>JAJEHS010000003.1 GCA_022823605.1 Paracoccaceae bacterium
GACACTTGAGTCCCAGAGGCACCTCTATAATGATGCTCTTGAACATCGTATCCTGGCCTGGGAAAGAAAACAGAAGACAATCACCTTTTTCGACCAATGCAAGGAGCTTACCGAGTGTCGAAAGGACATCCCCGGCATGAAGGAAACTTCCGTAGTCATTCAACGGGGAACCCTGAAAAGGGTTGATGACGCCTACAAGGGTTTTTTCAGTCGTGTCGGGACAGGGAAGAAACCCGGTCGCTTTCGCTTCAAGGGCAAGTACTACTGGCACAGTTTCGATATTGTTTCCGGCGTGAAGGTATCACGGGGAAGGATTCACATTCCCGGCTTCGGCAGGATGGTGGTTCACAGAAAAGGCGGCAATCCCCACCCTGATGGCTTACCCGTATCAGCAACACTGAAAAGGGTTGGAGCCAAATGGTATGCAATAATCTGCTTCAAGATTGAATCACCTGAAAAAACCGATAATGGAATCTCATTGGGACTGGACATGAATGTTGCCCAGGTTACCGACAGTGATGGAGTTCGTCATGATTTGTCATCCTGCAGGAAACTTGAGGAGAGGGCAAACTTTCTTCAACGAAGGTTGTCGAGAGGGAAAAAGGGTTCCAACAGACGATTGAAGGCAAAAAACCATCTGGCAAGGGTCAGGAGAAAAATGGCCAATCGCAGAAGGAATCGTCTTCATCACATCAGCAAACGAATTTCCATGAAGACAGATACGGTATATGTTGAAAACCTTCAAATCAAAAACATGACGAAATCAGCGAAGGGAACAATCGAGAACCCCGGTTCAAATGTAGGACGTAAAGCGGGATTGAACAGGGGGATTTTGAAGACAGGATGGCATCAACTTCATCAAATGCTTTCCTACAAGGTGAAAAGCGTGGTTGCCGTGGCACCACACCATACTTCACAAACCTGCCATGTGTGCGGTGTCAGGGATTCCGGCAGCCGCAGATCACAGGCTTTGTTCAAATGCGTGTCTTGTGGATATGCAGGAAATGCCGATGTCAATGCGGCATTGAATATCATGGCCTTCGGGATTGGGGCTTCTGTACGGGGAGGAACCGGTGTTGACCATCCTGTGAACCGTAAAATCAATACATCGGGTAATGAATGTTACTCATGTATATAAGTCCCCTAAATTAGATATTTGGAATCAACTCCAGATTCCTTACAATCGCCCATAAGGCAAATCTCGATGGGTTAGTTATTTTCTGTTAAGTTTATGGATTACACACTAGGAATTGATATAGGAACGTACGAAACCAAAGGCGTCATCGCCGATTCTAATGGCAGGGTTGTTGCATCTTCATCAAGACCCCACAAACTCATTACTCCAAAACCGGGCTGGGCTGAGCACAGGCCGCAAGCAGATTGGTGGGGGGACTTTGTCTTTGTTGCAAACACTCTAATCAGGGAATCCAAGATATCTCCAAATGACATAAAAGCTGTGGCGACTTCAGCCATAGGACCTTGTATGCTCCCCGTAGATAAAGAATGCCATCCCCTGATCAATGGAATTCTGTATGGAGTTGACACTCGGGCTTCCTTACAGATTGAAGAACTGAACCAAAAAATTGGCAAAGATAATATTTTTGAACTTTGTGGCAATGCACTTACATCACAGTCTGTGGGACCAAAGATCCTATGGTTCAAGCAAACATATCCAGATCTTTGGAGTCTTACTTCCCAAATACTTACATCTACCAGTTACATTGTCTACAAGCTAACTGGAGAATATGTCATAGATCACTTTACAGCTGTAAACTTTGCACCCTGGTACGACATAAATCTTTTGAATTGGACAGATAAGCTCTCCCCGGAACTTCCGATGGAGTTACTTCCCAAATTGGCTTGGTCGACTGATTTTGTTGGTACGATTACTTCAAAAGCTGCCGAGGAAACCGGATTAAGTGTTGGTACACCTGTTACCTGTGGAACGATAGATGCTGCTGCTGAAGCAGTAAGTATTGGAGTTAGGGATAATGGAGACATGATGATGATGTATGGCTCAACAATTTTTATAATTGAGCTTGATCAGCATCAAAAATCTGACCCCAGGCTATGGTATGCACCTTGGTTATTCGCTAATCAGTTTGCGATAATGGCTGGTGTTTCAACGGCTGGGACACTCACACATTGGTTCAAGGATAATTTTGCCAAGGAATTATCTTCCGATAACATTTTCCAACAATTGATGGCTGAAGCTTCCCTCTCTCCAGATGGAGCAAATGGTTTGGTTTTTATTCCCTATTTCTCTGGAGGCCTCACTCCAATTCACAATCCGGATGCACGAGGGATTTATTTTGGCCTCAATTTAACTCACACACGGGGTGATCTGTTCAGAGCTTTGCTGGAAGGAATTTCTGCTGGTACACGGCGCATTTTGGATACTTACAGAGAAGTTGACGCTTTCCCAAAAAAGGTTTTTGCTGTTGGAGGAGGAACAAAAAACAAAATTTGGCTTCAGTCTAATTCTGATATGAGTAACATTGAACAACACATTTGCAAGCATTCCCTTGGAGCTTCTTACGGGGATGCCTTCCTTGCTGCCCTTGCCCTTGGCAACGTCAAAAAAGAGGATATCTTTGATTGGAATCCCTTCGACAAAACAATTTACCCAAATCCGAAGAAAGTTTATGATGAAGCGTATCCGCATTTTATAAAGCTCTACGAAGAGACCAAGGATATAGCATCAGAAATCAGTGCAATTCAGCGGAAGTCCATCTAGTTCTACTTTAGAACCCAACTTCGATTACCAGTCTATTCATGAACGGTGTAGGGTGAAACAACCAACGAACAATTCGTGATGTCTTCTCCCAATGTCATCTTGGGACACAAGTCTCACTAGGGTTGGTGTCTGAAGAACAATTGACCTCAGAATATATGCTACTCAAAAGGAACAGGATCTAAGTTTTCCCGCCCACTACAAGCGGTCGAATTCCTTAACCACTGTTGCAAAGTCGGGAGTCCAACCCGAAAGGACTCATTCAAGTCCTTTCGGGTTAATTTTTTGTCAACCCGATTGTCTTGCTAAGACGTTTCAGGTTCCGCCATTGGCGTGCTGCTGACGGCACTTGGATCCTCGGAAAGCGATTTCACAAGCCCCCAAGCCATGAAGATCATGATAACCGAAATTGGCAATGCCGCTGCGATGGATGCAGTCTGTAGCGCACCCAATCCACCTGCCATCAAGAGGACTGCTGCCACAAAGCCTTCACCAAGACCCCAGACGATCCTGAACCTTTGTGGCGGATTGTCATCCCCCATGGACAGCATGGTGGTAATAACCAGGGTACCGGAATCCGATGAGGTTATGAACCAGGTTGCCAACAACAGGGTTGCCAGAGCTGACATGGCCCAATTCAAGGCTGAGATTGTTGTCAAATTTCCAATCGCACCATAAAGCGCTCCCGGTAAATTCCAGCTCATGACGATATCGATGATACCAGCGGTACCAACTCCACCTTCGGCATACAATTCCATGTAAATGGCATTGCCTCCAAACATGCAAAGCCAGAAGAAGGCAATTGTCGTCGGTACAAACAAGACGCCAACCATGAATTCCCTGATCGTTCTACCACGGCTTATTCTGGCTATGAACATGCCCACAAAAGGGGCCCATGAAATCCACCACCCCCAATAGAAGATGGTCCAGCCACCCTGCCAGTCAATGTTCTCCTCAGTTCCCGCTGTCCAGAAACCCATTGGTAGCACGTTCCAGAGATAATCACCAAGGGAAGTTACAAAGAAACCCATCAACCATTGTGTTGGACCCCAGAACAGGAAGAAGGCCAACAGTACCACCGAAAGCCAGATGTTCCATTCCGAAATTATCCGAATTCCATTTCCAACACCTGAAACGGCAGAAAAGGTGGCAACGATTGAAATAACGACAATGAGTATGATTTGTGTTCCCAAACCGGGATCTACTCCAAATAGAACATTAAGTCCGGTTGCCATCTGGTTGACACCAAGCCCCAATGAGGTTGCTACCCCGAATACGGTTCCAAATACGGCCAAAAGGTCTACGGCATGACCTATTGGACCATAAATCTTGTCTCCTATGATTGGATAAAGTGCCGAGCGAAGTGTCAAGGGCAGTTTTTTCCTAAACCCGAAATAAGCCAGACAAAGCCCGATTAATACGTAAATTGCCCATCCGTGGAAACCCCAGTGGAAATAGGTGGTACGCATGGCGAAGACAGCTCTTTGCTGATCCAGTTCGGTGACACCTGCAGCATCCGCATGAGGATTATTCGGATAACCAAATCCGCCTGAATTATCGAAGTAGAAAACGGGTTCAGCTACTCCAAAAAACAGGATACCTATGCCAACTCCAGCAGAAAATAGCATGGCGAACCATGAAAAGTTGCTGAATTCAGGCTTGGAATTGTCGTCTCCCAGACGTATTGATCCATATTTGGAACACATCAGGTAGATGCAGACCAGAAATATCACGATAGCTACAAGGATGTAATACCAACTCAGGGTTGCTTCAATCCACCCCCTTATTGCCGAATATATGCTGTTGGCAAATTCGACATTGAGAATTGTAAATACCACAAAGCAGACGACCATGGCTTTGGCAGCGATCCCCATCCCGGTATGCAGCCCTTTCATAATTCCTTCGGTGGCAACTAAGTTTTTATTTGGTGATTCATTCATATGTTCTCTCCCAAAAAGCCAGGAAGAGAATCCGGATTAAGGAAAGCACTTCCAACAGCTAGCCTTGGTCCAAACGGTGGAATTTTCTTGCCGAACCTGAAATCGCACCACGCCAGTATTTCTGGTTTCAAAGCCAATTCCAAAACTTGGGTGCTTTATTGCAAGTGAAATAATTACAGCAAAAAAGCCATATTGTCCATTGTTTTGAAAATGGACTTTGTATCTTCTGATCAGTCCTGAAGAATAATTCTTTTGGGGTTAAAGACATGATCAACAATATGGCCCCAGGCAATAGCACAGTTGTTCCAGGAAACCCAAACCTCAGAGTTATCTTTAATCAGTGAGTCAGGAAATGAGGCCGGCATTCCATTTCTGATGCCATTCGCTTGTGAAAGGCTGCAAGTTATTTCCGGCAGGGTATGGAAACCTAATTCCAAGGGAAGTAGCCAATCAAGCAGTTGGGTATCGGGAGTTGTTTCGGTCAGTTTGGCAAAGGGTAGGGAGTCCGAAATGTCAAATGGCCCAGACCAAAGTCTGGTCAGGTTATCCACATGAGCAAGACACCCCAAGTTTGCACCTAGATCACGGGCAATTGCACGGACATAACCACCCTTGCCGCAATCCATTTCAAGTTCAATCTGGTTCTCAGAAACCCAGCCCTTGAATTCAAGCCTTCGGACCGTAAGTGGTCGTGGTTTGATCTCTACCTCCTTACCCTTGACTGCCAATTGGTAAGCTCGCTGGCCATCTATCTTTACCGAGGAATATCGGGGAGGAGTTTGCAGGATAACACCTTTAAATTCTTCCAATCCCTCAAGAATTTGCTGTTCGGATGGGATTATGCCTGTTTGATCAATGATTGTTCCAGTAGCATCATCGGTATCCGTAGAGGCTCCAAGGTTAACCACAAATCGATACCCCTTGAATGAATCTGTAATAAAAGGAATGGTTTTGGTAGCTTCACCAAAGGCAATTGCAAGTAAACCACTTGCCGGTTTGTCCAGAGTACCTGCATGACCTGCCTTTTTGGATTTAAAGACCCGCTTGGCAAGATTGACCACGCTGGTTGAAGAGATTCCGGGAGGTTTGTTTACTGCAAGCCATCCGGAAATCTTTTTGTTGGAATGTTGACTCGCTGGCATGAAGTCGAAACCTATCGCAATCAAAGATCCCGTTTAACTTCTTCGAGATTAAACAACCTTCTTGTATTGTCCATTTGATCATAAAGCGGATCGGGTACAAAGTGCAAACTGGGTGAAAACTTCAGGGTTAGTTTTTTATTCAGCTGTTGCCTGATTTCCCGCCTGTTTTCATTAAGGACGGTAACCGTTTCCTCCATGAATTGACCTCCAAGGGGCGATACAAAGACAGTTGCTTTTTTCAGATCCGGAGACATCCTGACCTCCCCAACCGTAATGGAAACACCTGCCATGTTTTCGTCATAGGAATCCCACTGGAAGAGGATTTCTGCCAATCCCCGACGTACCAATTCGCCAACTCGCAATTGACGTTGTGTTAGTCCGCCCAATCCCTTTGTTGATTTAACCATAGTTCACCCCATTTACCTTTAAACCAAGGAAAACAAAAATGGTATATAGTTTAGAATAGTAAAAATAAAGTATTTGAGGGAGGATTGAAGTTGAGTTCTTTACCCAAAATTGGAATTGTAGGTGCTTCAGGGCGAATGGGACAAATGCTGATCAAGGCAATTGCCGATTCGGAAAAGATGGAATTATCCGCAGTTACGGAAATGACTGGTCATCCCTGGGTAGGTAAATTGCTAATTGAAAGTAATCCTGAAAACCCCCATGAGATTATGGTTCTTGATGATCCGGAGGAGGCTTTTGGGAAAGTTGATGCCGTTATTGATTTCAGTTCACCGAGTTCGAGCACAAATATTGCAGATTTGGCATCCAGATTGAATTTTGTTCATGTTATTGGTACGACAGGAATTGATCGAAATCAGGAAAAAAGCATCGCGAGATCATCAAAATCGGCAGTGATCATCAAGGCCGGCAATATGTCCATGGGTGTCAATCTTCTGGTTAAAATAACCGAAATGGTGGCTGCATCGCTTGATGCAGATTTTGATATTGAAATTGTCGAAGCCCATCATCACCACAAGGTGGATGCACCATCAGGAACTGCCCTGATGCTTGGGGAAGCTGCAGCCAGTGGAAGAAGGGTGGACCTGTCGGACCACATGGATAAACCCAGATACGGTGCTGTTGGGGCCAGAAAAAGAGGTAACATCGGTTTTTCTGCAATCAGGGGTGGCAGTATCGTGGGCGAACATGATGTCATTTTTGCAGGCAACGGTGAAAGAATAGTACTTTCCCATATTGCTACCGATCGGTCGATCTACTCATCTGGTGCCCTGAAAGCGGCGCTTTGGGGCTTGGATCAATCTCCGGGTTTGTATGACATATTTGATGTTCTTGGAATGTAAGAAGATTATTTCATTACATTATCATCAGGTGATACCATGCAGTGGCTCAAATCATTAGTATTTATTTTCCAGATGTACTTGGTAATGGCAGTAATGTCGCTGTTGTACATTCCAATGTCCCTGATCAGCCAGGAGTGGACTTTCAGGGGTATTAGAAACTATTGCCTTTGGGTAAGGTTTTCTGCCCATCACCTTGTTGGTCTGAAAACGGAAATCAGGGGTATTCCACCTCAAGACGAAGTACTGGTTTGTTCCAAGCACCAATCCTTTTTTGATATCCTGATTTTATGCAGCATCTTGCCTAGGCCCCGTTTTGTCATGAAGAAACAGCTCAGAAACGCACCTATCGTGGGTTATTTTGCCAGAAAAATTGGCTGTGTTGTTGTTGATAGGGGAAAAAAGAAACTGGCCATCAACCAGTTGAAACAGGGGGTAAACACTTCCCGTTCTGAGGACAGTCAATTGGTCATATTCCCACAAGGGACCAGAGTGGCACCCAACAAGAAAATGCCTTACAAGATAGGAGCCTATGTCATATACGAAATGCTTAATAAACCCTGTATTCCAGTTGCAACCAATGTTGGATGCTTCTGGCCCAGAAGGGCAATATTACGAAAGCCCGGTGTTGCAGTCCTGGAATTTCTTCCACCAATTGAACTGGGTTTACCCCAGGGAGATTTTATGCAGACAATCGAAACAGTGATTGAAGAAAACACCAATTACCTGATTGGGGAAACCTTGTCCTGACTGATTCTATTCTGAACTGGTTTTTAACTCCCCAAAATAATGTCCTTTGCTCGAAATAATACTTGGGTAATGTTTTATATTTGAAGATAACTTTCAAGGGAATCGTCCATCGCTTCAACCCATTTGGTATGGTGAGGAGGTGCCTGCACTCCGGTCATTGGAGATACATAACCATTATCCCTGAAGGCCATAATATCCTGTTTCTTGTGTTTTTTCCACTTGATGAATGCCTGATCGGATGCATCCACATCAAAACTTGGATAATCGGTTTCTGCGATCAGTTCCCGGACATAATTCCCTTGGTACACAATTGGACCGTAAGGATCATCTATGGCATCCTCTTCAGCAACCCTTGCATCGACATCGGCCAGCATTTGATCCCTGTCGGGGACTTCAATGCGACCCAAAATAATATCCCTGACATACCAAGCCTGGGCATCAAACATGTTGAAGGTATACCATTGATCCTGCATGCCAAGATAGAACAATTTCGGATTATGTGCCCAGACTACCCCCTTGTAAAGGTCGGCAGTAGCCAGACGGTTTGCCGTTTTCAGTCTTAAACTCTCTTCCAGAAAGGGGAAGTGATGAAGATAACCGGTACATAATATGATCGAATCGACTTTCTTGCTTGAACCATCCTTGAACGTTGCAATCTTTTTTTCCACCTTGGACAACAAGGGAACTTCTTCCCAATTATCGGGCCAGTCAAAACCTATGGGTGCCGTTCGATGGCTGACTGTCACTGACTTGCAACCATACTTCCAGCATTGTGAGCCAATATCCTCTGCAGAATAGCTGGTTCCAATGATCAGAATATCCTGATCAATGAATTCTCGTGCATCACGGAAATCATGAGCATGTAAAATACGACCGTTGAAAGTTTCAAAACCTTCGAACTCCGGTACGTTGGGTGTCGAGAAGTGTCCATTGGCTACTACTACATGGTCGAAAGTCTCATCCGTTTCAGTACCTTTAACAAGATCTTCCGCAACGACTCTGAAATTTCCCCCTTCTTCCGAGTATTCAACTCTCCTGACCGAAGTACGAAAACGTATCAAATCCCTGACACCAGCCTTTTCAACCCGACCCTTGATGTAATCAAACAGAACGGCCCTGGGTGGATAGGACGCTATATTTTTTCCAAAGTGTTCCTCAAAGGTATAATCGGCAAACTCCAACCCTTCCTTCGGTCCATTTGACCATAGATAGCGATACATGGAATTATGAACCTGTTCACCATATTCATCGGTTCCCGTACGCCATGAATAGTTCCAAAGCCCACCCCAATCACCTTGTTTTTCAAAACAAACAATTTCAGGGATTTCAGCTCCCTTGTTTTTGGCCGATTGGAAGGCTCTAAGCTGAGCCAATCCAGAAGGCCCAGCGCCAATAATTGCTATTCGCTTCCCCATTTTTCTTTCCTAAAACAAACAAAATATTCATGAAACTAATTATTTATTAGTGATTTCGTTAATTTTTTCATAATAATTAATTTAAAGTTAAGGTTTATTGGCAAAAAGGAGGAATGGAAAATGAAAAACTTTTCAAGCCAGACCAAACGTGAGTTCTTGAAACGTATGGCCGCTACGATTTCAGCGGGCATGGTTATGGGCTTACCAAAGATAACTTTAGCCGCGGGAGAAACTATCAAGATAGGATTTCTGGCACCATTGACGGGTCCAGTTGCCGCTTGGGGCAAGCCCGGCTTGGACGGTTGTCAAATTTGGGCTGAAAGAATCAATGCAGCAGGTGGTATTCAGATTAATGGTGAAAGCCATCCTGTTGAGTTCATTGGATATGACAATGAATACGACCCAACAAAGGCAAGGGCAGGTGCAAGTAAACTGGTTATAGAGGATGGAGTCAAATTCGTCATGATGCTGGGTGGTGACACCTGGCCAGGAGCACAACCTGTTGCCGATCGTACCGGCATGCTGTTTTCCACCCTATTGCCATCGGATCTGGGTCCCGATACATCAACCTTGATCGCGCCTGCGGAGGTACATCCCATCTATAATGTGACAGGAGTACAGTGGTTGGCCGAAAATTATCCGGATCTGAAATCCGCCGTCATTTGTGCGCAGGATGACGCCTTGGGAATTCCTTCGGTTGCAACTTATCTGGCAGCATTCGAGGCTGCTGGTATAGCCAATGAGGATCCAATCCTTTTTGACGCTGCGACGACGGACTTTGCACCAATTGTCTCACGGATGATTTCGCTCAATACAGACATCATCTGCCTTGATACATGCTATACCGAGTTTGTTCATCCGCTTGTGGAACAGCTCTTTCAACAGGGATATGATGGCACGGTAATTTCATGTACGGCTGATTTTTATCAACAGATGATTGAGAAGACCTCAGTCGAATTCATGGAAGGGTTTATCTTCCAGTTCCCGGATTTTGATGACCCCGCTCTTGAGCAGGATTTCATCAATTTTGAAGATCCAGGTGGATTCTTTGCCGAATACAACAACAGGCATCCAGGAGAATGGGGTGCCGTCAGTTGGGAATATGCATCCATTATGGATCTCTGGAAGTGGGCTGCCGAAAAGGCAAATTCTATAGAACCTGGTGATGTTTTGGCGTCAATGCTGGAATCAGGTAAGGGCGAACATGCCTTTGGTACAGCCGACTGGTGGGGCAGTGATTTGTTCGGTATCGATCAGGCACTGGTTGGAAACTGGCCGGTTGTTGCCATCAATGATGGCAAGGCCCGTATTCAGGAATACAAATGGATTCCCGGCTGGTATGAAGAGCATGGTGAAATCCTGAAGAAGTATTTTACCGAATACAATATCATGTGGGATCAGAGATAATACGGTTCCCAAAACACGTTAGGCTTGGTTATTCACTCAAATGATTGAGCTTTTATTGCAAACAGGGCTGAACGCCCTGTTTGCAGCTGCATATCTTTCCCTTGTCGCTGTCGGGCTTGTCCTGATTTTCGGTGTGATGGGAGTAATCAACTTCGCCCATGGAGAGTTGTTCATGCTTGGGGCGTATGTTGTCGTTGCACTCTATACCAATTTGCAGATGCCCTTCTTTCTGGTTGTGGCGATTGGACTGATTTTTGTCGGTCTGGTCGGCATAGTCATGGAAATGACGATGTTTCACCCGTTGAGGGACAATCCATTGGGCGGTTTGGTGGCATCCATTGGTTTCCTGATGGTAATTCAGGCACTGATAATTCTTGGCTTTGGTGTCAGGATGGAACATGTACCTCCGGTTACCCAAGATGTGATTGTCATTTCTGAAAAGGTCCGCCTTCCGGTACAAAGACTTTTTGTAATACTTTCGGCCCTGGTTTGCCTATCTGCACTATGGCTTTTTCTAAAACGAACCAAATTTGGCTGGGCCCTGAGAGCAAGTGCGCAGGACCCGGAGGCTGCCATGCTCCAGGGTATATCAACCCGAACCGTGTCCATAATTGCCCTGTTTATTGGCGCAGCACTGGCTGGTGTGGCGGGAAGTGTCGCTGCTCCGGTTATATCCATCAGCCCGGTAATTGGACATTCGGTTATTGTCTCGGCGTTTATTGTCATCATAGTGGGTGGGATCGGTTCACTCGAAGGTGCAGTTCTGGCATCGGCCACCTATGCCTTTATCCACACGGTAATTACCACTTTTGTTGACGGGGTAATTGCCGATATTGTCGGGTTGTCCCTTATGCTCATGGTTTTGATCATCAAACCCACGGGAATGTTCGGTACTCAGGATCGTGTCTAAGCCTCAACCATTGATCCTGCTCTCTTTCCTGCTTTTGGCAGTGGTTCTAATTGTCCTACCCCATGGATTGAGCTATTCCCAACGGGAAATACTTGTATTTTTAACTATTAATATCCTTGTCGTTTCTTCCTACAGATTGTTGACCTTGACCGGTGAATGGTCCTTGGGACATATTGTGATGATGGGTGTCGGTGCCTATGGTTCAGCCCTTTATACCAAGGAACTGGGAGTACCCGTACCCATTTCCATGATTCTAGGTGCCCTGACTGCCGGTATTATAGCTTGGGGGTTGAGTTTTCCACTGTTTAGGATGAAAGGGTTCTATTTTCTGATCGGGTCCTTTGCAGCTGGTGAAATCATCCGTCTTCTGTGGAAAAGGTTTCGTGACCCTTTCGGTGGACCCAAGGGAATTAAGCGAATCGATCCCTTTCCCGATATTGATTTTGGCTTTGTACGTATCGATTTTTTTGATCCAGTGAACTACTACTATTTTGCCCTGATCATAGTGATTCTGTGTCTTGTCATCCTGTGGCGAATCGAGAAATCGATGATTGGCCTAACCTTCCATGCTGTTCACTGGCAGGATAAACTGGCTGAATCAACGGGTGTGAACGTTCGAGCATATCGTACTCTTGCCCTGGTAATTTCAGCAACCTTTGCAGGATTGGCAGGTACCTTATTGGCGCACTACATTGGTACCGTCAATCCCAACGTTTTTGACATAGAACAAATGGTTTTTGTACTGACATGGGCAATTGTGGGAGGTACCACAACCATTTATGGCCCCATAATCGGGTGTATAATACTGACTGCATTAAACGAAATTGTGCTGCGTGAAATTGGATTGGAGCAGGGCCGCCCCCTTGTTTACGGACTTATACTGATTGCTTCCGTTTTGTTTATGCCAAAAGGTCTGGAGGATGTTGTAAAAAAGGTAATTGAATTGATGAAACAGCATGTTTTCAGGGGCAGGATCAAAGATGTCTGATATCCTGATTGTCTCGGACCTCGGTAAGCAGTTTGGAGGTATCAAGGCTGTTGATGGGCTATCCTTTGCAGTCAGGGAAGGTGATATCCATGGATTGATTGGACCAAATGGTGCTGGCAAAACCACGACCTTCAACCTTATATCAGGATTTTATAAACCAACCCATGGGTACGTGAAGTTTTTTGACGAGGAAATTTCCGGGTTGAGAATGCACCATGTAGCCAGGAAAGGTGTAATCCGCACTTTTCAGCACTCTACACTCTTTGCCGAATTGACTGTTTTGGACAATGTTCTTGTTGGTACCCACATGATGTTCAAACCGAGTTTGACGGCAGCGTTCCTGGGTCGGGAGAGGCAATCGAGGGCAAAGGCAATTGAACGTGCCAATGAAGTACTCGAATTTTTTGGTTTGCAAGCATTTGTCGACCAACTCGCTGGTGAATTGTCCCATGGTCACCAAAGGGCTTTGGGGATGGCTGTCGCCATGGCTTCTCAGCCAAAAATTCTTCTATTGGATGAACCATTCACCGGGATGAACCCCGAAGAAACCCAAACCATGATGGGTTTGATGGGCAAATTGCGAGACACCGGAATAACACTTTTGCTGGTTGAACATGACATGACTGCCATTATGGGGCTATGCGACCGGATAACCGTAATGAATTTCGGCAAACTCCTTACCGAAGGCAAACCTTTGGAAATTCGTAACCATCCTGATGTTATTGAAGCTTATCTGGGAAAACAGAAAAATGCTTCTTGAATTAAATAACCTGGTTCTTTCCTACGGCTCAGTACAGGTCCTGAAAGACATCTCAATGGAGGTCGATAAGGCCCAGGTCGTAACCATAATTGGTGCCAACGGTGCGGGCAAATCAACCACCTTGCGTACAATCTCAGGCTTGGCCAAACTAAAATCAGGATCAATCACTTTCGACGGACATCGTATTGACACGTTACCCGCCAACAAAATTGTGGCCATGGGTATAAGCCATGTGCCGGAAGGCCGAAGAATATTCCCTGATATGACGGTTGAGGAAAACCTTCGGACCGGAGCCTTCCTGAGAAAATCCCGAAGTGAAGTCGGAGACGATCTGGATAGCATTTATTCACAGTTCCCCATTCTCAAAAGCAGACGAACAAAAAATGCCAAGACACTGTCTGGGGGCGAACAGCAAATGTTGGCAATCGGTCGGGCCCTGATGGCTAGGCCGAGAGTGTTGCTAATGGATGAGCCCTCAATGGGGCTTGCTCCCGTTATCGTAGATGAAATAAGAAAGATAATCGAACAGATAAAAGAAAACGGGGTAACCATACTCCTCGTTGAGCAAAATGCCGAACTCGCTTTGAATCTGGCCAATTATGCCTATGTACTTGAGAACGGCAAGATTGCTCTTGAAGGACCTGCCGAGGAACTTCATGACAATGAACAGGTCAGGACAGCCTACCTTGGCATTTAAACCCGATCAGGAATTACAGGCTGCAATCAAAAGCGGGTGGAAGCCCTCTGATCTGAGATGGGAGAGATTGCAGGAAAAGGGTAATATGAGATTGGAGGAAGACAGGTTTGTGAGTGCGGCATTAAATTTCCTGATGGCCCGTATCCTGGCGGGAATGTTCTTTCAAAGTACGGATTTGAGATTTCTTACCAGCCAGTCAAATATCACGTTTACTCTGAATCGACTTGGTTACAGGAGGATGGCCTGCCGAAGTTACCAAAAACTTGTAAACAGGTGGAAAGAGCTTGGTACATTCGACCATATGGATTTGGAGATCAAACCACGGGGTCGAAGTTCTCTGTTCCATGTACGGATGGAAGCATTGCATTGGGACCAATATCGTCAAAATGTAGCATCCAGATTGCAAAAATTTGCCGAAGAAACCGGACAATGCCTTGACTGTTTCGCACGTGAACAAGAGATTCCCCATCGTTTGTTCAGCCGATGGAAGGGTGAGAAATATCCTATTTTTGATGATACTAGGAAGATATTGGGGGCCTGCCTGCTTGTCGCGGGAGGAAGTTGAAGTTTTAGAGTATTTTCACTCGACGTTTCGAGGGTTTCTTTTCTTCCAAATTCCCCATGTTCTTGAATTTTTCAATTCTGTCCCGGCGGAGGGTATCGGGTCTTTTCTGGCCGATTTCCTTAAGCGTTGACCTCAGGGCAGTTCTAAGTGATTTATACATCTGTTGGGGATCACGGTGTGCTCCTCCGATCGGTTCGGACACTACCTTGTCCACAACGCCGAATTTCTTCATATCGTTCGCGGTTAGTTTGAGAGCATTGGCTGCCGAACCCATCATTTCTGCATTTTTCCAGAGTATTGAAGCACAACCTTCGGGACTAATCACCGAGTAAATGGCATTTTCCAACATCAGGTTGCGATCGGCGGTAGCAAGTGCAACCGCACCACCGGAACCTCCTTCACCAATGATTATCGAAATTACAGGTACGCCGATTTCAAAACTTTTTTCGATTGTTCGGGCAATGGCTTCGGATTGACCTCGCTCTTCAGCACCGAGTCCCGGATAGGCTCCTGGTGTATCCACCACGGTGATTATCGGCATTTTGAACTTGTCAGCCATCTCCATCAATCGAATTGCTTTTCGGTACCCTTCGGGTCTTGCCATACCAAAGTTGTGTACCAGTCTGGATTTGGTATCATGACCCTTTTCCTGACCAATAACTATGACAGGCCTGTCATCAAATCGAGCCAGATAACCCAGAACCGCCTGATCGTCAGAAAAATTACGGTCACCTGCCAACAAGGTGCATTCCGTGAACAGGGCATTGACGTAATCCTTGTAGTGGGGTCGATCGGGGTGTCGGGCTACCTGGCATTTTTGCCAGGGAGTCAGTTTCTTGTAAATTTCCTTCAACTGCTTGTCGACCCTGTCGGACAACCGCTTCCTTGAGGCTTGGAGCCCCTCGTTTTTGTCAAAATCGGGTGTTGCCATCAATTCGGAAATCTGGACATCCAGATCGGCAATGGGCTTTTCAAAATCCAAATAGTGTTTCATGTTTGTAATTCAGTTCACGCTTTGTGAATCGTTTGGTTGAAAAATTTAGCAATAATTTAATGGTATTCAATTAAAACACGAATTCGGACTTCATCAGAATTTTCAGCACAAGTACAGTATATTGTCATGCTAGGTCTTCAAAAGCCGTCTTTAGTCTCTCGATGGCTTCCATGAGAATTGTTCTGGGAGTTGCCAGATTGAAACGATGGAAGCCATCTCCCCCCAGTCCAAAGGTCTGACCAAGGTTGGTTGCCAATTTGGCAGATTTATGGATGCGATCAGTTATTTCCTGATTGGAAAGGCCCAGTGCCCGGAAATCAACCCAGGCCAGGTATGTGGCTTCAAGAGGCATGGAAGTCAAACCGGGTATTGTGGCAATGGCTGCATCAAACAACCGCCGATTTTCATCAAGATAATTCATCAAGCTGTCCACCCATTCTGCGCCCTCAGGGGAATAAACGGCCTCGGCAAGAAAAAGCCCGAAAGAGTTTGGTGAAATGCCAAGAGCATTCATGCGTTTTTGAAACTTGCCACGTAGATAGTCATCTTCAATAATCACGTTGCCGGTATGGGAGCCCGCAATATTGAATGTTTTTGTGGTTGCGGTCAACATGACCATTCGATCGGTAACTTCGGGGATCGAGTTGGGTGCAACGATGTGATTTTGTCCGGGGAAGACAAGATCGTGATGGATTTCATCAGAAACCAAAATCAAGTCATGCTTGCGACAAAACGCAGCTACAGAACGTAATTCATCAATTGACCAAACCCTGCCTCCGGGATTTTGCGGTGAACAAAGCAAAGCAATTTTCTCATTTCCGTTGAGAAGATGGTCATAATTATCAAAATCGAAGTGATAGGAATTGTTTTCCAATTTCAAAGGAAATTCGACAACCTTTCGTTCGGCGGCCTTGATTATCCTGTAAAAAGCATGATAAACGGGTGTGAATAGAACGACTCCATCACCAACAGATGAGAAGGCATCAATACAAAGTGCTGTACCGTTAACCAGCCCATGGGTAGAGAAAATCCAATCAGGTTCAACCTTCCATGAATGGCGATTTTGCATCCACCAGATTATGGCCTGCTTATATGAGTCTTCGTCACCATAATAGCCGAAAATTCCGTATTCCTGCATCTTATTGATTGCGTCATAGGCTACTTGTGGTGGTCGGAAATCCATGTCAGCAACCCACATTGCAATTCCGTCATCTTTCGGAATTCCGTAAATCTTGTCAATCAAGTCCCACTTGGCACTATGGGTATTCCGGCGTTCGATTACTTCGTCAAAATTCAAGAAGGTTCTCCCAATAGAAATTCATTATTGATTTGTGCAAACAAGTAGCAGTTATTGCATGGAATGAAAACTGTCCACCAGAAATAGTATTCCTTCCAGAATTGATTTAATTTCTGACGGAAATAATTCTAATGGAAATAATATGGGGTGATACCTATTTTTAGCCCAATGAATTAGTGACTGGTATCAGAATGTTGATCTGAAATGACTGTAAGAAGAATATTATACTACCCCAATCCTGTCCTCAGGAAGGAAGCAAAGCTGATAAGCAAGATCACTAGAGAAACGCGTCATTTGGCACGAGATATGCTTGATACTATGTATGATGCAGGGGGTATTGGATTGGCTGCTCCACAAATCGGTGTCAGCCTTCAAATGTTTACCATGGATTGTGGTAATGAAGATGAACAGGCCAGAGTGTTCATCAATCCGACAATTATTGATTCTTCCGAGGAAACTGAAATAGCACAGGAGGGATGTCTGTCGTTTCCCGAGCAATATGCTGATGTTGAGAGACCCTTTCATTGTAGTGTCAGATACAGAAATCTTGTAGGAAAAATTGTCAAAGAGAGTTTCGAGGGACTTGAAGCTCGATGTGTTCAGCACGAAATCGATCACTTGAAGGGCAAGTTATTTATCGATCATGTATCCATCTTGCAAAGAAATATACTGCTTCATAACCTGAAAAAGTTATTGGCAGAAAGGCAAGTAAGTGGACCAAAGTTTCAAAGAAGCTGAAGTTTTTAACCCTAACTTAATTCGCTTACAACTTTACCCGGATTTAGTACTTGGGAAAACATCACTGATTTAAGAAATCTGGAAATTTGAACCGTGAATGAAAGCAAACGAATTGTGATGATGGGGTCTTCTCAATTTGCCCTCCCTACATTGGAATTATTGCTTCAAAGGGGTTACGAGATCATTGCCGTTTATACACAACCACCAAGGACTGCGAACAGGGGAAAGAAAATCACTCCAACACCAATACATGAGGTAGCCGAAAGGAATGGTCTCAAGGTGTTTACACCCCTGGATTTTAACAATGAAACTTCAATCAGACAGTTTGAGAATTTGGAACCGGATGCAGCCGTTGTGGTTTCTTACGGATTGATATTACCTGGCAGGCTTCTTGCCATTCCCCGTTTTGGTTTTCTGAATATTCATCCTTCACTTCTACCGCGATGGCGTGGTGCAGCCCCAATACAAAGGGCATTGATTGAGGGTGATACCAAAACAGGTGTATCAATTATCAAGGTTACCGAGAAACTAGATGCTGGACCGATTTTCCTCAAGGAGGAAGTGGAAATCGATCAGGGAATAACAGCGAGTGAATTGTCGGATGAACTAGCAATAAAGGGTGCTGACCTATTGTGTAGGGTTATGGACAATCTGGAGACCATGAATCCATTCGAACAAAGCCATGCAGGAATCAGTTATGCCAAAAAAATTGACAAGAGGGAAACCAGAATTGATTGGAATTTACCTGCTGAGGAAATCTATAATAAAATTCATGGATTATCCTACCAACCGGGAGCCTGGTTTGAACATAGGGGAGTTCGAATAAAAATCCTGAAATGTGAATTGATTGGCAAAGATGGCGAACCTGGTCAGGTTCTGGAACATGATATGACCTTGTCTTGTGTAAAGGGTTCGATCAGACCGACTTTAATACAACGCCAGGGAAAGACTCCTATGAACGTTGAGGATTTCCTGCGAGGATATAAATTGGAAATTGGTGAAAAACTGTCCTGATTGTCTGAATTCGATAATATACCAATTCTATTACATTTCCCTCAGGAGGGCCTTAACAACTTTGGCTGCGTTGACTGCTGCCAATTGGATGAACACTTCCATTTGGTTGGCCTTGCCACTGCCACCGGCAAGGTCTGCTAGACTTCGGACAGCAAGGAACGGAACATCGTTAGCCCATGCCACATGTGCAACGGCAGCACTCTCCATGTCGAGCACCTGTGCGCCAAACGTTTCGTGAATGTATTTGCGGAATTCGGCGTTATCAATAAAAGCCCCACCCGAAACGCCGGAACCTCCCACTGAGACCATCGGAGTTTCAGGTAGGCATAGGCCTCCATCAATACATCGCTCAAGGACTACGCTTCCAGCCACTTGATAAGCGCTTTCAAGCAGTGTTTTGTCGGCAGGAAACCAGAATCTTGTTTCAGGCACATCCAATCCCTCTCGAATCACGGTGACAGATCTCGGGAACATCATCCCGAAGTTTCCATACGGATACTCAAAAAAAGGTATGGTCTCCCAGTCTTCTTGGACCTTGCGGGCATAGACCATCTCTAGATACTGTCCCCATTGTTCGGCTATGATGACATCGCCAATGTCGAATTGTGGATCCACTCCACCGGCGATACCTGAGAATACGATGCTACGAATGTTGAATTGGTCTAAGGCAAGTTGTACGGTCATGGCTGCGTTCACCATGCTGATGCCGCTCAGGAAAAGCACGACATACTGCCCTTCTAGTATTCCGGTTGTGAACTCAATTCCGTTTATGTGGAGAACTGACCTGTCTTCAATCTCAGATTTAAGTATTTCGAGCTCTGGGGCAAACGCTGAAACGACTGCAATTCTTTCCCCCATCAATTCATCAGACTGGGCAACGGGTGGGACAACCAAGATCGTGGTAATTATCAGCATCACCATACCAGCAGTGAATCTGTTTGAACGGTATCGAATGGTATTCTTGGTTATTTCCCGATCCTTCTCAATTCTTGGTTCAAATTCATTATCCACTAACGTTCCTAAATTACTTTTTAACACCTTCAATATCCGCAATAACACTATGATCTTCTTTTCAACTTCAGTTTATTGAAATTCCTCAAGAATTCAGATTTTAATTCTCAAGGATAATCGAATCCCATGCCCCTTTAGTTCAGCAACGGTAGGTATATGGGTTAAACTGGTCCTAACCCCTGTTGAATTGTTAATTACCCACCCATTTACACCTGTTTGGAGTGATCCCAAGTCGGTGTATCGCCAGGAAAGATCAAGTGTTTGATTCTCGTCAAGTTGGAAACCTAGCCCTGCGGTTATCATCCAGGCCAGATTTGTTTTTTCTGCTCCGGGTATAGTTGTGGTGGTATTAGGAAATCTAATCTGAAATTCATTCATACGGTGACGTGCAATACCCAAACCAGCTCCAACAAAGGGAATCGCTTTTCTATTCTGTAATAATTCAATTTCATTTAAATCAATATAACCTGCAACCATGCCAGCCAAAGACGAAATATTTTTAGCTGATGCAATCTGATCAATATTATATCTATAGGTTGCATTACCTGAAAAACTGAAAGATGGCCGATATGCCACCGACAATTCCCATCTTGTACTGCCACTTGGATATCCAATACCAAATTCAACTACGGGTACATTTCCAAAGTTTCCCAATGAACGTATTGGACGAACACCATCTCTACCTTCTTGACAACCGTAAAGTAGGTGGTTGCTATTACAATACTCGTCATGAAAAAAGGAAGTATCTGGATGATCCAGTCCAAAGCCAAAACGAAGATAGTGTTCGTTTGCTTGGGTATCTGAAGCAGAAATAATCATTGCCAATCCCAACATAAGAAAAATCGGGTAGCAAAGAATTCTAAAACATCCGATGAAATACGACCTGATCAACATCAACTACTGCTCAAATCCAAATTTTGAAAAATTGGTTAATTATTGTTGTTTCAGTATAAAGGAATGCTGTTTTGTTGCAAAAGGGGGACAAAAATCGAGGTTGATCCGAGGATTATCTGAATGTTCCGGAGAGGGTATTTCAAATATCCTGATTTCCTTTTGCGGCAGTGGTAGCCAATTTGTCTGCCCGGTTATTACCTTCATTTTTATCGTGCCCCTTGACCCATTGCCATTTAACAAAGTGCCTTGAAGAATTCTCATCAAGTTTTTGCCATAATTCCTTGTTCTGTACTGGTCTGCGAGAGGCCAATTTCCAGTTATTGGACTTCCACTTGCTCAGCCATTTTGTAATACCTTCAATAAGGTATTTGCTATCCGCATATATTGTTATTTCGGAATTTTCAGGGAGACTTTCCAGAGCTTTAATGGCACTGGTTATTTCCATGCGATTGTTTGTCGTATGTTCTTCAAAGCCTGACATTTCGTAGGTCTGCTTCAATTGCCCATCAGACCAGGCTTCTATAACTACACCCCAACCACCTTTACCTGGATTACCAAGACAGGAACCATCTGTATAGGCAGTATATGTAGTGTTGTTGCTTGGTGTTATGCCCTTTGGCTTAGGTAAAGCCTCTCTTTTGGTTTCACTACACTTGGTATTTGAAAGTTGCCAGGAAATGCTTCTCCTTGAATTCAAATAGTACAGGGTTTTCCAAAGTTGATTGATACGACTCTGGTCTTCGAATAAAGGCAGCGAATTTTCATTAATCAGGTTATTTGCCTTACTTTCAAGACCATCCAAAATATACGAACTGTTAATGGATACCACAGTCACTTCATTTCCTTCAGGTAATGTGGACAGGGTTGTAATGGCCGCCAACAAATAAACCTCTCGCAGAGAGGAAGTTTCAAATGACCCGGTGAGTTCCTTGGTTGATTGTATGGGATTATTGGATTGTGGATTGATCAGAATTGACCAGTGACCTATACCCTTGCCTGCATGGTACTCGACTGAAATCAGGGCTCTTGTCATTGGTGGTGGGAAATTTGATCGAGGGTACGATTATGCTCGCAATTCCTTGGGCAAATTGAAGGTTACATCCTCCTTGATCGTTTCAAGTGAAACAAAATTCAGATTGAAGTGGTTGTTAAGAAAATCCTGGCATCGCTCAACGAGAATTTCCGGTGCACTGGCACCTGATGTAAGTCCGATGGTTTTAAATCTCTTGATAAAATTCAAATCCATTTGATCGGGGCCTGAAATGAGTAGGGAAAAGGCACAACCGGATTGAATACCAACTTCTACCAGACGCTTGGTGTTGGAGGAGTTGGGGCTGCCTATGACAAATAGACATTCAATGAATGGAGCTGCCTTCTTTACAGCTTCCTGACGATTGGTAGTGGCATAACAAATGTCGGACTTATGAGGCCCCTTGATATTTGGAAATCTTTCTTTGAGGGCAACGATGATCGGAGCTATATCATCAACTGAAAGGGTCGTCTGGGTAACATAAGCCATTTTGTCAGGATTACTCGGGTCAAGCTTGGCAACATCGTCAACCGTTTCAACGAGGTGAATTTCACCAGATTGCAATTGTCCCAGGGTTCCCAAGGTTTCCGGGTGACCGGCATGACCTATCATCACATTCTGTAATCCTTCCTTGTGATTTCTCTGGATTTCAACATGTACCTTTGAAACCAGAGGACAAATGGCATCAAAAAACTTGAGATTGCGGTTTTTTGCCTTCTTGATT
Organism: Paracoccaceae bacterium; assembly: GCA_022823605.1. Classification (GTDB taxonomy): domain Bacteria; phylum Pseudomonadota; class Alphaproteobacteria; order Rhodobacterales; family Rhodobacteraceae; genus MPNP01. The sequence goes on from JAJEHS010000003.1 coordinate 22,315, forward strand.
ACCGATTGGGCCACACCATGGGCTGATAGAACAACCGGACGATCATCAGGACACTCGTCCAGTGATTTCACAAAGACAACACCTTTTGCCCTAAGGGTATCCACAACAAACTTGTTGTGAACGATTTCGTGCCTGACATAAACGGGAGGCCCCCATTTGGCAAGGGATTGTTCGACTATTTCGACCGCCCTCTCCACACCTGCACAAAACCCTCTCGGGGAAATCAGGTAAAGATCCAGATCATGCTTTTCGGAAGGTGTAATCATCAGATTTGTATACCTCTATATCAGTATAAACGGTTATTTATAGGTTAGTTGATATATTTCAAAATAAAAGAAAAAATTTTTCAGGCTCTTATTTAGACTTCAAAATTGGTTCAAACTGTCAGGAACGATATTTGCCAACCCGGGCAACAATCTTTTTGGAAAAGTTGTTTCTAAGACTTGCATGATCGTGTATTAACTCTAACAAAAATAAATGACATGCCCTTGGGTAGGTTGAAAACAAAGGTTTTTCACATATATCAGAGGCAAAGTTAGTAAGGAATAATTTGGAGTTTCCAGATGGCTCGTGTCACCACAGAGGATTGTATCGAAAAGGAACCAAACAGGTTCAAGCTGGTTATGCTGGCAGCCCAGAGGGCAAAGGAATTGTCGAATGGTGATTATCCAACCGTTGAACTGGATAATGACAAACATACGGTTGTTGCCCTGAGAGAAATCGCCGAGGGAACACAACCGGTAGATTCTCTTCACCAAAGAGCTGTATACAAGCACCAGAAACATGCTGAAACACCCCCTCTTGATGAAGAGGAGTTCAACTTCCAATTGGGATTGGATTCCTCCGATTATGGTGGCATAAAGGGAACCAGGGATTTTTCCTTTACCCCATTTGAAGACGATATGGGCAGTCTTAGTGACGAGGACGGAGAAAAATAAAATTACCAATGGTGACAATACCATTGAGTATGACTGGGATAATGTCCTAGAGGAATTATTAGCGAAAATATCCTCCTATGAGGCCCATCCTGACACCGAGAAGGTCAGGGAAGCCTATTATTTCGCCTTTGAATGCCATAAGGACCAGAAAAGGAAATCTGGTGAACCCTATTTCACACACCTGGTTGCAGTAGCCAATATTCTTGCTGACAAACAGCTCCATTCAGACATTATAATTGCGGCCTTGCTGCATGATTCGATAGAGGATACCGAAGGGGTCGTATATAAAAGCATTCAGAAGAAATTCGGGCATGAAATAGCCGGTATCGTAGATGGTGTAACCAAAATAACCGAGTTAAACCTGGATCCGACCGTACAAAAACAGGCTGCCAATGTTCAAAAACTCATAGTGGCTGTGGCCAAGGATGATCGGGTTATCCTGGTAAAGCTTGCCGACCGCCTTCACAACCTTCAGACTATTGAACATCTTTCTCCAGCCAAACAGCGTTTCAAGGCCAAGGAAACCATGGAATTTTATGCCCCGATTGCCGAACTTCTGGGATTGAGGGCTTGGCATGATGAATTAGAGGACCTGGCCTTTGAAATCCTGTATCCAAGAGCCCGTCAATCGGTTGTGAAATATATTGAGGAATTGAGGTGGACGGCTGAACAAAAAAATGTTTCGGCGGAACCCTTGATGGATCAAATCACCAAGCAACTGGAACGAATGTTACTCCAAAAGGGTTTGACGGGAGTCAGAATCGAAAGCAGGGAAAAATTGCCCTATTCCGTTTGGCGAAAAATGAGAACAGGGCGTAAGAAAATATCTTCCATTTTAGATCTTTATGGTATCAGGATAATTACCAGAATCGAGGATGATGTCTATGTTGCCCTTGGTGCCATTCACAATAAATGGCAAGCCCTGCCCAACAGGTTCAAGGATTACATCAGTCATCCCAAGCCGAACGGTTATCGGTCGGTCCATACAACAGTGGCCTATGATACGGAACACCGTGTTGAGTTTCAGATCAGAACAAGGTTGATGCATGAGGTTGCAGAGACAGGCATTGCCAATCATTGGCAGTACAAGGAGGGGGTTCAAATGGCCAACCCCTACATGGCCAATTCATCGGTTTGGAAACAGAAACTGGACAATGTTTTGACGGAAAGTTCTGACAAGCTGGACTTTTTGGATCACCTCAGGGAGGAGATCAACGCCCGTAGTGTGTTCTGTTATACACCCTCCTTTGAGGTTGTCTGGCTTTCCAAGAATGCAACAATACTGGATTACGCCTATGAGCTGAACAGGGATCTGGGCAACAGGGCCATCAGCGCCACCATTGATGGTGAAGTAGTTCAACTGGACAATCAGGTAGGTAATGGCCAGGTTATCAACATCATAACGGCTCCCGACAATTACATTGATGAAAAAAAGAAACTCTGTGCCTCAACCAAGAAAAGCCAACGGTATATTGAGGAACTTGAAGCCGAACTGAAGATCGATGAGGCCATTCAGTACGGCAGAAATACCCTTCGTCATTATCTGGAGGACAATGGGAAGGTATTTTCCGAAAAAGCGGTGCGGACAGCAGCAGAAATACTCAAAATCAAGAGTGGTGATGAACTTCTCAGAAGAATTGGGAATCTGGAAATCAATTCCAGGGATGTGTTGGTCGTGCTTTATCCTGACACATCACTATCAGCATCAACCAATGAAAGACCCGAACAATTGATTCTGGGAATAGACAAGGACACCCTTCCCGAGATGGCAACCTGCTGTTACCCTCTTCCCGGAGATCGAATTATCGGATTCCAAAATGATGACAATACCGTTACGGTTCATGTGTTTGATTGCCAGATACTGGAAGAGAATAAACTGTACGATAGGTGGATTGATCTTGAATGGCACCCCGGACCCTATGGTATAGACCATCCCGCAAAACTGGATATCGTCATGTCAAACCGGCCGGGAGCTTTGGGTGAGGTTTGTACGGCAATCGGTACGATGCATGCAAATATCCGTAATGTCGTAGTAGAATCGAGGAGCCTGGAAAGCTTCCATTTTCTGTTGGAGGTTGAGGTCAATCATCTCAAGCACCTTTATGATTTGATCGGTTTTGTCGGGTCCAAGCAATGTGTGAGGAGCATTTCAAGATATCAGGCAACCTCAATTTCTTCTGAATACCCTGATCAGACCCTTGAAACAGCAATTTGATTTAACCTATCAATATCAGCATAGGATTGTTTTGGAGAATTTATGGTTATGTCCGACTATTTGCGTCTTGGTGTAAATATTGACCATGTTGCTACAGTAAGAAATGCACGGGGAAGTGATCATCCCGATCCGGTAGATGCTGCCATACTTGCAGAGGAGGCTGGAGCCGATGGCATTACTGCCCATCTCAGGGAAGACCGAAGGCATATTAGGGACCGTGATATTGCAAGGTTAAAGGAAACCTTAAAAGTTCCTCTCAATCTAGAGATGGCAGCAACAGGAGAAATGCAGCAGATTGCCCTGAAGCACAAGCCCCATGCCATTTGCCTCGTTCCCGAACGACGCCAGGAACGGACAACCGAAGCGGGTTTGGATGTATTCGGACAAAAGGAAACCTTGGGCGAGTATATCAAGCCATTGCAAAATACCGGTTGTAGGATTTCATTGTTTGTGGGAACAGACCTCAAACAAATCAGGGCTGCAGCCGAAGTCGGTGCCCAGGTTGTCGAAATACACACGGGACCCTATTGTGAAGCTCAACACGATGGTCTTGATCAGGCCATATCAAGGGAACTGGATAAAATCAAGAAGGCAGCTCAAGTGGCCCATGAATTTGGACTGGAGGTTCATGCAGGACACGGTTTGACCTTTCAATCCGTTAGGGAAATAGCATCCATCGGAATAATCAGGGAACTCAACATTGGGCATTTTCTGATTGGCGAAGCCATTTTTTCCGGCTTGAAGGAGGCAGTACAAGCCATGCGCCAGACCATGGATGAAGCCAGAAATGGCCAATGAGAACCAATTTGGCATGACAATGGGCATAGGTACCCGGTGATTGTTGGTATCGGCATTGATATCGTGAATATATCACGTTTGGAAGGAGTACTTTCCCGTCATGGTGATCGATTTCTGGAAAGGATATTTACAGCTCATGAAAGACAATTTGCTCAGCGATTTCCCAACCAGACGGGAGTATTGGCCAAAAGATGGGCTGCCAAGGAAGCGTGCTCAAAAGCCTTGGGTACCGGAATGAGGCAAGGGGTCAGATGGCGGGATTTGGAGGTTCGGAATCTAAAAAACGGTTTTCCGACTATGAAGATCCATGGCAAAGCCAAGGTACGGTTGGATGAACTTATCCCCCAGGGCTGGGAGTCAGAAATATTTCTGACCATGTCCGATGATTACCCTTGGGCCATAGCCAAGGTTGTTATTCAGGCAAGAAAGTGTGGTGAACCTACTCTTGCAACATCGGGCAACAAAAAATAAAACCCTAATGTACAAGTAGCGAGGGGAAAAAATTATGGCCAAGGAAGACTTTTTATCCAAGGTATACGAGTTGGAGACGGATCGGGATATTTTCGACCTGTATACGGAATGGGCAGAATCTTATGAACAAGACATGAACAAGAATGGGTACAGGACACCGGAGAGATGTGCGAGTGATTTGGCAAATGTGACCACTGATCGAAACCTGTCGATTCTTGATATGGGTTGTGGTACCGGATACTCGGGGCTGGCCCTTCAAAAGGCGGGATTTACCAATATTGACGGTACCGACATTAATCCCGCCATGCTCGAAATGGCCCGGTTCAGGAATATTTATAACAATGTGTATCTGGGAACTATTGAAAAGCCTCTTCCTGAAAATATCTCCACATATTCCATGATTTCGGCAATAGGCGTAATTGGTTCCGGTGCTGCACCTGTCGAACTGCTCAAGGAATTATTGGGTGCCATTTCGCCGGGTACCCTGTTCGTGTTTTCGCTCAATGAACACACACTCAAGGATCCTGCTTTTGCTGGAGCAATTGAAGAAAGTATAGATACGGGAGTTTGTGATCTGGTATCCAGAAGTACCGGACCCCATTTAGAGAAACTAAACACGACCTCAACGATTTTTGTTTTGAAAAAGATTTAACCTGAGCCTTCTCCTTAGACAAAGTTATGATAGACACAATAAAAGAAAACATTATCACCCTGATTCTGGCTCTTCTGATAGCCGGTCTGTTCAGAACCATTTTCTTTCAACCATTTTTCATTCCCTCGGGTTCAATGAAAGATAACCTGCTGGTGGGTGATTTTCTTTTCGTGAACAAGATGGCTTACGGTTATTCACAATATTCATGTCCTTGGGCAATGTGTCCCTTCGAGGGCAGGATTTTGGGAAAGGAGCCCAAAAGAGGTGATGTTGTCGTGTTCCGGCATCCCACCAGAAAGGAAGATTACATCAAACGGTTAATTGGTTTGCCTGGTGATGAGATAAGGATTGTTGGTGATTCGGTTGCAATTAAGACAAGAGAAAATCCTGACCGAAACAGTTGGTTTGAATTTCCCAGGGAGCAAATCGAGGATTTTGAGGAGCCATTTGTACCACAGGGAGGGGCAAGAGCCTTGCCCCGCTGCAGCAATCAGCCGATTGCCGATAGTGCTTGCAAGAAAAGTCGGTTTGAGGAGACCAATTCTGACGGGAGAGTCTATACCACCCTAGAAATCGGACCTACAGCGACCTCCGGTACCGAGTTGGTTTACAAAGTACCAGAGGGACATTTCTTTTTCATGGGTGACAATCGGGACAACAGTCTGGATAGCCGAGTCCCTCAGGAACGAAGGGGGGTGGGTTACGTACCCTTCGAAAATCTGGTTGGAAGAGCGAATTTGGTCGTCTTTTCCTCAGCGGGTTCTTCCCTCTTTTTCTTCTGGACCTGGCGGAGTGACAGATTTCTCAAGGCTATAAGGTGAACAGCAACAAGGCATTTTCCCGGCTGGAACAAAGACTGGGGTATGTTTTCAAGAATAAACTATTGCTGAAGAACGCCTTGATTCACAGCTCACATCTACATGATGAAACGGCCAATAACGAGAGGCTGGAATTTCATGGTGACAGGGTTTTGGCTCTAATTATCGTGGATTACATGTTTACTAAATATCCCGCAGCAGGGGTTGGTGAACTGGCCATCAGACTCAACAAGGTGGTATCCAGAAAAACATGTTCGGAAATTGCCAAATCCATTGATCTTGGGAAATATTTGATTCTCGGACATGACGCCAGACATTCCGGTACCCGCACAAGGACATCTGTGCTCGGCGGTGCAATTGAGGCAGTGATTGGCGCCGTATATCATGATGGTGGATTGGAGGAAGCTAGGAAACTGGTGCTGAAACTCTGGCAACCCCATATGTCTTTTGAAGTAACTGATGCCATTGATCCAAAGAGCGAACTTCAGGAACGCCTGCAGATAATGGGCAAGGATATACCAACGTACCGGGTATTGAAGAAGGAAGGTCCTAGTCATGCACCGGAATTCCAGGTAGAGGTCAGTCTTTCATCGGGTGAGAAGGCGGTTTCAGAAGGTATGACCAAGAAGGAAGCTGAGAGAAAAGCCGCCCAGATCATATTGGACAAATGGAAAGAAGCCAGTGATTAACACCAATTTTGGCTATGTTGCCCTGATGGGCGAGCCCAATGTCGGGAAATCCACCCTGCTTAACCGATTGGTGGGAACCAAATTGGCAATTGTTACCCATAAAGCCCAAACCACTCGTACAAACCTGATCGGTATACAGAACAGGGAAGGTACCCAAATTGCCTTTGTTGATACACCAGGTATCTTCAACCCCAAGACCAAGTTGGATCAGGCAATGGTCAAGTCTGCCTGGGGAAGTATCAAATATGCAGATATTATCTCCCTTATGGTCCAGCCAAAGTGGGGCAAGTTGGAAGAGAATGAAGGTATCATCAAAAGGTTGAAGCAACTTGAGAAAGATCGGGCAAAAATCATTCTGATTGTCAACAAGATTGATCTGGTTAATCCAGGTGAGTTACTCAAGTTGGTGGATGCTTTATCAAACCGAATGAACTTTGCCAAGGTGTTTTTGATTTCGGCCAAAAAAGGTGATGGAATAGAGGACCTGATCGAATGGTATTCGGACAATCTTCCCAAGGGACCGTGGCTTTTTCCCCCAGATCAGATTTCCTCACAGTCCGTTCAAAGCTTGGCCTGTGACATTACCCGTGAAAAGCTCCTGCTGCGTTTGCATCAGGAAATACCGTACAATTTGAGTGTTGAGACTGATCAATGGAAGGAAATGAAAAACAATGAAGTCAGGATTGATCAGAACATAGTCGTTGCCAGAGATGGGCATAAGGCGATGGTCATTGGAGCTTCGGGATCCTGTATCAAACAGGTTGGCATTGATTCCAGAAAGGATATTTCCAAGTTGCTGGGCCAAAAAGTTCACCTCTTTCTGCGTGTAACTGTCCGCAAGAAATGGATGGATGATGAAAAAAGGCTGAGGGAAATGGGCTTGGGTCAGCCCTAGGTTGATATTGTTTGAAGAATCAACCTGTTAAAATCACGAATTGAGTTGTTTTCAAATGGATTGGCACGACACAGGTTTTTTTCTTTCAGCCAAACCGTATGGCGAACATGCTGCCATTGCAAGCGTCATGACCAAACATCATGGCAAAAGGTCGGGAATGATATGGAACGCCAAGTCTAAGAAAATGGCCTCAATTCTTACAGAGGGTAATCAATTATCCATTGTATGGCGTGCCCGTCTCCATGAATTATTGGGGACTTTCAAGGTTGAACTGGAGAAACAGCGAACAGAGATTGTGTTTTCTGGACCAATAGCCCTGAATGCCCTTAACTCCATCTGTACCTTGCTTGACAGTCTCCTGCCTCAATTTGATCCGCACAGAAACCTATATACAGAAACGGTTCATCTTCTGGATAAGATAAATTCTACCCAAAACTGGTTAATTGATTACCTTGAATGGGAAATCCTATTACTGAAGGAAATAGGGTTTGGTCTTGATTTGAAGAAATGTGCTGTTACCAATTCAGAAAAAAACCTAGTATACATTTCTCCTAAGTCAGGTTGTGCCGTAAGCGGGGAGGGAGCAGGAGAATGGGCTTCAAAACTGTTTCCCTTGCCCCAATGCATGTTGTCGGGAAAGGTTAAAAAACCAGAAGAAATACTTGATGGCTTACAGATAACAGGCCATTTTCTGAAAAAAGGCTTTCATCCTCATTCTGGCCTTCCCAAATTACCCCATTCAAGGCTTAGGTTGGAATCATCAATTCGCAAGAAGGTGATCGCTGGATAACATATCAGGGGAATTTTTCGGACTGATATCAAAGGATATGGCGTTGTATACCTTCCAAAGAGTAACTGATCTAGTTCAGTCTTTAATAAGACGTCGGGCGAGGCCCCAGCCTCACCATGCAATTTGACGCACTCCCGACAGGGTATAAGATAGTGATTAACATCATTTTGTCGAGCATTACTGTGCTGTAAAAGCAGTTCCCTATATTATTAATGTTTTTAAACCATCTATTAGGAAGTCTGGTTCTGGGACTGGTTTTAAATGTCTCTCATTGTTCTACGGCTGATTTTTATACGAACTTAAAAAAATTGGAGTGAGCACAACAGTGTATTGCCTTTTTTGATTTGGAGTTTGTTCATCACCAGACTTGTGGTAGAATTGTATTGCCAATAAATTTTAATGCAAGTTCCCGAGGAGATGGCTTCGGGTCGTTGGAGGTGTTGTGAAAGAATTGCCGGAGTTGGATATTGGTCATGTTGCGAAGCGGGCACAAGCTGACCTACCACTTTATGCATCTCCGGTTGAAGCTGGTTTTCCTTCGCCGGCAAATGATTATCTTGAAACCGTTCTGGACTTGAATGAATTTCTTGTGCAGCGACCAGCCGCCACCTTCTTAGTTAGAGTACAGGGCGACAGCATGAAGGATGCCGGTATATTGGATGGTTCAATCCTGGTTGTCGATTCAAGTATCGAACCGCAAAGCGGCATGATCGTTCTTGCCATTGTTGATAATGAGTTTACCGTGAAACGATTGGTCAAGGTCAGGAAGACATGGACCCTGCGGCCCGAAAATCCGGACTATTCGGCAATCAAGGTAACGAAGGACACTGAAATACGTGGTGTCATTACTGCCAGCATTCAGAAGTTCGGGAGCAGTTTCTAATGTTTGCCCTGGTTGATTGCAACAATTTTTATGCCAGTTGTGAGCGAGTCTTCCGACCGGATTGGAGAAAGACTCCCATAGCGGTACTGTCCAATAATGATGCGTGTCTCATTGCCCGGTCGGATGAAGTGAAGGAACTCGGTTACAAATTGGGGGACTCGTATTTCAAGCTCAGGAAGCAACTGCAGCGGGATGGGGTGATTGTCCGGAGCAGCAATTATGCCCTTTATGGCGATCTTTCACAGAGGGTCATGGAATGTCTGGAGGATCTGGTACCAAGAGTTGAGGTTTACAGCATTGATGAGGCTTTTCTGGACCTGCATGGTATTCAGGATTTGCCGGCCTTCAGTCAGAAAATTGCCCGAACTGTCAGGCAATGGACATCTATTCCCGTTTCGGTTGGTGTTGCACAAACAAAAACCCTGGCAAAATTGGCTAATCATCTTGGCAAAAAATCACGGGGTTCAAATAATGTTCATATCATGGAACCTCCCTATCCCCTTGATCAGATAGAGATTGAGAATGTCTGGGGAGTTGGTCGTCGCCTGTCACTACGTTTACGCCTGATGGGTATTGGGACAGCTCAAGATCTTGCTGAACTTGACTGCATGACTGCCAGAAAGAAGTTCAGTGTCGTTTTGGAAAGGACTGTACGGGAACTTCGTGGAGAATCCTGCATAGAGATTGAAGAATTGTCGCCTGACCCACAGCATCTGATGGTTTCACGGGGTTTCAAGGGAAAGGTTACAACCAAACATCAACTTCAGGAAGCCGTAGCAACCTATGCGTCCAGAGTAGCTGAGAAAGCCAGAGCCAAGGGGGTTTACGCAGGAACCATCCAGTTATTCATTCGAACATCACCATTTTCAAAGGGTCCACGCTATGTAAACAATGCATCCTGGACTTTTCGAAACCCGTGCAATGACAATCTGTCCTTGGTCAAGGCTGCCACAAGATGTTTGGATACCATTTGGAAAGAAGGGTATGCTTATCAGAAAGCAGGCGTTTTGCTGACCGACCTGTCCACTGAACAACAAAGGATAACCCCTTTGTTTGAGATAACCCCTCGCAAAACCACTGGGGAGTTGATGAGGATGCTAGACTGCATGAATCAACGCTACGGGCCAGAAACGGTGCGTATTGCATCCAGTGGGATCGAACGCCCGTGGATGATGTCCCGGGAGTTTCTTAGTCCAAGTTACACAACACGTTGGAAGGACATTCCGACAGTTCGTGCATGAAAAGGTTCTTTTCGAAACCCTGATGGAAAACCATTCCATCAACTATTTTCCGAATAAGACACAAGGTCTTTCTGACTAAAACCCTGCATGAAAAGGAGTGAAGTCAGATCACCGTGGTTTATCCTTATCTTGCTTTGTCTGGCAACGATGGGATAAGACCTGAAGGCTACTCCCATACCTGAAGCAAGAAGCATATCCAGATCATTTGCACCATCTCCTACGGCAAGAGCATCGGCAAATTGCAGACCAAGTCTGTTGACTAACCTGGTCAGTACATTCAATTTGGTTGACTTGCCCAGAATGGGTAAACCTACATCGCCGGTCAGTACATTGTTTTGAATTATCAGTGAGTTGGCATGGGTTTCGTGAAAACCGAGAGCAGCAGAAACCCTCTCGGTAAAATGGGTAAAACCACCCGAAACCAGGGCACAGTATGCACCATTTGTACGCATGGTACCAACTAGTTCTCTTGCGCCGGGAGTGAACGTGATGCGGGTATGCCAGGTCTGGTCAAGCAAATCGGCACTTTCGTTCCTTAAAAGCGCTACCCTTTCCCTCAAGGCATCTTCAAAAGGCAATTCGCCGTTCATCGCTCTTTTGGTGATCTCCTTGACCTGGTTCCCATTTCCCGATATGTCTGCCAATTCATCCAGACACTCTTGCTCGATAATGGTGGAGTCCATGTCAGCCACCAAAAGTTTCTTTTTCCGGATGCCGTTGGGTTGTATTACCAGATCTATACCTAAATCATTAAGGGTAGACCAGGTAATGTCAAAATCGGAAGGAAATGAGTCCACCAAGAATTCAGCCGCAATACCCTCACTGAGGTATCTGATATCCTGCCCAGCCCATTTGGAAACCAATTCCCTGACTTGGGACAATTCAAGATTTGCCCTATTGGGGTTGGCAATAAGGGAAATTATATACTTCACTCACCTATCCTAGATTTTATGTTGGTTGTATATTCAAATGTCTAAGCATTGTCTAACGCTTTTACCTCCCTCAGGCACTTGTATCTGATTGAAAGAAAGAAATGATACCCACCAGACCAGTATATAAACCCAGCTGTCCCAATTTTTCATCGGGTCCCTGCAAAAAACCTCCCGATTGGACCTTGGATATTCTGCAGGAAGCACTCCTTGGCAGGTCTCACAGATCCCAATCGGGAAAAGAAAGGTTATCCACATTAATCCAGACAACAAAGGAAGTTCTGGAAATACCCGATGACTATAGGGTGGGTATAGTACCAGCATCCGATACTGGTGCTGTGGAGATGGCCATGTGGTCTCTGTTCGGCAGCCGTCCGGTTGAACTGATTGCTTGGGAGGCATTTGGGCTGGATTGGAAAACGGATGTTCTAGAGCAACTGGAAATTCCCTCCAACAAGCATATTGCCGATTTTGGTCAGATGCCGGATTTGTCTAAGGTAAATTTCGACAATGATGTTGTTTTTACTTGGAATGGTACTACCAGCGGGGTTTGTGTGCCCAACGGTGACTTTATACCTGAATCAAGAGGTGGATTAACACTTTGCGATGCAACTTCGGCTGTTTTTGCCATGGATTTGCCATGGAAAAAGTTGGATGTAACAACGTTCTCCTGGCAAAAGGTAATGGGGGGTGAAGCAGGGCATGGGATGATCATTCTGTCTCCAAGGGCTGTTGACAGGTTGGAATCCTGGCAACCGGAATGGCCCTTGCCCAAGATCTTCAGAATGACCAAGGATGGCAAACTCATCGAGGGAATTTTTGAGGGAGCAACTATAAACACTCCCTCCATGCTTTGTGTAGAGGATTTTCTGTATTCCCTGTCATGGGGTAAATCCCAAGGAGGTTTGCGAGGATTGGTGGCCAAGACCAAAGCCAACGCCGAGGTCATTGAAAGATTTGTGGCAGAAAACGATTGGCTGGATTATTTACCATCCTCACCAGAAATCAGATCAACGACAAGTGTATGTCTCAAATTCACTCATCACCTGCTCAATACCGAAAACATGACTAATTTTTCCAAAAGGGTTGTCGCAAGACTTGAGAATGAGGAAGTCGCTTTTGATATAAAGAATTATAAAAAGGCTCCTCCCGGTTTGAGAATTTGGTGTGGGGCAACAGTTGAAAAAGAGGATCTTGAACTGTTGATGCCCTGGCTCAAATGGGCTTTCGAGACAGAGATAGGATTACTTGAACAAGGTTAGTTAGCAGGAATGAAATCATGAACCAAAAACCCAGAGTCCTAGTATCCGACAAGCTTTCCGAGGTTTCCCTCAAGATTTTTGAGGAAAGGGGAGTTGATGTTGATTATCAGCCTGGTTTGGGGAAGAATATCGATGAGTTGCATTCGGTAATACACAAGTATGATGGTTTGGCTGTAAGGTCGGCTACCAAGGTGACATCGGAGTTACTCTCCAAGGCAGAAAATCTGAAGGTCATAGGCCGTGCTGGCATTGGTGTGGATAACATCGATGTCAGGGAAGCCACAAGATTGGGTGTGGTTGTTATGAATACACCCCATGGCAATTCTGAAACAACGGCCGAACATGCCATTGCCATGCTTTTTTCCATCGCCCGGCAAATCCCTGAAGCAAGTTCCTCAACCAAAATGGGTCGATGGGAAAAGTCAAGATTTATGGGTAGTGAGTTGATAGGTAAAACCCTTGGTGTAATTGGATGCGGCAATATCGGTGCCGGAGTTTGCAGAAGGGCTTTGGGGCTTGACATGAGAGTTGTTGGCTACGACCCATACCTTACCGAGGACAGAGCACAAAAAATCGGTGTGGAAAAGGTGGAATTGGATGTCTTGTTGGGTAAATCCGATTTTATAACCCTGCACGTACCCCTGACGGATAAAACCCGCAATCTGATTGATGCCAGGGCTTTGCAAAAAACCAGACAGGGAGTCGGAATCATTAACTGTGCCAGAGGAGGTATAATTGATGAAAAAGCACTTCATGATGCCTTGCAGGATGGAAGGGTTTCTGCAGCAGCATTAGATGTCTTCGAAGTTGAACCACCAGTAGGAAATCCCCTATTGGAATTTCCGAACGTCGTTGCGACCCCTCATTTGGGTGCTTCAACATCAGAGGCGCAGGAGAAAGTTGCCCTTCAAATTGCCGAACAGATGTCGGATTATCTGGTTAACGGTGCGGTAAACAACTCTCTGAACATGCCTTCGATTTCGGCCAAGGAAGCAAAACGTATGAAGCCCTGGATTCATCTGGCCAATCATTTGGGAGCCTTTGTCGGTCAGATGACGGATGACCCGATTACACGTCTGGAAGTTCTGTTCGACGGCAATATTGCAGAAATGAATACCAGGGCACTTTCTTCGGTTGCGATTGCCGGTTTACTTAAAGTAAACAATCCAGAAGTCAACATGGTGTCCGCCGAAGAGTGTGCCAAGGAATTGGGTCTGGTGATTTCCAACACAAGCCAGACAAAATCAGGTGTGTTCGAGTCCTATCTGAAACTGACCGTTGAAACCGAGAGCATGTCACGGTCAATTGTCGGTACGGTCTTCTCCGATGGCAAGCCCAGAATTATCCAGATCAAGGGCATTTACATGGATGCCGACATTTCCCGATACATGCTTTATTCGACCAATAAGGACAGGCCGGGAATAATTGGTGGTATGGGTACGATTCTGGGTAAGCACAACGTGAATATAGCCAGTTTCCACCTAGGACGATCGGCAGCAAATGAAGATGCTATTGCATTGCTCTCACTCGATACACCCGCTGGAGAGGACGTATTGGAGGAATTGAGGAATTCCGAAATGTTTTATATTGTTCGACCCCTCGAATTTGATCTTGAGAATTGATTGAAGGATGGCTTTTTCTCTCATCCGTAGAAATAATGGACAGTACTGAGATATTGGAGAAGTTGGTAGGGTTCCCTACAGTCAGCAAGGATTCAAATCTGGAACTGATAGAGTATGTGGAACAGCTCCTTGGCACAAAAGACATAAAAACAACTAGGGTCTACAATCAGGACAGAACAAAAACCAACCTGCTTATCAAGGTCGGACCACCAGAACTGCCGGGAGTCCTACTATCGGGTCATTCCGATGTGGTGCCGGTTGAAGAACAGGACTGGTCAGTTCCCCCTTTTGAATTGACATCCACTCAGGATAGACTCTACGGTCGTGGTACTACGGACATGAAAGCGTTTATTGCCTGCGCCCTTGCGACCATCATGAAGGCCAGGGACAGATCCTTACATACTCCCCTGTGGTTGGCAATTTCCTATGATGAAGAAGTTGGATGTATAGGTGTTCGAAGATTGCTGGATATGATGGCGGGTTCCACCATAAAACCCCTTTTTTGCATCGTGGGGGAACCAACCATGCTGAAAGTGGCAAATGGGCACAAGGGCAAGGTATTTCTACGGGCCAATTGTCATGGCAGAGGTGGTCATTCCGCGTTGGCACCAAAGGCCCTGAATGCATTGCATCTGGCTTGTGATTTTATTGATAGACTGAGGGTAAAGCAGCAAGATCTTGCAAACTCTGGAAAGCAGGACGATAGTTATGAAATTCCCTATACTACTATCCACACGGCCAAAATTGAAGGGGGCGTAGCCCTGAATATCGTCCCAGCAATAAGCTCGGTGGATTTCGAGATGAGGCACTTGCCGGAGGATAACCCATCGTTCATCCTTGAGGAATTGCAGGAGGAAGCAGATAAGATTGCAGAATCTTATAGGGAACATTTTTCGGAAGCAAGCATTGCAATCGAACAAATATCCGGCTATCCGGGTTTGACAACTCCTGAGCAGGCTCCGGTGGTGGATTTTGTTAAATCCCTGACAGGAACGAATGATACCTTCAAGGTTGCTTTCGGTACGGAAGGAGGGTTGTTTCAGGATAGGTTAGGGGTTCCCACTGTCGTTTGCGGTCCGGGATCAATGGAACAGGGACACAAGGCTGACGAATTTATCGCCCGTGAACAGATTTCAAGGTGTGACCAAATGCTGGCCAAACTACTTGACAGGCTGGAAGTCGGGATAATCTGACCTGTACAAGTATTCACCTGTTTGGGTTGTTAAGTTTTCATCCGTTGGACAAACTTGTGTGGAGATTTGAAATCAGGGCTTGAAAATCCTCAGGCCCTTAATTCCTCCTCCTGATCCTCCTCACCAGCCAATTGTCGGTGCCACATGGCATGGTATTTGCCATAAAGTTCCAACAATTCTTCATGGGTACCCTGTTCAACAATTTCACCCTGTTCAAGAACAATGATCTTGTCAGAATGAACAATGGTGGAGAGTCTGTGGGCTATGGCGATAACCGTTCGACCAAAAGACATTTCATTGAAACTGTCTTGGATTTCCTTTTCAGTTTCTGTATCAAGGGAAGAGGTTGCTTCATCCAACAGGATTATCGGCGGGTTCTTCAGCAGGGTACGTGCAATTCCGACCCTCTGTTTCTCTCCACCTGACAGTTTCAAACCCCTTTCACCCACTTGGGTTTCATAACCCTCTGGCAATTCTGCAATGAAATCATGCAATCTGGCTGATCGCGCAGCTTCCTCGACTTGCCTAGGATTGGGATCGGGAAGTCCGTAGGCAATGTTATAAAATATGGTTTCGTTAAAGAGGACTGTATCTTGGGGTACGATACCAATCTGCTTGTGCAAACTACTCTGGGTTACATATCTAATGTCCTGATTGTCAATTTTCAGCGCCCCCTCGGTTACGTCATAGAAACGGAACAATAGTCTTCCTATCGTGGATTTGCCTGACCCCGAAGGACCGACAATTGCCACTGTCTCACCCGGATTGATGGTCAGGTTCACCCCTTTCAAAATTGAGCGATTGGCATAGTAGGAAAAGGAAACATTCTGGAATTCAATCTTGCCACCCCTTACCTCCAAGGGCTTCGCATCAGGACGGTCGGAGACCTCATAGGGGGCATCGAGGAGATCAAACATTTCACCCATGTCAACAAGGGCTTGCCTTATTTCTCGATAAACCGTTCCTAGCCAGTTCAAGGGCATGGCCACCTGGATCATATAGGAGTTGACCAATACGAAATCGCCAACTGACAATTCTCCATTCTTGACCCCGATGGCAGCCATCAGCATGACGATTACGGTTCCCGTCGTAATGATTACGGATTGGCCAAGGTTGAGGGCCGCTAGGGAATATGTTGTTTTCAGGGAAGCGGTTTCGAATTTCTCCATTGAACTGTCATATCTCTGTGCTTCTCGTTCCTCGGCACCGAAATACTTGACTGTTTCATAATTCAACAGACTATCAATGGCTTTCTGGTTGGCGTCGGTATCCTGCTTGTTCATTTCCTTGCGAATCTGCACTCGCCATTCGGTTACCTTGAACGTAAACACAACATAAAGGGATATTGCTATCAGAATGGTGGCAAAGTACCAAAATCCCAAAACTATCCACAAAACCGTACACACCATCAACAGCTGTAAGAGCAATGGTCCGATTGAAAATAAAACGAAACGGAGCAGCCAATCCACCCCCTTGACACCTCTTTCGACTATTCTGGAGAGTCCGCCCGTCTTGCGGGTGATGTGATATCGGAGCGAAAGATTATGAATATGCTTGAACGTTTCCAGGGCAATCGTTCTTAATGCCCTTTGACCAACCTTGGCGAAGATGACATCCCGAAGTTGATGAAACAAGACACTCATTACCCGGGTTACACCATAAGCAATGGTTAAGGTTACAGCCCCGATGGCAACTACTCCCGCAATATCAATCGCCTCACCACTGGTTAAGGAATCAACGGCACCTTTGTAAATAAAAGGTATTCCTACGGTGATCAGTTCCGCTGTCAGCAGAGCAAGGAGTGCCAGCACGATACGCAAACGAAAGGCTGGGTTATTCTTTGGCCAAAGGAAGGGTGTAACCCTGCGCAGGATTCGCATCCCGCTTTTTCTGGCTTGTAATTCCTTTGATTCAACTGCTTCGTTCATACATCATTCCTGTTTTACTTTGATATAGGAATTCGGCCCGTCGAATTACACCAAGGCCTGAGATAAACCACAAAATAGGGAACAGAACTGTATATTGCAGGCAGATTATCCAAAAATCTGGTAAATCCCGGCTGCAATCTCGCTTTCCAAAGGAAAGGAGAGCATCCCCATTACCGAATATCCCAGAAGCCAGGGCATCAGATAAAATCTGATCATGAAGAAAAACCAGGCAACAAATAATGGAACCATTGGTGGGATCAGGAATGAGGGGGTAACGGGTTTGAATACTTTGAGGATGGGGTCGGTCAGCTTTACAAAAGCCTTCATGAAGAAAAAAGGACTGTCTAGGGGAAGGAACAGGTTCATGCCAAAGCGACCAATCAAGGTCCACATGATCATTCCCATTATATAATCAAAAATTAAAACCCAGGCTGGAAATGCACCTAGAGTACCGGTCATATCTCATCCAATATAAATTGGGCAGGATAAGCATCCTGCCCAAAATGATTTTCTGTAAAATTCAGTTTAGTGGGTTTTATCGAGGATTGCACGACCGGTTGGGTCACGAACCTCGTCAACCATATCCTGAATTTCCTTGGGCGGTGGCTCGGTAGCCAAGCTTACTACAACCATTGCAACCAGACTGACGGGCATACCGATGATAGCAAACCTCAGATGGTCGATACCAAACCATTCGGCACCACCTGCAAACCTGATGTAATACAGATAAAGCGAACCGGCAAGGAAGCCACAGATCATGCCGGCGACTGCACCAGCTCTGTTGGCTCGTTTCCACCAGACACCAAGTACAAGCGGAAAGAACAGTCCTGAAGCCGCAAAGTCAAAGGCCCAGGCCACAGCACCCAAAATACCTGTCAAACGCAAACTGGCAACAAGAGCAGCTAGAATACCGATACCGATCAAGAGAACACGAGCAACGATCAAACGCTTTCTTGTGTCGGCATTCGGATCGATGATCTTGTAGTAAAGGTCATGGCTGAGTGCGTTGGCAATAGCCAGGAGCAGACCGTCGGCGGTTGACATTGCTGCCGCCATACCACCGGCTGCAACCAATCCGGAAATAACATAGGGAAGCCCTGCGATCTCTGGAGTGGCCAACACGACGATGTCAGGTCGCATGAAGAATTCATTGACCTGTAGAATGCCATCTCCATTACCATCAGCTACTGCAAGGAATCCGACATCAGCCCAGTTCTGGACCCATGCAAGACTCTGAACCTCGGCAATGGAGTCACCTATGATGCCAGTTGCAAGATTCGGATCAAGAATCTGCAATTTGGTCAGTGTAGCCAAAGCGGGTGCAGTGAAGTAGAGAAGGAAAATGAAGAACAGCGACCAGGAAACTGATTTTCTGGCATCACGCACTGATGGAGTGGTAAAATATCTCATCAGAATGTGTGGAAGCGATGCAGTACCTGTCATCATACAGAGTGCCAGGGTGAAGAACTTCCAACTTGCCATTCCGCCAGCCGGATCATTGTGCAGGGTTGTCAAAACCCTGACCCCGCCAACGCCTGGATCAGCAGTAGCAGCCATACCGACATTCCATTGGGCTTCCAGTTCGGCAATTCTTTGAACAGCTTCACCATAGCCGAAGTGGGGTATGATACCAAAGCCCTGGACGTTTGACATCCAGATAACAGGTACCAGATAGGCAATGATCAAAACGATGTATTGCGCGACCTGTGTCCAGGTAACAGCTCTCATACCACCCAGCATTGAGCAGAGAAGAATACCCAGCAAACCAAACCAAACACCAAACTCGAAAGGAATGTGAAGAGCTCGGGCAGCGATGGTTCCTGAAGCATTGATCTGTGCAGTCACATAGGTAAATGATGCTACAAACAGAATGATGACGGCTACAAATCTGGCCAGGTTACCGCCGTATCTGGTTCCAATGAAGTCAGGTACGGTATAACAACCAAATTTCCGCAGGTAAGGTGCCATCAGTGAGTTGACGAGAACGTAACCTCCTGTCCAACCTACAACGAAGGCCAGATAGCCATGACCACCGAAGTAAATTCCCCCGGCCAAGGCCACAAAAGACGCTCCCGACATCCAGTCGGCTGCGGTTGCCATACCATTGAATACCGGAGGCACTTCTCGCCCTGCCACATAATAGGCACCTACGTTCATGGTTCTTGAGAGCCATCCGATAGCTGCATAAATGAAGACGGTAAAGGCAACAAAAAGGATGCCGATAGTATCAGCACCTACACCCATCTGCTCCAGTATGGCCATGATGATAATGAACACGATGAAACCACCAGTGTACATTCCGTAAATTTTAGGTAGATTGTTGATAAAATCTCTTGGTTTATCTTCTGCCATTATTCTATCCCCCTTAACCTTCTAACCCAGCTTCGTCATCAATGCGATCTTGCATTTTGTTATGAACGAAAATGAGAATTACAAAAATAGCCAGGGAACCTTGAACAGCAAGGTAATACCCGAGCGGAAAACCAATAAACGAGATCTGGTTGAGCCCACCTGCAAACAGATGAACTATCAACGCAAAAATAGCCCATATTGCCAAAACTACAATCGTCAGATTGCGAGTTCTGGACCAATGCGCCTCTCTCGCCTGCTGAACAGCAGGTGATTTTGATGTGTTATCGGCCATAAAGCCTCCTTGAATTAAAACTCCTGAGAGCCAAATTAAAAACAAAGGTTCAGGTTAAAAACCCAATTGGGTTTTAACCCAAATTTTCAGATATTGCAAACGGCTTATTAAATACCTGGTCACAAATTTTGAACCCCTTAACTATTGTATGAAAAACTTTTTTCTAGACCTTTACCGTGATTTAATTCGAATTATCCATGCCCGATTGGATAATTCAGAGCTGGAAGGGACCGAAAAACTTATTGAATTTATCCACTCAAGGGCAGCCTATGTCGCCCAGACTTCTCTGTATGGATATTTAAAAACAAGAATGGGCAGGCAATATGTTGACATTTTCAAGGATGAATTTTTTGCACCTTCCCTGAATAAGGCAAAATGGGAATTGTATTTTGCCTGTGTTTCCGATTTAACGGTTTATGCTATTTCAAACATCGTCACCAACTCCAATCTCGCTGATGAAGAAATTTCCAACAAGGCAAAATTCATTTTTGATGAATGTGTGGCAAGAACCCTTGATGACAATTGCCCCCCGGTAATCATGACCCAGGCTAAGAATAGTTTTACGAACAGAAGTCAAATTACCATTTGGGCGAATGCTGCCATTGGAGAGAATGCCTTTTCGCTCAGTCCCGAAACCCTGGCCAACTCCTCTCCGGTTACCGAAGAGTTTCAGGAACTCGATCGGGAAATAGTTTTGAATTCGGTCAGGTTCAGATGGAACAATATTCGGGAAGAGTTTCAAAAACGCTATAGCAGAGACAAAATATTGGATTCTTGGCAAAGCGGGTAGGAATTCGCCTTTGGCATTTTGCCAATTTCCTAATCCAGATTAATTTCCTCAACAAGGGTTTCGATTACCCGTAAGTTGTCCCTTGTTTTGGTTGCAATTTCCTCCGGGGATTTACGGGGTACAACCCAACCAAGCATGGCCAACCTTCGCAAGAGGACAAAAACATTCAATAAATCCCAGGAATTTTCGGAGAGGAAACGTTTTTTCTGATAACCAATTTTAAGCCAACCAGCCAATCTCGTGTATGATGGAAAAGGATAAAACCTATAAAGAGGTACAGCCAAATCATACATTCGAAAACCATATCCAGAGTCATCATAATCAATAATGATCGGGTAGCCATCGGCGACAAGTACATTTTCTGCAATCACATCAGCATGGATCAGGCCGTAATCTGCCCCATCATCCAAAAATTGTTCCAATCGTGTGATGAGTTTGGATTTCAAATCCAGCAAGAATTTTTTTTCGACCTTGGTGAGCACTGGATTTTCCCAAAACCTTCCCCAAAGCGGGTTAGTACCCAAAAATCCTTTGATATCCCAACTGCTTCGTTCAAATTCCGCAGGAATTTCAAAGGAATCTGTTGCATTGTGGATATCAGCAATCACTTCTCCAAGTCGGCAGTAGATTTTATCTATTGCTGGTGAATCCCCAGGGTGTTCTTCATGTAATACATGCAAGGAATCACCTGCTATCCAAGTGATCATGGTTGCCTGAAGATTGTTTGTTGTTGGCGTAATATATTGACCACTCCTGTTTTTTATTGGTTCCGGAGTTTGTATTCCTTGCTCAAAAAGAAAGGCCATCCACTTGAGTTCAGACAAAATTCCCAAACTGGACTGATAATTCGGTCGATGAATACGTAGAACGGCTTTTTTTCCAGGGTTTTCAACAACTTCAAAAATAATATTTTCACTTACATTCAATAAGTTGTTGATTGTATAGCCCGGGTATTCTGAAATGGCTTCGGAAGCTGCTCCAATGGCAGTTTCTGTATCAATTGTGATTTCTGGCAAGGCTATCCAACACTTCATCAAGGGTATTGATCAGGAAATCAATCTCCTGATTTTCTATGGGCAGGGGAGGCCTGATCTTCAGGATGGATTTGTGGCGGCCCAATGAATTGATCAAAACACCTTTTTCACGCATTGAATTAACTATTTGCTTGGTCAGGTGAGCATCGGGATTTCCTTCTCTGTCACATACTTCTGCACCGAAAAACAAACCTGATCCCCGGGCAACACCTAGGCAATCATATTTAGCTACCAGATCATTGAGTTTGTCGAGGGCCCTTTGACCAACCGTGTAGGCATGTTGAACCAGGTTTTCCTCTTCAATCACCTTAAGGGTTGTCTGGGCTGCGGTCATGGCTACAGGATTTCCTCCGAAGGTATTGAAATAACTGAACCTTTTTCGGAAAATCCCTATGTTTTCATTGCTTGAAACAATTGCAGCAACCGGATAACCGTTACCCATAGGCTTGCCTAGGGTTACTATGTCCGGTTCGAAGCCAATCGACTGGTGTCCCCACCAGTTATTGCCAACCCTGCCAAAACCAGGCTGTACCTCATCGGCAATAACAAGTCCACCAGCCGATCTGACCTTGGCGATTATTGGTTCCAGAAATCCCTTGCGAAGCGTTGGAAAACCTTCATTTGCAAAAAAGGGACAAATGATCAGACAGGCCAACCCAACTCCTGATGCCTGAAACTCATCAATTTTTTCCTGCACAATTCCGGCAAGTTTTTCATTTTCGCTTTCATCAATTTTGTCATAACGTGTTTTAGTTCCGATCGGGCTGGGTATCTGGCTTATAATATTACTATAACCCCCTATGGGTTCAGTTCTTGACCCGATTTGACTTACCAGTGAGGTATTGCCATGGTAGGTGTTGTCAGTGCAAAGTATCCCTTTGTTTCCGGAAATGACTTGAGCCATTCTCAATGCAACATCATTGGCCTCCGAACCACTGCACGCGATGATGGCAGAAGTAAATTTTTCACTGAACTTGGAAGTAAGATGATCAACATAATCCAGAATACCCTCGTGCAAGTATCTGGTATGGGTATTGAGTGTTGAGCTTTGATTATAAATGGCTTCTACAACCTTTGGATGACAATGCCCCACATGCGGAACATTGTTGTAGCAATCCAGATATTTCTTTCCAGACTTGTCCCAGAGCCAAACACCTTTACCTCTTACAATATGAACAGGATCTTCATAGAAGGTTGGAACATTAGGTCCAAGCAGGTTTGTTCTGCGCTCCAGCAATGTTGAATGAGTTTCCATAAAATCTGACTATAAAATTGATCTGCTGCAGTCCCGATAAATTCAGGACAAGGAATTTAACGGGAAGAAGAATTTAATTCAAAGATGTTTTAAGCCTATTCCTGGATTATTCAAACCAGCATTACAAAAATCTTGACCTCGTTATGCTGATTTAGTGATTCACCGTAAACATCCCATCAAAAATGGGTAACAATCATCAGGTTCACAAAGGCCGTTCTTGGGTTGTTCCAAGAAAGGAAAGGGCTTGTAGATCAGTTGCAATCAATGAAATTCCTGCATATTCCGAAAATCGATGAATGGGAGTACCTGCAAAGTTACATTTTAACGGTAATTGCTACTAATTAAGTAAACATTTACTTTCCACTGAATATTTGAATTACGTTGGAGTATATATTGACCATTATTGTTATTGTAATTCCGATGTAGTCAATTTTTAAAAGAGAGTTTTGCAGAATTTGAAAACCAACTTGAAACATCAACCTTTTCGCCAAAGAATTTACCCTTTATGACTAAATTTGCCTTTCAAGTACTTGTAATACTTCTTTTGCCGATCAGAGCTTTTTCACATGCCTCAGAGCAAACCTTTGTTCTGCTTTTACCGACTGAAGTTTACTCCACAATAGGAGTAGCCATAGTTATTCTTACTATAATTCTACTGTTCATTATCCCAGAAAACTTAGCAGACAGATTCGTTTCATCTTCAGTCCTGCTCTGTAAATTTTATTTTCCAGAGAGGTTGCAAAATACCATCTCATTCTTGTCTACCCTGTTATTTGGATTTCTAGTCTATTCAGGATTATTTGGAACTACTAATCCCCTTACCAACCTGCTTCCAGTTTTTGTCTGGACTATCTGGTGGATGGTAATTTTTACTCTGCAAGGTTTAGTTGGTAATATTTGGTCATCCATAAACCCTTGGACAGGATTTTATCGAATTCTAATTCAACCCTTCATTTCTGTACCGTTATTATCCCTTCCATCAAAACTAGGAGTTTTACCAGCAACTGTTGCCTATTTTTGCTTTGTTGCTTTCTTGTTGGCTGACCCAGCTCCTGATCAACCTGCCAGATTGGCCTATTTTGCAGGTGGTTATTGGCTTTACACGGTTTTAGGTTTAGTCTTGTTTGGTGAAAAGGTTTGGCTTGCGAGAGGTGAATGCTTCACCATTCTGTTTCATTTTCTGGCCAGGATTTCACCAATTTGTTTATCGGATCATCAATTAAAGCTCTGTTTTCCCTGTTCACGACTTGTTGTTGGGCAAGCCCCTACTTTGTCTCAATCTTTACTTGTTTTAGTTGCACTTGCCACAAGTAGTTTTGATGGTTTGAATGAAACTTTCTGGTGGTTATCAACAATAGGTGTCAATCCATTGGAGTTTCCGGGAAGATCTGCTGTAATTTCTTCAACTATCTTTGGAATTGGTGGAGCTATAACTCTTTTGATAGTGGCATTTACAACCTGTATCTGGTTGGGCATCACGTTAAGTAAGAAATTTGTCGATATTGAAACCAAACCAAGTCTAATCAAAGTTTTCCCCTTACTGGCTTTCTCACTCTTTCCAATTGCCTTTGGTTACCATGTGGCTCATTATTTCCCATCTTTTTTGGTGAATATTCAGTATGCTATTGTCGGGTTGTCTGACCCATTTTCAGTAGGTGCGAATTATTTTGGCTTGGATTCCCATTTTGTAACAACAGGATTCTTCAATACTTATTATACAGTCAGGGTTATTTGGCTTATCCAAGGGGCATGCATTGTATTGGGGCATGTATTATCAGTAGTCACATGTCATGCGATGGTCACAAGAATTTTTCCAGGAAGTAGTGCAATTATTTTTGCCCAAATTCCCATATCAGTACTAATGGTTTTATACACGACCTTAAGCCTTTGGTTACTTTCCTCACCAAGAGGAGTATAATAATTTAACAATACGTTCAAATACTGGTGCTTATATACCAAATTAGCCTTTTTGTAGAAAATACCCACACACAGTATGTTTTAAGCCGCCTCATCCTCCCGTGTGGTTCGCTCAAGGGTGTGTTCGGTTATTCCATTGATACCCCGATTGTTATTGTTTAGAAGCCCAATTCAAGGGGAAATAGAACAAAATGACTAGATAGGTAAATAATACCATTTTCCAGAAAGTAACCATCAATGGACATTTCCCGATTATACTTCAAATTTAGGAGAAACAGCTTCGATTACACCTTTTTATTTGGTAACCAATGGTGCTGTTCCTAGGGTTGATGATGACACCGCAATATTGTACCGCCATGAGTCATTTTGAGCTGGATTTGGTATTAGTTGTTTTGGTATAATTACCCAAAAATCTACTAACACTTAATGAAATAATTGTTATTGTTGTAAAGTATTCAAGTTGAGAAACATATTCAAAATTAAGGGAGAAAATTATGAAGACGACTACACTTATTAAACCAGGGGTTTCGAGGAGATCTGCTTTAAAAGCTGTTGGAGCGTTAGGTGGAACTGCAATTGCCGCAAGTGCTTTACCAACCTGGTATTTGCAAGCCCAATCCTCGGAGCCAATTAAAATTGGATTTCAAGTCCATCGAACTGGAATTGGTGCAGCCTACGGTAGATGGTATGAAAGAACCTCTATTGCAGCTGTTGAAAAGATAAACAGTGAGGGTGGAATTATGGGTCGCCCAGTAGATTTAGTTGCAGAGGATGATGGTACCGACCCTAAAAGAGGAGCTGAAGTTGTTGAAAAACTAACAGTTCAACATGGTTGCGATGTCGTTTTTGGAACTCTGTTTAGTCACGTGGTTATCGGTTCATCACCTCGAGCTGGTGAACTTAAAGTGCCCTATTTTGTTGTCTCAGAGGGACATCATGTAGCAAGTGGTATCCTGAATAGATACACATTACAACCATGCATTACGGATGTTAAGAGTCAAGTTGAGGCTATGGCTCCTTTTGTTAGTGCCAATTTGGGCAAAAAAGTGACCATGATCTATCCCGATTTTGCCTTTGGACATGATCATCGCGATTATTTTTCGGCCGCTATGGAGAAAAATGGAGGCCAAATTTTGGAAAAAATTGCTATTCCCCCAACAGAAACATCATTTTCCAAGTATTTTCCAAAAATACCGCGAGATACCGAAGTTCTATACCATGTAATGGTGGGTCCAGCCGTACTAACTTTCGTCAAGGAATTAGGGGAGTTTTTTGGTGGCAGAGGGCCAACACTTTTTGGCTTTATTGACAGTCTGGAAGCTGTCGACATGACTAGCCCAGGGCTGGAGTTCCTTGATGGAAGCTATTTCTGGGAAGGAATGCCAAGATACTCGCAGGGAGATGTCCTGCCTTTCGACCAAGCCTATCGTGAATCAGTAGGCTGTGATGCAAATGGTGCTTCATTGACAGATTCCAGAGATGTTTCAACTTATGCCCATATGTTTGGGTGTTGGGAAACACTCTTTTTACTTAGAGAGGCTATGTCCATGGCAGATTACACGAGTGATCAAGCTTCCAGAGTAAGACTGATTGAGACGGTTGAAAGCATGAGCGATATACCTGCCTCCATAGAACATCCTCAAGGGCCAAAAATATTCAATGGAAAAACTCATCAGGTTTTCGGGAAACAATATATTACGAAAGTAGAGGATGGTCGTCTTAATCTTGCCCATGCAACATCTATTCAGGACACCTTTTATCCTGACGAGGTTGACTACACAGAACAGTCTTTCTAATCGTTTTTTGCTGAATTCCTTCCCGAAATGGAATTCGGTCCATATTTGATCATCGCCCTTTTCGAAGGCGCGCTAACTTCGGCTGTTATAGCATTAACCGCTGTGGGTTTAAGTGTGGTTTTTGGTCTAATGCGGGTTGTAAATGTTGCTCACGGAGAATTTTTCATGCTCGGGGCAGTATTTACCTGGTTTATTTCATGGAACCTTGGTTTAAATCCAGCTGCTGGCTTTATTGTTTCTCTGCTATTGGTGCCTATTGCAGTGGGCTCATTAGCTACATTGGCAGATAGGATAATTCTGAAGAAATTGAATTATGACCCGGAAAGAACAATCGTGGCAACCATTGGGCTGCTTTATCTCATTCAACAATCAACTCTGATGACCTATGGTCCAGATGCACGACCTGTCGAACCCCCATTCAATCACCGTATTTCACTTCCTTGGGTAGAAATGGGAGAAACAGGCTTCCAGATCTATTGGCCTTGGGGATTTGGAATAACAACCTATAAACTAGCTGTTATTTTTGCAGCGATTGTTCTCCTATGGATTTTGCTAAGATTGTTAACAAGAACCAAATTTGGCCTGCTAATTCGAGCCACCCAGCAAGACAGAGAAATGGCTCTTGCCTTTGGCATTCCTGTGTCAAGGATCTATGCAATTGTTTTTGGTATTGGTGGGGGCTTGGCCGCTCTAGGGGCCATACTAATTGTTCCAATTCGCCAAGCGCATTATCTCATGGGAGGTGAACCACTTTTGTTATCATTTATAGTTGTTATAGTAGGAGGGCTTGGCAGTATTCCAGGGACGATTTTTGCTGCAATCCTGATAGGAATGAGTGATGGGCTGATATCTGTCTTTTTTTCACCAACTCTAGCAAAAATCGTTGCGACTTTATTGGTCGTTTTTGTATTGATATTCAGACCCAATGGATTGTTTGGAAAAAACCAGCAGTGAAAGAAAAGAATCTTATCCTGAATATAGGAGTGGTCTTGCTCCTTGCCTTGCTATTTTTCTTCGTTTCAGACTATCATGACGGAATTATCGCACGTATTCTAATCCTCGCTATCTTTGCAATGGGGTACAATCTGTTATTCGGATATACAGGCATGTTGAGCTTGGGTCATGCGATGTTTTTTGCCACGGGTATGTATGGTTACGGCCTATCTGTGGAGCTATGGAATTTTACTGCATTGGAGGGTTTGGTTTTTTCACTGTTAGTATCGCTTTTGTTTTCAATGGGAATTGGCATATTGACCCTGCGAACCAAAGGTGTAGCCTTTATGATTGTAACCTTGATGTTTTCTCAGGTGTTTTATCTGGTTGTTTTGCTTTTTAGTGAGTACACCGGAGGTGATGAAGGTTTTGTCATTTCTCCCCAAGGCAGAACCCTCTTCGGACTAAATTTCGTTGACCCGACAAACAAGTATTTTGCATCATTATTTCTGTTTGCGCTGGTGCTCTTGAGTCTAACCCTTTTTGTAAGGACCAGGACTGGAAAGTGTTTTGTAGCCATTAGGGAAAATGAACAAAGAGCAGAAATGCTTGGTTATGATGTTTGGAAACATAAATTTCTAGCAATAATCATTTCCGGGGTAATTTCAGGCTTGGGAGGAGCAACCTACACACTCATTTTTGGTTATGCAGGGGCTGCGTTCGCTGAAGTTCACTATTCAATTTTACCCCTTCTATGGGTCCTGTTGGGTGGTGCTGGAACATTGGTTGGTCCATTAATTGGCACAGTTTTTGCCTTTTACTTGATTGATATATCCAGTGGCTTTACCAGCGCATATTTATTGATTGTTGGATTGGTCATTGTTCTTCTGACCCTTTTTGCTCCACAAGGATTGGCTGGTGAAATCAAAAGAAAGGTGGCTCCTTGGTTACTATAAGTCACTTGTCAACCAAAGGTTTAGTAAAAAACTTCGGGGGTATTAAGGCCATTAAGGATGTGGATTTTGATTTGCCCAAGGGACAAATCAGAGCATTGATAGGGCCTAATGGAGCTGGCAAATCCACTTTTGTAGGGATGATAAGCGGAAGAATTGCTCCCTCACAAGGGAAAATATTTTTTGCTGATCAAAACATTACCAACTTACCAACCCACAAACGAATTTGTCTGGGTATTGCCTATACATTTCAAATCACATCAGTTTTTTCCAGGCTCACTGTCCATGAAAACGTTGCGTTGGCAGTTCGAAGAAACCGACAGTTCAACCGTACAGAAGTTGAGGAACAAGTTTGTAACATTCTCACGAAAGTTGGGCTTCTTAATCGTTCTTCAAGTGAAGTTAGGGAGCTGAGTTATGGCCACCAGAGACTTCTAGAAATTGCAATGGGTTTGGGACAAGAGCCTTCCCTATTTATACTTGATGAACCAACTCAAGGTTTGGCTGAAAGTGAAATTTTGGCCTTTAGTTCCATTCTGAAATCAATGTCAGGCAACACAACGGTTCTGTTAATTGAACATAATATGGATATCGTAATGGCTACAGCTGAATATATTACGGTGATGAATTTTGGGCAAATACTGGCTGAAGGAACTCCAAGCGAAATCAGATCAAATGAAGCCGTGCAACTAGCCTATTTAGGTAAGACCTAATGCTTGAAATCAAGAAAATCAATGTGTCTTATGGACCTTTGCAGGTTCTTTTTGAAATTTCATTGGATGTAAAGGAAGGGGAAATTGTTTGTTTGGCAGGTCGAAATGGTGCAGGAAAAACAACACTTTGCAAAGCAATAATGGGGCTTCTTCCAATTTCTTCCGGTGAGGTAAATTTGGATGGTGAATCTTTAATTAAATCCCCGTCACATCTGATACCGAGAAAAGGCATAGCCCTTGTTCCTCAAGGGCGAAGATTGTTTTCAGAATTGACTGTAGGTGAGAATCTGGAAATTGGCTTGATGAATCAAAGAGATGAATCATCGACTTTGGAATGGATATTCTCACTTTTTCCTCGATTGGAAGAGCGTCTGAACCAGGTGTCTTCTACCCTTTCTGGTGGCGAGCAACAGATGTTGGCAATGGCTCGTGCACTCTGTCTTAATCCTAAAGTACTCATACTGGATGAACCCACAGAAGGGTTACAACCTTCCATGGTGGAACTCATTCGTACAACTACCAAACAATTGGTTCAGAAAGGTGTGTCTATTTTATTGGTAGAGCAGCGTTTTGATGCGATTATTGAACTCTCGAAACGGGTTGTGATTATCGAAAATGGACGCAACAGCATGATTCTGGATCATGCGAGCCTTGTTGCCAATCCTTCTGTATTGAAGCATGAACTTGGGGTTTAAACCCCGGGACTTGCCTATATCACACTCTACCCCGAATATGGTGTCCAAGTACAATCCCTAGCAGGGAATGGAATTAATGGCTTCAATATCTTCCAGAATAAAACTCCCGGTTGTTACCAATGTCCCTAAGAATGTAATTTATCACAATAAACCAACACACAACCCCATATTAACAAATTAATTCAGCGCCGGAATACCAGAAACCCTGATTGATACCAACCGCCTTCGGTAGGGTAGTGAAAATGAAAAAAACCTGCATGCTTGCCGGAGCTGGAAGAAGCCTGCCTAGCTACCGCCGGAACGTGCATTTACCCCCTCCATTATTTTTCTTTGAGGTTTCACCAATCAGGGTTAGATGAAATTCAAGAAAAGTTTTTTTGAGAAATCGTGGTGAAAATGAACAGTGAAAAGCAGTCCAATGGCGATGAGTATCTCAGAACAGCCATTTTGATTTTAATGGCGTTTCTTGGTACCGGATCGTTAATCCATTCAGCCAGGGACAAGGCAATGGAATTTATCTCGACGATCGCCTGGTACCATGTAAAAATTGTTTTGTGGTTTTCGGATTTAATTCCTTTCAATGGGGATATTGATAATTCAATACCTTTTGTTACAGACTCGTTGCTTGATATTGAACCTTACCTGAATCCATTCACTGATTTTGGTGTTGACTTGGAATTATGGTGGAAAATCCATCAGGAGGCCAGTGTGGCCTTCCTAATGATCTATTTGTTGCCAACAATCATGGTTATTTGGCTTTCCTTTGGAAGACGCCCGGATTTGATATTCAGAAGTAGGCATTCACTTGACAGTTTGTGGGAAACCCAGCCAATCAAGGGAACAAAGGTCGGATTTCTTGATCGTTTATCACCTGCTTTTAATAGCGGGTTCCAAATCGGGTCAACCACCACTGAAAATGTGGGGCATCTGATCAATACCATAAATTCTGGAAACAAATCCGATCACTTGGAACCTGCGCTCAGCCCAGAAGAGTGGTTAATTAGTGAAGGATTGATACCAAGCAAGGATAAAGCCGAAAAACTAGCCAACAAGCTTGTTCCTTTTGATCAAAATAATGCTGACGAACTATTTCAGAATATCACAATTGACGGAATCAATGAGGTTTTGGAAGAGAAAATGGGATCTACCTGGAATGGTTTCAAATCCTTGAACAATTATGAAAAGGGGCTGGTCACAGCACTGATTCTGCACTACGACTTCCAACAAGGATTGGGTCGGGAGATTCTGTTGTTCCTGAATGCCACCTTTGATGCCAATTATCCGGATAAGGACAGGTTTGAACAGGTGCTGGGTAGGAATAGGTGGCTGCAAGGAAAGATAAGGGAGTCCTTCAACTCGGAAGCAGGCAGGAAACTGGAGAATAAATCACTCATACATGGTTGGAAAAGTACTGCCTTGGTTACCATTCTTCGAAAGGCAAGATTGGAGGGTGGGGTTCTTCCGACTGTCAACTTTCTCTGGCTGAAATTGATTGACAGGACACTTTGGTACACCCTCAATAATGCCGGCAATGCCGTTTCATCTATAGAATCGGCAGGTGTGCATGCGCATTTTCGGGCTGAAATCCAAAGCAATATTCCCTTGTTAAGAAAAAATGTGTTTCAAGCTTCCCGTTCTCTCCTTGAAGATTATCTGGGCATGAAACAGGATCAGCTTGCCAGAAGAAAACTGCAATATAATCTGGTTCGTCCCATGGGTAACAAACTCAAGGAATACGCCGAAACTTGGCAATCATCGATTTAGTTTGGGGATTGTACCATGTGGATATTTATTCCCCTGTCTTTTGCAACCCTGTTCATCATGCAACTTGTTCCTGATTTGGAAAGGGAAGATGAAGAAAATTACAAAACCCGCATAGTTGCCAATGTTCTGGTTGGAATTCAGAATGAAGCTGTAGCCTATGGAGAAAAAAACCGAAATTTTGTTGGACCGCTTTCAATAAGTGAAATCCACCAGAAAACACCGCTGAAATGGTACTCGGAAATTGTTCAGGGTAAGGAAGGCCGTTATGTTTTGACTTGGCTTGATGACCTGAAGCACGATCAAGTCACAAATGGCAATTTTATTGGCTTGCACGAGTTAAGGGACTACGCCCAAAGACCAGATTCCTTTTGGGGCAAGTCTTCCGTGACGGGAACAGATTCGATCCAGATAGGTAAAACTGTTGTACCCCAGCCCAAACAAATGATTGATGAGAGTATTTTCATCCTAGGGGAAAAGCTTTGACAGACACTCTGTATCTCACCGGGATTTCCATCCTTCTTTTCTCAATTGCCGTATCCGGATTGGCTGTTTTGGGGGCAAAAAGGCTGGAGGGATCTGAGATTGTAAGCCTTCCTGTGATGTTCGCAATAACATTGGTGGGGTGTACTGTTGGTGGAATATTTGGACTGTTGGTTATCGGGGATTTATACCATTCAGGAATAATACATTTAGTTCTGATCATGTTTTTTGGGTTGCTGACTGCTGGTGCAATGCTTGATTACTGGACACATTGGGCTCCGCTGGAATTACAAATCCCAACTTCTTTTTGTATGGGCATTCTCGGTTGGAGCTGTACCAATCCAACCTTTGGTGAGATAATGGTGAATGGTACCTTGGGACTTGTTCTGTTGGGACTGACCCATTTCCTTTGGTTAATCCAGCTCAGGTACAATATGGGCATATTTCCACCAATGGATATATTGGCTGCACTTTTACCCATTGTGCTCTTCGGCGGAACAGAAAAAACTCTCATGTTTTATGCCATTCTGGTTGTCGTTTTATGTTGTTTTTGGACCTGGTCTCGATACAACCGATCGCTCAGAATGCCCATTGAGATGGAACAAAAATCAATTCCCTTTCTGGTAGTGGTATTTCCCTTGATTCTGGGCTTTATCTTTTGGACAGTTTGGAATGACGGCTATTTTTAAGCGATTGCACAAGATTGCCAATCCCGAGTATCAAGATATTGGATTGAAGCATCGGGAAAAGGGCTTGACCTTGTTTGAAGCTTCGCTCTCTCTTGCCCTGTTCGGTATGTTTATCAGCCTCGTCAATATTATGGTTTCCTCGAATGATCAAAGGCAGAAAGCGATTTCATTGGGTAAGGAAATGGCATTCATCACCAGGTCTGTGCAGAAATATGTCGGGTTCGAATACGACCGGTTGAGAGATGATTTGGTGGCTTCTTCCAATAATCAACTGCTGATGTCTATAGGAATGGATAAGATCAACGAAGCAGGTTACCTGCCTCATGCTGTCCTTGAGAGTGGAACGTTTAGAAATTCATTCGGGAACAGATTCACCTTGTTTTTGCGTGGAGTAAATGGCAATGACACGACATCCCCACAAGCAACACTGAGTATTGCAGATGTTGACCCTGATAATGATGGAAGTGTTGAGAAGCATCTTCTGGATGGGGTAATGGCGAATGGGGAATACGAACTTGAAGCTATTCTGGTATCTTCCGAAGGCAAGGAGGTGGAGCCACACATGGGAAGTCCTGCTGTGGTTGCTTCAAAATTATTTTCAGCAGGGTATGTTCAAGACAAGAATACTGCCAGAGGACCTTATGGGGTCTGGGAAATGGATATTAGTCCCTACAGGAATTTATCCCACTATCCAGGGAAGAAGCAATTTGTTTCACTGATTGCACTCTCAAGGAATGGCGTATTCGGTTATCCTGATACAGACAACGACAAGGAAATGGAACCGAATACTTACCTGGACAGATGTATAAATACCTTGGGTTCTGTACGGGCAGAATGTGAATCCAACAACGAATTGTTCGCAGAAGTTGTATTCAACAGTTTTGACAAGGATGGAGATGGTTTCAATGACAGTTTCGGGTCAATCCGAAATCTTTATCAATTGGAGATGGGTCTCCCGGTTGATTCTGATGGTGACAATATTCCAGATATTTTTTCTGTCATAAACAATCTAAACGGTATAGGTTGTCAATCAAACAACCCAAATACCGCCACTGATGAACTCACTCTTGATTGTCCCGAGGTAAAAATGACTGGCGATGCCAAAATCGAAAAGGATCTTGTTGTGGGAGATCAACTAATGGTTGAGGGTGATACCCGGAGTCAAAGATTTATAGCTGGAGTACTCAATGATCAGGACCTGACCAAGGGAATATATCATACTGAATTGATCCGCATGGATGGAGATACCACAATTGCCAAACCCGATTGTCTGGATAGGGGTAGCGAACCGCAAATCTTTGTAACCCCGGCTGCATTTGCAATCAGTTCGGGACATTCCCTTGTCGGCATAAGGGGTTTGGCTACCGAAGAGACCAATTCGTGGGAGGTTGGTCTTAGGGCAATTATCTCCCACGATGGTGATGAAGATGGAAAGTCAGATGTAATTGACCTTGTATCAGCTTCAGATTATGTCCAGGTTCTAACCAAATGCAGTTAGTGCACCTCTTTTTGATCTCAACTTTTTTCAAGCAGTTCAAGTAGTTCCTGGGTTGGCCATGCATCTGCAGGCAAACCAAAGTTCAACTGTTCCTGCCGGACGGCTGCCCTTGTTCTTGCTCCCACAATACCATCGACCTTCCCTACGTCATGTCCACGTTTGGCCAGAATGGTTTGCAATCTGATCACATCCTCGTCCGGAAGTGGTGGGGGTGGGGTACCGTCAAGATAGATGGGTTTGCCGGATAGATGAGTGGCAAAAAAGGCCGAGGTTGTTGAATAGACAAACGATTTGTTCCATTCGAGATAAACACTGTAATTGGGGAAAGCAAAAAAGGCGGGTCCAAGTCGCCCGTGGGGAAGTAACAAAGCAGCTTCATAAGTCAAATCCGTCCATTTCCCATCCCTTGGTACAATGCCCATTTCCTTCCATTCGTCAAGAGACTGAAAATGGGTTGGTTGGGCCAATTGCCAGTCAAGTTGCTCTGGAACTATGACTTCTACCAACCAAGGCTGGTTGGGTTTCCATCCAGTGACATTCAATACATTCCCTGCAGTCATCAGGGCATCGGCAACAGACTCCTTGAGATTAACCTTGCCATCACCATCGGCATCAATTCCATATTTGAGAATATCTTCCGGAAGCATTTGGATCATGCCGATTTCGCCAGCCCAGGCTCCAACTGTATTCACCGGGTCAAAATTATCCAGCTTGTATAATTCGAGGGCTGCAAACAAATGCGGTTGGAAAAGTTCCGGTCGACGACAATCATGCGAAAGTGTAGCTATGGAATTCAAGGTATTGTGATCACCCTGAACAACCCCATAGTCGGTTTCAAGTGCCAGAAAGGAAAGCAATACACCCCTTGGGACACCATACCTCTCTTTTACTGCATCCAGAATTGCACCATGTTTTTCCTCAAATTCACTGCCCTTGACGATACGGTGGTTGGTCATCACGAGTTTTGAAAATTCGACGAAGGACTTTTTGAATATCCCCTGTGATCTGTCCCTTCTGATGACATCAGGATCATGTTCCACACTTGCCAGAAAGCCATCTATTGTGTCCTGGTCCGTACCCCGGTCCAGTGCTTCCTGTTTTACGGTTTCAATAAATTCTTCAAAAGTGCCACCGCAGGGTACAATGGATGATTTCCCGGCAATTGGTACAAAGGAAATCAGTAGGAAAGCGGCAAAAATTCTCAATGTCATCATAATGTAATCCTCAATTTTTTTGATCGTGAAATCATCAACTCCGCAAGCTTGAAATGGTTTCACTTGGTGAAATTGCCTCCGGGTCCAGTTTAAGTTCAATGAGTGAAGGCTTGTCTGCCTTCAGGGAGCGTTCAAAAGCATCCGGGAATTGTGTGGTTTCGGTCACCAATTCGCCATGCCAGCCATAAGCCTTGGCCAACAATCGGTAATCAGGGTTGAATAAATTGGTTCCGGAAACCCGGAAGGGAAAGTGTCGCTCCTGATGCATTCGGATTGTTCCAAACAAGCCATTATTGGCTACCAGCACTATCAATTTGATGCCATACTGGGAAATCGTAGACATTTCGTTGATGGTCATTTGCAAACACCCGTCCCCGGCCAAACACACCACTGTATGATCTGGAAATTCCAACTTGGCCGAAATGGCTGCAGGCAATCCGTATCCCATGCTTCCGGATGTTGAGCCTATCTGAGTTCCAAATCTCTTGGGTTGATAAAAACGGTGTAAAAAGGCTGCGTAATTCCCGGCGCCATTGGTAACAATTGTCTCCTCTGGCAAATTGGTCGAAAGCCACGCTATGATTTCGGGGAATTTGACTTTTCCAGGTACATCCCTGACTGTAATCCATTCCTTGTATGAGGATCGGCATTTTTGAGTCCAGTCGGACAATTCTGCCTTCATTTCAATTTGCAAGTTGGACAATTCTGCAAGGAGGTCTTCGGGTTTGGAGTAAATACCGAGGTCAGTGGGCAGGTTTTTACCTAATTCCTCACTTGACGGGAATACATGGACTATTTTTCTCCGACCGTTGTGTCGGGAAGGAATGCTGTAACCTTGTGAGGGAATATCTCCAAATCTGGTTCCCAACAATAACAACAGATCAGTTTCCTCCACGATTTCTACAAGTTTTGGATTTGCTCCAACCGTTAAGTCACCCGCATAATTGGGATGCCGATT
Source organism: Paracoccaceae bacterium (assembly GCA_022823605.1). Taxonomy (GTDB): domain Bacteria; phylum Pseudomonadota; class Alphaproteobacteria; order Rhodobacterales; family Rhodobacteraceae; genus MPNP01. The sequence goes on from JAJEHS010000003.1 coordinate 58,972, forward strand.
ATTTATCCTGTCCTGCCTGCGAAAGGTGGTTGCAACCGGTATGCCGGTATTGGTGGACAGATCTTCCAGTAAATCGTTACATCTCTGTGACCAAACGGATCCACCTGCTACAATCAGTGGTCGGGTAGAGACTTCAAGATATGTGATCAATTGCTTGACATGATCTCGATCAGGTTTGGAGTTGCGGGGTTGGAAGGAATTTTGGGTTTCAACATCAGAACTTTGATCCAGTATATCTTCAGGAAGTGAGATGACCACAGGACCTGGTCGGCCTTCTTTGGCAATGGCAAAGGCCTTTGCAACAACCTCGGGAATCTCATTCGCACTCCTGATTTCATGAACCCATTTGCACTGGCTGCCGAAAAATTTTGTGTAATCTATTTCCTGAAAGGCTTCCTTCCCTCGATGGATCGATTTGACCTGTCCAATGAATAACACCATTGGTGTTGAATCCTGCTTGGCCGTGTGTATTCCTCCCGATGCATTGGAAGATCCCGGACCTCGTGTAACAAATGCAACACCAGGTTGACCGGTTATTTTGCCAAAGGCTTCAGCCATGAAGCAGGCACCACCCTCATTGCGACAAACAATATTCTGGATTGAAGAATCATGCAACCCGTCAAGGACATTCAGGAAACTCTCCCCAGGTACCGAAAATACTCGAGTTACATTTTCCTGAACCAATTGATTGACAAGAATGATTCCGCCATGAGGCAAATTGTTTCCGGATATACCTTTGGAAGGCATGCTTACAGTCCTTGCAAGTCAGATACGATTAATTGTGAAGGCTTTCAAATGGTGGTTGAACTCGTCAACCTTCAATATCACAACCGATAAAATTTCTGCCGGTTCCCTCACATGCCTCCAGCACGGAAAAACTGCCTGCAGCAGGATCCACGATATAATCATCCGGGTCGGATACGGCCCTGATCAGGTTTTCTTGCAGCTTGACGGGTTTTTTGTGAATATGTACACCTTTCCGGGGTACCTTTTCCTCCCAAACATCAGGGATGTTTCTGAGTTTCCAGATACCCTTGGCCCGATTTGGATGTTTTTGGGCAACAATCAGGTATTCGCTCATTCTTCTGGTTCTGTAGCCCAGGCCGATCCTGCCCTTGTTCCAGGTAAGAAAATCGACAACATCAAGTGAGGTATCATTGATCCAGTCCTGAAAACCCGAGCAAAAATGAAACTTGTCCAACCACAGAAACATATGGCCACTTGGTGCCAGTATTCGATCTATTTCATTGATGAAGGATATGATGGTCTCCTCCGACATTTGCTGAAGTTGAGATCTCGCTTTTGTTCTTGCATTGCCCTCATTGCCATATTTCAGTCGATCGAGAACCCCTCGATATTGCGGATCAAAGAAAACAATGGGGAAAACATCGGAGGGAAGTTTTCTCATCAGGACCAAGCCATCTGATTTCAATCGAGTATTGGCCTTGATGGATTGGGGAATCTGTACATGCGGTGAGGTAATGTCCCTGACCGTCGAAAACACGGATTTGTTGGAAATCTTTTCTTTTATTTTTTCTGGACGATATTGTGATACCACAGGGGTATCCACTACTATTGCTGCCATGAGAACTGCTCTTCCTCTTGTCTGTACCAATCCAGCCTTAGGGCTGGACAACTGCTTTATCCGGTTTACCGGATCTAAATTTTCCAAGCAACCGATTGAATATTATTTTTAGCTGATTGGTAATATAAAACATTTATCATAGCAAACATTATTTGTCTAGTTGTCATGCAGAGAGGATTGTAAGAAATATCAAACTTCTACTTGTCAGAAGATTGGATTACAGAAATGAAAAACTTCCATGACCATGGGATGAAGGGAAAATAAATTGCACCAAACCCATTGAAAAAGTAGAAAAACTACTATATTTTCTGACAAAATAGGTGTTCCAATGATTATTTCAAAAACCATTCAATTGAAAATTAACCAAATTCCCAAGGGTCAACCATTTACAACATTTGAATTGATGCCTTGCGGTTCTCGTGGTGCAATTGACAAAGTGTTATCACGTCTTACACAAGAAGGGAAAATCATTCGTCTTTCCAGAGGTATTTTCGTTCGCCCCAAAAAGAATTCCTATATCGGTAATGTTCTCCCTGGAATCACTGAAATCATTCAAAAAAAGGCACAAAGTAATGGCGAGAGAATTCAGGTTCACGGGGGTGAAGCAGCCAATAAACTTGGCCTCAGCACCCAAGTTCCGTTAATCCCTGTTTATTATACCAGTGCATCAAGTCGTACATACCGAATTGGAAAATTAACTGTAAAGATGATTCATACTTCCAATCCACGACTCCTTCAATTTTCATGTGAACCAGCCGGTATTGCAATATCTGCACTGTGGTATATTGGGAAAAACAATGTTACAACCGAAATGGTTACAACGATCAAGAAAAGGATTGGTCTACAGGAGTTTAATAAACTCCGTTCAGCGAATTTACCACTTTGGATGGTTGAATTGTTACAAATTGCGGATCAATAAATTATTAGTTGCCACATGGTGTAATTATTCGGTTGCAACCTTAGGATCGAATGACAATATTGGTTTGAAATTTTCATGTAATCGATTTACAGGGATATGAGTAGGTTTCAAAATGAAAATTACCTGGTATGGTCAAGCCTGTTTCGAGATTGTAAGCACTGAGGGTACTATAATCTATACTGACCCTTACGACCCTGACAAGGCAGGTTTCAAACCCTTTGCTTCACAAGCGGACATAGTGATCAAGTCAAGTAGCAATGATGATTTCCATGACAATGATCATCTCGTACCGAAAAAAACAAATGCGACGGTCATTGATGCCCTGGAGGTTTCTCTGCTGGGGGGATCATTCGTATCCCATGGAATTACATTCGACACTATAGAAGCCATGGAGCATAGTCTCCATCCAAGTGGCCATCCTGATCAGAATGCCATGTACAAATTCAGCGTTGATGGCATATCAATTGGGCATATGGGGGACATGGGTAATGATTTTTCGGACGATCAAATGGATTTCTTCATGGATATTGACATCCTGTTGAGCCATGCCGGTGGTTTTCCGGTCATATCGCTTGATGAATTGTCACGAATTGTCGGGATTACCAAGCCCAAGCTGGTCATTCCAATGCACTTCAGAACCTTGTGCTTCAAACCAAAGAACATGTATTTCATTACCGAATGTCTGAAGTATTTCCCTGAGGATATGGTTGATTTCGCCAGCAATTGTTCAGCCGAGCTACAAAAGGAAGATTTGCCGGAAAAAACCCGTATGCTGGTTTTGGCATATGTCTGAGCAAGCCAAATTATCTCCAAACGACATGCACATATGCCCTATCCGCCAAGTAACAAATTGGGCAGGTACAAAACGATTGCTGGAAAGAGTACAAGACCTGTAATGGTCAGCGCATCGGCTATGAAAAAGGGTGCAACGCCCTTGAAGACATCCTGGACCGAGAGTTCCGGACGGACACCGGCCACCACAAAACAGTTAAGTCCAATCGGTGGCGTGATCAGGCAAAGTTCGGCCATTTTCACGACAATGATGCCAAACCAGATTCCACAACCGATGGCAGTCATGCCAAAGGTACTATCGGCAGCCGTTACATCGACACCGCCATTCAGGGCTATGACAGCTGGAAAGACTACCGGGAGGGTCAAAATAAGCATTCCAATTGCATCCATGAACATGCCAAGTACGGCATAGGCCAAAAGGATCAGGACAAGTGTAAGCAATGGACTTTGGTCCAGGGAGGTAATCCAATCCGAAAAAACACCAGGGAGGTCGGCAAATCCCAGAAAACGGACAAAGATCAATACACCCCAGATAATCGTGAAAATCATGACAGAAAGTTTGGCCGTTTCCATGAGTGCACTTTTGAGCTGAGGCCACCGCATTCCTCGGTAGACGGCCATAATGAATACAACAAAGGCTCCGAGTGCACCACCTTCGGTTGGTGTTCCCCAGGCATCGCCACCGAAAGGATTGTAAATGAACAAAATGATGATCGAAATAACGAAAAAAATCGGAAATACCGGCGGAAGTGAACGGAACCTTTCACTCCATGTAAATCCGCTTACCGGTGGTCCAAAGTTTTTTACGCTAATAGCCATGCCAACGATCAGGAATCCATAAACCACCGCAGAAAAAGCACCTGGAAGAAATCCTGCCAACAACAATGCACCGACATCCTGTTCCACGATGATGGCATAAATGACAAGTATTGCCGAAGGTGGAATTAGAGAGGCGAGTGTCCCGGCAGCTGCTACCACCCCTGCTGCAAAGCGTTTGTCGTATCCAATGGCGGTCATTTCCGGAATGGCGATACGGGCAAAGACTGCCGAAGTGGCAACGGATGCACCGGATACCGCTGCAAATCCAGCCGTGGCGAAAACCGTGGAAACCGCCAATCCTCCTGGAACCCAGCCAACCCATCTTTTGGCAGCTTCAAAAAGAGCCTTGGTCAATCCGGCATAGTAGGCAAGATAACCAATCAGTATGAAAGTGGGAATGAGTGAGAGAGCCTGTGTTGAAATCTTGGAGTGGGGAACTTGTCCTGCTGTCTTGACAGCTACGGTCAAGGCCCAGACAAATTGGTCAGGATCATAGGCTCGCTTGTCCCAGAATATCCAGATCAGACCCAACATTCCGGCAATGGCTGCTGCAAATGCAACCCTCACACCGAGGATTACCAGCAAAAGTAGAAAACCCGAGACTATGAGGCCAATTTCGATGGAGTCCATCGCAGCCTTCTCCCCTAGACCGATGTTCCGTTTTCGTGTTCGAATCCAGAAACGGCTTCGGCCTCTTGCTTGGCGATCTTTGAAGCATCTTCAATTAGAGGTACGGCAACGGGTTGAAGAGTACCTGAGATAATTGCCCGGGTATAACCCCATACCTGTAGGACCAAACGCAGAAACAATACAGAAAAGGCCATTGGAACAAGCAATTTGGCTGGCCAGAGCGGCAATCGGATATCAAGGCTTGAGTCACGACTCCAATAGGGTGCCGACCAGTCGAATGATCGCTCAAAATGTGCCCAACTTCCCCACACCAGCAGTAAAATCAGAACCATTATCAATAGGGTACCGATGAATTCAGCAATCCACAGCGAGCGGCCTTTCAGCAAACCTATAAGGATATCCATGCGGATGTGTCCACCGAGTCGCTGGCAATAGGAGATACCTATGAATGCTATCAATGGCATGGCCTGTTCAATCCAATCGACATATCCTGGAATGGGATGATTGAAGAAATTGCGTCCCCCCACACTGGTGACCGCGAGCAGCATCAACGAAAATACTGCAAGACCTCCCAAAAGGGCCAAAAAGGATTCGATCTGCAACAGACGACGGTCAATTCTGCTGAGTAATGACCCGTCTATCAGAACTGAGGATGAGCCAGCCAATTAATCATTATCTATTAGTTCCCCGCCGGTAAAATATTACCGACGGAGAGTAATTGTTTAATCAGTTCCCGGCAATCATGCCCGCAACCAGGTCATAAAGTTCCTGTGCCGGCAGACCACGAGCGGTGTTTTCTTCAATCCATGCCTGAGCAGCTGGTGATGCAACAGCTTCACGAAAGGCGGCGAGCTCTTCATCGGAATAGGTAATGCGCTCAATACCCTTTTCATCAAGCAGTGGTCCCCATTGTACCATGGTCTTTTCGTTGTAATTGGTTATGTAATGAGCTATTGCTTCTTCAACTGATCCAAGAAGCGCGTCCCGTTCGGCATCACTAAGGGAATTCAGAGCATCCGTATTCACAACGACAGGGCAATTGACCGTACCCGGATTGAGATTCGTGGTCCACCACTTGGCACTTTCAACCGTACCAAAAGACATGTGGGCATGCGGAGCAAAGGCCACCGCCGAAACGACACCACTGTCAAGTGCCTGGCGGACTTCGGTTGCTGACATTGAGGTCGGAACTGCACCGATGGTTTTCATGGCCTGTCCGATACCACCTGTTGCCCTGACGGCCAGCCCTTCAAATTCAGCAAGTGTTCTGGGACCATCGCCAACACCTGCAATATTGTACTGCGGCAAGGGAGAGGGCATCAACAGGGTAGCATTCCATCTGGCAAGATCTTCAATGGCAGCTGGATGCTGGTAAACTGCTTGGGAAATTTCCACTTCCTGCTCAAGTGATGAGACACCGAGAAACGGGAGTTCAAGGACAGTAATGGAAGGATTTTTGTCGTAATGGTATCCAGCGCAGAATTGTGCCATCTCGAATGCACCAATTGAAATTCCATCCAGGTTTTCACGGTTATTGGACAATCCGCCATAGGACAGGTTGAGGGTAAATTCACCACCCGTCTTTTCACTGACAAGTTCAGCCAGTTTCTCGACATGCTCGGTAAATGCCCGGCGTGTACCCCACAGGGACACGTTCCACTCGGTAGCCATGGCTTCGCTGACCAGAATCATTGAAAGACAGCCGGCAATGGCATGTTTAAAGTATTTTGCTTTCATGAATTTCTCCTGCTAGATATAACCAACCTGACCCGGTCGGTGAAAATATATCATGCTATATCTGATGGTTATTGATGTCAATTCAATTGATTCCGATTTTCAGTCAATGAAACCAGCAAGTCTATTCTGGGCCAGCATGATTACGGCTGGAAACAATAATTTGGGGAATTCTTATGGGCCTAAACGGCAATAAATTTTTTCATTATACCTGATTTTTTCCCATCATGGCAAACAGGGTGGCATTTCCTCCTGCTGCGGTTGTATCTGTACAGACAAGACGTTCATGAAACAGAAACTCCTCCATTTCTGTTGTTGCCACCAGAGGAATGAACTTATCCATTCTTGCGGCCAGAGCAGTTCTTGCCAGTTTCAGATCTTCCTCATCACTCCATAAAGCAACAACCTCGAAGCCTTTTAATGTTGCCAGATGTTCACGGGCAAGGTAACCCGAAATACCGTACTTGCCTCTGGCATACGGACAAATCTCGACTGCGGTACATCCAGCAGCAGAAGCAATTTTGGCCTGGTTTTCGCAATCTTGCAAGGTTGGTCCCAAACAGAGCACTATACCTCGTGGGAAATAGTTCATTTGGTTTGTTTCACCGGTAGGGCCAGGAAAATTCTCGGTTTTTACTTTAGGGATATCCCTTTTTACTCGGTCAATGAGATTCTGTGCATCATTAGGATCAACCAAAGTCAAATCAGTATTATCGGATGGATGTAGGGGCAAATTCTTTTTTTTAAAACTTTTGACCAGACCAGGTCCCCCGGCCTTGGGGCCAGTTCCGGATAATCCCTCTCCGCCGAAAGGCTGGGATCCAACGACAGCACCAATTTGATTCCTGTTTACATACATATTGCCAATCTTGAGCTTATCGGTAATTGCCTTGACTCGACGGTCAATCCGTGAGTGCAAACCAAAAGTCAAACCGAATCCTCGGGAATTTATCTCCTTGAGGATCTTTTCAAGATTTGAAATTTCAAAGGTACATACGTGTAGAACCGGACCGAAAATTTCTTCCTTGAGTTCATCAATACCCTGAACCTTGATGACTGTCGGACCTACAAAATATCCATGGGTAGGGGTTGAACACTTTTTGAGTATTCGACCATTATTTTCCGCATCCTTGAGGTATTTTGTGATTTTAGTGTATGAGGCTTCATCGATTAGTGGTCCTATATCCGTATTTGTACTCCAGGGATCACCAATCCTCAATTGATCCATGGCACCAAAAAGCATTGTAAGAAAGGTATCTTCAATATCCTTTTGCAGATATAGAATTCTCAAGGCGGAGCATCTTTGGCCGGCTGATTGAAAAGAGGAGATGATAATATCTCTCACGACCTGTTCGGGTAATGCAGTGCTATCCACTATCATGGCATTCAATCCTCCGGTTTCGGCAACAAAACGGGCTGATGGATGCAGATGCTTGGTCATATTCTTTTGGATTATTTGTGCCGTTTCAGTAGACCCAGTAAATGCCACACCTGATACTCTTGGGTCAGAAACAATCTGGGTTCCGACTTCTGATCCTTCACCGGGAGTAAGTTGCAAAACATTTTTCGGCACTCCGGCCTCATGCAAGAGGCTAACAGCCAATTCGGCAATTAGGGGAGTTTGTTCGGATGGTTTGGCGACAACACCATTACCACCAGCCAAGGCACCTGCAATTTGACCGGTAAAAATGGCAAGAGGGAAGTTCCAGGGAGAGATGCAACTGATTATACCGGCAGGTTCGCAGGAATCCATTGTTGTTGCCTGATAAGCATAATATCGCAAGAAATCCACAGCCTCCCTCAGTTCACCAACGGCATCATTGATTGTTTTCCCGGCCTCCCTGCAAAGCAAGGCAAAAATTTCAGGAGCATTATATTCGTATAGATTTGATGCCTTGGTTAACACATCGGCCCTCTCCCTGCCATTGGATTGGAACCAGGGAGAGGTACTTTCCAATACATTTGATACATCCGATTTGGAAGAAAATTTACAATAACCGACGATGTCCTTTGGGTTTGAGGGATTTGATATAGTCTGGATCAGGGAATTGTTTTCATAAGCAGATATTGTTGCTGATTGGTTCCATTGGTGTGTATGGTACGGTTCCCTTGAGGTTTCAATTTCCTCAAGGACCCTTGGATTGCGAATATCCCAACCCTTGGAGTTTTTACGTTCGGGTTCAAACAAACTTTCTGGAGACCTAACCACCTGCAGGTTTCGTTCTCTGGCTTTTTTCAGTAAATCAAATGGATCAGTAACAATATCACTTACTTGTAGCTTGGGATCGGCGAGTTGATTGAGAAAAGAACTGTTTGCCCCATTTTCCAGCATTCTTCGGGCAAGATACGGTAGAAGTTCCTTGTGTTCACCAACAGGGGCATAAATTCTGCATTTGGTATTATGTCTGGATTTAATGATTTCGTGAAGGGATTCCCCCATACCATGCAGGCGTTGGAATTCAAATGGTTGATCTTCCTTGGCAAATTCCAGAATACTTGAGACAGTGTGAGCATTGTGTCCAGCAAATTGTGGATAAATCCTGTCCGTCATGGTGAGTAATTTTCTGGCACAACAAAGATAGGATACGTCAGTTCCAGCCTTGTTTGTATAAACTGGAAAATCCTCCAGCCCATCCAGTTGGGCTTTCTTGATCTCGTAATCCCAATAGGCTCCCTTGACCAGCCGGATAGCAATTTTCCTGTCCAATTCCTGAGCTAGTTGGTATAGCCAATCCAGGACAAATGGTGCTGATTTTCCATAGGCCTGTACGACAATCCCAAATCCGTCCCAACCCTCCAATTCCGGAGATGAAAGAACCTTTTTTATCACTTCCAGGGATAGTTCAAGTCGATCTGCCTCTTCCGCATCGATACTAATTCCCATGTTGGCATCCTTGGCCATTAGTGAAAGCGTTTTGACCTTGTCAACCAATTCAACCAAAACACGGTCTCTTTGGGTCCATTCATATCTGGGATGAATGGCAGAAAGTTTGATTGAAACACCATGATTGTCCCTGAAATCAGGTGAGATGCAGTTTGGAGCCAGTGAAGTTATGGATTCCTTGTAGGCTTCGAAGAAAAATTCAGCATCACTTGCAGTTAGTGCCGCTTCACCGAGCATGTCATAGGAGTAGAGGTACCCCATTTTTTCGGCAACACTTGAACGGTTGATAGCTTCATCCATTGTTTTACCAAGAACAAATCTCCCTGCCATCTTTTTGACAGTAAATCTTGTTGCAAAACGAACGAAAGGAGTAGTTTTCCATTTGAGAAACCTTCTTGGCCATCCACTAATTCCCTGCCCGGTACTTCCTTGAACGCAAAAGCTGGCAAAGTGAAGTCCTATTGTCAACAGGTTTACGAGCCAGGTGGAGGAGTTTCCCCTTTGGGTACTCCAATCGACAGAATTCAGCTTGTCCGCAATGAGGGCATCCACATTATGCCTATCGGGTACCCTCATGAGGGCTTCAGCAAGGCGCAAGATCGCAACACCGCCCTTGGTTGCCAACCCGTACTGAGCCAAAATTGAGTCCAACAAACCAACTTTGGAAGAGGATTTGATTTCATGAACCAGCCCTTCTGCATGCTGGCAAATCTTTTCCCTGGTCCTGAGGGAAATTGCTGCCTCAGATATCAAATTATCCAGTAATTGATTTTCTCCTCCTACCTTGGCAGAAAGTTGTTCCGATCTGATATTGTCAAGGATTTGTGTCAATTTCCAACTCTAGAAATACAAATTTTACAGGGAGTGACCACAATCGAATATTCTTCAATTTAAATTTGCTTAGTGTAGTATAACTACCAATTTTTTTAGTATAGGTAAAAAAATATTCAAGCAAACAAAATATCTTTGAAAATGAACATGATAAGTTCGGGTGTTTCTAAAAATCTTTGTCAAAATAATTTTGCACATTGACCAAACTGGGAAATTGGTGTTGGATGTAGGTAGTTTTGCAAAAACTATATGCTTGACTAACCCTCAATAAAGGTCTAAAGCCTTTTTGGATTGGTGGGATTATTCCTACCGTGATATATTTGGGCAACCGAACAATCCAAGTAACTTTAAGAACTCAAGGGAGAAAAATCATGAAAATCATTTTCAATTATTTGTTCAAGATAATGATGCTACCAGCAGTATTCATTTTATCGGTTACAATGGTACAAGGGGAAACAATCAAAATTGCACTCGCCGAAACACCATCAGATGAATTGGCTGCATTCTTCGTGGCACTAGACAGGGCCAGGGCAAATGGGCTTGATTACGAATGGACTGCATTCTCTGATGAGGAACTTGCTATTCAGGCTGTCCTAAGTGGCGAGATGGACATTGGATTTGGTACTCCGTACGCAGCCATGCAACGATCAAAAGCACCCCTTCGTATCATTTTCCAGCTATCCAAGCTGAAATTCTTCCCGGTTACAAACAAGAATTACAATTCACTCGAAGATTTGGACGGGGAGCCAATTTTACTGCACTCAAGGGGTGGTGGTACAGATTCCATAGCCAATGTAATTGAAGACAAGGTTGGAATAAAATTCGGGCAACGTTCCTATGTTCCTGGTTCTGCCAACCGGGTTGTTGCATTGGTAGCCGGACAGGCCGATGCCACCATTATTGACCTGTCAAACAAAAACAAGGTAATGCGGCAACATGGAGATAAATTCAATGTGTTACCCATGTTTGATGTAGAGGCTTCGGATGAGGCACTTTTTGCCAATCTTGAATGGATCATGGAAAATGAGGAACAAGTCCAAATTTTTGTAAATGCCCTTTTGAGTGTATGGCAAGAAATGAATGCCGATCCAACCATCATAAGTAAAGAAACCGATCCCGATGGCCCAATTGGACAGCTCCCACCGGAAATCCTGGGCAATCTGGACAATTTCTATATGGAAGCGGTAGAAGGTGGTCTATATGATCCAAACGGTGGTGGACGCAAGGCTGCCATGGCTGATATGGAGTGGTATAGTCAAGCTGGGCAGTTGGAAGGGGATCCGTCAACATTGAACATTGAGGATTTCTGGTATCTAGCACCGCTTGATGAGGCAACCAAGTAAATTATCAGGCACGGTTTCACCTGGTCCAGGTGAAACCGTGAATGCATGCAAAAATTATGAGTAGATCACTTAATCTTAAACTGTTATCGGCAATAGTTGTTTTCGGTATCTGGGAAATTGCTGGTCGAATCCCGATCAGTTATGGATTCCCGACATTTTTTGAATCGATGGTTGCACTGTTCAGCATGCTCATTGATGGCACGCTATTACAGGCTTATATGGACACTCTCAGACCCTTGGTGGTAGGAATACTTATTTCTGCATTCCTCGGGATTGCCCTAGGTTTGTGGATTGGCTTGAGCAATTGGTTCGACTGGCTGGTTTCGCCAATATTCATTATAATGCAGGCAGCACCCCTGGCAGCACTAATTCCACTCCTTGTCATGGTTTACGGGATTGGCCTGACTTCAAAGGTGTTTGTTGTTTGCATCATGGCCATGCCCGTGATCGTTTTGAATACTGCAGGTGCTGTTCGTAATACACCTATAAACCTGAAAGAAATGGCAGCTTCTTTTCTGGGTACGGACAAGGATATCATACTAAGGGTTATAATCCCTTCGGCATCACCGATAATTTTTTCTGGTCTGCGGCTAGGTACTTCAGCCGGTTTTATTGGAGCTATCCTGGCCGAATTGAAGATAACACCCACAGGTGTTGGGGATATCATCACGTTCAGCCGCTCCATAGCCGATTATCCGAGCATGTATGCAGCAATCTTTTCGATTATTTTGCTTGCCGTATGCTTCCTCAATCTGCTGGAAATTATAGAACGGACACTCTTCAGGGGGAATGTGCGTGGTTACGTTTCGGATTAAAGCTCATTTATCCTAGGGAGAATTGATGGAAATCGCAGTATCGACACGAAATATTTCCAAGACATATCCGGGAAATGTGGAGGCACTCCGGGATCTTTCATTGGAATTTCCAAGAGGACAACTGACATCCCTGCTTGGACCTTCTGGGTGCGGGAAAACCACTTTGTTGAAGATTATTTCGGGTTTGCTTGAACCCACTTCCGGGGAAGTTGAGGTGAATGGCAAACCGGTTACCGGTCCTGGTCCAGACCGGGCCTTTGTATTTCAGGATTTTGCCCTGCTACCTTGGGCAGATGTATTGCGAAATGTTGCATTCGGGCTTGAACTCCGCGGGGTTCCAGTATCAGAAAGGGAAGATATTGCTCAACAACATATCAAAAATGTTGGGCTGGACGGATTTGAAAAGAGTTTTCCCCATGAATTGTCTGGTGGAATGAGACAACGTGTTGGTTTGGCACGAGCCCTTGCTGTTGAGAGTGAGGTTTTGTTGATGGATGAGCCATTTTCTGCCGTTGATGAACAAACCCGGCGCAAATTCCAGGAGGACTTGCTTGGCTTGGTCGAGAGGGAAAACAAGACCTTTATCTTTGTTACCCATTCCATCGAGGAAGCAGTCTACGTTTCCGACCAAATTGCGATACTGTTGCCCCGGCCAAGCAGGGTCCATGAAATCCTCCGTCCGGAGAATTTAAGGACCAAGGGGGTTTCAGACATTCGTAGGGATCCCGAGTATCTAGATACGGTGGACCGCATTTGGGCATCATTGCGTTCGTATGTGGAATAGCTTGTAATGTTTATCAAGGGAATCAGATTACCTGGCATGTCCTCACTGATTATCTGGGGATTGTTGTGGGAACTTGTTGGGCAATCAGGACTAACCTTTTTTCTACCACCACTATCGGAAATTCTGATTACCCTCTATGAAATTGGGGACTCACCTGCGTTCCTCAAGGCCTTGAAGGAAACCGCACAGGCTTTCACTGTCGGTGTGAGCGCTGCTATATTGATTGGTATTCCAGTAGGGATATTGATGGGAAAGAATCGCCTTTTGGACGAGTTGCTCCTTCCTTGGGTCAATATCTTTCTGAGTGCTCCCCTTACGGCTTTGGTTCCGGTACTGATGGTTCTTTTTGGTTTTGGCATGAGATCCATAATCATTACGACCTCCCTGTTTGCCATCTGGATCATCATTTTGAATTCCCGGGCCGGTGTACTGCAGATCAATCGTTCCCTCGTTGAAATGGGACGATGTTTTGGCGCCACACCATTGGCAGCCTTCGTAAAAATTTATTTCTGGGCAGCCCTTCCTGAAATTCTGGGTGGTGTACGAATTGGAATAATCCGTGCGGTCAAGGGAGTAATAATCGGCCAACTCCTGATTTCTCTGGTTGGCTTCGGTGCCTTGTTTGAACTCTATTCAGCAAATTTCCTCATGAGCCATTTTTGGGCAGTACTTATCGTGTTATTTGCCCTTGCTTTCACTATTTCCGAGTTGCTGGCCACTTTGGAACGCAAGTTTTCCTATTATGCCGCCAACCGATAAATTGGATCGGATCATATCCACATAGTCAAATAATTTTTGTGGTAAGGGTATCCAATCCTTCAATAACAACCTCTAATTCATCGCCCTTCTGAACTGCGGAAACTCCTGCAGGTGTACCAGTAAGAATAACATCACCTCCCACAAGTTCAAAATATTCCGAAAGATAGGAAATCAATTCAGGAATCTTCCAGATCAATTGGTTTAAATCCCCATCCTGACGTATCACACCATTGACCCTCAGTAAAATCCTACCTTCCGAAAGATGCCCAACATCCGATGCTTGATGAACCGGACCGATCGGTGCTGATCTTTCAAAGGCTTTGCTAATCTCCCATGGCCTACCAAGTTTCTTTTGCTGTGCCTGAACATCACGTCGGGTCATATCCAGCGAGGGAGCATAACCATAAACATGATCAAGTGCCTGATCGACGGGAATATTTACACCTCCTGATTTCAGAAGCACTGCTAACTCAACTTCATGATGGACATCTGAAGTTTTTTCAGGATATGGAAACTCTCCCGAAATATCGAGATTGCTGGCATTTTTCTGAAAGAAAAATGGGTCCTCTCGATTTGGGTCATGCCCCATTTCTATCGCATGGTCGGCATAATTCCTTCCAACGCAGTAGACTCGATTCACCGGGAATCTGGCTTTAGTACCTACGATAGGTAAGGTGGTCATTGGTTTGGGGTCAAAGGGAAATTGTGACATAAGGGACTCATACACCTTGAATTTTTCTTGAAATGGCAAGGTTCACCCATCCTGAATACAATACAAAATGGTGCTGAAACTTTTTTGGTATGCTAGTGATTGCTTGGGGAATTACAAGTTGTCACTGAAATTACCTGCTTGGGATTATTGGTATCTCCATTAGTCTTGTTGAATAACAATCCTTTCAATATAAAGTGGATATTCTCACACGGGACACCTCGTACCAAGCCTCAAAAATCAGGCCAAATGAATCTGGAATTTTTTTGTACATTAAGTACTGGTTACAACCAGGAAGGAATAATTTCCCTGTTAATCATGTCTGAAATGGTTGGAGATTTTTTTATACAGGCCCATTTATCCCCCTTGACCAATATTTCAGCAACAGCAGGTCTGGTATTGTATTCCGAAACCATGACGGTGGAATAGGCACCGGCAGTCATGAAAGCCATCAGGTCATCTGGTTCAAATTCAGGTAGGTTCCTGTTCTCGGCGAAGGTGTCACTGGACTCACATATCGGACCGACCACATCGAATTTTTTGTTTCCCTTATCGATTGATTCCCTTATGGGTTTTATCTCATGGTATGAGGAGTACATTGCTGGTCGAATGAGATCATTCATGGCAGCATCAATCACAAGAAAATCCCTGTTTTCACCTTTCTTTCGATAAAGTACCTTGGCAACCAAAATTCCCGAGTCTGCAACTATGAATCTACCGGGTTCAATTTCGATTTCCAAATTCATATCCCCAAATATATTTCTCACCAGCTGGGAATAATCGCCAACCTTGGGAGGATTATCATGTATCGGATGATAGGTTACACCCAGTCCACCACCCAAATCGAGTCTAGATATTTGCAGGTTCTTTTCCCGTATGAGGGATGCAACCTTTCCAAAGGCTTTTTCGTAGGGTCTCAGGGAAGTAATTTGTGAACCGATATGAATATCCAAACCCAGTAAGTTGACATTTGAGAGTCCCGAGGCAACCTGAAAAAATTCTTCCACCCTGGTTATGGGAACGCCAAACTTGTTTTGGGCTTTACCAGTAGAAATCTTCTCATGGGTTTCGGCATCAACATCAGGGTTCATCCTGACAGCAATTGGAGCGATCAATCCCAGCTTTCCAGCCACAGTATTGAGCAGGTGAAGTTCAGAAAAGCTTTCGACGTTGAATTGTCTTATCCCTTTGGTCAAGGCGAGTTCCATTTCATCCTTGGTTTTACCCACACCTGAGAAGACAATTCTATCGCCAGGACATCCAACAGCTTTTGCCCTCTGGTATTCACCACCGGATACAACATCAAATCCGGCTCCCAGTTCAAACAAAAGCTTCAATATTGCCTGGTTTGAATTCGCCTTCATTGCATAAAAAACATGACCTCCAAAACTGGCTACGGAATTCTTGACTGCAAGAAAATTATCTTCAATTTGACTTGCGGAGAAAAGATAAAAGGGTGTTCCCACTTCACGAGCGATGGAAGGGATATCTACTTCTTCAACATGAAGTATCCCGTCAATATATTTGATATGAGTCATATATGGAAATTTTTTGAATGTTCTGAAATTGAATATGGCATTTGAAGTAGTCGGAAATTGGTGACGTTCAAATTCTTCCTGCTAGAATAGAACTTCCTCATGGGGATTGTCAGGGAAGGTACTTTCAATTCCGGCTTCGGGTACTGGCTTGTCCTTGTAACCACAACCATTTAATCCCAATCCCAGTAAAAGTATCATGAGAACTACGCGCATTTCAGAGTTTCCCTCCAATACTGTATTTGCCTTTTGACACTTTCGGGTGAAGTCCCACCCTTGCTATTTCGGGACTGTACTGAACCTTCAACCGAAAGGGTATTCAATGCTTCAATCCCAAGGTCGTTGTAACCCCCCTTTAGGTCCTCAAGCGTCAAGTCCTTCAGGGTACATGATTTTTCCTCTGCCAACAAAACCAGTTCACCCACGATTTTATGGGCTTCCCTGAAAGGAAGATTATACTCCCTGACCAGAAAATCAGCAAGATCTGTCGCCGTTGAAAATCCCAATTCGGAACTTTTCTTCATGGTTTCTACATTGGCTTTCAAATCATGTATCATGCCGGTCATGACTTTCAATACGATTTCAATCGTTTCAGCAGCATCGAAAACCGGTTCCTTGTCCTCCTGAAGATCTTTTGAATAGGCAAGAGGGAGTCCCTTGATAACCGTAAGCAGAGTTATCAATGCACCATTAACCCGACCGGTTTTGGCTCTTATCAGTTCTGCTGCATCAGGATTTCTCTTTTGTGGCATAATGGATGATCCAGTTGTAAACTTGTCACTGAGTTTGACAAAATCGAATTGGGATGTTGTCCATATTACAATTTCTTCCGACAATCGGGATAAATGAGTGGCACAGATGGCTGTAGAGGAAAGAAACTCCAGGGCGAAGTCACGTGAACTCACACCATCCAGTGAATTCATCATGGCACGGCTAAAGGACAGTTCCCTGGCGGTAAAGTCAGGGTCGATGGGGAAAGATGTTCCTGCCAGGGCTGCAGCACCCAATGGCGATTCATTCAGTCTTTTCCTAGTGTCCATATACCTTTCCCGGTCCCTGTCAAGCATTGATACATAGGCCAACAAATGGTGTGCAAAGGTAATCGGTTGTGCGCATTGTAAATGGGTAAAGCCCGGCATTATTGTATGAATGTTTTCACTGCTCTTCATGACCAAAGCCACTTCAAGCTCATAAATTAGGTCCACAATGGCATCAATTCTGTCCCTCAACCAAAGACGGAAATCTGTTGCAACCTGATCATTCCTGCTTCTGGCCGTGTGGAGTTTTCCTGCAACCGGACCGATAAGTTCGGCTAGTCGGGCTTCTATATTCATGTGAATATCTTCAAGGGAAACCTTGGGCTCAAAATTGCCTGTTTCTATTTCCGACAGAATGGTATCCAAACCATCTAGAATTGATTTGGCTTCTTCTTCCTTAAGTATTTGCTGTTTGGCCAACATTTTGGTGTGAGCCTTTGATCCCTCAATGTCGAATTTAGCCAATTTATAATCAAAAAATATTGAAGCATTGAGATTTTCCATAATTTCATCGGTTTGGTTTTTGAAACGGCCGCCCCAAATGTTATATTTGTCTTTTACTTCAACCATCGGATTTGCTCCTTTAAGGAAGATATTCAAAATGTATCAATATAATTCCCGTTTCCTGATTTATCTCTTTATTTTGTTGATAGCAAACCCCATGGCAACATTGGGGTACGATTCAGCGACTCTGATAAACATGAGGGAGGGTTCCCTTGAGCGATTAATTATCCATAAGGAACCGGTTGAAACCTCGGGAAATAGTTTTCAGGATCTGGACCAAAATGATGTTTCCCTTGATGATTTTAAAGGGAAAGTCGTTGTTCTGAATTTTTGGGCTACCTGGTGTGCTCCTTGTCGCAAGGAAATGCCAACCCTTGATAATCTCCAGGGTATTTACAAGTCCGGTGAGGTAGAGGTTGTTGTCGTACACGTAGGTCCAAGCAGAGGAAACGAAATAGAAGAATTCTGGCAAGAGGAAAACATCAGGAATATTTCCAGCTATGTAGATCCCATCTTATCCTTTGCGGGCTCAATGAATGTTTTTGGCTTGCCTACCACTATCATACTGGATAAGGAAAGTCGGGAAGTAGGTCGCTTGATCGGTGACGAAGAATGGGACCAGGAGGGTGTCATTGCCATTTTGGACTTGATTGCGAATTCAAGCTAAGCCTCAAGATTCATTAAAATCTCATGGTTTCAAAATAAATAACGACAAATATTTGGATCTTCGTCTTTTCAGTGCGTTCCACTCATCTGAAATAACTGATTCAGTGAAAGAAGGAAGAAGTACACTGAGCTAACGTAGACTAACCCACCATTTGGATGAAAAGCCAAAAATTATATTCCAAAGCATTGAAAATAAAATATTTTTCATTACCTAATAGGTAATGAAAAAAGATTTCAAATGGAAATAACATTCAAAAATAAAAAATTAAAAATGCTATGCGAATCTGAGAAAATCTTAAAGAAAAAACACGGTAAACAAAATGCTGAATATATCCAAGTAGGATTAGCTTTACTTGATTCTGCACCGAATCTGTCAGAAGTTTACTGGGTCAGTCGATTTGGGTTACACCAATTAAAAGGAGGGAGGAAAGGACAATTTGCCCTTAAACTTCTTGACGGGAAAAGACTTGTATTCAAACCAAAATCTGATCCTGTACCTCAAAATGATGATGGAGGAATTGATGAGGAAAAGATAACTGAGGTAACAATTTTGGAAATTGTAAACTACCACCGAAAGTAAAACCGAAAGTAATGAAAAATGAGTATTACCAATAATCAATTTAATCCAGATTATGCTGTCCCGCCAGGGTGGTTACTTGAGATCACATTAGAGGATAATAATTATTCACAGGCAGAATTTGCAAGAAGGTGTGGACGAAGTACCAAACTGATTAACGAAATAATTACTGGTAAAGCCCCTATCGATACCGAAACAGCGATTCAATTCGAAAGGACAACTGGAATAGTTGCAGAAATATGGAATCGGATGGAATCTCGTTATCGAAGTCATCTAGCTCTAAAAAAAGAGGCAGTCATTGCAGAAGAATGGCGAAAATCTTTTCCAATTCGAGAACTTGTTAAACGGGGCTATATCGCTAAACCAGAGTCTAAAATTGACGCTATTTCCAAGTTGCATAAATTTTTTGCGGTGGGATCAATCGATGGTTGGAACAATTGGCATAGTAAGATTAATGTAGCCTACCGACATTCAAAGAGTTTCAAGAGTAATGAAATAGCTATGGCAACCTGGCTTAGAATTGGTGAAATCGAAGCCGATTTTCAGGACTGTGAAGATTTCGATAAGAGTAACTTCCTGGAAGCTGCAAAGAACATACGTGGATTAACAAGGCAACCTATTGAGAAAAACCTGAAAAAAATAATAAAAACATGTAATGAAGCGGGTGTGGCATTTGTATTAACACCTCCTTTACCAAAAATTGCCCTTAGTGGTGCAGCCCGATGGTTATCTCCAAGAAAGGCGATTATTCAGGTTACTGGTAGACACAAAACTGATGATCATTTTTGGTTTAGTTTTTTCCATGAAGTCGCACACATATTACTGCACAGTAAGAAAGCAGTATTTATTGAGGAAGTGGGAAAAAATGTTGAAGAATTAGATGAGTTAGAGGTTGAGGCCAACGATTGGGCTTCAGAATTTCTCATACCAAGAAAATACTGGGGTGATTTAATGACCTTTCCCTCTTATAACGAAGCTGTTGTGAAGAAATTTGCAAGAGAAATAGGCATTGCCCCAGGTATAGTTGTCGGAATGTTGCAACATAACAAAAATATCCCTTGGAGTTGTTTGAACACTTTAAAGCAAAAGGTTGAAATTAAAAATTTCACATAAATAAAGTGATTTTACATTTTAGGATTTCCTGAATTCTCAATTGGATAATCTTGATATTAGTGTTTCGTAAAATAAAAGTAACCATAGGAATTGATTTTGAAACTTATTTTGTTTCCATTTCAGGAAGTTAAAACAGTTACAAATTTGTAATGAACAATTTAACCAATTTTGATTTTTCTCATGATGGCTTCTGGCCTAAAATCCATAGGAAAAAATGGTGGCTGGGTCGAATGACAAATCTGGTTATTGCGTCACTACCTGAAGATTTCAAGCCCAACCCAGTCCTTGTCAGATCGCATGGTTCAGAGAAAGCAGGTCAGGCACTACTTCAAAACAGATTCCTGTTTGATGGAGAAAGGGTTGTCTTCAATGACTCGACTTTTTGGTCTATTGCTGCAAAAAATCCCATGTTGCAGGTTAGGTTGCACAGTTTCCAATGGTTGGGTGATTTGGCATCGGTTGGTACGGTCGAAGCCAAAAACATGGCCCAGAAGTTGATCCAAGATTGGTTAATCAAATTTGGTAGTGGCAAGGGTCTGGGTTGGGCTCCCGAAGTTGTCGGGAGGA
This sequence comes from Paracoccaceae bacterium, assembly GCA_022823605.1. Lineage (GTDB taxonomy): Bacteria > Pseudomonadota > Alphaproteobacteria > Rhodobacterales > Rhodobacteraceae > MPNP01. Next base: position 79,575 of record JAJEHS010000003.1, read on the forward strand.
GGTTAACCTGGTTGTTGAGAAACCATTGGATATACCTGACAGACGGAGATAAGGATCTTGAGAGGAGTTTTGCGGGTTCCATTCAACATCAGTACTCGTACCTGAATTATTTTCTGAGTTCCATTAAGAAACCGATTTTATGCGTAGAAGCAATAATGGGGCTAATCCATGCAGGTTTCTTTCTCGGGAAAAAGCAGATTGAAATGGATGGTCTGTATCAACGGCTGTCCATGGAGATCAAAAAACAATTGCCCGAGGATGGTAATTTCCAGACCCGCAATCCCCAGGAATTGCTTATCTACGGGATAATATTGAATTGGGTTATTGAACTTGCGGATGAAAATGAAACAATAATACCAGAAGAATTGGAAAGATTGTCCAGCAGAATTGGTAAATCCTTAAGTGTAATATGCCACTATAATGGTAAGCTGGCCCGCTTTCACGGAGGTCAGGATACGCCATCCCATCTCGTCAGCCAAACCATAAATGCTCTAACCCGCAAGGATAATTCGACTGTATCAAAGGGACTTGGATACAGGAAATTACAGTTGGGTTCAACCAGTCTGATAATTGATGTTGCTCCTCCCCCGCAAATCAAAACCACCCAAACGGTTGTATCAACTCAAAATACATTTGAGCTTACTTCCAACTTTACCCCCCTTTGCGTGAACGTGGGTTTTGAAGAGAATATGGAAAAAACCGCTGAATACCAAACGCAATTCCTGAACTCTCATAGCAATCTTCAGATTACAGACTCAAAGAATCTCGACAGGAGCCCAACTCAAGACCTGAATGAAGAAGAGGATTTGAGGAGTAGTTTCAATGAACTGAAACGTGAAAGGGGATATCAGATTTTGACTTCCCAGCATGATGTCTTTGCAATTGAGTTTGGATATTATCACCGAAGGGAAATCAGGATGGATTCCCTTGGTAATGTGGTTTTTGGAACCGACACGCTTATCCCGAATGAAACGGGTTTGAACAATGATGCTTCCTATACAATCAGTTTTAACCTGCATCCGGATGTCATACCGGAATGGTCGGAACAAAGCATGTCCCTGCAGTTTGTACTCCCGCAAGGAGAAGTTTGGGATTTTCAATATGAGGGAAGAGGGACCATGGTCTGGAATGAAGGAATTTACCTGGATACCATAAATTCGAAAATAATTCCCACCAACCTGATACAAATTTCTAGCTCAACCAAGGGAAAAAGGTCAATTCAGCGCTGGAAATTGGAGAAAATTGGGTATACGAGCACTGATCAAAACCTTCTAACGGGCGATGTGTCCTGATTGGTTAAATTGCAGGTGAATTTCTAGAAATTAACTTGATGGGGCGTTTAATTTTAATTTCTCTGGTTACCTTAGGTGTCGATCAGTTTACGAAGTATTTGATTTACTATGTTTTGGATCTGGAAACCGTTCGTAGAATGGTTGTTATACCAACAATCCTGAATTTTCACTTGGCTTGGAACGAGGGAATCAATTTCGGCTTGTTTGGTGGTGGCAGTGAACTGACACGATATATCTGGATAGCTTTGGCACTCGTAATTATTATATGTTTTTACATTTATGCCTTTCAACAGGATAAATCCTGGCATTTGCTTTTACCAATCGGACTCATTACCGGTGGTGCCTTGGGAAACACGTTTGACAGGGTCATTTATGGTGCTGTAATGGACTATCTGAATGTCACCTGTTGCGGAATAAATAATCCTTATTCCTTTAATGTTGCAGATACTGCTATATTTTGTGGTCTAGCATTAATGTTATTATTCGGTAACAAATACAGTAAATCTAAATAACTCAATAAAGAGTAAATTCGTTTGGGGATAATAAATGAACAAGGGGTTGTGGTTTTTGGTTGTAATTCTGTTCACCTTGGCTGGGTGTTCGGAAAATACCTCTGATCCGGAATTGGTATTCCATAAATCAAAGGGAGCACCGGATGAATTGACACTGGTTGTCTATGAACCCATTGAGAAACCAGAAAGCGTGACAAACTTGACCCCACCCGGTACCACACGAAATGTTGCTGACCCCCAGCCCAAGGAGGATATAATTCGTCTGCTTGGTTCCAGCGGTGAAGAAAAAGTGGATGGTCGAATTCCGGATCGGGACAGTGATTTGTTGCTTTATACCCAAAGGATGGGTACCGATAGTGATATCAGGGGAATTCTTGCCGCGGAAGATTTGGAATTTCGGCGTAGAAACCAAGCCAGACCACTGGAAAGATGGGCCAATCTCAACATCTATTTTGCTGCCTATTCCTTTATGTCTTTGGATAGCAGGGAAGAATACCGGCGGCTTAAGTCAGAAGGTGTAATTCCCTAAATCAGCACTTTGCATTAACCAAATTGTGATTTCCCGCTTTTCTTGGAAGAACTAATATTAATGGCATCTGAATTTTAATCAGGTGAAGGAAACATGACACTCAGAATATTCACACTAATTGGTATTTTATTTTGCTCCACCTCATATGTTGGTGCACTTGAAGTACCGGAAAACTTGTCCCAATTCGAGCTGGATAATGGATTGAAAATAATCGTGATAGAAAATCACCGGGCACCGATCGTCAACCATACGCTCTGGTATGATGTTGGAGCATCGGATGATCCGCCAGGCAAATCCGGGCTTACCCATTTCGTGGAACACCTGATGTTTGAGGGAACAAAAAATACGGAAGCGGGTGAATTTGACAACCGAATCAAACTCATGGGTGGATTTAACACTGCTTTCACCAACCAAGAGGGATCAGGTTATACAGTGGAAGTATCAACAGAGTACCTGGAACAGGTAATGGAACTTGAAGCAGATCGCATGGTTAATCTGACCTTCAAGCCGGAACTCGTCTTGCGGGAAAGAGATGTAATACTGGAAGAGCGAAAACAAAGAGTTGATTCCAGCCCCTCTAGCCTCTTGCGGGAACAACTGTCCGCTACGCTATTTCAAAATCATCCATACGGAATTCCAACGATTGGATGGGAACATGAAATGAGAAGCCTCACTCTGGAGGATGCAAAATCATTTTACAAAAAATATTATCACCCCAAGAATGCAACATTGGTGGTTAGTGGAGATGTTTATCCCGATCAGGTTCTTGAATTGGCCAAGAAGTATTATGGTCATCTGGAGTCACCCGATGATTTTGAGAGAAGACCCAAACTGCTTGAACCACCCCACATGGCTGAAAGACGGGTCTTGTTCAGAGACCCCAGGGTGTCAGCCGAATATGTATTCCGAAAATACTATGTTCCGACAGAAATTGCCTCTGACGAAGAAAACCTTGCCGCCATTGCCGTGATGGTCGAGGTACTTGGGGGAAGTGGAATCACATCCGTATTGGGTGAAAAACTAACGGTAGAGGAAAAAATTGCCACCTATACCGGTGCCGGTTTTATTGGTGATGTCACTCGACCGGTTGTCATAAATATATATGTGGTCCCGGCACAAGGAGTTAGTCTTGAGGAAGCCGAGGCAAAAATGGATGAAGTCATTGCAGGTTTTCTTGAGGAGGGTGTTGACAAGGATCATTTGGACCGCATCAAAAAACAGATAAAATATTCCAGGATCTATGCACAGGATGATGCTAAGAATGCAGCCATGGAGTATGGATACGGATTTGTAAATGGCTTGACTGTTGAACAAACTGCAGCTTGGACTGGTCAAATGCTCAACACGGATGAAAAAAGTGTCCTGGAAGCGGCCGAAATCCTGCTAAGTAAAAATAATTCAGTGACGGGATGGTTACTGAAAGAGGTTACAGAACAATGATCAAAAAAGTAATTTTTGTCGTTACTTCCTTCCTATTGCTGATACCAGGTCTAAATGCTGCCGTTGATATTCAGGAATTCGAAACACCAAATGGGATCGAGGTCTGGCTGGTTGAAGATCATTCCAACCCAATCCTTGCCCTGCAGATGTTTTTCTTGACTGGAAGTGTCCATGATCCCGTTGAAAAAGAGGGTTCAACGTACATGATGATGGGATTGCTTGAAGAGGGTACTGATGACCTTGATGCTGTAGGATTTCAGATTGAGGTCGAGGAGTTGGGTGCAAGATTTGATTTTAATACCTATAAGGAAGCGGTTGCGGTTTCAGCACAAATGATTACCGAAAACCTTGAGCCCTCTGTGGACTTGTTAAGAAAGGCCCTGGAGCAGCCAAGTTTTGATTCTGAGCCCATGGAACGGGTTAGAGGGCAAATCCTGACGAACATAGATTTTGACGAAAAGGATCCCGAGGAAATTGCCTTTGATGCTTTCATTGACATTATGTTTGGCGACCATCCATTGAACCGAAAAAGGGAAGGTAACAAAACGTCGATTACCAATTTGACCCGTGAGGATATTATTGCCGCCTACCAAAATGCTTTGGTCAGGGGGAAAGTTGTCGTGGGTGCTGCCGGGGATATTACAGCTGATCAGTTAGGTGAACTTCTTGATGGTCTATTGGGTGGGTTACCAGATACAACTCCACCTGTTGTCCCGGCACTTGCATTGCCACAGGAGGGTCATGTCGAGACAATTGATTTTCCAACACCCCAATCAACAATAGTATTTGGCCACAGGGGATTGATCCGAAATGATCCTGATTTCCTGATGGCATATGTCTTGAATGAGGTATTTGGCAGGTCGGGCTTTAATTCCCGGTTGCAAAAGAAATTGCGCGTGGATCTTGGATTGACCTATGGCATAGGATCATTTCTCTCGACATATCAAACTGGTGGAATGGTTATAGGACGCATGGCCACTGCCAATCAAACAGTTAATGAGGCAATTGATGCCATCAGGCAGGAATGGGCCAAAATTGCCAACGAGGGTATAACCCAGGAAGAGCTGGATACGATAAAAATGTACCTGAAGGGATCCTATCATTTGAGGTTCAAGACCAATGAGGATATTGCGGGGATCCTGGCCGGGATGCAATTGGACAATATACCCGCCTCCTATGTGAAGCACAGAAATGATATGATTGAGGCAATAGAGCTGGGGGACATCAACAGGGTTGCCAAAAACCTGTTTCGTCCGGAAGAGCTGGTCTTTGTGGTTGTTGGACAACCGGATACGCCTTCCTGATATTACTCACAGACGACACCGTCTCCATCCCCATCTCGCATAAATTTGTAGGCAGGGTGGGTTGCGTATACGGGTGCAATCTCTGCTTTTCGTGTTTCCTTGCAGGTAATTCTGCCATCTCCATTCTCGTCCCATTCAGACGTTGGTTTGGGGGAATAAGGAGTGCCTTCGTAAAATACCATTTGGAAGGAATCGCAGTTCTCGATTACCTTGTCAATCGCATTGGCTTCCTCTCGATCAATGGTCAGTTGATATTCCAGCCTGATCTGAATATTACGGTGGACAAACCAGCATTTGTTATAATGAGGTAGCCATTCGGCAGCATCAAAATAGCTTTTTTGTTGACGATTGACTTCCGGACTGGCAAGTGTGAGGTTATCCAAGTCCGAGGCAAATTGGCGTTTGACCCTGTTGCTTCGGGCACAGAGACCACTGTCATGCGCTTCAACGGTGGCAACCATATGCTCAATGTCCGTTTGTGAGGGAAATTTAAAGTATCTTCCCGTGTAAGGGGAATAAATCCTGCCGTCCATTGACCTTATGATCTCCAGTTCCACACTTTGTGGATATCGGTAGTCATTTCGGTCGTAGGGGGCACATCTGTTTTCCGGTGCAACCCTTAAACCTCGCCACATCTCCTCGGCAAACAATAGACCAGAACCCAACCCAAGGACAACAAGCAACAAGAAGAATTTTTCTAGAAGATTCAGGTATACCCGCTCTGGAGCAAATGTCATTAAGTTACATTTCATACATGGCAACGTATCATTATATGTACCGGAATGAAATGTGACCGGTCATGTTTATTGATTTCCGCTATAGTAATTCGATTAATCACTTGATTTATGAAAAATGCATCTGTGGTTAACTGATTTCAGAATTACGCCATCCCATATTTTATCTAGAAAATTCCCTTATAATGTTTAGGCTATGGGATTCAGATTTTGGTAAATGAATTTAACACTAATTGAGATATTAAGGAGATATTGATGATTAAGAGGCTTTCAGTCCTGGTTATGGTTTCGGCCATGTATGTGTCCCAGTTATTTGGCCAGGGTCTTCCTGACCTTGAAGGTAGGGAAATTGTGGTTGTTACGGAGAATGCCTACCCACCCCTGCAGTTTATCGACCCCAATTCCGGTGATGCCATCGGATGGGAATATGATGCAATGGAGGAAATAGCTTCCCTGTTGAATGCCAGCATAACCTACGAGAATATCAGTTGGGATGCCATGATTGCGGCAGTAAGTGAAGGTCAGTTTGATTTGGGAATGACGGGTATCACAATCCGGGAAGATAGAATGGAAAAGGTTGATTTTTCAATCGCTTACATGCGTTCGGAAATGGTAATGATGGTAAGGGGCGATGAAAACCGTTTCAGCAATGCCGAGGAGTTTGCTGCAGATTCCGATTTACTAATGGCTGCCCAACCGGGTACCACGCCATTTTATGTTGGCGTCTATGATGTTCTCGATGGCAATGAACAAAATCCCAGAATTGTATTGTTTGAAACCTTTGGCGCGGGGGTTCAGGCCTTGAAAACTGGAGATGTCGACCTTGTACTGACTGATGGAACGGCTGGTGCGGGTTATGTCGATGCCTCAGATGGTGGTCTGAAAATCATAGGAAGTCCGTTGGGAACCGAGGACTTTGGATTTATATTCCCCAAGGGCTCAGATTTGGTTGAACCCATGAACGAGGCAATCAGGGCAATGCAGGATTCCGGATCCATAGATGCCTTGAACAAAAAATGGTTTCTTGATTACAAGTTGGGACAATAACCCACTTTTGCTATCAGGCTTGCCCTTGATGGGGTGAAGCCCGCCCAGAAATACTGAATGCGGCCCGGAGACCGACAAAAGGAAGATTTCCCCTGGTGGTTAGTTATCACCGGGGGAGTTGGTATTTTTGCCTTCTTTCAGATACTCTCGAACGAGATTTATACCAAGGTATTGACGGCACTATCTACCGGGATATACATTACCATTTTCGTGACCTTGGTGGCCTTTTTCATGGCCTCGGTTATCGGTTTGCTTTTGGCCTTGGCGAGTTTATCCAAATATCTTTTACTCAGGCAATTTGCGAGGCTTTACATAGAGGTAGTCAGGGGGGTGCCGATTTTGGTCTTGCTGCTTTATGTGGCCTTTGTATTTGCCCCTGCCCTTGTGATGGGCTGGAACCATATTGCGGAATTTTTGGGTCTGGAACCTGCAAGGACCAGAGACTTTTCGTTATTGTGGAGAGCAATTCTGGCACTTACCATTGGTTATTCAGCCTTTATTGCAGAAGTATTCAGGGCAGGCCTATTGTCAGTTCCCCAGGGTCAGATTGAAGCCTCGCTTTCGCTGGGTCTCAATTCCTGGCAACGCTTCAGGCTTATTGTTTTCCCACAGGCGATAAAAACAATCCTGCCTCCTCTGGGCAATGATTTTGTCGCCATGGTCAAGGATAGTTCACTTGTTTCCGTTTTAGGGGTTTTGGATATAACCCAACTTGGCAAGGTTATAGCAGCAGGCAACTTCCGATACTTTGAAACCTACAATGTTGTGGCTTTGATATACCTCGTAATGACCATTTCTCTGTCATTGATGTTGAGAAAGCTGGAAAGTCATCTAAGAAAAAAGCCTTAAAGACCAATCAAGCTGTCCTGTTTCGCACGAAGTTTGGCGATATAACTATCCTGAACATAATCCACATTATGTGTCGTGATCAATGAGCCTTTCCTGATGTGTTGCTTAACCCGGGCCTTTTCCAGCAAACCGCAAGGCACGGCTTTTTCAAGCCTGGCTTCATCAGCCCTATAGGTAACGGCGCGATAGTCGTATTCACCGATTTGACCTAGTATTTCACCGGGGTTGAGGTCTTTTTTGGCAACGGCACAAACTTCTGCACTCGGAACAGGGTTGGGAACCATGTCTGCCTTGTTGTAAAGTACAGCTCTGGCACAGGTAAGCGGAACCTCAAGGGACGTTAAATGAAAAGGTCTCAGCAGGGAGAAATAAGGACCCTCACCCATTTTGAGATCACTCATCCGTTCATGGATACGTGGGTGTTCAGCCTCAATTATGACAAAGACACCGGGTGCAATTCCCTTTCCTACCGAAAAATCCACTCGTCCCGGAGCTGACAAAACCCCTCCATGCTCCTTGGGAATCAAGACCTTGGCCAATTCATCAGGCCCCACGTTCGGCCCATGCATTCCAGGGATATCCGGAACAAGCCCTGTGGCATTGGCAATCGCAGCCATTTCAACCATGGTTTTTGACCCTTCAACGAATTCCACCAACATGCGCGGGTTCATGTTTCTGGCTAAAGCCTCTTCCTGGTAATCATCAGGAATGGCATCAAAACGCAGGGGATTGTTCTTACCCTTGCCGGCAGCAACTACCTTATGGCCCATGGCAGTTACGAATTCAATGAGTTCCATACAGGCCGAGGGTTCATCTCCTGCACCCAGTGAATAGATTACGCCATGATCATCAGCGAGTTTCTTCAAAATCGGTCCAATGGTAACATCAGCCTCGACATTCATCATTACCAGATGCTTGCCCTCTTGTATTGACTTTACACCGTACTCGGCTCCAACATTGGGAATTCCGGTTGCCTCAATGATGACATCCACCACATCACTCTGGATTATATTTAGGGGATCTTCGGTTATGGCAACCGATCCATTTTCGATTATCCGATTGATTTCGGAAGAAGAAGTGGCAATTTTACTGGGCACTTCGGAATTATAGGCATAGTTCAATGCCGCGATACAGGCTTTTGTTTTGTGATCCGCTATGGCAACCACCGACACCCCATCCATGTGTGCGGTACGAACAACAATATCTGTACCCATTTCACCACAACCAATCAATCCTATTCTGACGGGGTTGCTTTCTTCCTGACGTACTCTCAGGTCCCTTGCCAGACCTGTCAAAGAAACATTAGTCAATTGTAAAAATCCCTACTCCAGTTAATGAATATGGCCTGTATAATTCAGACCGCATTTAATCAATGCGATGTGTCGACCTGATAACAAATTACATTGTTTTGTAACTACTATCAAATCATTTTGAAATCCAACATCCTGTCAATTATAAGCCAAATATTGTCCAAAAGTTGATAAATTGCTTCAACCAAGGAAACCAAGTGGCATCAAAATCACTTGCCATAGGAAGAAAATGGAAGTTGCTCTTTTTTTTGCTGTTTAGACGTAAAATGTAGAATAAAGTTGCATTTTACCTCCTTTTGTGATATATATTTGGGAAGATCATTTTCACAAGGAGACCCATATGCCGATGTCCGTAAAACTTTCAGACGCATTGATTAACAAGGCACGTCAATATGGTGGTGTCTACCATCGCTCTATTCCAAAGCAAATTGAGTATTGGTCAACTATTGGGAAAATTGCCGAGGAAAATCCAGATCTACCCTACAGTTTTATCAAGGACATTCTTATTGCCCAGCAGGAAGTTGCTGATGGTCAGGTTACCCCATATGAATTTGGTTAATACAAATGAATGTAGAACAGACCAACCTGTTTAAAAAAGCCGTCAAAACACTACATACCAACCAAAAAACAGATCTGGACAAAGCAGTCAATACCATCATTAATGAACCAAAAATTGGACAGCTAAAAGGTGGTGAGCTTTCAGGGATTCGCGTTTATAAATTCAAGATGGTGAAACAGTTAACACTACTTGCATACACCTTTCATGAGCAAACGATAACATTAACTTTATTAGCTCTTGGAACACACGAAAATTTTTACCGCGATCTCAAGAGTCATATAAAATCCAAATAAATCCCCATTTTATCGGAAATTACCTTGGGAATATCTGTGGTTTGGTTGGTACTCACCATATCCAATACCTGTTATCAGCAATGAAAAGCGATCCAGTAGTTTATTCTAGCTACGATGCGAGTATATCTCCAACAACCCAGAGAATCAATTTGCTGGTTGGGTAATGATCAAGTTAATAGCTGTAATATTTATCTTGTCATTATAAAGGTATTAAATTAGGTAAATATTGGTACATGGTTTCACCTTAGTGATAGGTATAATTTGGTTCATAAAATAAAAAAACTAAGTGAGCATTCCATAAACAGGATTGCGGCTGGTGAAGTTATTGAACGACCGGCATCAGCTGTCAAGGAATTGGTGGAAAATTCTATTGACGCAGGTGCAACCCAAATTGAAGTGATATTCTCTGAGGGTGGAAAATCCCTGCTAAAGGTAGTGGATGATGGAATTGGAATTGCCCGAGAGGATCTTTTCCTTGCCATTCAAAGACACGCAACCTCAAAGATAAACGATCTAAACCTGGATGATATCAAGACACTCGGTTTTAGGGGTGAAGCCCTACCCTCTATGGGAGCTGCTGGTTCCCTTTCGATTACTTCTAGGGTAGAGGGAAGTGAATCCGCATTTAACATCAGAGTTGATGCAGGTGTTGTTTCTGATATCAAACCGGCTGCCTTGAGCAAGGGAACAATAGTTGAATTGACAAGATTGTTTCATGCAACTCCAGCAAGGTTAAAATTCCTCAGAACTGAAAGATCTGAAGCAAGAGCCATTACCGATATGGTAAGGTCACTTGCTCTGGCAGCTCCACAAGTGGGATTTACCCTGATTGAACAATATCCGGAAGGAAGGCAAAGAAAGGTCTTTTCTCTGGAACCTCATCCTGGTGCAGAGAAACTGCCAACAAAAGAACGCCTTAATCGATTGCTAGATAAGGGCTTCGCAGAAAACTCCTTTATGGTAAATTACCAGATTGAAGAAGCGGAAATAGTTGGATTTTGTTCCCTGCCTACCTTCACAAAAGGGATATCGAATAGCCAATTCCTGTTTGTAAATGGTCGTCCGGTAAAAGACAGGTTGTTACAAGGCGCTTTGCGAGGAGCTTATGTCGACCATCTGGCTAAAAACAAATATCCCCTTGTCGTTCTATACCTGACATATCCCGCTGACTTGGTTGATGTGAATGTCCACCCTACAAAGGCCGAAGTCCGGTTTCGAAATCCGGGCTTGATCCGCGCCCTGATCGTGAAGTCAATTCATGAGGGGCTTCAGAGGGAGGGGCATCGATCGGCACCAGCCATATCTTCCCAATTATTGGGAAAAGCCAGGTCTGGATTGGGCAATTACCAGCAGGGGCAAGTAACTACTGAAAACAGGACGATTTCAGTGCAAGGGGAAGCTTCCGAGAATGATGGAATGAATACCCTTGGTGAGTTTCCACCTTGGCTTGAAAATGCACTACCTTCGATTGCAAGCTCATCGGTAGAATCGGAAAATGATTACCGGTATCCCCTAGGAGCCGCGATAGTTCAGTTCCACAAGAAATTCATAGTTTCCCAAACCCCAAATGGAATTATCGTTGTTGATCAGCATGCAGCGCATGAAAGATTGGTTTATGAAAAACTGAAGAAGCAATTTGCCGAGAAAAGGTCAGAATCAAAAAAACTGCTTGTTCCGGAAATAATCGAATTTGCTACTTCCGAGGTTGAATTGATAACCGAAATCAAGGAAGAATTGGCTCAATTGGGTTTGGTTGTAGAGGAATTCGGACAGGGAGCAATTTGTGTCAGGGAAATTCCTTCCCTGCTTGGTAACCCGGATGTCAAATCCCTGTTGCAAGACATTCTCGAAGGACTAATCGAGGGTAACAGTACAAATATCGTTGAGCAAAAGATAAACGAGGTTATCAGTAGAATGTCTTGTCATGGCTCCATTCGGGCTGGCAGAACGCTGACCGTACCGGAAATGAATGAATTGTTGCGAGAAATGGAAAATACACCACATTCTGGCCAGTGCAATCATGGGAGACCAACCTACATCGAAATGAAACTGGCAGATATCGAGAGGCTATTCGGTAGAACCTGAAGGTAGATCAAACCCTGTGGGAATCTATCGAAGGGTACTTTGTTTTCTCAATACATTATCTGGATCAAATGGCGGTTTGGATAATAACTTGGCCCTTGCCCTTTGATCATGAAGGTCGATTTCAAATGAGACATTAGCCACCTCATTTTCTGCCAGCCTTACAAAGCCCATTGCAAGGTTTGTATCCGTTCTGTATCCGAAATCACCTGAAGTTACCGTACCAACAACTTTACCATTACCATAGATTGTTGAGCTTGGGTGTGCAGAAGCCTTCTGGCTGTCAACATTCAACAAGATAGAACTGTTTCCTGTTCCTTCTCGGGTTCTTTGTAACAGAGCATCCCTACCTAGAAAATTCTCCTTGTTTCGGACAAACATGCCCAAACCTGATTCATAAGGATCGAATTCGGTCAAAAGATCAGCTTTCCAATGTTTATAACCTTTCTCCAATCTCATGCTTTCGATTGCCAGGCTTCCAAAAGGTCTTATTTGAAGAGATTCCCCTGCCTTCATAATGTAATGCCAAGTATCGAGAAGTTTTTCACTTGGTACATGAAGTTCAAATGCCAGTTCACCAGAATAACTCAGGTTAAAGAGGTAAATCCCAACACCGTCAACAGTCACTTCCCTAACATGTCCCCATTGCAAGGGTGATACAAAAACCTCGGGATTTAAGATGTTTCTTACCAATTCAGGAGCCTTGGGACCTGCCAGCAGTATAATTTGATATTCCTCGGTCAGGGAAGTCAGTTGTATTGAACCATCATTGGGGAGATGGGCTGATAGCCAATCCCAATCATGTACCTCGGAAGCCGCAGCCGAACCATACCAAAATCGATCGCCCAAGTTTACCAGTGTGGCTTCAGACTTGACCATACCATGATGGTTCAAGAAATAGCATAACCCGATTCGCCCATGCTCTTCTGGTATTTTCGAACAGGAAAGTCGGTCCAGCCATTGATGAACACCCACTCCAGTGATTTCAATTCGGTTGAAACCGTTAACTTCGGCGATGCCAATATTTTTGTTCAGATGAAGAACCTCATCCCTGACCAGGTTATTCAAGTCAGTTTTTGCAAAGGAAGGAGTTATTTCGAAATCTGAATTGGAAGCATAGACCATACTCCGCTCCCAACCATTGAGTGGTGCTAAAACTGCTCCAAGACTATCCAAATGTTCGGTCAGCTGTGTTATCCGCCGTTTTCTGCCTGCTGGCCGGTATTCATGAGGCATGTGAAAACGAAACTCATTTTGGTAATCTTCAATGGCTTTTTTGGTTGTGAATTCAATATCTGCATGAGGATCGAATCTCCTTGGGTCCAAGGACCAGGTATCATAACAGGCTTCACCATGCACGATTTGCTGTGCCAGCAACCAGCCATGACCACCGCCTTCACCCAATCCCGCTCTAAGTCCAACTATGCAAAAGGCATTTCTTCGACCCGGCACAGGCCCTACAAGGGGAAGTCCGTCAGCTGAATAGGTAATGGGACCATTGACGATCGTGTGTATACCGGCATTTTCCAGAACGGGTAATCGCCCGACCGCATTTTCGAAGACATCGGTAATTCGATCAAGATCATCGGGGCACAAATCATTGGTAAAGGCCGGGTCAATGCCGTCAAGTCCCCAGGGTTTGCATTCCTGTTCATAAAAGCCAACCAAAAGCCCCTGTTTTTCCTGTCTGCAATAGAAATCATCAGTTGGACAACGAAGAAGGGGAATTCTCTTGCCAGCTGTTTCAATTTCGGAAATGGATTCGGTAACCAGATATTGGTGTTCCATGGATATAACGGGATGATGAACCCCCATCAGGGAAGCAACTTCATTAACCCGGTACCCACTCGCATTGACAATCGTCTGGCAATGAATTGTACCGTTGTTGGTTTCAACCAGCCAGGAATCATCCTTTTTCTGAACCAGGCCTGTCACTTCGGTCTTTTGATAAATTTGAGCGCCATTCTTTCTGGCTCTGTAAGCCAATGCCTGACACAATTGAGCCGGGTCGATATGACCATCATGCGGGTCCCACAATCCCCCAACTAGCCCTTCGGTGGCAATGAGTGGGTTTCGCTTTTTGCATTCATCAGGGTCAATAACTTCAAGATCGATTTCCATCCCTTTTGCCAGTGAAACAAAGTGATGATAGCCGTCCAGATGATCCTGCTTGCTTGCCAGACGTATACCGCCATCTGCATAATTATAGCTAACAGGATATGATGGATCATCAGCCAATTCCCTGTAGAGCTTTATGGAATGCGATTTCAAACCGAGCATGGTTTGGTTGGTGCCAAAACTGGTCACTTGTGCTGCTGAATGCCAAGTGGTTCCAGAAGTCAGGGTATCCCTTTCAAGAAGGACAATATCGTGACAACCTTCTAAACCCAAATGGTAGAGGGTTGAACAACCTGCAATGCCTCCACCAATTACGACAATATTTGCTTGGCTATGCAAATTACCTCACTCAATCTGAAAATCGAATTTTGAAAATTTTATTGAAAAATCAATATAGATTTTTGAAATGAATGTGCATTAATTGGTTGAGGCACATTTCCAATCATTACCCTCACAATCATTGACATTGGTAGCGTTATTAGTAATTAAATTTTGAACCGATGGAATAAGCCAAGGAAGACACTGGGTTTGCAAACGCAACGCTTAAAGGTAGATACACCCTTGCTAGAAGCAAGGAATGTATCAAAATATTTTGGAGCGGTAACGGCTCTAAGGGATGTTGATTTACAACTTTGGCCCGGTGAGGTATTGGGTGTGGTCGGGGATAATGGTGCGGGCAAATCAACACTTATGAAAGTCCTTTCTGGATTGTATCCACCAAGCAAGGGAAGTTTGCACTTCGACGGCAATGAGGTACAGTTTCACAGTCCAAGAGATGCTCGCGATCTCGGTATAGAGATGGTCTATCAGGATCTTGCCCTAGCCGGCAACATGAACATTGCAGAAAATATTTATTTGGGTCGTGAACCCAAACGCAAGGTCCTGGGAGGATTGATATCACTGTTTGATCACAAGAAGGGTTTGCAAATGGCCAAAGACCACCTTGATAACCTGAAAATACAAGTCAAGAGTGTGGAGCAAAAGGTTGAAGAACTGTCGGGAGGACAACGTCAGGCAGTTGCAATCGCACGTTCAATTGCATTTCAGGCACGGGTGGTCATAATGGATGAGCCTACAGCAGCTTTAGCCATCAAGGAGGTAGGTAAGGTTCTAGACATGATCGTGGGGCTTAAGGATCGGGGTATTTCGGTTGTAATCATTAGCCACCGGATGGATGATATATTCTATGTTTGTGACCGAGTCATGGCCCTTTATCATGGAGCAAACTTCAGTGAGTCCCATCTCAAGGATACCAGTCGCAGTGAAGTCATCGGATGGATAATGGGTACCAAGGAAAATGTTAGGGAGTTGGCTCATGACAGAGTCAAGTAATCACGAAATGAACAACGAGGTACCTTGGCATGTCCGCATGATTCCGTTTTTTGATCGTTACGGAATACTCATAGTTATCGTTGTTATGTGTCTGGTACTTTGGGCGATGCAACCTGAAGTATTCCTATCCTGGCGAAACATATCCAATATTTTCAAGCAAACGGCTGCCAATGGAATGCTCTCCATCGGGATGTTTCTGGTCATACTCACTGCCGGTATAGATCTATCGGTTGGCTCGGTTTTGGCACTAGGAATGATGACCCTGGCAGTCTCAAACGCCTCCGGGGTTCCTTGGCCAATTGTCCTGTGTCTTTCACCTGTGATGGGGATGCTGGCCGGTTTCGTGAATGGTGTTGGCATAACCAAACTTAGAATGCCACACCCCTTCATTATGACTTTGGGCATGTTGTTCATGGCCAGAGGATTGGCCAATCTGATATCGGGTGGCGTACCATATTCCGGACTTCCCGACCCTGTCAGGTTTCTGGGATCTGCCCAAATTTATCTTGGTGAATTTGACGGAACCAGATATAACCTCCCAATTGTCTTTCTCTTCACCATATTCGTTTATTTGGTATTTTGGATTCTGCTTGAACATACTGTATTCGGGCGGCGTGTATATGCCATTGGGGGAAATCCTGAAGCAGCCCGGGTGAGTGGCATTAATGTTGATCGAACCCTGATAATCGTCTACACGATTTGCGGCTTTATGGCCGGCGTTGCTGGGCTGATTATGGCTGGCCGAACCAATTCGGGTTTTCCAAATGCCGGTCAAGGGATGGAACTCGAAGCAATAGCCGCAGTCATCATCGGAGGGGCAAGTTTTTTTGGTGGTCGTGGCCAGGTATTGGGAATCTTTGGCGGTGTACTTATCATGGGACTAATCAGAAACGGGTTAAACCTCAATGATGTAAGTACCTTTTGGCAACAGATACTTATCGGAGGCATCATTGTCCTTGCCGTGTTCATTGATGTTCTTCGCAGAGATTGGGGAACAAGAAGTTAAAATATCCAAATAGTTTCAAATCTAGCCGGAATTGTGTTAACAATTGCTAATCAAAATACGATTTGTTTTTATAAGGGAGATTTTTATGAAGCGAATTATTGGTTTAATTGCAGTCATTGCAACTGGCTTGTTGATGACTGTATCGAGTGTATCAGCTCAGAAAATCGTGGTCAGCATGAAAGGCCCCGGTGCTGGTAATCCATTCTGGGCTGCGGTTCAAAGGGGAGCCGAGGAAAAGGCTGCGGAACTGGGTGTAGAAGTCGTTGTTTTGGCACCTCCCACCGAATCAGATGTACCTGCTCAAATTGCCCAGATTGAGGATCAATTGGTTAAGGGTGCTGCCGGTATCGTACTGGCCCCGACTGATCCAAATGCATTGGCTCCAGTAGTGGATGAAGCCATAGCTGACGGTGTTCCTGTTGTCTTTGTTGACACCAAGGGCGCCAATGAAGGTGTGACCTATATCGGAACGGATAATGAAACTGGAGCATCTCTTGCAGCAACCCATATCTGTGAAAATGTTTCAGCAGGATCTGACGTAGCGATTCTCCAGGGTATCATTACCCAATCTACTGGTAAGGCCCGAGCCGATGGATCCAACGCGGGATTAACCGCCTGTGGACTTAATATTGTTGCAGAACAGACGGCTGAATGGGATCGTGCTAAAGGTTTGGCTGTAATGGAAAATATCCTGACCGGCAATCCCAATTTGAAAGCTGTCTTTGCCAGCAACGACAATATGGCCTTGGGTGCCATGGAAGCAATCAAGAATGCAGGTATGCTTGGAGACATCTTTGTTGTCGGCTTTGATGCCAACCCTGATGCTGCAGAAAGTGTATTGGCCGGGGAAATGGCTGCCACGGTTGCACAAAACCCTTACAATATGGGGGCAATTGGGGTTGAAAGCGTAGTGAGCTTGATCAATGGTGGATCACTTGATCCAGTTATTGATACGGGAACAGTTTTGGTTACCGCAGAAAACGCTGCCGACTACCAATAAACTAGTATTAACCTATACCTTGGCCCTATCAGGGCCAAGGTTCATATTGAATTGACATGTTTTGTAGAAAAGTATGTCAAAACTAGAACCAAAAGTCTGCCTGATATTTAAAGGGTGACATATATTGCGTTTCTGTAGTCATTTGAACAGAATTATCCTCACGCCACGAACTAAAATCGTATATTGTGGGTTAGGGCACACTAAAAAATATATTTTTATTTGGATAATTTGATTATTTGAATCTATAACCCCGCATTGTCAAAATAAATAATTGCGAGTAATTCCTTTTATTGGAAGAATCAATTTTAGGAGGATTGGATGGCAAGAAAGTCGTCTCGTGCAGGGGGAAGGGCTGCAAGAGTTGCAAAAAGGGTCGCCGAGGAACCGGAAGTAAATCCAGCACCCCCAGGTCAGATTGGTGGACAGTACAAACCTCTAACTGAAGAGGGTATTCGAAAAATCTATGACAATGCCCTGAAGTTTCTGGAAGAATTGGGAATGGGAGATGCTCCTGATTTTCTGGTTGATGCCTGTGTCAAGAAAGGTGCACGCGTCAATTCGCTGGGGAGATTGTGTTTTTCCAGGTCAATGATTGAGGACATCATATCCGGGGCTGCCAAGAAAATAACCCTGAATGGCAGGGATGAAACCCGGTCCATTGAAGTTGGTGGCAACAAGGTTCACTTCGGAACCGGCGGCGCAGCTGTACAAACCCTTGATATTGATACCGGGCTATATCGCCCTTCAACCCTGCAGGATCTTTACAATTTTACCCGTTTACAGGATAAGCTCAACAACATCAGCTGGTTTGCCAGATGTTGTGTTGCAACGGATTTACCAAATAATTACGATTTGGATGTCAATACAGCCTTTGCACTGGCCAAGGGCACAACAAAACCGGTAGCCACTTCCTTCTTCATTCATGAACATGTAGAGCCTGTTGTAAAGATGTTTGACATGATTTCAGGAGGCGAGGGGAAATTCAGCCGAAGGCCATGGTGTTTTGTTCACATCAGCCCGATAATTTCTCCTTTCAAGTATGGTCAGGATGCTGTTGAAGTCTGCCAGCAATGTATACGGCATAACCTGCCGGTAAATTGTATTACGGCAGCTCAATCTGGGGCAACGGCACCCGCTCCACCGGCCGGATTTCTGGTAACTTCAGTGGCGGAAACACTGGCTTCCCTTGCCATGGTGAATTGCTTCAAGCCGGGTTATCCCATGGTCTTTTCCAATTGGCCGTTTGTCGTGGACCTGAGAACCGGAGCCTTTTGCGGTGGAGGTGGTGAAACGGCCATCATGAATGCTGCCAGTGCCCAAATTACCAATT
This sequence comes from Paracoccaceae bacterium, assembly GCA_022823605.1. Taxonomy (GTDB): domain Bacteria; phylum Pseudomonadota; class Alphaproteobacteria; order Rhodobacterales; family Rhodobacteraceae; genus MPNP01. The sequence continues at coordinate 98,312 of JAJEHS010000003.1, forward strand.
GGCTCGGGCTTCCATCGGGTGTTGCCTCCAGCATGAGTGATGCCAAGGCGGTTGATGCCCAAATGGGAGTGGAAAAGGGAATTACCGCCCTGTCAGCTGGTTTGGCAGGAGCCAACATGGTTTTTGAGAGCAGCGGTATGATGGCCTCTATTTTGGGTTGTTCGTTTGAAGCATTCATCCTAGATAATGAGATGCATTCCCATATTTACCGATCTATCCGAGGTATTGAAGTCAATGATGACACCATCAGTTATGATGCCATAACCGATGCAGTATTGGGAACAGGGCATTTTCTGGGAGATGGTGTAACGATGGCGGCAATGCAGCGCGATTACTTCTATCCAAGCATTGCCGATCGTGACCCCCCGATATCTTGGGCAGAGAGGGGAGCTCCCGACATCTGGCATATCGCCAAGGAAAAAGTTCGGGATATTCTGGATAATTACTATCCAGTGTATATTCCCTCTTCAGTCGAGGAGGAAATCAAACGCCACTACAGCATCTTCATTTGAGAACCTGAGGATATCAGATACAAACTTGGAGTCCTAACTGAATTCGCCCGAAAATTTCAAAGCCCCCACCAGGTATTCAGTAGGGGAAGGGAACCTGCAAAACTACCTGTCCCAAGTATTTCCTCAATTCTGAGACATTCATTCCATTTGGCCATGCGTTCCGATCTTGAAAAGGATCCGACCTTGAGTTGTCCACAACCAAGCCCCGTAGCCAGATGAGATATGGTTACATCTTCGGTTTCCCCTGAACGGGCTGAAACGATGGTATTCCACCCGATGGACTCGGCAACTTTGTATGCTTCAATCGCCTCAGTTACTGTTCCGGCCTGGTTAACCTTCAGCAGCAGGGAATTACAGGCTCCTTCTTGATGTGATTCCCTCACCAATTGTCCGGAAGTTACCAGATAATCATCCCCGACTATTTGGTATTTTTTCCCAAACCTTCTTGTGAATTCGATCATCCCTTCAGGATCATTTTCCGCCATTGGATCTTCTATCGAAACAATGGGGTACGCAGCCAACCATCCTCCCAGAATCTCAATCCATTGTTCGGCAGTATATTCCTTGCGTTCTAATCCCAACCGATACATGTTGTTCCGATAGAATTCCGAAGATGCAATATCAAGGGATATAACCACACGATCGCCAGGTTTTTCTCCAACCTCTTCCATGGCCCTGACAAGCATTTCCAATGCTTCCTCATTACTATCGAAATCAGGCCACCACCCACCCTCATCGGCAACACCGGCCAATTTCCCTTTCTGTTTGAGTAATGATCCTGCACAGTGATAGATTTCCGAAGTAACCTCCAACGCTTCGGCAAAACTTGAAGCCTTGGGAACCATGATCATGAAATCCTGTATATCAACCCTGTTGGAAGCATGGGCTCCTCCTCCAAATATCTGAATTTCAGGTAGCGGTACAAGTGGTTTTGAATCTGTAATCCTTGAGAATAGTTTCCAAAGGGGAACCCCCTCAGAACGTGCCCAAGTGTTATAAAGTGCCAATGAAATTGCAACCAGGGTATTGCCACCGTAATTCGATTTTTGTCTTGTCCCATCCTCAGCAATAAGTAATCGATCAATGTCAGCAGCTTCATCAAGGTTTCTTCCAATCAACCGAGGACTTATCTCGCTTGCAATCACTTGCAGCGAGCGGTTTACATCCTTCCCCTGAAGGGATTGTCCTCCATCTCTCAATTCAATTGCTTCTCTTTTGCCTTTGGAAGCTCCAGCTGGAGCAAGACCTCGTCCCAAGATGCCATTGGAAGATTCAACCTCAACCTCAACCGTTGGAAAACCTCTTGAATCCCAAATTCTTCTGGCTCTTATATTTTGAATCTTTGCTGTCAAGGCACAAGCTATCCTATACCGGAAAATTGGGCATTGATGGTTGATTGAATAGAATTCTGTGGTGAAAGAATCAGGGGAATCACTATTTGCCTGACACCCTTCTCTTGGTCTGGGTTCAAATACTCAACCGGTGATTTACCATCCACTCTGGCCAGACCTAACATGGGAAGCAATTTGGCAACTCGTCGACTGAAATCCTGCTTGTTTTCCCAATGTACAAACTCATTATAACACTCGAAGAAACTAAGGGCAGCTTCCTCCAAGCCCTTCTTGAATTGGGGAGAATAAACGGCCTTGAGAAAGAAATGGTTAAGACAAAAGGCCACATCAAAAGCAGGTTCTCCCATTGTTGCACATTCAGCGTCAATCAGGATCGGTTCACCGGATTTCACAAGTATGTTTTTGGGTGATACATCGCCATGAACCAAGGTTTTGTTAGCATCCGCCAGCTGTTTGGCCACTCCATCAAAAATGGGTTTGAGGTCAGGATGCTTGGAACCGGTATAAAGGATATAGGGTTCTATTCTCATGTGGTAAAACACATCCTTCTTCAAAAACTCGGAACTGTTGAACGTGCTTTCCCCGGTATGGGACTGAACTTTACCAAAGGTTTTTCCGACTTTTTCAGCAATAGAAACGTCGGGTGGAAATTTAAAAAGCTTTTCTTTCCAGACGAAACAATCATCACCGCCAACGTAATCCATGGCAAAACCACCGGATTTTTCGGAAAAACCAAACATTTTCGGGGTATTTTCGGGGATGATGGTTTCTGCCAGCCTTAGCCATTCATATTCACACTTGTTTCTGTAAACTGGAGCAAACCAATCAGCTTCAACCCGCATTTTGGGAAGAGCAAATTTGGCACAGTATTTATGCTGGTCTGTTTCGACCAGGGCCACGTCCGAAGCAACACCTCCGGTAAGGGGTTTTACAGATTGAATCTGTGATTTATGCCTGATCAAGCCAAGATCCATCAATAGATCAGCAACTCTTTCATTCAAATTCACTTCAGTCATAAAATTCAGCCAATTTTGTTCAAGCCAACAAAAAATAATCCAAGTTCCAATAAAATAAAACAGGTAAATTCCCGACCAGCAGATTTTTCTTATCAGCAAACAATTTGACCATTATTTTTTATGAGGAAGGAGAACCACCATGCATGAAAATTTCGACGAAACCTTGAAAGAGATTATTCAAAAACGGCTTGAACCAGCGAAGATAGTTAATCTGAGTTGCAAGGAAGACCTCGATGCCGATGGCGATCCCATCTTCCGTATCAGGGTGGTCTTCAAGGCTGAAGATAATCTTTTGGATTCCAACAAAACCTTTGGATTGGCCCGACACTTGCGGGAAACCATGGGCAAGATATTTGTAGAAAGACATCCCATTTTTTACTTCTCGACTAAGGAAGAAGACAAATCAATTGCAACCAGCTGATCTAATTGAAACCGCTCCGGGATTGGTTAATCTGAATCAGGAAAATCCAAGTCAGGCGGACCTGAATAGGGCGTTGAGTACTGCCTATTATGCGCTGTTTCATGCTCTCTGCTTAAATTGTGCCGATACCAGGGTTGGTTCAACCGAAAACGACAGAAGTCAACCTGCTTGGCAACAGGTTTATAGATCTCCCAATCATAAAACCGTAAAAAGCAGATGCAGAAGTAATGAAATGTCTCGATTTTCTAGAGGCATACAAGGTTTTGCCGACACTTTTGTAGAACTTCAAGAAAAGCGCCATGAGGCTGACTATGACCTTTTTTTCTCGCTTGATCGTAGTGATGTCCTTATCTACATTGCTGATGCTGAAGTCGCAATCGGGAAATTGCAGGAATCAGATCTTCGTGACAGAACAGCCTTTGCTGTATAGGTTACAATGATCAATCTAACCAATTAGCTGAATTATTTTTCAAGCAAATAATCTTACCGAATTTATCTACCGGCAAGAATCTCCTAACACTTGTCATCAACTTGAAAGTTCTCTATTGGCATATAAACTTTAAGGTTCACTTTTCATAAACCCCAACGGGGAAAGCATGTTTCGTTTTGTCCATACTGCAGATTTGCATCTTGATTCACCTCTTAAATCCCTGGCTTTAAGAGACCCTGAATTAAAGCGGCAAGTTGGCATTGCCACCAGGGAAACTTTTACCAGAATTGTAAATCTTTGTATTGAAGAAAAGGTTGACGCACTTTTGATAGCAGGCGACCTCTATGACAGCGATCAGACTTCAATGTATACAGCTCGGTTCCTTGCCAATCAGATGCTAAGATTGCATCAGGAAGATATCAGGGTTTTCATTATCAAAGGCAATCATGATGCGAGTTCGGTGATAACCGGGCAACTAGTTTTCCCTGATTCGGTAAAGATATTCTCAACCAAGGTCGAGACGGTTAACATTACCAAGGGTGATTTGAATATTGCCATCCATGGGGTTAGTTTTTCGAATAGACCAGTCCCGGAATCTCTTGTCCCCAAATTTCCAAGCCCAAGTCAGGGTATGTTTAACATTGGAATGCTCCATACAAGCCTCGGAGGTGCCCAAGGTCATGATATCTATGCCCCAAGCAACATTAATGAATTACAACAGGTTGGATACGATTATTGGGCTTTGGGCCATATTCACAAACAGTCTTGGCACAAGGGAGAAACCACTGTCGTAATGCCGGGAATTCCGCAGGGCCGAAACATTGGCGAAGACGGTGAAAAAACCGTTTCCTTGGTTTCAGTAGATGAAACGGGCATTACGGATTTACAACAGGTATCTCTTTCAGTTTTGCAATTTGAAAGAGTGAAGATTGATGTTTCAGATATAGCCGAATGGAGAGAACTGGTCGAAACAATCCACAAGAGTATTCAACAATTAATGCAAACTCTTTCCCATAAAATTTATGTCTTGCGGTTAAATCTGGTTGGTACAACCGACCTGAATTGGAGGATCAGAAGAGATTCAGGAATTCTGCTGGAGGAAGCACGTAGAATAGTCGATGATAACCATGAATTCTGGATTGAAAAAGTGGAGATCCATACGCATGGCAAGGCATTGAACGATAACAGCCAGGTTAATTCTGGTACCTTAGCCAATCTTGCATTTTTGGAAGACATGGAAGCTCCACCTTCAGTACAGAAGGAAATAGAAGACTATACCGAAACAATTCTAAGAGCTCTTCCAACACCTTCGAAGAAGGTATTGGGAGATACTGAAGAAGAAAGAAACAAAATAATCGAAGAACTATTGAAGGAAGGGATTTCAGATACTCTAGCATACCTGAGAAATCCGGATTCAGAGGCAAAGCAATGAGATTAAACAAGTTGCATATGTCCAAGTACGGAATGTTCACCGGCAAGGTTCTGGATTTTGGAGAAAGAGCATCTGAACTGCCGGATTTTCATATAATCTTTGGATTGAACGAGACCGGTAAAACCACTTCCTTGGAAGCTTGGCTTGATTTTCTTTTTGGTATCAAGCGTGGTTCACCCTATGGATACAAGCATTCAACAGCAATGGAAATTCAGGCAACATTGGAAAAGGACAACAATCTGGTCGAGTACAAAAGGATCAAGAAGACAAAAGATTCCCTACTTGATCTGGAAGATGAAATTGTACCGGACTCGGTATTGAATGCCTTACTTGGAGGCTATACCCGGCAGGACTATGAAATTCTATTTACTGCCAACGATCAAACGCTTGAAAGGGGTGGAAATGAAATCCTGGCAAGCAAGGGAGATCTGGGGAAATTGTTATTTTCTGCCAGTGCAGGAATGGCCGACCTCAGCGAACGATTGCTGGAATTGCAGCAGATCAATGATCAGTTCTACAGGAAGGGAACAACTAAAAACCTGTTGAATCAAATCAAGGTCGAGCTGGCAGAACTGAAAGGTGAATGGCAGGAAAAGGACAAGGTAGCTGCTGATTATAAGGTTCTGGCAAGAAATTATGAAGAGGCTCAGGTTAATCTTGAACTTGCCAGAGAAAACTTGGGCTCATTTAAAACCGAACTGGCTCAAGTGGAAAGGAAAATAGATGCCCTAGGATGGGTTGGTTTCCTGTCGGACATACAGGATGAGCTGCGAGATTTCAAGGAATTGCCCTTACCTCCACAGAATTGGAGAAAGATCCTGGATGACTGGAACCAGGAAAGGATCGAAACCAATGGCCGATTGGACCAGTTGACCAAGGAAATCCAGCGGATGGAAAAAAAATTAAGTTCCAATGTAGTTGATGAAAAAGCACTTGATCTGGAATCCAGGATCTTCAAAACCAAGACACTTCAAGCATCCTATAAATCAGTAATCAAGGACCTTCCACGAAGAATTGACAGGAAAAACGAACTGAGGGCAGAAGTATTGAATTTGACTGGTCAGCTTGGACTGGAATACAGTGATGGTAATGGAAATCTGAAATTACCTGATTCCGCTACAATTGGTTTGGTACGGGATCTGATGCAGGAAAATTCCGGTATTGAGGCGAATTATCGCACTGCCCGGGAAGAACTTGGAAAAGTCACCGAAGAGGTGGACTCCATCAAGGCCCAACTTGATCAGGCTGGAGATCTGGATCAGGAAATAGTAACGATTGAATCAGTTTTGCGGGAAATCAGGAAAAATGATCCCCGTACACTTCTTGAAAACACCTCCAAGGACATTCTGGATATTGAGGGTGAAATCGAAAGTGGTTTGCAAGATTTGCTTCCCTGGAAAGATGATTATCACGTCCTGCAAGATTTGAGTTGCCCTTCAAAACAGGAAATCGGATTGATGCAAAAGCAATTCGAGGAGACCAATCGGGAATTCCGGGAGACCAAGGCACGAAAGGAAAATCTGGAACAGGATATCCGGACACTGGAAAATTCCCTCAACGAGATGGAATCTGAAGAAGTTACCTTCGAAGATTTGGCAAAATCAAGAAACAGACGGGAGAATCGTTGGGCAAAGCACAAAAGCACCTTGGATATTGCAACTGCAGAACAATTCGAATTGGCCATGAGAAGCGATGACCAAATCACCTCACGTGCAGCAGAACAAAAGGCAAGCAAGGTTGTGAGATCGGATAGAGAAGCAAAAATCAAGGAGTTGCATGACCGATTGGATGTTGAAAAACAAAAATGCCAAGATCTGGAAAAGGAAATCGAAACTCAGATTGCTGCCAGAAACGATTTGTTTGCAATTATTCCCGGTTTGGAAAGCCTGCAAACCACCGATGAATTCATAAGTTGGCTTGAACGTCGTAGTGAAATATTGGGCACTATAAGAAAACTCCAATCACTACAGACCAGAAGGAATTATTATGGAGAAGAAGCAAAGCGATTGCAGGATACCCTTATACTTGCCCTGAAAGAGGCGAAAATAAACTGCAAGGATCATTGGAATTTGGAAACCCTTATATCGACCGCTGAGAACCTTATTGAAAGACATAAGGAAATAAAGTCATTGAGGGATCAGCATTTGAGGGCAAAGGTGGATCACCAGGCAAGATTGAAAGTATTTGACGAGGCTGAAGCCAGTAAATCCAAGTGGTCGGAGCAATGGGAAATAGCATGCCAGAGAACAGTATTTGGTGAATCCACCATACCCCATGTTTCCGAGATGAAGGAAATCATCACTACTCTGGACCAATTGATTCCCAAGGTATCAGAATTGAACAGCCTGATGGATAGAATTGAAAAAATGAAGGTCGACGAGAACAGGTTTACCCAAAATGTCAGGGAATTGGCTCATGAATTGGGGATTGAAGGTGATGATGTCCTCAAATTGTGGAATTCTGTTGATGAGCATGTCCATAACAACCTCAGGATTCACAGCGATAACAAGAATACCAAGTTTGATCTCGAAAATAGAATAGAAGAAAAGCAGTACCTTGAAGAGGATTTAAGCAGAATTAATAAGAATATTGAGGAGTTTGGTATTCCCTATGGTGAGAAAAATCTTGAAGCAATCAGGAATTGTTGTGCAAGTGCCGAGCGTTACCAGGAACTGAAAACAGAAGAAAAAAAGATTCTGGAAAATATTCGGAAGGCAATGGAATTGCCCACGAAACAGGAAGCTATAGAACTGGTAAAGGATCTGGACCTGGCTGAACTTGAAAGTGAAAAAGGTTCCCTTGAAGGCAAACTGAGAGAATGTGAGATTGTACGTGACGAAAGGCTGGCAACATTGGGTGAGGCACGAAGGGAATTGGAAACAGTTTCAGGCGATGATTCGGTTGCTCATATCAAGGAAAGTCATGAGAATTTGCTGATTGAGCTTCAGGAAAAGGTTCGAACCCACCTGAAGAACAAATTCGGGATAATCGCAATGGAACATGCCATCAGGAAATTCAGGGACACCCACAAGAGTGAAATGATGACCCTGGCCTCGCAGATATTCTCGAAAATCAGTTGTGGAAACTACAGGTCACTTGGCACCACCATGCAAAAGGACAAGGAGATACTGACGGTGGAACCAAAGGAAGGTGGAACCATGTTTTCTCAGGATCTTTCCAAGGGTACCCGGTTTCAATTATATCTGGCACTGCGCATTGCAGGTTTTTACGAAATCATAAAAAGCAACCAATCAGCACCCTTTCTGGCCGATGACATACTGGAAACCTTTGATAACGAAAGGACAGCCGAAGCCTTACAGGTTCTGGAGGAGATGGGCAAAAGATGTCAGGTGATTTACTTCACCCACCATGAACATATTCTGGATATAGCAAGGATGGTTTGCCCAAACGTTAAAATCCACACCCTGGAACCAACCACCTGATCAGGGATAAATTCATCCCCGCTGGTTCTCTTTTCTGGCCCTGAAGGCATTTAACGTTTTGCCTGAGGCAAAATCGTGCTTCGCCAGCACCTTCTGGATAGCCACCATGCACTCATCCCTTATAGTTTCGAGTTCCCTGACGGTCTTGCCTTCGGCCTGCTGGTTTGTACCAAATTCAAATTTATCAAGCAAACCCTCGGTAAGTTTCGGTCCGTCCATGTTACACCAGGGCATGGTTAGGGTAGGGCCAAATTTTTCCATGAATTTTCTGGCCCCACCATCGCCTCCTGCCATCATGTAGAGTTGGTTCATACCCATGACTGCCCATCTTAGTCCCGGACCGTAAACAATACTCTCGTCCAACTCCCTGGTTGTGGCCATATCCTCGTTGAGCATATGCAGGATTTCTCGCCACATTGCTTCTTGAAGGCGATTGGCTATATGAGCCGGAACCTCACGATTGACCATCAGCACTTGCATGCCAATGTCCTCATAGAATTCCCGGGCCATGTCTTTTGCCTGCTCAGAGGTCAATTTACCTCCCACGATTTCGACTAGTGGACAGAGATAAACGGGATTGAACGGATGTCCCACGATAAATCGTTCCGGATGTTTCAGATCTTTTTGAAGGTCAGTAGGCAGAAAGCCCGAGGTGCTTGAGGAAATTACCACTTCTTTACGTGCTACCTCTGATACTGGTAGGAGAGCCTTTGTTTTCAGCTCCTCGATTTCAGAAACGCTCTCCTGGATAAAATCAGCCTTTTCAGCCATTTCCAGGGGATTGGTGGTGAATTCCAGCTTTCCCGGGGGCGGCAAGGGTATTCCCTCGGTCAACAGAGAAAGGGCCTGTCTGGAATTGTCAATGGAATCCCGCAACCATTTTTCCATGGCCGGGTCAAAATCAGCTGCGATTACATTTACACCACAGTGAATGGCTCTGGCGGCCCAACCCCCACCAATGACACCTGTACCAAGTAGTCCGAGTGTTTTCACGCTCATGTTTATTGCTCCCGCTTTTTGTTATTGATATCGAGTTTTCTGGAACGATGCATCAAGCCTGCAAGATACTCCGCTGGAACGATCCTTGATTGCAGTTCACGGTAGATTGTATCGGGAAAGGATTCGGCCTTGGGAGTTCCTCTTTGGGATACATGCAATTGCATACTTTCACAAATGGCCACCAACTTACCTGCTGACTGCATTTTCTGGTAAAGGTGAATTCTTTTGGTGTCAGAATTCAGAACGAAGGTTTGAATATCGAGTTCGGCAAACATCTTTACTTCCAAAAGGAAATAATTGTGAAACTCCAAGGCATAGACAGTATTTCGTTCCCGCTTTCGGTATTCAGCTCCCAAACCGGTTTCTTCCTGGAACTTGTCCACGGCGAGGCTAAAGGCCAGTGAATAAAATGAATCACGCATGTGATCATTATAATCAACCCAATGTGGATGAACTTTTGTCTGGTAGGTTGATGCCAAGGGAATTACTGGATCGTCTTGTTTCATTTTGAACTCGCTTTTTCTTATCCTCTTGACCAATAATTATTTTCGCTAGAAGAAGGTAATATTTTTGGCGTTTCAATCTTTGGTGGATTTATTTTGATGTTTCAGTTCCGGAAAACGGATCTGGATCATAGGTTACTTTCTTCAGATAGAGACCTTCAGGTGGGGCCAATGGTCCACATTCCTGGCGATTTCTTGCTTCCAGGATTGTTTTGACATCTCGTGGCCCAAGATTTTTCATACCAACCTTGACTAAAGTTCCAACAATACTTCTCACCTGCTTGTGCAGAAAACTGGGTGCTTCAAGGATGAATTCGTATTCTTTGCCTGAAGATCTCATGCAGCTATCGATTTGAATATTGTTCATTGTCTTCACAGGGGATAAGGCCTGACAGTGGGCAGAACGAAAGGTTGTAAAATCATGTTTGCCCATGAGATAGGTCGCACCCTTGGTCATACCTGTCAGATCCAGATCTTTGTAAATGTGCCAAGCCAGACCATTTTCAAATACAAGAGGGGAAGATCGTACGATTACCCTATAGAGGTAAGTCCTTTCGACAGCTGAAAATCGGGAATGAAAATCCTCATCCACTTCACTTGTCTTCAGGACAGCTATCCTGGATGGTCTCAGATTGGCATTAATGGCAGCCTTGAGGGTTTGGGGTGACCAGTCCTTTTTCAAATCAAAGTGAATGACCTGACCAAGGGCATGTACACCCGTATCTGTTCTGCCAGCAGCAGTGATATGCGGTAAATCTCCTTCCAGCTTGCGAATTGCATTCTCGATGGTTTCCTGAACGGAGGATTGTGATTTCTGCCTTTGCCAACCACAATAGGCCTCACCGTTATACTCAACTACCATTGCAAACCGAGGCATGAGTCCACCTACAAATACTTCTGTAATCTTACGCTATAACTTGTAAAGTTCATTCGATGGCCTCTTCGTGGTTGAAAATTTATATGTAATCCCATTTAGTATAGGTTTCCTTTTTTGTCTTCACTATCCTTACGGAACATAAATCGTAACATTTTGTATCAAGCAGTCATCACTCATCTCAATCCATGATTTAACCAGATTCCGGAAGGCATGAAAGTTACATTTTCCCTAAACGCAGGTAAAAAATAAATGAGTACCCAAACCGTAGATTATAAATCCTCTCTTCGATTACCGAAAACCACATTCCCCATGCGGGCAGGGCTACCCCAAAAGGAGCCCGGCATATTATCGGGTTGGGATGAGATTGGAATTTACGACCGATTGCGTGAAAAGCAGGGCAGAAAAACCTTCATTCTTCATGATGGGCCTCCTTATGCCAATGGCCATCTCCATATCGGTCATGCGTTGAACAAGGTTCTGAAAGATTTTGTTGTGCGGTCGCAACAACAAATGGGTAAGGATTCAAGATATGTCCCTGGTTGGGATTGCCATGGGTTGCCAATTGAATGGAAAGTAGAAGAGAATTACCGGGAACGGGGTCTTTATAAAGAGGATGTCTCGATTTTGGACCTGAGAAGGGAGTGTCGGGATTTTGCCAAAAACTGGATAAACATTCAAAGATTGGAGTTTTGCCGGCTTGGTGTGATCGGAAAATGGAATGATCCGTATTTGACCATGGATTACCATGCTGAAGCGGTCATTGCCGAGGAATTCATGAAGTTTCTCATGAATGGAACTCTGTATCAGGGTTCAAAACCCGTTTTATGGTCAACTGTGGAGAAAACCGCCTTGGCCGAGGCTGAAGTGGAGTATGAGGATCATACCAGCCAATCGATATGGGTCAAGTTTCCTGTTGATAAGAGACTTTCCAAGGGTTTGGCCAAGGCTGGCATACCTGAAGAAACATCTGTAATCATCTGGACAACAACTGCCTGGACACTTCCTTCCAATAAGGCAATCTGCTTTAACCCGAATATAACCTATTCACTCTTTGAGGTGACAGAAGCACCTGAAGACAACTGGTTTCGCGAGGGAGAGTATTTTCTTTTGGCCGATAACCTGATGGAAGAAACGGCCAAGGTTTCGAGAATTACCGCCTACCGAAAGATCAAAACCGTTTCTTCCGAAGAGCTGGGTCAATTGGTATGCGAGCATCCATTCCGGGGTATGGTATCGGAGCAGGAACCTGATGTGAACAGATGGGATTACCCTGTACCGCTGTTGCCAGGTGACCACGTTACAGACGAAGCTGGGACAGGTTTCGTGCATACGGCACCTTCACATGGGGACGATGACTTCATGATTGCCAGAAAGCACAACCTCCACATGACGCACAATGTCAATGAGGATGGCAGGTTTAGGTCATCCCTTCCCATTTTTGGAGGATTGGATATTTTCAATTCCAACGGCAAGGAAGGTGCTGCCAATAATATCATCATTGCCAACCTGATCACCAAGGGAAAACTGATAGCCAGACGAAAACTGGTCCATTCCTATCCTCACAGCTGGCGTTCCAAGGCCCCGCTGATCTATCGGAATACACCCCAGTGGTTTGTTGCAATTGACAAGGATATTGATGATAACCAATCAGAGGAGGGCAAGACAATAAGGGAAAGAGCCCTGAATGCAATCAATCACACGGTAAATTGGACACCTCAATCTGGCCAGAACCGAATCAATTCAATGCTCGAAAAACGTCCGGACTGGGTCCTTTCCAGACAAAGGGCCTGGGGTGTTCCCCTTACATGTTTCGTTAAGAAGGGAGCAAGTCCGGGAGGCAAGGACTTTTTACTCAAGGATCAGAGAGTCAATGACCGGATTTCGACCATGATCAAAGAAGGGGGCGCCGATACATGGTATGGGGAAAATACCAAGGAAAAGATACTTGAAGGTCTCTACAAGCCTGAAGATTACGAACAGGTTACTGACATTCTGGATGTATGGTTTGATTCCGGATCGACCCATGCTTTTGTTTTGAGGGACCGTGATGATGGAAGTCACGATGGTATGGCTGATTTGTATCTTGAAGGAACCGATCAACACCGTGGCTGGTTTCAATCTTCCCTGTTGCAATCCTGTGGAACCAAAGGAAGGGCACCTTACAGAGGGGTTTTGACCCATGGGTTCACGCTTGATGAAAAGGGCAAGAAAATGTCCAAATCATTGGGCAATACCGTATCTCCCGAAGATCTGGTCAAGAAACATGGTGCGGATATACTTCGCCTTTGGGTGGCCCAGTCTGATTACACTTCTGATCTGAGGATAGGTCCCAATATCCTTCAAACTGTTATTGACGGTTATCGACGATTAAGAAATGCATTCAGGTTCATTCTTGGCAATTTGCATGACACCAGTGAGGTCGAGGAAATTGACTGGACAACCATGCCTGATCTGGAGCGGTGGATTTTGCATCGGATTTCCGAATTGGATGAAACGGTCAGAAAGGGTTATGCCGAGTATGATTTCCGGGGGGTATACTCTGAAATCTTCAATTTCCTGAATTCCGATTTGTCAAGGTTCTATTTTGATATCAGAAAGGATTCCCTTTATTGTGGATATCCCGAGAGCCAACAATACAAGGCGACTCTGATGGTTCTGGACATACTGTTCAATTTTCTGACAACCTGGCTAGCACCCATATTGCCTTTTACCATGGAGGAAATATGGCAATCACGCAATCCTTCGTCTTCAGATTCAGTTCATTTACATGACTTTCCGCTAGCCGTACCTGGTTGGCGAAATGACGATCTTGCCAAAAAGTGGGAAAAAATCCGGGAGGTTCGAAGGGTTGTCAATGCAGAAATCGAAAATCAACGCGTAGCCAAGGTTATCGGTTCAAGTCTGGAAGTTCATCCCAGAATCCTTGTTGAGGATGAAGAACTTTACAATCTGCTGACGTCCGTACCCTTGGATGATATTTGCATCACCTCCCAAATTGATGTTGTCAAGGTATCTCCAAAGGAGAATAAATCAGAGACAGATGACAACAATGGTTTCAGGGTTGAATTCAACCTTGCAAAAGGGGACAAATGCCAGCGGTGTTGGAAAATACTGCCGGGGGTAGGATCATTCTTTCATCAAGGGGTGTGCGGAAGATGTGATGAGGTTCTGACTCTACTTGAGACTTCAGATTAAACTTGCACTTTTACAATCGAAACAACTACAACGAGTGGTCAATCTATCAATATCCTAAACCAGGGTGTTTGGTGGTGAGTGACTGAGCCAAAGGGTTACCGTTGGCTTAAACATTAAAAAGAAAGTGAAGGATGTCCCCATCCCTGACCTCGTAAGCTTTTCCCTCGGTTCTGATTTTGCCCGAATTGCGGGCCTTTTGATAACCACCACACGATATGAATTCCTCGAATGAGATTGTTTCTGCCCGGATGAAACCCCGTCGAAAATCTTCGTGTATTACTGCAGCGGCATCAGCAGCATTGGTCCCTTTTGGTATGGTCCATGCGCGGGTTTCCTTGGGACCTGTCGTAAAATAGGTAATCAGCCCCAAGAGGGAGTACCCCTTCTGTATCAGGCGGTCAAGTCCCGAGCAGTCAAGTCCCATTTCAGTGAGGTATTCCTGCTCTTCTTCAGCGTTCAGCTGGCTGATTTCTTCTTCGATCTGGGCTGAAACCAGAACGGTACCTGCATCATGCTTGCGGGCGTATTCTTCAACCTGGGCAGAATAATTGTTGCCCTCCCTGAGGGAATTCTCATCAACATTGCAAACATAGAGAAAGGGTTTGGATGTAAGCAATTTCAGCCTGTACCATAATTTCGTATCTTCCTCATCAAGACCCGTTGGCTTGGCATGGATACCTTGTTCAAGTTTTTCCTGGGCCAGCTCCAACAATCCATCAATTTTCAATGATTCCTTGTCACCACCCCTGATTTTTCTGACTAACCTGGACCTTTGTCTTTCTATGGATTCCAGATCGGCCAGCATCAGCTCCGTTTCGATGGTTTCGATATCCCTCAAGGGATCAACCCGGCCATCAACATGGACGATATTGTTGTCATCGAAACAGCGAACCACATGTGCCAGTGCATCAACTTCCCTTATGTTGCCTAAAAACTTGTTTCCCAGCCCTTCCCCCTTGGAAGCACCCTTGACCAGACCAGCTATATCGACAAAGGTTGTCTTGGCCTGGATTATCTGCTCAGATCTTTCAAAACCGGCTATTTTTGCCAATCGGGAATCGTTGACCGGAACCTCTCCCAGATTGGCTTCGATGGTACAAAAGGGATAATTCTCGTTTTGGGCAGAGGCCGTGTGGGTCAGGGCATTGAAAAGGGTTGATTTGCCCACGTTAGGCAAGCCGATAATTCCAGTTCTGAAACCCACTCTTTAATCCATTGAATTTAACATTGATAAGGGGTAATTATATGGAGGTCAGAATATGAATTTTAAGTCTAGGGGATCGTCATGAAAATAAATCATTACCTGTTCTATAATGGCAATTGCGAAGAAGCATTCAAATGTTATGCAAAGATCTTTGGTGTAGATAATTTATACATGCAGAGATTTAGGGATATTCCTGGTGAAAGCCCATTTTCAAAAGATATGGACGACAAAATTATGCATGTTGCCTTGTCCCTGGAAGGAGGCTGTTTGATGGGATCAGACGATCTTGCTGAAAATTACCAAGAACCACGAGGAATGGCCGTTTCGTTGAATTTTGACAATGTTGAGGAAGCACGTGACATTTTTGAGAAACTGTCTGAAGGGGGAACGGTGACAATGAAATTTGAACCAACCTTCTTTTCCCCGGGATTTGGGGTATTGAAGGATAAATTCGGAATACCCTGGATGGTAAATACGGAGCCGGAATAAGCTGGGAAAGAGTTTGGTGTCTAGATTAACTTTAAAATTAGATCAATTGCGATCCAACAACCAAAAGGCCTTTATTGCTTATATAATGGCAGGTGATCCCAATCCGGAATATTCTCGGAAAGTGTTGGAGGGATTGCCCAATGCAGGGGTTGATATCATTGAATTGGGGATTCCCTTTACAGATCCGATGGCAGATGGTCCAATCATACAATTGGCAGGTCAAAGAGCCCTTGCGGCGGGTCAAACGGTATCCAAAACACTATCCATGGTCAGGGACTTCCGAAAAACCGAGAATGAGACCCCGATTATCCTGATGGGGTATTACAATCCCATTTACAGCTATGGGGTCGAGAGATTTATCAAGGAATCGGTTGAAATTGGTGTTGACGGCCTGATTATTGTTGATCTGCCACCGGAGGAAGACCAGGAATTGTGTATACCCGCCAACGAAGCTGGTTTGAGTTTCATTCGCTTGGCAACTCCTACAACTGATGACAAAAGACTTCCCCGTGTTTTGGAAAATACCAGTGGTTTTGTCTATTTTGTGTCCATTACCGGTATTACTGGCGCGAGGGCTCCGAAACCCGAGGAAGTTGCACCGGATGTAGCTAGAATAAAAAAGGCAACCGATTTGCCGGTATGTGTTGGTTTTGGAGTTAAAACCCCAGATATGGCAAAGGCCATAAGCAATATTGCAGATGGAGTTGTGGTAGGTTCCTCAATCGTCAATTTGATTGGTGAGGAAAGACCTGTAAAAGAGGTTTTGGAGTTCGTTCAAAGTCTGTCCGAAGGAGTAAATTCCCCAACAGTTTAATCCAGTCCCTGATTAATTTTGTTTCCTAATACACTGATGGAGTAGGATCAAGTGCCAGTTATAACCTGTATTGAAGATTTAAAGCAGCTTTACAAGCGCAGGGTCCCCAAGATGTTTTACGATTATGTCGAGACGGGCAGCTGGTCCGAGAGTACATTCAAAAACAATTCCAGGGATTTGGATCTCATCAAATTCAACCAGAAGGTAGGGGTCGATATCTCACAAACATCAACCGAAATTTCAATGCTCGGCAACAAGATGTCAATGCCTCTGGCATTGGCTCCCGTTGGATTGACCGGCATGCAGTCGGCTGATGGTGAAATTAAAGCAGCCCGTGCGGCCAGAAAAAAGGGCATTCCATTCATTCTATCTACCATGTCGGTTTGTTCAATTGAGGATGTTGCAAGGGAGGCAGGCGAAGGGTTCTGGTTTCAACTCTATTACATGAATGACCAGGAATTTAGTCGTAATCTGATCAAACGAGCCAAGGAAGCAAATTGTTCGGCGTTGGTGCTGACGATGGATTTGCAGGTTCTTGGCCAAAGGCATATGGATCTCAAGAATGGTCTGTCCATTCCTCCCAGACCCAATCTTAAATCCCTTCTGGACTTATCTACCAAGGTTAGATGGGGTCTTGGCATTTTGCGTACTCCCAGAAAGAATTTCGGAAATGTCTATGGTCATGTTGATGGGGTTGAAGATCTTGGATCATTGATGTCATGGGTGGCTGATCAGTTTTATTCCAAACTCGATTGGGAAACTGTAAGACAAGTCAAGGACCTTTGGGACGGTCCACTTGTCCTGAAGGGCATCATGAATGTAGAGGATGCCAAAAAGGCTGTTTCCATCGGTGCTGATGCCATTGTCGTATCCAATCATGGCGGCCGCCAACTGGATGGTGCCCTCTCTTCCATCAGGATGTTGCCAGCAATAGTTGAAGCTGTTGGAGACAAGGTTGAGGTATATTTTGATTCCGGTATCCGTTCAGGCCAGGATGTATTACGAGCCATCGGATTGGGAGCCAAGGCAACACTGATTGGACGAGCCTATATTTATGGTCTGGGGGCAATGGGTGAAGCAGGTGTTGAAAAAGCCATTGAAGTCATGCACAAGGAATTGGCCACTTCCATGGCTCTGTGCGGGATAAGGGATATTACTGAATTTGGTGAAAAAAATCTGCTGATTCCTTCAGATTTCCAAACGAATTGGAAATGGTAAGAGCTACAAGTTTACTTCCAAAAATAATACAGCCACGATTTCATTCAGACTTTTTTACATCCTTACTGTTTTATACTTTCAGGTGAGATTCACCGGAAGTCTGAAATTAGAGAATTTGCAGGCTCTGAAGCTAAGAGTTTACTGAATCAGACTACAATCTCAAAAACAATTAATTAGCCATCTTGACATGTATAAATGTCGTATTATATCATATCCTTATGCTTGATAACGAAATTACATTGGAAGAATTAGCACAGCGCAGTGGAGTAGAACAGCGTACTCTTCGTTCTTGGATTAGTCAGGATTTGCTATTGCCCCCTAACCGGATTGGTCGGGGAGCACGTTATCCAGGTAGGAATGTGGATCGTGCCCTGGCTGTGAGAACTCTGAAGGAAGTTCATGGGGAGGCTCTGGCAACTATTAGAAAACGGCTCATGTTGGCTTCAGATTCCCAAATAAGGGAATGGGCAAAACAAGCCAGAAAATCTAACATTTCCCTTGAATCCCCGCGTGAATATTTACGCCGGATCAAGGAGGAAGAAAATCATTTTCATGACAATGAAAAAAAGCTTCATTCTCCGGAAGTTAAATATTCCAAAAGGATGTCTTCACGTATTGATTTCTCCAGAAGAAATCAAGAAATCAAACAAGAAATGGATGATGTGGCAGGGGTTGAACGATTAATCTCAATACTTGAAAGTATCCTGGCTCGACCGGTACCAAGGAAGTCCCGAGGCAAAAACTGGACCCGAATTTCCATAACTCCAGATATAGAGATATCCATTCGAGGTAAACTGGAGCCTCGTGACCGAGCACTATTCGAACAACTAGCGGATCTGTTCCGTTCAATTTTATCAGGGAGGATTTACCATGATGACGACCAAACTTAATTTAACTTCAAACTTCGACCGTGAAATTTTCTGGAAGGGCGGTGATTCCATACGTTATCTCGTTGCCGGGTTGAATGCCAAGCAAAAGGAAACGAGCGAGAAAAAGGAAAGAGATCCCCTCAATATTGCACTAGTCATTGATGCTAGTGGATCAATGTCCGGTCAAAAAATTGAATCGGCAAAATCAGCTGCACTGGGATTGATAAGACATTTAAGCGAGAATGACTGGTTGAGTATCGTTTCCTTTTCTTCGGATGTCCAGGTTCATTTTGATGGGATTAGAATAGGTGATGTAAGTTATGGAAGATTTGAGTCTGAAATAGCCAAGCTTCGTGGTGGTGCGATGACCAATCTTTCCGATGGTTGGTTTAAAGGGATTGATTGTGTTGCCAAAATTGCTGAGGACAATAAAAAACTTACTCCCCGAGTCATCATATTGAGTGATGGACACATGAATAGAGGGATTTGCAATCCTATTGAATTGATGAGCCATGCCCATCAACTGCGAAATCGTGGAGTAATGACCTCTACCCTTGGTATTGGAGATGGCTATGATGAATTATTGCTCAAGGGTTTGGCCGAAGAAGGCGGTGGTAGATTCCATGATGCCGAAGGGGCTGAGGATATCTCAGCGGTTTTGCTTGGTGAACTTGGTGATATTTTTAATACACTGGTTGAAGGTACACAACTTGAATTGAAAATCCCAATGGGGTTAAATGTTGAAGTATTGGGTAATTCCTCCAGTCAGGTTTCCGATAACAGGATAAAAGTTTCCTTGGGGAATATCTTGAAGGGGCATGATCGGCATGTTGTTTTCAAGATTAAATGTCCACGAATGGCAGCTGGGGAAAAATTGGCATTTGATTTGCGTGCCAAGGGAACAATTTCCGGGGATGATACCAAAATCAAGACAAAAACCGTATCAGTTCACCTTGAGTCTGCTGGAAAAGGGAAAAATGTAACCCAGGTACGAAATATTCCTATGACTGAAGTTGTTGCCAAGCACTGGAACGCATTTATTGTTTCAGAGGCAGATAAACTTAACCGTGAAGGGAGATATGAGGATGCAAGTCGGTTTGTAAGGAATGAAAAAAGATATTTCAAACGTTATGTAAGGGGGCTGGACAAGGAATCTGAAATGCTCAAGAATTTGGAAATATTTGGAAGGGCCATAATTAGGGGCTTGTCACCTCGAATGCACAAGGAAATGACCTTTTATAGCGCATCTCAAATCGAAAACAGGGTTGATCACATGAAACTGCGAAGACGCCCTTTGTATGAAAGATTAGCCAAGGAAATCAATTCTTGATTCTACATTTCTGTAGATCATTAACACAACATTCGAAGTATCAAAATATTTGGTAGAAGCTCACCATAGTTTCCTGATACTAATATAATGCTGGTCTAAAGAATTGGGTAATTTCATCACATGCCATTTGGGAGATACCATCAAACGAAAATAGTTCGAGTTTTTGAATGTAAATTGGATAGCTCATTGCACCAAAATTCAAAATCGATTGCTTTACTAAATCATAAATCAGGTAAATACGGCTGTTGATTTATGGATTTTGGGTAATATATCTTTGTGTCGTTGTGGACAGGCACCCTTGGAGGTTGTCCGCTATTTTTCATTCAGGAGATAATGATGGTAACAGATAATATACCAAATCTCCGAGCAGAAATCAGACCGGGGACAGGCAAGGGGGCCGCTCGGAAAGCTCGGCGAGAGGGTTTAGTGCCCGGAGTAGTTTATGGTGGAGGCGAGGATCCGATAACCATAAATGTCAATTTCAATGAATTGCTCAAGAAGTTGCGGGAAGGCAGGTTTTTGTCCACGCTCTTCAACCTGCAAATCAAGGACAGGGAAGATGTCAGGGTGATTTGTCGTTCTGTCCAGAGGGACGTTGTTCTTGACCTTCCTACCCATTTGGATTTGATGCGATTGAGGAGGACTTCCAAAATCAATCTCTTTATACCCGTAGAGTTTATCAACGAGGATAAATCCCCTGGTATTAAGCGTGGAGGTGTTCTTACCGTGGTTAGGGGTGAGGTGGAGTTGATTGTTACCGCCGGGGATATACCCGCATCATTGGTAGCCGATTTGGAGGGTCTGGATGTAGGCGATGTTATTACCATATCAAAGATCAAGCTTCCAAAAGGAACCAGGCCAACCATCAGCGATCGGGATTTTGTAATTGCAAATATTTCCGCACCATCGGGTCTGAGATCAGAGGAACAGGATCAAGAAATTGTGGAAGCACCTGAAGAAGAGGAAGAGGAACAGGAAGAAGAATAGGTGATTTGCTATAGTCACCGCATATAATCTGGTATTTTCGGAAATATTTTTCTGTCAGATGGCTGATGCCATTCTGATGTATTCTCAAATTGGTTGATCTTTTTGATTCCCGTTAAAGGATAACAAGGTGTTATTGATTGCAGGGCTTGGTAACCCTGGCTCCAAATATTGTATGAATCGCCATAACATTGGATTCATGGCACTGGATTCACTCGCTGATTCCTACATCGACAATAACTGGCGGAAAAAGTTTCAGGGTCAAATAGTTGAAGGGAAAATCGAGGGTGAAACGGTTCTCCTGATCAAGCCACAAACCTTCATGAACAATTCCGGAAATTCCATTGGTGAAGTTGTCAAATTCTACAAGATTCCATCTGATCGGGTAATCGTCTTCCACGATGAAATTGATCTTGCTCCTGGCAAGGTAAGGATAAAGTCTGGAGGTGGCCATGCAGGACACAACGGATTAAGGTCAATAATTAGCCATATTGGTCCGGATTTTCTACGAATCAGAATGGGCATTGGACACCCGGGGAGCAAGGATCTGGTTCATAATTACGTTTTGGGAAATTTCTCCAAGGAAGACCAAAATGGCTGGCTGGTTGACTTGTTGACAGGTGTCGCAAATGGATTTCCATATTTGGTGGATGGCAATCACGCACAGTTCCTCAACAAAGTCAACCTTGAGTTACAAACCAGGTCGAAGACGTCAAATGCCCTCAGGCGTTCAGATGTTTCATCGGCAGACAAAGCCAAGAAAACCGACGGAATATTCTCCAGGCTTTCGAAATTCTTTGGATAATGAAGCAATTACCAGAAGCTGAAATCAAGGATAGCGAGAATATCAATCCCTTTCATTTTATTGAACTATAATGATATTATTGTGCCATTGTTATGGTTCAAATTAATCAATCGAGGTTGCAATGAACAAGGTACTTCACGATCAGGTAAATGTTTTCGGGGAACCGCTGATTCCCTGTTCACATAATCCCAAAACCGGGTTTTTCCGAACCGGATGCTGTGAAACCTCAGTGGAAGATGTGGGTAGTCACACCGTTTGCGCTATCATGACAGATGAGTTTCTTTCATATTCCAGACAAGCCGGGAATGATTTATCCACACCGGTTCCTGCTTTCGGGTTCCAGGGATTGCAGGCTGGTGATCAATGGTGCCTGTGTGCAGCTAGATTTTTACAGGCCTATCAGGAAGGTAAAGCTCCCAGGATTGTCCTCGGGGCCACTCATATAAGGTCTACGGAAATAGTACCTCTGGAAGTATTGAAGGAACACGCAATAGATTTGAACTAATCCGAAGAATCCATTTCGATTCCAAGAGCTCTTGCAACGGTGAATATATCCTTATCCCCACGTCCACACATATTCATGCAAATGATATGGTCTTTGGGTAAATCACCGGCAATTTTCATCACGTGTGCCAAGGCATGACAGGGTTCTAGGGCAGGAATTATCCCTTCCTGTTCACAACAGACCTGAAAGGCCTGAAGTGCTTCCTCATCAGTAATTGATACATAGGTTGCCCTACCTGTTTCATGCAACCATGAATGCTCGGGGCCAATACCTGGATAATCCAGACCGGCAGATATGGAAAAACCTTCCAGGATTTGACCATCAAAATCCTGCAGAAGATAGGTTCTGTTGCCATGGAGTACACCAGGTCGGCCTCCCGTAAGAGAAGCACAATGTTGCATTCTTTCATCGACACCCTTGCCTCCCGCTTCAACGCCTATTATGCCAACAGACCTGTCATCAAGAAAGGGATGGAACAAACCCATGGCATTGGAACCACCACCTATGGCTGCTATGAGAGTATCTGGCAGTCGACCCTCCATTTCCATCATTTGGGATTTGGCTTCCTTACCGATAATTGACTGAAAATCCCTTACCATAGCTGGATAGGGATGGGGACCGGCTACCGTTCCTATACAATAAAAAGTATTGTTGACATTTGTTACCCAGTCCCTGAGGGCATCATTCATGGCATCCTTGAGAGTGCCACGTCCGGAAGTAACTGGTACAACTTCTGCCCCCAGTAATTTCATACGAAAGACATTGGGAGCCTGACGTTCCACATCATGCGTACCCATATAGACTATACAGGGAAGTCCAAATCTGGCACAGACCGTGGCTGTGGCAACTCCGTGCTGACCTGCACCAGTTTCAGCAATAATTCTGGTCTTGCCCATTCGCATGGCCAAAAGGATTTGACCAAGAACATTGTTGATTTTATGGGCACCGGTATGGTTGAGTTCATCCCTTTTGAAGTAAATCCTAGCTCCACCCAGATAATCGGTTAGCCGTTCGGCAAAATACAGAGGTGAAGGACGACCTACATAATGTTTCCAAAGATAATCCATTTGATTCCAGAAGCTTTCATCATCCTTGGCCTTGTTATATTCCTCTTCCAAATCCAGGATGAGAGGCATCAGGGTTTCGGAAACAAAACGCCCGCCGAATTTTCCAAAGCATCCTCTTTCATCAGGTACTGAGAAAAAGCTATTAATCAGATTCTGGTCCATTATCATTTGCCTTTGCTGCTGTAATAAATTTTCGAATTTCCTTGTGATCTTTAATTCCGGGGCTTTTTTCCACTCCCGATGATACATCCACCTGATTTGCATTAGTCAATTTGACGGCTGTTGCAACATTGGCGGAATTCAATCCTCCAGCCAACATCCAAGGCAACTCCCAGTCAAATTCGGAAATCAATTTCCAATCAAAGGCTATACCATTACCTCCCGGCAGTGAATTCAGGTCTGCCGGTTTGGCATCAACCAATAATTGATCTGCAACCTGAGAATATTCATTGAGAGTCCCCAAATCGTTCCGGTCCCTTATTCCAACCGCCTTCATGATGGGCAGGTTGAAAAGGTCACGAATTTCTGAAACCCTTGATGCCTTTTCACGACCATGCAACTGGATCATGTCAGGATCAACAGCAGTTATTATCTTTTCCAGAAAGAAATCCTCCGGATTCACCATAAGAACAACCTTCTTTACATTTGAAGGTACCAGCGATGATAAGGACGAAGCCTGTTCGAGGGAGATATTCCTTGGAGAATTTGGAAAAAAAACAAAACCGACCAGGTCAGCACCTGCTTCAATCGTTGTAGAAACATCTTCGGGTGTAGACAAACCGCAAATCTTGACTTTCAATTGGCTAAATTTTCCCTGCAAATCATTTTTCCAGAAGGGCCAGTATCTCATCCTCTGAGGTTTCATTTTTCTTCAAACCCGAAACTTCCCGTTCCAAATCCCTGATTTGTCTATCCTTTTTGATTACTTTCGAACGGTGTTGATGCTCACGCAACCATTCCCAGAAGAATCCGATGAATAATCCAAAGATAATTCCCCCCAGAACAACAATAAACGTAGGTACAACAACAGCTGGTGTTGGAAAGATGGGTGCCAGGGAATCAGGCAGGAGGCGAAGTGTTACAGGATCTCTGTTGGCAAGTGCCATGAAACAAAGGATTACACCCAGAAGTATCAAAAAACAGTATCTTATATACCGCACGAACAAACTCAGGTCAGCTATCCGTGCTATAGTTTCTCACAGACGTCTTCAATTTTATTCCTGGCTTAAATGTAATCCGTTTGCATTTTTCAACCTTGAAGGTAAGGCCTGTCTTGGGATTTCTTCTTAAGGTATGGTGATCCAGCTTGGTTGCAAAATGCATATACTTTCGTAACTGTACGGATTTCCCTTCGGACAGGGCAATGCGTATTTCATCAAATACTGTCTTAACCATCTCTTCAACTGCCTTGTTGTTAAGGGAATCGAATTCAGATGATAGATTACGGATAATATCAGAACGATTCATACCATTTTCCTCGCTAATTGTTGGTATAAGTTCAGCACAAGACTGACTCTAGAGCATTTTTGCAGGCCAATCCGAAGTGGAAAAAGTAGGTATATATACCCAGTTTTATTTTGTCGGTTTTAGACCCGCATGTAATCCAGAATAAGGAATCCCGAACAATAAATCAAAACCTTAATTCATTTATTGTCAAATATTCCAACATTAGGGATTTATTCATTCTTGCTTTCAAGGGCCTCACCGAGAATGTCTCCAAGAAGTCCGCCAGTATCATTGGAAGAATATTTTTCAACGGCTTCCTTGGCTTCCTTCATTTCAAGCAGGCGTATGGAAAGCCCCAACTTTCTTGAAGAAGAATCCACGTGAGTGACTTGGGCTTCAACCTCTTGACCTACCTTGAATTTGCTGGGAAGTTGATTGTCCATATCCTTGCCAAGATCGCTTCGCTTGATGATCGTGGTAATTCCCCTGAGTTCTACCTCAATGGCATTATCAAGAATTTCGGTGACGTTTACCGTGACTGTTTTGCCCTTGAAAAGTCCGCTGGTTGCTTCCAAAAATGGATCCGTTTCCAGATCCTTGATGGAAAGAGCTACCCTCTCTTTGTCCACATCAATCTCGCTAACGACAACTTCGACCACATCACCGGGATTGTATTCGCTGACAAGTTCACTGCCTGGTTTGTCCCAACTCAAGTCTGAAAGATGAATCATGCCATCTATATCGTAATCAAGCCCGACAAAAAGCCCGAACTCAGTGATGTTCTTGATTTCTCCTTCCAGTCTGGTGCCTCGAGGATATTTTTCAGCAAATTCATGCCAGGGATTGGGCATGGTCTGCTTGAGACCAAGTGAAATCCTTCGTTTCTCCTTGTCTATATCCAGGACCATCACTTCAACTTCCTGGGATGTGGAAACCAGTCTGCTGGGGGTGGAGTTTTTTTTGTTCCAGGACATTTCAGAAATGTGGATAAGTCCTTCGATACCTGGTTCTAGTTCAACAAAAGCACCGTAATCTGTAATATTGGTTACATGACCCTTGTGCTTGGTTTGAACCGGGTAGTTTTCGTCAACAGTTAGCCAGGGATCTTCTCGAAGTTGCTTGATACCAAGTGAAATTCTCTGGGATTCCTGATTGATATTGACAACCCTGACCTTGACGGTTTTATTGATACTGACCACTTCGGAAGGATGTTTGATGCGACCCCAAGACATATCAGTAATATGAAGCAATCCATCAACACCTCCCAGATCAACGAATGCACCATAGTCGGTAATGTTTTTGACCGTGCCTTCAATTATTTCCCCTTCGGTGAGTTTATTAACAATTTCAGCACGGAGTTCAGCACGGCTTTCCTCAAGAATGGCTCTTCTTGAAACAACAATATTGTTCTTGTCCCGATCCATTTTCAGAATGGCGAACGTTTCCAATGTCCCCATGAGAGATTCGATATCCCGCATTGGTCGGATATTTACCTGTGAACCCGGGAGGAAGGCGATAACCCCACCCAGATCTACCGTAAATCCGCCCTTAACGCGGTTTACAATGGAACCCTCGACTTTTTCGTTGTTTTCATGGGCCTTGAGCAACCTCTCCCAAGCTTCCTCACGGCGAGCTCTTTCCCGTGAAATGACGGCAAGACCGCTGCCATTCTCGACACTTTCGTAATAGACATCTACCTCATCACCAACATTGACCTCTTCAAGGTTGCCTGGACCGGTAAATTCCTTGTAATCTATTCGTCCTTCTACCTTGGAACCAACGTCAATAATGACTTGTCCTGATTCAATTGCTAAAATTTTGCCTTTTACGACATTTCCTACCTTGGGACTTTCAAGGGTAAAATATTCATCAAGAAGTGTTTCAAACTCCTCCATAGTGTTTTCTGTTTGCACCGAATTGAGCTCCTAAATAATGTTTTTACTGGCCTTCGGTTGATTCCGACGGTCTTGAAAATTAATAATACTGCTTCTGCAATTTGCAGGGACTATTAACTAGTTATCCCTTAACCCAAGTTCAACCTTGGCAATCACCAGTTCAGTTGATTGTTTTGCGTTCAGATTGGAAGTATCAATCAAAATCGCCTCTTCAGATTGAATCAAGGGGGCGTTTTTTCTGGTGGAATCTCTCAGATCTCTTTCCACAAGCGTATCAAATACCTCCTGATAGGTTACCCCTTCGCCTTGACCCATGAGTTCCTGATATCTTCGATTGGCCCTGACCTCCTGGCTTGCCGTTACAAAGAACTTTATATCGGCATCTGGACAAATTACTGTACCGATATCTCTCCCATCCAGTATGGCACCTTCACCCTTGCGTGCAAAGTTGCGCTGGAATTCAATCAGGGTTTCCCTTACCTCGGGAATGGAAGCAACTACCGAAGCAATCTGGGATATTTCGGGCGCCCTCAACCCTTCCTGCTGCAAATCTTCAATACTCAGGTCTTTTGCCTCCCGAACCGCATTCAGGGGGTTTTGATCCAATTGCTTTTTGACAAGATTCTTGGCAACTGCCCGATAAACCAATCCCGTATCCAGATAAGGCCAATCAAAGTGTTTCGACAGGTTTCTTGCAATGGTGCCCTTCCCCGAAGCTGCAGGACCGTCAATTGCAACAACAAATGGTTTCTGAATAGTCATTTATGATAGTAAACTGGCATTAATATTTCTGTACCGAATTTTCTCATACCATTAATAAGCAGAATCTTCAAAATTAAAGCAAACTAGTAAGCCATTTGCCATAGCAGGATACACATTCTAGGAAAGAAGCAACTTCATTCGCATCGGCTATGATCATGCCATGAGCTTCGAGAAGCTTTTTTTGCACAGTGATTAACAAAGAGATTTTTCAAGTCACTGATCATTGCCTTATTTTCAGGGAACGTTTCCAGACAGCTGAGGTACCGAACCTGACATCACCAACATATGAAAACAAATGAGGCTATTGTGACATTTGAAAATTTTGAACCTATATTTGATGATAATAGACATTTAAGACACATGATTTTCCTAAATCTGTGGTCAATGATAATTCAGGTATATTTGGTTTCCAGGGCACTATTGTATGAATTCAGGTGAGCAAAAACCCTTGAGAGGATTTCCTTCAAACCAATTGAAAGGAAACGTTATCATCTCCGGAGACAAGTCCATCTCGCATCGTGCCGTTATACTTGGTGCATTGTCTGTAGGGGAAACCAAAATAAAGGGCTTGCTGGAATCCGATGATGTCCTTGCGACCATGAATGCGGTAAAACTTCTTGGTTCTACCGTTGTGCGACATTCCCAAGGATGTTACAGCATTTTCGGTGTGGGAACCGGTGGATTCCTCGAACCAGACAATTTCATCGATTGCGGCAACTCGGGTACAGCAGTACGCTTGCTAATAGGGGCCGTTTCAACCAATCCCATAACGACATCATTCACAGGTGATTCCTCTCTCAGGTCTCGACCGATGAACCGGATTATAAAACCCTTATCCAAATTTGGTACTGAATTCCATGGACGAAATTGCGACCTCCTGCCCATGACGGTTGTTGGTACAGATGAACCTGTTCCAATCGTGTATAAACTTCCCATACCTTCGGCACAGGTAAAGTCAGCAGTATTATTGGCAGGTTTGAATACACCGGGCAAAACCACAGTCATTGAGGAAAAGGCAACAAGAGATCATACAGAAAGAATGCTGAAGGCATTCGGTGCTGGCGTTGAAATCCAGGAAAGTGAGGAAGGAACAGCCATAACCGTTGATGGGTATGCTGAATTGAATCCTCTGGAATTGGAAGTTCCAAGTGATCCATCATCGGCAGCATTTATCATATCAGCAGGCCTGATCGTAGAGGATTCCACATTAACTGTCAGAAACATTGGGATGAATCCAACCCGAACCGGTTTGTTCAAGACCTTTGAGGAAATGGGGGCCAATCTACATTACGAACTGATCGAAAACAGTTCTGGGGAACCGTTGGCACATATTCATGTCAAATCATCAGATCTAAAGGGTGTAGAGGTTCCACCCGAGAGAGCACCATCCATGATAGACGAATATCCAATACTAGCAGCTGTGGCAGCAGTCTCTGAAGGGGATACTGTCATGCGAGGAGTCAAGGAATTGAGAGTTAAGGAAACCGACAGAATCAGCGCCATGGTCCTAGGTTTGAAATCCTGTGGTGTTGATGTTACCGAATACGATGATGGCTTTACGGTTCATGGCAAGGGTAGGGGATCAGTCAAGGGTGATACAACTGTAAAAACTCATTTTGATCATCGGATAGCAATGAGTTTTCTATGTCTTGGCTTAACGTCAAATAACCCCATAACAGTGGATGACGGCAGTGCCATCAACACAAGTTTTCCACAATTTACAGATATTATGGCTAATATAGGTGCCAGGATTGAAGAATTAGAGTCTTAATTTTTGACCCATTGGTAAAAAAAACTAACACTTCAAAGTATATGAGTTAACTCATTTACATCTCCATCCCGGACGATTCCGATAGATCTTCGTTTGAGGTATTGTAAATTGCTCATACGGAGGTGTGAATTGGTTTTCTCACCACTGTCAATTTGTTCCTTTTACACAACCTCATCACTAGATGATGGGTCAGTCTGGAATCATGTAAATTTGATCGGCTTCCATTGATTTCAGTATAGGCTTATCAGCCGTCCACAGTTTCTTCAAACCGGATTTATAAAAAGGACAAAATTCGTATACATCTTCGATGTGTAACCCGATAAACTACCCAGTTCCACCTTAATGGCAATTGTCAGAAAATCCAACCACCAAATCCCAACAGGATGCTTGCGCCGTGTATCCAACCTACCGGTGGAATGATCAATCCGACAATAAGTAAGGCAATGGCTGAACCAGAGTCGGCGGCAGTCTTGATGCACCATAAGATGTGTGTGATCATCGGGGCCAGTGCCACCAAAGCTAAGGTAACAAATATAACCACCAATACCAAGATTAGGCCTATCTCTCTTAAGCGGCCGGTTTTGAAGTGAAAACGAAACATGATACTGTCTCCTTTCTGACTGTTTTGAATAGGTAAGTTACGAGACGGATGTCAATCCCCTTATGAGGTTATAAATCCGTCTGGAATAGTCCCGATTTTCTGGGATCACAAAAAAATATTCAGAAGTAGAATTTCATTCTCAGATCCAAATATTTTAACCTTCAACACCTAAACCCTGACTTTGAATAATTTGGCTACACTTTCGTTCCAAATCCTTACAAAGTGGATTGGCAGCAGGGTCAAAAAAGAGGCAGTTATACCAAGAGAGATTTCACCTGATAGAACCTCCATTGATAATAATAAACCCTTCCAAGAATATATCAAGTCAAAAAGGGTAATATGTATTTCTTGCTCTAATCCTTGGAACGGGCGTATTTCACCCTTGTATGTAGGGAACAGGGCATTTGTCCGGAATTATTGGAAAGCTGGATAGCAGAATAATAGAGATTATATTTTTATATGCTTTGGGGAATAAAACAATATTCCCTGATTATCGGAGTACTGGTGAATTGAGAGTTAAGGAAACCGATAGGATTAAAGCCATGGTCCAAGGCCTGAAATACTGTGGTGTAGATGTTACCGAATACTATGATGGCTTTACGGTTCAGGGAAAGGGTAGGGGATCATTTATGAACCAAAAGTATTAACTATCAATTAAAAAGTTTGACAATTTTCCATTTTATACCTCCAATCTGGGTGAATCTTTTAGATCCTCCGGAGAGGGTGAGGTATCCTTTCCGGATATTTGAGGTGGTTCAATTACCTCTGTCGGACTAACCTTGCTGCCCATCTCCATCTTCATATGTTGGGTCAGTCCGGCATCCTGAATCAAACGATCTGCCTCATTTGATTGAAGCATTGGTATATCATCAGGCCATTTGGTTCGCAGGCTGGGCTCTACAACCATTTTTAGCTCTGGGAAAGCTGTCTTTAGTGTCCTTAAATTGTCTGGTTTGTTGCCATCCCAGATGACAAAATAATGATGTTTACGAACATAACTGTCAGTAGGCATCACTTGAGATGCTGAGGATACAACAAACAACAGGGGTAAATTCGGTAATCCAGGTGGTTTACTTCCAGGTGTCGAATGCTGGAGGCACGGAAAAAATATCCCATTTTCAACCATGTCTTTGACATCCTTTTTGGCCGTCTTCATGTTCACTTCAGTATTGGTATGATAACTGGCTATTCTTAGTGTTTCTGGACTCGGTGGCAAAGGTGGTGGCGGCAGTTTCTCCTGATGTTCAATGATATTAGCCAACTGTTCCTCAACTTTTACCACATCATGTTGGAGTTCCCATTTCCTTTTGAAAGATAGAAACCCGGTATTCTCCAGTTTCTTCCGCTGTTCATCAAGAGTGTGTTCAATAGAAGCCCGGGTATTGGTCAAGGTAGAACTTTTATCCTGCCAAAGCCTGAGTGCTTCGCTGTGATTCCATAAGTTATTACGGGCCAATTCTATTTCATCATCTGTAGGAGACGGTACTTCAAGCCCCCCATTTTGAATGAGGTATGAACGAAAAGAAGGTATGGAGAAACTAATGGTATTATCCGTCTTTTCTTGCAATGCACCCTGATGGATAAGGTGATCGGTGAAAGATTGAGCATTCATACCCTCGGGCAGTTGCCACTCGACACCACTTTTCTTGCCTGCATGTAGGGAGACCAGGTTAATTACATTGTGCAATTTATCTTCGGTTTTGAGTTCACAAAGAACCTTACCCACCAACGAGGTTGCGATTTTCATTTCTTGTGACTGTTGCCCTTGATAGTAGCGGAAGCGACTGTCCTTTGCATTGGACATAATGGTTTCCCAGGATACCTTGGCAAGATCGCCATCAAATTTCAAGACTTCCTTCCCCAGGGCTTGCAAACAAAAATGCAAATGTCGTGGCCATCCTTCACATGGAGCCGCCAACTCTACAAGTCTTTCTCCATGACCCAAGTGATCTATCCCGAATTTGCGGCAGAAATCAAGCATGAAGCCCCCCACCTCGCCTGATGTAAGCCCACCGATTTCATGGATGATTTTACCCCTGATCAGATCCATTTCCCCCGCCCTTGCAGTTGTATCCCCAAGGCCAGCAAGAACTAACAAAACTGGAAGCCCCAAGGTGCTGTTGTGTATATCCTTCAGAAACAACGCATGGGCAGTTTCTGGACCACCCCTGAAACTTTGTGCTTCATCAATAGCCAGAATCACTGGTGCCTTCCACTTTTTCGGGGGGAACATATTTGCCAACCCGCTTAAGTGTTGAGGAATCTTGCTTTCTGGTGGAAGCCCCAGCTCGGTTGCGATGTTTGCCGCCCCAATCGTAGCACCAGCCCGTATTTTGGCATGGATTTTATGCCAAATCCCCGAACTTAATACTGCAGCTCCTGCCATGATGGTAAGCACACCGGGAAGGTCGTTGACAACCATGCCAGGGCTAAGGATCACAATACGAGGTAAGGGAACAAGGGTAGTTTCTTCCGTTGCAACCATTTTTTCCTGAAACCCCTTTGCCAGCTGGGAAACCAGTGAACTCTTGCCCGCTCCGGGGGCGCCTTGAATAACACGTGTTTCACCCGGATTGCCATGATTCAAGGCATCGGAGCCTTTCCACGAACGTACGGCAGCTGTTTCTATATCCAGAAGTATATCCTTGCGTCCGGCAAACACAGGTGGGGGTGATTTATCACCCATTGCAACGAACTCCCTCAGCCCGTCCTGATCAAATTCCAACACCATTTACTTTCTTCTATATCAAACCATAGGCTATACAGGCTGCTTCAATAATACAAAATAGATAGACTAGGTAAGATTTAAGCCTCATGAGGGATTTCCAAAATATTCCCATTACCCTTTTTACAATACCTTTAGGATCATAAGAATTTCCTTGATTATCAAACGAGGGTTAGGAGAATGTTAAACCCTTCGAAAGGTCAGGTAAATAGGTGTCCTGTTGTTTAGTAATGCTTTTTTCTCATAACGGGTTGTTTGCCAATCTTTCCATGAAAGTTTCCAATCAGAAGGGGTTTCAGCCTCCCATTCAAAATTAGGGTTCAGATTTAGCTGTTCTACAGTCTGACGAGCGTAATCCGATATATCAGTGGCTATTCTCAAGCGTGCTCCAGGTTTCATTATCCTTGCCAATGGCATCAGATGTTCGGGAGTAACAAATCTCCGCCTATGGTGTTTTTTCTTGGGCCAGGGATCGGGATAGAGAACAAAGACTCGTTCAATCGCTTGATCAGGGATGTATGGAAATAATGACCTGATATCATCCTGATACAGCAAGATGTTGTCCAAGTCTTCTTCACGCAACTTACCGAGCAGTGAAGCCACACCATTGAGATAAACCTCACAACCGATCAAGCCAACATCTGGATTTACTTTGGCTTGGTGTATCAGATGTTCTCCGGAACCGAAACCAATTTCAAGCCAGACGGCAGTTTTTCCAGGGAAGGCCTTGGCCAAATCCAACCGCTTGGTTCCTTCCGGTGTTTTTCCAAGAAAATTCAGGATATTGCGTTGCCTGAGATCAACCTCAAGATATTCCCTTTGCCTGTTTCGGAGTTTTCTTCCCAGACGTTTGCCATAAAAGTTATGGCTTGGCTTGTTGTTGGTAATTCCTGCTTTTTTCACCTTGAGAATTATGTAGTTTGACTTTGTTCACATGGATAAATCACTAACGAGATCAGCATTCTCCCATGTGAAATCACCATTTCCACTAGGGGTTCGACCAAAATGTCCAAAGGCAGCGGTAACCTGATAAATGGGGCTATTGAGTTTCAAATGCTCCCTGATACCCCTTGGGGTGAGTCCATTCATTTTATCACCAATCACTTCCAGTAGCCTGTGCTCGATTTTATCTGGGGAAAATTTTTCCGTTCCAAAAGTATCAAGGAATAGTGAGGTTGGTTCTGGTTTCCCAATGGCATAGGAGATTTGAATCAGGCATTTATCTGCCAGACCGCTAGCAACAACGTTTTTGGCCAAATATCTGGCGGCATAAGTTGCCGATCTGTCAACTTTTGTCGGATCCTTGCCTGAAAACGCCCCGCCACCATGTGGTGCGGCCCCGCCATAGGTATCCACAATGATCTTGCGTCCGGTCAAGCCACAATCGGCTGCAGGACCTCCCTTGACAAAAATACCTGTCGGATTGATCAGCCATTCTTCATCCGGAAGTTGAGCTACCCATTCTTCAGGTAGTAATTTAGAGGCTATGGGCTTGACTATGTCCTTTACATCCGCGGAATCAAGCCCAACAATGTGTTGTGAAGAAATAACAACCCTCTCAAGCCCTACCGGCTTGCCTTCATCAAAGCGCAGGGTGACCTGGGATTTGGCATCGGGTCCAAGTTTCCATCCGTCCGTATTGTCCTGTTTTCTGAATTCTTCGATGCCCTGTAAAATCCTGTGTGCGTAGTAAAGTGGTGCAGGCATGAATTCCGGAGCCTCATTGACGGCATATCCAAACATCAGACCTTGGTCACCAGCACCCTCGTCCTTGCCCTTAGTGGCATCAACACCCTTGGCAATATCAGCCGATTGACCATGCATGAAATTTTGAAACCCGAAGGTATTCCAGTGAAAATCATCCTGTTCGTAACCAATGTCCCTGACACATTTGCGAGCAATATCCTCTAGGGAGTTCCATACGCTTTCAGGTCCTCTGTATTCACCCGCTACTATAACGGTATTTTTGGAGACCAAGGTCTCACATCCCAATCGGGCTTCGGGTTCCTCGTGCAAAAAAGCATCGAGAATGGCATCCGAAATCTGGTCACACACTTTGTCAGGATGACCACGTGACACCGATTCAGATGTAAATATCCCCTTGTTTATCGACATAACAACTCCCTGGGTTTCGAATGTATCTATATTTCAAAGACTGAAAACTGATTTTCAAAAATACTTAGTTTGTTTCAATGAATATTGGTAATTTTTTTTGACCTGATTAACAAGAACACAGCTGACAAAAATAAGACAATCACTAGGGGCCAATCTCCAGCCCTGGAATAAAAGGTTGGTGGGAGTGTGATGGGGATGCTGGCATCCAGTATCCCTCTTACACCAACGTCAAGCATCTGTATGGGTTGACCATAGCCATCTGTGACGGCCGAAATACCGTTGTTTGAAACTCTGATCAAGGGCAAGCCAAGTTCTATGGCCCTGGCTTTGGCAATGACAAAATGTTGTCTGGGGCCCCATGAATTGCCGATCCAGGCATCATTGGTAATCTGGAGAAGGGTGTCTGGCCTTTCTCCTGTTCTGACCTCGTTTGGAAAAATGGCTTCATAACATATAAGTGCCCTTGCCTTGCCCAGAACGGGAAGGTTAAGGAATTTTGAGCCGGATCCCTCGGAAAAATCCCATATTTCATCATTCGCCAAGCCTGAGCCCTGAATCCATTTCACCATATCCTCAAATGGAATAAATTCCCCAAAGGGCACCAAATGCTTTTTATCATAGATCTGTTCCAATTCACCCTGGTCGTCGAGAGCCATCAGACTGTTGTACATCCTGTTGTCAGCCAAGCGTCTGAAACCTGCGAGGATGGGAATATTGTTCACCTTTGAGGAGATTAGGGCCATATCCTCCTCATCGACAAAGACTGTAATTGCTGTTTCTGGCCACAGCAGGAGATCTATCTTGTTCTCACTTGGCCTGTTGCTGAGCTCCAACAACAGATTGATATTTGCACTTTGAAGCATTGGATCCCATTTTTCATTCTGGGGAATGTTGGGTTGGATGATTCTGATTGTTTCATCAGAGGGAGTGAATTCAATCTCGGGTGGAATTCGATACGATCCCCAAACCCAGACCAGAGCCATTAATCCCACCGAAACACCCATACCAAGCCATAAATGCTTACCGAGAAACGGCACGATCACCAGACTGATTAGGAGAGCAGTAAGACCGTTGGCGCCAATGAGTGAGGTCACTTGCATGATTGGTGTCCCATCAAGCGTATAGGCAAACATGCCCCAGGGGAAACCCGTAAACAGATGTTCCCGCAACAATTCAAGGGCAATCCAACCTATTAACAATACCAGTATTCTGTCACTCGAATTATCAGTCAACAGAGTGGGCATTCCAAAAGCAAGTCCCCAAAACAGGGATAGACCGATTGCAGTAAGAAGCGGGGCGAAAGGAGCCATCCATCTGGTTTCATCAGGGTCAACAAGGAACGGATAAAGCAGCCAGGAAAGGGTGAGGATAAAGTATCCTACGCCAAAGAGGAAACCCACCCTGAAGGTGGATGTAAAACTGGTTTCACGAAGGGACAAATATACCGCAATACCTGCTCCAACAAGGGTAATCAGAGGTAGGGATGCAGGTGCATTACCCAAGGAAGCTATTAGACCTGCCAAAAAGGGAAAGAAAGGACGAAAGGCTAAAATCATAACGTCCCGGTTTAGGTTAATTCCTGAATTAATGTCTTTGTTGCCAAACTGGAATGAGTAGCAAAATTCCGGATGTTAGCCAGATTCCCCAACCACCTTTACTTCCAGCAGATCCATTTTTCTGTTGTCGCCCTTCAGGACCTTTATTACCAGCCCCAAATCCTCAAATGGGATCACTTCGTCCTGATTGGGAATTCGGTTGATTTTTGTGGAAACCCATCCTCCCAAGGTATCAACTTCCTCTTCGAGGTTATTGGTCAGGTCCGAATTGAGCAATTCATCCAGTTCCTGAAGAGGAGTCTTGGCAGGGCAATGGTAGAGGTCTTGGTCAATTTCCATGATACCCTGGGCGTTCTCTTCCTCGGTGTCGTGCTCGTCAATGATTTCTCCAAAATGGTGTTCCAACAGGTCCTCAATGGTAACCAGACCATCCACACCTCCATATTCATCTATGACCAGTGCCATATGACAATGGTCATTCTGCATCTTTACCCGAAGTTCGTTGATCGGCATCGAAGGAGGAACGAAGAGGAGATCCCTTAAATCATCCCTGATGCGGAATTTCTTTCTGGCGCTGCCATTAAAACCATATTTGAGGGCAATATCCTTAAGGTGTACGAAACCCAGGGGATTGTCAGGAGTTTCATGAAAAACCGGAACCCTTGTTCTTTCACTTTCCTTGAAAACCTTGACGAGTTCGGAAAGGGATATACTGTCAGATACCGCTACAACATCCGCCTTGGGAACTGCAACATCTTCTACTGTTCCCTCCTTGGCCAGTGAATCTTCCAGGTTGTTATGGTCATGGTTACCGGATAATGGTATGTCGTCATCATCCCCATTGCCATTTTCTTCCCCTTGGGAAGAGCCCGCGAACAGCCTCAGGATTTTTTTCAGACCGTTGGGTTTGCTGGTTTCGGGCTTAAGGTTGCCATTCCCACGAGGAGCGGATTGTTTATTTGCTGGTAATTGATTCATTTTTGTAACATGGTAAGGATTAAACGTATATTTGTGTACTGTTATATGGATCGGCAATCCCCATTGAGGAAAGAATTTTTGTCTCCAGGTTTTCCATTTTTATTTCGTCATGCTTGAGGTCATGAGTAAATCCAACCAGGTGAAGGGTACTGTGCACCAGTAAATGACTTAGATGACTGTCTAAAGTCAACCCGTAACTCTCGGATTCCGATAAGAGTGTATCATAGGATACAGCTATATCTCCAAGAAAACGGCAGTTCGT
Organism: Paracoccaceae bacterium; assembly: GCA_022823605.1. GTDB lineage: Bacteria > Pseudomonadota > Alphaproteobacteria > Rhodobacterales > Rhodobacteraceae > MPNP01. The sequence goes on from JAJEHS010000003.1 coordinate 135,888, forward strand.
TTCATCCTCCAGTGTGTCTGGAAAAAGCAATTCTCCGGATTGCCAGGACAAAACATTGGTTGGTTGGTTTTCGTTCCTAAACCTGGAATTCAATTCTTGTATGATTCCGTCATTGGTGGCAAGCAAGTGGATTTCGCAGGGAATCAGGTTGGCATCATATTCCCTGAGTGTAGAATTGATGGCTTCGGTAGCAATGTCCTCAAGTTGAATATCTTCCCATCGCTGGTCTTCCATGACCAGACAAACCCGATGGGGAAATTCTGATGGTTCAGTCATTGTAGGCTTTGATGATCTCGGAAACAATTCTGTTGCGCATTACATCCCGGGCAGTCAGTTCCGAAAAGGCAATACCCTTTATATTACCAAGAATTTGTTGTGCTTCAACCAAACCGGATTCCTGACCACGAGGCAGATCAATTTGTGTAATGTCACCGGTAATAACCATCCTTGAACCCAATCCCATACGGGTCAAGAACATGCGCATTTGCATTCGTGTTGTGTTTTGAGCTTCATCCAGAATAATAAATGAATTGGACAAGGTTCTGCCCCTCATGAAGGCCAATGGGGCAATCTCTATGGTTCTGGAAGCTAAATGCTTTTCTATCGTGCCTGGAGGTAGAAAATCATGCAAGGCATCATAAAGGGGTTGCATATAAGGATCAATTTTTTCCTTCATGTCACCCGGCAGGAAGCCCAAACGCTCCCCAGCTTCAACTGCCGGTCTTGTCATGACGATACTATCAATTTCCTTCGACAGCAGACTGGCTACAGCCACTGCCACTGCAAGATAGGTTTTCCCCGTACCTGCTGGCCCAATTCCGAAGGTGATCTTTTGTGAAGAGAGATTTTTCAGATATTCAAACTGGGCTTTTGATTTGGGTGCTATGATCCTTTTTCGAGTTCTGATCTCAAGTTCGGAATGAAAATCCGTTTCGTCCAAATCACTTGCCGTTTTGTTCTTTTCGCCATTATTCAAGGCCATTTCCAAGGTCTGGTTCACTTCAACCTCATTGATGGCAAGACCTTGACTAGCCCTCTCGTACAATGATTGCAAGGCCTGGTTTCCAACTTCAATTTGCGGAAGGGCACCCAACAGGGAAAGGGAGTTTCCCTGTCTGATTATATGTATTCCCAAACTGTTCTCAATCTTGTTGAGGTTTTCATCACAAACCCCACACAAATCAATCAATCGTTGATTATCCGAGAACTCTATCCTTTTTTCCGTGGCGGAAGGTGCTATCTCCAAAGATGCCCTCCCTCTCGGGAACAAAAAAGATCAAATATCAAAACCTGATCCCTATTTTCAAACAAAAACCTTTCTTTTTTTTTCCTATTCGGCAAGAATACTACCCAGTCAAAGATTAAAGGGTATTGGTACTATTGATAGCATCTTTTTCCTGAAATTTCCAGTTTTACTTGGAAACTTTAAGGTTGCATCAATATTGGCTTCCATGAGCTTAAAATCCTTCTCCAGAAGTACTATCCGCTTTTCAAGTTTTTCATTTTAACGCATCATCTTCTTAATTTGCGGTAAATATCCTTACGATGATCAATTAGATTAATTTTTACAATGTGCTCGTTAAAATCGTAGACAATACGGTATTTACCTTCCCGGACCCTGTAACCGGGGTGATTCGAGAGCTTTTCTGTATTGCCATGAGTAGGATCCAAACAAAGAAGGTCAATAGCTTTGATGAGTTTTTTGGCTACGCGAGGATTGGTTTTTAACAGTCTATTCAGAACTTTTTTAGATTGACGTGTGAAATTACGCTTACGCATTTCTAATTAGGGATGACAACTCTTCGGATTCCTCCACACCTATATAGCCTTCCTTTACTGCTTCCTCGGCCAACTCACCCAAAATTCTGTCCTCCAATTCATTGTCTTTTTGCACACGCGATTCCAAGGCTTCAACCACATATTTTTTCACGGTCTTGCCACTAGCCTCTGCTAACGCTTGCAATTCTTCATGAAAGTCAGGCAACAGATCTATTGACAATCTGACAGATGTTTTTGTTCCCATGAGTCTTGACCTCCTGTCAAAGATAAATCCGAGGTGATATATAAGCACAATACCCTGTCATTGTCAATTACCCACACCCTCCATTCTGCTAGTCATTGAAAACAGAAAGGGATTTTAGATATACCTTGAAGGGTGAGGAGGTGCGTTAAATCGAAAATGATCGGGAGGTTTCCGGCCGATTACGGTTGTTTCTGTTAATTTTCACGATTATCCCTGATCCGCGATCAAAACATATAAAAAAACCCTTTAGATACTTGGAACGATCGCATTTTATTGCCATCATCACGATTACCTAAATACAACCTAACGGGTTAGCAATACGTTAGTGCAAAATTCCTTTCCAATCAAGATCGAATTTTCCCCGGCCCCGGAATAAGACTATTTTCCTTCCTTGAGGACCTTTTCCAGAATACCGATGATTTCATCCAGATGGGATTTTTCTGCGATCAAGGGTGGTGACATGGCAATAATATCGCCAGTAATCCTTATCAAAAGGCCTTTTTCAAAAGCATCAACGAACAAGTCAAAACCCCTTTTGCCAGGTGCATCTGGTATTGGCTCCAACTCAATGGCTCCAATCATGCCCTCATTTCGGATATCAATGACATTCGGCAGCCCCTTGAGAGAATGTACACAATCTTCCCAATATGGGGTCATGCTTTTGGCACGTTCAAACAGTCCTTCTTCACGGTATGTTTCAAGGGTGGCAATCCCTGCAGCACTTGCTACCGGATTACCGGAATAGGTGTATCCATGAAACAACTCGATAAGATATTCCGGACCAGTCATGAAGGCATCATAAATGTCCTTTTTAACGACAACACCTCCCATGGGAATAATACCATTTGTCAAGCCCTTGGCACAAGTGATCATGTCAGGTGTTATCCCATAATGCATGGCAGCGAATGAATCTCCCAAACGTCCAAACCCAGTGATGACTTCATCAAAAATCAGCAATATGCCATGTTTGGTACAGATTTCACGTACCCGTTCAAGATATCCCTTGGGAGGTACGAGGACACCTGTTGAACCGGCGACTGGCTCAATAATCACTGCAGCAATTGTTTCTGGCCCATGAAGTGCACAGATTCTTTCCAGATCTTCGGCCAGTTCAACGCCATGCTCAGGTTGCCCCCTTGAATAGGAGTTCACTTCCGGAAGATGGGTGTGTCGCAGATGGTCAACACCAGTTAGGAGAGTACCGAACACTTTACGGTTGTTGACTATTCCACCGACCGAAATACCCCCGATATTTACACCGTGATATCCTCTTTCCCTTCCAATTAATCGGGTTCGTTGACCTTCACCCCTAGCACGGTGATAGGCAAGTGCAATTTTCAGCGCACTTTCAACCGCCTCGGATCCTGAATTGGTAAAGAAAACATGTTCCATTCCCTCTGGTGCCAGATCCCTGACCTTGTTTGCCAGCTCGAAGACCTTTGGGTGAGCTACCTGAAATGTTGGAGCATAATCAAGTTCATTAAGTTGGTTCTGTATGGCCTTGACTATTCTCGGGTTTTTATGACCGGCATTTACACACCATAGACCCGCACTTGAATCAATGACTTTCGTGCCGGTTGAAGATGTATAGTACATTCCTTCAGCCTCAACCAAAAGTCGGGGTGACTTCTTGAATTGTCGATTTGGTGTAAAGGGAATCCAAAAAGAGGAAAGGTCATTTGGCATTGTGGTTTCGGTAGTCATAGTTTCATCCTGATATTAGCTAAGCGGTCAGTGAAAATATCCAAATATGAATTACAATAAATGGTTAGGTTACAGGCCATTTCCATATTTGGAAAAGAAAATAAATCAAAAAAAACCCACCTGATGAAAATAATGTTGGTCATTTAAGCAAAGTGAGAATTACTCCCGTTCAAATATAATGGCTGTACCGATTCCTCCTGCCGAAGGTATCGAGGCCAACCCAAACCCACCTGATACCATCAATTCATGAAACAATCTCACGGCCAGAATGGTACCAGACGCCCCGATGGGATGCCCCCTGGCAAGGGATCCACCACCGATATTTACTTTCGTTGGATCAAGGTCCAGATCCTTGAGGCAAGCGAGAACTTGTGCCGAAAAGGCCTCCATGACCTCATAAACAAGAATACAGTCCCGGTTCAACCCCTCCATTTTCAGAACATCCCTGATGGCAGGTATTGTTGCCAAACCTGGTATCATTGGGTCGCTTCCAACCGTTACTCCGCTTGCAATCCTAACCTTTGGGGCATTCAATTCTTTTACAATTTTTTCCGAAACAACCAGAACAAAGGCTGCACCATCTGCCGCCACGGACGTGTTTGCCGGAGTGATCGTACCACAAATCGGGGCAATTCTTTGGCATGCTTTCATGGTCAGGCTCCTGGTAAACTGATCCATTCTGGGAATGCCATGAAGTGTGGACATTTCCTCCTGCAATCGATCCCTGCTTGCCCTTGCTTTTCCATGACTTTCAATCGCCCATAAATCCTGACGTTCCCTGGTGAGGGAATACTTTTCGGCCAAATCATTCGCCGCCTTGATCATGTCAGGGTCTCTGTCACTCCAAGGAGTGAAGGGTGCCTGGTCAATCGGACTATCCTCATACTCACCATTCTTCTGGAGATAAACTCTTGGACGCAGGGAATAACTTTCCACGCCTCCAACCAAAACAACCTCTGCCAATCCACTTTTTATCAGTGACTTGGCCAATAAAATTGCGTCGAGTCCGCTTGCACATTGCCGATCAATAGTTATCCCGGGAGTAGTTTCAGGAAGCCCTAATTGAAGGCTGATTACCCGTCCCGGGTTTCCACCTGGACCCAGAACATTGCCGACAATAATTTCATCAACCTTATCAGACTCAATGCCCGCCTTCGCCAAACAACAGGACGCAGCCGACTCTCCAAGGGTATAGATATCAATACCTTTCAAGAAGCCGTATCTTGGAGCAATAGGTGTTCTGGCTCCAGAGACAATATAGGCCTCGGTTCCCATCAAGTTGTCTCCAATATCCTTTTAATGGCTACCAAATTCAATTTGCCGGAGGCAAGGAGAGGCGGTTTTTCGTCAATCAGCCGATATGATCTGGGGGTAAGGTTTAACCCCAATTCCCTGCGACACATACTGGAAACCTGATTGATATCCGGCTTGAAGGAGTTGATGAACAGACAGGCGTGCAGGTGGTTTGTCTCAAACCTGTCACAGGTTGAATAAACATAGGCTGCTTCAATGCCCTTAATGGTCGTTAGAAAGTTTTCCACCTCCTCCGGGTGAACGTTTACATCGTGAATGTTGATCATTCGGTCTCTACGCCCCTTCAGAAACAAGTGTCCATTTTCATCAAGAAAACCGCGTTCACCGGTTTGAAAGTAATCACTTTGAATTGGATTTAGGGTTCCATTATCAATGTATCCTTTAAAAATATAAGGTGACTTTACATCGATATCCCCTATCTCCCCATTGGGTAAGGGTTCTCCAAGATCATTGATTACCCTGACCTCAACTCCTTCATATACCTGACCTACTGAACCTTGTGGTGAATTGGTATTGGTAATTGTGATAAAACTTGTTTCGGCAGTTCCATAGAATTCAATTATTTCCCCCTTGGGGAACAGTTTCTTCAACGTCAATCCTTGATTTGGAGTCAATTTTGAACCACCAACAACAATCTTTCTCAAGGTGGTTATTGGTTTCAATTTATGGATTTCAAAGGCACGGATAAGCAGTTGTAGTTGGATTGGTGTTGCATAAAGTATTGATATCTTCCTGGTAGCGATTTCCTCAAATTGTGATTTAGGAAGCCATTCACCAAGAAGGGTTACATTGGTACCAAGATAAAGACCTTCCAATAAACCGTAGAGTGATATTGAATGGGTCAAATCACCAAGAATGCCATAATTGTCCCAGCTTGTTATTGTCCAAATTCCCCTATTGATTAAAAAACTGTTGATCCAGGTACTTTGCAATCTCAGGATTTTCTTTACCGGACCTGTTGTTCCACCTGTCTGAACGACAAAACAGGGTGGTGAACCAGTGGGGTCGTGGTCATGAGAACAATGGTCAGCCTTGATATTTTCCCCTTTTGGAAAAGGTTCGGGGGTTAATCGGAAGCAATAATTTCTTTCAACGGCACGAAACAGGTTGATAATACTTGAGACATGGTTGCGGGCCAGATTGATTGCGACGAACGGTTGCTTTGGCAATTGACACGAAACATGGTCAGTTCTCAGCTGTTTCTTTATTTCATCGGCATTCAGGAAAAAAATTTTTCCACTTAATACAGATGCTTGATGCCAGTTGAATTTCAAAGAATTCCTCAAAAAATGTAATTTCTGTAATTTACCTAGTTAATGGGTCAGTATGAAGCTGAAACATCTATAACAGGGTTATTTGGATTATTTCACTTTAGTTATCAAGCAGTAGTTAAGGTAGTTGTTAGGTATAGGTGAGAATAATCAATGGGTATGATCAACTTGGGTTAAATCCCTTTCTATTGTGGTTTGTTTTGTAATTTACTGATGAAATGGTATTCGGAAACTGCTTAAAGTAAATCCTAAATGAGGAATCCCATGGATTTTTGTATTCAGCTTTCACCTTACCTCTCAGAGAAATCTTATGGTGGTGCCAGATTATACTCTGATATGGTTGAATTGGCTGTTTTGGCAGAACAGGTCGGGTTTGAATCCGTCTCAACAACCGAGCATCATTTGATCAATTGCCTAATGATGCCGGCACCATTGATCCTTGCCACGAAAATTGCAGCCCATACCCAAAAAATCAAAATACTGACTTCCGTAGTCGTACTTCCATTGCACGATATGAGGGTTTTTGCAGGAGAAATCATAACAGCGGATATTTTCTGTCAGGGGAGATTGCTCTTGGGGGTCGGCCGGGGAGCATTTAAATATGAAATGGAAAGAATGGGAATTCCCATGGATGAAACCCGGGAAAGATTTGATGAATCCCTTGATGTCCTCAAGGCGTTGCTAAACGAGGAAGAAGTGTCCTGGAATGGTAAATTTTACAAATTCGATGCTCTGACCATCATGCCAAGACCAATTGTTCCGGGATCTCCCGAAATCATGATGGCTGTTATGGTACCCGAAGGAATATACCATTGTGTCCTGAGGGGATTTCATATCCAGACAACTCCCCTGGCAGGAAATCACCAGCTATTGGTCAATCAGGTTGAAGCATTCAATAGAGGTAAGGAGGACCTGGGAAGAACTGAAAATTGCCCTACACTCAGCTTGTCCAGACTTGCCCATTTTACCATGTCGGATAAAGATACACTCTCCAAAATCGACCTGGCTTACACCTATTACAGTCGCTTTGATAATGTGTTTACCGGTCCAGGGATTGTTGAACATGGAATGATAAAACCCTTGCCAAGGAATCAAACCAGGGAGGAATTGGCAGAAAGCTTGTTGATTTGTGGCAAACAGGAAATGATAGACAAGCTGTCAATATACTCTGATTTGGGGATAGACAGGATAATCCTGAATATAAATTTTGGAGCCGAACATTCGGAAATGATTGAAAATGTACACCGGGTAGCAGAAGAAGTTATGCCACATTTTCAGTAGAAGGAGTTTGAAATCGTTATGCTGCCCAAAGTAGAAACTTGCCCCTATACCATTGAAGGAACGGGTCCCGCCATGTTTCTTATCCATGGAATAGGAGCTTCCCGTACAGCCTGGAACAATCTGGTACCCACTCTCAGGAATCACTTCACGGTAATTACTTATGATCTTAGGGGTCATGGATCAGCATCTTTGCCCGGAAAAGAGTTAGGTTTGGATGATCTAGTTGATGATCTGGAACAGATCCGTTGTGAGGTCAATATTGATCGCGCACATTTTGTCGGCCATTCGTTAGGTGGCATGATCGGACCTGCCTATGCAAGGAAATATCCTGAAAGGGTGATTTCATTGGGTTTGTTATCAACCGCAGCTTTCAGAACAAGTGAAGATTCCTCCAAGGTATGGAAGGTTGTGCGGGCAATGGAGTCCAAGGGAATTCCACAAATTCTGGAAACACTTACCGACCGGTGGTTTACAGACGAGTTTATCCAGTCTCATCCCGAGGTAGTTGAAAACCGCTTGAATCAGGTTATTGCCACAAATCCCGACGTATTTCTGAATGTCTTCAGGATTTATGCTGGCACGGAAATGAAACCTTGGTTGCACGAAATCAAATGTCCATGTCTTGTTCTTACGGGAGAGAATGATGGGGGTTGCAATCCTCGATTAAACCGTCAAATTGCATCGGCGCTTGCCAATTCAGAACTGGTTATTCTGCCTGATCTAAAACATTCCATACTTTTGGAAGCAGGAGAAAAGGTTGCACAGGAAATTGTCCGCTTTTGCAATGGGGTTTCATGAGCACCACCAAAAGTGGATTAGAACTATTGGATTTACACAAACAATACCTTCTAATACAGCCTGCTGATCAGAAAAAGCGTGTAAATTCATGAACCTCCAACATAATCAGAATTCAAAATATATTGGAGCAGGCCAAAGGATGTTTGATAGGCACTTGCCGGAGATTCTCCAGGTGGTTTGGTTGAATTCCAATCTCACGAAACTGTCCTCCAATCTTACCCTTAAATCCTGTCGACAAGGAACAAGGCATTGATTCAAGCAAAAGAATTCCATTAAATTGATCTTTCAGACGGAGTAGTTCACTCAATTGATTGAAGAGACAACAAGCAACCGAATTTACCAAAAAACTAAAGTTGGCAGTACAAATAGGTCTTTCTGTCATATATAGTGATTGGCTTGAAGCTTTGGAAAACACTATCCAACTATAATCCGGATAGCGAGGTACAGGATAGGTCAATTTTATTACCTGGTCTGATAAACAATTGATTGAGAATTTTAATATATCCGAACCCTATGTATTGATAATCGGAGGGGGTAACGCAGCACTTTGTGCTGCAATCACGGCAAAAGAGGCAGGAGCATCTGTCTTGCTCCTGGAAAGTGCACCTAAACCATTCCGAGGGGGTAACAGTCGGCATACCAGGAATTTCAGATGCATGCATTTGGGTCCCTTGGGGGAATTGACCGGAAAGTATGGGGAGGAGGAATATTTCGACGACCTATTGAAAGTAACGAAGGGCAATACCGACGAAGATCTGGCCAGAATGTGTATTCATTCTTCTCAAGAGGCATATGGTTGGATGCACGCCCATGGTGTTCGATTTCAACCATCGCTCTCAGGTACGCTTTCACTCAGCCGAACCAATGCCTTTTTTCTGGGCGGGGGAAAGGCACTTGTGAATGCCTATTACCGCAAGGCCATGGATTTGGGTGTTGAAGTCAGCTATGAATCCAATGTCAAACATCTCGAATATGACAACCGGCGGATCAAATCAGTTACTGCCGAAATAAACAACAAGGATGTCACCTTTACACCTGCAGCGACAGTTGTTGCTTCGGGTGGATTCCAGGCAGATATTGACTGGTTGGCGAGTGCTTGGGGAGAAGCGGCACGAAATTTTTTGATAAGGGGTACGCCATATAACCGTGGTGTGGTATTGAAAAACCTTCTTGATCAGGGGATGATGAGTGTAGGTGATCCTACCCAATGCCATGCGGTGGCAATTGACGGGCGAGCACCCCAATACGATGGCGGGATCGTTACCCGTCTTGATTGTGTTCCTTTTGCCGCAGTGGTCAACAAAAACGGTGAGAGGTTTTATGATGAAGGCGAGGATGTCTGGCCAAAACGTTATGCAATATGGGGACGTCTGGTTGCAGCACAGCCTGATCAAGTAGGTTATGCAATCATCGATTCAAAATCGCTGGAACTTTTTATGCCGTCCGTTTTTCCACCGGTTCAGGGAAACACAATTGAGGAGTTGGCTCAAAAGATGCAACTGTCTTCATCAAGACTCAGGTGGACCATTGATGAATTTAATGCGGCCTGTCAGCCGGGGAATTTTCATCCAACTGAACTGGATGGGTTGTCGACCAGGGGAATAAATCCACCTAAATCCAATTGGGCACGCCCGATTACTGAACCTCCCTTTTATGGTTATGAATTGCGTCCGGGGGTTACATTCACCTATCTTGGTTTGAAAGTGGATAAACAGGCCAGGGTTCAAGGCAAGGAAGGTCCGGTGGAAAATCTCTGGGCTGCCGGGGAAATTATGGCAGGTTCAATCCTTGGTGAAGGTTATCTGGCTGGATTTGGAATGACTATTGGTACGGTATTTGGACGACTTGCCGGGCAAGGAGCAGCGGAACATGTCAGATAATTCAATATTGGAAGCACGAAGGCAGGCCGAGATTTGCAATGCATGTCGCTATTGCGAGGGCTATTGCTCGGTTTTTCCTGCCATGTTTGCCGAGCGAAGTTTCTCTGACAGCAGCATTATCCAGTTGGCCAATTTGTGCCACAACTGCAGGGGGTGCTATTATGCCTGTCAATATACCCCACCCCACGAGTTTGCGATCAATCTTCCGGCTGCCCTGGATGAAGTAAGGTATGACAGTTGGAAGAAGTTCTCCTGGCCCCAAGGATTCGCCAACATGTTTGATCGGTCAGGTATGATCATGGTAGTGGTTCTGGCATGTTCACTGGCCTTTCTGTTTTGGCTGGTAAATACATTCATACCCGAGGATGGAGAAGGGTTTTATGCCCACATGTCGCACGGTCTTATGGTAATGATCTTTCTACCTTCCTTTCTGGTGCCGTTAATTGCCACAGGAGTATCCATCAATCGTTATTGGCGATATATCGGTGGAAAAAAGATGACCTTGACGGAATTATGGCAGGCCAGCCTAGAGGCGATTACCCTGCGGAATCTCAAGGGAGGCCATGGTGATGGTTGTAATTTCGAAGACGAGGACCGCTTTACCAAGACACGTTCAGCTTTGCATAAAATGACCTTTTGGGGTTTCCTGATGTGTTTCGGTTCAACCACGGCTGGCACAATTCTGCATTATGCCTTCGGGCTTGAGGCACCCTATTCTTGGTATTCGCTGCCCAAACTATTGGGTGTTCCAGGTGGAGTATTGCTTTGCCTAGGCACGGGAGGGTTGGCCTGGTTGAAAACCAAGGCAGACCCAAATCTGGGTGTTGCTGGGATTTGGGGTAGCGAGATGGCATTCATTCTGTTACTATTCTCAGTAAGTGCTACGGGTCTCGTGTTGTATGCAGCTACTGGTACGGCTTTGGTTGAATGGTTCCTGCCGATCCACCTGGGAGCGGTATTAACCTTTTTCCTGGTTACGCCATACTCGAAAATGATACATGGATTTTACCGTATGGCTGCTCTGGTCAAGAATCAAACCCGGTCGGGATAGGCAAACGATACTGATGATCATAACTGTCAATCTGTAGACACAATTCATTACCGTGAAATAACATCATAAATCCCATACAACCCGAAAACCCTGATGGGTTGTGGAGCTTTCAGGCGAATTACCTGTTCGGGCCGCTATCCGGTATCTGTAACAATAGCTCCGATGACAAATGAATGATCCCCCCTTGAGTAACTTGAATCCCCGCATTTGGCTCATCCGTTGGCGAACATGCTTTTTTCGTGATTTCACCCAGTAGGCATCTCGTGTCCACTCCCACACATTGCCAATCATGTTGTATAGTCCGAGAGCATTGGGCTGATAGGATTTTGCCGGTGCTGTTGTCTTCCAACCATCCAAACCCGTGTTGAAATATGGAAAATCACCTTGCCAGATATTACAGGGGAAATTATCAGTATCATTGGGATCGGTATCTCCCCAAGGGAAAGGAACATCCTCTTGACCAGCCCGGGCGGCATGTTCCCATTCCAACTCGCTTGGCAATCGTCCACCAGCCCAAAATGCATAGGCCGAGGCATCCGCGTGCGATACTTGTACAACTGGATGATCAGGATACCAGAACTCAGCCTCGGTTCCCGGACCGTTAATGTCTTTCCAAGTCGCACCATCCACTCTTCGCCACCATCCTGCCCCTTGTACGCCCTGGGTAGCGGGAACCAGTTTGGAAACATCAGACCAAAAGACAAAGGACCAGCCGTATCGCTCGGCGTCGGTTACATATCCCGTTTCATCTACAAATTCCCGGAATTCCTGATTCGTCACTGCAGTTTGACCAATTCGAAACGGCTTTAGGCGTTTTTTACAAAGGGGACTCTCGCCATCATCAGGAATTCGTGGGCGATTCGTACCCAAAAAGGCAATACCACCTGATACCTTGACAGAGGCAAAATCCGTACTTGTTTTTTCCTTTTTTACCGGCTGATCTCTCATAACACGCACATTCACCGCTCGTACGGGACTACAGCATGTTTTTTCAGAAGCTTGGTCTGTCATTTCGGCATCTCTATTATATCTGGAAAAGTACCAGACTTCCCCCTTAAATGTCTACAGGGGACGGCGGGCCAAAGAATAAATTTGACCAGTAGGTCCACCAACGGGGCGTGTAGCAAGATAGAATGCAAAATCGGCCACTTCATCGGGATGCTTAACACGCTCCCATGCTGGAAGACCCTTGGGCAAGGCACTACGATCCTGGGCAAGTATTTCCTCTGGTGGGCGTTCCTGACCTGGGGGTGCATTGTCAAAAGTCGCAGTAGCTGTAGGTCCCGGTACCAGCGTGTTTACATCTATACCTCTTGACCATACCTCATTGGCCAAACCCTCGGTCATCATATTCAATGCAGCCTTTGAGACATGGTAAGCGCTGCTATTTGCTCCAGCACTATAGCCCTTGCCGGAAGTGAGGTTGATAATCTTACCGCCCTTGCTAATTACCGCAAGTAAATGGCGGGTAATCAGATAGGGACCTCGGACGTTAACCTCCAAGGTTTTCCACCACAGTTCAGGGTCAGAGTCTTCAAATGTTCCACGTTCAAGATAGGCTCCGGCATTGTTGACAATCATGTCCACTGTACCAAATTCGTCAATAATTCGATCACAAAAGCTCCTGACTTGGGCAGGATTGGCCAAATCGACGGATAATGAAACACATGTGCGGCCAAATTCGTCAATAGCAGAACTGACCTCAGTTAGTTCTTTCTGCGAACGGGCACAGAGTGCAACATCCGCACCTTCCTTGGCAAAACGCAATGCAATCGCTTTGCCGATACCACGTCCGGCTCCAGTAATCACGGCAACCTTGCCACTCAAGGGTAAATCATCCATCCCGTTTTGCCTCCAATCTGGTCAATGTTGTTTCAATTTCCTTTATCCCCTTGTTCCAATCGATGGCACTTTGGGCTGTATAATGGGCCATGGGTAAAGCCTTTTTTAGGCAATCAATTCCATCCCATAGACGTGTGTCACATATCATGACAAAGGGTTTTCCCTTTGTATTGCGTGCCTCTTCAAAGGTGTCAAGGAGTTCAGCCATATCCGTTCCACTGATTCGGCGGGCCCGAAAACCGAAGGCAGTAAATTTTTCATCCACCGGCTCAACCCCCATGACATCTCCGGCATGACCAGAAGCCTGCATATCGTTGTTGTCGACAATAAAACAGAGGTTGTCAAGCTTTTGATGGGCTGCGAACATAATCCCTTCCCAGACATTGCCCTCCTGTAACTCACCATCGGAAAAGAGACAATAGACCCGCTGGTCCATACCTTGTTGGCGAAAGCCCCAGGCCAGCCCTGCAGCCTGGCTTGGTCCCTGCCCTAGAGAACCTGCTGTAATTTCAAATCCCAGTTGACCTTCTAAAGGGCTTTGATCCACTTTGGTTCCATCTGCATTGTAGGTCCGCAACTCTTCCATTGTGTAATGGCCGGATTCAGCCAGGGCGGCGTAAGTCATGATCGCATCGTGTCCATTCGACAGAACAAACCGGTCATGATACCAACCCTCATTATCCGGACGCAGTTCATCAAAATAAAGGCATGCCGAAATGTCTGAAAGAGCTACCCCTTGAGCGGCATATCCTCCTCGCTGACGACAAATTTCGAGCACATTGCGTCGGATTCTGGCTGCCAAGATTTCCAAATCAAGTACTCTGTGGTCGTTTCTCACCTTACACGCTCCGTAATATTGTTGGCCAGCGTTTTGGCATCAAGGCCAAGTTGTGCACGAATATAAGGCATGGTTCCACCTGGTGCCCACCGATTGGGCAGGCCAAAGCGCTTGACACGCGGTCCCCCTCCGATGTCGGAAATTATCTCGGCCACCAATGATCCGAGTCCCGTGACGATTTGATGATTTTCCACCGTTACAATCTGATTGTGGGCAAAAGCAAAATCAACGATTTCATCCTCATTGACAGGCTTGATGGTCGGGACATGAAGGAGGGAATGATCAACCCCCTGTTCACTCAATAGTTTCGAAGCCTCAAGTGCCCATTGGGAACCAAGACCTGTCGCTATGATCCCGATTCCCTTGCCTTTCCTCAACAGGTAGGTTTTGCCAATCTCAAAGGAAAATTCACTACTGTCAAGCAAGCGCGGTGTATCACCACGATGTCCACGAATGTAGGTCAGACCAGGCCGATCAACGGCGGCATCAAGGGCTGCACGAAAATCCGTCGAATCCATGGGATCAATTACGGTTGCATTGGGAATCGCTCGTACCATGCCTAGATCCTCGGCGGCTTGATGGTGGATACGAGCCGGATTGGCTATACCAGGGGTAAAGCCAATGGCAATATTGGTTGGTCCAGCTTCCCGATTTGTACCGGGGCCAGATCCGGTACCCATGCAGACCATCATCTGATCATAAGCGCGTCTGGTGATATAGCAGGCAAAACAGGTTGCCACGGGAATCAGCCCTGATTTTGCAACACCGGCAGCCACGGAGAGCAGGTTTTGTTCGGCCATACCCACATCTAGATGTTGTGACGGCAACTCGTTTTTTACACGAACCACTTGGCAATATTTACTGAGATCGGCACTCATGATCACCACATCCTTGCGACGTCGGCAGAGATCATAGCTAATCTCGTCGAATGGCGCAGGATCAAAACTTCGTGCACCCTTCAACAGCATAATTTACTCATGGTACATTGATGGAATTTGGCAAAAGGACTTTTTGG
This sequence comes from Paracoccaceae bacterium, assembly GCA_022823605.1. Taxonomy (GTDB): domain Bacteria; phylum Pseudomonadota; class Alphaproteobacteria; order Rhodobacterales; family Rhodobacteraceae; genus MPNP01. The sequence continues at coordinate 150,905 of JAJEHS010000003.1, forward strand.
AGATAGATTTCGGCCTCTTCATGTGTCACCCAATCCGGCGGAGGGAAGTTGGCGGCCATATCCCAATCATCCCCTGTCTTTTTCATATGTGAATCTAATTTCGAATCAAATTCATCCATCAGTTTGGCATAGGTGGGATCATCAACCAGATTATGTTGCTCGTCCCGATCATTGTGTTGATCGAAAAGCATAACCCGGTGGTCCTTTCGACGCATGTAAAGCCAATCCTTGGTACGGATCCCACGTTCAGCAAAGGGAGCGAATTCACGTGGATTGCCGCCGGTTTGGGTAAAGACCTGGTACCAAATCGAATCACGTGCAGTTTCACTTGTACCTTCAAGAACCGGCAGATAGGATTGGCTATCTCGCCCGTCCGACATTTCAATCCCCACGAGTTCTAAGAGGGTGGCCATCATATCCACGCCAACATCAACCATTGCTTCGGTATGTTTTGGTTTGAACCGGGCCGGGTAACGGATGATCAGGGGTACATGCATCGCTGCACGGTATGCTTGATTCTTGATTCCGCAAAATGACCCGTGTTGTCCACACATATCTCCATGATCTGACATAAAGACAACCACCGTATCATTGGTCAATCCAAGCCCATCAAGCTGGTTGAGAATACGACCAACGTTCCAATCGATATTATGAATCATGCCGTAATATTCGGCGATGAACTCACGAATTTCCGCCTCGGTTTCAACCTCCCCGACCTTCTTGGTTTCATGAGAAGCATGGCTCTTGTGACCAGCCCTGCCATCTCCACCACAAAGCACCTCATTACGGTACTTCTGTGTCCTTGCCTGCAAATCGGAATCCGGTACACCCGGTGGGAGAGGTACCTCCTCGGGCTTGTAAATCCTGCGTAGATAATCAGGCATATCCATGGGAAAATGCGGTGGTCCATAACTGATGTATCCCAGAAATGGTTTGCTATCCCCAGTCTTGACAGCAGTATCAATGAATTCCATCAATTGATCTGTTTGATAATCCGGTTCGTAGCGAGCTGAGTGATAAGCCTGACCGCCATCATCATAATATATCGAGGATTGGTAACTGTGCCCACGGTTAAATCCAATAAAGTGATCAAAACCAAAGCGCCGGTCGGGTGGAACGAATCCCGGTTTGGGTCCGCCCTCCAGATGCCATTTGCCAATATATCCGGTACGATAGCCAGCTTCACGAAAATACTCGGCTAGAAATCCTTGCCCGTCTCGCAATGGGAAATGATTTTGTATCATCCCATGCCCTTGAGCATATTTGCCAGTCAGTACCGAAGCACGGAATGGGCAACAAAGTGGATAACTCGTGTAGGCTTCGCTAAAGTGGACACCTTCCTCCGATAACCTGTCGATATTGGCAGTCTTGATTACCGGATTGCCAGCACAACCCATGGCATCATAACGCATCTGGTCGGCATAGATGATTAAAATGTTTGGCTGCCTGGTCATGCTTTGGTAGAACTTCTCCTGATTCGCGAAATAATCGGTCCCCACAAGATAGTCAACACAAGTATTGCATAGATTGTCAGGCCAATGGGTGAATTAAAGAACTCCGCAAACGATCCATCCGCGATGGTAAGCGACTGGCGCAAGGAGTTCTCTAAAATCGGACCCAAGACAAAACCGATGGATAACGGCGCGATGGAATAGCCGAGTTTCCGTACCACATAACCAAGGATACCAGCACCCAGCAATACGCCTACATTGAAGAATGAATATGAGACCGAGTAAATTCCAACAAAACTCAACAGCAGGACTGTTGGTACGATAACCGATGTCGGAACCATTATCAGTCGAGCAGCAAAACGAATCGCCAACAGGCCAATGAACATCATCAGAATGTTGATTACGAACAAACCGACAAATATAGCATACATCAAATCTGGACGATCGCTAAAGAGCTTTGGACCAGGGGTAAGACCCTGAATCAGCAAGGCCCCAAGCAAAACTGCAGCCGCAGGGCTTCCTGGTACACCCAAGGTCAATGTAGGCACCAAGGCTCCGCCCACAGTTGCATTATTGGCAGTCTCGGGGGCTATAATCCCTTCTGGAATACCGGTTCCATAAGCCTCGGGGTTCTTTGATCTGCGCTTGGCTTCCGAATAGGCAAAAAAAGCACCAACTGCAGCACCTTCTCCCGGAATGATCCCAATGATTGTCCCGATTATTGAAGAACGCAAAATCACATCCTTAAGTCCTGCCAAGGTTTTCAAGCCGGGCAGTTTAACCTTCAAACTTTCCATACTGAATTGGGTCTTCTGCAAGGCCCGCTCTGACCCGATCAAAACCTCGGAAACAGCGAACAGGCCAACCAGAAATGGTACAAGCGGCAGTCCTTCATAAAGATGATAAGTGCCAAAGGTGAACCGTTCTGTACCATTCAACTCATCAAGGCCCCATGTAGTCAGAAAGATACCCAAGGTACCCATCAATAGACCCTTGGGTAGGCTCTTGCCCGCAACACGAACAACAACGATCAGGCCAAAGACACAGATTGCCAAGTATTCCCGTGGACCGAACTTGACAGCAAGGCTTGCCAATACGGGCGAGATAACAGCCAAGCAAACGACGCTGAACAACCCGCCGATGATTGAGCCGGTCAGAGAAAAACCAAGCGCTTCGCCTCCTCTTCCTGCCTTGAACATTTTATGCCCGTCCTGTACGGTGGCAATGGCAGCACCGGTTCAAGGAATACCTACGGCGATCGCAGAGATTGAACCACCGTAAATTGCAGCTGAATAAATCCCCAGCAATAGAATCATCGAGGGGATCGTTTCCATGTAAAAGGTAAAGGGCAGGGCCAATGCAATCGCTATCGGAGGTCCCAAACCTGGTAAAATCCCGATGATTATTCCAAGTACAATCCCCACTACCAACAAAGTGATGGTCACAGGATCGGCCAGTAGGCCAAGTGAAATCATGAGTGCATTCAGATCAAACACCTTAAATCACACCAGCTGAATACCGAGAAGGAAGGTAAAAACAAGATAGACACAACCTGTAAGCACCCAAACAGTTGCATAGATATATGGTTGTTTGATCCCCATAGCCAAAAGTGACAAAGGCCCGATCAATATTGCCATTGGAAGAAAACCAAAGCTGCGCCAAATGAGATAGCACACGATTGTTACTATCAGCATTAAAATCCCCCGACGCGCATCTCCCGCAGTTCCAAAGACGGTTTCTCCTGCATCACTACCAGCCTCACCCTTGAACGCGTATAGGTAACAAGTTATGATTGCACAGGCTATTATGGTACCCAGTATCAATTGGGGAAAAAATTTAGAAGGTAAGCCGGAACTCGCCAACAGGCCGGAAGCTTTAAACCCTTCGGCAATCCATGCAAAATAGAAGCTGACCAGAATGACCAAAACCGCAAAGACAGTGTTGGCAATTCGTTGGCTGAGCATGAATTACCTCCTCAAATTATGGACACCGCACTTTCTCCCTTATCGTGCGGTGTCCAATTTTACAACCCTTGTTATTTTTGGAGTAGGCCAAGCCCATCAAGGATTGGTGAGTAGAGGTCAATTCCGGCCTGAATCAAGGCTGTTGTCTCATCCACTCCATGCACCCAGTTGTATCCGACTGATTTGGGAACCTGCGAGATAAATTCCTCTTCACCCATGGGTTTGGATGCTTCCAGCAACTTATCCACAATTTCCTGAGGAGTTCCAGCCTTGACGGCCAGACCACCATGGACCCAAACACCAGCTTCCTTACCGGGGAAGGCCTCTCCAACGGTACGAACACCAGGAAGGTCTTTCTCCATATATGATTGCCGTGCATTATCAAGGATAATCAAGGGTCGAACCTCCCCTTCCTGATAAGCATGGATTGAAGCAACCTGGCCAACGGCTACATCTACCTGACCACCGATCAATCCTGCCATGGTCGCAGGTACGGTTTTCAATGCCAGGGTTTTGAACTCCAGCCCAAACTCATTAGCCAACTGAACCGCTGACAGGTTGGGTGGTGCACCAAGATTGTTGACCCCGATGGTCAGTTTGTTTTCCCTGGCACCCTCAAGGAACTCCTCGAATGTGGTGTATGGGCTGTCACCACGTACATAGAGTGCATTTGAGGCCGATATACCAGCAAAAAGAGGAATGAAGTCCTCAAGCGGGGCATAAGGTGTTTCACGTGTTAATGGTACAATCATGAAGGATGGTGGAGACCAGTTGAACAAGGTGTAACCATCGGCAGGGGCCTCGACAACAGACATGGTCGCCGGGATGTGTGCTCCCCCAGGCTTGTTGACAACGTTGACCGGAACGCCCAGCTCTCGTGAAAGGACATCGGCATTCATACGCGCAACAATATCGGCGTTTCCGCCAGCTCCAAAACTAACAACATAGGTGATGGGTTTGTCTGGCCATTCAGCCATCGCGGCACCCATACTCAACCACAAAACCGCAAAACTCGAAACGGCAAATTTAATCAGGTTCATAATCTATCCTCCTACTTTTAGCTCCTCTAATTATTTCTGCATAATTAGAAAAAACTCGAAACTGTTTCATCACTCATTTTGAAGGCCGAAATTACCAGATAAATTTGCCTAAATCTAACTTGGAAAGGCCTAAATGGTCTAGAAGTATGTATCTTTGCATTTACATAAATAAATGTCAAGACACTATTCTGATACATCATGAGAATTTTCAGTCAACAGTAAATTCCATATCAAATTCCAATAGATTGCTGGGGTAATAAAGTATTGCCGAATATATTAGATGCCCATCAGTATCCATGAATTCCCTTGCTACACGGAATACTGCTGAATTTACCTTGATGCCAAGTGCCTCGGCCATGGCAAAATCGGCATAGGAAATGGTTACATTCTGTCTGGCCCTGGTGATTGAAATACCGAGATCCTTGAGAACCGATATAACTATTTCCTGTTCGAAGCGCTCGGGAGCTTTTTCAAAAATGCTGTCATCCAGCCTGATATCCACCTGACAAAAGGGTTTACCCCATTTGGCATGGATACGGCGTAAATAACGGAAATAACGTCCATCATCAGCCTTTTCGATAGTTGCGAAGCGCTTACGAACCGAAACCTTCATTTGATCGACCATGTCATAAATTTGTGAAATTTCCATTTTGAGCTGAAGCGTATGTTTCCTTGGCCGTTCAACATCTCTGACAAAGGTTCCTCGTCCGGATTGCTTTTCAATCAGCCCCTCTTCCTCAAGAGTATTCATCGCCTGTACCACGGTCATTCGGGCTACACCCAACTGCTCGGCCAACTTGCGCAAGGTAGGAAGGCGGGCCCCCACCACAAGGCTGCCCGATAAGATCTGGTGACGTAGTACTTCAGCAACTTCGGCATGCAGGGGGACAGCCGTTCGTCGCATTGATTGAAGATCCATGTTGACAATCCTTCTGTTTCAAAGGTATAAAGGTATAGTACTTTATCTTAACACAAGTTACCCATGAATGTGAAACATAATCTGCAGGAATTAACCAATATAGCTACTCGATTACGTTTGCATGTGGTTGATATGGTGGCACCATCGGGTCAAGGCTATGTGCAACAGGGGCTTGGGGCGGCGGATATTTTCACTACCCTCTACTTTGCCGAAGCGACCATGGATCCAACCAATCCATCTTGGCCTGATCGTGACCGCATTTTTCTTACCACTGCCCATAATACCGCGATTTTCTATGCCACTCTGGCCGAGCGGGGATTTTTTGATGTAGCTGATTTGGCAACCTATGTTACCGACGGTTCACCACTTGAGATAAATTCATCCGAGCGAATGGGATCATTTGTGGAGGCAACCTGCGGGTCGCTTGGCCAGGGCCTGTCAGTTGCCGTCGGTTGTGCTTTGGCGGCCAAGCGTCAAGGTCGAGCGAGCCGCTTCTACGTAATTCTTGGTGATGGTGAAATGCAGGAAGGTCAAGTATGGGAAGCGGCAATGTATGCCGGGTCACAGGGCCTCGACAATCTATGTGTGATAGTTGATTACAATTTTGTCCAATCGGAAGGCCCAATGGATCTTGTCATGTCACTTGAACCGATTATGGACAAGATGGAAAGCTTCGGCTTTGCCTGTCAGGAAGTGGATGGCAACGACATTGAGTCTCTTCTCGCGGCCTATGATCTGGCACGCGAAACCAAGGGCAAATCCAGTTTCATCAAGGCCAATACCCTGATGGGCAAGGGGGTTGCTTCGCTCGAAGGGCTGATGTTTCACCAGCTTCGGTTTCCCCCCGAAGTGGCTGCCAGTGCACGAGCCGAATTGGAGGCACAGTTATGAACGAGACGTTGACCCAATTGGAAGCGGCAGATTTCATCAACCGTTCATTCAAGCCGCTACCAAAGGCCTATGGAGATGCCTTGGTCGAGGCAGCAAGAGCCGATCCGCGCATTGTTGCACTTTGTGCCGATCTGGTACCTCCAACAGAAACCGACCTATTCCGGGACGAACTACCCGAACGGTTTCACAATGTCGGCATTGCCGAAGCTAATATGATCGGTATGGCTGGTGGCATGGCCCGGTGTGGTGAAATACCTTTCTGCCATTCCTTTTGTGCCTTCATAACCAAACGGGTACTGGATCAGATCACCATGCAAGCCGCCTATCCAAACTTGCCGGTAAAAATTGTAGGCTTTCTGCCTGGTATAGCTACTTTACTAGGAGTCTCACATCAGGCCATCGAGGATGTTGCCATCATGCGTTCTGTTCCCAATATGGCCATTTTCGAACCTTCCGGACCTGAATATCACGCAACTATGGTTAAACTTGCACTTGATTGGGACGGACCAGTCTATCTGCGTATGAAACGTCCCGAAACCACTCCAGATGAATTTACACCCCGAAGTCTGGAGATTGGCAAGGGCATGATCAGGCGTGAGGGTTCCGATGTGACCATCATCACCTCAGGGCTTTGTGTATTGGAATCCTTAAAAGCCGCAGATACACTTGCCAAAGAGGGTATCGAATCACGGGTCATTGACATGGCCTCAATCAAGCCGATTGATCAGACATTAATTCTTGAAAGTGCTGCCAGAACCGGTGCGATTGTAACTGCCGAGAACCATAATATCATTGGTGGGCTTGGATCTGCTGTGGCAGAAATTATCGTTGAGGAAGGTATTGGTTTATCTTTCAAGCGAGTGGGCATCAGGGATCAGTTTTGTGAGGGTGGAACCACATCATTTCTAATGAAAAAGTTCGGTCTAAACTCATCGGCAATCGCGATGGCCACACGTCAGGTTCTGGAGAAAAAAGGGTAGCTCGTGGGTTTTGAGTCCATCAATATTGCCAATTCATTCGAGCAGTCAGGAGTTTGGTCCTATTCCATAGGGACATGGGGTGATTTTTTCGATACCACCGAAAATGTTGATTATTTTGTCAGGTAAGATGAACTTCCAAGGCACAATAAAAATTGACCGCATCAAGACCTTTCCAATCCGTACCTCGGGAGGTAACTCGCCCAAAATGGCATTGGGGATCATGCCCACTCGTCCTGCCCTTCTTATCAAGATAGAAGACAGTTCAGGCTGTTTTGGATGGGGAGAGATTTGGGCAAATTTTCCACCGCGTGCCAACACCCACAAGGCAAATATTGTCGAGGATGTTATTGAAGCTCATTTGCAGGGCTTTAGCTTTTCTGATCCACGCGAAGTACAGAGGGTATTACGTAAAACCTTATCCGTATTCTTTCTCCATATTGGCCAGTCACAAGTTTTTGAACATATTCTGGCCGGGATTGATACGGCACTTTGGGATTTGGCATTGCGCCACAAGGGTGTCTCTTTTACAGAGTTTATGGGACTTCAGTCTGCCAGGGCACGCTCCTATGCCTCCTCGATCAATGCCGAGGATCTTGGACGGTTGATTCCCCTACACGCAGAACTGGGACACACCCATTTCAAGCTCAAGATTGGCTTTGCCGAGCATGGAAATGCAAGAATCGTTGAAAGCGCATCCAGATTGGCTCCTGACGGGTCAAGTATAATGGTCGACAGCAATCAATCATGGACACTGGAACAGGCCAAGATTGCACTAAGGGATATTGAGGATTTCGAGCCCTATTTTGCTGAGGAAGCACTGCGTGCCGATGCACCCCTCTCGGATTGGGAAGAGCTGGCAGAAACAACAGCAATTCCTCTTGCAGCAGGGGAAAATGTTTATGGAATTGAAGATTTCCTCTCCATGACCTGTGCAGGCCTTAAGGTACTCCAACCGGATGTAGCCAAATGGGGCGGTGTTTCTGGGGCACTTGATCTGGCACAAATAGCTCCCGAAGATGTGTTAATCTGGCCTCATTTCATGGGAACCGCCGTGGGTCAGGTTGCAGCCCTGTCGATCAGTGCTGCGATAGGCAAGAGTTCCACTTGCGAGGTTGATGTAAACGATAACCCTCTAAGGACCGAGCTCTGTGGTGATGTAATTGCCATTAAAGGTGGTCATGTCGAATTACCTTCTGATCCAGGTCTCGTGCACCCGCCCATTCTCGAAAACCTCATGACCTTTGCGGATCAGATTTAAGTGTATGAAACACGCCGCTGACTGGTTAAGCGACTTTGTAGAAATCGTTGCCACCGGGAATGGAACAAACATTTCCGAATTGTTTGTAGAAGGAGGATTCTGGCGGGATTATCTGTCCTTCGGTTGGGGTCTGCAAACCATTGAAGGGCGTAAAGCCATTGCAAAATTTGGTTCGGATCATGGGGCTATAACTGGCTTAAAGGCCGTACAATTCGAAGGGAAGTCTGATGGGAACGAAGGTTTCTTTCGTTTTCAAACCAGGGACGGGGTGGGTCGAGGTTATCTATATGTCGAAGATGGGCTGTGCACCACACTGTTTACCATGCTCAACGATTTGACACACGAAAGCGATACTGAAACACAAGAGAGTTTGCCATATGTTCTTGTCGTGGGTGGTGGTCAGGCAGGTCTGGCCTTGGGTGCTCAACTACAAGAGCTTGGAGTGCCTTATCTGATCATAGACAAATATCCACGTGTAGGGGATCAGTGGCGCTTGCGTTATGACAGTCTGGTGTTGCATGATCCTGTCTGGTATAACCACATGCCTTTTAAGCCCTTCCCAAAGAATTGGCCACTCTTCACGCCAAAAGATATGATGGGAAACTGGTTGGAAGATTATGCCGAAGAACTGTCATTAAACATTTGGACAAGTACCGTTCTTATTGGTGCTCATTATGATGAAGTACGGGGAATCTGGCACGCCAAGATTTGCAAGAATGGTGAAGCACAAATTCTAACACCGCCTCACTTGGTGATGGCACTTGGTCTCTCAGGCTTTCCAAAGGTACCAAAATTTGATGGGCAAGAAACCTTTGCCGGTACCCAGATACATTCCAGTGAATATATAAATTTGAGGGAACCTCCTGACAAACCCGTGGTCATAGTTGGAGCCAACAATTCGGCCCATGACATAGCTTCAGATCTAGCCATGAATGGATCAAAACCAATCATGATCCAACGCTCATCAACCTTGGTTGTCAACCAGCAGGATTATTGTGAAAGGATTTTGGGATCGCTATATTCGTCCAAGGCTGTAGCAAGAGGCATAACTGTTGACAAGGCAGATATCCTGCAAGCCTCAATTCCACTTCGTCTTTTGGAGTCAAGACATCGGGCCATTTGGGACGGTATTCGCAGTGATCGCCAGAGCTTTTATCAGCAGTTAACTGATGCCGGTTTTAACCTGGATTTTGCCGAGGACGGAACCGGTCTAGGCATGAAATACCGCCGTACAGCCTCAGGATACTACATTGATGTAGGTGGTTCTGAAATGGTAATAGAAGGAAGCATAGAAATCCGCTCGGGACATGGTGTCAGCCACCTATCCAAGCATGCAATTCATTTGACAAGTGGCGAAGAAATCGAAACTAAAACGATTATTTATGCAACTGGTTACGGGAACATGACCGACTGGATTGCAGCCTTGATTGATGAGGATACGGCCAAGCGTGTGGGTTCCTGCTGGGGCTACGGCTCCGGTACCAAGGGTGACCCTGGTCCCTGGATCGGTGAACTGCGAAATATGTGGGTTGAAACAGCTCAAAAAGGTTTATGGATGACAGGTGGCAATCTTAGTCAAGCAAGATTTTTTTCTCGCTTGCTGGCTCTGCAATTAGCAAAACATTGGCTCATTTCAGACTGAAATTGATTGTCACTATAAATTTAAGAACTTTCATTTCATTTACGGTTGGTGAGTTTCAACCATTACTGGTCTGGATATTTTATTTCATTCTGTGCTTAATCAGAAATTTGTAATTACAATTCATGCAGGACCAAAATTAATTTCTCAAACAGTTAAACCTCCGAAAGGGAAGCATTGCCAAGGCTTGGTAATAAGGGAAAAAGTCGAAAAGTGATCATGAGTGAACCTCAAGCAAGGTTTGAACACTTATAAGAACCGCAGTCGCAGCAAGTATGAAAAATACCAGGATGACTTCGAAAAGTACTGAAGATTTAAAATGTTTCTGAGCTTCAAAATCTTCAGCCCGCAAGGCTGGGACAAAACGTAGCTTGTTGATGGCAGCTAGACCCAACAGACCTGTAACAATTACAACCTTTACAATCAGGTTTTGGCCGTATCCGGTGGTAAATAAATTCTCGAAAGAATTTACCAGTTTATAAGCAAGCCATCCGCCTGCGAACAATAATACGGGTACAAAGTACAGTGCCCACCGACCAAATTGATGTGCGATCTCCCCGGTTGTTGTAATCTGCTTGGGGTCTGAACTTAATCTGTACAAGGGAAATAAAATTCCAACCCAGAGGGTAATTCCTGCCAAATGAATGACAAGCAAAACTGGAAATAGAATACTGGGAAGTTCTGATACATGACCAATAGAAAGGAAAGATGCCAGTACAATAATACATGAGGATGTTGTTATGATCCTGCTCATTCTACCGGCAAAAAAACCGATTATTATGAATGCGAATCCCAGTACACGCAAATAGAATGCAGTTCCAACTGGAGTTTGCCATAGTAAACCGAGTATTTGTGGATCAAATGCGCCCGTAAAATCACCAGTTAATTGTGCACCTGTCAAGGCAAAGATAGACAATGCAGAAACCAATCCAATAGCAGCAAATAGGATAGTCATTCGACGGCCATTGAAACTGGATCGGGCCTCATTTGTTTCAAATAGTTCCAAGTAAAAAACCGTACCCGATGCAAACAAAGCACCAATGTAAAATGTTAGCTTTGATATGATCGTGAGGAGGATCAATGAATCCATCTGTCACTTTTCCATCACGGTAAAATTGAAGGAACCCTTCAAAGGATGACCATCCTGTCCAAGAGCACGCCAGAATATGCCATAAATCCCGGCACCCATGGTCTCGATGGTCAAGGTAAACTCCGTGTGGAATTTCTTGTAGTCGGAAATGTCGATTTCCATAATTGGATGATCATCAAACTGCATTTCCAATTTAGTCAATCGAACCTTGTTTGTCATATGGATCGTAATAGTTTTGGGAACTTCTTCCAGTATGGCCTCATGATCGGGTATGGTCATTTCGATATCGGAATGTGCCAAAGCCTGTGAAAATACAACTGTACCAAATGAAACAAGTGTTAGCAGTTTGAGAAAGCGATTCATTATTTTCCCTTTTGGCCTGGACAGCTAATTAATTCCATTTGCCCTCTGCAACTCTCGAACATAGCTTATGATTGTTGACACGTCTCCCCGAGTCAAACCCTCTACAGGTGGCATGTTGCCAAAGGGCCAATGGTGAGCAGTAACACCAAGTGCAACAGCACGTTGAATACTTTCGTTCCCGTGATGAGAAGGTTCATAATACTTATGTATCAATGGAGGTGCAATTCCCTTTTGCCCTTCAGCGTTTTGACCATGACAAGAAGCACATTTTGCTTCAAAAATGCGTTTGCCTATTTTGGCATTTTCAGAAAACTGTTCTGGCAATATCACTGATACCAATGCAGTGTTTTGGCCTGTTTCATTCACTAGTTCCATGCCTTGTTCATCTTTAATCCTTGACAATTGGTAAACACCGAACCCAACCGCTAGAATTGCCAATAAAAGTAATATCTTCTTAATTTCATATTCCTTTAGGATAGGGGGGTAGGATAATTTTTTAAATTGGATTTTTGCAAACCCTCGCAATAAATATCATTGCAAATTGGACCTTACATAGTGTTTTAACATAATAATATTTTGATTACGGTTTTCATTTACAGCAATTTGATATCCCCTGGAAACTATCATTCCTGACAAGTTTTCTGACCTGGTTAAATTTGAAGTCTTGTTTGGGTTTCGATGAAACATAATATTTAGAAAATAGGACGGCATAAGATATGCCGTCCATTGAATTTATATCAGGCTTGTTTATCGAATATCAAAACGGTCTGCGTTCATGACCTTTGTCCACGCGGCAATAAAGTCAGATACAAATTGCTCCCTATTGTCATCTTGGGCGTAAACTTCAGCATAAGCTCGAAGAATTGAATTTGAACCAAAGACTAGATCAACACGTGAGGCTGTCCATTGCACATTGCCGGTTTTACGATCACAAAGGTGATATTCATTATTCCCGACAGGTTTCCAAGTATAGGCCATATCCGTCAAATGTACAAAAAAGTCATTGGTCAATGAGCCCACCTGATTGGTAAATACACCATGCTTGCCATTGCCATGATTGGTACCCAGAACGCGCATGCCTCCAATCAACACTGTCATTTCAGGTGCTGTAAGTCCCATTAACTGACTGCGATCCAATAGAAGTTCTTCGGCATTTACTGAATAATCCTTCTTGAGCCAGTTCCTGAATCCATCGTGGATTGGTTCCAGAACAGAAAATGAATCCGCATCTGTCATTTCGCCTGTGGCATCTCCACGTCCCGGCGAGAATGGTACATTTACATCAAAACCAGCTACTTTGGCGGCTTGTTCAACTCCAACACATCCCGCTAGCACAATCGTATCGGCAATACTGGAACCAGCCTCTTGTGCAAGGGGTTCAAGAACAGTAAGCACCTTTGATAGGCGTCCAGGCTCATTGCCTTCCCAATCCTTCTGCGGTGCCAGCCGAATGCGGGCGCCATTGGCGCCTCCTCGCTTGTCTGATCCTCTGAAAGTACGAGCGCTATCCCAAGCTGTTGTAACCATTTCCGAGATACTCAAACCACAGTCAGCGATCTTTTGTTTCAAGGCATCAACATCGTAATTACTATTTCCAGCAGGGATCGGATCTTGCCAAATCAAGTCCTCTTCAGGCACGTCAGGTCCAAAATAACAAGCCTTGGGACCCATATCCCGATGTGTCAGTTTAAACCATGCACGGGTAAATACATCTGCAAAATAATCCGGATCGTTATAGAATTTCTCGGAAATCTTTCGATACACCGGATCCTTGATCATCGCCATGTCGGCATCCGTCATGATTGGATTGTGCTTGATTGACGGATCAGTTGGATCAGGTACCTTATCTTCTTCTTTGATGTCAATCGGTTCCCATTGCCAAGCACCGGCGGGACTTTTCTTCAATTCCCAGTCATACGTAAAGAGAAGATAGTAGTAACCATTATCCCATTTTGTCGGGTAGGTTGTCCACGCCCCTTCAAGTCCACTGGTTATTGCTTCATTAGCTTGGGCTGTACCTCCGGTTTTATTCCAACCAAGACCTTGCTCGCTGATATCGGCTCCTTCCGGTTCAGGACCTACTTCGGCACTGCTTGCACCGTGAGCCTTTCCTACTGTATGCCCCCCGGCAGCAAGGGCTACGGTCTCCTCATCATTCATTGCCATGCGGGCAAATGTTTCACGAACCATAGCGGCCGTTTTGAGGGGATCGGGTTGTCCATTGACACCTTCAGGATTGACATAGATTAGCCCCATATGCGTTGCACCGAGAGGATTTTCCAATGTTTCAGGCTTTGAGAGGTCATCAAACCGATTTTCACTATCTGCCAAAAATTCTGTTTCAGATCCCCAATAAACGTCTTTTTCAGGATGCCAGATATCCTCACGCCCAAACCCAAATCCAAATGTTTTGAGTCCCATGGATTCGTAGGCAATATTGCCTGCCAGAATTATCAAATCCGCCCAACTGACAGCATTCCCATATTTTTTCTTGATAGGCCAAAGCAACCTTTTGGCCTTATCGAGGTTGGCGTTGTCCGGCCAGGAGTTGAGAGGAGCAAAACGGATATTTCCCGCACCGGCACCACCACGACCATCTGCCAAACGGTAAGACCCTGCCGAATGCCATGCCATCCGGATCATCAGGCCACCATAATGACCCCAGTCCGCCGGCCACCAATCCTGCTCATCCGTCATGAGATCATGCATGTCCTTTTTGAGTGCTTCAACGTCAAGTTTCTGTAGTTCTTTTTTATAATCAAAGTCCTGCCCCAGAGGTTTCGTTTTGTTGTCATGCTGATGCAAAATGTCGAGATTTAAACTCTTGGGCCACCACTCTGTTGGTGATGAATTATTATCCGTAGCACTCCCGTGCATGAAAGGGCATTTTCCTGATTGGGTCATTATGTTTCTCCTATTTCACTATGATGTTTGTTTTGACAAGAGGGGCATATACCCCAGAATATGATTTCTGCCTCATCGATTTTAAAATCCTTGGGGTCTGTAGATGTAAGACACGGGGCAGTATCGATACAATCAGTATCTTTGATCAAGCCACATGATCTGCAGACCAAATGGTGGTGGTTATCACCCACACGGGTTTCATAAATGGCTGACATTCCCTTGGGTTTGAATTCTTTTATCAAACCATGTTCAACAAGAGCATTCAAATTCTTATAAACGGCCTGAATAGATGCTGTTTGCAACTTATCCTGTACAGCTTGGAATATACGAGAAGCCTCTGAATGAGGATTTTCATTAAGTGCTTCAAGTACAGCCAAACGAACGGGTGTTACACTCATACCTAATGATTTTAACTGTTTTTGAAAATCCATGTCAAAAATATAGCATCCCAAAAAGTTTAGTCAATAAATATTTTTAATTATTAAATTATTTTTCAACCAATAGAATGAATTGACCTGTGATATGATGGATTGATAAGAACCGATCAAAAATTAGGTTTTTCAGTCTGCTTTTCATTAATGTTCCTTACCAATATTGGTTTAAATTGCAGTAATCACTTGTTCCTCTAGCTCGAAGAGATCGTGTGACATGCGACGTACACCTATATTGTATTCCATCAGGAGTGAGACCAGTTTTTCTCCGTTCATAAGTCCGACAGGCGTTTTGTTCGGCTGATTGGCCTCCTTGAGGGCACCTTTGCTAAAGTCACTTGTAGTAATGATCAACCCCTGTTCAATGGCCTTGTCAGTGATCTCCCTAGAATGCATAGAGTTCCGGTTGCCAAGCTGGTCCAATACTTTTTCTGCTGCATCCAGAAATGAATAAGTTGTTTTCGAACTAACCGAATAGCTCTGATTCTTTGATTTTGGCTTCTTTAAATTGCTAACAGCAACAATTCTGGTATCTCTAAGAGTGAACGTATAAGGTGCAACCTTAACAAATATTGACTGTTCGCCATACTTTTTGATATCCGAGTAAAGACGTGCACTAACTGTGGCCATCGGCGTTTTCCCAGCACTTAACCACAAGCCACCTTTAATAATACGCTCGGTAATCTCATTGGTATGGAGAGGTTTTCCAGCACTCATCAATACCTGTATGACTGCGTCTTTAACTTTCATAATATTTATCCCTATACAAGTGTACTAAGTAGTTATTTCAGTAATCTTCCATATGTCCTGAACCCCTTTGGGTTCGAATCCTCTACACTTACCATTGAGTTGCAACAATAATCGTCCTGAAAGATAACAAAATCAAGGTTTTTGTTGCTACGGTACCGATGGTTCCTACCTTTAATACTGGGTAGCATTGTCCCCTTAATGCAGATAAATACGGTAATGTACCGAGTGTTCGAATCTCCATTTGCCGTCATTGGAAACAGGTTCTCATGCAAATATTTACCTTGCATATTTAACATTTCGTGTTAGTATTGCAAGCATGTATAAAAGAGAACTTACACAAAAAATCATCAAAAGCCTTGGTCAAAACCCGGCAGTGGTTATTCTCGGACCACGCCAGATTGGCAAGACAACGCTGGCTCATGAGATCGCCAAAGGGCAGCCATCCATCTATTTGGATCTTGAGAACCCAGAGGATTTTCAAAAACTCAAAGACCCCGCCCACTATTTAGAGCTGCATGCTGATAAGTTGGTCATTCTTGATGAGGTCCAACGCTACCCTGATTTGTTTATGTCATTGCGCGGCATCATTGATGCCAGACGCCGTGAGGGGCGTGGAAACGGACGCTTTCTGGTTTTAGGATCGGCAACCAATGAGCTGCTAAAACAAAGTTCTGAGAGTCTTGCTGGCCGTATTCACTACTCTGAACTCATAGGGCTAACCCCTTTTGAAATTGAAGACACATCTGGAGATCCCTTGCAAAAGCTCTGGATGCGTGGTGGCTTTCCAGACAGCTATGTCGCAGAAGATGATGCGGCAAGTCACCAGTGGCGGCGGAATTTTATTCGTACCTATCTGGAACGAGATATCCCTCAGTTGGGACCAAGAATTCCAGCAACCACACTGATGCGCTTTTGGACCATGCTTGCTCATGTACAAGGCGAGCTGCTGAACGCGTCAAAACTTGCTAGCTCGCTTGGCGTGGAAAGCGTCACCATTAGCCGATATCTAGACCTCATGGTTGATTTATTATTGGTTCGTAGGCTGGAACCTTGGTATGGAAACGTCAAAAAACGACTGGTAAAATCACCGCGAACCTATGTACGCGATAGCGGTCTTGTGCATGCCTTGCTGCAAATTCCCAATTATGAATCTTTGTTGGGGCATCCCATATTAGGCAAGAGCTGGGAAGGATTTGTCATTGAGACCATCATTAATGCCTTGCCTTCAGGCACTCATCCGTTTTTCTATCGTACCTCAGCCGGAGCAGAAATTGACCTGGTGATTGAATTTGGCCTTGATGAATATTGGGCTGTCGAAATCAAAGCGAGCCGTACACCGACTTTGAAAAAGGGCTTTCACATGGCGTGTGGAGATTTAATGGTGAAGCGGAAATTTGTTGTCTACACAGGTGACGATACATTCCCTAGCACCCACGATACAATCATCCTGCCACTGGCACAATTCATTGAAGAGCTCAGAAAAAAGACAGGGTAATTCAAGCGCAATTCTCATGAAAATCATCACCTTCAGCGATTTACATTTAGAATTCGGGATTGATTTTAGGCCGACCGAGGATGGTTCTGCTGATGTTATGGTCGTGGCAACGGTCTGGTTGGTCATGCAACGATTGCTGTTAAAGCGGAACAGGGAACCCTTTTGGGTATGTTATCACTTACCGATTTAAAATTACCAATTATGCCGATTGAAAAATGGTCCACATACAGGCCAATATACTCAAACAAACTTTGATTTGTCGGAAGACTCGCTTCCTTGGTCGCGTAAAGAGAATTGCTATAAAGCCCGCTTTGTCATTCGTGCAGATGATAATGTGTTGCGTCAGCTTACTGGTTGACAATGACAGGCGTAGACTTGTGTGAACTGGTCAATTGCCAAGCCCTTGATTTCCCATCACTAAAATCTCCGTACTTCGCTTTTCCGAGTATGGTGTTTTTCAGGAAAGGGGCATATTTAGGAGAAAAATTAGAGAATAACGGGGTGTATTTATAGAGAGAAAATCAATTGCAAATAGCAAAAAAGCCCACAAATTCTGCGTTTTTGAGGTTATGCCATTTCTAGCATATGAAAGATCGTTTATAGTCAATGGCGGAGACGAAGGGATTCGAACCCTCGGAACGGTTTCCCGTCCACTCGCTTAGCAGGCGAGCGCCTTCGACCACTCGGCCACGTCTCCGCTGCCAAATGTATACTTTCAAAAAGGGATTTTGAAGACTACAAGGTTATTTATTCAGATGGATTGTTGAAATTTTCTAAATCAACCCGAGTTCACAATTAGAAAAGCAGGATCAAAATTTTATTTCCTAAGTTATGGGTTAAGTTATTAAACTAATTCCGTTATAAAGGAGAAACGGGTTTAAATCATGGGTGAGAAAATGAAGAAAAATACCATTTCGAAAGTTGTATTTAATTGGCAAGACCCATTCCTGTTGGAAGACCAGTTGGAAGAAGAGGAGGTTCTTTTCAAGGATGCAGCCCAGGCCTTTTGTCACAGTGAATTGAGACCACGGGTAAACAAGGATTATATGGAAGAATCATCCGGTCGAGATCTATTTTCGAAAATGGGAGAAGCTGGATTGTTGGGAGTAACTCTGCCAGAGGAATATGGAGGGTCAGAGTCCGGTTATGTTACCTATGGATTGGTTGCGAGGGAAATCGAAAGGGTTGACTCGGGCTACCGATCGGCAATGAGTGTCCAATCCTCTCTGGTTATCTATCCTATCCTGGCTTATGGAACTGATGAACAACGTAGAAAGTATCTCCCAAAGCTGGCAATGGGAGAATTTATAGGCTGTTTTGGATTGACGGAACCGGAAGCAGGATCGGACCCCGGTGGCATGAAAACCATTGCCACTAAAACGGACAGTGGTTATGAACTCAATGGAACCAAAACCTGGATTTCAAACTCGCCATTGGCAGATGTATTCATCATATGGGCCAAAATGGAAAACAAGGATGGTCCCATTCGTGGTTTCATTCTTGAGAAGGATTTCAATGGTTTGTCAGCTCCAAAGATTGGGGGCAAACTGTCATTGCGAGCATCCACAACGGGTAGTATAGTGCTTGATGGAGTCAAGGTTGGTGAATCCGCCCTATTGCCTGATGCCATGGGGTTGAGTGGGCCGTTTGGATGCTTGAACAGAGCCAGGTATGGAATTGCCTGGGGAACTATGGGTGCTGCCGAGGAATGTTGGATGATTGCTCGAGATTATGGCATGGAAAGGAAGCAATTTGGAAGACCACTGGCAAACACACAGCTTTACCAGAAGAAACTGGCCGACATGCAAACAGAAATAACCCTTGGTTTACAGGCAGCACTAAGGGTCGGGAGGTTGATGGATAGAAACATTTTCACTCCGGAAATGATATCAATGATCAAAAGGAACAACAGTGGTAAAGCATTGGATATCTCTCGCTTGGCCAGAGATATGCTTGGGGGTAATGGAATACAGGCAGAATATCAGGTAATACGTCATTCACAAAACCTTGAGACAGTCAATACTTACGAAGGAACTCATGATATACATGCACTGATATTGGGAAGGGCTCAAACTGGTTTACAGGCCTTCTTTTGATTTTTTAAGGGGGATGGAAAGACCCGATTATTCTTCGCTAAGAAGATCGTTGATACTGGCTGAGTAATCAATCAAGTCATGATCCTTGCCATACCAGCCGATTATCTGCAAAGATAGGGGAAGATTGGTTTTTCCCTTACCAAAGGGCATCGAGACTGCGGGTAGTTGCAACAGGGTCCAGTCCCGGCTGTATAGTGGGTCACCAGTAGCCATCAATCCCTTGGGTGCCTCCCCGGAGGTGGCTGGCGCAATGATAACATCATAAAAATTGTACATGAGGGACAAAACCCGTAATCCGCGTTCACGTGCACTCAAGGCTTCCATGTAATCTTCATCTGTTTTGGCCAAACCTTCTTCAACCAATTCGATAAATTTGTCACTCAGTTGTGATCTACAGTTTTCATACTCAAACCTTCGTGAGTGCGAAATATCCTTTGTCATGATGGTTTTGTGTGCTTCTGTCAGCAGATTGAACTCCTTCGGATGATCGACATATTTTACCTGTGCTCCCTTTTCCTTCAGAAGTGCAAAACCCTTTTCAAAATTCGCCTTCGCATTCTCTGACAGTTCATCCCAATGGGGTCCTTTCATAAAGGCAATTCGTGGCTTGACTTCAGAATTGATACTATTTTGTTGATCACCACTGAGAACACTTCTGGCAAGTTGAAGATCATCAGGAGCTCTAGCTAGAACACCCAATGAATCGAGGTTGGAAGAAAGTCCCAACACCCCGTCAAGACTTAAATAGCCATTGGATGATTTATAGGCAAAAATTCCACAATAACTCCCAGGTCTGACCAATGAAGCAGCTGTTTGAGATCCCAATCCAAATGGTACCATCTTGTCTGCAACTGCTGCTGCCGAACCACTGGAAGAACCTCCAGGTGTATGAGCCGGATTATGGGGATTGACCGTCTTGCCAGGTGTAAAGCAGGCGAATTCAGTGGAAACGGTTATTCCGATTGGAATGGCACCAGCCTCAGTCAGTCGCTTTATGCATTCTGCATTCTTCTCGGGAATTCTGTTTTGATAAATCGACGATCCCTGGGTTATGGGATACCCTTCCACATCAATAATGTCCTTGACCGCAAAAGGGACTCCTGAAAGTGGGCCCTCACTTGGTTTTTTGGCGGCCAATTCAGCCAATTCCAGAGCTTTGTCATAATCAATAAAGGAAAAAGCACCGATCAACTCCTCGCGCTCCTGGATCCTCGCAAGGCAATCCTGCATTACAATTGAAGCGGTTGTTTGACCAGATTTGATTTTTTTGGCAATTTCTGTTGCCGACAGAAGGTTACTCTTCATTTTCAATGCTTTCCATTTTCTTCAAGGCCTTTTCAAAAAGGGACAAGGGCATTTCATAAATACCACCCCCAAGCCTTCCCTCCAAACCCTCCCTATCAATTATACCCAGCGAAACCACGGGATATTTTTTCAATTCCACAACCCTTTGGGCAGTTATTCCCAGTTTGATACCTAGACCCTGAAACCCAATATGTTCACTTGCCAACAGTTTTTCCCGAATGTGATGGAAATCCTGTGGCAAAAAGGGTTTCATTTTCTGGTGAATGATTGGATCAAGGTGAATAACCATTGCCCCCAAGCCATAAATATCCACAATGGCACTATCTCCTATGGCTCCCAATGCCCTTGTCTGAGGTACATCAACGTCAAAGGGACCCTTCGGTGGCTTGGCATCAGTTGTGATCCACTTCCCTGGATGTGAAGAAAGTTTGATACCGACTTTGCTACCGTTTCCCCCGGCTGTTGTTACTAGGCTAGAATTGGGTACATTCTCGCCAAGAATTAACATACATTTTGTAGCAGCCATCCACAGGTTCAGAAACAAGGAAGGGCAATTTGAGAAAAATTCCAAACATCTGGCATTAATTGACCCAGCCGGCGAACGGTCAAGGAGTTCTTCAGTTAATATTCTGGTTGCCTGGGATGTTCTGCCATGACAATCATCACCCCTTGTAAGGCTCTCGCAAGCAACTGGAATAAGACTGATTCCCTCAGCTAGGCCAGAAGCAAGTGTTTCGGCAAATTCAGAATTAAGCCACTTCAAATGCTCAACCACCTTCATTGATTTCAATCCCAACCTAGCAGCCGGTGCGTTGCCACCATTTATGGGGGAAAAGGTTCTGACCAATCCACGATGTGCATCATAAATTGCCTGAAGGGGCATTGAAGGAGATACAACTGCAGCCAAAGGCGTAACAACATTAAAATCCTGTGCGGGAAACAGTTTGATGTCACCATTGAGTATCATTTCTTCGGCATCATCAAGATCACTGGCAAGACCGTCGTAAACAGCCGCAACACAGGCTGAATTCAATATGGGTCTGGTTGGGGGTTCGTCTTCAAATGGGGGACCGGCATGCAAAAGGAAATTGTCTTCCAGTGGCAGGACATCCCTGGCGAATTCAATCCTGTTCCAGACAGGTTCACCAACCATGGTGTAATCGAATGCCAGTTGGTCCGGTTGTGTATTCGAGGCAATCATTCCTGATTACTCCACGGGTAAGACCCAGGTTTCACCAAAATATAAAAATGCTGTTGTCGTTTCCATTCCAGCTTGGACCCTGGTACCAATCTTGCCCGCAAGGGTCTGGCCATTGACAATGATTTGGGCGGTTTTTGCTGGCACCAGTAGAGTGGTCATGAAATGTTCCTTGGTGCCCGTTTGCTCGGGAACCAATTCCAGCATCCTGGGTTGGTCCAGATCTTCCCAGACCAGTTCAATTACCAGTTCTGATGTCGAAATGGATTCAGTATATCGATGGCTTGTCGGGTCTCCTGACGAGCGAATATTGAAGGCAGGCTGGTACTTGAGGTAATCGTAGGGTCTGGCATCTCTGAAAGCTCCAAGTTTGCCGATGAAATTTTCCATCAAGAAATCGGCAAGCTGTGGATTGTCCCCGATCAATACATTGGGTTGTGAGGATGAACCATGATCTGATTGCAGGTCAGAATAGAGAAGCAAAAGCTGGCCTTGACCTGCCGGTGACCATGAAACCCTGAAAAACAAGGCCATGGCCGAAAAGTCATCATTGTCATCTTTGAGCAGAATGCCCGGATTTTCGCCGGTCCAATCGACCCTGCCAGGCATGATGGGCGTATCTAGATGCATAAACTCAACTCTTTCCCGTGGGTGTTACCCATGTTTCAGATAATGCCAGAAAGGCCGTACTCATTGTTTTTCCAAAAAATTGCCTGGATGTAACCAATCCTTTCAGCGGAGCGTTGTTGACTCTGATCTGAGCCTTTCGAGCCTCCAGAAAAACTGCATACATTTCATGTACCTTGGTTACGGAATTGGCAGTTGTTAACTCAACGGGAAGGGGTGCTCCCAACTCCTGCCAAATCATTTGAACCTCAATACCCTTGCCCATCAGGGACTCGGTGTATTTTGATTTCAAATCAGTCGGATGCCTGGTTGATCCAAGCAAATCAATCCAGCTCATGTGATCAAGACCGACCCTTCCAACAAAGGTTGGCATTTTGCTTACCCAACCCTCGATAAGCCACATGAACAATCTTTGATTATCTCCGATGATGAAATTTGGAACTTGGGGCCAACCATCAGGCGTATCAGGTTCACCCAGTACTATTGCTCCGATCCCACTGCCGTAGGGAGATAAGACAACACGGAAAAACAAACCCAGCGTGGAGTAATCCCCATCGGCATTTTCCTTGAGGTAAATTCCCGGATTCTCACCGGACCATTCAATCCTGCCGGGATTAATCGCTGTTCTCATTGACCCAGCTTTGTTCATATTCCCTGAGTTCCTTCACTATAAAAGCTTTTCTTTCTTGGCCAGTGTATTTGTCTCCCGATTGATATATCTCGGCAACCTTGAGAGCGACGATTTTTTGAATGGCAGCATCATCCCGCCCTGCCTGAAGTGGTATATTCAACATGGTATCGCCACCATAGGTGGGGATCGGATTCTCATAGACATCTGATGGTCTTTGTATATCCTTGCCCCCGGAAAGGTCATTCAGGGCTGATCGGAGTTTCCTTCGGACCTTGGCAACGCCCCTGTCGGTAAAAGCCAGATTCTCCCTTTGGTGAATATTTATTGGACCTTGTGATACCCAGGCATCATAATCTCCGGGATCCTTTTGTCGAGTCTCATAATCTCGATCACCACTTTGACCATAAAAATCCGTTTTACCCAAGCCAACTTCATTGGGATCTGTCAATCCTTTTGGATCGTCTCCTTCTCGAAAGTGTCTCCAAGCAATGACCATCGTACTCGTATCATCAATCGGAGTAACCCACCTGCTTAACCCGCAGCGGCCAAAGTAACGGGATTTATCAGGGATTGGGAAATGTCCTCCATTCTGTGTAAAACTTGGAAGAAAAAGATCATGGACCCTAATCCAGATGATATCTTCAACTCGCCGGGTATTGGTATAGAAATCGCCATAGTCTCGCTCATGAAACTGGATTTTTGGCATTTCCGCAAAGGCTTCGATAAATTGTGTACGAACTGCCTTGGTATGCAAGTAAACCACATGATAGGGATCCCAGGCATTCTCCATTACCTGAAGCCAGTTGCAAGGTGATTCTATCAGATAGGGAATCATGACATCCCCTTCCTCGTCAAAAGTATCCATGAACGGGAAGGGAGGGCACAATTCCATGGGTCCCATATAGGAAAAAATCATGCCCTTGTATTCAACGACGGGATAGGCTCCCAAACAGGTCTTGTTCTTGACCTGGCTGGCAGGAGGTTCACAAGGCGTTTCCAGAATGGTACCATCAAGGGCATATTTCCATCCATGATAACTGCACCTTATTCCACCCTCCTCGACAATTCCAAACTCCAGAGACATGTTGCGATGGCAACAATGGAGGTGAACAAGACCAAGTTCCCCCAGCTTTTCACGAAACAGAACGAGATCTTCGCCAAGAATCCGAATTCGAAGGGGAAGTTCCCCGACTTGCTCTGTCAAGGCAATCGGCAGCCAGAACCTGCGGAAAAACTCACCACAAGGCTTGCCTGGACCGACTTCCGACAACAACGGGTCAGATTGTGTTTGCCACACTTCCTGGCGTGAATGCCCTCTGAAGTTCCTGCCTGTGTATCTTGGGTCGTTTGACATAGCCGAATAAGAATGAAATTAAAATGCTATTGATTTTCAGGCAATCATTAAATTAAAACCAAAAATCTACAAAGGGAATTATCCTGACTGTTGCTGACAAAATGTCAACTAGTACGGTGAACTTTACCATGAAGACACCTGTAAATCAGGTATAGATCCTACAGGCAATAACAGTGAGAAAACCGATCAGTATTCAAACCGACAAGCGATAAATTAATTTGATGAAACATCCAGTTCCCAACCCAGGCATAAAACAGATCGCTGCTCATATGATTGATCCCGATATGGCTTGGCCTCCTCCCATGATAAGACTTGATTCCAATGAAAATGCCCTTGGAGCAAGCCCGCATGTCATAAATACGGCAAAAATGTCTTCATTCGAGAATGAAAGGTACATTCCAAACCAACAAAGGTTTTTGGTTCCTGCTCTTGCTGAAAGATTTGGTCTGGATCCCGACAGGTTGGCAATCGGGTGTGGTTCCGATGATTTGCTGGCAAGATTGGTGAGATGCTATCTGGGAAGAGGGAGGCAATTGTTAAGGTCGCAGAATTCCTATTTAAAAACGCCCCGATATGCCTTGTCAGCTGGTGGTGAACCGATTCCAGTTGAAGATCATGATTTTACGGTCGTTGTGGATAACTTTCTTGTCAAGAATTTGGATAATGTCGATATCATTTATCTTGCCAATCCGGACAATCCCTCCGGAACCATGATCCCCTTCAGTGAAATCAAGCGCTTGCATGCCAATATCCCTTCCAGGATATTGCTGATCGTTGATTGTGCTTATGAGGAATACATAGATGAAGGATGCTTTGAGCAATTGAGGGGGCTGGTTGAGGCAAGCCCGAATGTTGTCTTCACCAGAACTTTCTCAAAGGTGTACGGTTTGGCAGGAGCAAGAATTGGCTGGTCCTATTCCTCGAGGGAAGTTCAGGACATTATCAACAAGGCAAGTTTGACCTTCCCCCTCTCATCGTCCTCCTTGCGGATGGCATTGGTGGCCCTTGAGGATCAAAGCCACGTCAATTGGGTAAAATCCCATAACAGGAAAATGCGAGTGAAATTCACTTCGGCGTTTAAAAAAATGGGATTGATGGTCTATCCCAGCCAAACCAATTTTCTCCTGCTGGAATTTCCAAGGCAAGGGGGGTCGGCCATGGATGCAGAATTATACATGAGACAACGAGGGGTTTGGGTCAGAAGATTTGCTTCGAAAAATTATGAATCCACCCTTCGAATTACACTGGGTCTTGAAAACCAGCTGGATCTGACTGCTGGGTATTTGCAAGAATTTCTAGAGCAGGGTAATTGAAATGAATTCCCTCGAATACCCATCCGGCAAACAAATAATCAGGCAACTCCAGATGGCGGGAGTAAGATTTGTTGTTTCATTGCCCGATATTGTAACCAGCAGTGGTTTGTTGTGGCCCATCGCAAGGAACAATGATTTCGAATTGATCAGGGTATGCAAGGAGGATGAAGGTGTTTCGATTTGTGCAGCGATGTCCTATAATGGTACGAGGGCAGTCCTTCTGATGCAACAGACCGGCTTGATGGATTCCCTGAATTCCATTAGGGCCATAGCCATGGATTATCAACTTCCGGTAATCATGATGGTGGGATTGCAGGGCAAGGAACCCGAACCATTGCCTGAACAATCCAGCGTCTACGGTGTCAGGATTATTCCATCTGTACTGGAAGCAATGTCTGTTTCCTTCAGCTTGATCCAAGAGCCTTCCGATGCATTAACCATTCAGGACAGGATAGGATTCTGTTATGCTGATAGCAAACCTCATGTATTCTTGATTGGCAGGACACCGGTAGAATGATGCTCAGGGATGAAACTCTGATGGCCTTGGGAGAGGTGATCGAAGAGGGTGATATCGTTGTTGCGGTTTATCAATCCCTTTTTGACTGGATGGAAATCAAGCCTCGCGATTTGAATTATGTAGCGACAGGTGCCATGGGACAGGCTTCTTCACATGGTTTGGGTCTGGCCTTGGCAAATCCTGAAAGAAGAGTGTTTGTATTTGATGGGGATGGCAGCCTTCTGATGAATCTCGGTTCCTTGGCCACCATTGGTGAGGCAGCACCAGAAAACCTGTATCACTTGGTATTTGCCAACGGAACCTATGAGGTTAATGGTGGGCACCCCGTTCCTGGTGGCAAAAACATTGATTTTGCTTCTATCGCCAAGGCCTGCGGATATCCACATTCATTCAGGTTTTCTTCACTTCAAAAAATGCAGGAGGTGTTGGCCGAGATCATTTTATGCAAAGGCCCGGTATTCATGGCACTGGATATAGAACCAGGAAAAAAATATCCCTGGAAATATGATTATATCCACAGCTCAGAGGCAAGAGACAGGTTTCGACGGGCACTCAATCGGGGTTGATGGAAAGTTGGCTCATCCCCTCCCTCTGTGAGACTCATCTGAAGCCCATCGTCTGAGATTCCATCGGAAAATTGGTATTGAGCAGCGAAAGAGGGGTATCGGTGATATCCAAAACTGCGATACCAACCAGATCATTCAGTGTCTGGAATTAACTTGGTCAAAACCGTGGCATTAATGCCAATTAGTGTTTAAAAGACTCAAAACTTATCCAATATGGCCTTTGCAACGGCCAATCCCAGCTTTTGATGACCCACTTTGTCAAAATGAATTCCATCTATTGGTGACACTTCCATATGTTTACCGGCATCCATCCAGGTCAAATCGTTCTCATAAAAAAAACCGGGGGCCAATTCCTTCATGTGCAAGGAACGCTTGTTTCCTCCTTGGAAAACATCTGAAAGGATTCCGACTTCTTGAATGGGTGGTGGAAGGACAATCAGTACCTTGGGTGAAGATTGATCAGGTCCGGTATCAGAGTTGTGAACGGCTTGGGCCAACAATCTGAGGGAAATAAGTATTTCCAAGGCCGGAACGAGGAACCTTGCCTTCAAATCATTGGTTCCAAGCATAATGCACACCAGATCAAGTGGTCGATGGGAATTGAGTGAAACCGGAAGATGTGAGAGTCCATTCATATGCGCTCCATCAATGGGGTCGTCATGAAGGGTCGTTCTGCCAGGCAATCCTTCTTCAATTATCTCCCAATCAGGACCAAGAGAATTCCTCAGGTGCCCTGTCCATCTTGTTTGATGATCAAATCTTTCCCGTTGGTTGAGAAAAGTCATTGGTAGTGTTCCATGGGTATTGCTATCGCCATAGCATAGTAATCTGCGAGTCATTTTTCTGCCTTTGGTGTTTTAAATCAGTGAAATTTTCTTTATTTTTCAATTATGCCGTCCAAAGATGATATTTCAAAACTTCCTCTGACTTGCAACCATTGGGGTGCTTATCGAGTCGAGACCAACAATGACCGGATTACCGACTTGTATCCCTTCGAACATGATCAAGATCCATCCCCCATCGGCAGGGGGATTGTTGATGTTCTCTATTCGGAAAACCGAATTTATGCCCCGATGGTCCGAAAGAGCTGGCTTGAAGGGGGACCAGGTACAAATAACCACAAACGGGGAAGTGAACCATTTTATGAAGTCTCATGGGAAAGGGTTGAAACACTTGTTGCCGAGGAACTGCAAAGGGTCATAAACAAATTCGGCAATGAAGCCATCTTTGGTGGTACCTATGGTTGGGCCAGTGCCGGAAGGTTCCACCATGCCCCAAGCCAATTGAAGAGATTTTTGAACTGTCTGGGAGGCTTTACTACCAGAAAGGACAGTTACAGCCTAGCTGCAGGGGAAGTTGTGATGCCCTATGTTCTTGGTCCCTTCATGAAACTCCTGGACCAGGCCACATCATGGTCTTCAATGATTGGGAATACCGAATTGTTTGTATCATTTGGCGGTGTTCCCCTGAGAAACAGCCAGATCAATTCCGGTGGGTTGGGAAATCACTCAACCAAGCAGGGATTGGAAAATGCCTTCAGGTCTGGAACCAGATTTGTAAATCTGAGCCCTATCGAATCGGACGTACTTGATACTATTCATGGACAATGGATTCCATTGATTCCTGGGTCTGATGTTGCGATGATCCTGAGTCTAGCCAATGTAATGATCAAGGAAGATCTTCATGACAAGGATTTTCTGGCTACCCATACGGTAGGTTTCACAAAGTTCAGGGAGTATCTCCTCGGCCTTTCCGATGGTATTGATAAAACCCCTGAATGGGCTTCTGAAATTACTGGTGTACAATCGAAAACAATAACGGAACTTGCCAGAAAAATGGCCTCGTCAAGAACCATGATTTCCGTAAGTTGGTCGTTGACAAGACAGGATCATGGAGAGCAGCCGTTTTGGGCAGCAACAGTCCTAGCTGCCATGCTTGGTCAAATTGGATTACCTGGCGGAGGAATTGGTTTCGGTTATGGGGCGGTCAACACCATCGGCGAAGAACAAATAGTCATTCCTGCCAAATCCATCAGTCAGAAAACCAACCCACTCAAATCGTTCATACCAGTTGCCCGTATAAGTGATATGCTGCTGAATCCCGGTAAGGAATACGATTATGATGGCAAGAAGCGTAAATACCCCTTGATTGATTTGATTTATTGGGCTGGAGGCAATCCCTTTCATCATCATCAGGACATAAATAAATTACTCCAAGCCTGGCAAAAACCATCAACAATCATTGTCAATGACTGGTGCTGGAATACCTCGGCGAAACACGCGGATATCATACTTCCCTGTGCAACCCCATTGGAACGCAATGACTTTGCCATATCGAGGAGTGCCTATCTTTTTTATATGTCCAAGGCTGCCAATCCTCCCGGAAAATGCAAAACGGATTATGAAATTTTCAGTGGCTTCGCGAAAAAACTCGGCATTTTGGACGAGTTCACCGAGGGTCGTGATGAGTCTGATTGGGTTGAGTATTTGTACAACCAATCCGTATCCAGATCAGCGGAGGTAGGTATTGAACTTCCGGAATTTGCCACATTCCGTGATAAGGGTTGGCACAGTTTGGAAAATATGGCCAAACCATTGGTTTTTCTGCAGGATTACAGAACCAAGCCAGAAGAGAACCCCTTACCGACACCATCAGGCAAGATCGAGATTTTTTCAGAGGCCATTCAGGGTTATGGCTATGAAGATTGCCAGGGTCATCCCATGTGGTACGAACCAACCGAATGGTTGGGGAATAAATCCACAGAATTTCCGCTTCATTTGATTTCCAACCAGCCCGTTGGCAAGCTTCACTCTCAACTTGACCATGGAACCCATAGCAGATCGCTGAAAAAGAATGGTAGGGAACCCATCATGGTTAATCGAAAAAACGCCGATGAGAGGGGGATAAAATCAGGTGATACATTAAGAATCTTCAACAACAGGGGCAGCTGTTTAGCAACAGCCGTAGTTTCCGACAGGATTCTAGAGGATGTGGTTCAAATGAGTACTGGTGCCTGGTATGATCCTGAAATGCCAGGACTTATCGGAAGCATGTGCCAGCATGGCAACCCTAATGTTCTTACTTTGGACAAGGGAACATCAAGTTTGGCCCAAGGGCCATCGGCACACACCTGTCTGGTTCAGATAGTGAAATACACTGGTGAAATACCAAAAATGAGGGCATTCGAACCACCTGATATTTTACTCCGTAATCCCTAATCTATAGGATCAAGTTTGTTTGCTTCCCAAAGATAGGAGTTGCGGGCTGTGGCATTGATTTCGGATTCGGCAAGAATTCGCATGGTATCAGCCTTGAGTTTATTTGCGGGCTCTCCAAGTCTAATCAGGCAGTCACAAAGTTCCATTTTCCACTGCAGGTTTTGGGTTGAATTGGCCTTTTCCCAAAGATGTTCAATACCGCCAGCTAGATCCATAATTAGCTTTGCCCTTTCATCAGTTCCGAGTGTCCCGAGATTGGTAGGATTGCCATCATACCATCCAAGTAGGCCGGTTGCATAAGCTCGGGTTGACCAGGACAGTTTACCATAATGTTCCTTTAGCCATGGCTTGTTTGCCAAATGCCTTGGCAATTCGATTTCCGCCACAATATCATCCAAGGGTATGCCAGCATTGAGACCCTGTGCAGTTTTCTCCATCAGGAAAATGATCATTTCCCTTGTGGTCTCCAGTAGTTCTCTGATTTTTTCCTTCCCAAATTGTGGCAGGGTATGACCAGGAACCAAAACTACTGGATTGAGGTCAGCAAGTAGTTTCAGACTATCCGCCCACTTCCCGAAATCGCGATAGGTTGTACCTCGAATGGCATAGAGATTGGGAAATGCATGGTACCAGTTGTCTCCGCTGAACAGAATTTCCTTCTCAGGCAACCAAACAACCATATGATCTTCGGTTTCCCCTGGGGCATGAATGAAACGGGCAGATACACCATCCAAATCATAATCCTTATCTTCTTCAATCAAGGTGGTTGGATTTATGAAGCCTTCCCCCAATCCTTCCATTGGGCGATCCCCCGGTCCACAACCAATGTTAATACGTTCCTCAGAACTCAATCCCATGCCGAATTGGGCTGCAGCCCTTTTCTTCAGGGCCAACAGGGGAGTAGAACTGTTTTTATCGGATTTAACAAGGTCGGATGTGAATTTGTAACTTGCGATTATGTCCTGTGAACCGTCATAAAATACTTGTGCCCCAGAGATATGATCCCGATGACCATGTGTATAAATGATTCTGGCGATGGGCTTTGTAGTGAGTTTTCTGAACTCGGTAAGAATATTCTGCGCAGCCCTGAGAGATTCTGTTGTATCAATAATGATGACACTTTTACTCCCTTCAATTATGTGTACGTTGGAGGCTGCAAATCCCACAGCAGTCCAACACCCTTCGCCAATGCCAATTACTCCCTTTGGGAATTGTTTATTGTGATTTATTAATTCAGGATGAGGCACTATTTTTACTTATCTAAAAAGTGATGTTGAACCTTGCCATTGTGAATGAAAATACCCTCATTTTTGAGATATTTCTCGGCACCTTCCTTTGGTTTCATAGTTGCAAAAACCACTCGCCACCAAGGGAATGTGTTGTTTGATTCGGTTTCAGATTTAATGGCCTGACCCACTGCCTGGGAAGAACCCTTGTTTCCCTTAATTTTTATTGCAATATCCCCATAGGTTAAGATCTTTCCTTTGGGAATATTATTTACTTCATTAACCACTTTGCACGCAAAGTCTGATTTGTTAGCTTTCTGCATGTGCAGGATTATAGATTGTTTGTTTAGTCGAGGGAAGAGCAATGGTAGCGGGAGAGGGACTTGAACCCCCGACACGCGGATTATGATTCCGCTGCTCTAACCAACTGAGCTACCCCGCCATATTTCGAGAACATCTGTTAAGATAAAAAGTAAAAAAAACCAAATAGTCCTTGGGATTGAATAATTAAAGAAAGGTTAATGCTATTTTCAATAGCAAGAGCCATTATGAACGGATCAAAAACTATTCCTCGACAAATTATTCGAGGATATTTCTTGTTCGTGGGTTAGGTTTTTTCATCAACCAAAAAGTCCGGAATCAAGGAATGGAAATTAGCAATTTGTGTTGCCACTATATCTCAGAAAATACTCAAGGAGAATTTGAAGACTTCATTGGAAGAACGATGGAAAAAGGTAAGCATTGAGTTTATTCTTTACTTTTGTAATCTAAAACAAATCCGGGTAACTTACAGGGCTATCGCTTTTGAACTGCCCCATTTTCAGGTAAAAGTCCAGCCAAACTGATGAGTTTCAACGCATAATTGTGATTCCATCCGGCTTTTTTCAGTCTTCCCCGAATGGATGGGGTTCTCTTGTCCACGGCCAAACGGGCCAGATTGAGGGCCAACCTTCGCATGACCGCCAGGTTCTCCGGCCCCGGACCGGTACGGTTGCGCAAATAATCTTCGTTCATTGTTACATCAAGAACCCAATGAAGCGAGTTCTCAATCGCCCAATGGGATCGGACTTGCCGGAGTAATTGTTCAGGTGTCAGTTTCCTGTTCATGATAAAGTAGCGGGTCTCCACACTCTGTTTCCCCCGTATCTCGCGTTGTGCTGTAACCGATCCAATCGCAGCCAGGGCCGGCCAGTCATGCACATCCAACCAGTCAATGTCATCGCTAACCGATGCCGTACGGGTTTCAATCCGGCCATGCCCGGTGTCAACATCGGGGTCCGAGACCTTGATGGACGATGCCTGATCGGGATCGTCCAAAAACAGTTTGACATCCTCGTACAGTGTTTTCTGGTTGCCCTTGAGAGCACAGATGTAGGTCCCACCGGCATCGGTTATGGACCGAGCCGTCTCGCGTTGTGTATGCATTGCATCCAGGGTCACGGTCCGGCCCTGAACATCAAGCAAGTCAAGGAGGACGGGAAGGGCCGTGATCTCGTTTGATTTGCCATCGACCCTCGCCTGGGCCAGAACCAATTTTGTCCCGGTGGCAAAGGCATGGACCAGATGCAGGGGCTGACGATCGGTTGCATCGGAAAAGGAATGCCGCAAGGCCTTGCCATCAATGGCAATGACATCGTCAGCCGAATCGGGGAGACGATCCTTGAGACGATCACTCCAGTCAACCGCAAGACGGGCCAGGGTGTGGCCAAGTTCCCGGGGGTTGAGGCAATTGAAGAGATCGGAGAAGGCATCATGGCTGGGGATACCGTGTTCAAGGGTCATGAAACGGCGAAGAAAAGCTTTCTTTTCGCGGCCAAACTGGGCCATGTCGGTACAGGTTTCACCGCCCGAGAGGACGGTCAACAGGGCAATCATCAGCATCTCATGAAGATCATGGCGGGTTGCATTGCTACGTCGGGGATCGGTAATCCCCTCGAAAACATGGGAATAATTCTG
>JAJEHS010000008.1 GCA_022823605.1 Paracoccaceae bacterium
TTCATGCCGGGGATGTCCTTTCGACACTCGGTAAGCTCCTTGCATTGGTCGAAAAAGGTGATTGTCTTCTGTTTTCTTTCCCAGGCCAGGATACGATGTTCAAGAGCATCATTATAGAGGTGCCTCTGGGACTCAAGTGTCTGTTCCAACCACCTCCAGTTTTTCCTCCTTTGTGGAAGCAGCCTGTAGACAATCTGTCTGTATGTACTATTTTGTTCCAGTGGTTGATCCTTTCGTTGCATGGTTCATTTGGCGGGGGAAGAGATGGGATTCTTCCCTTGCACACAACTTAAACCCAGCCGGTTGACTTTTCAAGCCATGATATGTTACTCATGTATATAAGTCCATAATTTAGCTTTAAGTATATCTTGACTCTCGATAACAATACCCGTATATGGTCTTACTCTGTTTTTTTATTGATATTTCGACTGTTTTTAGTCGAATGGACTTGTTTTTATAGAAGTCTTCTCAATATAAACCAATCCACCTTTACCAATTCCTGTTGGTTGGGGTGGTATCATATTAATTCTTAGGGGTTAGAATGGCACGTATAGCAGGTGTAAACATACCGGCAAGGAAAAGGGTTCCTGTTGCATTGACCAGTATCTACGGGATTGGATACCATACGGCACAAAACATTTGTGAGTCCGTTGGAATCGAGCAATCCGTCAGGGTCAATGAACTTACCGATCTCAATGTCAAGGAGCTTCGGGAGCATATAGATCAAAACTATATGGTAGAAGGTGATCTGCGCAGGGATGTCCAAATGAACATCAAGCGGATGATGGATCTTGGATGTTACCGGGGTCTCAGACATCGTAGGGGACTACCTGTGAGGGGGCAAAGAACCCATACGAATGCCAGAACCAGAAAAGGTCCGGCTAGGCCCATTGCCGGCAAGAAAAAATAAAGGAGATGTGCCTTGGCTCGTGAAAAACCCCGTCTAAAGAGAAAAGAACGCAAGAATATTGCGGTCGGAGTAGCTCATGTGAGCTCCTCCTTCAACAATACAAAAATATTGATTTCAGATGTACAGGGTAATGCGATTGCCTGGTCTTCGGCAGGTACTGTCGGTTTCAAGGGCTCACGGAAATCTACCCCGTATGCAGCCCAGCTGGCAGCAGAAGATGCCGGAAAAAAGGCACAGGAACATGGTGTCAAGTCACTTGAGATCAAGGTCCAAGGACCGGGTTCAGGTCGGGAAAGTGCCCTGCGTTCCCTGGCCGCCGTAGGTTTTGAAATCACATCTATCAGGGATGTTTCACCCATTGCCCACAATGGTTGTCGTCCACCAAAAAGAAGAAGAGTCTAATCACTCTTACGATTTAGTTTTAATTTAGTTTTTCGAGACAATCTCGGTGCTGGAACCACCGGGAAAAAGGATGGAGGCTAATCAATGTTCCAAGATAACTGGGAAAAACTTATCTCCCCTTCACTGGAGGAGAAATCAGGCAGCAATCCAAATCAGATGACCCTGGAAATCGGACCACTCGAAAGAGGGTTCGGTTTGACCATTGGCAATGCATTGCGGAGGGTTCTTCTTTCTTCTATTAGGGGAAGTGCCATAATCGGAGTTGAAATCGACAATGTGGTACAGGAATTCTCACCAATTCCCGGTGTTCGTGAGGACGTCATTGACATCCTTCTCAACCTCAAGGGAGTCGTTGTAAAATCTGATGACCGCAAACCACGCAAACTCCTGTTGAAATCATCACAGCCAGGCGAAGTTACTGCCGGAATGATCAATCCTGTAACCGGTGTCGAAATCCTCAATCCACGCCATGTCATATGTCATTTGGACAGGGATGCCTCTATACAAATGGAAATCACCGTTGGGGTTGGTAAGGGATATGTTCCTGCCGAATTGAACAAACCGGCAGATGCATCAATTAATTTTATTCCAATTGATGCCATATTTTCACCGGTAAAATCGGTTTCCTATAAAGTTCAACCTGCAAGGGAAGGAAAGATTCTTGACTACGACAAGTTAATCCTGAACGTTGAAACAGACGGATCCATAACACCCAAGGATGCCATAGCCTATGCGTCAAGAATCGTTCAGGAATATTTCCAGATCTTCATTAATTTTGATGAACCTGTCAAATCCAAACAGGAAGATGAAACTCCGGAAGCCGAGGTTGATAGCAATCTCTACCTGAAAGTTACGCAGCTTGAACTTTCAGTCAGATCGGCCAATTGCCTGAAAAATGACAATATCATTTATGTTGGTGATCTGGTCCAGAAATCGGAACAGGAAATGTTGAAGACTCCAAACTTTGGAAGAAAATCACTGAATGAAATAAAGGAAGTCCTATCGGCAATGAATTTGTCACTTGGCATGGAAATTGCTGATTGGCCTCCAGAAAATATTGAAATACTATCGAAAGAAATGGAAGAGAAGGATCTGCAACCCTTCCCTTGATCACACTCCTATTGGACAGAAAATAAGGTAAATAATTATGCGACACAGTGGCGGATACAGGTATCTTAACAGAACCGGTGAGCATAGGAAAGCCATGTTCGCCAATATGGCCGGATCCCTGATTGAACATGAACAAATCAAAACCACCTTACCAAAAGCCAAGGAATTGAAGAGAATCGTGGAGAAACTGATTACCCTAGGCAAGAAGGGTGATCTGCATTCCAGAAGAATGGCCAATTCCAAACTCAAGCAAGTCAAGCACACAAAGAAACTTTTTGATGTTCTCGGCCCTCGTTATCAAGACCGCAATGGCGGATATACAAGAGTCATCAAGGCTGGATATCGTTATGGCGATCGTGCACCAATGGCAATCATAGAACTGGTTGACAGGGATACTGAAGAGAAGGGCAAGGCTGATCGAGATAGATTGGCAGCACAGGAATCTGACGAATCAAGCTGATTTACTTCTCCGAGGAATACATCATCATATTTTGTGGAAAAACCATACCAAGGTAGGGCTTTAACCAACTTTTTGAATTTTGTTTCTTTATTTGTTGGTGTAAATATACTGGACATGATCAATGGATCTTTTGTTCCAATCGTTTAATCCTTAAGCCTTAGGGGAAGGTATTAATTCCCCAAATTTATATCGTGACCAGTCTTCTTGACCAGATAGAAAAACAAAGTGATTTGTCATCAGCATTACGCCCTCTGGCAGATCGCATTCGCCCCGAAAGCCTGAAAGAGGTTATCGGTCATGAAGATCTCATTGGTAAGAACAAACCCCTGAACAATCTACTGGCTTCGACCAATCTACCCTCCATTATATTCTGGGGCCCCCCAGGAGTTGGCAAAACAACCATTGCACGATTAATCGCACAAAAAAAGGAATACAACTTTGTTCAGATCAGTGCCGTTTTTTCCAATACCGCTGAACTGAGAAAAATTTTTTCTACTGCCAGAATTCAATGGATGGAAGGCAAGGGAACAATCCTTTTTGTGGACGAAATTCATCGTTTTAACAAGAGCCAGCAGGATGGGTTTTTACCCTATGTCGAGGATGGAACAATAAAGCTGATCGGTTCGACAACAGAAAACGTTTCCTTTGAAATCAATCCTGCCCTGTTGTCACGCGTAAAGGTGTTTTGTTTATCCAGGCTTTCGATGTCCGACTTGGAAAAACTGGTACAAAGAGCAGAAAAGTATCATGGTTCTCCCCTACCTCTTACTAATGAAGCAAGAAACTGGTTGTGCGGAATGGCCGATGGTGACGGCAGGAGTCTGTTGAATAATATTGAACAAATTTGTGCTTTGGGCCTGGAGCGTAAACTGGATACGGATGAATTATCCCTGCATCTATCGCAGAAAGCCACCTCTTATGATAGAGCTAGTGATTGGCACTATAACCTGATTTCAGCCCTGCATAAATCTGTACGGGGATCTGACCCAGATGCCGCTCTCTATTGGTTGGCCAGAATGTTGGATGCCGGTGAGGATCCAAACTACCTGCTAAGAAGAATTACACGCATGGCCGTAGAGGATATAGGTCTGGCCGACCCGGATGCGTTAGATATGGCAATCAACTCCTGGGTAGCTTATGAACGGCTTGGTAGTCCAGAGGGTGAACTGGCCATAGCAGAAGCAGTCATTTACATGGCTTTGGCTCCAAAATCCAACGCAAGTTACAAGGCTTATAAATCAGCCACCAAAGATGCAAGAGTTTCAGGATCCCTGGTACCTCCCAAGCATATACTCAATGCGCCAACAAAGCTGATGAAGCAACTTGGATATGGCAAGGATTATCAGTACGATCATGATGTTCCCTACGGATTTTCCGGACAAAACTACTTTCCCGAGGGTTTTAATAGAGCAAAATACTACAACCCACCAAAGAAGGGTTTTGAACAAACATTGGGCAAGAGATTGGAGTATTTCGAGAACCTTCGGGTTAAGCTCAACACGGAAAGGGATGGCGGACATTCACCATGATCGGGACTTTACTCCAGATTGCCCTTGGAGGTGCATTGGGGGCCATTTCAAGATATCTGTTAACAACTGGTATATCAACCGTCATGGGTAAGCAGTTTCCTTATGGAACATTGTTTGTCAATGTTTTTGGGTCTTTGCTGATGGGTTTCATAATTGCCTTGATGATTGAAAACCTGACTTTGTCGGAACGCTATACGCCATTGATCATTACAGGGTTCTTAGGAGGGTTTACGACTTTTTCAGCATTTTCAAATGACTTTTGGCAACTTTCCACTAATGGAAAATTGGATATGGCACTTGTTTATGCCCTTGTTTCAGTCGTATTGGCTGTTTTGGCTCTCTATCTGGGCTTGTTTCTGGCCAGGATATGGCTTCATTGAACAATATAACCAGCAAAATTGTCGGCGTTGATGATGCTGACCAACGTCTAGACAGATGGTTAAGGAGGAAATATGGACATCTCCCTCAGTCGCATATTGAAAAAATGTGCCGGAGGGGTGCGGTAAGGGTCAACAAGAAAAAAGTCAAACCCTCATTTAGATTGGCTCCTGATCAGATAATTACCCTACCAAAATCAATTGGCCCCACAACTTCAAAAGCTGTCAGGTCCAATACCCTGAGTAGCTACGATCAATCCATAATTCATCAACTGAACAACAGCATAATCTATGAAGATGATTATTTTGTTGCCCTCAATAAACCGCCAGGTCTGGCAACTCAGGGAGGTACAAAACAAAGGGGATATATTGATAAATACCTCAACCATCTAACGTTGGCCAATAATTCTGATCGGATAC
Organism: Paracoccaceae bacterium; assembly: GCA_022823605.1. Taxonomy (GTDB): domain Bacteria; phylum Pseudomonadota; class Alphaproteobacteria; order Rhodobacterales; family Rhodobacteraceae; genus MPNP01. Next base: position 5,209 of record JAJEHS010000008.1, read on the forward strand.
GCTTGATTCACAGACTTGACAAGAAAACTTCCGGTGTCTTGCTAACGGGTAAAACCCTCACAGCCACTAGAGAAATGATGGAATTGTTCAAGACCAAAAATGTGTACAAATATTATTGGGCTGTAACTCTCGGTGTTCCAATTCCCAAAACCGGGGAAATCAAGTCTGTCCTGGAAAAGGACAGAACACAGGTCAATCGCATGATGAGGAGTGTGAGCACAAAGAATGGACATACATCAAATTCTGCCAAATTGGCTTATACGAAATATTCTGTTCAACTTACGTTTGGCAAATTGTTGGCTTTCGTATTGTTGTTCCCGCAAACAGGTCGAACCCATCAGTTGAGGGTACATTTATCTTCCATCAATCATCCCATTCTGGGAGATGAAAAATATTCATCGGATTTTTCTGAAACTTCCCTTCCGGAAAAGTTCGAAGAGCTTAACCTGGTATCCCGGATGTTCTTACATGCCAGTAGCTTGCGTTTCCATCATCCGTTTTTAAATAGGGAAATAACGATCAAGGCCGAAGCACCGGGGCACTTTCAGGAATTAGCAAACTACCTTGAATGGGATTTGAACGATATCTCGGAAACGACTTTCCAGTGACCGAATGTTCCAATGAATGAATGGGCTGCCAGAAAATTCTGGGAAGACGTCAGAATATCCAAGTTATCAGAAGGCTTTGGTATCCGGCTTGATGGGAAATTTGCCATGACACCCGGTAAGAACCCACTTATAGTTCCCCACTTTTCGCTGGCTGAAAAGATATGTGTCGAATTTCAAGATCAAGGGCAAAAAATTGATCCTACGGCTATGCCCTTTACCCGGAGAACGAATACCACAATAGATCGTATCGGTGATACCAGGGGAGAAATAGTCAATTCCCTTTTGAATTATGGACATACTGATCTTGTTTCCTATCGTGCGACTTCCCCATCTGATCTTGTCAAATGGCAATCTGACCATTGGGACCCCGTAATTACCTGGCTGGAAAAAGAATTAACCATCAGGATGAAAATCAACCATGGAATTATTCCTTTTGATCAGGAATCCCAAACAATTGATGCGTTTGCTGTAAAAATTGAGACCCTAGACAATTTTTCCCTTTGTGGTTTCAGCGAATTGGTGCCCTTACTAGGTTCGTTGGTTCTGAGTTTCGCTTATCTCTACGGTTTTGGCAACAAGGATCAGATTTGGAGACTATCCCGCATTGATGAAGAGTGGCAAGAGAAAAAATGGGGTGAAGACGAACAAGCACAGCAAGTTGCCCAAAGCCATTACGAGGATTTCCTCGTGGCCTGCTTTTTTGTTGATTTGTCAGGCAAGATTAAATCGGACTGAGTAACTGGATAAAAGACCCACCCCAATTTTTATTTAATTACTCAATTCTGATGCAATATTATCAATATTTTTATTTTATGATTGATATTTAGTTCATTAAAACTATTTATAATATATAACATTTAATGCTGTATAATTAAATCATAACTTAGCTATTTCATATTTAATGATTCACAATTAATGCATAAAATTGATTTCTCAACTTCCTCCAGTGAAGCTATTATCAAAGAGCTTGGGCAATGTCTAGAAAGTATTCGTCTTAGCCAAAATATATCGCAGAATGATCTTGCGAGTGAGGCGGGTGTATCAAGAAGTACATTGACTCGGTTGGCTTGTGGTAAACCAATATCTCTTGATTCATTTGTACGAATCATGCAGGCGCTAAAATTGACTGATCAACTTGCTGCATTACTTCCAAACCCTAGTATACGACCGGTAGATCTTGTACGCCTTGCAGGCAAGGAAAGAAGGCGAGCAAGAAAAAAGCAGGCTGTTCAGTCGGAATGGCGTTGGGGAAACAAAAGAATCAAATAGATGAGTGGAACTGTAAGAGTAAGACTCTGGGGTAGCGATATCGGTGCTGTGACCTGGTTACCTGACAGGGGAATTGGTGTGTTTCAATATACTCCGGAATTTACCAATTCAGGTATTGAAGTTTCTCCGCTAATGATGCCGCTCAGGGATGCCCCTTATGAATTTCCGTCTTTACCACACAGGACCTTCAAGGGTTTGCCAGGTATGCTTGCAGACAGTTTGCCAGACAAATTTGGTAACAGTCTGATTGATACCTGGTTGGCTTCCCAAGGACGGGAGCCTGACAGTTTTACACCTGTGGAGCGGCTAAGCTATACAGGCAAACGCGGTGTCGGCGCACTTGAATTCCATCCTTCAATGAAAGGTGTTGTTGGAATTTCCCGAAAAATTGAAATTGACAGGTTGGTCTTACTTGCCAACCGAGTTGTTGATGATCGTATCTCGTTGGAAGGCAAATTCGAAGGTATTGATGATCAAATTGCCATCCAGAATATTTTGCGTGTGGGGAGTTCAGCAGGTGGAGCGCGAGCCAAGGCTGTGCTAGCATGGAATCCAGAAACTGGGGAATTCAGATCGGGGGAGCTCCTGACAGAAAAGGGATTCTCTCCTTGGCTCATGAAATTCGATGGTATACGCAACAACAGGGATAAGGAAGTTGCTGACCCCCAGGGATTTGGTAGAATTGAATATGCCTATCATCTGATGGCTCGAGCTGCAGGAATTGAAATGAATGAATGTCGCCTACATGAAGAAGGTGGTCGTGCGCATTTCATGACCCGCCGGTTTGATCGCACAAGTTCTGGAGAGAAACTGCATATGCAATCCTTGGGTGCCTTGATGCATTACGATTTCAATGTTGCTGGCTCATATGGTTATGAACAGGTATTGCTGGCAATCAGGAAACTTGGTCTATCACGAAGTGATCTGGAGCAACAGGTTCGTCGTGCCTTTTTCAATGTTCTTGCACGAAATCAGGACGATCATGTCAAAAACATAGCCTTTCTCATGGACCAAAATGGAACATGGACTCTTTCACCCGCTTACGATGTTGTCTATTCCTATAACCCCTCAGGTGACTGGACAAGCCGTCACCAGATGAGCATTGGTGGAAAACGGGACGACTTCGAAATTGAAAACCTTATTGCTTTTGCTGGAGTTGGCGGAATCAAGAAAAAAAGGGCCAAAGTGTTTTTGGACGAAGTCTCAGCAGCCGTCAGAAACTGGCGGAATTTTGCTTTGGAAGCTGATATTTCCCAATCGGATATGAACCGTATTGAGAAAACCCATCGACGTGAATTGTTCACTCAGTGAAACGGGTACTTTCCTCAATGCTTTTGTGGAAAGGTAATACAGAAAATACAAACCTCAGTTGAGGACATAATCCTCACTGGCTACCGAACCTCTGTAGAGTGACAGGAAATCGATAGGATCAAGATTGACTGGTGGGAAACCGGCGTCTTGAGTCAGGTTTGAAGCAATTCTCCTCACAAAAGGAAACAACAAGCGGGGGCACTCAACCATCAATACCATTTTTAGGGTTTCTTCATCGGTTTCAGGTACATTGAACATGCCTACATAATCCAATTCCAAAATAAAGAGGGCTTCATTTTCCTTTTTTGTGACTGCCGATAATTTAAGCCTGATGATTACATGGTAAATCTGGTCAATCGTTTTTTTGACATCGACTCCGACCTGAACTTCAATTTCCGATTCGACAGTTTGGTTCATTCTTCCCTGCTGAAAGGCAATGTTCTCAAAGGATAGATCGTCTATGAATTGCCCCAGGACATTTATCTTTATATCTGGAAAAGCATTATCTGCCGGAGGTTTGGAACCGTTGGAACTAGCCATTTGAATAATTTAACCCCCCTGATCAAAAATAACTCGACTATTTAGTCTAACATTTATTGAATTGAATGAAATAATTTAATGTAATCAATAAGGAACAAACTAAATACTGAATCCTAAAGTAATATTTCGCACACGATTATAATTTAGTGTGTTTGTTGAAAGGAACAAATTCATGAAGATGACAACTGAAGAAGCCTTTATCAAAGTACTTCAGATGCATGGAATCGAACATGCTTTCGGAATAATCGGATCGGCCATGATGCCCGTTTCAGATCTGTTTCCGGCAGCAGGTATCACTTTCTGGGATGCCGCACACGAATGCAATGCTGGTATGACCGCTGATGGATATACCCGTGCTACCGGTAAAATGTCAATGATGATTGCCCAAAATGGACCCGGTATTACAAATTTTGTAACCCCCGTGAAAACCGCTTACTGGAATCACTCTCCAATCCTGCTCGTAACTCCGCAAGCTGCCAATAAGACCATGGGTCAGGGTGGCTTTCAGGAAATTGAGCAAATGAAACTTTTCGAAGATATGGTTTGTTATCAGGAAGAAGTCAGGGACCCCAGCAGGATGGCAGAAGTTTTGAACCGGGTTATTGAAAAGGCCTGGCGAGGATGTGCACCTGCCCAAATCAATGTTCCCAGAGACTTCTGGACCCAAGTGATCGATATAGAATTGCCCCAAACGGTCAGGCTTGAAAAACCAAGAGGTGGAAAAAACGCCATCGAGGAAGCGGCAAGACTTTTGTCGAATGCCAAATTCCCTGTTATCCTCAACGGGGCAGGTGTTGTAATCGGCGATGCCATAGGTGCTTCCGCAAGGTTGGCAGAAAAACTTCTGGCACCGGTTTGTTGTGGGTATCAACATAATGATGCATTTCCCGGGGATCATCCCCTTTCCGTAGGTCCATTGGGCTATAACGGTTCCAAGGCTGCCATGGAACTCATTTCCAATGCTGATGTGGTTTTGGCCCTTGGAACAAGGTTGAATCCCTTTTCAACCCTTCCAGGTTATGGATTGAATTACTGGCCAGAAAAGGCTAAGATCATACAGGTTGACATCAATTCTGACCGCATCGGACTGACCAAAAAGGTAACGGTAGGTATTCAGGGTGATGCCAAACAGGTAGCAGAACAACTGTTGGACAACTTGTCCGATTTTGCCGGCCAAGAGAATCGGGAAGAGCGAAGGCAAAAAATTTCCCAAACCAAGTCCCGGTGGCTTCAGGAACTTACCTCAATGGATCATGAAGATGATGATGAGGGAACAACCTGGAACGAGAGAGCGAGGAACAAGGATCCCGAATTGATGAGTCCAAGGATGGCCTGGCGGGCCATTCAGAAGGTGCTGCCAACCGAAGCGATTATATCCTCCGATATTGGCAATAACTGTGCGATTGGCAATGCTTACCCAACCTTTGAAACGGGAAGGAAATATCTTGCACCAGGGTTGTTCGGTCCTTGTGGATATGGCTTTCCGGCAATTATTGGTGCCAAGATTGGATGTCCAGATACACCGGTGGTTGGATTTGCCGGTGATGGAGCCTTCGGAATTTCCATGAATGAAATGACATCCTGCGGACGTGGCGATTGGCCTCCAATTACCATGGTAATTTTCAGGAATTACCAGTGGGGTGCCGAAAAGCGGAATACAACCTTGTGGTTTGATGACAATTTTGTCGGTACAGAATTGGATCTCAGGGTCAGTTATGCCAAAATTGCCGAGGGTTGTGGTTTGAAAGGTGTTCAGGTGAAGACCATGGAAGATCTTTCACAAGCATTGGATCAAGCAATCAAGGTACAATTGGAAGATAAGGAAACAACCTTTATCGAGGTAATCCTGAACCAGGAATTGGGAGAACCATTCCGAAGGGATGCCATGAAGAAACCGACCAAAGTTGCCGGTATATCCATTGACGATATGCGTTCGCAGGTAACTGCATAATCATCAGCAGGGAATGGTGACAAGTCGTGGTTGCCGATTCTCCTTTTCTGGAAGAGGTTTTTGCCAAGGCAAGGGCCAAACGATGCCATATCGTACTCCCTGAAGGGGAAGACCAGCGCATAATTCAGGCGGCAATACTCGCAGCAGAACAGGGTATTGCCGATATCACGCTTCTTGGATCTACCGAACGGATTCATTCCAAAATGGCAGATTCAGAACCTTCTCTCTCGAATATTTTGATTGTTGATCCGGTATCATCTCCTCTGGTCGGGGGATACATTGATGAGTTGATCAGAATCCGTTTGCATAAGGGGATAACCGAGGAAGAAGCAAGAAACACAATCCTTCAACCACTCGGATTTGCTGCCATGATGGTTAAGCTGAACCATGCTGATGGGACCATCGGTGGAGCCGTCAATACCACGGCTGATACACTTCGTGCAGCTCTTCAGATCATTGGCAAATCGCCAAAGGTAGATACCGTTTCTTCCTTTTTCATCATGATTGCAGATAAACCCCACCACCCTTTCCAAGGCCCGGTGATTTTTGCTGATTGTGCAATGGTAATCGACCCTACTGCCTTGCAATTGGCACAAATTGGAGAAACTGCTGCCCTTTCTGCTTCAACAATCCTAGGGATTAAACCAAAGGTAGCCTTTCTCACATTCTCAACTGCAGGAAGTGGATCCCACGAAAGAGTTCAAAGAATACGTGATGCCATCCAGATAGCCAAAACCAACTATCCTGATTGGATAATCGAGGAAGAACTTCAGTTTGATGCTGCACTGGATCCGGCGTTGAGAAAAAGAAAAGCACCCGGTCTCAATCTGGAAGTACCTCCCAACGTGTTTGTGTTTCCCAATCTGGAAGCAGGAAACATAGGTTATAAAATTGCCGAAAGGATTGGTGGAATGAAGGCGGTTGGTCCGGTACTTCAAGGTTTGGCCAAGCCTGCCAATGATCTATCACGAGGAAGCAAGGTCGAGGATATCCTATCACTGATCGCCATAACAGGGCTTCAGGCATCCTGATTCAGACAAATACTTCCTTTGCCTTTCAAAAATAATTGACTCTGCAGCCTGTTTCAGTTTTTTTCGGATTCAACCTCGGTTGAATTCCCCTCAATGATATCCTCATCCAAATTCGTCTTGAACGAGTACTCTGCATGAGATGAAAAGTTACCTGCAAAGTGGGTTATGAAGAAAGTGACAAGAAATTCCCGAGTTTGAGGAATAAGCAGTAGGAACCCTATTGTATCGGTAAAAAAGCCTGGTGTCAGGAGCAACAATCCCCCTGCAAATATGGCAATCGCCTGTAATATGGGATTCATTGGATCCTTGATGTGACTTACTGTATCCCTGATCTTGTCAATGACAAGGGGAAACTGGGTTCGAGCCAAACCGGCACCAAGCAATGCAGTAATGATGATTATGGCCAAGGTGGGAAACAGGCCGATCAAGCCGCCAACTTGAATGAACAATGCTATTTCAATCAAGGGAACCAATAAAAACAGCAAAAATAATTTCATGGAATACACCCAAACATATTGAAAAGCCTGTATAATATGGACATAAGACTAGCTTCAACCTAAATACCTATAGACAACAAATGTATTGTCCGAAACAAAATTAAAGGTCGTTATCAAAATGTCACCAATGTTGCAGCTTCTAATTCTCGCGGGAATTGCACTGTTTTTAATTTTCAAGTTACGTGGAATACTTGGTACCAGAACAGGATTCGAACAAAGACCTCCGGTCCATCCATCCGTCACCATAGACCAATCCTCCAAAGTGGTACCTGATGAGGAAGAGATTGATGAGGAAATTGCTAAGCTTGTCGGCTCAAATACGGAATGTGCAAAAACATTGGGTAACATGAAAGCCTATGAACGGAATTTTAGTGTGCAGGAATTCGTCGAAGGAGCAGGGAAGGCCTATGAATGGATCCTGACCTCATTCGGTGAAGGCAAGATAGACGATTTGAAACCTTTTCTGTCTCTTGAAGTATTCAATTCCTTCAAGGAAGGTGTTGATCAAAGAGACCCCGACAATATGGTCAAGGTACAATTCGTAAGAACAAGTGGAAAACACATCAAGGATGCCAAGTTCGAACAGTCGACCGGGCGTGGGGAAATCACCGTAGAATTTTCCAGTGAACTCATTTCCTATGTCGAGGATCCCAAGGGCAATGTAGTAGAAGGTGACAAGTCAAATCCTGTTCACCAGAACGATGAGTGGACCTTTTCAAGAATCATGGGCAAGAATGACCCGAACTGGATACTTGTTGCGACCGGTTAGGTTTTAGCCTTAACAATACCCTGGTGATGTTCAAAAATGCACAACAAAATCAACACCGCGGGTCTTACAGACCAGGATTTGGCACTTTGGGAAGAGTATTGTCAAACAAACAAATTCTCCAGTAAGGATAATCACCAGACAAGTCAGGATTCTCGTAAGGTCAAAAGACAAAACCCCAGGAAAGAAACTCCTGTGGAGGGTCTTAACAATCGTGATTTTAGCGATTGGAATCAATTCTGTAATGAAAATGACTTGCCTTTAAGCACCATCAAGGCAAACACGGAACTGCAGGAAAAGGAAATGGCATCCCCCAAGCCTGTACAGAAAAGGATTCTGGTAGAACCAAGACATACAGAGCCGAAAAGTAATGTTCCCGGTCCAAATAATATCGACAAGAAAATACTGAAGAAATTGAATTCGGGACATATCAATCCCGAACTAAAGCTGGACCTTCATGGCAAGCTAAAGGAAGAGGCTTCTCGTGAGGTCAAGCGATTTGTATCCGGGGCCTTTCATTCAGGCAAGCGTTTGATTTTGGTTATACCCGGAAAGGGAAAGGATATGGATGGTCGCCGAGGTTTCGGCCCCCTCAACCAATTGATCAAGCACCTTTTATCCAAACCACCCACTTCCGAATATATTCTTCATTTTCAGGAAGCCCACAGATGTCATGGAGGTGGTGGTGCATACTACATTTACCTGAAAAGAAACAGGTCACGCAGGTAACTTGCCTTCAATTTCAGTGTTGCCACTGATTACCTGGCTTACTCAGAAACAATAAATATCCTGTATTTTTCCTTGGCAAATTGGGCACCGGCAATTTTACCAGTATTGTAACTGCCACCATCCAGATTTATTTTGCCCTCATGAAACTTGAACAGTGATGCTTCAAATCCGGTTGAATTGTATCTGCCTGGATAGGTATGTCCATGTACGGCTATCAGGTCGGAACGTTTAAACGGAGAAAAAAGGAACTCACCCCTGATCCAGGACCAGTGATTGTCATACAAACAGTCCCAGGGCTCTGCCAAAGCCTCCTCAATACTACGGTTGGGATCAATGCCGGCATGTACAAACAGGAGGGAGCCTATCCGCTTGTGACTCAATAATGATTCCAGGAACGCAACTCTTTCAGGCCCCAATCCTTCATTCAAGGCATAGGCAAAATCCTTGATACTCCCATAAAGCATGTCTTCAGGGTTCAGACCCAATTCCCGAAGCGTTTTTCCAGCTCCGTTCCATGACCAGATTTCATGAGCTGGTGTATGGGCGTTGGCAGGTATATACCTTGTGAACTCGGTCATTTTCTTGCCTGTGAGGGAAAGTCTCATCAATTGTTCATGATTCCCCATCAGTGTATGTGTTTCCGTGAATCCAAAATCCTTGGATTTTCGCATGAGATCCAAGGCCCTAATGGATTCCGGCCCTCGATCAATCAAATCACCAAGTGAAACCAGTATTGACTGCTTTTGTGAATCCCTTGCTTCGGAAAACACCTCAAGCATCGTTTGGAGATGAGAGCAATAACCGTGTACATCCCCAACGGCAAAGATTTCCATTCCATCCTCAAGGCCTGTCGGCAAGGGAAACCACTCTGATGTAAAATGTAACACTGGCATCAAGCCATTCCTCGTAGTAAGTGTGAATGAATTGGTACCCGAGGGTACTCGGCAAATGGAAGCTGCTTTGTCAGAGCGTTTGCTGGATTTCTTCCTGCTCAAAAACTTCTATGTAATCGCCCTGTTTGAGGTTGGAATAATTCTCGAATGCCATACCACATTCCAGACCGGTTTGAACCTCGTCAACCTCGTTCTGGAACCGTTTGAGGGTTTTGAGCTTGCCTTCATGGATAACCACATTATCCCTGAGCAAACGAACCCCGGAAGACCTTCTGACAATACCCTCAGTTACCTTGCATCCTGCAACCATGCCAACTCCGGTAATCTTGAATGTCTCAAGAATTTCCGCGTTGCCAAGGAAGTTTTCCTTGATATGTACATCAAGCAGACCAGAAGCCAGAGCCTTGACATCATCAACCAGACGATAAATTATCGAATAGTACCGCAACTCAATGCCCTTCTGGACAGCCATACTGCGTGCCGAAGGTGTGGCTCGGACATTAAATCCTATAATGTGGGCACCTGAAGAACTGGCCAAGGACACATCCGTTTCCGTTATAGCCCCAACCCCGTAGTGCAGAACCCTGATCTGAACCTCTTCGTTTCCGATCTTGGTGACCGCCTGATTTATTGCCTCGACTGAACCTTGTACATCAGCTTTCACAACAAGTTGCAAATCCTTGGTGGATTTGTTTTCACCCAGATTCATCAGGCTTTCCAGACTAAGCACTGCACCTGCTGAGGAAATAATGTTGCGATTCGTACTTCTTCGGTATTCAGAAATTTCTCTTGCTTGCGACTCGTTTTCAACAACATTGAGTGTATCCCCGGCGTGCGGAGTTCCATTCAGACCCAACACTTCAACAGGTACGGATGGACCTGCCGAATTGATCCTTTTGTCCTGGTCGCTTATGAGGGCCCTGACTTTACCCCATTGTTCACCAACGACAAAAATATCACCCCTTTTCAGGGTTCCCTTTTGAATCAGTACCGTGGCAACCGACCCTCTTCCTACATCAAGTTTGGCTTCAATTACCGTACCTGAAGCTGGTCGATTGGGATTGGCCTGTAATTCCATGAGCTCGGCCTGAAGAGAAATCGCCTTGAGAAGATCATTGATACCATCACCTTTGGTGGCTGAAATCTCTACATCCAAAACTTCCCCCGAATGGCTTTCGACCACTACCCCATATTGCAGGAGCTCGTTCCGAACATTATCAGGATTGGCATTGGGCAAATCACACTTGTTAATTGCTACAATCAAAGGTGCATCAGCTGCCTTGGCGTGATTGATTGCTTCAATTGTTTGCGGCATGACTGAATCATCGGCAGCCACAACCAGAACCACGATATCAGTTACATTTGCTCCCCTTTCACGCATGGAAGTGAAGGCTGCATGACCTGGTGTATCTAGAAAGGTAAGTGTTTCACCATCATCGGTTTTGACCTGATAGGCCCCAATATGCTGGGTAATGCCTCCATCCTCTCCCGAAGCCACACTAGCCTTTCTAATGGTATCAAGAAGTGTGGTCTTGCCATGGTCAACATGCCCCATAACCGTAATCACAGGGTTTCTTGATTGAAGATCCTTGGGATCGTCCTCGATAGCATCAATTACATCCTCAACATCAGCATCTGAGACCCGAACCACCTTGTGTCCAAATTCCTCAATAATCAACTCGGCAGTGTCGGCATCAATGGTCTGGTTTTGAGTTGCCATCACACCTAATTTCATAAGCGCCTTGATGACATCCGAAACCCTTTGTGTCATTCGGTTGGCAAGTTCCTGAACCATTATGTTTTCAGGTAATTGAACCTCCCTGACTATTTTCTCCCGGACAATTTCAACGGGTTGGGCCTTGCGTTTCCTTCTTTCTTCCCTGCGCCTGAACTGTGCCTCGGAACGTAGTTGATCCTCCTCAATATCAAGAGCTGTTTTAACAGTTACCTTGGTCGCTCGTCTTTTTTCAGAACTTCGGCCCCTTTCTTCCTCGGGGCTTTTCTCCTTGACCTTTCGTTTCTTTCGTGCTTCCGGAACCTGCTTTGGTTCTTCATCAATCGTTTTTGCCTGTTGAGCCTTTTTCTTTTCTTCCAATAACCTCTGCTCTTCGAGTTTGCGCTGCAACTCTAATTCTTCCTGGTGCTCCTTTTCCCTTTGCCGATGTTCACGAAGAGCCTGTGCCTTTCTTTCTCTCTCCTCGTCAAGCTGTTTTTGCTGTTCGGCTTTGGATTCACGCTCAACTTCATCTTTAACCCGTGCCTTTTGGACAGCTTCGGCACGACGTCTCAGATCCTCTTGATCCGGAATCACTTTCGAAACAGAGGGTGCTTTGGTCTCCTTTGTCTGGGTAGGCCCCCTACGCTGGGGAGGTGGTGGTTGTACGGCCGTGGGTTTTCTTGCTATACCACCTTGCGAGGGTACAATCACCACTTCCTGTTGTTTTTTACCACCACGGGTGAATACAATATCCTTGTTTACCGTCCTAGTGGAGGCCCCTGATCGGGGGGTGGATTTTAACGAAAGAGTATTAGTGCCCATTAATTCCCTGTATTTTCAAAATTATGATGCCAAATCTGGCAAAGTCGTTTGAAATCCTTCCATCCTACGGATACGTTCAAGTTTTTGCGCGGTAATTGCAATCTTATGGGCCATGGGCCCATCTTTCACTCCCACATAAATAATCGATTCTCTTCCGAATGCCTCACCGAGTTCTGTTGAAGACAAACATCGGTAGCGTTTACATGAAACACCCCTTGGAATCAACTTCTGGCCCTGCCGATCCGAACCGTCAGAGGCCTGAACCAAAACCGTTATTGTATTTTCACTAATCCCCAGTCGAACCTTTTCAAACCCAGCTAAAACGACACCAGATTTGCGACCCAAAGAAAGTATTCCGGTTAGATAATCAACTAATTTCCTATCTATCGTATATAAAAAATCTGTTGGAATTTCAACATTTCTTCGGGCAGCTCGTGAAAAGTGATTGCCATTGGCGGCTTTTGCAAGCGTATGCCGGTCTGGAAATACCCACATACCACGACCCGGAAGTTTTCGATTAATGTCCAGAACGGCAACCCCCTTCGGATTCAAGGTGAATTTCAATAACTCATCCTGATCATACTTTTTCCCGGTAACCACGCACCTTCTGATACGAAGGTCATGATTCTTCGGTTGCCCCCTGGTCACTTTCCGCCTCCGTATCTTTTTCACCGTAAATGGTCTGAATATCCTCTGGTTTCATCCATCCGATACTTACCCTGGCAGATGTGATCAGGTACAAGGCATCTTCGGCATTGATGTTGAAATCCTCCAAAAGGCCTTTTTCCCATACCTGCTTACCGCCTATTTCATTGTATCCGCCTGATAACTCCCAATCAGCCAGGGTTGCGAAATCTTCAAGAGTCGTAATTTCATTCTTCACCAGCTCGAGCAACATTTTTGGAGTTAACCCTTCAAACTCCGCAAGGTCGTCCTTCAGGCCATACCTTCTGGCTTCCGCAAGAATCTCCTCGTTTTCCTTGGCAACATAATTTTGAGCCCTGCTCTGCAATTCTTCGGCAATGGCTTCGTCAATTCCATTGAGGGTAAGAAGTTCATCAATGGTACATTCGGCAAGATAATCTATCGAGTCAAACCCTTCGGTTACCAACAGGTGTGCAAAGGTTTCATCAACATCAATGGCTTCCATGAACAGTTTCTGTCTCTGGTTCATGATTTCCTGTCTTTGTTCACGTTCGTAGGTTTCTGTTACAATTTCTATATCCAATCCGGTCAGACTTCTTGCCAGCCGGACATTTTGACCCCTTCTGCCAATGGCAAGTGAAAGTTGATCATCGGGAACAACAATTGTCGTGGGATTGCCATGGTCATCAAGTATCCCTTTTGAAACCTTGGCAGGCTGCAAGGCATAGGTTACGAACTCAAACGCATTTTCGGTCCATGGAATGACATCAACCCTTTCACCCTGTAGCTCATTGACCACTGTTTGGACCCGTGAACCCCTCATACCGACACAGGCTCCGACCGGATCAATACTGGCATCATAGGATACAACAGCAATTTTGGCACGAGAACCCGGGTCCCTGGCTATGCATTTGATATCAATGGTTCCATCGTAAAACTCGGGGACCTCACTTCGAAAGAGTTCTCGCATGAATTCATTTGCCGTCCTCGACAATTTAACCTGTGGACCACGTGCTTCCTGGTCAACATCGGTAACATAAGCTCGAATCCTGGTACCTTTCTCGGGATTTTCATGGCTGATTTTCTGAGTACGATGTATCATCGTCTCACCGATGCTTAATTCAACGATTATATTGCCCTGCTCGACACCCTTGACGGTCCCGACAATAATCTGGCCTTTCTTGTCCTTGAATTCCTCGTACTGCTTTTCCATTTCGGCTTCTCGAACCTTGCGGTGGATTACCTGTTTGGCAACCTGAATATTTATCCGATCCAACTGATCTACCCCAACTGGTGGCAATTCTTCGATATGCTCGCTTCCCAGTTGATATTCCGGATTGATTTTTTGGGCATCCTCCAAGGTCATTTCCGTTGACAGGTTTTCGACTTCTTCAACCACGGTTCGAACTCTTTGCATGGTCAAATCACCTGTTTCCTTGTTATATTTGGCCCTGATGTCCAGCTCCTGGCCATATCTCATCCTTGCGGCCTTGGCCATAGACTCTTCCATGGCTTCCAGAACGATGCCACGATCAATATTCTTTTCCTGGGCTACAGACTCGGCCATTTGAAGCAATTCAAACCTATTTGCACTAGTAAGACTCATATGTTTTCTCCAGAATCCCTCGGAATAATTTAACTCATATTTGGTTTGCTAATCGGATAATATTCGTTGTTCCTGATGTCGGTTCAATAGTTTTTCTGACATAACAAGGCTGGCTTTGGCAATTTGGGGAAATTGCACATATAGCAGTTCCGGAATCATATCCAGAATGACTGTTGAGCCTTTGGTAGACTGGATAATCCCCTTAAATCTCCGTTGCCCATCCATGGGCTGGTTCAGTTCTACCTTGGCCTTGTACCCAACCCATTGCTCAAAATGCTCCAGCCTGGTGAGTGGTCGGTCAATGCCCGGGGATGATATTTCAAGCGAATATTCCTCACTGATGGTATCCTCAACATCCAATAGCGGGGATAAAGCATGGGATAAATCAGTACAGTCTCCAACAGTCATGGTCCCATCCGGTCTTTCAGCCATTATTTGGAGGGTTTTCTTTGCATTACCGCTAAAGCGCAATCTGATCAGCTCGAATCCCATGAGGGAAATTTCAGGTTCAAGCAATTTCTGAAGCTGTTTTTCCTTGAATGTCAGAGCAACCAGGTCTTGCATCGAATTTTCCAAATAAAAAAAACAGGCCAGCGGCCTGCCTTGTAGTCATGATAAGTGATTCGGTTTTCGGAACCACCGCTGTGATTTCAAATCTAACACTTTTTCGGATATTTTCAAGACTGAAGAGTCAGTTCAGGGTAAAATCTTGTTTGGA
Source organism: Paracoccaceae bacterium (assembly GCA_022823605.1). Classification (GTDB taxonomy): domain Bacteria; phylum Pseudomonadota; class Alphaproteobacteria; order Rhodobacterales; family Rhodobacteraceae; genus MPNP01. Next base: position 20,312 of record JAJEHS010000008.1, read on the forward strand.
TATCCTCTTTACGGGTTAAATCAGGTAAAATATAATATTTGACCTCGTTTCGTTTATGATTGGACAAACTGATGAGTAAAATGAAAACTGTAGTAAATGATGGCAATGTGGAAGAGTTTCTGAACTCAGTCTCAAATACCAAACGGAGGGAAGATTCCATATACATTTTAGCCATGATGAAACGAATCACTGGTGAACGGCCACGAATGTGGGGTACAAGCATTGTGGGCTTCGGGCAATATACCTATCAACGTGCAGATAAATCAAAACATCAATGGATGGTGACTGGTTTCTCACCCAGAAAACAATCGCTCACGATTTATATCATGCCGGGGTTTTCTGCCTACCCTGATCTGATGGCCAAATTGGGCAAGTACAAAAATTCGGTTAGCTGCCTTTATATAACCCGCTTGGAAAATGTAGATCTGAAGGTTTTGGAAGAGCTTATCAAAAGGTCTGTTAAAGATATGCTTGCTCGTTATGGAAATTGATTGGGCATTTTCTTGGTTTTTTATTGATACCTGTATTTCAATTTCCTCATCAACTCTTCCAGATTGCCACCACTTTGTTCAAGAAGTGCACCGATTACCTTCTTTTCCAGTACCAGCAAATTTAAGTCATCTACTGTAATATTTCGTATTCTTGGTCCCTCATCAAGACTCACGAGGTCCCAATATACCGGAAAAGGTGGTTCATTGGGCAAATACATTGTGGTAACAATTTCGAAGGTCCGATCATTTCTTGTTGTCCTTGCCCGGATCACCTCGTATTCAGCACCAATGAATCTGGGGAAATAGATTGAGTATTTTTCAGCTAGATACCTTTGGAATATCTTCAGGAATAAATGTCTACGCGTTTCCGAAATTTCCAACCACTGTCTTCCCAAGGCAACCTGACCAATATATTGCGTGTCTGCCATGTTGATGAACATTTCTTCAATTCCAGCATAAATTTTCGCCTTTGGGAAATTGTTATGAAGCATGTAATTCACTGTGTGAATAACTTCTTCTACCACCTCGGTTGCCTTTTCCGGGGTAGCTGAATAGCTGCTGGTAATTGTTAAGGACCAAAGCATCAGGCTGGTGATAAATAACCTGATTAATCTAGGGATGTTGGGAATTCGGCAAACCATAAACATTATTCTTAATTTGTTATAAGTATTAACTGTTTTATTCATAACCTGAGGTAAAACCATAATTTTGTGAACAAATTTGGTCAAAATCTACTGAAAATTCTGCAAAATCAAAGCCTCGACCCTACGATTGGAATGTCTTCCTTCTGGCGTTAGATTGGTTTCATGTGGTGAAAGAAAACCCACTCCATATGCCGAAATTTGATCAGGATTTGAATCATATACACTGATAAGGGTGTTTCGAACCGAGCGTGCTCTTTCAGATGATAGGTTTATGTTATTTTCCAATTCTCCTTCCAAGTCGGTATGTCCTACCAAAATTACTTTCTTGTCCGGATTCTCCTTGAGAAAAACAGCCAGATCCTTCAGTTGGGAGATACTGTTTTCATTGATATCGCTTGAACCGGAATTAAATTCAACTCCCGTGAGGATGGTAAACCCCTTGGCTGAAAAATCATATTCCAATTGTGTTTCAATTTCCAAAACTTGGGAAGTGAAATTAAAATCTATGTTTTCTAGCTTTTCCTCTTCCCGGGGGGTTATGAATACAATCTGGACAAATCCCGTATTATTGCTTTTACTAGCAAGGATTGTAACATACTGTTTTCCTTCCTCGTTGTCCCTAGATGCCGAAAAGAATTGAAAATCTCCCAGATTGACAAACATGTGGGGGCTTTCGACAACATCAATGACTTCCCGGAACTCAAACCCTCCACAGTTCCAGGTTTCACACTTGAACAGGATTTCAAAATCATGTTCACTTAGTCTTTCCCAGCTATTTTCAAGAAGTTCCAGTGTAGATGAATCACCCTTGATCTGATAAACCTGTTTGTTTGTGGAACCTTCGGTTTCCAGCATCTCAACCATATCATCCTTGAAAGGACCAACGGGTATAAGGTATCTACCAGAGGAAAAACTTCTGTCAAATACAAGTTGACCGGTATCTATTGTTGATTGGCCATTTGCCAATGCTGGAAATAAGCAGAACAGCAACAGGATTAATGTCGGTTTGGCCTTCATCGGTCTGAAAAATAGTATTCCGTATTGGGGCTCATTGCGGTAGCGGAAGCCAGTCTGTTGGTCATGTTGTAAAACGCTGCCACTGCACTGATATCCCATATATCGGCATCGCTGAAACCCAGTTTTCTCAAACCTTCACGATCCTTTTCCTCAACCTTGAAACTATTTTCTGTCACTTTTTCTGCAAATTCGAGCATTCCCCTTTGTCTTTCATCCAATTTGCAGTGTCTGAAATTAATTGCCAGGGTATCACTGAATTCAGGGTCTTTTGACAGTTTGCGAACTGCGGCACCATGAGCAATAATACAATAATGGCATCGGTTAACCGAAGAAACAACGACTGCAATCATTTCTCTTTCCAGCTTTGACAATCCGCTCGGGGCCAGCATCAGATTATTGTACATGGCAGTAAATGCATTTAATTTCTCGATATCAAAAGCATAGGCTTTAAGTACATTGGGGATGATGCCGAGTTTTTCCTCACAAACCTGGAAGTATTTTTGTGTTCCCTCCGGCAGTGGATCAACCATTGGAAGATTCAGTGCTGTCGCATTTGAAGCTTTTTTGTTCATAAGATACCCTTGAATTGCCGTTCCTGCTTTTTGTTCTGACCTGAGAAAGAGAATAATTCAGAATGCATATTACAAATAAACCCATCAGAAAGGTAACGCAACAATTCAACAGCAATTCCAGCTAAGATTTGGTTCTTTGTCCTTGATTAAATTTACCCTTTATTCTTTCTCAGGATAACAACTTGGAAATGATCTGATTTAGGACCATTCTTCCATTGGTGGTAACTTGAAGTTGCCCATCGGTAATTCCGACCCAATTGTCCTGAACAAGTTCACTTATTGCATTACGATCTAGTTTGTTTCCTGAAATTTGCTCAAACCTGTCAATACTCATACCATCATTGAGTCGGAGAGAAGTAAGCAAATATTCGGAACCTCTTTCCTTTTGATTGATCAATTCTCTTTGGTTTTCACCTGTTCCTAATTTAAAAATACCATCAAGCCAACTTTCTGGATTAAGGATTGTATTTGTTCGAAAGTATTGGTTGTCGATACTTATTCTTCCATGGGCACCTGGTCCTATGCCCAAGAAGTCATGATACTCCCAGTAAACCAGATTGTGTTTTCCCTTGTGACCGGGTTTGGAGTAATTTGAAACTTCATATTGCTTGAACCCATTCCGTTCACAAATTTCCATTGTGGCAAGATACATATCGGCAAGTGTATCTTCATCAGGTATACCTTCCAGACGGTTGGCAGCATGTCTTTTGCCGAAGGGTGTATTGGGCTCGATGGTCAGTTGATAAATCGAAAGATGGTTTGGATTCAACTCTACGATTTCCTGAAGTTCGCCTATCCATGATTCTGCCGATTGAAATTGCCGGCCAAACATGAAATCAAGACTGACGTTGTTGAAAACCCGATCAGCTGTTTCATAAGCCTTGATTGCTTCCTTGACGCCATGTTTCCTACCCAAGGCTTTCAAATCCGAGTCTTTGAGTGCCTGCAATCCCAATGATAGTCTGTTTACTCCTTCACTCCGGAAACACAAAAATCTACCTTGTTCAACAGTGGTGGGGTTGGCCTCTAGTGTAATTTCCGGCTGGCCGGAAAATCCCCAAAGCAAGGAGATTCTATCCAAAATTTTACCAACTGTTCGAGACTCCATGAGGCTGGGAGTACCACCACCAAAATAAACAGATGTACATTGGCTGACAGTCAATTCTTTTGCGGAATGATCAAGTTGCCGTAAATAGGCTTCGCACCATTGCTCATGATCAATCTGGTTTGAACAATAGGTATTGAAATCGCAATAGGGACACAGGGACTCACAAAATGGCCAATGGATATAGATTCCGAATGGTTCTATTGTTTGCTGATCAGGCATCAAGACAGTTTTCGGCAAAAGCTTTAAGTGACAAGGCCCTGTGACTGATTAGGTTCTTGTCCGTCTTGGACATTTCCCCAAATGTAATCCTGTAACCGTCTGGCATGAATATGGGGTCAAATCCAAAGCCGATTTCCCCTCGCATTGGCCAGACAATTTGTCCATTGACAAAACCTTCGAAAATTTCATCATGGCCATCGGGCCAGGCAACACAGATTGTCGAGCAGAATTTGGCCTTTCTGGGCAGGGGCGACTGTTTTTCCTCCAGCAATTTCCAAACTTTTGTCATGGCTTTCCTGTAATCCCTTCCTTCAGGTGTTTCAGCCCAATCGGCAGTTTTCACCCCAGGTTGGTTATCAAGATCTGATACCATTATCCCACTATCATCTGCAATTGCCGGAAGTTGCGTTTTTCGAGAGACAAAATGGGCCTTGATCCTGGCATTACCTGCAAAGGTCTCTTCGGTTTCGGGTGGAAATTCCAAGCTCAGGTTCCCGGCAAATCTTGTTTTCACCCCATGTGGCTGCAATATCGCTTCGAATTCACTCAATTTATCCTTGTTATGCGTGGCAATCACCAACACTTCGGAATCTAGCTTACGCATTTTTCTTGGCCAGGGCTTCATTTTGAATTCGAACCAGTTCGCCGGCACCCTTGCTCGAAAGTTCAATAAACTTCAGGATTGATGCCGTGGAAAAGGATTTGTCTTCAGCTGTACATTGCACTTCAATCAGTTCTCCCGAAGAAGTAAATACAAAATTGCCGTCAACTTCAGCATTGGAATCTTCGTTATAGTCCAGATCCAGTATATGCGAACCCGCATGGATGCCACAGGAAATGGCGATGACCTGCTGGTGCAGGGGATCTCTGACAATATACCTATCCTGCAACAGTTTATTGACTGCCAATCTAAGAGCGACCCAAGCACCGGTAATCGAGGCACACCTGGTCCCACCATCAGCCTGTAGGACATCACAATCGATCATGATTTGTCTCTCACCCAAACTTGCAAAATTTACCCCAGCACGGAGAGACCTTCCGATCAGTCTCTGAATTTCCAGGGTTCTTCCCGAAACAGATGAACCACGTCCGTCACGGCGGTTTCTTTCATGGGTAGCCCTGGGCAATAATGAATATTCAGCTGAAATCCATCCCAAACCCGTTCTTCGTCGAAAAAACGGGACATGTTCCTCAACTGAAGCCGTACACAAAACCTTGGTATGTCCACAGGAAATCAGACATGACCCTTCGGCATAACGGTTGACATCAATTTCTATTGATACCGGTCGTAACTCATCGGATTTTCTCTTTGATAAACGCATAATTCAAATCTTTATTTTTTGGTAACCAGGATTAGCCATATAATTGGTAATTTACACTATGGAAAGTATGCTGGGTTTTCGTTCTGTGAAGCACATGGATCATTGAATACTTGTTGGTATTGGCAAACTGGCTGAGTTTTTTGCTAAATTGATTCTGGTGTAAAAAATAGAATTTCCCTTAAATTTAATTCGAGAAGGCTGGAGAGTGAGCAAGGAAGAGATTCTAGAAATTTTGGATCAACGCAATACCGAAATTTTTTCTCGGTTGGTAGAATCCTATTTATACTCGGGTTCCCCTGTAGGATCGAGAGCAATATCCCGCAATTTATCCACCAAGATTTCACCTGCCACGGTCAGAAATGTCATGCAGGATCTTGAGCGGTTGGGGCTTTTGGAAAGTCCTCACGTTTCAGCAGGCAGGATTCCTACTCTCATGGGTCTGCGATTGTTTGTCGATGAGTTCCTCGAAATCGGCGAAATTGAACCCGAAGACAAAAAGCAATTTTCGAGAATTGGTTCCACAGAAGATGAAAATCTGAATAATTCCCTGGATCGAATTGGTTCATTGCTATCCAGGTTGACCCAGAGTGCCAGTCTGGTGTTGATGCCTAAAAAGGAATCCACCATCAAGCATGTTCAGTTTCTCAAGCTGACAAATGAAAGTGCCCTGGTTGTTCTGGTCATGGCTGATGGAACGGTAGAAAATCGGGTCTTCTCTACCCCGATGGGTTTGACTGCTTCAACCCTGACGGAAGCAGCAAACTATGTCAATTCCGTATTGGATGGCAAGAGCATTACCGAAATCAAGGGATTGATCAGCAAGGATATCCTGAAGCAAAAAAGCAAATTGGATGAGTTGACCACTGAACTGGTTGAACATGGGCTGGCCTTCTGGGACAAGCCTGGTGAACAGCAGGAACGATTGATCGTGAGAGGAAGGTCAAATTTGCTTGAGAATGATGAAGGAACTGTTGATTTTGAGCAGGTAAGGCATTTGTTTGACGATCTGGAAAGGAAAAAGGAAATTTCCAATGTACTTGAATTGATCGAGGAGGGGCAGGGCGTCAAGATATTTATTGGATCCGAAAACAAACTATTTTCCCTGTCAGGTTCAACTTTGGTTGCCGCTCCCTATATTAATTCCGAAGGTAATATTGTTGGAGCATTAGGCGTAATCGGACCTACCCGGTTGAATTACGGCAGAATCGTACCAATCGTGGATTATACAGCTCAGCTTGTTGGTAAACTCATTGCCGAAAAATCATAATTTTGAAGGATAATTTGAGAGCTATGCAGACAGACGAGGATAAAAATCCAGAAGAAAACATCGAACGGGAAGAAGATACGGTTGTAGAGGATATTCAGGCACAACCAGAGAATGCCACACTCAACGGTGGCAATCACGATACCGAGGTTCAAGATTCCAAAACACCGGATCATGAAAATGAAAACGGTGAAAAGCCGACTTCCTTTGTCGAAAACGCCAAGAAAATGATTGATCTCCTTACCAATGAAAAGAAAAATCTGCGAGAGGAAAACGATCAATTGAAGCGAAATCTGGCCAATGAGCGGGATAAATTCAGACGCCTGGAGAAAATGGTTGAGGAAAACAAAAAGTTCGATGGTATCAGGCTGGCTAGGGAAATTCTGTCGACCCACGAAAACCTCAAGAGGGCTATCAAGGCTGGCGAGGAAAGCAAATCAGACAACCTTGCTGCTTGGGTTGAGGGAATAAAGGTTGTGCAAAAGGAATTGAATTCCTCCTTGAGCAGAAGCAATATTGAGGAGATCATCCCGGAAATCGGGGATACTTTTGATCATAACAGTCACAATGCACTTTATTATGCACCTGTACCGGGATTTGAGGATGGACAAATCACTGAAGTGCAGCAAACCGGTTTCAAGTACCATAATCGCCTGCTGCGTCCAGCCCAGGTTGGAGTCGCCGAAAACTACCCTATGGAAGAAGAACCGGAACAGGAATAAGATTTTCAGAGGTATTTGATTCTTTGAGGCTCTTTTCTGGCTTCTGCAATTGGTTTGCAAAGAACAGGTATACAGCCTCTGCTGTCTGTTAGGTCGTGATAACGATATTCATCTATGAATAATCCGCTCTATTATGAACTGTTCGGTGTTCATGTGGGAAAAAAGACACCTTTTCTCATACGACCTGATGGGACAATTATCACCTATGAAAAATTCCTCCAAATGGGAATTCAATTTGCCCATACCTTGACCGACTTGGGTGTTTCTTCCGGAGATCGTCTGCTGGTTCATGTTGAGAAATCTCCAGAAGTGTTGGCACTATATGCTGCCTGCATTCAAACGGGAATTGTTTTCTTACCCCTTAACCCGGCATACACCATTGACGAGCTTTCCTATTTTATTGTGGATAGCCAACCTTCATTGGTGGTTTGTGATGCAAGAAACCTATACTCGATATCACCACTTGCAGTCGCTAGGGGTTTCAAGCTTGAAACCTTGAATGAGGACGGTAGTGGTTCACTTGCTGAAAAGGGACATGAAAAACCTCATGACTTCCCCACGGTCAGTCGTGCCAAGGATGATCTTGCCACAATCCTGTATACTTCAGGAACAACAGGTCGACCCAAAGGTGCAATGCTCACCCAGGAAAACCTTCTATCCAACGGACGGGTCCTCAGAGATCTATGGCAATTTGATACCAGCGATGTGCTACTGCATGCCTTGCCTATCTTCCATTCACATGGTTTATTCGTTGCCACCAATGTATCCCTGCTTGCGGGGGGATCAATGATCTTACTTCCCAGGTTTGATACCGGTGAAATAATCAGGTTAATCCCTCAGTCCACTGTTATGATGGGTGTCCCGACCTTTTATACTCGGCTATTGAATTCACCCGGGTTTACAAGAGACCTCACCAAGGAAATGAGGCTGTTCGTTTCTGGGAGTGCACCATTGCTGGCCGAAACATATGTCCAGTTCGAAAAGCGAACCGGACATCGCATTCTGGAACGGTACGGCTTGACTGAAACCAGCATGAATACATCGAATCCCTATGAGGGCGAACGACGATCAGGTACTGTTGGTTTCCCTCTGCCGGGTATCGAGGTTAAAATTACCGATCCTATATCTGGTAAACCCATCCCTGCAGGGGAGATTGGACAGCTTGAGGTTCGTGGCCCAAACGTTTGCAAGGGGTATTGGCAAAAACCAACTAAAACAGCTGCAGAGTTTCGTCCTGACGGTTTCTTCATCACCGGTGATCTAGGCAAGTTTGACAATCAGGGATACATCCACATTGAAGGTCGTAACAAGGACCTCATCATTTCAGGTGGATTCAATATCTATCCCAAGGAGATCGAACTTCTGCTTGATGGCCAACCAGGTGTTCTTGAAAGTACCGTGATTGGAGTTCCCCATGATGATTTCGGTGAAGCTGTTGTGGGATTGATCGTTCCATCCAATGATGTCAATCCTGACGTTGATCAAATTCGTTCTGTGGTGTCAACTTCACTGGCTCGTTACAAACTTCCCAAGAAAATCCTGATTGTTGATAAACTACCCCGCAACACGATGGGAAAGGTCCAGAAAAATCTGCTGAGGAATGAATTCAGAAATCTATTTCAAAACAATTGATTTGCCTACTCAAACATGAGATGGCAAGAATCTCAAATATCGTCTTCTGAACCATTCATGAATTCAGGAATCTTGATGTAAGGTATTGATATAGTTTCAGGGCCAAGTCCGGGTCCTGTTTTTCCATAAGTCCAAGGGTTGAGGAGGACAATTCCATTACTCGGCAGGATTTGTCCGCAAAAATACTTGAAGAAGGAACACCATAACCCTGCAATGTTGTGATTACATCGCCTGGAACAAGTTGGGATAACCTCTTCCTAGCCCTATCTTGAACGGAAGCCCCTCCTGCAAATAACAGTTTTATTTCTCCTTCGGAGGAACTTTCTGAGATTATTTCTCCTTCCTGATAATCCTTTGCTGTAAGCCATCCCTCCAATTCATCAATCAGGCGTTCAAATTCAATTTGTCGGTCAAGATGTCTTTCCAAATCGGATGAAGCCCTTTCAAGCAAGTTAGATTTTTTGCCTTGTATACCTTCGGTTGTCTTTTTCCAGTTGGATATTAATAAATCCTCACAGTATTCGAGGGCCTGATCCAGATTTTCCTTGAATTTCAGGTTTGAAAATTCCTTGGAAGTAAGATTCCTTTCCAGACTGTAATTCAATCTTGCCGGAGTAGCGCTTAAGACAACGGTTACACCTTTTCTGCTTGCCAATCGAAAAAACAGAGACAGGGAATTAACCGCCGAATAATCATAACCCGTGATAGCAGAGCAATCAAGCAATAGACAATCTGGTGTCCGTAAATCCGCCAAGGAATCCTTCAATTGATCAATAAGGGAAGTAATACTGCCAAAAAAGATATATCCATGTAATTGATAGACAACTCCTCGGTCACCAACCTCCTGAAGTATGGCCAAGTCAGGTACCGAATAGGATCTTTTGCTTCTTTTATCTCGCAGATCAAATCGATTTTCAACCAGTTTAATCCTGCTGAGCTTTATCCCGAATAACACAAAAGCTACAAGAAGCCCGATAATCACGCCTTCAATAAGACCGATAAACAAAATTGCCAGAACAATACCAATGACAATTCCCAATTCTGACCATGGCAATCCCTTGCGAATATCCTGAAGTCCCTGTTCCAAAAGACCCAATCCGGCAAAAATGAGGATTCCGCCAATAAGTGCGGTCGGAAAATACGCCAACAGGCTACCACCATAAAGTATTGCAATTCCCATGACGAATGCAGCAATTAAGCCGGTCAATCGAGTGGTTGCGCCAAGTATTTTACTTCGTAATGTTGGGGGAATGGATATTGTTGAACATGTTCCACCTGACAGGCCTGAAACAACCGTGGAAATCCCGGTAGCACTGAACTCCTTGTCCCAATCCAGCTCTCGATTCACAGCAAGTTCCAGCCCTGAAAAATTCAATATTATACATATGAAGGCGATCATCATAAGTGTCAGTATATTAGGAATTTGGCTGAATAGAATTGACCAGTCTATCTTGAGAAAATCCTCCGGGGTAAATGGTGGCCACAACCTACCCTGTACTGTACTTTCTAGCAGAATACCGCTATCCCCCGCTTCCACGATGGAGATACCCAATAAATAAAGGATTAGATTATAACCACCAATCAATAGCAGGACGCTTGTTGTCAGGATGTGTGGATTTCGCCATTTCCGGATTGCAAGATATAATACCGTTCCATACACCAATCCCGGGAACCATATCCAGAACCTGGTGCTCATCAGGGTAATCTCCCCAATTCTGGTCAAATCCACTCCCATCAAGGAAACCGCAGCTATACACACCGTTGCACCAAGACCTGTTACAAAACCTGAAGCTACCGGGTAGGGGATAAAACGAATATAAGTAGCCAGACGGTAACGTCCGATCAACAAGTAACAAACGCCTATGATGACAGCGGTTAAGGCCAGTACAGCATATACAGTCACAAACAATGCTTCATCACTTGTGCTTACCGAGTTGGCGATGGTAACCATGAAAATTACCAGGACTGGAGATAAAGCAACAATTACACCGCGAAAGCCACTGATCAAGGCCATCAACAAAACTGCGACAAAATTCCCAAACAGAATAAGCCCGACACCCTGAGACGAATATTGGGCCAATTCACCAGAAAAAATAAGTGTACCGAATGCAGTTTGTGCAATAATCAGGGTTATTGCAGAAACGATACCATTCGAAACAGCCGGTAAAGCTTTCTTGCCTCTGGCATCAATATATATCTCCTGACAAAGGGACTTAATAGAGGTAATCATGTCTCGAACAGTCAATGGCAATCACTTGATATAAAGGATTAAGGAACTAAGGGAAAATTTCAAATTTATAATTCACCTTCTGATTTGACTTGTGCATCCTTGAGTTCATATAGGAGGGAAAGGGCCTCCAGGGGGGTCAGTTCATCGGGGTTGACATTCATGATTTTCTTCTCAACTGGTGAGGGTTCGACTTCAATGGGTTGTTGGTCAAACAAGGAGGATGCCGCGAAAAGGGGGAGTTCTTGGTACATGGAAAGAATGTTGTCTTTTCCCTTGCCCCGGGGTTGTTCCAGTTTTTTCAGGATGGCATCCGCCCGTCTTACCACAGCCCTGGGTAAACCGGCCAATTTGGCGACTTGGACACCGTATGATCGGTCCGCAAACCCTTCAACAACCTCGTGGAGAAAGACCACATCTCCCTGCCATTCCTTTACCTTTATCGTCAAATTGAACAAATTCGGCAAACGGTTCGAGAGTTCGGTCAACTCATGGAAATGAGTGGCAAAGAGAGTTCTGCACTTGATTTTGTCATGAATGTACTCCAGGGTTGCCCAAGCTATGGATAATCCATCAAAGGTTGCAGTACCTCTCCCGATTTCATCCAGTATTACCAATGTTCTCTGGTCAGCCTGATTTAAAATTGCGGCTGTTTCAACCATTTCAACCATGAAAGTTGAACGTCCCTTGGCCAGGTCGTCGGCAGCTCCAACACGGGAAAACAGTTGGGAAATTATACCTATTCTGGCTTTCTTGGCAGGTACGTATGACCCAATTTGGGCCAAAAGGGCTAACAAGGCATTTTGACGAAGAAAGGTGGACTTGCCTGCCATATTCGGTCCGGTCAACAGTATGATTCTTCCTTCGTCGCTGATATTACAATCATTTGTTACAAAGGGTGTCTGATTGTTTTTGCGGAGTGATTCCTCAACAACAGGATGCCTGCCCGCCACGATCTCAAGGTCACAACTTTCATCCAGAACCGGTTTGCACCAATTATTGGTATGGGCAATTTCCGCAAGGGTTGCAATTACATCCATTTCCGAGAGGGTTTGGGCAATAAAGAAAATATCATTCGCCTGGGCCAATATTGCTTCCCGAAATTGCTCAAAGAGCCTTAATTCTATCTCGACCGTTTTTAGTTGGGCATTGACAATCCGCGATTCCAAGTCGGAAAGCTCCTTGCTTGTGAAACGGCAGGCCGTGGAAGTCGATTGACGGTGAATGAAGGTATCCGACAGGGGTTGTGATACCATTTTGGAATAAAATGAAGATGGCGTTTCAACATAATATCCCAGCAGTTTATTGAAACGAACCTTGAGTCTTGGAATGTCTGCCAATTGGGCATACTTTTTTTCCAATTCGGCAATCACAACTCTGGTTTCATCACGGAGTTTTCTGGTTTCATCCAACTCTTCGTCAAAACCCTTGGCTATAAAATCTCCATCTCTCGTGGCAAGGGGAACATTTGCCATCAGGGCTTGTGACAGATCCTTTACCAGCTCTTCCAGATTGGCAAGCAACGCCAGCGAAGCTTTCAATTGCTCGGAAACCCCGTCAATTACACGCATTTCCTGATTGATGAGGAAGGCTTGTTTTATACCTGTCTTGATGGCATTGAGGTCTCTTGGACCTCCCCTTTCCAATGCCAACCTCGACAAGGAACGCTGGAGGTCTGGAACCATTTTTAGTTTGTCTCGAATTTCCCTGCGGGAATCGGATTGCGAATAAAAGGTCTCAACTTCGTTTTGCCTTTTGGCGATAAGACCGATATTAGTAGATGGATTTGACAACCATCTCTCAAGCATTCTCGCCCCACTTGCAGTTCTTGTTTTGTCCAGTACCGACAAGAGTGTGTTGTTTTTGCTTCCAGAAAGGTTTCTGGTGATTTCGAGGTTTTTTCTGGTTGCAGCATCAATCTGAAGTGTATCCTCCGATTTTTCCCTACTCGGGAATTGCAACTTGGGAATTTTACCTTGCTGCGTAATTTCCAGATAGGCAACAATTGCCCCCAGACACGCCAGTTCCGACCTATTGAACTGGCCAAATGAATCCAAGGTTGCAACCTCATACATTTCTGACAAATTTCGTTTTGCCATCCTGCTATCGAAGTGGACATCGGACAGGGGAGTCAATGAATCGGCGGTTTCCCTGACGATACCCAATATCTGTGCGGAATAAGTCTCGGGGTAAATCACTTCCTTGGGGGAAATTCTGGACAGTTGTGAAGCAAGATTGACCAACGGAAAGCTCGTAACATGAAAACTGCCCGATGAAATATCTGCCCAAGCCAGAGCTACGGATTTGCGAATTTGTTGAATTGCAGCGATGTAATTGTTTTGATTGGCAGTGAGAAGGGAATCTTCCGTAAGAGTTCCTGGCGTGATGACCCGGATGACCTCCCTCTTGACAATAGCCTTGTTTCCTCTCTTTTTTGCTTCTGAAGGGTCTTCGGTTTGTTCACAAACTGCAACCCTGAAACCCTTGCGGATCAACAATTGAAGATATTGATCAGCAGCATGAACCGGAACACCGCACATGGGTATGTCCATATTGTTGGTCTTGCCTCTCTTTGTAAGGGCAATGTCCAGTGCTTCGGAAGCCTGTACCGCATCATCAAAAAACATCTCATAGAAATCACCCATTCGGTAGAACAGGAGAGCGTCCTGATGTTGGCTCTTGATCTCCATGTATTGAGCCATCATTGGAGTAAGAGTGTGATTGTTTTGATTCATTCTTTTACATGAACTCAAATTTTGTTTGGGAAACTTTACTGATGGGAATCAGCAATAAGGGAAATTATTTCAAACATTATACTTGTCGCCACCATGGCGGTGATTTTGTTAGGATTATCCGCCGTTGGCATCAGGCAGACCACATCACCACCAATTATGTTCAACCCCCGTACCGATCTGAGGATACCAATTGCCTGTTTCAAATTGAACCCCGGTTCTCCCGGTTCCAGATTAGCGACCCCGGGAGCGATTGATACGTCCAAACTATCCAGATCAAAAGTAATGTAAACAGGTTTGTCACCTATCCGTTTTCTGATTATCTCATTTACGGTATCTTCCCCCAGTAAATCATATTGTTGTTTGGTGATCAATTCATAACCCAGTTGAAGGCTTGGCTGATACCAATCCAAGGTCCTTGGATTGCCTCTTATACCAATTTGAGTTGAACTGTGGGCATCGACATACCCTTCCGTTACCAGTTGGGCACCCCAATGGGCAGCGGACTTTCTGGCTCCCAAAAAATGCTCGAGATGGAGAAACGTATCAGTGTGGGCATCAATATGAAGCAGAGCAATAGTCTCACCACCGGATAAATTGGAACCCTTCCCTCCCAAGGCCCTAACCGTTCCTCCGGTAATCGAATGATCCCCACCAATGGAAACCGGTTTGGCTCCGGCCTTGTCTATATTCCTGAAGAATTCGGTTATATGGTCGATTGAAGCCTCATTGTTGTTCCCTTCAAGCAAGGGAACATCACCGATATCAGCAATCCTGCATTTTTCCCAGGGATCAAGCTGAAAGTCAAGATGAACCCGACGTCCAAGGCCTGATACATCCCTAACTGCTCTTGGTCCCATATGCTGATCCCGAAGTGTTGTTCCATTGCCGGTCGAGTGTGGAATGCCAACAAGTGCTATATCACAGTTTTCAGGAGTATCCTGGTAATCACATTTGAACAGGGTTGGTATACCCGCCCAGTACAAACCCCTGACAAACTTTTTTTGTGCTTCTTTCTGATTCTGTGTGTTAGAATTCATCATTACTCCAATCAGGTACAAACGCCATATTTAGCAAGTTACTAATATACTACAAATGAACTAGGATATGGGTTTTAACCACCGAAAATTGCTTTCAACTAATTGCTTGACAAGTTAATTTGTTTTGTTGCATTTTGAATTTCCTTCGGATTTTCGAAGGTTATATTAATTTTGACATTTTTTTGGAGGAAACAATGAGAAAAATTTTAGCTGCGTCAGTGGCCATTTCCATGGGAATGGGGGTTGCCGGCGCATCAAAGGCTGCCGATATTGTTATCGGTACACCTAACTGGCCTTCCGTCCAGATTACTGGTGAAATCCTCAAAGTGATTATTGAAGACAATATTGGCCTTGAGGTTGAAATTCAAACTGGGACAAACCCAATCGTTTTTGAAGCAATGGATAAGGGCGCCATGCATGCACATCCTGAAGTTTGGATTCCCAACCAAAATAATCTCCATAACACATTTGTTAATGAAAAGGGTACGGTTACCCGAAATGAGCATGGTGTTAAGGGATTCCAGGCAATGTGTGTACATCAATCGGTTGCTGATGAATATGGTATAACCAGTATTTATGATCTGACCGATCCATCAAATGCTGATCTCTTTGATACCAATGGTGACGGCCGTGGAGAAATCTGGATTGGTGCACCGGGTTGGGCTTCAACAAACATCGAGAGAATTAAAGCCAAATCTTATGGCTATGACCAAACGTTGGATCTCGTTGAAATGGATGAAACTTTGGCCTATGCCAATTTTCAATCTGCAATAGAACAAGACCAGCCTTGGGTAGGATTCTGTTATGGTCCGCATTACCTGTTTGCGATCCATGATTTGCATGTTCTGGAAGAACCCCCTTATGATGAGGCACAGTGGAATATTATCCAACCCACTGACGATCCGGCTTGGCTAGAAAAATCAAGTGCACCAGTAGCTTGGGAGGATGCTTCTCTCCATCTTTATTATCCAGTATCATTGGAATCTGATTATCCGGATGTCGCTTCCCTATTTGCTAATATGAAGCTCGATAGTGATTCAGTTGCCGAAATGATCAAGGTCGTGGTAATTGATGGAGTTGAAATGTCCGACTTTGCAAGCCAATGGGTTGCTAACAACCAAGATAGAGTTCTTGATTGGCTAAGTAACTAAGTCGGGTTATCGACTATAACCAAGTCATTTGTAGGGTAAAAGATTATGAACGAACGCGTGATCAAACTGGACAATGTCTGGAAAATCTTTGGTGAGCAATCCATGGCCGCCATGGAGGCAATCAAGGAGAGAGGAATTTCCAAGCCGGAAGTCCTGTCGGAGTTTGGTTGCGTAGTTGGAGTTCAAAAAGCCACTTTTGAGGTATCAAAAGGGGAAATCTTTTGTATCATGGGCCTTTCTGGTTCCGGTAAATCCACACTGGTTCGCCACGTAAATCGGCTCATTGAACCTACATCTGGAAAAATTGAAGTGTTGGGCAGGGAAGTTGGTTCCCTGTCCAATACCGAACTCAGAGAAATGAGAGCCATGCAAATGGGTATGGTGTTCCAGCACATGGCGCTGCTTCCACATAGATCTGTACGGGATAATGTGGCCTATCCCCTTGAAATCCGAAATATTCCTAAATCAAGAAGATGGGCCATATCGGATCACGCTCTCGCATTGGTTGATCTAGTTGGTTATGAAGATCGATTGCCCCGTGAACTTTCTGGAGGAATGCAGCAACGTGTGGGTATTGCCCGAGCTTTGGCCTCAGATCCTGAGATTTTGTTGATGGACGAACCGTTTTCTGCTTTGGATCCACTCATCAGGCTACAATTGCAAGACCAATTCAAGGCTTTGGTAGCTGAACTTCAAAAGACCACCTTGTTCATTACCCACGATTTGGATGAAGCCATCCGAATTGGCCATAGAATTGCTATCATGAAGGATGGTGCCATAGTACAAATCGGTACTGCTGAAGAAATTGTGATGAACCCGGCAGATGAATATGTCCGGGAATTCGTGCAGGGAATCTCGAAATTAAAACTTGTTAAAGCCCATTCCATAATGGAACCCATAGAAAGTTATCAGGGAAATCTGGAAGGTGCTCCTGTGGCTGATCATAAGGCTGACCTTGACCAGATTATTGATCTCGCCGTGGATACTGACTTACCAGTCATTATTACTGATGGTGGCAACAGGGTTGGCTTGATAACCAAACCTCGCCTATTACGAGGAATTCAAGGAGGAAAAGAATGACCTCTTCGGCTGACGAACAGAATACTGGAATAAGTGTCAAGGCTGCTTCTGATATAGAGATCGATCACGAACAGCTTGATAAATCCATTGCCGATTTTGTTGAAAAAAAACCGGGATATTACCAAAAGGCCTTTCACAAAGTCCACGCCGCAACGACATCTTTACCGAATACCTTTAACTGGGCAGCTGCAATATTAGGGCCCATATGGGGTGGATTCCGAGGAGTTTGGGGTTTTTTCTGGGGATTCCTTATTCTGGAAATGATTGTCTGGGTACAAATGGGTCGGGGAATCTGGGGAAGCCCTGGGGCAAGATTTGAAGAACGTGCGGAAGCTCAGCTTGCCAGGGCTGATGGTTTCAGGAAGCAAGCGGAAGAAGCTCTGGCAGCAGGGGAAGATGCAAGCCGCTATGAAAAACTGGTAGAAAACATGACTCTCGCCGCCGAGCGGAGCATGGCCGAAGCCCAGGCTTTGAATGATGGTAAAATCTTTGTCCTTTTAACGGGATTGGCTATTTTCCTTCTGGTTAAGCTTGTGCAAGGTTTTTATGCAGATAGGATATATGAAAGACAGTATTCAAGATGGCGGATAGATCCCGAAGGTACTGAGTCAGGAGTAAAGTCTAGGAATCTGGTATTGTCTTTGGTTCTGGTTGTCCTAATAGCTCCCTTAACCATTTACAAGTTCACCGTGGAAAGTCCTTTTGAATTGCTTAATGAATTCCCGGAAAAAGAAATCAGTACCTATTTTCTGGAAGGAGATAATGAGACTTTCTATACAAAAACAGCCACTTGGCTTGAGGACCGAATTGATGCTACTGCCGTGGCAGGGCAAGGGATATTTGATGGGCTGACTGCTGGGGTGAGATCCATTCTTGAAGCCATGACGCTGGCTCTAATTGTTACTCCATGGCCGGTTGTTATGGTGGTTGTTTGTGTGATTGCATGGCGAGCAGCTGGACCAAGGGTTTCCATTTTTACCGGTGCTGCCCTAGCATATGTTGCCCTTTTGGGTTACTGGGAAGTTTCCATGGAAACGGTCGCCTTGGTTGGCGCTGCAGTGTTTTTGTGTGTAATCATTGGGATACCCTTGGGAATTTGGTTTGGAAAATCCCAACGGGCGTATAAGATTGCCGAACCCGTCCTCGACTTAATGCAGACCCTGCCTGCCTTTGTATATTTGATACCAATTATTGCCTTTTTCGGGACTGGAAACCCACCTGGTATTCTGGCAACCATTATCTTTGGCATGCCTCCGGTCATCAGATTGACTGCCTTGGGAATGAGAGGTGTACCGAAAACAATTATTGAGGCTGCTGAAGCCTTTGGTGCATCCAAGAGGCAATTGTTGCGGGATGTCGAAATTCCCCTTGCCTTACCTTCAATAATGACTGGAGTAAATCAGACCATCCTCATGTGCCTTTCAATGGTGGTCATAATATCACTGATTGGCGGTGGTGGTCTCGGACAGGAAATACTTCTTGCTCTGCAATATGCAGCCAAGGGGCCTGGATTACTTGGTGGATTTGCCATCTTGCTGTGTGCAATGGTTATTGACAGAATAGTACAGGGAGCATTTCGCAGGGAAACCTAACTGGGGATGATTTGTTATACAGTTAGGTAGGTCAATTTTCAACATCGAGTAGCAATCTGAGTTCGGGGTTCTGCTAAACAACGATCCGCCGGGCATGGTTGTTACTCTGACTTGCCTTTAATTCCAGCCCCTTTTCTTGCATTTTCTTCAGTCCGGGTTTGTCCTTTTGCAGCAAAAATAATGTATCATGCTTTGACACAAATCTTAAGGCTCGCTTTGTTAGGGAAACATGATCCTGAGTACTGAATGTCAACGGGCTAGGGATACAGTTCAGAACAATTACAAAGGTTTTCCGGCTAATTTAGTGCGGCGAACACAGGCCTTGCTCACAGCTTTAAATGGTGCCACTCATATCAATGATTTGCGTTCCCCTCCCGGAAACCACCTTTAAAAGCTAAAAGACAGTCAGCAAGGGCAAAATTCATTACGCATCAATGACCAACGGCGAATCTGCTTTGTCTGGACTCCAAATGGCCCCTCTAATGTTGAAATCGTTGATAATCAATGAAAGGAGCAACCATGAACATTAACCTTCTCAAAGATCCTCTTCATCCCGGGGAGGTCCTAGATGAACTCTATCTCAAGCCTCTGGTCATGAGTGCTCCGGCATGTGCCAGTCAGCCGGGTATTCCCCGGCCCCATATTGAAAGGCTGGCAAGGGAACCACGGCAATGACCCTGCAAGAAAATGATCAAGTTTGAATCAGCTCCTGGATTCCCTGATAATCGATACCTTGGAACAAATGCAAACCAAGTTTTGGCCGAACGTTATAGGTTAGCTGTTTAGTTCCCTGATCTGGTTTGAAAACCTGTTGGCTATATTTACCGGGTCATCATCAATAACCGAAACGTTGACATTTCCAGGCTGGCACTTGCTGATGATTATTGTCATTTTTCCTGATGATATGGCCTTCTCAAGCTCAGTGGCTGTCTCCTCGGCAGAACATTCAACCACATTGCGACACCCACAGGCCTTGGCCACCTCGGTCAGTGATGTTGCCATACCGGCATAGGTCGGCTGGTCTCCAGTTGATCCATAACTTCCGTTATCAACAATCAACAGAACGAAATTATCGGCTGGATTGTTGGCTATTGTCGACAGAGTGGCCAAATTGGTCAGTACCGAACCATCCCCATCGATAGCAATGACCGTCTGATCTTGAACCAGTGCCACACCCAAACCAATGGATGAGCATAGCCCCATCGTTCCCAACATGTAGAAATTGGAAGGTTGGTCAAGTAACTGGTAAAGTTCCTGGGAGGGTGAACCAATGTTGCAAACGACAAGCCTGTCCTTCAGGATCGGTGCTATTGTTTTTAATATATCGTACCTAATCATGATGCTGAACTCCAAAAAGATGCATCTGCAAGGATTGCCACCGGTTTTTTACACATCTGGGAATGCTGCAGGATGCCATCAAGACTATTTACCTGTTCAGCCTTGGTGAAATGATAATAGGGAATGTATAATTGTTGAAGCAACGGCTTTGTATGGATGGCCATTTCAACCTGGCAGGCCACTTTTTCACCTACTTCACCGCGATAACTGATGAGCATGGGCAAAGGAATGTGGTAGTATTGTATTAAGGTCACCAGGGAATTTATGGCAACTCCCAGGGCCGTATTCTGCATGATTATCGCTGATCTGGTTCCGCCAAGATATGCACCGGCACACAGACCCATACCTTCATCCTCCTTGTTGGAGGGAATATGATAAATTTCCTCGTGGTTATCCACCAGCTCAATAACTCCGGCAAGTTGCTTGCACGGAACCGAGGTAATGAAACCTATTTTATTTCTTACAAGGCTATCCAGTATGGCCTTATCTGTTGTTGGGGGCATATAATCCGTTCTTTCTTTCTGATGAATTCCGAATTTAGTGATCAAGAAGACAACCAAGAACCTTTTCGGCTATCATTTTACTTACCCGGTAATTGGATTCTTTTGTTACACCAGCAATATGTGGGGTCAGGATCAGGTTGTTCAATCCTGAAAACTTTTTTCCCTCATCTTTATCCAAGGGTTCATTCTCAAAAACATCAAGTGCAGCACCCCCCAATTTACCAGTCCTAAGTGCCTCAATCAGGGAATCCTCTTCAACTACCCCTCCCCGGGATGTATTGATGATTATGGAACCGGCTTTACATTTGTTTATAAATACCCGATCAATCAGGTGAAATGTCGTCTCAACCAAAGGAACATGAATGCTTATAACATCTGAAGTTCTGGCAAGTTCATCCATTTCGACGGGTTTCACACTGGTCCATAAATCATCATCGGGACTTACAAAGGGGTCATATGCCTGGACATCCATACCCAAGCTCAGGGCTTTTGCTGCCGTCTTGCGACCGATTGCTCCCAATCCTAAAAGGCCGAGTCTCTTGTTGGAGATTTCCGACCCAATACATTCGGTTCTGTTCCAACTTCCTGCGATCATTGATGCATTTTCCCCATAGGCACTCCTCAATAGAATCATGGCCGTACCAATTACATACTCGGCAACGCTTTCGATATTGGCGCCTATAGCCGGAAAAACAGGAATGTTTCTGGCCTCACATGATGTCACATCTATATTGTCCAGGCCTACTCCCAAACGACCTATGCATTTCAGATTGGGTCCTTGCGACAGCAACTCTGCATCAACGATTGTCTTGTTTCGAACGATCAATGCCTCAACAGGTTCAATCGCTTCCAATAACCTTGCCTTGTCTTCGGCCAGTGTAATATCATAAACTGTTGAATGTTGCTCGGAAAGTGAATCAATAACAGATTCATCCATAAATTCGGTAATCAGAATCATAATATATTCAGGAAATCAGGTTAGGGGTGGTTGGGGTTTTCGAGGATCAACCCCAAAACTCTTTGATATTCTTAAACAGTCCCTTGTTATCGCTGTCGGACTCTTGTTCGCTGATTTCACCAAACTCCTTGAGCAATTCCTTTTGTCGGGACGTCAGATTTACCGGAGTTTGAACAAAAAGATCAATCAGCAAGTCGCCATAAGAGCTTTTGGACCTGAGTTTTGGCATCCCTTTCCCTGGCAATCTCAAACGCTTGCCTGTCTGGCTTTCGGGCGGTATCTTTACCTTCGTTCTCCCACCATCAATGGTCTTGATTTCGACCTCACCTCCCAATGTTGCAGTTACCATCGGAATATGAACATTACACCGGAGATTGTTGACTGAACGTTCAAACACATTGTGGTCCTTGACCTCAATGAGTATGTAAAGGTCTCCAGCCTGTCCCGGACTGCTTCCTTCCTCACCTCTCCCGGCCAATCGGATTCTTTGTCCGGAATCTATCCCTGCAGGAATTTCCACTTCAATGGTTTTGTTTTTGTAAACCCTGCCCTCACCCGAGCAGGTTTTACAGGGGTTCATGATGACCCGGCCCATCCCCCTACATGATGGACAGGTTGTTTCCACTCTGAAGAAGTCTCGTTGAATCCTGGTTTTACCACTCCCCCCACAAGTCGAACACGTGACCGGTTCAGCGCCACCCTCAGCCCCTGTACCAGTACAGGAATCACACGCAACCTGGGTTGGTACAACAATTCTTTTCTGCAAACCCTTATAGGCTTCTTCGAGTGTTATGTTAAGTTCGTATTGTAAATCCGAACCACGATAGGACCGCTGGGAAGTTCTTCCACCGGGATCCATGAAATCCCTGAAGATATCCTGAAAAATATCGGAAAAAGCACCCTGTCCACCAAATCCATTATGAGCTGCCCCGTTGCCACCCTGAAACGCATCATGGCCAAAACGGTCATACATTTCCTTCTTGCGGGGGTCCTTCAGGACATCATAAGCTTCATTGACTTCCTTGAAGCCGGCTTCGGCATTTGGATTATCCTTGTTTTGATCGGGATGGAGTTCCTTGGCCTTCTTTCGAAAGGCCTTTTTTATTTCAGGCCCTGAAGCTCCACGGGATACGCCCAGTACGTTGTAGTAATCCGGTTTGCTCATTGCCGTCTCTGGTTAGCTTGAGCACCATAACCCGTAGGATGTTTTCTCCCCAAAACTTCCACTCCTTGGAACTTATTTCTGGTTATCTTCCTCGACATCATCATATTCGGCATCAACAACTTCTATATCATCTTCCGAATTTTCTTCGGGTTGAGTCGCTGATTCCTCGGCATTTTCTGCCTGGCTTTCATAAAGAACCTGTCCCAATTTCATTGCCGCTTCGGAAAGATTCTGAATACCCGACTGGATTTTGGCGGTATCCTCTTCCTTCATGTTTTCCTCAAGGGCGTTGATTGCCAACTCGATTGCTTCAATAGTTGCAGGATCAAGTTTGTCCTTGTGTTCGTTAAGCGATTTATTGGTTTGATAGATGAGTGATTCAGCCGAATTCTTCGCTTCAACCAAATCCTTCTTGTTCTTGTCAGCTTCGGCATATTCCTTGGCTTCATCCACCATCTTCTCTATTTCATCCTCGGACAGTCCGCCGGAGGACTGGATGGTTATCGACTGTGACTTGTTTGTTGCCTTGTCCAGAGCCGTTACGGATGTTATCCCATTGGCATCAATATCGAAAGTTACCTCAATTTGAGGTACTCCCCGGGACGCATTTGGAATACCTTCCAAATTGAATCTGCCAAGCAGTTTGTTGTGCTGGGCAATTTCCCGTTCACCCTGATAGACCTGAATGGTAACCGTGGTCTGATTGTCTTCCGCAGTGGAAAAGACCTGTGATTTCTTGGTCGGAATGGTCGTGTTTCTTTCAATCAACCTGGTGAACACGCCACCGAGGGTCTCAATACCCAATGAGAGAGGTGTTACATCCAGCAATACCACATCCTTAACAGTTCCACTGAGAACCCCGGCCTGAATGGCTGCACCCAATGCAACTACTTCATCAGGATTTACTCCCTTGCTAGGGGGCTTTCCGAAAAAGTTGGTTACCTCTTCAACCACCTTGGGCATACGAGTCATTCCACCAGCAAGAACGATTTCATCAATTTCACCCAATTTGAGGCCTGCATCCTTCAATGCAGCTTCACAAGGCTTCAATGTCTTCTTGATCAGACCACCAACCAGATTTTCCAATTTTGCCCTGGTCAGTTTGGAGATGAGATGCAGGGGCTGCTTGGTGTCTGTATCTATTGATATAAACGGTTGATTGATTTCCGTTTCCATACTGGAAGAAAGTTCTACCTTGGCTTTTTCGGCAGCTTCCTTCAATCTCTGTAAGGCGATCTTGTCCTTGGTTAGGTCTACCCCGTTCTCCTTTTTGAATTCGTCGGCCAAATGGTTGACGATTACAAGGTCAAAATCTTCCCCGCCCAGGAAAGTATCACCGTTGGTGGACTTGACCTCGAACAGACCGTCATCAATTTCAATGATCGTTATGTCGAAAGTACCGCCTCCAAGGTCATATACTGCAATTGTCTTGGCTTCCTTCTTGTCAAGCCCATAGGCAAGGGCAGCAGCTGTAGGCTCATTGATGATCCTGAGTACTTCCAGACCTGCAATCTTTCCGGCATCCTTGGTTGCCTGTCTTTGTGCATCGTTGAAATAGGCAGGTACGGTAATGACTGCCTTGGTAACTTCCTGACCCAGATAATCCTCGGCCGAGGATTTCATTTTCTTCAGAATAACCGCAGAAATCTGTTCCGGGGAATATTTCTTGCCCCTTATTTCCACCCATGCATCGCCATTGCCACCATCAATAATCTGGTATGGGAGAGAACCTTTGTTTTTGGTAAGGTAGGAATCGTTAAATCGTCGGCCTATCAACCGCTTGATGGCGAAAACGGTATTTTTTGCATTGGTTACCGCCTGGCGTTTGGCAGCTTGGCCGACAAGTTCCTCTTTATCTGTATAAGCAACTATTGACGGTGTGGTTCTTGATCCTTCAGAGTTCTCAACAACCTTGGAATCGGTACCTTCCATTATGGCTACGCATGAGTTGGTAGTGCCCAAGTCAATTCCGATTACTGTGCTCATATATATCCTTCCTGTATGTTAAAATATGTTTCCGAACTTACATTAAAGTTCTTCGGGTTTTGAATTTATTGATAGTTTCCGATATAGGAATTGTTGGCCTTTCCTTCAAGAAACCAAACTCAAATTTCTATTGGCTGTGGTGCAGCAAAAGGAGGTTACCAATAACTTTAAATCCTATTTTACAGGTTGATACTGAGTGGCGAAACCTGCAACTCCCATCTCAGGCGACCTAGCCATGCTGGTAAGCAAATACACCTTTCAATTCCTTCGGATCGAATGCGCTTTCTGGATATCACGAAATTGTAAAAATTTATTGATTAAAGCCATAAATTACTGATTGGAACAACCCATAGATTTTGTCCGAAAGGCACAACATCTTTACCGCGATAAAGAACAACGCCGCAGACAAAATCATTACCTGTAATGCGTTGCAGTTCTTATAATCCCTTGAAGTCTGATTTTGAGACATTGTCACTCCTCTTCACTTCAACAGCTGTTAACTGTCCATTTGGTTTTTCTAAAACAAAATCAACTTCTTTGTTATCGCCGGTTCTAAAATGGAACAAATCCATTTTGTCATCGCGGAATGTCATTAGTTTGAGTAGTTCTGTTGACACAAAATTTTCAAGAACATTGCCATAAAGCTCCGGTCAATTTGCTTCAAGATCCTTAATTCATATTGCAGTAGATGACAGAGCAACAACGTGTCGGACATATAACCCTTTGGTGACTTGACGAGGCGCTTGCCAATATTTCGATACCATGGCGTGCATTCAAATGTAAGGAACAGCATTTTCAAGAGCGTTTTATAATTACGAGATGTCACGGGGTTTAGTCCAGCAACACGTGCAATGTCGGCATCATTGATCAAACCCCCGTACCATGGGAATACTCAAAATCGTGTAACCCCAGAGTTTAGGAGCAAGGTTTCAGCATTCAAAAATATTGGGAGAATTCTGAATTTTTCAATTTTCTATGTGCCAAATTCATTCTAGTGATTTCGTGGGCTAAGCTGATTTTATCCAGTTGATAAAATGCACGACTTCAGGTTTCTGAATGTTGGCTTCGTTGTAAGCCAAAAAGTAGCCATATGAGTTCAAGGCAACTGGACTCAAGCGATACAACTTCCCATTTTCAATCTCATCTTTGACGAGGTCATCGTTAAGGGCGATGCCTTGTCCGTCGGATACGGCTTGCACCCTTACATTGGGGTCCAATATTGTCAGGGTATCAAGACGAATGGTCTCGTCCAGATCTGCTGCCAAAAACCACTCACTCCAAACATTGCTGTCCTCACGATCGCGCAACAGGGTGAAGTTGGCAAAGGCTTTTTCAACACCCTTCCTTTTTACTGCTTCATAGGAAGCCTGATTTCCAGTTGGCCAGGCCGGACAGATGAACAACTCCTCAATCTGGCGGTCCTGCCATTTTCCATTACCCCACCGTATGGCTATATCAATATCCTCATCGGTGAAATTGATAAGATCAACCATGGGCTGGATTCGCAACCTAATTTGAGGATGCCTGCGCATGAATTCCATCAATCGCGGAGACAGCCAGCGAGAAGCGAAATAGGTGGTCACACCAATTGTTAGACTGTAATCCTTGACTGAGGAAAGTTGTGCTATTTTCGTTTCAATCCGGGCAAAGGATTGCTCGGCAATCGCCAAAAGCTCCCGACCATTAACCGTAAGCTCAATACCCCTCGGGCTTCTCCTGAAAAGCTCAAATCCTAGTTCCGCTTCAAGTCGCTTCATTTGCTGGCTCAATGCTCCCCTTGTGAGACAAAGCCGATTGGCCGCATCTGAGAAACTCGAATAACGAGCAACGAAAACAAAATTTCTCAAGTCGTTATATGTTCTGAAAGGCATACCTTTGTGTATAAATAAATTAAACACACAAGTCAAAAATAATCGCTTTTAAACAGTCAAATCTATAAATATTTAAGTTAAAGTAAGTGAAAAATGTATTTACTTTTGAGGTAAAACAAATTGAACGTTGCGCAAGGTGATACATCAAATTTTTCAGCCCGAACCAAGGGTAAGCAAAGACATAAGGGGAGGCAAAAACGTGGTGTTTCGGTTCAAGCATATAATCCCACCCCAATTTACCGGCAACGATTGATACCAACCTATGACCTCCTTGAGGAGTCAGAGCTGGTAGAAATGGAAAAACATGCCGATTGGTTGCTTGAGAATGTGGGTATGGAGTTCCGTGGTGATGAAGTGGCCAAAGAGCTATTTCGGGATGCGGGGGCAACGATTGACTATAATCTGGTACGTTTTGAAGCAGGTCTGGCCCGTGATCTTTGTAAAACGGCACCAACAGAGTTTGACCTGCATGCAAGAAATCCTGCCCATACAGTTCACTTGGGAGGTAACAGCATCGTATTCATGCCTGGATATGGTTCACCATTTGTAACCGACCTGGATCAGGGGCGAAGGTATGCCACGCTTGAGGATTTCAGGAATTTTGTCAAGTTGAGTTATGCAACTCCCTATTTGCATCATTCCGGCGGTACTGTTGTTGAACCCGTTGATATACCGGTCAATAAGCGTCATTTGGATATGACACTTGCCCATCTTTGTCTATCCAGCAAACCATTTATGGGGGCGGTAACTGCTCCCGAGCGGGCGAGGGATACCCTGACCATGGCCGAAATGGTATTTGGCAAGGAATTCATGCAGGCTAATGCTGTCATCCAGGGTAACATCAACATAAATTCACCCTTTGTCTTTGATCATACCATGTCCGCTTCATTGCGCATTTATGCACAGGCCAATCAATGTGTGTGCGTCTCTCCAGCAATCTTTGGTGGAGCAATGGGACCGGTAACCCCTGCTGCAATTGCTGCCCAGACTTATGCCGAGGCCATTGCCGGAATTGCCCTGACACAGCTTGTTCGACCTGGTTGTCCAGTGGTATTTGGCAGCTTTCATTCAACCATGAATTTGCGTACTGGTTCACTCACTTTTGGAACACCAGAGGCTAATCTGGTGACCATGGCCTTGTCCCAACTTGGCAAACGCCTTGGGGTTCCTACCCGTTCTGGTGGTGGGCAAATAACAGCGGCCAACACAGCAGATGCACTGGCCCAGGCTGATAGTACGAATGCGATGTGGTCCACGGTATTATCGGGAACACACCAAGTCTGGCATGCGGCTGGTTGGCTTGAAGGTGGGCTTACCATGTCCTACGAAAAGTTTATCCTGGATGTGGATAATTGTGGTTCAATCCTACGCATGTTACAGGGAATGAGAGTTGCCCCGGACGACCTATCAAAAGAAAGTTATCTGGAAATTAGTCCTGGGCAAAATTTTCTGTCAACAAGTCACACCTTGGCCCATTATACAACAGCGAATTATGAATCTCTTATACCTGATACCGGTCCTTACGAAACTTGGAAGGAAAATGGGGGTTTAACCGCAACCGACCTCGCCAATAGGGTTTGGAAAGAAATGATTGCACACTATAAACCACCAGAAATAAAAGAAACGATCAAAACACAATTAGAGGAATTCGTAACTTTACGTAAATCAGAAATGCCAGACGAATGGTATTGACAGGAGGAATATAATGACCGAAGAACTTAGCCGTACATCAGCCCTAGCCTCAAGCTATCAGGCACTTGGATTCGGTCTTGAAGATTGGAATGGTATGGGGAACTGCCTGGACTTATGATACCGATCGTAATGACTAACACGATGCCATACGAGAGAATGTCGGTATGTTTGATATGTCACCCTTGAAAAAAGTCTTTGTTCGTGGCAAAGACGCTGCTTTCGACCACTTGACCACTCGTGACATGAGTAGGATCAAGCAAGGTCAGGCAACTTTTAACAATCCAACTAACGAATAACCGATGTTTGCTATTATGTTTCTAATAAACCAAACCATCTTATTTCGGATTATAGGGGTATTCTAGCATAACAACATGTATTTTGCATCTAAATACATGAGTCATTCGTTAGTTGGATAGGTATAAATTCATTAAGAAACCTGTCGCGGAGAGGTATTACCCAAGGCTGTCTGAAAATTATATTTGCTTGGAAAGGGAAATGGGAGGATTCTCCCAAGAATCCAGAGTCATTTTCATCCGACCATGAAACAATTTGAAAAAAACAAGGGGGCGTGAAGGTTTATTGTGATAATTAACACAAAAGCGATATCCCTGGATTTGCAATCAAAGGAATAATTATCCTTGTTTACAGGATGAATTTGGGTATCTTCACCATGAGGGGTGTCGATGGCACTAATCTATTGTTAATTCTTGATCGGTAGCGATGAAATTAGATGTGACTTTGGTACAGATGTGTTCCACTGACAACCATCAGGGAAATATCGAGCTGGTCAAGCGGATTGTACAAAAGTCTGGTAATTCGGACCTCATTGCCCTGCCTGAAGTATCGGGGCTGATGAACAAAAATTTTTCGAAAGCACGGAAATCGATTACCACTGTTGAAAATGATCCTTTTATCATAACCTGCCAAGATCTTGCCGGGGAATCCGGCAAGTGGTTCCATATTGGTTCCACACCTGTAAGTGAGGGAGACAAATACTACAACTGTTCGGTACTGATTACACCGCAGGGTAAAATCCTGGCCTCTTACAACAAGATCCATTTGTTTGATGTTTTTCTAGAGGGTAGGAAGGCAATTGGTGAATCCCAACGTTATGCTGCAGGAGATGTTGCAGTATTGGTTGACACTCCCTGGGGATCCTGGGGTATGAGCATCTGTTATGATTTGAGATTTCCGGGAATTTATCGAGAGTATTGTCAAAAGGGGGCTTCTGTCATATTCATACCATCGGCATTTACCGTTCCAACCGGCAAGGCTCATTGGGAAGTACTGTTGAGGGCCCGTGCCATAGAAAACGGCACATGGGTCATCGCCGCTGCTCAGGTTGGTGATCATGATGATGGCCGAACATCGTATGGTCATTCCATGATCGTGAATCCATGGGGGGATGTGATAGCGGATTTGGGCGGCAAAGAGCCTTGCCAGGCAAATTATACCCTTGATCTTACTCTTGTCGACTCGTCTCGCAAGCAAATACCCTCATTGATAGGAGGTAGGGATTATGCATTTAGGCATGTGCCCCAAAATGCGAATGGTGATTAGAAAAAAATATCAAAGCCGTATATAATATAGCTATTTGACCACCACCATAATTATCCGTTGAAGAAGATGGTCGTAACCAAGAAATGCCTTACTGTGGATAATTTGTGAGCAGTAACGGATACTGTAAATGGAATATCAGGCAGTGCCGACAAATTCTGACGGCGGCTTCTTGGCTCCTGTCATGAAGGCAACCGCGTCCGACATGGAAAAATCATCTGGCTTGATAACACATAAACGCCGGCCAAGCCGGTGGATATGAATGCGGTCGGAAACCTCGAAGACATGAGGCATGTTGTGAGAAATCAATATGATTGGAATTCCCCGGGATTTGACATCCAGTATCAGATCGAGGACACGTCTGCTTTCCTTCACACCAAGAGCAGCCGTAGGTTCATCCATGATTATCACCTTCGAACCAAAGGCTGCGGCCCGGGCCACGGCAACACCCTGTCTTTGTCCCCCGGAAAGTGTTTCAACTGCCTGGTTGATATTCTGGATGGTCATGATTCCCAGATCTGTTAGTTTTTGATGGGCAATTTTCTGCATTTTGGCATGATCGAGTTTTCGAAACAATTGCCCGATCAGTCCCTTCTTGCGAATTTCCCTGCCCATGAACATATTGTCGGCAATAGCCAAGGCGGGTGACATGGCCAAGGTTTGGTAAACCGTTTCGATACCTGCTTTCCGAGCATCGATGGGGGATGAGAAATTTACCGTCTCTCCCTCAAGCAAAACCTCCCCCTCATCAGGGATTTCAGCACCCGACAGGGATTTGATGAGGGTTGACTTGCCAGCACCATTGTCCCCGATGACTCCAAGTATTTCACCTGGATACAGTTCAAAATCACAATTATCCAGTGCAGTTACCCGACCAAA
Organism: Paracoccaceae bacterium; assembly: GCA_022823605.1. Classification (GTDB taxonomy): domain Bacteria; phylum Pseudomonadota; class Alphaproteobacteria; order Rhodobacterales; family Rhodobacteraceae; genus MPNP01. The sequence continues at coordinate 51,074 of JAJEHS010000008.1, forward strand.
TCTCTTGACCAATCCCCGAGCTTCTAATATGGGTTCCATCAGGATGCCACCTTTCTAATCCACTGGTCTAGGGCCACGGCAATAATAATCAGCATGCCTATCATCAAGTAGGTCCATTGGGCATCAGCACCCATCAATCGGAGACCCAAGGAAAACACTCCAACGATAAGAGCTCCAAAAAACATACCTAAAATCGAACCCCGGCCACCAAAAAGAGATATTCCTCCAATCACCACGGCAGTGATGCTCTCGATATTGGCCAACTGCCCAGAAGTAGGGGATACCGAACCGATTCTTCCGATCAGGGCCCAACCTGCAAAGGCACAGATCAAGCCTGCTATTGTATATACCGAGATAAGTGTGAAATTTACATTGACCCCAGACAAAGCTGCTGCTTCTCGATCATCTCCCACCGCATAAACATGCCTTCCCCAGGCAGTATGTCGCAAAACATAAGCCAGAAAGAGAACAAGAAATACCATGAAGATGACACCCACAGTGAAGACAGCTCCCCCTATATTGAACTTGTAACCGAAGAGTTGCAGCAATGGAGCCTCTGCCGCAATTTCCTGACTTCGTATCGTTTCATTGGCTGAATAGAGAAAGTTTGCTGCCAAGGCAATTTGCCACATGCCAAGTGTTACAATGAATGGCGGAAGTTTCATTTTGGCCACCAACCAGCCATTGATATAACCAATCAAGGAACCGCAAAGTAAGCCACAGGCCACTGCTATAGCGGGTGGAAGGCCATATCGAAAGGTAAATTGTCCCATGATGACGGAACTGAAAACCATGATTGCCCCAACACTCAAATCAATCCCTGCAGTAAGTATGACCAATGTTTGGGCTGCACCGACGATACCGACTATCTGAACCTGCTGGAGGATCAGGGTAAGGGCAAAGGGCGAAAAGAATTTGGGTCCCAGCAAAAGGCCAAAAACCAGAATGGATACCGAAAGGACAATCAGTGGTACCAATGCTGGTGTCTGATGCAGTAAATGGTGAAATTTTCGAATTAGACTGTTATGGTCCGATTCTACCTCTGGATGGGTTTCATCAGTTGCATTTTCTACCATATTGCTTTTGCCCTGCTGCTTAGATGGGACTATGGGACTTTATAATAAAAATCCGAGGACAGTAAAAACTGCCCTCAGATCAAACACTTTAAATCAATTCTTTAACAGAATCAACCCCAGCAGAGGGCCATTCCTTCATCAGTATCAATACTGTCCACACCATCAGCAGGCTGATCGGTTACCAAGGAAACACCGGTATCATAGAAATTTTTACCCGGTGTATTTTCCGGTTTGGTTCCATCAGCAGCCCATGCAGCAATGGCCTCGATACCAAGTGAAGCCATCAGCAATGGGTATTGTTGAGAAGTGGCACCAATGACACCATCCTTGATGTTCTGGACACCTGGACATCCGCCATCAACGGAAACAATCAGTACGTCATTTTCACGTCCGATAGCCTTCAGGGCTTCATAAGCACCAGCCGCAGCGGGTTCATTGATTGTGTACACAACGTTGATCATGGGATCAATTGCCAGCAGGTTTTCCATTGCCCGGCGACCGCCTTCTTCGTTACCGGCTGTAACATCATGACCTACGATGCGCGAATCATTTTCATCACCCCACTTGTTGGGATCAGCCAAATCAATTCCAAAACCCTGCATGAAACCCTGGTCTCGCAGAACACCTACAGTAGGCTGGCTAACGGCGAGATCAAGCATGCCGATCTTGGCATTGGCAGCATCAGCACCCAAGGATGCGGCAGCCCATTTACCGATCAGTTCACCAGCAAGAAAGTTATCTGTGGCGAAAGTGGCATCAGCAGCATCAATCGGATCAAGTGGTGTATCAAGGGCAATGACGAGCAATCCGGCTTCCCTGGCCTGGGTTACGGATGACACGATGGACGCTGTATCTGAAGCAGTGATCAGAATTCCCTTTGCACCATCAGCAATGCAGGTCTCGATTGCAGCAACCTGAGCCTCATGGTCACCGTCGATTTTACCGGCATAACTTCTGAGCGTGATTCCCATTTCTTCCGCCTTGGCACTAGCACCCTCCCTCATTTTCACAAAGAATGGGTTGGTTTCGGTCTTGGTTATCAAGCAAGCAGAAATGTCCATGGCTGAAACTGAACCTGCTCCAGATATCAATGAAACTGAAATTGCCACTGTAGTGAGAAGTTTTTTCATTTTTCCTCCTATTGGATATCAAGTAATCTACTGAATGATTTCAGTAGATTTTGATTGTAGAATTGAGATGTTTATTGTATAAAAAATAAAATGTCAATAATAAATAAACCTTGTTTACTAATTTTTTTTTATCATAAATTTCTTTTTTAATATTGGAAACCGAGAAACTTACAAACTCCTTCATTTATCAGGGAATGGATTCATCCAGCATCCGAAACCATAATGAAAGGCTGATTCTTTCCCTGATTTGGAAAACGGGGAATATTCCAAGTTCCAAAATTGCCCAATTGACATCATTTTCGGCGCAAACCTCATCGGTAATCACAAGAAAGCTTGAGGATGCTGACCTCATCATCAAGGGAAAACCTGTCAAGGGGAATGTTGGCAAGCCTTACCTTCCCATCAGCCTCAACCCGGATGGAGCCTTTGCCTTTGGTCTTTTAATAGGACGCAGGTATGCTGAATTGGTTCTGGTGGACTTCTTGGGTCAGATCCGTACCGAAAGAAGTATATATTACACCTTCCCGACACCTGAAAGGGTTCTACAGTTTGTACGTAACATTATTAACGACATTCAAAATGAAATATCATCATCCTTGCATTCCCGAATCATTGGTATTGGTATAGCTGTTCCCTTCGAGCTTTGGAAATGGAGTGATGTAATTGGAGTACCCAGGGAGGAAATGAATAGCTGGAAGGATTTTGACCTGAACGGGGAAATTTCTGGCATAACTTCACTTCCCGCGATCAGTGCCAATGATGGAACCATGGCTTGTAATGGTGAACTCGTCTTTGGTCAGGGCAGTGTTAGAAATTCATTTGGTTACTTTTTTGTTGATACCTTCATTGGTGGTGGTTTGGTACTTGATGGGAAATTGGTTCTCGGTCATAATAACAACGCAGGTGCCTTTGGAACCATACCCGTTTCTCTTCCCAATGGTTCGTCAACCCAATTGATCCAGAAATCATCAATTTATGTACTGGAGAAGATGTTGCAGGAGTACACTGGTCAACAGGTGTTACATGATAAATTCAGCAAAATATGGTACGAGCAAGAGACGATCGTCAGCAAATGGATTGAAGATACTGCTAAGGGAATTGCCATTGCCTCAGTGGCAGTTTCAGCGATTGTTGATGTGCCAAACATCATCATTGATGGCAACTTTCCCGACTATATCAGAAGCAAGTTGGTAGATTCCATAAACGATTGGATACTCAAGGTGGATACGAGGGGTATAGTACCACCAAAAGCCGAAGAGGGAACCTTGGGTTCAAGGGCGGGGGCAATTGGAGCCGCCTTTCAGCCTATTGCTTCGCAGTTTTTCATCAATTGATGGGTAACAAGGTGTACTTTTGCTGAAGTTTCATCTAGTTTAGGAAGATTGACTGACCACAACGAAGGTTTTGCCTTGCAATGATTTCCACGACTGAAGTTAAGCGCGGATTTATTGTCCACAGGAACTTCCTGTCTCTTGACAAACAGATGGAACTGGTCGAATCTATAAGGGAAATCGTCCGTCAGGCACCATTTAACACCATGCGAACCCCCACAGGTAAGAAAATGTCGGTGAAAATGACCTCTGCCGGAAATTGTGGCTGGTTTAGTGACCAGCGTGGATACCGTTATGAACCCCTGCAGCCAGATGGCAACCTCTGGCCCCCGATTTCCCCCTTGGTGCTGGAAATCTGGCAAAATCTGGTTTCCAGGGAAAAAGATCCCGACACGTGCCTGATAAACTATTATGAGGCCAATGCAAAAATGGGTCTTCACCAGGATCGAGACGAAAAGGATTTGTCTTGGCCCGTATTATCCATTTCATTGGGTGATGAAGCCCTTTTCAGAATCGGTAATACATATCGAGGAGGTAAAACCGAATCATTTTGGTTGCATTCAGGGGATGTTGTGATTATGGGAGGTGATGCCCGATTGTGCTATCATGGTATAGATCGAATAAAATTTGGTACTTCCAACTTGTTGAGGCAATCAGGTAGAATAAATTTAACACTTCGAGTGGTTTCTTGAGAAGAAAAGAGAACAGGCGATGCCAGGGTTTTACAGCAAGTCCAAAAATATACCCTCAAATCGGGATCGCTCATGATTTCGAGACAACAGTTGGATGAAATTGTCACACTGGCCGCGAGGGCAAGTGAAAGAATCAATGAATTGCGGGACGGCAATTCCATCGATGTTAGTTACAAGAGTGATAACAGCCCGGTTTCTTCTGCCGATTTTCAGGCCAATGAGATCATTGTTGAGGGGTTGCAAAAATCCTTTCCCACCATACCGATAGTCAGCGAGGAAATTCCTGAAAGTCATTCGAGGAAATACGACCGGTTTTTTATCATTGATCCTCTTGATGGTACCAGGGTCTTTTTAAGAGGTGAGGATGAATTCACCGTAAACATAGCTCTAGTGGAGGATGGAGTTCCAAAGGTAGGAATATTGGCTGCTCCGGCCTTGGACCAAATGTATTTCAATGTCCCAGGAGAAGGTGTTTTCATTGGTCGTTGCTTTGGAAACGATAACCATTTTGAGCCTTTAGAGTCAAACGCTGGTACCCCCCAAGGGGATAATCACGCCTACAGGGTGCTTCTTTCAAAGGCCTTTTCAACTGAAAAAGAAGAACTTTTGCTCAAGGACTATGGCGCTTACCATACAGAATGTGTTTCATCCTCGATAAAATTTGCCATGCTGTCCGTAGGCAAAGGGGATATTTATCCAAGGTTTCGTCCGACCAAGGAATGGGACACTGCAGCAGGACACGCACTTCTTTTGGCCAGTGGAGGATCCATGATTGAACTCCCCTCATGCAACAATTTCATTTATGGCAAGGACAATTATTGGAATCCCCCTTTTCTTGCCGTAGCGGAAGGAATACCGATCCATTGCATGTAGCTATCATTATTCCCGCAAGATATGCCTCAAGCCGATTCCCCGGCAAACCCCTTGCACCATTGAAAGGTTCCACGGGCCTAGGGAAATCACTTGTTCACCGAACCTGGGAAGCTGCGTCAAAGGTCAAGGGAGCCGACCTTGTTGTCGTAGCTACCGATGATCAACGAATTGTCGATGAAGTCCAGTCATTTGGCGGAAAAACCCTTATCACTTCATCGAATTGTAAAAATGGAACGGAGAGATGTGCCGAAGCACTTCCGAAACTGGATGAACAATATGACTTTGTCATCAATGTACAGGGAGATGCTCCTCTCAGCCCGCCTGAGTTTATTGAAAGCCTGATCGATGCCTTGAGTGGTAGCGACCATCCACAGGTTGTAACGCCTGTCTTGAGGTGCGATGGTGAAATTCTCTCCAGATTCCAGAGGGATAGGGAAAAGGGTCGTGTTGGTGCCACCACAGTAGTTTTTGGACATGGAGGCAATGCCCTTTATTTTTCTAAGGAGGTAATTCCTTGGTGTGGCCAGCAATATCCAGCCGAGAACTTGACACCAGTTTTTCACCACGTTGGCATTTATGGCTATACGAGGGAAGCACTGAAGTGGTACTCCAGCACCGAAACCGGCAGGTTGGAATTACAGGAAGGTTTGGAACAGCTTAGGTTTATCGAAGGTGGCGTGCCCATTACCTGCGTTGAAGTTGAGGCCCATGGAAGAAATTTTTGGGAACTCAACAACCCTTCGGATATCAAGTATCTTGAGCAAGAGTTGAAATCCCTTAATATCGAATAGTATACATCTTTGAATTTTATTTGAATGTTTACCCTATTCAATAACAGCATAAGTAAAAAACGATGTTAAAAATCTCGGTTATGGTAACAGACATTAGCTGGTTTGAATTCCTGCGGAATGAGCATCTGAGAGGTGACCATGGTCTGAGTAAGGTAAATTTTTGGAATCCCTCAGGAAAATCATTCACAAACCATACAGTAGGTGAACTCGTGCTCTTCAAACTCAAGGCACCAGTCAACAAAATTGCCGGAGGCGGTATTTTTTCAAATTTTCTAAAACTGCCCTGGAAATTGGCCTGGGATACCTTTGGATATGGAAATGGGGCCGATTCTGCTGATAAAATGTATAATATGGTAAGCAAATTACGCACCAGAACAAGCTCGGATTCCTTTGAAATTGGGTGTACAATACTTTCCGATCCTTTTTTTCTGGATGAGGAAAATTATTTAAGCCCACCACAGGATTGGAAAGCCCCTACAGTAGTAGGTAAAAATTATGACACTGCCAATGACTTGGGTTTAACATTGTGGCATGAAGTACAGCCATTACTTTTGACAGAACCAGAAGATGGGCAGATACGTTATGGACCACCTCAATTGATTCTCCCCCGGCTTGGTCAAGGCGGTTTTCGTTCATTGATAAGAACAAATTACAACAATAGATGTGCCATAACAAATGAAAAAACCCTTCCTGTACTGGAAGCAGCACACATCAAACCGTATAACCTGGGTGGGAAACATGAGCCTTCCAATGGAATATTGTTCCGAAGCGATATACACAAATTGTTCGACAGTGGGTATGTGACCGTAAGTTCTGACTACAAATTTGAAGTCAGCCACCGAATTCGACAAGAATTCGAAAATGGCAGGGATTATTATGCCTTGCATGGCAAGAACATCTTTGTACCGAGCGAAAATGGTCGAATTCCTCCAGATACTGGTTTGCTCGAATGGCATAATAATAATTGTTACAAAGGTTGAACCACCCCCTTACTCGTAGATTCCCAGTAAGCTCGTTAACTTCCGAACAAATTCATTTTGCTTTTTCAACGGAATTACATTCCTATTCCGTATAAGTGTCAAGGATATTGTATCTGTAACCTTGCTGGTTTGTTTTTGATTGGTTTCCATCCAATCTGTTTGGAGAACCCATAGATAGAAATTCTGAATATGGAAAAAGTTAAATTTAAAACTCCCTTGTGGGTTAAAATCCTGTTGGTCATTTCTCTTTGTTTGAACATGATCATTGTCGGTCTTGCCATCGGTGCAGCCTATAAATGGTTTGTTTATGGACCAGTACCCATACATCAGTATTTCGGTTCCGTTGGATTGGGTGGTTTTTCAGGATCCCTTGATAAAATCGACCGGGACCAGCTCCGACTCCAGTTGGCCAATCGCAAAGACAGTATGGATGAAATACTGCGTGATGCACAACAGGAATTCGAATCCCTCATATCAATATTATCATCCGATAGTTTTGACAAAGAAGCTCTTGATGATCATTTTGCCAATCAAAGACAACTATCACTGAACAGAATGGAAACAGCCCACTCCCTGCTCTCAACCCAAATCGCAAATATGACCCCCGAAGAACGAGCCGTAGTTGCTGAACGAATGCAAAAGGGTTTCTGGCATGGTAGAAAAGGAGATCGGTTTAACAAGCATTCCAGGGGTAGATACAAACATGATAAGGATTCCGACAAGGATAGATTTTGGAAGTTTTGGTAAGTTAAAACCTACTAACTTGAGAATGGAGTTCCTGAGCATTGTATTGGAAAATCAAAGGTGCATTACCCATCATTTTGGACTAAGAGCCAATTCTTGGAAGTAATTTTTACCAAAATGCCGGCCAATTTTTAGCCACTCATCATCCATGGCAAAGCCTTTTATGATGTATTCCTTTATAATCTGGGTAGCCCAAATACGGAAATGACACGTTAGCCAACAGTTATAATTGCATCAAGATTTTAATATTTAACTGATTGTGTTTACCTTGTTAAAGCCCTCTGGTGATTGGTATGTGCAATTTCCGCACATACCACATTTTCATCTAATTCTTAAGATTACTGTCAATACTTTAAAGATTACAGTCTTTAACAAGATCATCTAATCTGATATTTAGGCGTTTGGGAATTTTGCTCTGTTGATAACTGAGTGTCTGGACGTTTTCGAATTCCCGCTTTTTTCAATGGAACAAGGACCAACTGTGTGTGCTGGTCCGATGCAACAAACGTATAGGAAATGATATGAAATTTAACAGAATGGGGCAAACAGACCAATTCATAAGTGAATTGTGCCTGGGTACCATGACTTTTGGCACCCAAACACCGGAGGAAGATGCTTTTCGGCAAATGGATCTTGCAGTGGATACAGGTATCAATATTTTCGACACTGCTGAATTGTATCCCGTTAACCCGATAAGCACGGAAACACAGGGGGATTCAGAGAGAATTATTGGCAATTGGCTGCAAAAATCCGGCAAAAGATCAAAAGTATTGGTTGCAACCAAAGTTGCCGGTGAGGGAATGAAGCTGATCCGGAATGGTGCGATCATTTCCAGTAAAACCATCCCGAAAGCCGTTGAAGCCTCCCTGAGACTACTGCAAACAGATTATATTGATCTTTATCAGCTCCATTGGCCCAACCGGGGTTCCTATATGTTCAGACAAAACTGGACCTTTAACCCAACCAGTCAAAACAGGGAAGAAACTCTGGAGAATATGGAGGAAGTGTTGACCAGTCTTGACGGTTTGGTCAAGGAAGGAAAAATTCGGTATGTGGGGCTATCCAATGAAAGCGCCTGGGGAACCTCCCAATGGCATAGAATTGCCAAGGAAAAAGGATTACCCCGGATGGAAATCCTTCAGAACGAATACAGTCTGCTATGTAGACTTTTCGATTTGGACCTGGGGGAATTGGCCCATAACGAAAAAGTTGGTTTGCTTGCCTATTCTCCCTTGGCCACTGGGCTGTTAACCGGTAAATATCATGGTGGAACCACTATTCCAAAAGGTTCTAGAATGTCCTTGCAGGCTACGCTTGGTGGACGGGCAACACCCAATGTTTGGGCGGCAATCGAAGCCTATAACGATATCGCCAAAAAATATGGCATGGATCTTCCCCTAATGGCCCTCGCATGGTGTCGATATAGATATTTCATGGCTTCGGCAATTTTCGGAGCTACGACCAGTGACCAACTGGCCTACCTACTTAAATCCACTCAACTCACCCTCCCTGATGTATGTCTTGAGGATATTGATATGGCCAACAAGGCACATCCCATGCCATATTGAACAATTGGGGTAGATCATGTCCCGTCCAAATTTCCTGTTTTTCATGACTGATCAGCAAAGGTGGGACTGGTTGGGATGTTACGGCCATCCAGTTGTAAAAACCCCTCATATTGATTCCATTGCAGACAAGGGTACCAGATTTGATAGGTTTTTTGTTGCCTCACCGATATGCATGCCCAACCGGGCAAGCTTCATGACCGGCCGGATGCCAAGTGTGCATGGATTAAGATACAATGGATGTTTTTTGCCCCTGGGTGCCAATACTTTCGTGGATGTTCTGCGTGCAGGGGGATATGAAACTGCCGCCTTTGGCAAATGCCATTTGCAACCAATGGTAAATCTCCCACCCGTTCAGGAAAGGGAAGAGAATTCCAATCGTCTGGTACAAGAAGCATGGAAGGAAACCAATGATGCAATTTATCAGGAAGAGACGGATCCGGAATCCTGTGAGGGTGGTGCACATATTGATACACCCTATTATGGATTTGATCAAGTTGAAGTAACAACTTTACATGGTGACAGGCTTGGTGGAGATTACCAGCATTGGTTCAGGTCCAATGTACCCGATTGGGAGAATTATTACGATCCGGTAAATCAACTTCCACACAATTACACCTGTCTGCAGGCATATCGAACACCGGTTCCAGAACATCTCTATCCAACTTCCTGGATTGCAGATCGTGCCATAACCTTTTTGGATAAACAATGCCAATCCGAAAGCCCTTTTTTTGCCTTTGTAAGTTTTCCTGACCCTCATCACCCTTTCAATCCTCCAGGTAAATACTGGGGAATGTATTCGCCTGATGAATTTGACGTTGATTTGCCGTTCTCAGCCCACAAAAACCCAACACCACCCATGCAATGGCTTCAGAACAACTATCATGCGGGAGGGGGTCAATTGACCCGACAAACGGTTTCCATGGTAGACGATCGTTCGGTCAGGGAAATCAAGGCCCTTACCTCCGGTATGGTTTCCTGCATTGATGACGCCGTGGGAAGAGTCGTAAGGGCGCTTAAGGCCAATGGTCAATATGATAATACGGTGATTTGCTTCAATTCAGATCACGGGGACTATCTTGGTGATTTCAACTTTGTTCTGAAAGGTCTTATGCCCTTCAAGAGCATTACCCAGATACCCATGATCTGGTCGGACCCCGAATCAAGAGAGGCGCGGGTTACGGAGCAACTTGGCTCAACCATCGATCTGTCTGCTACCATTCTCGATCGTGCAGGGTTCCAACCCTATAATGGCATTCAGGGTAAAAATCTACTCCCAACGATTTTTGATAACCAAGCGGTCAGGAACGAAGTAATGGTTGAATTCAACGATGGAGCCAGCAAATTGGGGTTTAATCAACCTGCCAGGGTACGCAGTCTGGTTGATTCCCGATGGCGGTATACAATATATGCCAATCAGTCATGGGGTGAATTGTATGATTTGTATAATGATCCTGATGAAACCCAAAATCTTTGGGATGACCCGGAATTACTCAACATAAGGCTCCATTTGTCCGTAAGGATGAATCACCATTTGACGAATTTCATGGATGAGAGTCCTCTATCAACAAGATTGGCTTGAACCCTCCAAACAGTAAAATGCTATTAGGAAAGTGGTAAATCATGGACAGAAAAGTTTTGGATACATTATTTCTTGAAGCCCGGTCTCATAAGTTTTTTCAGGATCAGCCGGTCAGCGATGATCTCCTCGAAAAAATCTACTCCATGTCAAGAATGGCTCCAACTGCATGGAATACTGGTCCTATGCGCATAGCCTTCGTAAAATCGCCGGAAGCAAGGGAAAAGCTGCTTACAGCCTTATCCCCCGGGAATGTTGATAAAACCAAGTCGGCACCGGTTACAGCGATTATGGCGTTTGACAAGGATTTCCCCGATAAACTTGACCTGTTGGCCCCAACAATGGCTGGCGATCCAATTTTCTCAAAGATGTCTGAAAAAGGATTTCTGCAATTTGTCTATCGCAATGCAAACCTGCAGGCAGGATTCTTCATTTTGGCAGCTAGGTTGTGTGGATTGGACTGTGGGCCCATGTCAGGTTTCAACAATGATCAGGTTGACAAACTGTTTTTTGAGGGTATCAGCTGGAAATCCAATTTTTTAATCAACCTTGGTTATGGAAGCGGTGAAAACCTCCCTCAAAGAGCACCACGACTTCCCTTTGAAGATGCTTGCAAAATACTCTGATTTGATTCCTGCTGCTTGTCGGGGGAATTTCCTCCGATTATCCCGTCCCTGAACAAGGCAGACTACATTGAAGCCCTTGAAGCGGCTAGCGAAGGCAACTTTCCGACCCTGGTGAACTATCTGGGAGGTTAAGGTACCCCACGTTCCGACGCTGCATCGCTGCCGGACGAGGGGATTCTGGTCAACAGAACCTATTTCCGTTATGGCAAGGGGGTATTATCCATCGAAGAAATTGCTGTCCGAACTAGAGGAGAAACCCGCTCCCGATGACGAACCGAAGTTATCTCCACCTTTTCCTTCCATAATGCAACAACTTTCATTTCTGGGGCAATCCCGGATCTCATTCCCTGAAAAAGCATGCCCGAAGTGCCCAATACAGATCTCCAAAGGATTGCCGTGAACAGCTGAAGAATTGCCTTGAGGTCTACCTACAACCCGGAACATGAAAACCCTTGATTAAGTATGCATATGTTGTATATTTTTGTACCTCAGATATAAATAAAATAATTGGGACACAATGCGATTTGTCAAAGCAATCACTACCCTTGGTGAGTTGAGCCGAAGGGATCCGCTTGTCTTCACCCACAATGACCTGCGAATGCGTTTCCAAGTGGAGAGTGATGGAACGTTCAAGGCAGGCTTTGCCCGGTTGACTGCCGGGGATATGCTATCCATTCTGTTCCCGGACAGAGAAACGCAGTCACCGATTGTTCCGTTCGATGGTTGCTTTGAATAGGCATTGACCAGTCCCTGTCTTTTTATTTACGACCACGTTTATGGCAGAGAAAACTACACCCGACTGGAATTCGGAACTCCTTTACCAAGCTGACGAACAACCACCAAAGCCACTGGCGTTTGGCCTCGGCATGCAATTTACACTCTTGTCCCTCGGCGGGATTGTGCTCATGCCTACCATTGCATTCCGGACTGCAGGAGCGGATGAGTCCACTGTGGCGTGGGCTGTTTTCGCTTCACTGATCATTGCAGGAGTGATCACGGGGCTACAGGCATTTCCAGTCAAACGATTCGGTGCCGGTTATGTCCTCTGTACTGGATCGACAGCTGCTGCAATTGCGGTGACAGTCGACGCACTTGCTGCAGGGGGAGCCCCGCTTTTTGCGACTCTCGTTGTTGTTTCAGCGATTCTGCAGTTTATATTTTCCTATCGGATTTCAATGTTCAGGCGGATCATCACTCCAACAGTCTCTGGCATCATACTGATGTTGATTCCGGTGACCATCGCTCCAATCGTATCTGATAAATTAGCAGAGACTTCACCCGGTCATTTACAATCGGAGGGACTGATATGCGCACTAGTCACTACTGCTGTAATTGTCGTGATTTCACTGCGAGGAAGTGCGCGGCTGCGGCCGTGGGCGCCGATCATTGGGATATGCAGCGGCGGTGCGGTTGCAGGAGCGTATGGTCTGATTGATCTGGACATGATTGCACAGGCGGGTTGGTTGGGGTTACCCTCCACTGCATGGCCAAAAATCGGTATTGATCTCGGGCCTTCCTTCTGGGGATTGCTTCCCGCTTTTTTGCTGGTTTCGATTTCATGTTCGATCCGCTCAATAAGCGCGGCACTAGCCATACAAGATGTTTCTTGGCATAAAACTCGAGCCCCTGATTTGCGGGCCGTGCAGGGTGCAGTTGCAGCCGATGCCTTGGCTAACCTCCTATCTGGCCTAGGCGGCACGATAATGAATTCCACTCGATCGACAACGGTCGCTTTGATCAGAAATACACAAGTGGCTTCACGTTCCATTGGGTTGACGTTTGGATTAACTCTCGTGGCATTCGCCTTTGTACCAAAGGCTACCGCACTGGTATTGGCGCTGCCGCCGTCGGTTCTCGCAGCCTATCTTGTTATCATGACGGCCACATTGTTCGTCTCAGGAATGCAGTTGGTCGTGTCAGGCGGTTTGAACTATAGCCGCATGCTGATTACTGGGCTGTCATTTTGGATCGGAGCCAGCTGTCAGTTTGGACTGTTGCTACCAGACAAACTTCCCCTGTTTGCCGGGGGATTGTTCAACAACGGATTGGCCGCTGGCGGTATCACGGCCATCGCTATGACAATCTTGCTGGAATTCACAGGTGGTCGCCGCCGTTCGCTGGAAACCCACCTCAAGGTGTCCTGCCTTCCTGAGCTGCGAAAGTTTGCTGCAGCGTTCGGCAATGACAGTGGATTTACACAAAAAATGCTCATGCGACTGGATGCAGTGGTAGAGGAGACGCTGCTGACTCTGTTGGAAGATCAGACGGATGACCGAGTTCTCAGCCGAAGCCTAAAAGTCACTGCCCACATAGAAGGCGGTGATGCGGTGCTTGAATTTATCGCCCGATCGAGCGAAGGCAATATTGAAGATCGAATTGCGCTCCTTGACGACGTCAGAGATTCACGGCCCGCTGAACGGGATATATCGTTGCATCTGCTTCGCCACTTGGCCTCAGAAGTTCAGCATCGTCAATACCATGACATCGACCTCATCACGGTGCGTGTCGAAAACTCAAAAGGGAATACAAGGCCATAGACAGCAAGTGAAAAAAGCTACGATTGATGCCTAAGTGAGTCCGGTGTGCTGCCACGGTAGATCGGAAGAATTGTTCATACAGTATCGATAAACCGTTGCTTTCTCAGGCGGCTAAAGGAAAATTCCAATTGGTTCGAAATTCACCATATTGGCTAAATCACTTAGTGCATGTTCCAAAAGTCTGTAAAGTTGTGAGCGTTATAGAATATTTTCTTGAGGACAGCAGAAGTCGAAGTTTGTTCCTAACTATAAAGTGGGTAACTTTGTGACTACCAGTCCGAAATCTGCTGGCTTCAAGTGCAAACTTATTGACATGTATTTGATTTTAGAAAAAATGTTCCACAGTAAAATATTATTGACATGGAGATAATTTAATGTTGAGAAAGATGTTTATCGCAATTGCGACAGTGGCGTCGTTATTGTCCTTTACCGCAACCGCTGAAGCGCAATACTACGAAGATAAGCAAATAACAATTCTGGTAAATTACGGGGCAGGTGGTACCACCGACATTTTGGCACGGATGATTGCCAAGCACATGGGAAAACATATCGCCGGCAGCCCAAATCTAATTGTCAAGAATATGCCTGGAGCAGGCGGAATAACCGCAACGAATCACATGGGAAGTGTTGTAGATGCCGATGGGCTGACGGTGGCCATATTCGCTATACCCGTAATGCAACAGGTGCTGTCGGACCCTGCGTTATCCTTTGAACTTTCTGATTTTGTCTGGCTCGGAGGAACTGGTTTCCCAACCACATGTGTCATACGTAAAGATGCTGGGGCGGGCATCAGCAAAGTGGACGATCTTCAGACGGTAGGAGCTTTTAATTTGGCCGGTTACAGGAATACGTCATCGACCGATGTCAGGATGCGTCTGGCACTGGACATCTTGGGAGTTGAGTATAATTATGTACCAGGCTACGTATCCGCTTCCAAGGTCAATGCTGCAATTCTACAGGACGAGGCTCAATTTTCGTGTGCGTCAATTCTTGGCCTCCGAAATCTATTTGGGCCGAACTTGATAGAGCCTGGTTTGGCAATACCACTCTGGTACTTTGCTGTAGTCGATTCCGACGGCAATGACGTGAATGACGGTCGGCTGGCTGGTATCCCGACTTTTAATGAAGTCTTTGAGAAATTCAACGGCGAACCGCCATCAGGAATTCAGTATGATGCTCTGACACTGATTAACAATGCGATGGTCTCCATGCTTTGGGGATCATTTGTTCCCAAGGGAACACCTGACGAAGCGGTTGCGTCCTTGCGTATGGCGTGGGATTCGCTCTCTTCAGATCCGGAATTCATAGCAGAGTACGAGGCCATGACCAGCGGACCACCAATGCTCACAAACGCTTCCAAGGTTCAGGACAACATACAGAAACTCGTCGATCTAAACCCGGAATTAGTGACGGTCGTAAGCGACCTAATCGGTGCGGAGTAATCATTTCCTACAGTGACTCCAAGATGTACCGGCAACGAGCCGGGAACTTCACTAGCTTGATATAAGTGTGATGAAATGTTCGAAGCCGCCTTGAGCGGGCTGGTGCAGGTGACTGCCTGGCCCGCCATTGGGTATTTGCTCTTTGGCGTCTTGATTGGCCTCCTACTAGGCATGATACCGGGGTTATCAGGTCTTGTTGGATTTTCGATCATGTTGCCCTTCACTTTTGTGTTGGAGCCCGTACCTGCGCTTGCTCTCCTGCTTGGCATGTTTGCTGTAACCACCACGAGCGACACAATCGCATCGGTGCTGTTCGGCATCCCAGGCACATCAGCCTCACAGGCCACTATTCTCGATGGCCATCCGATGGCAATGAAAGGTGAAGCTTCTCGGGCTTTTGGGGCCGCATTTACGGTTTCAGCCGTTGGTGGAATTCTCGGCGCTGTTGTGCTTGGTTTGTCGATTCCATTGGTGAAGCCACTAATTCTCTACTTTGCTCAGCCTGAAATTTTCATGTTAAGTGTATTCGGAATGACGATTGTGGGAACGCTTTCTGGCAATTCAATTCTGCTAGGATTGATTGCTGCACTCGCCGGGCTTGGACTCTCATATGTTGGGTATGCCGAAAATGGTGCTCTACCACGCTACGTTTTCGGCACACTATACCTCCTTGACGGTTTGCCTCTGATTCCAGTTGTGCTTGGATTGTTCGCTTTACCGGAACTGATTGAACTCGCCGTTCAAGGTGGTTCAATCTCGACGGTGCCGCGGGAGGAAGTCAAAGGCGGGTTGATGACCGGTGTCAGAGATGCTTGCCGCAACTGGTGGCTGGTTCTGCGTTCGACGGCTATTGGAGCATATTTCGGACTGATGCCGGGACTCGGCGGTACCATTGTTGATTGGATGGCATACGGTCATGCGGTACAGAGTTCAAAGAGCAAAGGAACATTCGGTAAGGGTGATGTACGTGGTGTCATTGCCCCGGAAACAGCGAATAATGCAATGAAAGGAGGAGCCCTAATACCAACTGTCGCCTTCGGCATCCCAGGCAGCCCATCAATGGCTGTGCTTCTTGGCGCATTTATGATCCAGGGTGTTGCCCCTGGGCCGGAAATGCTTACGGTCAAACTGGATTTCACCTTCGCCCTGATGTGGACGCTGGCGATTGCCAATTTTGTGGGTGCACTGCTTCTTTTGCTAATCGCCGGGAAACTCTCACTGATCACATTCTTGCGCAGCCGCTTGCTTGTGCCGCTGGTAACACTGTTCATTTTTTTAGGTGCATGGACTTCGAGCAGCAACATTGGTGACTGGATCGTACTGATGGTCTTCGGCGTGGTGGGCTATATGATGAAGAAAGGCGGCGTTCCACGACCACCAATGGTTCTTGGGTTTGTAATAGGCCCGATCATGGAAAATGCCCTATTTATTACTACTCATGCATATGAAGGTCTGTCCTGGCTCAGCCGACCGGCTTGCCTGATTATTGCCGTGCTTTGCTTAGTTTCGATCACTGTAGGCATTCGCAGGAATACTCAAAAAGCGGAAAGTAGCCAGATTGCCATTGAATCCCCGCGGTTAGACCCCACGATGTCGCTTGCTACTGTCGGGCTGCTTTTGGCGTTTTCAATTTATGGATTGACACCCACCTACTCATGGGCCGCAGACGTGGGCCGCATACCAATGCTTACATTTGTTCCCGCCGTATTCATGTCCCTGACGGCATTACTACTCGGCATTTGGCGATTTCGGCAAACGCTCACAAATGGCGAAGATATCTTTCCGAATAAGAGCGAATTGGGCCGGGTTTTCCAGCTTTGGCTTTGGTTACTGGGAATAGTATTTGTCACTATTGCAGCCGGGCAACTCTTCGCACTTCCGATGTTCATCGCCCTCTATTTCTTGACGGTGACCCGATATGCTTGGTGGGTTGCTCTGCTTAGCGCAGTGGGAACTTGGACATTTCTTTATATTATTTTTGATCGCATCATCGGAGTGGTATGGTATCCAGCGCTCCTGTTCTAGTAGGGCCCTTGGATCAAATAACAGTGCCTAGAAATGTATTCTGAATCTGTATCACGACGCCAATTCCAAGTTTGTCCGCGACCTTGTCGTATGCTTCCAAGGGATTCTCGTTTTGACTGTTCAATCGGAGTTACGAAAGCCGTTGGTACTGTTTTGTTTGTTGAGTGGCTCGATCACCGCTATGTGTTCTTAAAGCATAGTAAGTTTCATTAGATTGAATCTCTGCCCCTTGGGTTTGGAGACAAATCCATCCTCCCTTTGTTGTTTCTAAGGATTGGACCGCCAGTACCAGGGTTGATATTAACTCTGATAGTTACCGTTTTATGGGGAAAAGTGTTTTATAGAAGATTAAATCGTTTAAACCAAGATTGGCAAAAACAAATTGGTATTTAAGTATATCCCCTCCCAAATTGGGTCTGTAAATATAAATATGGTCTATTTCTGGTGTAATGTATTAAGATAAAGGACAAGTCTGTGGCTGATAAACATGTAGTTTCTCCTTTGGCACCTCCCGAGGGGTTTCCCGTTCTACCCTTGATCAAGGGTGTCAGATTGGCAACAGCAACAGCTGGAATAAAATACTCGCGAACTGATGTCATGCTGGCTACAATTAATCCGGTTTCGGCGGTGGCTGGCGTTTTTACCCAATCGTCCACCCGATCTGCTGCTGTAATCGATTGCGAAAGGAAACTCCATAAGATCGCTGATTCGGAAAACAGTCTACCAGAAGTAATAGCCATCCTTGTCAACTCGGGAAATGCCAATGCCTTTACCGGTCGGGCTGGTGAGGACGCCGTGAGAGAGGTTTCCACTCAAACGGCAAAATTTTTGGGTCTTGATGAAAACAATGTGTTTACTGCATCCACAGGTGTGATCGGAGAACCTCTTGCTTTCGGGAAAATCATAAGGGTCCTTGCTGAACTAAAAAGCAACCTTTCTGAAAACAATCTGGAGGATGCCGGTCAAGCAATCATGACGACCGATACCTTTCCCAAGGGTGCAGGAACTGTTGTAGATTGTTCCGATAAACCGGTTGCAATATCAGGGATTGCCAAGGGATCGGGTATGATTGCGCCCGACATGGCAACCATGCTGGCCTATGTCTTTACAGACGCCAATATTGATCAGGCCACTCTTCAATCCATGGTTTCCGAATTAACCGAGATAACTTTTAATTCGGTTTCCGTCGATGGTGATACCTCTACCTCCGATACTTTTATGGTGGCTGCTACCGGATTGGCCGGGAATAAAAAGATTGTAGACCGGGAAAAAAGTGATGCCAGGAAATTCAAGGCGGGTTTGCAATCCGTAATGATGTCCTTGGCACAGCAAATTGCTAGAGACGGGGAAGGAGCCACCAAATTTGTGGAAATTTCAGTGGTCGGAGCAGAAAACAATTCTGATGCAAAAAAGATTGCCAAATCCATCGCTAACTCTCCCTTGGTCAAAACGGCTATTTCAGGGGAGGATCCAAATTGGGGGCGTGTTGTCATGGCAGTAGGTAAATCCGGTGCCAAGGCAGATCGGGATTTGTTAGCCATTAGATTTGGGAATATTCTTGTTGCCGAAAATGGCCAGGTGGCCGATAACTACAAGGAAGAATTGAGTCAAGACTACATGAAAAGGCAGGAAATCCTGATCACTGTGGATTTGGGTCTGGGCAAGGGGAGTTCCAGCTTTTGGACTTGTGATTTTTCCCATGGTTATATTTCCATCAATGCCGATTACCGATCATGAACATCGGTCTGGCTTCTGTAGTTGCCCTGGTGGATACGGACGGACGAGTGTTGCTTGCCCGTAGGCCTGCCGACAAGTCATTTGGTGGTTTTTGGGAATTTCCCGGTGGCAAGGTCGAGCCTGACGAAACACCCGAAAGTGCCGCTTTGAGGGAACTGAAAGAGGAACTGGGAATCGATACCTGGTCCAACTGTCTTGCACCTTTGACCTTTGCCAGTCATGAATATGATGGTTTTCACCAGATTCTGCTTTTATTCGTTTGTCGAAAATGGCATGGCATTCCTTTTCCCATGGAGGGCAACGAGCTGAAATGGGTACATCCCAAGGATTTGTCAAAATACCCCATGCCTCCAGCCAATAAAGGTATGATGGCAATTCTGAGGGATTGGTTGTAATTTGTAGAATTTGATTGGCCGTTTGGCCGGTACAAGATTCTGTGGTTTGAGTATGTTTTATTTTTATCGTGAAAAATTATCTTCACGAGTGGTATTTGCTTGATTTTGTTTTCTTCTTCTCATTATTGGTGTGACCCATGATTAAAAAACCATATTTGTTATTTCTAGGTGATGCTCACGACAGGCTTGCTGCCAAAGTGGCAATCGGTATTAATGATTGGCGGCCGCAGTATGCTGTAGGTCAAATCCGACTGGCGAGGTGCAACGCAGATTTGGGGATTGATGAAATCTCCATTGCCGAAGCTGTTGAAAGGGGGGCCAAAACCATGGTCATTGGTGTGGCCAACAGGGGTGGTGTCATCTCCGAAGGATGGAAGCCCCATCTTCTGGAAGCACTGGAAGCCGGTATGGATCTGGCATCCGGTCTGCATGTCCTCTTGAATGATCAGCCAGACCTGGTAGATATGGCTCGGAAACACGGCAGAAAATTATTCGATGTCCGCAAACCAAATGTGGATTATCCAATTGCGGATGGTCAAAAGCGATCAGGTAAAAGATGTGTCGCTGTTGGTACCGATGTTTCGGTTGGTAAGATGTATGTGTCTTTGGCACTACATCAGGAAATGTTGGCACGAGGAATGAAGACCGCCTTCAGGGCAACTGGCCAGACTGGTATCCTGGTTGAGGGAGATGGTGTCCCACTGGATGCGGTTGTTGCTGATTTCATGGCAGGATCGATCGAATATTTATCCCCTGCCCAAGATGATGATCACTGGGACTTCATAGAGGGTCAAGGATCGTTGTTCCATGCTTCCTACTCCGGAGTCACCCTGTCGATAATTCATGGGGGCCAGCCTGATGCACTGATTCTGTGCCATGAGCCGACCCGAGAGTTTATGCGCGGTCTTCCCGGATACAAGTTACCATCTCTGGAAGCCTTGAGGGATCTGTCCCTGACCATGGCTAAGGTGGTCAATCCCGATTGCAAGGTTGCTGGCATCTCCTTGAACACCCGAAACATGGAGGAAAGTGAAGCCAGGAAAGTGGTGGATGAAACTGAACAGAGGATGGGATTGCCCACAACTGATCCTGTAAGGTTTGGTGTCGGCAAGATTGTTGATTCACTGCTGGCAATTTAACTCCATTTCTACATGAAAATTACCATCAAAGAAAGCTCCTTCAAGCTTAATCAGCCATTCACCATCTCTAGGGGTTCAAGATTGCATGCCCATGTTCTTACTGTAGAGATCGAAGACGAGGGAATAATTGGCAGAGGCGAATGTGTACCCTATAAACGCTACGGAGAAACCCTGGAATCCGTTTCTGAAACAATAAAAGGCGTCAATCTACCGTTTGATCGTGAAACACTCCAAAATGTCGTTGGTCCCGGTGCAGCAAGAAATGCACTTGATTGTGCCTTATGGGACCTGGAAGCCAAGAAAAGCAGCATACCTGTCTGGCAACTTGCAGGAATAAGCAGGTTGCAGCCCTTGATTACCGCCTTCACCATCTCCCTCGGGACCCCCCAGGCCATGTATCAGGACACCTTGGCCAACAAGGACCGACCGCTTCTCAAGGTCAAACTCGGTGGCAGGGGGGATATTCCCAGAATTGAAGCAATTCGCAAGGCGGCACCAAATTCAAGGCTTATCGTGGATGCCAATGAATCCTGTCATGAAGACGATTTTCCCGATTTGATTGCCAGGCTTTTGGAATTGGATGTTGCAATGGTTGAACAACCCTTTCCAGCAGGTCAGGATCATCATTTGAAAGATTTCAAATCCCCAATCCCGATTTGTGCTGATGAAAGCTGTCATGATTGCAAATCACTTGACGACTTGGTTGGCAAATACGACATGATAAACATCAAGCTGGACAAGACCGGTGGCTTGACCGAGGCTCTGAAGCTCCTTGCGAAAGGTAAGGAAATGGGATTTGATATCATGGTTGGGTGCATGATCGGTTCGTCTCTTGCCATGGCCCCGGCCATGCTTGTTGCTCAGTATGCCTCAATTGTTGATCTGGATGGCCCCTTGTTTCTGGTCAAGGATCGAAAACATGGGCTTGCTTACGAGGGATCCAGAGTTTTTCCCCCGGAAACCATGCTTTGGGGATAATTGTATTGAATTTATAGTATAGAACAGGAGTTGAAATGAACCGCATAGTTTATGTTAACGGAAAATACCTGCCGGAAAGTGAAGCAAGGGTATCCATTTTCGATCGGGGCTTTTTATTTGCTGATGGAGTATACGAGGTTACTTCCGTCTTGGATGGTAAATTGATTGATTTTCCAAGCCATCAAAGGAGATTGGCAAGGTCCCTGAATGAAGTTGGAATGGTTGCACCCTGTACCGACAATGAACTTTTGGACATTCATCGAGAATTGGTATCCAGAAACAACCTTCACGAAGGAATGATTTACCTTCAGGTAACTAGGGGAGAGGCCGACAGGGATTTTCTTTTCCCGGAAAATGCCAAACCAACAATCGTTTTGTTTACGCAAGCCAAAAACCTTACCAATTCGCCGAAAATAAAAACAGGTTACAAGGTAATTACCGTTCCGGACTTACGTTGGCGAAGGCGCGATATAAAGACTGTACAACTGTTGTATCCGTCAATGGCAAAAATGGAAGCTGCCCGAGCCGGTGCTGATGATGCCTGGCTGGTTGAAGAAGGGTTTATTACCGAGGGAACTTCAAATAATGCCTATATTGTTCAGGCTTCAGGCACTATCGTTACCAGAAACCTGTCCAATGACATTCTACACGGCATTACCCGGGCGACCTTGTTGCAGTTTGCAGCCGAAGAAGGGGTAACTGTTGAAAAAAGACCTTTCACATTGGATGAGGCCCTTGGGGCAGAAGAAGCCTTTATAACTGCCGCCTCCTTGTTTGTTGCACCAGTAATTGAAATTGATGGCAAGCCTGTCGGCAATGGAAAGCCCGGACCAATCGTCAGCAGATTGCGAAAAATCTATCTTGAGAAGTCCATGGAAGCGGCCATGTAGATGTCTTTGGCTAGGACCCTGTACCGTAAGTCGAAAAGCTTGGTGTATTCCCAACAGGCTGGATAAACAATTTAATACAAAAATTGTTATTGTGTTAATTCGTTATTCCTGTGACTCATGATACAGGTTCTAAAATATTACAATCGTGTATGAGGATTGTTATATAAATCTGCGAGGTTATCGACATCTGACATTATCTCGCCAATCCCCAGCGAAAATTGCTTCAGGGAATTAATGGTATCATCCATGGCAAATTCCGTTGACCACCTTACGTTTTCAAGGGCCTTTGACGACAGACTTGTCCTGCCTGTATATCCAATCAACCAGAAGCCTCCATCCGGTGAGGGCCCCAAATAGGCATCATACTTCTGCATGGCCCTTACTGCGGTAGCAATTTGAGTAGTCTTAATACCAGGTATATCAGAACCGATGATTAATGTTGAACCAGGCAACATTTGCTGAAATACATGTTTCATTCGGTTGCCCAAATCACCTGATCCCTGGGCTATTCTTGGGATTTGTGCAGGCCAAATCCTGCTCGTCATGCCTGTGTGATCAGGGGAGACTGCCAAATAAGTGTCCCAGCGGGGATCCCTGGCTAGGCGATTAATCGTTTTTCGACATTCATTCCGGTACCATTTTGTTGCATCAATGGTTCCAAGTTCCTTTGCAAGACGGGTTTTAACGGTCCCCGGAACCGGTTCCTTGACTAAAATGACCAAACGGGTTCGGTCGGTCCTAACCGAAGTAATCCTTGAGGCATTGAACATAAATAGATTTCAGATCCCTGATTTGCTGGATTTCCACATGCTCATCCACCTGATGTATGGTTTTACCGACCAGTCCAACTTCAACCACTGGACAATGGTGTATAATGAATCTGGCATCCGAGGTTCCGCCAGAAGTGGAAAGCTCCGGTTGTATACCAATGGTCTTGCATACGGAGTTGGCAACCAGATCAGTAAAATCCCCTTTTGGAGTTATAAAACTTTCTGCAGATGAAAGTATTTCCATTTTTCCTTCGCATTTATGATCTGAAGCAACACTGTTTACTTCGTCCCGGATCCATTTCAAAAGGCTTTTTGATGAATGTTGGTCACTGAAGCGGATGTTCAATAATGCCGTACACCTCCCAGGAACAATATTGGAAGTTTCGTTTCCTGTCTCAATGGAAGACAAGGCCAGATTTGATGGTTGAAAGTTGTCAGTACCTTCGTCCAGTTTCGTGGTTGTAAGCTGATAGCCCAGATGAACCATGGCCTCTACCGGATTTATGTATCGTTCCGGATAAGCCGAATGCCCCTGAACTCCCAGCATGGTAATTTTGACCGAAAGGGATCCCCTTCTACCGATCTTGATGGCTTCGCCCATTATCTCAGGACAGGTTGGTTCTCCTACAATACAGACATCCATTTTCTGGTTTTGGGCCTCCATCCAGTCGAATATGGCGATGGTACCATCCACTGCCCGGGCCTCTTCATCTCCAGTGATGGTAATTATCAGGGAACCCTTCGGGGGTGATTCATGGACAAAAGACACCGCAGCAGCTACAAATGCAGCGACCCCGGATTTCATGTCCGCAGCCCCTCTTCCCCATAGTTTTTCCTGTTTTATTTCACCACCAAAGGGATCTACCGACCAGGCATCTAGATCACCAACTGGAACCGTGTCGGTATGTCCATTAAATCCAAAAACTGGGCCCTCAGTCCCCCACCGTGCGAACAGATTTGGGATACCATTGCGATCAACCCTTGTACAACTGAAATTGGCTTGTGCAAGTATATCGGACAACAGCTGAAGGGCACCTCCCTCAAGGGGAGTTACCGATTTACATTGTACCAGCTGTTGTGTGAGTTTTACCGGATCAACCAGATTGTTGGACATGCGACCTCAGCTAGGGAATGGTGGAGAACTAGTCCCGCAATAGTTCATTGATTGATGTTTTGCTGCGGGTTTTTGCATCCACGTTCTTTACTATCACAGCACAATACAAGTTGACATTGTTGGTACTGGGCAAGGATCCTGAAACAACAACCGAGTATGGTGGAATTTCACCGTAGGATACCTTACCTGTAGTTCGATCAAAGATCTTGGTGGATTGGCCAATATATACCCCCATTCCCACTACGGAACCTTCCCTTACGATAACACCTTCCACGATTTCGGACCTGGCTCCGATAAAGCAATTATCCTCGATGATTGTTGGACCTGCCTGCATGGGTTCCAATACACCACCGATACCTGCGCCTCCTGAAAGATGAACATTTTTACCAATTTGTGCACAAGATCCAACTGTTGCCCAAGTGTCAACCATGGTACCCTCATCAACATAGGCGCCGAGATTTACGAATGAGGGCATCAGAACGACACCGGGAGCAATATAGGCGGACTTTCGAACGATACAGTTCGGTACTGCACGGAAACCTGCTTTCTGCCATTCATCCGATCCCCAACCCTTGAACTTGGAATCGACCTTGTCCCACCAGGTTGAATTCTGTGGACCGCCTTCCTGCGGTTCCATATCCTGAAGACGAAATCCGAGCAATACTGCCTTTTTTGCCCATTGGTTTACAATCCATGTTCCATCGGCCTTCCGTTCAGCTACACGGATTTTACCCTTATCCAGTCCTTCTAGGGTTTGGGTTATGGCATTTCTGGTCGGACCGATGGTCTCCGGATTGATGTCTGCCCGGTTTTCCCAAGCCCTTTCTATAGCAATTTCCAGCTCGCTTGCTTGCATACTCAATTCCAATCCTTTCAAGTCAAACAAAAATAAGTGGGAAGTTAACCTTGAACAAAAGTAGAGTAATTCTCTTGCACTTTAAGATGCATTCAACACGGCTTCACATTCTTCAGGTAAATCAGCCATTACATAATCCCTGACAGTCCTAGGTACAGGAGCATCGGGGTCTCGCGGTTTTTTCATTAAATCTAGAAAGTAGTCGGATACCCAATAATACAGATTTTCATCACAACCATCCCCGCCCTTGGACAATTCATTTACCGTGGGCGTTTGGGTTATACAATTGGTAGATGATTCCGGGCATACCAATCGTACATGGAAATGATAGCTGTGTCCATAATAAGGTCTTATCTTTTGCAACCACATCCTGTCTTCGCCAGCCTTGTTACACATGTCTATTTTGGCTGCAGCGGCCACAAAAATCCTGTCAACTCTCGAATCCTTTGCTGCAGCCTTCAAGAGTTCCATGTGTGAATCCGTCCAATTGTCGGTAACATTCCTCTGATCGGCCGACCGTATTGAAATCGAACTGATTTCCTCCCTTTCCTGCCTGGTTAAATTCAGCCTTCCTGGTGGCAGCATCCAAATATCTACATCCAGACCGATTTGATGAGAAGAATGCCCAGATGTCATGGGACCGCCTCGTGGTTGCGTAAGATCGCCAACATAAAGGCCATTCCAACCAATTTCTCTTGCCTTTTCGCTCAAATCAATAATAAAATCAATCAAAACCGGGTGTCCCCAGTTTCTGTTGCGACTTAATCTCATAGCCTGCCAAGTGGGTCCTGTTTCAGGTAGCACAACACCCCCTGCAAGACAACCCTTGGCATAGCTTCCAATTGGTTCAGATACACCCTTGGTGCCTTCTAACTTTGCTCCAAATAGTTGGTTGGCTTTTTCCTCTGGCCATAATGGTGTAGTAAAGGCCAGTAAAAGTACTGTAGCCAAAGAGACAAATGATACAAATTTTGATGATTTCATGTTACTGCTGTTTTTTGATTATATAAACTCAATATAATTACACTCTGATTTACAGGATTTTCAACCGTAAATTCTTTTGATTATGATTATTCAATAATAAACAATTTTGGTATGAGGTGAATGACATGTTAAACTTGAATTTGCCTAACCTTGGTTTAAATGATTCTGTGAAGAGGAAAGGTGTTAAATGGTCCTTATAATTAATCTGATTTATTTACTGCTCGATATCCTTTGGTGGGTTGTAATTGCACATGCCCTGATGAGTTGGTTGATCAGTATGAATGTTATTGATCCCAACAACCAGTTTATCAGGAATCTTTGGGGCTTGCTTGAAAGAATTCTTTATCCGATTTACAGCAAGATCAGGCCCTATCTGCCAAATACCGGGGCAATTGATCTGTCTCCCTTGGTCCTGATTGTTGGTATAATTGTTGTCAGGCAGTTATTGACAAACCTCTTTCTGATGAGTTGACATTCGTTGTTCCATAACCATTTCCTGATCAATCTCTAGCCAATTCGTTACAAAACGCTGTTATTGTATAACTAATTAGCAAAAACTGCAGCATCTCCCCACAGTTCCTTAACTCTGGCATCCCTGCCACAACCTTTGCGGTATCTTTTATAGGCCTGGGCTTTGGTTAACACGCCAAAACGGGTTACGATTCGATCCTTGCTTTTATAATATCCCTGATGATAGTCCCCTGCCGGAAAAAATTCTCCAGCTTCCAAGATTTGGGTCACGATCTCCATACCCAATGCCTCTTGTGCTTCTGCCCTTGAAGCCAGCGCTATGTTCTCCTGTTCTTCATCCAAAGCAAATACAGCCGTTCTGTAGGAATGTCCCCTGTCACAAAACTGCCCACCATCATCTGTTGGGTCAATGCTTCGCCAGAAAAGGTCTACCAGCTGTTGATAAGACACAAGGGAGGGATCATAATCAATCTTTACGGCTTCATAATGCCCGGTTCCCCCCGAGGTTACATCCTTGTAGGATGGATTATCCTTATTACCTCCGGTAAATCCCGATATTGTACCCAAGACACCTTCTACCGAATCAAAATCCTTTTCCACACACCAAAAACACCCACCAGCAAAAATGGCAGTTTCAACTGATTTGGCTGGAAGTGATGTCGTAAGGCTTAATCCAACCATTAATAACGAGGATAAGGCTAAATACTTTAAATATTTCATGATGACTCCTGGGAATTTCTGGTCTAAGGTTGAATAGTAAGTTAATCGCTATGTATCACGCTAGGTAATTCGATTAACAACTTTTCTCATCAGATCCAAAACAATTTCACAATCATTCAACGAATTGTGAATGTCTGGCTGGTTTGTGGCTCCTTCATGCCTTGCTGCGTCCGCAAGTTTATGCCATTTCCATGAACCCCACTGGTTGGGAACCCTTCTAAGGGCTGCATACTCCTTCATTATACAGCGTCCTTTATAAGGCACAAAATAGACTGGAGGGGATTGCATTTCACAGGTTTGTCTAATTAATCTGGTATCAAAGTCCAGATTATATACCAGCACAAACGTTGCCGTTCTTGAAGTCAGTTCTGTAAACCGATCATGATATTCTACCCAGGGCCGAGCGTTAAATTCCTTAAGTTTAGACTCCGTCAATCCATGGATTTTGGCAGCCTCCCTCGGAATCGGCTTATTTGGTAGGACATATTCATCGAACCTTGTCTGGCCCAAAGTATCAATTGCCGAAACCTGCAAGACTTCAGAATCGGGTTTGAAACCCGTTGTTTCGGTATCCAATATCAAAACATCTTCCCTATTCAATAGGGTGTTCCAGTTCTGTACAGAATTTTTCATAAATATCTCATTCAAAAAAAGCGGCCTCTGGGTGCGATTGATAGATTACCAAATTAGCAGAAATTTCCAATCAACCAAGGTCTCAGAAATTTATTTGCCTGAAATTTGAGACCACAGGTTATCGGACCCGAGAAATTTGCTCACATATTCTTCGTGCGATGCCAACTCTTCCTCAGTAATGGAGAATTTAATGGGAATCGATCTCTCAAGGAATTTCCTAGCCTGTTTTGTTGCCGTTGCATCAATATCCGCAAAGAGATCCTTTCCCCCTTCCTGATTCAGTTTGTTATATATTTCAGTCAATATCTGGGCATCAATCAAGGCTCCATGCATGGACCTGATGGATAGGTCCAGCCTGTAATGATTTCCGAGAGCATCAAGGTTGTGCTGTGCCTTGCTTGGTAAAACACGACGTGCCAATTCCAGAGTATCCACGACCCGATCAAATTCGATCTTCCTTTTTCCGCAGCGTTTTAGCTCCATGTTGATAAATGGTACATCAAACTCTGCGTTGTGAATAACCAAATTCGAATCTCCAATGATCTCCAGGAACTCATCTGCAATTTCGCTGAATTTTGGTTTATCCTGCAGAAATTCATTACTTATGCCATGAACCTTGAGTGCTTCCTCCTCAATGGGCATCTCCGGATTTATATACCATTGATACTCCGTTCCGGTTCTTTGATGATGGATTTGTTCTATCAAGCCTATTTCGATAATTCGATTCTTGGCCAAATCCAAACCGGTGGTCTCAATGTCTAATATCAATTCTCTCATGGAACTAAACTGTTTTTGTTTTCGCTATTACTTCTTTCACTTGAAGCCGCGTTTGCTTCAATCCAACAGAAATTATTACAAAATCCGCCCTTTGTTGTTTTTCTGCATCCGAAAGTTGCCAACCCTTGATTTTCTGGAACCATTCCCGGGTCATCCCTTTTCTTCCCATTACACGTTTTTCCTGAAACTCTTCTGGAGCTGAGACTACTACAACATAATCAACTTTATCCTGGAGGCCAGATTCCAAAAGAAGTGGAACTTCAAGAGCTGCCAGTTTGTGCTTTTGATTTATACATTGTGCTTTAAACTCCTCCATTTTTTTTCTTACCAAAGGATGGACAATTGCTTCAAGCTTCTTTTTTTGTTCATGATGATCCAGGAGTTTTTCCTTGAGTTTTCCTTTATCTATTCCATCTGGTCCCAATATATCATCCCCAAAGGCTTTCCTTAATGGCTCGACCGCTTCACCTCCTGTACGGTACAACTTTTCCACTTCACGATCCGCTTCCCAAACCGGCACTCCTGATTGCTCAAACATTCTGGATACTGTGCTTTTCCCCATACCAATGGAGCCGGTTATTCCCAAAACTTTCATGCTTTTAGTTTTACGGTTACCAAATTCTTAAGCTCAGGAGTAACCTCCGGTAGTTTTCCGAACCAGAACTGATATGAATTTGCTGCCTGGTGGAGGAGCATCCCCAATCCTTCCACAGTCCTGCATCCCCTAATCTCAGCCTGTTTCAAAAAATCCGTCTTTAGGGGATTATAAACAATATCGTATACTATTGTTCTGTGATTCAGGCTGTCATAAGGAAATTTCATTTCTGGCTGGCCTATCATACCCAATGATGTTGTGTTGACTATTATTGACACTTCATTCAAGGCAGTTCCCAAATCGGCGTATTCAATGACTTTTACCCTGTTACCCAGATCATTTTGCAGTAATTTTGCTCTTTCTATCGTTCTGTTTGTCAGGTACACTTTCGGAACACCTTCCCTTAACAGGGTATAGATAATGGCTCTGGATCCTCCCCCTGCACCAAGTACCAAAGCCGGTCCCGTTACTGCCCTCCAAGTGGGTTCTGTTTCCTTCAAATTCTGCAGAAATCCGTATCCATCCGTATTGTTGGCATAAATTTTCCCGTTTTTTCTCAAGCTGAGGGTATTTGCTGCGCCTAAAAGTGCAGCATTATCTGCAACAAGGTCGGCACACAGCAATGCCGCCTCCTTATGAGGAATGGTTATATTGACACCGCCAAAGCCCATTTTGGGCAAGGTTTTGATTACGTCCCTGAAATGGGTTCGAGAAACTTCCAAGGGAATGTATATTCCGTTCTCGCCATATTTTTCTATCCAGTAATTATGGATTATGGGAGATAGGCTGTGTCCAATTGGTGTCCCTATAACACCTGTCAATATTGGATTTGATTTGCTCTTTCTCATATTTATCTGAAACAACCCGGTTAATAAGTTTGGGGAAAATGAAGTGGAAAACGTAATGATTCTTCTTTATTTTGAACAATCTATTCGTGTTTGATTTGAGATGGCCTAATTTATCCTTAATCCTAATGTTTTTTCAACTGTTTTTCCACAAAAAACATTCCGCTTCAGATTTCCGTTTTTCCCTATTAATAAATGGAAGAATGTCCATTAGGAAGGGGTTGTGTTCTACTTTCCCTTTTTTGCAATAAACTAATCATAATTTAACTTTATTTATAAAACTTATATTAGATATAAGAATGATGTTATCTAAACTCGGATTTTCTAGTTTGGATCAAGGAGAGACAGTGAAATTCAATCAACTTAGGTATTTCAACGTTGCTGCAGAAGAGAAAAGCCTGACCAGAGCAGCAGAAATTCTTGAAGTATCTCAACCAGCCATAGGACTGCAGATCAAAAGCTTGGAAAAGCGGTTCGGTATAAGCCTGTTTGACCGCCATGCTAAAGGGGTATCCCTAACTTCCGAAGGAAAGTATTTTCACGAAAAGGCAAAGGAAATTCTTGTGATGGCTAATCAGCTGGACAGGAAAATGAAAAGCAAGGGAACCCGTAAACGTGGTATTGTTAGAATTGGAATTACACCTTCCCTGATCAGTACCATAGTTCCCAATTCCCTAGAGAGATGTTATGACAGTCATCCAGACATGACTTTGTTATTTGTCCAGGGATTTGCCAAAAACCTTCTTGAAGATTGGCAAAAGGATCTTCTGGATTTTGCATTCATCAATCAAAAAATTGAGACCAGTTCATCTTCAAGTTACCCGCTATATAGTGAAGAATTAAAACTGATTGGTAATCCCGAAATTATAAGTGAAGTACCTTTACCAGTACCCTTGGAGGTATTACAAAAATTGCCTATGCTATTTGATGGTAACGATATAGAACTCCGAGCCAAAGTTGATGATGGACTAAGTAATCTGGGCATGGAGTTGAATGATGTAATTGAAATAAGTTCATATACGATAAGAAAGGAATTGGTAAAACAGAAAAGAAGATTCTGTGTGGCACCAACTGCACTTTTCTCTAATGATATTCAAATGGGATATTGCAAGGCGGTACCAATAAAGCTGAATACTTTGAGTAGAACCGTTTATCTGGTTGGACCAAAAGAAGAATTGATGTCAGATTACCAATTAGTCATTTTTAAACACATCAAGGATTTGATTAATGAAAATCTTGAATCAGGCGAACTTGATTGGAAAAAACCAAACCAGAAGTAATTCAGTAAAATCGAAAACCGATGGTTTTATTGGTTAAAGAAGGCAAAAACACCTGAAAAATCCTTTCGGTGAATTCGAACAACGGGTACAGAACCAAACCACGGAAAGAGAATTGAAAAATATAACTATGGTATTGTTGGGAACCAGGGGAGGTCCGAGATTGTCCAAAGGTTCCAGTTGGCCAACATCAACTTTGCTGGATGTAGCAGGAAAGATATATTTGATTGATGCCGGTTTGGGAGTAACACGACAGATTGTAGAGGCTGGTTACGACCTGAAAGATATCCAAACAATCATTATTACTCACCACCACTCAGATCATAATCTTGAATTGGGCCCATTGCTGCACACAAAGTGGGTTTCAGCAATTCCACGGAAGACGGATGTCTACGGACCACCAGGACTTAAATTACTATTGGAGGGTTTTTACCAGTCACAAAAGTTTGATATTGAAACCCGAATCAAGGACGAACAACAAGCACCATTTTCAGACCAGTACAATCCTGTTGAATACACTGAAGGTTTGGTGTTGGATGACAATACAGTAAAAGTAACGGCATTAAGAGTCCAACATCCGCCAATATACCATTGCTATGCCTTACGCTTTGAAATTGGTGATAAATCAGTAGTTCTTTCCTCCGATACGGCGTATTTTTCCCAATTGAGTAATTTTTCCAGGAAAGCTGATGTACTGCTCCACGAAGTTATGCATTATGAAGGTGTGAAGAAAATGTGCCAAAGATTGGAGAAAGTAAAACCAAACCTTTTGGAACACATCACCAACGGTCATACCAGGTGTGAAAATGTTGGACGAATTGCAACGGAAGCAGAGGTAGGTCACCTTGTTCTCAATCATTTTACTCCCACGGATGAGAAAGGTGTAAGTCAGATAGATTTTTACCATGAGGTGAGAAAAACCTGGGCAGGTAAATTATCAGTTGGTGCAGATTTGATGAGAATTGAAATTTAATTTTATGCTGTATGAACTCTATCCGTGGATAAAAGCCCTTCATATAATTTCGTTTGTTTGTTGGATGGCTGGTCTGTTTTATCTGCCAAGGCTCTACTTTTACCATATAACCGAAGGAAATGATCCAAAAACCGGCACACTATTTACCACAATGGAAACACGATTGTTGAAAATCATAACGACACCGGCCATGCTGGCCACCTGGATTTTCGGTCTGATACTTCTTGCTATTCCAGGTGTAGTTAACCTCGAATTCTCTTGGATCTGGGTCAAGCTGGCAGCAGTTTTATTGCTTTCGGTATTTCATTTTTGGCTGGCTTCAAAAAGGAAGGAGTTGATGGCCGGAACGTGCCAAATAAGCGGAAGAACCTTCAAATGGATGAATGAAATACCAACGGTGCTTTTGATTATCATTGTTCTTCTTGCTGTTATTAAACCGTTTTAACCATCAGACCAAGGAAATTCATTACAACATTACAAGGTTTGGAAGATTCCCAAATCAAAATAATTGGGACAAGATCAGATTTTTCTTGTTGTAATTGATTTTTTTACCCTTTATACTAATGACAAAGGCGAAGGGGACATTATATAAATTCTTCCTTTGCCCTAACAACAGCCAGAGTCCTTCTGGTGTGTAATCTCTAAAAAGCCAATTTTTATTTTTCAATGTCTTGTGACAGGATGGATTCTATGACTGAAGAACAAACGATCTCGATGGGCGAACTGAAAGCCAAATCACCCTCGACACTTCTCTCCATGGCCACCGAGTTGGAAATTGAAAATATTTCCACCATGAGGAAGGGGGACATAATGTTCCAGATCCTCAAAAACAGGGCTGAGGTGGGATGGAATATTGTAAGTGATGACGGCGTTTTGGAAGTCTTGCAGGACGGGTTTGGTTTTTTGAGGTCCCGGGAGGCAAATTACCTTCCAGGACCAGATGACATATATGTCAGCCCGGATGTAATCAAAAAATTCGGCCTCCGTACAGGTTCCACGGTTACAGGAATATTGAAGGCCCCCAGTGGAGACCAGAATTATTTTACTCTTACCAGAGTAACCAGCTTGGATTATTCCGAGCCCGAAACAGCCCGTAATCGTGTCCATTTCGACAATCTCACACCGCTCTATCCTGATGAACCCTTGAGAATGGAACTGCCTCCAGGAAGTTCGAAGGATCTCTCGGCCAGGGTTATCGATTTGGTTTCTCCGCTTGGTAAAGGCCAACGTGCCCTGATTGTTGCTCCACCCAGAACAGGAAAAACAGTTCTTTTGCAAAATATTGCTCACTCCATCGAATTGAATCATCCCGAGGTTTTCCTGATCGTATTGCTGGTCGATGAACGGCCGGAAGAGGTAACCGACATGCAGCGAAGTGTCAAGGGAGAGGTGGTTTCCTCAACCTTTGATGAACCTGCAACCCGCCATGTGGCAGTTTCCGAAATGGTCATTGAGAAGGCCAAGCGTTTGGTAGAAAATAAAAAGGATGTTATCATCCTGCTTGATTCCATTACTCGACTGGGTCGAGCCTTTAATGCCGTGGTTCCCTCATCGGGGAAAGTTCTCAGCGGGGGTGTTGATGCCAATGCACTGCAGCGACCCAAGAGATTTTTTGGTGCCGCCAGAAATATCGAAGAGGGAGGTTCATTGACAATTGTGGCCACGGCCTTGATTGATACGGGAAGCCGTATGGATGAAGTCATTTTTGAAGAATTCAAGGGAACGGGCAATTCCGAAATAGTTCTTGACAGAAAAGTGGCAGACAAGCGAGTTTATCCATCGATGGACATTCTGAAATCAGGTACCAGAAAAGAGGATCTGCTGGTTGCACCTGATGATCTGCAGAAGACATTTATGCTGCGCAGAATATTGACCCAGATGGGAACTACAGAGGCAATTGAATTTTTGATTTCAAAATTGAAGGTTACCAAATCCAACGCCGAGTTTTTCATGTCCATGAAATCCTGAACGGAAAGGAATACTAACGATTTCAGGAAAGGAGTTAATTCTTTCCACTTGATATAAAGGATCAAATCACTTGATCTTCTCCGGTCTTTCAAAAGAAACGATTTTTGCCTCTGCCACAGCCAAGGGCAAGTCGGCTGTGGCCATAATCAGGATTTCAGGTGCAAAAACAGCCACGGTATTGATCGATCTGATAGGCAGCGTCCCACAAGAGAGGGTGTTGTCCCTCAGAAGGCTAAAGCATCCGCAAAGCGGCGAATTCCTGGACCAAGCCATGGTGGTATTTTTCCCCAACGGGCAAAGCTATACGGGGGAAGAAGCTGCAGAATTGCATATCCACGGAGGCAGGGCTACCCTCAATGCGGTTGCTAATTGCTTGCTTGAAGAAGGTCTGCGAATGGCTGAACCGGGAGAATTTACATTGCGGGCATTGCAAAATGGCAAAATGGATCTGGCCCAGGTCGAAGGATTGGGTGATTTGATTGCCGCAGAGACTGAAGCCCAGAGAAAACAGGCCCACCTAGCCCATGATGGAACTGTTACCAAAGCCTCATCGGGTTGGAAAAAGGATCTGACCCATTGCCTTGCTCTGCTGGAAACGGAAATAGAGTTTTCCGAAGAGAATTTGCCACCAAATGTGAAAAATCAGGCCAGGAATGTGATTTTGCAACTTCAGGAAACCTTGAAGGGAGAAGTAGGTGGTGTAGACATTGCTGAAAGACTGCGAGAAGGATTTGAAGTAGCCATAATTGGTCAACCCAACTCGGGAAAATCCACACTTCTCAACTATCTGGCAGGAAGGGAAGCTGCCATTACGTCCAACTATGCCGGAACAACAAGGGATGTATTGGAGGTTTATATGGAACTGGAAGGATTGCCTGTTTGTTTTCTGGACACTGCCGGCATAAGGGATTCCAGTGACCCCATCGAGAAAATCGGTATAGAGAGGACAAAAACCAGGGCCAGAGATGCCGATATAAGAATATTCCTGTTGGAAGAGAAGGGACAATTTTTTCCAGAGATCGAATGTCGGGAAGGAGATCTTGAACTGAGGGCCAAGGCAGATCTGATAAAGGAGACACAAAGCAGAGGGATTTCAGGATTAACGGGACAAGGGGTTGACCTGATGCTACAAGATATCTCCAGGGTATTGGAGAACCGGATCGCCAAGGTGGGAGTAGCAACGAATGCCAGGCATCGTCAGGCAATAAGCCAGTCCCTTGAGCATCTGGTGAAAGCATATTCGGAGCTAGGAAGGGAAAATTGCCGGGATGAAATTGTTGCCGAAGACCTCCGTCAGGCCATAAGGGCACTTGAAACAATAACCGGAACAATAGATATAGAACAGGTACTGGGAGAAATCTTCGCCAATTTCTGTATAGGAAAGTAATTCTGAAATGAAACACCACTATGATGTTATTGTGGTTGGCGGTGGTCATGCCGGGTGTGAGGCAGCAGCAGCTTCTGCCCGCGCAGGAGCCGAAACAGCTTTGATAACACTCAAATTTGATGGCATAGGTCAAATGTCCTGTAATCCAGCCATAGGCGGATTGGGAAAGGGTCATCTTGTACGCGAAATTGATGCCATGGATGGAGTCATGGGGCAGGTTGCCGACATGGCCGGTATCCAGTTTCGAATGCTCAACCGCCGCAAGGGACCTGCAGTCCAGGGACCTCGGGCCCAGATGGACAGAGCCCTCTATCGACAGGCAATGCAAAATACCATTTCCCAAACGGCAAATCTTGCAACCCTAGAGGGAGAGGTTGTTGATATCAACTATGCCAATGGCAAACTGGAGGGTGTTATACTTGCCGATGGAACGGTACTGACAGCCAAGGCGGTCGTTTTGACAACGGGTACATTTCTGAGAGGGGTTATCAGATTGGGACAAAAAGCCACACCTGCAGGACGGGTAGGTGATCCCTCGGCCATTAGACTTGCAGAGAGACTCGATGATCTTGGCTTTCCCCTTGGACGTTTGAAAACCGGAACACCTCCAAGATTGGACAGTAGGACAATCAATTGGGAGATATTGGAAGAACAACCTGGAGATGACAAGCCGGAAATGTTCTCTTTCCTGTCCAGCAAACCTCACGCGAGGCAGATTTCCTGTGCGATAACCCACACCAATGCCGGGACCCATGACATCATTCGCCGTGATCTGGACAAATCAGCCATTTATGGCGGTTATTTCGAAAGTACCGGCCCCCGATATTGTCCTTCAATAGAAGACAAGGTTGTCAGGTTTGCAGAACGTGAAAGCCATCAGATATTCCTTGAACCAGAGGGGTTGACCACCGACCTTGTATATCCCAATGGCATTTCAACCTCCCTGCCCGAAGAAACACAGGAAGAGTTTGTAAAATCCATTAGAGGCTTGGAACAGGCTAGAATTACCCAGTTTGGCTACGCCATCGAGTATGATTATGTCGATCCAAAATCACTACGCTATACACTTGAAACCAGAAACTTGGAGAACCTGTTCCTTGCCGGGCAGATCAATGGAACCACTGGTTATGAAGAAGCCGCCGGTCAGGGGCTGGTAGCTGGACTTAATGCTGCAAGAAAAGCATTGGGCAAGGAAAACGTGCAGTTCTTGCGATCAGAATCCTACATTGGAGTGATGATTGATGATTTAATTACCAGAGGAGTCACAGAACCCTATCGCATGTTTACATCACGAGCCGAGTTCAGATTGTCACTAAGGGCGGATAATGCCGATCAAAGGTTGACACCAAAGGGGATTGAATTGGGTGTGGTATCAGCAGAGCGAAAGAAAAGGTTTGGAGAAAAACTGCAAGCCCTCGAATATTATCGTGATGTACTCACCAAGAAATCCCTGTCACCTACTGAAGCCATGGATCATGGAATTGTGATAAGCAAGGATGGCATCAGACGAACGGGACTGGACCTGCTGACCTATCCGGAAGTGAATTTATCCAAACTGGCAGAATTCTGGCCAGAACTGAAGGAAATAGATCAGCAAACAACAATTCTTCTGGAAAATGATTCTGTCTATTCCCGTTACCTTGAACGGCAAAATCAGGAAGCGAAATCCCTGAACGAAGATGAACGATGCAGGATACCCGATGAAATCGACTATATGTCCATGAAGGGATTATCTGGCGAGTTGCGTTCGAAACTGGA
Source organism: Paracoccaceae bacterium (assembly GCA_022823605.1). Classification (GTDB taxonomy): domain Bacteria; phylum Pseudomonadota; class Alphaproteobacteria; order Rhodobacterales; family Rhodobacteraceae; genus MPNP01. The sequence goes on from JAJEHS010000008.1 coordinate 88,732, forward strand.
TTCAATCAGGCCGGAAACCCTAGGTCAGGCCGGCAGAATTGAAGGGATGACTCCATCAGCCCTTGCCTATATCCTTTCAACCGTGAACAGGAAGACTTCCTATAGCCAGGCAAGGCAATAACCAAGATCGTCAAATTCAGGTTTTACATTTGTCAGCAAGGACAACACCCAATAAAGGATTTGCCAATCCCTTTAGTTACGATGAGGGAAAATCCAAAAGGAGTACCGAGTCCATGGGATTACCGATCAGGGAGGAGCCCAGATCCTTTCTGAAGCAGCATCTTTCACCGGTGACCTTTGACAAACTGAACCACTACCATGATCTGCTTGTGAAGTGGAACAAAAGAAAGCAACTTGTTTCCATCACGACACTGGAATCCCTTTGGTTAAGGCACTTTCTGGATTCTGCCCAATTATATTCACTGTATCCCGATGGGATAAGGTACAGGTGGATGGATATTGGCTCAGGTGGTGGTTTTCCGGGTCTGGTTTTGGCTTGTATTGCATCGGAATATGCTCCCGAAAATGAATTCGTTCTTGTAGAGTCAAATAACTACAAGGCCGAATTTCTGAAACATGTTACGCTTAAGCTTGGTCTCAATGCAATTGTGCAAAGATCAAGGGTGGAAGATCTGACACCACAAAAGGCCAACATTGTATCAGCAAGGGCAGTCACCAATCTCGTCACTCTGATCCAGTGGTCAGAAAAACATCTGGTCGAGGATGGAAAGGCACTATTCCTGAAAGGAAAAAACGTAAGCAATGAGTTATCAGAAGCCTTTGAAGAATGGGATTTCGACCATGCAATAAAGGCCAGTTGGACGGACCAAACAGGCTCAGTGCTAATTGTCGAGAACATCAGCCAAAATCAAAGTTGACTAGTTCAGGAAAAATTCCTTGATCTGTTTTTCCGCCTTGATAACACTCTCTTCGTCCTGACCTCGAACAACAACATTGGAGCCATAGGTGGTTCCAGAAGCATTATTCTTGAAAAAAGGGTAGGAACCTATGCTGACAGAGGGCCATTCTTTAGCTATCCTTCCCAATTCATGGGCAATTTCCCCTTCAGGGCGATTTATGGTGATCGTTCTTGACAATTGTGGCTTTCCAGTAGGCAGTTCAGGGATAACCTCACTTACCATGGCCCGGAATATTTTTGGAACACCCGCCATGACGTAAACGTTCCCGATATTGAATCCGGGAGCACCTGAAACACTGTTATTGATAAGTTTTGCCCCTACAGGAATTCGTGCCATACGCAAACGGGCTTCGTTCAATTCAAGACTCTGTGCCTTAGCCCGGGCCTCGATCAAGGCCTTGGCCTCGCTGTTGACAACAAGCTTGGTTGAAAAAGCCTCTGCCACAGCCTCAGCAGTGATATCATCATGTGTTGGGCCAATTCCCCCACTCGTAAATACGAGGTCGAATTTGTTTCTTAATTCGTTCAAGGCAGAAGCAATTGTGGGAACAACATCAGGAACAATCCTTACTTCCATCAGGTCTACACCCTTCTCACTCAAGGATTTGGCAATAAAGGCAACATTCATGTCCTGTGTCCGGCCGGACAAGACCTCATCACCAATTACCAAAAATGCAGCGGAGGGATTTTCTGTATTACCCATCATCAGAATCGTAACTCATTATCCACAATAGATCCGATAAATCTTCTTGCCAATTCAAAACTCATTCGTCGTCGGTAAAAACCATCCTTGCGTATACCTTTGAAAGGGGTAAGGAACAAGTCACAGGTTTCATTTCTGAAAGTACTGATTTTCCCGTTCAAGGTTGAAACCGCAGCAGGGATGTTCTCAATACCACACTCAATTCTCACAAAATACCTAGAAGAATCCTTGACCGGATACTGATGAATCTCTTTCGCACTGCAAAACCTGATGGATGGCTCCCTGATGTTATCAAAGGTAACCAATCCCAGCTTGCCAAGGGGATCATTGAAGGTAATTTTACATTCTTTCCATGGAATCGGCAGGTATGTTTCCAACAAGCTCAGGTTTCCTATAAATCTGTTATCATAATAGATACAGGTATCCTGAACATCATCCTTGTCAAATAGAGCAAGGCAAACAGGATTATCCGTATCGTTGAAAATACTCTCGCTATGTAACAATATGTATCTGGACAATCGTCTTCTGAACAGGTTACTATGCAGAAAAGAAGCTGGAATCAATGCTGCTACATAATCGCAATGTTGAAGACAAAGGCAGAGACAGTGCTTGTAGAGATCATCATATTGACTATCGGGAAAGGAGAGTTTTAGTCTTGTTGCCGAGTTTTTGGCCAGCCATGGCGGGTTGGTAATACAAACGCCATAACCCTTTGGAAAGGAAACAATGGTATTCCGTTGTACCACATCAACATCTGCAGGTGCGATATCGAACGAGTCGGAATGATTGCACATGCCAATCGATTGCAACGATCTTATTATATGATTTGCTCCTGCAAAGGGCTCCAGGATTTTTCTGCTGGAGAGCCCGATGCTGTTGGCCCAGTCAATAAAAGGAGCAAGAGAAAAAGGATTGCCCAAGGTATAGTACTGACCCTTGGTTCTCTTGGTTAAATCCTTTTCTACAATCTTTTCCACCAACTATCAACTTGATTGAGTTTGTTTTTGTGGCTAAATCGCCAATAAGTATCAAGATAAATAATCAATTTTTTCTGGTATAGAACCAGCAAGCAAGACAGTTAAAATTCAGGAGTAACAAACAATGAATACATCGAATGTAGCCTTGATCATAGGTGGAGGAAGTGGCATGGGAGCTGCTGCTGCGGAGATTCTCGCCCAATCCGGCTTCAACATAGGAATTTTATCTTCTTCCGGTAAGGGAGAAGCTCTCGCCAACAAACTAGGAGGCGTTGGAGTAACAGGAACAAACAAGAGCAGTAGCGATATCCAGAACCTTGTTGATAAAGCGGCTTCCAAATGGGGACGAATAGATGTCGTTGTAAGTTCTGCTGGCCATGGACCCAAGGGGGATATACTTGAAATCAGTGATGAAAACTGGCATGAAGGGATGGAATTCTATCTTATGAATGTCATTCGTGTTGCACGAATAGTAGCACCGATCATGGCCCAGCAACGCGGAGGAACATTTATCAACATATCTACTTTTGCCGTATTCGAGCCTGATCCTCTATTCCCGACATCTGGTGTATTTAGGGCTGGTTTGGCCAGTTTCACCAAACTGTTTTCCGACAAATTTGCCGAGAAAAACGTGCGCATGAACAACATACTGCCAGGATTTATTGACAGTCTTCCTGAAACCGCGGACAGACGTGCACGTATTCCCATGGGGAGGTATGGCAAGACAAGTGAAGTTTCCTCACTGATAAATTATCTTGCTTCCGAAGAGGCAGCCTATGTTACAGGCCAAAACATACGTATTGATGGTGGTTTGACCCGTTCGGTCTAGGTATCTGTCTTTAATATGTTCGGCCACGCTCAATTCTGTACAGCAATGGTAAGTGTGTTCAGTATTTGTGGGCTGAGGGCGTAGTTCAGCCAGACTTCCGTGTGTCTAAAATTCTACCCTTATCACAAATCCAAGCCCATGGGGCCTTCTACGAGGAGGGATTTTGGCATTTGGGTTGCATTTTCAGAAATCCTGACCCGGCCATTGGTAACTTCCACGCCAGGTTATTCGGGTTGGTGTTCCTGCCTTGGAAATCGCTCCATATAGTTGCTCCCCAGGCAGGATTGTGGGTAAAAAGTTTCTTGCCTCGATAAGTTTCTCCAGATCAATGCCAGTACGAAGACCTGAGCGTTCACAAAGATAAACCAGATCCTCGAAGGAAACGTTGCCTGTCGCACCAGGTGCGAATGGACAACCGCCCAGGCCACCCAAGGTACCGTCCAATACTCTGACACCTGCATCAAGAGCGGCATAGGCGTTTGCTATCCCCGTACCCCTGGTGTCATGTAAATGTACAACAATGGGAAGATCACCAAGATGGGAAACAACCATTTTGGATAATTCATGGACTTGTTTTGGTCCGGCAAAACCGACTGTGTCGGCTATGGCAATTTGATCGGCACCAGCTTCAGCACATTTCATGGCGAGTTCCAGAACATCATCAGGGTCAACATCTCCAGATATTGAGCAACCAAAGGAAACGGAAATGGCACTGGCTATCATTGGATTCCAAGAGCTTGCCTTTCTTTTTTCAACGGCAGTTCTTATCAGACCGACTGCAGAATCCCTGGATCGCTTGATATTTGCCTGGCAATGTTCCTCCGTTGCAGATAGGGCGATTACCATCTCATCCAAGGGAGTCTCGAGGGCATCATCCATGGCCCTTTCATTTAGTGTAAGGGCAGTTGTATAGGCGTTTGGCAAATCGGCCACAAAAGCAATCAAGGTTCTTATGTCCGCAAATTGTGGAAACATTTTGACCGGTAAAAAAGAACCAACTTCAAAATGTGTAACGCCAGCCTCATACATCATTTGGATAAGCTTGATCTTGTCATCGGTGGAGGGATAGGTTTTGGTCATCTGGAGACCATCACGCAAGGACAATTCCCGCAAACTTATCCTGTCGGTTGGGTACATGTTATCTTCGAGCATAATTTTACACCTTTTGACCTGTAGCTTCACGTATAAAGTTCTTGTCAAATCCCAAATCCGTCAAAATGGAATTGTTGTCCTGCCCGACACCGGGAATATCAAAATCCTTGCCAACCCGTTTGCTGTCAATTTCAATGGGCATCCCAGGAGCCCTTATCTGTTTACCATCCTCAAAAGTTGATATCGGCAATCCACCTGCTGCCTGGGCTTGGGGATCATCGTACATCTGAGCAGGTCTGGCGACTGGGGCATAGGGAATACCCGCCTTTTGAAACTCTGAACTCAACCAGTCAAATTCAAAGGATTTGATGGCCGCGGTAAAAATCGGCTTGGTCCAATACCTGGCATTTATCTGATCCATCTTTGTTTGCAGACGTTTATCGTCCAACAACCCATCCTTTTTCAGTATCCTGCATAAGACTTCCCACTGCCCGTCAGTAACAGCTCCGACAAATATTTCCCGTCCATCAGCTGTCTGGAATATGTCATATACCGGCCATGAAAAAGCACGGTTGGGCATTGGTTCCGGTTCCACACCCAGCATTTCGAACTGGACCATATGTTGAGCAACCAACAGAAGGCTGTTTTCAAACAACCCGATCCTGATATTTCTTCCTTCACCAGTTTGCTCCCTTTCCCTGAGGGCAGCAACAGCTGAATAGGCACCGAACAACCCACCCATGATGTCATTTGCCGAGGAACCAATTCGCAGCGGATTTCCTGGTGGGCCCGTCATGTAAGCCAATCCGGTCATCATTTGAACAACCTCGTCCAGGGCCGACCTGTTTTTATATGGCCCTTCAAGAAAGCCCTTGCAGGAAACAGTTATCAATCCGGGATATTTTGCCTTCAGATGTTCCGGTTCCAAGCCCATTTTAGGGAGGGATTGATCACGAAAATTCTCTATGAGTATATCCGAAGAGGCAAGTAATTTGTCGATGGCACGGACACCTTCCGGCGTTTTCATATCAATGGTTACTGACTTTTTCCCCCGGTTGAATGTTGGAAAAAAGGAAGCCCCCATACCGGTCAAGTCTCGGGTTTTATCACCTCCTGGGGGCTCGACCTTGATGACTTCTGCACCAAGTAATCCAAGAAACAAACCACAACAGGGTCCAAATATCATATGGGAGAATTCGATGACCCTAATACCTTCAAGTGGTTTGAATTGTTTTTGGTCGACCACGTTTACTCCTGCAATATGGGCACTGGATTATTGTCCGCTGTTGGTATTGTAGTTTTTGAGTTCAGCCCTAGCGATCGACCGAAGATGCACTTCATCCGGACCATCTATGAACCGAAGTGCACGACCCCATGACCAAAGGTATGATAATGGTGTATCATTGGTTAACCCTGCTGCTCCCCAAACCTGAATCGCCCGGTCCAATACTCTGGTTTGCAGTCTGGTTGCAACGACCTTTATTTCCGAAATCAATATTCTGGCAGCCTTGTTTCCCTGGGTATCCATCAGCCAACTGGCATAGAGATTCAACAGGCGGGCCTGATCAATTTCCATTCTGCTTTCCGCAATCCAGTCCTGGATGTTCGAGAATTCTGATAGATTTCTGCCGAAAGCCTGACGATCTAGGGCTCGTTGACACATTAACTCCAGTGCTCTTTCACATTGCCCTATGGTCCTCATGCAATGGTGAACCCTTCCTGGCCCCAAACGTGCTTGAGCAAGTGCAAAACCTTTGCCTTCTTCCCCAACCAGATGGGTGATGGGGACCTTCACATCGTTAAACTCCAATTCACAGTGACCCTCCAGGGCGAAATGGTTCATGATCGGTAAGTTCCTGATGATCCTCAATCCCTCTGTTTCGGCTGGAACAATGACGAAACTATGTCGCTGGTGACGTGGAGAATCTTCATTTTGATCTGAAATACCCAGAACCATAGTAAATTTGAAATTGGGGTGGAGTGCACCCGTCGTGAACCATTTTTTCCCATTGATGACGAAATGGTCACCATCACGTTCTATGGTTGTTTGCAGATTCGTTGGGTCGGATGAAGCCACATCAGGCTCAGTTATTGATACTGCGGAACGGATGGATCCATCCAACAAGGGTTTTAACCAGGTTTGTTCCTGTTCAGGTGTTGCGAACAAATGCAGCAGTTCCATATTGCCGGTATCCGGTGCACTGCAATTGAAAACTTCTGAAGCCCAGGGGTAACGACCCATGATTTCGGCAAGAGGGGCATATTCCATATTGCTGAGTCTCGTGCCAGGTTCGTTGTTCTTGAGACCTGGCAGAAACAGATTCCAAAGCCCTTCCTTTCTGGCTAATACCTTTAATCTATCGATTAATTCAATTGGGTAGGTACCAGTTTCAGTGATTTGTCGAAACTCCACATCAGCAGGAAGGATATGCTTTTCCATGAAAGAATTCAGTTGTTCTTTCAACTGGGTTACTTTTTTCGTCGGTTCAAAATGCATCTGGTTCTCAATATGAATTCGGTTGTTTATACACCGGTAATTTTCTGTTTGGTTAATTCGAAACCCCTTTGGGCAAGTTTTGGGGCAACCTTACCTAATTCTCGGGCATTGCCGGAGGCGGCATTACCTCGTCTGGCCCGATCAGCAACTCCTGTAAATATTACCGACATTCTAAATAGGGAAAAGGATAAATGGAAATTAGTCAATTTTTCCTTCAGATTGGATTCCTGATGATAAATATCTATGAACTCTTCGATTGAAGGCAATCCCTGCTCCTTCAAATTCAGATCCCTTATCCCATGCCCGTATTCGTCTGAATTCAGGAACCATGCATAGGTACAACAATTGGCCAAATCTGCCAGAGGATGTCCCAGAGTTGACAATTCCCAATCCAGAACACCCACAACTGAAGGATGTTTTGTGTCGAAAACAAGATTGCCTATTCGATAATCGCCATGAACCAAAGTGGTCTCATCATCTTCGGGAATATTGTCAGCCAACCACCCTGCAAGGTGGTCAATATGCCTGTTATCTGATGGTTTGGAGAGATGCCATTGCTTGCTCCATCGGTGAATTTGACGTGCAAAGTAATTCCCATGCTTGCCAAAGGTAACTAAGCCTACCTTGTGGATGTCAACGGCGTGAATTTTCGCCAGCATTCGTGCCATTTCAAAATACATTTTTTTCTTTTGGGTAACATCAACCTCCGTGAGGGAGTTGTCATGGAAAACCCGACCTGGAACATAACTCATGAGATAGAATTCTGTCCCAACGATAGATTCATCTTCACAGTGTGATATCATTTTGGGAACCTTCACACCTGTATGCTCCAATGCTTTTTGAACACGAAATTCTCGGGAGACTGAATGTGCAGAAGGTAGCAAAACACCATCAGGGCGTCTTCGCAGCACATAGACCCTGTCGCTGTAAGATAGTATATAGGTTGGATTGGATTGACCACCTGTTGTTTTCTGGATATGGAGATCACCTGTCAAGTCGGGAAACATGTTCTTGAGAAACCCGTCAATTTGATGGCAGTCTATGTCCACGCTTGCAATCTAGCTCCTGATTTGATCTATGTAGTTACTACGTCATGCAGAAATCGAATGTTTCCAAAGTATATATTTGAATTGTAATTATCAAAACCACCCGAATTCATATTTTTATTAACCGACCAAACTGCATAATATTGTCTTTTCTCTAGATTAAATAATAGGTTTTACTCACGATGAAAAATTGTGTAGAAGGGCATTTTCACTGGTCATGCCAGATCTCGAATAATGAAAAACCATAGGAACGACGGTATGAATGTAACTGGAAATGACAACAAGGTGGCATTGATCACCGGTGGAGCCACAGGAATAGGAGCCTGCTGTTCTCGGGCCATGGCACAAAGGGGATATAATGTCGTAATCAACTATTTTGATTATCCTGAGCAAGCGGAAAAAGTGGTTTCTGAGTGTGAAAGCCTTGGCGTCCGGGCCATTGCTGTTTATGGTGATGTTTCAGCCGATCAGGATTGCCGAAATATTGTTGCAAAAGCGGTGGAGACTTTTGGAAGGATAGATGCCTTGATATGTTGTGCCGCGACCACCCAATTTACTCAACTCACAGATCTTGAAAACCAGAACTCGGAAGATTTTCTCAGAATTTACGGCGTCAATGTAATTGGAATTTACCAAATGGCCAGAGCCTCGGCATCATATCTGAAGGAAAGTAACAATGGGGCGATCGTAAATATTTCCTCAATTGCGTCCCAAAACGGAAGTGGGAGTTCTCTGGGTTATATTGCCTCCAAAGGTGCTGTAAATTCCCTTTCTTTTGCCTTGGCAAAAATGCTTGCTCCGAATGTAAGGGTAAATTGTGTTTTGCCAGGTTTTGTAAACACAACCTGGTTTCTGGATTATGTCGGTCAGGAAAGACTTGACCAGATCAAGGGTGAATTCGCACAAAATTCAGCTCTGCAGGACATCTGTGAACCAGAGGAGATTGCCCAGGCCGTGGTATTTCTAGCGATAGATGCAACCAAAACAACAGGTCAGTTGCTACTATCCGATGCCGGGTCCGCACTTGGTCCATCCATTGAATATTCTCCAACCAATTGAGATCGAATCAACGAATATTGGTTTCGGGGTCTCCAAGAATATGCTTGAGGCGGGCGAATACATCAAATCCCATTTGTTTCAGGGCATGGATTATATCAATTGGTACCCAATTTTCAGCAATTTTGCCATCTTCTAGTCGATAAAAATCCATTACTCTCATGCCAATTGTCTTGCCTGTTCCTGGCAATCCCAACCATTCCCCCCTATGAGTAGCTTCCACTGAGGGCCACCCTCCGGTTACGGCAAAATTGCCTTCTGATATTCTTATATAGTGGCCCGAGCCCTTTCTATCCGGGAATGCATTCAGGAAGGGTATCTGGTGATGACACCTGAAACCGGTCAAGCCACGAGATGTACCTATGCCGGATGCTGCATAATATTGAAAATTAGGTGTCCAATATTCATCCATAGGCATGGATTCAATGTTTATTCCATCGAACTGATGGAGAGCATGGTGCATTTGCAGGACTATCTCAATTGACTTGTTATCCTCCGAAGGGCTTTCCAAGGCATCCCTTACACCATCTGAGGTTGCCGGGCCGGGCCACAAGCCTTCACTCCCAAGTGAAGGCACCAGAGGCCATAGCCCCACCTGATTCATTAAATCCAGAAAATCAATCAAGACATAGGAGTGGAAAATTCTACCTTCCACCAAACGATGTACTTCACAACTTCGTAGATTGACCACCTTGTGGTTGGCTGGAATGCCACATAAGGGCTTCCGGAATGTTCCTTGGTAATGACATAATGACGCAACCATCAGATTGCCAGCCATGGAAAAGGCAATCCTATCATCCGGTATATTTTTTCCCATTACGAAAATACTATCCCTTCTTTCGAGGTCGGGAAGTGCTTCCCTGATGCTTTTCCAGACGCCATTGATGGAAACAATCCCCTGCAATTCGTTAAATGGATGGCTTCCCCACCAATGGGCATTAGGATGATAACACTCCTTTGCATCCATACCTTTGGTTAAATTGTGGAGATTGGCTCGTACATTTTTTTTCAACATGACAGGGACTTTCAGGTTATTGATTTTGAATGTGCAAAAATAATATAAACCAAGATTGCCTTCAAGAAAGCGGTATAGATTCTATTAAGATGCCAGCTGGCATTACCTTTCTTGGTTGATGGAGATTACCAGAAGATAAGTTTTCTATTCATGTAGAAATTCTACTCAAAACCAAGTTTGGTATGACAAAAAAAACAATTATTGCTTGTAAAGAGGAAAAAACAATTATAAACCATTCCAATCCCAGTTCTTGGGACAATTAGTAATATCATTACATATTTTGGAGAAAACCACATGAAAATTTTAACCAAAACTTTGGTTTTGGCTGGTTTTGCAGTGACTTTGGTTGGCTCAAGTATCTATGCAGATACTATCCGCTTTTGGACAACTGAAGAGCAACCCGCCCGTTTAGCTAGACAACAGGATATGGCAGCACAATTTGAAGAGGCTTCCGGTATCTCTGTTGAAGTAATCCCGGTTACGGAAACCGATCTCGGAACACGTGCTACTGCAGCTTTTGCAGCAGGAGACCTTCCGGATGTAATTTATCACCCACTTCAATATGCCCTGCCTTGGGCCGAAGAAGGAATTCTTGATACCGGAGCAGCAACCGATGTGCTGAATAGTCTTGGTGCAGATACCTTTTCACCTGGTCCGATTGCAATGGCCGCCTACGGTGAAGATGTCACTTCCGTACCGGTAGATGGTTGGACACAAATGGTTGTTTACCGCAAGGACAAGTTTGATGAAATGGGTTTGCAACCGCCGACCACTTATCAAAATGTCATCGATGCGATAGCGGCCCTTCACAATCCACCCGAGATGTACGGTTTTGTAGCAGCTACCAAGGTTGATGAAAACTTCATGAGCCAAGTGCTGGAGCATGTTTTCCTGGCCAACGGGGTTTCCCCGGTAGACAGCGATGGGTTTGCCCCATTGGATGTTGACGCAACCACGGAAGTTCTTGAGTTTTACAAGGCCATAGCCGAAGCATCACCTCCGGGAGAACTCTATTGGAAGCAGTCCAGGGAATTGTATTTTGCCGGTCAAGCAGCTATGATCATCTGGTCACCATTCATCTTGGATGAATTGGCAGGTCTACGTGATAATGCCCCCCCGACGATCAATGATGATCCTACTTCACCGGAATTGGCCTCGAAGACCGGAATTGTTACCAACTTCGCAGGACCCTCTAATCCTGATGGAGCTGCATGGGGGGATGTCAGATACTTTGGTATAACCACTGATGCGGATACAGATGCGGCAATGGCATTTGTTGAGTTCTCGATGAACGAGGGTTATACACAAACCCTGGCCATTGCGCCCGAGGGCAAGTTCCCCGTTCGCACCGGTACTGCAGATGATCCGGATATGTTCAAGGAAGCTTGGTCAATGCTTCCGGTCGGTGTGGACAGAAAAGCCCCGCTGGGTGACCTCTATTCGCAGGACATGATCGACGAGATTGTTGGTGGACTTGATGTCGCCCAAAGATGGGGTGTAACCGAGGGACAACTTTCCTTGGCATCAAAGATTATCAACAGCCAGGTCATCAATCGTCTGGTAAGGGAATACATCGATGGCAACATGGATGCCGCAGCAACCGTGGCTGCCCTTAACAGCGAATTGGCTGCAATAAACTAAAATTTTTCTTGGCAGCGGGTTGAACCCCGCTGCCATCATGCAAATTATTCGGAATTTGATGGAACCACCTAAAGGGCGAGGAAAACTAGCTCAAAGAGATGCCAGATTTGCCTGGTTTATGCTTTTGCCCACAGTGATAATCGTATCTCTGGTTGTAATTCTACCCCTATTTGCCATCGTCTGGATAAGCGTAAAGCCAATTGATCTTGGCGATTTACGACCAACAACCCTAGTCATCAGGGAAAATGTTCGAACTGGCGGTGAAGTATACGAAGTCGAATATCGGGTACGAAACTCATCGCAGGAAGCACCAATTGCCGATGCTGGGTTTACGGACATAATACCTTCCGAGATTGAGTTACTGGAACTGCCCGAAAACTGTTCACTGTCCCAGGGAAGTAATCTGGATTGTGATTTCGGCGATATAGAGGGAGGATTCCGGGAAAGGTTCAGAATTCCGGCAACAATTACTGGGTCACCCGATGTTGCGGAAGATTTGGCAGAAGAAAGCCAACCGAGGGTGAGGGGAGATGCCGACAGTGTATTAACCAACACCGAATTCACCTTTGACAATTTCATGAAACTGTTTGACCAGAAGGAGTTTATCACGGTCCTTTGGACCACCTTGTTCTATACCTTCTTCGGGACGGTGGGTGCGCTCGTCTTCGGTTTGTTTGCAGCCTTGTTGCTCAACACCAGTTTCCGGGGTCAGGGCATACTCCGGGGATTTTTCCTTTTCCCTTACGTAGCACCGGTAATTGCCGTTGCCTTTACCTGGATAAATTTGCTGGATCCGTTTTCGGGGTCCATAAACACCCTGATTGTTCAGATGGGTTTAACCGAGGAAGCCATCAATTTCTTCGGGCAAAGACCATTGGCCCTGATCATGGTAACCCTGTTCGAGGTTTGGCGCTATTTCCCACTTTCCTTCCTGTTTATACTTGCTCGCATGCAGGCCATTGATTTTGACATGTATGAAGCTGCAGATATGGATGGTGCATCACCATTCCAGAAATTTTGGTACCTGAGCATTCCCCAATTGCTAGGGATCCTGAGCATTTTGTTCCTGCTGAGATTCATATGGACCTTCAACAAGTTTGACGACATTTTCCTATTGACCGGAGGTAATGCGGGAACAAGGACCTTGACAGTCAATGTTTATGAACAGGCCTTCGGTATATCAAATATAGGTGCCGGTGCGGCTGTTGCCGTTATCATCATGCTCTTTCTCCTGTTGTTCAGCCTTTTCTTTTTCCGTTTCATCAGCCAGGAGGAAGGCTTGTGAAGCGTTTGTATTATGGGTACATCACAGGGCCTATAATTGGCATATTCTGGACTTTGGTGGTTTCCACTTCAGTCTCAATACTCATGGCCTTTGCAACAGGTGGTGCCTTTTTACCCACATTGTGGGGCAGCATTCTGTCGGGCTTGCTTCTGGGCTTGTTGACGGTCCGATTCCAAAGACATTTGATAATTATACCGGCAGCCTTTATGCTTGCCATAATTCTTCCATTCGTGGGTTTGGGTCCATTGGCTTATGGAGATAGCATTCCATTGAGCATGCAGGGACTAAGTTCATTGTTGTTCAGTATTGGTACGGGGTGGGCTCTGGTCAAATACCTGACGGATTGTCCCTGGGGCAATTTGACCAGACATGAATTTGAGGAATGTTTCATTCGTTTTCTGACCGGTTCGGGTCTGGTTTTCTTTACGGCCATTGTTCTGATTCCTTTTTATGTCATGGTCATGACCAGTCTTAAATCCCAACAGGCACTTTTGCTCAACCCTCTGGATTTTTCTCTGGAGTTTGAAAAGGGATGGGGATTGCTGCGTAGCTATTTCGAGTTGTTCAACGATTTCAACTTTGGAACCTACATGATAACCAGCTTTATTGTTTCGATCACGACAGTTGTCATCACGCTGTTGTTCAGTGTGCCCGGGGCGTATGCCATTGCCAGATTCCGGTTTGCCGGCCAAGGGGCCCTTTCCCGTTCCATATTGTTGATTTACATGGTGCCGATGATTGTCCTTGCCCTCCCAATCTATGTTGTTTTTTCCACAACGGGTCTACGGAATACAATAATTGGCATCATTTTGATTTATCCGGTAACCACCATACCTGTGGCCCTTTATATGTTGCAGGGTTATTTTCGGGGCCTGCCCACCGAAGTCGAAGAGGCTGGATTGATGGATGGCCTGTCCCGGCTGGTTGTGATTTGGAAAATAACCTTGCCTTTGAGCCTTCCGGCTCTGGCCTCGGTATCGCTATATGTGTTCATGATTGCCTGGAATGAATTCCTTTTGGCTTTCATGTTGTTGGATGATCCTAAAATATTCACCCTGACCAGAGGTGTCGCCATGCTCAACTCTTCGGAAATTCCCCGTCAGCATCTGATGGCGGGTGCCGTTGTTTCCACCGTACCCATCATCACGATCTTCATGGCTTTGGAAAGGTTCATGACCAGAGGGCTTACTGCAGGATCGGTAAAGGGATAATTATGCTGTTGAAAGGTGACATAGATCAACAGGCCAGGGACATTATAATGGCCAATGACCAGGGCAGTTATACCATTCCGACCAAGGGTCTTTACCCACACCAGTGGAATTGGGACAGTGCAATGGCAGCTCTGGGGTTTGCGGAATTTGATTTACCCAGGGCATGGCTTGAGTTGGAAACGCTTTTTTCCGGTCAGTGGCCTAATGGCATGGTTCCCCACATTATCTTTCACAAACCCAGTGAAGATTATTTTCCCGGTCCGGATGTCTGGGGTGGCAATTTGGGTTCAATACAATCCTCCGGCATAAGCCAACCACCATTGGCATCAACAATGGCGAGGTTTATCTATGAAAGAGATCCCGTGTTGGGTGAGCAAAGGATCAAGGAACTATATCCAAAAATGCTGGCCTGGCATAAATGGTTTGTTTCCCATCGAAGCTACGAGGGTGCAATAATTTCAACCCATCCATGGGAATCAGGCCGAGATAATGCTCCCGACTGGGATGCCCTTATGCAATCAATCGATCCTGTTGGCCTCAAACCCTATACTAGGAAAGACACCTCCATGGTTGACAGTTCCATGCGACCTGGGAAATTTGATTATGACAGATACCTTTACCTTGTATCTATCGGCAAGAAAAATGCGTGGGATGAGTACAAGCTGAAAGAATTGAATCCCTTTCGAATGGCTGATCCGGGATTGACCTTCATGGCTTTGCGTGCCGCAAGGGATTTACAATATATTGGAGATCATATCGAGTATGATACCTCGGATCTGGCAAAGGACATCCAATCCATGGAAGACGGATTGACATATATCTGGAATGAGGATGAAGGTTATTTTGATGCCAGAGATACCCGGACACAGGAATTCTCGGGAAGTTTGACCAATGCTTCGTTCCTGAATTGGTATGCGGGTCATCACTCAGCGGAAATGCTTCTGAAACTGAGGAATCAGTTATCCAGTATTCCATTTGGCATAGCCAGTCACGATCCAGGTAGTTCCAAATTCGATCGTGGACGATATTGGCGGGGTCCAACCTGGGCCATCGTGAATTTTCTCATAGGCAAGGGATTAGAGGAAATGGGGCATCCCGAGGGAGTGGAATTGAGGCGACGAACAAGAGAAATGATGTTGAAGGGTGGTTTTTCAGAATATTTTGATCCAATAACCGGTGAACCAAAGGGTGGTCAATCATTTACCTGGACTGCGGTGGTTTGGCTGGTTTGGGCAGGGAAGGACTGATGGGTGCGATAGAGTTGAAGAAAGCCGAAAAATGGTTCGGTGAAATACAGGTCATCAAGGGAATTGATCTTACCATAGACGAAGGTGAGTTTATCGTTTTTGTGGGTCCCTCCGGATGCGGTAAATCAACCCTTCTTAGAATGATCGGAGGATTGGAGGATACCTCAAGGGGATCTATCCTGATTGATGGCGAGAATGTTACTGACCAGCCCCCATCAAAAAGAGGGTTATCCATGGTTTTTCAGTCCTATGCACTCTATCCCCACATGTCGGTCAAGGATAATATGGGATTTGCACTGAAGACAGCAGGTCACCCCAAGGAGGAAATTGATGAAAAGGTTTCTGAAGCGGCAAAAATTCTGAAACTATCCGATTTTTATGAAAGACGTCCCAAGGACCTTTCGGGTGGTCAGCGACAACGTGTGGCCATTGGCCGTTCCATTGTACGTGATCCCACGGCATTTCTGTTTGACGAACCCTTGTCCAATCTGGATGCCGCCTTGCGAGTTGAAATGCGTTATGAAATAGCCAAGCTTCATCGAAACCTGTCCCGAACGATGATTTATGTAACGCATGACCAGGTTGAAGCAATGACACTTGCCGACCGGATTGTGGTTCTGGAGTTGGGTCAAATCGCCCAGGTCGGCAAACCCAAGGATTTGTATGAAGAGCCGGAAAATATTTTTGTTGCCCAGTTTATCGGTAGTCCAAAGATGAATCTTCTGCACTGCACAACCAATGCAGACACTTACACCTTGCCCAATGACTACAGCGGTATGTTTACTGGCTCTAGAGCAGCCAACAGGTTGGGGATAAGACCGGAACATATCAGCATTGGCAAGCCAGGTGAAGGGAATTGTGAGGGATTGGTGGATTTGGTTGAATTTTTGGGTGCCGATACATTCGTTGTTTTTGATTGTGGTGATTGTGGTACTCTTACGGTGAGAGTTCCCGGAGGAGTTTCCCTTGAAATTAACGAGGTTTGCAGTTTAACTTTCCAGGAAGACAAATTACATTTTTTTGATGAAGCTGGTTTACGCGTCAGGCAGTAGAACCGAACCCTCATAATTTACTGATATAATCCTACATTATGAATTTTTGGGTATAGACCCATTGTTATTGATTCGAATTGAGAAATGACCCGATGCAAATTTTTGGCAGAAAAAAGTTGAATAAGGACAGTATTGTACTGCACGAGAAGCAGGATTTTGCAGAAATGACCAGGGCGGGGCAGGTTGCGGCCAAAATACTTGACGATTTGTGCGACCAGGTTGAACCGGGAGTAAGGACCATAGATCTAGAGCATTTCATCATTGACAAGATCGAGGAATACGGGGTTGAATCAGCCACAATGGGATATCGGGGATATCAGCATGCTTCCTGTATTTCTGTCAACCATGTGGTATGTCATGGTATACCCAGCCAAAAATCCCTCTCGTCTGGTGATATTCTGAATATAGATGTAACTATAATTTTGAATGGCTGGTTTGGGGACAGCTCGAGGATGTATATTGCCGGCAAGCCAAGTATCAGGGCCCTCCGTTTGATTCAGGTTGCCCATGATGCCTTGATGATCGGTCTGGACTCAATTCGGCCTGGCAAAACCTTTGGTGATTTGGGGTGGACAATCCAGCAATTTGCCCATAGTCACCGCATGTCGGTTGTAAGGGATTTTTGTGGTCATGGCATCGGGAGGTCGTTTCATGCAGAGCCCAATGTTCTCCATTTTGGCCGACCTGGAACCGGACCTGTCTTTGAAGAGGGAATGTTTTTCACTGTTGAACCAATGATCAATCTGGGCCGACCCGGGACAAGACTCCTTCCCGATGGTTGGACGGCAGTTACCCGGGACAGATCCCTTTCAGCCCAATTTGAACATACAATTGGTGTAACTTCCACGGGGATTGAAATATTTACCCTGTCACCTGAAAACAGATTTTACCCAACCAATTTTCAACTGAGAGCAAAGAATTCCCACTAGAAGGGCTATCACTCAGTAATTTCAAATGCGATAGCCCTGAAATTGGGTTAAAATATCTTCAGATTTGAAACAATTTTTGTTATTTTCGAAATCTGAAATAATTTCCACTTAAGGAGTGAAAAATGGCCGGTCTCGTTCGAAATTGGAATTCCTTTAGCTACTACGGCAAAAAAATACTTCTCAAACTATTTTCCCGGCCAGTTGAATTGATACTTAAAGCTAAAGGGAATAACGCATTTTTAGTTTTCACCACGTTAGCAGTTATTTTTGCAGCGCCTTTAGCCAAGGCGGCAGATATGGCATCAGCCGAGATAATTGATAGGGAAGGTGCGGTTATTGGGATGGTCACCTTTGAAGAGACTCCAAATGGGGTGCTTGTTTATGTTGAGGTTTCAGGAATACCGCCCGGGGGTCATGGTATACACCTGCATGCAGTGGGTTCATGCGACCCAGATTTCAAGGCAGCTGGAGGTCACATTAATCCCGACCATGCCAAACATGGCCTTAGGAATCCTGAAGGACCGGACAATGGGGACCTGCCCAATCTATATGCTGCAAGCGATGGCTCAGCCCGTGCGGAATTCTTTACCACTCGAGTTTCGATTTCTGGCAATGCCATGCCAGCACTGCTTGACGAGGATGGTTCGGCTGTAATCATTCACGAAAATCCCGACGATCATATGACACAGCCTATTGGTGGGGCTGGTGGTCGTATTGGATGTGGCATAATTCAGCCTCTATAAAATTGATTTACGACTAGATAATCAAGCAACCAGAGGAAACTCAGGAAGAAATGTGCACTTAACCTTGAGGCTGGTTGCAAGCATTAGGAATAATTCAGGATTATTGATTCTCAATCTGTTCTAGAATGGCTATTCTAATATCGACTATAGTCGACATATGATTTTGGAAGTCCCTACTTCAGAAGTCAACCCAGCTAGTCAGGTGATAATCCCACAATTCGATAGAATGCTTCAATCACATTCACAACAAACGAGATCATTTCAATGAAAATATACGGATTCAGACCTATTGTGGTTCAAATTGTTGAAGGAAAAGAATTTTTTTTCCCCAAAATCTGACTTGCTTGTTGATTTTTATAATTTTGGTAACAACACTTTAAACTATCAGAAATTGTAAATTGGGAGAATTAAGATGAAAATTAAACACATTGCAGCCTATTGTTTGGGTTTGTTTCTTTTGGGGAGTGTTGCTTCCCATGCTGACACAATGGTCACTCCTCCAGATGGTTTTGGTAAAAGACCCCTGACGATGATCGTACCCTTTGGGTCGGGCGGTGGTTCAGATCAATTGGCCAGAGCCATGGCCAAGGCCATGGGGGAAGTAGCAGGATTGGATTTCCAAGTTGTCAACAAGCCAGGGGGTGGTGGAACATCAGCCATACCGGATTTCATGCTTGCACCAGCTGATGGATATACCGTACTTGAACATATCGACAATGCCATCTCAGCCTATGCAGCGGGTGATATTTCGGAGAATCCGGCCGTCGATTGGATTCCCTTGTGCATGACCCAAATCACCTTCAGTCAGATTTATATCAGGGGAGATGAGGACAGGTTTACCGATTGGGCCAGTTTCGAAGCCCACGCCAAAGCCAATCCAGGGGCGGTTTCAATGGCCAATCTCGGCAAGATTGGTTCCATGGAACTTGTTGTCATGGACCAGCTCCAGTCGGCATTGGGAATAGAGGTAAACCAGATTGCCTTTGATAAACCAGCCGAACGGTATGGTGCTTTGATTGGCGGTCATGTTGATGTCCTTTTTGAACAACCGGGTGATGTCAGAAGTTTCCTCGATTCAGGGGAAATGAAACCAATCCTGACCATCTTCGGCGATCGACCTTCCGCTTTTGCCGATGTTCCCACCCACAAGGAAGTTGGTGCTGATTTTGAGGCCCTGACAAGGTTCCGAGGATTTTATGTCAAGAATGGTGTGCCTGATGACATCGTGGCATTTCTTTCAGAGGCTTGTGCTGCTGGATTCAATACCGATGATTATCAGGAATTCAACCGCAGCAAATATATGCACCTCATTGACAGTTTCAGGGATACTGAAGGCAGTATTGCTCTCATAAATGATGCCGTCAAGACCTACCAGGACATGTACAAGATACTTGGTATTGGTAATTAAAAAAACAGGTTGTTAAGGGAGGGTAAAATTACCCTCCCTTATTCCTTGACTGCCAAAACAAGGATGGATCAAGAGTAGAATGTCTTTCCTCAACAGGAATGTGTATTTCAAACCTGCAGCCGAATGGCTCATGTGGATGTTATTGGTATTGATCGCCCTCTCGCAGGTTGATAATTTCAGTCAGGAAATAGCAGCTTACAAATTTGATGCCGATGGTTGGCCAATTACCATTACATTGGCTCTAGGAGTGGGCGCTACACTACAATTTATTTTCCAGCTTTGGCACCTCAGAGCAGGCGAGGAGGAAGCTGATTCCATAGAGGGAGCCGATACAGGAGCAAAGGCAGAATCCAAGACCAGCAGGGAAACCAGATTAACAAATATAGCAATTTTTCTGCTTCCCTTTGTTTATCTTTATTTTGCTCCGAGAATGGGAATCTATTTTATCACTCCGATTTTCATTATCTCCTTGATGTTGTTGCTCAAGGTCAGATCAATCAAGGCCTTGCTGGGGATAACGGCAATTACCTACCTGCTGCTTCTGGTTGTGTTTACCCGTTTCTTTTATGTCGCCCTTCCTGTTGGGAGATGGGATTTCTTTTATGACTTCAACAACTGGATTATTGTTGTTGCCAGGATAGGGATGTAAGGGTCATGGAACATTTCATTACAGGAACCTGGATGCTTTTCGGGGATTTGGAAGCCCTTTTCATATTTGTACTTGGTTTGTTGGGAGGAATGTTTTTTGGTGCCATACCGGGGGTAAACATGCTTACCCTTGGGGCCGTTATACTTCCCTTCACCATTTCCATGGAACCCACGCATGCAGTCATGCTTTACTCGGTAATTTATTGCTCGGGTGTATTTGGTGGAGCCATCACGGCAATACTGTTCAATATTCCCGGTGCACCGGAGAATGCCCCCACATGTTTTGACGGTTATCCGATGACCGTCAAGGGAATGGCTGGCAAGGCCATTGGGGCTGCAGTGTGCTGTTCGGCGATTGGCGGGGTTTGTTCAGCACTGTTAATGATGTCGGCAACTGGCCCCATAGCCAACTGGGCCATAAGGGCGTTTGGTTCACAAGAAATTTTTGCCCTGATCTTTTTTGGTCTGGCGGTTTCCGCTTCCATTGGATCAGCCAATCTTTGGAAAGGGTGGCTCTCGGTTTTTGCCGGCTTGTTGCTTGCTACCATTGGTACTGATCCGGTTGGGGGTATTCCACGCTTTAGCGAATGGTCGATTTTGAATTGGGAGTATAAATCCTATTATCTATCCGCCGGATTGCATTTTATTCCGATGATTCTAGGGTTCTTCGCTGTTTCGGAGGTTTTGGTTCAGGCAACGGCTATATCCTCGGGTACAAGGCAACGGATGAAGGCTTCCATGGAATTCCCCTCGATTGTTGAGTTCTGGAAAGTCCGCTATACCATGGTCAGATCAATTTTCATCGGTTTCTTCGCTGGTATACTGCCAGGCATAGGGGCAACACTAGCCGCTTTTCTGGGCTACAGCCAGGCACAGAAATGGTCTTCCCGCAAAGCTAATTTTGGCAAAGGTGAAATGGAAGGTGTGGTAGCTTCCGAAACCGCCAACAATGCAGCAACCGGTGCAGCCATGATACCACTTCTGGCCTTGGGTTTGCCGGGCGGTGCCCTGACAGCCATGATCTTGGGGATATTCCAAATCCATGGAATGGAACCGGGACCATTGATTTTCATGAATTCAAACGATCTTGTCTGGATCACCTTTGCAGCTATGTTCTGGGCCAACCTTTTGATCGTCATGCTGGGCTGGATTCAAACCAAGACGGTCGTTCATGTCTTGCGTATTCCCTTCCGGTATCTGGCCCCGATAATTCTGTTGCTCGCAACGGTTGGTGCTTATGCCCTCCGAAACCTGATGATTGATGTCTGGATCATGTTTTTTGCTGGAATTTTGGGCTATTTCATGCGCTCGACCGGTTATTCACCGGCCGGCATAATTCTCGGCTTGATTCTGGGTAATTTGGGTGAATCGGCCTTTTCCAAATCAATGCAGCTCATGAACTACGATTTCCTGGGCTTTTTCAGCCGACCCATCTCGGGAATACTCCTTGCATTGGGAGGTCTGGCCATAATCTCTTCCATTTGGACAGAAATCAGGACTTCACGAAGTCCCCAGTCTGCAATCAAGCGTTCAGACAATTAGCGAATTACATTGGCAGACATGGAAAAAGATTTGGAAGATCGGATTGATTCTCTTATAAACCGTGGTAGAGAGGCAATGGACCTTTTCCGAAAGGCGGATCAGGACCAGGTTGACATGGCGGTCAGGGCTTTGGCCTGGGCCATCTACCAACCGGAGCATGCCCGACTTCTGGCCGAGATGGCGGTACGGGATACCGGTTTGGGAAATGTTGATTCCAAGGTTATGAAAAATACCCGTAAAACCTTTGGTACCCTCAGGGACCTCCTTCGGGCAAAAACGGTTGGGATTATCGAGAGCAATCCGGAACAAGGCATTGTAAAGTTTGGCAAACCCGTGGGTGTTGTGGGAGCCATATGTCCTTCAACAAATCCATCAGCCACGCCAGCCAACAAGGCAATGATGGCTGTCAAGGGGGGTAATGCGGTCATTATTGCACCCTCTCCTGCAGGATATGGCACCTCCGCCAAAACAGTCGAGTTCATGCGTGCTGAGTTGGGGAGTTTGGGTTATCCCCAGGATCTTGTCCAGGTGCTTTCCCATCCGGTGAACAAAGAAGCAACGCAGATGCTGATTGAAAAAGTGGATCTGGCAGTCGTAACGGGTTCACAAAACAATGTGTCACGAGCCATGCGTTCGGGTACAGTATCCATTGGTGTTGGAGCGGGGAATGTACCGGTAATCATTGATGATTCAGCTGATTTGGATGATGCCGCCCAAAAAATAACCATGTCCAAGATTTTCGATAACGCAACATCCTGTTCCTCGGAAAATGCCGTGGTAATTCTGGATAGCGTTTATGAGAAGGCAATGGATTCTCTGGTTCGAGCAGGCGGATGGTTGTGCTCGCCTACGGAGAAGACGAAGGTAGAAGGGAAATTATGGGTAAATGGAGTACTGAACAGAAAGGTAATTGCCAAGGATGCTCACATTGCCGCCGAGGTTTTTGATTTGCCACCTGCAGCCAGAAACAGCAAGTTTTTCATGGTGGAGGAAAAGACAGTCGGTAGCAAGGGAGGATTTGCCGATGAGAAACTATCACTTGTCCTGACCATTTACCGAGCCGGGGACTTTGAAGATGCACTGGAGATAACCAGGGAGATTCTGGAGGTTAAGGGCAAGGGCCATTCGGTGGGCATTCATACAGCCAACCCTGAGAATGCCAGCAAGGTTGCCGAAACCACTGATGTCGTAAGGGTTTTGGTGAATCAGGCGCATACCTTTGGTAATGGAGGCGGTTTTGACAACAGTTTGCCGTTCACCCTTTCGATGGGGGGAGGAACTTGGGCCGGAAATACAATTTCGGAAAATCTGAACCATCGGCATTTTATCAATATAACTCACCTCGTGACTACAATTGAACCTGACAAGCCGGAAGAGGAAGAGCTGTTTGGTCCCCTCTGGAAAAAGCTTGGAACTGGATAGAAAAAATGGCCAATCTATGTGAATTCAGCGGCAAGAAATTATTGGCAAGTACCGGAATCAAGGTTCCAAAGGGCAAACTTGCTACTACAGTTGATGAAGTCACAACGGCATTTCGGGAAATAGGACCCTGTGTCTTGAAAGCCCAGGTACCAACCGGGAAAAGGGGCAAGTCGGGAGGCATTCGCAAGGCAGATAGTCTTGAGGAAGCAACAAACCTGGCCGGGTCAATGTTTGGAATGGATATTGCTGGCCATGAAGTCAAGCAAATCCTACTGGAGGAAGTAGCCGATATAGCTACTGAATGTTATGTGGCTATAATGAATGACACCCGAACCAAGGGACCAATGCTGGTGTTTTCCACCATGGGAGGGATGGATGTCGAGGAGATATCCCAGCAGGATCCGAGTCAGATGATTTTTAAACCCATTCCCTTCAGCGATACGATTTCTAGGAATTTTCTCAAGGAAACCATCGGTCACCTGCCGCTTGTATCCGATAAAATGATTGATACCATTCAGTTGTTGTATCAGGTCTATCGTTCGAATGATGCCGAACTCCTTGAAATAAACCCTCTGGTGATAACCAGTGATGGAGACATCATTGCCCTTGATTGCAAGTTCATTCTGGATGATTCATCAATTTATCGGCAGGAACAACTTGAAGGGGAAATTGCATCTGAAATTCAAACCGAGCTAGAAATGAGAGCTTCCCGAAGTGGTCTCAAATACATAGAACTTGATGGCAATGTTGGGGTTATCGCCAATGGCGCCGGACTTACCATGACCTCGATGGATGCCATCACATATTTTGGTGGAAAACCGGCCAATTTCCTTGAAATAGGTGGCGAGGCCTATACCAAAAGCAGGGAAGCCTTGGAAATACTGTTGCAAAATCCCAATGTCAAATCCATTCTGGTCAATTTTTGTGGAGCATTTGCACGAACGGATGTCATGACCGAAGGAATCGTGAAGGCATGGAAAGAACTCGAACCGGACATACCGGTGTTCTTTTCAATAAATGGAACCGGTTATCTTGAAGCAATTGCCATGGTCAGGGAAGAGTTGAATCTGGAGCCTCATGATTTAATGGATGATGCTGTTATCAAGGCTGTGGAAGCAGCGGGTTAGAGATCAAGAATGATATTGAGAAAGCAACATCGTGTCCTGATATTTGGCATAACTGGAAAGCAGGGAACCTTCTGGGGAGCTGAAATGATCAAATACGGCACAAATGTGGTCGGAGGTGTTAATCCTCGCAAAGCTGGACAGGATCATTTGGGTTTACCGGTTTATGCTTCTGCGAGCCATGCAGCACTGGATCTGGATTTTCATACAGCCTTGTTCTTTGTACCTCCAGCTGCCTGCAAACAGGCTACCAGGGATGCCTGTGAAGCCGGAGCAAAGGTTGTAATTTGTCTGACCGAGCATATTCCGGTTCAGGATGTCATGGAAATGATAACCATTGCCCGTTTGAACGGGACTCAAATCATCGGTCCAAATACTGCTGGAATGGTGACACCGGGTGAGGCTTTTGCAGGTATCATGCCGGGGTTTAACAACAAGGTTTTCAAGGAAGGTTCCATTGGAGTTATATCCAGATCGGGAAGTCTGGGAACCCTGGTCTGCCTGAACCTTGTCCAGAGTGGTTTCGGCCAATCTACCTTTTATGGTATTGGAGGCGATCCTATTATCGGTACTGATACTAGGGAGGCCTTGAAACACCTCTATGAGGATGAAAAAACCAAAGCGATTGTGATTTGCGGAGAAATCGGTGGTACGGCAGAGGAAGAAGCATCCGAATTTGCCAGGACCATTGACAAACCGGTCGTTGCATTCATTGCCGGAAAGAGTTCCCCGGAGGGTAAAAAGATGGGGCATGCAGGTGCCATCGTATCAGGGAACTCGGGCAGTTACAAGGCAAAACGGAGCTATCTGGAAAAAAACGGAATACAAGTGGCAGACATTCCCAGTCAAGTTCCCGGTTTGCTCAAGTCCAATGATGAATTAAGATTACAATAGAGACCAACGACTGATTCACTCATGTCTTGGTTATGATTGAACTCCAAAGTTCAATCAAACCAGTTGAACACCCATTTTGAGAATAGGTAAACTCCAAAACATTTTTTCTAAATTGTCATTATTATAGAACATTGTTTTTCAGATGTTTATATTTCTTGAAAATAATAAAATAATTTCCTAATTCACTCACCCTAATCCTTTTCTGTTCTCTAGGAAGTGAGCGAATGAAGTATTTTCCCTTGTTTTTAGATTTGGCTGAAAAAAAGGTAGCAATCTCCGGTGCGGGCGAAACAGCGGTTCCAAAAATAAGATTGTTGTTGAAAACCGATGCCCGGATTGAGGTATTCGGCAAGAAGCCGGCTCCAGATGTTATCAACTGGCACAACCGGGGCAAGCTTTGTTTCCATGACCGGGAGATAAAGTTAGATGATTTGCAGGAGTGCATACTCCTTTACGGAGCCAACAATAATCCCGAAAAGGATCGGAAAGTATTGGCATTGGGTGAAACAAAAGGTGTTTTGGTCAATATCGTTGACAACCTTCAACTCAGTCAATTCATAACTCCGGCCATTGTCGACAGGGATCCAATAACCGTAGCCATCGGTACGGAAGGAACAGCACCTGTATTGGCACGCAAGATAAAGGCAAGGGTCGAGGATTTGCTTCCGGAATCAATTGGCAGGGTAGCAAAAATCAGCACAACATTCAGGGAAAGGGTGGCTTCAAAACTATCAAGCCTTCAAATCAGGTCTTTCTGGTCCTCGTACTTTGAAAGGATACTGACCAAAAAGATTCTGGAAATACCAGAGGAAGAACTGCTCGAAAATCTGGAAGAAACTCTTGAAAACCATGATCCGAACCAGGAAGGACAAAGTGCTTATTATTTTGTGGAATCCAGTACCACCAGCCCCGATTTACTTACGGTCAAGGCCCGAAGACTGATTGAAAATGCAGATGTGGTTTTTTATGACAGACAAATTTCCAAATTTATACTTGAGTTGGCACGGCGGGAAGCAATACTCGTTGACCTAGACCAGAGAACCGAGCTTGAAGGTCAATCCCGACAACAGATAATTGCATCAATTTGCCAGGAATTTTCTCATGGTGAAACGATACTGCAGTTAGGTACCAATTCCCTCCAGATGTGGGAATCGCTTGGTTCAGAAATGACTGAAATAGAGGATTTGGGAATAAAATTCGAATTCGTACCAGGTGTTTCGCCAATCAAGACAAAAAGTACGAGGGAAAGGTCTGGGGATCTACTTTCGGTATTCCTTGATGATCGATCAAGATGGAAAAACGGTTTCAATTTGAGTTCTATTCACCCTAGACAACCAAAAAACACCGAAGGATTGAGGGAACAGTATTCCGGCAGCCTAATTGGAGAACATGCCTCTATAGAATCAGGAATGGCATTGAGAGAAAATTGATGGCTAGGAAATACTTACCAAAGGTTATCACCTCCAACCACTTGCTTGAAGGTGACGTGATTTATTTTTCGGAGACCGGGAATTGGGTCAGAAACATTGCCCAGGCTGCTGTTTTCCATGACCCAGAGACGGCTGATGCCAAACTTGCCGAAGCCGACAAGCAAAGGAATATTCACGTGGGTGCCTATCTCGCCGATGCCAAACTTGATTCGGAAGGTCGGCCTGAACCTGTTCATTTCCGGGAACAATTCAGAACTCTCGGACCATCCAATTATTTTCATGGAAAACAAGCTGGAGCCTAGATGTATAACTACAATGAATTTGATCATGATTTTGTCCGTACACGGGTAGAGGAATTCAGGGATCAGGTGGAGAGACGGCTGTCCGGAACCTTGACCGAAGAGGAATTCAAACCCCTGAGACTGAAAAATGGACTTTACCTGCAACTTCATGCGTATATGCTCAGGGTTGCCATACCCTATGGAACCTTGAACAGCAAACAGATGCGACAACTGGCCATGATCGCCGAAAAATGGGACAAAGGCTACGGTCATTTCACCACCCGCCAGAATATTCAATTCAACTGGCCCAAGCTCAAGGATGTACCGGATATCTTGGATGCCCTAGCTGATGTCTCGATGCATGCCATACAAACGTCCGGCAACTGTATAAGGAACGTAACTGCAGACCATTTTGCCGGGGCTGCCCGTGATGAAATTGAAGACGCCCGCATGACAGCGGAACTGTTGAGGCAATGGTCAACGGACCATCCGGAGTTCCAATACCTGCCAAGAAAGTTCAAGATTGCCGTCACCGGTTCGCCAAATGACAGGGCCGTTACCCGTGCTCATGACATTGGCCTAAGAACCATCAGGGATGCCGAGGGTAGAAAGGGATACGAAGTGTTGATCGGAGGTGGTCTGGGCAGAACCCCAATGATAGGAAAGGTTGTGAGGGAATTTCTCCCCAAGGAAGACCTGTTGCCTTATGTTGAGGCAATATTAAGGGTTTACAATCTTAGTGGCAGAAGAGACAACAAATACAAGGCCCGTATCAAGATCCTTGTCCATGAAACAGGTATTGAGGAATTGAAAACACAAATTGAAAAGGAATTTGTATCTCGCAAGTCAGAGTTTCCGGGAGTCAATCCCGACTTGCTCCAAACCATTGAACGGGATTTTTCACCTCCTGAATACAACAGATTGTCGGTTGATGACTATGTATCACGGATTGCCCATGACCCTGAATTCAGGGAGTGGGTAAAGAACAATGTTGCCCGACACAAGGTTCCTGAGTACGGAATAGTTACCGTTTCATTGAAACCTGTTGGTGGAACGCCAGGTGATGCAACTTCTGACCAGATGAGGGTTATGGCCAATCTTGGGGAAAAATATGCCCATGATGAACTGCGGGTGAGTCATGAGCAAAACATTGTACTCCCGCACGTTCCCAAGGCCCACATTCCAGAAATTTACGATGAATTGAGTAAAGCCGGGCTGGCAACTCCCAACCTTGGCCTGTTGTCGGATATTATCGCCTGCCCAGGTATGGACTATTGTGCCTTGGCTACGGCTCGCTCGATTCCCATCGCTCAGGATATTGCCAAGAGATTTGACCATTTGCAATTGGAGCAGGAAATCGGCCCGCTGAAAATCAAGATTTCAGGCTGTATCAACGCCTGTGGTCATCATCACGTGGGGCACATAGGTATTCTTGGTCTGGACAAGGCCGGTGTGGAGAATTATCAGATTACCCTTGGTGGCAATGCCACGGAGGATGCACACATCGGGACAAGGGTTGGTCCGGGTTTTTCTTCCGAAGAACTCATTCCTGCCCTCGAACGATTGTTGAAGTCCTACCTGCAACTAAGGGAATCACCCGAGGAAACCTTTTATAATTGTTATAACCGACTGGGTATGGACCCCTTCAAGGAGGCACTGTATCCTCATTTGAAGACCAAACACCAAGAGAGGGTAGAACATTGAGTAAAATTGTTCGAGATTATGGCTTTGACCAGGACAGTTTGAGGGAAGAAGATTTCATAAGCCTGGAGACCTTGAGAAAGGGCGTTGAAAATCCGGTCAGACTTGACCTGAACAACGATGAAAATCCAGATGAACTTCAGCCTTTTTTCTGTTGGCTTGAATTGATCAGAATTCCCTTTCCGGATTTTAACGATGGCCGAGGATTCAGTATGGCCAAAAGATTGAGGCAATTGGGCTATCAAGGGGTCCTGAGGGCACAGGGATATCTGATTGCCGATCAATACAGGATGGCCAGACTAAGCGGATTTGATGAAATTGAAATTGATGATCTGCTCGCTGCACGACAACCCGAATGGCTTTGGCGCAACCAGGTTCTCAAGAAAAGCCTGAGTTATCAGGATCGATTGCTGAAAACGGGTTAGTTTTTGGGTTTTAAAGCTGTTGTCGGGCCGTCCACAACAATGCTTGAATTTCTCCTGACTTCTTGAACTCCCCAATACATGGGCATTGACCAATTCTTCAAAGACTGAAAGTGTCGAAGTCAGGAGGAATAGGATTTGACTTTTGGTGCCATTTGGATTCAAATACCACCATGTTCATTGGTATTTATGCACTAAAAGTTAAAGATGTGCTAAACCGTAAACTATTTACCACAGCCCAGTTAATATTTTCCTGATCCATGGGCTTGTTTGAATAACGTATTAGAGGAAGGATTTGCTCTTGAACCGAGAATCGTATCAAAAATATTCCCATACATTTCCAATCGAATCGGAAGATGGAGAAAAAAGAATAACCAAAGGTGGTGAACGGGTGGCAATCGTGGGTATGGCCTGCCGGTTTCCAGGTGCAGAGAGTATAGAAGATTTCTGGCGTTTGTTGGAAAGGGGTGAAAACGCAGTGCAGGAGGGAATCCCAGGATCCGGCAAGGGTCGTGTGGGGGCATTATTTCCCAACGATACCGGGCAAATCAATGCTTGTCGTTATGGTGCATATCTCGACCATCTCGACCAGTTTGATGCAGCCTTTTTCCGTATTTCACCAGTCGAAGCACAATTGCTGGACCCGCAACAAAGATTGATTCTGGAAACGAGTTGGCGCGCCCTTGAAGATGCATGTATTGATCCAACTAGTCTAAAAGACAGTCGTACGGGTATATATGCGGGGATAAGCAAC
The DNA here is from genome assembly GCA_022823605.1 of Paracoccaceae bacterium. Lineage (GTDB taxonomy): Bacteria > Pseudomonadota > Alphaproteobacteria > Rhodobacterales > Rhodobacteraceae > MPNP01. Next base: position 118,600 of record JAJEHS010000008.1, read on the forward strand.
AACGATTATCGTGGATTGATCCTGGATGCCACCGAACATGCAGGACCTAGTGAACCTGCTGCTAGCCTATATGCAGTAACAGGGACATCCCTTAACACTGCGATAGGCCGAGTTTCTTTCACGTTGGGACTCGGGGGAGCTGCGATGGCGGTAGATACTGCTTGTTCTTCATCGTTGGTTGCAACACACCAGGCAGTTGCCGGTTTACAACGAGGCGATACGGATCTAGCGCTTGCCGGGGGAGTAAATATCATTCTTTCCGGTAGGCTTTTGGAGTTTCGAGCTAACGCGGGTATGCTATCCCCGGATGGCCAATGCAAGACTTTCGATGCCTCTGCCAATGGTTATGTCAGGGGTGAAGGTTGTGGAATCCTTGTCCTGAAACGACTTGCGGATGCTGAAGCCGATGGAGATCGTATTTGGGGAGTTATTCGGGGTTCGGCTTTGAATCAAGACGGGATGAGCCAGGGGCTCACTGTACCAAACGGAGCTGCGCAGGAACGTGTTATCCTAGCAGCGCTTGAACAGGCAGGTGTTAATCCGACGGATATAGATTATCTGGAAGCACACGGTACTGGAACCGAAGTGGGAGACCCGATTGAGATTGATGCCATAGCGTCAGTTTATGCAGAAGGTCGAGATGCTAGTAACCCTCTGCTGATAGGTTCAGTCAAGACCAATATTGGGCATTTGGAATCAGCCGCAGGTGTCGCCGGGCTTATAAAAACGGTTCTAACAATCAATCGGGGAATGATTCCAAAGCACCTTCATTTCAATAACCCCAATCCAAAGATGGACTGGGAACGGCTTCCTTTGAAGGTGACTTCTACACCAACACCCTGGCCCAACCGGGCAAATCGCCAACCTCTGGCGGGCGTTAGCGGGTTCGGATGGTCAGGAACGAATGCCCATGTCATTTTGGAGGGTTATACTTTACCCGATGTTACTGAAGTAGATACAAATGAAAACAGGGATATCACCGGTGCTCAAAAACAGATTGCAGTGTCGCTACCGGAAATCCCTGTACTCCAGCAATCAAAAGATGACTTAGCTCCAAGGTTGAGGCGTGTATTGCCACTTTCTGGAAAATCGGAGGTGGCACTGCAGGAGGTTGCTTCTCGGTATCTAGATTGGCTCAACGAACAGGATGCATCGCTTGCGAAGGCTGGGGCAGCATCTGATCCCCTGTTATCAGACATGACCTGGACTGCGGGCACTGGCAGGAGTCATTTCGATTATCGTACGGGAGTGGTTTTCCAAGACGTAGAATCACTACGTATGGGGTTGCAAGCAATTGTGGGAGCAGAGATTCAACCAGTATTGCACAAACCTTCAAACATTGCTTTTGTTTTTACCGGACAGGCTAGCCAGTGGCCGGGTATGGGTGCAGCAATCTATGAGAGTGAACCGGTTGTACGGGCAGTACTCGACCGGTGCGATGCTGTGCTTCAGGAAGAACGCGGTGCGTCCCTACTCAGTATTATGTTCGGTCATCCCGAAGCAGGGGGAGACCTCGACGACCCACAGTGGAAGCAACCTGCAATCTACGCGCTCGAATGTGCTCTAACAGAGTTATGGTCTAGCCTAGGAATCAGGCCTGACATTGTTCTTGGACATAGCCTTGGAGAGATTGCTGCGGGATATACAGCTGGAGTATTCAATCTTGAGGAAGGATTGAAACTCGCTTCAATGCGAGGAAAAATAGTTGGAAATTTACCCGGTGAGGGTGCAATGGCGGCGGTTTTTGCACCAGCCTCACATGTCAAAGAAATACTTGGTGTGTTTAATGCAGATTCGGAGGGTATTGGTCTATGTATCGCTGCTGACAATGGGGCACATCAGGTTATAAGTGGTCCAGCAAAGGATATAACAACGATCCTGGCTCACTTGGAGGACGCTGATATTCGTGTCACGCGATTACGAAAGAGTCCCGCTTACCACAGTCCCATGATCGAACCAGCCTTGGACGAACTGGAGGCGGCCTTCTCGAAACTTTCCTTTGAACATCCCAAGATTCCCCTTGTTAGTAACCTAAATGGTCAGACTATTGGCTCGAACCAGTCTTTGGATGCGTCATACTGGTGTAAACAGATGCGATCCCCCGTTGCCTTTAGTGCCTGTATAGAGACCCTAGCCAAGATGGAAGTAAATACCATCGTGGAAATAGGTCCCCATTCCGTGCTTGGACCGACAATCTCGTTGGCATGGCCAGAAGCTAGTGGTGTAAGGGAACCTTCGGTTATAACGAGTCTTCGACGACCGTCGGCCGACGAAGCACTACCAATACCAGGTACCGGTGGTGGTTTTGTTGAAGCTGTGGCCGGTGCCTTTGAGGCCGGATTGCAGCTTCGTTACGAGGGTTTATTTGCTGGCGAAACAAGGCGAAGGATAGCACTTCCAGGCTATCCTTTCCAGCGTGAACGCTACTGGATTGAAGCTCCAAAACGGCGACAACATGTCAGTGATCACGCCTTGCTTGGTACTCGACATGAGTCAGCCAGTGGAGAGATTGCCTTCGATACAGAGTTTTTTTCCTCAGAACCTTCATGGCTCGCTGACCATCAGGTGTTCGGTAGGGTAATCGCACCAGGTGCACTCTTTGGTGCTATGGCTTTTTCTGCTGGTCGTTCTGAGGTAAGCGGCGAGATAGTCATTGAGGACTTTCGTATGCAACGTGCACTTGTCTTCCCCGAAGAAAGCGCTACCGAAGACATCGGGAATTCTGGTCATCGCATTCAGGTCTTGCTTGATGCCAGTGGCGAAAGCTCGTCTCGGAGGGTTCAAGTTCTCAGCCAAGCGACCGATGCGGAGGATTGGACATTGCATGCTGAGGGCCTGGTCACAAATAGAAATACAGACAGTAACGAAATTGAACTCCCACTTGATATCGAAGGTCTAAAAGACAAGCTGTCTCCCGTTCATCTACTCACTTACTATCGCCTCAAATCTACGGCAGGGATCAATCTTGGTCCCTGCTTTCAAACATTGACTGCACTTTGGGCACTTGAGGGCGAAGCTCTCGGCGAAGTGACACTAAACACAGGACGCGAACAAAATCTTCTTGATGTACATCCCCTTCTACTTGATGGTTGTTTTCAAATCATGGGTGCCGCACGTGATCCAAATGGAAAAGAGGAGGGAGTCACTTACTTACCTTTTGCCTGGGAAGGGCTAAGGCTCAAAGACAAAATACCGGATCGGATTTTTTGCCACTTGACGATGCGGGATAGCCCCCAAGAAGGGAATGCCGATACCGACCGTGTCGGCGCACCGGAGGTTTATGCGGGTGATATACGCCTCTACTCCGAAAGTGGCGAGTTTCTTGGTGAGATTAAAGGCTTCACCGTCAAACAGGCAACTCGTGCCGCCCTCCTTAGTGCAGTTGAGGGAGTGGAAGAGCTCCTGTACGAGATCGTATGGCGTGACCGCATATTACCTCCGGGTATTCAGTCAGCAGGATTCCTGCCAAGCCCGACGGAAGCTGCATCCCATTCGCTTCCCTTCTCACGATACCTTGCCGATGAGCAGGTGAAAGTTTCAGACGAGGTTGAGTTGCAAGGTGAAATGGAGAAGGTTTCATGGTGCTATGCTCTCTTCACTCTGGATTCACTGGGTTGGGAGCGAAAAGCAGGCTCAATTGTAAATCCGGAAAAGTTGCGTGAAAAACTCGGAATTTTGCCGGAACACTCACATCTGTTACGCCGACTACTGGAAATACTTGCTCGTTCAGGTGTCTTGCAAGAGAAGGAAAAAGATTTCCTGGTCAAAGTCGGTACCAACGATCAAATACCAGAAAACATGCCGTGTGATCCAACGGACTTTTTGACCGAAGTAACTGAGCGTTTCCCACATGCGAAGAACGAGATTGAGCTGTTCAAACGTTGTGCCGGCGCGCTTCCTGAAGTACTCCGTGGAGATGAAGATCCGCTATCTCTACTGTTCGGAGATACAAAGCCTTCAGCTGGAGATTTATACCGGTTGGCACCAGTATGGCGGGCAGCAAACAGAATGATAGGTGAAGTGGTCCGAACACTAGTTGAAGACCTGCCAGAGGGCCGACGTTTACGCGTTCTTGAAGTAGGTGCTGGCATTGGCTCTGCAACTGAATGCTTCCTGCCAGAGCTTCCGACCGGACGGTTTGAACTAATGTTTACTGACATTTCCGCAGGATTTTTTGCAGATGCGGAATCACGCTTCAACGCGGACTTCGATTCTATCAGTTATCAGGTTCTGGATATAGAAAAGGATCCATTGACACAAGGCTTTGAACCCCATTCTTATGATATTGTCATAGCAGCGAATGTTTTACATGCTACTCGTCATCTGGATGAAACACTTACCCATTGCCGGAAACTCCTTGCACCCTCGGGGCTATTGGTGGCATTGGAGAACCAACGAGGTCGTGGTTGGATGGATATGATTTTTGGCCAACTGGATGGATGGTGGCGCTTCGCTGACCGGTATCGGGCAAACCATGCTCTCGCTGGACCGGAAGTTTGGTACGAAGCACTTGGTGATTCGGGTTTTGTCGATTCTAAAATATTAGGCTTGGACAGGGAAGAAGTCACCAATCTACCGGACCGGGGTGTTATTGTGGCACAGGGTCCGGCAGAGATCACAATGCCGAAAGGAACATGGATTCTGGCGACTGATCAGAGTGGTATGGGCAATTTGCTGGGCAAGCAACTCAAGGCACAGAACCAGCATGTGGTGTTGGCTGGTAACAATCTGACGAAAACAGATACGGTTCCGGATGAAGTAGACGAATTTGTTGCCATCGATATGGAAAACCGAGAAGCATGGAAAACACTTATCGAAAACCTGCCCTCTGATTTGCCATTCGCAGGTGTGGTACACCTAAATGCTCAGGATGGCCATGGCATAAATGCGACGACCGAGAAACTGGCTGCGGATACAAAACTAGCGATAGGTAGCGCACTTGCTCTTGTACAGGGGATATCGGATGCAGATGTCCTTCCCGAGAAGGGTTTATGGTTCATCACTCGCGGCGCACAATTGTTGGAGAAAGAACAGTCCGGGGAATTGGTTGGGGCTGCTCTCTGGGGTTTGGGAAGGGTACTGTTGAGGGAAACTCCTCAACTGACAACTAGGATGCTTGATCTGGACCCCGAGGTGGCGGAACCGGGGTCTGTACTAGTAAATGAACTGTTATTTCCCGATTCGGAATCTCACATTGCTTATCGTAGGGAACGCCGACTGTCAGCTCGTTTGGTACGGACAGGAGAAGGTGTAAATCGTCTTGTCCTACCTGATGAAGGAAACTGGATACTTGTACCAGACGAGGGTGGTGCGATTGAATCTTTGCAGATACAACCGGTGGCGATCAACCCTCTCGAGTCGAACGAAGTACGAGTCGAAGTCGAAGCTTGCGGGTTAAACTTCCTGGACGTGTTCCGAGCCATGGGGTTGGTCGAAGAAGGGCAACTTGGTGAGGAATTTTGCGGGCGGATTGTCGAAATTGGATCAGACGTTGCGTCAGTCTCGATAGGTGATCGGGTGGCTGGTTTCGCATTTGGCACTTTCGGAGCAGAAGTGGTGACTTCAGAGGTTCTGGTCGCGCTTGTACCACCGGGTATTTCAGTTACGGCACTCGCCACAATACCCTCGGTGTTTGTGACATGTTTGCTATCTTTTGAACTTGTTGGGCTAAAAGAAGGAGACAGAGTTCTTATTCATGCTGGTGCAGGGGGAGTAGGTCTTGCCGCTATTCAACTTGCACAAGCGGCAGGATCGGAGGTTTTCGCTACAGCAAGCGCTCCCAAGCAGGCCTATCTCAGAAATCTTGGCGTAGAGCATGTTTTCGACAGTCGCTCAACCGAGTTCGGTCAGGAAATTCTTGACGCAACGAACGGAGTTGGGGTTGATGTTGTACTTAACAGTCTAACCGGTGAGGGTTTCATAGAGTCGAGCTTCTCCTGTCTTGCCAAGGGAGGCCGTTTTGTTGAACTCGCCAGGCGAGATATTCTCAGTGAAGACGAAGTAGCTGACCTTCGACCGGACGTAGCCTATTCGATCCTGGATCTCTACAAACTGAAACAGGAAGATCCAGCTCGCGTAGGTGAAGCCCTGCAAGAAGTTTTGACACGAATGGGAACTGGTGAACTCAAACCTCTTCCCCATACCAGATGGCCTCTTGCAGAGACGAGTGCAGCAATGAGTTACATGCGAGCAGCACGGCATATTGGCAAGATTGTACTGACAACACCATCCCTTAGAAATCAAAAACTACGACAGGACGGAACCTATTTGGTTACAGGAGGTTTGGGTGGTATTGGTTGTGCTCTCGCCGAATGGCTTGCAGAACATGGTGCGGGAACGGTTGTTTTGAACGGTCGTAGACCTCCGGATCCTGAGGCGGTCAAGGCAATCAAATTGCTACGTGACCGGGGTTTTAAAATAGAAGTTGAGATTGCGGACGTTACAGATTCAGATGCACTTGACACGATGTTTAGTCGTTTGGCAACGACCTTACCACCTCTTGTGGGAGTGTTCCACAGTGTTGGCATTCTTTCGGATGCCACTATCGGTAATCAGAGTTGGGAGAGTTTTGAGACCGTCCTGTGGCCCAAAATGCTAGGGGCTTGGCATCTTCATCGTGCTACGAAGTGCCACGATTTGGACATGTTTGTCCTTTTCTCGAGTGTTGCCGGGATTTTAGGTAACCCTGGTCAGGCCAATCATGCAGCGGCCAACACCTTTCTTGATCAACTTGCTGCACACCGTCGTTCGCTAGGCCTTCCGGGTCAGGCCATCGCGTGGGGTGCATGGTCGGAGTTGGGAGAAGCCGAGGAGCAACGGGAAAGGATAGCAGAACGGCGTGAAGCATCTGGCACCGGTTGGTTCACCCCAGAAAAGGGATTCAAGGCTCTGGAGCTCCTGCTTCGTCTGGATAAAACAAACAGCGTGGTAGCAGAAGTAGACTGGCCGATATTTGGAGACAGTCTAGGCAGTCGGCCTATGCTATTGGAGGATTTACTTGCTGGAGTGAGTGGTGAAGGAGATGAATTGTCGTTAACGGATGATTTGCTAGCAAAACTCAGCACAACCCCCGCTGCAGGACGTGAGGACATACTTGTATCCTTCTTGCAACAGGAGGTCCAGGCTGTACTGAGACTGCCTACTTTACCTCCAGCGAACGTAGGATTTTTCGAACTCGGTATGGACTCACTCATGGCAGTAGAGTTGCGAAACCGCATTAACCGTGCCTTTGAAGGGTGCTTTACCGTTCCGAACACACTTATATTCGATTATCCTGATATTGAAGTATTAGCGCAACATCTTAAGGATGAATTCGGTGAACCTGAATCTGCTCCTATAACTGCGCCTGACCTTATTTTACAACCCCCCGTGCATGGGGATGACGGAATCGCGATTGTTGGCATGGCCTGTCGATTCCCCGGTGCACCAGACCTTACATCCTTCTGGCAGCAACTCAAATCGGGTTTTGATGCGGTGACAGACGGGCGACAGGACAATGGGGCCTGGAGTGGGGTCGCAGGTGACCCTACGGCTGAAGACAGTAATTCAAAACGTGGTGGATTCGTTGACAGGATTGATTATTTTGATGCCCAATTCTTTGACATGACCCCGATCGGGGCGGGTTTGATGGATCCGCAGCAGCGGCTTCTACTAGAAACAAGTTGGCGTGCACTTGAGGATGCAGGAATCAATCCGGAAAAGTTGAAAGGAAGTCGTACGGGGATTTATGCAGGGCTTGCTACGAGCGAGTATCGAGATTTAATGTTGGTAAGTGGTGCGGACCTCAACTATCTCGGCACCGCTAGCGGGATGGCAGTCGGTGGTGTCGCCTACAAGTTAGGTCTAACAGGTCCAGCGATACCAGTCATGCTAAACTGCGCCTCATCGCTGATCTCGGTACAACAAGCGGTTATGGGATTACGGAAGGGAGAAGTCAACTTGGCGCTTGTTGGCGGTGTCAACACCGTTTTCTCTCCCGGTTTAACGAAGGAGATGGCTTTCCTGGGAATGTTGTCGAAGCATGGTCATTGCAAAACTTTCGATGCCTCGGCTGATGGTTTCGTACGGGGTGAGGGTTGTGGAATGCTGATTCTGAAACGGTTGGTGGACGCAGAAACCGACGGAGATCGCATTTGGGCAGTGATCCATGGTGCCGCCGTTAACCAGAACGGAGCGACTGCCGGGCCAACAACTCCAAACGGTCTGGCACAGGAACGGGTAATTGAGGAAGCTTTGGCACAGTCTGGTTTTCGGCCGTCTGATATAGATTATCTCGAGGCACACGGTGCGGGGTCTGAACTGGGCGATCCAATTGAGGTCCAGGCTGCAGCTAGGGTATACGGGAATTCGCGGGAAAGCAATCAACCGTTACTAATCGGTTCAGTGAAGACAAATCTTGGGCACCTGGAAGCAGCGGCCGGAACAGCATCTTTAATCAAGGTCGTTCTGTCCATGCACCATGGTCTGATTCCCAAGAACCTCCATTTTAATGAACCCAGTCCTCACATTGACTGGAATCAACTTCCGGTAAGTGTGGTAACGGAAACGATGGAGTGGCCTTCCGATCCGAATCGACAACCACGAGCTGGAGTGAGTGCTTTCGGAATATCCGGTGCTAACGCCCACATAGTAGTTGAGGGTTACGGCCCACTAAATCAAGACCTGAATAAGGATACCCCAAACCAGATTCCATTTGGAGCGTTAACAAAAATAGGTGCATCCTTGCCCAAATCAGTTCCATTGACATCGTCCGAGGAGAGTTACGACCGTCAGGAACGGATGCTACCACTTTCAGCCAAATCAAATCTTGCCTTATGTGATCTTGCAAAATTGTATCTTTCCTGGATTGAGGATCATGAATTAACCACTTGTGATTCCCTGGATGAAAAACTTGGGAATATGGCTTGGACGGCAAGTGTAGGACGCAATCATTTCACCCACCGAAACAGTATTATTTTCAAAGATATAGAATCCTTGAAGAAGAAGCTGAAAATGCTGGTAGATAGCGAGAGCGATTATTGTACACCAACAAGTACAAAATTGGCTTTCTACTACCCTGATGAAAGTTGTTACCATTCAGGTATGGGTAAGGAACTATACGAGCAAGAGCCCGTAGTGAGATCCGTTCTTGATTACCTGGATGGTTTATTGAACCAGGAATATAATATTTCGTTACTTAGCAAAATGTTTGATTGCTCCAAGGGAGACGATAATCCGACCTGGACCCAACCGGCAGCCTATGCATTGGAGTGCTCATTAACGGCACTTTGGTCAAGCATTGGAATACAGCCCAATGTTGTTTTTGGAATGGGTTTGGGGGAGATTTCAGCGGCGCAGGCAGCTGGAGTTATGTCCCTGGAGGAAGGGTTGAAATTAGCTGTATGGCGCGGGTTCCTTATGGAAACCAACCAAGGTGAAATAAAACCGAATGAAACTAAATTGGCGGAATTGAATGAAGCTGTCGAAAACATTGCATTCGAAACACCCTTGCTTTCACTTCTGAGCAATAAAACCGGTCGCATTGTGGGTGCAAATGAAAAACTTGACAGTGGGTACTGGGGTCAACACATTTTCGGAATCAAGGAATTCGGGAGATACGGGAAAACTCTCTCCGAGTTGAATACCAACATTATCATTGAAATGGGTAATGATACTGAGTTGAGGACAAGGGTCTTACCGGATTGGCCCAAACCAAACGGTTCCAAACTCCCGATAATTCTACCAAGTCTAAGCCGTTCTTCGCCAATGGGGAATAGTTTCCTTGAATCTGTTGCAAAACTTTATGAATCAGGACTAACACCCGATTTTAGTGGGCTTTATGCAGGTGAGGAACAGAGAAGGATTTCCTTACCAGGCTATCCATTTCAAAGACAAAGGTTCTGGTTTGACATGTTTTGAGAGGTTTTGTTTATGCAGAGTTACTTTACGGGTTATTTAATAGTTAAAGCCTTTGAGAGATATTGAGATATTCATTTTTCTGTTCAGCAAAAAACCCTTTGCATTTACTGGTGGATTAACTGTTAAAATCAAGAAAAACTTGGGTTATCAGGATCTATTACTGAAAACGGGTTAGTTTTTGGGTTTTAAAGCTGTTGTCCCGGCCGTCCACAACAATGCTTGAATTTCTTTCCAGATCCGCAATGACAGGGTTTGTTCCTTCCAGGTTTCTGATAAGGCGTATTCCTTGGCTTTTTGGAATCCATACCAGATCCGGACTGTTGTCGGGCTGAATTTGCGACTGGTGTCTTGCCATTGCCGGTAGTTGCTTCCCGAGGTTTGCCCGGTTCCGAAATAACAGGCCTGGTAAATGAAACCAAGCGGGTAACCGAATTGTTGATATTTGAAAGCAGGGACTGAAACAACCCGAAACCTTCCCGTTTGAATTCATTCAGCGGGTCTTTTTGGGCATAGCCGCGGAACCCGATTACTGAACGTAGATGTTCGAGGGCAACCAAATGTTCCCGCCAATGGTGGTCCATGGCCTGCAGAAGTATCTGCTTTTGCATGATGCCCATTATTTCCGGGCCAAATTCCGCCTTTCTTTTTTCATAATACTCGGCAGTGGCATCGTATATTCTTTCTCGTACGGTCTCTTCGTCGACACCATCTTCCTCAGCCCATGTTTCCATGGGAAGATCAACACCGGTATTTTTAAGCACAGCTTCCCTTAATTCGATCATTTCCCATTGATCGGGATATGATTTTGGAGGTATATGTTGATCAACAAAGGTATCAACGACCTCTAGCCGCATTTCTTCAATTATGTCGGAAACATCCTCACTTTCAAGCACTTCCATACGCTGGGAAAAAATGGCCTTTCGCTGATCATTCATGACATCATCATATTTCAAAAGCTGTTTTCTGATGTCGAAGTTTCTCCCTTCAACTTTACGCTGGGCCTTTTCCAGGGATTTATTGACCCATGGATGTACGATTGCCTCGTTTTCCTCCATCCCGATGGTATTAAGTACCTTGTCCAGCCGCTCCGAACCGAATATCCGCATCAGGTCATCTTCCAGGGAAAGGAAAAATGATGAATTGCCAGGATCACCTTGTCTTCCGGAACGCCCCCTGAGCTGATTATCGATCCGTCGAGATTCATGGCGTTCCGTAGCCAGTACAAACAATCCACCCGCCTTGATTACTATTTGCTTGTCTTCGGCGACTTCCTGCTCGATTTTGGCTCTGACCTCGGCGGGGTCCTGTTCGGCATTCTCTTCAAGTCTTTCCAAAACCTTCATTTCAACGTTGCCGCCCAGCTGTATGTCCGTACCTCTACCCGCCATGTTGGTGGCTATGGTTATGGCTCCGGGAATGCCTGCTTCAGCAATAATCCTGGCTTCCTGTTCATGATGACGTGCGTTGAGCACATTATGCTTCAATCGGCTTTTGGTTAGAATCTTTGCAAGGGTTTCGGATTTGTCGATTGATGTGGTTCCGACCAAAATGGGTTGTTTCCTGTCATGGGCTTCCTTGATGGCCTTGAGTATGGCATGGTGTTTTTCCTTTGAAGTACGGTAAACACGATCATCTTCATCAATTCTGGCCACAGGTTCGTTGGTTGGTATTTCGACCACACCAAGACCATAGATTTCCCCAAACTCTTCAGCCTCCGTCAAAGCGGTACCTGTCATTCCGGAAAGTTTGGAATACAAACGGAAATAATTTTGAAATGTAACGGACGCCAGGGTAACGTTCTCGGACTGAATGGGGACTCTTTCCTTGGCTTCGATGGCCTGATGCAGGCCCTCGCTCAACCTTCTGCCAGTCATCATTCTGCCGGTAAATTCGTCAATCAGGACAACCTGACCATTTCTTACAATATAGTCCTTGTCCTTGAAGTAGGCTTTGTTGGCTCTCAGCCCTTGGGTTACATGGTGAACTATAGTAACTGATTCGGCATCGTACAGTGATTGGGTATCAGGCAGGAGTTCCCTTTCCTTGAGAAGTATCTCAAGATGATCATTGCCTTCGTCGGTGAGGGTGACGTTTCTTGTTTTTTCATCCAGCTCATAGTCCTCCGGTTTCACCAAAGGGATAACATTCTGGATTGAATTGTATAGTTCGGAGCGATCTCCGGCCGGACCTGAAATTACCAGAGGGGTTCTGGCTTCATCGATCAGGATGGAATCAACCTCGTCAATGATGGCAAAATGATGTCCCCTTTGCACCATGGTTTCAAGAGTTGGAACCATGTTGTCACGAAGATAATCAAAGCCGAATTCATTGTTTGTTCCATAGGTTATGTCAGCTCTGTAGGCCTTGCGTTTACCGTTCTTATCAAGATCAGGAGTTATGACATCCACCGTCATTCCCAACATGGAGTAGATTTTTCCCATCCATTCCGAGTCTCTTCGGGCCAGGTAATCATTGACTGTTACAATATGGACATTCTCGCCTGTAAGACTGTTCAAATAGGCTGGCAGGGTTGCAACAAGTGTTTTACCCTCACCGGTTTTCATTTCCGAAATATTCCCCTTGTGAAGGAAAATCCCACCGACCATCTGGACATCGAAAATGCGCAGACCAAGTGCCCTCTTGCCGACTTCCCTTGTCAGGGCAAAGGTTTCAGGGAGCAAATCATCCAGAGATTCACCTTTTCCGGCCCTTGTTCTGAATTCCTGGGTCTTTTGAATGATTTCCGATTCGGAAAGCTTTTCATATTGACTTTCAAAATCATTGATCTTGACAACAAATGGCTGGACGGATTTCAGCAATCTGTCATTGGCAGAACCAAAAAGCTTTTTCGTAAGGTTTCCGACACCCAACATTTACGTATTACTCCAGCTGATTACCTTTGAGGAAATACATGGATTTCTAGAATTTTGCAGGAAAACTTACCAAACTAAAAGTACTTGATATAATCCCGCTAATGGAAGTTAGTATTATTCCGGTAAGGATTCAACTTTAGAGCAACTTTGAAGATACTTTCAATCCAGTTTTTGGTGTATAAAAACCAAAGCAAAGAGATTTGATTTTTGTGAAATTATCTAGAAGTTTACAACAATCGAAACACAAGGTCGATTTTTTGATTATGCTTGCTGTGATAATTGGATTTAATTCAGGAGGAAAAAGGAAATCATGTTGAAACGAAAAATTTTAAGGTGGCTGGTAGTTGTCATGGCTCTGCCATTGATGTTTACCGGTACTGTTGCAATGGCAGAGGCAACGAAAGTGACCATCGTTCATTTTAATGATATGGACAGAATGGGTGCCAAGGGCGGCCGAGGTGGTGTCGCTAAATTGGCAACCATTATTTCAGAACAGAGGATGGCCAACGAAAATGTGCTGGTCACATTTGGAGGTGATACGATCTCACCTTCACTGATGTCCGGATTGGATCAGGGTGCCCACATGATAGACCTGTTGAACCAGCTTGATCTTACAGCCATGGTTTTGGGCAATCATGAATTTGATTTTGGTCCCGAGATTGCCAAGGTAAGGATTTCAGAGGCGAATTTCCCTGTTCTCGGTACCAATACCGTTGATCCTGAGGGTAACATAATTGACGGTGCCTTGGATTCCATTATGGTGGAAGCAGGAGATTTCACGATTGGCATTTTCGGTTTGACAACCGTCGGAACCCTTGAGAAATCAAGCCCGGGAGAGTATACCTTTCTCGATCCCTTGGCTGTGGCTGAAGAACAAGCTGGGATACTCAGGGACGCCGGAGCCGATTTGGTTATAGCATTGACCCATACCGACACGGTCGAGGATAAGAGTATTCTTGAGAGTGAGGTGGTTGATCTTTTGCTGAGTGGTGATGACCATACCCAAATAGCAGACTTTTCGAATGACACCCTTTTTGTTGAGTCAGGCGGACAAGCTGAACGGGTTACGGTTATTGATGTCTACCTTGATCAGGAAGAAGATGATGATGGCATGAAAACGGTTTGGAATGCCGATTACAGGATTCTGGACAGTATCAGATACGAAGAAGATCAAGAAGTGGCTTCGGCCGTTGCCGTTTATGAAGGTCAATTGGATGAACAGCTCAATGTGGAGCTGGGTGTAACCGAAACCCCACTTGATACCAGAAGGGAAACAGTTCGGGGCAAGGAAGCTGCTTTTGGCAATATGGTTGCCGATGCCATCAGGGAAGCAACCGGTGCAGACATCAGTATTGCAAATGGTGGTGGAATCAGGGGCGATAGAACCTATGAGGCTGGAAGTATCTTGACTCGCAGGGATATACAGAGTGAATTGCCTTTTGGTAACAAAACTGTAGTCATGGAAGTTTCCGGTCAGGTAATCATTGATGCCTTGGAGAATGGATTCAGCAGAATCGAGGATGGATCTGGCAGATATCCCCAAATATCAGGTATCAATGTCGTTGTAAATCCGAATGCTGAACCTGGAAGCAGGGTTGTTGAGGTTACCCAAAATGGTGCACCTCTAGACCCTGAAGGAACATTCGTTTTTGCCGTAAACAATTACCTTGCCGGTGGCGGGGATGGCTATGGCATGTTTGCTGATCAAAAGCGTATCGTAAATGAATATGCAGGGGTATTGGATGCTGTCCAGGTGTTCAATTACATTTCATCCAGGGGTACAGTGGCTCCTGAGGTGGAAGGTCGCATAGTATATCAGGAATAATTCAAAACATATGCCAGTGGCCCATCAGGGCCCCTGGCTTTAATTCATTCTGGCAAAACGAGTTGGTTTTGCAATTTTAATTCTGGCATGGCTAAGCAGGTTAAATCGGAAAATTACCAGTTCGGTGTATTTGACCATAATGGAATCTTGCGTGGCAAGTGGATTCCTGAAAGCAAACTTGAGAACGCCCTGACCAAGGGAATAAGAATGCCCGGATCAATTCTGGCTTGTGATATTTGGGGCCAGGACAGGGTAAGCAATGAATATGTTCGAAAAGGTGGTGACTCCGACCTGATCTGCATGCCTACGGGAAGACAAATGCTTCCCTTGCCCTGGTTGAAAAACAACTCCCATTTGATTCATGGCTGGATGCTGAATGAGGATGGGTCGGTTTTCCCGGGAGACCCGCGGGGAGAACTGCACACCATGGTACAAAGATTCCATAATCAGGATTTGTTTCCGGTTGTTGCATTCGAATTGGAGTTTTATTTGATTGACAAGGATTCAATCAAACCCCAGCCAATCTATCTGAAGAGTCAAAACAGGCAACTGAACAGGGATTCTATCCTGTCACTCGATGAGTTGAATGATCTTGATGATTTTTTCAGGGAAATTGAGAATGCTGCCTTAAAGCAGGGAATAGGCACAGGAGGGATTTCTTCCGAGAATGGACCCTCGCAATATGAAATCAATCTGGAACATACAAATGATCCGCTGAAGGCAGCCGATGATGCACTCCTGATGAAAAGAACGATAAAGGGAGTTGCAGCCAAACACGGTTTCAAGGCAACATTTATGGCCAAACCCTATGGTGAAAGCGCCGGAAGCAGTATGCATGTCCATATCAGTATACTGAACAAGCACGGTCAAAATATTTTTGATGATGAAGTCGCAGATGGTCCGGAGCAACTGAAACATGCCATTGGAGGACTATTGGAACAATTTGACGATTGCTTCCTGTTGTTTGCTCCACATTTAAATTCGTACCGGAGATTCCTTCCAGGTTTATTGGCACCGGTTAACGCCAGCTGGGGCAAGGAAAACAGAACAACAGCCATTCGCATACCGGGAGGGCCTTCGGGTTCCAGAAGAATCGAGCATCGTCTGGCGGGTTCGGATACCAATCCCTATCTTGTACTTGCGGTTGTATTGGGAGGGATATTCAACGGTCTAGAACATAAAACTGATCCCGGAGATCCTGTCAGCGGGTTCACCGCCAAAAGATCCTTGAGTACGATACCTCCAAATTGGGGAGCTGCCATAGCCAGATTTTTTCACAGCAAGAAAATGGCACAAATTTTCTCGGATCAGTTTATCGATATGTACATAACCACCAAAACCTATGAATTTGAGGAACTTGCCAAAACGGTTTCCACTGCCGAAATTGAAGCATATCTGGATGCTTGCTGATGTCTTGGGAAATCCCGCCCTATCATTCCGATAGTTCCTATCCAGAAAGCTATTACGCCAACAGCGTTTCGAATTCTCGAAAATCCAAAACTCTGAAGGGTTCCCTTGAGACCGATGTTTGCATTATCGGAGCCGGTTTTACCGGATTGTCTACGGCAATATTCCTTGCCGAGAGGGGATTTAGGATCATTGTTCTGGAAGGTGCAAAAATAGGATGGGGAGCTTCGGGTAGAAATGGTGGTCAGGCAATAAACGGGTTCTCTGGCAGTATAGATAGTATCAGGAATTTGTTGGGTAATGGATCGGCTCAATTGGCCCATGAGATGTTTGAGGAAGGGGTTCGTCTGATTGAATACCTCATGGAAAAATATGCCATTGAATGTGATTACAAACATGGCAATCTTGCCCTCGCCCTAACCGCAAGACAGGCTCGAAGACTGGAAAGAGAGGTCAATGAAAGGCAGCAAAAAAATCAAGGGGATTTCGCGTATCTGGATCAGGATAGCTTGGCAGGGCATATCGGTTCCCAACTATATTGTGGCGGTTATATCGACAGAAAAAGCGGCCATCTCCATCCCTTGAAACTGGCACTCGGTGAAGCCGGGGTTTTGGAACAGCTGGGAGGGGTAATTTTTGAAAACACCCCTGCCCTTGCCATAAACGAATTGCCCGGCAAGGTTGAAATAAAGGTGCCAGAAGGAAGAATATGCTGCTCTAAACTGGTTTTGGGATGTAATGGTTACCTGAATTTGAAGGGACACCGGGTATC
The DNA here is from genome assembly GCA_022823605.1 of Paracoccaceae bacterium. Lineage (GTDB taxonomy): Bacteria > Pseudomonadota > Alphaproteobacteria > Rhodobacterales > Rhodobacteraceae > MPNP01. The sequence continues at coordinate 135,374 of JAJEHS010000008.1, forward strand.
CAGGCAAATTTTACCTGTTTTTTCCGAAATCGTGGCCACGGAACCCTTGCCGGATGAACTTGCAAGGGAAGTCATGCCGTCTGATTCCTCGGCATTTGATGTTAGGTTTCTCCCGGATTATTACAGGTTGTCAGCCGACAAGAGAATGTTATTCGGAAGTTCCACTGATTATGGTCGCCCAGGTAAATACCAAACGGGCTCTCGATCGCTGGCCAGAATGCACAAGGTGTTTCCCGTATTGGAAAATGCAGGTATAGATTTTGCGTGGCGGGGGAAGTTTGCAGTAACCTTAAACCGCCTGCCCCAATTGGGAACAATCGGGTCCAGAATATATTATGGCCATGGTTATTGTGGGCATGGTGTCAATTGCTCCCATTTGTTTGGGAAATTGCTCTCTGAGGCAATCGAAGGCAATACCGAGCGTTTTGACATTTTTGCCAAAATGCCCCAGAGAAAGTTCCCGGGAGGGAGACATCTTCGTATCCCCTTAACGATGGTAGGTGCACACTTTTACCAAGCAAGGGATTGGCTGGGTTTCTAGGAGACATATGGAATTGCCACTTATCAAAAAATTGAAATTATTGACCTGATATGATAACAAGTGGTAAATACACTTTATGCCTATAACCACGGGGGAATAAGGTCCTTCAAGATGGGATCTCTTGTATGATATTGCTTATTTTCCCATAACTTTTGTTGGTCACCAAGCCAACAGAAAATGCACTGGTAACGGAGTACACGGAAAAGTGAACTTTCATAATTCAAGCAAAACGCTCTCACTAAAATTTTCACCAATTTTTGTTTTCGTAATTGCATTTTTTGCCTTGCTTGCCCAAGAAGTAGAAGGTGATTACGAGAAGGGACAAGAAGCCTGGGACGCATATCGTTTCAATGAAGCGGTTTTGGAGTGGCAGCAATCCGCCAACCAGGGCGATGGCATGTCAATGTTGGCTCTGGGAAGGGCTTACGCACAAGGTTTAGGTGTATTGCGAAATAAAATAGAAGCACACAAGTGGTTTAATCTTGCAGCAAGTCGTGGTGTCTTTGAAGCCCTTGAGGAAAGGGAAAAGCTTGAAGAAAACATGACCGATTCAGAGATTGTTGAAGCAAATGAAATCGCCAAGCAATGGCAGCCGAAACAAGCAAATACACCTTCATCATCCAGTTTGGTAACATCAAGAGAGCTTATACGTGAAGCCCAATCTCTTCTTTTGCAACTCGGATATAACCCCGGTGTGGCAGATGGTTTGTGGGGACCCAAAACCGGGGCGGCCTACCGATTATTTCTTGAAGATCGCAAACTGCCGATTGTGGATGTGCTCACAGAATCGAATTTGTCCGAAATGCGAAATGCAGCCCGTACATTGCCGGCTTCGACTAAAAAAAGCTCGACCATGACAGTGCTTGAGCTATACCAGGCAGCTTCAAACGACAGGTCTGACAGGATAGACAATGCCTTGAGGGAGAGGACTGATATCAATCAACAAGACAGTCGGGGATGGAGTGCATTGTTTTATGCAGCCGATCTAGGAGATGTTCAGGCCACCAGGCTGTTGGTTGAAAAGGGTGCAGATCCGAGTATTCAAGCACCTGATGGCAATACGGCAATATCAATCGCTCGAAATCGGGGTCATCACAATATTGTCGATATTCTTTCTGCAGCCCGAACAGCTAGACAGCCAGATACGGTTCCTGCTGAAGATGTATTTATTCAATTACTGTCAATTCTGGTCGGGGAGGACTTGGTTTCAACAAACCAAGATGAAGAAAACCAATTTTTTGTTCTGCTAAATCGCAAGCCATCCATCAATGCAGTTGATGAGAACGGTTGGACGGACCTGCATTGGGCAGCAGCTATGGACTTGCCGGGTATCGCTTTGAGTTTGGTGAATGCAGGGGCAAATGTTGATGAAACAACAAAGACCGATGAAAAGTTATTCACCAGAAAATTAAGGGCACACTTGAATAGAGCAGATACAGGTTTTTCATGGAATGTATGGAGAAGGTATGGAGACACGCCACTACATATTGCAGCACTCACGAACTCACGGAAGACAGCTGATGTTCTTATTAACGATGGGGCTTTCGTGAATGCAGACAATACTCAGGGTGAAACGCCGCTTCATTACGCTATTTGGGGGAAATCAATAGAAATTTCACGAATTCTCATTTCAAATGGTGCTTATGTTAACTTGCGTAATTCTTTTGGTACGACACCCCTTCATTATGCTGCGCATCAAAATTTACCAGATGTCATCAAACTGCTGGTTTCACATAGAGCCCGAATAAACGCTCGGAATCAAAATGGATTAACAGCCCTACACTTTGCCGTAAGCAGGGATTCATTGGATGCAGCAAGGGCTTTGGTGGAATTGGGAGCAGACCTTTACATACAAAACCGAAGAGGATTGTCTCCGGTTGATCTGGCAAGAATCTCCAATAACAATGAGATGCTGGAAATTCTTGGTGTCAATTAGTCAAGATATTGGGTGTAAGTATCTAATGCAACGGCTCTTTTTGTTCGAGGCTTGACAAGCTATCGTCAATGTATATACAATAACCCTGATAATCAACTTGGCCAAAAGTTGTAATGAATTAAGTAAGGAAATGAATGACAAAATACCCAAACTTTGAATGGGACAAGAAAAAACGAGAGAAAGTATTAAAAGATAGGGGTCTAGATTTTATTGATGCTGTTAAACTTTTTGATGGCAGGCCAGTAATTAATTCACCAACTAATCAACATGGCGAGGCACGTTGGAAGACCACAGGTAGACTGAACGGGGAGATGTTTTCGGTTGTCTGGACTTACAGAGGTCAGAAAATCCGGATTATCACATTTAGAAGGGCATGGACAGATGAAGAAAGAAAATATAACCACTGTATCGCTCGCTGATGTTCTCAGTGGCAAGATCAAGGGCAAGACAGATTGGGAAAGGGTGCATCGTGAAGTGGAAGCAGGAATTGAACCTGAACCGGATCCTGATGAGGGAAGTTTTGATTTGGAGCGCGCCCAGACAAACATGCCACGTCCCAAGAAACACGTATCAATACGTCTGGATCCCCATATAGTTGAGTTTTTCAAGGCCCAGGGACACCGGGGCTACCAGACACGTATCAACGCGGTTCTTGACAGCTACGTGCAAACACACAAGGCAAGGACCACCAGTCGTCATCAGAGCTGAATGAGGCCTTCTTGCCTTAAATGAGTATGTGAGTAAATACTTATTTACATAAATACTCATTCCAGAGAGAGCGAGTGATATCGGCAACCGTCTTGCCCTCTTGGCAACCTTGTAGAGAGTCTCCAGATTCCGGACATCAGACAGTCCTGAGAGGAGAATTCACGGTATCGGGTCGGATCGGGATCAGTTTCGAATCCTTTGCTTACGATGGAAAGAAGACCCGGCATGGACACATACCGACGGAGAACGTGTAGGACATAAGACTGCTCTTTTGGTTATTAAAAGGCATTTATTGCCTTGGTAAATAACAACATTTGGTAAAATTGCCAAAATCTTGTGGAAAGGGGCTTACGAAAAATAAATTTCACCAACAATGCAAACACCCAGTCCATAAGGAAATTATTATTTAGTGGGAACTACTGATTTCCAGATATCTTTCAGTCACTTCAAATTTTCTTTTTTGACAGAGATTTCTTCCTGTTTAATTTCTTGGATTGGACATAAACCTTGCCTACCAAAAAGGAAAAAGTAAAAACCTATCCTATGCCATAATGGATGATTATTATAAATCACTTGGTAGTTTCACCAGCCTGATGAGAATTGAAGAAAATTCACTCATTCAGGTTTTATTATTTCCAGAACACTAAAACTTGCCCTTTTCGCTTCAATGGGGCTGATTGTCTTTACCCAGGAGGCACTCCCGCAGAATATGTTCATTGAGAATGGTATTTCTCAATTCGGTGATTATTTCGGCACTCCATACGGTGATACCTATAGTTCAATACTGTTGAACCAGTTGTTTGGACCCATATTCCCAACACCGGGCAATGAAAGAACAGCGACTCTCTTTTCAAGATTGATCGGTGTTATCAATCTTGCAGTGATTGGTATAGCAGGCATGATTTTGTTCTACAATATTGTAATTGCCCTGCTTCAGACAGCCCATGAGGGAATTATATTCGGGGGAAGGTTTTCTTCCCTATGGGTTCCGATTAGAATCCTCCTTGCAATTGCATTATTGCTCCCGGTACCAGGTTTGGGAGGGTACAATCTGATACAATCCTCTGTTGCCTGGTTGGTCAAAGGGTCAACGGTCATGGCCTCGGAATTGTGGAGATTTGGTGCCGAGGAACTGATCTCCGGTGACATTCCCATGGTGATTTCAGGTTCTAGGCTGGACCCCGAAGTATTCAAAACGATTTACCGGAACCAACTGTGTACCAAATTGGCGAATTACCAACTGGAAGCAGCTGGCAGCCCCACAAGAATCAAATTCCAGGAAAATGTCTATGAAAATCACTCAGTCTACATCTCCTACCTGGGTGACAGGGATGAAGGTATCTGTGGTTCATATTCCCTACCGGAGGTACCCTCGTATATTACACGCTTGGACCCGGTTTATGCCCAGCCCATAACACAGGAATACAGTCAACTTCACCGAGAGGTGCTCAATTCGTTAATTCAACAAATCAACCTGATCATCAATCAACAATGGAATGCTTTTGTTAATGAATCTGAAAAACCGCCAGAGATTGCACACGACATTCAAAGAGTATTCACTGATGTAAATCTTCGCTTGGCAAACGGTAACGACAATATCAGAGAACTCGTAACGGGCACTGGGCTGCAGGAAGGATCAGCCCGCAGGATAATCAAGGATTATATTGGCGGCTCAAATTGTAGTGCTCCAAATGTTCTTGAAAGTGATTATTCACAATGTTCGGGTGAGGGATGGTTGGGTGCAGGAAACTGGTATATGACCATCGCTAGATTGAATACCGAGTTGACCGGACTGCTCAAGGCTTCATTGGGAGCAAGCGAATCCAATTATATCAACAATGAAACGAATACCCTAAACCGTTCGATAGTTCAGGAAACGGATGACATAGGCTTTATCGGCCGATTGTTTGGAACTGTGGATGAGGGCAAATATCTTCACTTGGCTGAAACCGGCAGAATCTGGAATATCCTGAACACCAACATGGAGAGGGCAACAATCAGTCTTGCAACTACCGGTTTTCTGATACCTGATTCTATCCTTGGTATAACTACCAGCGGTGAAGGGGGATTGCTGGGTAAAATCTGGAAGGTTGGTTTTGCAGGGGGTATAGAATCCATGATAGCCAATCTGTCACCTTCCAGTTGGAGTGATGATCCGATAATTGGAGTCGTGAATATCGGGCACTGGTATCTTGATGCAGCAGGTGCATTGATAGTAGGAAGTTCGGTGGCATCACTGCTTGCAAGTTCAGTTTCAACTACGGTCACATTTCTTATTGCTGGCCCTCTGGTTGCAGTTGGCATTTCCCTGTCATTCATTCTTCCCCTGCTCCCCTTCTTTTTCTGGATTGTTGGCATTGCCAGCTATTTTCTGCTTGTGGTGGAAGCGGTTGTTGCATCTTCGCTGTGGGCATTAGCCCATTTCAGATTGGATGGCGAGGGTTTGTCCGGTAATTTCGGACAAAGGGGATGGCTGATTCTCTTCGGCCTGCTGTCTACCCCTCCACTCATGGTGCTTGGTTACTTCGTGGGGATGATATTGTTCAAGATCACAACGGGATTGCTTGATACCGGTTTCTATTTTGCCATGGGGGCCTTGGTCAATTCATCGCCCATTGTTGGAATATTTGGCCTGATTGCCACGGGTTTCCTTCTGGTCATGGCCTACATTGCCATAATCGAGCGCAGTTTTTCACTCATTGTGGAATTTCCAAAAAGGGTTTTGTCATGGATTGGAGGTGATACGGAACTTCCATCCGGGGATGAGTATCAAAAATTCGAAGCTGGGGGAAAAGCCCTTTCATCCTCAATGGGAAGGGGTTTCAGTCAATTTGGAGGTGGCATTTCCCGAGGCATGAAACTGATCAAATTCAGGTCCAACAACCTTTCTGATCAATAAAAAGTTATCCACAACAAAATTTACAAAGCTTGAGGTCACTTACACCATTCCGAGGAACAATGAATGAAGGAGGCAACAAGTTTGCCGTAATTGCCAATGAATGGAGATAGTAATGAAACAATGGCAAAGACCCAACAGGGCGAAGTATCATCGGAACCTGGTACTTAAGGTCAAGCGATATGATTTGGATAAGAATGTTGCAGGTTGTTATCCCGGTGCTGTCGAGGGTGAGGTAATAGGTGGTCCACTTCAGGGCAAGGTGGTTTCAATATCCTTGAACAGAACCCATTCCAACGATAGGGTTGCGAAATTTGAGGACATTGCCAAGCCGGGTGAAAAAATTCATACACCTCCCGAGGGGTATCTGGCTTTCAGTACGGTCCGGGAATTGAACAACGAGTTCAAGGCAAACTGGGTAAATAAATTTGCCGACCCGGAATCGGAACTCAAGGTTAATGTCCCAATTCAAATTGCTCCAGTGCTTGAAATTGGAGGAGGAATAAGAAGGTTCAAATCAAATAATGCAACGATGTATAGGGCCTTTATTCTGGATACCAACAATGCCCAATCCCACGAACAGCCTTCGGATGTACACGAGGCTGTCAAAACTTGCTTTTCGAATGGTAATGCTGCCTTCCTGCGATTCGTTGTACCGAACGAACCGAGAGAAACCATGGTATTATGGCGGGGATGGAGAGATGGTCAACCGGTCCCGACAGAAGAAGCTTCCTTCAATGCTCTTGCCGATCCCACCCTTTCAAGAATTGAACTCGTACACCAACGGGGAGGAATAATAGATGTGGTTCCTCTTGAAACCATATTCGTCAGCCCAGGAACAGCCGAATCAATCGATAACGGAACTTTTGCCAGTATTGCAATCAGGGATTACTGCACGGGAGGCATTGGTTACAGAATTGAAGCAGCCTTGAAACAATCAAAAAATGCCAGAACCTGTGAACTGGAAAAGCATTTTCTTGCCGGGTTGGATAAAAATGCCAAGGGTGCTTTTGCCGAATATGGATGGACAGGTATTTGGACTTCCGATATTGAAAAATTTTTCCGGGGCTTGGAAATTGAACCACCAAAAGTACCAACATATGGCTATTCTCTATCGACAGCAGTGATCAAAAGTTACAAATCCGAAAATGGACAGGAAAGTCGGTTTGTGACCAAAACCAGATCAATGGGACCAACCGTATCAAGGGATTTTGTACCAACTCCGTCTGATGGGGAGTCAATCCAAAGATACTTTTCAGGCTTTCGTGATCTTGTGTCTCAAACCCTCACCGCCATTGAAAAAAACAAATCATTGGTGCGAGAGCTAAGACCAACGGAAGAGAGAAATGACGACTCCTTGACGAAGGTGATTGACAACACCCCAAAAAATGAAAATAGTGGACCTGTACCCGAGTAATAAACCCTGTGTGTTTCCAAATTACTTAGCCAACCTTACAGGTCGTTAAATTGACCTGCACCCTGGTAAATCAAAATGCTTTACCAGATCCAAGACATGGAGTTCAATTTGTCCCAGAGAACCGAAGAATTAAACAATCCAATTTCCTTGACGGAGGTAGAGCGGGATAACCGCCAAAATCCGCATTTGGTTAACGATCAGAAACCTGATGGATTGCAATATATCGGTCAAAACTCCAAAGGTATTGATATCTTCAGGGACCCTTCCGGCAACAGGTACAGCAAAACAAACAACGGTGAGGGGGTTCCCATGCTTCATTTGGAGTCAAGGGATCATCACCACAGCTATTATTTGCGGGCCAACTCTATTGAAGACTCGCAAGCCCTTGCAGCAAGTATTCTTCATATGGCTGGGGACCACTCGATTAGGGAAAGCGATTTCCGGAACCTGATGTCTGCCGCGCTTGAAAGGGAAACCTTGGAAGAAAGCAAACCAAATGAAGCAGAATTCATGGCGGCGATCAAGGAGGAACTGGTTGAACAACTCCTTCAGAAAGCAGTTGAAAATTCCGGGGATCGAAAGAGTTACCACTCGGCAGTAAGGATGACCCAGCATCTCGGGCCCTTGATTGAACCTGACCCTGATAGTGAAGAGGGGCTATTACCATCCATAAATTTGTTGATTTTTCTCAAAAGGTTAACCCGCCAAGAAAAGGAGATTGATTTTCAGGGTACCGGATGGTTGGCTAAGGGGTTGCCAAGGATTTATACCAAAAGGAATATTCAAGCTCAGGTTTACGATCTGACCTCCTCCAGGTCGGAATTGCTTTCGGAAAGAATTGCCAACATTCTGGGCCAAAGAGAAGCAGAGGGCAGAAGTTTGTTCCTTGTTTCAGCCGAGGCTTCCTCAAGGCCCGTGGACAACATTAGACACGAGCTCGGAAAGACCTATACCTTTGAAATTGTTGCTGAAATCCAATCCCATGTTGCAATCGGAAATTATGGTGAAAATCCCACTACCCTGCTGATCATTGGTTCCAAAAGGGTTCATGTGGACCAAAGTGTTCCCGAGGCAGTCAAACGAACCTTCAAGGTCGATGGATTAAACGATCTGGACCGGCTATACCATGAAGTCATCAGATCCAAGAAAAGAATTATTGAATGGGAAGAGGAACACCAGAAGCCGGGACTTGGTACGGAGAGTCTGGAAGAAAACGACAGGCAAAGAATTTATGTCCCGCTGTCAAAAGTATCTAAAACCTATACCATGATCCCCAAGGCACTGGAGAATTCAACCACGATTGCCCTGTCTCGTGTGGCAAAGGTTTTTGAGAAGGAGGGTGGTGTTGACAGTGTCGTGGCCAAATGGCTTGGCAAGTCGGAAGAGGAACTGGCTCAGGTACTGATCGCTGAGCAGGTTGATGCAATCGCAATGGCCGAGGTAGCACGTAGGAGAAACAGGGGATTTTTGCTGGCCGACCAGACTGGTATAGGCAAGGGCAGAAGCCTGGCAGCAATTTCTGCCAAAGCCATCAGGGAAGGCAAGAAGGTAATATATTTTACGGAAAATACCGAAATCAATATCCCTGATGTCTGGCGGGATTTCCGAAGTATAAATGTTCTGGATCAATTGAATCCGATCATTCTGGCCGTGAAAACCGTTACTCTATCCCGCAATGAAAGTGCCATGAAAGGGCAAGGAACAAGAGGTATCGGCCAAGTTGAAAATATACGAACCCTCCCTGCCAAACTGAGAAAGGAACTTTACCTCTCCGAACAATGGCCAGCGGAATGCAATCTTATCATTACCAATTATTCCCAGTTCAGGGGTGAGGATACACCTTCCAGAAAGTGGGCCAAAAATGCCCTTGATAAGAACACGCTCCTCATACTGGATGAATCCCAGAATGCTATAAGCTTTCGTTCGCATACAGGTCAAGCCATCAGGGACATGATCAGGGCAGTTGGGCGTTCCAATGTCATTTTCTCGACAGCCACCCCAATGAGGAATCAGTATAACGGGGATCTGTACAAGCCCCTTTTGCCCAATGTCGAGGGATATCGACTCAACAATATCCTTAGAATCAAGTTTACGGGAGGTGAATCAGCCGAGGAAAGTTTCGCTTCAATGTTGGCTGAAGATGGTGTTTTCCTGCGTCGGGACCATGATCTGTCGAACATAGATTTTCAGGTGAGGCTGCCCAAGGATGAGACGATAGTCAGATATCAGGGTATAATGGACAGGTTTTCCCCACTGATAGAACAGGTGCTTGATTGTTCACTCAGGGTAAGTGCCCTGGTGGGACAGGCCAAGGGAAATCATTACACCTGGTTGTTAAACAATGGTTTTGACAGGGCTACCGCTCAAACAGAGTCTGAAACTTCAAACCAGTACGGCATGTCTCCGGGAAGCCATTTGGCTCGACTTTCCAGGCTGATGATAAATGCCATCAAGATTGACCAGGTTGTGTCTGAGGTGATCAATGAAATCAATGAAGGTCGCAAGCCACTGATATCATTTCATTCAACGGGCGAGGTACTTCTTAACGAATTGGTTGTTGCCGGCAATGAAATCCTGCAATCCAAGGAGTTGAATTTAACTCTGGCAGACCAGATCAGGCGAGTAACCGACAGTATTTACAAAATCACCATTGCAAACGAGGAGGTAGATGCCCGGGACCAGTATGAGGATATAAAGCAACTGGCCATGGAAATCGATGAGAAAATTGATTTGATCGATCCTGGTTTACCGGTTTCACCAATTGATTCCCTGATAGACAAACTAGCCAAGAAGGGGATCAAGGTGGGGGAGATTTCGGGACGTAATCTGGCCTACAGGGACAATAAAATCATCAGAAAACCGAATACGGGTCGTCAACAAATCATTGAAAAATACAATAATGGCGAGTTGGATGTACTCATGTACAATATGGCCGGTGCGACGGGTGGTTCCTACCACTCTTCGGCTGATTTCAAGGATCAAAGACCCCGTTCGCTGATTGAAATGGAAACGCCGCTTGACATTATAAAATATGTCCAATCGCAGGGTCGAAGCAATCGCTATGGCCAGGTTCACCGCCCCCGAGTCGTATCCGTAATGACAGGTTTGGTTCCGGAAATGCGGATCATGCAGCAGAGAAATTGCAAACTTCGAGCAATGGGAGCCAGTGTTGACGGCAATCGATCTCATCCGTTACTGCTTGACGATATACCTGATTTCCTGAATATAATTGGTGATCAGGCGGCCAAACAGGTGATTGAAGCGAATCCCGTTTATGCCAGAAAACTCGGTTTCAGTGGACCGGTCAGCCCCGTTGGGGAGCAGGAAAACCATACTATAAATTTCAGTCAAAACCAGACCATCAATACAAGCAGTAGCCTCTCACAATCCTTTGCCAACAAGGTCCTTTCACGTTCCATTGTCCTGAATTCATCAGAGCAAACAGAGTTGGTTGATTTGCTCCGCTATGAATTCGAAGCCATCGTCGAGGAGTTGGACAGTATCAATGCCAATCCTCTCAAACCGAAGGAACTGGACGGGTATATCGACATCAAGGCAAATGTTTTGTATTCCGGGCAGGAGATAGACCATCGCGATATAGATTCCTCAGCCTTTTTAAGACCCTTGTACATTGCCACCGGTATCCATCATTTCCACGAGGAGCCAATCAGTAGCGAGGAATTAAGCAGTCTCGTCAGCAAATCACGAATTGTTGACGGGATTGATGGATTTGCCCCATTTGGGGAGCATCTGGAATCTAATCTAGCAACATATCTACAGAATTTACTCCCTCCGGGCATCAGTTTTGGTGATGCAATCGATAATCTCTACGATCAACCATATCGATTTAGACGCAAATTCGATACCCTGAAAAGACTGATCAACCTCTTGAAAAGAATCAAACCTGGGGTTGTCATTCAAATTGATGATGGACCAGCCAAGGATACATCCCTTCGTACGGTTGTAAAATTGTTTCCTCCAAAAATACAATTTGCACATTTACCCCAAGCTTACAGAATCAAGATAATTTCTCCGGGAGATACGAAACCAAGTCAGATTTTTCTTAACAGACTGGTTGCCATGCCTGAAAATTCCATCCGTTTTCAAATGGGCCTCTATTCTGGTGAAAACCTGCGGCATCTGAAGGAGTTCAACAAACAAAGTAAAATGGAACGCAAGACACCTGTGCAAATTCTGGTAGGCAATCATTTGGCTGCCATTGGTGAAGCCAATCAACACAGATTGGGGGCTCTGTCTCTCTTCAGGGACAAATATGGAGTTCTGCAAAGAGGGGTTGTCATGAGCAAGGGAAATGTTGACCTGACAAAGTTACCTGTAGCCGTACCATCTGGCCGGGCGGCAATTGCCTTGACCAATTTATTGATCGGGAACAAGTTAAAGGGCCAAAGCATTTGTTTACGGGTTAATTCCGGCAAGGAGGAAATAGTCTGCATTCGCCTTTTCAGAAGCAGGTTTGATGTACATGCCCTAAGGGGCTATTTCACTTTTCCCTATGAAGAGAAACAATTTGGATCCGATGGTGAGGAAGAATTCGGTGCCGAGAGCTTTTACAGCAACCGGCAGGAACTGGGGAAAATTTTCCGGGTTGAACCCAAGGGTAATTATTCTGGCAATGCTACCAACCTGTGTTTTGATTTTCCAGAACACAGAAACCTCTATCAAACCATTTTTTCAAACCTTGAGGGGTTGCCCCTGACTACGGATTGGTGGAACAGGAACACGGTCAGCGAAATTATCAAGGATTTGGAATCCAACAGGCTCAACCTGAAATACAGTTTTCTTGATAAACGGGAAAACCAAGCAAGAACTCTTTTCGACTGATTTCAAATACTTGTTTACCGCAACGCTAGAGAAATTAACGTGCTCCAATTTTTAAGATGAATCCTTATGCCATAAGAGTTTCAGCAGAAAAATTTTAAAGTTGAGAAATCGTGGTAACAGTACAGATGATTTTTGGAAGAGCTGATTACTGCAGTAAAATCCATTGAGTATGGATTATTTGGAAACATATTATGTTCTCAGTACACACTGGGATGATCGCAACGTTATCACTACAAATGTTTGGAAAGACCTACAATTTCCCGAATCAGATTAGGACTAGCCACGATAGCCTTTCCGCCATTGGCGATCATATCAGGTAAATCCAGATCCATTACTTTACCTCCAGCTTCCTCAACGATTAACATTGCTGCCAGACAATCCCAGGCATTCATATGGCTTTCCAGATAACCGATATATCTACCACAAGATACATATGTTATACCTATAGCCCCGGAACCCGATCGACTAAAGATGCCATTCCTTTTTATCAGCTCTGCCAGCATATCGGTAATTTTGCTTTTGGCATCCTTGGTTGATGTTCCAATACCCACCAAGCCATCTTGCAACCCCTCAGATAAACTTGGATTATTGGGCTTGTCATTCATAAACGACCCATGCCCCCTGCAGGCATAAAACATTTCCTCATGTACTGGGTCATATACAATACCGATTTGAGTTGCCCGGTCATCCACACATGCCAGTACCACTGCCCAGACCGAAATACCCCTCACGAAATTGGCTGTACCATCAATTGGATCTATTATCCAGGAATAGGGCGAGTTTTCCGGGTCCTTGTTTTGAAATTCCTCGCCGATCAATCCATCCTCAGGAAAATATTTTGACAGTTTTTCTCTGATAAAAACTTCGACTTCCCTGTCCGCTTCGGATACTAGATCCTGTACCCCTTTCTTTTCAACTTTCAGGTTTTCGAGATCCCTGAATCTTGTCAAAGCCAGCGCCCCGGCATCCTTGCAAATCTCCAATGCGGCATCAAGCCGCTGTTTCAATTGTTCATCCATCTATGTTTCCTGACGTTTTGAAAAGGAATACTCAAGGAAGTTCACCATCAACCCAGCGAATTTTTCACTTTCGTTTTGGGACTTGATTTGGTTCTTGCCTTTTTTCCAAAGTTCTTGATCAATCTCGTTATTGTCAAGCATGTAATCTAGGAGTTGATACATGAAATCAAAGGACATTTCAGGGTGATATTGGGTAGTGAAGAAATGATCCCCGATTTTAAAGGAAGCGAAATTGCAGTTAGGGTTTGAACCAAGGGACATCGCCTCAACAGGCAGTTCAAAAACCTGTTCACAATGAGCCGAATAAAGACCCAAGGAAGTAATTTCAGTCTGGTTCCAACTCTCAAGCGAATTAAAATCTGTTTCCGCCCTTCCCAGTTGCCATCCCGAAAGGTTTTTACCTACTTTGCCGCCCAGCGCCTTGGCAATGGCCTGATGTCCAAAGCAACATCCGACCGTTGGCTTCTTATGTTCATCAAGTTCCCGTATAAATCTCAAAAGGTTGTCTATCCAGATTTCGGGATCATTTACGGAAGCAGGGCTTCCGGTAATTACATAACCATCATATTGATCATACGATTCGGGAAAAATATTATCCATAACCGGAATTACGTGAAAATCCCAGTCTGGTCTAAGTGGTGAAAGTATGGAAATGAATTTTTCACCATCATCAGGAAATCTCAATGCAAATTCTGAAGTGTCATTACTGGTTAAAAGAATTGCAATTTTCATAATCTTTCCACTACCAGAATCCTTTGTTCTAACCTTAACGAAACATGCGAGAAGCAGTTATAATTGGAAAACACCAATCAATAATGTTCAATTACACCCAAAGTGATGTAGGTTGTACCATACCTTCTTGCAAATTGCTCCGACCAATGGGAGCTGGAGGGAACAGGCGCACCGCTTTCAATGACAAGTACACATTCATTTGCCAACCATCCCCCATTCAGTGCACTCTGTATTCCGTCTTCAATTAGGTTTTCCCGATAGGGTGGATCCAGGAAAACCAAATCATGTGAATACCCCTTGTTGGGAGGAAGACGGGTTGCATCTGCATGTAATACTCTTGAGTAATCAATAGCTTGGGCTTTGAAAAGATTTCTTTCGAGTAGCGAAAAGTTGTATTTATTCTTTTCAATAAACGTGGCAGAATTGGCTCCTCTTGACAAAGCTTCCATGCCAAGTGCACCCGTGCCAGCGAATAAATCCAGAACTGAGCTGTCCGCAATAAGATTTCCCAAGGGACCATGGGTCAGAATATCGAACATGCTTTCACGAATCCTGCCCGAAGTTGGTCTTAGCGTTTTTTTGTCCTTCTGAGGATTGGGGGTATGAAGTTTCAATCCCTTAAATTTACCAGCACTAATTCGCATTTTTCACAATATGAGATGTTCGTAACTTGAGCCTCTCATACCATTTCCATCGAATACTTAAAAATGGAAATTCTATTCTTTAAAAATAAGTTTTTTTAATTCATCACCACTCTTCTTGACTACTTTACCATCCTCCCATACGACAGCATATTGACCTAGTTTCCACTTCCTTATCAAGGCTTTTCTGACTGCTTGGCGGAGTCCTTCTAAATGTTGAAGTGCTTCTGGGAGTAGTGAGTTTGTTTCTAAATTATTCACTTGCTAGCCTTTTCAAGAATCTTGAATAGATAATCATCCATAATATGGCGATTATTGCCGTGTTGTACAAATACGGGCTTTGGTTCAATTTCATCATTCATGTAGCAAATACATTGGTCCATGAGATGGCTATATTTGTTCAAAAGCATACGAAGGCTTCTAGGAAATCTTCTTTTAATATCCCTCGATGGTATGTTATGACCACCGCAGTTGACCCTTTCCATAACCCGATTTATTGACATTTCCACACTGGGCAGTGCCAAATAGAACAAAATAGTCCGCCAACTCTCAGCACGAAGCCGATTAATAAGCCTAAGATGGGCACGGCCTGACAATGTTGTTTCAATTGCAAAATCGTTTCGATCAACCACACATTTCTCGAGTTCACTTAGAAATAAGCGACTTGCTGTGAGCAATTTCCGTTCAGGGAATAAGGGTGAAATACCTGCAGCTATGAGGTCAGCGTTAATGAAATTGACATCCTCTGACAACTGTTTCAGATAATCCAACCCCAGAGTTGTTTTCCCTGCCCCGTTTGGGCCAGCCAAAATCCAGCAGGTAGGCATCAAACATCATCCATGACAGTCAAAAGCTATTCCATATCTCGTTTTGGGTTATCGACCTTGGCTACCGCTTACTTCTCAGAAGTTGCTTTAAATCGCTATCTGGATTGCCCAGGGTTTCAGGATCAACGCTAATTCCCTGTTCCAGGATACGCTTGCCAACCATATAGGACCTTGGATCATTTATGGCATCCACGGCAATGAGATCATCATCCCTCATATACCAGAAACTGACAGAATCTTCCAAATTGCCCTGTCTGGTAATAATGCTTGTATATCCAGTCCCCAAGCCGGAAATCTGAAGCTTGGCCTCATATTGATCTGTCCAAAACCATGGTACAAATTCATAGTCCTTGCCAGCTCCCATTATGTTTTCTGCCACCGTTTCGGACTGGTCGATTGCATTTTGTACACTTTCCAGCCTGATAAACGTATCCTGCCACGGAAAGGAAGTACAATCACCTGATGCCCAGATATTTGCGTGTGAGGTTTGCCCCTTCGCATTGACCCTGATGCCATTTGAAATGTCGAGCCCTGCCTCTTTTGCCAGCGCGTCACCCGGCTGGACTCCTATCCCGACTATGACAAAATCCACATCCAATTCATCGTCGTTTGACAACACGGCTTTTTGAACCCTTTCTCCACCTTCCAATTGTTTCAATCCAACCCCCTCCAGCAATCTTGCACCCTTGCTGGTATGAAGGTTTCTGAAGTAAGCAGATGTTTCTGGTGCGACGACGCGCTGCATGATTCTTTCAGCAGCTTCCACGATAGTTACCTGCAAACCTTTGGAAATCAGAGCCGAGGCGGTTTCCAGACCGATAAATCCACCACCGACAACCAAAGCCTTTCTGTTTTCTTCAAGTTCCGGTTGCAGTGCAGTAATGTCGGCAAGATCCCTGATGTAATAAAGGCCACCCAAATCCCCTCCCAGTCGGGCTGGCAGTTTTGTTGGATGGGAACCGGTAGTCAATACCAGATGGTCGTATGGGATTGATTGGCCATTTGCTTTGACGCTTGAGGCATTTATATCGATTTCCTCGCAACGGGTACCCAACATCAAGTCGATGTTATTTTCCGTGTAATATGATTGCTGGCGAAGGTATAGCCTGGTTTTTTCCATTTCACCGGTCAGGTATTTCTTGGAAAGTGGGGGCCTTTGGTAGGGCAATTCAGGTTCACCACAAATCATGGTTATCTTGCCTGAATAATCCAATGCCCGTAATTTTGACACGACCGATAATCCAGCCTGACCTCCTCCGACTACAACTACCCTTTCCATAAATCATCCCTAAATGATAACAATACGATAATTAAGTAAATTAACTATTGTATATTTTGTGACAAAGAAAAAAGAAGGAATATTATGGAAGTTTCAATCGGAAGCAGGCTACCCGAAGCAAAATTATTGCAGTTTGGCCTGAAAGGTCCTGAAGAGGTTTCGCTGAATGAATTGATCGGGGGTGAAAATGTCGTAATTTTTGCTGTACCAGGAGCATTTACACCAACCTGTTCAGTTTCACATGTCCCTAGTTTTGTAAGGAATGCATCAAAACTCGCAGACAAGGGGATAACCAAAATCATCTGCATCTCGGTCAATGATCCCTTTGTTTTGCAAGCTTGGGAGAAAAACCTTGACATCAAGGAATCAGGCATTCTGCTTTTGGGTGACGCAGAGGGTGAATTCATCAGTGCGATAGGGATGGATTTTTCAGCCCCTGCCGTTGGACTTGTTGGTAGATCGAAAAGGTTTACAATGTATGTTGAGGATGGGATAGTCAAACAACTCAATGTTGAATCCAACCCTGGCGTATGTGAAATCTCTGCCGCAGAAACCCTACTGGAACAGATTTAATTCAGTTCTCCCCTGAAAAATTTTCAGACACCGGTTTGGTCAGGGCTTACCCTTAACTTGTCAATGCGTTTGGCCAGTCGAATATCAAGGTTTGTCAGGCCTTTGGCACTATGAGTGGTAAGGATCAATATGACCCTGTTGTAGACATTGTGGATTTCGGGATGATGGTTCAACTTTTCCGAAATCAAACCAACTTCCACCAGCCAACCCAAGGCTTGGATGAAATTTTTGAATTTAAAGGATTTTGCTAAGGAATCCTTTTCATCAATGTACGTCCAGCCCGATTGTTCCAGCTCTGCCAGCATGATATTCCGTTCATCCTCTGTTAGTAATTCCACCATGATTCAATACTCCTTCTTGAATGGGCCAGATTGTGTCAAATGTTCGATTTCCTCCAAAACCAGATTTTCTTCTTTTTTGAGAAAGTTTTCAAGGGCCTGATGAAATCCCTGATGTCCTATCCAATGTAGGGAATGGGTTTTGAAGGGTAAATATCCCCTGGCCAGTTTATGATGCCCACCAGCCCCGGCCTCGACATATTTCAAGCCATGTTGAATGGCATAATCCATGGCCTGGTAGTAACATAATTCAAAATGAAGGAAGTCCTGATATTCCGTGCATCCCCAGTACCTGCCGAACAGTTTGTCCCGACCTATGAAATTAAGCGCACCAGCTATGGGATATCCATCCTTTTCACACAAAAGGAGCAGGATATCATCGGCCATTGAATCTCCCACTATGCTGAAGAACTCCCTTGTCAGATATGGATATCCCCATTTCCTCATGCCGGTCTCTTGGTAGAACAACCAGAATGAATCCCAATGGTGTTCCTGTATTTGATCACCGTTCAACAGCTTGATTTTCCCGCCAAAGGTTTGAAGATTTTTCCTTTCCCTCCGGATATTCCGTCTCTTGCGGGAAGACAATTCATTCAGAAACTGATCAAAATCACAATACCCCGGATTGGTCCACCGATATTGATAGCCAGTTCTATGCAACAACCCGTATTCCTGGCCGTGTTCAACCTCTTCGGATGTACAAAAATTGATATGGGCTGACGAAAAGGATTGTCCCTTGATGATACTCTTCATTGCTTGTATCAAGGCACTGAAACCAATGGATTCATAGCCCGGTTTGGCAAGAAACCTTTGACCTGTGGCGGGAGTAAATGGTACAGCTGACAGTAGTTTGGGATAGTAGGATTCTCCCATGAATTCGTATTCCTGGGCCCATGAGTAGTCAAAAATAAATTCACCCATGCTGTTGAACTTGACGTAAAGGGGCATGACAGCAATAAAATCACCGCCCTCGGTGACCACGAGATGTATGGGTACCCAACCTGCTTCGGGTGAAGTCGACTTCGATTCTTCAAGGGCAAGAAGAAAACCGTGTTTGGTAAAAGGATCTATTGATCGTCCATTGGATGAATCTGACCTGGCACAAGCATCCCACTTATCTGCAGGAATGTCCTTGATGGCTTGATAGGCAATCACTTTAATATCAAGCGGCTTATCCATGGTCGATTGATCCTGAAGGAGGCATTTTCAAATCAACAGCAAGATGTACCGGTATCTATCTGGAAGATACCTTCGACTTCAACTGGTATCCCAAAGGGGAGATCGGCCATGCCTACCGCCGAACGAGCATGCCTGCCTTTTTCACCGAGAGCCTCGACAAAGAAATCGGAACAGCCATTGACAACAGCAGGATGTTGACCAAAATCGGGGGTCGAATTTACAAAACCGGTTAGTTTCACGACTCTCTCCAAGCGTTCCAAATCACCATCACAAGCATCCTTCACTTGAGCCAGAAGGTTGATTGCACAGATTCTGGCAGCCTTTGCACCCTCCTCTATTGACATGGTATCCCCCAACTTGCCCTTGACCATATTTTTTCCCTCAAGCGGAACCTGACCGGAAACATATACTAGGTTACCCACAACGACATAGGGTATGTAGTTGAATACGGGTTTTGGCATGGGAGGTAAAATAACGCCCATTTTTTCAAGATTCTTCTCAATTGTGTTCATTCCCAACTCCAAAAAAGTAAATTCGAAAGCTAAATAAAGTTCATTTGTCAGGGTATCCCTATTAGCACAGCCACAATACCCCCAAAAGGAGAATCTTTGTTTTTCGACACAAGAATTCCCTAAAGCAGTGGGATGGGCTTCATTCCGCTGAGAATTTTCTCCATTGCCAAACGCCAGATTTCGGCAGGCAGACCACCACCGGTTACATTCTTCAGTGGCCTGTTGTTGTCATAACCCATCCAGACCCCGGTTACATAGTTGCTGGTAAATCCGATGAACCAGGCATCCCTGGCAGATTGTGTCGTTCCCGTCTTGCCTGCACTTTGCCAATTATCCATCTTGGCCCTCTGTCCCGTACCTTGTTCAATGACCTTGTTCAACATGTAAACCAATTGTCTGGCAGTAGAACCGGAAATTGCCCTTTGACCTGATTTTCCCCGCATTCTGAACAGAACCGTATCTTCCCCCTTCAGTCTGATTTCTTCGATCCCGAAAGGTATGACTTCCCAACCCCCACTCAGAATACCCGTGTAAAGCCCTGTCATCTCCAGAAGAGTTGCTTCAGAGGTCCCCAAGGCAAGACTTGGGCCACTTACCAGCTGACTTTTCAGACCTAGCTTGCGAGCGATGGACGCAACCCTGTCTCGTCCCACCCCCAAGAGAATCTGGACTGCAACAGAATTCAAGGATTTTGCCATTGCCTCGGTTAGTGTAACCGTTCCAAAATATTTATTCTCATAATTTTTTGGTGTCCAGGTTTTGCCGTCTCGCAAACGAACGGAAATGGGTTCGTCAATATAGGTATCCCTATAGTTCAGACCAGCTTCCAAGCCTGCAGCAAAAACGATGGGCTTGAACAGGGAGCCGGTTTGCCGGTAGGCGCTGGATGCACGGTTGAATAATCCCGAGGCTTCAAAGTTCTTGCCTCCCACCATTCCGAGAACCGCTCCATCTCTTGACATTGTTACAACAGCCAGTTCAACATTGGACCCTTTATAAATCTTAGTGGAAAAGACTTCCCTTACGGCATCTTCCAATGCTTTCTGTATGGACAGGTCGAAGGTGGTCTGGATTTCAACATCCTCCCGGGTATCATAGGTGAGAAACCCCGGGGCAGTCTGCAAAATCCAGTCAACATAATGTCCCCCCGACTTGTTGGTGGATTCAGGAAACAACTGGGCAGGATTATTTATGGCATCCCGGGCTGCATTGGGAGAAATGTATCCTTGATCCCCCATCAGGGAAACCACCAAATTGGCCCTTTGCTGGGAAATCGTAAGGTTCCTGGTAGGTGCGTATCGGGATGGTGCCTTCAGCAGACCGGCAAGTAGGGCCGCTTCACCAAGCGTCAGAGATCTTGCCCGCTTGCCAAAATACCTTTGGCTAGCGGCTTCAAAGCCGGTGGCACCGGCCCCCAGATAAGCCCTGTTCAGGTAAACCATCAGGATTTCATCCTTGGTATATTTCAATTCCAGAGCCAGAGCAAAAGGGATTTCCTTAACCTTGCGCCAAAGGGTATTGGTTCGGCATGATTTCTCGTAATCCCTTGGTTCCGGCCATTTTTCGGAATCATAGGGTTTGTTGAAGCACAGCAATTTTCCTACCTGCTGTGTAATTGTTGAGCCCCCATGCCCGACAAAGGGTGACCTGCCTTCCCTCATATTGATGATTATTGCACCGATGATACCTCTCGGACTGATCCCCAAATGTCTGTAAAATCTTTTATCCTCTACGGCAATTATGGCATTGATCAAATGAGGAGAAACCGTATCAACTGTCAATTGACCGCCAAATTGCTCACCCCACCAGGAGAATATTTTTCCATTGCGGTCAAAGAAGGTGATGGATCCCTTGGTTCGACCATCTATCAGGTTATCAGCTGTTGGTAGGGAAGAATAGAAATAGATGGTGGATATTGCCAGAATGATGAACAATATCGTACACATTCGCCAACCAAAAGCCCAGACAGCCCTGAAAACCAATTTGCGAGTCCGACTCCAATATTCTGGAGGTCCGGTTTTTGTTTTCCGCCGGACTTTCCGTTCAGGAGTCTTGGGAGACCCTTTAGATTGGGGTGAATTCATTGCTCGACATTATTATCCGAATTTCACTGGATTCAGGTATTTGAGGCCAGTTTTACGGTATCAGTTGTTAAATTTGTCTCTTGATGAGAAGCTTCTTCAGTGTACGAAATTTACAATAATCATGCAATCAATAAGACGGTAAATGCAATTTTAGACAATTACCTCCAGTGGAACCTGAGCGCCAACTTCGAAAATCTTCCTGTAATGTTCTATCAAATTCTCTGGTCCAGTGGCTTTTCTGGGGTTATCTGAAAGTTTTACGGTAGGTCGGTTGTTGGCACTGGCAGCCTTGCAAACCAAAGAGATGGGTGCAAGCCCATCATCCGGTGCAAAACCTCGAAAGTCATTGGTTAACAGGGTCCCCCAGCCAAAACTCAATCTTACACGCCCCGAAAACTGATTATGAAGTTCCTCAATGGTGCCTACATCCAGCCCGTCAGAAAAGATCAACAGTTTCTGACTGATATCCTCTCCCCTTTGTTTCCACCAGTCAAGGGCAACTTCTCCCATTTCACCCGGCATTCCTGAATCAATCCTGATGCCTGTCCATTTTGCAAGCCAATCCGGGGCATTCCTCAGCAACTGTTCAGTACCATAGGTATCGGCTAGAATTATCCTTAGATTTCCATCGTACTCCTTCTGCCAATCTTGCAAAAGTTGATAGGGTGCATCTGCCAATTCCACATCATTATCGGCTAGGGCACAATATATCATTGGAAGTTCATGGGCACTGGTACCTATGGCTTCAACCTCCCTTCTCATGGCAATGAGGCAATTTGATGTTCCTATAAACTTATTGCCCAAACCTTCACTCAAGGCCTGAACACACCAATCCTGCCAAAGGTAGGAGTGTCTTCTTCGAGTTCCGAAATCAGCCAAGCGAAGATCTTTCAGATTGCCAAGACGCAGGGTGTTTTCCCAAACCCGCGTCATGGCACGAGCGTAAAGAACCTGAAGTTCAAATCGCCCCAGTTTCTTGAGAATGGAGCGGGAACGAAGTTCGGTCAATACAGCCAAAGCAGGAATTTCCCACATCATCACCTCTGGCCAAAGGCCTTCGAAGGACAGTTCAAATTGACCATCCCTGATTTCAAGGTGATATGGTGGCAGTTGGAGATTTTCGAACCAATCAATAAATTCCGGTCGGAACATTTGTCTTTTGCCGTAAAACACATTCCCCCTTAGCCAGGTAGATTCCCCTCTGGAAAGTCTGAGTGTTCTGATATGATCAAGCTGTTCTTCCAATTCCTTTTTGTCGATCAGGTCTGCCAGGGGAACATTTCCCGTTCTGTTAATCAAATTGAACACAACCCTGACCCTGGGATGATTTTCCAAGATAAACTGGCACATGAGCAACTTGTAGAAATCGGTGTCGATCAATGACCTGACGATGGGGTCTATTTTCCAATTATGATTATAGACCCTGGTAGCTATGTCAACGTTGGGAGTAAACATCATGATAAGTGATTATGACAGTAATTCAGCAATGGTTGAAAGAACAATACCATTTGATCGCATATCATTCAAAGCATTATCCAACGAACCCTCTAGGTCAATCGCACGAGAGGCATCCATCAAAACGGTTACCTGATATCCCAGTTTCATGGCATCGATGGCCGAGTAGTAAACACAGAAATCTGTGGCCAGACCGGCACAAACAACTTTTTCCATGTTTCTGTTCTTTAGATATCCATCCAAACCAGTTGTAGTTTTCCGATCATTTTCGAAAAATGCCGAATAGCTGTCAATTTCCTTGCGGAAGCCCTTTCTGATGATCAGGTCGGCATGATCTGTTTGGAGGTCCTTGTGAAATTCGGCGCCCTTCGTTCCCTGTACACAATGATCAGGCCACAGGACCTGTTCTCCGTAAGACAATGGTATTAGGTCATAAACAGACTTGCCTTTGTGGTTTGATGCAAATGAAGTATGTACCCCTGGATGCCAGTCCTGTGTATAAACCGTGGCAGGAAATCGTGGTAATAACTTGTTTATGGGTTCAATGACTTGATCTCCGCCGGGTACTGCCAAGGCTCCACCAGGGCAAAAATCATTCTGGACATCAATGACCAAAAAAACGGTATCTTTATGGATTTCCATTATTTCATCCCTTTCCTGGAGAGCATTACGAATCCATTATACCAACCCGCAAGTCTCTTATTCAAGAAAAAGGCTCCAAAAAGGAAGATTCATTTGCTCCGATCGTCATTTAGGGAATTGGGTCATTTACAAATTGTACCAGAACAACAGCATCTTCATAGTCTAGATTTTCTGTCAGGCACCATTGAGGAATGTCATGCTTATCCGGGTTGTAATATTCAAATCCAGCCTTTTGATAGGTGGCAACTGCTCGCTTGTTACGTGCCGAGGGCCTGATGATCAGGATATCTACCTTTTTTTCCCTCTTCAGCTTACCAATGGCAGTAATCAATGCTGAGGACCCATATCCCTTGTTCCAGTTATGTTTGCTGGCAATCCACAAATCCAGTTCGGCAACCTGATCTCGTATGAAATAGCTGACTGCACCAATTTCTTCCTGATCTACAACAATAAGAAACAGGCGGAAATCACCATGATCCAGAAAAGCTTCATCATTGTAGTCGTCACAAAACTCTTCATAGGTGGGTACAGGTGCATCAGGAAAAGTTGGTGGTCCAAGCATTTCGGAAGTTGCATCTGAGCAAGCCAGCCACCTGTATATTTTGTCCTGATCATATAAAGTTGCTTGCTTAAGCCTCAGGGAACTATCCGGGTTTGTCATTGGTTTACCTCTCTATAATGCCCGAAAAATTGTACTGGTTTAGTATTTTATCTACAAACTTCTTTACAAGAATGCCTGATGTCAAGGATTTGTTTTTTTCACTACATCACATTTTGAAATGGGCATAACTCTGATTCCATGAGACAGGTAATTTGAAGAACAAAAAATCATGTTTCCGTGGTCATGTTAGGATTGCAGGATTACAGTTATAAAAAAGAACCAAAATTATGCTCGTGTATGTTTTATTTTCCAATCAAAACAAGTATATTTTAGGGAGGAGAAAATAGGAGTTGAAATTGGCAGAAAATATAGCTGCAACAGAAACATACGATGAAGAGAAAATCAAGGTCTTGAAAGGTCTTGAAGGTGTCCGGAAAAGACCGGGCATGTATATCGGAAATGTACAGAATGGTGATGGTTTGCACCACCTGATTTATGAAGTTGCCGATAATGGTGTTGATGAAGCACTGGCAGGTCATGCCGACCAGATCCAGATTGTTTTGCATGATGATGGTTGTGTCTCGGTCGAAGATAATGGGCGTGGTATCCCTGTAGGGATAATGGAGGAAGAAGGTAAATCTGCTGTCGAGGTCATCATGACCCAAATGCACGCAGGTGGAAAATTCGACAGCAACAGCTATAAGGTCTCAGGCGGGACCCATGGAGTGGGTGTTTCGGTAGTCAATGCCTTGTCGGATTGGTTGGAAGTAACCGTCTGGCGAAACGGCAAGGAATATTTTGTTCGTTTTGAACATGGGGAAGCAGTAGAACCATTGAAAGAATTGGGACCCAATGACGAGAAAACAGGTACAAAAGTAAAATTCAAGGCCAGTTTTGACCGGTTCAATAACACCAACTTCGAATGGGAGCGTCTCGAAAAAAGGTTCAGGGAACTATCATTTCTGAATACCCAGCTGAATATTGTCCTCAGGGATGAAAGGGAGTCTGAACCAAGGGAGGAGAGTTTCTTCTCCGAAGGGGGAGTCCGGGAATTTGTTGCTTATCTTGATGCCTCGCGAACGCCACTTCAGGAAGAATCCATTTTCATAACCGGCGAACTGGACAATGTCGGGGTGGAAATTGCCTTCTGGTGGAACGATTCCTACCATGAGCTCATCATGCCCTACACCAATAACATTCCCCAGTCGGATGGAGGAACCCATGTTGCCGGTTTTCGAGCAGCCTTGACCAGAACCGTCAATTCGTATGCGGCTGAATACGGGCAATCTTCCCGTCAAATAAAGACCCGCTTCAATGGTGACGACATCAGGGAGGGAATGACTTGTGTCATTTCCATCAAACGGCCTGAGCCCGATTTCAGTTCCCAAACCAAGGATAAACTGGTTTCTACCGATGTACAAACCGCCGTTTCCACCCTGGTATCGGAAAAGTTGATGGAATATTTTCTGGAAAACCCGGCGATCGCCAAAAACATATTGATCAGGATTAGCCAAGCTGCCGAAGCTAGGGAAGCAGCTAGGAAAGCAAGGGATCTGACCAGAAAGAAATCCTCATTGGACATTGCTTCACTCCCGGGCAAACTTGCAGATTGTCAGGAAAAGGACCCTCGAAACTCTGAGTTGTTTATTGTCGAGGGTGACTCCGCCGGAGGTTCAGCCAAGCAGGGAAGAACAAGGACCAATCAGGCTGTTTTACCCTTGCGTGGCAAGGTATTGAATATAGAAAGGGCCAGAATTGACAAGGTCTTGGGGAATGAACAAATCGGCACCTTGATAACGGCACTCGGGGCGGGCATCGGAAGAGATGAATTCGATATTGAAAAACTGAGATATCATAAAATTGTTATCATGACCGATGCTGATGTTGATGGGGCCCACATACGAACCCTGTTGCTTACCTTCTTTTTCCGCCAAATGCCGGAAATTATAGAAA
The DNA here is from genome assembly GCA_022823605.1 of Paracoccaceae bacterium. GTDB lineage: Bacteria > Pseudomonadota > Alphaproteobacteria > Rhodobacterales > Rhodobacteraceae > MPNP01. The sequence continues at coordinate 161,549 of JAJEHS010000008.1, forward strand.
ACGGTTATCTCTACATTGCACAACCACCCCTATACAAGGTTCAAAGAGGGAATTCGGGGACGTACCTCAAGGATCAGGGTGAATTGGATAATTTCCTTGTTCAGGCGGGAAGTGATGGGGCTCTGCTCCGCTTGGGAACTGGGGAAACCCTAGCTGCAGCCGATTTGATCCGGGTAATCAATCAGGCTCAGGAACTGAAAAAAATACTTGGCAAATTTCAGGCCAATCACTGGCTGCCAGCCATTGAGCATGGAGCCATAGCGGATATTTTTTCAAAAGATATCAGGAGCAACCCCCAAAAGGCAGCCGACAGGGTTGCGGATCGATTGAACATTGCTGCACTCGAGTACGAAAAGGGCTGGGAGGGAAGACCTGCCCAGGATGGCGGACTGACTTTCAGAAGAACCTTGCGTGGTGTTGAGGAATTACAGACCCTGAGAAGGAGTTTTCTGGTTACTCCTGAATGTCAGAAACTGGTTTCCATGGCCGAGGATTTGGCAAGTGTCTATCAGTACCCTGCGGAGTTGATAATCAGGCAAAAAACCGAAAAGATTTTTGCACCTTCCCAGTTATTGGCGAAGATACTGGAGATTGGACAAAAGGGACTTTCACTTCAAAGATACAAGGGTTTGGGAGAAATGAATCCCGAACAGCTTTGGGAAACAACCCTTGATCCTAATGAAAGGGTCCTCCTGCAGGTAAAGGTGGAAGATGTGGCAGAAGCAAATGACTTGCTTATCAAGTTGATGGGCAAGGATGTCCCGCCAAGAAGGGATTTCATTATCGAGAATGCCCTTAATGCTACGAACGCCTATTATTGATCGAATATAACCTTGGAGTGACCAAATTACGGAATAATTATTTGGTCAAGACAAAGGCAACCATGGGTTGCTCTAATAACAGGTGTCCTCGCTGTTTTAGTGCATGTATCTGAAAGAGTTCTTTCATTTCCTCAAAGACCATTTCGATCCTATTTGCCCTTTTGGGGTAGACAGAAATGGCATCATTCACTATGGCCTCAATGCTACTGACCCTGATGGATGTCATGTATTCAAAGGCGTCATTCAACCGCCCCAAATCCCTTTCAATAAAATCGTGCAATTCATGCAAGGCATTCCGGCAAACATCAGTTTCATCTTCCAAGGGTTTGAAAACCTCGAAAAAACTACCGAAATTCAAGGGTTCCATGATCAGAACCGGGCATCCTTGCTTGGTAACTTGCAGTGCCTTTTGCAATCCTCTCTGAATTTCCTTTTCAGGTATGTGATGTAGGGTGTTCAAAATGATGGTTCCATCAAAACCATGGTCACGGAAAACCATGTCACCGACCCCAGTGTGGATGAGTTCAGCCTGTGGGCATTTTCTACTTGCTTCAATCAATGATTGCTTGTTAACATCAATGCCGGTTGGTTTGGCCAATCTGTTTGCAAGTGCCTTGAGTAAACCTCCCCGACCACAACCGACATCAAGAATTCTTTGATTCTCAAGAGGAGAAAATGTTTCTTCTATGACAGTGATATTCCGATTTACATCAGTTCTCTTTCTGGTCATGGCAAGTAAGGGAATTTCTTTGTGATTCATTGTCATGCAAAAAAGTCCTGATCTGTTAAGAATTTCTCCAAAATCCTGTTTTTCTTAAAAAAATTTATGGTGTATAATATTTATGTGATTTACTATCGAGTAGATTTAATTTCGAGGAAAAGGAGCAATTTATCAAATGGCAGAAATGGAATATCTTGAAGCACTTAAACAAAAGCACAAGGAACTTTCCGAGAGAGTAGAGCAAGCTGAAAAATCACCCAGTCCTGATCACATCCAGATTGCCGAAATGAAAAAACAGAAACTTCATTTGAAGGAAAAGATTTTTGGAATGAGTTAACCAAAAACACCCTTTAAATCCATATGGTGCCTTGATAAAGGGAGGTCAGCCAACTTAAAACTCACTTGCAGGTTCGCAGACCTAATAGTGGATAAATGTTGTTTTCAATTGGGAATGGAATTTGCAGCAACCGGAAGAAATCAAATACTGGGTTAACGACAAACCTCCATTACCTGTGGCCATTTTAGCGGCTGTCCAGCAAATATCCCTTCTAGGCACGATTATGACACTGTCCCTGGTTTTGGGGCGAACGTTGGGGTTGGAAATGGATGAACAGATTCATCTTGTCGCCCTGACCATGGTTTCGGCCGGTATAGGAGTCATACTTCAGACCTTGAACAGAAACCAGATTGGAATCGGGCTTTTTGTGCCCATGCACACAACTTCAGCAGCATTTCCTGCCATGACCATAGCATCCCAAATGGGCGGGTTGGGTCTCGCCTTTGGAATGTTAAGTGTTGTGGGTGTAGTTCAGCTTGTTGTAAGCAAGATTATCACTCGAATGAAGGAAGTAATTCCAGTTGAAATTGCAGGATTGGCAGTTTTCATAATTGGTATAGAGGTCGGTTTGTTGGGCCTCAGAAACATTCTGGGAATCGGAACGGAATTAGAGAATGATTCACTCAATGCCGGAGTAGGGTTTTCTACACTGGCCTTAATCATTGGTTTGACCATTTGGGGACCTCCAATTCTAAAAGCCTTTGCAGTTATTTCTGGGCTAATTTTAGGTCAGATTCTGGCTATTTGGGTTGGATTGGTACCAGCAGAAGACCTGATGGCTATCGCAAATTCCAAATTATTCGAAATTCCTCCAATTGGAGAATTTGGCTGGAAGGTGGATTGGCGTCTTATTCCTGATTTTGCCATTGTCGGGATAGCCCTCTCCCTGAATTGTTTTGGCATAATGACTGTTGCCCAGAAATCCTATGATGCTTCCTGGAAGCGACCGGATATTGAAGGTGTAAAGAGAGGATTGATGGCAGAGGGTTTAACAAACATTGCCACTTCGTTCATAAACGGGATTTCGCAAACAAGTTCAGGTCCGGCAGTTGGTCTGGCCCTTACCTCTGGGATAGTCAGTAGAATCGTCGCTTACATACTCGGTGGAATGTTTATTGTCTTGGCCTTTTTCCCCCCGGTAACATACTTATGGAACAGCCTGTCAACCACTGTGGTTGGCGCAATTCTGTTATTTGTTGGCGGCATCATTACCATTACGGGTCTCAGAATTCTGATGTTGAGACTTTTGGATAGCCGAAGAACCATTGCCATCGGGCTGGCGATTATTGGGGGCGTAGGTTCGGGATTACTGGCAAGGATAGCAGATGAAGAGGCATTTTATTTTGCCCTATTTTCAACACCCTTGGCGCTATCCCTGAGCATAGCAATTGTTCTGAATGCCTTTTTCCTCATAAACAGCAGGAAAAAACTCACCTATGAAGTTCCCCTAGTTGAAAATTGGCACAAGCAATTGGACAAGATGATCTGGGAATTGGGTAAGTCGTGGGGCGCTTCCCCTGAGACCGTTGCCCGAATCATTCACTCACTGAATGAGTTGACAGATGTTGTCACAGGTCACGAACTGATTTCCGAGGATAATAAGAAAATCTATATATCGGCCAGGTTTTATCAATCATTTTGTACGGTCAAGTTTTTTTATACAGGAGAGGGTTTCAGAATAGTTGACAAGCCACCGACCCCGGAACAAATGCTGGAGGATCCTGATTCTGTAACTGACTTGGCGGGATATCTGGTCAGGCAAATTGCTGATGGGATAAAAATCAGCACCCAGCGGAATAATACCACCGTAATTACATTGGAATATTACGACTAGAGCCCGAGCCAATGAATAGCAATACAAACTGGAACCCGACAAACCATTAAATATCCAGCCGGGATGTACATGCTACAAATTTAAAGCTCGTGCGACACTCTTAAAAAATACGGGGTATATAAACTTTTAACTGAACAGATACACACCTATTTTACTATTAATTCAGGTGCTATCATCTTTCAGGTTAAAGTCACAATCAATCAGGATACTCCGGGCTTGCTCATATTTTTCATCTGCTACCATAATTCTGCGTGGGAGAATTCCAATTTGACCCTCCAAAACACTCATATGAGAATCCAAAATAAATACTTTGATTCCTTCACCCTCAAGGATGGCAGAGGCAAAGGATAATTCTGTCGGATCATTGGTTCGGTATAATTCTTTCATTTGGCTTCCTTAAAATCCAATTGCTTTAGACAAGGTAATAAAAATTGTTGGATAAAACAAACACAACATCCCAAAGAGATATCTTGATCGTACCAGAAATCCTGAAGGAAGATTTGGCCAAGGTAGAAACCATTATCAGGGAAAGGTCGGATTCTGAACTCGTCGAAAGGATAAATCAGGTATTGTTACATATATTTGGCAGTGGCGGCAAAAGGTTTCGACCCTTGCTCACTCTTTCGGCTGCAAGGTTATTGGGGTATGAAGGTGATCATCATTTGAATCTGGCAGCAGCAGTGGAATTTGTACATACTGCCACGCTTGTACATGATGATGTTGTGGATCAAAGCAAACAAAGAAGGGGAAAACCGGCAGCCAACTATCTATGGGATGACAAAACCTCGGTTTTGGTTGGCGATTATCTGTTTGCAAGGTCTTTTCAGCTTATGGTTTCAGCGGATTCCCTCCGTTCCCTGGCTGTATTGTCTGATGCTTCTGCCACAATTGCCGAAGCCGAGGTTCTTCAGCTTGTAAACCAGAACAATTCGTCGATTTCTGTCGATACATATCTCACGATTATCCAGGGCAAGACAGCAGCCCTGTTTTCAGCAGCCACTGCAGTTGGCGGTATCGTTGGCAAGGGAACCAACCAACAGATTCGAGGATTGACCGAATTCGGCAATTACCTCGGTATCGGATTCCAGATCATGGATGACCTTTTGGATTATGAGGGCCATTCTCCCGAATTGGGTAAAAATGTCGGTGATGATTTTAAGGAAGGAAAAGTAACTCTTCCGGTAATACGTGCCATTGAGCAGGCCGACGAAAAGGAAACAGCTTTCTGGAAAAGGGTTTTCGAAGACAACAATATTATGGATGGGGACCTGGAACGGGCACTGATGATTTTGAAGAAGAGGGGAATAATTGAAGAGGTAAGGTCACAGGCTTTCAGCTGGTCTGAAAAAGCCAAGAATTGCCTGGAAAAGCTGCCGGACAATCATATAGCAAGTTTTTTAGGTAATCTGGCAGATAATTCTGTTGCCCGTAAATCCTGATTAAGATGGAAGTATCCGAGTGGGTTGAATCCACCACCCCGGTTCCAATTGTTTGATTGTCTTCGCAGCACCCGAAACATGTTCAGCAGTTTGAAAAATGCCGAAACATGTTCCACCAGAACCTGACATTCTTGCCACCAAACAACCTTCCTGATCCCGCAACCGGGAGAGTATGTCCTTGATTTCAGGGCAAAGTTGCACGGCGGGAGGTTCAAGATCATTCCTCTGTTCCCTTACCCAACTGATGATATCATTCTTGTTTCCCAAGACTGGAAATGGTGTCTGGGAAGAATTGTTTACCTTGGTCAACCCTTTGTAGACATCCTTGGTCTGGACCGGTTTGTTGGGGTTTACCAACAGCAAGGGGAACTCGGGAAAGCTGTCAAGAACGGCGATCTTTTCTCCCAACCCGCTCACCATTGAGGGCTTGCCGGTTAGACACACCGGCAGATCCGATCCGATGGAAGTTATTTTTCTGGTATCGGTGGGTAAAGGGCATTTCAAATAATCGGAGACCAGCTGCAAGGCTAGGGCGGCATTCACGGATCCACCACCAAGTCCAGCAGAAACAGGTATGGATTTTTCCAGATTTACCCTGAACTCGGTACCCCTCTCTTCAAGCAAATGCAGAGCAGACAGGATGATGTTTTCTGAAGGATGTGGAAGGGCCTTACTGTAAGGACCACGGGTTGAAAGTGAAAACCTTTCGGCAGGTTCCAGTTCCAGAGTGTCACCAAAGCCGGTAAATACAACCAGGCTGTCAATTTCGTGAAACCCGTTTGGTAATTTGCCGGTTACGTGCAGGGTAAGGTTTATTTTGGCATTAGCAACACCTGCAATCGCCCGATGGTTGCTACTCCTCCTCTTCAAACCTTCTCGTTCCTTCTTCCAAACCGTACATCAGTCTAAGTTCGATTTTTCTGCCGAGTTCACCTTCCGGTTCTGTTTTCAGGGCACGTTCCCATTCCCGTTTTGCCAGTTCCTCTTCACCCAAGACCCAATAGACTTCAGCTATATGATCTATTACCTCAGCCTGGTTGGGGATAATACGGTCCGATCTTTGCAAATACTCCAAAGCTTCTTCCAATTTTCCCTGACGATATAAAACCCAGCCCATTGAATCCACGTAGTACCCATTGTCGGGTTCCGCCTCAAGAGCCGCTGTGATCAATTTCTCGGCTTCATCAAGCTTGATATTGCGGTCAGCCAGTGTATACCCCAGATTATTTTGAACTAGGGCATTATCAGGGGTTATTTCCAATGATTTCCACCAATCAGCTTCGGCCTTTTCCCATATACCCATATAATAATATAACTGCCCTCTCAGGAAATAGGAATCCCAATTCTCTCGGTTGGTTCCCTTGGATAATTCTATTCCCCGGCTAATAGTGTCGACTGCCTCCTGCATTTCAGATCTGTTGGTTCTTAGTTCACCCAAGAGGTACAACAAATCAATTGAGGTGGGATGCAGTTCTAGCGCTTCCTGCAGGATCATCAAACTTTTATCGGAATCACCCGTTTCATAATATATGTCTGATCGCAGGCCAACCGCCGCCTGATAATATGGATCACCCGGCACAATCCCTTCGATTGGTAGTAGAGCCAATTCAAAACTGCCGAGTGAAAGGAGTGTTCTGCTGACGGCAAAATCAAGGGTTATATCTTCTGGATCAAGATGTCTGGCCAATCCGAACAATGCCAATGAATCACCGGAGGGTCCACTACTGTTGGTTGTAATCCGGGCAACAGCTGACAAGAGTTTGGCCAAACCTTCTTGGGCAGTAATTTCCAAATCTATGCTGCTACCAGAAGTCAGGTTTTCCTTGAGTTGCAGAAATGGTGTTTTTCTTGGCTCGATTTCCGAAAATCTCAGCAAATCATATTCCGCACTTGCCTCTTCAAATTTGCCTTGATTAAGCAAGATTCCAACCCTTAGATAGAGAACCTCATTTTGAAGGGCCGGAGGGTAATCCCTTACTGAACCCAGAGTTTCGATAGCCATTTCCAGGTTACCGTTGGAGGCATGAATCAGGCTATTAGCAAAACCCAATAGGGAAACGCCTCTCTCCTCAAAAGCTTCCCGGAAAACTTCCAAGGAATCTTCTACCGAACCCCCACCAAAAGCAGACCATCCTAGAAACAGGGAATTGAGGGGGAAATTCAAGGGATTCTCATCCAGTAAGACCTTTACCGAGTCAAATTCATTTCGGATAAACAGGTCAGTTGTTTTTACAATCCGGGCCAAAATAAAATCGTTACCCATGGCAAGCAAGCGATCAGAGTAATCTACTGCTTGGTCTAATTCCCCCGTTCCCATATACACTTTCAAGGCCAATTCCAGGATTTCCGGAGTGTCAAAAGCTTCATCGGGCAATTCTTCAAGGTATCCTCTGGCAATATCATAGCGATATTCTTCCACGGCAAATTGGGCTGCCATAAATTGCCCTAGAAAATCTTGAGCCTTGAGCGGGGTTCCCGCACACACCAACAGTACCAATACTGATCGAGCTAATTGAAAAAATCTGTACAACACCAAATCACCCTTCCTTTACTGGCATCTTACCACAAGATGGATAGCAATCCTTTACACAGATGGAAAAAGGATTCTCATAAAGAATCAAAAACCAATGGACTGAATTATATTCGTCCTCCAACACAATTGAATTCATTATATTGTGAACCTGAAAAAATCGAGATTACATATTGGGATAATTTGGTCCGTCACCACCTTGAGGTGTACACCAGTTGATATTTTGACTCGGATCCTTGATATCACAGGTTTTGCAATGCACGCAGTTTTGGTAATTGATTTTGAACTCCTTGTCACCATAACTGTTTTCAAGAACTTCATAAACTCCCGCCGGACAGTATCTTTGTGCCGGTTCAGAGTAATTCGGCAGGTTGAAATTTATAGGAATGGTCGGATCAGCCAAGTGCAGGTGAACGGGTTGCCCCTCTTCATGATTGGTTCCCGAATAGCTGACATTGGTAAGGCGATCAAAACTGATCTTACCATCTGGTTTGGGATATTCTATTTCCTTGTGCTTGCTTGCCGATTCGGTACTTTCGGCATCAGATTTCCCATGTTTCAAGGTACCTAAGGGACTTCCCCCAAAAAGTGTCGAACACCACATATCGACAGCTCCAAAGGCGAGAGAGCCATAAAGACCATAGCGTGACCACAATGGTTTTACATTTTTGACTTTCTTTAGGTCCTTGCTAATGGGGCCGTTTCGCAATTTTTGTTCATAGGTAACCAATTCCTGTTCACTCGATCCCTTTTCAAGAGCCTCGGTTGCGGCATCCGCAGCGAATATGCCACTCAACATGGCATTGTGGTTTCCCTTGATTCTTGGCACATTGACCAAACCTGCTGAACAACCTACCAATACACCCCCGGGAAAAGTGATCTTGGGAATTGATTGCCAACCACCTTCGGTTATTGCCCTGGCGCCATAGGCTATGCGCTTGCCACCCTCTAGCAGGGAACTAACCAAATGATGATGCTTGAACCTTTGAAACTCCATATATGGATAGATGTAGGGGTTGGCATAGTTCAGATGGACAACAAAGCCGAGGCTGATCTGGTTTTTTTCCATATGATAAAGAAACGATCCTCCCCCTGTTTTCGAGTTGAGGGGCCATCCGGCAGTATGTGTTACACTTCCCAGCTTGTGCTTTTCTGGGTCAACTTCCCAAATCTCCTTCATGCCAAGTCCAAATTTGGGAAAATCCGAATCCTTGTCCAGCCTGTATTTTTCGATAACCTGCTTGGTTAATGACCCCCTGGCTCCTTCACAAAGAAATAGAAACCTGCCCTTGACCTCTATTCCCGGTTCATAGTTATCCCCGGGTGTGCCATCAGGTTGTTTGCCAAATTCACCGGCTACGACTCCTGCAACCCTATCATCACCATCAAATACGAGTTCCGAACAGGCCATGCCGGGATATACTTCAACTTCCAGTTCCTCTGCCTGCTCGGCCATCCATCGGCAAACATTGGCCATCGAAACGATATAGTTCCCATGGTTGTTCATGAGTGGTGGCATGGACCAGTTCGGAATCCTGATTTGCCCACCCTCTCCAAGGACATAGAAGTTATCCTCGGTTACAGGTACATTCAGGGGTGCATTTCGTTTTTTCCAATCGGGAATCAGGGTGTTTAACCCTATTGGATCCAGCACGGCACCGGATAAAATGTGAGACCCGACCTCGGCACCCTTTTCCAATACACAGACTTCCAATTCCGGGTTATTTTGCTTGAGCCTGATTGCAGCAGAAAGACCAGCCGGTCCTGCGCCAACAATGACGACATCAAATTCCATTATTTCACGTTCGTTTTCAGCCATATTTTAATTCCCGTATGGGTCGGTTTTGAACCGAACCATATTGTTTGACCTTTTTAATGATGTAAAAATACAAACCTGTCCTGAATTATCCAGCACATTTACAGAATCAGGCCAACGCATTTCAAATTTCTTCATTACCATTCCATTGATTTAGGGTTTAATCTTGGAAACCCCATCCCCTTTGACTTTTTGGAACTGTTTATTCATCTAGGTTGAATAATTGTAGAGGAACCGAAAAATTTATTTGTCTTTTGTTTAGCCACCGATTTAAGTGTTGCAAATAGATTGTTGCTGATTAAATTCCTAAATTATTTTGGTCAAATAGTGAGTTACATTTGACTTCCCGGTTTAATTTCTTCGAATGAAGAAGTAACCTCTACTTAATCTGATATTAAAAAAGCAAATTATTTATGGACAGGATATTTATTACCAAAAACGGCGTTACCGATGTTGAAGATGATTTGAAAAAACTCGTTTCTATAGATCGGCCTCAGATTATCAAGGCCATAGCCGATGCAAGGGCCCTGGGAGATTTGAGTGAAAATGCCGAATACCATTCTGCCAAGGAAAAGCAGGGTTTGATTGAAGCCCGAATATCCTACCTCAAAAACATTCTTTCCAGGGCAGAGATAATTGATGTTACCCAGTTGAACGGATCAATAAAATTTGGTGCCACCGTTAGCCTTGAAGACGAAGAATCAGGAGAGGAAGTAACCTACCAGATCGTTGGTGAACCGGAAGCAAATCTGGAAAAAGGCAAATTGAATGTTCGGACTGCTCTTGGTAGGGCTTTGATAGGTAAGGATGAGGGTGATAGTGTTACCGTGAAAGCACCCAATGGTGAACGGTATTATACTGTTCTGAAGGTAAGTTATACCTAGGGAGAACAAAAATTTTAGGAAGCGATAAATACACAATTGCAGGCGGGAAAAACAAGATTCCGATCCGCAATATCATTGCCTATCTATGTGCAACGGTGGCAACCATTCTATGGGTATTGTTTTTCTTTGAGGTAAGCCGTGGTGGTGGATTAGGCGAGACCTCGCAAAATAACAGGGGTGTAGCCCCATTAATTATCGGGCTGATTCCAATACTCTTTTTCTGGTTGGTGGCTGGATTGTATTTGATGGCAGTTCAAAACCGCGAACGGTACAATGAGTTGAAAAAGAAGATTGACAAGCTGAAGGATGAAATTGATCATATTTCCTTCGGTGAAAGCGAGCGGTTCATGAATATTCCGGCAGACAGTTCGCCTGTATCCAGCAAAAGTCCGGAAATTCATGAAGAGCCGGAATACAATGAACCGGCCGGAGAAATAAATGACACCACTTTCAGCCTTCCCATTTCCAGCAATGAAGTCAAGGGGGAGACAAGCATGCTTGATGAATGGAACCTTGACACGAAAACACTGATCAGGGCCTTCAACATGCCCAATGATGAGAATGATTCAGAGGGTTATGATGCAATTGAGGCAGTAATCAAAATTGAATTCCTAGATAACCTGTTGAGAAATTCTCATGAACTCCTGATTACCTTAGCCGATTATGATTTGATAATGGATGATCTGGAAATTGATATGGGCCTGATCACCACTTGGAGGCGATTTGCCGCAGATAGTGCCGTGGGTATGGTTTCATCCCTTGGTGGGACCGGAACGTTTGTCGAAATCGACAAGGTCTCCAGCATTTTGGCCGAAAACAGCAATTTTGAAAGCCTTGCCAACACCTTCAACAAGCAGATGGAGGAGTTTATTTCCAAGGTCATACCACAACTCAGTGATGATGAAATCAGGGAACTTGCACAAACCAGGACCTTTCTGGCCTTTTTATTGCTTGGCCAGGTTTTCAATACCGGTTAATTGAAGTATCCTAACTACAACCAAAAACTGCTGTAGGGATAATATTTGACCAGGTTACCCCTATCAACCGATAGGGTATCCTCTCCCAATTCGACCAGTCCTTCTGACCAAGACAAACTGGTAGTCAATCCCGATCCTTCCGATGGAAAGACCTCAGCCAAGCCTTCATCGTTCATTCTGGCACGAAGGTATTCCCTGCGACCGGTCTTTTTGCGTTTCTGAAATGCTGCCGGAACCATGAAGCCCACTGGTGGTTGCCATAATTCACCCGACAATATCCGCATGGCCGGATGAGCAAAGACCAGAGAGCAAACAAAGGCCGCAATGGGATTGCCGGGAAGTCCAAAAATATGGGTATCCTGCCAACTTGAAAGGGCCAGTGGCCGACCTGGTTTCACGGCGATTCGCCAGAAGTTGAGTTTCCCTTCCCTCGACAATAAATCAGAAACAAAATCCTCCATGCCCGAGGAAGCCCCACCGGAAGTCAGGATAATATCGGAACAAGATGCCCCCTGATTCAACTTGTTGCGAACTTCTTCCCTATTATCCCCAACCATACCGAGATCAACAGGAATAAATCCCATCTTGTGTATCAGGGACAAAAGCATGGGCCTATTGGCATCAAAAACCATTGCATTATCTACCGTCATGCCATTTTCCCACAATTCATTACCTGTGGACAAAACACCCACACGGAGTTTGGCGTAGACGTTTATTTTGTCCACTCCTGATGAAACCAGGCTGGCCAGATCATTGGTTCTGATTTTGTGACCTTTGGCAAACAACGGATCTCCAACCTTGATGTCTTCGCCAGCCAATCGGGTATTGGCTCCCTTTTTTGGCCTTGATTTGAAATGAAGCCAGTTGGAATCGATTAGAGAATACTCTTGCAGATGTACCGTGTCCACACCTTCGGGCAAAGGAGCACCAGTCAGTATCTTTATGGCTTTCCCAAATGGTACTGGCTTATCCAGTATCGAGCCGGGTGCTGCATAACCACTTGCAAGTTCCAGCTCATCATGTCTGGTTAAAGAGTCAAAGGCAAATCCATAACCATCCACAGCTGAATTAGTCAATGGTGGATTGGCCCTTAGGGCAGTAACCTGTTTGGCCAAGACCCTGCCAACGGCCGTATTCAAAGTAATTTCTTCAGATTTGTCCAGTGGGGCAAAACTGGATAAAATCCTGCTTATGGCATCATTGACCGGGAGCCAATCCACCCCGGGTGGCAAGGCAAAGCAATCTGGATCAGTAGTTTCAGTATTCATTTGACCAATTATTCTTCCTCAAGTTGAATCATTATCACTAACGAAGATCAAAAGTTTTCATGACAAATTCAGCGATTCCCTTGATATCGTCAAGGTCAAATGCTGGTATGCTGTGTTCAGATACAGGCCTATCAGAAACTATAGCAATTATATCCTTGTCATTTGGTGCAAGATCAGGACCTGATGAATCTTCCCTCCGGATTTCCAACTTCGGAAAGGAAAGACTCTTGAAACCTTCTACAAGCACTAGATCCGTATCCTCAAGTTTGCCTAGCATTGTCGTTAAATCAGGTTTGCTGACCTCCGCTTCTTCATGGATTAGGGCCCAACGCCTTGATGATACTATAAGTACCTCTTTTGCGCCGGCTTTCCGATGCTTGTAACTATCTGTACCAGACTGGTCAATGTCAAAATCGTGATGGGCATGCTTGAGGGTGGAAACCCGAATGTTCCGGTTTGTCAATTCGGTAATCAGGGAACTTACCAGGGTGGTTTTCCCCGAGTTCTTCCACCCGGCAATTCCAAGAATGTTCATTTGCAATATCGCATCAGTTTTTCGGCCTCCACAAGATCGCTTGGCGTATTGATATTGAAAAAGGGATCCATCTTTCCAGTCTGAAACTCCACGAATTCAGCATTGTGTTGATCGGTCCATTGCACGATTTTTCGTACTCCCTTTTTTAGATTTTCTCTTAGATCATGTCTTAAATCAACAGACCAAAGCCCAAAAGTGGGATGTCTGTATAATTTATCTGTTTCCTGATCCCTGGTAGCAGCCAATATGATACGTGCATTGCTGTCCAATTGTTGGGTCAACAACCTAAAAACCAGATCATCAGGGAAGAACGGGGTATCACCAGCAATGGTTACTACAAGCCCAAAGCCCTCATGATGAGCCCAGTCCATACCGGCGAGTATACCGGCCAGGGGACCATATCTTTCTTCAAAAGCATCTGATAGCAATGGCAAACCCAATTCAGAGTAATGCGATGGATCATTATTGGTATTTAATGCCAACTCTGATACCTGAGGGCTGATTCTCTCGATAACAATATTAAGAATCTTCCTGTTTCCGATGACTTTTTGGGTCTTATCTCCACCTCCCATTCTGGTGGCTAATCCACCAGCCAATATCACACCCGCGATAGAAATGTTCTGTTCCGTGGAGAAGGTCATTAACAGGTATCCATGATACTAGGCATCAATCAGCCGCACCTTTCCTTCGATGCTTCCTCGCTTCATCCCCAATCTCGTCTGGTAATATGTTTCTTTCCAACCGCTCCTCTCCAGCTAGGCAAATAAACCTCTTGCCTCTCATTCTTCCTATGAGTGTAAGATTGACCTTTCTTGCAATTTCCACTCCCCAAGCCGTAAAACCGGATCTTGAAACCAAGACCGGAATACCCATGAGGGCGGTTTTCAGGATCATTTCCGAAGTTAACCTTCCCGTGGTGTAAATCAATTTGTCTTCAGGTTGAATATCCTTGGATTTCATCCAGCCGTTAATTTTATCAACGGCATTGTGGCGACCGACATCTTCCATGTAAACCAGGGTTTGATCTTCCTTGCAGAGAACCGTGCCGTGAATTGCCCCAGCTTCCAAATAGAGGCTTGGTGTCAGGTTGATTGATTTAGCCAAATGATACAACCAGGAGGTTTTGACCTTCAGAAAGGGCAGTTGCAATCCTTCGATCAATTCCATTTGATCACCAAATACCGTACCTACGGCACACCCACTTGTTCGGGTTTTCTTTTGCAACTTCACCTCAAAATTCGTGGTTTTGGTCGTCCTGACCACGACAGTTTGCAAGTCCTGATCATAATCTACCCTTTCCACTGAATGGTAGGAACGCAACATTCCCTGATTGAACAGGAAACCAAGTGCCAGATATTCCGGATAATCACCGATGGTCATTACGGTAACTATTTCAGTTGAATTCAAGAATATTGTCAGAGGTATTTCTTCAACGACTTTGATTTCTTCGGGCAACCCCTCATGGGAAAGCCCCTTGACACTTCTTGTCAGCTCAGGATTCTTGGGATCCGGACAGATCAAATAATTTCTGTTCCACTTGGATTCTGCCATAATTCTCGAGTGTACCTGAATTTGCTAGTATTTATTTGCTCTTGGGTCAGCGATTATACCTGAAAATGCCATCCTGTTTGGGAATAAATCTATAATCCATTGCAAATAACCAAAAGGGTTGGAATTATAAACTCAGATCCGGAAAAAATGATATTGCCTTAAAGCAATAACCATACAGCCATCAACCAATAATATATTGGTACAAACTTTAATCGCTTAATTCTTGAACATGTCTGACATTTAATTATTGGTTAATTGTGTCGCAAATCAATATGGTCGTTTTTGTTAGCCGAAATGTTGAATTGAGAATTAGTGGTATGGCGGGTAATACATATAATGCCGAACAGGCTGAGCTTCTGGCTATCAAGGTTTTGGAATGGATTGCAACCAATCCGCCCCTTTTTGCAGCCTTCCTGAACATGACAGGCAGTACCAGAGAATCGATAACGGAAAACTATGGGAATAGTGAATTCCTTGCATCTGTAATGGATTTTTTGCTTATGCAGAAGGATGTATTAATTCTGGAATGCTGCCAATATGTATCCGTTTCACCCGACGACCCGATGAAAGCCAGAAGGGCCTTGCCCGGAGGAGAGGAATTTAACTGGACATGACAGGTCGCAAGCGGTTCAAGGGTATAATTTTCGACAAGGATGGCACCCTCTTTGATTTTCAAAGTACCTGGTCTCCCATGATGGTAAACCTTTTGAATGTTTTGTGTAGAGGTGACAGGGAATGTTCTAGACAAAAAGGCTACTTGCTGGGTTTTGACTTTGACAAGGAATTATATCTACCTGAAAGCACATTTATTGCTGGAACCCCAAAACAGTTTGTTGAGCAACTACTTGACCAATTCAAAGGGTGGTCGGAGGTGGAAGTAATTCGGTTATTGAACGAAATTACCAAAGCTACGGAACAAGTTGAGGTGGTACCCCTTGAACCTTTCCTGACAAAATTGCAAAGGGCTGGTTATGCTCTTGGGTTAGCCACCAATGACTGTGAGGAGGATGCCAGAAGACAACTCGGAGAAAAGGGCATTCTGAAGTATTTCGATTTTCTTGCCGGATTCAACAGCGGTTATGGATCCAAACCGGATCCGGACATGCTTTTGGCCTTTTGTCAACAAACACGGATTCAACCTGCGGAAACCGTCATTGTCGGAGATAGCAAAAGCGATCTTGTAGCAGGAAAAAGAGCCGGTTTGTTTACCGTGGCGGTCTTGTCTGGTGTTGCTAAATCCGAAGACCTCGAACAGTATGCGAATTTGATAATTCAGGATATCGGTGAACTGTGGGATGCATTAGGTGGTGAGTGTATTTTTTTGCTTGATAGATGACTCTTCCCAAACGGATTGAATTTTAATGGATTTTGGTGTTTTTCTTTGTAAAGAATCAAATCTGAATTTTCAGAAAACATATTTTTCTGCGGTAGTAAATCGGGGAGTTTTCCATGCCTAACAGGAGAAGGGGAAGAAGCGGCGGAAGGTCGGCAAATATTCATCTTCGCAGTACCAAGCTATTTGATCAGATGCCTTGGCGAATTCCCTATAACCCCGATAAGCCCACCGAACCCCTTGATGAAGAGGGAATTCTAGGTATCCACGAAACCGCACTCCAGATAATGGAAAATATCGGGATCGAGTTTTTGAATGAAGAAGCCAGAACCATTTTCAAAGAGGCAGGATGCAAGGTTAAAGGAACCAATGTAAGACTGGGACGGGATTTTGTCATGGAAATGATAAACCACTGTCCCGAGGAGTTTACCATTACCCCCAGGAATCCTGATCGTGAATTGATCGTGGGTGGTAAGCACATGCTATTCGGATGTGTTTCCTCTCCACCTAATACCTGGGATTTGGAAAATGGCAAGCAGGTGGGAAACCAGGAGTATTTTCGAAATTTTCTAAAGTTGGCCCAATATTTCAACTGCATTCATTTTGTTTGTGGATATCCGGTCGAACCAGTGGATATACACCCCTCGATACGGCATCTGGATTGTTTGTACGATAAACTCACCCTGACGGATAAGGTGGCACATGCCTATTCATTGGGCCCTGAAAGGGTTGAGGATGTCATGGAAATGGTCAGGATTGCCGGTGGTCTGACCCATGAAGAGTTTGATGAAAAACCCAGAATGTTTACCAACATCAATTCAACCTCTCCTCTCAAGCATGACTGGCCGATGATCGATGGGTCCATGCGGTTGGCCAGAAGAGGGCAACCGGTGATTGTTTCCCCCTTTACCCTGGCAGGGGCGATGGCACCTGTGAGCATGGCTGGTGCCGTGGCATTATCAATGGCCGAAGGATTGGCGGCAATTGCACTATTGGAATATATCAATCCCGGAGCACCGATTGTTTTTGGTACCTTTACCTCCAATGTTGATCTTCGGTCGGGGGCTCCAGCCTTCGGTACACCAGAGTATGTGAGGGCTACCCAGATGGCAGGGCAAATGTGTCGCTTCTATGGTTTACCATTGCGGGCAAGCAATGCTTGTGCAGCCAATGTTCCGGATGGTCAGGCCATGTGGGAAAGCATGAATTCCATGTGGTCAGCGGTCCAGTCCCAGGTAAATATGGTTTATCATTCTGCAGGATGGCTTGAGGGAGGTTTGATTTCCAGTCCGGAAAAGTTCATCATGGATTGTGAAACCCTTCAGCATTTCCAGCGCTACTTTGAGAAGACGGTTTATGGAACCGGAGAAAAGGATTTGGCTTTGGAAGCCATTTCCGAGGTTGGGTCCAGCGGACATTTTTTTGGGGCTCAACATACACAGGAAAGGTACACGACCGCATTTTATGAGCCATTCCTCAGTAATTGGCAAAATTATGAGGCTTTTGAACTCGGTGGTGGAGAATGGACTGCTGAAAGAGCCCATAAACTGTATAAGCAAATCCTGGTTGATTTTGAACCGCCTGTTATTGATTCAGACATCAAGGAAGAACTAGTCGAATTCGTGGAGAGAAGGAAGGCTGAGGGCGGAGCTCCAACCGATTTTTGATTGTTTGCAAGGATTGGTGGAATCAATCGCACCTTTCTTGCGGACAAGATACTTCTGTTGTCCGCAGTCTCCCGGACAATTCACTTGTCTTGGGGAAGCGTTATTCCAGTAGGGATATTGAATGGTGGAGAATTTGACGAAAGGTGATTAAAACTTCAAATCGCCAAATTTTTTCTTGAATTTGGAAACTCTGCCTCCCGTATCCATGAGGTGGGTACCACCACCGGTCCATGCCGGATGGACGGTTGGATCTATGTCCAATTGCAGAACATCGCCTTCAGAACCGTAGGTTGATTGCATTTCCAATTCATCACCATTGGTCATTTTGACGGTGATTTTATGGTAATCGGGATGAATGTCCTTTTTCATGTTCCTGACTCCTTATGATGTTTCACTTTTGGGACGGTAATTGGTCTTTTCAGCAATCCTTGCTGCCTTGCCCCTGCGATTTCTTAAATAATACAGTTTGGCTCGACGAACCTTGCCCCTGCGGACAACGGTAATCGAGTCGATATTGGTAGAATGAAGCGGGAATACCCTTTCCACACCTTCCCCAAAGGAAATTTTCCTTACGGTAAAGGTGCCATCAATCCCACCACCTCCCTTGCGGGCAATACAAACACCCTCATAGTTTTGCACACGTGTTCTGTTACCTTCGGTAACCTTGAACCCGACTCTGACTGTATCACCGGCCTTGAAATCAGGTATGTCTTTTTTCAGTTTCAATGCTTCCAGTTGGCGATCATTAAATTTTGCAATCAAATCCATGGTTTTATCCTTCCAGTTTGTACTTAATTCTTGGCCTTGCCATAATTCATCAAATGTTGGTTTCGGCCTTTTTTTCACAATATTTTTGCCAAAGATCCGGCCTTCTGAGCTTGGTTAGTTCTTCAGCTTTTGACTTTCTCCATTGCGCAATATTTTCATGGTGTCCAGTTAACAGTATTTCAGGAACCGAAAGGCCATTCCATACCCTCGGTCGGGTGTAATGTGGATATTCCAATAAACCGCGTATAAATGATTCATTTTCGGTTGATTCAAAATTTCCCAAAACATTCGGTATAAGTCTCACAGTTGCTTCAATCAAGGCCTGTGCTGCAATTTCCCCACCAGAAAGCACAAAATCCCCCATGGAAATCTCTTCCGTTTCGGTTAGCTGAAAAAATCGTTCATCCACACCTTCATAACGACCACAAATTAATGTTATCCCCTTGCAGGTCGACCATTTCTTTGCTGTAGACTGGTCAAACAACTTTCCCCTGGGTGATAGAAATACAACTGGCCATGAATCAGGCTTCTCATCTATCGTTTCCTGCGTAGATTGTAGGGCGGATGCCAATATATCCGGTTTGATAACCATACCAGGACCGCCTCCAACTGGTGTGTCATCAACTGACTTGTGTACTCCAGCGCCAAACTCCCTCAAGTCAACGGTTTCAAGGTTCCAGGATTTACCAAGGGCCTTGCCCACTAGGGAACTACCAAGGACTCCAGGGAAAACCTCGGGAAATAGAGTGATTACCTTTGCCGTCCACATAATGATCTCACCTTTAGATGATATGACTACAATTGTAATCAGAGATAGTTCTCAACATTTTCCACAACCAAATAACCGAGAGGAATTTCAACCGATACAACGTTTTCCTTGGTAAAGGGGATTAAAACCTTGTTGCCGGAATCTTCCAGGAAAAGCTCCATGAGGTCACCGGCCCCAAAATTGTTCATTGAACTCACATGTCCAATGAACTTGCCCTCGGAATCCATGGCCCGCAAGTTCTGTAAATCTGTATAATAGTACTCGTTGTCTTCCAACTCGGGAAATTCTTCCCGGTTGGCGAACAATTTTGTACCCTTCAGTTGGGCTGCCTGCTCACGTGAATTGACCCCATGTATCACAGCTATGAACTCTTCTCCAACCTCGATAATCTGTTCGAGTCGATAGATTTTACTTCCACTTTCAGAATAGAGGCATGAAAAAGACGCAATGTTTCTGGGATCAAGGCAAAAACTTCGCAATTTTATATTACCTTTCGTACCATATGATTGTCCCAACACACCAACCCAAACCAGTTGACGGTTTTCAAGGGCAGAGGTTTGTGAATTTTGAACGTCCAGCATTGTTGAATTCTAGTCTTCCGAAAGTACCAACCAACCTTTAGAGGGTGATTAGGATGTTGCAGATTCCTGTGCCTGTTTTCGAGGTATAGCCTTTTTGGGATTGTTTCTTGTCTTGGGTTCCAATACACCCTTGGCCTCAAGAAAACGGCTGATACGATCGGTGGGGATAGCTCCCTGACTCATCCAATGCTGGATTCGTTCAACATCCATCTTTACCCGATTGGGATCGTCCTTGTTTAAAAGTGGGTTATATGTACCCAGTTTTTCAATAAAACGTCCGTCCCTAGGCATTCTGGAATCTGCAGCTACGATACTGTAAAAGGGTCGCTTTTTGGATCCCCTGCGGGACAACCTGATTTTCATGGCCATAATGATAACTCCTTAATCTTTCTCAATGATGGTGTTTTTACGATGTAACTTGTGGTGTTGAATAACTTCCCTGATAATGAATTGTATTAGTTTTTTGGCGAACTCGGGATCCAGATCAGCATTCCTTGCCAGTTGCTTCAACCGTTCGATCAGTTTTTTTTCCCTTCCCGGGTCGGAAGGAGGGAGATTATTCCTGGCTTTGAGAATACCCACCTTCTGGGTATGTTTGAATCGTTCCCCAAGGGTATAGATCAGGATGGCATCCAACCGGTCGATGGATTCTCTGTGTTCTCTTAGTTCTTTCTCAACTTGTTCATCTTGCATGGTAAAAGTATTCCAATTATCAGTTATACCCAAATGACGTTAACGGAAACCGCGTCTCGGTAATCCAGGCAGATTTCCCAACTGATTCATCATGTCAGGTGGAAGGCTGTTCAAATCGGGCATGGTACTCCCGTCTTTACCGGCTGGTTTTCCCTGCATGCTGCGTATCATTTCCTTTACCCTACCGTTCTTGGACATTTGTTTGCCCAATTTGGCAGTTGTTTGATGCATTTTCAGAAGTTGGTTTACATCTGAAACAGTAAGTCCTGAACCCGTTGCAATCCGCTTCTTTCTGTTAGCCTGAATGATTTTTGGGTTGGCTCTTTCCTTGCGGGTCATGGAGTTGATCAAGGCAATGTTTTTTTTGATCGTGGCCTCATTTTGCTTGATTTGGGCATTCGCTTTGCCCATGCCCGGTATCATTGATGCAAACTCCTGAAGTCCTCCCATATTCAACAAAGAAGAGTACTGGCTACGGAGATCATTCATGCTCAAGCGGCCAGCTGCAAACCTTTTGACGGTTCGATTCATTTGCTCTTCTTCGAAAACCTGTGAGGCCTTTTCCACGAGGCTAACAATATCCCCCATCCCCAATATTCGACCAGCGATTCTCTGGGGATCAAATACAGAAAAATCTTCCAGCTTTTCACCTGTGCCCATGAATTTGATCGGTTTTTGAGTAACGGCCCTCATGCTGAATGCGGCACCACCTCTGCCATCACCATCCATTCGTGTCAGAACAACTCCGCTGACACCAATCTTGGTGTCGAATTCCCTGGCTATGTTGACGGCATCCTGTCCGGTTAATCCATCAACAACCAACAGGGTTTCCTTGGGTTTGGAAATATTCCTTACGGCAACGACCTCATCCATCAGTTCTTCATCAATGTGGAGTCGACCGGCAGTATCTAGCAAAACGACATCAAACCCATTAGTCCTAGCCATGAATGTAGCTCTGGAAGCAATTTGGGTAGCGTCTTGGTCAGGTACGATTGGCAGGGTTTCGATTTCGGCCTGTTCACCCAGAATGGCTAGTTGTTCCATCGCAGCCGGCCTTCTTGTATCGAGTGAGGCCATCAGAACTTTCTTTTTCTGGGTTTCCTTGAGGTGTTTGGCAAGTTTGGCGGTGGAGGTGGTCTTACCCGAACCCTGGAGACCAACAACCAGAACAGTGGCGGGTGGTGAGGCTATATTAAGCTGCCCGTCTCCGGAGCCATCTCCAGAAAGGATTTTAACCAATTCATCGTGTACGATTTTTACAACGAGTTGACCGGGTGTGATCGAGCCCAACACAGCTTGGCCCGTAGCCTTGCGATGGAGTGTACGCATGAAGGACTTGATGACCGGGAGCGAGACATCGGCTTCCAGCAATGAAATTCGAATTTCCCGCAGGGCACTGGTTACATCCTGTTCACTCAGAGTACCCTTTTTATTAAGACCCTGGAATACGGATGAGAAACTGCCTGACAATGTTTCAAACATTGTAACTATCCCTTTTGAACAAGCCCAAATTTTCTACCAACGACAAACGCACCCGTGGGCGAAACTCGCTGACGGGTGGCGATTCTAGATGTTACCTCGAACCGAAAAACTACAACTACTGAGGTGTTGCCCATATATAGGAACATTCCAATATGAAATCAAACCCTGTAAACCAAAATTAAGTTGCATGGCTATTTTTGAATCCCATGGGATGTACAATTTGCAGATTCAATGTACGGGGGTACAATTGGATAGAAGTTTCGAAATAAGTATCAATGATTAATTTAACGGAACAATCAAAAGGTCACATTTTAATGCTGGCCTTTTCCTTCGCGATCGCCGGTTCGTTCAGTCTCGGTGGCATGGTTGCCAACATCATCGATCCCTTTTCCTTGACTGCATCAAGATTTTTTCTTGCGACAATCCTGATCGGGATAATGGTCTATTTCGGAACGAATCTTAAATGGGAATACATGCAGGGGGCCTGGCGATATTTTGTCGCGGGAGCTCTCATGTCCCTGTACTTTGTACTCATGTTTATTGCCTTGCAAACGACTTCTGCGGTATCAACAAGTACCGTATTTACATTAACCCCCCTGCTTTCAGGCCTTTTCGGCTGGATACTTCTTCGACAAAAAATGACCAGACGTATGGCATTTGCACTTGGAATAGGTGCTGTTGGGGCAATATGGGTCATTTTCAGGGCAGACATCCAAGCCATTTTACAGTTCAAGGTTGGACAAGGAGAGATCATATTTTTCTTCGGATGTCTTGCACATGCCTTTTATACTCCCTTTCTTCGATATGCCAATAGAGGTGAGCCAGCCCAAGTATTTGTTTTGGGCATGGTAACGACCGGAACATTGTTTCTTCTTGCCTTTGGATGGAATGACATAAGGACAACTGACTGGCAGGCATTGCCACCAATTGTCTGGATAACCATAATTTATATCACCCTGATTGCCACCATTCTCACCTTCTTTGCAGTCAGTTTTGCTTCCATGCGCCTACCTTCGGCCAAGGTCATGGCCTATACTTATTTGACCCCTTCCTGGGTTATCCTTTGGGAGTTTGTCTTGGGAAGGGGGTTGCCCTCCCTCCCAATTTTACTCGGTGTGGCAACGACAATTATTGCCCTTCTGTTGTTGCTCAGGAATGATGAAATTCAGTTTTAAATCAATCCCAGGCACCATTTCATGATTGATTTCTGAACATGAAGACGATTTTCCGCCTCGTCCAGAACGACCGAATTAGGCCCATCAAGAACTTCGGAAGTCACTTCCTCCTCCCGATGAGCCGGCAAGCAATGCATAAATACAACATCGGGTTTGGCAAATGACAGCAACTCCTTGTTAACCTGGAATGCTTTCAATTTTTGCTTGTAGACCGGATCAACTTCCTCATGCATTGAAATCCAGGCATCGGTAACGATCATATCGGCATTCTTGACACAATTGACTGGGTTCCTGTCAATTATAACCTCACTTCCCATTGAGGTAGCAAAAAAGACTTCCCTCTGATCAGGGTCAAATCCTTCAGGTCCACAAAATACGAAATTGAAACCGAATTGACCAGCTGCGTGAAGGAATGAATTGCAGACATTGTTACCTGTACCAACCCACGCAACCGTTTTACCCTTGATCGGGCCTGCCTTTTCTTCAAAGGTCATGACATCGGCCATGATCTGGCAGGGATGGCTGTAATCCGTTAAGCCGTTGATCACAGGTACCGATGCATGTTCAACCATTTCCCTGATGACCCTGTCGGCAAATGTCCTGATCATGATGAGGTCTACATACCGTGACAACATCAAGGCAGTGTCCTTGGCGGATTCCCCTCTTGACCTTTGCAGATCAGTGCTGGCTAGTACAATGGATTGTCCTCCCATTTGACGTACTCCTACATCAAATGACAAACGTGTTCTTGTCGATTGTTTCTCGAATATCAGGGCAACAACAAAATCGGATAAAGGTGTTCCAACATCCAGGACTCCCCTGGATTTGCCATTACGTTCCAGTTTTACCCTCTTGGCATCCTCCAGAATCGACCTGAGATCATTCACTGGAACCTCGTTTATTTCCAAAAAATCAGGCATCGTCCTTTTCCTTTAGACTGGTTGCGGCTTTTTCCAACCTTGTTATCATTTGCCCGAGTTCTTCCTGGTTAATTATGAGCGGTGGAAGTATTCTGATTACGTTATCACCACCCGGTACGGTTAATAAATGCTGGTCATAGCAGGAATTGACAACATCCATATTGTTAACCTTGCATTTCAGTCCCAACATAAGGCCTTCGCCACGAACCTCCTCAAAAATATCAGGATAGGTAGCAATAACCGACTCAATTTGCTGTCTGAGCCAACGGGCAGATTGTCTGACCTGTTCCAAAAAGGTTTCCTCGGCAATTATGCTCAAAACTCTGCACCCCACAGCACAGGCCAAAGGGTTGCCACCATATGTCGAGCCATGGGTACCCGCAGTCATGCCTTGGGCAGTCTTTTCGGTCGCAAGACAGGCACCAAGGGGGAAACCACCTCCAATACCTTTTGCAATGGCCATGATATCCGGGGTTATACCCGCCCATTCATGAGCAAACAATTTGCCGGTCCTACCCATCCCGCATTGTATTTCGTCAAGCGCAAGGAGTATCCCTTCTTCATCGCAAAGTGATCTCAGTTCCCTCAAGAAACTGTCAGGCAAGGGTATGATACCTCCTTCTCCCAAAACAGGTTCGACCAGTATACCGGCGGTTTTCTCGGACAAAACTTCCCTGATCCTGATAATATCGGCAGGTTCAACCTGAACAAAACCCGGTAACAAGGGTCCAAATCCCTTGGTCAGCTTGTCACTTCCTGCTGCAGAAATCATACCCAGTGTTCGGCCATGAAAGGAATTGTTGAAAGTGATTATTTCATTTCGTTCCGGATGACCTTGCTGATCCCAATACTTTCGTATGGCCTTGACAGTGCATTCAACAGCTTCAGCTCCACTATTGGTAAAGAATACCGTATCTGCAAAGGTGTTCTCAACCAGTAGGGATGCAAGTTCTTCCTGTTTGGGGATCCGATAGAGATTTGAGGTATGCCAAACCTTGTTGGCCTGGTCAGTCAGGGCTTCAACCAATAATGGATTGCTGTGCCCCAGTGCATTTACTGCAATGCCGGCTCCGGCATCCAGGTATTTATTTCCATCAGTTCCATAAAGCCAACAGCCATCTCCCTTTTCAAAGCCCATGGGGGTTCGGGCATAAGTTGGCATCACCGCGTCAATCATCATTCAGTTCCATATCAAGTTGTTGGACCCTTTGATATATGAACCTGCGGGACAATTTAAACCAACCATGATTACAAACCGGGCATGTGTTTTACTAGTTGCAGTAAATATAATTGGGTTTGAGGCTTCCCATTTGCCGGATGGTCCACAATCTGATCGAACTTGAAAAATTTGTACCAAACCATACTTTTTGTTTTGGCAGCAATTGCTCTTACCATCAATGTGAAGTGATTAAGACTAATCGGGGGAGGAAATTTATGGTGGCTTGGACTACTCAACAGGTCAATAAAGCTGTAAATATGTGGAAGGAAGGTAAGACCGCTACCGAAATATCCAATAAAATTTCCAAGTCTCGCAATGCAGTAATCGGCAAATTAAACCGCTTGGGTGTAAAAAAACCAAATTCAAATGCGACAAATGAGGTAAGCTTTGATAAGGATGAGAATAAAGCTACCCAAGGCAAGGTTGACAAACAGTTGAATGGTCAATCATCTGGGGATTTACGGGAAACCCAGTTGGAAGACCGAAGGCTCTCCCTGTTGTATTTGAATGAAAAAACTTGTCGATGGCCCATCGGGGATCCTTCGACCAAGAATTTCTGGTTTTGTGGCAAACCCACCCTATTGAATAAGGGATATTGTGCCCAGCACAGCGAGCTGGCTTTCCAACCCAACCCCGTCAAGAAAGAGAAATCGGAACTTCAGGCCAGAGTAATCAGCCGTCCTTATAACCACCTGACACAGAAGAAGTAACTTCAATTATCCAATATTTTGCAAACATAAACCGTTCAGTTTGCTTTCGGGTCCAGTAGTCTTCGGGCAATAACATTGGCCTGGATTTCAGCTGCCCCCTCGAAGATGTTCAAGATTCTGGCATCACATAGAATTCTACTGATATCAAATTCCATTGCGAAGCCGTTACCACCATGGATTTGAACGCCATTATCAGCTGCTGCCCAAGCCACCCTCGCACCAAGAAGCTTGGCCATGCCTGCCTCAAGGTCACATCTACGACCCCGGTCTTTTTGACGGGCTGAATAATAGGTAAGTTGACGGGCCATCATTATTTCAACAGCCATTATGGCCAGTTTCGAACTTACCCTCGGAAAATTGACTATCGGCTTGCCAAACTGGTTCCGTTCCAGCGCATATTTTAGGGAAGCATCAAGGGCAGATTGGGCAACTCCTATGGCTCTTGCTGCAGTCTGGATTCGGGCCGATTCAAAGGTTTCCATGAGTTGCTTGAATCCCAAACCCTCCTGACCACCCAGGAGATTGGAAACAGGTACAGGAAAATCGGAGAAGGACAATTCATATTCCTTCATTCCCCGATACCCGATAACATCAATTTCTGTTCCCGTGAGACCTTGATCCGGAAAGGGGTCATCATCGGCACCGGCGGTTTTTTCAGCCAGCATCATGGACAATCCCCGATAATTGCTCGATTCAGGATCTGTCCTGACCAGTAAGGTCATCAAGTTGGCTCTGCCGGCATGGGTAATCCAGGTTTTGTTACCTGTTATCTGATAATTGTCGCCATCTTTTTTCCCCTTGGTAATCAGTGATCCAAGATCTGAGCCGGAACCGGGCTCAGTAAAAACTGCAGTGGGTTTGACTTCGCCACTCGCAATAAGGGGCAGCCACTTGTCCTTTTGTTCATCTGTACCCCCCTTGCTAATCAACTCAGAGGCAATTTCACATCTGGTAGCAAGGGAACCAACCCCCAAAAACCCCCTTGAAAGCTCTTCCGAGACGACACACATCCCGATTTTTGGAAGCTCGGAACCACCGTAATCTCCCGAGATTGTCAGTCCAAAAACACCCAATTCGGCCAATTCATCTACCAAATCCATCGGAATTAGCGAATTGTCCAGATGCCATTGCTGGGCATGAGGGGCAACTTTCTCCATGACAAAGCGTGAGAACTGATCCCTGATAAATTCAACATCTTCATCTTGACCAGTGTTGCCATAACTGGCTACCCCCAACTGATTCTGCATCAATTCAACAAGGCGGTTTCTAGCTTCCGGGGAATTGCCATGGGATGATAATTGCTGCCATCCTTCACTTTTGATCCAGCTAAAATCCTGGACGATTTGTGAAATCCTTGCGATTTCACCCTGATTCATGGGAATTCCACCTTCCAACTGACTTAGATATTCCCCAAACCCGATTTGTAGCAGAAGGGCATTCAGTTCATCAAACTCGCCATTCCCTTCTAGGGATTGCCCCCAGAAATATAATTGCTTGAGAGCCTCGACATATGTTGCCACCCAGGAAAAAGAATGCACTTCATATTGACCTTCTTCAAGCTTGGCCTGAGAAACCTTGCCATCAACAACGACACTTTGTTGCAACTCCCTTGTTAAATCGGCCAACATGGAATCAAGGTCATTGATGGCACTCAAGGCTGAATTAAGTAGATTGGGAAGCAAAATAGTGTCTATTGATCTGGTATTGGTCATTGTTGGAAATAGCTTAGATTGAAAATTTGTTAGAGTTGTCGTAATTGGTTTTGTTCAAAGGCTGGTCGAAACAACCCATGAACAGGTAGCAAATGGAATTTGGTTTATCAGAAATCAACATTTTACAAGTGTTTGTTTTGGTTTTTGTCCCCTTTTTTGGTGGATTTATTAAAGGGGTAACCGGGTTTGGATTCCCCATGATCATGATCAGCGGTCTGGGAGTAGTTTTCGATCCCGAATTAGCGATATCCTTTCTGTTGTTTGCCCTTTTGGTAGTCAATGCCCTGCAAATGTTCCAGTTCAAGATGGACCTTATCCTTAAGGCGTTTGCAAGATATTTTCGTATAACGGTTACCTTGTGCCTTTGCCTCTTTGTTTCTTCTCCTTTGGTATTGGCCTTGAGCAAATCGTTACTGTTTTTGATTCTGGGCATACCCATAACGGTTATTGCCTTGCTTCAGCTTAGGGGCTGGAAAATGAGACTCCCGGAGAACTATCAGAAGCCGGGAGAGTACATTGCAGGTATAATAGCTGGGTTTGGAGGTGGTTTTGCCGGAGTGTGGGCTCCGCTGGTTGTGACCTACCTTTTGTCCCTGGACATTGGCAAAAGGGAAAACATACTTGCACAGGGTGTTATCTACAGCGCAGGTTCGGTTATTCTGATCATTGCCCATTTCAATACGGAAGTCTTGAATTATCAAACGATCCCCATGTCCCTGTTATTGATCGTTCCCTCCATTTTAGGGCTGTTTTTTGGAATTAAAGTTCAGAACAGGCTTGATTCAGACAGGTTCAGACAATGCGTTCAGGTAATATTGGTAATCGCTGGACTCAATCTGATTGTTCGTGGATTGTGGTGAAACACGAGATCAGAGAACGATTTCCAGAACTTCACTGTCAACGAATTCCTCAAATTGCTTGAAATTTGCCTGAAATTTTGCTTTCAGCGTCTCGGCCACCCTGTCATATTCATCTGGATTTTCCCAGGTATTCCGGGGGTTAAGCAATTGATCAGGAATATTATCGATCTTTAGAGGAACCTCAAATCCGAAAACAGGATCCTTCCGAACCGAATTATGATCAATTTCACTATTTAGAACTGCCGTCAGTATTGTTCGGGTATGCTTGATGGATATCCTCTTGCCAATCCCGTATCTGCCACCGGTCCATCCCGTATTTACCAACCAGCACCTGACCTTGTGCCTTTTTACCTTTTCTCGAAATAGATTGCCGTAAACGATCGGGGGTAAGGGCAGGAATGGTTTGCCAAAACAGGCTGAAAAAGTTGCTGAAGGATCATCGACTCCTGTTTCTGTTCCTGCAACCTTGGATGTGAAACCCGATAGAAAATGATACATGGCCTGAGCAGGAGTAAGGAGTGAAACGGGGGGAAGAATTCCGTAAACGTCACAGGTCAGGAAGAAAATATTCCTTGGGTGTTTAGCCAGACGGGTTTCCGATGCATAGGGGATTTTGTTGAGGGAATATGAACATCGCCCATTTTGAGTAATACTTGTATCGTCATAATTGGGGATTCTGGTTTCCGGATCAAAGGTCATGTTTTCGATAATTGTTCCGTACGATCTTGAGACCTCGTACAGATCTGGTTCATCCACGGCATTCAAACCATTTGTTTTGGCATAACAGCCATCTTCTATGTTGAAGACGCCCCTATCAGACCATCCGTGTTCATCATCACCGATCAATACCCTATCGGGATCGGCAGAAAGGGATGTTTTGCCGGTTCCGGAAAGACCGAAAAATAGGGCTGTATCGTCTGGATCATCCTTGGCATGATTGGCAGAACAATGCATGGTCAAGATACCCCTGGGAGGAAGGGCATAGTTCAGATATCCAAATACGCTTTTCTTGTTTTCTCCCACATATTGCGTACCACCGATCAAAATCAGTTTTTCCTTGTAGTTTGTTGCAATGACTGTTTCCGTTCCACAACCGTGCCGTTCGGGGTCGGCTCTGAAATCCGGGGCGTTGATGACAATCAAATCCGGTTCAAAGCTTTCCAATTCCTCCTCGTTTGGCAGCTCAAACAAGGTTCCAACAAAAATCGCATGCCAGGCCAGACAATTGACAAACCTGATCCGAAGACGATTTTCGTTCTCGGCACAACCATAGACATCCTTGACGTAGACCCTCCGGTTGGCCAGAAACTTCAGGAAATCTCTCTTGAGGCTCTCAAAGTTCTCTTCACTTACGGGAGCATTGTTCTCCCACCAGATGGTATCCTTGAGTTCTTCCGAAAATACAGTGAATTTGTCCTTTGGTGATCGTCCGGTAAATTTACCGGTCGTAACCATCAGGGGCCCCCCAAAGCCCAGTTTGGCTTCTCCTTGCAACAAGGCAGTCTCATAAAGGCTGGTCTGGGAATAATTGATATATCCCTCCTTCACGGGGAAGGGTTTCTGAAGGTGATTGCCTGTAGGGATTATTGTGGATTTTTTATTAATCATACTACCAGCTGAAGAGTAATTGGGAATTTGGGAAAGAGAAGGGTAATACAGTCAAAATTAGGACAGTGATTACTCAAAAAAAGTTAAGTTTTTGTTCATTTAGTATAAGAAAAACTCAAATTAAGAGTCAAAGGAAAATATTTTTAACCCCCCTTTTATATTCCGAATTCAATTATTTGACCGAATTAATTTGGCCGTTGGAACTAAACTTCCCCCAAAAGATTAGATTGACGTTATGCAATAGCCTATCACCACCTATAAATTACAAATAACCCTTAATCATGATTTACTCACCATTCATTTTTTAACCCAATTGAAATTAATCGTTATTAAAAGTATGTTAGGGAAGCCCAAAGCAAATAACATTTACTGCAAAATAGGTATTCGGAGATACCATGGAAACATTGACCCTGACTAATGAAATGGTTGTGGTTTTAGTACTGCTTGGGTTCACTATATTTCTATTTGTATCGGAAGTTGTAAGGGTTGACTTTGCTGCCATCCTGGTGATGATTATCTTGGGTGGAATAAGCTATATTCCTGGTCTGGAGGGGGTTTCGGACATAAACCTGCTTTTCGAGGGTTTTTCCTCCAATGCGGTACTTTCAATAATAGCAGTAATGATTATAGGTGCAGGATTGGACAAGACCGGCTTGCTAAATAGCCTGGCTGGGGTAATTCTCAAATTCGGCAGTTCTTCGGAAAACCGTATCATACCGATAGTATCTGGAACAGTGGGTGTGATTTCCAGCTTTTTGCAAAATGTAGGTGCAGCTGCCCTTTTCATACCTGTCGTGAGTAGAATCTCCGCAAGAACCAATGTACCCCTTAGCCGCTTGTTGATGCCGATGGGGTTTTGTGCCATTCTGGGTGGAACCATGACCATGGTGGGTTCCTCCCCCCTCATTTTGCTGAATGACCTGATCATAAATACCAACAGCTTGATTGCCGAGGAACACCAGATGGAAACGTTCGGTTTGTTTTCCGTAACCCCGATAGGTGCAACCTTGGTTGTTACTGGCATTGCCTATTTTGTTATATTGGGGAAATGGTTTCTGCCTACCGTTGGTGTAAGGGAAGATGCCACGACCGCCCAGTCGATGAAAGAGTATGTCAAGCAGTTATATGGTGTTGATGCCGATGTTTTTGAAATAGTTATCCCTGACAACCATCCCCTTTACGGTGAGACTTTTGCCGATATCATGGGAGCCTTCAAGTTTTATGTCATTGCTTCCTATCACCAAGGGCAAAAATGGCTTGCACCATCGGTTGATACCGAAATATTAACCCCCTGTCGACTGGCTCTGCTGGGCGAAAGCCAAAGAATCAGGGAATTTGCTACCACGTTCAATCTGGATATAGATCCTGAAATGACTGTGTTCGGGCATGATTTTGAAGTGGATAAATCTGGAATTGCCGAAATCGTTATTCCACCCAATTCGAGGCTGATAGGGAAATGTGCCCGCGAAATTAGCCTGCGCAAAACCTATGGCCTGAATCTACTGGCGATTCATCGGGGTGAAGAAAATCTAAGTTATGCCGAGGGGAAGGATGATCTGGCCAGCCAGTTGGGGTTGATCAAGTTTCAGGCCGGTGATTCACTGGTTGTCCAGACCCAGTGGACATCACTTTCAAGACTTACGAAAGACAGGGATTTCGTTGTCATTACTACTGAGTTTCCCCAGGATGAGTGGCGAACAAAGAAAGTTGGTTGGGCACTCCTCTTTTGTTTGATTTCCCTTTCCCTCATTCTCTTTACAGATATACGACTGTCCTGGTGTCTGTTTGTCGGTGCCTGTGGAATGATAACGACAAAAGTTCTTTCGATTGATGAAGCTTACCACGCCATTGGCTGGAATACCGTATTCCTGCTGGCAAGTTTAATTCCGTTGGGTCAGGCTGTTCAAAACACTGGAACGGCTGAATGGATAGCCTTTCAGGTTTTGCAGTTACTTGATGGATGGCCGATATGGGGGATTCAGGCCGGGGTAGCCATAATGGCAACATTCTTTACCCTGGTCATGTCCAATGTGGGAGCAACTGTCTTATTGGTTCCATTGGCTGTATCCATTGCCATACCAATAGGAGCAAATCCTGCCATATTCGCTTTGACGGTTGCCATCTCGACATCCAATTCGTTTTTGATACCCACCCATCAGGTTAATGCTCTAATCATGGCCCCCGGGGGTTACAGGGTTATTGATTTTGTCCGTACAGGTGGTGTCATGACCATACTGTTTCTTGTCGTATCCCTTGTAATGCTGAACCTGGTGTTTTAATCGGCAGGTATTGGCAACAGGAATGGAGACCAATCATTCAGCAAACCAGTTTTTTTAAAATCGAGAACCTTTCCAAGGAATACCCCGGGATAAAGGCCAATGACCGCATAAACATGTCCCTTGAGGAGGGTGAAATTTGTGCCCTGCTCGGAGAAAACGGGTCCGGCAAGTCCACCTTGGTAAAAATGATGTATGGTTTGGTCAAGCCGGATGAAGGGGAAATGATTTTTCAATCAAGAACCTATTCTCCCTCCAACCCCAATGAAGCCCGGTTGGCAGGTATTGCAATGGTGTTTCAGCATTTCTCGCTATTTGATGCCCTGACCGTAGCCGAGAACATTGCATTGGGAATGGTTGATCCGCCTCCCTTCAATAAACTTTCGAGGGAAATCGAAGAAAAAGGTAAGGCCTACGGGTTGTTATTGAATCCCGACAGCATGGTTGGTACCCTTTCTGCAGGTGAAAGGCAAAGGGTGGAGATAATCAGGTGCTTGCTTCAAAACCCCAAAATCCTTATCATGGACGAACCGACTTCGGTACTTACTC
Source organism: Paracoccaceae bacterium (assembly GCA_022823605.1). Taxonomy (GTDB): domain Bacteria; phylum Pseudomonadota; class Alphaproteobacteria; order Rhodobacterales; family Rhodobacteraceae; genus MPNP01. The sequence goes on from JAJEHS010000008.1 coordinate 194,584, forward strand.
CCCAGGAAGCAAATGTATTGTTTGAAGCGCTCAGGAACCTGGCTGCCGAAGGAACGACAATATTGTATATTTCTCATAAGCTTGAGGAAATCAAAACCCTTTGCTCCACAGCAACCATCTTGAGGGCCGGAAAAGTGGTTGCAACCTGCAATCCGGAAGAAAAATCCGCCCGTCAACTGGCTGAAATGATGGTGGGGACCTCAATCGTTACCCCGAAACGAACGGAGGCACAAGGAAACCGCGACGGTCAGCCATTATTCAGAGTAGAGGATATCGAGAAGGAAGCATCTTCCAATTTTGGAACCAGCCTCAGGGAAATTTCATTTGAAGTTTGGCAGGGAGAAGTGTTTGGAATTGGCGGGATTGCCGGCAATGGTCAGGACGAGTTGATGGAAGTGCTTTCAGGAGAGGTTCTGCCAAAAGGGGGAACAATCAAGTTGAATGGTCATGATTTGGCCAGGTTGAATCCCAATGAAAGACGCAAGCGGGGACTTCTGTTTGCACCCGAACAAAGGGTTGGGCATTCGGCCGCTGGTGAAATGAGTCTGACTGAAAACGCCTACCTAACAGCTGCAGACCGAAAGGCACTTTCCCAGGCCGGCATTATCAATTGGTCAAGAGCAGCAGAGTTTTCCCGGACAATCATCAATCAATTTGATGTCCGAACACCCAGCACGGACAATTTTGCCCAATCCCTTTCAGGTGGAAATCTCCAGAAATTTGTCATTGGCAGGGAAATACTCCAGAATCCAGAATTGTTGATCGTCAATCAGCCTACCTGGGGGGTTGATGCGGCTGCAGCGGCCAGTATTCGTCAGAAGTTGATTGATTTGGCCGATAGTGGAGCAGCCGTGGTTGTCATTAGCCAGGATATTGACGAACTGCTTGAAATTTCCGATTATATTTCGGTTCTTTCAGGTGGACACCTCAGCAAGGCGAGACCGGTACAGGAGTTGAGCAGGGAAGATATTGGCTTGATGATGGGAGCTTCCCAGGAATCACTTTCGGAGGTTGTGGTCTAGATGCTTGTCTTTGAAAGGCGCAGGGAACCCTCCAGATTCTGGACTGCCATTACTCCTGTATTGGCTGTTCTGGTAACTCTGATTGCCGGGGGAATAATGTTTGCAATCTTGGGGAAAAACCCTGTGGAAGCAATCAAGACAATATTCTGGGCTCCGATTTTTGATCCCAATCTGTCGGCTTATGCCCGACCACAAATTTTGGTAAAGGCTGCCCCCCTAGTTCTTATTGCCATAGGCCTTTCGATTGGATTTAAAGCCAATATCTGGAATATTGGTGCCGAGGGGCAGTACATTATGGGGGCAATTCTGGGTGGAGGCGTTGCCTTGGCCTTCTATCCCCTTGAGGCGTGGTGGATCTTCCCCTTGATGATTGTTTCAGGTATTGTTGGTGGTATTGCCTGGGCCATGATACCGGCTTTGTTGAAAATAAAATTCAGAACCAATGAAATCCTTGTCTCCCTAATGCTTGTTTATGTCAGTGAGCACTTCCTGGCATCCGTATCATTGGGATTACTTAGGAATCCGGACGGGATTGGCTTTCCGGGATCAAGAAACCTGCAACATTATACCAGTGCCTCAAATGGGGAACTGTTTGTCGGTACGGGTATTCATTTGGGAGTGATTGTTGCCTTGGTATCCATTTTTGCACTGTATGGTTTGATACGGTTTCACAGGCTTGGATTTCAGGTCAGGGTAACGGGACAGTCTGTAAGAATCTCACGATTTGCCGGTGTTAATCCCAACCTGATGGTGATTTTCTGTTTGGCAGCCAGTGGTGGATTGGCTGGCCTGGCAGGGATTTTCGAACTCTCGGGACCAGCCGGGCAATTATCGATTGATTTCAATGTCGGTTATGGCTTTACGGCCATAATCGTCGCTTTTCTGGGACGATTGAATCCTTTTGGAATAGCTTTGGCAGCACTTCTAATGTCGCTCACTTATATCGGAGGTGATCTTGCCCAGTTCATGTTGAATTTGCCATCTGCCGCCATACAGGCATTGCAGGGAATGTTGCTGTTTTTCCTGCTATCAATGGATTTCCTATCACAATATCGAATAACCATCAAGCATTGGGCACGTGGATAAATGGATTTTGCAGCAATAAATCCCCTGATTTTCTTCTCCACCATGGTGGCGGCATCAATTCCAGTACTTTTGGCTGCTTTGGGTGAATTAGTCGTGGAAAAGTCCGGGGTACTCAATCTTGGTGTGGAAGGGATGATGATTATCGGAGCGGTGTGTGGTTTCATTGCCATCTATCATACCGGTTCACCACTTTTCGGTGTATTGGCTTCCATTATTGCCGGAGGACTTCTGGCTCTGATCTTCGGTATTCTGACCCAGGTCCTGCATTCCAACCAGGTTGCTACAGGCCTGGCCCTCACCTTGTTTGGATTGGGGTTATCAGCCCTCCTTGGCCAGCCCTATGCAGGAATAAAACCCCCAACCTTTCCAAAACCGGATTTTGGCCTTCTAGGTGACCTGCCGGTCTTGGGGCAATTGTTTTTCAAATACGATTACCTGGTTTACGTGGCATTCATACTAGTGGTTGGTGTCAGTTATTTTCTGAATCGAACACGTGGTGGTCTTATCCTCAGGTCGATTGGCGAGAATCATGATGCGGCACATGCCCTTGGCTATCATGTTGTAAGGGTACGTCTGGCAGCAATCATGTTCGGTGGTGGTTGTGCTGGCTTGGGTGGAGGCTATTTGGCCATGATCAGGGTACCCCAATGGACGGAAGGAATGACCGCAGGTGTTGGCTGGATTGCCCTTGCACTTGTGGTATTTGCATCCTGGCGGCCGTACCGTGTTATTCTTGGGGCCTTTTTATTTGGGGGAGTGACATTATTACAGTTGAATCTCCAGGCAGTTGGTATTAAAGTAAATCCTGCATACCTATCCATGGCTCCATATTTAATTACGATTGTTGCACTAGTGGTAATTTCAGGTTCAAGTAACAGATTATCAACCCAGGCCCCGGGTTCTTTAGGTAGGCTATTCCACAAAACCATGTAGAAAATGTAATCTCTTGTTAATGAAAGGATTCGAAATGACTAGGAATATATTACAGAAAGTGTTTGCCATTCTGGCATCAATTTTCCTAACATTCAGTTTGGCCCATGCAGAACCCGCAAAAGTGGGTTTTATCTATGTTGGTCCCGTCGGTGATTTTGGCTGGACTTATGAGCATGATCAAGGACGGTTGGCCGTTGAGGAAGCATTTGGGGACAAGGTGGAAACCTCCTATGTTGAAAATGTTCCTGAAGGTGCCGATGCTGAAAGGGTACTTACCCAGATGGCCCTTGCCGGCAATGACCTGATATTCACCACTTCGTTTGGTTACATGGATCCAACGATCAATGTTGCGGCCAAGTTTCCAGATGTCAAGTTTGAACACGCCACGGGTTACAAGCGGGCAGACAATGTCTCCATCTACAGCGCCCGCTTCTATGAAGGCCGTGCGGTTATTGGCCACATAGCTGGTAAAATGACCAAAACCAATCAGATTGGTTATATTGCGTCATTTCCAATTCCAGAGGTAATCCGGGGCATAAACTCAGCCTATATTCATGCCAAGAAAGTCAATCCGGACGTGGAATTCAAAATCGTCTGGGTCTTTACCTGGTTTGATCCGGCCAAGGAAGCCGATGCGGCCCAGACCCTGATTGAACAGGGTGTGGATGTCATAATGCAGCATACTGATTCAACTGCGCCAATGACAATTGCCGAAGAAAAGGGAATATTCGCCTTTGGTCAGGCCTCCGACATGATGGAATTTGGCCCGACTGCCAGGTTGTCATCGATAATCGACAATTGGGCACCCTACTATGTCGCTCGTACCCAAGCCCTGCTAGACGGTACCTGGGAAAGTGTAGACGTCTGGGATGGCATCTCGACCGGCATGGTTGAAATCGGTGAATTTTCTGACAGAATTCCCGAAGATGTGCGTGCCGAAGCTCAGGCCATGGCAGATGCAATATCCGATGGTTCCTACCATCCATTCACCGGTCCGATCAATAGACAGGACGGCTCGGCCTGGTTGGGGGATGGCGAAATTGCCGACGATGGAACCCTGCTCGGTATGAATTTCTATGTTGAGGGTCTATCGGGTTCAATACCCAATTAATTCAAGAAAAGCGGGTCCTCCATATTGGGGGACCCGTTTTCCGGAATGCAAAAGCAGCCGGGTCTTGTTAAATTCCAGAAACAGTTTTTTCAGTCAGGATAAAATGACTTGTCCTTGATTGTGTTTTGTGCGTATAGAATTTGGAGAAAAACATGAAACCACCTTTTCATGCCGATCATGTTGGAAGTCTTTTGCGACCCGCTGAAGTTGCAGAAGGTAGAACCAGGTTCAGTGAAGGGAAAATTTCGGCAGAAAACCTCCGTGAAATAGAAAATGAGCATATTCGAAATGCCATAAAACAGCAGGAGAATGTGGGTCTTAAGGCAGTCACGGATGGCGAGTTCAGAAGATCCTTCTGGCATTATGATTTCATGGGGATGCTTACCGGATTGGATCTGGAGGAAAGAGACGAGGGAATAGCGTTTGCCGGTGCCACCCTCAGACCGATCTTCCCTGTTATCAATGACAAGTTGGATTTTCCGGACGATCATCCCATGCTTGAACATTATCGTTTTGTTGCCGAAAATACATCCGTACATCCAAAAATATCAATTCCAGGACCCAGCTGTTGCCATTTTCGGGTAGCCATCGAGGATATTCACCCACCCGAATATCATGATCCCGAGGTATTGATGAATGACATCATGATGACCTACAGGAAGGCGGTCAAAGTCTTCTATGAACATGGTTGTCGATACCTACAAATGGATGATATCTTTTTTGCCTATCTCTGTGATCCCGTACACCGCAAGGCAAAAAGTGACATCGGTCAGGATCCGGACTGGTTGATTCGCAAATATGCTTGGATGATGGAGCAGGCTATCAAGGACCGTCCCGACGACATGTTGATCGGCATGCATTTGTGTCGGGGCAATTTCAAGTCAACCCATGCAGCAGAGGGAGCATACGACCCCATTGCCGACATCTTGTTCAATCAAACCGGCGTGGACATTTTCTTCATGGAATACGATACCAGCCGAGCCGGTAGCCTTGAACCGCTGAAATACCTTCCCAAGGGAAACCAAAGGGTGTTGCCCGGGTTTGTAACCACAAAATCGGGTGAACTTGAATCCAGAGACGAAATCCTGCGAAAGTTCGATCTGGTTGCCCAGATTACCAATATTGAACAGTTCGGACTGGCACCTCAATGTGGATTTGCTTCAACCGAGGAGGGGAATACGCTATCCGATCAGGAGCAATGGAAAAAACTGGAGTTTATTGTCAGTGTGGCCGAGGAAATTTGGGGAGAAGTCTAGGATCGCTTCCTGGATGGTAATTTCATGAAAAACAATAAAGCTCTGGTATTTAGCGCTCATGCAGCAGATTTTGTCTGGCGGTGCGGGGGTGCAATAGCCCTTCACCAGGCCAGGGGATATGAGGTTACCATAATTTGTCTTTCCTATGGGGAACGGGGAGAAAGTGCCAAGCTTTGGAAGCAGGACAATACCACCACTCCAATGGTCAAGCAGGCAAGAAAGGAGGAAGCGGAAAAAGCTGCAGCAGAATTGGGAGCTCATGACATCATTTTCCTGGATCTGGGTGATTATCCTCTGGATCTGGATAGGGAATCCAAGTACAAAATTGTGGATATCATCAGAAAGGTCCAGCCCGACTTCATGTTGTCACATTCCAGATTTGACCCTTACAATACAGACCATATGTACACTACCGAGATTGCCCTTGAAACACGAATGATTGCCCAGGCATGGGGACATAATCCCGGTGAAAAGGTTCTGGGAGCACCTCAATTGTATCTCTTCGAACCACACCAGACCGAACAAATGGGCTGGGTTCCAAATGTCTTTCTGGATATTACCGAGGTTTGGGATAAAAAGCGCAAGGCGATAGAATGCATGGAGGGACAGGTCCACCTTTGGAATTATTATACCAATCTGGCCGAAAACCGAGCCAACCATTTCCGTCGAAATTCGGGAGGACAGGCCGGTGGAAGACCAGCAAAATATGCCGAAGGATTCCAAGCAGTATTCCCACGTTGTGTGGATGAGTTGTAATGAGCAATATCGTTGTCCAAAATATCCCAAGGGCTGACCAATCGATAATTGACGGACTTGGGAATTGTGGGGTGTCAACGGTTCATGAGGCTCAAAATCGCACAGGCTTGCTGCCTCACAATATGAGACCGATTTACGGCGGTTCACGTATTGCCGGATCGGCCCTTACCATCCTTGCACCCCCTGATGACAACTGGATGTTGCATGTCGCCATGGAACAGGTTGTAGCAGGCGATATTTTGATTTTGGGTACAACTTCACCCTCTGATGCTGGTTATTTTGGCGAATTGTTGGCCGTTTCAGCCAAGGCAAGAGGAGCCATTGGACTGGTAATCGATGCCGGGGTTCGTGATGTGAGAGAGCTCAAGGAGCTCGGTTTTCCGGTTTGGTCACGGGTTATATGTTCTCAGGGGACGGTCAAGGAGACATTGGGGTCTGTCAATGTACCCATTGTGATTGGTTCGATTACAATCAATCCGGGTGACGTAATCGTTGCAGATGATGACGGTGTATGCATAGTGAACCGAACTGCTGCAAAACATACCCTTGAGAAATCCTTGGACAGGCTGTCTGCCGAGGAGGAAAAGAGGAAGTGTTTGGCATCCGGTGAATTGGGTATTGACATGTATGGAATGAGAAAGGCACTCAAGGAAAAAGGGCTGGAATATGAGTGATGGGAATTCGAATGTTGCTCATCTGGGACACGTGGAGATCTATTCGAACAAGATTGGGGACAGTTTAAAATTTTTTACCGAAATTTACGGTCTGACTGAAAGTGGCCGGGAAGGAAACAGCTATTATCTCAGGGCTTATGATGACTATGAGTTTCACACGCTCAAACTGACAGAGCATAATCAAACCGGGGTTGGACACATAGGATACAGAGCCTCTTCACAAGAGGCCTTGGAAAACAGGGTAAATTCCATTGTTGCAAGTGGCATTCAAGGTGAATGGGTCGAGGGAGATCTAGGACATGGCCAGGCTTTCAGGTTCCAAAGCCCCTATGGACATTGGTTTGAGCTTTATTGGGAAACCAACAAATATCAGCCACCCCCTTCCGAGAAACCCGCATTGAAAAACATCCACCAAAAGTTTCATGCCCGGGGGTGCTGCCCCAGGAGATTGGATCACGTCAACCTGTTGGCTGATGATGTGTCCGTTTTTCGGGATTTCATGATCACCTGTTTTGGCAGCAGGGTTACCGAACAGATCCTGTTGGACAACGGGCGCTTGGGAGGCTGTTGGTTTTCAGTCAACAACAAGAGTTACGATCTTGCCTGTACCGAAGAACATGCAGGAGGCTGGGGACGGTTTCACCATGTTACCTATGTTACCGATCAGCGTGATGAAATCATCAGGGCAGCGGATATTTTTCTGGATAATGGTGTTCATATTGAAACCGGTCCACACAAGCATGCGATACAGGGAACCTTTTTCCTTTATGTCATGGAACCTGCAGGAAACAGGGTGGAGATTGCCAACCAGGGATCAAGACTGATCCTGCAACCCGATTGGGAAACCATAGTCTGGACTGAAGCAGAACGAAAGAAGGGTCAGGCCTGGGGTCTAAAGACAGTCGAATCCTTTCATACCTATGGTACCCCTCCGGTAAATCGAGAGTGAAATTACAGTACCTGCTGAAATCCGTCTTACCATCACAAGAAAATCCCCTTGGCAGGATGGAATCGACCATCAATTACATCCTGCAGTTTTATCGGTTTGCCACCGGTTTGTTCCACTGAGGCATTGATATATCTCACATCAGGTTCATTCCCGATCCTGACCAGTTTCTCATGTATATGTCCGTGAATAACACCATCAGCCCAATGTGGTATGGAATCCGGATGGATCGGTATATGAGTGAGGAAAAATTTGCCTACTTTCTGCGATCCCTTGATATCATCAAAATAGGGTATAAGATCTTTTGCTTTCCAGCGATCGTGATTGCCGCTGATCAAAACCTTCCTTCCGGGCAATGTTTCAAGCACTTCCAATGATTTTCGTCCCATGGTAACATCACCAAGGTGATAAACCTTGTCTTCGGGTCTTATCAAGGTCTTCCACCAATGGATCATTAATTCGTCCCCTTTTTCGGCATTATCCGCATACCAGGGATCGGCAAATCTCCTTATGGGATTACCATCCTGATCAACAAACCTGTAAATGTTATGATGACCAAAATGCGTATCCGAAATCAACCATGTTTTAACCATGTTTTTTCCTTTGAGTTTAGTCCGAAGTATGAACTGCAATTTATCTGGTTTACGTAACCATTGATCTATGGAATGAACCATAATGAATCACCGATATGATGATTAATGGGGATTCCCCCAAGCTCCGGTAGCTTCATCATCACCGGATTAATCGATACCTGTTTAGTTGAGTAATCCCAAATGTTTAGGATAATATCAAGCAGACTGACAATGGTAGTCGTTATTCTTGTATAGTGATTTAAATCAGTTTTGGCTGTACTGATCAACATCCAATGGGGTTTCGTGCCAAAAAGGTATGTTAACCATGAAGAAATTGAAATAAAATCAAAATGGTGCGCTGAGGAAGATTCGAACTCCCGACCTCATGATTCGTAGTCACGCGCTCTATCCTGCTGAGCTATCAGCGCTCCGATTCAAGATAATACAGAGTAAATGAACTTCAAGAAGTCATAACTTAATCAAGTAAATTTGGAAATTGGCTAGATTGGGATTTTTCAACGATTGCAAATTAACTTCAGCGGTCTCAATCGTATTAACTTAAAATAGTATATGGGAACACGAACAGCACGAAACCAGATGACAGGATAGACCGATCTTATCAAGTAGATAGAAAAAAGAATAAACGAAAAACAAGTACCTAGAAACTACTAATCTACAATAAACTACCAGTCTTTTATTGTTGCATGAGGTCAACTGGTATTGAGGCAATCCAAGTGGATGAAGATGGAATTGAGGTTCGCTATGAGCATGAAACCATCTGGCTTAGCCAAAAGTTTATAGCTGAATTGTTTGACACCACAACTGACAACATCGGTCTTCATCTCAAAAATATAAATTTAGATGGTGAATTGTTTGAAGAGGCAACTACCGAGGATTTCTCGGTAGTTCAAACAGCGTAAAATCTAATTTCAGATAATGTTCGTTTCACAAAAATTATTTTTTAAAGCGTATCTCAATTTTCAAAGTTCAAAAATCTATATAAATCACAACTTACCTAATTTATTTGATAGCTAAGGTTAGAAATAATGGATTCTGAAAAGCTGAGTATATTTCGAAGTCGGAAAGGGTTTATTTCCGCATTGGATCAGTCGGGTGGATCGACACCCAAGGCTCTGCAAGCCTATGGTATAAAGGAAGATCAATACTCAGGTGAGGCGGAAATGTATGACCTGATCCATGAAATGAGACTTCGAATCATTACTTCCGATTGTTTCTCAAGTGACAGGATTCTTGGAACCATTCTGTATGAGGATACGGTAAACAGAAAGATCGGGGATGAAAAGGTACCGAGTTACCTCTGGAAAAAAAAGAAAATACTGGCCATTCAGAAAATCGATGTCGGATTGGAAGAAGTCGATAACGGCATTCAATTGATGAAGCCCATCACGAGTATTGAAGACCGATTGACAGAAGCTGTATCTAACGGTGTTTTTGGTACCAAGATGCGTTCGGTTATCTGGGAAGCAACACCCGGGGGAATTAATGAGATCGTTGCTCAGCAGTTTGAAATTGCCAAGATAATTATGGAATTTGGACTTGTTCCGATTGTGGAACCTGAGGTCTCAATTGGTATTTCAGACAAAATCCAGAGTGAGGAAATCCTGTTGGCCGAAGTTATGGAAAATCTGGATTCGCTTGACGATAACCAGAATGTGGCTCTCAAGTTGACGATACCTACTCATGACAATTTCTTCTCAGGTTTGGTCGAGCATCCGAGAGTAGTGAGAGTTACTGCATTGTCAGGTGGATACACCCATGAGGAGGCTTGTGGTAAACTTGCCCGAAATCCAGGTATGATCGCAAGTTTTTCACGAGCACTGACCGAAAGGCTGAAGGTAGATCAGACGGCATCGGAATTTTCAGATGCTCTGAATGGCTCAATAGAAAGTATTTTTCAGGCCTCGATTACCTGATTAAATTTTGGGGGCATTGTTCAAAAAGGCAATCTGGTGAAACTCTGATTGCTTGGGGTTTCGCTGGTATCTTTGACTGACAGGGCATATCCTTCTGACATTGCATCCCAAGGTCATACAATCATGCCCCTCTTCTGAACCGATATATGTTCGGCAACCGTCTGCGTCATAGTGATCGGGAGTTAAGACACCAACCGGACAGGCCGAAATACAGGGTTTATCGCTACAGGTAACGCAGGGGCTTTGTTCGGGTGTTTTTGGCAAGGTTATATGGTCCTTGTAAGCCAAAGCACCTCTATAGGAAACCAGAAGGCCGGCCGTATCATGAACCAGAAACTGAACCGGGGACTGCCAACTGCGTCCCGTTTTCAGAGCCCAGGTCAAAAAGGGATGATAGGGAGGACCCCCAAAGGGATAATAGGGCTTCCCGCCGGTATTTTTCCCAATCAGGTCAATCACCTTTTTTGACCATTGATCCATGGGGTTTGGCAAACCGTTCCTGAATTCGTCCTGCGATGTTATGAATTGCCAAAATCCAGGTTCCTTTGGACCTAGCATTATCAGGGTCTTGGTTCCTGCCGGAACCATGTCGTCCTCTACAGGATGAAAACCCCCATAAATGTCCAGTTGGTACTGGACAGCGATGTCCAGGATTTGACTATAGTCCATCGGAAACTTGTAAAAAAGAGTTGGTTATTGTGATGAATGAGATATCAGGGTTCCAATTCCATGGGGAGTAAAGAGTTCAAGCAGTACTGAATTAGGTGTTTTGCCATTTAATATGACAACTGCCCTGACGCCATCCCTGACTGCTTTCAAGGCTGTTTCGGTTTTTGGAATCATACCTCCTTGGATAATACCTGATTGTATGTGTGACTCTACTTCCTCGGGGGTAAGCCTGGAGATCAGAGTATCTTTTTTGTCAAGCACACCATCAACATCCGTCAGCAACAATAACCTGTCGGCATTGAGTGCTGAGGCAATGGCTCCTGCTGCAGTATCACCATTGACATTCAGTGTTGTACCATCCTCACTAACTCCAATTGGAGCAATGACCGGAATCAACCCGTTCTTGAAAAGGTCCCGCAAGACAGTTGCGTTGACCTCCTTGGGAATACCTACCAAGCCGAGTTCCGGTTCGGCCATTTCGCAAACCATGATATTGGCATCTTTACCGGAAATCCCAATGGCCTGACCACCTTCCATGTTAATGGCTTGAACTATTTGCTTGTTAACGTGTCCCGAAAGTACCATTTCGGCAATTTCCACGATTTCGGGGCTGGAAACCCTTTTGCCCTTGATGAAGCTGGATTCTATACCCAGACGATCCAGGGTAAGATTTATTTTTTGACCGCCACCATGAACAACTACGGCATTGATCCCGATTTGTCTCATCAAGACAATGTCCTTGGCAAAACTGGTCAGGGATTCTCCAATTGCATTCCCGCCAATTTTTACAACGACAACGGAATTGTCATAGCGTTGCATGTAGGGCAAAGCCTCCGAGAGGGTTTTCGCTGTTGTCAACCAATTCCTCGTGGTAACCATTTCAATTTTCCCGACAATCCAATAAGTTTCCAGCTACATCCATATTGATATACAAGTGCTGGTATAAAAACCAAAATATTGATCTATGCTGCAAATTACACCAATTCGGCAATAGCAGTTTGCAAATTGCTAATACCAGATTTAGTTTTTGAACTTGTAAATATAACCTCAGGCAATCCGACAGGATAACTTGATATAGCTTTACCTGCCATGTCAAGGAGTTTGGATTTTTGTTCCTGCTTGACCTTGTCAAGCTTGGTATAGATCATCTGAAAGGAAACAGCATTGTCGTTAAGCAATTGCAGAAATTCGTGATCGATCTGTTTGGGACCGATCCTTGCATCCACCAGCACAAATACCCTGCGTAATGAGGCACGGCCTCGAAGATAAACCGACAAAAGCTTTTGCCTTCTTTCCTTGATTGATTTCGGCATTTTGGCAAAACCATAGCCGGGCAGGTCTACAAGATAGTGACTCACGCCAATGCAAAAATAATTTATCTCCTGTGTTCTTCCCGGCGTATTCGAGGTTCGGGCCAGATTCTTCCGGCGGGTCAGGGAATTGATCAAGGAAGACTTGCCAACGTTGGAGCGACCACAAAAACAGACCTCAATCCTGTCTGGTTCCGGCAGATCCGAAGCATGTACCACTCCCTTTAGAAAGTTTATTTCCTGAGAAAACAGTTTTCTGCCGGCAGCGTTTTGTTCGAAGGAAAGTTCCGGCGGGCTTGTGATGTTTAATTCAAAGGGCCTATCCATTTATCAAATTCCGGCATTTCCACCAAGCCTGATGGATCTCAGGTTGATATATCAAATTTGCAAACCAGGTTTACTTCTTTTTGCTTTTCCTGGCTGCCCCCTTGGTCTTGGGAGGTGGAGGTTCATCCTTTTTCTTGGGGGTCCCAACTATGGGTAAATTGGTTTTGGCAAAACCACTCCTGATATTCCCGAGTATATCCGGTTTTACCCCCTGACTTCTCATGATTATGTATTGCTGGGCAAAGGTTATCAGGTTGTTGGCAATCCAATAGATGATCAATCCGCTGGCGAATTGGCCAAGCATGAACATGAAAACCCATGGTAACCAGGCGAAAACCATGGCTTGGGTTGGATCAGTTGGAGCGGGGTTGAGTTTTTGTTGCAACCACATGGAGATACCGAGCATGATCGGCAGGACTCCAAGGGAAATCAGTGCCAGCAAACTACCGGTTTCGGGTGCTGACCAAGGCAATGCACCAAACAGATTCAGAATGGATGTCGGATCAGGTGCCGATAAATCCCTTACCCAAAGAATAAAGGGGGCATGCCTCATTTCGATGGTAACAAAGATAACCTTGTAGAGGGAAAAGAAAATTGGAATCTGGGGCAGAATCGGCAAGCAACCGGCAGCAGGATTGATTTTTCTTTCACGGTACATGGCCATCATTTCCTGTTGCATTCTCTTGCGGTCATCCCCAACCCTTTCCTTGATTTTTTCCATCTCGGGTTGTAGTTCCTTCATGCGGGCCATGGATACGTAAGACTTGTAGGCAAGAGGAAACAGAAGGGCCTTGATGATCAGGGTCAGACATAGGATGGACCATCCCATATTCCCGACTTTGCCATTAATCCAGTACAAGAGTTGGAAGATCGGTTTGGTCAGAAAGAAGAACCATCCCCAGTCAATCGAGTCCTCAAAGCGGTCGATGCCATAGTTGTCCTGATAATTCTTGATGGGTGTCCATTGCTTGGCACCAGCAAACAGATAGGTAACCGTTTCAACTGTCGACTTGGGATAAACCTCAACCGCATGATATCTTGATTCTGCTTGGTAGATATCCGACCTGTCCGAATATTTGGCAACCGAGGTAAAGGGAGTGCCCGATTGGGGGGCCAAGGTCGTCATCCAGTATTTATCGGTAAATCCAACCCAACCATTTGACTGCACGGTTTGTTTTTCCAGATTCGCACGTTCAACCGTATCATAATCCAGGTCTGGAACATTGTCATAATCTATTTCCTGTAACTCACCGTCCGTCATTCGTACCACCCCTTCGTGGAGAATGAAGAAATTCTGCAGGTTCTGCGGTTCACCATGACGTGCAATGATTCCATAAGGAGCCATGCGTAATGTGGCATCTCCATTGTTGGTAACACTTTGGGTTACAGTGAAGAGATAATCCTCGTCCACTTCAATGACCCTGCGGAAGGTCACCCCTTTGTCATTGGTCCAGGCCAATACCAGGGGAGTTTCAGGTGTTATGTCTCGACCACTTTCAATCGTCCATGGTGTTGAACTGCCTGGAACATCAGCAAATTCAAGATTACCTGCGGGCGACCACCCGAACAGAACATAGTAGGCACTATTGACACCTGCCGGTGAAAGCAGCCTGACAATGTCTGAATCCTCTTTCAGTGTCTCATTGTATCTCTTGAGTGACAAATCATCAATTCTCCCTCCGGTAAGGGAAATTGAACCAGTCAAACTTGGTGTGTTGATGGTGATGCGGTTGGAGTTCTCCAAAGCCCGATCCAGGGGGACCTCACTGAGTATATTGGGATCTACAGAGACAGCGGAGCCTGTCGTGGGGGGAGTAACGGCTACACCATCTTCTGAGATACCCTCCTGTTGGACCTGCTGACCCTCAACGGGAGCCTGGGTTTCCTCGGGTGCAAACAGCAAGACCCAAAGCAGAATTACCACAAAGCTCAGCCCAACGGCCATTAGCATGTTTTTGTTTTGTTCATCCATAGACTTATTCTTCCACCAACAGAAAGTATTTCTGCTATTTCAACCTCTTCTCAGCCTGTCAACAAATAGTTGTATTGAAAAAATCTTCAATTAAGTGCCGTCCAGGAAAAAAGTGGAATATAAAACGGGAAATTAGTTGAAAAACTAGTCAGGTACGTTATCAATACCGGATTGCCCCCAGGGATGACACTTCCCCAGACGCTTGATGGTAAGCCATGTACCTTTTATTGCTCCATGCTTTTCCAAGGCTTCAAGAGCATATGCGGAACAGGTCGGTTGAAATCGGCAATGCATTCCAACGAAAGGACTGCCAATCAAACGGTATAACCTTACAGGAAGGGAAAAAACATAAGCAAGAGGTGTCATGGATCAAACTATTCCTGATCTCTAATTACCATCTTGGACCTTAAAACTGTGATGTATTTTTTCCAGGGCCCATTTGAGGTCCTGCCTCATCTTTTCAAAATTCATATTTACAGTCGTGTTCCTGAATCCAATCAGTACATAATCCCAGCCGGGCTCACCAAATTGCGGAAGAATATCATGGGCAAGGTGCCTAAGTCTACGTTTGGCCCGGTTTCGGGTTACGGCATTTCCTAATTTCCTTGAACATGTAATCCCCAATCTGATCGTTGGATCGGTTTCTGCCGCTTCTCTCGGGAGGCCCTGAATCAGGAAACCCTTGGTATGCCATTTAGGCCCAGTGGCTAATTTGAGGAATTCTTTTCTCTTTTTAAGGGATATGATTTTCCTGCGATTTTCTTCCCGGCTTTCAATTGTCATCTCCCTAACTCATTTCATCAGGGTGCATTCACAGAAAAGTGAAACCTAGGCAGAAAGTACCTTGCGCCCTTTAGCCCTTCTTCGATTGAGAATGGTTCTACCGGCCTTCGTAGCCATTCTGGCACGAAAACCATGGCGTCGCTTGCGAACAAGGTTACTCGGCTGAAACGTCCGTTTCATGTCTTCCTCATTTTCTGTCCAAAAAATCAAGGTTTTGATAATAGAACCAAGATTTAAGATAGAATTCCCTTAAATCAAGTTATTTGTAAGTCCGAGTTGCCAATTTATTATTTCACATGGAGTTAACCAGAGGCATTCATTAAATTGAGCCACTGATTATTTTAGGTAAAATGGATTATGGATAAGAAAGGGATTGAAAGTGGAAAGCAAAAAAAAAGAGGGTCTGAACCTGAAAAAACTCGTCCCACTGGCAATTATCGTGATTGTTGCCGTAATAGGCTTTGTTACACTCAGAGACTACCTGACTTTCGAGACACTTCGGGATAACCGCGAAACCCTGATTCAGTTCAGGGACAACAATTACCTTGTCACTTCCCTCATCTTCCTTGCCATATACATAATCATTGTAGCCTTTTCCCTTCCGGGTGCAGCCATTGCTTCCCTGACCGGAGGTTTTTTGTTCGCACTGTTTCCAGGTACACTTTATAATGTTCTGGCTGCAACAATTGGTGCAACCATAATTTTCGTAGCCGCTAGGATGGGGCTTGGAGATTTCCTTTCCAGAAAAATGGACACCAGTACGGGAACAGTTCAAAAGCTCAGGGACGGATTGCGTGAAAATGAAATCAGTGTGCTTTTTCTATTGCGTCTGGTACCCGCGGTTCCCTTCTTTGTTGCCAACCTGTTACCGGCACTGGTCGGGGTTAAATTCAGGAATTTTGTCTTTACAACCTTCTTCGGAATAATTCCCGGTGCTTTGGTATATACATGGGTTGGTGTTGGCTTGGGTGAAGTTTTTGCCCGTGGGGAAGCACCCAATCTGGGCATTATCTTTGAATGGTACATCCTCGGTCCAATTCTCGGACTTTGTGCCCTGGCATTGTTGCCGATTTTGATCAATGTCCTGAGGAAAAACAAAAAGGGCCATGAATAATCCATGCCAAAGGGCAGAAACCGTTCGTGCAGTTTACAACCTGGTTATTTTAACCCTTATTGCCATTGGATGGTTTAGGAGGTCGGTCTGAAAACATCTAAAGAAGAGGGAATTTCTCTATCCAAGCTTATAATCCTCTATTCAAGTTTCCTCTTGTTGTTCCTGGAAGTGGTCTTTCTGACGATTTCCGTTGCTTCATTCGAACGAGGGCAACTGGAATCACTTGCCAATCAGATATCGTTTTTCAAGAATATCTATCTGGAAGAGTTGGATTCATGCGAGGAACCTGTAGATTATGTCAACACTTCACAGGATTCATACTACAACATCATCGGCCCCTTGGAATCATCATCCAACTTCATACCAACCGAGAGGCCAATATCCCGGAATGAGGCAGCGGATGAATTCCTTTATACCATGGGTTATTCGTCCCTGGGGTTTCGCTATGAGCAATACGAGAATGGAGAAATAAACTGTCGCCAAAAATATGATTTCAACATAGATGCAAGCAATCTCGAAGACAAGGAAATTCTGATGGTTGACCTTCGGGAGGAAAACATTTTTGCCAGTCTCAGGTCAGGATTTGTTTCGCTTTACAATAAGCTATTCAACAAGGATTTTGTCTATACGGTCTTTTTTGACAGGGAAATAGAAAACAACAGGGAGGTTTACGAATTCAAAATCCAGAGTGAAAAGGTCCTGATCTCCTTCGAAGCACTTTTCAGGGTAATCTTGATACCTACAATCATAATCCTGATAGTCAATACGGTTTTGATAACCCTAGGATCGATCATGTTTTTCTCCCGGCCGATTGACAGGATCGCCAGGAAGATCCAGGGCATCCACTCCATGCTGTATGAATCTGAAAAAAAGGAAAGACAGAAAACCACCAAGAAGAGCATTTTTCTGGAGATCAACAGGATCGAAAGGGAAATAGCCCTTGCCACTGACAGACTGCGACCGATAAATACACTGGAAGGGGAAGGAAAGGCCTTTCGACACGAAATCCAAAACTACTTGTCCACCATCAACTCATCCATCCACAATATGGTTACTTCCCTGGGAGAAAAAGGAAAACCATACCAGGAAAAGGTAAAGAGCATCGAAACCATCGGGCAGATGATAAGTGCCAAGGTGGAACATCTGGTCAATTATGTAACTACTGATCCCCGAAATCTTCCAATGGAGGATGTTTCATTGGGCAAGTTGCTTACATTGATAAATCAAATGGGGGATGAAGTTGCAAAACACCATGGGGTAGATGGACCAAAGGAGCAGGGTGATGGCGACGACGGCAACTCGATTTTTGACATAAACTGGATTAACAACAAGCAACGGGAAGTGAAAGTCAATGCCAACTGGGAATCCTTGTATGGCGTGATACACAATCTCATTCTTAATGCCATTGTTGCCATCAAGTACAGGATGCAATACGAAAAGGAAATGGGGATTGAAAATGTTGAATATGGCAAAATACTCATAACCGTTAAGGAATCAGGGGATGGTCAATTCGTAAACATTTTTGTAAAGGACAACGGAACAGGGGTTGAGGCAACAATTCGACAATCCCTTTTTGATTATGGCGTACAGGGTACATCAAACATTTCGAAAAATACTGGTAGCAGCCCCCTAGGAGGAGTCGGTCTTCACTATGCATTTCAACAGATAAATTATCAGGGGGGCGAGTTGAAGCTTGATTGGACAAGTCATTTTCTTGACAAGCCGACTCCCCGAAAAACAGGAACCAGATTTAAAATTACTTTACCAAAATGGCCATCACGGAAAATCTGATTACTCGCAAGGTTGTGGAGGATGATACCGCAAGCGAAGCCATATACTCCGCCTGTGAATCCTACCGCTATGAGTTGACCAGGGTTTGGGATTCCAGCGGACCCCGAATTTTGTTTATCATGCTGAATCCATCTACAGCAACAGAGTATAAGAACGACCCAACAGTTGCCCGATGTGAGGGGCGGGCGAGGTACCTTCATTTCGGTTCCTACAGGGTATGCAATATATTTGCCTTGAGAAGTACCAATCCGATAGAGTTGTACAAGAGTGACTTTCCCATAGGAAAGGATAATAATGAAGCAATCAAACAGGGTTGTGTCTGGGCTGACAAAATTGTATGTGCCTGGGGAAATCATGGCGAGTTGCATGATCGTGGACGAATGGTTGAAAATCTAATTCGAGGTATTGTTCAAAATGTATTCCACTTGGGCCTGACCAAAAGGAACATGCCAAAACATCCCCTTTACATACCCCATTCACAACCTTTGGTTCTTTGGGTTTGACATGTGAAACATTGAAGGGACAAGAACATTAATTAATCAGGTATGAGACAATGAAATTCATTTTGGTTCGCCATGGCAAGTCCAGTTGGGATACCAACCAAACCGACCATAATAGGCCCCTTGCTCCAAGGGGGATAAAGGCCGCGGAGAAAATTGGCCGCTGGCTGGTTTCAAAAGGATATTTGCCCCAAACGGTACTTTGTTCAACTGCCACGAGAACAAGGCAAACCTGGGAGGGAATCAGTAAACTTGTTCCGGCACCGACGGAGGAAGTATTTGTTTCTGCACTTTATGGTGCTTCACCGGGCATGATGTTGAAACATTTGCAAAATGCTAAAAGCGGTTCCGTTATGATGATTGGGCATAATCCCGGGAGTGCCGAACTTGCCAGCATTGTTTTACGGACACCACCTCAATCATTGCAGTTTTTCCGTTTTCCGACCTGCGCAACGATGGTTTGCGAGTTTCCAAACAACGAGTGGAAAGACATCAATCCTGGAGAAGCACATTTGCTGGATTTTGTTGTTCCAAGAGAACTTTAGGTTCTGACCTGAAATTGCATCCAGATCCATCGGGAAGCAACCATTTGGGTCAATTAACTATTACTGCAGCAATGCACCTTGCTCTAGGCAGGAACAGAACCGCATAGAATATGTCAGTTTTAGTGTCCGAGAATCTGGCTCAGGAAAAGTTTTGTTCTATTGCTTTGGGGATTGTTGAAGAATTCTTCTGGCTCATTCGACTCAACGATTTGTCCCTCATCCATGAAGATTACCCTGTTTGCAACCTGCCGGGCAAATCCCATCTCATGGGTAACACAAAGCATGGTCATGCCATCCTCTGCCAGCTCGATCATGGTGTCGAGAACTTCCTTGATCATTTCAGGGTCAAGGGCTGATGTCGGTTCATCAAACAACATGATACGGGGCCTCATACACAGTGAACGGGCTATGGCAACCCTTTGCTGTTGCCCACCTGACAATTGTCCGGGGTACTTGTAGGCCTGTTCGGGTATCTTGACCTTTTCAAGAAAATGCATTGCCGTTTTTTCTGCTTCATGCCTCGGCACCTTGCGAACCCATATCGGGGCAAGAGTACAGTTCTCCATGACCGACAGATGGGGAAACAGATTAAAATGCTGGAAACACATGCCAACCTCGGACCTGATCAGGTCAATGTTCTTGAGATCGGAGGAAAGTTCCGTTCCTTCCACGATGATGGAGCCGGATTGATGTTCCTCAAGTCTGTTGATACACCGGATCAAGGTTGATTTTCCTGAACCTGAGGGACCACAAATGACAATTCTCTCACCATTGTTGACGGTAAGGTTAATATCCCGCAACACGTGAAACTTGCCAAACCATTTGTTCATGTTGGTTATGGCTACGGCAGGCTGGGAATCCTGTTCAGAATTTGCCTTTTTTTCCAAAACTTTTTCTTCCACTGGTTTTATCCTACTTAACGATGACCTGTTTCAAGCTTTTTCTCAAGATAGATTGAGTAGCGGGACATGGCGAAACAGAATATAAAAAATACAGCTGCCACAAATGCATAAAGTTCCCACACAATACCATTCCAGGCAGTATCAGACCTGATTGCCTTGGACAAGCCGATTGGATCAAGCAAGCCAATGATTGATACAAGCGTTGTATCCTTGAACAATCCGATAAAAGTCGAAACGATTCCTGGTATGGAAATTTTCAATGCTTGGGGTAACACGATCAGGCGCATGGATTTCCAATAATCCAGCCCCAAGGCATCACCGGCTTCATATTGGCCCTTGGGAAGTGCTGCCAATCCTCCTCTTATTACCTCGGCCATATAGGCTGACGCAAACAATGTAACCATTATCACGACCCGAAGGATTATATCGAAATTTGTTCCAGGAGGCAGGAAGTAATTCAAAAGGGTAGAAGCAACAAACAGAAGGGTTATCAATGGCACCCCCCTGATGAATTCAATAAACCCGACACAAAGCGATTTCACGATCAGTAAATCCGATTTTCTACCCAAGGCAAGCAAAATACCGATTGGCAGTGAGGCAGCAATGCCTGTAGCACCAATAATTACGGAAAGGGTAAATCCACCGAATTGCTCACTTTCAACGATTTCAATGGCGAGAGGGGTAACATTTTCTGATAAAAATACCGTTATGGGGATTACACCAAAAAGGAACCAGAAAATTATCAAAAGGGTTCCAACAATCACCCCTATAAGTAGCCCTCTCTTCTCACTGAGAAAATTGAATAGAAGATAACCGACAATCAAACCTGCGAGGGTCAGGGTGGGTGTCCAGATGGTACCTCCCCACAGCAACCAATAACCAAGAAAGGGATAGACACCTGAAAAGTAAAGCAGTTGTCTTGGCAGATTGGGGAAAAGTATGGGTGCCAAGGCAACCAGCATCAGGACAAATGTCAGGTTGACTCGCCAGTAAAGTTCCCGGGGATAAAAACCATAGAATAGTTGCAGGTACCTTTCCCGAATAACGGCCCAACATGCTCCGGTAGTTCCTTCACCATAGGTCAATGGAATGATTTCCCGGCATTCTCTCAGTGATGTTGCTGTCCAGGAGGATAAGAATACCCAGGGTAACATTTCAGCCAAAACATAAACAATCAAAAGTCCAAAAACTATTGTCAGAAGGGAATTCCATGGTCCACTAAAAAGATTATTACGGATCCATCCCAAAACACTTCCCTCCATTGTGGGAGGTGCTTCGGATTTCAACATCTCGGTACGAACGAAGGAAGAATCACTCATGTGTTATCTCTCCTTGATCTTCACTGTTGAGTTATACCAGTTCATCACGGCCGAAATACCGAGTGAAATACCCAGGAATACAAGCATCAGCAATAGAATGCTCTCCAACTCCCGTCCAGTCTGGTTAAGGGTAATTCCCCCCAGTGTACCAGTAATGTCCATATAACCGACGGAGATTGCCAGTGAGGAATTTTTTGTCAGGTTCAGGAATTGAGAAATCAGGGGTGGAATGATCACCCGAAGAGCTTGCGGCAAAATTATGAGGTTCATGGTCAAACTGGGACGCAAACCCAGTGAATAGGATGCTTCTGTCTGCCCCTTTGAAACAGCCAGGATTCCGGCTCGAACTATTTCGGCAATGAATGCCGAGGTATAAAATGAAAGGGCAAGCCAGAGGGCAATAAGGGAATTTCTGAGATAGATGCCACCCTGGAAATTGAATCCCTTGAGTTCGGGTTTCCCGAGATAAAATCCGAGAATATATAACAGAACGATGGGCGGGATAACGATTATCGCTATCCTGTACGGCCAAACCCTTGGCCTGTGACCAGTATTTTGCTGGGTCTTGTCAGCTCTTTTCTTGAGTATGTTTGAAACGAAAATACAGGCAAAAAGGACAATCAGAAAAGCAACCAGATCAAGACTTACCTCAAAAATTCCAAATATGCTGATATCCCCTAAACCATTGCTGAATAAAGGCTCCGGGAGATAGGTTCCACGGTTGGTAATGGCAATGCTATCCCAAAAAAGCAAGGATGATTCTGGATTTTCACCCCGGAAAGAAGCCGGTCTGGGAAGAGATTCAATTAAAATCGCCATAGTGAATACTATCCAAAGAAGGACAGGTACATTACGGAACAATTCCACCCAACAGGTCATGATTTTGGCAACAATCCAGTTGTTGGACAGTCTGAGGATGCCAATTAATATGCCCAATACAGTTGCCGTTATACATCCCAAAACGGCAACAATTAAGGTATTGATCAGCCCGACAAAGGCCGCCCTCAGGTGTGTAGATCGGGAAGTATACTCAATAAGCTTTTGGTTGATATCATAACTGGAAGTTTCAAACAGGAACCAGAGATCGACACCCTTTCCCAGGGTTTCAAGATTTTGTATCGTATTACTAATCAACCAGGAAATTAGTAACATGAACCCGACCAAGGCTACGATCTGAATTGTCATGGATCTGTACCTGGTATCGTACAGAAGCATGCTCATCGTAAAGGTTTTTTTTGGTGGAACCGTTTGCAACTAAAATTTCATTATTTATGATTCATTCAAAAAAGCCGTGAGTTTTTAACTCACGGCTTAAAATGTTTACAGAATTGTTGAAACAATTCAAGTACGAAAAATGTACTTCGGAAATTAACGATATGGAGGTGCGTAAATTAATCCGCCATTTGTCCAAAGATCGTTGACTCCACGTGTCAGGCCGATTGGAGTGTCAACCCCGATGTGACGATCGAAGATTTCACCGTAGTTGCCGACCTGTTCGATCATGTGTACGGCCCAATCATTGGGAAGCCCAACCATGTCTGCATAGGCTCCTTCGGTGCCCAGAAGTCGGTTGATTTCCGGATCATTTGTTGGAGCACTTGCCATCTCACGCACATTGGCTGAAGTAAGACCTTTTTCCTCGGCAATAATCAAGGCGTTAAGTACCCAACGTCCGATGTCAGCCCACTGATCATCACCATGTCGTACCAACGGTCCCAGCGGTTCCTTGGAAATCACTTCGGGAAGAACGACATAATCATCAGGATTTTCGGCAGCTGCCCTGGTGGAAGCCAAACCTGATCGGTCAGTTGTGTAAGCATCACAAGCCTGGGCAAAGAACTGTTCCTTGGCTTCGGCATTATCTTCGATCGGAACTGGCTCGTAAGACATTCCGTTTACACGGAAAAAGTCGGCCAGGTTCAACTCTGTTGTGGTACCGGTTTGAATACAAACACTTGCACCATCCAGTTCAGAGGCAGAAGATACACCTAGATCAGCACGAACCATGAAACCCTGCCCATCATAGAAGTTGACGCCAAGGAAGGTTTGCTTGAGATCGGTATCTCTGGAAAAGGTCCACGTGGTGTTTCTTGCAAGGATATCAAATTCACCTGCTGCAAGAGCTGTAAATCTGTTCTTGGTAGAAACGGGTGTAAATTCGACGGCTTGGCTGTCACCAAAAATGGCTGCGGCCAGAGCACGGCAGTAATCTACGTCAAACCCTTCCCATTCGCCTTCGGCATCGGGGCTGGCAAAACCAACTAAGCCAGTCGACACCCCACATTCTAGATTGCCCCGGGCCATAACATCATCCAAAGTGGCTGAATAAGCAGAGCCTGTGACAAAAACTGCTGCAATCGCAGCGACTAAAAATCTAATTTTCATTAAATATTTCCTCATCATTAAGCAAATTAGAGATGGTACAAGTCTAGTCAGTTTAGCAATGATTTGCAACAATATTCCAAACCTAAATACCACATTCCAAAATTAGCACGAAGATATAGGATTTCAATTAGATATATATAAGTAAACAGAATATAATACTAATTCGGTTGAAAAAATAGGAATTGTTTTTCCAATAAATCCCATTCATACAAAAATAAAGGAAATAATTTCATTATGCACAAATCATTCATCAATGCATTTTATTCTGTCATGGTGTTATTAAATTAAGGAATAATGCATGTCCAAATCCGTTCCTTAGCCAAAAATTTTCTTATTTCCTGATCGAAGACGGCAGGGTATTTTTAAAAATCAAATTATGTTTTACACAATAAAGACATAACGATTATGTAAGCACTGACACGATGATAGATATATTTAACAGCATTCTCCCCTTCTTTATCGTAGTCGCTTGTGGGTATGGGTCGGCAAAAATCAATTTTTTGTCAATTGATGCCATTGCCAGCATTACAAAATTTGTCTTCTATATAGCCCTGCCCTGCATGCTGTTTCGTTTCTCCTCGGGAATATCAATTGGAGAAATGTTCGATAACCAGTTTTTCCTCGCTTATATCTGTGCAACTCTCGGAGTGTATCTTTTTACCTTCGGTCAGGGGTTAATCAGGGGTGTGGGTACTGCGGAAGCTGCTGTTGAGGCTCAATGCTCATCCATTGGTAACGTGGGTTTTCTAGGTATTCCGATGCTTGTTCTGCTCATCGGAGAAGAATCCGTTGGGCCAATCATATTTTTCCTGGCATTGGATTTGATCATATTTGGAACCTTGATTGTCATGACCATAAAGATATCCCAGGAAGGCACGCTAACTAGGGCATCAATGATCAAGGTTATGCTGGGAATATTTGGCAATCCCATGGTACTGTCGATTTCCCTTGGTTTGATCTGGGGTGAATTTGATATTGTAATGCCCGCTGCCATTGAGGAGTGTTATATCCTGCTGAGTGGGGCAGCTACACCCTGTGCACTTTTTGTCATCGGGGCTTCGCTTGCTGACAAGTCGGCAGAAAAATATGTTGTTGCCGGATGGCTTTCTAGCTTGAAACTTATTGTGCACCCCTTGTTGATGGCCTTTTTTGCCCTCAAGGTATTCAAGGTTGATCCATTTTCGGCCAGTATCATGATAATGGCTGCAGCCATGCCTACGGCCGGGAATATTTACATATTGGCCCAGCATTTTGGCGTTGCACCCAAAAGGGTTTCGGCAACGATATTGATATCCACAGCTGTAAGTGTAATCACTTTATCAATCGTAATTGCCATGATAAACGGAGTGGATTGAAAAAATTCAAGAAAGGATATCGGGTATGGAAGTTGTTAGTCTAAACAAATGTTTTGGAGGCACCCAAGGAGTATATAAACACCATTCAACAGTTTGTCAGTGTGACATGACATTTGGTTTGTTTTTGCCTCCCGGGGAGAAGAAAAAACCATTCCCTGTTCTGTGGTTCCTGTCAGGTTTGACCTGTACTCACGAAAATGCCATGACCAAGGCAGGAGCACAACAAAAGGCGGCTGAGTTGGGTATGGCCATCGTATTTCCTGATACCTCACCCAGAGGCAAGGACGTACCTGACGATGATGATAATTATTTGGGACAGGGGGCAGGGTTTTATGTTGATGCTACCCAAAAACCCTGGAATAAGAATTTCAAGATGTGGAGCTATATTGCCCATGAACTTCAGGAAGAGGTGATTTCAAATTTCCCCGTGGATCAGAACTCCCAAGGAATAACGGGCCATTCCATGGGTGGACATGGTGCCTTGACTCTTGCTCTTACCATGCCTGAAACATATCGATCTGTTTCTGCTTTCTCGCCAATCGCAAATCCAACCAACTCAGATTGGGGACAAAAACAGTTTGCAGCCTATTTTGGGACAAATTCAAAACTACCGGAACAACATGATGCCACTTTGCTGCTGGACCGGAATGGGTATCCGGGTGAAATCCTAATTGATCTGGGATCCGATGATCAGTTTATGGATTTATTGCGACCCGATGCATTTGTCTCGGTAATGGAGAATACAGGCCAGAAGGGAACCTTCAACATGCGCGAAGGATATGACCACGGTTATTTTTTTGTGACCACATTTATCAATGATCATATCGAACATCATTTCCGAAGTCTGCAAAAGTGATAATACCTAGTCAATCCGAAACTACAGCTTGATATAACTGCTGGTCGGGAAAACCGTCCGGTATCCATCCTCTGGACTTTTGGTAGTGTTGAATGGATTTTATGGTTTTAGAGCCAGTAAGCCCATCAATTCCACCTGTATCATATCCCTTACCTATCAAAAATGACTGAACCTTCTTCAATTCGCTTCTAGTAAGGTATGTTTCAGTAGAAGGCCAGCCGGAGACCAGCGTTGGCTTTCCAGTCAAACAGTTCGCAAGGTAACCAACTGCGAGGGCATAAGATCTTGATGGATTATAGGCAAGTATCGATTTGAAATTACAAAAAAGAGCGAATTTGGGGCCATCCTTGCCTGCCGGAGAGATAATTTCCGTATTTGCATTCAAAGGTACCTCCTTGTTTACAAATTCTATTCCCTCCGTTTGCCAGTTGGAAACAGTGGATTCATGACCATTATTCAACTTCATGAAATCAAACCCCGGTGGCACCGATACCTCAGACAATACTGGCAGGTATTCATTCCAGTCATGTTTGTGGAGATAGTTGGCAGTTGATGCCAAGGCATCGAGCGGGTCATCACTCCAAATATCAACTTTCCCTCGATGCCGAACATCAATCCCATATTCAAGATATACGGAGGGCATGAACTGAGTGTGCCCCATGGCACCTGCCCAGGATCCCTTGAATTGATCAGGGAGAACTATTCCATCCTGAAGGATTTGCAGGGCCGAAATCAGGTTTTGTTCAAAAAAATCTCTTCTGCGGGTATTGGTTGCAGCGTGTGTTGCCAAGGCATCCAGTACAGGATGATCACCCTTGATTTCTCCATATCTTGTTTCAACTCCCCAAATTGCGGTCAGAATTTCCCGCGAAACAGGCAAACCAAAATCTCCGATGGTTCCAAATGTTTTAGATTCTGAACCGAGTTTCTCGGTGCCGGTAACAATTTGGCTGTCTGAGGTCAAAATTTCGAAGTATTTCTGAAGAGAAAATGTTTCTTCGGGTTGGTTGTTTGCCTTATGCCAAACCTCTTCATCAAAGCAAACCGTTTCCAGAAGGGCCAAGAACTCAATATCTTCATGGGAACTTCGTTTTTGAGCAAAAAAGGCCTCACGCCATTCTTCGAAGTGAGATATGAGTTCTGAACTCATCAGGAATTAATCACGCAACAAATTAAAATTACCAGTTTCAAGCCTCTTTATGAGTTTCTTGGAATTTCTTTTGTTGCTCTGGTGAAGCCTCTTTTTGATAAAGTTTCTTCCATTCTTCAAATGGCATTCCGTATATAATTTCTCTCGATTCCAACTTGTCAATCAAGATTCCTTTTTCCGCGGCCGCTTCAACATACCATCTTGAAAGGCAATTACGACAAAAACCGGCCAGATTCATCATGTCTATGTTTTGAACATCCGTTCTGTTGCGAAGATGATCGATCAATCGCCGTAAAACAGCCGATTCGATTTCTGTTTGAGTTTGATTATCCATGATTACACCTTTTTCCCCAATCGGCACCTCGATCAAATCAATTTGACACTTAACCAATTTTACAGATTGGCGCTAAATTACAGCCCTTTTGCTTTTTGTAGAGGTCCTCTGATAGACAACAAATAATTTAATGACATTCAATTGTAAATGAGAAGAAAGAAACCTAGAAAACACCCAGCAGTCTGATGATACATTTTAGCATATTCCTCGGTAGAATTCGTTACCAAAATTATTCTTGAATCATAGGGATTTGGTGGGGCAGATGGATCTGGAATACCGAACGGGCTTTGGTCCTTCACTTCATCATGGCTGGCTTGTGGAGGCAGCTTGATTCCCTCAGGGAAGACACTCGAAATATCAAAAGTAAATAAAGGTACCCTCAACCAGGAATTGTGCTAAAAATTTGTGGACACAAAACGGATCGAAAGGATTAAGGTGTCAAAGACTTAAACCGCTGTGCAGAGAGGGGACATCAACCGGTAGAAAACCATAGTGGCGAAGCCACCTGATGTCTGATTCAAAAAACGAACGCAAATCCGGAATGCCATACTTGAGCATGGCGATTCGATCAAGCCCCATGCCAAAGGCAAAACCCTGATATTTGTCGGGATCAACATTACTGGCTGTCAGGACATTCGGATGAACCATACCGCAACCCAGGATTTCGAGCCAATCGTTGCCTTCGCCGATTTTCAGCTGGTCCTTTTCCCATGAACAGCGAATATCCACTTCTGCCGAAGGTTCGGTGAAGGGGAAGTGTGAAGCCCGAAACCTCAATTCCACGTTTTTCACTTCAAAAAAGGTTCGGCAAAACTCCTCCAAGGTCCATTTGAGATGGGCCATGTTCAAGTGTTCATCTATGGCCAGACCCTCAATCTGATGGAACATGGGGGTATGGGTTTGATCATAATCGCATCGGTACACGCGACCAGGAGCTATAATCCTGATTGGTACACCCTGGTTGGTCATGGATCTTATTTGAACGGGAGAGGTATGCGTTCGCAACACATTGGGATTCTTTGCCGTCTTGGAATCACTCTTGATGAAGAAGGTATCATGCTCCTGCCGGGCAGGATGTTCCGGAGGCATATTCAGGGCATCAAAATTGTACCAGTCCGTTTCGATTTGGGGTCCTTCGGCATAACTGAAACCCATATCAGAAAAAATGGCAACGGCCTGCTCGATTGTTTGGCTTACCGGATGAATGGATCCTTGTCTGCGAGACCTTCCAGGTAGGGTTACATCAAGCCATTCCTTTTGAAGTTGTTCTTCAAGCTCCTTGTCGACCAATGCTTCCTTCTTACTCGAAATAGCCTGGGAAACATCAACCTTCAGACTGTTTAACAGTGGAGCGACCTCTTTCCGCTGCTCGGGATCCATGGAACCCAGCTTGCGTAATTCTAGGGTAATGGCGCCCTTTTTGCCCAAAGCACTGACACGTACCTGTTCAAGCTCGCTTTCCGATGAGGCACGATCCACCTCCTCCAGATAGTTTTGTCTTAATTCCTCAAGTTTGGTCATAACCCGAATGTGCCTTGAGCACGCTTTTTGAGATTTATTTCAGGGCAGCCCTGGATTTTTCCACGATAGATCGGAAGGCATCCGGTTCTGTAACAGCAAGATGAGCCAGCACCTTGCGATCAAGGTTGATTTGAGCTTCCTTCAAGCCATGGATAAATCTTGAATAGGTCAACGTTTGATCAACTTCCCTTACTGCAGCATTGATTCTCTGGATCCACAGGGCCCTGAAGTTCCGCTTGCGAACCTTGCGGTCCCTCGTAGCATACTGTTGGGCCTTGTCCAAAGCCAGACGGGCTGACCGGTAAGTATTTTTCCTGCGACCATAATAGCCTTTGGTTGCTTTGGTTACCTTTTTGTGTCGGGCATGGGTAACCGTACCGCTTTTTACTCGTGCCATTGATTCAGATCCCTAACGAGAGTAAGGCATGAAAGCCTTGACAATTTTTTCATCTTGTGCGGAAAGGGTGGTTGTTCCCCTCGCATTTCTAATAAACTTGTTTGATCTTTTGATCATCCCGTGCCGCTTACCAGCCTGTTGGACCTTGATCCGGCCCTTGGCAGTAACTTTGAATCTTTTCTTAGCACTAGACTTCGTCTTCATTTTAGGCATTTCAAACTCCTTGAGTCGAGAAAGTGACATGATACCCGGCATGCCTCTTTTGGCCGGCATCATGAGAAGGTAA
This sequence comes from Paracoccaceae bacterium, assembly GCA_022823605.1. Taxonomy (GTDB): domain Bacteria; phylum Pseudomonadota; class Alphaproteobacteria; order Rhodobacterales; family Rhodobacteraceae; genus MPNP01. The sequence continues at coordinate 224,390 of JAJEHS010000008.1, forward strand.
TCAGATAGGGGATTTCGGACAAATATCAATAATCAGTTGAACACACTTCCAAAAAAATCTTCTTAAGATCTGAATTCAAGGACAATTATGCTCAGGATAACCACGCCCAAATCCTCCCTCTTATGGTTGCCTGCTTCTCAAATTCAACAATTTCAGTCTGAGGGCATTGAGCTTGATAAAGCCGCTGGCATCATTTTGGTCGTAGGCCCCGGCATCATCCTCAAAGGTTACATGTTTTTCGGAGTATAGTGAATAGGGAGATTCCCTGCCAACTGTTTGGACATTCCCCTTGTACAGCTTCAGATTTACTTTGCCGGTTACAAATTCCTGACTTTTGTCAATCAAGGCCTGAAGCATTTCCCTTTCAGGGCTGAACCAATACCCATTGTAGATCATTTCAGCATAGCGGGGCATGATTTCATCCTTCAGATGTGCTGCTCCACGATCTAGAGTGATTTGTTCCATCCCCCTGTGTGCTTCCAGCAAAATTGTTCCTCCGGGAGTTTCGTAGATACCTCTTGATTTCATCCCGATATAGCGGTTTTCCACTAAATCAAGGCGTCCAACTCCATGTGCACCACCAATCCTGTTGAGTTCAGTCAGCAGTTGTGCCGGTGACAGGAATACGCCATTTATTGCCACCGGGTCACCTTTCTCAAAGGTAACTTCAAGGTATTCAGGTGTATCAGGTGCTTTCTCGGGATCGGTAGTACGCTGGTAAACAAAAGGAGGCGCTTCAATCGCAGGATCCTCTAAAACCTTTCCCTCCGATGAGGTATGGAGTAAATTGGCATCAACTGAAAAGGGAGCCTCTCCCCTTTTGTCCTTGGCAATGGGAATTTGATATTTTTCAGCAAAATCAATCAGTTTTGTTCTACTCGTCAGGTCCCACTCTCGCCAAGGCGCTATAACCTTAATATCTGGATTTAAGGAATAGGCAGAGAGCTCGAACCTGATCTGATCGTTGCCTTTGCCGGTCGCCCCGTGTGCTATGGCATCGGCATTCGTTTCTGCGGCGATTTCAACCAACCTTTTGGCAATCAGTGGTCGTGCGATCGAAGTACCCAGCAGATACAATCCCTCATAAAGGGTATTGGCCCTGAACATCGGGAATACATAATCCCTTACAAAGTCTTCGCGCAAATCTTCGATGAAGATTTCCTTGATTCCCAACAGTTCGGCCTTTTTCCTTGCAGCGTCCAACTCCTCCTCCTGGCCCAAGTCAGCGGTGAAGGTTACGACTTCAGCCTCGTATTGTGTTTGCAACCATTTCAGGATTATAGACGTATCCAAACCGCCTGAATAAGCCAATACCACCTTGTTTATTTTGCTCATAACGATTCCCAGAAGTGATTAACCCACAAATGAAATTGCCTGTTCCATATCAAACCGACAAGGGGGAAATATACACTGAAAGGTAAAATGTAACCCCAGTTTACCGTTTTTGATCCGTATCACTACGGCCGCATCGTTATGCATTCACTATGGAAATTAGAGTTAATCAGAAACAATTACCCTCAGGTTTCTCCCATTAGGGCTTTGTCAAAGGGATAGGTTGTCAGATTGTCAGGGCCATTTTCAGTGACCAGTACCTGATCCTCCAACTTGATGGAGAAGTCGCCACCTTCAGGGCTGACCAAGGCCTCGACACAGAAAACCATTCCCGGCTCAACACAATAATCAAAGGAACCCTTCGTATAACCATCCGGATAGTTGATACCGGGCCACTCATCGCAGAGACCAACACCATGCATCAGAACACCATATTTTTGTTTTTGATAGATAGGATCAAGCCGATGACTCTTGAATGTCAAATCATCAAAATGGGTTCCGGGTTGCAGCAATTGCATGTTGTACTGGATATGCTCAACCCCGTGCTTCATCGCATCAATCATGTCCTGCCGAGGCTTTTGATCGCCTATCCACCAGGTTCGCGAAATATCCGTACAGATGCCATAGCATCCAACCAAGTCGGTATCAAATGCCAGGATTTCATTGTTTTGCAATTTTCGGGGTCCACACTCCTGAAACCAGGGATTGGTTCTCGGTCCGGTTGCCAACAGTCTCGTTTCGATCCATTCACCACCCCGCTTGATGTTTTCGGCATGCAATACTGACCAGATCTCATCTTCCGACATGCCTGGCTTGGCAGCATCTTCCATGACCTTAACGGAAACTTCACAGGCATGGCTTGCACATCTCATGGCCAGAATTTCATCAGGTCCCTTGATCGAACGGGATTTTTCCGTAAGCTCTTCGCCGTTCATAACTTCAAAACCAACGTTATCAAGGGCCCGCAAGCCTGAAACCATGATCTTATCGACAGCAAGCCGGCGGTTGTTGCCACCATGCTCCTTGATCAATTCATCAATTTCACTGGCAAACTTTACGGCACGTTTCTCATCGCCATCACCAACAGTGAAGTAAAAGAGTGATGCTCCGGTTCTTACCTCCTGAACCAAGGGATTGAAATAGGCAAGAAACTGGGAGGATTTGTAATCCCAGATAACCATATAGCCATCGGCACATAACAGAACGGCCCGAAATGGATTGTGGGTATTCCACAATTGCATGTTGGTTGAATCTGTGGCATAACGAATGTTCAGGGGATCAAAAAGCAATAAACCGCCATAATCACGATCAATAATGTGCTGGATAAGTCTTTTCCACCTGTGATTCCGCATCCTTTCAAGGTTTGGCAGTTCCAGGCCGGCCTCTTCCCATTCCCTGAAGGCAAGCAGGGTTGGTCCAATTTCAATTCGGTCATGGTCATTGATTGTACCGTCCTTCAGGTGGGTACCCTTAGAAGGATCTATTTTACGTGTGGCTGAAAAATGTTCCTGGTCCATAAATATTTCTCCCTAATTTGAATTCCCTTATCATATGGAATCTGGTACAAGCAGGTTTACAAATAAAATCTCCAATATTTCCTTGTTTATAAAACCGATGCTTCACGAGTTTCACGAAATTTGTCAAGAAAATCTTTCCTTTGAACCTTGGGTCAAGGAAAAAACCAGAAGGTTGCCGGGAATCAACCCATTGGAACCGCATGAATGGTTGTTTCGTGATGATGCATTTGACAGGCAAATGAAGTACAGGGATCACCTGATCAAGACCAAACGAGGTCTGGTTTTCGATTGTACTGAGGAGGGAGACCTCATCGCCGAGGAATTGCTACAAACCATTTGTGAAGCACTTCAGGATGTTGAGGATTATATTTGGGGGAAGGATCATGTCACAAGACCTGATGGACAAATCATTGGATTATACGATGATCATCCCCTGATCGTTGCGGGCTGTTTGGTCCAGGAAGATTTGTGCCTGCTACACAATGGTGGTGATCAACATGTCCTGGTTGGTGCCATATTGTGTTTTCCGGCAAGTTGGCTCCTATCTGAAAAAATGGGCTTGCCACTCACCTCAATTCATGATCCAGTACCCCAGTACAATGATCGTATTGCCATGGTGGTCCAGCGGATGTTTGATAATCTACAACCCGACAGGATTATTTACCGAGGGAATTATCTTTCTTACACCAATCCCGATCTCCACCAGCCAAGAAGCATGAATCATAGGCGAGATAAGGACAATACAGGTAAAAAGTGGGCTAGGGTGGAGCGTCAAACCCTCAGGAAACTGAATGATACCAAGGGGGTTGTATTTGGAATCCATACATCAGTATGTCCACAGGACAATTTATCCGATCCCGGTCAGTTCGAGAATTACCTGGCTGAAAAGGAATACTGAAGGCCCCAATGATTGGAAATACGTTAGTTTTGCAAAATGCTGAAATCATTAATATTCAAAGACAACTTTTCGGGTTGGGGAGTTAGGGCTTTACATTGTCTCTTCACCTGACATTTGACCAGATTAGCTACGGTTTGGAGACCTACAGGGGAGGATCTTCGGATTACATGCTCAATGAAGGTCTGCTTGAACATATTCCACGGGCCAAAAGACCGGCCAGCGTGTTGATACCTCTTGTCAGCAGGCCCGAAGGGGTAATGGTTATATTTACCAGACGTTCAAGTCATCTCAAATACCATGCTGGACAGATTTCCTTTCCGGGTGGAAAAGCCGAACACTGGGATCGTGATGAGTTGGGAACTGCCCTGAGGGAAGCAAAAGAGGAAATTGGATTGGATCCCGCACAGGTTGAAGTTCTTGGGGTATGTCCTCCCCATGAAACGGTAACCGGTTTCAGGATTACTCCGTTCGTTGGTAAGGTGGACCCCCTGTTTGACGCTATGGCCCAAATCGAGGAGGTTGCAGAAATCTTTGAGGTTTCACTGGACTTTCTGATGGATTTAACAAACTACCGTATTGAATCCATAATGAGGGACGGGAAAAAATACAGATACATTGGGCTCAATTACCATGATTATCATATCTGGGGAGCTACGGCCAGAATACTCAATGGTCTTGCCAGACATCTCAACGAACGATGCGAATAAAACGATTTTGGCAAAATGATCAGTTTCTGGTAGGGTTGTTCAAGCTTTTCCGGGATGAAGGATTTCAACTGTATTTTGTTGGTGGGTGTGTCAGGGACTGTATCCTGCAAAGATCCCCTTCCGATCTTGACTTGGCAACTGATGCCACTCCGACCGAGATGAAGGAAATGTTCAATCGTGAAAAAATCGGTTTCAAACCGATAGGGGTTGAATTTGGTTCTTTGGTGGTGGGAACAAACGGGGTATCGATTACCACCTTTCGCAAGGATATCAAGGCCTATGGCAGGAAGGTCGAGGTCCGTTTTGCGACGGATTTGGAGACGGATTCCTCCCGCAGGGATTTTACCATAAATGCACTTTATGCAGACTATGAAGGAAAAATACATGATCCTAGGGGAGGATTGAAGGATCTTGAGAAAAAACGGGTTAGATTCATAGGTAATCCGGTTAATCGAATCAATGAGGATTATCTACGCATATTGCGTTTTTTTCGGTTCAGTGCCATTTATGGTGATCCTGCCAGGGGTTGTGATTCCGAAGGTTTGGCTGCCATGCGAAAGTTTCAGGCCGAAAAACTCGGGTTGCTATCCGGAAATAGAATCAGATACGAAATATTTCGTATTCTATCCACAAGGCCTCTCTATTGGTGTCTCAAGGAATGGGAGACTACTCCCAGTTGGCACTGGTTCTTCCCGGAAGGTCAGGCCCTGAAACACGAGAAACTGGAACATATGGAGCGGGCACACCAGTTTGAACCCAATCCCATTACCAGTCTTGCAGTACTGAATATCAACACAGAGAATTGTAAATTGGATTTAACAAGGGTTGAACGTTTAAAACTTGACATATTGTTACAATATTCAAAGGATAACGAATGTTCACTCGAAGAGTTGGCTTATCGGTTTGGCAAAGGAACAACTGAGGATATAATCCTGATCAGGGCCATACTGGGTAATGAGGGAATCCCCTCAGACTTCAGGTCAAGGGTTGATTTTGCAGCAAGTCAGGAATTTCCTGTCAAGGCAAAGGATTTGGGAACAAGATATGAGGGGAAGGAATTGGGTGACAAACTCAAGGAATTGCAAAAGGTATGGATTGCATCAGGTTTTGAGGTATCCAAATCTGCCCTGCTGAAATTGGTATATTGAAAGACAAGGAAACTAATGCGAGTGGTTGAAATCATGGTAGGGTCTTGTTGTTCGGTAAGTTGATCAATCCATACCAGTATTCGGAGGGAGAACCACCACAAACCCTGGGCCGGTTTTACTTGTGGTGCCTGCAAGGGTCATTTCCACTGATTTCCATTGGTTTTGTGGTGTCCATGCTGGCGGGTTCTCTGGAGGTATTTTCCGCCTTGATACTGGGGTTGGTCATTGACAGTGCGGTATCAACGGACCTGAACAACATCTTTACTGACAATGTCCTACTTCTTGGCGGTGCCGTTGTTTTCTTTCTGGTGGTAAGACCCTTCGCCTTTGGGGGAAGTTCCTATATCAATTCGGTCCTGATCAACCCGAACATAAATTCATTGGTTCTTTCAAGACTCCATCGCCATACGATGGATCAGGCGATTTCATTTTTTGATGATGATTTTGCCGGTAGAATATCCCAGAAGCAACTGCAGGCATCAAGGGCCATTTCGGATACGGTCAATGAATTTGTCAACGTGATTTCGTTTGCCATAGCCTCATTGGTGGGATCATTCCTGCTTCTCGTTTCAATTGATTACAGGATTGCCATATCGCTGATAGTCTGGCTTTTCTGTTATGTTTTCCTCATTCGTTGGTTCTTGCCCAGAATCAGAAAAAAATCTGCCAGCAGGGCAGGTGCCCGATCAATGCTTTCCGGCCAGATTGTTGACACGTTAACGAACATAAGAACAGTCAAGCTTTTTGCCCATTACCAGCATGAGGATCGGGCTGCTCTGGATGCATTGGAAAACTTTCGCGGGAAAGCCACGGAATTTGGTCTGGTTGCTTCTTCCTTCAGATATTTCCTGATGTTGCTTTCGGGATTGCTTCCGGTTATTCTGGTTGGCGGTACCCTTCTGCTCTGGTCAAATGGCATGACCACAACAGGAGATATTGCCGCAACGGGTTCGGTTGCCATCAGGATTGCTCAAATGTCAGGTTGGGTTAGCTTTGTACTGATGGCAATTTACTCCAATGTTGGTGAAGCCGAAGACGGCATGAGAACTCTGGCCCATCCACATCAGCTCGTTGATGCACCGCAGGCCAAGGAGGTTGCAGGGCTGAAGGGTAGTATAGAATTCAGGAAAGTCTCTTTCCGGTATGGGAGGGAAATTGGTGGAGTTACCAATATTAATCTTCAAATCAAAGCTGGCGAACACATCGGACTTGTCGGGGAATCCGGTGCCGGGAAATCGACCCTGGTCACTCTGTTGATGAGATTATATGATCCTGAAGGGGGAGCCATCATGATTGACGGTACTGATATCCGCAATATAACTCAGGAAAGCCTGAGGAATCAAATCAGCATGGTAACCCAGGAAACTGCCATGTTCAATAGATCAGCTTGGGAAAACATTGCCTATGGCAATCCAAAGGCAAATCGGGATGAGGTTGTAGAGGCATCTATCAAGGCGCAGGCTCATGAGTTCATCATCAACATGGAGGATCGTTTTGGCCGCAAGGGATATGATGCCCATCTGGGTGAAAGGGGGGTAAAATTGTCCGGGGGTCAAAGGCAAAGAATTGCCTTGGCAAGAGCGGTTTTAAAAGATGCCCCGATCATGGTTCTGGACGAGGCCACATCAGCATTGGATTCAACGGTCGAAGAATACATCCAGGATGCCTTGCGACAAATCATCGAGGGAAAAACGGTCATTGCCATAGCTCACAGGTTATCCACAATATTACGTATGGACCGCATTATTGTCATGCATGAGGGGAATATCGTCGAGCAGGGTACTGTTGATGTTCTGCTTGCCAAGGGAGGAGTATTCAGTCAGCATTGGGAAAAGCAGGTCGGTGGGTTTATCGGCATTGATCCTGATGCAGATAGCCAAATCAGTTCAAATACGGGATGATTTATTCCTGTCACTTCAATTCTGGACGAGGCATGAAATCGATTGTTGCGTAATTGCAACCTGGGTGCGGTTATTTTGTTCTCGTTATGGCGAATCTTGCAGCCTCGACTAGCATATTGGCCTTGTTCCCATAGGGCTCAAGATACGAAACAGCCTCCTCTACTTGCTCTCTGGCTAGATTGCGGGCTCCCTCCTCCCCAAGCAGTGAGACAAAGGTATGTTTGCCCTGCGATGAATCCTTATCGAGGGTTTTGCCAACATCCTCGACATTACCTGTAATATCCAGCAAGTCATCAGCAATTTGAAACGCCAATCCCAGTGCGGCTGCATAACCTAGAAGATTGGTCGGGTCAGTTCGACTCAAAATTGCTCCTGCTTCACAGGAAAAGCCGATAAGTTTACCAGTTTTGTTCTGCTGGAGTATGGTTATATCCTCTACCGTTGCGGCATGAGGGTTGGATTCGGCTTCCATATCCAGAATCTGGCCAAAAACCATGCCTGAAACTCCTGATGCACGGGCTAGGGAGTAAACAAGTTCAGCCCTGATGTCGGGTTCAGGAATCCTGTTCCGATCGGATAAAATCTCGAAGGCAAGTGTTTGCAGGGCATCACCCACCAGAACGGCAGTCATCTCATTCCATTTCGTATGTATCGTTGGTTTGCCCCTCCTTAGAGGATCATCGTCCATACAAGGTAGGTCATCATGGACAAGTGAGTATGCATGAAGACATTCGATGGCTGCCGCCACGTATTCTGGAATCTTGCCCGTTAAACCATTTATTTTGGCACTCTCAACCACGAGAAAACCACGAAATCGTTTGCCTCCGTCCAAGGTATGTTCAATGGGAGGGATCAGCGAATTACGAGGTAATTCAGAACAAATTTCACCGAGGGTTGCACCTATTCTGTTTCCCACCTCTGCCAGATAACCGGTGAATTCAGCCATGACGGATTGATACTCTCATTTAGTCTTCAACAAGGTCAAGGTTGCGCAGACCTACCGGATTACCGGTTTTATCCTGTACAATAACCAGGGGTAGGCTGGTATCAGGTTCCAGAAAGGACTTGCAATAATCGGCAAGATGTCTGGAATATCTCAATAATTGGGTTGTTTCATCAACGGAAATACCGGGATCACCAAGAATCTGGGATATTTCCCTTAACCTGTCTTCGGCCTGGTGATAGCTCATATCCATCACTTCCAGTATCAACTGGTTGTATCGTTTCTCATGTTCATTTTGTTCCACGACCATGATTAGGACTGCAATTCCTTTTCGATTCCTGTCAGGAAATACCGGCTTCGGGTTCTTCCAGGGAAATTTCGTCTATCTTTTTCTGAGCTTCCCTCAGGGTATAATCACAATGCTTTCGCAACTTGGTTCCCAAAACATAGAGTTTGATTGCTTCGTCCAACGAGACACTGCCCTTCTCGAGTAAACTGACGACATGTTCCAATTTTTCCAATGCATCTTCAAAGCTCAAGGCGTAGATTTCATCCTTGTCCAGTTTCAGCAATTCTTGTGTTTCTTTCATAAATATTATTCCATCAAAGCCATTAGATGAGCCTTCACCGAAGTCGTGAGACCCAGAATACTGTATCCTCCCTCAAGGGAAGAAACCAACCTGTCCTTGCAATGTACCCTGGCCAGGTCCTTCATTTCCCCGGTCGCCCAGTAAAAATCTTCTTCATCCAACCTGAGCGAGGCAAGCGGATCGTCATAATGGGCATCGAAACCTGCCGAAATGAAAATCAACTCCGGCTTGAATTTATCCATGCGATCAATGATGGGGTTCATGGCTGCCCGAAACTCTGCACTTCCTGTACCAGTTCCTAGTGGTTTGTTGATGATTTGATCGAATGACCCTCTTTCAGACTCATATCCCGAGCCGGGATACAAGGGCATTTCATGCGTGGAGGCAAACAGGATGCGTTTCTCATCCCAAAGAATGTTACTCGTACCATTGCCGTGATGAACATCAAAATCCAGAATTGCCACCCGTTCAAGACCATGCTTTTGAATGGCATGCAAGGCCCCGATGGCGACAGTACCAAAAAGGCAAAATCCCATACCTCGTGTTTTTTCGGCATGATGTCCCGGTGGTCGGACTGCGCAAAAGGCATTTTTGGCACTTCCCTCGAAAACCATGTCAGTTGCCTGAACGATTGCACCAACTGCTCGTCGGGCAGCATTCCAGGAACCTTTACTCATGCTTGTATCCGCATCAATATAGGCAAATCCATGGACAGGCTCCAGGTTTTGGATTTGATCTACATAACTCTGGGGGTGGGCAAGGGTAAGGCGGTCCAATTCACACAAGGGAGCATCCAAGCGTTCAATGGCCGAGAATTCAGGTTGATTGAAGACATCTTCAAGCCGTTCCAACCGCTCGACTCTTTCCGGGTGCCCCCTTGGCGTAATATGCCTGGTACAATCGTTATGTGAAAACAGGACGGTGTTCATCGTTATAAATTCTTTACATCAAAACTTTCAATAATTCGTGGTTCACTGAATATCTATCATCCAAATTCAGGTATCAATTTCAACCTGATCGGGAACCAATACATAACCCTTGCCTCTGACGGTTTTAAGGTATCTGGGGTTTTGGGGATCATCAAGGAGTTTTCTCCGCAATCTCGATATCCTCAAGTCTACGGTACGATCGATTATATACTCCCCGTTGGCCGAAGCCTTGCGGCAGATTACTTCGCGGGAGGTTGTTTGATTGGATCTTGAAGCCAGAATGGTCAGAATGCTTCGCTCGGCATCACTCAAGAGAATGCCATCACCATCATAGGTTAATTCGCCCCTAAAAAGGTCAAACTCGAAACGGCCAAATGAAACCATCCTGATTTTTTCATAGGGAGTTCTTCTAATTACTGCCTTGATCCGCAGCACGACCTCTTGGGGATCAAAAGGTTTCATGACATAATCGTCAGCTCCGGCTTCAAGACCGGTTATCCTGTTTTCTACCTCGGATTTGGCAGAAAGAATTATGACAGGTGTTTCCGTTGACTCCTTGATATGTTTGGTCAAAGAAACACCGTCCTCCCCGGGCAGCATGATATCAACAAGAGACAGGTCAAATCGAAAGGTGGACAGGAGTTCCCTGGCCTGCTGGGCATTACTTGCCAGTGAACAGTTGAAGCCATGCTTGTTGAGGTAAAGTTTCAGGAGCTCACTGATTTTGTTATCATCCTCGACAAATAGTATATGGGGTGATCTTGCGTCTTCGAATACGGTACTATTCATAGTCCTGATCCTGCTTTGAGTACTCCGGGTTTATCAGGTTTTCAAGGACCTTGCGGAACCCCAGAACCGCCTCATTGCCAGCTGCCCGATAGGCCATTCTGACACGATTGGTCTGGACCCTGGCAAGTTCATCAGCAAGTATTTTTCCCGAAGGGGTAAGATAAAGTATTTTGGAACGCCGGTCCTTTGGATTAGGACGGGCTTCAACAAAGGAATCCTCAATCAACCTACGCAATACACGGTTGAGAGATTGTTTTGATATGGCCAGTATCTTCAAAAGATCGGATACATTTATATCCTCCCTATTCTGGATGAAATGCAATGCCCTGTGATGGGCCCTGCCATAACCATATCGGGCAAGGATTTCATCAGGATCAGACGTAAAACCACGATAGGCAAACATCATGGCCTCAATTCCCTTGGTAATTTCCTTGTCTGTCAGGTAAAGCAGTTTGTTGCCGCCGGAACGGTTTTCATTGTCGGTCATAAATAAAAAAAAGTAAGCATTGTTGACATAAAATAGGTAAACCCTATTGACATTTATATTCAATAGTAAATACATAAGCAAATCGGAAAGACAAGAAACACAGAAAATTATTTTGCTCATTTCTTTGCGAAGAGTTTTACAAGGGGGAAGGAAATGTCCACAGGTTCTGAAGATACTGGTTATGGCAACAGGGATGGATATATCTGGTTTAATGGGGAGTTCATTCCTTGGAGATCTGCCAATGTCCACATTTTAACCCATGCAATGCATTATGGTTCCTCTGTGTTTGAAGGTGAACGGGCCTATGGCGGTAAAATATTTGCCAATCGCAAGCACACGCTCAGATTGATTGAATCCGCCCGTCAACTGGACATAGATATACTCTATACTCCCGAGGAAATCGAAAAGGCCAAGTCTGATGTAATGAATCTCAATGGATTGTCGGATGCTTATGTCCGACCCGTAGCATGGCGAGGAGTTGGTGAGGATATGGGAGTAGCTTCCCAAAAAAATCCGTGCAACCTAGCCATAGCCACATGGGAGTGGGGGCGTTATTATGGCAGCGATGATTCCAGTGAAATCAAGGGTATCAAGCTGGATATTTCCGATTGGCAGAGACCAAGTGAAAAAACCATTCCAAGCCATGCCAAGGCTTCCGGACTTTACATGATTTGCACCGTTTCCAAACACAAGGCTCAAAAAAGAGGTTTTACTGATGCCTTGATGTTTGATTATCGCGGTTATATAGCCGAGGCTACCGGGGCCAACATCTTTTTTGTAAAAAATGGTGAGGTCCATACCCCCCTGCCGGATTGCTTTCTCAATGGCATAACACGACAGACAGTTCTGGAATTGTTGAAAAAAAGAAATATCAAGGTTCACGAACGCCATATAATGCCTTCAGAAATGGAAGATTTCGAGCAATGCTGGCTAACAGGTACTGCAGCAGAAGTTGAGCCGGTCGGACAGATCAGGGAGTACAATTTTGAAGTAGGGAAACTTGCCAAGCAGATGGTTGCCGATTACAGCCAATTGGTCAGATCCTGATCATGTGTTATCAAGTGTAATTCAAGGTGTGATATTATGAACCATGCTATCTATTACACCAAGCAGGTGGAAATGATCAGATCGCATTATTCTGACCTAGCCGATCTGAATAAGGTTGACAGTCATGGCCTGGTACCTCTGCATTGGTTTGCCATCATCAATACATCTCCAGATATTCTGAAATTCATGATTGAACTTGGTGCAGATGTTCAGCAAAAATCCTCGAAAGGTTTAACAGCCTTGCACGGGGCTGCAGCCTATAATTCAAATCCCGAAATAATCAGTACTCTTGTCGATGCCAATGTACCAATCGATTCGGTTTCGAACAATGGATTAACAGCCTTGCACGGGGCTGCTGCCTATAATTCAAATCCCGAAATAATCAAGGAATTATTTAAATCAGGGGCGTCAATTGAACACAACACCCCGAGTGATTTAACCCCTCTTCATATTGCAGCAGCAAATAGTATCAATCCCGAAATCATTCAGATACTTGTGGATAATGGCGTTAAGATAAACAACAAGGACAAAAATGGTGACACACCACTTCACACAGCAGCCTCGGCAAATGAAAAGCCTGAGATAATCAAGATACTTCTTGAATTGGAGGCAGAGGTTAATGCCACCAATTCAGAAGGATTGTCTCCACTTCACCTTGCGGCCATGAAGAATTCCAATCCGGAGGTAATACAAACCCTTCTTTCCTATGGTGCCATGACTGGATTGACCGACAAAAACGGGAATTTACCCTATGATCTGGCCAAGGAATCCAACCCCAATATTGCCGGTAACAGAATTTTCAAGAAACTGCAAACACTTCATTCGGACAATTGGGGATCCAAGGGTTTCTTCAGGGAGGCAGGTGTTGAAGATGTTGAAAGGTGTATAAATCAGGGAGTTAATGTAGTAGATTCAAACAAGGGCTTTACACCCTTGCACTGGGCTGCCAGATGTACGAAACACAAGGAGGTCATAGAAATTCTGTTACAACATGGTGCCGAGATCAATGCAACCGAGAAAACAGGACTGACCCCTTTGCACTGGGCTGTCCAAAACCCATACATACCAGTTGAAATAGCAAGCCTGCTGGTTCAACATGGAGGAGACATCCATGTCCGAACCAAAAATACGAATAATAACCTCATCCATACTGCGGTAAGAAATGCCTACAAGGGTGAGGTATTAAGCTATCTGCTTGGACTCGGAATTCCTGCCGAAGAAGAAAGCAAGGATGGTATTCCCCTGATACACAGGGCAGTAACCAATGCTCATTGCCCTTTGGAATTGTTGGAAGCCCTTTTGGATCATGGCAATGATCCAAAGGTTGTGGATCGTTTGAAGAACACCACGTTGTTGGCCATGTTGAAGACGAATAAAATCAATATGAAATTATTGAGAAAGTTGATTTCGGTTGGTGTCGATCCAAACACCCAAAACTCCCTCGGGAACACACCCCTGCACAAAATCGTGCGAATGAACTCAAACCATTCTGCAGTTGAATTTCTAATAAATTCTGGTGCCGACCCTTACCTCCCAAATTTCAAGGGCAAGTCGCCATTTGACCTAGCCTCGGAATCCTTGAAGAAGCACATTGCCAAAATCATTCAAGGTAATATCGAAAGCGAACAGGTGGCAGTTGAAGATCAAGATCAGGCTTCTGCAGAAATCGAAGATAATACTTCGGCAGAAAATGATTAACTCAAATTATTTCGCTAGGTAGATCAAATGTTGTTTAAGAAAGAGGAATTGGTTGCAGCCAGTGAATTGATTTATCAATCAATGCCACCAACTCCCCTGATCCAATGGCCAGGGCTGCAAAATTTAACTGGTGTTGAGATTTCGGTAAAGCATGAGAATCATACACCCATAGGGGCCTTCAAGGTACGGGGTGGTATAACCTTTATTGACTGGCTGCGAAAAATGGAACCTGAAACAAAAGGTATTATATCCGCAACCAGAGGTAATCATGGACAAAGTCTGGCCAGAGCTGCCAAGGCACATGGGTTGGTTTGCAGAATTGTGGTTCCCCATGGCAATTCATTTGAAAAAAACCAGGCCATGAATAGTTTTGGGGCCGACCTTATAGAATACGGAAATGATTTTGACACAGCCAGGGTCGAGGCAATGCGAATTTCCGACGATGAAGGATTGTATTTTGTACCATCATATCACAAGGAAATAGTCCGTGGAGTGGCCACCTACGCATTGGAACTGTTTACAAGCAATCCAGATTTGCATACCGTCTATGTCCCCATCGGGTGTGGTTCAGGGATTTGTGGTGTAATATCAGTACGTGATGCTCTTGGACTGAAAACAAATGTTGTAGGTGTTGTTTCCGAAAATGCCCAAACAGCCAAACTTTCTGTTGAGGCCGGAAAACTGGTCGAAACCAACTCGGCAAATACCTTCGCCGATGGCATGGCGGTAAGGGTTCCCGTCAAGGAGGCATTTGAAATTTATTCAAGGGGCGTGGAAAGAATTGTGAGTGTTACGGATGAAGACATAGTAGAAGCGATTCGAACCCTATTTAGTACCACACATAATGTTGCGGAGGGAGCCGGTGCTGCTCCATTGGCTGCATTGATTCAGGAAAGGGATCTGATGAAAGGCAAGTCTGTAGGTGTAGTTCTATCAGGAGGAAATATTGATATGGACAAGTTTCGAGATGTTCTAACAGGTGAAGTTCCGTTTTTTTGATTTACCGGATCAACTTGATTCATGACATCTTCGATTCCATTTAATCACTTGCATTTTTCTTGTTACAGAAAATAAAATGGCAATATCAAAACAATTTGCCTGTTTGTGAATTATTCTGGAATATTTTGTTGAAAGTTGGTTTTTTTGAATGAATCCAATAGGACATTAAGGAGATTTATACGCTGACCCAAGAAAAAGAAGCGGATTTAGATAAATCCATCCTGTCAATCCCATCCCCAAGCACTGCCCCCCTACCCAGCTCAGAAAATCTTCTGGAACTTGTCTTGAAAGTTCTGGACGATAATTTGGCTCAGGAAACCGTTGAAATTGATCTTCGAGGTAAATCAACCATCGCCGATTACATGGTTGTTGCTTCTGGCAGGTCTAAACGCCAGGTCGTGTCCCTATCGGAAAAATTGCTCGAGTCCCTGAAACAGCAGTTCAGGATACAGACCACAATCGAAGGAAAAGAAGGTGGAGATTGGGTTTTGATTGATGCAGGAGACGTAATCATACATTTGTTCCGGCCTGAGGTACGGAATTTCTACCAAATTGAAAAACTGTGGATGCCGACTGAGTCTGGGGCCAAAGATAATATATGAATATTACAATTTTGGCCGTCAACAGAATACGGCCAGGCCCTGAATTGGAATTAACGGAAAATTACCTGGACAGATTCGCGAAGTTGGGGCGAAACCAGGGGTTTGGCAACATTGAGGTTGTGGAAATTGAACCGGAAAAAACAGGTGGCAGGAGGCGTTCGCCCAAATGCCTCCAGAACCCTGTGTGCCTGCTTGATGAAAGGGGGCAGCAGTTGTCAAGCAGGGAATTTGCCATCAAGATAGCTTCATGGCGTGATGAACAAATAGGTGATCTGACCTTTGCAATTGGAGGTGATCAGGGAAAAAACCAGTTGCCGGAATTCACCCCATTCTTTACCCTCTCCTTTGGTCCCATGGTATTTCCGCATCGGCTGGCAAGGGTAATGTTGGCTGAACAGCTTTACCGGGCGGTCTCAATTCTATCGGGATTGCCTTATCACAAGTAATTGCTTGCAAATCTGGTTTGAAGTTATCCACAATCGCGTTGAAGATATTGGATGATTCCCTTATATCTTCCAAAGACTTGCGCATCACTACAAAAAACCTGCTGCAAACATATTCAAAACACCTGAAGATTTACCTGTACTGCTTCATCGGCAAGGGTTCAGGTTTTTTTGAATCATTCAAGGTCACTGAGAGTTGTGCGTAATCAATGAAATTCTAGTTCACAATGAAATATTTCCTTGGAATTGAAAATAAATGAAAAAACAGGTCGCCTTATGTATCCTTGATGGTTGGGGGTTGAGATCGGATGTTGAAGGAAATGCCGTGGCCCTAGCCAAAACCCCGAATTTTGATCGCCTGATGTCCCAATGTCCCAATTCCAAACTGGTAACACATGGTGAAGCGGTTGGATTGCCACCGGGAAGCATTGGCAATTCCGAGGTTGGGCATCTTCATATTGGCGCAGGTCGTGTCATACCGATGGAGGTTCAGAGAATCAATCAGGCCATCAAGATGGGAGAGTTCGAGTTGATGGAACCCTTGGTCAATCTGGCCAGGACCACAAGGAAAACAGGCAATACGGTACATGTCATCGGGATTGTATCCGATGTTGGGGTGCATGGGCTGAACCGTCATCTGGTGTCTTCGGTCAAATCACTTGCCGCTTATGATGTCAAGATTAAGGTTCACGCCATTACGGATGGCCGGGATGCTCCACCAGGTAATGCTGGTCAGGACATCAAGCGTCTGCTTGAGGGAATTGAGGGTTTGGCCGAACTTGCAACCATATCGGGGCGGTATTTTGCGATGGACAGGGATAATCGCTGGGAACGAATAAAGAAAGCCTGGGATGTCATTATGATG
This sequence comes from Paracoccaceae bacterium, assembly GCA_022823605.1. Classification (GTDB taxonomy): domain Bacteria; phylum Pseudomonadota; class Alphaproteobacteria; order Rhodobacterales; family Rhodobacteraceae; genus MPNP01. The sequence goes on from JAJEHS010000008.1 coordinate 241,285, forward strand.
GGCCAGGGATTTCGTTCATCTTCTGGCCAGGAATGTATTGAAGAATCATTTGCCAGAGGTGAGACGGATGAATTCATCCAACCTACCTGCATAGGGAATTATATGGGAATGAAAGAGGGCGATGGGGTGTTTTTCGTTAATTTTCGTTCTGACCGTATGCGAGAATTGTCAGCTTCCTTGGCCAATCCGAATTTTGAGGAATTTGAAGTCACAGATAGGTCTGCCATCTCCCATGCAGTTTCAATGGCCAACTATTTCACACCCCCCAGGGATTGGATTGAACCGCTTTTCAAGAAAACTGTGATCAAAAATACCTTGGGTGAATGGGTGGCAAAGCATGACCTGACCCAGATGAGAATTGCCGAGACCGAAAAGTTTCCACATGTCACCTTCTTTTTGAATGGTGGCAAGGAAGCCATGGAGGAAGGAGAAAATCGTTTCATGCCCAACAGTCCCAAGGTTGCAACTTATGATCTTGAACCGGAAATGTCAGTCAGGGAAGTTGTCGGGGGATTCAAGGAGGCAGTAAACAAGGGTTTTGACTTGATCGTAGTGAATATTGCAAATCCTGACATGGTTGGACATACGGGGAGTTTAGCTGCGGCCATCAAGGCGTGTGAAGCAACCGATGAGGCACTTGGCATTATAGCAGAGGAAATCTTGGCGGTTTGTGGTGAACTCATTGTAACAGCCGATCATGGGAATTGTGAAATGATGATCGACGAGGAAACTGGTGGAGTTCATACGGCACATACGACAAATCCTGTTCCGGTCATTCTGGTATCACCCAACAAATCATTCAAATTGAGGGATGGTGGCAGTTTGATAGATCTTGCTCCAACTTTGCTGGATTTGCTGTGTTTGAACAAACCGGAGCAAATGACAGGTAATACCCTGATATGCGATGTTTAAACAGGTTGATGTAACGAGTTGTGCGTGTTGTGATAAAAAATATTTTAATTGAACCTTATGAAAAGAGAATTATATTTTTCTTGGAAACAAATAGACCTGTATTTTCACGTAGTTTTCCGAATAGTTAGGACGATCATGATTAGATTGCGATTACCCAAATTCCCTTTAATGGCTGGAATTTTCCTTGTTTTGATGCCTCTTCAACCAATGTGGGCAGAGTCAAACGATGAAGAGGAATTCAATATTTATGAAAAAATTGGGCTTATTTCCGAAACGCTAAGCAGGATCGATAATTCTTATGTCGAGGAAGTGGATAAGTCCGAATTGATTCAGGCGGCACTTGATGGCATGTTAAGTTCTCTTGATCCTCATTCGGGTTATATCAGTCCGGAAGAAATGATGGAAATGGAGGAGAGAACCTCGGGGGAATTCGGAGGATTGGGTATACAGGTAACAACTGAAAGCGGTTATGTGAAGGTCATTTCTCCAATAGATGACACACCCGCCTTCGAGGCCGGTATACAAGCTGGAGATTATATAATAGAAATCGAAGGCAAGACTGTTTTGGAAATGGATCTGCAGGAAGCGGTTGACAGAATGAGGGGACCTCCCGGGGAGGATATTACCATTACAATCCTGAGGGAGAATGTAGATAACCCATTCGAGGTTACAATTACCCGTGATATTATCCAGATCGAAGCCGCTGAGGTCAGACGAATAGGGGATGTGATCATTGCAAGGGTAAAGACCTTCAGTAATCAGGCCATTCCAAATCTTGAGGAGGGTATTGAGGAAGTAGTTGCCGAATATGGAGATATCCATGATTTTTCAGGCTTGGTAATTGATTTACGAAACAACCCCGGCGGGTTGCTTCAAAGTGCTGTAGGGGTTACCGATCTTTTTCTTGATGAAGGTGATATTGTCTCAATCAGAAGAAGGGACGACCAGGCCGATACCTTTAAAGCCGGGGATTACTATGAAGGTGATATTTCACATGGCATCCCGATTGTAGTCCTCATCAACAGTGGGTCGGCCTCGGCCTCGGAAATAGTCGCAGGTGCCTTGCAGGACAATGAAAGGGCTGCTGTAATAGGCACTCAAAGTTTTGGCAAGGGATCTGTTCAAACCCTGATTGACCTTGACAGTGAGAAGGGTGTGGACTCCTCAAGCGAACGGAAGTTTGGCGGCTTGAGAATGACTACGGCAAAATATTATACCCCATCAGGAAAATCCATACAGGGTAATGGCATAACCCCGGATATTTTGCTGGAATGGCAATATGTCGAAGTTGAAGAGGAAGAAGAAGATTCAAGGTATTTATTTTCGGAGGCCAAGTATGATAACAGCCTTGAAAATGACGGTATTCCCATCAATGAGGAAGAGCAGGAAGAGGTGGCCCAACTGAATGAAGCTTTGGAAGAATTGAGAAGGACGGATAACCAGCTTGGTTATGCGATTGACCTTATTCACGGCTTCAAGGCCTTGGGATCAGGAAAATTCTAAGTTCCAGGCTCGAAATAGCTCCAGTTTGAGAGGAACATTGTACCTTGAGGATGTAGAAGACCTTCCCTATAGGAAATGTGTCGGTATCGTCTTGCTCAATTGCGATAATCTGGTATTTGCTGGTCAACGCATTGATGGAATTGATGATGCATGGCAAATGCCCCAAGGTGGTATTGACGAGGGGGAAAACAACCATTCAGCAGCACTCAGGGAATTGGAGGAAGAAACGGGAATTTCCTCTGATCTGGTTAAATTTGTTGCGGAAACCAAAGGCACCTATATGTATGATTTGCCCATTGAGATGATTCCGAATCTTTGGGGCGGAAAATATCGGGGCCAAGAACAAAAATGGTTTCTATTTGATTTTATTGGCAATGACAGCCAAATAAACATCAATACTTCCCATCCCGAGTTTTCAAATTGGCAATGGATGAAAACAGGCCAACTGGTTAAAAAAATAGTACCATTCAAACGGTTGGTATATAAAAGCATTTTCAATGAGTTTCATGAGCATATGAATTATTGAAAACCTAATCCATCAACCAGAAATCAAGAACAATTTCAAAATAGATTTAAAGATTTGATTAAAACCGGCAGAAAAATCGATACCAAAACACTCGGTCTGGATTTGGGTGTAAATTTTGTTCGTTTTCTGACGGGCAAGGAGCATCTTCACTACGGAATTTGGAAAGAGGGTATTGAAGTTTGTGCCGGCAACCTTTTGCAGGCTCAGGAACTGTATACAGAAAGGCTCATTTCCCATTTACCGGATGGTGAACATCTGAGCATACTTGATGTTGGAGGTGGAGCCGGTGAGACGGCCCTGACCCTAAGCAAATTTGGACACAACCTTGAAATAGTTGTGCCCAGCCCTCCCCTGGCAAAAAGGTGTGAGGCCAAAATGGGTCAAGGCACACCGGTACATAACCTCGGTTTTGAAGAGTATGAGACAAATCGGCAATTTGATGTTTGCCTGTTTTCCGAAAGTTTTCAATACATTCCCCTTGAGGTTTCGCTCAGGAAAGCTCGAAAGGTAACCCGGCAGGGAGGCTTGATTTTGATTTCAGATTGCTTTCGAACGCCCGAGGGACAACAAATGAAGCTAAAATATCGTCCGGTGGGTGGAGGACATGCCATTACAAGGTTTCATGAGGAAGTCGAGAAGGCCGGATTGGAGATCGCATTCATGGATGATATTACCGACAAGGTAGCACCTTCCATTGATTTGGAGTCGGAATTAAACAAATTTATTGGCAGTTCGATTTTCAGGATTGATCGCGAGTTGAAGGACAAGAACCCACTTATCAGGGGTACAATGGCCACCATTTTCAGACTATTGACCAGGGATAAATCCCGCGACAAGCTCAAGGAAAGGCTTGAAGGACATCTGAGGAACAAGGTTGAGTTTTGTAAATACAATTGTTACCTGATGATTGGCATGGTCAATCCCCAATAATGGGTTTGATGGTGATTGATCTTTCTGTCCATCAAATTTAGGAGACATACTTGCAAATCAATCAAAATATCAGTTCGGTAAGGGTATCCGGGACAATTAAGCTTGCCCAACGGGCAAAGGATATGATTGCCGAGGGGAAAAACGTAATCGATCTGACCGAGGGGCAACCGCATTACAATACTCCGGCTCATATAATTGAGGCTGCATATACCGGAGCCCTGGAAGGAAAAACCAGGTATACAGCCGTTGCCGGGACACCACATTTACGGAAGTTGATTGCCGATCACATCAACAAACTGAATGGAACCGATTACCAATTGGATAATATCGTCGTTGGTTGTGGTGGCAAGCAACTGATATTCAATGCCTTGATGGTTTCACTTGAGCAAGGTGATGAAGTCATTATTCCTGCACCCTATTGGGTAAGTTATCCCGAGATTGTCAAGATAGCCCGGGGAACTCCAATACTGGTTCAATGTCCAGAGGTGGCTGGTTTCAAAATAACTGCACAACAACTCGAATCCACCATTACGAACAATACCAGATGGTTGATTCTGAATTCACCAGGGAACCCGACGGGAGCGGTATATGTACGATCCGAACTGGAAGAAATCGCTACAATCCTTAGAAAACACCAACGAGTAGCGATTTTATGTGATGATATTTATGAAGCCATAATTTATGATGATGCAGAGTTTAACAGCCTGACCAAGGTTGCTCCCGACTTGATCCCCAGAACCCTGACTGTCAGTGGCCTGTCAAAATCATATGCCATGACAGGTTGGCGGATTGGTTATTGTGCTGGAGAAAGTGACTTCATTGGACAAATGATCAAGCTTCAGGGACAATCCACGACCAACGCCTCATCGATAAGTCAGGTTGGAGCAGTTGCTGCCCTGGAAGGTTCTCAGGAGTTCCTCAAGGATTGGTTACACGATTATACCAAGGCAAGAGATCTTGTTTGCAGCAAATTGTCACAATCCCCATATCTGGATATTTATAAACCAGAGGGAGCCTTTTACCTTTTCGTAGGATGTCGGAAACTGTTTGGAACTGGTGAATTGTCCAATGATCACGACGTTTGCAATTATTTGTTGGAAAATGCCCATGTTGCTGTGATACCTGGAAGCGAATTCGGTAGTCAGGGTTATTTTCGTCTGTGTTTTGCCAAGCAGGAAGAGTTGTTGAATGAGGCTATCGACAATATTTTGCAAGCAATTTCAGTTCTGTCTCATTGATGATCCCTTCCAATCCATCTTTTGGGTGAAGCCAAAAACAAAACGCCTATAAAACAGTCCAAGCAATGAAAACTGAACTTCCAAATGTGATTATTGCCAATTTGCACAGGAGGCATACCGGCGTTTCCTCTACTGTCAAGGACCTTATTCCCTATCAGGAGAAAACGATGGATGTCGGGATTGCGGACTGGGGAGATTTGAATCGAGGGCAAAGTAAATTCTCTATCCTATCCCTGATCATCAAGGGTTTTTCGAAACCCAATGGGATCGCCAGATATCGTGTCCTGCATGCCCGTCGGGCAATAGACATGGTATTGGGAATCTTTCTGAGAGATTTTCTAGGGCAAAAATGGAAAATTGTTTTTACATCGGCAACCAATCACCATCATAGCAGAATGTTCCTCAAGCTACTGGGCAGGATGGATGCACTTATTGCTACTTCCAGCTTTACCTACAATTTTCTTGATCAGGACAAATTCTCGGCCGAAATCCATCATGGAATCGATACGACAAGGTACTTTCCTGACCCGAAACAGTCCGAAGGCAAAAACTCCAGCGAAGGAGACTGGATAGGATGTGTAGGTAGGGTTCGCCACGCAAAGGGGGTTGACCTGTTTGTAGATACGATGCTGAAAGTCTTGCCTGAACAAAAGAATTATAAAGCAAACATTATCGGGTTATGCAAACCAAGGGATGAAAAATTCAAGCAACATCTACTCACGATTATCGAACGGGCAGACCTGCATGACAGGATAGTTTTTTCAGGGGAGAAAGGTACCGAAGGAATGGATGAACTCTACCGATCCATGGTACTTTGCATCGCCTGTTCCAGATCGGAGGGTTTTGGATTGGTACCCTTCGAGGCACTTGCTACAGGAACTCCGGTTGTTACATCAATGACCGGTGCATGGCCCATATTGATTGGCAAGGACATTGGCAGGGTTATTGAGATTGACAATTCGGAGGAAATGGTCAAAGCCACCAAAGAGTTGCTATCAAATCGGAAACTGCGGGAAAACATGAGCAGGAAAGCTCGTGAACAGTCGGTTTCAAAGTTTCACATCAGTAAGGAAGCACAGGGGATAAACAAGGTATATACCTCTCTTTTGTATTGAGAAACCATTAACGGTCCAGCATTCCCTTCCCCGCGATAATCCTTGATCTGTACTTGGCAATTCTTCTGGCTCTGGTCGTTGATTGCTTGGCTTGTGAAAAATACAAAATGTATCCTCGTTGACGCCCCGGTGTCAAACGATCAAAAGCTCCTTTCAATTCAAGATCACTTGTAAAGCGTTCACACAACTCCTGAGGATAATTGAGGTGGGTTGACAGTTCCACCTTGCGACCAGCCTTTTCGTTTTCAATGGATTGTTCAACGAAAGATTTGATCCAGCGGGTCATGGCAAGGACCTCCTGGGGACTTGTAAACCTCATCCTGTAGCCTGACTGGGAATTGGGTCCCTGAACCTCAAGCAGTTCCTCGGGATCCTTCAACAATACGCCCTTGAAGAACAGGAGAGCAAGGAAATCCCTCATATTCTGGATGATGCAAATATTCCTACCTTGATGAGTAAAACATGGTTTGTTCCATTTGATTTCCTCTTCAAGCCCACATTCAAGCAGGATTTTTCTCAACAGTGCCGTTTCCTCCAACCTGGACATCTGTTCTTTTAGGAATACACCCTTTCGTTAGGCCAGCATTTCCTCAATGAGTTTCATTCCGGCACTCCAACCTTTCCCCATGTCCTCCTTGGCGTTCTCAAAACAGGCCAGTTCTGCTTCATTTGCTTCATGGGGTACCCAGGTCAGAACTTGTGTTGTCACTCCATCGGATTCTTCAAGGGTCATGGTTGAATGCATTGTTCTTGGCCAGTTGTTGGGCATAGCCATGATGTTCCAGTTCGCATCCGTGGTTGAATGAAGCCAGACAAGTTTCTCGGGAGGAACGATTTCCAGATACTCACCACTTTGGTACATGGAATTATCTCCCCATTTCATTTCACAATACCAGAACCCGTTTGCCCTGAGATCAAGCTTGTGAATGATTGTTTCAACATTTGGCCCGAACCAGTGGGACAGCATTTCGGGTTGAGTCCAGGCCTTCCAGACCTGTTCACGTGGTTTGCTGAACTTATGCTCGAAAATATATGTTGGTAACTTGCTCATGGGCTTGGGTCCTTTCGTTTTAGGAATGTATCTGATTGATAATTCAATGGGTCAATACCTGATGTAATTCACATCACCAATTAACTAGATCAAGATTATAAAGTATCGTTGAGGAAAACAAAATAGAATTGCAAAATGTATTTTTCCAGAAAACTTTGTTGCAACCCGATCCATTGCAACATCTCGCAATCACTATGGTCCTAAGGAGTTTGTTATTTATCTGCCTTGGCTTTCTGACTAACAGCCTCTGAAATGGCATTTTCAGGTGAGAATTTATGGGGAATAAGGTTGTTTCCATTCAGAATCAACTCTGCCATTACCTCAGCTATTTTGGGTGCCAAACCAAACCCTATCTTGAATCCGCCATTGGCCAGGAAGGTATTTTTCCTGGTTGGGTGCGCACCAAGTACAGGAGCTCTCGTTACTGATCTGGGACGATCATGGGCCCATTTTTCAACAATTCTGGAATTTGCGACTTCGGGTACCAATTCAATAGCCTTGGAATATAGCTCATTAAGCCTGTAGTCGGTCTTGTAGGGATTCGTGAAATATCTCTCGGTTGTAGAACCAACAGCAGTCAATCCATTTGGTTGGGGAACTAAATTGATACCTCCACCTGTAATTATGGGTTGGTCTGATGCATCGTAGTCTATCAACATGGCTTGGCCCTTTTCATGGGCAACCAATGGAAGACCGAGCTCGTTGCTGAGGGAAGTTAATCCGGCTGTACCTGTTGCAAGGACACGGTATTCGCACCTCGTTTCTTCCTGTCCGTTTAGGATCATCAAAGGTACATTGTTGTTGATCAGTGCCTTGCGAAGAGATTTGATGGCCATTCTGGGGTTAATCCGTGCAGACAGGTTATCGGCTATCAACCAGCCGATTGGGCTTTTCGGCTTCCATCCGGCACAATCAACTGCACGTACAATTTTCCACTCGGCCTGTCTTTTCCAATTATTTTGAGCCTCATCAGATCGCAATTTGGCAAGTTCATAACCCTTTTCATCCATGATGGGTTGAAGGCGGCCACACCTGCAATAGTGTGGATATATATCACTGGTAAAATACACCTCCTTCCACCAGTCTTCAGCCATGAGCAAGCTGTCAAATTGAAACTGCTTTTTTGCCTCCCAGGGTTCTGGGACGTGGGGAGTCAAGGCACCAACTAGGCCATAGCTGGATGATCTTTGATAATGCTGATGATCGACGACACTAACTCGGGCTCCTCGCTTTGAACATTCCCAGGCAATTGAAAGCCCAAAGACTCCCATACCCACAATTTCCAGATCAAAAATTCCATTACTCACTGAAATTGGACAACTCCCGCTTGATCATTTTAATGTAACTTCTTTGTAGTATTTGATAGAAACGATTGTAGAATAAAGGGAATTTGCCAAAAGAAAAGGTTACGATGGGTTTGTCCAAAGAAAAAGGTGCTCCACAATATTCTGATTATCTGGAATTGTTTTGGGGCAATGACAGGCAGTTGCGTTCAGCAAGATTTCAGGACATCTTTTTCAGCCCCAATGGTATTGAGGAAACAAGACATGTCTTTATCGAGGGCAATGATCTCCCAGCCAACTTCAAAGAAAACTTTCATATTGGTGAACTTGGCTTTGGTACCGGTTTGAACCTGTTTGTTGCCCTTCAGCTTTGGCGAGAAAGATGTCCCGATAGTATATTGCAATACACCTCTTTTGAAATTGCCCCCTTACCAAGCAAGATAATAACTGAGGCACTTGAAGAGTTTGATGCAATCGGGGATATATGCAGGGAATTTCTTAGTGAATGGGAGAAAGGAAAAATCAAAATCGAAATTCCAAATCTTGCCTTTGAATTGATTGTCGGTGATGTAAGGGAAACAATTCATACATTCAACAAAAAGGTGGATTGCTGGTTTCTGGATGGATTTTCACCAAGTACGAATCAGGAAATGTGGGAAGAGGACTTATTACAACATGTTGCTGACAGAACCAAATCAGGAGGTACATTTGCAACCTTTTCATCAGCATCATCGGTTCGGGAAAACATGATGAAAGCAGGATTTGAAATTTCCCGAGTGCCCGGATTTGGAAAGAAGAAACATATGTTGAAAGGGGTATTGTCCAAATAGCAAAAGGAGGATTGGTATTGGTTATACATATTGAAGGGAAATCTGTTGAAACGGTTCTGAAATGGCCGGAATTGACAGTCTGCTTACAGGAAGGGCACCTATATCCCCAACCTCAATTGGAGGATAACTTACTTGTCCAGGGCTCCAACCGTTTGCTGAACAGATTGGCATGGATTGAAGGTTTGGGGAGTGCAGTCAAGACCTGTACCATATATCCCGACAATGCCAAAAACGAAATCCCGACCATTAATGGTATGATGACCATCTTCTCGAATGATAGCGGCAGACCTGAAGCCGTCATCGACTTTCATCTAGTTACCAAGTGGAAGACTGCCGCAGACTCTCTTTTGGCTGCTTCCCTGCTGGCTCCCCACAACCCTCAGAAATATCTTATTATCGGGGCAGGAACCGTTGCCAGGTCATTGGTTGAGGCATACTTGACTCGGTTTCCGGAACTTGAGATTATGGTGTGGAACAGAACCAGAAGCAGGGCTATGGAGTTAATTGAAGATTACCAGGATTTCTGTGTCATAAACCATGCCAAAGATTTACCGAAAGCTGCAGGGATGTCCGATATCATCAGTTGTGCAACCATGTCCCAAGAACCAGTATTAAGGGGAGATTGGATTTCTCCACGGACCCATATCGATCTTATTGGGGCATTTACACCTGAGATGCGAGAGGCTGATGACAAAATTCTTCAAATCGGGGATTTGTTTGTTGATTACCGAGGAACCACGGTAGGTCATATCGGTGAACTGACAATTCCAATGGCCAACGGAATTCTGTCAGAGGGTGATGTAGTTGCAGATTTTTACGACATACAAGCAGGTAGATTTGCCAGAAAATCAGAAGAAAGTGTGACGGTTTTCAAGAATGGAGGAGGAGCACATTTGGATTTGATGACCGGAAAATACATTTACCAGAAATGGCAACAATCCCAAGATCATGCGTGATGAGTTTTGGTGATAACCATAACTTATAATTCCGAAGATTAATTCGGCAAGAGAGGAAAAGTAAATGGAACCTTCTGCAAAACGAAAATTCGGGCGGGTTGATCTGGAAGTAACTGCTTTCGGGTTTGGAACTGCTCCAGTGGGAAATATTTTTCGTGAAATCGATGAACAAACTTCTGAAGCTATGTTCCAAGAGGCTTGGGACCAGGGCGTGAGGTATTACGATACGGCACCCATGTATGGCCACGGATTGTCGGAACTTAGGACTGGTCATTCGTTACGCTGGAAAAATCGTGATGATTTTGTCCTCTCTTCGAAAATTGGCCGCATCCTCAAGCCCAAAAGAAAATCCGAAATTGATTTTTTTCCTTGGAATAATGCAGCTGCAAATGTCATGGAATTTGACTACAGTTATGATGGTACAATGCGGTCGTTTGAGGATTCTCTCCAGAGAATGGCCTTGGAAAAGATGGATATTTGCTATATTCATGACATTGATGTGTTTACCCGAGGAGATCAACAACCGGAAGTGTTCAAGCAGGCTATGGATGGGGCATGGAAAGCACTGGAACAGCTTCGGTCTGAAGGTGTTGTCAAGGCAATAGGAGTAGGGGTCAATGAATGGGAAGTCTGTCAGGCGGCATTGGAGGCAAGAGACTTTGACTGCTTCTTGTTGGCTGGTCGTTATACATTACTTGAGCAGGATTCGCTAAACACCTTCTTGCCATTATGTGAAAAAAGAAATGCTGCAGTCGTCGTGGGAGGAGGCTTTAATTCCGGTATTTTAGCAACCGGTGCGATAGAGGGGGCGAAGTATAATTATGCACCAGCACCACAGGAGATCATGCAAAAAGTCAGTAATATTGAAGATGTTTGTCGTGATTTCGAAATTCCACTTGCTGCCGCAGCACTTCAATTTGTAGTGGCTCATCCGGTAATTCCGAGCTTTATTGCGGGAACCCGAACCGTTGAGCAACTTGAAAACAACTTAAAGTGGTTTAGTTTTCCTATTCCGACTGAATTTTGGGCAGAACTCAAGCGAAAAGGCCTGCTTCGAGAAGACGCCCCAACTCCAGAATAACTCTCCTGCCAGGTAATAGTCTTATTACATGGGAATTTTCTTTTGAAGTTCTGATTTATTTTATTCATTAAGGCATTTTTCTCTCTTTTTTTCTGTGGCAAATATACCTGCAACAGAATGTTATTTGATGTTTGTTTTAGATGGAGGTGGGGAGGAATGTTACCGACTGGTAACATGGATGATAGGTTACTTGGCTCTGGGAGGATAGCCTGAGATCTTTATAGAGACTATCTGGAAAAGGCGAAGATTCCAATGATTCAAGGCCGTTTGTTACCTTTTCGGCTTCTGTTACAGGCTCTAGAGAAGTGAACTGATACGAATTGGTGAAACCCTTTTGCTGAATCGGTGTTGGTATACGGTTATGGATTCGAGCACCCTCATGACGTAGTTCCGTGTTTCAGAATAAGGTATGTGTTCTATCCAGTCAATTATGCTATGAGTGCTTTCACCTGGCTTTCCGAGTGTTTTCAACCAACTGTTCAATCTGCCGGGTCCCGCATTGTAAGCTGCAAAGACCAGTACATTGGCACCATCGAATTCCTCAAAAAGTACCTGCAGATAGGCTGATCCGATTTGCACGTTGTACTCCTTATCAAGCAGTACTTCCTTGATTGGCCCCCGGATGCCCAAATCGTCAGCTATTTCCTCCCCGGTGTTGGGCAGGACCTGCATTAATCCCATGGCACCCTTGTGGCTAACCGCTTGGGGTCTGAATTCGGTTTCCTGTCGAATTATAGAAAGTGTAACTTCGGGTTTTGTAGGTAAATTTTGTGTGGACAGATCGGGAATTGGATAGAGGTAATCCAAAATCACATCGCCTTGTCTAGTGCCTTGCTTGGCTATTTTAACCGTTGAGAAGTTGGCTCCATGCGTTTGGGCTATTTGGGCAAGGGCAGCCAGTCCCTCCCGGTCAAGTTTTTCGGCCTGATGGGCAAGAAACCAACCTGCAAAAGGCTCTATGCCTGCCGAATGGAAAAGTATAGCAGCTCGTACCACTTTTTCCCTTTTCAACATTTTGACTACTCGATTGTTGACAGGTTCTCGTGAAATTAGGGTTTTGCTGGTGGGATAGTTGATTTTTTCGGCCGATAACTGACCGTAAAAGGAGGTTTGGAAGCGGGCTCCAAACTGGTAGGCAATCCTGGCATCTTCATTGTTGCCGGCTGATTCATGGGCAACTCCCAACCAATATCCTGCCCTACCCAATCGTACGGGCGAATAGGAAGGATAGGAATAGGAAGGTCGGATTACCTCCTGATAATAATTGTAAAAGTGTCCCAATGCCCTTTGGGGATCATCGAGTTTTCGTAGTGCGATAAACCCGGCCAACCATTCAAGATCGAGGTAACTGTTTCGCTGTTTTTTCTCCCAGGCGGGTATGTCAGATTTGGAAAGCCAGTCGAGGGAGTGAAAACTATCGTTTTTGGTCAGGAAATGTTTTGATGCTATGTCATAGGCGAACTGGTTTTGTCCATTTCTCATTAACTCATGGGCAAGCCTGTATCTTTTGCTGGCCCAAAAAACAGGTTTCCCAAGGTCATTTACAGAAGAACTCTGTTCCAGCAACAATTGCAGGGCTGATAAATAGTGTCCATGATGATCTCGCCACAAGATACGGTCATAGGCTAATCCGGGATCGGAAATATACTCTTGGGGTATTCTGTTGATCAAGTCATTGACACCCTCTTTCATTGCATCAAGCGAAATCCTGGCTTTATAAAGAGTCTGTTGATCCTGCTTGAGATAGGGCAGGAGAATTTCTGCTTCATCAATACGGTCCAACCAAAGCAGATTGTCCAATCTACTTTCCAACAGTGGAATTGTTTCATCAGGATAATATTGGATTACGAATTTCAGGTCATCGTCCGAGAAAGGCAAGGAAAGAATTGCGTTTCTGATTACCCTGCTTGCTTCCCTTGGTCTTTGCAGATCTTTCAATGCTTCAGCATGCCGGATGGCACCGGAACCATCTTGTGGATAATAGTCACTAAAATAATCCACAATCTGGTTGGGATTCTCATCACCCGAGAATGATTTTTCACCAGATTTTCTCAGGATTTTCAAACCGGGCCAGTCACCATTTTCCCCAAGAAAGGTTTGATAGGCTTGCCAATCATCTATGCCAGCCCGCAAGTGTAACCATTTAACAACATCAACGGCAACCAAATCTGAAACCTGTATGGCATGTCCGTAGGCCTCATCCCATTTTCCCTTCGAAGCACTTTCAAAGGCAAGTTTGAAATTCCTTGTATCTTGTATGCTGGGACTGGCCAGGGATGAGGTACAAGCAAGGAGGAAAAACAGTCCTCCTCCAACAAGAATTCGCCAGAACTGTAAAGAAATCATGTAATTTACACTTATGTACACTGCTCTTTTTTGTTTTTCATTCTATATTATCTTAGCTGATGCTTTGCAATTATTTTTGCCATGTCATTTATTTATTAATATCAAATTACGGATAGTATAATGTTTTCTGGATCATTACCGGCACTGGTCACCCCTTTTAATTCAAAAAAGGTTGATTGGAGTACGCTTGAAGCCTTGGTAAAATGGCATATCGCTGAAGGTTCCAATGGTATTGTTGCCGTTGGTACGACAGGTGAAAGCCCAACCTTGAGTCATCGGGAACACGAGGAAGTATTCAAGGCGGTTATCGAATACACGGGAGGCAGAATACCCGTAATTGCCGGTGCTGGTTCCAATTCAACGGAAGAGGCATTAGGACTTGTTCAAGCTGCAGAGGAAACAGGTGCGGATGCAGTGCTGGTTGTAACACCCTATTACAACAAACCAACCCAAACTGGCTTGTATGAACACTATCGGTTACTGCATGACAACAGTAATATCCCTATCATCATCTATAACATACCGGGTCGTTCGGTCATTGACATGAATCCATCAACCATGGGACAGTTGGCCAAACTGCCAAGGATAATTGGAGTAAAGGATGCAACGGGTGATATCGTAAGGGTCTCCCAACAAAGAGAAACCTGTGGCAAGGATTTTCTGCAACTTTCCGGCGAGGATGCTTCAGCCTTGGGTTTCAATGCCCATGGTGGCAGGGGTTGTATTTCCGTTACCGCCAATGTTGCGCCTGGGTTGTGCTCTACATTCCAGCAAGCCACCTTGCAAGGTGATTATCAAAAGGCTCTCCAGATCCAGGATAGACTGTTGCCATTGCACTCGGCCATATTTATTGAACCCGGACTGGTCGGTGCAAAATTTGGTCTATCTGTCCTGGGAAGGTGTTCCGAGGAAGTACGCTTGCCATTGACACCTCTTGCCGAATCGACAAAGCAGAAGATTATTGAAGCCATGAAGTCAGCCGGAATTATTGACTAGATTGTTAAAAGACGCATATCGAATAGATATAATTATCCCGATAATTGGCTGAATAAAATAAATTTACCGCAATACACCCATTCAGTAAGGTGTGGGTATTGTCGTCGATGAGAAAATCCCGAGAAATGAATACTCGGGGAGTATTTGATGGAACTGGTTGTCTTGCAATCAGGAATATGATTTTGAAGCAAGAATTCCAAATTGAACAATGTCCAAGTCCCCAGAAGAAAAAAACTACAAGATTCTTGCTGTGAATAGGCGTGCCAGGCACGATTATTTCATTGAAAGCGAATTGGAATGTGGCATTTTGCTTCATGGATCCGAAGTCAAATCGCTCCGTACTACCCAATGCAACATAGCCGAAAGTTACGCCTCTGTCGAAAATCAGGAATTGTGGTTGATAAACAGTTACATAGCACCATACGAAAAGTCTCGCTATTTCCGCCACGAAGAACGACGCAATAGAAAACTTCTGGTTTCAAAAAAGGAATTGGCCAAGTTATGGTCGAATACCAAAAGAGAGGGAAAGACTTTGGTTCCACTGGTTCTGTATTTCAATCACAAGGGTCTGGCTAAGGTTAAAATTGGTATTGCCAAGGGAAAGAAACTCGTGGACAAACGTCAAACAGAGCAAAAAAGGGATTGGAAACGCAATCAGCAAAGGTTGCTAAAGCAATCAAGCAAATAAATGTACGCAAGATCATTTTGCCAGTTCATTTTTTTTCATCTTTTACGTAATATGGTCGTCATGTGAATAAAGAAGTGGATGCCGGTATGGAAAAAGATGAACCTACAAGATTGGTCTCAACTGATTGGTTGGCCAAACACAGCCTGGATCCTGATTTAAGGATACTGGATGCTTCATGGTATTTGCCTGGAGAAAATCGCAACCCATTGGAGGAATATTCGAGGTCCCATATTCCCGGGGCACGGTTTTTTGACATTGACGAGATCGCTGACAAGGATTCCCATCTTCCACATATGGTACCTTCCCAGGAACTTTTTGCCACCAGGGTAAGGAAAATGGGTATTGGCAATGGTCACCAGATAGTGGTCTATGATACGGCCGGTATTTTTTCATCACCCCGTGTCTGGTGGCTCTTCAAGTTGATGGGACACAAGGACATTGCCGTTTTGGATGGTGGATTCCCCAAATGGCTTGAGGAGGGAAGGGAAGTGGAAGATATACCTCCACAGGTCAATGAAAGACATTATTATTCAAGAAAACAAGCCCAATTGGTTAAATCCCGTGACGAAGTTCAAAAAGCCTCCAGTGAAGGATCCCCACAAATTCTCGATGCCCGTCCAAAGACAAGATTTATGGGTTTGTTACCTGAACCCCGTCCAGGCCTGAGATCTGGTAACATCCCAAATTCAATAAACCTGCCATATACCAATCTCCTGAATGAAAATGGTACCATGAAGGAAAAACAAGATTTACTGAAAGAGTTCGAATCTTCCGGCCTTGACCTGGAAAAGCCAGTTATAACTTCTTGTGGTTCAGGTATAACCGCTTCGATACTCTTTCTGGCACTTGACATGATAGGGCATAGAAATATCTCCCTTTATGACGGTTCCTGGGTAGAATGGGGCAGTACATAAAAGGGTAACTTCCTGGATATGATTTCAGTAAAAAACTAATTGTTTAATAGGATTAATCATGTTTGAATCATTAACAGCCCCACCACCGGACAAAATCATTCAACTTATCCAGAAATTTCGTGAAGACCCAAGAGAACAGAAGATTGATCTTGGCGTAGGGGTTTACAAAAATGCCAGTGGAATTACCCCTGTCATGGAAGCAGTGAAGGAGGCGGAATTACGTCTTTGGAATTCCCAGACAACCAAAACCTATACATCACTGGTTGGTGAAATCGGTTTTCATGAGGTCATGATCAAACTCATTTTGGGTGGTTCCATTCCCAGAGACAACATAGCAGCAGCCCATACCGCAGGTGGAACAGGTGCCGTTCGCATGGCTTTTGAAATCATCAAGTTGGCATCGCCAGAATCGTCAGTATGGATTTCCAATCCCAGCTGGCCCAATCACAGGGCCATATTGAAGTTTATCAATATGAATATAAGGGAATATTCATATTTTGACCGGGACTCCAGATCGGTCGATTTTTCGGGAATGATGTCAGATTTGAAGGATGCCAGACCTGGTGATGCCATTGTGCTTCACGGATGTTGCCATAATCCGACGGGATCAGACCTTTCCTACTCACAGTGGGAAGAGTTGGCAGAGTTTCTGTTGGAGAGGAAGGTAATTCCCATAATTGATTTTGCCTATCAGGGGTTTGGTGATGGCTTGGACGAGGACGCTAAAAACCTGAGAATGATTGCTTCCAAATTTCCGGAAACGTTGATTGCAGGGAGCTGTTCGAAGAATTTTGGCATTTATCGCGAACGAACAGGAATCATGCTGGCGGTTGTTCAAGAAAACAAGACCAAATCGGTTATCCAAAGTGTTCTGTCTTCGCTGAATAGATTGAGTTTATCCTTTCCACCTGATCATGGTGCCCGTTTGGTCACCATGATTTTGAATGATGATGAATTGTCCGTTCTCTGGAGGGAGGAACTGGAGGCAACCCGTAAGAATCTGCAGGATTTAAGGGTTAGATTGGCTGGTGAATTGAGAGACCTGACAGGATCCGACAGGTTTGGTTTCCTGGCTTCCCACAAGGGCATGTTCTCATTGACGGGATGTTCACCGGAACAGGTTGTGACCATGCGTGAAAAACATGGTATTTACCTGGTTGGAGACAGTCGTATCAATGTTGCGGGTCTGAATGAGGACAGCATTCCCCAAATGGCAAGAGCAATGGTAAATTCAGGCATGTAACTTCATGGTCATGATCTAATATTCTGATTCAAAGCAACTATATTGTTCTGGTTGCGTTTTTCGTTAATTGCCAAGGGATTGCAGTCTAATTCAATTGGATAAATCATGAATTTTCCCATTATGGTCGGTATTGCAGCGATGGCCTTGACCGTTGTTGCTTCCAACATCCTTGTACAGTTTCTGGTAGGCCAATGGTTGACCTGGGGTGCATTTGTATATCCCATTGCATTTCTGATCACGGATCTGATGAATAGGGTTTTTGGGCCCAACGCTGCAAGAAGGGTGATTCTTGCTGGATTCGTTGTGGGTATTCTCTGCTCCCTTGTCGGATCACAAATTGAGGGTGAATTCGGTCCATTGGTCACTCTCAGGATTGCCATCGGTTCCGGAACCGCTTTCCTGGTCGCACAACTCCTTGATGTATCAATATTTGACCGATTGAGAAAGGATGTGTGGTGGAAAGCTCCACTGGTTTCCACACTGATTGGTTCCACGGTTGACACTTTCCTGTTTTTCTTTATCGCCTTTTCCAGCCAATTGACTTTTCTGGAGCCAACAGTCGGTACGGAATGGGCAAATGAGCCAACGATGCTGTTGGGGTTCGGTCCAGAATTACCCTATTGGACAAGTCTTGCAACCGCCGATCTAGGAGTAAAATTGACTCTCGCGCTTTGGCTGTTAATTCCATTCAGGGTTATATCCAGGAAATTAATTTTGTAATGACATTCATATTCCAGTTCTGAAGGCATTTTATTATCTGGTGATCATGAATTGGTTCCGATCGAGAATTCAGGAACACGAAATGTCATTAGAAATATACCTGCAGATCAACTCTTCCCTGTACGAACAAATAAGGCTTGAACAGGAATAATTTTGCAGGCAGGTATCTCCAGCTTTTATCCTTGCCAATCGATAACTGGATAATTACGAGCTCTTGTCAAGTTTTCCGGCGGCTGGTTGTACAGCTACATTCAGCATTTCAAGAAAGACGCGTCCAATCAATTCTATATTTCGCAAGAATTCAATTCGAGGTTTGGCGGCGGTCAGTTCTTCCCCAGACAGGATATAGTCTAAAAGCCCACACCCCTCAGCAAGTGTCACAATCATGGTATCCTTCGGGTCGGGAATCGTATCGGTGATCAGAACCGACCTGATTCGCTGAATCAGCTCACCTTCGACTTTCTTTTCCTTGAGAAGGTAATTTCTAGTCCCGAATATCCACAAGTAACGATTATCCTTGAGTTCCAGAATCCCGTTGTCGATCAATCGTGACAATGCCTTGTCCCTTATTTCATCTGCATGCCTTGTGGCATGATCAAGCCAGTAAAGGGCATCGTGTGTTTGCTGCGATTGCACGATCTCAGCCAGTATCGGATCAAGCAACTCGTCTTCTACTGGTTTAGAGTCGGTTACAAACAACCGCTGGGCATCCGTATCAATGCGGTGTTCCAAGGCCAGATCCATTAAAACGGCACTGCCAAGAGCATATCTGGCAAACCATTCCGGTACACGATACAATGTTCCATCGTCGTCTCTGAGTAGAAGCAGTAACTCTTCGGCAAGTCTCATCATCCGATACCTCCAAGAAATACGGCCGACAGTATGAAATAGAATATCACCGCGAATACCGCACCGATAGGTAGGGTTATCAACCAGGATATGAAGATTGTACGGACCACGCCGAAATCCAGCGCCTCCACACCACGAGCGAGACCAACTCCCAACACCGCACCAACCAGAGTCTGGGTTGTTGAAACCGGTAATCCAGTACCACTCGCAATCACGACTGTCGATGCGGCCGCGAATTCGGCAGCAAATCCACGGCTTGGTGTTAGTTCGGTGATCTTCCTGCCAATCGTAGCCATGACTTTATAACCAAAAGTTGCCAACCCAATTACTATTCCTACTGCCCCCAACAGCAAGACCCAGATCGGAATTGTTGATTTGGCAGCTACTCCACCTGTGGATACGACTCCCACAATAGCCGCTACAGGACCAATTGCATTGGCGACATCATTGGATCCGTGGGCAAATGCCATGCCAGATGCGGTGATGATCATCAGAACACCGAACACACGTTCTACGTCATTAAAGCGTGATTGTCCTTCATTTGAAGACTCCAGCCGCTGAAATCGCAATCGATTGATTACCAATCGACTGACAAAGGCAACTATACCGGCGGTGAGTACGGAATAGAGGAGTGCCATGGGCAAGCTCAAATCTAGCCCGACATGTTTCAAACCCTTGACAAAAGTAACTGCTGCCGTCACGAAAACGGCAGCAAAGATATAGAAAGGCACATAACGGCGTGCATAAAGGGCGGGATCACTTTTGTCAAAGATCAACCTCTGTACACTTAATACAAGCAAAAAGGAGATTACGCCGGCAAGAGCTGGGGTCACGACCCAGCTTGCGGCAATCGCGGCAACATCCCACCAATGGACTGCTTCGATTCCGATTGCCACAATGGCAAATCCGATAATTGCCCCGATGATTGTGTGTGTAGTTGAAACCGGCCAGCCAAAAGCCGAGGCAATGGTTAACCAAACAGACGCGGCAAGAAGGGCTGACAGCATACCGACAACAAGAAGGTTCGGATCATGCTCCAAAACTTCGGAATCAATTATACCCTTGCGAATTGTCGAGGTTACTTCACCACCAGCAAGGAAAGCTCCCAGGAATTCGAAAACACCTGCGATCAATATGGCGCCTCCAACAGTTATCGCACCAGATCCGACTGATGTACCCATCGAATTGGCCACATCGTTGGCACCAATCGCCCAAGCCATGTAAAGCCCAGCGACAATCGCCGCAGCCAATATGATCAATAGGCTTACTTCCACTGAAAGATACTCTTGGTATAAACCATGGAATTAACAAAGTACGATTGCAGATTTGGAATAGAGAGTTTCAAAGGGAAATAGGGTGCCCACAACCATTCAAGGGCTGAGTGCAAACCCTGATGTTGAAGATCCCGATATCGGTAATTTTTTCGATACATTTGTATTGATGTTTTATGGCAAGTATTGCCAAAAAATGAATATAATTTTACCTAGCTGAATTATCGGAAACCATACATTGTTAGCGATATCGAGTCAATTTCATATTATGGTCCCAACCTCTGATTAGAGAGTGGAATTAATTTCAAGTTACATTAGCCAGTGCATGTCATTCCACAAATTCCGGAAATGAGCAAAACTGCCGGAGAAGTCGAGACCTGTCAAGATGTAGATTTGATCTTGACTGAACTGATGTTTTGACTAACTTTTGTTAACCCGCTTGGTCAGGTTAAGGATGTTGTGGTGAAAGCATGAAAGCACCTTAACCATTGTAATCTACAGGTTTTTTTGAGGAGTGATCAGGAATATCATGTTAAATCTTCAGGAAGTTGACTGGAGTTCGTTACCCGAGCCAGGTGATGATGGGGCAGCGAATCATCTATCCGGGACAGTTATGCCAAATGTGGAATTGCTTTCAACGGATAATGAAATAGTAAATCTTGGCAAACTTGAGGGCTGGTCTGTCCTCTTTTTCTATCCAATGACAGGTCAGCCTGGTACACCATTACCTGATGGATGGGACGAGATACCCGGTGCAAGGGGATGTACTCCACAAGCCTGTGCATTCAGGGATTTGGTCAAGGAACTAACCTCGAAGGGGGTCAGGGCAGTTTATGGGATTTCCACTCAAACCACCGCATATCAGGTGGAAGCAGTCAAGAGGCTTCACCTTCCATTCCCATTGCTCTCTGATTCTGATCTGATTCTGACAAAAAGATTGCAACTGCCGACCTTCAGAGTCAAGGACATGGTACTCATCAAAAGATTAACGCTGGTTCTAAAAAATTCGGAAGTGAAGCGGTTATTTTATCCGGTATTTCCACCTGATCAGAATCCAGCGGACGTGATCAAATTCCTCGATTCAAGTCATATTGAGTCATGAATATATGACAATTCTTTGCAGGAATGAAAATTCCAAGCAAAAAATTGCCAAATGTTGATTTCTGCACTTGATTTATTGCCCAAAAAAATATAGAGATAATTTGCAAACGCGTTCGAGAGGAACAACTGCTTTTGGATAGCAAGTGCCTTATCGGTTCCTTTACTCGCCTTTGCACAAAAAAAGGATCGAGGAACGTATGAATAGTAAATCAACATCTTCCCTAAGCAGCAATGGCTCGGGTTCTTCCAAGGAGGGCACCCCTGTACGGTATAACGATGTAAGTACCCTTGTTTCAAGAGACATTAAACTTGATTATGGCAATGTACTATTGGTACCGGGTAAAATGACAAGTGTTACCAGCCGAAAACTCGTGAACCTGATTTGCCGGATGGATTTTGAGCGAACCGATGATTCGTATTATGAAGGTATTCCGATCATGGCTGCCAACATGGATGGCGTCGGTTCATTTGACATGGCTGATGCCTTGATCAGTCATCGGATATTTACCTGTCTTGCAAAAATGCATTCCGAGGAAAATCTCGTCAAATTCTTTTCAGGAGATTCCCAGCGTCGTAATTATTGTGCGGTCACGGTAGGATTAAGACACCAGGACAGGGAAAAGTTCAGACATGTGCATGAACGTTCCGGTCCAATCAAGTTTGCATGCCTGGACGTGGCCAATGGTCATACCCAACGGTTTGTGAGTTTCCTGAAGGACTTCAGAAGCGAATTTCCCGATGTTGTCATCATTGCCGGAAATGTGGTCACTCCGGAACAGACCGAAATACTTGCCAAGGCTGGTGCCGATCTCGTGAAAGTGGGTATTGGCGGTGGCAGTGTTTGTGAAACCAGAATCAAGACCGGAGTAGGCTACCCACAGTTTTCAGCCGTGCTGGAATGTGGCCAGGCAGCCCGTGAGGCTGGTGCCAGAATAGTAGCTGACGGTGGTTGTACTTGTCCCGGTGATGTAGCCAAGGCATTGGCCGCGGGCTCATCTTTCGTTATGCTGGGTGGTATGTTCGCCGGTCACGAAGAAGGGGGTGGCCGGATCATCACCAGGAGATTCAATACTGGTGAAATCAATGGCGATGGCAAACCGATATTGAAGGAATCCAGATTCGTGGAGTTCTACGGCATGAGTTCCCAAATTGCCAATGACAAGCATTTTGATGGTTTGCAACCCTGGAAGACAAGTGAAGGTCGTGAGGTTCTCCTTCCTTTCAAACCATCCATTAATGAAACCGTACAGGATTTGCTCGGTGGTTTGCGGAGTACCTGCACCTATCTTGGAGCAGAAAATCTGGTTGATCTTCCCCAACAGGCAAGGTTTGTACAATGCCACGATACCCACAATCGGGTCTTCGAGGATTCCCCGATTTCCGATCACTCCATAAGTTCGATGCTTATCTAGGAAAGGTTATTGGTACCAAGGCACTTTTTTGTCTGCCTAAACACCCTGTCAAGTGAATATTGCGGGCTATCGTGATTTGCTACCGACAGGGATAGCTGGTTCAGCTAGCCTGAATTGTTGCTTCAATTCGTTCTGAAATTTCCTCAATCGAACCGACGCTTGAAACATATTGCAACAATCCCGAACGGTGGTAATAACCGGTGAGGGGAGCTGTTTTCTGATAATATTCCAATAACCTCGTTCGGAAGGATTCCTCATTGTCATCCTTCCTTTGTATCAAATCACTACCACAGACATCACAGATACCCTCAACCTTTGGTGGTTGATTGTTTTTGTGGAACATTGCTCCACAGTTGATACAGGAAAGCCTGCCGACAATTCGGTCAATCAATCGATCGACATCAACCGTAAGCTCAATGACCATGTCAACCTTGGCACCTGCCTGGTCAAGTTGTTCCTCCAGTGAATCAGCCTGATTCAGGGTACGGGGATATCCATCAAAAATAAAACCGGAATTCTTTGATTTTAATTTTTCCCTGATCAGGGAATTGATGATCTCGTCGGTTACCAGCTCGCCAGCATCCATGATTTTGGCAACTTTTTGACCTATGTCGGAACCCGACTTGACGGCTTCCCTGAGCATGTCACCGGTGGAAAGTTGAACCAAGCCCAGGTTTTTGACAAGTATCTTGGCCTGGGTTCCCTTTCCGGAGCCGGGAGGACCAAGTAAGATCAGGTTCATCTTAAACGGGCCTTTTTCTTCCGTTTACCCCGAAGCCGAGACTTATCAATCAAACCCTCGTATTGATGTGCCATCAAATGCGACTGGACTTGGCTTATGGTATCCATCGTTACCGAAACGACGATGAGTACCGATGTCCCGCCAAAGTAAAACGGTACTGCCAACTGGGCCCTGAGGATTTCGGGCAGGAGACAGACGGCTGAAAGATAGGCTGATCCCAATACAAGAATTCTGATAACAATGTGTTCAAGTAAATCAGCCGTGTTCTGCCCCGGGCGAACCCCCTTGATGAAACCATTCTGGTTCTTGAGGTTCTCGGCCACATCCTCGACCTTGAAGGACACATTCAAGGTGTAGAAATAGGCAAAGAAAACGATCATGGCCACAAAGAAGGTCAGGTAGAGTGGTTGACCAGGGCCAAAATAGGCCAGCAGAACCGACATGAAGGTATTCGTGGAATTACCCGAAAATGTGGAAACGGTGGTTGGCAGCAACAGCAGCGAAGAAGCAAAAATCGGTGGTATGACTCCCGAAGGGTTGATCTTGATCGGCAGATAGGAAGAACCACCCTGGAACACCCTGTTGCCCTGCTGACGTCTCGGGTAGTGAATCTGTATGCGCCTCAAAGCCCGTTCGATGAAGACCACGAAGGTAATGGTCGCTATGACCATGAGTATGACACCGATGATGACCAGGGGTGAAAGGGAACCGGATCGCCCCTGACTGAAGAATTGGGCAAGGGCCGAGGGGATTTCGGCAATGATGCCGGTGAAAATGATCAATGAAATGCCATTTCCGATTCCTCTGGAGGTAATTTGCTCGCCCAACCACATCAGGAACATTGTACCCCCGACCAGGGTAATGACACAGGCAATACGGAAATACCAGCCCGGATCCAAGGCCAACTCACCGGTTTCGAGGCTAATGGCCAAACCATAGGCTTGGAATGTGGCAAGAAACACCGTCCCATAACGGGTATATTGGTTGATTTTCTTACGCCCCTGCTCACCTTCCTTTTTCAATTGCTCAAGGCGGGGAACCATGGCCACCATCAGTTGCATGATGATGGAGGCTGATATGTAGGGCATGATGCCAAGGGCAAAGATACCCATTCTGCCGATCGCACCACCTGTAAACATGTTGAGCATGCCCCCCAGGCCGGTGGAGGCGGCATCGACAAATTCACGAAGAGCAACCGTATCGATACCCGGTACCGGTATGTAGGTACCAATTCGATAGACTATCAGGAGCCCAAGGGCAAACAGTATTCTTTGCTTTAGTTCAGTAGCCTTGCTGAAAGAACTCCAACTTAGATTCGAGGCCATCTGTTCAGCAGCGGAAACCATTTAACCATCCTTTTGTTTCATGGGTAGGGGATATATCTTTCCTCAATAGGAAGTAAATCAGAACCATAGTAATACTAATACTTATAATTTAGATTCCAAGTCAACAGGGGATCAGGAAGTTGTCAAGGATCCGCCGGTTTTGTTTATTGCCTCGATGGCGGCCTTGGATGCACCGGCAACCTCAATGTTTACCTTTGAGGTAATCTCCCCCTTGGCCAGTACTCTTATGCCATCGAGTGGACGCCTGACCAAACCACTTTTGATCAGGGCATCACTGTTGATCACTTCATCAGGATTCAGCTTGCCATTATCAATAAAGGCCTGAAGATTTCCCAGATTCACAACGGAATAACTTTTTCGTGAAGGATTGTTGAAACCTCTTTTGGGCAATCTTTGATAAATGGGCATCTGCCCGCCTTCAAATGATCCAAGTGCTACCCCGGACCTTGATTTCTGACCCTTGTGCCCACGCCCACAGGTCTTGCCCTTGCCGGAGCCGGGACCACGCCCCACCCTTTTGCGAGCCTTGGGGGTGAATGTGTCGTCTTGCAACTCATGTAATTTCATCATCTTCTCCTTGCAGGCCCGTACCATCCAGTATGCTCACCAATTATTTTGATGCCTGTTTTGTTTTTTCTTCAACGATTTCCACCATGTGGGAAATCTTGCGAACCATTCCCCTGATTGACGGAGTATCCTCAAGTTCCCTGACCCGATGCATCTTGTTCAATCCCAGCCCCTTGAGAATGGCTTTTTGCTTGGCCTGGCGTCTGATCGGCGACCCGATCTGCTTGACTACAATTACTTTATTCATGATAGACTCCTAGCCACCATAAGATTGAAGTTCGGGCTTGCGATTGATCTGGGATACTTTCAAATCCCTTCTACGGGCTACCTGCCTTGGACTGGAGATCTTCAGCAGGGCATCAATTGTTGCCCGTATCATGTTGTAGGGATTTTGAGATCCGATTGATTTGGCAACCACATCCTGAACACCCAGCATTTCAAATACGGCACGCATTGGACCACCGGCAATAATACCCGTACCCGGGGGAGCGGTCCTGAGAACAACCTTGCCGGCACCATGAGATCCCTCCATGTCGTGAAAAAGGGTTCTGCCCTGTTTCAGGGGTATCCGATGAAGGCTCCTCTTGGCATTTTCAGTGGCTTTTCTGATTGCTTCTGGTACTTCCTTGGCCTTGCCCTTGCCAAAACCTACACGCCCATTCTGGTCGCCGACAACAACCAGTGCTGAAAAACCAAAGCGCTTACCACCCTTGACGGTCTTGGAAACACGATTGATTGCTACCAACCGTTCCCCAAAATCGGGACTGTCTTCCTTGGAACGCCTTTTTTCTTCTCGTGCCATCCATAGTCTCCTAAATCTGCAATCCGTTTGTTCGGGCGGAATCGGCCAACGCCTTTACCCGGCCATGATACATGTATCCGCCCCGATCAAAATAGCATTTGTCAATGCCAGCCTTGAGGGCCCTTTCCGCAATGGCCACACCGATTTTTTCAGCTGCTGCCATGTTGTAACCCTTGTCAATGCCAAGGTCCTTTTCCAGGGTTGATGCCGATGCCAGGGTTACTCCCTTCGAATCATCAATTACCTGAACACTGATATTCTTGTTCGAACGAAATACGGAAAGTCGGGGACGACCGGTACTGACAGTTTTCAATTGATGCCGTGTCCTTGATTTCCTTCGCTTGAAAAGTTCTTTCTTGCTGGTAGCCATTTTCAAACCTACTTCTTCTTGCCTACCTTGCGGTATACATATTCGTTGAGATACCTAATACCCTTGCCCTTGTATGGTTCGGGTGGCCGCCATTTGCGGATGTCTGCAGCAATCTTCCCAACAGCCTGGGGATCATTGCCCTCAATCACGATTCTGGTGTTGGACGGTGTGGTGATGGTGATTTCCTTGGGAACATCAATATTGACTTCATGACTAAGTCCCAGGGTCAGGTTCAATGAATTGCCCTTCATCTGGGCTCGATAGCCAACACCGTTGATTTGCAATTCCTTGGTGAAACCTTCGGTTACACCCTTTATGCAATTGGCAATCATGGTTCTCGACATGCCCCATTTCTGGCGACTCTTGATGTTATTCTGCCTGGGTTTGACCTTGATCTGCTGGTTGTCAATTTCCACCGAGATTTCATTCGGTATGTTGAAACTCAGGGTTCCCCTGGGTCCCTTGACAATGATCTCCTGATCATCCAGCCTTGGCTCGACGCCGGCAGGTATGTTTATCGGTAATTTCCCAATCCGGGACATTTTAGTTCTCCTAGAAAACCGTACAAAGAATTTCCCCGCCAACATTCTGTTCGCGGGCCTTGGCGTCCGACATGACCCCTTTGGCGGTAGAGACGATGGCAACACCCAATCCCTGCCTGACATAGGGCAGGTTTTTCACACTCGTATAGACTCTTCGTCCCGGCTTGGAAATACGCTTGAGTTCCCTGATGGCAGGATCTCCGGAAAAGTATTTCAATTTGATTTCAAGCTCCTTGAAACCCTTTTCATTGTCAATCTGCGTATAGCCCCGGATGTATCCGTCTTCCTTCAGAACATCAAGCACCCAAATCCGCAATTTGGAAGAGGGGGACTTGATTGATCCCTTCTTGCGCATTTGCCCGTTCCTGATACGGGTCAGCATATCTCCGACTGGGTCACTAAATGACATAACTGTAATCTCCTACCAACTTGACTTTACCATGCCGGGGATCTGGCCAAATCCCCCATACTCGCGCAGAGCAATACGGGAAATCCTCAGCTTGCGGTAATATCCCTTGGGTCGCCCGGTCAATTGACACCGATTATGCAATCTCGTTGCCGATGAGTTTCGCGGTAATTTGGCCAATTTCAGATTGGCCGTGAAACGCTCTTCCAAGGGAAGCTCCTTGTTATTGATGATTGCCTTCAGTTCAGCCCTTCTGTTCTCGTACTTCTTGACCAGCCTTTGCCGCTTCAGTTCTCTTTCCACCATTGCCTTTTTTGCCATTGTGGTAATCTCCGTAATTAATTCCTGAAAGGAAGGTTCAGTCTTGCCAGAAGACTTTTCGCTTCCTTGTCAGATTTGGCTGTTGTACAGATGGTAACATCCAGTCCCCTGATATCATCCACCTTGTCATAATCGATTTCGGGAAACACGATGTGCTCCCTCAAGCCCAGGGAAAAATTGCCGTTACCGTCAAAGGATTTGTCCGATACGCCACGAAAGTCCCGTACCCGGGGAAGGGCTATGACAACCAGCCTGTCCAGAAACTCGTACATGCGGTTGCCCCTGAGTGTTACCTTGGCTCCAATGACCATGCCCTCCCGAAGCCGAAACCCAGAAAGTGACTTGCGGGCCCTGGTCGGAACAGCTTTCTGTCCTGCTATGGCGGTAAGTTCGGCTTCTGCCGATTTGGCCTTTTTGGAATCCTTGGCTGCTTCTCCAACGCCCATGTTGAGTACAATCTTGTCGAGCTTGGGAACCATCAGGTCATTCTTGTAACCAAATTCCTCCATCAATGCAGGCTTGATCTGGTCCTGATAGATATTCTTTAAACGAGGTGTCGAACTAGCCATTGATCAATACTCCGGTTCGCTTGGAAAACCTTACCTTCTTGTCATCTTCCATTCGAAAACCCACTCTTGTCGGTTTGTCGTCCGATGGATCAACAATCGCCAGATTGGAAAGCTCAATCGGCATGAATTTGGGAATCTTGCCCCCTTCCTGGTTTTGTGTCTGCTTACGGTGGGTAATCGAGAGGTTGATGCCTTCAACCACTGCCTTGCCCATTTTGGGATCGACACTATTGATGACTCCACGCGCACCTCTATCCTTACCGGCAATCACAATCACCTGATCGCCCTTTTTCAACTTGGCAGCCATTACAATACCTCCGGAGCCAGCGAGACGATCTTCATGAAGCGAAGTGCCCTTAGCTCTCTTACAACCGGCCCGAAAATCCTGGTACCGATGGGTTCATTATTGTTGTTGATGAGTACAGCGGCATTCTTGTCAAACCTGATAACGGTACCATCATCGCGGCGAACCTCCTTGGCGGTTCTGACAATGACCGCTCGTCTGACTTCGCCCTTCTTGACCCGGGCCCTGGGTATGGCTTCCTTGACTGAAACCACAATAACATCACCAACGGATGCAAACCTTCGTTTGGAGCCGCCGAGAACCTTGATGCATTGGACTTTTCGGGCACCCGAATTGTCCGCGACATCCAGATTTGTCTGCATCTGAATCATGTTAATACTCCCGACCTGTGGGGACTAGCCTGTAGCCCCAGGGTTTCGATAAAATATTTATCCTGGTTCAACTTGTCTCGATTACTTCCCAGGATTTGGTTTTAGAAATAGGTGAACATTCCCTGATTTGAACCTTGTCACCCAAATTTACTGAATTGTTGGCATCATGTGCCCGATATTTCTTGGATTTCCTTACGGTTTTCTTCATGACCGGATGCATGAACCGCCTTTCCACCAGTACGGTAACCGTCTGGTCACATGAATTGCTGATGACCTTACCGGCCAGAACTCTTTTGGGCATGACTAAGCCTTCTCCTTTTCGCGGATCACGGTTTTGATACGCGCCACATCTCTTTTTATCGTTCGAATCCTGGACGTATTGGGGAAGTCCCCTTCCGCCAATCGAAAACGAATATTGAATGCTTCCCTTTTCAACTCAAGCAGCTTGTCGTTCAATTCGTCAGCTGTTTTTTCTCGCAACTCTGATGCATCCATGACTATAATCCTATTACGGGGTTCTCATATCCAATGGTAATTTACCAATCGTCCCGCTGTACGATTCTGGTTTTTACAGGCAGTTTCATGGCAGCCAAACGAAGTGCCTCGCGGGCGGTTCCATCGGCAACCCCATCAATTTCAAACATGACCCGACCTGGCTTGACCCGGGCAGCCCAGTATTCAACGGATCCCTTGCCCTTCCCCATGCGAACCTCGGTCGGTTTCTTGGAAACGGGAACATCCGGAAAAATCCTGATCCAGACTCTTCCCTGCCTTTTCATTTTCCTGGTCATCGCCCTACGGGCAGCCTCGATCTGGCGGGCGGTTACCCGTTCAGGTTCAATGGCCTTGAGGCCATAGGAGCCGAAATTCAAGGCAGTCCCACCCTTGGAATTACCATGAATGCGTCCCTTGTGCTGTTTCCGGTAACGTGGTTTCTTTGGTTGTAACATAACTTGATCCTCGGACTATGACTTACCACCACGGGGGGCCAAACCGCCTTCCCTCAGAACCTGATCCCGACGGTCTCTTGCCGAGGGATCATGTTCCAGAATCTCACCCTTGAAGATCCAGATCTTGATTCCGATGACACCATAAGGGGTCGATGCCGTTGAACGGGCATAATCAACGTCTGCCCTCAGGGTATGCAAGGGTACGCGTCCCTCCCGATACCATTCGGTTCTGGCAATCTCTGCTCCGCCTAGACGCCCGGCTACATTAATTCTGACACCAAGTGCTCCCATGCGCATGGCGCTTTGTACGGAGCGCTTCATGGCCCGTCGGAAAGAAACCCGGTTTTCAATTTGCTGGGCAACCGAATCGGCGGCCAGTTGGGCATCTATTTCAGGTCTTTTTACTTCAACGATATTGAAAAACAGCTCTGAATCGGTCAGTTTGCGCAAGGATGTCTTCAGGGTTTCAACATCAGCCCCCTTCCGTCCGACAATCACACCCGGCCTGGCCGAATGGACCGTAATACGGCATTTCTTGTAGGGACGTTCAATAATCACCCTGCTGATACCGGCCTGGGCACACTCCTTCTTGATGAATGCCCTGATTTTCAAATCTTCCTGGAGAAGATCCCCGTAGTCCCGCTTGTTGGCATACCATCTGCTGTCCCAGGTCCGGTTGACCTGAAGCCTCATGGCAATTGGGTTAACTTTCTGACCCATAAGTTCTAATCCGCTGTTTCCTGTACGATGATTGTAATTTGTGAAAAAGGTTTGACAATTCTGTTGGCTCTACCCCTTGCCCTGGCCCGAAACCTTTTCATGCTGAGATTCTTGCCGACATAGGCTTCAACAACCCGCAGGCTTGAACCATCCATGCCGAAATTGTTCTCGGCGTTATGCAGGGCCGTTCGCAAAACCTTCAGGACATCCTTGGCAATTCGCTTTTCGGAAAAAGCCAGGATATTGGAAGCCTCCGCTATGCTCTTGCCGCGTATCAGAGCTGCCACCTGATTGAGTTTCTGGGGCGAAATCCGAAGCATCTTGCCCGTAGCTACCACCTGATCAGGGGGTAATGTTTTCTGTAAATTTGCCATGATCGATCCCTATTTCCTTTTGGCCTTCTTGTCGGCAGCATGTCCGTAATAGGTTCTGGTTGGCGAATATTCTCCAAACTTCTGACCGATCATTTCCTCGGAAACCATAACGGGTATGTGCTTTCTGCCATTATGAACACCAAAGGTAAGACCAACAAATTGAGGAAGGATGGTAGATCGGCGGGACCATATCTTGATAACGTCCCTGCGACCCGACTCCTTGGCCTTCTCGGCTTTCTTCAAAACATAGGAATCCACAAAGGGACCCTTCCATGTAGATCGTGCCATGTTAACGTCCTTTCTTTCGCACTGAACGACGCCGCAGAATATATTTGTCGGTCGCCTTGTTCTTGCGCGTTTTCATGCCCCTGGTCGGTTTGCCCCAGGGTGTAACCGGATGACGACCGCCGCTGGATTTACCTTCACCACCACCATGGGGATGATCCACGGGATTCATGACGACACCTCTTACGGTGGGTCTGATACCCATATTGCGAACCCGGCCGGCCTTGCCGAGATTGATATTGGAATTATCCGGATTCGAAACAGCTCCAACCGTAGCCCGGCAGTTTTGATGAACAACCCGCAACTCGCCGGACGACAGACGTAACTGGGCATAACCACCATCACGACCGACAAATTGGGCATAGGTCCCGGCAGCACGCGCTATCTGACCACCCTTGCCGGGTTTCATCTCGATATTGTGTACAATTGTTCCTATGGGCATGCCGGCAAAGGGCATGGCGTTGCCAGGCTTGATATCGGCCCGGTCGGAGGAAACAATCTTGTCACCGACGGCAAGACGCTGGGGAGCGACAATGTAGGACATTTCACCGTCCTCGTATTTGATCAGGGCTATGAAGGCCGAACGGTTGGGATCATACTCGAATCTTTCAACGGTGCCCGTGACATCTAGTTTCTTGCGCTTGAAATCAATCTTGCGGTAAAGACGCTTGGCACCCCCACCCCGATGGCGAACGGTGATGCGTCCCAAATTGTTGCGACCACCCTTGGAGTTAAGTCCCTCACTCAGGGATTTGACCGGTTTGCCTTTCCATAGATGGGAACGATCAACCAGAACGAGACCGCGTCGTCCCGGAGTAATCGGTTTATAGGACTTTAATGCCATTATCGTGATCCACCAGTATCTATCGAATAACCTTCCTCCAATCGGACAAAGGCCTTCTTGATATCCTTTCGCCTACCGGGTCGGCCCCTGAAGCGCGTTGTTTTACCTTTCTGAACAGTGGTGTTGACGGCCTTGACCTTAACCTTGAAAATGGCCTCAACGGCTTCCTTGATCTTGGGCTTGGTCGCATCCATCGAAACTTCAAAAACCACTGTATTGATCTGTGACGCCAGGGTGGATTTTTCGGTAATCCTGGGTCGAATGATCATGTCGTAATGTTCAGCTACAGGTTTCATGACATTCTCTCCTGCAAGGCTTTCAATCCGTCCAGAGTGATAACCAGGGTGGAACATTTCAAAATGTCATAGACATTTGCTCCCTGTTGGGGCAAAACATCCAGATCGGGTATGTTCCGTGCAGCCCTGGCAAAATTTTCATCAACCTGAGATCCGTCGATGACCAGGGTCTTTTTCCATCCCAGGTTTCTTATTTTTTCATTCAACTCGGATGTCTTAGGATTTTTCATCCGGGCATTGGACAGGATCACCAACTCGCTGTTTTGCAACTTCGAGGAGAGAGCCATTTTCAAACCCAGCTGACGAACCTTCTTGGGCAAGCCATGGCTGTGATCCCGGGGTGTTGGTCCCTTGTAAACACCACCTTTGGAGAAAATCGGTGCATTACGGTCACCATGGCGGGCATTGCCCGTGCCCTTTTGCCTAAAGATCTTTCGCTTGGAATAACTTGTTTCGGATCGGGTTTTAGCCTTGTGGGTTCCCTGCTGCTTGCGGGCTCTCTGCCAGCGTACCACACGATTCAAGATATCGGATCGGCATTCCACACCAAATATGTTTTCGGCCAGATCTACTGATTTCGACTTTTTGCCATTAATACTGATCACTTGGGTCTTCATGATTCAGCCTCCCCGGATTCCTCTACCTGACTGTCATCGGCATTTTCAACAACCGGCTCGGCTTTTCTGATCGCCCCAGGCATTGGCAAATTGTCGGGAACCTTTTTCTTACAGGCATCCCTGATGGTTACCCAGCCACCCTTGGAACCGGGCACGGAACCCTTGACGAGGATCAAGCCGTTTTCGGCATCCGTTTGAACCACCTCAAGGTTTTGGGTGGTAACCCTGGAATTGCCGAGATGGCCAGCCATCTTCTTGCCCTTGAAGACCTTGCCGGGGTCCTGACACTGTCCGGTTGATCCATGGGAACGGTGACTTACCGATACACCATGGGTTGCCCTCAAGCCGGCAAAGTTGTGCCTTTTCATGGCACCGGCAAAACCCTTGCCGATTGAAGTTCCCGAAACATCGACCTTCTGACCGGGCAAAAAGTGGTCAGCGGTAATTTCAGCTCCGACATCTATTAAATTTTCCGGTGAAACCCGGAACTCAGTCAATTTTCGCTTAGGTGCCACCTGAGCCATGGCAAAATGACCACGCATGGCCTTGGACACCCGCTTGGCCTTGGCCGAACCAGAACCCAGCTGGACGGCGGTATAACCATCACGGTTGATCGTTCGCTGGGCCAGGACCTGCAGATTGTCCAGATGGAGAACGGTAACAGGTATCTGCTTACCATCATCCTGGAACAAACGTGTCATTCCCAATTTTTTGGCAATCACTCCAGAACGCATTCCGGAATCTCCCTTCTAAAGTTTCAATTCCACGGCAACTCCTGCCGCGAGCTCAAGTTTCATTAGTGCATCTACTGTTTGCGGAGTTGGATCAATGATATCAATCACACGCTTGTGTGTTCTGATTTCCATTTGTTCACGAGACTTCTTGTCAATGTGAGGTCCCCGCAAAACAGTAAACTTCTCAATCTTGTTCGGTAACGGTATGGGTCCCCGCCAACGTGCACCAGTTCTCCTGACGGTATCAATCAGTTCCGATGCACAGGCATCCAGAACCCTGTAATCAAAAGCCTTCAACTGAATGCGTATATTTTGATGTTGACTCATACTCTAGCTCCGAAAGCAAAGAGGGCACGAACCTCCGTTCATGCCCTGCAAATTACTTGATTATCTTGGTTACAACACCTGCACCAACGGTACGCCCACCTTCACGAATAGCAAAACGCAGTTGCTCTTCCATGGCGATGGGGTTGATTAGTTTGACCGTGAACCTGACGTTGTCACCAGGCATAACCATGTCAATGTTGCCAGGCAGTTCGACCGAACCGGTTACGTCAGTGGTACGGAAATAGAACTGGGGTCGATAATTGGTAAAGAATGGTGTATGTCGCCCACCTTCTGACTTGTCGAGAATGTAGGCTTCAGCTTCAAATTCCGTATGAGGTGTTACCGAACCCGGTTTACAAAGCACCTGGCCCCTTTCAACACCATCACGACCAACACCTCTCAGAAGTGCTCCGATATTGTCACCGGCCTCACCTCGGTCAAGCAGCTTGCGGAACATTTC
The DNA here is from genome assembly GCA_022823605.1 of Paracoccaceae bacterium. Taxonomy (GTDB): domain Bacteria; phylum Pseudomonadota; class Alphaproteobacteria; order Rhodobacterales; family Rhodobacteraceae; genus MPNP01. The sequence continues at coordinate 276,197 of JAJEHS010000008.1, forward strand.
AACACCGGTACAGGTGGTCTTGGAAGTTTCCCTGATGCCGACGACCTCGATCTCGTCACCTACCTTGACCACACCTCTTTCAACCCTTCCGGTTACAACGGTACCTCGTCCGGAAATCGAGAACACGTCCTCGATCGGCATGAGGAAGGGTTGGTCAATCGGACGTTCCGGCGTGGGGATGTTGGCATCGACGGCTTCCATGAGCGCCCTGATGCTGTTTTCACCAATTTCCTCGTTGGTTCCATCCATTGCGGCAAGGGCGGAACCCTGGATCACGGCAATATCATCACCGGGGAATTCATACTCGTTGAGAAGTTCACGAATTTCCAATTCAACCAGTTCAAGAAGTTCCTCGTCATCGACCTGATCGACCTTGTTCATGTAAACCACCAGTGACGGAACACCTACCTGACGGGCAAGCAGAATATGTTCACGGGTCTGGGGCATGGGGCCGTCAGCAGCACTCACCACCAGAATGGCCCCATCCATCTGGGCAGCACCGGTAATCATGTTCTTGACATAGTCGGCGTGACCGGGACAGTCGACGTGGGCATAGTGACGGTTTTCGGTTTCATATTCAACGTGGGCCGTTGAAATGGTAATACCACGATCCTTTTCCTCGGGAGCACCATCAATCTTGTCATAAGGTGTAAACTCGCCGAAATACTTGGTAATCGCAGCTGTTAGAGTTGTTTTACCATGGTCAACATGGCCAATAGTACCGACGTTGACATGCGGTTTGTTCCTGACAAATGTTTCCTTAGCCATTTGATAATCCTTTCTGGTTATTACGAACCTATTAAATGTGCCTTAGGCATATTTAGATTGAATCTCTTCCGAGATATTTTGTGGAACAGCCTCGTAGTGCGAGAACTGCATGGTGAAATTTGCCCGTCCCGAAGTCATGGAACGAAGATTGTTGATGTATCCGAACATGTTGGCCAGTGGTACCGTTCCGGCAATTGCCGTCGAGTTGCCCCTTGGTTCCTGCCCCTGGACCTGTCCACGTCGCTTGGTCAAATCGCCATTGACCGTACCGGTATATTCCTCGGGTGTCACGACCTCCACCTTCATGACAGGCTCCAGAAGTTTGACACCAGCCTTTTTCAAACCTTCCCGCATGGCAGCACGTGCACAGAGTTCAAAGGCCATGACCGATGAGTCAACATCATGGAAGGCACCATCAATAAGGGTTACCTTGAAGTCAATGACCGGAAAGCCAGCCAAGGGGCCGGAATCCATCACTGACTGAATGCCCTTTTCAACACCGGGAATGTATTCCTTCGGAATGGCACCCCCAACGATCTTGGATTCGAAACTGAATCCCTTGCCGATTTCTTCAGGCTCAATGATCATCTTGACTCGGGCGAACTGACCGGCACCACCTGTCTGTTTCTTATGGGTATAGTCGATTTCGGCCATATGTGACACCGTTTCGCGATAAGCAACCTGCGGGGCACCGATATTGGCCTCGACCTTGAATTCCCTCTTCATCCTGTCGATCAGAATATCAAGATGAAGTTCCCCCATGCCCTTCATGATGGTTTGACCGGATTCAAAATCCGTTTCAACCCGGAAGGAAGGATCCTCGGCAGCCAGTCTTTGCAAGGCCTGGGCCATCTTTTCCTGGTCAGACTTTGTTCTCGGCTCGACTGCGATCTCGATAACCGGATCAGGGAAAGTCATGGTTTCAAGAACAACCGGCTCACTTGAACTGCAAAGTGTATCACCGGTAGTCGTTTCCTTCAAGCCAGCCAAGGCAATGATGTCACCTGCATAAGCTTCAGTGATTTCTTCACGGTTGTTGGAATGCATCATCATCATTCGTCCGACCCGTTCCTTCTTGCCCTTGGTCGAATTCAACATCTGGTCACCTTTCTGGATGGTTCCGGAATAGATGCGTGTAAAGGTCAGGGAACCGACAAATGGGTCATTCATCACCTTGAATGCCAGGCCGGAAAATGGATCGGCATCGTCGGCATTCCTTTCGATGTTTCGAATCTCGTCCTTGTCACCTGGTGCAAATCCAACATAGGAGGGCACATCAAGTGGTCCGGGCAAGTAATCAATGACTGAATTCAGCATTGGTTGGACACCCTTGTTCTTGAAGGCCGACCCAGCAAGAACGGGTACGAAAGCCATTTCCAGAGTACCCTTGCGGATCAGTTTGCGCAAGGTTCCCTCGTCAGGCTCGTCACCTTCCAGATAGGCTTCCATGACATCGTCATCCATTTCAACGGCTGTTTCAATAAGAGTGCTTCGCCATTCCTCGGCCAGTTCCTGAAGTTCGGGCCGGATGTCCTGAAGGGTCCAGGTTGCGCCAAGCGCCTCACCGGTCCAGGTCCATTCCTTCATGGTTACCAAATCAACAACGCCACTGAATTTGTCCTCGGCCCCGATGGGAATCTGAATGGGGAGAGGGGTGGCACCAGTTCTGGCCTTGATCATTCTTACGCAATTGAAGAAATCGGCCCCGATCTTGTCCATCTTGTTGACAAAAACAAACCGCGGAACCTTGTAGCGGTCGGCCTGACGCCAAACGGTTTCCGTTTGTGGTTCGATACCAGCATTGGCATCAAGCACACAAATGGCCCCATCAAGTACGGCCAGGGATCTCTCGACCTCAATGGTAAAATCCACATGACCCGGAGTATCTATGATATTGAAACGATACTTGTCTGAAAGAGGTGTTTCACCATCCTCGGTTCGTTCCCAAAAGGTGGTGGTGGCAGCGGAGGTTATGGTAATTCCCCTTTCCTGCTCCTGTTCCATCCAGTCCATGGTGGCGGCACCATCATGCACCTCACCTATCTTGTGAGACTTTCCGGTATAATATAGAACCCGTTCAGTTGTGGTTGTTTTCCCGGCGTCAATATGAGCCATGATGCCAAAATTGCGGTAGTGGGATAGTGGATATTGACGTGTCATGAGTAAACTACCCTGTTAATTCTTTACCATCTATAATGGCTGAAGGCCCTGTTGGCTTCGGCCATCTTGTGTGTATCTTCCCGTTTTTTCACGGCCCGACCACGGAAATTGATGGCATCAATCAATTCACCAGCCAATCTTTCTTCCATCGTATGTTCGGGTCTTTTGCGTGCCGCATCTATCAACCAGCGAATGGCCAAGGCATTTCTTCTTTCCGGTCGAACCTCGACGGGAATCTGGTAGGTAGAACCCCCGACCCGTCTGGAGCGAACCTCAATTGAGGGTCGGACATTGCCGATGGCCTCATGAAATACTTCCAGTGGATCTCGCTGGATCTGGCTCTGGATTCGGTCAAGCGCATTGTAGACGATACCTTCAGCTACGGCTTTCTTGCCATCCTTCATCAGATTGTTCATAAACTTGGTAAGGTTCCGATCACCAAATTTGGCGTCAGGCAGTACTTCTCTTACATCGGCTCGACGGCGGCGGGACATATATAAAGCTCCTTACTTAGGTCTCTTGGCACCGTATTTGGAACGTCTTTGCCGTCGTTCCGTGACACCAGTTGTATCAAGCGTTCCCCGTAGGATATGGTATCTAACCCCTGGCAGATCCTTGACCCTTCCTCCCCTGATCAGAACCACCGAGTGTTCCTGCAGGGTATGGGTTTCTCCCGGAATATAGGAGATGACCTCAAAACCACTTGTCAGCCTGACTTTGGCAACCTTACGCAAAGCCGAGTTCGGCTTCTTGGGTGTTGTCGTATAAACTCGGGTACAAACCCCGCGACGTTGGGGACAACCCAAAAGGTGCATGGACTTTTGTCGCCGTACCTTTGGCTTCCTTGGCTTGCGAATCAATTGTTGTATCGTTGGCATATCGTTCCTAAAAGTTCATCTTCCCTTGTTTGACCATGGCCTCAAATTATAAAGCATAAAGAAACCGCTTCGTTTTCCTCAGCGGCCTGTATTTTCAGAGGAACACCGGTTCGGCGTTCATGCACCCCAAATCTCAATGGCTATTTCACTTCCAAAGGCAATGGTCTTTTGAAAGTTTGTGCCAAGTAATGATTACCTGCCACAATGTCAACTCTTTAAGGCTAAAAAAATATGTAAAGTTAAAAAAAGGTTGATTTCGGGTATATTAGGGCTGTTTTTGTAAACTTTTAGATATTTTCGTTTTTAACTTTCTGAACGATTGCTTTCCATTAACATTGGATAAGGGGGAAAGTAAATTCGATTGTGATTAGGGTTAACCAAGAGATTTTGATATCAAGATGTTCATATTTTCATGGTTGGTATCAGTTTGCTTTCCTCTAAAAAACGAAAGGGGTAGCTAGCCACCCCTTCGCATCAGATTCCTGCTTGTACAGGCAGTGGATCAAGAAACATGCCCATTTCACAAACAACAAAATCAAAACAAAATATCAAGGAATTAGTTTTCCAGCGGTTCGGAATCTTCTTCGATCAAGGCAGGAAAATCGCTGAAGATATCCGATTCCTTCTCCAACTGCAGAATTCTCTCGTCTTCCTTGAAGGCAATTTGTCTGATTTCGGAGGCAGCATTACCCGTGCCAGCGGGAATAAGCCTACCAACAATCACGTTTTCCTTGAGGCCCGAGAGTTTGTCCACCCGTCCACGAACCGCGGCATCGGTAAGGACCTTGGTCGTTTCCTGGAAGGAAGCGGCCGAGATAAAGGAATTGGTACCGAGCGCCGCCTTGGTTATACCCAGAATGACGGGAACCGATTGAGCCTCCTTTTCATTCCTTTCCCTGGCTGACTCATTGACTTTCCGCAATTCAGTCCGGTCAATGATTTCATCTGACATCAGAACCGTGTCGCCGGGATCGGTAACCCTAACTTTCTTCAACATCTGGCGCAAGATGACCTCAATGTGCTTGTCATTGATTTTTACACCCTGCAACTGGTAAACTTCCTGTACACCCTCGATCATGTAACGGGCCAGATCACCAAGTCCCCTCGATTGAAGAACATCCTGGGGTGAGGGAGTACCATCGACGATCAGGTCGCCCCGCATGATCCTGTCACCTTCCTGGACCTCAAGATGGAGACCCTTGGGCACCTTATACTTGGGTGCGACGGCAATGCTTTGATCATCGGGATCAATGCTGATGACACGGGAATTCTTGTATTCCCGTTCAAACCTGATGGTGCCGCTGACCTCGGCCATGACGGCAAGATCCTTGGGATTTCTGGCTTCAAACAGGTCGGCAACCCGTGGCAGACCACCGGTAATATCCTTGGTTTGAGCGGTTCTCTTCGGGAAACGAACCAATTCATCACCAATGGCGACCTTTTGACCGTCATTGACCCTGATTATCGATTCCATTGACATTTCGTAAAAGGCAGGATTGCCGTTTTCCAGATAAAGAGGCACACCGGTTACCTCGTCAACAATGAGAATGCCGGGCTTGAGGGTATCCAGATCACGCCAGTGCGAGGTGAAGCTCTGCGAAATTCTTCTTTGGGCCTGTTTCATCGGCGGTGGTATGAACAGGTCGTCACCGGCCTTGATGGCTTGACCATTGGATACCTGTAGGACTGAATCCTGTGGAACATAGTGAGCTGAAACCTCCTGTCCCTGATCATCGGAAATGACCATCCACATATCCATGGAACTAACGATCAGGTTGTTGTCAGATCCCTGCTCCAATTCGGCCCCTTCAAACCAGACACGACCCTGTTCGGTTGCCTGTGGAGAACGTTGTGGATTTGGTTTCAACCGATCCTGTTTCTTGCCGCCTCCCGTGTCGGTTACAACCTCCTCGGTGATACCAAATTCCTCAATGGTTCTTCGTGAGGTGGTCATGCCGTGGATGAGGTCGATATGACGGACAATACCTTCGACTTCGGAGTACAGTGAGGTGGCAAAGGCATCCCACTCAAAGAGTCGGGTACCCCTTTTGACCTTTTGACCATTCTTTACCAGGATATTGGACCCATAGGGAACACGATAGGGTCGCTTGGCGATTTCATTGGGATTTTCGACTGAAATTCTCATCGCTCGGCCGTTGGCAATCGTACGTCCAGACTTGTCAGTCAGGGTCTTGGGATTTTCGAATTTGATTTTGCCATCAGTACTCGCTTCAATGAAGGAACGCTCATCCGATTGCTGGGCTATCCCACCGATATGGAAGGTTCTCATGGTAAGCTGGGTACCGGGCTCACCGATTGATTGTGCAGCCATGATACCCACTGCTTCACCGACGTTGACCATGGATCCGCGAGCCAAATCCCTCCCATAACATTTTGCACAGACACCATCTTGTGTGAGGCAGGTCAGTGGTGACCTGATCAGGACGCTTTGGAAACCGGCGTTTTCTATTTCCCTGGCCCTGATTTCGCTCAGGAGCTCACCCTTGTTGGCGAATATTTCACCGGTATTGTTGTTGATCAGATCTTCAGCCAAAACCCTGCCGACAATACGCTCGGCCAGATTGACAATGATTTCACCATCCCGAATGGTTGCCTCGACCTTGATGCCAAATACACCATCCTCGTCAGCGGGATTGTCGGGATTCTCAAGACAATCCACCTCCCTAACCAGACAATCCTGGGCAACATCGACAAGACGTCTCGTCAAGTAACCTGCGTTGGCGGTTTTCAGGGCAGTATCGGCAAGACCCTTGCGTGAACCGTGGGCCGAATTGAAGTATTCCGCAACATTGAGACCTTCCTTGAAGTTGGAAATGATGGGAGTTTCAATGATTTCACCCGTTCCCTTGGAAATCAGGCCCCTCATGCCGGCCAACTGCTTCATCTGGTCACGGGACCCCCGGGCTCCAGAATGGGTCATCATGTAGATCGAGTTTCTTTCCTGCTCCACATTGTCGATGAATTTGCGGGCTTGGATGTCCTTTTCCATCTTGACCTGAATTCGATCGGTACAGCTTGCCCAAGCATCAACAGTTTTCTGGTATCTCTCTCCCTCACTGATTATACCCTGCTTGTGGTGCTCCTCGAAAGTGGCCACCAAGGCTCTGGTTTCATCGACAATCTTGTTCTTGTCGGTAGGTACCAGCATGTCGCTGCGACAGAACGAGATACCAGCGTTGCAAGCTTCCTTGAAGCCGATTTCCATGATGTGGTCACAAAAGATGACCGATTCCTTCTGGCCACAGTAACGATAGACTGTATCAATGACTTCCTGTACCTCCTGCTTGCGCAATTCCTTGTTCAGGACTTCGAAGGGAACATGGGGATTCATCGGTAGATGCGATCCCAGAAGAATTCGACCCGGTGTCGTGGTATAGATTCTGGAGACTTTTTCCCCTTCTTCATTCAACTCCCTGATACGGGCCCTGACCTCGGCATGTTTGTGTACCACCCCTGCTGCTAGAGCCTGCTCGACCTCCTCGACCGAACCGAAAATCATACCCTCGCCCGGCATGCCCTTTCGTACCAGACTGGTATAGTAGAGTCCCAAAACCATATCTTGGGAAGGTACGATAATGGGAGCACCATTGGCAGGTGACAACACATTGTTGGTTGACATCATGAGCACCCGGGCTTCCAACTGGGCTTCCAGTGAAAGAGGTACGTGAACCGCCATCTGGTCACCATCAAAGTCGGCATTGAAGGCTGAACAGACAAGTGGGTGAAGCTGGATGGCCTTGCCCTCGATGAGAATGGGTTCAAAGGCCTGAATCCCCAACCTGTGCAGGGTAGGTGCACGGTTAAGAAGAACCGGATGTTCACGGATAACCTCGTCCAGGATGTCCCAGATTTCATCCGTTTCCCTTTCCACCAGTTTCTTGGACTGCTTGACGGTAGTGGAAAGTTCCTTTTCCTGCAACTTGGAGAAAATGAATGGCTTGAAGAGTTCCTTGGCCATTTTCTTGGGCAGGCCACACTGGTGCAGTTTCAATTCAGGACCGGTGACTATGACTGAACGTCCGGAAAAGTCGACCCTTTTACCAAGCAGGTTCTGCCTGAACCTTCCCTGCTTCCCCTTGAGCATGTCACTCAGTGATTTAAGAGGACGTTTGTTGCTTGTATTGGTGATGACCCGACCTCTTCGACCATTGTCAAAAAGAGCATCAACAGATTCCTGCAGCATGCGCTTTTCGTTACGAATGATCAATTCCGGTGCTCGCAGTTCAATCAGTCTTTTCAGACGATTGTTCCGATTGATAACCCGTCGATAAAGATCATTCAGGTCGGATGTGGCAAAGCGGCCGCCATCAAGTGGTACCAATGGCCTGAGTTCAGGTGGAATAACGGGTAGAGCAGTCAGGATCATCCATTCGGGCTTGTTGCCGGACTCCAGAAAATGGGAAACAATCTTGAGCCGCTTCTTGATGTCGGTCTTGCGTTGGGCACTGCCTGTGGTGAGCAGCTCCTCACGCAGAATTTCCTGTTCAAGTTCCAGGTCGAGGTTGCTCAGCAATTCCCTGATGGCTTCAGCTCCGATGGAGGCATTGAAGGATTCTTCACCAAACGCATCCTTGGCTTCATGCATTTCAGCCTCGGTGATGAGTTGTTTCTCGTTGAATTCCGTCAATCCGGGGTCGGTTACCACGAATTTCTCGAAGTAAAGAACACTTTCAAGATCCTTCAACTTCATGTCCAGCAGAATGCCAATACGGCTTGGAAGGAGTTTCAGGAACCAGATATGGGCGACAGGAGCAGCCAGGTGAATATGCCCCATGCGTTCCCGACGAACTTTCTGGAGGGTTACTTCAACGCCACATTTCTCGCAGGTAATACCCCGGAATTTCATCCTCTTGTATTTGCCGCAAAGGCATTCGTAATCCCTTACGGGACCGAAAATCTTGGCACAGAACAGACCATCCCGTTCCGGCTTGAACGTACGGTAATTTATGGTTTCCGGCTTTTTGATCTCTCCTTCCGACCAGGCAATGATCCTTTCCGGGGAGGCTAATGAGATTTTTATTTCATCAAAGGATTCTGGAAGTTTTCCGCCTTTGAACATGTTTTGTGCGAAATCATGCTTCATGTTTTTCCCTCTGGATCATCTTTTTTGTACGGTTCATTTGTCTAAGTTCCATGTTCAGTCCCAGGCCTCTAACCTCCTTGACCAAAACATTGAAACTTTCCGGTATACCCGATTCAAACTCGTTTTCACCCTTGACGATGGCTTCATAAACCTTCGTTCGTCCGGTAACATCATCGGCCTTGACCGTCAGGATTTCCTGCAGTACATGGGCAGCCCCATATGCCTCAAGAGCCCAGACTTCCATTTCACCAAATCGTTGACCACCAAACTGGGCTTTACCACCCAACGGCTGCTGGGTTACAAGACTGTAAGGTCCGGTTGACCGGGCGTGGATTTTGTCATCCACAAGGTGATGGAGTTTCAGCATGTACTTGATGCCAACGGTTACGGGTCTGGCAAACTTTTCACCGGTAATCCCGTCATAAAGTTCGGATTGTCCCGATTTATCAAAGCCGGCTCTTTCCAAAGCATCATCTATATCAAGCTCCTTGGCCCCATCAAACACAGGTGTTGCAATGGGAACCCCATTGGACACAACCCTGGCCGAAGCAATCAATTCCTGATCATTGAGATTAGCCAATTCGGAATTATAGATTTCAGGACCATAGGCATATTCCATGGCGGATTTGACCTTTTCGATACTGGCGGGATCTTCCTGATTGCCATCGTGATATTTCAGCGATTCATCAATAACCTTGCCCAAGCCTCTCGATGCCCAACCCATATGGGTTTCAAGAATCTGGCCCACATTCATCCTGGAGGGTACCCCCAATGGATTCAGGACAATATCGACTGGTGTTCCATCCTCAAGGAAAGGCATATCCTCCATGGGCACAACCTTGGAAACAACTCCCTTGTTGCCATGTCGGCCGGCCATCTTGTCCCCGGATTGAAGTTTTCGCTTGACGGCGACAAAGACCTTGACGACCTTGAGAACTCCAGGAGAAAGGTCATCACCTCGCCTGACCTTGGCCACTTTGTCCTCGTATCTTTGCTCAAGGGCCTTTAGTTGGAGCTGGTATTGTTTCTCAAGCCCTTCGCGGTTCTTGGAGGTTTCCTCATCATCGAGAGCCAGTTTCCACCATTTGAATTGCTCGATCTGGCCAAGCAATTCCTCGGTAATGATGTCTCCCTTCTTGAAGGGTTTGGGACCCTTGGCAACAACCTTGCCGATAATCAAACTGTGCAACCGCTCAAAAATGGTTCGTCTCAGAATGGCCTTCTCATCCTCGTGATCCCTGGTAAGCCTGTTTATCGCCTCTCGTTCGATCTGGATCGTCCGCTCATCCTTCTCTATTCCATGTCGATTGAAGACCCTGACTTCCACGACAGTACCAAAATCGCCTGGAGGCAGTTTCAGGGAGGTATCCCGAACATCTGATGCCTTTTCACCAAAAATGGCCCGCAAAAGCTTTTCCTCCGGTGTGATAGGGGTTTCACCCTTGGGGGTAATTTTACCGACAAGAATGTCACCGCCCTTGACCTCGGCACCGACATAGATAATTCCGGCCTCATCGAGATTCCGCAGGGATTCCTCACCAACATTGGGAATATCTCTGGTGATTTCCTCCGGACCCAATTTTGTATCCCTAGCCAAAACAGAAAATTCCTCAATGTGAACCGAAGTGAACACATCATCCTTGACGATCCGTTCGGATACAAGGATGGAATCCTCAAAGTTATAGCCATTCCAGGGCATGAAGGCGACCAGAACGTTTCGACCCAGGGCCAACTCACCCAAATCGGTGGAGGGGCCATCGGCAATGACATCTCCCTTCAGGACATAGTCCCCAACATTGACCAGAGGTTTCTGGTTGATGCAGGTATTTTGGTTGGAGCGTTGGAATTTCCTCAAGCGGTAGGTATCAACTCCCGGATCGGTCGGATCATCGGCCACGGCATTGATAACAATCCTGGTCGCATCAACCTGGTCGATAACTCCTTCCCGCTTGGCAACAATGGCAGCACCTGAATCAACAGCCACCTTTTCTTCGATACCGGTACCAACAAAGGGTGCCTCGGCATTCAACAGTGGAACAGCCTGACGTTGCATGTTCGAACCCATAAGGGCCCGGTTGGCATCATCATTTTCAAGGAAGGGGATCAATGAGGCCGCAACCGATACAAGTTGCATGGGAGATACGTCAATCATGTTGACGGACTCCTTGAGACTCATCTTGAATTCGCCATCAATCCTGGTGGAAACCAGATCATTTATGAAACGATTTTCATCATCCAACCTGGCATTGGCCTGTGCAATGATCTTTTGGGATTCATCCGTAGCGGAAACATACTCATAATCGTCGGTAACCTGGCCATCCTTCACGACCCGATAGGGTGTTTCAAGGAAGCCGTACTTGTTGACCTTGGAATAGGAAGCCAAAGAGTTGATCAGTCCGATATTCTGACCTTCAGGTGTTTCCACCGGACAAATTCGCCCGTAATGTGTGGGATGCACATCCCGTACCTCAAAGCCGGCACGTTCCCTGGTCAGACCGCCGGGCCCCAAGGCTGAAAGACGCCTTTTGTGGGTGATTTCCGAAAGGGGATTGGTCTGGTCCATGAATTGGGACAATTGCGATGACCCAAAAAACTCCCTTATGGCTCCTGAAAGCGGTCGAGGATTGACAAGGTCCTGGGGTATCTTCTTGTCAATTTCAACCGAACCCATCCGTTCGCGAATGGCTCTTTCCATTCGTATCAGGCCAATGCGGCACTGATTCTCCATGAGTTCACCGACGGACCTTACCCGCCTGTTGCCCAAGTGGTCAATATCATCTATTTCACCCTTGCCATCTCGCAAATCGACCAATCTTTTCAAACAGGCAATGATGTCACTCTTTTGAAGAGTTCGAACATTTTCGTTTTCGTTAAGATTCAGCCGCATGTTCAGTTTGGCTCGACCGACCGCTGACAGGTCATATCGTTCGGAATCACTGAAAAGCTGATCAAAAAGCGCTTCGGCATTTTCCGGTGTTGGCGGTTCGCCGGGACGGAGTGAACGGTAGATTTCCAGAAGCCCTGTCTTGCGGTCATAACATTTGTCCAGGAACATGGTATTCCGGATGTAGGGACCTACGGATAGGTGGTCTATTTCCAGCAGCGACAATTCTTCAAAACCCTCATCAAGGAGGACTCGAAGCAATCCTCCCGAGGGATTTCCATTCTCATCGAATTGACAGGACAATTCATCACCGGCTTCAGCCAACACGATACCGGTTTCCTCGTCGATCATGTCCCTGCCGATATATCGATCCGTGATGCGGTCGCTTGCAACCGCAACTTCAAGCTTTCTATCCTGTTCTTCAAATCCCTTGACCATTTTTCTGGTAATACGGGATCCGATCGGTACAACAACCTCACCGGTTTCACTGTCAAGAATATTGTCCTCGACATTGACCCCGATCTTTTCCTGATAGGCAAAATCGGTTACCCATTTCAATTCCTCGGGAATGAAGTTCACCACCGTTTCACCCTGATTGGTGCCAAGTTTGATCGGAACGCTGTAACCCCCAATCAGGGCTCCGTCCTCGCTACTGGCAGGAATATCCGGAGTTTGGTCTGTTTCCTCGCTCTTCAGCTTATCGGCTTTCCGCTTGATCGTTTCCTCAAGTTCAACAAGTCCATACAGGAGTTCATCGGCATTGAGTTCGAACTTGTTGTTGTCCAGATGAATGCCCAACTCCTTGGAGACAACCAGATTAACTTCATTGCCGGAACGATTGGAAACCATACCCGAATCGGCATTATAGATATTGAAGGTCGGTACCCTGAAGCGCCAGACTTTCTTGAGCATGGTTACCAGCAGTTTACGACCACCGTCAGAAAATTCACTGGCCAGATTGTCGGTACCCACCAACTCGGGACCGGATTCCTTCTTTTTGATGGAATTTCTTTCACTCTTGGAGGCCAGGGAATCATTGTAAACATACAGGTTGATCTCTTGGGTGGAGGGGTCTTCCTTTTTCTTCGGGGCAAAATAGGCAAGTATCTGATTCAACGGTATCAGAAGGGACCAATCCTCAAGGTCCTGGATATGCTTGTATTTTGCAGGGGTCAATTTAACTCCTGCCTTGGCCAATACTTCATCGGTATGATAATTTACAATGTTGAAGTTTGGTGTGACCCTTTGCCACCTTTGGGGATTGAAGTCCTCGATGAGATAGTGACCACTGGGACTTACTTTCCGGCTTTTGGGAGTTGACTGCTGTCGAAAGCTGCTTTCCAGGTACTCAAGGTAGTCCTCATCGATTTCATCGGCTTCACCGGCTCTTTCCAAGGCAGTGGAGAGATTCCCCTGATCAAGGCTGTCATGCATGATCCTGAGTTTGGCACCACCAAATTCATCACTCAACTTTTTAAGTCGATAGGGTGAAATCTTTTCACCGGCAGGAGCTACGATTTCCCCTGTTTCAGGTGAAATCAGATCGTAATTGGGTACGACATTACGCCAATTGTCCCTTTGAAAGGTAAATTCCCAGGTTGCGGGTTTTCTCCGCAATCTGAAACTGGTGGAATCATAGAAGGATTCCATGATACTTTCCTGGTCCATGCCAAGGGCAAAGAGGAGGGTTGAAACGGGAAGTCTCCTCTTGCGGTCAACCCGGGCATTGATCAACTCCAATTCGCCGAGTGCCTTGTCTTTTTTCAAGCCGAACTCAAACTCGATCCAGGAACCTCTTCCTGGAAGAATCTGACAGGTATAAAGACGTTTGCCGGTTGCATGGGTGGAATAATTGAAAAAGACACCGGGGGAACGGTGCATCTGGGAAACCACGACTCGTTCGGTACCATTTACAATAAAGGTTCCGTTGTCAGTCATGAGGGGGATATCACCCATATAGACCTTTTGTTCCTTGCTGTTCCGGAAGGTTTGGTTGCCGGTTTCATTGTCAACATCATAAATGTTCAGAAGGAGCTTGACCTTCAATGCACCGGCATAGGTCATGTCCCTTTGCTGACATTCCTCGACGTCAAACTTGGGTTCTTCGATTTCGTAACCCTCGAAGTACATTTCGGTCATCCCGGAGGCATCCCTGATCGGAAATACAGATTGGAACACGCCCTGAAGTCCCATACCATCTGTGTGCTCGGGTCCTTCACCGGAATTCAGGAACAGGTCATAGGATTGTTTCTGAATTTCAATCAGATTTGGGAGAGGGGCGACAGCGTTGATTTTTTTGTAGGACCTTCGGTATCGGTTGCCACTAGACTTCATCTGCTTCATTGAGTTTACCCTTAATATGATCGGCAAATTTAAAATATGCTCGGAACCAACCAATTCCTTCCAGAAACTATGTTGGTTTTCATGTGCAATCCTGTTTTCACCAATTGGTCTTTTGACTTCTTGATTTTCTGCTGAGAACCATGAAGCATGGCCCTCAGCAAATTGTTTGTTCATTATCCGATTGAATACGGATTATTTTATTTCTACCACAGCTCCTGCAGCTTCGATTTTGGCCTTGATTTCTTCAGCCTCTTCCTTGGAAACACCCTCTTTCAGAGGTTTGCTTCCTTCTTCAACAAGGGCTTTGGCCTCTTTCAGTCCCAAGCCGGTTATGGCTCGAACTTCCTTGATGACTGCAATTTTTTGTCCACCTACATCCTGAAGGAATACATCAAATTCAGTCTTTTCCTCTTCTTGGGCAGGTCCGTCTCCGGCTTCGGCCGGACCGCCAGCAACAACTACGGCGCCACCACTTGCTGGCTCAATACCGTATTTGTCCTTGAGAATTGTTTTCAGTTGTTGTGCTTCCATAAGGGTAAGTCCAACAATCTGTTCGGCTAGTTTATCTAGATCAGTCATTTTAGATTCCACTTCTTTAATTGTGTCTCAATGCATGTTAAAGTCTTCAACATACGCGTATGCCTATGCAGCCTCCCTCTCTTCCAATGTTGTAAGCACGGAAGCAAGGGATGAAGCAGGTGCGCCAATTGCACCCAGCAAGGTTGCTCCCGGGGATCCAATACACGATACTACCGATGCAATCAGATCCTCTCTTGATGGCATGCTTGCCACCGCCTCGATGCCCTTGGGATCAAGGATGGAAGAACCGACAGCACCTCCAAGAACGACAAAGTTCTTGTTATTGGAAGCAAAGTCTTTTGAAACCTTGGAAGCCACCGTTGGATCTTCCGAGTAAGCGAGAAGGGTCATTCCAGTCAGAAGTGAACCAACCTTTTCACACGGGGATCCCTGCAGGGCTATTTTTGACAACCTGTTCTTGGCAACACGAACAAAACCGCCGGCTTCACGCATCAGAGAACGGAGATTCTCCATTTCTGGTACGGTCATGCCTTCGTATTTGGCGACTACCACCACACCTGAGCTCTCGAAGATTTGGCCGATTTCGGCGACCACTTTTTCCTTTCGGGCTCTATCCACAGGTTTGCTCCAAGTTTAGAAAGAAAAAATCTTTCCGGTTAAAGTTGACCGAGCAATGCTCGATAGATTAGTCCTTGACTTCCAGGAACCAACAGCTTCCTTCACGCCGAAACACGCGAAGTGAATCCATTTTTTCCCATCTCAGGCAGGATTTGCATGCGTCGTTTCCTCTGCACAACCCACCGTCTCGGACGGTTACACGGATACAAGTACCCGTGATCTCGGGTCTTAATCTTAAGACCAAAGAATCTCTTTAATTTCCCCCGGCGGAAGCAATTTCAACTTCCACCCCAGGCCCCATGGTGGAGCTGAGGGAAATGCGTTTGACATATTTTCCCTTGGCGCCGGCAGGTTTTGCCCTGTTTACAGCACCAACGAAGGCAGTTACATTTTCCACCAATTGTTCTTCATTGAATGACGCCTTGCCAATTCCGGCATGAATGATACCCGTTTTATCAACACGAAACTGAATTTCGCCTCCCTTGGCATTGGTGATGGCTTCCTTGAGGTTGGGAGTAACCGTTCCAACCCGGGGGTTGGGCATCAGGTTGCGAGGTCCCAGTATCTTGCCCAGACGACCGACCAAGGGCATCATGTCCGGGGTTGCTATACAACGGTCAAAATCAATATTGCCACCCTGAATGGATTCCACCAGATCTTCGGCACCAACCACATCGGCACCGGCATCCCTGGCTTCCTCAGCCTTTTGATCTCTCGCGAAAACGGCAATCCTTATCTTTTTCCCAGTACCATTTGGCAGATTGACGGTTCCCCGAACCATTTGATCCGCATGACGGGGATCCACACCGAGATTGATGGCGATTTCCAGAGTTTCGTCAAACTTGGCCGTAGCACTTTCCCGAACGAGTTTAACTGCGTCCTGAACTGAATTGGCCTGAAGGCCGGTTACTTTTTTCCGTGCTTCCTTTATACGTTTTCCAGTACGAGCCATTTGTTAGCCTTTCACTTCGATACCAAGGGATTTTGCTGATCCCATAATAATATTCATTGCACCTTCAACTGAGACGGCGTTCAAATCCTTCATTTTCAACTCGGCAATTTCCCTGAGTTGCTTGGTCGTAATTGATCCAATGGTTTCCCTGCCTGGTGTACTTGCACCCGAATCCAAATTGGCAGCCTTTTTCAGATAATATGAGGCTGGAGCAGTCTTGACTTGGATGGAAAGGGATTTATCCTGATAATAGGAAATTATGGTAGGACAGGGTACTCCAGGTTCCAAATCTGCCGTCTGAGCATTGAAGGACTTGCAAAAGGCCATGATGTTCAATCCTCTCTGACCCAGTACCGGTCCAACGGGTGGTGCGGGCGAGGCCTTGCCTGCGGGCACCTGGATTTTAATTTGACCTGCTAATTTTTTTGCCATGGTGATACTCTAAATTAAATTAATTATCCTTGGTTACCTGATCAAAACTCAATTCGGTCTGCGTAACCCGACCGAAAATTGACACACCGATAATGACTCTGGAATTATCATTATCAACATCCTCAACCATACCGTTCCAGCCTTCAAACGGTCCATCCGTTACCAAAACCTTGTCACCCACTTCAAAGGTAATCAGGGCCCTTGGCTGAATTTGTCCCTCACTGGCCCGGTTAAGTATGTCATTGACCTCGTTTTCATTGAGGGCTGAAGGATTTCCCCGTGGTCCCAGAAAACCCGCAACACGGTTAATTTCATTGATGAGATGATAGGCTTCATGCGACATTTCCATCCTGATCAGGACATAACCCGGCATGAATCTTCGTTCCCGCTCCGCCCTTTTTCCCCGTCGAATTTCGACAACATTTTCGACCGGTACCACAATTTCCTGTATGGAATCGGACAAGCCAGCTTTATCAGCATTTGCCCTGATCGTTTCGGCGACCTTCTTTTCATAGTTGGAGGCTACACTTATTGAATACCAACGGTGAGTCACGAGATTTGTCTTTCTGGAATATTGCCTAATGGTTATTCAATGTTACAAACAAAAAAAGACGCACCTTGCGAGGATGCGCTTATTTTTTCAGTGGGAGGATTCCCATATAGAATTCTATATATAAAGTCAAGAGAAAAAATAAACCAATCAATTCACTTTCTATTAAAACAAGCCCAACAATCCCGTCAAACCCAAACGAATGACCTGATCCACTAGGAAAAAAAACAAGGAAGCCACGGTGGCCATAAGAAATACCATTCCCGTCGTAACAAGCAAATCACGTCGACTAGTCCAGACAATTTTCGAAACCTCGGTTCTAACCTGTTGAGCAAACAGGAGGATATATTTAATAAAGGCCATTCTCTAAATCCTCATAATTTCCGGGCATAATCATGTAGTTTTACAGGATTATTTCTTCAAGTTTCAGGGATTCTACCGATATTGGGTGAAGAATAAGTAAGTTAGTGCTGCAGAATCGAAATTCAATACAGGCCGGCTAATTTTTACAGGTATTACAAATTGTCATTTGATAAATTAAGATAAGGGAAAATAAATCTGGTTCCACTGAGGAAGAATTTTAGGTGTAGTTATGGGTTCGATTCTTGTATTGTTGATTGCCCTAATACTTGATGCAATTTTTGGTGATCCCGAAGACCTTTGGAAAAAAATCCCCCATCCAGTCGTGTTGATGGGGAAATTAATCAAGTACTTTGATCAGGAATTCAATCTCAAGTCTGGCAACAACAGGAAACAGACAGGTCTCATTGGACTGCTTGTCGGTTCAGTAGCATTTGCAATTCTGGGTCTGATCCTGGAAATGCTACCTTTTATTATAATTGACGTGATCATTGTTACCATATTACTGGCCCACAAAAGCCTGATACAGCATGCGGAAGAGATAATGGAGACCTTGGGTCTAAGTCTGATGGAAGGGCGACTTGCTGTAGCCAAGATAGTTGGCAGGGATACGTCCCATCTTAATGAATCAGAAGTGGTGAGAGCAACTGTAGAGAGTACGGCCGAAGGATTTCTAGACGGTGTTCTTGCCCCGATATTCTGGTATCTCGTTGCCGGATTGCCAGGATTATTGGTTTACAAATTTGTCAACACTGCTGACAGCATGATTGGTTACAAGAACGAACGATATGAAGAATTCGGATGGTCAACGGCAAAATTTGATGACATATTAAACTATATTCCAGCCAGAATTGTTCCTTTCATAATTGGTATAACCCAACTATCCCTTTCACCAATCAAATTGGCATTTGAGGATGGTTCAAACCACCGTTCGGTTAACGCTGGATGGCCCGAGGCGGCATTTGCTTCAGCTCTCGGTATAGCACTATCCGGTCCGAGATCATATGATGGAGTGTTGCGACAATATCCTTTCATTAACCAAACAGGTCGTATGGAGTTGATTCCAGACGATATCAAGAATTGTATCAAGGTAGCCTGGAAGGGGTGGGCTACGTCTCTAGCATTCCTTGTTGCACTTTGGGTTATATTTTAAGAACCCATGGGTATAACCGATTCCAGTTAATGGCCCGAGCGATTAATGTTGATTAGTTGTCGTTTTCTTGAAGTTTAATGGACTTGGCTAGATTTTGCTGATGAGCAGAAATTCAAAACAAAACTCGATCCCCGCCCTTTAAGTCCAGGATTTCCCTCGCTTCGTCGGGAGATGCAATTTCATGGCCCAGATCCTCTACCATACGCCTGATTTTCTTCACCTGTTGGGCATTAGATTCAGCAAGTCTGCCACGTGAGATATATAAACTGTCTTCCAAACCAACTCGCAGATTCCCACCCATTTGACTGGCGGTTGTGGCCAGAGGTATCTGTGCTTTCCCCGCTCCAAGAACTGACCAACGATAATCTTTGCCAAAAAGGCGATCTGCGGTATTTTTCATGAAGATCAGGTTTTCTACTTCAGGTCCAATCCCTCCTAAAATCCCAAAAATGAACTGAATGAATATGGGGGCCTTGAACAATCCCATGTCCATGCAAAACCTCAGGTTATAAAGATGACCAACATCATAACATTCATGCTCGAACTTGATATTGTTTTCCGCCAAGTTTTCAGCAGCAATTCTAATATCTTCAAAGGTGTTTCGAAATATATTCCCTTCTGAGCTTTTGACGTATTCCTCTTCCCAATCAAATTTCCAGGAGGGGTACCGGCTGGCAATAGGATGGAAAGCAAAATTCAGACTTCCCATGTTCAGGGAACACATTTCTGGAGAAAATGTTTTTGCCGGCTTGATTCGATCTTGAATGGATAGCTTAAGGGATCCGCCTGTTGAAATATTAACAACCGAATCAGTGGATTGCTTGATACGGGTTAAAAATGGTCGAAAATCTTCAGGATCAACAGAAGGATAGCCATTTTTTTGGTTTCGAGCATGTAGATGTAATATTGATGCACCGGCCTCATAGGCTGCAATTGACTGACTTGCTATGTCATCATAGGTGTACGGTAAAGCATCGGACATTGTCGGTGTATGTATAGCACCTGTTATGGCACAGGTGATCACTATCTTCTTTTGTTTGGCCACTTTCATTACTTTCATTTTTATCGATTAAACTAATACGGGCAGGAATTTTGTAGAAAATATTATTTGTTACTTACATTTAGGCCAAATTTTATGGCTTCAGTATGGATGCGGGATTCAAAATAGTGCCTATCCAAAATAATCAAACAGTATTATACACCTCGGGAATAAGGCTATTGGAGAGACAATAAAATACTGGAGAGCGAGTTTGTACCTGGTATGTTTGCTAGGAAGTTTTGAATTTATCCAAGATTGTCAGAATAAGGTATTAAAAAAATAGGGGATTCTTATGGGCCAAAAAAATACATATCATGTCCTTTAAAACCATCATTTGAGGAAATAAAGGACAATTATGGCCTAGATAGAGACAAAAAATGATTTTGTGTCCTTTAAATTACCCAATATGGTAACTACGTTACATGTTTATGTCCTTTAAATGCTATAATATAAATTATAGTTAACCAAATACCAATTACATACTGGGATTCACAGTGGAAAGCACAATAGACTCACAGAAAGTAGGCATTCTGGAGCTCATTAGTAAGCACCCAAATGGCCTTTCCAGAGGAGAAATAAAAAAACAATTACCGTTCTCGATAAATTATAAAACCCTTCAAAGACGCTTGTCTGACCTGATAGAAGAAGGAAAGGTAAATAGGACTGGAAATAGAAAATCTACCAGATATTATCCCTTAAAAGCAGCAAGTATTAACAATATAGGACAAATTGTCCCTAAAAATGAAGAAATCTTTAGTCAAAATAGCTTAAACAAACTTAAATTCCTAGATAGACCTGTACATACTCGTAAATTTGTGTCCTATAAAAGAGAATTTATTGAAAGTTATGAGCCAAATGTATCATTTTATGTCCCAAAAGATATCCAGGTGTCTCTGTCATCAAAAGGAAAATTACTTAAAAATAACCTAGAAGTTAGTACATACAGACGGATTTTTGATTACGAACGATTATTAATTGATCTTTCTTTTAACTCTAGTCGATTGGAAGGTAATACCTATTCATTACTGGATACGGAAAAATTATTGAATGCAGGTATCTTCGCTGTTGGAAAAATGTCAGAAGAAACTGTTATGGTAATTAACCACAAGGAAGCAATTTCATTTCTGTTGGAAAACGTTCAAGAAATTGATTTGAATAATTACACAATTTATAATCTTCATAACTTGCTTTCGGCAGATTTGATCAAGAATCCTGATGCTAGGGGAAAAATTCGACAAATTGAAGTTTCAATAAGACAATCCACCTACCAACCTATAGATAATCAATTTCAATTGAAGGAATTATTTGAACTTGTTCTTATTAAGGCTAGGAAAATCAAAGACCCATTTGAACAAAGTTTCTTTATTCTAATTCATTTATCTTATTTGCAAGCTTTTGAGGATGTAAACAAACGGACCTCCCGGCTTGCTTGTAACATACCATTTATCAAGAATAATTTTTGCGCAATGAGTTTTACCGATGTACCTCGTGACGGATATATCAGGGCACTTTTGGCTATCTATGAGAAAAACGAAATTGAACCAATGCTGGATCTATTTTGTTGGGCCTATTCACGTTCTTGCCAAAAATTACGAGTATTGATAGAGACAACGAACGAAATTGATCCCTACAGGATCAAAACGCGTATACATAGGAGGAGGGTGATGGGGGAAATTATTTTATATGGCTGTCATGGCCAGAGCTTAGAAGCACATATAGAAAGCTACTGTAGATCTATGAAGCTTGAAGAATCTGATAAATTTATGGCAATCACCTTGACGGAATTAGATTCCCTGCATGAAGGAAATATAGTTGGACTTGGTGTTTCACCAGAGGAGTTTAATTCCTGGTTGGAAATGGAGAAAATGAATAGGTAGTGCCACTCAAAAGTGCTGACCAATGACAGTCTTCAACCAACCGATTCAGAAATAACACTGGTGGTTATGTAATTGACATCAAAATCCCTGTCCGAAATCGACCATTCCGAGAAAAAGGGATTGTATACAAACCCTTTCAAATCAACCATATCAAGTCCTGCAGTATCAAGCATCGTCTTCAATTCTTCAGGTTTGACAAATTTGCCCCAATCATGAGTTCCAACAGGGAGCATTCGAAGAAAATACTCTGCTCCAACAATCGCCATCATGAAACTCTTGGCGTTCCTGTTCAGCGTTGAACAAATAAACATGCCCCCACTGGTTAGGAGTTTGCTACAGGAAAAAAGAAATTCCTGCGGGTCATGAACATGCTCAATAACCTCCAGGCAAAGCACAACATCGAATTTAACATCAGTTTCGGCAAGTTCCTCGGAGGATGTTTTCTCGTACTTGATATCCAGACCAAGGTTTCTGGCATGTTCTTTGGCAACAAGAACATTTTTTTCAGCCACGTCAATTCCATGCACATTGGCTCCCAATCGTGCCATGGGTTCTGTAAGCAGCCCTCCGCCACAACCGATATCCAGTATACTTAATCCCTTGAAAGGAAAGGTCTCAGTTAAATCCCTGTCGAATTCCAGCATGATTTGGCTGTTGATATAATCCAGACGGGTTGGATTCATCTGATGAAGCGGTTTGAATTTTCCTTTGGGATTCCACCATTCTTCGGCCAAGGAATCGAATTTCCGAACCTCATATTCATCAACCGATTTCAAAATCGGGGCTTTCTGTTTGTTGGTTGTCATATGAAAACGTGTTGCAAGCCTTAAGTTCAAAGTTTGAAATCACCAAAGTGAATGGTTCAATACCTAAATATACCATTCGGTTAGGCAAATTTCCTTACAAAAATTCATTGGTAAGTTGTGCATCTTTCGAGGACTAGATTTGATCGTCGTTTAAATAATCCTTGACCTGATTCCAGGCATAGGTCAGGTGTTCACATAATCTCTCCTCGGCAGCGTCCGGGTCTCTCATCAGTATGGCTTCATAAATCTTTCGATGAGCCTCAAAATTGGTTTGGTTTTTTTCTTCGTTTGATGGCATCAATAACCATCGTGGTGATAACCATGCTGTGTAGGCTCTGTGAATGGCGGGCAATACCGGATTTTGGGGGATTTGATACAATATGGAATGGAATGCCATATCCGTTTGATAAAATGATTCACTATCCCCAATTGCTTCGCTATTGTTTGCCAAAGCCTGCTTTAAGGCAAGGATATCTTCCTTTGTAGCATCTGTTGCGGCTCTGCGTACGAGTATTGACTCAATCAAAACTCTTGTATCATAAAGGTACTTGACACTTCCAGGCTCAACCAGGATACGTGAAACTACATCATTGATAGTGTCAAAGGCAGCATCAAAGTCGGATTTGCGTACAACGGGACGATAACGGTGGCGAGCTTCAACAAGTCCCTTGTTAGCCAAAGAAAGTATGGCTTCCCTAACAACCGTACGGCTGACTCCAAGAGTCTCAACAATCTTGCGTTCGGTAGGTAGGGGCTCACCTTCCTTCAACTGTCCGGTATTGATCAATTCAACAAAATGGCGGATGAGTTCATCCGCAGCCCTGCTGTTGTTCATATTTTCATCGGGACAATCAAAACTGGTTGAATTTTTCATCGATAATTTCTAAGATATAATTACAATTTGAGTAGTTTGGTCATACTAAAAGACACATTACACTTAATTGATACAATTGAAATCAACTAGATAATTATAGGAATATGTCAATCATAACGCAATTCGAAACCAACCTTTTCAGGGTACCACTTGCCGAGGTGTTAACTGATGCCAAGCATGGGGATCATACTCATTTTGAATTGATAACGGTTACCTTGCGATTGCAGGACGGCTCTGAAGGTACCGGTTATACCTATACAGGTGGTAGGGGTGGACTGGCGATAAAAGCCCTGCTTGAACATGATTTGAAACCCTTTTTGATGGGAAAGAATGCCACTGATGTTGAAGACCTCCATGATGAAATGCAATGGTATCTTCATTACGTGGGACGGGGTGGAATCGTTTCATTCGCAATTTCTGCCGTCGATATTGCATTGTGGGATATCAGGTGCAGGAAGGCTGGCCAGCCACTTTGGAAACTGGCTGGTGGGAATTCTGACAGGTGCCGGACTTATGCCGGGGGAATCGATTTGAATTTTTCCCTGCCAAGACTTCTTGATTCGATTCGAGGGTATATTGACAGGGGCTTCAACGGAGTCAAAATAAAGGTGGGTCAACCAACCCTGGAAGAGGATATACAGAGGGTCAGGGCGGTCCGGGAGATGATTGGGCCAGATTTAACCTTTATGGTGGATGCCAACTATTCCTTGAGCGAAAGTGAGGCAATGACAGCAGCCGAGGCTTTCAAACCTTACAATATCCTTTGGTTTGAAGAACCAATTATACCGGATGATTATATGGGATATGGCCGTTTGGCCGAAAACTCCGGGGTTCCTTTGGCAATGGGGGAAAATCTCCACACCATTCATGAATTCGAATATGCCTTCAGAGATTCGAAACTAAGTTTCATCCAACCCGATGCCTCAAATTGTGGAGGGATAACTGGGTGGCTAAGGGTTGCTGAACTTTCCCGACAAAATGACGTTTCAATTTGTAGTCATGGGATGCAGGAATTACATGTAAGCTTGGTTTCGGGACAAACCAATGCCGGTTGGCTTGAGGCACATTCCTTTCCCATAGATCAATATACGATTTGCCCATTGAAGTTGGAGAATCACCTGGCGGTAGCACCCAATGCACCCGGTATCGGGGTGACCTTCGACTGGGACAAGCTTTATCCCACATCAGTATGAGAAAACCTTATGAATGAAACTTACACAGCAGCCTTTTACCGTGGCAATCGTACCTTCACCATTGAAAAGCGTTCAATGTCTAGTCCAAGACCCGAAGAGGTATCGATTCGGGTCAATTATTGTGGAATTTGTGGTACAGATATGCATGTATTCCATGGAAATATGGATGAAAGAATAGGTTTTGAACGGGTTATCGGTCACGAAATGTCAGGTACTGTCGTGGCGGTTGGAAAAGATTGCTACAATATAGAACCGGGGAACAAAGTCGTAGTCCGGCCACTTGATCATTGCGGAGATTGTCCAGCCTGTCATGCCGGGCTCAATCATATTTGCCACAAGCTGAAATGCCTCGGACTCGATACCCACGGTGCTATGCAGGAAATTTGGACGGTACCAGCCCATACGGTCCATGTATTACCTGATGATATTCAAATGGACCTTGCTGCCCTGATTGAACCACTTGCCGTAGCCTGTCATGATGTAAGATTATCGGCACTTCAAAAGGGCGAAGATGTTCTGGTCATTGGTGGAGGTCCTATTGGAGCCTTGGTTGCTCTGATGGCAAGAAATGCAGGTGGTAAGGTAGTGATATCCGAAATCAATCCCCATCGTTCCGAGGTTTTGAAAAAATTGAATTTCGATATTGTTAATCCTTCCGAACATGATCTTGTGGCCGAAATAAATAAGCGAACTTCCGGAAAAGGCATTGATGTTGTATTTGAGGTATCAGGTTCCCAAGCTGGAGTTGATGCCATGACGGCTGTTGCAGCCACTCGGGCACGATTGGTTTTGGTTGCCATTCATGCCAAGAAACCGAAAATTGATCTATTTCAATTTTTCTGGCGTGAATTGGAATTGATGGGGGTCAGGGTTTATGAACCGGAAGATTATGAAAAGGCAATTGACATAATAGCCAACGGCAAGGTTGATGTTGATTCGCTGATAACCGATATTAGGCCCTTGTCGGAAATCCAGTCGGCATTTGAAGATTTGGATCAGAATCCTTCGGCAATGAAAACACTTATAACTATGGGAAATTAATTATGAAGGCATCGTCCCTGTTTGATTTATCCGGCAAAATTGCTCTGGTTACCGGCTGTCGCCGAGGTATTGGTCGTGGTATGGCCGTGGCATTGGCAAGTGCTGGTGCAGACATAATCGGTGTCAGTGCTTCCCTTGAGGAATCGGGGAGTGATATCGAGAAAGCCGTTTTGGATTATGGTCAAAAATTCACAGGTTACCGATGCGATTTTGGACAGCGAAAATCACTTTATGGATTTCTGGATCAGCTTAACAATAACAATGAAATTCCTGATATACTGGTAAACAATGCCGGTACCATTAGGCGGGAACCAGCTGCCCTGCATCCTGACGACTGGTGGGATGAGGTATTGGAAGTCAACCTGACGGCACAATTCATTCTGAGTCGTGCAATTGGAAAGAAAATGGTGGAAAAGGGAAGTGGAAAAATCATTTTTACTGCTTCACTGCTAACCTTCCAGGGGGGAATTAACGTACCGGGGTATTCAGCTTCCAAGGGTGGTGTTGGACAATTAACCAAGGCTCTTGCCAACGAATGGGCCGGTAAAGGTGTTAATGTCAATGCAATTGCTCCGGGTTATATTGAAACCGACAATACCATGGCCTTGCGAAATGATAACGACCGTTACAATGCAATATTGGAACGAATACCTGCCGGTAGATGGGGTAAACCCGAGGATTTTGCAGGTCCGATCGTTTTTCTTGCTTCATCCGCATCGAATTATGTAAATGGTGAGATTCTTACGGTTGATGGCGGTTGGATGGGCCGATAAGGTTTTTTATTCAATGGACGATACCCTTTCCAAAAGGATCTTTATGCCGACTAAAAAACAGGGTTTTTCCAGATAAATTTACATGAAATTTTTTCTGCATTAAATTTATTGCACTTTTCTTGCATATAAATTATTTTGATCATACCAAAACACCAATATTCGCAAGAAAGTGTCTGGTGTCTTATCAATTAATCTATCTACGGAGGAAAAAATGAATCCCACAAAAATTATGGGTATTATTGCATCAGTATTGCTGATGATTGTCGGATCGGCGATGTCGACTTCGGCACAAACCTTTCTGAGAATTCAAACACACTTTTCACCTGAAACCCTTTCCGGCCAAATGGCAGCAGAGTTCATTGAAGACATCTCCGCCATGTCGAATGGTGAAATTGAAGTCGAGATGTTTTATTCATCGGCCGTTGTCAAATCGGCTGAAACCTTTGATGCTGCGGCAACGGGGATTCTTGACTGTGACATGACTGGTGGTTCCTACCAGACCGGTAAGAATCCGGCTTTCCAGTTTGCCGGTGACCTGGCAGGGGGTTATACCAACCCTTATCAGCAGATGGCATGGCTACTGCATGGCGGTGGGTATGACAAGCTCAATGACCTCTACAATGCCCACAACATGGAATTCATCGGTTGGTGGATCCCCGGTCCCGAATCACTCTCCTCCACCCGACCGATTCGAGGTGTTGATGATTTCAAGGATTGGAAGTTCCGTTCACCTCCGGGCATGATGACCCTGGTGTTCAAGAATCTTGGTGCCTCACCGATCGTCATGGACTTCAACGAAATCTTCACAGCCCTTGAAACCGGTATTATTGACGGTGCAGATGCCGCCAACCTGACGAACAATGTTGGACTTGGTCTCTATGACATCGTCGAGCATACCAATTATCCCGGGTTCCACTCAATGCCGGCCGACCACCTTACTTGTCGCAAGGATGTCTGGGATGCCATGCCAGCCCACCATCAGGCAATTCTGAAGGTTGCCATGCAGGCCTTGGCTCTTCGCAACGCAACAGCCAACGAAGTCAACAATGCCAGAACGGCCAAGGAACTTCGTGCCAAGGGTATCAACCTCTACGAATGGTCTGAGGAAGAACTCAACAAGTACCGGGCAGCCGTTAAATCAGGATGGACCGAATTTGCAACCACACCGGAAGCACAGGACCTTCTCGGCAGTCACATCGACTTCCTGGTTGAACTGGGCTTGATGCAACGATAAGCATTAAAGTTATTTAACATGATTAGGGGCGGCAGGAGCGATTTGTTTCTGCCGCCATGATTGTACTGGATTTTCCTTGGGTTATGGTTGATGCAAATTACAAGGGTAAGAAGTCATGTACTCCAGTATGATCTATCGGAAAAATTAGGTTACTCCCAGCAATATTATACGAAGCGATCAGCACATCTGGTCAGGATTGATACAGATGAGGGGATAACCGGTTGGGGAGAATGCTTTGGCCCCGGAAACATCGCGATTGCCAACAAGAGTATCGTGGAAAGGGTCATCCAGCCACTCGTTTTGGGTGAAGATCCACTGGACCGGGATGTAATTTGGCACAAATGCTACAATCTACTGCGAGATCATGGACAAAAGGGAATGCCCCTGCAGGCCCTTTCGGGCATAGATATTGCCTTATGGGATATAGCCGGCAAGATTGCCGGTCTACCCATTCACAAGTTGATCGGTGGATCGCATCGCAGCGAAGTGTCGGTTTACGGTTATGGCATGATGTTGCGTCCCGAACATCCCCGGGAACTTGCTGCCCGATTCAGGGATGAGGCCAAAGCATTACAGGAGAAGGGTTTTACAGCCATCAAGATGAAAGTGGGTGCCGGTCAAAAAAATGATATATCTCTGGTCGAGGCCGTTCGAGATGGAATTGGCGATGATCTCACCCTCATGGTTGATGCCAATCACTGCTATACAACCAGTGAGGCATTTTATGTGGGTCATGCCCTGGAAGACCTTGATGTGTACTGGTTTGAGGAGCCGGTGGCACCTGAGGATCACAGGGGTTATCGCGAATTGAGGGAAGGATTGAGGGTCAACATTGCCGGTGGAGAAGCCGAATACAGTCGTTGGGGTTGGTTGCAATTGCTGGAATCACGTGGCTTGGATATTGCCCAACCAGAAGTTTGTGCCCTGGGAGGCATAACGGAATATCTTCGGGTACTTGCCTTGTGTCATGCTCATTTTACACCGGTGGTAAACCATGTCTGGGGTTCAGCAGTCGCCTTGGCTGCAAATTTGCAATTGCTCGCCTCAATACCCCCACTGCCAGGAGGTTTGTATCCCTGGGAACCAATGCTCGAATTTGATACCACAGACAACAGATTTATTGAGGATTTGCCTTTAACCCCACTTGATATTAAAGAACAGGTCAGGGTGAATGGGGGAAAAGTGAATATTCCTACCAAACCGGGTTTGGGTATGGAACCCGATCAGGAAGTTATTGAACAATATGAAATCACTTAAGGATTCAGGAGGAAAATTGGCAAAGGTACTTGAAGTTTTATGGGATTGGTTAATACCGATTGCCTTTATAGTTAGTGTTGGATGGTGTATCTGGCATACCCCCGGTTTTCTTCTGGATTTTCTTCCACCGGAAAATCAAAGCCTGTTCGATCAAATGAGCGAACTCCATCAGCGCAAGGATTTCATACCCTGGGCTGGCGGATTGTTTGGTGGTTACACCGATGTGTTCGACTGGGTTGCAATAATCATGATTCCCATTCTGTTCGGCATTGGAATCACAAACATCAGGGTTGAACCGATGGAATATCAGGAATGGCGACAGGTAGATAGGGTCGCCCTGTTCCTGGGACGGGTTACGATGGTTCTGATCATTTCCATGACGCTGGTTATGCTATATGAGGTCTTTCTAAGATATGCACTGGAGAGACCTACCCTGTGGGCCAATGAACTGACTCTCTGGATTGCCGGCTTTGTCTTCCTCCTTTCGGGACTGTATGCCATGCAGCAACGTTGTCATATCCGCATATTCCTGATCTATGACATGGTGCCCAGATGGGCCCAGCGGCTGTGCGATTCTTTCTGGACACTCCTGATCGTCATTTTTACCTTCTTCTTGATTTACGGCAGTTTCCAGCAGGTGTTCGTCGTCAAGTTCTACAAGTGGGAAATGTTCGGTACGGCCTTTGATCCTCCCATCCCGGCAACCGTTCAGCCAGCCATTCTCATCATCATGACCCTGATTGCCATCCAGTCGATTCTGAACCTGATTTCCGACTGGAACAAGCAACCGACGGTTCACAGTGCCGCGGATGATATCGACATGGATGAAATTGAAACCATTAAACGCAGTTTGGAGACCAAGTAAATGGATGTAGGTACAATATCAATCGTTCTGGTCTTCGGACTGATCACCCTTCTCGCCATTGGCATGCCTCTGGGGTTTGCCTCGGCCGTCCTGGCTCTCCTGGTGATGGTCATGAAATTCGAACCCAACCTGCTGTTGAATCCCTTCAGTTTCGGTGATGGATTCCTGACGGGAAGGCCCGGTACGGGTCCGCTCTATCTCCTGACCCAGAAAATATTCGATCTCATGACGGAGTATGTGCTCATATCGGTGCCGTTATTCATATTCATGGCCGCTCTCCTGGAGCGGTCGGGCATTGCCAAGGAGATGTATGATTCCCTTGATTTCTGGTTATCAAGGGTTCGTGGAGGCATTGCCATCATCACGTCATTGATGGCTGTCATCATGGCGGCCATGTCGGGTATCATTGGAGGTGAGGTTGTCCTGCTGGGGCTCATCGCCTTGCCCCAGATGCTTCGTCTGGGTTACAACCAAAATCTTGCCATCGGTACCATCTGTGCGTCAGGCAGTCTGGGAACAATGATTCCGCCATCCATCGTACTCATCATCTACGGCCTGATAACGGAAACATCAATCAAGGCCCTGTTTACCGGCGCCTTCATACCCGGTTTCATGCTGGCCAGTTTCATCATCATCTACATTGTCCTGAGAACCCAGCTCAACCCCACACTGGCACCATTGCCGGAACCGAGGGAAGGTGATCCGACCAGTGTACAGAAACTCGGTTTGTTTGGTGCCTTTCTGTCCATTCTTCTAACCGGCGTATCCACCCTCCTGTTGTTGCGTGCCCTGTTTTTTACAGTAACAGGTCAGAACTCCACACCAGATGTGTTGGAAGAGCCCATTTTCCTGGGCATGACCGCCCATCTACCCTATCTTGCCGGCTATCTCGTTTTCGGTCTGGTATTGGCCTTTCTCGTCTTTGGCCGAGAACGCTGTCGTATCGGCTGGACGCATGGCAAGGGTCTGGTTCCACCATTTACGGTCATCGGTGTTGTTCTGGGTTCCATCTACGGTGGCATATCCGGCATAACCGAAGCGGCAGGAATGGGAGCCCTGGCCGTGTTCGTGATTGCCGCCTTCAGGGGTGAAGCCACGATAGGCCTGTTGTGGGACAGTCTCATGCGAACCCTGCGATCGACTGGTACGATTATTTGGGTAACCATTGGTGCCGCAGCCCTGGCTGGAGCCTATACGCTGGCCGGTGGTCCCGTTTACATTGCCAACCTTATCGTTGGCAGTGAAATGCCGACCATGCTGGTCCTGTTGACGATGATGGTCATTCTCCTCTTCATGGGGGCTTTCATGGATTGGGTCGGTATCGTTCTGTTGATTATTCCGGTGTTCCTGCCGATTGTCCAGCGTTTGCCCATTGAAGAGATCGGTTTCATCGGTCAATTGGAACCCAAGCATGTGGCCGTCTGGTTCGGTGTCCTGTTCTGTATGAACATGCAGGTCAGTTTCTTGTCACCACCCTTTGGACCGGCAGCATTCTATCTCAAGTCCGTTGCCCCGCCGCACATTTCTCTGACTGATATTTTCAAGGGATTTTTGCCATTTATCTGTATACAATTGTTGGCACTTGCCGTTATGCTAATTTGGCCATCGATTGTTGAGATTCTTTTGTAAGTTGAGGTAATTGCCATGCTCCAGCCAGACCAGTTGAAGTTCTTCGCCGAAAAGGGATATCTCGTAGTTCCCGATGTCATTGACAAGGTAAAAATTGAAGCCGTAAAGGCGGAATACACCCATCTTCTGGACGACCTGTACCGGGATTGGCATGCCCGGGGTATGGTAACGGTTCCTCCGGAGGGTCTTTCCTTCTGGGACAAAATCGGGGAATGCAACATGCATGGGATCGATTGGTTCCAACCCCTTGATATCAGCCTGCCCCACAATGATATTGAGGAAAGCACGCCGATGCATTTCGGACCGGCGATTTTTGATATAGTTACCCACAAGCGGTTGATTGATATCGTAGAACAGCTGATCGGGCCGGAGATCACCTCCAACCCCATCCAGCACGTCAGGATAAAGCCACCGGCCAGAACCGTTCCAAAAGATGAAACCCGGGCACATATTACCGTTACCGACTGGCATCAGGATATGGGTGTTACCCTGGAAGAGGCCGATCATACCAAAATGATTACCGTCTGGTTGGCCGTAACCGATGCAACCGTCGAGAACGGCTGCCTTCAGGTCGCACTTGGGAAACATAAGGGATTGCTCCCCCACTGTCAAAAGACACAGGTAGGTATTGCCGACAGTTTTCTTCCCACCGAGCAAATCATCCCAACACCCGTAACGGCAGGTGGAATTGTTGTTTTCCATCCCTTTACACCCCATTCGTCCCTGCCGAATGTAAGCGACGATTTCCGCTGGTCCTTTGATCTTCGTTACAATGTCACCGGTCAACCCACCGGCCGTAGCCAGTTTCCCGAATTTATCGTCCGTTCCAAATCAAATCCGAAACGGGAGCTGAAGGACTGGAAAATCTGGCGGGGACTTTGGGAGGATACACGCAAACACCTATCAAGCGTACCACATATACCCCAACATCGCTGGTCCAGCGATGGGCCCTATTGTGCCTGAATTATAGCAAGCTCCCTTGTAACTTTCCATTTCCCGATGCAGCAATCCTGTTTAGAAGGTTGATTTATTCCAACGGGAGCCTGAGCAAGTCCCATTCAAGGGACAACTTGTCAGTAGGATTTACAAATAAATTGTTTTTCCTTCCCGGTTGGATTGTTCGGCCGCTGAGGCAAACCTCAGTATCTCCCTTGCCCCCCTGGTGGTCAATACCGGGTCACCACCATTACACACCTTGTTGATAAAATCCCGGGTGGAAAGGATAAAACTCTGTTCCCAACCTGTGGGTATGTTGGAATATTCTGTAAAACGGCCCCCCTCATAAAGGATTACCGGAGGTGAATCACCCAATTTTCCATGCCCACCATTAATCCAGATAATTCCCTTTTCACCCGATATTTCAACCCGATCATCCTGGGCATAATAGACCGTATTTATCAGGAGTTCCGGCGAATAGACTATTTCCAGATTTCCAACCCTGTTTCCTGGAAAGAGGAAAGAAACCATTGCCGGGGCATCAAAAACGAACCCGTCTTCACGGGTTGTTTCCCTGATGAAGGAATGAACTGCTTCCGGGTTTCCCATAAAGGACCAGGCCAGGGCAAATTTGTGATGACCATCATCAAATACCAAGGGACCACCGCCAGATCTTTCTACCCTTTGTCGCCAATCCTGGGCACTTTTGGGAACTTCCCATTCGGTTTCACTGTATCCTGCATGGCTTTTTATCCTGATGGAAATGGGCTTGCCAATAGCCCCTTGTTCAATCAGTTCCCTGGCCTTGATTACGGGTGGATAAAAAATGAAATTTTCAAAAACCTTGAATGGTCGGTCGTAACCATCGACAGCCTCAACAAGAGCATCCGCCTCTTCCAGGGTACTGCACATGGGCTTTTGCAAGGAAATGATCTTGCCTGCCTCCATTGCCCCAAGGGCAGCACGCAGGTGAATATCATGGGGTAACAGGATTTCCACGAGATCAATTTCCGAATCACTGAAAATGGCATCCATATCATCCGTGATCAACTTGACATCCTGCAGCCCCCAAGCCAAGGCCTTCTGGCGTGCAAGATCAACATTCCGGTCACAAAGTCCCCTGATTTCGGTTGCCGGATTGGCAATGTATTCCAGGACATGTAGGTCGGAAATCCTTCCTGTTCCCACTATTCCCACACCAATACTTGCCATCATTTTGCCAAATCAACCATCAAAATATCAAATTGTACCTCGCGTTGTTCATCCCCCTCTTAATGTCAAAAAGAACGAGGAACTGTCAAGCCCCAACCGTCAGGTGATGGGGCCACATCATGGCTGTTCATGAGTGGTTTCCACCCAATTGACTCAGGAGTTGCTTTCACAACCTCCATTTAATGAAGGGTAAAAGCCACCTCGGTTTGCTTGATTGAATGGGGCAAACCGATAAATCCCTTCGGGATTGTTTATTGCGGAGTGCCAATATGGCGACGATTAAATTTTCCTTTGAGATATGCATGATTTGGTGTAGGATTTCCTTCTCAGTTAAGGAAAACACAGTATCAATTTGGGAGAAATTACAATGCTTTGTTTAAGATTCAGCAAAATAGTTCTGATTTCATTATTGGGATTTTTTGGTTTTGTTTCCGCCTCATCTGCAAGTGAGGTTACCATTTCCCATTATTTTTCCGACGAGTTCGGCAAGGAGAACATGGGTAAGGTCTTCAGTAGGTTTGAAGCCGCAACTGGAAACACAATGAAGGAAAGTCCAGTCGGGCATGAGGACTTCAAGACCGATATTCTTGTGCGGGGGGCAAGTGACAGCCTGCCGGATGTATTCAGTTATTGGGCCGGGGCTCGAGTTCAGTTTGTCGTGGATTCTGGCGATTTATCCCCCATTGATGACATGTGGGCCAGAGATGGTCTTGACGGGATAGTGGCCAAGGCTGTGGCTGACAGTGCGACCCTCTACAATGGTGCAAGATATCTCATTCCGATGCAATATCATTATGCGGGAATGTTCTATAACAAAAAGGTAATGGCTGATGCCGGAATAACCGAGATGCCAACCGATTGGGAAGGATTCATGGAACTTTGTGAAACACTCAAGGGTATGGGGATAGCTCCCATTGCCTTGGGGTCAAAATTCAGATGGCCGGCCCAGTTCTGGTTTGATTACCTTATCCTGAATACGGCAGGTCCCGAAATAAGGGCTGGTGTAATGGATGGTTCAATAGCCTATGACAGCGATGAAGTCATGGCTGCCGTGGGTATTTGGATGGACATGGTGAATAACGGCTATTTTGCTGCCAATTCCAATGCCGATACCTGGACAGATGCCTCCGACAAGGTCTCCAATGGCGAAGCTGCCATGACCCTTATGGGTACCTGGATAACGGGTTATTGGAATGGCAATGGATTGACCCCGGGAGAGGATTATGATTTCTTCCCATTCCCGACCATCAATGCCGATGCACCTGTTTCAGTTGTCGGTCCCATTGATGGGCTGGTTGTTTCGGCCAATGTTCAAAACAAGGAGGGTGCCGAGGCTTTTCTTTCCTTCTTTGTCTCGGATGTCGATAACCAGATTGAGTGGACCAAGGCGGTCGGGGCGGTTTCAGCCAATGTCAATGTTGATCCCTCGGTCTACAACGAGCTGATTCAGCGAGTGATCTCCACTGTTGATGGAGCGAGCAACTTTGCCTTCAACTATGACTTGGCAACTCCCCCACCGGTGGCCGAAGTCGGATTGTCCATGTTTCAGGAACTCATGGAAAGTCCGGATGATTATGGAGCCATTCTGAGTCGGGCTCAGGATAGTGCCCAAAGTGCATTTGCCCAATAGGCGAATTTGAAATTCCAGTTCCCGGATAAATTCCGGGAACTGGATTGTCCATAGCATTTTATGGAAAAAACTGCATGGATCTGGCGGGTTGTATTTCTGGCAGCCCCAATTACGGTGTTTTCCATTCTTGTTCTATGGCCTCTGTTCAGTTCGTTTTTCTACAGCTTTACCAACTGGAACGGTTTCAACCCCAATTACAGGTTTGTCGGTTTTGACAACTATGTCAAGATTTGGACCGACCGGCTGTTTCTGAACGCCATTATAAACACGTTTGTCTGGATGGTGGCCGCCATTCTGTTGCCTACCCTTCTTGGTCTGGGCTTCGCCTTGCTGATTGACAGCAATGTTCCCGGGGGCAAGGTATTCAAATCAATCTTCTATCTTCCCATCTGCCTATCGGCCGTGGTTGTCGGCCAAATCTGGACATGGATATATCAACCCGATTGGGGGTTGCTCAATACCCTGATCAATTTTTTTCTTGCCGAACCGATAAATTATCCCTGGCTGGCAAAGCCGGATACTTCACTTGGTTCGGTGATTATTGCCTGGTCCTGGCAACAAACCGGCCTGTCCATGGTCATTTATCTGGCCGGACTTACCTCAATATCAGAGGAATTGCTGGAGGTCTGCGAAATCGAAGGAACCAGTACCTGGCAGAAAATCCGATTGGTTCTGGTTCCTCTCCTCACACCTGCCACGGTGGTTGTCATTGCCCTAAGCGTCATCAATTCACTGAAGGGGTTTGACATTCTCTATATCATGACTGGAGGTGGGCCATTTCACAGCTCGGATACCCTGGCCATGCATATGTATAATGAATCTTTCAAAAAATACATGATGGGCTATGGCAGTGCCATTTCGGTGGTTCTGTTCCTGCTTGCCCTGATCATTATCGGAATATACTTCCGGGAACTTCGTCGACTGGATGAAATCTATGGTTGAACAGGTTGCCACCCTTCCCTCAAGCAGGGAATTCAACCCTTGGCCGGTCGTGGTATTCACATGCCTGCTGGTGCTTGCCGGCTTGTTTCTGGCACCAACCATCGGGGTTATTCTTTCTTCCATCAAAACCACCAGGGAAATTGCCGAGGGAGGTCTATGGAACATTCCAACCCGTCTGTTTCTGGGCAACTTTGTCGAAGTGTTGGCCAATCCAGCAGTCCATCGTTATTTCCTGAATACCCTGTTGGTGACCTTGCCGGCAACTGCAGCCTCAATTGCCTTGGGTGTATTGGCCGGATATGTGTTTGCAAAATTACCATTCTGGGGAAGCAATCTGATTTTTCTGGTTCTGATTTCGGGGATGTTTTTCCCTCCCCAGGTCATACTCATTCCCCTCTTCCAGTTTTTCAATTCCCTAGGATTGATCGACACGCTCTGGCCGATCATCTTCATCCATACGGCCTTGGGGATCCCCATCTGCACCCTTTTGATGAGGAATTTTTTTGCCACCGTTCCAAATAGCCTCCGGGAAGCCGCCATTCTGGAGGGGGCCAACGAATTCCAGGTTCTGACCCGTGTGGCGTTGCCCTTGAGCCTGCCGGCTCTGGCTGTACTGGCCACCCTGCAGTTCACCTGGATCTGGAATGACTTCTTGTGGCCATTGATCTTTACCCAGTCGGATGAAAAAAGAACCATAATGGTAGGCATAGTGAATCTCAAGGGACAATATTCGGTAGCGTGGGGGGTTCAGGGAGCCTTGTCCCTGGTGGCCAGCCTTCCAACGCTGATTGTTTTCCTGTTTTTTCAGCGATACTTTATCAAGGGTATGACCATGGGGGCCGTCAAGGGGTAGTTTATGGCCAATCTGATTCTGAAGAATGTATCAAAGACCTTTGGCGAAACCGAGGTGATCAAAGCGGTCAATCTGGAAGTATCCAATGGGGAATTCGTCGTGTTTGTTGGCCCCTCGGGGTGTGGCAAATCCACCCTGCTTCGGCTGATAACGGGTCTGGAAGAGGTAACCGACGGGCAAATCATCATTGAAGACAAGGATGTTACCCATCTCAAACCCTCCAAGCGAGAGGTGGCCATGGTTTTCCAGTCCTATGCCCTTTTTCCGCACTTGACGGTGGCTGAAAATATTGGATTTGGCCTGAAACTGGCCAAGGTTCCCAAGGCCGAAATTGTGGCAAGGGTCAAGGAGGTGGCTTCGGTTCTCAGGGTTGAAAGCCTTCTTGCCAGGAAACCCCGGCAATTGTCCGGAGGTCAAAGACAGCGCGTGGCCATTGGCCGATCCATCATACGTCAACCCAAGGTTTTCCTGTTTGATGAACCCCTTTCAAACCTTGATGCTGCCCTAAGAGTGGTCATGCGTATTGAAATCACCCGTCTGCACCAGAATTTGCAGGCAACCATGATCTATGTAACTCATGATCAAACTGAAGCCATGACCTTGGCGGATCGGATCGTGGTCCTGAATGAAGGAAGAATAGAACAGGTTGGTGCACCTCTGGAACTCTATGAAAAACCCGCCAACAAGTTTGTTGCAGGTTTTATTGGCTCGCCGGCCATGAACTTTATCAAGGGAACCGTCGAGACGGCTGACGAAAGGATGTTCGCCCGCTTGGGACCCCATGTCATGGAAATTAACAAACCCGACCTCAAGCCCGGTTTGGCTATTGAGGTGGGCATCAGGCCTGAACACATCGCAATCGTTGCACCCGAGGAAGGGACTTTAACCGCCGAGGTGGAAATAATCGAGAAACTAGGCGTGGAATCAATGTTGTACCTCAAGACCGAAGCTTCCCAGGATTTGCTGACCGTACGAACAGATCCCAGGCAGACCATCAGGACAGGCGAAAGGCTGGGTCTTAAATTACCTGTAAGCGAATGCCATTTCTTTGACCAAAAGGGCAATTTGGTATAGAGAAGGTACATTTCAGGGAAGGAAATCAATGACCAAACAGAACCGGAGTGGTCTGGCCAGAAATCTAACCCACTATGGGGATCCGGATTTTTCTGTTTTTCTCAGAAAATCCTTTATTTCCTCGATGGGATATTCCCGGGAAATGCTGAACCGAAAGATTGTTGGAATAGCCTATACCGGATCGGGTTTCAACAATTGTCACCGACATTTTCCCGAACTCCTTGCGGCCGTCAAGCGTGGCGTTATAGCCAATGGTGCCTTGCCCCTGGAGTTTCCAACCATTTCCCTGGGGGAAGTATTCCTGAATCCAACCAGTCTGAAATACCGCAATCTGATGGCCATGGAAACGGAAGAAATGATCAAGGCCCAGCCCATGGATGCCGTTGTTCTGATGGGTGGTTGTGACAAAACCATACCAGCCCAACTGATGGGGGCGGTATCGGCCAACCTACCGGCCGTCCAATTGATTGGAGGTCCCATGATGACTTCCAGATACGAGGGGGAACGGCTTGGAGCCTGTACGGATTGTCGCAGGTTTTGGGCGGAATATCGGTCGGGTTCAATCACTGAACAAAATATCCTTGAGGTTGAAAGCAAATTGGCCACCACGGCAGGTACCTGTGCTGTCATGGGTACAGCATCAACAATGGCTTGTGTGGCCGAAACCCTGGGATTGGCCATCCCCGGAAGTGCAGCAATTCCGGCAGTTCATGCTGATCGGTTAAGGGTGGCCGAGTTGACCGGCAACCTCGCTGCAGAACTAACCAACAATCCCATTTTTCCCGAAGAACTGGTGACTGTCCGATCAATTGAAAATGCCTTACGGGTCATTCTTGCCCTGGGAGGATCCACCAATGCAATCATCCATCTTACGGCAATTGCAGGCCGGGCCGGAGTCAAAATACCACCAGGCAAGCTCAATGAACTTTCTGACAGTACCCCTGTTCTGGTCAATCTGAAGCCGGTGGGTGAACATTATATGGAGGATTTCAATTATGCAGGTGGCATGGGTGCCGTCTTGCGGGAGCTCAAACCATTATTGCATCTGGATTGCCAGACCATTACGGGTGAAACACTGGGTAACAGGCTCAAGGAGGATAGTGGTTATATTGACAGGTCCGTCATTGCCTCAAGTGATGAACCCATTGATCAAAAAGGGGGGTTGGTTACCCTTTTTGGATCATTGGCCCCGAAGGGAGCGATACTGAAGAGGTCAGCTGCCAGTCCAGAGTTGTTCGAACGCACAGGTAGGGCGGTGGTTTTTGAATCCCTTGAGGATTTATCCAATCGTATTGATGATCCGGATTTGGACGTTGAACCCGAGGATTTTCTGGTCTTGCAAAACGCTGGTCCAGCCAGCCCATCAGGGATGCCTGAGGCGGGATATCTTCCCCTGCCAAAAAAACTTCTGGCCCGTGGCATCAGGGATATGGTCAGGATATCAGATGCCAGAATGTCGGGATCGGCATTTGGGACAGTCATTTTGCATGTAACACCCGAGGCCGCCATAGGTGGACCTCTTGCCCTGGTCAAAAATGGCGACATGATAAAACTTTCGGTTTCAGAAAAGAAACTGGATCTTCTGGTATCCGAAGAGGAAATTCAGGAGAGATCCAGACAGTTTAATGCCCAAAAACAGGAAACAGGTGTTTCCAGAGGTTATGAACAACTGTATCAGGATCAGATTTTACAGGCTGACCAAGGGTGTGATTTTGAATTTCTTCTTCCCAAAGAGTAATTCAAAATTCGTTCCTGAAGAATAGATTTCAGAAAAATCCTTTTTTGTTGGTGGAAACATGAAAATAATTTCCTGTTGTCGAAATGTGCCTGATTGATGACCGAATGGTTTCTCAGTATTGAGGGAACCTCATCCGGAAGGACGGTTGCTTTTGGCTTGGCCATTATGGCTGCCATTCTTCACGCTGTTCTAGGAGCCATGCAAAAGGGAAAATTCGATCCCTGGACTTCAAGGGCCTTTATCGACATCAATTACTGCCTATTAAGTCTTCCCTTTGCCCTATTTGTCTTTCCCTTTCCTGAACCGGAGGTTTGGCTGGTACTGTGTTTCGGGGTTATGGCCCATGCCATCTACAAGATACTCATGGCAATGGCCTTCAGCAGGGCAGCATTTACTGTAGTATATCCAGTGGTTAGGGGGACGGGACCTTTGGTGACCGTACTTTTTGCTGGTATCGTGTTCAATGAAATCTTCACCTTAAAGCAGTGGATTGGCATAACGGTGCTTTCAATCGGTATTTTTGGGTTGGCACTTTACAATCTGTGGAAAATACAGGGACCAAGAGAACAATTGCCCCTTGCCCTGATAATTGCCTTGGTTACTGGAGTAACGGTAGCCATTTACACCACTGTTGATGCGTATGGTGTCAGATTGTCAGCAAGTCCTTTCAGTTATCTGGCTTGGCTCTTTGTACTGGATGGCTTCATCATGCCGATTATTTGGCTTGGTTGGAAAAGAAGGCCTGAACACATAAAGGCTTTACCCAGCCTGTTCGGTTATGGCTTCATTGGCGGATTATTTGCAGTTGGAAGTTTTGGTTCCATCATGTTGGCAACAAGATTGGATCAAGTCGGAAAAGCCGCTGTTCTACGAGAAACGTCAACAGTATTTGCAGCCTTGATCGGATGGATTTTATTGAGGGAAACAGTGGGCCCCAGAAGATTTGTATTGATATCCATGATTGCAATTGGTGCCATAATCGTTGAGTTTGGAATTTAGATTTGGTTGGACTTCACCTATATTCGTGTCCATGTGTGGGAGTTTGCACATCGACTGGAGCCAAATCATAACCGTTGTAACCCTTGGACAGGATAAAACAATGCAATTTTTAGGGGATTACATACTTGAATATACACCCCTGAATTTAGTTAAATTCTAATTCCACCCCGCATCCCCTTAATCAACATCAATCTGTTCGTACACGACCGCGAACTTCTATATCATTAGTAACACGTATATAACAAGGATTATAAGAAGAACCACACCCATCTCCAATAGCGATTGCGGGTAATATAGTATTCTGTACCAAAATACCGCTTAATACCAATGCAATAATAGTTAACATAACTTTCGTATATCTATCCATCTATTCCTCCAAATAAAAAAGGCGGTATCCAGACCGCCCAGTACAATTATTGTAGTAGATAAAACTCTAATTAAGGATTTAAGATATTTTTCACTTCCTTCTTAATAAAACCAGTAGCAAAAAGTGCACGAGATTGTTCTTCT
Source organism: Paracoccaceae bacterium (assembly GCA_022823605.1). Taxonomy (GTDB): domain Bacteria; phylum Pseudomonadota; class Alphaproteobacteria; order Rhodobacterales; family Rhodobacteraceae; genus MPNP01. Next base: position 317,421 of record JAJEHS010000008.1, read on the forward strand.
ATATTCTCATTAACCTCTTCTATTTTGCTCTTAATTTCCTGTAGATTTTTATCTAATTTATTTTCGATATCATCTATCCTTTTACTAAACGTTACCTGATTCTCACGAATTCCATTATAATTTTCAGAAAGTGCATCAAAACCTTTTTCTGTCAATATGTTTCCTTTAATTGCTAAATGTTTTTGTACCAAATATATAGGAATCCTATACTACAGTTACAATAATCCACAACAAAAAATCCCCCCTGATAAGGCATAACAAACCCTACCTCGACTACGACTTTTAACCATTGCTATTTCATAAAATTCCTCTGTTTTACTTATAATTAATATCGATCTTAATTTACTTGACTTTACCCCCCCCCCGTGTAAGGGGTTTAAGGTTATTTTAAGGGAAGTACATACTTCCCTTAATTTTGTATATTTAAGTATATAGAAATAAATTTTTTGAGGGTTTGGAGGGGGTAGGGAATTTTTGAGGAGAAAAAGAATCGCTTAGATGGGGTTGAATTCATAGAGGGGGTAAATTAGTTATGAATATGTGCCCTCATGGCGGAAATGGTAGACGCTCTGGCGTAGGACCCCAGTGGATTTATCCGTGCGGGTTCGAATCCCGCTGAGGGCACCACATCTCTGTAGTACACCTCCTGCATACTACCACTTCCGCTATAATATAAACTCAATGATTAATTTCTGAATTCATCATTAATACATCAAGCATATATCATTAATACTTTAGACATACATTAGCCATACATCAATAGTATTTTTTATATGTATAGTTTAATTTGAATATGTCAATTAAAATTTACGAATTTGTATATCAAGTATGTAATTCCCAATTTATATTGCCTTCATCAAACTTCGATACCCGGGTCAATTGAATCTTTCAACAGATGGTTTAACTATAATTAGTGGTTTTTTGCCAAAAAGAATTCCTGCTATTGTCGTATTGTTCAGACAGTTGGGCTTAGGAAAAGACGTGTTTCGATATGTGGTTTCAGCCTATGTTTAAAACATCGTAATAGGCTATCCGCCATTCTATGGAATAGATGAAGTAATTTACTGATGGATCAAATCCAAAACTCTTTTTTGAGTAAACAAAACATTGTCAATCCAGTTACAGGGGAACAATTTTTTCCTGCAGAGCTGATTAATCCACGAGGAGATTTTCCTCTCCTACTGGTATGTGAACATGCTTCAGACAATATTCCCAGCGAATTGAATGATTTGGGTGTTAGCCCTGAAACGCGTAAAAGCCATGCGGTATACGATATCGGTGCCAAAGAGGTGGCAATCGAGATTTCCAGAATATTGAATTGTCCCCTGATCATTTCCAATGTATCAAGAATTGTCATTGATTGTAACAGGGATCCGTACTCACCGGCAGCGATACCCTCCAAATCGGAGGTACATTTCATACCCGGCAACAAGTTTATCACCAGAGAAGAGCATCACAGGCGTGTTGAGGCCTACTTCAACCCCTTTCATGGGCTAGTTGAGGAGTACCTGAACGACAATCCCTGGATAAATTCATTTATAGCCATTCACAGTTTCACACCGGTCTTTTATGGCGTGGACCGTCATGTGGATTTGGGTGTGCTCTTTGAAGGTGAAAACATGTTGGCGGAATATATGTTGCAAATGCTGATTGAAATCGGCACTTTCAGGGTTGTTCCAAACGAACCATACAAACCTGATCCCAAGGTGGTACACACCGTGAAAAGACATGCAGCAGCAAGAAATCTCCCTCACTTGATGGTCGAAATAAGAAACAGTTTGATTAGAACCGAAACCAATCAACAGCGGATGGGAAGATTATTGGCCGAACCGATAAGAAAGTCAGTGGAAATGGTCAGCCAGCAAATGAACTCAGCCTAGCAGGAATTAACGAATGCCCAATTACAGCAACTGGTCCTACCCCACCAGCATTACCCTTGGTCAGGGAAGTCTCAGGGAACTTCCACAAGCCTGTCATGAGGCAGGTATTGATAAACCCCTGGTCGTTACGGACAGAGGGCTTGAGGGGCATCACATTATCAATACCTGCCTTGGAGTATTGAAGAAGGGTGGGTTTGCGCCGGAACTATTCTGCAAGGTTGATCCCAATCCCACCCAAGTAAATCTGGAAGAAGGTCTTTCAGCATTAAAGTCACTAGATTCAGATGGTATTGTTGCCATTGGGGGAGGTTCTGCCCTGGATTTGGGTAAATTGATTGCCTTCATGGCTGTTCAAACATTGCCCGTCTGGGAGTTTGAGGATTTTGGTGATTTATGGAAGAAGGCAGATGCAGAGGGAATTTTACCGATCATCGCCATTCCAACCACTGCCGGTACGGGTTCTGAAGTCGGAAGGGCTGGTGTCCTTACCGACCCCATCTCAAAAACCAAGAAAGTGATCTTTCATCCCAAGATGTTGCCGGTCAAGGTTATTGCCGATCCCGACTTGACCTATTCCCTGCCACCTCCCCTGGTGGCCGGAACCGGCATGGATGCTTTTGCCCACTGTCTTGAGGCCTATTGTACACCCTCATATCATCCCATGAGCCAAGGTATCGCTCTTGAGGGCTTACGACTGGTCAAGGAGAATTTAACCAAGGCCTATGAAGATCAGGAAAATCAGGAAGTCAGGGAGAATATGCTATCTGCAGCCATGATGGGAGCGGTAGCGTTTCAGAAAGGTTTGGGAGCAATTCATTCCTTATCCCATCCGATTGGTTCCCTATACGACAAGCATCATGGGACGACCAATGCCGTGGTTATGCCATTTGTGCTTGAATTCAATCGCCCAGCCATAGAAAGCAGGATCATTTCATTAACCAACTATCTCGAGATTTCAGGAGGATTTGATGGTTTTATGGACTACCTCCATGATTTACGGTCCTCCTTGAACATTCCACCAAATCTTACTGCTTTTGGTGTTCCCACCCATAATTTAAGGCTTATGGCTGAAATGGCACTCAAGGATCCGACTGCCGGGGGTAATCCAATTGCCCTGAATTTAGAGAATGTCATGGAACTTTACGAGTCCTGTTTCTAGGTAGGACCAATACTTTAGGAAAGATCAACTCAACTCCCCTTGGAGTGAAAAAACAACTAAGTATTTCAGGTTTTGAGCAGTTAAATCAAGCTGGTTCAAGGCTCTAAAATCACTGCAAGCATAGCACCTTTAAGGCCTAATTCAAGAGGTGGTTTAATATCTGTAAATTCCAGTAATTTTTTTCTAGGGTAGTTCTAACGGATAAATTGTTGAATCCATACTGGATAAATATAACTATACATAACGGATAAACTATGATATTTATATTGGATATATTGCAGTAATTCTAACGGATAAAATGTACTATCTATAAAGGATATATTGTGATGCTTTTAGTGGAAAAAATTTGGGTTGTGAGGGCAAGAAATACATGAGTCAAGAAATTTACCCGAGGCATTTTAGCAACTTGCTTGAAAAGGCATTACAGTCATACAGAGTTATTAACATCATTGGACCAAGGCAGGTTGGAAAAACAACAATGGTTCGAGACCTTTTCAAGAAGGGCGTTTATATCAATCTTGACGATGATGAAATACTTACGGCTATTGAAGCAGACCCAAGGGGGGAATTGGAGAGTTTAAAGGAAACTGCAGGGTATGAGCCTGTGATAATTGACGAAGTGCAAAGATCAAAAAAAATTGCTTTGCCAATAAAACGTATCGTTGATAGCAGCAATAGAAAAGGCCAGTTTATCCTTACCGGATCATCAAATTTGTTTGCTACCAAGGGTGTTCAGGATTCCCTCCTTGGAAGAGTTGTTCCAATGCAACTCTGGCCATTCACGGTAGCTGAAACCAAAAGGAGCCCCCCAAGTAAAATAATTGACTGGGTATTGCAAAATAAACCATCATTAAATCAGATCAAACTTCAGGAAGTGTTAACACGAAGTGAATATATCGCTTATTTGTTGAAAGGAGGATTTCCAGAACCCCGTGTTTTACCATTGAAAGAACGAGAAAAATTCTATGGCAGTTATGTAAAAACAATCGTTGGCCGCGATTTACCTGAAATTACCACCATAAGAAAAGCTGACAAGATTCATCAATTGATAAATCAAATTGCCATTAGAACCGCGCAAGAAATTAATCGGAACGAGTTGGCAAATAGTATTGGCTTAAAGTGGGAAACACTAGATTCATACCTTGATTTGTTGACCCGGTTGAATCTTGTAATAAAACTGGGTGCTTGGACATCCAGCGAAGCAAAGCGAGAAAAAAAACAACCCAAATACCATTTTATCGACACTGGTATGGTTTGTGCATTACGACGGTTTGATGAAACTTCCTTCAGATTGGGGAGCCCTTCATCTCGTTCCATAGGTGGTTTGTTGGAGAGTTTTGTTTTCAATGAATTGCTCAGGATTTTACCGTTTCAATCAAGGCAATTCGGCATGTATCACTGGCGTAACTCCCAAAAGCGTGAAATAGATATAATTTTGGAAAGAGGAGGGTATATAGTAGGTATCGAAGTGAAAGCATCTCGCACGGTTGCATTGGATGATTTCAAGCACCTAAAATGGTTTGCAATGACAGGTCCAGGAAAATCCAGGTTATTCAAGGGAATTGTATTCTATCTTGGCGATAAGAAACTAAGCTTCGGCGATAACTGTTACGCATTACCCGTTAGTTCGCTTTGGGCAGAAATCAATTCTTAGCCTGTAGTACTTGTTCTTTTGGAATGATATCCTTTTTCTAGGGGAGTAATAAAATTCCCTTAAACATCAATATTTGTAAGTTTTAAAATTTTTGATTTACCGAATTTATCCCAATTATATTCGTAATGATCACCTTGGTTAACCGGAAGGTTGATACGGGTAGGCCAAAAAATACATATGTTGAAACCATTTTTCTTGCGAATGCTATTGTAAACAATACCGTTTTCTGAAGGTTTCTCAGCAGTTTTTGGCCACCTAAATTCATCTGCCCATTCCTGTGATCCCTGGTATCTGTCAGGGTCAAGTTGGTATAATTCAGGAAAGTCAGTTTGCCTGTTTCGAATATCTATCAATTGCTGATCAACATTAGCAATAAGTTCTCTCATTCGTATTCTGGAGGGGAAAGCATCCTCAGATAATCTAAGGCGTCTATCTGAATGATAAAATGTTTCAGCAATGGCCGTTTCAATCTCCAGAGATCCATACCAAGCACCTAATTTGCCAGAATTGAATCTGCCCCCTTTTTCATCGGCATGCAGAAAAGCAGCCATAACAATGCTTGCAGTGCTACCATTAACAATTTCATTATCTGGGATAAGGTTTATTCTACTTTGTAAAAGAAGGTGTCTATCGTTGGTCATGGCTTCCAAGATGAAACCCACCCTTAATTCCTCCGAATCCTCGGTAAGTTCATCAAAAATTCCTATTGTAGGGTAATTGCTTGAAATAAGCCGATGTGTTTTTTTTCTAATTCGGCATTTTGGCACCATCACTTCATTCCCCTCCAGGCATCAATGTAGCGCCTGACTTCATACAAGTGATTAATACTACCCTTTAACAAGTGATCAAATGGAGAAATGCCACCAAATGGCAGATCATGGTTTAGACTGAAAAACCACCTTCGAGCACTGTCATGATCGGCAAACAGAAGTCCAAGCCCTTTATGGATACCCAGAAGCAATGAGATTCTTTCCAGTTGATCTCTGTTCATGGATTTAACACCTTCCCTTTTCCATTTGTGGTAAGTTTGACGATGGATATCTCCCAACAAGACCAAACGCTGGTTTTCCTCAAATCCCCAACGATCGCATAATTTGATGAATAATCTAAATGCTGAAGGCGACAACTGCCTTCTGGTCTCGATGTCTCTAAGTGCATCCAGCGGAATATAGGAATCCTGTATTTTTGTGTCAGTATCTATAGATGTACGCATTTATAATATCCTAGCATGTATAATTATATACTTTATGTATATAAATATACATAATATAACAGCTATTTCAAGATAAATACCTTCACTTAAAAAAGGGGAAGCCCTGCTTTCAATCAACTTGGTGGCTTATTGGATAGTTTCGTTTTCAATGAAATTCTCAGGAGGTTACAGTTTCAATCAAGCGAATTTAACTTGTATCACTGGCTAAGTGCTGACAAGCGAGAAATTGATATTCTAATTGACAGTGGTGAAATTCTTGTAGGGGTCGAGGTGAAAGCGTTCAGTACGGTCGATTTGAACGATTTCAGACATCTAAAGTGGTTTGCGGATAAAGGTCCTGGAAAATACAGACCATTCAAGGGAATTGTATTCTATCTCGGCAAAAGGAAACTCACTTTCGGAGATGGTTGTTATGCATTACCCGTTAGCTCTCTTTGGGCTAAAATAAATACCGAGCATTAACTGATTATCAGCCAGGTTGGGCATTAAACCTGTCAATTCGAATTTTGTCTAATATCAGATAGGTCTTTGGCAGACATTAGTTTACCAATTGAAGTATAAATTGGCCCTTGAATCGCCAGTTTTGATTTGCTACCCAAGACTACTGGTGGACTTAGTTCCCTAGGTCGTTCTGAAAAATACAAAACATATTTTCCCTGATCTCCGTAGGGCTCAATTCTGTCAACCGGTGCCACATGGGTAATCGCTCGAATGGGATCTGTTTGGTATACGGCAAGGTACTTGATTTTGTTCAGCATACCACCTCCGATACGAATTTGATACCAACGGTTCTGAGCCAGAAAAATGTCTTCAAATGTTTTCCTTTGTGCTGGAACAATAACTGTATCCCTTTCGTTTAAAGCGGTTACTTTTTGGATAAAGACCCTTCGGTGTTCTTGGGCATAAATCTCTTCCGGGCTTGGCGGTATAGTGTAAGGGTTTATTTCAATATCCTTTACCTGACTAACGGGTTTTGGAGTTTCAAATACACGTATTCCAGCAAATGGAAAAATCTGATAAATTTTCCTTAGAATGCTTTCAATTCCCGCTTTGTCAGATTCACTAAGATGTGGTTCGTTGGGTTCAACTTTATTAGATAATATTGAACGCTTGGTTTTGGTTGCCCTTTGGATTAGGGCATACTCCAACCAGGTTATATGTGCACGATTGAGACTGTTATCCTTGGAAATGAACACGAAACATGAATCCCAGAAATCTTTATTCTGGTAATGTGATGAGATACGGTTACGAATTACATCACCCTGGCCAATATAAATCGTTGGCAAATCCTCATTATCAATGCTCTGATTATTTCCATAGCCGTAGAGGATATAGATTCCAATCTGGCTAAACTCATTGCGCTCCTTGATATTTTCCCATCCATCTCTTGGAAATATCAATCCCTTACCTGTCCAGTTCATTATTTCAAAAAAACGAAGTCCTTCAGGGTCTCCTGAAGGAACAAAAACTTGTAATGTAAAAGCATCGGGCATTTAAGAGACAGTAAGTTTGAAATAAATAAAGTGAATTAATAGTTTAGAAATCAATATATTTTGATACAAGAAAGTCATTACCTGAATAGTGATTATGATTGATTCAACAATAGCTAAACCCAAATCATCAAGTAAAAATTTAAAGGCTAACTGCCAACCTTGTACCTTGATCTATCGCTATTTTGGCATCCAGACCAGCGGTGTTTTTGGAACCTCCAATGAGGTGAAACTCTCGTCCGATACTGGATAATTCTGAGGCCAAGGACAGTTCAGGGTTTTGACCTGTACACAATACGATTGTACATGCGTCAATCTGTTGTGTATTCCCCTCCCGGTTTGTAATGAGAATACCTTTCTCATTGATTTGCTTATAGGTGACTCCTGATATCATTTGAATACCCTTCATATTCAGGAATGAACGGTGAATCCAACCGGTAGTCTTCCCAAGCTTTCTTCCTATTCGTTCATTGCTTCTTTGCATCAGGGTGATGGTTCTGTCTATGGGAATGGGCTTTTGACCCTCCGGGGAAATTCCTCCACGGTGTGTTTCCGGGTCGGTAACTCCCCAAAGTCTTTTCCAAGTCTCAATATTCAAGGTTGGACTCTTGCCATCTTGTGATAGATATTCGGCAACATCAAACCCAATCCCACCAGCACCAACAATTGCGAAACTTTTACATTCGGTGTCATAATTATCCCAAATCAGGTCATTATAGGTAACCACACTGGGGTGGTCCAAACCCTTGATAGCTGGAATATTGGGTTTTACTCCAGTAGCCAAAATAATGTGATCAAACTTCAGTAGTTCCTGGTAATTGGGACTCGTACCAAGTTGGAGCTTTACTCCAGCTTCAGACAGCATGGTCTTATACCAATCAAGTAGGCCGATAAATTCTTCCTTGCCCGGTATTCTACTGGCCAACTGTAACTGACCGCCGATCTTGGTATCCTTTTCAAATAGAGTTACACTATGACCCCGTAAGGAAGCCGTAATCGCCGCAGACAATCCAGCTGGACCAGCCCCTACAATACAAATGCTTTTTGGCTCAGTTGCTTGTTCGTAATTCAATTCCGTTTCATGACAGGATCTGGGGTTTACCAGACAGGTTGAGATTTTCATGTTGAAGGTATGATCCAAACAGGCCTGATTGCATGCTATACACGGTGCAATGAATTTGGACTGGCCATTTCTGGCCTTGTTGACAAATTCTGCATCTGCAAGGAAAGGTCTGGCCATGGACACCAGATCAGCACACCCATCGGCAAGAACCATTTCAGCCGTTTCTGGTGAATTGATACGGTTTGAGGCAACTATTGGGATATCAACTTTTCCCATCAGCTTTTTGGTGACCCATGCAAAGGCAAACCTCGGTACACTTGTGGCGATGGTCGGCACCTTTGCTTCATGCCAGCCAATACCGGTATTGATTATCTTGGCACCGGCTTTCTCTACTTCCTGTGCCAATTGTACGATTTCCTCCCAATTGGAACCATCGGGAACCAGATCAATCATGGAAAGCCTGTAAATTACCAGGAAATCGTCTCCAACGGCATTTACTATCCGTTTAACCACTTCAATGGGCAGTTTCATCCGGTTTTGATAACAACCACCCCATTTGTCTGTTCTATGGTTGGTTCGCTTGACCAAAAACTGGTTGAGGAAGTACCCTTCGGACCCCATGATTTCCACACCATCATAACCGATATCCCTTGCCTTGACAGCCGTATCGGTGATGTCGGATATCTGCTTTTCAATTCCCTCCTCATCCAGTTCATGGGGAACAAAGGGGGAAATTGGTGATTTGATTGCCGATGGTGCAACACAACTCTCACCATAGGCATATCGCCCTGCATGAAGTATTTGCATAGTTATTTTGCCACCAACATTATGAACTTCACCAGTCAGGTATTTGTGTCCTTCCAGGTCTTCCTTCGAAAACAACCCGGCCGCGTTGGGAAAGACTGCACCCTCCCTGTTTGGGGCTATACCTCCCGTAACCATGAGGCTGACACCACCACGTGCCCTTTCCGAGTAAAATTTTGCAACCCTATTCCAGTCCCCGGTTTCCTCGAGTCCGGTATGCATCGAACCCATGATAATTCTGTTTTCAAGGGTTATAAAACCTAGATCCAATGGTTCAAAGAGGTGTTTGAATTCAGTTTCAGCCATAAATTTAAAATTTGTTTCTTGGATTTGCGAGGTTATAGGTTTAAATTGTAACCCTTCATTACTCCTGATAACTGGTTGAAGATGGAATTTCCAATACTGAATTACTGCTTTTCAACCACTCAGCAAGTTTCTCTACTGATATATCAACATCATTTTGAGTTTTTAAGGAACATTCCCATACCGTTGCTATCCGCCATCCAGATTCAAGGAGTTTGTGAACAACAGCCTGGTCCCGAGCAACATTAGAATTCAACTTATTTAGCCAAAAATCCCTGTTGGATGATGGTACGGAAGAAAAACGGCAACCAGAATGTTGATGCCAAAAACAACCATGAACAAAAACTACTGCGTTGAATTTTCTTAAAACCAAATCTGGCTTTCCATAGATACCCTTTCCATGTAGTCGGTAACGAAAACCTTTGGCATGTAATGCTTTACGTAGAACCATTTCAGGCTTTGTGTTCTTGCCTCTAATCGCAGCCATCATTCGCGACCTGGTTTCTTTTTTTACAATATCCACCATAAAAATTTAATGACGAACAATGACTTTATGCTGGATTTCATTCAAGGGGTAAGGTACATGATGGCAGAATCTGAAAAAATACAAGTACGATAGCCCCGGGATGTTTCTGTTGGGGATTTGAGAGGTATTTATCCTCTCTCCCATTTCCGATAAACATCCTTGCGGTGTCCAATAAACATAATTTCTACCATGTCCTCATTGAAACGGTAGATCAAGCGATATTGTCCTATTCTAGCCCGATAGTTGGAAGAATTTGTCAGTTTCCTTGTACCACCCTGCAAAGGATTATTACATAGTTTATCCATTACCCTTACAAAGCGTTTGGCAAGTTTCTGATCCGTTCTTTTGAAATTTTCAAGTTGCTCGATTGCCTCCGTGGTCAACTGAAGGTTACGCATTTCTTATGCTATTCAAGAGTTTCTCTGATTCCTCAACACTAGCAAAGCCTTTCTTTCCAGCCTTCTCGGCCAACTCATCCCACATCCTGTCTTCTTCTTCTCTATCCTTCTGGAAACGCTCAGTCAAGGCATCAATCACATAACTCTTCAGAGTCTGTGCCCTGGTTTTTGCCATGTCTTTAACCTCTTCATGGAAATCAGGTAACAAATCAACCGACAACCTTGTGGATTCTTTTGATTTCATGGCACACCCTGCACGTAATAAGCAATATGTGATAATATACACTTTAACCACTTATTGTCAATTGGCTGGATGTTTATTTCAGTACAACATTTGCTAGTTGTTATAAATTATTTTACTGAGTGGGGAACAGGGTTTAACAGGAAAATACAGTTATCCATATGTGTCCATATGTGGGTAATTACTACACCTCGCGATACAGTAAAAAATAATACCCTTTCCATGTAGCCGATAACAAAAACCTCTGGCATGCATTGCCTTGTGAAGAACCATTTTGGGCTTCGTATTCTTGCCTCCTATTGCGACCATTATCCTGGATCTGGTTTTTTGATCTACAATGTCTGCCATAATTTTATGACCTGGTTCTTATTGGGAAATAAATGGAAGCCAGTACCCATATTTGCTCAATAATTGGGTTTGGTTCTTGCTAGAAGGCCTCACTCCAATATATACTTAAACTATAATATCTTTAACGGAATATTTTTATGCATCAGATAATTACCGACAATAAAGATGAGATTGCCAAAATCTGCCGTAAATATGATATAGCAAGACTGGAAATATTTGGGTCAGCCGCCAGAGGGTCTGATTTTGATCCTGTGAAAAGTGATGCCGATTTTCTGGTTGAGTATAACCCACCCCTCCTACCTGGCCTATACACTAGATATTTCAACATGATGCAAGAATTGGAATCCGTACTTGGCACAAATGTTGATCTCATCCGTATGGGCACTATCCGTAATCCCTATCGAATGGCATCAATTAACAAAGATAGGGAACTGGTCTATGAAGAGTGAATATAACCGATTGGCAGCCCTGTATGATAAAAAACATTTTGCGATCGTGTAAATTACATAAAATCCAATTGGACCCGAACAGAAATTAACGATGATTTCACTAAGCAGGATGCTTTACATCATAATTTTGCAAAAATTGGAGAAGCTGTTAACCGCATTTTGAAAAGTGATCCCGAATTGGCATCCAGGATCCCGGATATTAGGCAGGTAGTAAATTTCAGGAATGTTCTTTTACATTCTTATGATGAAGTTGATCATACAAGGGTCTGGAGTATTCTGACTGATAATTTTCCAATATTAAGGGCACCTCTAATAATACGATTTTCAGAGGTCCCTCCTGAACCATAAATTACAAATTTTAAAATTCATATCTCCCAACTGAAGATTTTTTCGTAAAATTCTATTCAATCCTGTCATTTTTTCACCCAATTCACCTCTTTTTCAAACCCAGACACACACTTCCCCTTCATCTGGACTCCCTTGACATAATTCGCCCTATACAACCGTTACTTTTGGGGTATATTACAATCGGTAGTGACACCAGATAACTGAAACGCCTCAGATTGTAACACAGATTGACCAACCCAATCCAGACCCGGGCACGGCCTTGCCCAATACACCGCATATAACCTCCCTTCAGATCGTTCCGAAGAGAACCAAAGACATGCTCAACACGACACCGAACACGCGAATAGGCCCTGTTCAGAATACGCTGGTGATCACTTGACGGTGTCCCCTCCTGGCCTTGTGATTGAGGCAGGGATACAAACTCATCCCAACCACATTCGCAATACTGTCCCTCGAACGATAGGCACTGTCGGCCCAAACATGGCGGTCGCCTGCAGGGCGCACCCCCAAGAGCACCTCAAATACCTGACTGTCATGGACATTGGCCGAAGTCACATCCCAATTGACAATCAACTTTGTCCCCTCATCAACCGCGATATGGTTCTTGTAGCCAAACCGACTGACACCATTCTTCCTGACCCAACGGCCATCACGGTCCTTCTGACGCAACTTGTCGGGATTATCCTCCCACTCCTCGGGAACCTCTCCTTCCTTGACCCGGGCATTCTCTTCCCGCGTGTTGCGGGGACGGGGAACATCGTTCAGGGATGAATCAACAATCTGACCCCCGGTGTGCAAACCATAACCACGATTGTCCAACTGATCCAAAAAGATATTAAACAACTCCTCAATACAGCCCGCCTTCTCAAGCCGATCACGATACTTCCAGAGGGTTTTCCGGTCCGGGATGTCAATACCGATTTAAAAATATCCCATTATGCCGGCAAAATACTGAAAGGACCACCGTTCCAAAAGATTGCCTTGAAGATCCTTGTCACTCAGGTTATTCATCACCCCCAACAGGATACTGCGGAAGATCAGGAGATAATCCCACGACCGACGACCACGACCCACGGTGCGGGGAGACCCCCAAACTTTCCAAAAGGGGTCTGAAGCTTTCCCGGTCAACCTGCTTCCCGATCAGTTCCAGATCGTTGAATTCGCGTAGGGCCCGCAGATGTTCATCATCTTCAAGCAAGTGGCGATGGGGCATTGTGATTCTCCTGGTTTACCGTGAAAAGAGAAAAATTGGTGCTTGACAACAATGAATCACAACCGGAACAATAAAGCCAGGGCTGAAAGGTGATTTTGAAAAAAAAATCAGCCTAAATTATTTAATAGACGTGCCCTTATTTACAATAACCCTTATTTACAATAAAAAGATACAAACTGACCAAAACCAACCTATTCATGGGATCTTTGCGGGGTAAAACTAATCAGGTTTATACTACAAGTTTTATCTTGGACCTCAACTTATATAGAAAATTATAATATTTTTATAGTTTTATTATTATTTTTTTATAAATAGCCCTTGAAAACCTGTTTGCACAAACTAAATCAATCGGAGAAGAAATTAGAAGAAACCATGTACCCCGGATCCAAGAGGATCAAAATTATATCCCCTACTGATAATAGAAAGGATACCATTATGACGGCTTATATTAACTTCTTTCCATTGGGTAATGCTGACTCAGTACGATTGGATCTTACCGATGGTAGAAAGGTACTTATAGACTACGCTGCAATGCTTTCGGAAGACGAAGATGACAAACGGTGTGATCTTCCAACAATTCTGAAATCAGACTTGGATAAGAATAAAAGAGATTATTTTGATGCTGTGTGTATAACCCACACGGATTCTGACCATTGTAAAGGGTTTGGTGATTTCTTTTGGTTGAAACATGCAAAAAAATACCAAGCTGATGATCGAGTTAAGATAAACGAACTTTGGGTACCTGCAGCAGCAATTCTTGAAGAAGGATTAACTGGTGATGCCAGGCTTGTAAGGTCAGAAGCTCGACATCGACTTATAGAGGGTGAAGGTATACGAATATTCTCTCATCCTGATGCATTAGTTGAATGGATTAAAAAAGAGGATTTGGATTTTGAACAACTTAAACATCTGATTGTTGATGCTGGTACTCTTGTACCTGGTTATTCCTTAGATGGACCTGAAAAAGTAGAGTTCTTTGTACATTGTCCTTTTGGCTGGCATCAGGATCAAGGCAAATTCATAAATAGGAACGAAGACTCAATTGTAATGCAGGCAACCTTTCTAGAAGGAGAACGAAAAACTCGACTATTATTAGCATCTGACATAGACCATGAAACTGTAGCTGATATTGTTAATATTACTCGTGATCATGGAAATGATTCTCGCTTGCAATGGGATATCATGAAACTAATGCATCATTGTTCCTACCTCTCCCTGGGGCCTGACCGAGGCAAAGATGAAACAAAACCAATCAAAGAAGTAAGATGGCTGTTTGAAGACCAACGTCAAACACGTTCTGCCATAATCTCACCATCTTGGGAAATTCCAGAAAAAAATTCCATAGAAGATAAAAGCGATCAACCTCCTCATCGACAGGCAGCAAATTACCATCGGAGAATTACTGACGTGCGAGATGGAGAATTTAAAGTTACGATGGAACACCCAAGCAAAACTAACCCAAAACCATTTACCTATAAGGTAAGTAAATTTGGTATTGCCCTGGCTTCTGCACTATTAGCAGTACCAGGGATCAAATCAACTGTTGCTTCTTCTAACCCAAGAGCTGGTTAATGAAACAAATAGAAGATTGGCTAGCTAAATTTACTCCTATTGAGAAGAGGGATTTGGGGTCAGACGCTGCTAAACTTGTCAGGTATGTTGAAGAATATGGAAATGGGGAAGTTAAATACAAAGAAGGTAGGACCAGTGACATTGGAGATTTAGTTTTAATTGATATCCACACCCCTATACCACAGTATCCAATTTATCCAATCAATCGTTGTGAAAGTGTTGGATTGCTTTACCTAGAAAATAATCCAATACCTATCGTCTACATTCTTCGTGATGATTTCCCGGATACTGAGCACCAACTTCTAACATCAGCAAATGCACCAAAAGCAATTTGCATAGACGATCGAAACTGGAGTGAAGCAAGATTAACTTGGACTTCATCTGAACTAATTAATCGAATATGGTGTTGGTTTTATCGTGCCGGGTATGGGAAATTGCATGATCCTCGTCAACCTTTGGATCCTGTCCTTTTGAGAAATCCTCTAAATTTTTTAATTTCACGTGACCTACTCTCCGGTAACATTGAACACCACCATCTTATGGCAATTTATGATAAAGAAAATAAAAGTTCGGTTAGGATAGAAATAGCCGATAACCCAAGTCCTTTAAACGATAATATCGAACCTTACTATATTATAACCTATTCAATCCCGCCTGAAAAAATGCGGCGATTTATCAGGATACCAAATACTTTAAATAACTTAGCCAATTTATTGTGTGAGCGAGGAATAGAACTTTATGATGATTTGAAGAAGAAATTTTGTCGCTTGCTAGACCTCGGTTCGAGATCAATTTGGCAGTTAAATTCAAGGTTTGCGGTAATCTTGGAAATACCTATCATTTCTCCTCATTCGCAGGAACATAATGGTACAGACTTGAGAGCGTTTGTAGCAAATAATTCCGCGGGTGAAATCGCTGAAGCTTTAGGTATTGCATACAGAGATACGGAATCACAACATAGTGAGGTTGGTTTTGTTAAACAAATTTCACCCAGCGAAGTGAATATAGATAAGTTGAAAAATACAAAAATCGTGTCTGCAGAGGTCCATTACGAATTTGACCGAAAATTAGCAACCAAACTCACTGGGGGAGAAGAAATAGATGATCGTAAAGTTGTTATGATCGGTGCAGGAGCCATCGGATCACATGTAGCGGAATGCTTAATTCGGGAAGGTTACTATAGTTGGACAATTATTGATGGTGATGAACTTCTTCCCCATAACCTTGCACGACACATTGGAAATAAAAAAGATTTGTCCAAGAATAAAGCAACATTAGTTTCATCGAAACTCTCAGATATTATTGATACAGAACCTAAGGTCGCACGATCCATCTCATCCTATGTCAATTTGAATAATTCAGAACAAACTGAAATCAATCAGGCCTTTGAAGAAGCCCAAATTATAATCGATGCAACTGCTTCTAGGCCGGTTGAAAGATACCTTTCCGATCACTCTTCAAATGCACGTCGTGTCTGTATCTTTTTTAACCCTGCGGGTAACTCAGCAGTACTTCTTGTGGAACCAACAGACCGAACAATCACACTACGAGATCTTGAAACTCAATATTTGAGTTTTATTGTCCAGGAGAAAGGACTTGAAGGGCACCTAACTCCACCCCAGAAACCATTTGCTTATACTGGCGCATGTCAGGCAATTACTAATATTATACCCCAATCTCAAGTGATGACACTTAGCGGTCTTGTTGCCAAGGGTTTGATTGATGCCTTAAATTTGGACGATCCAACTATCAAAATTTGGTTATTGAAATCATCTGGCGAAGTGGAGGTATTTAAACCCAAGGCAATTCATCCTATGAAGAATATAAAAAAGAACGATTGGATTGTATCATTAAACCAAGGCCTCATAAAAAAATTATATCGGTTGAGGGAAGAAAAACTCCCTGAGGAAACAGGTGGTATTTTGACAGGAGTTGTTGATATACCAGCCAAACGAATTCAAATCATTGATGCTTCACCTGCACCACCGGACAGTAAAAGTAGCCAATCAAGTTTTGAACGGGGTGTATCTGGAGTCAAAGAATACCTTGACCAGGTAGAAGAGCACACGCTCGGACAGGTTCAATATTTAGGTGAGTGGCATTCTCACCCAAATAATGTTGCTGTAGTTCCAAGCAAAATTGATGAATCACAACTTGATTGGTTAGGTACACTAGTTGATGTTTACGAATTGCCCCTTCTGATGATCATTACAGGAGATCAGGAGATGGAATTTTACCTACCTGATCGACAATCACAAAAGCATTAATTATTTAACTACAGAATTAAGGCATAATTTGATGAAAGGCACTAAAATTGGGCTTGCTCTATCAGGAGGGGGGTCTCGTGCTATAGCCTTCCATCTAGGTTGCCTTCGAGCGTTGGACAAACTTGAATTGCTCAATGACGTTAAAGTAATTTCAACTGTTTCGGGAGGGAGTATTATTGGCGGCTTGCTTGCCCTACACGATGGACCATTTTCAGAGTTTGAAAAAAAAATAAGTCAGATTTTAACTAAAGGACTATTGTTTTCAATGGTCTATCAATCCTTCACAACAAAAACAGGAATTCTCACTCTGTTTAGATTTGTGATTATGATTTTATACAATCTATTACTGGTTTTAGGTTCGATTTTACTATTATTACCTTTGCTTCTTTGCAAATTGATTAATCAAGTGTTTCCTGCCAAAAAACTAGGTTTTTCTTTACCTTCATTTAAATTAATTCCGTCACCAAAATTTAGTGGTTTAACTCCATTGCTTCAGCTGGTATTAGAAGATGTTTTTGAAGAAAAACTTCTAAGTGAAATACCTTCAGACAAACCCATTCACATATTTCAAGCCACAGAACTTAGAACAAGTTCAGCATTTTACTTCTCAAATCATCAAACAGGAACGTGGAGATATAATCAAACTATAGATGGGAATATTTCTCTTGCCTTTGCTGTTACAGCCTCAGCAGCATATCCGTTATATTTAAATCCTTTAGAAGAATCATTCATCTTTCACAAGAAAGATGGAAGTTGCCAAAATGAACCTATAACACTTACAGATGGTGGTATTTATGACAATTTGGGACTTTCACCACTTTGGCCCGGTCGTGACCCGAAGATAAGTTTAAATGTAACTGAAATTGACAATATAATATGCTGTTATGCTGGTCATGGACTAAGTTTGAAACTACCAAATCAAAGTTATTTTGGAAACATTAAAAATTCGTTCGGTTGTGTACACGATAGAGTTCAGAGAAGTTCAATGAATCGTCTCTTCAACTTAAAAGATGAGGGAAGGCTGAAAGGTTTTTTACTTCCCTATTTGGGTCAAGACGACAGTAAATTGAAATATCCACCCGATAATCTTGTTAAACGGGATGAGGTTAATCAATACCCGACAGACTTTTGTGCGATGAAAGAAGAATCGATCGAAAAAATATCAAACCGAGGGTATCAACTAACAATGGCATTGGTTAAGGAACATCATCCAGAAATTCTTAATCAAATTGCTAAAAGTTAGATTTAGTTTTTCTACATTGTATTAAGGTTGAATCTTGGAATTACCTGCACCACGATTTTTACCGTTAAATTTTACCGAGTAATAAATATTATGAACCCAATAAGTTTTCTCTGTAGTAAGCATATAAAGAATTAAAAGTAGAGGTCTATCATGAGCATAGTTCATAGTTATCGAGTAGGAAATGGAGATATGTATTCTATAAGACATGATTCTGATAACTGTTCTATTATCGACTGTAATATCACGAACGAAAACAAGAATTGGCTTTTAGGAGAAATTGATAAGCAGAGAAAGGATAAAGGAATTACTCGTTTCATTTCTACACACCCGGACCAAGACCATATTAAGGGTTTGGAAACTTTGGATGACCATATTAACATATTGAACTTCTACACAGTAAAGAACAATGCAACTAAGAAAGATGAAACAAATGACTTCCAGCGATATAAAAAATTACGGGATAGTGATAAAGCCTTCTATCTATTTAAGGGTTGTAAGAGAAATTGGATGAACCAATCCAACGAAGAACGAAAAGATTCAGGAATTAATATACACTGGCCAGTAACTTCAATCAATTACCATCAGGAAGCTCTTAAACTAGCCTCTGAAGGAGGAAGTCCAAATAACATCTCACCAGTGATTACCTATTCACTTCAAGATGGTGTAACTATGGCTTGGTTTGGAGATCTTGAATCTCAATTCATGGAATATATAATTGATGCGATTGATTGGCCAAAGGCACACATCATATTCGCTCCTCACCACGGTAGAAAAAGTGGTAGAATCCCTCAAGAAATTCTAAACCAAATGGCACCCAAGATAATTGTCATTGGTGAGGCTCCATCCGGAAACCTAAATTATTACTCTAACTACAATACCATAACCCAAAATTCAGCTGGATCAATATATTTTGAATGCCTTAGCAATTTGGTTCACATATATGTCAGCGACTCAAACTACAAAGTTGATTTTCTTGTGAACAAGGGTGCATCCACTTATGGTAATTATATCGGATCACTAGTGGTTTGACTCATACAGATGTATCCAATTTTGGATATGGTTTTTGATATCCCCTTTTCCAAGACGCTACGATGTCCTCAGGTTCCTTGCTCCACTTGAATGGCTGGGCATTGTTTTCATTATGATGTTCTATAAAATACTCAATCGCCTCGATACATTCATCAAGTGAATTGAAGATGGCGTTCTTGAGCCTCTGGCGAGCGAGTTTGGAGAAAAAGCCTTCGACGGCATTCATCCAGGAGGCCGATGTCGGTGTGAAGTGGAACATCCAGTTTTCCTTGTCCTTCAGACATTGATGAACCTCGGCCGACTTGTGGGAAGAGACATTGTCAAGCACCACATGAACTGGTGAACCAGGCTTGATATCCCTGGCAAGTTGATCAAGGAAAGTCAGGAACTCTCGGGACCGATGCCGTTCAACCAGATTGCCGGTAACTTTGCCGGTTGCAACAACCGGGTCAGCCTCTTCACTGCGGGTCTGGGTGTCAAATTGCAGGAGCGAGGGATACTTAAGGGCAAAGATTGCCAAACCTGCCATCAAGCAATCGGGCAGACTGTACTGGCGATAACGGAACGGGTCGGGAATGGAGACAAAGGCCTTCCGGACAGAGGATAACAGACCCGGCATGGACAAATGCCGGCGAAGGACATGGAGGGACATGATACTGCTCGTGAATATGACCAAAGGAATTATGTTGTTATTGGGTTGGAAAATAAACGAATCATGAGAAAATGGCAAAAACCGTTTTGAAGAGGGTCGCGAAAAATAAAATCCCTCAACCACGTAAACGCCCTGTTTAAGGGGGAATTAAATTTTAGCGGGAATTACTGGTAGAGCACCTACCAATATATAATTTGATCCCTTTGATTTTAATCAAAAGAATTGAATACATAGCCGCTGTTTTTTAACGGTTATCAAGTTAATTTACCCTGAATGAACTGAACAGGTGAAGACCCAAATATGCTTCCTATTTTTCACCGAATTTTTGTAATGCCTTAGGAGCAAATGCAGCAACCAAGAAGTAAAGCACTAGTTCAGTTTTTTCTTGTTTAGTTCCCCAACCATGTGTCTCTATTAGTGCTAAAGCTATTGCTACCACCAAAGCACCCAAAGCCATGAAACGTATAGAAGATGGGTTCCCATTTTTATCTGTAAACCAACCCTTCTTGCTTTCAAAATCATCTTCGGAATCATTATTCAATTTCTCACCTTCAGCAAATTTCCGAATTAACTTTGGGGCAAAGGCCGCAGTTAGAAAATAAAAAATCAGTACCGTGTTGGGGGGATCTTGATCCTAGTATAAAACCTCAAATAGTGCTAAATAAACAGAAGCAAGAAACGCGATGGAAGACAAAACTCGCATTGATGAAGGATTCCCATCATCATCCCGAAATACTTTAGCCCAATATGACATTTGCCTTACAGTTGAATTATCCATTTATTTTTCCCTTATTTTGAGATTCAATTTTTTCCATTTGCAACTACAACGGCATTTACAACCATTCGATCACCAGAAGATTTTGCGGCTTGTAATCCCCAAAGAAATTGTCTTCAATGCTTAAAAGAGTGATAGCACTAGAATTGTTTTTGGCAGAAGTTAAGCCATTATCATCCAATTCATCATGACCCCAAACAGACTTGATTATCTTTTTTACCTGCCTTAAACCAAGATTTAAATTTCCTAATAAACTGGTATTACTAGTTTGAGTTTGTGGCATACCATCAAATTCTGAAATGAGTGACTCATAGAATTCTTTAGTCGGTCCAAGAACAAGGATCTTTCCATTATTCCTTTCTAGTGAGATTTCTGAAAATGGTTCTTTAATCTTGATGTTTTTTTGCTTGGCTTTTGAAACTAAACTTGCAGCACTTTCTAAGTTCTCTTTCAAAAGTTGGCCTACACTGCGGTCAGTTATTCTGCCATCTTTGAATTTATCAGAAAGCCCTTGGTTATGATCCCAAGGTTTATGAATCCAAAGTTCATTTACTTTCAATTTATCTAGAACAAATTCTAACCCATTTATGTGGTCTTGGTCTGGATGGGTCGATATAACTAGATCTACTTCATTTGTATTGTAATATGTTTTTATATGCTCAACGATCTGTTTGCCTGTATCCATGAACCCTCCATCAATTAGTATTACACATTGCCCATGTCTTTCACCATAGAGGTTTCCCCATCTAATAGCTATGGCATCACCACATTTAGATTCATCTCCTACCCCAAGTATATCTATATCATAACCCATTTTATCTCTTTCAAAATCTATAAATGTTAGTGGTGAAATACCTAATGTTAAGATTTAAGTATTCAATTTCGTAATCGATTATTTGCATCAAATGAATTGATTAGTTCGTATATTTTCGAGCGAGAGCTTTTTTACTTAAATCTTGAATGACTGATTTCTATTACCTATCAGTAACCCACTAGGAATTATATCAATATGAGCAATGAACAACGCCTTAATTTGGCGATACAGAAAAGTGGCCGATTGGCTGATGAATCCCGTGCGTTGCTGGAACGTTGCGGTATTGATCTGTTGAAGAGCAAGGACCAGCTTGTTTGCAAGGCTCAGAATTTCCCCCTTGATGTTTTTTTTGTAAGGGTAAATGATATCCCAACCTTCGTTGCTACGAATGCCTGTCATATCGGCATAATCAGCCAAAATATCTTAATGGATGAGCAGACTACCTCTTCCAATCCCCAACTTAAAAGTATCGAGACCCTCATGGAATTGGGATTTGGTCGATGTCGACTTTCCATAGCAATTCCGAACGCATCAGAATATGAGGGAATAAAAGGGTTCGAAGGCAAGAGGATCGCAACTTCCTATCAGGGGTTGCTGTCTGAATATCTTGCGAGACAAGGCATCAATTGTGATATTGTTCCAATGCAGGGTGCCGTCGAAATAGCTCCAAGGATGGGGATGGCAGATGCCATTTGCGATCTCGTTTCAACAGGAACAACCCTTGCCATCAATGGCCTCAAGGAAGTGGAAGTCATATTTGAAAGCCAGTCGGTACTGATCAGGAACAGTACCCTAAACTCAACCCAGGAAGAGCTTCTGGATAGATTGATGTTGAGGTTGCAAAGCGTTCAGGTGGCCAAGAAAAGCAAATACATTATGCTTCACTGTCCAAGCGATAAACTGGAAGACATCAAGTCTATCCTGCCTGGTTCGGAAGCACCGACCATTCTGGCCCTGCAGGGACGAGAGGATTTGGTTGCCGTCCACGCTGTTTGTGAGGAAGGTGTTTTTTGGAACACCATGGAGGACCTGAAAAAGATGGGGGCCAGCGCAATCATGGTACTGCCCATTGAGAAAATGCTTGATTGAGCAAAAAAATGTCCTATGCATCAAGTACTACCAGGCCTTGTGATAAGTTCAGTAATAAGGGTAATCATTCAACCCGTTCAACCTTGAGCCGTTTCGTTCAAACAGGTTACATTTTTTGTCCACTTGGGGAAAAAATGTCATGAATACCGATGAGTTGTTGACATTTACAAGGGACAGGTTGCTTCCCATTGCAGATAATATACTGAGAACCTCCTATGATGACTATTGCAAGGGTGGTGATATCGGAGTTGAAACAAAATCTGACAACACACCGGCAACCAATGCTGACCGAGAGGCCGAAATGGCCTTGCGTAAAATGATTTTGGACAATTTCCCAGATCATGGAATCCAGGGTGAGGAATTTGGTGAACACAATCCGGATGCGGATTGGATATGGGTACTTGATCCTCTGGATGGTACGAGGGAGTTTCTAGCCCGGGAACCAGGGAAATTTGGTACCTTGATAGGTCTTTTGTACGAGGGAAAAGCTTGTTTGGGGGCAATTAGCGATCCAATCAACGGGAAGCACTGGCTTTCGGACAATCAGGAAGTATCTCGGAATGGTCGCCTATTGGGAGACAGTGTCATTGCTTGTACCAATCCCGAGGGTATGTTTGAGACCAGAAAATTGCGACAGGGTATTCTATCCGTAAAGGATAAGGCAAAGGAAATAAAGACTGATCTTAATTGCCTGGGATTTGCCGGTGTTGTGGATGGGACATTCGATGGGGCTATTGAAAACGACCTGAAGGCTCATGACATAATTCCACTCCTGCCGGTAATGTTCAATGCAGGTTTGGTTGTGGTTGATCTAACTTGCAATGACTATAAATCCTATGTGTTTGACACCACGGATGCATTTACCAGTAGATATGGAGTTATAGCGGGGGCAAATCGATCATTGGTTGATGAAATCCTCGACTGTTTTCCAGAGGAGTTGAACTGATGTCTATTCTGAACCGTGCTCGCCCCGACATTATTACAATGTCTGGTTATTCTTCAGCCAGAAAACTCCATGCAAAAAAGGCCGGAACAGTTTTTCTGGATGCAAATGAATGCCCTTATGAACCGTTGGTTGGGGTTGATGGATTGTCCCGGTATCCTGACCAGCAACCTCAGGAATTGGTGCAAGCTCTTTGTCGACTATACGATGTCTCTTCACGCAACATACTGGTTGGACGTGGTGCCGATGAAGTCATTGATGTACTGGTCAGGACCTTTTGTGTTTCACATGTTGACAACATTATCGTCTGTCCACCAACCTTTGCAATGTATGAACATTCAGCAAAGCTTCATGGAATTGAGACAAGAAAAGTGCCATTGGCCAAAGAGTTCAGGGTGGATGTGGAAGGTATCACTCGGGTATTTGATGAACATACCAAGATAGTCTTTATCTGCTCACCCAACAATCCGACGGCCAATCTAATGGATGCCGAAGGTATTACTGAACTTTGTAAACGGTTTGCTGACAATGCCCTGGTGGTTGTTGACGAAACCTATATCGAATTCTCCGACTGTGAGAGTTTTATCGGCAAATTGGAGAGTTTCGACAATCTGGTGGTAGTCAGGACCCTATCCAAATCATTTGCCGGAGCAGGCCTGCGATGTGGAACTGGCATTGCCCATTCAGGGGTAATTGAACTATTGCTGAAAATGCTCCCACCTTATCCAATACCGGCTCCCGTGGTACAAGCAGTTGTTCAATTGCTGGCACCAAAAAACCTTGAACGATTGGCTGCCAAGCGAAGGGAACTTCTTGAAGTCAAGGAGGAATATATTGGGAAGTTGGCAGGGTTGGACGAGGTTGTAGAAGTCCTTTCTTCCCAAGCCAATTTTGTTCTATTGCGGGTCAGGGATGCAAAGGAATTCATGAGGAAATGTCTCAGGGGCAATTTCATTGTAAGGGATCAGTCCAAGCAACCCGGATTGGAGAACTGTATTCGGGTGGCCATCGGAAGTCGAAATGAAATGGACCGGTTGATTGGAGTTTTGAAGGGTGATCTACCAAACCAGACTGCATCGGACCGTGTGGCAACTGTAATGCGAAACACAAAGGAAACCAGGATTTCGGTTCGAATTGATTTGGATAGTACTTCCCCCGTTATGATTGATACCGGTTTGCCCTTCCTTGATCACATGATCGAACAGATTGCCCGCCATGGCGGGTTTGCCCTGGAACTCGAATGCCAGGGGGATTTGGAAGTGGAGGCCCATCATTCGGTTGAGGATTGCGCCATTGCCCTGGGTGAAGCCTTGAAAAAGGCTCTTGGAGACAAGCGTGGAATTGGTCGTTATGGTTCTTATGAATTCAATCTGGCGATGGATGAAGCCCAGGCCAGGGTTGCCCTTGATATCGGGGGGCGATCCTATCTTCGGTTTGAGGGTGAATTCCCGGATGCCTATGTTGGGAACCAGGACAATCCCTTGCCCATTGACATGGTTGAGCATGTATTTCGCTCGCTGGCCGAAAACCTGCAGGCAACGATCCATATTTCCGTATCGGGTGAAAACACCCATCACATGGTGGAAACCTGCTTCAAGGGCTTGGGACGTGCACTTCACCAGGCCATCCATCGACAAGGCCAGGATCTGCCAAGCACCAAGGGTGTTCTATGATCGCTGTCATCGACAGTTGCGGTTCCAACATCACTTCTGTTCTTTTTGCCCTGCAAAGGC
Organism: Paracoccaceae bacterium; assembly: GCA_022823605.1. GTDB lineage: Bacteria > Pseudomonadota > Alphaproteobacteria > Rhodobacterales > Rhodobacteraceae > MPNP01. Next base: position 342,627 of record JAJEHS010000008.1, read on the forward strand.
TTGGCGCCGAGGCAACCCTGACCGCCGATCCAGAGGTAATCAGGAAGGCCGAGCGTGTTATTCTGCCAGGTGTTGGAGCTGCCGGAACAGCCATGGACCGGCTGAGGGAACAGAATCTACCCCAATGCATTGTTTCCCTGACCCAGCCTGTGCTGGGTATTTGTGTCGGGATGCAACTGCTGTTTTCTTATTCTGAAGAGGGTGAGGCCAATCTTCTGGACATCATCCCAGGCAATATCAGTCATTTTACACCCGAAAAGGACAAGACCATTCCCCACATGGGTTGGAACAGCATTACCATTCGCAAAACCCATCCCCTGGTCAATGATTTACCCCAGGATAGCTATTTCTATTTTGTCCACAGCTATTTCCCGCCGGTCAGTGATTATACCATCGGGGCTTGCAGTTATGGTGGTGATACATTCTCGGCCATAGTTGCCAGGGACAATTTCATGGGCTGTCAGTTTCATCCCGAGCGTTCCAGCAAGACGGGAGCACACATACTCAGGAATTTTCTGGAGATGCCTGCATGATTGTTTATCCTGCAATTGATGTGATGGATGGCAAATGTGTACGCCTCTACAAGGGGGATTTTGGCCAGCAAACCACCTATAGCGACTCACCAGGGGAAGTTGCCCTTCAATTCAGCAAACAGGGTTCCGATTGGTTGCACCTGATTGACCTTGACGGTGCCCGTTCACCCGAAAAACGACAATTGAAGGTAATCAAGAACATTGTCGGTAAAAGTAAAATGCAGGTTCAAACCGGTGGTGGAATTCGTGCAGTCGATGATGTTGCCAATCTGCTTGATACAGGGGTCAATCGGGTCATAATTGGATCCCTTGCCACTAGGAAACCTGAACTGGTTAAGGGCATGTTTGCCGAATTTGGTCCTGATAGTATCTGTTTGGCTGCTGATGTGCAATCTCAAGATAATGAATACTATATAGCAATATCCGGATGGCAGGAGTTAAGCCAAATACCTTTACGTTCATTTATCAGGGATTATCTGGAGGTTGGTCTGAAGCATGTATTGTGTACGGACATTTCCCGGGATGGAACCTTGGAGGGCTGTAATGTTGACCTCTGCAATGCAATCCAGAAGGAGTTTCCCCAGATTGATCTGCAAGCCTCTGGCGGCGTTGGTTCTCTCAATGATCTGAGAAATTTGAATACTGCTGGGGTTATCGTGGGTAAGGCTTTGTATGAAGGCACCTTTACCCTTGCTGAAGCCTTGGAGGCTGTATGCTGACCAAACGCATAATACCCTGCCTTGATGTGAAGGATGGTCGAGTGGTCAAGGGTGTTCAATTCCGCAATCACCGGGATATGGGTGATATCCTGGAACATGCCCAACGTTATGCAGAAGAGGGCGCTGATGAACTTGTGTTTTACGACATTACCGCCAGCAGTGATGGACGGGTTGTTGACAAGGAATGGATCAGGAAAGTGGCAAAGGTTATCGACATTCCATTTTGTGTAGCGGGTGGTATCAGAAACATTGAAGATGCGCGCAAGATTCTCAATGACGGTGCTGACAAGATATCCGTCAATTCACCGGCCCTGGAAAGGCCCGATTTTGTCACCGAACTGGCCGAGGCTTTTGGTACTCAATGCGTGGTGGTTGGGATCGACAGTCTCTATGAAAAGGGCAACTATATCGTACATCAATATACCGGTGATGAGAAAAAGACCATTAAGACAAGCCGTGATACAATGGAATGGGCTAAAAGGGTTCAGGACCTGGGGGCAGGAGAAATTGTTCTCAATTGCATGAATCAGGATGGAGTGAAGAAGGGTTATGACATTGACCAACTCCAGGCCATAAAAAAGGCCATTACCATTCCTGTCATTGCATCGGGGGGTGCCGGCAAGGAGGAGGATTTTCAAGATGTGTTTGAAATGACTGGAGTTGATGGAGCCCTTGCCGCCTCGGTGTTTCACACCAGGCAAATTCACATTGCCGACCTGAAGCACTATTTAAGCAAGAGTAACATTCAAATACGACTATGATTAACGAAGAAGACATCAATTGGCAGAAAGTATCGGGTCTGCTGCCAGCCATAATTCAGGACGCTGACGACAGCAGGGTTCTGATGCTGGGATACATGAACAATGAAGCCCTTCGAAAGACCCTTGAATCCGGCCGTGTTACATTTTATTCCCGTACTCGCAAGACCCTTTGGACAAAAGGCGAGACCTCGGGAAATTTTCTGAATTTTGTCTCAGCCGAACTGGATTGTGATGGTGACACCATTCTCGTCAAGGTCCATCCCATTGGTCCGGTCTGCCACCTCGGTGCAGAGACTTGTTTCAATGACCAAACAGCCTTGTCCCTTGAGGTTTTGAACCGGTTGACCGACATCATCAGGCAACGAAATCTAGATCGACCCGCAGGAAGCTATACGACTGAGTTATTTGAGAAAGGCGCTTCTAGAATTGCCCAAAAGGTAGGTGAAGAAGGGGTGGAGTTATCCTTGGCCAAGGTCAAGGAGGATGAGGAGGAAATCCTCAACGAGGCTGCTGATCTGATGTTTCACTTGATGGTACTTTTGGAAAGCAGCAACCTGAGTATTGGTGAAGTATGTGATGTACTCGCAACAAGACATCAGGAGTCCAAACCTGAGGGTTAGATTTGAAGATGATTTAATCTCATCCTGATGTGGTACTAAAGAAAAATGTAAACCAGTGGATCTAAACAGTATAATCATGAAACTTGGATTGATTCCACATCCGGAAGGCGGTCACTACCGGGAAACGTACCGGGCAAGTCACAATGACGGAGACCGTGGGGTCGTGTCCTCGATTTACTACCTGTTAGGGAAAGGAGAAATTTCTCGCTGGCACCGGGTTGATGCGGTCGAGATATGGAATTTTCACGCTGGGGACAAACTAAATCTTGAAGTATCGGAAAATGGATTTGATGTCATGATCTACAATCTAGGTTTCGATGCCGATGCCCAGCCGCAAGCAATTGTCCCTACCGGAGCATGGCAACGTGCAAGGTCGAAGGGAGACTGGACCCTTGTCGGGTGTGCAGTGGCCCCAGCATTCGAATTCGGGGGGTTCGAACTTGCACCATCCGGGTGGTCACCGTCGCACAGAAATCCCTGAACTGAAGAATCGCGGCCGATCGATTCCTACGATTACGGGGTGATTTCCCCCTGATTTCAGAATTTCTCACTTACGGGTTTTAACTAAAAAACTTCAGGCTAAAGATTTTAGGTAAAGGATATCAAACTCGCATGAATAAAATTCTGAGGCATGCCATGCAGACCTATACTGGGAAGAAATCAGGACGCTTCATTTTCTTGAGGGTGAGGAGTGATAATTGGAAAAAAAAAGTATATTTTAGTCTTCAAGAATCAACAGTTTCTCAGTAATCTTTATCTAGTGATTGATTAGACCCCTTGCCTTTCCAGTAGTTTATAGCACATTCTGCTATTAGTGCTATTTGGTCCTGTTCAGCATACGGTACTTGGGCAACAAAGAAGTTACGTCCTGAAGGAGGGTTTTGATTGGTAAATTTACATGCTATATGACCTTTACCAAGCAATCTTTCGGCACCTCCACAACCTAGAACAAGTTCCGAACCCGCTTTACTATTAACTCTTAGACATAGACGATTACCTAAATTGTCTCTGAGTTTTGGCGGAATGGCATCTTTATCTGCCCTTTGAGTTATCAGGATCAGATGAATTCCAGCTGCTCGGGCTTTCATACCCAAACTTGATGCGGTCGATAAAACCACCTTTTTGTAATCTTCATTTTCTGCCATCCATGAACCCATTTCGTCGTGAATGAGTACGATTCGGGATAATCTTTCTTTAGGGTTTACTTTATCATTGTAGTCGTCAATATTATTTACCCTCATTGTTCTCAATTTTTGATACCTCTTATCCATTACCGACACCAAAGTGCTAAGTATTTGCTCAGCTTCAATTGAATCAGTAATGATAGATTTTTTTAGATGAGGCGCTTTATCAACCCAGATAAAGTCAACTCCCATTTTCGGATCAATCAAATACAAGTCTAAATTGTCAGGATGATTAAAGGTAATCAGTTGGAGAATCAGATTCTGGATTAACACTCCCTTGCCACTACCGGTCTCACCTGCGATCAATGTATGGGGAGCATGTTGCTCAAATTCGGCAAATTCACCTTTGAGATTTAGTGGTAAATTACCGTCTTCATCTTCTAGGGAGCCAATTAGCAAGTTAAAGAAATTGTTCTCGGATAAATCTTCCCTTGGGTGAAATCTAATCAAGGAATTTCCTAAAGGTACGAGAGATCGCTTTTCTCGTTTAATAAAGAATGTGATTGTACCTGTACCAGGTAGAATATCAGACACTTCCAGACCATAAGTTGTCAGAAATTCACTTTTTTTTGCTTCTGCCGATTTTAGAGTAAGTGTATAATTACCTTTAAAGGTTACCAGTACGCCATTTGGTGTTAATCTGAACTTATTATCATCAGCGAATTCTGCCCTTATGCTGAAGTCACTAAGTGCTTTTTGGATATCAGAACATATTTTTTCTGCCCATTTGACTGAATCCTTGTCCTTGAAGTCTTCATTATTTTCATTTGAAATGGTTTTCAAAACATCAAGAACAGGTTTAGGGATGATACTATTTACAGGAAGTGGGTCTGGTATTATTTCATACGGAGGGGTAGGCTCTATTTCCAATTTTTCATGTTTTGTTTCTACATCCTCGTCAACTTGATCAGGTGGCTTAGGCAAAGGAGTTGTCTTGGTTTCTACTTTACCATCATCTGGGCGTTCATCCTTGCCATTTGTATTTTGGAGAGGTGATGGGTCAACAACTGGAGTAGATACCCCACTATACCAACTAACATCCTTTAATTCTGGGTCAGCAGGTAGGTTGCCTTGCAAAACCTGTAGAAGATGCGACTTTATTTTATATCTTGAGATAACATGTGTTCGAAGATAAGGCTTTGTTGTATCTTTTTCACATGTATCCATATCGTCATCATTGTGAAGACAGATCACTGAATCTCCACAAATATGAAAATTGACTTCCCCGTTCCGTAACGATTCTAAAAATTTAGTCCGGAACTTGGAATCACCAATTTGGCTGAATTGAATTTCCTGACTAATCAGTAATCTTTCCAACCTGGAACACCAGGATTTAAGATTAATGGGATTCTTATTATCGATAAAACTCCTACGGATATTTTTCAAGGTTATATCAACTTGTTTTTCTGCATCCCTTGTTTCATTTGCCTGGTTATACTTACTTATAAATTTAGCTTCACCAACTTGAAGATAGACGTTAAATCCCTGTTCATCTTCTGAAACAGATATTCCCAACAGATCAGCAATTTTACCTTTTCCAGATGTGATCCAACCATGAAAATCATCAAGTGAAATCCATAGGGGTTTCGTATTTTCAGGCAAAGATGCAAGCAGTCTTGATTTAAGTAGACAAAGACCGAGGATTTCATTAAGTATATTGTCATTCCTGATAGCGGCCAGTAGTTTCTGGCCAGCAATACTCATGATATCCTCCATAACAAAATTTGCTATTTTTTGTGAATCATCTGAAGGTATCTGACAAGTATTGGTGATTTTAGATGTTAGGTTTTCCTCAAGTTCCTCTTCTATTTTACTAGCTGAAATTATAACCCGATTTTCTGCATCTGGTATGGAAATATCCTGTATGATTTTGATATGATTCTGTTCCAATACCCTGCGACTAATAGACCTGTCAAAGGTCACTACCCAATTGGCAATGTTATGTGCTTCTTCAATTAGATCCTTAACTTCCTTTCCGTTTGCGTTAATTCTACTTAGGAAATAAGCTCTTTTTCCTTCAGGCAAATTAACCTGCTTATCCAACTCATATAACATACCATGATATTCATTTATTGCTTCTGGTAGTTTGGGGCATGTTTGGTAGGTGATCGAATTGTTGATACCATCCTCAGTAATCATTCGACGTGGAATATCGACATATGATATTTCAAAGTTGTTGCTGATTTGATCTGGTTCTTGTTGTAATACTTCCCATGAGTTGTGGCTATACTTGCTGATACTCTCATGAAGAAAAAGAAGATCAACATCCCTCACTTCATTTGATCCGGAAGTATGGTTATGAGACCGAACATCGACTCTCAACCTGGTTAAGATAGCCTTTACATTATCTCCGATTTCCCCTGTTCTCAAAATTCGGTTTTGGTTGCGGAATATTTCCTGCAATCGAACTTGATCACGATGAGAGATGATTAAATCGCACCTCAAGTCCTTATCCTTATGGAATCGTGCTGCAAGTAAATCAGAAACCTTGCTTGGAAGGGATTCACTTTCAGAATAGTAAATTGAAATTGATAGGTTGGCTACTTCGTGTGGATGGATATCAAGATATTGGTCAACTGCTTTGATAAAGTAATTTGCTGCATCACCTGCTGATATCTCTAACGCTTCCTGGCTCCTTGAGGCACAGTCGGCTGGTGTTAGAAGGGAGTAACCACCCAAACTATCAATCGAAATAAAGGTATTGCCTTCGTTGTAAGTAACTTCAGGATAGGTCCAAGATGTCAACTTTTTTCGAAGGTCACCAAATTCCATCGAAATATCTGACTCATGAGAGGAAGCTAGCACACTTTCAATAAATTCTGATAAAGCAAAGATTTTGCTTTGCATTTCTGCCAATCGAAAGGGATGCCATGGTGTTATAATGGCAGAATTTTCAGTGGAAAAAATTATTCCAATTCGAGCAGCACATGTTTGTAATTTTCTTTTAAGATTGTATTCCAGATCCGGGCTTCTGCACGATTTGCAAAATTCACCAAAGGCATTGGCCTGTGCGATAATTGATTTGGAACCATAGCCTTTGTCAACCCAGGGTTTATAAGAAATTTTATTAAGAGCCTTTGAATATAATTTTAAAAATTTATCTAGGGCAGTAGTAATCTCCTCCACAACAGATTGTTTGACCAATTTGTCATTCAAGGATTTTGCCAACTCTTGTTTTACAATATGAATTAGATCTTGGCTTTTTTCTTTTGATACTTCGAAAACTCGTCCGGATCCACCCCCTGAAACATCATAAAAAGTATTACGATCCTGTAGTGATATAGGTGATAAACTGCCTTCTAGAGGAGTAATTATATTAGTGGAGAAGTAACCCAATTCATATTTCCTGGCCTGCATTAAATCTTTGAAATCCTTAACGAGGGAAAGAGTTATAGGTTCTTGTTTTACATTTGATCCTGGTTGCCAAGTAGCTTTGATCCGGGGTGTATTGTTGAGGATACGCTTAATATCCTTTGCTTCTTCTAATTCAGAATTGTCTATAAGATATAACTCAAGCTCAACGGTTCTTCCTTCTTTGGTAGTGAAAGTCTTGTCATGTCCTATCTCGAAACATTCATCCAATTGGAAAATAATATTTTTACCCAAATGTTTGTAAATCGAACCAAGTTCAAATTGGAACAACTTTAATACTTCATGATCTTTACTTTCCCAATAATCGGCTTTATTGGGATGTGAACTCCTTATCAAAATACAAGGGTTATCTATTTCTTCCAATGCTTCTTCACCTGTTTTGAATAGTGCTTCAAAACCATCCAACAGTAACAGCAACAGATCTTGACCGGAAACTTCTTTTCGAAAAACCCGTCCTTGCCAAACCCTAAACAGACGCACATTGGGTGCGTTATATAATCGCTCCTTCCATTTTTCAAAAAAACGAACCTCGAATTCTGGATTTGGTGTAAAAGCATCACTTCCCATTACATTGAGGTAATCTTCTTCCTCACTTTCTAAATCCTCATGAAAATTCCCTTTCAAATAATTTAGTGTTTGCACTCCGATGGTGGTGGTTCGAGGCTTGCTATTTCCCGTAAAGATTTTGTTTCCAACTTCACCCCAGTTCACTTTTTCGCAAAAGTCCCTTTGGGATTTGAGCCAAGTTCCTGGTCTTATCTGGTTGGCATCGTCTATCAGATTTTGAGTTATTTCCAGACAGGCAGTCAATTCAGGGTTGTTTCCCACTTCAAAGCTATCAATGGAATCCTGTATCTCTTCAATAACTACACGTTCATGCTTCGGTGTAAACAGACCAACATAAACCCCTACTTGATTCTTCGCCACCTCAAAAGCTTTTTTGAATTTATCATGAGAGGGAGTTTTTTGTTCTCGGTTGAACCTTGGTAGTTCTGTAATACCAAAAATAGGTATATGCAAAGCAGGTGCTGCCTTGTTCAATCTTGTATCTACCAGATCACTAAAACCCTGCTTTTTTATTTCAAAAATAAAATCCACCCATCGGTCAAGATCAATATAAATCTCTGAATCCTTTAGACCGATTAGTGCAGATCGAAGATAATCGTTTTGTAACTCAGATGCTCCCAGCAGGGAAACCCAACCTTCAATTTCATTAATAATAAGGTTTTCATCAATAACTGAAACTTGGCCCAAACTAGATCCAACTTTGTTTCGTTCAGAATCGGTAGGAGCAAAAATTAATATGCCTGCACCGTCAAAATTACGCCAATGTGTAGCAGATTCTGTTGATAAATATTTCTCATCAACTGTTAATTGATCTGATACATCAGGATGAATTTGAAAATGTATTTTTTTGTTATTGATCAATTCAGGCAATTTACCTACGATACCTTCAAGGTATACGGCAGATAAACCCGCAAGCATAAAAATTACTCTATTGTCATCACTTGTTTCCTGTGTTGATTTATTAATATAGTCTACAACAATCTCTCCGACTAAACCTCCCTTTTCCTGACAATTTTCACCTTTACGGGAATCCACTATGTGCAGAGAATCTTTAGACATACAAAATTCGCATGAAATCTGAACTAATAAGATTAAAATTAAGCATTTTGGCTCCTGAAAGGGTTAATTACAAAAGCACAATCATCGGAAAGTCGTTTGGTGAGGGCAAGTTTGGTCATACGTTTTTCCATCGCACTTAGATTCTCCTCAAAGCACTTATTACTGATGGGTATTTTAGGATAAGCTTTTCTAGCTTCGGTTGGTCCGATAACAAGATTATAGGTTTCGTAGAGTTTGGCCAAAAACTCGCCTAGTTCAATAGTGTCAGCAACTTCAGCCATTACTAGGGCAATGATCATCAGGTCATCCATGGCAAACCAGGTTCCAAGGCTTCCCCGGGAAGTACAAATTCCTATTTGCTTAGAAAGTGACAATATATACCTGTTGGCATTGTTATGGCTACGTCTTTGGGCCTTGTTGATAAAGGACTTAAGCACTTCATCATGGGATATTCCATCATAGCTTCGACTGTTACCAACATTGCAATCAAAGAGTTTATATATTACTTCAGCTGCTTTATTTCCGTCTTCCATGTAGCAGGCTGTTTCCCAATCCTTATCTGATTCTATCTTGTTTGTAATGAATGATTTCACAGCATCGTTTTGCAGGTCTCTGTGTAAATTCAGATTATTCCTAGCTGCTTGTCTAAGTTGATAATTATTGCCATCGGTAAGATCGATTAAAAAGGGTTCTACTCTGGAGCGATCAGTTATTTCTTTTGACCTTTCAGCCAGATATAAAATCAAATTCAATCCCGTAATGCGGAATAAGGGATCAAATAAGTGACTTCCCGTTAGCAACTTTTGTTCTAGAATTTTGATCCAAGATCTTGCGAGACGATTGTATGATTTATGATGTATATAAGGGAGGTATCCGATCTCTGTAGTTGATGATCCAAAACTATCTGTAGGTGACAGGGATTTGGCCATTTTATTGTATGGATCATTACATCCCAGTAGTCTTTCTTGTATTAATTTTTGAACTTCATTGCGTTGATCAGACCTGTTTAACATTAAATAAACAAGTTCTCCCCCACGTCCAAAAAAGCGGCGATCTGCAGTCCAATTTCCTTTTGCCTCACGGAAATCGGGTAAAATCATGTCCGGTCCGGTTATACACAAGAATTTTGAAGTCCATCGCCTCTTATTCATTACATCAAGTTCCATGGATTGAACTAATCTGACAGCTTGAAGCAGCTCATCCAAGTCATCGAATTTTTCATCAAGATAATGAAAATGGTCTTCCAGACTGCTTAATGATGTGAAATGGTTTTTTGTCTTTCTTTTCCAAGCTTCCCATTTATTATCTTGCGCTAACAAAGGGTCGTTATTGATTTTGGCGAGATGCTGGTCCTTAAACAACAAATATCTAACTCTTTGTTTATAGGGAAGGGTGTAATGGATACGTTCGTGACTTCTGCTAGTTGGGTCAGGCATTTTAGTCCCGAGAGGCACTTTATTGATAACGGTAAGTGCCTCAAGAAGTATCATGTACCCCTCTTGATCAGTGTTTAGTCTATGACCATACATTTCCTCCTGGACACGCATATCCAAATTACTTTTTATGTGAAAGTGAAGTTTTTTCTGGGACTGTAATTCCATGACTAACCTCTATTGGAGAACCCTGATGGGTTTTTCTTGTAAATTGCCATTTCTGCACTCAACTTGCGAAGATAAATGACCACCACCGACCAATTCCATATGAAGTGCCATAATCTTGATTTGAAACCGCTGGACAGCCTGTTGAAAGTCGATAGGAAAGCTTGCTGGAAGTGAACCTTCAGAAATTCTCATCAGGTATTCAAAAAAGGTTGGTGTAATTTCGAAATCTACATTTTCCGCCCCGGTTTGGTTGTGTTTCACACTGATCAGCAATGGTTTTCCATACCCACCGCTATTGCAAATTTGTAAATAAATTTGGCCATATCTGCTTATGTCCATGCGGCGGGCCAACAATGTACCTACCTCACCATTGAAAACCCCTGTTGGAGCAACTATCCAAACATTACTGGATGTATTGGTCAATTCTCCAGTCATCATCCGATTCAAACTCATAAAGAGATTCGATTTGAATTTCCTGAAGTCCTTGCCCTCTTGGGTGGGCATTGATAGTAGGCTCAAATATTCCCCTGCCCATTTATACTTTGTTAGATTCCAGCGGTTGGATATGGAAATAGAGTTTCCGAATTTGTTATTGGAAAAGAATAATCTTTGTCTTTGTGCAATAATTGCAGGGCGGAATTTTTTGCTGAATTTTCTTGGGTTTTCGAGATATCGATCAAGCTTCTTTTTGAATATGAAATCGCTATAGAATCCTTGAGGTAGAAAGGGTTCTTTTTTACTGATCAAGCCATGGTCAAAATAATTGTTGGTTTCATAACCAATTCCGAATTCTAACAAAGCTGAGAAAACCTTGAAATTTTGTTGAGCTTGTTTGCTGAGATTGGATCCAAATACGTTAGAATAAGGATTCGTAAATTCGTAATCACCATGTTTGGCTCTTTGTTTTGCCCGATTGCAATCCAAGAGTTCCATGTTGGTTTTATTTGCATTCTTCTGATCCCCTAAGAGAATGTTGACAGCAAGAAGAATGAGTTGTCTAATTGATAGGTGGTTCCCATCAAATGCTGATAAATAAACCATCTCCTGAAGACGGTTTTGCATGGAATCCACCCCATCCTGTTTGAGTATCTGCAAGTTCATCCTTATTGGACAGGGAGTTTGTTCAGAATCCAATACAGGACAACCAATACAATCCTTCCACCCCAGGTGGTTTGTTATTTGATTGATGATTTCTATGAGGGTATTACCATTTGATTGCCTGGACATGTTGATGATATCAAACCTATCTTCACTGTCTTGACGTGTGTCATTCGACAGCATTTTTGCAATTTTTTGGTATAGCGATCTATTAGTACAACCTTCCCTAAAAAAACTCAATAAATGCCCGTCATTTACACAAATCAAATAAAGGTTGGGGGAATCGTTTTGAAAAGAATCATAAATTCCAGGAAAAATTTCTTCCTTATGTGAATTGTTCAGTTCGCTGAGATCTTTTATGATTGTTAATTTTCGACCATTATTTGGAATATTGATTTCAAAAGTTTTATCTGTGTTCCGCCAATTTTTTTCAAAATCCAATGTCTCCAATACTTTACGGGCAACGTAAGTCTTTCCATCTCCAGCCGTTCCAGTCAGAATAATTGACCTTGGGTTCTGAGATGTTAGGATTTTATGGATTTCACCAATGAGAGGTTGATCTATTTCGAGGGGGGTACAACCAGTTTTTTTGGCCTGCTGGCTAACAAATTCGTCGTATATATTGTTTGACGATGCGGTTGGGCCATAGGCCGCAAGAAAATCTACAAGTGGGTTCTTCTTCATCAGTCCTCACAAATGGCAGATAGCGCAACCATCTTCTGCTTCTTTTGTTTCATAACGGGTCTCCAAGGCTTCTACATCTTCCAGCGAACGGCCACGGACCCAAGTGAATTTCTTGCCGTTTTCCTTGATTTTTTCGTATTTCTTGGCTGCTTCAAACAGCTCGGGATGATTTTCTTTCAAGCCCTGCCATTCGCCTATTTGCTGGTAAAAACAGAAAAAACACCCTGACCGGGAACGCCATGAGTAATAAGGAGGAAGTCCCAGGCCACTATTGATCAACAGATACTTTACCTCGGCAATACCAAAGCCAACATCTTTTAGGGGATAAATAGGAATGATATTGTTTTTGTCCGAGAATTTAACCGGCTTTGCACCCTTTGGGCCAGGGCCAGAGGCAGTATAACCCTTGCGGTTTTCATCCGCTCTTATACCGATATAGGAATAAGCCTTGTCATCCCCCACGAAATGTTCGAATGGCTGAATTTTGAGGTGTCGTGTACACCATCTTGCCTGAGGGCTTGGTAGGTAACCGGAATAAACTTCGTTGAGGATTACATCAAAGGGAACTCGCCTTCCCCCTTTGGAGCGAACATTCAACTTGGGAAGATCAAGTGCGGTTACTCGGTTAATTTCTATGCCGAAAACAACCTCGAAGCGCTTGAGATAGTTATACGTTTCGGGAAGTTCAGTTCCGGTGTCGGTAAAGATAAATTCCAAGGGCAAATCACTATGATTTTCAATCATGTAAATGGCAAGTGCCGTAGAATCCTTACCCCCACTAAGAGGAACGATATGCCTTCTTGAGGTATCATTTATGGCCTGTTGAAGTGTTGTCATTCGAGCGACCAATCATTGTATATTTCGTGGATAATCTGTTTGAGGTTTTCTTCACCGATTTTACTGTCAAACTGATCGATGAAGCTTGTAATACGGTTCTTTACAATTGAATTGAGTTCAGATGTGTATTCATCTGTGGTCAAGATACTTGTTTCAATGTTGTCGAGGGTTTGATGCAAATGATCCCGAAACGACTTTAGATCTGAATTAATCCAGTCATCAGGACCTTTTCCAAGTAGAATTACACTGAGAATAGTTATGTAACCCTTTTCCCCATTAGGATTTGTTGAGGCTTGCTTCGAATGTTTCAGTACACCATTGGCAATATGATCTAGGGTGTTGACAACATTCAGATTTTGAGGAATTGATCCACACCACCTTTCGGCAGCTTCCAGCAGGGGTAAATGTTTGCCTGAAATTCTTGCGTTAAATAACGAGGTTGCGACATTTATTGCCTGCTTGAAGTATAACTCGATAATGCCCTCGATTTCTTCCTTGCATTTTTTGAATTCCTCGACGGACTTTTTGGACAGGGCATAACCACCAATCACTCCAGGAAAATCCCGTTTCAAAAATCTGAGAGGATCGAAATCAATAACGTTCAACAGGGCCTGGATCTTGTTTGTATTGTTACTTAACCCTTGATTGATCAAGGCTTCTGGAGGTAGGCTGGAACGCCATGCAATCAGATTGTCATAGAAGGTACGGATTCGGTCAGTCTCTTCCCTACAATCCTGTGTATTGAACAGACTGTTCAGATCCTGCAAGTTCCTCAATTGGTTTGCTGAGAGCTGATAAACCGTCAATGTAAATTGTTCGGGTTTGGAGCAAACTTCTTCAATTGTGCTGGGCTGTATATCATCCAGATAACGCAAATGGCCGTTAATTTTTTCATGAATGGCAATCGTATTACCGAATGCCCTCAACCCAGCTGAAATCAAAAGCGGGAAAAGCCCTGCACGAACTCCAAGAGGTTCACTGGTGAGTAATTCAATCAATTTATCGAAGGATTTTTCTCGAGCTGATTGAACTGTAAAGAACTGTTCTATGGCTAGCCAAACCGATTTTAAATTTTGATCTTCAAGTTCATCGGGACTAGCCCATCCCCAGATGTTATCTGCTTTTCGATACAAGCCGGTTTTTTCAAAAACCGTACGATAAATGGAGGCATCGGCAGAAGTTCTGCCATCATATCCAAGATGGGGAAGACCACTACGTTCTAACACAGCCAAATTGCACCGCTTTCTGGCAGATTTGGTAACGCTTGAAACTTTGCGTCTTACAACTTGCTCGTTTTTTATAAGGGGCGTTTCAGGAAAACGACCTTCGAATAGTTTTGAAAGAATGTTGTTTGAATTTGATTGGTCCTGAATCTCATGGAAATGACGACCATGATACCAACATACCTTACCTTTGTCGGGGTTGAGAATCAGTTCCAGTTTTACCCTTAATGATGTTTCGGCTGATGATTGAAGAAATTCCAGTTCCTTGCTTAGGAGGGGGTTTTTAACAGCAAGTTCACTTTGCTCCAATAGGGATATAATCGCTTTCAACTCAAGGAAAGTAGGGATTAGATCAATTTCCTGGTCGGGAAACGCCACAATCCAGTGTTCCGGTAATCGAATTTTAAGGTCAATTTTGGATTTTCTCGTGCCATCAATTGCCAGAAGTACAACAGCATCTTCATTTCTATGCAGTCTAATCTGCTCCTTAAGCCAGTAGGTGTCACTCAATTGCGATTTTGTAACATATTTTGGGTAAGCATATCTGGTTATGGCTCTTCTGTAATTGTATTCAGCTGCTAGAAATGGGTCTGGAGGAAATAACTCTTGTAACCCTTCTGCAAGGTCAAAATCATGGTATAATTTTGATATTTCCTCTGCAATGGCACTTTCAAGGTCATAATCAGTTCCATACCAAATTGAAATGTCGTCCGTATTATGACGATAAAGCAGGATATTTTTGTTGATAAGGGTTTCAATTGCTTTATCCACATCGGAGTAATTGAGATTGCCACCCTCAACGAGTCCCACCCTGAGCTTATTCTTGTCTAGGTTGACCCTCTCGGAGTAATTCCCCAACTTTAATAGACTTATCGCCTTGATCACCTGGTGATGTAATTTATCCTTGGTTTGGGACAAAGCGGCTTCCGTTTCAATAAACCGTCTGTAAGCACCACCAGGGCCAGTATCTCCAGCTAGGGAGGGGGCAAAGAAATCATAGATTTCATCTAGCCCCACCAATTCTTTTCTCTTGGGTAGAATTATGGTTTCCAGCAGGAATTGTTGTATGGTTCTTTCGTTTTGTGCAAATCTGCTGGCGAGGTGAGGCAATGTTGCCAAGGAAGCTGGAGTGAGGGGGCTGGTTCTAGCCAGAACATCCAATACTGCCTTTTGGTTTAAGGTATTAAAATATCCTGCTTCCGATACGGTTTTTGCAATTTTATTGAAGTTTTTCCTGCTGCTGGTCTTTAGAATATCCGCTATAAATTCAAGGGAATCACGCTCACTTTTTTCAAGCCTTATCGTTGCAAATCTACCTTCTATTTTTTTCCAAATATTTTGTATCTCATGGGATGCACCCCGGACATAAAAGCCAAGATTCTTGTGCATCAATGTCGTGAAGGTAACGGTTGGGTTTGAAGCTCTAACAGCCCATTCAGCAAGTGTTTGGACATTGAGTAGGTCCTCTTGTCGACCCTCTCTTACCAAAGTCTCAAGATGGTGTCCAAACTCATCCCAAATAATAACAATCCGGTTATGGTTTTTGTATTTACATTTTAATTCCTTGATAACTTCGTTCAGATCGTCATTTTTGGGGAAACCCGCATGTTTGCATAACAGTTCGGGTAGTAGGGGACAGTAGCCGCAAAGCGTGATAACTAAGTTTTGTTTTCCCTTGTTCTCAAACCCTGATTCCAACCCGTTGGAATACCCATTTATTCTATTCAGAACAACCGATTTAAGTTGCTTATCGTCTGAGAGGAGTGTCAGTCCAACGAGTGCAGAAAAGGATTTTCCCGAACCATATGGAGCAACCACATGGTTTGCCGTACTGCCGTTACTTCCTATTATACCTCGTACAACTTCTAGGGATTGTTCAGTCGGCTTGTATAATTCCAGGACCTCTTGCCGTGCAAAATCCTGATACAGGTTGACGGATTTCATGAATCCCCTCCTGAAATATAGAGGCCCAAACGTTCATAATAAAGATTTGCCCAATCGGCAGGGGACAACTGCTCTACCTGAACTAACCTTTCACCTGAAAGGAACAGGACTTCCATCTTATCCCTGCCTAGATTTTGTTGACCAAATTCAGCCAGTTCAAGTGTGGATTCATAGTTTTGGCCAATCAGTGAGGCGGTTTTAAGGATGGTTAGGCAATCGGAATGTGCGGACTTATGATCGGTGTTTTCCGACTGATCAATATCACCGAGGTTGGATAAGCATATTCCCAATGATTCAGGTGGAATTGTATCAGGTCTATTTCTTTCATAATGATTTGTCACAACCGAGTGGTGAATTAAATTCAATCGCTGGAGAGGTGAACCTAAATTGTCTTCTGGGTCACGTATTGGTTTGGGAATATCTACTGAGTAGGAATTGAGCACCAGGGCAACTTCACGCTGAATGGTCTTTAGAGAAGCGCTTTTCTTCACTTTCGATTGCTCCAGGTAATATTTGAGTTCATTAATCAGGTTGGGCCGATTGAACCTATAAGGTCGGTCGTGTAAGAAAAACCACCGCAATGACAAATCCAGGCGTTTGGTCATGGCGGTAGCATGGACCAACCACCAAGTTCCCAATCTGGTCATGTATGGGTCAAATTGATGAATTACCTTGCCCAATTCAGATAATTCGAGCATGTGTTTGGGATAATTGCGTTCAACCAGCCCCGTGGCATAGAGCCACCATCCAATTGCCTTGGACATGTTTCTACCAACACCAAGACTATCAGCCACATCCGGTTCGGCAAACCTGCCTGAATTACCTTCAACCAAGTGAAAAATACCCTTGGTTAGCCATCCTGGCCTAAGGTAAAATGTTTCATGTCCGCCAAGTTTCATATTTCAACCGTAAATTGATCTAAGTTTGGAAACTTCTTGAATGATCGCTTGGGTCGCGGGCGTTAGTTCTGAAATTTCATTGTCGATTCCAAAGGCAAATCTCACACTTGCAAATGAATCCTCCTTACTTAGACCCATTGCCTGTAGTATCTTTGAAGGGTCGGGAGAGCCAGACGAACAGGCCGAAACTTGTGAGCACATTATGTTTTTGGCTTCAAGCCTCGCGACTAGAGCCATTCCATCAATGCCAAAAAAGGTGATGTTGCTTGTGTTGGGGACTCGATTTGACTCTAGTCCATTTATTCGAATGTCCGGTACCGAATTGAGGAGTGTATCCTCAAAAGTATCTCTCAGCCTTTTTAGAAAACCAATTGCTTCGGGTAGGATTTTCCTTCTATGTTCACAGGCAACACCCAAGCCAATGATTCCTGGAACATTCTCGGTACCTCCCCGAATTCCACTTTCCTGTCCACCCCCAACTTGGATAACTACCTTTTCTGGTGTTGATCTGGTTTGTACCAAAACTCCCACACCTTTTGGGGAATGAAGTTTATGACCAGAAAATGTAAAGTAAGCACCACTGTTCCATGGAAAATTACAAGAAGTACGGCCTAGGATTTGAGTAGCATCAACGAGAATTGGCGTTTGGAATTTGCCTGCCAGTTCACAAATTCCTTCGATTTCCTGGATTACACCAGTTTCACCGTTTGCCCATGCCAAGGCAATTATGGCTGGTTGATTACCCCCCCCCATCCGCAGGGATTTCAGTGCATTTTTCAGTGCATCAAGGTTCCATTCACCACGGTTGGTTTTGTAGGGAATAAAATGCACTCTATTCGGTGAATATTTTTGATACAGTCCGGTTATTGCAGGATGTTCACCAATAGAAGAAAACAAATGGTAACCCTTGGCAAGATAATGTCTTAATACCGCCTCATTCGCCTCCGTGGCCCCGGAGGTAAAGGTTATACTATCAGTACTGACACCCAAAAATTTGGCTACCTTGCCCCGTGCTTTTTCCATGTACGTTGATGCCTGGTTACCCTTGGAGTGAATGCTTGAAGGATTCCCCCAACATAACTCCATTCCTTCACTGACAGCCGTACAAACCTCAGCAAGTGGTCGGGTCGTAGCATTGTTATCCAGAAAAATCACTTCGATCAAATATAAATTATATTGGCTGCAAGAAAATTGACCAAATAATACTTCATAATCCGAAGTTCAACCAACTTTCATTTTTCGATAAAAGATTAGCCTAGAATTAGGTTATTTCTTCAATATGGACCATCCTGAGTCAATTCTATTCGGGAATGGGTTATAGAAAAGAACTCCACATAGCCGTGCGGTTAGGCTATAAACCGTACATACCCTACGGGAAGTCGGTAAAGATCTGGATATCTCCCTTAAACTATTTCCAAACGTACAACTTTATTGCTTAAACGCAAGTCAGGAATCCTGAGAAGTGAAACCTATTCAGAATCGAGAAAAATTCCTAACTCATACCAATACAACTAACGAATAACCGATGTTTGTTATTACATTCTTGAAAACCAAACCATTTTGATTTGGATTGTAGGGGTATTCTAGCATAACAACATTAATTTTGAATCAAAATACATGTTCATATGGTATTTGGATTGGAATTACTATCCAAATGTAAGAAAATTTGTTCCACCTACTAAGTTGATAAAATTGTGATAGCGTTAGAAAATGGTTATAGAATCTAGATATTGGCGTGAGGACTTAGTTCAATACGCGGATTCGTTTCGCCCCAAGAAGAACCCCCCACGGTTCAGCGAGCGACTAGTTGTTAACTTTGAGAAAGACGTGACACTTGCATTATTTATTGTCAGGCGATTAGCTGAAGCTGGTAGATTTTCACCTAAGATACGAAAGCATAAAGTTAAAATATACAAGTGCAAACCAAATGTAAATTCTGGTAGTTCAAATAGGTCAATTCCATTAGGACCATTAATTGATATTAGTTCCTATCAAACTGAATATGAGGAGAAAATACACAAAGACGTAATTTTCGTTTGCAACCAATTTATACACGCAAATTACACGTTTTCTTACCGTGGGAATGACCGAAATTGGCAGGGATTATATACGACATCATACTTTGAGAGAAATAAAGGTATCTATAGGGTCCCATTACAGGAGATAGTTAAACTATTAGATCTAGCAATTATTGACTATCCAACGGAGGTAAGGGTTCGTTTTGATACCAAAAAAGATGACTGGGTTATGGAAACGTTCTAGTGTTAGAATATAATTGCTTAAACCCTTTGACTTGACAACCACCGTCCCTTATTCAAAGGTTAGTGCGAGGGTGAATAGATAAGACTTTTTTCATTGTGGATATCGAACAAATATAAGCATCATTTTTCCTTGATTACCCAAATCCTAAGTACGTGGTTCAAAGGTATATTTTATCCATAGATTTCAGGAATTTGGTCATGAATAGGTTCACATCATCCATGGTCTCCATCAAAGAAAATTTTCCCCAGCATGATCACGGAAGATATCTGCATCACGTATGTATCTTATGACTGTTGATGGATTGGTATGTCTGGTAATCTCCATAATCTTGTCCATACGGGCATTGTGAACTGCTGCACTGGTAATGAAACCAGCCCGTAGTGAATGACCTGATACATCATCGGGATTGATACCAATTGCCCTCGAATATTTTTTTACCAGCCTTGGTATATCGGAATGATGCAATGGATTACCATTGATGACACTTCCTCTTCTCATGGTCCGAAACAAATGTCCCTGGGTAATACCAGAAGCTGAAATCCAGTCCTGAAGCCTGTCGATTGGTCTAATCCTTCTACCTTGAGGTACTGCAATACGATAACTTTTGCTAAACTGGTCAGTTTTCGATTTTCTGACGGTAATAAACATTTTCTTTGTATCCCAACAATCGATTGGAGGTATTATTTCAATATCACTAATCATTAAACCACATATTTCGGATCTACGCAGAGCTGCAGCAAAACCCAAGGCTAGAATTGCTTTGTCTCTAACCCCAATCAAGCTTGATCCACATTTTTCCAGCATCTGTAATACATGATGGTCCCTTAGAGCTTTCACACGACGGGGAGGTTGTCCTCTATATCGTGCCAAACCTTTCAAAATGGCACTGACCTTGGGTGATCGTGTTGGTGAAACCATTCCCGCCTCGTTGTATTTGTTAGCAATGGCACTTTTGTACAATGTTAATGTACTCAAGGATAAAGGTTCACCATGTTTTACAGTTGCATTTTCTGAACGAGGAACTAGGGAGAGAAATAGGAAAAAGTTGGCAACATCTTCCTGGGTGGCCTTCAAGGAATCGATACCCCTCGAAGCACAATAATCATGAAAAACACTCCAACCTTTCTCATAAGCTAGGCGAGAATTTTCTGCCAGTGAAAGGGAAAGAATATCTCCATAAAGGGATTTATCTTTATTGATTTTATTCTGCATAAGTGCACTCCTACATTTAGATTCAAGCGAGGAAAATGGACTTACACGGTTAGATTAAGCCTGTAGAGGGGTTTGCCGTTTAATTTTATGAATTAAGTACCTGGTTATTGAGTAAATTAGTTTTGATGCATTGTTGAAAGAATTTGAGGCTTAATTCTGAGAATTCCAACCAAGGATATTTGGGTTTTCATGGTGACTTTATTTCAATCAGGTTTTATGATTTTCATTGGCAAAAACTATATTGAGTAAATTTACTCAATATAGTAATGAATAATTATGGCTGAATATATAAGACCCCAGTCTTCAACGTTGGCAAATCGTCTTAATGGGAAACCAAATACTATAATTTATGTTTCTGGCCCTCGTCAGGTCGGAAAAACAACACTGGTTAAACAAACATTGAACAACCAGAACTTACCATATCATTATGTATCTGCATATGTTCACGCCCCTAATGAAAAAGATTTCTACCCTCAACTTGCAAATCTGACCCAAGAAGAAGAAACGCTGCCATTATTGCAAGATTGTAACATAAGAGACCATAGATGGCTTGTCAGGGAATGGAAGAAAGCCAGAACCATGTCAAAGGAAATGGAAAAGGGATTCATTCTCGTCATTGACGAAATACAAAAAATTGAGAATTGGTCAGAAACAGTCAAAGGTCTTTGGGATGCAGATAAATGGAATAATCAACAATTTCATGTGATTTTGCTGGCTTCGGTATCAATGCAAATGCAGCGAGGTTTGAGCGAAAGCCTTGCGGGTAGGTTTGAAACGATTAAACTTATGCATTGGTCGTTTACTGAAATGTTGGAGGCTTTCAATTTTGATCTGGCCAAATTCATATACTTTGGGGGTTATCCTGGAAGTGTGAAATACATCCATGAACAAGAAAGATGGGGAGGATACATTACGAATGCATTAATAGAACCAAACATTGAAAATGATATCCTAGAAATCCAACGTGTGGTCAAGCCGGTTCTACTAAAACAACTTTTTAATTTAGGTACGGAATATTCAGGACAAATTTTGTCCTATAATAAAATGCTTGGTCATCTCCTTGATGCAGGAAATACTACAACTTTAGCCAGATACCTCGAACTTTTGTCTATGGCTGGACTATTGACCGGTCTTGAAACCTATTCAACGAAACCATTCCGAAGAAAATCATCAAGCCCGAAACTTAATGTGTATAACACAGCACTGATTTCAGCATGTTCCGACTATTCCTTTTCGACAGCTAAAGCTGACAGAAGCCATTGGGGACGCTTGATTGAAAGTGCTGTTGGAGCACATCTTTTGAATACGAGAAAATACAATACAAAATTGTATTATTGGCGTGAGAAAAATTATGAGGTGAATTTTGTACTGAAGATAGGTCTTGATTTAATTGCCATTGAGGTAAAGAGCAAAACACCCAAATCGAATTTGGGTGGGTTAATGAAATTTAATGAGCAATTCCAACCAAAAATGTCTTTGGTAGTTGGTGAAGGAGGAATCCCTTTATCTGAGTTTTTTATGACTCCTGCAGAAGAATTGCTGGAGTTATTTTATGACCGAATAAGTTGAACGTACCTGTCATGAAGTAGTCATAAATCCATCCGCGGATTTGCAGTTTGGGATTTTATAACACTTGATTTAGAAAAAGTTGATACCGTAGGGCGTAAATCTGTATGAGAACCTAGCAACAAACAATATGATAATTATTTGAAGTTAAAGAATTGTCAGCAATATTCATAAATTATGATTTGCATTAGGACTGTCAGTAATTTGGAATACACAGAAATACTGACAGCCAATTTTTTCTATATGATCCTTTTGATTATTGCTTAAAGTAAAACTTTAGAGAAAATTCGCTCCAGCATGATCTCTAAAGGCATCTGCATCACGAATATATTTTATGACTGTTGCTGGATTTGTATGCCTGGTGATCTCCATGATCTTATCCATACGAGCGTTATGAATTGCAGCGCTTGTTACAAATCCTGCTCTTAGTGAATGACCCGATACATCTTCAGGATTCAGACCTATAGATTTTGCATACTTTTTTACTAGCCGTGGAATATCAGAGTGGTGTAATTGATTTCCTCAAATGGTTCCACCCCGTCGCATAGTTTGAAACAAATTCCCTTGCTTAATTCCAGAAGCAACTAGCCATGTCTGTAATTTATCAATGGGTTTTACTCTCTTTCCTTCAGGTATTGCAATCCGATAACTTTTCCTCAATTGATCAGTTTTAGATTTACGTATTGTGAGATACATCTTTTTTGTTTCTGAATTATGCTGTGGGTGGATTATTTCTACATCATCTATCATTAAACCACATATTTCAGACCTTCTTAAGGCTGCAGCAAAACCAAGTGCTAAAATTGCAGCATTCCTTTTCCCGATCAAATCATTACCACAGTTATTAATCATTTGTAATAATTGTTTGTCTGTGATGGCCTTAACACGTCTAGGAGGTTCTCCTGCATAACGTGCTAATCCTTTAAGTATTGCATTAACTTTTGGTGAATTTGAGGGAGAAACTAACCCGGCTTTATTGAATTTGCTTGCGATAGCGCTCTTATACAACCCCAATGTACCTAATGAAAGTGGTTCCCCTTTCTTAATTGTAGCATCAGATGAACGAGGGACAGAAGATAAATAAATAAAGAAATCAACAACATCATCATGTGATGCATCCAGTGGCTTAATTTTCCTTGAGATGCAGTAATCGTCAAATACCTGCCAGCCTTTGTCATAGGCTATTCGTGTATTCTTTGATAAAGACATAGAGTAAACATCTCTAGTAAGTGCCTCTATACCAGTGGTTAAATCAAACATTAAATTACTCCTCATTTGTTAAAAATGGGAAAGAATAATCAAATCAACTTCTAGGTAAATCCATTTATTACGGAATAAAAACTGGTTGCAACCCAGCGTTTATCATCGATAACGAGACAAAAAATGAATTAGTTTTTGAAGATCCTAAGTCGGAAGAAATAATTAAACCGATACTAAGAGGTAGAGATATAAAACGGTATCATGCTGAGTGGGCGAAACTTTGGCTTATAAATACTGTACCCTCATTAAATTATGACATTGAACAATATCCTTCTATAAAAAATTATTTATTGAAATTTGGAAAAGATCGTTTGGAGCAGGCTGGTAAAAAATTACCTAACGGAATGAAATCTAGAAAAAAAACACCGCACGAGTGGTTTGAATTGCAGGATACTTGTGCTTACCATGCATTATTTGATCAGGATAAAGTTGTTTGGCCTGATATTACTTCAAGCCCCAAATTCTCGTTAGTCCCAAAAGGAATTTATGTTGAAGCAACAGCATTTATGATTGATACAGGAAATAAATCCCTTCTAGCAATATTGAACTCTAGGGTAGCAGGATTTTATATGAATTTAATTGCGCCAAAATTGGGTACAGGGGCAATTAGATACAAGAAAAAGTACGTAGAACAATTACCTATTCCTAGTCCATTAAATCAAAATATTTCAGGAAAATTGGAATATTTTGTAGGTACATTATTGGAAAACCAAACATCCAGAGAGATAGATAAAATTGATTTCCAAATTCAAAATTTAATTTATCAAATTTATGAACTTTCAAATTATGAAATACAAATTTTAAATAATTCCTAAGTTAATGATTCAACTAAACATTTTTCTTTTTCGTTGAATTGGTAAAGTTCATAAACCATTTTATCAATAAATTCCTCATGCTCTATTGAACTATTTTTATGGGCATAACTGTCAATAATTTGATCCACTAATTTTATAAAGGGTTTTTGATCTTCAAGACTTATACGCGGTATAGGAATACACTCAAAAAATACTTTACTTAATTCCATTCCCCTATCTCCTAATTTGGGGCAATTTGCTTTCAACCAAACTTTAGCAACTTTAGAATTTAATAATGAAGTTAAGTATTTTAGATTCATACCCGTAATGATAAAACATTTTTGATTTGTATACATGCCAGAAGAATCAAACATAAATGGAAGTAACGTTGTCATATTAGGATAAACAATTTTTTCCTTTTCGAATTGTGCGTGATAAGCACAATTACGAAGATTATAGGGTGTAATACCCTGGTCTTGTCTGTTTTCTATTTTTGAGTAAAATTGATTCAAATACTCCTTTATTACAGGATAATCATCTATATTGATTGGTGATAGGTTATTATACCCATTATGGGTAGCAATAAGCCAAAGTTCCGCCCACTCAGCATGATACCGTTTTATATCTCTACCTCTTAATATCGGTTTAATTATTTCCACTGACTTTGGATCTTTGTCAACAAGTTCTTCTTTAGTCTCGTTATCGATGATAAACGCTGGGTTGCAACCAGTTTTTATTCCGTAATAAATGGATATATCACTCCATTCCTTTAATGGCACACCAATTTTCTCAATTTTGCGTATCAGTTTTGCTTCATCAGGTGTACAAATTATCCATGGACCTTCACTTTGTCTGACCGAGATTGAATTATGTTCAAGATGTTCATGAATATTTGTACTTAAATTATAATTTTCGTTTATTGATGAACCAATAAGGGACTGTTTGTGTTCATTAATTTTATTTTGGATAAGTAGGATGCTTGTATCTACAGTGGCATTCTGGAATATTTGAAATCCTTTAAAGTCGATTAATTTAAGTGGTGTATGATTTTCAGTAAAATATTTCCTTAAATTTTTCCCATAATCTGACCTCAACCATTTATTAGAAGTTATATAACAAAGGTGTCCATCATGCTTAAGTAGTCGTAAACCGCGTTCGAAAAACAAACAATAGATGTCACCTGTCCGAGTGAAAACTTCGAACATTTCCTGATATCTATTTCCAAGTTCACCATTGTTTCTTTGTAATTGAATATAAGGTGGATTGCCTATTATGATGTCAAAACCGTCTTCGATTCCAAACATATAGTTTGAATCAAACCAGCTAGCTTTATCGTTCTGGTCAAAAGGGTCCCAAGACGCAATTTTGTTTGCTTGAATTTCATTTAGACCACTATGGGTAAGTTTTTCAGAAAGTTTATTTCTCAATTCCTTATCAAGATTTTTGAATTTAATTTTTTCTGGAGTACTTGATGCATGAAAATAGTTTTCTCTATTTTCTGTAAGTTCTCTTATTGCTTTGCTTACCCCAAATAAATCATCTTTTTGAACTTTTTGCTGTTGGACGAGTGAATCAGCTGCTACAAAGCATGTTTCTAGATTTGGAAGAGGTTTAATTCCAAAATTTTCTTTGGATTGATCAAATTTTTGATCAATTGCAAGTGAAATAAAAAATCTAAGCTTAGAAATTTGACATGCTATAGGCTCAATGTCTACACCAAATATACTATTCTGAATTAGAAATAATTTACGCCCAAAGTCATCAGAATAAGATTGAAAAATATCACCGATTTGGCTTAATTGAGTATCTCGAGATAATTGATTTTTAGTTTCTAAAGCTAATTTTGCTTTTTCACTTGCTAGGTTCAAATGAAAGTTCTTCCACATTAAATTCGATGGGTCAAGACGTTTCAATACCAATAATAATTTATGTAAAACACCCATTGGAAAGGCACCTGAACCAACAGCAGGATCTAATATTTTTAGACCAGCAATTGATTTAACAATATTTTCCTTCTCCTCTTCTACAAATAATTCCTCTGCATCATCAAATTCATGCTCAAAATCTAGAAGGTAACGAAGGCGATCTTTGAAGAATGAAATGTCACTGTCATTGGGCACAACCCTTAATCCAATTGCCTCAATCAAAGTTTCTCCTACCATATAATCTACAATTTCGTTAGGAGTGTAAAAGGAACCATTTTGTTGCTGTGCGGTTTCCCTCGTCTCAGGTATTTGAGTAGCTAGTAAATTCTCAAATACTTTACCAAGCAGTTCGGGATCTAGGGCTACTTCTTGCTCAATTGGGGTTTTTTCTTCTACAGTGAATTTATAACTATTTAGAAGTGGGAATAATCCATCCTCCCCAAAAAATAGCCTGTTGGGAATTGTAACTTTATTTGAAGAATTTCCAGGAAAACTATCGATGAACTGGATTTCATTACTGCCAGATTTAAAATAATCAAGACAGTCGAACAAACCACCGTTAATGAATGGTATCTTATCAAAATAAAATTTTAATTTTGTTTTATCCTTAATTTCTGCTTCGTACTGATAATAGTTAGAAATGGGATCAGGTGAATCCTTTTGCTTGTTTGATTGAAACTCACGGCGATTGATTTCAGTGTTCAAAGTAGCAAAAAACAAGTTTTGAAGTACAATTCGATAATAAGAATCTCCACAATCATGATCATAGTTTAGTATCAAATCACTTATACATTCTTCAGAAAATAGTTCCTTTGGTACTAAACCCTTTTCTTTTATAAACCAAATAAATAGCAATCGAGTTACCAGCCTTATGGCATGTTCTTCCATTGTCAAAATTTTTGAAGGAAAACTGGATTCCTTTACAATTTTTTTGAACCATTCATACAATTCCTTGTAGAACTTTTCATTGAGCTTGTCGATATTTAGCAAGTCCAACAAAGTCGATAAAAGTGTGTCAAAATTAGGAGTTACATTTCGCTTTTGAATTAGCGAAAGACAGTTACTCAATGTTAGATCATACAAGATGTCTAAATGAGCCCGGTGAGGGTTCAGCGGATGGATTTCTTTAACTAAAGAAACCTTTACGAGGACCTTTTTATGACTAATAATTTTATGTTGGCGCCTTAGTACTGTAGATAATGTGATTTGGTTTTTGGTGTTTTTGAATAAAATTACTGTTGGTGCTAAAGAGAATAATTTATTTATCTCACGGGTTATTTGTGCATATATTCCACGAGGATAATGCTCATGGTTTAATTCAACTGCAACAAATATTAAGCTTTTTTCAAAGCTTGTAGAATTATCAATGTTGAGGGTATTTACTTCATTGGATTTGGCTGCTGCTGATACCTCGCTATCTGTAAATTGAAAAAGAAATCGAATTTTTGAAATATTTTTGAGACATTCAGTAAAGTTATAATTTGAATCGAGCGAAAAATAATCAATAAAGTCTTCAATTCGGTCTGTTCCAACATGAAATGTTCGATTACTTTTATAACCTAATAAACTAAAAAATTTATTACCCCACTCGAAAAAATCCTGATTACTTAAAGAACGTAATTCTAATTCAAGTTTCTCTTTAAAATTGTGATTCATTTCTTTGTTACTTTTTTTATTTGATTATTAGCCAAGTTATCAATTCAAAATTATTCAAAGGATTTTGCTTAACAGTTTCTGGTAACTTGAAGTTAGGTTCCATGCCTGTAATTAAATTATCCTTAAAGGCCTTAATATTTTTGTTTGTAATGTGTTCAATAACCCTATGAAGTAACTGGTTGTACAGTGTCATATCTTTCCCATAATGCGTAAATTCATCAAAATCATCACATAGTGATTGATGTGCATTTTTTTGGCCAAAAGTATTTTTTTGAAACAAATCAAGAACCTTTTTTGCATTAGTACATGCTATGTTAATTTTACCCTGCGGATCAATATGTGTTAGATAGTAGGGGTGAATTTGACTTGAGGTTTTTTCGTCAATGTCCTGCTTGGAGTCTTTTTTCTTCAATACGAAAATTATTCCTTGGGAATTTTGATCTATACTCTCAGCAAGACTAAATGCTCCGAGTGGAATCTCTTCTAGTTCCTTTTTATTTTTTTCTAAAAAATTTATTAATTCAGCAAAAAAATCATCAAGTGTAAAATCACTAATCACAAGGTTTTCTGATAATTCGTCCAGATCAATGACTTCGTTTCGTAATTTCTTTAATTGTTCGTCACGAAAAGAATTTTCAGGGTCATTCTCGCTTGGATTCAGGAGATCTTCCCCACTTGCTGTTGCTCCAACAAGAGTCATCCTTGCCCCAACTCTTGGTGCTAGTTTTAGATAATTATCCATATCTTTGACTGGCCAAAAGTTAATCATTTGTATTGACCGGCTACGGCTTCCAATCCGATCAATTCTACCAAATCTTTGAATTATTCTAACAGGATTCCAATGGATGTCATAATTTACTACCATATCGCAATCCTGAAGGTTTTGACCTTCTGAAATACAATCAGTGGCAACTAACAAATCAATGTTTAATTCCCTAGCATCATTTCTAGCCTTCGCTTGTGGTGAAAAATTAGTAAGAATAGAATTGAAGTTATTTTCTCCAACTTGGGTTTTTGTATATTCACCTGAAACAAAAGCCAGATTAATTTTCAATTCTTTGGACAAATCCTCCAGATTATCGTAGAGATATTCTGCTGTATCTTTGAATGTTGTGAAAACTAATATCTTACGGTTGGGTTTATCGTCCTGGTTTAAGGGTGGATTGTTTACTTTTTCTTTTATAATCTCTTTCAGTTTAATTAGTTTACCATCTCGACTTGGTGTGACAATTTTAACAAGTTCTAATGCTGTTTCTAGGGCATTTCTATCTTTCTGAATATCATTTCGCCAATTATCAAGATCTAGTTGATTAAGGTGGTAAGGATGCCTAATATCTTTGTTAACATAGAATTCCTCATCTTCTTCATCGTCATCCGGGGATAAATTCTCTTTAATATCTATTGAAATCTTCTTTTCTTCAAAGTTCTCAATTTTATTTAAAAGATCATCAATTTTGTCGATTGTTCGATTTAGTGTTTTTTTGAGTGAGAAAGCAGAACTTTCAAGTCGCTTCAGAAAGTTTGTTCGAATCATGCCTAGAAGAGCAACTTCACGGTCCATCTGATTGAATTGTAGCCGTTTCTTTTCTTCCTCCAATCGATTTTTTTCCTTATCATCAAGCAGGTATTTTGACGGCTGGTAAATTGATAGGGAGAAACAGTTTATTGAACTGGCTAATTCCTCAAAAGAAAAAGCATTTTTAAAATCTGTATTTGGTGAGAAATTTACTGGTCTATTTACCTTCGGGAATTGGCCTATTTTATCTAATTCATCTTTATAATATTTTTTAATATGCTTTTTTGACCTAGCAATTGAAATTCCCCCTAACAATTGCAAAAAATCAGCCCCCAATAATTCTAATAATTCAGCTTTATTTCTTTTTTCACCCTCAGTCAGCCCATTTTCCCATTCCTTAAATTTCTTTTGAGCTTGTGAGATTAAATTACCAATGTTAGATACACCAAGTTTAGATCTGAAAACCTCATCTCGTCCTTCTGTAGCTATGTAAATCTGATTTTTAAGGTCATTTAATGATATGTTAACTGGAGTTGCCGAAAGCATCAATACCTTGGTATTAGGTCCGGTTTTTATGACATCTTCAAGCAATTTAGAGTATCGGGTATTTTTTATTATATTCCCAGTTTCATCGACTAACGGCTTAGTTCCTGTACGAAAATTGTGTGATTCATCAATTACAACAAGATCATAGTTTCCCCAATTGAAATTACTAAGATCAATACCACCAACAAAACCACTGCTTCGAGTTAGATCTGTATGTGATAAAAGAGTGTAATTTAAGCGATCATCTAAAAACGGATTGTTGGATTGGTTATTATAAACAGGGTAAATTGCCCAGTTCTCATGAAGTCTTTTTGGACTAAGAACTAATACTCTTTTATTTTCCAATTCAAAGAATTTGATTACTGCCAATGCAGTGTAAGTTTTTCCCAAACCAACACTATCAGCTAGTATACAACCATTGAGATTTTTCAGGCGTTCAATTACACTTTTAACACCTTCTTGTTGGAAGCTATACAATGCTTTCCAAATCTTCGTATCAAGAAAACGAGTATCATGTAAATAATCATCTTCAAACTTTCGCCTGTCGATCTCATTATAAAACAGCTCAAAGAGAGTTTTGAAATATATCAATTCAGGTGAATAATCTTTTCCTATACGCCTTAGAGCTTTTATTACTTCTTCTTTAACATCTTTTGTCCACTCTTGATTATTCCACAGTTTATCAAACCATGTTTCTAGATCAGTGTAGATATCAGAATTTATGGTAGCTAAATTTATTTCCACATTTGGGTGATCAGTACCACCCAATCCTCTTCGAGTAAAATTTGAACTTCCAACTATGGCTGAATTGTGATTGGGATTATAAGAAAGATACATCTTCCCGTGTAAAAAATTGGGTTTGTTGATGGATTTTATTTGAACCTTGTCTTTTTCCACCCAATTTTCACAATTACGAGCAATATTCCTTTGGTGAAGAATATGATTAAGTGAAAGACCTTCTTCTGAAAGATTAAAAGTCTTTTCATCTTTTTGCCCTGGATCTACATCTCCAACAAAGCTTGGGTTACCAAATAAAAACCTTACATCATTCAATTGTTCCAATTCTTTTTGGAGTAATTGAAATCCGTATATGCTAAAGTATGCAGAGACTAATCGAAACGTTTCAGCATTTGGTAAGTTTTTACGGAGGTAATCAGCTACTTTGATACCTTCATAGTTATCCAAAATGAATTGTTTATTAGTGATTTCTGTCATAAGTTTGTATTAATTCAGTTTAGTTCTCAGTGAAAACCCTGTTGGGTAAAATTTTTTTTGGGAATTAAATTACAAGTCCATGTAGACATGGGATTCCGCTTTCCCACCCGGTTGGGTAACTGCACCTTCCCTTGTAGGGCCGACAAGCTGGGCATACTTCCAAAGGGCACCTGAACTGTAGTAGGTTTTTCTGGGACCTTTCCATTCAGTCTTGCGTTGAGCCAATTCCTCCTCAGAGAGATCGACTTCAAGCGTTCCCTTGAGGGCATCAATGGTAATGATGTCGCCATCCTTGAGAAGAGCAATGGGACCACCATGGGCGGATTCGGGTCCGATATGACCGACACAGAATCCCCTCGTGGCACCAGAAAACCTGCCATCGGTAATCAAGGCCACTTTCTTGCCCATTCCCTGACCGGAAAGGGCTGCAGTCGTTGAGAGCATTTCCCGCATCCCGGGGCCTCCAGCTGGTCCTTCATTACGAATGACGATGACTTCACCTTCCTTGTAAGCTCTCTGCTTTACCGCTTCAAAGGCATCTTCCTCACATTCAAATACATTGGCTGGACCCGAGAACACGATCTGCTCCTTTTCCATGCCGGCGATTTTGACGATGGCTCCATCGGGTGCGAGATTGCCCCTGAGACCAACTACACCACCAGTCTCTGACAGCGGAGTTGCTGCCGGGTATATCACACGACCATCGGCTTCCCTTTCAACCAGGTCAAGTTCTTCCCCAACGGTTTTGCCAGATACCACAATGCAATCCTCGTGGATAAGGCCGACCTTGCGGAGCTCCTTCATGACAACCGGAACACCACCAGCTTCATAGAGGTCCTTGGCAACGTACTTGCCACCTGGTTTCATGTCCACGAAATAAGGTGTACTCTTGAAAATATCACAGACATCCAGCAGATCAAAGTCGATACCGGCTTCATTGGCGATGGCTGGCAAGTGAAGTCCCGCGTTGGTGGAACCTCCTGTACAAGCGACAACCCTGGCGGCATTTTCCAGTGATTTGCGGGTTACAACATCCCTGGCACGTATATTGGCTTCCAAAAGCCCCATTACGGCACGACCAGAAGCTTCACAGAATTGATCCCGGCTTTCATATGGAGCTGGTGCACCCGACGAATTGAACAATGCAAGACCAACTGCTTCCGAAACACAAGCCATGGTATTTGCGGTAAACTGGCCTCCACAGGCACCTGCCGAGGGACAGGCAACCCGTTCCAGAATGGCAAGTTCTGCATCAGACATGTTACCTGCCTGGTGTCTGCCCACGGCTTCAAACACATCCTGAACTGTGACATCCTTACCATCGAGTCGACCTGGTAAAATGGATCCACCATAGACAAAGACTGATGGGCAATTTAGCCGAACCATGGCCATCATCATGCCCGGAAGGGATTTGTCACAACCAGCCAAACCGACAATTGCATCATAGCAGTGCCCTCTCATGGTCAATTCGACTGTATCAGCTATCGCCTCCCTGGAAGCAAGCGATGATCGCATTCCCTCATGTCCCATGGCTATACCATCGGTAACGGTTATGGTGGTAAATTCCCTTGGGGTACCCATGGCTGATTTCACGCCCAGCTTGACAGCCTGGGCTTGTCTGTTGAGGGCAATGTTACAAGGTGCTGCTTCGTTCCAACACGTTGCCACGCCAACGAAAGGCTGATCTATTTCATGCTCGGTCATACCCATTGCATAATAATAGGATCGATGAGGGGCTCTTGCTGGACCTTGGCTTACATGGCGACTTGGTAGGTTCTGTTTCTTATCGGACATTGTTTTTCCTTCTGGATAAAGGGAATTGAGAGATGGGTGATGACCCCAAAAATAATGTTGGTTTGTTTAGAAACTAAATAAAGTTGGGTAATTAACGAATTAGATTGGAAATTTGAAGTTAATCCCGCCAAATTCCACGTTTCTGGAAAAACTTTTTCATCAATTCAGCTTCATCACTCATGATGGCATCAATACCCAAATCAAGAAGTTTACCCATGGTTTCAATATCATTAATGGTCCAGGCCTGAACCGGGAAACCATACGAATGGGCCTTGTTGATAAAACTTCGATCAAGGATGCGAACACCCCTGTCCCGCAAGGGAGCCTGCACACAATTGGCTCCATAACCACCAAGGGGAATGCCCCAACTGCTGAATCGCAGACGAAAGACTTCCCGAGGACCCATGGAGGTACATAATTTGGAACCGGCCTCATTGCGAATCCAGGCCAATCTCCGGTCCGAAAACGATCCCACACAGACCCGATCCCAGGCATCATTTGCAACAAGAACATCATAAAGGGGCTTGGTCGCACTGTCTTCCTTGGGATCAATGATAAACCTGATATCCGGCCAGCTTGACAGAACTTCTTCAAATAGAGGGATAGGCTCCTTGCCCTTGACCTTTATTTTTTTCAGATCGTCCCATTTCATGGTGTCAATCCTGCCATCAACCGAAGCCACCCGATTAAGATCGGGATCGTGAAACGCAACAAGTCTGCCATCGGCTGTTGCATGAACATCGGTCTCCAGACACTTGTACCCCAAATCCACCGCAGCAGAAAATGCGGCCATGGTATTTTCCGGATAGTGGGCCGAATATCCTCGATGTGCAATGGGAAGCGGCAGGGGATAACTCGGATGGTGTAGAAATGAATGCATTACAAATATATTTTATTGGTTGGACTGTTGGTGTAATGGTACTATTTTCGCAAATGAAAGAAATGCAAACAAATTCTGGAGAATTATGAACTGGATTTCCAATTATGTTCGACCCAAGCTGAAGTCCATGCTTGATCGCAAGGATGTTCCGGACAATCTATGGACAACTTGCGGCAGTTGTGGGGTCATGATCAATCACCGGACCATGATTCGATCCATGAATGTATGCCCTGATTGTGACCATCACATGACCATCAGCCCCCGACAAAGGTTCGACACGCTTTTTGATGACCGGATTTACAAACTTCTGGAAATTGAATCGCCCAAGGAAGATCCACTGTCTTTCAGGGATACCAAAAAATATACCGACCGCTTGAGGTCATCCCAGAAAGTCACCGAGGAAAAGGATGCCATGCTTGTGGCCGAAGGCAATATCGGAAAATTGAAGACCATCGTGGCAGCCCAGGATTTCGAGTTCATGGCAGGATCAATGGGCATGTATGTGGGTAATGCCATTCTGGCTGCTTGTGAAAGATGCTTGAAGATCAAGGCACCCTTGGTGTTGTTTGCCACGGCTGGAGGTGCCCGGATGCAGGAAGGAATTCTCAGCCTAATGCAAATGCCTCGTTCAACCGTGGGAATCAAACAACTTGCCGATGCCGGATTGCCTTACATAGTGGTTTTGACCAACCCGACCACCGGTGGGGTTACAGCATCCTACGCCATGTTGGGTGATATTCATATTGCTGAACCGAAGGCCCTGATAGGATTTGCCGGACCACGGGTGATCGAGCAAACCATCAAGGAAAAGTTGCCCGAAGGCTTCCAGCGTTCCGAATACCTGCTGGAAAAGGGGATGCTTGACATGGTGGTCCATAGGAAGAATATGCGGGAAACGATCATGGTTTTGACCAGACTGCTCATGAAAAAACCACCGGCAATCAGAGGTGAAATTACCTTTGAGAAGAATTCCGATCAAAAGCAATCTTCCCAAACGGACTAAGACAACCTAAATTATTTTCACCATCCTGCCTGGTACCCTGGGAGAGTTTCTCGTGACTGCATCGACATCCACTGAAATCCTGCATCGGTTGAAATCGCTATACCCGAAAAGCATTGATCTCACTCTCAACAGACCTAAAAGGCTACTGGCCGAACTGAAGCATCCGGAACGACAACTTCCCCCAGTCATTCATTTTGCTGGAACCAATGGCAAGGGATCAACCCTGGCCATGGTAAGGGCAGGGCTGGAAGCCGCAGGACAGAGAGTTCACAGTTATATCTCTCCCCACCTGACCAAGTTCAATGAAAGGATAACCCTGGCTGGTTCCATTATTGAGGAAGACGCCCTGGTTGATGTTCTGCTGGAATGCGAGGCAGTCAATCGGAAACTGCCGATTTCTCTTTTTGAAATCACGACGGCTGCGGCATTTCTGGCCTTTTCACGGACCAATGCCGATTACCTGCTTTTGGAAGTGGGGCTGGGCGGCAGGCTGGATGCGACAAATGTTGTCGATCAACCCGAACTGACGGTCATTACACCTATTTCAATTGATCATGAGCAGTATCTGGGAGATACGCTGACAAAGATTGCCTTCGAAAAGGCCGGTATCCTGAAACAAGGCATACCTTCGGTCATTTCCCGTCAAGAACCGGAAGTCCTTGAGGTAATTGAAAATGTTGCCAAAAGCAGAAACACCCCCCTGCTGATACAGGACAGGGATTGGTTCGTCAAGGCCGATGCAAACCAACTGGTCTATACCGATGCTGGTGGTGACATGATCCTGCCAAAACCCAATCTGGTTGGCGAACACCAGACCATCAATGCCGGTACGGCAATTACCGTTCTGCGATATCTTGGATTCAGGGAACCCGAAATCAGGCAAGCCTTGCTCAAGGCCCGATGGCCTGGCCGCATGCAGCGCTTGCAGACCGGCCCCCTGATTGATAATGCCAACGGATCGGAAGTCTGGCTCGATGGTGGTCATAATCCGGCAGCCGGACAGGCCCTGACGATGACCCTGAACAAACTGCCTTCCAAAAAGACACGGCTGGTGTGTGGAATGTTGGAAACCAAGGATTCAAGGGGCTTTCTCAGAAACCTACGCCCAGCCGCCGATGAACTTTACGGTATTGAGATTCCCGGGGAGGAGTCGTCTCTGTCCGCCGACAGTATTGCTTCGGTCGCAAGGGAAGTCGGTTTTGAAACCTTTACCTCGGAAAGTCCCCTGACCGCAGTCAAGACGATATCGTCCAGTGATCCCAATTCCCGGATACTGGTCTGTGGATCCCTGTATCTCGCCGGTCTGGTACTCAAGGAGAACTTTTGAGTCGGCAAATCACTGCCAACTTGTGCTGGTGCAACCCGAATCAGTCCTCGATGGAACTATCAATCCACTTTTTGATGGCTGGTTTGGGAAGTGCGCCGGTCAAATTGCCGACAACCTCACCACCCTTGAATATGAACAGTGCAGGAATACCCCTCACACCAAGTCTTGATGGAATGTCCATATTTTCCTCGATATCAACCTTGGCAATTGTCAGGCTGCCATTGTACTCCGCTGCCAATTCCTCCAGAACAGGACCAATTTGACGACAGGGTCCACACCATTCAGCCCAAAAATCCACCAGGACGGGGTTTGGAGCATTGATTACATCGGCTTCAAAAGATTCGTCTGTTACGTGGATTACACTCATTTTTCCTCCGGAATTTCGGGTAGTTAAATTTAGGATTGGGTATCTTCCATTGTAAATGCTCTTTTCAAGGCATTCAATGTCAATTCTTCTGGTAGTTTACTTAATTCTCCCGTCTGGGTCCACAAGATGGCAGTCTTGATTTTTTTGTCGGGATAGATTTTTTCGAGAGCTCTGTGATAGGCTCCCATCTGGCGTAACAACCCTTCGGGTGTTTCATCCACAATGGCGGGTACCAGCCTGTTGGTTTTGAAATCTACAGCCAGAACATGATCATCGGCAATCACCAGACGGTCTATGTAGCCAAAAATGGATTTGTTGTCCAATTCGGGGATTTCAGCTGTAATTGCCACTTCCTCAAGATTGGTTTCGGAAGTATCGAAAAGGAATTTTAAATCCGGATTTTCCAATATGTCAATACTGTTGGCAATCCATTCGCTACGGTCGTTCGTGACGATATCCGGATATTTCAAATCAATCAACTGCTTGCCCCTGATCTCCCATTCTGTCCTGGGAATGGCTGGGAGATGTTCCAGAAGGAGATGAATGACAGTTCCCTTTAACAGTGCGGAATCACTTGTCGTTTCGGTATCAACCTCACCTGACACCACCTTGTCACCACCCAGGTCGGAAGGGGATTCAGAAAGTTTCCCCGGAGTTTCCCATACGGGTATCTTTTCTACCCAATGAGGCAAAATGATATCTTCAACGTCCTGATCATCGGTGTCCTGATCAGGCTCCATTGGCCAGTTTGCCGAAACGATCTTATGCCCCAGCTTGTTAGGCATTGAATCGTTCAGGTCAGCACTGAAATCATGGTCCGTATTCGTCATGTTTTTCCCCAAAACCCAGTGAATCATTTCAAACCAGTCTTTGATTTCCTCTATGGAATGGGGCAGTTTTTGTCTGGCTTGTACACCACAAATGATCAGCCGTGATTCAGCTCTCGTCAAGGCCACATAAAGAAGACGAAGGTATTCTTTCCAGTCTTCAGACTCCAGCTTTTTCAATCCCTGGGCAACAGCATTGGTAATTTCGGGTTTGGTTGACCAAAGGGGAAAGTCATCTTCAGCACAAGGTATAATATTTTTACCGGGATTTCGCAAACTCTTGGTGTCTGGCAATATGACAATGGGCGATTCCAGCCCCTTGGCCCCATGGACGGTCATTACCCTTATTTCGTCACGGTGCTGTTCCAACTGCCGCTTGATGTTGACTGCATCAGGTTCCAGCCACTCCAGAAACCCGGTTAAGGAAGGTGTTTCGGAACGTTCATAGTCAAGAGCCTGGAACAAAAGCAGATCAAGAGTTTCCATACAGGAATCACCAAGTCGGGCCACAAACAGTGTTCTGCCTTCATATACGGTTAAAATTGTTTCCAGAAGATCGTAGGGAGTTTCCTCATCCACACGGGACAAAAGATCCGACAATATTCTGTGGGCCCTGGAAAAATGTTTGGAACTGTCCTTTCCTGTTTCCAATTCATGCCATAGAGAACCTGAACGATCATGGGCCAATCGAAAGATGTCATCTTCATCAAATCCGAATAGGGGCGATTTCAAAACGACCGCCAGGGACAAATCATCCTTTGGTACGGACAGGAACAACAGCAGGGCAAGAAGGTCATTGACTGCCAGATCATCCGACAAAGTAATTCTGTCTGTTCCTGCCAATGGAAGTTTTGCATTTTTCAACTCCCTGATCAAGGATTTGTATATTTGTCCCCTGCTTTGAACCAGTATCA
Source organism: Paracoccaceae bacterium (assembly GCA_022823605.1). Classification (GTDB taxonomy): domain Bacteria; phylum Pseudomonadota; class Alphaproteobacteria; order Rhodobacterales; family Rhodobacteraceae; genus MPNP01. The sequence goes on from JAJEHS010000008.1 coordinate 380,792, forward strand.
GAATGTCTCCCGGCCTCACTGGTCTGGCCTTACCGTCATTGCCGGCGGGAATCATTTCATTGCCGATCATCCCCATTATTTTGCCGACGAGGTTTTGAGCAAGAATCTCTTCTGGCCTCTTCTCTGGTTGAATGAATTTCGGCAAATGCCAATCCTCTTCTTCAAGGGGGTCCCGTTTGGGTACGAGGGGCCATAATTCCACACAACCCGGCAATTTGTCATGATAAGCCTTATGGGGTATGAAGCGGGTATAAAACTGCTCTAGAAAGAGTTTCAGATACCCGTCAACCAGACTCAGGATTTCATCCGAGGAACGAAAGGAAAACTCCAGATCCTCTTCGATGAATCTCCTGCCGCTTTTCTCGAACTTTTCCTTGAAAAAGTCCCGACGCTCACGAAACTTTTCCGGTGCCGCTCCCTGAAAGCCAAAAATGGATTGTTTTTCATCACCAACTGCAAACACCGTTCTGGAAAGATCTCCCCTTTGACCGGCACCGGATGTGAACTCCTCGGCCAGAATGGAAACTATTTCCCATTGCTTGGCGTTGACATCCTGTGCTTCATCAACCAGGATGTGATCAATCTCCTCGTCAAGGCGATAGAGAATCCACTGGGAAATATCCTGATCCCGTAATATATCCAATACCTTGGTCAGTAGATCATCAAAATCCAGCCATGCATTTTTGATTTTTGTTTCCTTATAGGCATCAAGGATTTTCCCGGCAAACTGATGAAGCAGCAGGGTCTTTCGGGCGCCCTGAAAATTTTCCTCGCTTATTTTGGCCTTCGACAGGTGTTCGGCAAATTTCTCAAATACGGCAACAAGTGTATCTCCCATCATTTCCTTGGTTCCTTTGGTAGGGAAATTGGCTACCGAATAGGGTTCTTTACTGCCGGGGCCGTTAAGCATACACTTGGCCAATTGAAAGGCTATGATATTGTTATTTTCGGTTTCCAATGCTTCAGCCAGCATTTTCCCTTTCGTTTTGTCGGTTTTGGAACCCTTCAACAGATAGGGTATCATGGATTTGATCAGCTGGATGTTTCCCGGGGTTATCGAATTGACGAAACTTGTCTTGTTCCAGCCTTCCGGCACGTCAAATTTTTTCCAGATGAAATCCTTGCTGGCCTCTCCCGTGAAATGGTCCCTTTTGTCAAAGATATCCTTGGTGAATTGCTTGAGGTTTTCATAATCCAGATATTTGGAAAGTTGTCCCACAATCTCCCTATCTGACTCGACCAGGTCGTTCAGAAGATCAATCTGGATGTTCCTTGATTTGCGATCATCGATTAACTTGAACTGGGGAGAAACACCTGCTTCCAGGGGGAATTGTTTCAACAGGGCGGTAGCAAAGGAATGGAAGGTTTGAATTTTCATGCCCCCGGGTGTTTCGAGGGCCTTGGCAAAGAGGGTACGAGCTGAATCGAGTTTTTCGGGGGTCAGTGAACTTTCGTCTTCCCCAAGATTCAAAAGCCTGTCCCTGAGGTCTTCATTGGAGAGCATGGCCCAACCGCCGAGAGTTTCACCAAGTCGATTGAGCATGTTGGTGGCTGCTGCATTGGTAAAGGTTATGCAAAGTATCTTTTGTGGGGATGTTCCGGCAAGCAGCAGGCGGACAACCCTGTTGGTCAATACCCGGGTCTTGCCTGAACCGGCATTAGCCAATACCCATGAGGATTCAAGCGGGTTGGCAGCCTTGACCTGAGGCAGGGTGGCATCGTCAAATCTTCCGCTACTCATCACCCACCCGTTGAAATAGCGGTTCATCGGTGTCTTCCCACTCACCATATCTGGCAAGATGGTCATAATCATTGGATTGGGTCCCCACACCTCCATATCGTCGAGAGATATAACCTGTTGTTGGGTTCTGGTAGAGTACGACCAGATTCTGGAATCTTTTCCAGTCTCTCATGAAGGTATCTTCACCGGATTTGTTCCACCGCTCAACCTCCCGCAATTCAGGTTTTCTGCCAATACCGATATATGCTGCCCTTGAAACGGTACCTCCAACCATCTCATCAAAGGCTCCCTTTTCCGCCATGATGGCTTGCAGGGGGATTTGTTTTTCGTAGAGGACAATTTGCTTGGTACTGGGGATTGCTCCGGATTTGTAATCGAAAAGATGCCAACAGTCGGCCGGTTCATGCTCCACATCTATCCGGTCACATTTAGCTGTGAGGGTAAAATCGAGGTTCTCGAAGTAATGTTTTCCCAAGACCTCAATGATCTCCGGCTCTGTTTTGGTGCGAAGTGTTTTTTCGATTTTCAAAAGTTCCTTTGCGTTATGCTCCAGAGTTGACAACCAGACTTCCTCTACGACCGGTAGTGTACCGGTGTTGCTCAAGACTTCTCTGGCAATATCCATAAGCTTTTCGGTTTCAACCTCATCCTGATCGTCATCAAAAACTGCCATGAACTGTTCCATGATCGTATGGAGCTTGATACCCCTCAAGAGGTAACTGGGTTCCACTTTCAGGCGATAAACAGGCTTGAATTTCAGGATGTCCCTGGCATAAATGGCGTAAGGATCGGTTATTAGTGTCCTGACCGCAGTCACACTGATTTTTTTAGGACGGGAAATGAGTGGTGGGGATGGTTGTGGTCTGGAATAGGGAATTTGCCTAGTTCGGGGTTTTTCAAATTTTTCTGCCAGTTGCAACCATTGTTCTCCTCGGGCTTTCATGCCTTCCAAGGCTGAAATCCCCTCGGGATCAAGTCCGGCCAGCAGGTTTTTCAAACGGCTGAGCCATCTCGATGGAGTTGTCGGATCACCATCACCAAGGGTGCTTCTGGAAAGTATCACTTCCTTGCAAGAAACAATTTGTTGAAAGTCATGTGCCATCAAGCCAATCCGGGTCTCGGGCAAATTCAAGCCAATCTGGTTGCGAAGGTTCCGATTCAACCAGGGGTCCTGGCCTGGGAATCTGGGCCATGAACCTTCATTCATGCCTCCGGCAATCAACAAATCCGGTGACTGCATGCGGGCATCTTCAGTATTCCAGAAATACAGGTTGGGTGTGGTTTCAGCGGAATTCGATATCTGTATTTCACTGGCCAGCCCTTGAAAAAGCTCGGTGTATTCATTTGAAGAGATGGTTCCGGGTATGGAAGAGGCCCTCCAAATCCTGTTGAATAGATTATCTATCTGCTTGGTTGTCCGGTCACCGGTTTCCCAAAACAATGCCGATTGACCACCGGGACCTTCTGCCAAATTTGCTGCAATTGCCTTGTGGAGGCCAACATATTTTTCCAGTGTACCTTCGGAGGCTTGTTCAAGCTTGTCTATATTGTCTTTGAACCAATTGAACCATTCCAGCGCGCCTTCTTCCTGCTTGCCTCGCGACCAACTGTAAGTCTGTTTCATGGGATCGTATTCCGGACCCTTGGAGCGAATGAAATATTCAAGGTCCGAAGCGAGCTCCTTGTGTTTTTTCTGGTCGGGGCCAGAATTGGTCAGGGGATGTTTCAACAGTGCGACAAACTCTTCGGGACTGGCTTCCCTGCCCATTAAATTTGCAATACTTTGCAAAAAATTGCCTAGGGAAGTTTGTAGCAAATTGTCATTCCGGGAGTTTCTGGGATTGATATTCCATTTTTTGAGAGTTGCCTTAACCCTCCTTATCAAGGATCTGTCTGGAGTAACCAGTGCAGCAGTCCTGTTATCTTCCAGGGCTTTTTTCATCTGCAAGGCGATGGTGACTGCTTCAATCCTCAAGGATGGAGCCTCGACCAAGGTCAATCCTTCCGTTGCCTCCTTCAGATTGGCAAGTTTTGGTCCCTCCGATTGCCATTGGTTGGTAACTGGCGCAGGTCGCAAGGCAAGGGAAATCAGGGAATTGCGGGGGAGATTTCGTTCAATATCCCCGGTCCAGTGAGGAATATCCCCTGGTAACATGCCCAGATTGGTGGCAAGTTGATAAAACCTGTACTGGGGGTGGTCAACTTGGAATGTTTTGCTTGCCATCTTTTCCCAAACATCTGCTGGCAGATCAAAATCAAAGCTGGGAAGTACCAGTGCCCCCTGGGGCAGAGTTGCCACCTTTTGCATAAAGTATTGGGTTGCTCCGACCGAACCCGTGGAACCAGCTACGATGACGGGGTGTTCTGGCGGATTGGTTTCCCAACTTGAAACAAGGGCATCGATGACCAGCCTGAGCCTTGCCTCCTCACTCGGTGTGTTCGAGGTTTTAACAAAACCGGTAAGGATTTCCAGGAATTTCAGGCTTTCCTTCCAATGCGAGGACAAGTTGGTTTGATCGACTTCCCTGAGCTCATCAGGGCCAATATTTTCCTCGTTGAGTTCCTGTAATAGGGATTCTAGTGATTTGGTAAGTTCATACTGGGCCAAATGGGAGGCAAACCGATGGTCCTTTTCAAGCAATTTCTTGATGATTTGCATCAGTTCCAAACGTATGCGGAGGGTTGATGCCGGCAGAGGTATTGCCGGGAATCTGGCATCCCTTTTCAAATCGGTAAGTAGGGACAGTTTGGGGATAAAAGTATTCTTGTGCTCAATGAATCTGGCAATAACAGCCTGCCTCAGACTATTCGTGGTGAGGTAAATTTCCACCTGGGCCATGCCCTCGGGGTTGGCATCCTTCATTCTATCAAGAAGCCCATCAACAAAGACATGGGCAAAATCACAACCCGGATGAACTGCGAATACTCTGGGATTGTTTTGCGAAGTGAACATTTAGGCTGAAATCGGGGTTAAGCAGATGAGTATAAATTTGGTTTCAAGTGATTTGAGGCAAGTTGGTACATATTGAAGAAGTAAGATTTTGGTCAATTCTCATGGAATGAAAAGCCATTCGGTTTCATAATATCTTTCTTATGGTTTCAATACCATAAGGTGTATCAATTACTGCCCATTTTCCATCATAAATCAAACCCTTTATTCTTTTATTGTGGATCAATCGGTCCCAGATCACATTGAGGGAAAACACCCTGCCAAACTCACTGCTTATTACCGAAGGGCTGATCAACTGGGCACCAAGGTAAACCAGTCCGGAGTCTTGATTTGATCTTCTTGTCAGATTGCCACCGGAATCTATGACAAAATCACCCTTGCCCTGATATCCAAAGGTATTCTTCCTGGTACCCAAAACCAAAAGGGCATCCATTTCCTGTTCATTCCAGTAATCGGCAAGCAGGGACAGTGGATTTTGACCAAACCAGTAATTATCGGAATTCAAGGTATATACCGGATTGGTACCGAGATGAGGGAGGGCATTGAGCAATCCACCACCTGTATCCAGTATATCCGGTTCTTCGATAATTACCTTGGCCGTGGAATGGGAAGCCAGATGATCCACGATTCTGTGGGCGAGATAATGGGCATTGACAACAATGTTGGTGATGCCAGCCTCTCTGGTCACGTCCAGAGCATGGTCCAGAAGTGTCGTTTTGCCTACCTTGATCAGGGGCTTGGGGTCATCCTTGACCAAATTTGCCAAACGGGTTCCAAAACCCGCCGCGAAAATCATTGCCGAATGTGGTTTGATTTAAGTACTCCTCAGCTTGTCCAGGTTTTCAGGGGTTGGTGGTGGTAGATTGTTCATGATAAACGAGGTAAGGCCGGGCAAGTCGGCAGTTTCCAGATCCCCCATGAGGTAATCCCAGACTCGGGGAATGTAATCCAGATACCAGGATTTTGAATCTCGAATGGACAAGCGAGCAAATACGCCCAGAATCCGCAGGTTTCTCTGGATACCTGAAATCGCCACCCCTTTCTTGACCAAGGCAAGAGGATCGCCTGTAAGTTCGGAATACCTGTGCAAAAGCTCCTCTTTCAAAGCGGTGGAAATATCCCTGCGGGCATCTTCCAGCAGGGAGACCAGGTCATAGGACGATTGACCGATTGAACCATCCTGAAAATCAATCAATCCCACCCTTTCTTGATCAGACCGCTCTGGTAACCAGAAAAGGTTTTCGGCATGGTAATCCCTGTGAATGAACACTTGCCTCTCGTTCAAACCGGAAATGGCTCCAGCGACCAAATCCCTCAGCTGGTTTACTTTTCTTTCGTTTACCTCCACTCCGGATATATACCGTGCATACCATGTTAGGGATAGAGCCGACAGTTCACCCTGGATTTGAGGGGCGTAATTTGGGACATGTGGAGGAGGGACCTTTTGTCTCAGTGCAACCAATATTTCCAGTGCAACCTGATAGATTTCGTACTCCAATTCTGGTTGCTTGACGAGGAGGGAACTGAAAAGGTCATCACCCAGATCTTCTATGATCAGGAATCCTCCAGTGGTGTCTTTGGCCAGGATTTTGGGTGAACTGAAACCCTGTTCAATCAGGTACTCTGAAATACCGATAAAGGGATCGAGGGGTCCGCAGGAACCGATGGGAGCATCCATCAGCACTGCCGTTTTACTACCGGAAGAAAGCCGGAAATACTTTCTTGGGGAGGCATCCCCGGCCAGCATGACAATTCCCCAATTGTTCCAACCTTTTTCCTCCAGAAAACGTCTTCTTTCCTGTGTTCGATTATTCAAGTGCCCTCGCGATTCTATGGGCATATTTTGAATCTTTGGTCGTAAAGGTCAAGCGTCTTCCGGATTTAAAGCTGGTCATTGGTTCAAAGGAGACTTCAATATGATTGTCGGGAGTAAATCGACCCAATTTCTCGCCCCACTCAATTATGCAGAGGGAAGTTTCAAAGGCTTCTTCCAAACCGAGTTCAATTATTTCAAGTTCCGATTCAATTCTGTAGAGGTCAACATGCCAGATTTCAAATTCTTCGGTTTCATAACCCTGTACAAGGGTAAAGGTTGGGGAAGGAATGTCTTCCTCACTACCTGATTTGGCCAAAAGCGAGGAAATGATGGCTCTGGCAAATACTGATTTCCCAGCCCCAATAGGTCCATTTAACAGCAGTACCATGCCCGCTTCCAAATATGGTAAAAGCTTTATCGCGATTTCCTGCGTGTGCGATTCAGTTTCAGATACAAGTGATATCATGTAACCCTTAAATCATGCATGTCTTCCCCGAGCTATTCTATGATATATCTCTGCCATTTTACTCTTGATGACAATCACCCCCGACCATGTGGTGCATACCAGTCAATTTCTGGTGCGATGGGGACAATACGGGTTGGGTTGATGGTATCGTGGCTTTGATAGTAATGTTGACGGGCATGGTTCATATTGACCGTATCGTCTATTCCCGGCCATTGAAAAAGATCACGGGAATAAGCCCACAAATTCGGATAATCAACAATTCGCTTGAGAGAACATTTGAAATGACCGACATAGATACTATCAAACCGATACAGTGTTGGGAATAGTCTCCAATCCGCTTCGGTCGGTTGTTCTCCCATCAAAAAACGCTTGGTTGCAAGTTGCTCATCCAGCCAATCCAATGTTTCAAACAGGGGATGAACTGCATTCTCGTAGGCAACTTGTGTTGTAGCAAAACCGGCTTTGTAAACCCCGTTGTTGACCGTGCTGTAAATTCGTTCATTAACCTTGTCAATTTCCTGACGATGTTGTTCCGGGTAATAGTCACCCTCCTTTGCTCCAGTATCATCAAAGGCACTGTTCAACATTCGAATGATTTCCGAGGATTCATTGGACACGATTGTGTCTGTCTTCCTATCCCATAGTATTGGTACGGTTACACGTCCGGAATATTTTGGATCAGCCCTAGTGTAGATTTGATGCGCAAATTCAAAGTCAAAGAGGTGATCACCAACAATTCCTTCATCATCAATTTGGAAGGTCCAGCCATTTTCAGCCATATACCAGTGGACAAATGATACGCCAATGTGATCTTTAAGTCCTTTCAACTTGCGATATATCAGGACCCGATGTACCCAGGGACAGGCATAGCTCGCATATAGGTGATAACGACCGGGTTCTGCCTTGAATCCTCCTTGACCGCTTGGCCCTACGGATCCATCCTTCGTTATCCAGTTTCGGAATTGGGATATGCTTCGAACAAATTTGCCATCAGTAGATTTAGTGTCATACCACTGATCAAACCAAACCCCATCAACTAATCTTCCCATCAACAAATCCTTAAATTAAAATTATACACAACCCGGAATGTTTTCAGACAAGTCGAAAGAATTAAAAGTGGAACATCATATTATCAAGTCACTGTGGATACTGACCTTCCTGTTTCAACGAAAATCTTCAAGGACAATCCTTGCAAACCAGACCGAGAAGTCTCGGGATAAATTATAGGTCAAGAGTTACTCTTCCTTAGGAGGTTTCATTTTCAACTGCTTGGATTATATTTATCAGTTCCAGTAGATACCAAGCGGAGGTGACACCCATGAGCAGGCCCCATGTTGTAAAAGATTTGTCCCAAGCCGAATTCGGCAGAAAGGAAATCATGATCGCCGAGACCGAAATGCCCGGTCTGATGGCATTACGAAAGGAATATAGCGGTCAGAAACCACTGGAAGGAGCTCGCATAGCCGGTTCACTCCACATGACAATCCAGACTGCGGTTTTGATTGAAACCCTTGTTGATCTGGGTGCAAAGGTCAGATGGGCTTCCTGCAATATCTTTTCCACACAGGATCATGCGGCTGCAGCGATCGCCGCCCAGGATATACCGGTATTTGCGGTCAAGGGAGAAACACTGCCTGAATATTGGGATTACGCTGACATGATCTTCCACTTTGAGGAAGGTTGTGCCAACATGATTCTTGATGATGGTGGAGATGCCACCCTTTACATCTTGCTTGGTGCAAGAGTTGAAGAGGGAGAAGAGGATCTAATCAAAAATCCCACTTCGGAGGAGGAAGAGGCCTTGTTTGAACGTATAGACATCAGGCGAAAAACCTCTCCGGGCTGGTTTGTCAAGCAAAGGTACATGATCAGGGGTGTGACCGAGGAAACAACCACGGGTGTCAACAGGTTGTACCAGATGCAGGAAAAGGGATTACTGCCCTTCCCTGCCATCAACGTGAATGACAGTGTTACCAAGTCCAAATTCGACAACAAGTATGGCTGTCGGGAAAGCCTGGTTGATGGTATTAGACGAGCTACTGATACAATGCTCGCAGGCAAGGTTGCTGTGGTATGCGGATATGGAGATGTGGGCAAGGGGTCTGCGGCATCATTACGGGGAGCTGGTGCAAGAGTCAAGGTTACCGAGATTGATCCGATTTGTGCCCTACAGGCAGCAATGGACGGTTTTGAAGTCGTTACACTTCCGGACGCCCTGCCAATCGCTGACATATTTATTACGGCTACTGGCAACAAGGATGTAATTACCATTGATCATATCCGGGACATGAAGGACATGGCCATAGTTGGGAATATTGGCCATTTTGACAACGAAATTCAGATTTCCTCCCTTCGAAATCATAAATGGACCAATATCAAGGATCAGGTGGACATGATTGAAATGCCTTCAGGCAAACGAATAATCCTCCTGTCTGAGGGAAGATTGTTGAATCTGGGTAACGCCACCGGCCACCCCAGTTTTGTCATGTCGGCAAGCTTTACCAACCAGGTTCTTGCCCAGATCGAGTTGTTGAACAATGGCCAGAATTATGAAAACAGGGTATATACACTTCCCAAGCACCTGGATGAAAAAGTTGCAACCCTTCATCTGGAAAGGTTGGGCGTAAGTCTGACTTCGCTCAGCGATGAACAGGCTGATTATATCGGGGTAAACAAGTTGGGTCCATTCAAGGCCGAACATTACAGATATTAACATCCGGGTTTTTGATACCGAACATAAGTTCATGAGCGACCTCAACTCGACTTTCAGGGAGAAATTACTAACCCGGTTTTCAGAGGCTGGCGATCCTGATACAGCCAAATATCAGCAATCCTACATGAAAACCGATATGCCCTTTTGGGGAGTGAAAACACCCCAAACAAGGAAGATTGTCTCATCCCTGATCAAGGAATCCCCGATAGAATCCCCTGAAGAATGGGTAAGCCTGATGGATTTCATTTGGACCAATGCTTCAAGGAGAGAAGAGTGGTATGCCTCGATTGAAATACTCAACCATGCCAAATTCAGGAAATGGGTTCTTCCCGGGCATATGGATTTCGTTGAAAAGATGGTTGTTGAGGGTGCTTGGTGGGAAATCATAGATCCGATTGCTACCCATGGCGTACACCGGATGCTGATCAATCAACCGCTGGAAACATCCGTAATTTTGAGAAATTGGGCACAATCCACGAATATTTGGAAAAGAAGAACGGCCATATTGACCCAACTTCTCAGCAAGGAGAAAATGGATTGGAACATGCAGTTGGAAATCATGGAGCATTCATTGGCCGAGAAGGAATTTTTCCTACAAAAGGCCATAGGTTGGATCCTGCGGCAATATTCACGTACAAATCCTCAAAGGGTGGAGGATTATGTATCCCAAAATGAACAACGCCTTTCCTCACTTGCGAAAAGGGAAGGGATGAAATGGATCCTGAAAAACAGATCTTGAGGATTTTATTCGATCCCGCCCATCCTGCAGACTTCCTCCCACTCATCCTTGGCAACGGGTTGAACCGATAGTCGCGTGTTATTGACCAATACCATATCGGCCAATTTGGGATTATTCTTGCAATCCTGAAGGGTAACCGGCTTGGGAAAGGACTGAACGGCCTTCACATCAACACATTCCCACCTTTCATCATCGGTAGTGCTGTCGGGGTGAGCCAGGGCAACGACTTCAACAATTCCCACGATTTCCTTTGTTGTTTGGGAATGGTAGAAAAATCCCAGATCACCCAACTGCATATTTCGCATGTTGTTTCTGGCCTGATAATTTCGAATCCCATCCCATTCCTCGCCAATGTCCCCCTTGGCAAGTTGTTCCTCCCAACTCCAGGTTGAAGGTTCTGATTTAAATAACCAATATGCCATTCAATACTCCTCAATCTTGTTAAAAATTCCAATAAATCACACTATCAAATTCCAACAATGGTGAAAACGCCCCTTTCTACGATTTTGCTCCCCTCTTGCCTCCTCCGAGTATTGGAGAACTTGAAGTATCCAAGGGCCATCTCGAACGTGCCTCCAGATCAAACCCATCAAAGTTGCCGGTTCTGAATTTTTCAATTCCTACCCAGGCAATCATAGCCCCGTTATCGGTACAGTATTCCAACGGTGGGGCGTAGAACTTTATTTCGTTAACCTTGCAAACATCCTCGACATCCTTTCTGATCATCTGGTTTGCAGCGACACCACCGGAAATGGCAAACAAAGTGGGTTTTTGCCCGACAGTTTCTTCAAAAATCTTCAGGGCAACCTGTGATTTTTGGCTCAAGGACTCACTTACAGCCTTTTGGAAACTGGCACACAGGTCGGCCATTCTGGTTTCAGATATTGTTCCTTCTTCAGATATTATCTTTTCCTTTTCCCTCAGAAGGGAGGTTTTCAACCCGGAGAAAGATAAATTGCATCCCTGTTGGTTTTTTAAGGGTCTGGGAAAGGCATATTTTGTGGGATTGCCAGATATTGCCATCTTTTCAATAGCAGGTCCTCCCGGTTGGGGCAAACCAAGTTGTCGTGCGGTTTTATCAAATGCTTCACCAGGTGCATCATCAATGGTACCGCCCAATCGGATGAAATCATCAGGACTCAGGACCGCCAGGAATTGACAGTGACCTCCCGATACCAGCAAGCACAGGAATGGAAAATCGACCTGATGGGTCAGTCGGACTGTCAGGGCATGCGCTGCAAGATGATTTACACCAACCAAAGGCAACCCGCTTCCGGCGGCAAGACCCTTGGCAAAGGAGACACCCGAAATCACACCTCCGATGAGACCAGGACCTGCGGTAACGGCTATGCAATCAAGATCCGACAAATTCAACCGGGCAGAATTCAGCGCTTCAATCGTACATTTGTCAAGTCGGTCAGAATGGGCTCTGGCAGCAATTTCCGGTACTATGCCACCATATTGTTCATGAAGCGTACCCTGGTTTTGAACCACCATTGAGAGCACTTCAGGATTTTGACCCTGGGTATGGCTTACAATTGCAGCAGAGGTATCATCACAACTGCTTTCAATTCCTAGGACCTTGATACTGGAACACATAATCCACTTAACGCTGGCTAAATTTGTTTAATTAAAATCATCGGAAAAAATCCTATTTTATCTCAAATAATATGATTGAAGAAACCAAATCAGAAGTTAAAAGAAAGCCAATATCTTCTGCCTTTACAATAATTGGGTAACGATGTGTCTCAAATATTTCGTTCAATCCTGCTTACCAGACCCATTAAGGCATCGAAGAGAATCAAAGGAGAATTATTGGCCATCAACAATCAGTTGGATATCTGTATATCCCCTTTGATTGAAATACAGTACCCAACCTACGACTTCCCCCAACAGCAATATTCGGGTTATGTCTTTACTTCCAAAAATGCCATTCTTTCGCTCTTGTCCAAGGGCATGAACTTGGGAAGAGTCAATGTATATTGCGTAGGTAATCAAACCCGAGCACAGGCAATCATTGCAGGATATAATGTTAAACAAACCTTCAATCGGGTTGAAGAAATGGTTATCGGTCTGGAGAAGTCCGAATTCCCTGACAAGTTGTTTTATTTTCGTGGAGAGCATGTTTCCCAGGATTTGAAAACGGTTCTGGGGAACAAGGGAATAGAAGTCGAGGAATTGATTGTATATAACCAGCGGGAATGCCCACTGGCAAAGGAAGCACTTACTTTATTGTCCGAAAAGCCATGCTTAATCCCATTGTATTCCGCCAGAACGGCCAGGTTGTTTTCCAATGAGGTCAAGGAAATCCCTGCAAAAGGGCAACTGATCTTCTGCATGAGTGAGAATATTAAACAGGGGATTGCACTTGATTGGGAAACCAGGGTTGCTTCGGAGGGCTTCAATCCAAGGGTGATAGTCCAGCAGTCTCAAATGAATTTTCACAATGGTACGTGAGAGTATTCGGTCGAGATTTTTCACCAAGATTTCTTCAATTAAGATTGATACTAGCGAAATGGTTCAGGGTGTTTATGGCCTTGTGAATCATTTTTGCTAAAATTTCCTCGGTTTTCCCCTATGTTCAATGTTATGAAAGTCCGTAATCACAGATTTCAGTTTTTGTTTGCCGGGTTTTGGACTTTGGATATTCTTGTGTATAATCCACCTGATTGATTCAGGGCAGAATTGCGGATAGGCCAACGAAAAACACCCTAATGGTACCAACAGGAAAGAGCTATGTCTGATAACACATCCGACAGAAATGACGATGGTGAGGAAATTGCAGAAATGATTGCAGAATCACCGCCCGAGCAGCCCGGGAAAGGCAAGCAATCAAACAATGAGAGTAGATTGAACAGGTGGATGGATAAAATAGCCGGTCTGATCTTCAGGGCCATTGTCTTTGGACTGATTGCAGGTGGTGTTGGTGTTGCTCTTATCCTTTTGGTTCCGCAACAATTCCTTCCCAGCATGCCATCTGAGGGAAATATGGAAATTTCCAGTCTCATGGAGGAAAGTATTTCTGGGGTTGGCGAACAGGTTGAAGAACTGCAAATTACAATGATTCCGGCCCTTGAGGAACGAATAAGTGGTCTGGAGGAAAATATTTCGCAATTGAGCAGTGTTTTGGAAGAAGCAGATAGCCAAAATGCTGCCTTGGCTTCCGAGTTGAATTCAATCAATGAGGTCATGGAGGACCAAACGGAACAATTGACCAGATTTAGACTAGATTTGGATACCTTGACCGGAAAACATGATGCACTCAGGAGTAATCTGGATACAACTCTGGTGGATTTGCAGGAGAGTCTGGTTGCTTTGGGGACAGATTTGGAGGTGATTGAAGCTGACAACAGGAAACTGAAGGAAGACTTTACAGCACTATCATGGTCCATGCCCATGAGTTCCAATTCTGGCTCAGAAGTGGGTGGGGTTACCGGTTCAAGTGAAGGCAATCAAGCAGCCGGGACAAATGGCCAGATGGTATTGCTGGAGGCAAGGATACAGAGAATAGGTGAGAAAATTCTGGAAATTGATGTGCTTTCAAGGAGCTTGACAAGTTTGGGTGAAGAAGTGACTGATCTTCGAATGGAACTTTCAGGCTTAAGTACCAGTCAGGGTTTGATGAATGAGTTGGTTGAGAATATCGAAAATGTCGGTACTCGGCTTCCTGGTCTGGAAGAGGAATTGGCTCTACTACGGGAGCAAAACCGAATGCTTGCCAATCAGGTTACCGAAGTAAGGGATAATACAGTGGGGCTGGAATCTGAACTGGTTGCTCTTTCCTCCCAGACGGTTGGTGAAAACTCCTTGCGAAACCTGACTTTGGTTGGAATACAGGCTGCTGTGGAAGCAGGTATCCCATATGCTGCAATAATTGGAGAAAGTCAAATCAACAGTTTGGAATTGCCAGCCATCATTCTTGAGTTATCAGAAGATGGTGTTGCTACACTGCTGGAGCTCCAGAATGAATTTGAAGACTTGATTACCGAAGCTTTGAGGGCTGTAGAAACAGGTGCTGAGAGCGGGTCGATTCAGGACATGGCCAGAAGTATAGTTTCTTCCCTGGTTCAGGTGAGATCCCTGACACCGAGAGAAGGAGATGATGCAATAGCTGTATTATCCAGACTCGAAGAAAGACTGAAAAAAGGTGATCTGGAAAGTGTATTGGAGTTGTATGCTCAACTTCCCCAACCGGTTCAGGTAACATTGGAAAGTTGGAAACACAAGGTACAGAACAGATTGGATTTATTGGTTGCAGTGGAAGAGTCATTATCAAAGCCATTGACTGTAACAGGCCAGTAACATGATTTGGTCCCTGACAAAGATTTCCCTGTTCATACTGGCGGTAGCCGCCCTAAGCATGGGGTTTGCCTATTTATTGGACCTCCAGGGCAGTGTTACCTTTGAAATTCTGAATTATGAGATAACAACCAGTCTGGTAAACCTGATTATTCTGCTCTTGATTCTTATTCCTGTAATCTGGGTAGTGTACTTCCTGTTTGGTTTGGTTTTGGCTGTTTTCAGATTTTTTGTTGGTGATGAAACTGCTTTAACCAGATACCTGAATCGTAACAAGGATAGAAAGGGTTACGAAGCCTTGGCTGAGAGCATGGTGGCAATGGCAGCGGGAGAACCCTCGGAGGCTGCACATAAGATTGCTCTTGCGGAAAGGCATTTGGGTCGTCCGGAATTGACTGGTCTTTTGGCTGCACAATCTGCCGAACGTATGGGAAACAAGGATAAAGCCCAGGATGTTTACAAGAAACTGCTTGGTGATGACAAGACAAGGTTTGTCGGAATCGTGGGCATATTGAAACACCGTCTTGAAGTAGGAGACACCAAAACAGCACTGCAATTGGCCAAAAAGGCCTTCGAATTGAAACCGGGCCATGAAGAAACTCAAATTATCCTTTTGCGTCTGCAAACCAGTGAAGCGGATTGGGAAGGAGTAAGGAACACTTGGAAAGCACGATTTGACCGCAAGCGAATCAGCAAGCAGGAATATGTCCATGGTACGGCTGTTACTCTGTTTGCTGAAGGCAAAAAACTACTGAAGGAGGGAAACCAAGAGGGTTCCCTCAAGGTTTTTGAGGCCAACAAGCTTGCACCATCATTGGTGCCGGCTGCTGTTTTGGCTGCCCAGCTGAAGAATGGTGATGGTGACCATAAAAACGCCAATCGTATTTTGACCAAGGCCTGGAATCTTGAACCACATCCGGATTTGGCCCAAGCATATACTGAGTTGGAACCGGACGAAACTGATCAACACCGACATGAGAGGTTCAAGAAACTTATTGCCAAGACACTCATGCATCCGGAATCCAGAATGACAATGGCTGAATTGGCGATTTCGAGAGGAGATTTCGGAGTTGCCAGTCATGAACTGGAGAATATTCATCAGGATGACCCCACGGTTAGAACCTTTCTCATCATGGCTGCAATTGAAAAAGGTAAAGGTTCGCCAGACCAGAATGTGAAATCATTGTTGAGTAACGCCTTGACTGCACCAAGGGGGAATCAATGGATTTGCAACACCTGTCAGCAAATTCACAAGGAATGGCAACCAGTTTGTATTTCCTGTCAGGCATTTGATACATTGACCTGGCGAAGGGAAGAGGAAGAAACAACAAGTCTTCCATCTTCGATAAAGCTCTTGCCCCTGATAAATGAAGAGGATTTCGAAAGCGAAACCCTTATTGAAGACAATTCTACTGATGAAATTATAAATTTAGGATATAAATTAGGATAAAAGTGCCGGGGTAGCTCAGACGGTAGAGCGGGTCATTCGTAATGACTAGGTCGGGGGTTCAAGTCCCTTCTCCGGCACCATTTTCCCAAAACATGGCAGTTGGTACCAAGCATCTCTGCGACAGAGGTTTATTTGTCCTTCAGGATAAATAAGAGTTGAAGGCCCTGCAATATTTACGAAAGTGCCCAGTGGTAGATATCCACATCCAATAGTGGGTCAGTGTGTTAATCTTTTTTCAATGATCATTATGGCTTAATCGCCACAAAATTGAGTCGGACATAATCCACAGTCCAGGTGCCGTCAGATGCACATATCAAAGGACGAAGCCTTTCCACCATACTGCTCAGGATTTCACCACGATCAGTGTCTGAAAGATCAAATAGTATTTCGTTGCAGAAAGTATCAAACCAGCCCCTCACATTTGTTGGTAAGGGTGTTGGTCGCTTGCGTAAACTGCATTTGATAACATTAAATCCAACTTTCTCCAATCTTTTACGTTGCTCGTCAGGTGTTGGAAAAACCCAAGGATTGCGTGCAGCAAAATCAATACCATTCTCTGCCAATATTTCCGTGAGTGATCGACAAATAAGTGAAATATTGCCATCACCGCCCATTTCCACGACAAAACGTCCACCCGGCTTCAGAGCATGAAAAACTCTCGTTATGAGTTGTTGTTGACGTGGCATCCAATGGAGGGCAGCATTAGAGAATACCGCATCAAATTCATCTTCAAATTGTATGTTCTGGGCATCTTCAATGCGAGTGTTAACACCCCTACTGCGAGCTGCTTCCACAAAACTGGAACTACTATCAATCCCTAAAACCGTAGCTCCCTGCTCCATGATAAAGGCACCCAACTCACCGTCGCCACATCCGATGTCCAAGATTTTTTCACCCCGTTGGGGTGCAAGGTCCTGCATCACCTCTTGAGCAAGGGCAGAGACAAAGTTGGCGTGAAGTGTGTAATCTTGTGTTTTCCAGTAATCTTTATTTGATTTCATGATTTATGGTATTCCTTGGTGCGCAATTGAACTTACACCTCATTATCCTCGTCTGAATCTATCTGCCTCTCCCAATAATTCAACTAGTTGCCTGAAAAAGTCATTTATCTTTTCATGGCGTATTCTTACCATGTTAGGTATGAGTTCCTGACCAGATTCCAAATATCTTAAATAAGGGAATTATATACGATAGTGCCACCCTTGAGCAATCGTATCTAATTCCCTAGCAATCCCGCTACTCCGTAGCGTCAGCAACCACGCGCAGGGATGTCCGCGAAGTGCCGTCGAGGCGCAGGATGTCGTCCGCGATTTGGAGCCACGGCAGGCGGCACCCTTCATGGGCGTGGAGTTCCGGCGGCAGTTTCGCTGCCTGATCGATGAGGCCGAGAGGGACGTAAAGCTGACCCGGCAGATAATCGAAGGCAGCCGCCAGCGGCGAACCGCAGTCGGGGCAGAACCAACGGCTCACACCTGGGGTAAAGGATTTGGATACCGGCCAGGCTGGAGACGCCTGTACGGCATTCTCTCCAAAGGCAGCGAAGGCCGCGACCGGAGCCCCGGTGATCCGGCGGCAATCGATACAGTGGCAATAAGCGACACTCTGAGGTGCCTCTTGCGAGGACAGGGTGATGCCGCCGCAATAGCAACGACCCGTGATGTGGCCCGGAACCTCTGCCATATTCCCCTTCCTACTACCCATCCTTGCGCAATTCAAGTCACTATCGTATATAATTCCCTAAATTTAAGTCTTATCAGGACCAACGAATTCTCTCCAAATCACCATCAAATTCGGCACTGCTGAAAGTTCCTCCCTGGAAATTATCCCCAATCGCATCAGGTCCGGTTTCCTTTTGGTTGGTCATGGCATGGACCACATGATCTTCAGCCTTGTGCTTTGGCCGATACCCAAGACGAAAGGCAGGTCCATTGTCCCAGAAACTCCTGTCATTCTGGGAACAGCCAAAAACGATTTCGTTGTGTAGATCGGGGTGTTCCACGCCAATTTGTATCAACTGAAACAGATCCTCGATATGTATCCACATGGAAAGGCGTCGTAAATCCAAGGGTTTATCTGCAACATTACCGATCCTGATTGATAAACACCTCATTCCATGCTTGTCGGCATAAAGGGAACATAAGGCCTCACCAAAGGCCTTGGAGAGCCCATAACGGGAATCAGGCCTGACCTTGGAATCAACACAAATACGTCGATTACGGGAATACATTCCGATGGCATGGTTGGAAGAGGCAAAGACCAAACGCTCTACACCAGCCTGGTGTGCTGCTTCCATCAAGGTAAACATACCCTGTATGTTGCAGTGATTTACCGTATCCCAATCACCCTCAACCGATTGTCCACCCAGATGAACAATGGCATCCACGCCCTTGCAGATATCATCCATGGCATTCTTATCCACGAGATCACCTTTTTGAAATGATTCTCTATCTGCAAGATCGGTAATTTCCTGCAAATCGCTAAGAATGATACGCGAATAACGTGATAAGAGGAGAGGGCGGAGCCGGGTTCCGATATCACCTGCTGCACCAGTTAGCAAAACGGTTTTGTTAATTTCGGTCAAAATCTACCCTTTCTGAATTGTTGATCATTGATCAAATGATATATCCGTAATCTTGTCATCAATTTGTTAGTATGTAAACTCCCAGGATTGAAGCAAGGATACCGATCAGAATGCCTACGAACACACTTTTTGTTTCAAAGAAGGATGAGTTAGGTTCAACTGATTCAAGATTGTTTGAAATTTTATTCAGTAGTTCAGGAAGCTGTGGGGGTATATTTGAAAGTATCTTGATTGTTTTCATGGTATCTTTGAATACTGCTACCGGCCCGACATGTTTGCGGATGTAGTCTTCAACAACGGGCTTTGACGCGTCCCACATGTTAAGTTTTGGATTCAAGCTTCGTGCAACGCCTTCGATGACAACCATTGTCCTTTGCAGCAAGATCAACTCGGTACGTGTTTCCATTCCAAATCGCTCGGTTACCTCAAAAAGGTGACTCAATAATCGGCCCATGGAAATATGGCTGGCATCCATGCCCAGAATGGGTTCGGTTACAGATCTCAAGGCCTGGGCAAAATCATCCAGATCCTGATCTGGTGGCACATAACCTGCTTCAAAATGCACTTCGGCTACCCTGTGATAATCCTGACTGATGAAACCATAGAGTATTTCAGCATAGACTCTTCTGGTATAGGTGTTGATTCTACCCATGATACCAAAATCTAGGGTAATGATTTCACCCAACTTGTTAACCTTTAGGTTTCCAGGATGCTGATCGGCATGGAAAAAACCATCTCTGAGTGCCTGCTGGAGGAAAAGCTGGATTAACCTTGTCGATAATGATTCAAGGTCATGGCCGGCATTTCTCAATTCTTCAATGTCGTTGATATTTATCCCCTCGGCCCAGTCCATGGTAACGACATGCTTGCTTGAAAGTTCCCAATGAATCTTGGGGACGATAATTCCTTCATCATCTTTGGTGGTGGAAGCAAATTCATCAGCGGCAGAAGCTTCCAAGCGTAAATCCAATTCTCTTAATACAACCCCTTCAAAATGTTCAACAACCGCATGAGGCCTTAACCTTCGGGAAGCTGGTGAAAGTGATTTAATCAACCAGGCGGCAAGGTAAAATGCATCCACATCCCGTTGAAAGGCCCTCTCAACTTTGGGTCTCAGAACCTTGACTGCTACCGGCTTGCCCGAATCCCGCAGTATAGCCTTGTGTACCTGGGCAATGGATGCTGCAGCAATGGGTTCACTGAAATCGGAAAATATCTCATCTACTTTGACTCCAAGCTCGGATTCAATTGATTTTATGGCAATTTTCCTTGGAAAAGGTGGTAATCCATCAAGCAGGACCTGAAGTTCCGCTGCCAATTCAACACCTACAATATCGGGCCTGGTCGAAAGAGTTTGACCAAACTTGATATATGCAGGTCCCAACGCCGTCAGGGCTCTGGCTACCGGAGGGAGATCCTTGTTCCCCTTCAACCCGAAAGGCAGGAAGGGGATTCCCAGAAAGCGGGCCAGGAATCTTAAATTTGGATGGATGTCCAGAAAATTCAAAGCAATTGTCATTGCTCCTGTTCTCTGGAATGTCGCACCTGTCCTTATCAGACGAAATATCTTATGCGGACCACGCATGGACTAGATTTTCCATCCCGAGTGAATGGCTACGACCCCGAAGGATAGATTGCGGTAACGGATATTTTCAAATCCGGTTTCTGCCATCAATTCCTTCAATTCTTCCTGTCCCGGAAACTTTCTGATGCTTTCAACCAAATACTGATAACTGTCCACGTCGCTTGCAATAATACCCCCCAACTTGGGAATTACCTTGAAAGAATAGCTGTCATAGAGTTGTCTGAGACTTTCATTGGGCACATTGCTGAATTCGAGAACGAGCAGTCTGCCGCCCAACTTCAATACCCGGTAGATTTCCTTCAAGGCATTAGTGTAATTGCGAAAATTGCGTAGCCCAAAACCGATGGTGCAATAATCAAACTGGTTGTCCTTGAAGGGAAGTTGCAATCCGTCACCAACAATCCATGAAACAGGCTGGTTGGTACTACCAAGACCAATTTTATTTCTGCCCTCAAAAATCATGTCCGGTGTCAGGTCCACAACATGGACATCTACTCCAGCATTGCGTTTAAGAATCCTCTTCGCAATATCACCAGTACCCCCGGCCAAATCAAGGCAACTGGTTTTATCCTTTGGTGCCATCCAGTCGACCAAAGCATCCTTCCACACCCGGTGAATGCCGAAGGACATGGTATCATTCATGATATCATATTTTGATGAAACACTGGAAAAGACCTCTTTGACCAGTCCGGTTTTTTCTTGCTCGGTTACCGTTCGGTATCCAAAACTTGTATTATCCTGATGGGTATTTTCGATCATGAAGTATTTTTTTTGATGATTGGTTTGAATATAGGATTAGTAGCGATTTTTACCAATCATTTACCATCCTTTGGATTTCTTGCAAGGGTTAGATTGTCTGGAATTGATGTTCAATTTCCTTACCCGGCGGAACAAAACCGGATATTTCAGTTGATTTTGACAACAGATTGAACTATATTACCGATAGTTCTCTCGGGGAGCCATCTGGCTGAGAGGTATCATGTACCGACCCGTTGAACCTGATCCGGTTAATACCGGCGTAGGGATTGAGGAGCTCATTAAACCCCACCCTTCCTTGATACTGCGCCACAGACAAAAGAGTTGTTTTATGTTGCGTAAATTTTTTATTCCCATTTCATTCCTGATGTTTGCCTGTACTCTCAGGGCTGAAACCCTTACCATTTATACCTATGATTCCTTTACCAGTGATTGGGGGCCAGGGCCCATGATAACCGAAGCCTTCGAGCAGGAATGCAATTGCGAAATCGAATGGCGCTCAGGGGTTGATGCTGCGGCGCTTCTTTCATTGTTGAAACTCGAAGGAGAAAATTCCAAGGCAGATGTCATTCTCGGTCTGGATACCAACCTCATGGCCGAAGCTGTTGGCAGTGGTCTTGTCTCACCTCATGGTATTGATGCAAACTACACCCTGCCAATGGATTGGGATGATCCCCATTTTGTACCTTACGATTATGGGTATTTTGCCCTGATGTATGATAGTGAAGCCTTACCCAATCCTCCAAAAAGCATGGAAGAATTGGTAGCAGGTGGTACCGAAAAGGATTTGATTATCCAGGATCCCAGAACCAGTTCACCTGGTTTGGGCTTTGTCTTTTGGCTCAGAAGTCTTTATGGTGAAGATACACCCGAAGCCTGGTCCAGATTGTCATCAAGAATCCTGACGGTGACACCGGGATGGGGTGAAGCCTATGGCATGTTCACGAACGGGGAAGCACCCATGGTAATGAGCTATACCACTTCCCAATCCTATCATGAGGTTGTTGAGGAGACTTCAAGGTACAAGGCATTGATTTTCCCCGAAGGCCATTACATGCAGGTTGAAGTAGCCGGGATAGGATCCTATTCGGATCAATCAGAGCTGGCGCGGGATTTCCTGGATTTCCTGGTTTCCGAAAAGGCCCAGCAATTCATTCCAACCACCAACTGGATGTATCCAGTCGTTGATGTTGGGGAATCTGTTCCCGAAGCGATGAAGGCCCTTGAGCAACCCGAAATTAATTTCCTGCTTGATCCACAGGAAGCCGATGAAGTCAGGGAAGTCTGGATTGCCGAGTGGTTGGCATCGATGAACTGATGATGCATGGAGGGTTATAAACCATTAATCTGGCCAGGGTTGTTAGCCCTGGCCTTCACCCCAGGTATTGCGATTGTCGCAATAATCTACATGGCATGGCTATCCATCTGGAACCTGAATGCCCTGAGAATTGACAGCTATGTTCTGGAAGTCTTGGAATTCACCATCTACCAAGCCACCCTGTCTACCCTTTTCTCTCTGCTTTTTGCTCTGCCTGTCGCTAGGGCACTGGCACGAAGGACCGACTTCCCGGGTCGAGGCGTCATATTGAAATTATTTGGACTTCCGCTGGTCATACCGGTTGTTGTTACAGTGTTTGGAATAACTGCCATCTGGGGACAAAACGGTCTGGTAAGTGAATTCCTCGAATATTTGGGTTTCAATGGGCTCAGCCCGCTTTATGGGCTGACGGGAATATTGATAGCGCATACTTTTTTCAATATGCCCCTGATGGTTCGTTTATTGCTCCCGATATGGGAATCAATACCTGGTGAGTATTGGCGAATTGCAAGCATGACTGGCATGAATTCCCTGTCAATGTTCCGGTATATTGAACTCCCCAAGCTCAGGGATGGTTTGCCCGGCCTCGTGATCCTTGTTTTCCTCCTTTGCTTTACAAGTTTTACCATCGTGTTGATTTTGGGGGGTGGTCCACAATCAACAACCATCGAAGTTGCAATCTTCCACGAAGTCAGATCAAATTTCAATATCCCCAAGGCCATTCTCCTGGCCCTGATACAGGTTGGGATATGTCTCTGCGTCTCCTTGCTGTTATTGAAGTTTGCCCTTCTCCAGCCGGGCTCTGCCACTGAAAACCGGGCAAGTATTCGACCCGATATCATCTCGCCGCTCGGCAAGATCAATGATGCATTCTGGATTGCATTGGGCTGTTTGTGGGTAGGAGCCCCGATTGCGGGTATTATTGCCAAGGGTCTCCTTGGACCTGTCGTTCAGGTATTGGTCAATCAGGCCGTGTGGGAGGCAACCCTCAGAAGTCTGATGGTAGGATTTGGATCTGGTATGATTGCCGTCAGTTTGGGTTTGTTGCTATCCTCGACAACCAGGGATATTGCCGTAAGGTGGAACAACACCGGCTTGGCAAATCGTCTGGAACTGACCGGCAGTCAGGCTCTGATCGTATCACCCATAATCCTCGGTACGGGGCTGTTTGTAATCTTGAACCCTTTCATCCCGGTATTCGAATACAATCTTTATCTTGCAACATTGATTAACGGATTTATTGCCGTACCCTTTGTCTTGAGATTGGTTAGTCCGGTATTGAGGGAAAATGTGGAAAAGCATGATGCGTTGTGCAATAGTTTGGGCCTGGGAGGTTGGAACAAAATCAGAATTGTGGAAATTCCACTGGCCAAGAAGGAAATCATTCTGGCCTTTGCCTTGACGACAGCCATGGCAACCGGGGATTTGACGTCCGTGGTATTCTTCAGTGCGGGAAGGGATCCAACCCTTGCCCTTATGTTGTATCAGGCCCTTGGAAATTATCGGGTCAATGATTCTGCTGTCATGGCATTGCTGCTAATCGTGGTTTGTCTAATGGTGTTTGTAGTAATTGAAAGGTTAGGCAATGTCCTTCTCAGGTCTTGAATTGTCTGCGGTTGAGTTTGAACAGGGAGAGTGGGATCTGAATGTTTCCCTCAAATTGCCCAGTGGTACCCTCAATGGATTGATTGGGGCCAGCGGGGCCGGTAAAAGCACTCTCCTGTCCCTGATTGCAGGATTCCAGATTGTGCAGTCCGGGACAATCAAGTTCAATGACGAAACAATAACCAGATTACCGCCCTCGAAACGCCCGATATCCATTCTTTTTCAGGAACACAATCTGTTTTCCCACCTCACGGCGTTTCAAAATGTTCTGCTTGGCATCAACCCAAGCCTTAAAGTAACCGACATCACGGAACAAGAGGTATATTCAGCCCTTGATCAGGTGGGGTTGAAGTCCAAGGAACACAGAAACCCCAAGAATCTCTCCGGGGGTGAACGCCAAAGGGTTGCGATTGCCCGAACACTTGTCATGAAGAGACCGGTATTGTTGCTGGACGAACCCTTTACAGCCCTTGGCCCTGCCCTCAGGTCAGAGATGCTCAATCTGGTCAAGGACCTGAGTTTGGAGAAGGGGTTAACAGTATTAATGGTTTCCCATACTCCAGAGGACCTGGCTGGATTTGCTGAAAATTCAGCCTTCATGGACCAGGGTCGAATAATTTATTTCAAACCCACCCGGGAATTGCTTGACGGAAAAAACCTGCCCGAAATTACCAGATACCTGAAGTTTGAGGAAAACCAACAGTAGGTTCCTACATTGAATCACAACCCAAAGAAAACAACAGGAGTAAATAGGCCAATTTAAAACAAATTTTGGCCTAATGGTTTAATTGACATACCCTTAATTGAATTGATTACACGTGTTCACAATATCATGGTGGGTATGGGACAATTTTTGACCATTCAAACATTTGAAATCTAGGGGAATATCAAATATGCCCGAACTTCCTGAGGTAGAAACCGTACGCAAGGGTTTACAACAGTTTATGGAGGGTCAATCCATAGGTAAGGTTGAGGTATTTACCTCAAAGTTAAGGTGGAAACTGCCAGAATCATTTGAAAAAAACTTGAGCAACCAGACAATTACCACAATAGCCAGAAGGGGAAAATATCTCATTCTGGAGGTCTCAAATGGACATTGCCTCATAGTTCACCTTGGCATGACCGGCAGTTTTGCAATTTTCTCTACCAATGGGTTTCCGAAATATGACAATAGTAGGAAGGACAAGCATGATCATGTGGTTTTTCATTTGGGGAATGGAACAGTAATAGCCTACAATGATCCCAGGAAATTCGGTATGATGGACCTGATACCAGAATCCAAATTGAGCATTTATCCACCTCTAAAAACACTTGGTGTGGAACCGTTGGGAAACGGATTTGATGAAAAATATCTTAAATATCACCTCGATAGGAGATCGTCTCCTGTCAAAAACTTTCTACTGGATCAGAAGGTTATTGCCGGTATTGGTAATATCTATGCCAGCGAAGCACTCTGGAGAGCAGGGATTTCTCCACGTAGAAAAGCAAACAGGATTTCCCAAAAAAAGGCCGGTTTGCTTGTAACAGCCATTCGTGATGTCTTGAATGATGCCATCAAATCAGGTGGTTCTACCTTGAGGAATTACCGTAGTGTTGCAGGGAATCTGGGGTATTTTCAACATCAATTCCGTGTCTATGATCAGGAAGGTGAACCATGTAGTAATGAAAATTGTGATGGTCAGATAAATCGGATTGTTCAGACGGGAAGATCAACTTTTTATTGCCCCTCCTGTCAAAAGTAGTCAGATCAGGATTATATGTAATTGAGATTGCTTTCGGACCCATGAATTTCAGGGGTTTATTGGATATTTGGAGATATGAATTATGGCATATGAAAACATCATTGTTGAAACCAGGGGAAAGGTGGGAGTAATTTCCCTCTCTGCCGGTAAACTGAATCCATTGAGCAAGCAGTTGCTGCGGGAATTGATGGATGCCATGAAAACCTTCGAGGCGGATGACAATATACTTTGCATTGTTATCTTCGGTAACGATGAGGTCTTTTGTGCTGGTGCGAATATCAAGGAATTCGCCAGTGAAAATTTCGTTGACATGTTTTCCCAGAATAGATTTGGTGAAGAAACGGAAGCTTTCCGCAATTGTCGCAAGCCGATCATTGCTGGTGTCAACGGATATGCCCTTGGTGGTGGGTGCGAATTGGCCATGAATTGTGACATGATCGTAGCTGCTGAATCTGCTCAATTTGGCCAGCCCGAAATCCTGCTTGGTCTTATGCCGGGGCTAGGGGGTTCACAACGTCTGACCAGGGCAATCGGTAAGGCCAAGTCGATGGAAATGCATCTGACCGGCAGGAGGATGAGTGCACGGGAAGCCGATCAGGCGGGATTGGTTTCCAAGGTCGTACCTGATGCCGATCTGAAAGAGGAAACCATGGCAGTAGCCAATAAAATAACTGAACAGGCACCCTTGGCAGTCATGGCAATTAAGGAAGCCATCAATCAATCCGAGGAGCTACCATTAAGGGAAGGGCTGTTGCTTGAAAGAAGGTTGTTTCATGCATTGTTTGCAACCGAGGATAAAAATGAGGGTGTACAGGCCTTTATCGAAAAGCGAAAGGCTAATTTCACGGGAAAATGATTTCTCGCGCATTTTTCGCAGACCAAGACCAAACCCTGTAGAAAATAAATTTGGATTTACCCGACTCTGATGTTATTTGTTGTGATGACTTCTTGAGTTGGAGTCATCATTCGAATGGATAAAGATTGAAGTCCGGCCATTATGGGAACCAATACCATCAGTTTTCATGTCAGAGGCATGAGTTGTTCGGCTTGTGCCACACGACTTGAGAAATCCCTGCAAAAATCCGAGAATGTGATATCAGCCTCGGTCAATTTTGCCCTTGAGACTGCCAATCTGGAACTCCATAAAATTACTCCTCTGAAGAAAATCCAGAAATGGGTAAGGGATGCTGGATTTGAGGTTGTAACCGAAACACATCAATTTGCATTGCCCAAAGAATGTTCACAGGATGAAATCAATTCCCTGTTGGATGCACTAAGAGATTCCCAAGAGATTATCGATGTATCATTGTCCAGCTCAAATTCCCTTTTGAAGGTAGTCTGTTTCAGCCATGCCACGAGCAAAAATCTCATATTGGATATTGCCCATGGCAAGGGAATACATTTCGGATTGCTTGACAACAGTGATAATAAAACGGGTATTTCCGTTAATATACTGAGAAATGAATTTATCAAGGTTGTATCAGCAGTAATACTTACCTTGCCCTTTTTCCTGATGATGCTGTTCAACCATGTTGGATTACAGGATTTGTGGAGCGGATTGTTCCCGCCTCTGTTACAGGGAGTTGTGGCAACTTTTATTTTGGTTGTTCTTGGTGCCGGTTTCTTCAAGGGGTCGTATTTTGCCCTTCGACAGGCTAGTGCAAACATGGAAGTTCTGGTTGTCCTTGGTTCTTCCACAGCATGCCTATTCAGTTGGTATCAGATAATCACGGGGGAACAGACCTCTCATTATTTCGAGACAACGGCATTCATCATCACTTTTGTTCTGATAGGCAAATACTTGGAGAACCGCACCAAAAGCAAGGTTGCCGATGCAATTACCGACCTCATGGCTCTTCAGCCTGAAGAGGCACTTTTGATCATGGATGGTGGCCATACGAGGTCACTTTTGGCTAGTGAAATCCAAGTTGGTGATGTTCTGCTTTGTCAGGCAGGGCAAAAAATACCTGTTGATGGAGAGGTAATCAAGGGATCGGCGGAAGTTGACGAGGCCATGATCTCGGGAGAGAGCTTGCCAGTACTCAAGAGTATTGGTTCCAAGGTGATTGCTGGGTCTATCAATTGTGATGGATTGATTCACATCAAGGCGGAGGCAATCGGTGAAGAGGCCACCCTTGCACGCCTGATCAGGTTTATTGAAGAAGCCCATTCCAGAAAAGCAAGAATCTATCCACTTGTCGATAAAGTCAGCAACATTTTTGTCCCAGCTGTTTTGGTTCTATCACTGGTTTCGCTTATATTCTGGTTGTTTTCCGGAGTGGGATTTGAACTTGCGCTTATCAATGCCGTGTCGGTCCTAGTCATTGCCTGTCCTTGTGCTCTGGGTCTGGCAACTCCCACGGCAATAATGGCTGGTACCAGCCTGGCTGCTAGAAAGGGGATATTGATCAGGGACAGCGAAATGTTGCAAAAAGCACGCTCACTAACGTATCTCGTATTTGATAAAACCGGAACCCTTACCACAGGGCAACCAAAGATTAACAAGATTTATCCTCTTTCACCCGACCACGGTTCTAACCAAATGATTGCCCTGGCAGCGTCCCTTCAACAAGGAAGTTCACATCCCATAGCAAAAGCCATTATTAATGAGGCCCAAAAACTCGAATGTTCCATTGAACCGGTAGACAAGTTTCAAAATCATGTCGGTTTGGGAGTAGAAGGGGAATTGTCAAACGGTAAATACCTGTTGGGGAGTTCAAATCTGTTCACTAAATTTGGTTTTGAAGTAGACCCAAAACTGTTCAACGATACTGAACCTCAGGTGATACTGGGCAAGATAGAACAGGACAAGTTGAATCTGATGGGAGGGTTTTCAATCCATGATGAGGTCAGATCGCAATCTTCCGAAGCAATCCAACTTCTCAAGGATGAAGGATTGGAAGTTATGATACTTTCAGGTGACTCGGAAGGGGCTGTGGGCAAGGTTGCGGATTTGACCGGGATAAAGCACTATATGGCCAAGGCTGATCCGGTTGCCAAAATCCACGAAATTAAGGAATTGACAGGTCAGGGTCACCTTGTTGGAATGGTCGGGGATGGCATTAATGATTCACCTGCTCTGGCACATGCCCATGTGGGTTTTGCAATGGGTTCGGGAACGGATGTTGCCATGAACAGTTCAGGAATAATCCTGATGAGATCAGATCCAGGATTGGTTGCCATGGCAATTAGGATCAGCAGGTTAACCTTCCGCAAAATCAAGCAGAATCTGTTTTGGGCATTCATCTACAATGTCGTTGCCCTTCCCTTGGCGGCGTTAGGATTCCTTAATCCGGGCCTGGCGGCGGGCGCCATGGCCCTCTCAAGCCTGAGTGTCGTTTCCAATTCCCTTCTTCTGAAATTCAGCAGGGTCAGATAGAATTTTTCAAATCCTGATCAAACAGGACCCTAATTTTGATCAAATGGAAAATTTTGTTGTGAAAATTGAGAAGAATAATTTATTTGATTTTGCTAACGACAAAACGGCAAGGAATATATTTCGGAGCGATTGATGACTATTGAAAAAGAGACACCTCCACTCAAGAAGGCAGCCTTGCGGTACCATGAGTTTCCCAAGCCGGGAAAGCTGGAAATAAGACCGACAAAACCCATGACTACGGGCAGGGACCTGTCACTCGCTTACTCCCCGGGTGTGGCCGAGGCTTGTCTTGAAATCAAGAAGGATCCCATGAAGTCGGCCCAGTACACGGCCCGCGGCAATCTGGTTGCTGTGGTTTCAAACGGGTCGGCAGTATTGGGATTGGGCAATATCGGTGGCATGGCCGCCAAACCTGTCATGGAAGGAAAAGCGGTACTGTTCAAAAAATTTGCCAATCTGGACTGTTTCGATATCGAGGTCAATGAAAGTGATCCCAAGAAACTTGCCGAGACAATCATGAAACTGGAACCGACCTTCGGTGCAATCAATCTGGAGGACATCAAGGCACCGGATTGCTTTGAAGTGGAGAAGTTGTGCATTGAAAACATGAACATTCCGGTTTTCCATGATGACCAGCATGGAACGGCTATTGTTGTTGCGGCTGCCACAATCAACGCTCTCATCGTATCAAGGAAGAATATCGAAACCCTGAAAATTGTCGCCTTGGGGGCCGGTGCTGCAGGCATTGCCTGTCTGGATATGCTGATTGCCCTCGGTGCAAGAAAGGAAAATATAATCCTTTGTGACAGCAGGGGAGTCATTACCAAAAAGCGTGAGGATCTGACTCCCGAAAAAAAGAGATTTGCTCAGGATACCACCAAAACCAACCTTGAAGAGGTTATGGTTGATGCCGATTTTTTCTTGGGACTATCTGGCCCCAATCTGGTAAGCAAGGACATGATCAGGAGCATGGCCAGCCAGCCGATGGTGTTTACCCTGGCCAATCCAGATCCTGAAATCTGGCCCAATGAAGTCCTGGAAGTTGCACCAGATGCATTGATTACAACCGGAAGGTCGGATTATCCCAATCAGGTCAATAATGTCCTTTGTTTTCCATTTATCTTCCGTGGAGCCATGGATGTCGGAGCTACCGCCATCAATTACGAAATGAAACTTGCTTGTGCCGAAGCCATCGCCAAGCTGGCCAGAACAACAACATCGGAAGAGGTTGGATTGGCATACACGGGGGAAAACCTGACCTTTGGACGGGAGTACCTCATACCCAAGCCTTTTGATCCAAGGTTGCTTTCCCATGTGGCAAGTGCAGTTGCCCATTCAGCCATGATCTCAGGTGTCGCAACCAGGCCCAGGGATGTTGATGAATACAAGGCCCATCTGGAGAGCCAGGTTTACAAGTCAAGCATGATCATGCGACCGGTATTTGATGTGGCAAGATCTGATCGTAGAAGAGTGGTTTTTGCAGAGGGTGAGGACCAACGTGTTCTCTATGCCGTACAAATTCTCAAGGAAGAACACAATACCAAACCAATTCTTGTAGGTCGTCCGGAAGTCATAGCCCAAAGGATCGAGCGGGCAGGTCTTACCCTGTCACCTGACAAAGACTTTGACATGGTCAATCCACTGAGTGACAGCAGGTTTCCTGAATATTGGGGTGATTATCACGATCTGGTCGGAAGAAAGGGTGTTTCCCCCTATTTGGCCAGAACGATTGTCCGTTCCAATACGACAGTCATATCCGCACTGATGGTTCATCGGGGTGAAGCAGAAAGCATGATTTGTGGAACGGAAGGACAGTATTTGTGGCACCTCAAATACATTAATCAAATTCTTGGCAAGGACGGCTTGTCCCCGATAGGAGCCATGTCCCTTATCATATTTGATGGAGGAATGCTCTTCATCGCCGATACACATGTCCATCCCGATCCCAATGCCGAGGAAATTTCAGAAACCGTGATTGCGGCAGCACGCCATGTAAAACGATTTGGAATTGAACCCAAGATAGCGATTTGCTCGGATTCCCAGTTCGGCAATCTTGACAGCCATTCGGGACGTTTGACACGCAATGCCCTGGCACTGCTGGACCGGCAGCAACTTGATTTTGAATATGAGGGAGAGATGAATTCCGACACGGCACTCAATGAAGAACTGCGCAACGATATTCTGCCAAAATCCCGTCTTTCGGGCAAGGCCAATACCCTGATTTATTCCAGTACCGTTGGTGCAGGTGCTGCCAGAAATCTCCTCAAAAGTGTCTCTGGCGGAATTGAGGTTGGGCCCATTTTAATGGGTATGGGTAACAAATCGCATATTGTAACACCTGCCGTAACTGCCCGAGGGTTATATAATATTGCTTCCCTGGCTATGATGCCTGTTGCCAGTTATGGTTAAACCTGCCGGAAAATAGGAGCCAAAAGAAAGGATTAGCCGTGAAAGGATTTCTGACCACACATGTTTTGGATACCGCCAGGGGACAACCAGCAGCTGGGTTGAGAATTGCCCTATCTAGAATTAATACAAACGGAAACTCGCCCATACGTGAGATGATAACCAACAGTGATGGCAGGACAGGTTCACCGATTCTGACTGAAGATGAATTCGAGTTGGGTGAATACGAATTGGTTTTTCATGCCGGTGAGTATTTCAAGGAGCAGGGCATCGCCGGGTTTTATGACGAAATTCCCATCCGCTTCAAACTGATGGAAACCTCGCATTACCATGTCCCCCTACTTCTTTCCCCCTTTGGTTATTCGACCTACAGGGGCAGTTGAACCAAACTCAAACAGCAATGCTAATCGGTAGTTTAAGTCTGACCGGATCAAAACGTTTCAAATTTTGTTGATTTACATGTCTTTTAATTTATACTTTTATAATTCAAATCAATTTTTCTAAACAATGGAGTTGCTTATGATACGTCGAATAATGGTTTTGCTCTCTGTCCTGCTTTTATCCGGCGGGATGGCAAGTGCACAAACAGCTGTGAACTTTGCTCTTGACTGGAAGTTTGAAGGTCCAAGCGGAGCCTACTTCTCGGCCATTGATGAAGGTCATTTTGCTGCAGAAGGGCTGGAAGTGGATATTTGGGAGGGTCAGGGTTCCCTTGATGCAATCCCGAAGGTTGCTACCGGTGCAGCTCAATTCGGGTTTGCCGATATCAACAGCCTAATCAAGTTTCTAGACCAAAACCAGGGTGCTCCGGTCATCGGTATCATGATGGTATATGACAAGCCTCCATTTGCCGTTGTGGGAAGAAAATCCCTGGGTGTTGAGGTTCCCAAGGATCTCGAAGGAAGAATTCTGGGTGCACCTCCACCTGATGGGGCCTGGGCTCAATTCCCGGCATTTGCCTCGGCCAACGATCTGGATGTTTCCAAGATCACGGTTGAACCGGTCGGATTTCCAACCAGGGAACCAAGCCTGGCAGAAGGTGTAGTGCACGCGATTACGGGCTTCTCCTTCTCCAGCTATCTAAACTTGGTTAGATTGGGAATACCGGAAGAAGACATTACTACTATCCTGATGGCTGATTATGGCCTGCAACTGTATGGTAATTCAATAATTGTCAATACCGAATATGCTGCCGAAAATCCCGAGGTTGTAAGTGCCTTCATCCGAGCTATAATCAATGGCTGGAAGACGGCTCTGGCAGACCCGGCAAAGAGTGTTGACAGTATCGCCGAAAGGAATCCGGCCCTTGACAAGGATCTGGAAACCTGGCGTCTGAATCTGGCAATTGATGCCAATGTCTATACCGATTATGTCCAGGCCAATGGTATGGGCAATATTGATGCTGATCGCTTCCAGGCATCCATTGATCAGTTGGCCGAAAATTACGAGTTCACGAACGACCCCGATCCATCATTGTATTTCACTGATGAATATCTGGGTGATGCTGAAAGCAGAATGATCAAGTAACTCCATATTACATTGGGCAGGTAATAAAATACCTGCCCATGTTTTTTTTGAAGGAACGAAATGTCCGAGATTGAACTACACGAAGTTTCGCACGAATTTTCTACTCCAGATGGACCGTTCCCAGTACTTGACAATATCAGCCTTAAGGTTCCCGAGGGAGCATTTACTTCTGTTGTCGGGCCGTCCGGTTGTGGCAAGTCAACTCTCACCAGATTGATTTCAGGACTTATCAAACCTACCAAAGGATCAATCAAACTTGGCGGCACCGAGATTGTCGGCCCCAAACCAACGGTTGGCATGGCATTTCAGAACCCGGTTATGCTTGAGTGGCGTAGTGTTGTCAAGAATATAACCCTGCCCCTTGAGATTGTTGCTCCGAAAATGCCTGCCAAGGAAAAGGAAGACCGTGCCAGGGAGTTGCTCAAGCTGGTTTCTCTGGAAGGTTATGAAGACAACCGTCCTTCCGAATTGTCCGGCGGTATGAAGCAGCGGGTTTCCTTGTGTCGGTCGCTGGTTCATCGACCCGAAGTATTGATACTGGATGAACCATTTGGAGCCTTGGATGCCTTTACCAGAGAGGAATTGTGGCAGATCATGCATTCACTGAGGGCAGAAGAGAAGATAACCTGCCTGCTCATAACCCATGATCTGAGGGAATCGGTATTCCTTTCCGATGAAGTTATCGTGCTGTCAGACAGGCCGGCAAGAAGTCAATACAGGATAAATGTCGATCTGGGGCCGGAACGGTCCCTGGATGATCTGTACACGCCCAAAACCACAGAGCTACTTGCAGTCTTGCGACACCAGATTGAAGTAGCCCAGGGAAGGAAGTGAGACCTGCCATGGAAATGCGAAATAATCTGGTAAGTAAAGTTGTTGTTCCCCTGGCAACCATCATCATATTCCTGATAATATGGGAATGGATCGTCTGGATCAATGGCTGGCCCAATTACAAAATGGCGTCACCTACCGATCTAGGACCGGCTTTCTGGAAATACAGGATTTTGTTTTTGGAGTATGGTTGGGATACCTTTTGGAGAACGGTAGCCGGCTTGGGATTATCGGTGCTGGTCGGTACCATGCTTGGTATGATCATGGGATTTTCCCGCATCATCCGGGAGGGACTTTATCCATTGTTAGTGGGGTTCAATGCCATACCAAAGGCAACGGTGGTTCCGGTCATTGCCTTGATTCTTATTGGTCTGGATGATCTCAACACGGTCCTGATTGCCTTCATGATTTCATTTTTCCCGATTGCCGTCTCGGTTTCAATCGGCTTATCCACCCTTGAACCGGAATACCGCGACATTTTACGTTCCCTTGGTGCCACAAGACTTACCATCTTTTGGAAAATAGCTCTTCCCAAGACCCTACCGGAGTTTTTTGGTGCACTCAAGGTTGCAGTAACCTTGGCCTTTATCGGTACCAACCTGATGGAGATAGTTGAACCCCATGGCAAGGGATTGGGACATCTTTTTAACAGTGGCAAGATAAATGCAGATTACCCCTTGATGTTCTCGGTTCTGATTGCCTTGGCCTTTTTGGGAATAGTCCTTTTCTATATAGTCGTTGCCTTGGAGAGGATTTTTGCTGGTTGGGCTGAACGAGAGTGATTGACTTCCCATTAAGCCAAACCGTTTTCCCAAGCATTTCGAATAAATCAATAGGTGGGGCTATTAATTTCAAAGTTGGTGAAACCATTAGAGACATGTAAACCAGAAGACAGGAGAAGGTAAATCCGATGCTGGAAATAGCAATAATTTGGGATTGGCTGGCTTTTGCCTTCAGATGGCTTCATGTCATAACAGCCATAGCCTGGATAGGTTCTTCATTCTATTTCATTGCCCTGGATTTGGGTTTGCACAAGAGACCGAACCTTCCCGAAGGTGTGAGTGGCGAGGAATGGCAGGTTCATGGGGGTGGATTTTATCATATCCAGAAATATCAGGTCGCCCCACCCAATCTACCCACACAGTTAACCTGGTTCAAATGGGAGAGTTATTCCACCTGGCTCAGCGGCTTTGCCCTGATGGCCATCATGTACTGGTCCGGTGCCGAACTGTATCTGATTGACCGATCGAAGATGGATCTTGAACTTTGGCAGGCCATCCTGATTTCCGGTGGTTCATTGGCCATCGGGTGGGTAATTTATGACCTGCTTTGCAAATCCAGACTGGGACAGCGTCCCATAACGCTGATGCTCCTGCTGTTCATTTTATTGGTCGTAATGTCATGGGGTTATGACCAGATATTTACCGGTCGTGCAGCCCTCCTCCACATCGGGGCCTTTACGGCAACCATCATGACGGCCAACGTATTCCTGATCATCATACCAAATCAAAAGATCGTTGTTGCAGACCTAAAGCAAGGCAAGAAACCAAACCCGGAGTTCGGCAGGATAGGAAAGTTGCGGTCAACCCACAACAATTACCTTACACTTCCCGTCATCTTCCTGATGTTGTCCAACCATTATCCGCTGGCCTTTGCCAGTGAATACAACTGGATCATCTGTTCCCTGATTTTCCTGATGGGAGTTACCATTCGCCATTATTTCAATACCATTCATGCCCGCAAGGGCCATCCCAATTGGACCTGGGCCGTAACCGCGATGATATTCATAGCCATCATGTGGCTTTCCGCCCTCAAGCCTCCCATTGGTGATGATTTTGAATTATCCAATACGCGAACCGCTGATGATCCGACGAGCCATGTTGAGTTGGTTGGTTTCGATGAGGTTGATGAAATCATCCAGATCAGATGTGCGGCCTGTCATAATCGGCAACCTGTTTGGGATCAAATCCTGTGGGCTCCAAAAACGGTATTGTTGGAGACCGAACAACAAATCATTGACAATGCCGACAGGATTTTCCTGCATTCCGTCATGACCACTTCCATGCCCCCCTCGAATGCAACATTCATGACCGTTGAAGAAAGGCAAACCCTGATGCAATGGTATGCACAGATACCACAATCACAAAAACTACCGTTCGTAAGACGCCAATCAGTACAATAAAGTCTATGAATTCAAAATTGACGTATTGAATTACCCTTCACATGGATTTACCGGGAATTAACTGCAGCCAACAATTAATTGTTCCATTTTGCTTGACAATGAAATTGCGGTTCCATTATTGGCTTCGCTTGGAAATTTGGAAACCAGACAAGATATTGAACGAATTTCAAGTAAGGGAGGTAATTTTCTGGTGTCAAAACTAACATTGGATCTGTCTTTTGAGCCCATCAAGGCTAGAAAGAATTTAAATCGGTTATCATTGCGAGATGTTGAACATTACAATAGTGAGGGTTATGCTGCTCCGTACGATATTTACGATGCACAGGAAATAAAAAACATCCGCTCTTACGTCAATTCCCTTATGGAAGCCATGGGAGAGGTCGGAGCCTATGGAATCAACTGCTATCAGGCACGTTTGTCGGGACTTTGGGATATAGCCACTGATGATCGGATTCTTGATTGTGTGGAAGACATTACAGGCCCCGATATCGTATGCTGGGCATCAGCTGTTCTCTCCAAAAGACCCCGCGATCCCAAACAGATACCTTGGCATCAGGATGCCTGTTTTTGGTCACTTAGCCCGGCCAGAACAGTGACAGTCTGGCTGGCGATTGATGACGCAGACGAAAGCAATTCGGCAATGCAGTTTATTCCCAGGACCCACAAAGAGGGGAAAATACCGGAAACGACCATGGATGAAGGTTCTGTTTTTCACAAGGGCATCATGATTACCGAAGAAATGTGCAAACCTGTTTCAAACAATCTTAAGGCTGGTCAGATTTCCCTGCATGCCGACATGCTGGTGCATGGAAGTCCTCCAAACGATTCGGATCGGAGACGATGCGGCCTGACATTGCGTTATTGTCCCCCAACGGTTGAATTAATCGACGAGACCTGGGCACGGGGAGTGGAGGCAATCATTTGCAGGGGATCAGATCAGGCCGGCAATTGGACTCATCATCAGCGCCCTCAAAACAATGATATCACGAAAACCACAAGTCCTCATGTTATTGGC
The DNA here is from genome assembly GCA_022823605.1 of Paracoccaceae bacterium. Classification (GTDB taxonomy): domain Bacteria; phylum Pseudomonadota; class Alphaproteobacteria; order Rhodobacterales; family Rhodobacteraceae; genus MPNP01. The sequence goes on from JAJEHS010000008.1 coordinate 417,893, forward strand.
AATAACTGAGATTGACACATAAAGGGCAGTTGTTCCAACACACCCGACAGGTTCCGGGTGGGTTATGATGACGATCCAACCCTTGAATTAGTGGGTCAAGGTTATCCACAATCAAATTGCCCCATGGCAATTTTTTATTAGCCTGGTTTCACCATCCCGACTTATTCCTTCCCTAAGGATCATACATCTATGGGAAGACATATGAAAAATAATTTATTGATTTTATCAATTTGGCTCACAGCCTCGTTTCTGGTCATGACGGTTCCCGGTTCACCCGGAGAAGTGCAAGTCCGCACAGTGGTTTCCGATCAAATCGAATGGAATATTCCAACTGGAACAAATCTACGGATTGTACTCGGTAACTGGTCAAAGACTGCCGGATGGAATCTGATATGGGAAGCACCACGGGAGTATTACACCAGGCTGCCCGTGTCACTGGTAGGGTCATTTGAACAGGTCATTCATCAACTGATGGAAAGTGTCAGTCGAACAAATCCTGAACTCGAAGCAATACTGTACCAGAGAAACAAGGTTATAGTGATACTTTCCCACAACTTGGTGAGTTGACCTAGGGTGAACTCAAACAAGATCATGAAGTATTTTCCAATACCATTGCTTTGCCTGTTGGTCTCGTCATTCCTATCGGGTTGCGACAGCATGAAGAAATTTGATTCCAGGGAAATTGAAACGAAATCCCGGGAACAATACCAACATTTGGCGGAATACAGGGAAAAAGTACCAACAATCCCATCTGGCTTGCAATATGAGGAAGGCTTTCAACTTGGATTGATACCTACATCAATTAATAATTCCGAGGAATTGCCACCTGCATTGCAAACCGATAATTCCTTTTTTTGGAAGTCCAATACCAATGCTGATCTTCCCACTATTTTGAACAGATTAAGTTTCCAGACTGGTATACAGCATTACCTTTTTGTCGGATCGGATTACCAACCCATATCCTACATCGGGGGATTGGCCACAAATCTTTCGGTCAATATCGGGGAAATCCATTCAACGATTCAGCCATTGTTAACCGAGCACGGATTGGACAGTTCGATCAAGCCCGACTTCAAGGGATCATTATCCAATGTGCTTGACCGTATCAGTGCTCACTATGATCTTGAATGGGTTTATGAGGATGGAAACATAAACCTGCACCAGTTTGTTCTCAAAAGCTATTCGCTGGAATTATTGCCGACAACAACCTTGTCCCAATCAACCATTGGTGCCACAACTACCAATGTAAATCTGGATTTACTAACCGAAATCCAGTCATCACTCAAGAATTTAATTCATGACGACGAGGAATTGGTAACCGAAGCCGGTACAGGTACTCTCCTACTCAATGCCCGTCCCAGTACGCATGGTCGAGTAGGCAAATACATTAAACAAATCAATTCCGAACTAGGACAACAAATTGCCATAGATGTCAGTGTACTGACACTTAACCAAGAAGAATCCGAAGGAGTGGGGGTTGCCTTCTCAATCGTTGGTGAAGCGGCTTCCGGAAATACGTTCGAATTGGTAGAAACCGGCTCAATGACTGGAGCCAATACCTTGGCCAATGTCGGTCTCCTAAGCGGTGATTTCAGTGTTGATTCTTTCCTGTCTCTTTTGAACAGGCGTGGAAAGGTCGTTGTTGAAACCCGGACCGGGGCAACAACCTCCAATAATCGCATGGTTCCAATTCAGGTAATACGGGAGATTGCCTTTGCCAAAACCGTGGAATCGGTGGCTGATGAAAATGGGATCAATCTTACACGGATTACTCCCGGACAGCTCGCTACCGGTTTTGAAATGACCCTCTTGCCCCGTGTTCTGAACAATCTGGAAATCCTGCTTCATTACAACATAAGGATTTCCGACTTGAATGACCTCAAGGAGTTTACATCCAATGATCAAACCATCCAGTTGCCAAATGTTGCCACAACGGAATTCGAACAACAAGCAATCCTTGGCAATGGCGAAACCCTTGTTTTGGCCGGATTTGAAAGGGAAAGGTTGACCTCCAACCACAAGAAGGGAAGCCTTTTCAGCAATCAGGTTGTGACGGAATCCCAGAAAATAGCAACGGTTATTCTCATACGTCCAAGATTGCTGAAAAGAAAAACCAGATGAACAGCAAATCATTCATGAAAAATAACAATAACGGGAATGAATCTTTTCTGGATGAGCAATCCCCTGCAGTAATTTTTCAACCCCCTGCAGTGCTTCATATCAATAAAGTTGCAGTTGCGGTTGGTTTGCTGTGGCAGCCTCTTCGGAATGATTTATCCTTGAAGCAGCAGGCCAAACTTGCCAGTGGCAATCGTCATAATCTTGATCTCTACCGGATGGCGGCCAACGGCAAGCAGGTAGGGTTTGCCAGTTCCAGAGAAGGTTATTCGTCCAACATGTTGGCTGGGGCCAATCTTTTTGATCAAAACATATCGGCAGACAGCTGGCTCGCTGCGTTCAAACTGACCGAGGAATCCGATCATTGGTGGATCGTAGCCAAAAGGTATGGGGCCATTTACCAGGACAAGGTTTTCGATTCCTCAAAATCTGCCCAAGACGAGTATTCGACACTTATCAATGCACCTGATTGGGAAAGAAAATTTGCACCTGGTGATTGGAACATCAAAGACACCGAGGAATTACGATTGGTGGATGCCCTGACCCCAAACCAGCATTTGGGCTTGAAACCAATAAATCAAACCAAGGGGCGGCTGGTTGCAATTCCCCTTGTACTTACACTCATTGCGTTGGCCATTTTCGTGGGAATCCATTTGCTTGAAAGTACGGAAAGCAAAGACGTTCAACTGCCCAGATCAGTAGAACCCCATTCCCAACCACAGGTCGAAAGACCTTGGGTAGGGAAAAGCAGAATCGGAGAATTCACGTATATCTGCCTGGAATTGATGGAGGAGGTTTTCTTCCTATCCCCAGGGTGGAAAATCGACACCTTGGCCTGCTCACGGGATTCATCCAGATATTTGGTTTCAGCCTCCATAAAGAGGAACCCTTCCGGTTCAACTGGCTTTTTGCGACAATTGGCCTTCAAATATACAGGTAATGATATTGCCATAGGTTGTAATGGAGAATGTGCCAACATCCAAAAGGAAAGATCAATTCCGGATTCTCCATCAAGAGAGGATGAACGACTCTGGCAAGCTGGCAGGGTGGATACAATTTTAAGGGAAAGGTTTCAGACGCTTCATGCAGATCTCCACTTGAACCACCGCGGTCCACGGTCTCAGGTCCAGAATACTGCTCCACCCACGGTCATCAGCAGCAGGCATGATTTCAGTATCAAAACCAGATACGGCATTAGGGAATATGCCGATTTGCTAAGGGATGTACCAGGGATTGTACCGGAGACTCTTATCTACAAACCTTCAAACAACCTTTGGCTGCTTACGGCCAGGATTTTTCATCAGGTCGAGATACCACTGACATCAGATATATGGATAGAGGCAGATACATGAAACAAAAGGCAAAACCCAACATTCCCTTGATCACCCTGTTTTTGATTGTGTGCCTGGTATCTCTGGTTGGATATATTTCGGCCAGGGAAGTGCCCGAAATGCCAAAATGGCCAGACTATTTCCAAGGCAATTTCATGAATAACCGGGATCAGGAAGACAAGGACCAAAATGTGAACAGGCCGGCCAGTGAAAACAGCAAGGCAACCAATGGCTGTCCTAAAGGTGATTGTGAAGGGAAAGAAATATCTTCACTGATTGAAGAAGAAAGAATCCCGGGATTCAAGGAAGATGATTTGGAGATTGATGCCCCAATCCATATTGAAATCTCAATACCTGAGGAAGCTGAGGATCCAGACATTTTGAATGAAACTGATGAAGTCGATCATTTCAGTGAAGACCCATTAACCAGAGAAAAGGAAAAGGTAATCATAACAACGGGATTGTTGTCGAGACATGCCGAAATTACCGAAAGCATTTATCTCATGGAACAACAACTCAAACAGGCTCAACTCATTATCGAATTGATGGAGATACTTGGTCCGAACGTACCTGTCGAAATTTCACCTGGCAAATTCAAGAACTTCAGTGACACCCCCGCCGGAAAAAGAATCGCATCGGAAATGGCAATTGCAGCCCTCAGGGGCAGAGCAGATTTATTCGATCTCGAAATGAAGGTTATCACAGCAGGGCAAAAAATCGAAAATGCCTTGAAACCGCAAGCTGAAATTGTGGAGTTTGAAGATAACCAGCAAGCCAAGGCACGTGAGACGAAACCGTTACCCGAGCCCCGATTGAGGGAAATCATAGGAGGTGAAGGAAATCTGCAGGCCATATTCTCCCTTGACGATGAGATAGTCAGTCTGAAAGCGGGTGAAAAACTACCCACTGGTGAGGAGTTAATCCAAATCACCCAGGAATTTGTGGAGTTGAGCAAGTTCGGCCAAACAGTGATTTTAAGAATCAAGTGAACAATTGACAGACGATTTTTCCAGCAAAGCCAATCCAGTTTCCAAGCAATCAGTCCTTTCTTCGGAAGGATTGCCAAGTGAAGTAACAAGTGGAATATTGATCTCTGGCAATGGAGGCAGATTGGAGGTTCCCAAAAGCGAAAGATCGAGGATTGCCATTTTCCAGAACGGTTACGTTGTAGTGACGCCGGAAAGCAGGTGGTCTTCAGAGGTAAAGGCGATATTGGACAGGGCCGGAAGAGCTGAAATTGCCATTCATGAAATCATGGAGGCGGATAGCAAATCAATTCTTGCAATCTATGAAAGGAATTCCCGGAACAATAACGAAACCGCCAGCAAACTCAGCGGGATTGAAAGACAAAGGGAATTGCGACGGCTCATTGCAGAAGCAGCACGGATGAATGCCTCTGACATCCATTTCTACGTGTTTCCTTCCTTCAGCGAAATCAAGGTCAGAATTCATGGTCGATTGCGACGCCTCAGCATTCATTCTACTGAGGAAGGCAAGGCCATCATCAATGCTGCTTTTGCCGTAGCTACGGATCAGGGTTCCGAAACAGGATCAACCAGCTTTTTGAAGGGGGCTCTGACAAGAGTATCAGGATTGCTGCCCCCGGGTGTAGATTTGGTAAGATTACAGTATTCCCCCACCACCGGCCATTGTGCATCCCTGGTAATGCGTATTAAGTACTCCAATTCAAGGGGAGATCATGATCTGAAGGAGCTGGGATTCCTGGCCAGACAAGTATCCGACATCGGATTGATGAGGAAACGAACGAGTGGCCTTTATCTTTTGGCTGGCAAGGTATCTTCCGGCAAAACGACTACACTGCAGCGAATACTTAATACCATGGTTAGGGAAAAGAACCATGAGATATCAATCTATTCCATTGAGGAACCGGTTGAGTTGGATATCAATGGTGCAATCCATGTAGGTGTTTACCCCAAACCGCATCAAACACGTAGTGAAGCATTCATTGAAGCCATTAAGGCAACCTTGCGGTCTGATCCCAATGTTGTGGTACTTGGGGAATTAAGGGACAGGGAATTGGCGGGATATGCCATCGAATTGGCACTGACAGGGCACGCCCTATGGACAACTGTTCACGCCGGTTCTGCCCTGGGGATTTTGGATCGCTTGAGTGACTTGGGCATTGAGCACTGGAAACTTACCGAACCTTCCGTGGTCAGGGGGTTGATTTTTCAAAGATTGCTCGGGGTATTGTGTCCCAATTGCAAAATAGGGCTTCCACAGGGTCGTGATCAGGGCAGGATTTCGGATTTCCTGCTTAAGGAAATAACCAATCTCCTTGATAGCCATCCCGATAAAATATTTATCCGTGGTTCCGGTTGCGGTACATGTCTACACGGTTTGATTGGACGCACCGTGGTTGCGGAAACCATCCTGCCGGATTTGAACCTTCTTCAGCATTATGCCAGCAACAACCGTGTCCGGATGAGAGAGTATTGGCTATCACCTGGAGAAAAGGGTGGATGTGGTGGCAAGCCCATAATGCACAATGCCCTGATAAAGGTTGGCAAGGGGATTTGCGATATAAACGAGGTCGAGGAGGAAATTGATCTATTACAATCCTACAAGTCGGAATATCCCTACCATGCATCCATTTTGGCCAGGGAGTGGAGAAATCATTGAATGAATGGAATATCCCTTTACCCTTTGTTTCAAACCCTGGAATTGAGATTCCTCAAGATGCAATTCAATTTCAAGCTGAGAATGAAATTCTACCATGAGTTGATTGCTCTCCTGAATGCAGGTTATTCTCGTGGTGAAGCACTTGAGGTTATTTGGCGCCTGAGGACAAATGAAGGCAAGGATACAAAATCCACTTTGGCAAGGATCTATACTGATATTCGGTTAAAATTACAAAATGGTCTCGGTTTTGGTGAAGCCACTAGACAATGGGTATCACATGACGACTACATGATACTGGACACAATCGAGGATAGTGATGAGTTTACCACATATCTTGCCAGATATTGCAAGACGCTTGAAACCAACAGGAAGCAAAACAATTCACTGGCAGGGTTGTTGGGCTATCCCGTTTTACTTGTCTCCATGGCCTATGGGGTCTTGGTGTATTTTAGCATTGGAATTGCTCCCGAATTGAGCCGTTTGTTTCCCATCGAGAATTGGCAGGGCTTGGCCTATTGGGTTTTTTCCACCGGAAATTTACTCGCCTTGTTTTTACCTGGGACGATTTGCCTGGCAGTTGTCGTTCCCCTCATCACAATTTTATCCTTTCCCCGTTGGTCATCTGGTTTGAGACATCATGCTGACAAACTTCCCTTCTATTCAGTTTACAGAAGTTGGACTGGGGCAATTTTTCTACAGTCAATGGGTTGTTTGATGTCCAGCGGACTATCAGCCATGGAGGCAATCGGTAAAATCATTCCAAACGCCAATCCCTATATGAGAGATCGTCTGGAAATGGTAAGGTATAATTTGCTGGATGGTGATAATTTGGGTGAAGCCCTGTCAAAAACCAGTGGTTCATGGCCTGATAAAAAAGTCAATTTGTCATTGAGGATATTTTGTCAGGCTCCAGATTTCCCAAAACAATTATTGGTGATTTCTGAAAACATGCTGGAAGAGAGAAGGGAAATTCTTAACCGTAATATCATGATGATACGGAGTATTTCATTTATTATTGTCTTCAGTACCATGCTTGCTGTTGTTGGCGCAATGTATGATATACAGTCCCAAATCACTTCATCTTATTGAACAGTTTGCTGACAATTGCCTTAAATGAATTGCGTTGAATTATGAGCATTTTCGAAGCCAGTTTTCCCATGTACGAATATCCGGAGACCAAGGATGCAAATGATAAATTCTGGGAGGTTCTCGGTGATAAACTCACTAGGCTGGGGATAGATTCCCCCAAAGGACTCACCCGATCCAAAGAAACCATGGAACTTTGGACAAACAGGAAACTGTTGATCTCCCAAACATGTGGTTATCCATACAGATTGTTTTTGAGCAATAAGGTTCAACTGGTTGGAACTCCCGATATGAAAATCGATAAAATTCCACCAGGATATTACTATAGTTCCATAGTGGTAAGGAGAGACAAGGATTCCCTTGCTAAGAATGGTGAGATATTGGCCTTTAATGACAAATACTCACAATCGGGATGGGTAGCTCCAAATTTGTATGTCAAAGCCAGGGATATTGAGTTTGCGGGGTATTTCAAAACTGGTGGCCATTGGCATTCGGCTCAAGCAGTGGCCGATGGGAAGGCTACAGTAACCGCAATAGATGTATTTACCTGGAAATTAATCGAAAGATTTTCTTCATTCAGCAAGGAATTAAGGATAATTGACACAACTGTACCTACTCCAGGACTTCCCCTGATCACAGCCCAAAAGCATTTGGTTGATGAATTATATCATGCCATGTCTGAAACCATCAATGAGATTGATAATGAGGTACTGGATGTACTCCCCTTCAAGGGCTTGGTTCAGCTAACCAAAAGGGATTATCTTGAGGTTGAAGGTCTGGACGAAAACTTTGCAGATTGATTATTGCAAATTTGTTAACCAGGAAAGAATATTAATGTCTGAAGAAAAAATCGAATTGACCCATCTTACCGCCCAGGATTCACTTGTTGGAATTATGCTTGGAGCCTTGATATCCGACAATTCGGTAGCTCGGAGGGAATCTGACTACATTTACTTTTTTGTACGACATCTGCCGGTTTTTTCTGGATATGATGAAAAGAGAATTCCTGCTCTGAAGGAGTTGATTAACGGTACAATCAAGGTTGAAAATGGATATACCGTTTATTTTAGACTTGTCTTGTTAGCACTCAAGCCGGAGTACCATAAACTCGCATATTTATTGGCGTCAGTAGTTACATTCTCCGATCAGCAATTTAAATTTGACGAGTTTGGATTTCTGAATCTCTTGAAAGAAGAACTCGACATTGATCCAGAGATAGCCAATAAAATCAAACTCGTAACACAGATTTATAATGACACTTGATTTTTGGCCCTGAAGGAGGTTTTAGTTGTGGTTGTACAGGATGATCAAGTTCATTTCGAAGTTCACAAACCTTCTTGTAAAGTAGGGGTAGTTCGTCCGTAACTGAAGACCAGATGATCGTATCATCCAAGGAGTAATAATTATGCACCCAAAAATTTCTGAAATCAACGATTTTGTTAACATCTGGAAGCCTCGCTGCCAAACCTGGTTAATGATGACGGATTCGTTTCAGAGATTCCCCAATCGTGATAAACCACCTTTCCACTGCAGATTTGAGGATTTTATCACTGGTGTATGATGCAAAATCATGGGCAGCTGTTTCCTTCAGAATATCTTCGGAACATGTAATTTGTTTTCCAGAAGTACCCTTGCATCATGTAATTAATTTTTTTTGACTGATTCGCAGAAAATTCGTTAAACCACAACAAAAAAAGTTTGGGAATTATATACTTGAGTTGACAAGGCAACCTTCGTATCCATTTCACACTTCACCGGCCTGGCCCGACAGGTGACTTGTCAATAAAACTAAATTATTCACAAATTACCCAATATCAATTCTTGCCAGCTGGCCCAGTTCCGTTATATAATGTAGGTCATGTAGTTAATGGAGTGGTATCATGCATCAACTCATCGTTGAAAAGAAAGAGGAAATTGCCGTGATCTGCCGGAA
>JAJEHS010000002.1 GCA_022823605.1 Paracoccaceae bacterium
TTCATGCCGGGGATGTCCTTTCGACACTCGGTAAGCTCCTTGCATTGGTCGAAAAAGGTGATTGTCTTCTGTTTTCTTTCCCAGGCCAGGATACGATGTTCAAGAGCATCATTATAGAGGTGCCTCTGGGACTCAAGTGTCCGTTCCAACCACCTCCAGTTTTTCCTCCTTTGTGGAAGCAGCCTGTAGACAATCTGTCTGTATGTACTATTTTGTTCCAGTGGTTGATCCTTTCGTTGCATGGTTCATTTGGCGGGGCAAGAGATGGAATTCTTCCCTTGCACACAACCTAAACCCATCCGGTTGACTTTTCAAGCCATGAAATGTTACTCATGTATATAAGCCCCCAAAATATCAATAATATGACATTATCCAATTTCCAATACCTGCAGCCAATTGTTTAGGGCTACTAATCCAGATTATAGTTGTTTTCCAGATTGAGCCTTGATTAATACACTCTGTGCCATCTCAAGGTGCAATCTTTCAACCATTTTGCCATCAATCACGATGACTCCCTTGCCCTCTGATTCTTTTGTCGAAAAGGCATTGACAATTTTCTGAGCCTCTTCGATTTCCTCTCCACTGGGAGAAAAAACCTGATTGGTTGGATTTACTTGGTTTGGGTGTATCAATGACTTACCACTCATCCCCATTTCTCGACCACTTCTGGCTTCCTCGATGAATCCCTCCGGATCTGAAATATTGTTGAATACTCCATCTACGACATCAAGCCCATAGGCCTTGGCTGTTGCCACAACCGCCATCAGCCATGGAACGAGATATTTTCTGTTTTTCCCGGGTATCACACCGGAATCCTTTACAAGATCGTTGGTTCCGATGACAAAACCCTGAAGATTATCCAGTCTTTTCTTTTGCAAACCTATATCATTGATATTTGAAATCGATCCCGGAGTTTCAATCATAAGCCAAATACCCAAATCCTTATTCCTGCTGTATTCCAGTACTGCACCTGCAGTTGTTTCCACATCCCGCCCATCATTTATCTTGGGTATCAGGACACCATCAGGGGTACATCTGTTCAATACCTTTAAATCATCGTGCCAGAATGGTGTTTGCTTACCATTGATACGCAATACCCGTTCCCTGGAACCAAAGCCACCCTTGTTCAATTCCTCAACTATTTTCAATCTGGCTTCATCCTTGGAATTCGGTGCTATTGAATCCTCAAGATCAAATAACAGTATGTCTGCTGGGAGGTTCCGTGACTTGTTTATGGCCCTTGTATTAAGGCAAGGAATATAGAGGGCTGATCTTCTGAGTGTTGGGTTCATCGCTTTTTTCTTGAAAAGGCAAAACTTGGGAATAGTAATGGAATTCAGATTTTTTCGCCTAAGTTTCTATAACGGCAGGTTTAAAGTACGGATTTAGACTTAATGGGAACTCAACATTTATCAATAATTTGGGCGTCCTTAATTTTAATCCCTAACAAATTTAAATTCACAAGCTTAAAGCTTATGCCCTCACCAATACCATCTTTACAAAACTCTCAATGGCTTGGTTATAGATTGTTCCAAATTACTGAAATTCTTTTCGATTTCCTTAAACATTTTCGGATGTATAAATCTCAAATCCAAGTGTGACTTGTCGGGCCCCCATTTCTACACCTGCCCGTCTAGCCTTAATCATGGTGGCAATAGTCTCACAAGCAAAAGCCTCCATTGGATGAGAAATAATCATTGTCATTACACCATCAATTAATGCAGTGCGTGTTTCATCAAAAAGTTCATAACCAACAGCAACAAAACCCTCACTTTTTGGTAAATCCCTCAAAGCTATTATGGCTCCAGTTACCCCACCTCCTGAAACATAAAGCCCACAGAGATCTGGGTGGTCTTTCAAAAGACCTTCTACAAGTTCATGAGCTGCAGTAGCAGATTCGTAAGTTACTAGAGGTTCCAGAATAATAAAATTCGAATTGTGTTCCCTAAAATAAGACCGGAAACCACTTTCGTTCAACTCCTGATTTCTGTATCGGTAATTTCCAAGTAAAATACCAACCTTGCCGGGGGATTTGACAATATTGTCAAAAGCCCAAGCTGCAGTACGACCTACTTTCCAATTATCCAGACCAACAAAATTCACATTCCCCTGTGCCGAAAGCGGACCAATCAGTGCGGTAACAGGCACACCTTTGGCCATCACAGCATCTATGGTTTCAGAAATCACGGGGTGCTGTGCGGCAACAAGTGATACTGAATCACAACTATCTCCGAGGGAAGCAAGTCGCTCGGCAACCCGGTAAGGTGATAGGTCAGGCAGAAATTCAAGTGAAAGCTCTATGTTTTCATTGGTGCGCTTTGATGCCTCAGATATCATTGCATCACCCATATTGCGGTAAAAACGCCGTTCTTTCTGTTGCAATAAAATACCCAACTTATACTTTTCCCGACTTTTTATCACTGAATGCTTTATCGTACCCAAACCATAAAACCCTATTTCCTCTGCTGTTGCTAAGACAAACTCTTTTGTTGTGCCCCGAACAGAATCAGGTTGATGTATAACTCGATTAACAGTCGATACAGATACTCCAGCGGCATGAGCAAGATCAGGAATGGTTGGTCGTTTCATTAAATTCATCTCATTTCATATCAAATTTCAGTCTATATGATACAAAATGATATGAAAAACAATGTGCAATTCATACCTAATTGACGAGATTAGGGTAAAAAATAGAGTGTAAATGAAAATCATTTGAATCAACGGAAATTAAGCATGGATGATCTGAAATTCGGTTCTCGTGACAAGCGAGGCAACTGGACACCTGATGTTGCTCCGCAAATTGCTCCATTCTGGACTGGTGAATGGGATCGGATTGGAAATTTTTTGAGAGATTTCTTCTGGCCTTGGAACACATTCCATATGGTATGTGCGTTGCTTTATTGGGTTTTCGTCATTCCTGATATAGAAACTCTGAAAACCATTACATGGGGGTGGGTGCTTTATCTTCTTATTGTTAATCTGGCCGGAATTTTTTTACTTTATGGTGGAATCGAACTGTTTTATTATATCAGGCGAAAGCAGGAGATTCGGTTCAAATACAATTCCCGATTTCCCTCCGAAAACCCTTCTGATGTATTTTGGTTCAAGAGTCAGAATCTGGATAATTTTCTTCGTAGTTTCTTCATCGGCATTCCCATCTGGACAGCGATTGAAGTGGTGATACTATGCTGTTTTGCCAATGGCATTCATTTATTTGGATGGGTTAATTGGCACGATAATTGGTTCTGGCTAATTATTTTGACTTTGCTGGTTCCAGCTATCCATGAACTTCATTTTTTCTTTATTCATCGCCTGATCCACACACCAATTCTTTACAAATATGTTCACTCGGTCCACCACAACTCGATTAATCCCAGCCCCTGGTCTTCACTGTCAATGCACCCTGTTGAACATTTGCTTTATTTCGGCGAGATTTTCTGGCATTTGATTATCCCCTCGAACCCGATTGTAATGATGTTTAACAGTAATGTTGTTGGTTTTGGCGCAATTAATGGTCACATTGGTTTCGAAAAACTGGAAATCACCGACGAAACTACTCTGGATAGCCATGCATATGTTCATTACCTGCACCACAAATATTTTGAGGTCAATTACGGTGCAGATGGTTTGATTCCTCTTGACAAGTGGTTTGGATACTGGCACGACGGATCAAAAGAGGCCGATGAACTTTTGAAGGAGAGGTATAGGAAAAAGAAGGAGAGGATGAAATCCAGATAAGCGAGCACAATTTCATCCGAAAAGCGAATTTTATCTGTTTCCATTTTACCGGTAACAGTAAAATCTGGGGTTTTGTTTAACTTCAGTCTACGCCGCAAGGCATAACCAAATGCTCGCTGGAAGAGTGAGCTGAAACTAGGAGAAAATTAAAATGAAACTAATGAAAGCACTCGCAGTATTTGCTACCGCTACAGTCATGGCAACAGGTGTCTGGGCACAGAGCATTGCTGTCATAGGTGGTTCGATTGAGGACGGGTTCTGGAACCTGATCAAGAAGGGAGTAGACGATGCGACTGCCATGGTCGAAGCAAATGGCGGTAGCGTAAACTATCTTCGTACTCAGAATTACGATAACTTTGGCCCCGACTTGGTGAATTTGGTAAATCAGGCCGTGGCACAAGATGTTGATGGTATTGCAAGCCCTGTATGGGTCCCTGAATCACAGGTCCCAGCCCTGCAAGCAGCACGTGAAAAAGGAATCGTGATAACAATGTACAATGCTGGTTCCGACCTGCAGGAGGAGCTAGGTGCACTGAATTACTTCGGTTCAGATGAATATATTGCTGGTGTTGCTGGAGGCAAATACATGGCTGAGCACGGTGCAAAGAAGGTTCTTTGCCATATCCAGATTCCTGGAGCAATCAACCTTGAGGCTAGGTGCCAAGGTGTTGCAGACGGTGGTTCCGGTGCTGGAGCTGAAGTTGTGATCCTTCGTGTTCCTGCCAATCTCGATGGAGACGTAACAGGCACGGCGGAAGCCATCAAGGCTGAACTTGTGGGGGACGATTCAATCAATGCCGTTATCACTCTTGCCGCATGGGCCTCTGATGCTGCTACGAATGCAGTAGCTCAGATAGGTGCTGGTGACCGTGTGATGGTTGGTACTTTCGACCTCAGCCCGGCAGTCCTTGACCGAATCTCAGCTGGTACCCAGACAATGGCGATTGACCAACAGCCTTACTTACAGGGATTTTTAGCAGTCTCAACGCTGTTTGCCCATCTCGCCTTTGGTACCGAGATAGTTACCGAACCCGTGTTGACTGGTCCGGCAATAGTTGATGCCTCGAATATCGAAAGCGCACTGGCAGGTGTTGCTCTCGGTGCACGATAGATAAAATTATAGTACCCGGCCTCAAGCCGGGTGCCTTCATAATTCCCACAGAAAATATTATTTTTGATTATTGTAATCTGAATGTATATTAGCAGATCAACGAGAAGGGAAACGAAGTGAGTAGCGATTCAACTTACAGCACTAATGATTCCACTGATAACGTGACAAAAGGGACAATGATGAGTTCAATCATTGCCATTTTGAGGCGTCCTGAAGTTGGAGCCTTTGTTGGTATGCTGCTTGTTTTTTCATTCTTTGGGTATTTCGGTTTTGACCGTAATTTTCTTTCTCCCTTTGGTACTTCAAGCTGGGTCAATGCTGCTTCCACGGTAGGCATTATAGCAATTCCGGTAGGATTTCTGATGATCGCGGGAGAACTTGATATTTCCATTGGGGCCGTAGTACCTGCAGCCAAGATGTCGATTGCCATCGCCTGCGGTCATTACGGGTTACCAATCCTAATGGGCCTACTAATTACATTTGCTATCGCCGCATTTATTGGTTGGGTAAACGGGACTATCGTAACTCGGACCAATGTTCCTTCCCTTATAGTAACCCTCGCAACACTCTTTGCTGTCAGCGGTCTCACATTATTTTTGTCGCTCCTGTTAACCGACAGGACAACACAAGCCCTTTACTCACCGGACTGGGCAAAGGAACTGTTCGGAGCCTATCACTTCTGGGGATTTCAATCCTCGGTCTTCTGGTGGGTTGGTCTCGCCATAGTGTTCTTTCTGGTTTTACATCATTCTCCCTGGGGAAACTGGATCTTTGCCCTTGGTGGTGACAAGGAAAGTGCCCGCAATGCAGGTGTTCCCATCAATCGGCTGAAGATAGCCCTGTTCATGCTTGCATCAATGGCTGCTGCACTTTCAGGAGTATCTGAAACAATTCTGTCGAATTCGGCAACAACCACTACAAATTTTGCACTGATATTCAACACCATTATTGCCGTAGTTGTCGGAGGTGTCCTCTTGACAGGAGGTTTCGGTACCGTTCCTGGTATTTTCTTTGGTACTGCGACACTGGGGATCGTTCAACAAGGCATTGGTTACACTCCTTTTGACCGCAATCTTTCAAGTCTCATCATTGGGGTAATGCTTCTGATAGCGGTTCTTATGAACAATACCTTCCGTAGAATGGCGACAACCATGTCAACCACGAAGAGATGAAGGAGGTTCAGGTCATGTCAGACAGAATTCCCATCTTGGAGTTGCGCAATGTCGACAAATCATTCGGCCCAATTGACGTCCTCCATGATATTACACTCAAGGTCCATGAAGGTGAAGTACTTTGTCTTTTAGGGGACAACGGAGCTGGCAAGTCAACCCTGATAAAAACACTTGCCGGCGTTTACATACCGAATGCCGGACAGATTCTGATGGATGGGGAACCAATCCAGTTCAGGAATCCCCGTGATGCACATAACCGTGGCATAGCTACTGTTCATCAATTCGGGGGTACCTATCCCCTGATGTCCATCGGCCGTAATTTTTTCGTTGGGGTAGAGCCCACCAAGGGTTGGGGCCCGTTTAAAATGTATGACCGGCGTCGTGCCAACAAAATCTCAATCAGGGAACTTCAGGAATTTGGAATTACGCGTGTTGATGATGGTGATCGTCTCGTGGGTGGCTTGTCAGGTGGTGAAAGACAATCACTTTCCATAGCTCGAGCTGTATACTTCGGTGCCAGAGTATTAATTCTTGATGAACCGACAGCTGCGCTTGGCGTTAAACAGGCTGCCCATGTTCTTCGTATCGTGAATGAGGCCAAGCGTCGTGGTCTTGCTGTAATTTTCATAACCCATCAGGTTATGCATGCCTTGGCCGTGGGTGATCACTTCGCCGTTTTGATCAGAGGCTCCATTGCTGCAGATTTCCGTAAAGGTGAAAAGTCCCGTGAGGAGATAACTGATCTTATGGCAGGGGGTGAAAGCATGGCTGATCTCGAATCAAATATCACTTCCGATATAGCCATTTGACTACTGGAATAGACCTATGTCTATCCAACTTGCAGTCATCGGTGTAGGAATAATGGGCAGTGACCATGCTAAAATAGTAGTTGAGGACCTGCCGGGAGCCAAACTCCAGGTTATATGTGACATGGACAAATCCAAGGCCAAGTCTGTAGCAGATGCCCATGGGGCACAAGATATTTCGACTGATCCTGAAGGGGTAATCCTTCGTGGTGATGTTGATGCTGTGATCATCTCCTCACCAGATTTTACCCATGCTCCTCTTGCAAAAGCCTGTATCACAGCAGGTAAACGTGTATTGTGTGAAAAACCATTGTCTGATTCTTCCATTGAATGCCTTGAAGTAATGGCAGCAGAGAGGAACTCCAGTGCCCGTTATGTGATGTTGGGATTCATGCGGCGTTTTGATCAGTCTTATGTTGAGATGAAAGCAGCTTTGGATAACAACAATCTTGGTCGGGCATTGATGATGCATAATTTTCACCGCAATGTGGAAATTCCTACCTCCGATTTCAGTGCTAGCATGGCCATCAGCAACTCCGCTCCCCATGAGTTTGACGTGGCACGATACGTGCTCGGCACGGAATTTGCTTCAATTACCGCATTTAAACCCCACAGAACAGATGGTAGGGTTGCGCCTGTAATTATGGTTTTGGAAACGGTTGACGATCAACTAGTTACAATTGAAATAAACAATAATGCCACATACGGTTATGATGTCCGTGCTGAGTTGGTTGGGGAAACTGGTAGCATTTCCATAAACAACCAGGCACATACGAGAACCGATATCAAATTTTCTTCGAGCACAAGTTATGATACCGACTGGCGAGGTCGTTTTCATGATGCATATGTTCGTCAAAACCGTAAATTTTTAAATTTTGTCAAAACGGGGAGTTTTCCGGAAATTGCAAGTGATTGCTGGGATGGATATTGTGCTGCTTTGGTAGCTGAATTCGGAATAAAGGCTCTACATTCGGGGGCAAAACACACTATCAGGACGATTCCCAAACCGGCATTATATCGAACTCGCAAAGGAGAAATGGCATGAAACTTGGATTTGTTTCGGACAGCTTGGGAGCCGTTCCTTTTGATGAAATGCTTGACCATGCCGTCCGTCTGGGAGTGAGTGGTGTTGAAATCAATACTTGTGGCTGGTCTACTGCACCTCATTTCAATTTGAATGAAATGCTTGGCAGTTCAGAAAAGCAAAAGGCCTTCAAAAAAGCATTTAACGACAGAGGATTGGAGATAATTTGCCTCAATGCCAATGGTAACCCTCTTCATCCAATAGATCCAAAACAGTGTGAAGACCTAAAGAATACCATCCGTGTTGCTGGTGAAATGGAAATAAAAACGGTTTGCAGTATGTCCGGATTACCGGCAGGATCAAAAAACGACACTACGCCCAACTGGGTAGTCAGTAGTTGGCCACCAGAAACACAGGATATTCTACGTTACCAATGGGAAGAAAAACTCATCCCATTCTGGACAGAGATCATGTCTTTGGCCAGAGAGAATGGTATCGAAAGGATAGCCATGGAACTTCACGGTAATCAATGCGTCTATAATGTTCCTTCTCTACTCAAATTGCGAAATTCGGTCGGGCCTTTGATCGGTGCGAATCTTGATCCTTCGCATCTTTTCTGGATGGGTGCAGATCCACTGATTGCCGTTGAGGCACTTGGCAGTGCAATTTATCATGTTCATGCAAAAGATACCTTTATCAATCCCTCAGTACAGGCTACAACATCATTGCTTGAAAATGGATCGCTAATGAATATCCCGGCTCGTAGCTGGTCTTATATCACGCTTGGCTATGGGCATGGTGAACAATGGTGGAGGGAGTTTTGTTTCCGGCTAAGGATGAATGGATACGATAGCTGGCTAGCAATAGAGCACGAAGACGTCATACTCAATTCTTTGGAAGGTTTGGAGAAATCCGTTTCACTAATAAAAAGCGTTATGCCTTCGGCACTCGCTGATTACAAGCCTCAAGATATTTGAAAAGCAAGGTCAGGGTTTGTAGCTTGGTTTACGCATTGAAACAACTAGGATTTCAAATGTCATAGACAAAAAAAGGAGTAACTCCATGTATCACAACCGTCCTCATGTTGAAGATATCCGTGCAATGAAAAAACGTGGCGAAAAAATCTCCATGTTATTCGTTACTACTCACGAAGAAGCTGATGCTGCAGCTAAAGCTGGGATTCATATGCTTTCAATTGAAGGTCGTTTCTTTGATGAGCAAATGAGGGAAGCAGCGGGTGATTGTTTCGTACAAGTTGGATTGCCCTATGGTGGCTGGGGCCGCTTTGAAGGTCGTCCGATTGCGACTGCAGAAGACTATCTGCGAGCAGCATTCCATTATGCTGGGATTGGAGGTGATGCCTATTATTGTTCTGCCTCCTACGATATTCAAAAGGTTCTTTGTGACAACCATCTGCCTGTAGTTGGACACATTGGTTTGATACCAAGTTATATCACCTGGACCGGTTGGCGTGCAGTCGGCAAGACTTCAGAAGAGGCCATAGCCCTCTGGAAACACACCAAAATGCTGGAAAAGATTGGTGTTTTTGGAGCAGAACTAGAGGTTGTTCCAGAACCAGTAGCCAAATTCTTGACTGAAAACTCCCCTCTCATAATGCTTGGAATGGGTGCTGGCAAAAATGCTGATGCACAATATCTATTTACCGAAGATGTTTGCGGATATGGCAAGAACCACAAGCCACGACACGGAAAGATGTACCGTAATTTTGCACCGGAATTTGAGCGTTTGCAGAGCGAACGAATTACCGCTTTCAAGGAATTTAAGGCAGATGTTGAATCTGGAGGTTATCCTGGTGAGGAGCATACAGTATCAATAAAGGACAGTGAATTTGATGCTTTCTTGAAAGCCGTTCGAGTTTAATTGATGAAGTATTGCGTTTCTCGAGATTGGAACATTATGGATTTGGGATAGACCAATTCTGGTGATACAAACCATTAACCAATACTTAATAAAACAAGAAGGTATTCCCAAAAAACTGGCAATTGAATTTATTTTAACTCCATTTCGAATGTTGTTTTGGGTTTCAAAAGCCTATGTGTAACATTGAGTATTTTGAATACACATTCAGAAAGTCACTCTAAAATTGTCAAGCAGGCAGCAAATGATATCGAGACTTCCTTATATTAGCAGTTCGAACAAACGGATTTGCACTGTAAGTTAATCCTTCCTGACAATACTCATGTATAATAAAATAGAGAACAGGATTTCCTTAAATAACGTCAGTTTCAAGGTTAATGACAAAACTATAATCCAAAATCTCAATCTTGAAATAACCGAAAAACGGATAGGAATAGTTGGACGCAACGGTTCGGGGAAATCATCCCTGATCAGATTGATTGGAGGATTAATCAAACCTTCCAGTGGCAATATATTTGTCAATGATATTGATGTTTTTGCAGACCGGAAGAATACAATCAGGACAATAGGAATGGTATTCCAAAATCCTGATCACCAGATAATTTTTCCTACGGTTTTGCAGGAACTCACCTTTGGTTTGAACAATATTGGCCATTCGAGGGAAGAGGCAAAAGTATTTGCATTGAGGATATTGGAGAATTTCGGCAAATCCCATTGGGCTGAAAGACCTGTTTCAACCCTCTCGGAAGGTCAAAAGCATCTG
Source organism: Paracoccaceae bacterium (assembly GCA_022823605.1). Taxonomy (GTDB): domain Bacteria; phylum Pseudomonadota; class Alphaproteobacteria; order Rhodobacterales; family Rhodobacteraceae; genus MPNP01. The sequence continues at coordinate 10,493 of JAJEHS010000002.1, forward strand.
GTTTGCCTTTTGTCTGTTCTGGCCATGCAACCCTCGATTATTTTATTGGATGAACCCTTTACCGGTCCGGACATCCCTACGGTCAGAATATTGGAGCGATTTTTGGCGCCACTGGATCAAACAATTCTGCTGATATCGCATGATCCCCATACCCTGATTGATTATGATCGGGTAATATGGCTCGAAAAGGGTAAAATCATCATGGATGGACCCCCTTCCAAAGTACTGGATGAATTCAAACAGGAAATGTATCGGATTGGTGACGAAGATGTTGAGTTTGAATTCTCCAATTAAGACACCTTACCATAATCTTCCAGTTGTATGGAAACTGGCTATCCTCTCCATCACTACAATTATTGTCTATCAGTTGGAAAACCATCTGATTCTCACGGCATTGTTTCTGGTATTATTCCTCCTCAAACTGATACCCGGTGTTGATTTTTTCAAGCTGGTCATTAGAAATCTTACCCCAATAATACCCTTCATGGTGATTATATTGCTTTGGCATATTTTCACGGGTGCTATTGTCCAAGGTATGGTTTTGCTGGTAAAATTCATGATTGTCATTTGCCTTGCCAATCTGGTGACCATGACCTCTCAATTGGATGACATGATTGTCCTGATTGAGAAACTGGTAAAACCCCTCAGGAAAATCGGGTTGGATTTGTCATTTTTGGGTTTAACTTTCGGATTGGTAATCAGGTCGGTTCCCAATTTATTGGAAATCACTAGAAGATTGAATTTTTCATGGCGAAGCCGCTCCTTGAAAAGGCCTACCTGGAGATTAGTTTTTCCATTGATATGTTTTGCACTGGATGATGCAGATCATGTTGCCGAAGCTATCAAGGCACGACGATCAATCAATAGCTAGTTAGGCGGACCATGGAAAGAAATATTGCTTATATTGCCCTTTTTGCGGCTTTGACAGCAGCCTTGGGTTTTATCCCGATCATTACCTTGGCATTTGGTGTTCCAATTACAGCTCAGACACTCGGCGTCATGCTTAGTGGCTGCATTTTGGGTAGTTGGAGAGGGGGTCTTGCCAGTCTTTTACTGATAGTCCTCATCGCATTGGGTGTTCCCTTATTGGCCGGGGGTCGCGGGGGATTGGGACTATTCTTCTCACCCTCAGGAGGTTTTCTGATCGGCTGGCCAATTGGAGCATTCGTATGTGGGTTGATCATGGAACATTTCAGGAAAACTCACCCTTTTGCGATCGGTTTGTTTGCATCTGTAATTGGAGGCATAATCGTTGTTTACATTCCGGGAATTTTTGGCATGTACCTGGTATTGGAACAAACTCTTGTCCACATTATCTACTCGGTCATGATTTTCGTTCCAGGTGACCTTATCAAGGCCATTATTTCCAGTTTGATCATTATGCTCTTGTGTAAATACAGACCGGAATCCGTGATTTCCCGGAATGGCTAAGACAAACCTTCAGGAGATAGTACTTGCCAGGAGATCAATTCGTGGTTTCCTTCCTGGTCCTGTTTCCAGATCAACCCTAGAAAGAATCTTGCAATTGGCCAGAAGTGCTCCAAGTGGTGCAAATCTACAACCCGGGAGGTTTACGGTTCTCACTTCGGATGCTTTGGAAAATTTAACAGATATCCTCATACAAGCTATCAGGGATGAACGTCCAGGCGTTTCGGAATATTCATATTTTCCCAATCCGTTGCCTGAGTATCTTCTGGCTAGAAAAAGGGCGACCGGCTTTGGCTTGTATGATGCTCTCAATATAGCCAAAAGAGATATCAAGGCCAGAAAAAAACAGTTCGAACACAATTACCTTTTTTTTGGGGCCCCTGTAGGGATGGTTGTCAGCGTTGACAAGCGAATGGGTAAAGGCTGTTTCATGGATCTGGGAATGGCTATCCAAAATCTTTTGATCGGTATTGAAACCGAAGGGTTGTCAAGTTGTGGTATTGGTGCTCTGGCTAATTATGGTGATCTTGTCCATGAGCATTTGACCTTGCCGGATGATGAAATCGTCGTTTGTGGAATTGCGGTTGGTTATGCGGATCCCAATAACCCTGCTAACAACTTTAAAACACCACGTTTGAACCTTGATGAATATTCAAAATTCCTTGGTTTTGATTAAAGCAATTTTTTCTCAGATTTATACGCTTCGATATACACGCCAAATAGAAGTTACTGGAACTGGTTGATTCACCTGTACTTTATAGCCTCATCCCGTCTGTATCCCATAGTAGCCAAAATCAGGAAAAGAATGGTGTAGGCAAGTAATATCAAGAATGGTTCCGTTGTCCAAGGCTCCCCACTAATCCCCGCCTGGGTCAAATTAACAATATGCCTTACGGGTGAATAAATGGAAATTGAATTCATAAACTCGGGCATCAAACTTGGATGAAAAAATATGCCTCCAAGAAAAGCTAGAATGATATAAAGCAAATTGGCTACGGGTAAGGCTCCCTTAGGAGAACACCAATAACCAATCGTCAAACCCATTGCAGCAAGTGGAAAAACTCCAACAAAAACACCGAACAACATTTTAAACCAGGAATTTGTTGGCATGCCAATATCTGTTGTCAGAAAGGCAACAACAATCAGGATGCAAATTGAAACCGATACAAACACCAGAGATGCCAGAACTGTTGCTAACAATCTGCTGAGAGGGTGTACCGGCAAAACCCTGGCATATTGTTCCCAAGGCGATTCCCTATCATTGGCAATTCCTACCCCAAACTGGAAGAAGGCTACTCCCAGTGAAGAAAATACACAGAAAGACCCGAGGGCAAAATTTGCTTCCTGACGGCTATCAGAAAAGGTAACTCCCACAATGACAAAAATGACTGATGGTACGAGAATGGTAACCAGGGAATAACTTGGGGTTCTTATCAAACCCAACAGGCATGTTTTAAAATACTGGTACAGGATCATTTCTGCCTGCTGTTATCTAAAAGGGTAAAAAATGCTTCTTCCAGATTTGCGGGCCTTATTTGAAGATCCTGAAATTCGAGGTCATTACGAACCATTGATCTGATCACCAGGTCAGAGTCATTAGTGATAATAATCACCCTGTCATCTTGCTGCTTGATATGAGTTGCACCATCCAACATGGTCGGCAGATCACCTCTGTAACTAACCCTGCTGCTTCCAACCAAATCACGAATTTGTTCCAGACTTCCGTCGGCGAGTTTCTTTCCCTCATTTATAACGACTATTCTCGAAGCAAGTGCTTCAGCCTCTTCCAAATAATGAGTGGTTAAAACTACTGTACCACCCGATCCACGATAATCAAGAATTGCTTTCCAAATGTTTTGTCTGGATTCCACATCAAGCCCCGTAGTTGGTTCGTCCAAAAACACCAGATTGGGATTACCAATGAATGAAAGTGCAACTGCCAATAATCTTTTCTGTCCTCCACTCAATCCACCTGTCTGTTTGTTCTTGAGTTTTTCCAATGGGAATCTGGCAAACAACACATCATCGGTCATGGGTTTGGGAAAATGAGACTTTACCAGATCAAGAATTTCGGAAACACGCAAATTGTCGGGAAAACCGGATTCCTGAGGTGCCAGTCCCATCTGTAACCTGATGGATTTGTCCCAGGGATTTCCTCCCAATATGGATACGGAACCTGAATCACTCTTTCTGATGCCGGTCATGATACCGATTGCAGTTGTTTTTCCTGCACCATTGGGACCTAGAAGAGCATGTATCTCACCCTGCTTCAACTCCAAATTCAATCCACTGAGTGCTTTGGTGGAACCGAATGACTTGACAACATTGCAAAACTGAACAGCATTGACTTCCTTCGATTCTTTTGAAATAGCATTCATTCCTGTTGAGTTGGCCATAGTGGTCATATATACTCACCAATTTACATTAGGGGTATTGGAAAAGTTGGATATGGATAAAAAAACGCTTGATCTAATTACCATTGGTCGATCCTCCGTAGACCTTTATGGTGAGCAGGTTGGAGGACGCCTTGAGGATATGGGTTCCTTCAAAAAATACATTGGAGGCTCTCCCACCAATATTGCTGCTGGAGGATCAAGGCTGGGACTTGCCACGGCTCTCATTACCAGGGTTGGCGACGAACATATGGGCCGTTTCATAAGGGAGGAGTTGATCAGGGAAGGAGTTGATGTAACAGCGGTTAAAACTGATCCTGAGAGACTAACTGCCCTGGTTTTGCTGGGAATCAGGGATGAAGACACTTTCCCCCTGATATTTTATCGGGAAAATTGTGCCGATATGGGTTTGACGGAAGAGGATATCGATCCTGAATTTATTGCGAAGACAAAATGTCTTTGTGCAACTGGTACTCATCTTTCACATCCCGATACTGCAGCAGCCGTCCGTAAGGCTTTGCTGATTGCCAGGGAAGTTGGCACCAAAACAGCATTGGATATTGATTACCGACCCAACCTGTGGGGATTGGGTGGACATGATGATGGTGAGAATCGTTTTGTCGCCTCAGGTACTGTAACTGCCACCCTTCAATCGACTGTAGGATTATTCGATCTGATTGTGGGTACCGAAGAGGAATTCCATATTGCAGGAGGTTCAAGTGATACCCTAACTGCACTCAAAAATTTAAGGACAATGACCAATGCCATCTTGGTTTGCAAGCGAGGACCAATAGGTGCAGTGGCCTTTCGGGCAGAAATCCCCGAATCCTTGGAGCAAGGTGAATCAGGTCCCGGTTTCAATGTAGAAGTCTTCAATGTCCTGGGCGCCGGTGATGGTTTCATGGCCGGTTTCCTCAAGGGATGGTTGACCGGTGAGGACCTATCAACCTCTCTCAAATTTGCCAATGCGTGTGGTGCCTTTGCCGTCTCCAGACATGGTTGTACACCTGCCTATCCATCTCTTCAGGAGCTTGAGTATTTTCTTGAGCATGGTTCCCAGACCAGTTCGTTGAGGAATGAATTCTTGCTGGAGCAAATACATTGGTCAACCACACGTCGAACCTATTGGAAGGAATTGACGATCGTTTCCCTTGAGGGCATGAATTTGGAATCCGTACCTGCAATTGGGCATGATGCATCCCGATTGGTAGAACAATTCAAGGGAATTATTGTGAAATGCCTGCTTTCAGCTGGTTCCTCAGGCAATCATTATGGCGTGATCCTTCCTGCCAACCAAAGCCGTTCACTTTTGGATGAAACAACAGGTCAGGGTTTGCTGGTAATTAGATCTGTGGGTGTTGTCGGAAAGGATACCTTGCTCAAAGTTGAAAACAATTGCGAAAACCTTTCAGAATGGCCCCTGGAACATACCGTAAAGATAAAGTTTTTGATTGAAGATGATTCCAAAGGGAGTATTGATGATCAAGTAGCATCATTAAAGCGGTTATTTGGAAATACAAGAAGAAACCGATTGAATCTCGCTTTGGAACTGGATTTTGAAACCAGTGAAATAGATATCAGGCTTAACGTTATAAAATCCATTTTGAAGCAGGACATTGTGCCAGATTTTTGGATACTTAATGAAGCCGATGATTCTGAGTTGGGTCCTTTCAACAGGATTATTCTCGACAAAGACCCATACTCACTGGGTATTTTAACTCTCGATCAAGGGCTTACACCAATCGAAGCAAATGATTTATCAAGGTATATCGATGCAGGAAGTACGCAAAACGGAAAAATTATCTTGTGGAATGGATTAAGGGAACTTTTTGGCAGATGGTTATCAGGTAATGTCACCCATTCGGTAGCTGAAAAAGAAATCTCCGAATGGTTGAAGTTTCATTCCAACCAATGGAATAATGGCTCATCATGAATCCTGGGGAATAAAAATAATTGCAGGGAACACGTATGTCACACCTACTTAGAAGACCCAAAATCTGTCAAGGCAAAATTCATGACATTTCCCCATCCACAGCCAATTGGAAATATGTTGGATTTGGTGTGTACAATCTGAAAAAGGGGGACAAAGTTCACGAGGAAACCAAAAGTAACGAAGCCATAATTGTTGTCATTGAAGGGAAAATCGAACTGGAAGTTGATGGATTCCCCACTTTCGGTGTCCTTGGGGATCGAATGGATGTCTTTGAAAAGAAGCCACCCTATTCATTATACATTCCTCCCAACCATGAATGGCAGGGTTTGGCAGAAACCGATTGTGTCATAGGAATTTGCCTTGCACCTGGAAAAAAGGACAGAAAACCCAAGGTCATAGGCCCGAATGATGTCATACAATTGGTTAGGGGCAAGGGTTCCAACCTCAGGAAAATTAATAACATTGCCATGGAGGACCAAGATGAAGCAGACAGTTTGCTGGTGACAGAAGTCTTTACACCTCAAGGTAATTGGTCTTCCTACCCTCCTCACAGGCATGATGTCGATGACTATCCAAACATTACATACCTTGAAGAAACCTACTACCATCGTCTGAATCCACCGCAGGGATTCGGATTTCAAAGGGTATTTACCGATGATGGAAAGCTTGATGAAACCATATGTGTCAAAAACCACGATGTGGTTCTTGTTCCCAAGGGACATCACCCTTGTGGAACACCTTTTGGTTACGAAATGTACTATCTGAATGTCATGGCCGGTCCAATTCGCAAATGGCGGTTTGCCAATTCACCGGATCACGAATGGCTTTATGATTTTGATCCGGACAAGTGACAGGATAACAAGATCAATCAATTCATTTGAAGCTATCGTACCCATGGAAGTTCTGGCAAAACTCTTTGATTGAAACATAAATTGAATATAATCAAGCCAACTTGGTAGGTTTGATTGAATTGACGGAAACGAATGGAACTCATAGCAATCTACGGATCTCCTCTTGTAGTCGGATGTGTCGTGATAGGCATGTTTGTACTTTTCGTAAAGCAGTATCTACCTGTCGAGGTAACTGCATTGGGAGGTGCCTCTGTCCTTCTTGTATTGGGCATTCTCCCATTTGATGAAGCACTACAGGTTTTTTCGAATCCTGCTCCTTGGACTATCTTTGCAATGTTCATCCTGTCTGGTGCATTGGTACGTACCGGGGCCTTGTCCTCAGTTACATTCATTATTCTTAGGGGAGGAAAAAAACACCCTGAATTAACAATCGGATTACTTGCCTTTCTGGTTGTATTTGCTTCAGCATTCATGAACAACACCCCGGTTGTCGTAATGATGATTCCGATCGTTATTCAGGTTGCCAAGGAACTGGGAACTTCCTCCTCCAAGTTGCTGATACCACTTTCATATGTCTCGATATTGGGTGGGGTCTGCACCTTGATTGGTACTTCAACCAACCTTCTTGTAGATGGAGTTGCACGGGAAAATGGATTGGAACCGTTTACTCTCTTTGAAATAACCCCTTTGGCCGTGGTTCTCGTGGCAACAGGTTTCGTGTATTTACTGATATTTGCCCCAAGACTGTTACCCGACCGAGAATCGTTATCTGAACTTTTACGCGATAGAACCACCATGAAGTTTTTCGTGGAAGTAATACTGCCCAACGACAGTCCCTTGATAGGTCAAATCGGGAGCAAAGCCGATTTCTTTCGAAAACGAGGCATCAGAATTGTTGATATAATTCGTGATCAGACTTCCCTTAAACCGCAAATCCAAACCTTGGAATTACAGGCTGGAGACAGATTGGTATTGCGAACCCAAGCAACGGAATTGGATGAGGTATTCGGGGGTGGAAATTTAATGAAAGCTTCCGAAAAAAACGGGGGTGAGTCATCGTCTGAAAATAAAGAGGATGATATCCAATCTTCGATCAGAAAGGTATCATCCAAACAATCACAGACACTTGAGGCTTTGATTTCACCAGGATGTCGCATGATAGGCAAGACCTTGGGCGAATTGAATCTTCGACAGAATTACAACATTTACCCCATTGCACTGCACCGACATGCCGCAAAACATCTCACGGAATTTTCTGATGTTGAACTCAGGGTAGGTGATACGCTTTTGATCGAAGGTGCCATTGAAGACATGAACCGAATGTCCAAGGATCAAAAGTTGATTGAAATTACCAAACCCTCAACTTTACCATATCGAAGAAACAAGGCACCCATTGTCATTACAACCTTGGGTGTAATCGTGATTCTGGCAACCTTGGGCATAGCCCCCATAGCTCTCTTGGCTATCCTTGGTGTCGCCGTTGTATTAATTACTAAATGCATAGAAGCTGAAGATGCCTTTTCATTTGCTGATGGCAGGCTGATGGTTTTGATCTGGTCCATGCTCGGTATTGGAAAGGCAATGGAATTATCTGGAGCGGTCGAAGTGCTGGATGGCATTATCAGTCCGTTGATGATTGGTCTTCATCCATTTTTCATGGTTTGGTTTATCTACATCATTACTTCGATACTGACCGAAATGGTTTCCAACAATGCTGTTGCAATTATTGTTACCCCAATTGCGATAGGGGTCGGAGTGAATTTGGGGATTGATCCCAGGGCCCTGGTTGTAGCAGTCATGATTTCTGCTTCAGCCAGTTTTGCAACACCGATTGGCTATCAAACCAATACGCTGGTTTATGCACCAGGCGGCTATGATTTCAAGGATTACCTGAAAATAGGTTTACCCCTGAATATTATAATAGGTCTGGTTGCCAGTTTCTTGATACCCTACATTTGGCCATTAACCTAATTCATGGTTAAAATTTCGAGGCCATTTTGCTAAATTTGTTCCTGATGGAATGAATGAAAAAATTGCAGTTTGATTTTTTTGAACTAATGATATGGAAAAAGAGTTTGATATTACCCAATTTAAATAATCATGATAACTGTTTTACTGCCATGATTATAGGCTTTAAGCCTTACCTGGAGAAACGATATGGAAATAGTTGAAGCGTCTCTTGATCCGGCAAAAGAGTTACGGGAAATAGCATTTCAGCCATTTGAATCTGCCCGTGCCATGCCAAAAAGCGTTTATACCTCACAAGATTTCCTTGACAGGGAAATATCCAACATTTTTGCCAAGGAATGGTTTTGTGCTGGTCGGGCTGATGGTCTTCCAAACGTGGGAGACTTTTTCACGCTAGAACTTGCGGGACAACCAATCACTGTAATCAGGGACCAGGACGGTAAATTGCGTGCCATGGCCAATGTTTGCAGGCACCGCATGTCCAAACTTCTCGAAGGGAGCGGCAATACCAAAAGAATAGTATGCCCCTATCACGGCTGGACCTATAACCTTGATGGCACCTTACGTGGTGCACCAGCCATGACAAGGAACAAGGTTTTCGATCGAAAGAAAATGGGGCTGTCACAAATCAGATGCGAGGAATGGCTGGGATGGGTTCTTATCTCCCTCAATCCCGATATAGAATCGGTTGCCCAAAAGCTGGGCAAGATAGAATCCATGGTGGGCGACTTTGATATGGGAAACTATGAGCAAGCATTCTTTGAAACCTTTGAATGGAATACGAATTGGAAGGTTCTTGCCGAGAATTTCATGGAGAGTTACCATCTTCCGGTCTGCCATGCTGCTACAATCGGAGGTGTCTCGAAAGTGGATGAGGTCGAATGCCCCGAAGGATTTGAAGCTTTCAACTACCATACGCTGCAGAAGGAAGAAGATTTCACCCTTTCCGTTGCTCACCCCGACAACACTGCCTTGCAGGGAGAGCGAAGGTATATGACCTACCTGCTTGCCATCTATCCTAGCTGGTTAATCACCCTGACTCCTGGATATTTCTGGTACCTGTCTCTCTATCCCTTGGCTCCAGGCAGGGTAAAAATCTATTTTGGCGGCGGCATGGCCAAGGAATTTGCCTCAAGTGTGGAGAGTCAGAAACACTTTGAGGAATTGCGAGTTCTACTTGATGAGGTTAACGATGAGGACAAGGGATGTACCGAAAGGGTTTATGCCGGCATGCTCTCGAATTTTCCCAATCCCGGCCCGCTTTCACATTTGGAAAGGCCCAATTACGAATTTGCCCAGTACATTTCCAACAAGGTACCCGCCTGATTTTGGCAGAAAGCAATCCCGCTTAAGAAAATTAACTGTAAAACCATGACACTTTTTACCCAAACCTCAACCTGGAATCAGGAAGAGCATTCCATGTTTTCAGATTCCGTCAAGCGATTCTATGCTGATCACCTGATACCCAATATGCAAAGGTTCGATACCGATGGCATGGTTGACCGGGATTTTTGGAAAAAAGCTGGTGAGATAGGCATAATGGGCGGTTCGGTACCAGAGGAGTATGAGGGCAGTGGTGGTTCTTACGGCTTCGATTCCATTGCCCTTTACGAACAGGGAAAACTTGGGGATGGCAGTTGGGGTTATGGTATCCAGTCCATTGTCATCCATTACCTGATTAAATACGGTTCATGTGAACAAAAATCCTACTGGTTGCCACAATTGGTTTCCGGCGAGGCAATCGGGGCACTTGCAATGACTGAACCTGGTTGTGGTTCTGATGTTCAGTCCATTCAAACCCAAGCGGAGAAGAAGGGAAATCATTACCTTATCAATGGGTCCAAAACATTCATTACAAATGGCGGATCGGCCGATCTGATTATTTTGACAACCAAAACTGAAGCATCGAAAGGGGCTCAGGGAGTATCATTGATTCTTGTTGATACCCGAGAACTGGAAGGATTTCGGCGAGGGCCAAGAATGAACAAGCTGGGGCAAAGGGGAAATGATACTGCAGAACTGTTCTTTGATAATGTTATGGTTCCTAGAACCAACCTGTTGGGTGAAGAGGAGGGGCAAGGGTTTTATCAACTGATGAAGCAATTACCTTGGGAGCGACTTCTTATCGGTATCACTGCCTTGGGAACTATAGATTTTGCCCTTGAACAGACCATTAGCTATGTGCAGGAACGAAAAGCCTTCGGCAAACGTTTGATGGATCTTCAAAATACCAGGTTTAAATTGGCTGAAGCAAAAACCCAGGCCGAGCTCCTGCGGACCTTTGTCAATGATTGCATTCAAAGAATAGAAAACAATGAGCTGGACGCTGCCACTGCTTCCATGGTGAAATATTGGGGTAGCGAAACTCAAAACCAAATTATCAATGAGTGCTTACAATTACATGGTGGTTATGGTTATATGCTGGATTACCCAATTGCACGTCTGTATGCTGATTCTCGTGTCCAAATGATTTATGGTGGTTCAAATGAAATAATGAAGGAACTCATTGCCAGATCAATAGACAATTAGGATTGTCCTAAAGTATTTTTCATAAAATACATTCCAATAACCAAAACCTACATTTTGATATAAGTTTTGGTTACCATTTTATGTTTTGTCTGGTTTGATAATCATGGTTAACCTTGTTCCCCTGTACAATAAAACCCCAATCCAGCTTAAAATAAAAATTGTTGCTGCAACGGAAATAATTGAAGGTCCTGTCGGTGTATCAATATACAGAGAAACCAAAAGCCCCAAAATAACCGAAAGACACCCGAAAACTGTCGAAATTAATACCATTGCAACAGGTTGACGGACCAAAGGTCGTGCTGCGGCAGGGGGGATTATCATCATTGCGGTTACCAATAATATTCCAACCACCTTGACAGCAACTGCAACCAAAATGGCCAATCCTAGATTTAATATCCATTGCTCCCATTTGGGATTCAAACCTGAAGCTATTGTTAAATCTTCACTTACCGTTGAAATCAAAAGTTTTTTCCATCGGAATAAAATTAAACCAAGAATTGTTATTGCACCGCCCCATATATAAACCAAATCAATTTTGGTAACCGCCAACAATTGACCAAACAAATAGGATTCAATATTAACGTTTTGGGCAGGCAGAACGTTAACGGCAATTAGCCCAAATGCCAGGGTAGAATGAGAAAATACCCCCAGGATTGTATCGGCACTATAATACCTGTTAACAAAAAGGGTTACCACCAAGGAGGCTAGTAAGGCCATCAAGAACACACCCAGAAAAATTGAAATACTGAAATACAGTGAAAGTGAAATACCCAAAATAGCTGAATGGGAGGTTGCATCTCCATAATATGACATCTTCCGCCACACCACAAAACACCCCAATGGACTTGCAGCCAGTGCAACTGCCAACCCACCCAAAGTAGACCTTACAACAAAATCATCTAGCATGTGCCTTATTCCAAATTTTTTTTCTTGAAAAACCAAAAATCAACTTATCCACCCCAATATTTTTTCAATTATCATGGATATTATTTCCCTTTGGCCTCCTAATCATTAAAATTATGGGCTGATTAATTTAATCACCAATTTTTCAAAAAAGGATCCTTTTAATGAACCTAACTAAATTAAATTATTTTGGAAGGAAAACTGGACAGCTTTCTATTTCAAGCAGACGATTTACCTTTACGATTATTCTGTTTTTGTTTTCGCTTTCTTTTTTACCAACTGCAAAAGCCGAATCATTAAATATCGTTTCTGACATTAAACCTGTACATTCACTGGTGAGCATGGTTTTGGGTGATCTTGGTACTTCTGCACTGATTGCCTCCAGAAATGTTTCTCCTCACGATTACATCATACGCCCATCGGAAGCTAAGATGATATCTGAAGCAGATATAATTTTCTGGTCTGGACCTGCGGTCATACCCTCCCTGGAGAAATTTTTTGAAGAATTGCCACCTGGTACCATAGCTATTTCACTTCTAGAGGAAGTTGAAAATTCACTTTTACCGATAAGAGACCCCGGTTCCTTATTTGAAGATGACCATGAGGGTGAGGATGATCATGGCGATGAGGATGAAAACGAGGAAGAAGGCCATCATGAAGAAGAGGATGAGCATGGTGATGAGGCCGATGCTAGGGAAGAAGACCATGAGGGTGAGGATGAGCATGGTGACGAAGACAAAAGCGGTGGCCATGGGCATGGACATGATGAGGGCGGTTTAGACCCCCATGCCTGGCTTGATCCTTATATCGCCTTACAGTGGATAGATATTATTGCCGACATTTTGATGTCCGAAGATCCGACAAATCAGCAAATCTATCTTTCTAACGCCGAGCAAGCGAAAGCAAAAATCTTGGAACTTGATCAGGATATCAAAGATCAACTTCATGATCTTAATCCAAGGTTTATGGTTTACCATGATGCCTTCCAATATTTTGAACTTCGTTATGGTTTGAATGCTATCGGCATGATCTCTGATGTGAGTGGTTCAGATCCAGGAGCCAGACACATTCGCAGGTTAATAGATGAAATATCTGACGAGGGTGTTACATGCGCATTTTCTGAACCATTGTTCGAAGATGATCTGTTGAAAACAGTGGTGTCCGTTGCGGATATCAAAGTTTACGAAATCGATCCAACTGGTGCTAGACTAGAACTGGGAGCTGATTTATATTTGGATTTGATTTCCAATATTGCCGATAGCTTCATAGAATGTGGCTCAAGCGATTAATTTCCTGAAATCCTTCCTCAGCCCAAATGTTTTTTCATTTGGGCTGAGGAAAACAATATTGCCATTGAAGCGATTAGTTTTTCTATGGAAGCACCATCGTCGAATTTAATGCCACAATGTTGATTAAACCAATAGATTCAGACGAATAATCAATTTGTTAGAGTCTGAATCATGAACCACGGATAATAAGAGCAAGACACCTGATATTTCAGATTTAAAATCATTTTTGCTCTCACCTTTAGACCTACTTTCCATGATTACAGAAAAATTTTAAATTTCTTGGATTGAGGGAAAATTCTTGGCTATTTATAAACACCTGTTGAATCATGTACATAAACGGGTTTATACAAACCTTACGACTATAGATGGGCTGATGTAAAATTACCGATTTTTTGTTGTTTGCTTCGTATAAAATGCTAATGAATATTTTTGGTAATTATTTTCAAACCTTAGAACTAAATTCATACTGGAGTATTAATGCCGGAACTAGTTAATGACGCTTCCAAACAGATTTGGGAACAAGATTTGAGGCATAACCTCCACCCTTTTACTGAATTCCCTTCATTTAATGAAAAGGGAGCTCTGATCATTGAAAGCGGTGATGGTAACAACATAAAGGATAGCAATGGACAAACTTACCTCGATGCCATAGGGGGACTGTGGTGTACCAATATAGGTTTAGGTAATAAGGAAATGGCTGATGCCATCGCTGAGCAAGTCAAAAAACTGGCATATTCCTCCATCTTCACTGACATGTCAAATGAACCAGCTGCCCTATTGTCAGCAAAAATTGCTTCCCTTGCACCAGGAGATTTGAATCGGGTCCATTTTGCAACAGGTGGATCCACCGCTGTAGATTCGGCTTTCAGGCTGGTACATTACTATCAGGGATGTCAGGGCAATCCGGAAAAAATACATGTTATTGCCAGACACCAAGCATATCATGGTTCGACCTATGCCGCCATGTCGCTTGGCCGCAAGAAAACCGACAGAACTTCCCAGTTTCATTTTATTACAGATATAATTCATCACATTTCGGCACCCGATCAATACCGTGCACCGGAAGGTATGAATGAAGATGAATATTGTGACCATTTGGTAAAGGAGTTTGAAAATAAAATTGCTGAAATCGGTGAAGACAAGGTAGGAGGATTCATCGCCGAACCAATAATGGGTGCTGGTGGCGTTCTGGTACCACCAAAAGGATATCTGAAACGATTCAGGGACATTTGCAAAACCCATGATATCCTTTATATTTCAGATGAGGTCGTCACCGGTTTTGGCCGCCTGGGACATTGGTTCGCATCAGAAAGTGTCTTCGACTTTGTACCCGATATAATTACATCCGCCAAGGGCCTATCATCCGGATACCTTCCCATTTCCGCCATGATATATTCAGACCGTGTCCATGAGGTCATTTCAGAAGGTCAGGGAAATGGATATTTTCCTCATGGATTTACCTATTCCGGCCATCCGGTATGTTGTGTGGCAGCCTTAAAAAACATTGAGATCATCAAGCGGGAAAATATCCTTCAGAATGTTCGGGAGGTTGGTCCCTACTTTGGTGAACAATTGCGGAAACTCAGGGACCTGCCCTTGGTTGGTGATGTCCGAGGTATGGGTTTGATGCGTTGTGTTGAAAACGTCATGAACAAGCAAACCAAGGAATGTTTTCCAGAAGAAGTTCAAATCGGCAAGAGAATTTCCGATGTCGCCGAGGAACTTGGTCTGCTAGTTCGTCCTGTAGGTCATTTGAACATCATGTCCCCTGGTTTGACCCTGACAAGGGAGCAGGTGGATGAAATAGTCGATAAACTCGGAAGGGCAATCGAAAGAGTTAATTCCGAACTTATCAGAGAAGGTTGGAACCCCTGCTGACAATTGATTATGAATTCATACCAAAATCCGACTAGACCTAACTCTATCTCAGAAAGTGAAGGACTCCCGGGCTGGACCTATTTCTCACCCGGGCTTTTCGACCTGGAATTGGAGGTCCTATTCTATTCACACTGGCAGTTTGTCTGTCACGTCAATGAGATTAAATACCCCGGTGAATTCGTTTCCTATGATATTGGAGCAGAGAGGGGATTTGTAATTCGGGATTCGGCCAACCGGATTCATGCTTTTCATAATCTGTGCCGTCACCGAGGATCGAGAGTTGTTTCCGGCAAGAGGGGCCAATGCAATAAGGTAATGGTCTGTCCCTTTCATGGATGGACTTACAATCTGGATGGAACCTTGCGGGGAATCGCCAGAAGGGATACCTTCTCTGAATCTGATTTTTCAAACCTTGGATTGAAAAGAATCGAGTTTGAAATATGGAATGGATTGATTTTTATCAGGTTCAAACCCGGCAAGCAGGCATCCATTTCCGAAATTATGAACAGGCATACCAGGGAAATCCAACCCTATGGGCTGGATCGCATGATAGCCTCTCCAAAGGGGCGTATTACAGATAGAATCGAAGCCAACTGGAAAGCGGTAAGGGATGTTGACAATGAAGGGTATCATGTTCCACAAGCTCATCCGGCATTAAATGACCTCTATGGCAAGGATTACCATGATGAAACAATGAAAGGTGAAACCAGCAGGTCGGTTGGAAGATTTACACCTGGGCCCAGAAAACACTGGAGTGTAAGAAATTACCTGAATATATTGCCGGAAAATAATGACCTCCCGGAATCGCATAGAAATATCTGGCTGTATATTGGTATTTTTCCCAATCTGGTTTTGGGCTTCTATCCTGATTGTGTTATTTTCTATCAGGAAATTCCCCAAACACCTACGCTTACCTTGCAACGAGGAGGTGTATTTCATCATAAGGATGAATCAAGGGAAATGAAACTTGCCCGCTATCTGAGTGGCAGGATTGACAGGGAAACTTCGAAAGAAGATAGTATGCTGTCGGTTTGGGTCAGTGAGGCTACCAAATCTTCAGCCTATGACAAGGTTATTTTTTCCTATCTGGAGAAAGGCGTCCTATCTTACCATGATCTATTGCGGGAAAAGTTACCGGTTACCAAACTGGATGTGGAACCTGCTACTCCTCAATTGCAAGACCTCAATGACAGAATGTTGAGTGCTGTAACCTAGTGAATAATCAGGGTAGATCAAACTGCCTGTTTCACTCATTAACCCAAGTAGTAATTGTATCTATATCCGGTCTGGGACGGTCAGGAGGTATGGTGGTTGAAGTTCCAATATGTATGAACCCAGCAACATATTCATCTGTGGACAAACCAAGGGCCCTGCTTCGGAATTCCTCATCATGAGCACCGAATCCCGTCAACCAGTTTGCTCCCCAACCAGTAGCAAGTGAGGCATTGAGGAGGGATAGGCAAACAGCCCCAGCTGAAAGAGTTTGCTCAATCAAGGGTATTTTCGCTTCCTTGTTGGGTTTGGAGACAACGACAACAATCAAGTTGGCAACCTCGAACACCTCACAAGCCTTGGCAAGCAGGGAAGGAGCCTTGCCTAGCTGCTCACCCCTTTCCTGAAGGATTCTTGCAAGCCTGGGCATGGCCGGTTTCTCCAGAACGATGAACCTCCAGGGTTCAAGCTTGCCATGATCGGGACTTCTGGCGGCTGCAGTCAGAATGGTATTCAATTCTTCCTTGTCTGGTACAGGCTCCTTTAGTATCAAAAAGGGACGTGATCTTCGGGTCAGAAGAAAATCCAACGCTTGGTTGCTGTTATCTGACATTACTACCTCATAAGAATTAAATTGAATTACTCAAGATTACAGATTCCCTGCATCTTGGAAAGTGTAATTTGCTGATTGTATTTTGATTACAAATTCATTTGTTGAACCTGAGCTGTAAGTCCCCCATCCATGATCCACAATTGTCCGGAGGCATATCTTGCTTCATCCGAAGCCAGCCATAACACCAAACTTGCTATATCCTCAGGTTGCCCCATGGTATGGGTTGGGTGTATCTTTTCAATATCCCTTTTCAGCTCCTCAATACTCCCGCTTTCCCCAACAAAACTCTCTAGCATCGGGGTCTCGACAAATCCGGGGCAAATTGCATTTACCCTGATCCCTTCGGGCCCATGATCACAAGCCATGGCTTTCGTCAGGGCATGAACAGCCCCTTTGGTAGCACAATAAGCAGCGAGTTTCGGATCGGCTATGAAGCCGTCATAGGATCCAAAATTGATGATGTTTCCCTTACCGGATTTTCTGAGAAGAGGTAGAGATAATTTTGAAACGAGAAAAGTGCCTGTAACATTGATTGCAAAAATCCTGTTCCACTCCTCAAGTGAGGTTTCCTCAATGGTCTTTTCGATTTCAATTCCAGCCGCGTTGACCACAACATCGACCCAATCCCAACGATTGCCGATTTTGTCAAAAATACCCTGAAGATCATCTGGACATGTAATATCCACCTGAAATGTTGACCAATCTTCAGGTAAAGCCTGGGCGATGTCCAACGAGATGACTTCAGCACCCTCTGCTACAAACCTTTGACAAATAGCTGTTCCGATTCCTCCGGCACCACCAGTGACAACGGCTTTCTTGCCTTCAAGCCTATTCACCGTTGTTCACCCATTCACCGTAAGCATCAAGAACAAGGCCATGGAAATGATGTACCGCATGTTCGGATTTACCCGATCCAGCAGGATCATGCACGATCCTTCCCTGTATGAATGCCGGAGTCGACATGCCTCGCTGAACGCTTTCAACCAAAGCAATATCCTCTGCCTGAAGAACTTCATCAATATATTTGATGGCTTCAAGTTCCGATTCTACAGGTTCGGCAGTTTCGAAGAAGAAATCATAGGTTTCATAGGTATGATCAACATCAATTGGCAGAATATGCATGATGATAAAATTTCCCCTTCCGGGATACCGCATCAGACAGGTATTCGGCCAAAGCCACCAAACGGCATGATCCTTGACGGTCGCCTCGGATACCGAATAGGCTGTATTTGCCGCCTTGCCTGCCTCGGCCATGTGGCTCGACCATATCCCATGTGTTGTTACCTTATAAGTATCCATATCCACCAGTGTACAAAAATCCTTATGAGCTGTTGGACAGTGGTAGCACTCAAGAAAGTTGTCCACAACATTCTTCCAATTCGATTTTATGTTGTAGGTAAGCCTGTGCGAAAAGGTCAGATTGGCCAGGTCAGGGGCCCAGAAGTTGATTTCTTTCGCAAGTGAACCGGTTTGTTCCGACAATGGGGCAGCATTGTGATCCAGATTGACAAATACAAAGCTGCAAAATTCCTCAACCTGAACTGATTCGAGGCAAATTTCACCAAGTTGAAAATCCTTCATACCCTCGGTATTTGGTGCTCTGACAAGTTCTCCCTTAAGGTTATAAGTCCAAGCATGATAAGGACATATTACCCTTTTCGTCATACCCTCTCCCGTCAGCAGTTCGTGTCCCCGATGTTTGCAGACATTATAGAATGCCTGGAGTTTGCCATTAAGATCACGGCAAATCAGTAAGGGATAATCTCGAATTCTGGTTGTTACAAACGAACCCGGACTTGCAAGTTTCTCGGCATGACAAACCCATTGCCAGGTTTTGGCAAAAATTGCCTCTTTTTCAATTTCAAAAATTTCTCTCTGGCAATAGGTTTCGGCCCGTAGGGAATGTGATTCTCCAGGCTCCTTTGTCCACCCATGAGAAAGCCATGACAGATTATTCCCGTTCACTGAGTCCAACATAGTATTTCATCCTCTTCAGGTTCAGTTACTTTTATTCCATATATTAAACTAATCAACAATCAAATCTCAATCCTGTTGCACTCACTGTTTGGTTATTCTGTTTGGTATCAGAAATTCAACGATGGCACCAAATATGATGAAAAAAGTACCTGCAAACTTGTTGGGACCGAATGGTTCGTCCAAAAGGATATAACTTGAACCTATTCCAGACAATATCTCCATGGAAAGGAGGAAACTCATCAAGGCAGGTGCGATCAGGGTGGAAGTCCACAAAGATAACGCAATCAAAGGTGCAAAGTACAGGGTTCCAAACAGTAAGGGAACATAACCATGGGTAAGCAAAGTTTCACCAACTGGAAAATTACCCAGCTGGGGACCGCCAATCAGTGCGATCAAAAAACTGATCAATACTGATCCCACCATGGCAATCAGGGCAAGTTGGGGAAAATCCTTCCCCTTGGTCGGAGATGTGAACAGAAAAGAGATACCTATTGACCAGCACAAGCCTGATACAAAGGCCATTATGTCTCCAATATTGATGGAATCAAAGGATATAACCCCTTCAAAAACCAGAACTATGCCCAATAGTGAAGAACCTATGGCCACCAGGCTTGGCCACCTCCATTTTCTTCCCAAAAACAGGCACTCGATTATGGTACTCCAAGCTGGGGAAAGATAAAACAGCAGTACTGCATTTGCCACATCGGTGAAGGATATTGCGATGAAAAAGGTTGCTGCACCAAATCCTACAATGAATGCACCCGCAGAACTTTTGATTGTCGTTTTTGTAAATCCGGTGATCAGACCAACATACAGCAAAAGGAATATGGTGGCACCAACATTGAGAGATGTACCACCCCAAATCCCATCAAATCCAATCTGATTCAGATACCGAACCGGAATCCAGCCTAAACCCCAAATCAATGCTACGAATAAGGCACATAATTCAGGTATTCGCCGATTTGCTCTAATTTCCATTCCCATTCTCAAGATGATTACAAGAATTCAAAGCCAGTCAGGCATTGAAATCAATGATTAATTGGGTTAAGACCATCAATTCTGTCAATAGGAATTTTTACAAAATTGACCTGAACCAAGAGAATTTTATTTCCTCTCCATTGGTTGTGTACCAATACTTGCCCGCTTCTTCATGTCTTGGACAAAAAGCAGATTCCGAATAGTACCATGATTGTGATTGATAGGCGTGGTACTACTTCTTGACAACTCTCAACCCAAGGTCTCTCAAAGCTTCATTTGTTGGTACTGAAGGAGCACCCAGCATCAGGTCTTCGGCTCTTTGGTTAAGAGGAAATAAAATGACTTCACGAATGTTCTCCTGATTGGTCAACAACATGATTATACGGTCAATCCCCGGAGCTATCCCTGCATGTGGAGGTGCACCGTATCGGAAGGCATTGACCATGCCGGTGAAATTTGTATCGACAAAATCCTTGTCGTAACCGACAATTTCGAAAACCTTGTAAAGGATTTCCAGCTTATGGTTTCGAACCGCTCCCGAAGATAACTCAACGCCGTTGCAAACAATGTCATATTGGAATCCCAGCACATCCAGTGGATCCTGGTTCTGCAATGCTTCCAATTCACCCTGTGGCATGGAAAATGGATTGTGCGAAAAGTCAAGTTCGCCAGTCTCCTCATCCCTTTCAAAAAGGGGAAAGTCCTTTATCCAGCATAATTCAAACCGATTCCTATCAATGAGGTTCAACTCATTCGCTATTTCATCCCTTGCCTTGGCCGCAACATTTACAAAGCTCGATGGCTTGCCACCGAGGAAAAAGGCCGAATCACCGACATCCAGCCCAAGCTGTTGCCTGATGGCTTCGGTTCTTTCGGAACCAATGTTGTTCGCCAATGGCCCGGCACCGACGACCTTGCCGTCCTCAACCCGCCAAAAGATATAACCCATGCCTGGCAACCCCTCGCCTTGGGCAAAGGAGTTCATCCTATCGCAGAATCTTCGACTGCCCCCACCCGGAGCTGGAATGGCTCTGATTTCATTACCCTTGACCTTCAACAAATTGGCAAAAATGCGAAATCCTGATTCCTCGAAATGCTCACTGACGATCTGCATTTTTATCGGGTTTCTCAAATCGGGTTTGTCAGTCCCGTAATTCAGCATAGCTTCCCTGTAAGTGATCTGTGGAAACTCCTTGGTTACAGGCTTACCTCCACCAAATTCCTTGAAGACACCCCGCATGACAGGTTCGATTTCCTTAAACACATCTTCCTGTGTGGCAAAGCTCATTTCAACATCTAGTTGATAGAACTCTCCAGGAGACCGGTCGGCCCTGGGATCTTCATCACGAAAACATGGCGAGATTTGGAAATAGCGATCAAATCCGGCAATCATGATCAGCTGTTTAAACTGTTGGGGTGCTTGCGGGAGGGCATAGAAATTACCCGGATGAAGTCGGGATGGAACCAGAAAATCCCTGGCGCCTTCCGGGGAAGAGGCGGTGAGAATGGGTGTCTGAAAATCCATGAATCCCTGACTCTCCATCCTCTTGCGTATCCATGATATTACCTTGGAGCGCAATACAATCCGATCATGCAAGCTTTTGCGCCGCAAGTCGATAAAACGGTATTTCAGTCTTGTCTCCTCGGGATAATCA
Source organism: Paracoccaceae bacterium (assembly GCA_022823605.1). Lineage (GTDB taxonomy): Bacteria > Pseudomonadota > Alphaproteobacteria > Rhodobacterales > Rhodobacteraceae > MPNP01. The sequence goes on from JAJEHS010000002.1 coordinate 32,100, forward strand.
GGTTCTCCAAAGACTGGAAGGGGGAGATCCTCGGCGGCACCAAGTATTTCCATTTTCCTGATAAATACCTCAATCTCGCCAGTTGATATCTTGCTGTTGACAAGTTCCGGATCCCTCAGCCTGACTTCACCTTCGATGCATATGACATATTCTGCCTTGAGTTGCTCCACATCGGCAAAGACTTCACTGTCAGGGTCTGCCAATACTTGGGTTATGCCGTAATGATCACGCAGATCAATAAAGAGGACCCCACCATGATCCCTGATTCGGTGAACCCAACCTGAAAGACGAACGGTCTCGTCAGTATGGCTGCGATTTAATTCAGCGCAGGTATGAGTTCGATATTTATGCATCAAATCCTCGTGAAAACATCAATTTGCATAATCAAGACAATTTCTCAATCAAGTACCCGTTCACTTTTTTACTGGGAGTTCTTTAATCGAAAAAGGAGAAAACCGTAATACCAAAAGGGTAACTAAGGTATATCGTCCTGAGTTACCCAGTTCCAATTTTGAAATTAGTCAATTAATTCCAAATTGTCGGCTTTCAATAACTGGCATTGATTTTTCCCATCAGCCAATCCGTTTTACAATGGATGATTCAGCCATTCACTGTAAAATCCTTCTAGGTCGGGGCAAAAATCAAAGGTAATGGGATAGCCGGGTGAACAGGCCTCGATTTCCAGCAGGGTCCCGCAACCCGGGCAGATGAATTCCCGGATTTCCATCCAGGAAGGATCACAAACGTCGGAATGGGGATAAATGCTCTCAAGGTCTTCCACCTTGTTCCTGACCAGTAGAACAGACTGAAACTTCCAGTTTTTCCTGTAATCACCAAATTCATGACCACAGGTACATTTCACAAGGCGTTGATTCCCTTTTTGAACAATGAACAGATGTTCTCCAATTGGGAGCAGAATTTTTTCATCCCATTTCACCTTGTCCTGATAGATTTTCAGAATCTTGAAAAACCTATCCCTGTCCTTGTAGGAACTCATCAAATTTTTTGTCTGTGGCCAAGGTAATTGCCCCTCGACAAGAAGCTTGTATTCCTCCATTTGCTGATTATTCATTGTTTATATCCTTTTGTTCCTTCTCAGGATAGGCAAAACCATTTTCAAGTTGCCAGAATGCTCTGAATTCCCTGCCAAATTCCTCCGAAAGATCCATCGCCGCACGATACATTTTCAGAACCTCAGGTGCAAAATCACCCTGTTTCACCTTGATTTTTTCAGCCTCAAACCACTTCATTACAGGTACGGCTCCCTGAAGCCTTTCCGATCTTAATCTCTTTCTTGTCTTTTGTGTTTGTAGAAAATCGATCTCCAGTGTTTCATCATCCATGGATCCCTTGAACCTTATACCATGAACCCTTTCACCATGAATTTGTGAGGAATGACCTTGAATTATGTCATCCAGAATAAGCACGGGATCCCTTTCGAGAGGGTCACCATAACCTCCTCCACCATTATAGGAATGAGTGAAAATATCCCCTTCCTTCATCGGGGCAGTAATGTGTGGTCCTTCAATGATTTGCTGATTACCCTGATAAAATTGTTCCAAATCTTTCTGATCCAATCCCGTGGAATGGGCCAGAGGTTTGCGCTGTTCAGCTCGTTGATTGATATTGGAATTCCTAACGACCCTGTGCTTCTGGCATGTTGGTGCCGGATATCCTCCGCACATACCCGCATTGTCAAAGACCCTGGAGGAATGTTCTGACGTGACAATCCTGACTTCCGGTGATTTGTTGATAACCCAGGTCGACATGAAAGCATTGCCCCCTCGGTATTTTCCAGCACCTCCAGAATTGGGAAGAATGGATCGTCCCAAATAAACCATGGGCATGTCCAATTCCCAGATTTCAATATTACCCATGTCCGACTCTGGATTCCAACCCACATAGGCAGTATCCAGGCCATCCTTGATTGCCAATGCCCCTGAACCGGCTGCAGCACATTCAAAGTGAGCTATGCCAAATGGTTTGCCATACTGGCTAATACCTCCCATTTCAATCATGGGGCTGTTGACTTGGCCAACAAAAACCTCTTCCAGAAAACCTCGTGCCAGAAAACCTCGCGAGAGCATTCTTTGAAAGGCCCCATAGGCAGGCAGCAAAAGTGCCCAAGACGTTGCAGTTGCACAGAATTCGCTGTCGGGATTGGTCCAGGTGCCCCTGGGCAATTTCAATTGTGTTGCCAGCCAGGCACCATCATTGACCAGACCTTCGAAATTCATATGCTGGGTAAGAGTAACAAACATGCCGCCATCCATACCGGCCGGGGTGCAGTTCATGGAGTGGTACCCCCAAGGTTGTGCCCCCTCAAAATCCACTACGATCTTGCCATCCAACTTGATGTCCATCTTCAACGGGATCGAATAGAGCCAATCTGGATCTCCCAATGGTTGAAAACCTGGTTTGCCCTTGGTGACATGGCCATAAAAAGTGTTGGATCGGTAGGTCCCCGGCACGGTAAGTTGCCTTACCCTAGCCAGTTGGGTACGTCTACCTTCCTCAATAAACTCCTTGGAAATCTTCTTGTAGAAATCCACACCCACATCTTCGATCAATTCCAAGACCCTGTCCCGCATCGAGAAACAAGCTGCAACCTTGGCCTGTTCATCCAGAATCCAATAAATGGGCATTCTGAGATTGCGTTCGCATCGAATGACATAATCCCGCCGAATCTTGTCATTGAGACCAATCTTTTCGGCGCAGATGAACAACCCCTCGCCGAATCGCTCCTGAGCCAGAGCTACATCGCCACCTGGCGTTATGCCGCCTGCTTCAAGCTCATGGCAAACTGCTCCCGCCCATCCGACCAGCTCATCCTCATGGAAAATGGGTACAACATCCATGACATCTGGAACCTGGACGGTTCCAATGAAAGCGTCATTATTGGCGAAAATATCACCTGGATTTATTCCGGGATCATGTTCGTAGCCATTTTTGATCATCCATTTGATGAACCTACTCATCGTATGAACATGAACCATTATCCCATTGGAGATAGCGATCGCATCTCCTTCCGGGGTATAAATGGCAGCAACCATTTCACCAACCTCCCGTACTCCGGGAGACGCTGAAATACGACGGGCTATTTCCCTTGCCGAAACACAACCAGCTCGCAATTTCATGTGGATTGTTTCAAATTTCAGGGGATCCATATCCCTGCATTCCAAGGTTGTTATACCATCATAACATCCTGTCTCGGCCAACAGTACCTCACTTTCCTCCAGACGTTTTCGCAGGCCGGCAGTCATGGAATTGGTCTCAGTCATAAATCAACCCTCATTCTTGGTGCCGATAATGGAGCATGGACCATTCATTCATGAAAACTTCATCTCCAGGATGAATGACAAGTGTTGTCGCAGGATGCTCAATAATTGCCGGCCCCCTGATTTCATTCCCGGGTAGAATTTCATCCATTTCCCAAAGCTGGGTCTTTTCCCACTTGCTATTGAAGTAAACTTCTCGAAGCCCCTTGTAAGCTCGTTCTTCGGGTTTGGATTTGCCCAATTTTGATTTCTTGAGGCGAGGCTTGATTTTTTCTACCGAAGCAATCATCCCCATTTCCATCACCGAAACACTGGTTTGTCCATAATCGGATACACTACGGTTGATGTTCTTGTAGATATTTCTGAAGGTCTCAATAACACGATTGAGTTCGTTCACACTATTGATTGTATCAATCGGGGAATAAACTTCTACATCTTCAAGTTGACCCGTATAACGCATGAGCAGAAAGGGTTGAAAACCAATCTGGTCGGCGGTATGGCCCTCGGAAACCATTTGTTCCAGTGCCCTGCTTTTCAAATCGCCCCATATACTGTTGATAGTCAGAACCGTTTCCTGGAGCTCCATGAATGGAGCTTCCAGGGGAATATCCAAATGGACGGATCGGCTGAATCGTTTTTGAAAATCTGCGGTTGTACATCCGAAGGCTGAAAACGCCGCGGCAAATTGAAATGTGATAATGTCCTTGAAACCAATTCCCCGGCTGTAACCTCCCAGATGAAGTGGTCCTGAACCACCGTATGACAGCAGGGTGTATTCCGATGGATGAATACCCTGTGCCGAAAGCATTCTTCGAAGGGCCACCCCAGCCTCCGAATCCAACATGTTTATCATGCCTTCGGCTACATCGTAAACATTATCCACTTCGAGAACATCCGCACAGGTCTCCTTGAACTTTTCATAGGCTAGATCAACATTCAATTTAACTTTTCCACCCAGAAAATAATCCGGGTTCAATCTCCCCAGAATGGCATTACAATCGCAAATGGTCGGAACAAGATTTCCCTTGTCAAAACAGATTGGTCCAGGTTCGGAACCTGCACTTTCGGGACCCAAACTCACCTTTTTGGTCAGGGGATCAACCTTGACATGCATCCCGGCACCAGCCCCAATTGTATCCATGGCTATTAGGGGCAGGTTTAGTTTGAATCGTCCGATTAGAGGTTCCTGATCAATCCTGATTTGTCCCTTTGAAATTATCCCCATATCAAAACTGGTTCCGCCCAAATCCGAAACCACAAGGGAATCATTTTCGATTATCTGGCTTATGTACCTAGCACCAAGAACGCCACCAATGGGACCTGATACCATTGTTTCATGGAGATTCGGGTGATTGATTGAAGTCAGTCCTCCAAAGGATTGAAGTGTTTGCACACCATACCTATAGCCATTTTCCCTGGCTACCTTCTCAATACTCTTCAGTTGTTTTCTTCCCCCACCGGTTGCATAGGCCTCAATCAAAAGTGAATTCAACCTCGATTGCTCCCTTATTACCGGTCTGACCTGATGGCTGCTCAGCAGTTCTGTTTTGGCCTCACGTCGTGTAAGTATGGTTCTCGCTATCCCTTCTGCCAGAATTTCATGCGAGGGATTGACCTGGGAAAAAAGGAAGCAGATACAGATGACTTCCACTTCCTTGTCTAGCAATGTATTGACAGCCTGCTCAACCTCGTGTTCGTACAAGGGAATGATCTCATCTCCCATATGATCCATTCGTCCCGTGACGCCATGGGTATTTCGACGGGTAACCAAAGGGGGAGGATGGTGATGGGTAACAGCATGCAGTCGGTCTGCATAGGAATAATCTCCCCATGATTGAAGGCCTCGTCCCATGAGGACCATATCCTCGATACCCTTGTTGGTAATAAGGCCAATGTTGCGCCCTGACCGCGAGAGGAGTACATTCAACATCCCGGTACCGGTGTAAAGCACAACCTCAACACTGGCAAACATGTCTTCGATTGCTATTCCCCGGTAGTCAGAAGCTTCGATTGCCGATTCAAGAAACCCTATGGATTCGAGTTGTGGGGTTGTTGCTGCCTTACCTATGGTGAAAGTTCCGAATTCATCCACCAGAATGGTATCTGTCATCGTGCCACCAGCATCAATTCCTGCCACAACTGGTCTAGCCGTCTTCATTTCCCGTTACAATAATCTAAAATTGGGTTTGTACAAAGTTGGATTCCATTTTTTGTTTGGCGGAGGGATTAATTAACTTTTTCAATTTTTGAAAGGGTTTTCTTAACTATTTACTTGTTCTACTTATATACGCACGCATCATGCGGTCTGCAGACATCGCAATTAGTGCCATACCCAACCCGGCTACGATTCCACCTCCAGCATCCACCTTGCTCAAGGCCAAATAGATTTGCTGACCCAATCCCGTTGTTCCAACTAAGGCAGCTATTACCAACATGTTGAGTCCGAATAGTGTTGTTTGATTGATACCCACCAAAATCTGGGGAAGAGCGAGTTTCAGCTTGATTTGCCAAAATATCTGTGCTGGGGTGCATCCACTGGTTATACCAGCTTCGATGGCGGTAGGAGAAACGGTTCTGAGCCCCTGTTCAGTATATCGGATCATTGGAACTATGGCATAGGCAACAATTGCCAGTAAAGCCGTAAAATCCCCAACCCTGAAGAACATTACGGCAGGAATGAGCAACACAAATTGGGGTAAGGTCTGCAAGGTATCGTTGATCGGTCGAATTATGGCCGAAATCCTTTCTGATGTCGAAGCCCAAATACCCATCAAACCACCTAGAATAATACAGATTGCAACAGCCACGGAACAAAGATATATCGAAACAAGTGCAGGTACCCAAATTCCAGATACCATTAGAAAAATCAAGGAGCCTGTAACAAACAGAGTTACCCTTGTTCCCCCAAGGGAAAATGCAAAAAGTGGTAAAACAACCAGGTAAACTACCCAAGATACACCTGTTATTCCAAAATAAAGTATACCGGCGATAAAGGGAATGGCTATGGCTATTTTCCAGTGGCGAAAGTAAAGGGCAATTGCCGCCCCCAAAAATATTATAAACCAATATATTCCAATAATCGTGGGAGTGAGCGCAAAGCCCCAGGTAATCGGGAATATTGATCTGGTAAACCCAAGCTTGACCGGTAGTAGAACAAAATATTGCATTTGATTCTTTGAGGTTTCAAGAACATCGCCAAAATTGGCAATAATGTTGAATACCAGGGCATTCATTGTATCAGCCGGATAAAATTCCAGAGATTTCGGCCATATCCTTAGGGGCTCGATGAACATGGCCAGAATATAGGATATGATTGAAATTCCGATAAAACCAACAATGAATTGCTTGATCCTTAACCCAGTATGGCTTTCGGTCGGAAGTTGTCTTTTGGCATAAGAAAGTGTAATCCTGTCCAAGATTATGGCAAGACAAACGATCACCATTCCAGCAAGTATGCTCTGGCCAAATTGAGCCTTCCTCAATCTTCCCAAAACCTCCCAGCCGATATCCTCAAATCCACCAATGATGGCTGCAATTATGACCATGCCCAAGGCACACATGGTTGTCTGGTTTACTCCAATCAACATCTGTGGAAAGGCGGTTGGAACCTCAACCCACCAAAACCTTTGTCTTGGTGTACACCCGGACATGGTACCCGATTCCCTAACTTCCGGTGGAACTCTATTCAGTCCCAGAATCGTATTACGAACCATGGGAGGAGTTGCAAAGATTACACTGGCGATAAGTCCGACTACTGGCCCAAACCCGAAAAGCAACAATATGGGGATAAGATAGGCAAAGGCCGGTATCGTCTGCATGAAGTCAAGCGTTGTCTGGATGACCGCATTGGCTTTTGGCGACTTATGACCCCAAACCCCTAGGGTAAAGCCCAAAAGTACGGCTAGGGGAATACAAATTATGACGAGGGAAAGTGTGTTTATACCCTCGTACCAATAGCCAACAATGACGATATAGAGAAGCAGGACAAGGGTAAGTATTCCGGTTCTTCTACCACCCCCTTGCCAGGCGATGAATGTTGCTAGCGAAGCAAAGGTCAGCCAGGGAAGCCATTCTAAAAACCCCTGAACTCCTCTCATTGGCCACTCTAGAACACGGCTGATAAACCTGAACAACCATTTGAACAGATCAACGAAGCCTAACATGATCCAGTCCAGAAATCCGGCTATTGGTACATGCAATGATTCGGGAAATTCAAACAACCACTTGAGATCACTACCAAGGGTCATTACCAGCGCAGAAAAGACGAGAACACCACCCCACAGAATTGGCAATATATTCTTTTCTGCTAACACTTTACCTTATACAGCCGAAGAAACCTCGTAAGGATTTGTTCAGCCAACCTTCTTCTCGTCCCGATACAGTGCTCTGATTATGCTTACAGGTGTCAAGACACCATGACATTCACCTGATTCATTGACAATTTGAACTTCCTCGGTTTTGCCATCAAACAAGCGCATGACTTCTTCAAGAAGTGTATCGGGTTTAACCGAGGGCCGATCCACTTCCTTGCCATCCGGGGGTTCCATGATGGATTGGGCCTCAATGATTTTCCATAGGGGAACCTCACTAGTGAATTTTTTCACATAGTCATCGGCCGGGGCAAGCACGATCTCACTGGGTGTTCCAATTTGTACAACCTGACCATCCTTCATGATGCAAATGGTGTCTGCCAACCGTAACGCCTCATGGAAATCATGCGTCACAAAAACAATGGTCTTATTCAACTGCCTTTGCAATCGCAGAAATTCATCCTGCATTTGTGTCCGGATCAAAGGATCCAGAGCAGAAAACGGCTCATCAAGGAACCATACTTCTGGTTCTGCAGCCAATGACCTAGCAATTCCCACCCTTTGTTGCTGCCCGCCGGACAATTGATGTGGATAAGAGTTTTCACGCCCTTCAAGCCCCACGAGATCAATCATTTCATTGGCCCTGGCCAACCTTTCATTTTTGGATATGCCTTGTGCCTTGAGAGGAAAGGCTACATTCTCCAGGACATTGAGATGAGGAAGGAGGCCAAAATTCTGGAACACCATTCCCATTTTATGACGCCTGATCTCAATCATGTCCTTTGGACTCTGATTCAAAAGATCCAAACCATCCAGTTCCACCTTGCCAAAACTTGGTTCAACCAGTCGTGACAAACATCGCAAAACAGTAGACTTGCCTGATCCCGAGAGCCCCATTATGATAAATATTGACCCAGTAGGGATGTCGAATTTCACATCACCACAGGCAATGATACTTCCATTTTCTGTCAGATTCTGAAATTTTTCCTCAACATTGAAGCTACCGATTTCGTCAGTAAAATATTGTTCAGGATTGTTGCCATAAACCTTCCAAAGGCTTTCGCAACTCAATTTTACGGAATTGGCAGAAGGCATTAAAATACACCTTCTGCCTTGATTCTAGATTTGACGAACAAGGATCTGCCTCTTGTTCGGTCCAGTTTGAAGGATCAACTGCCCATGGCTGAGGATACCCATGAACTCCATCTGTCTTCATTATCCTCCAACCATTGACCGGTTACCTCCACGATATCGGCACCTTCAACATCAATCTCATACATCATTGCTTCTTGGGAAGCATTGTCAAGTTGATAAGAAGAGAGCAAATCCCAGGCAGCTGGCCATCTTTCCTGAAAACCGGACCAAGCGATTTTCATCGTCTCAGGCTTGAATACACCACAATCATGTGTTGCATCCGGATTCATGCCCCAAGCTGGGTCTGTATCACATCCCTCTTCGTAAGCAGGCAAATCAACCCAAGCCACCTCACCGATTTCAGCGAAGACATAATGGGGTTGCCAGAACATCATGAAAATTGGCTTTTGTGCGGCATCAGCAGCCTTGATTTCAGCGACCATCGCTCCTTCCGTCCCGCCAGGTACGGCTTTGTAATTCAGCTCCAGTGCAGCAATAATCATTTCCGACCGATTACCCCAATCTGCCGGATATGCGAGGAATCTTCCCATGGGCAGGGTTTCGGGAGTCACAAGATTTTCTGCACAATCATTCATTGCTTCCCATGCTGGCAGGCCTGGACACATATCTTCCATGAATTTCAGGTATACCCAGCCTTCACCGGCATCCAATCCAAGTGGACCAATATCTACAATCGTACCCTCGGCTTTTTTGACCGGGTAAATATCCCCTAGATTATTTGTCCAACCCTCCATGGTTGCATGGATGTCGCCGTCTGCCAGGGCCTGGAATTGCGGGTAATTCCCGGCATTGACATATTCAACCGAGTATCCCAGTTTTTCAAGCAATTGGCCAGCAATATGGGTAGAAATATGTTGACCTGTCCATTCGTTTATGGCGAGTTTGATTGGAGAATCAACATCACCCAAGTCTTCTGAATTGACTTGAAGGGCAGAAAGAAGAAAACCACCTGCAATCAGAAGAAAAGACAAGATCAAATTTGAGATTTTTCTGGAAAACATCACAAACTCCTTTTGAATAATTCAAATAATGCTTCAATCTACAGGATAATTTCAAAAAAAGGGAAAATAATTTGAATTCCAAAGAGAAATGGTTTGAATTACCATAGGGCCCCACCTGTTACCTGGATGTTTTCACCTGTGATACCCAAGGATTCGTTTCGGCAAAGATGGGCTGTCAGGGAAGCAATTTCATTGGGTTGAATCATTCTTCCCTGTGGGTTGTTGGCAATAATTTCCTTTTTCAAGGCATCTTTTCCCGTACCTTTCTTACCTTTTGCAGCTATTTGGGACACATTTTGCTCCATGAGTTCAGTTTCGACCCATGTTGGTGAGATCATCACACAGGAAACATTATGAGGTGCACCTTCAAGAGCTACACATCTCGTCAAGCCAAGTAGTCCCGACTTGGACGAACAATAGGCGGGATTATCAGCCCAGCCAACAGATGCTGCTGTTGAACCAAGATTGATTATCCTGCCCCATTTATTTTCAATCATCATCGGGAGGCACGCCCTGATGGTTCTAAATGCACCGGTAAGGTTTGTACCTATTACCTTTTCCCACAAATCATCAGGATGATCACATACACCCTGTTCAACGGTTATACCAGCAGCATTTACCAGAATATCGATTTTCCCGAAGCGTTTTACAGCCAACCTCGTCAATCTGTCAATGTGGACCTGATCCCGTATATCAAGATGGGAAACAACTATTTCGGTTCCGTACTCTTTCAGTTTGTTCTCGACTTTTGCCATTTCGGAACTGCTGGGATAATGGGAGGCATCCTTTTGACTCGTCAAATTTTCCTTGCAAAACGAACCGGCAATTACGTTTGCACCATGACCGGCTAATTTTTTTGCTACTGCAAGTCCCTGACCGGTTAACCCGCCAGTTATAAAAGCAACTCGCCCCTTTAGATATAAATCCTTATCCATTGTGGAACCTCCGGACCGTTAATCAACTATATTTGTTCAAATTATTGATTAATAACAAAAAAATCCAAAATTTTGGATTTGCAATTTAACTTCCATTTCCAATTCAGAGGTTTGAATTTTTTTTATAAATTGCTAAAGAAAATGGCCATAATCGAAATGTGGGGAAAATAAAGCATGCTTTATACCCCAAGGTGTAATATTGATAATGGGTTGAATGTTACAGATGTGGGAAAGATGGTTTCGCTTTTACCTGAGGAAAGCAATCAAAGATGGTAAACTATCTGTGGAATTTCCCAGTGGCAAAACTTTTGTGGTTGGTGAAGACGGTGCCGAACCAATCAAACTTAAAATCACCAACGAAAAAGCCCTGAAAAGCCTATGCTTGAATCCCAGTTTGGCTTTGGGAGAGTCTTACATGGATGAGGGGATGACCATCGAAGGGGACGATTTGAAAGGTTTGGGGGAATTGGTGTTTTCCAATATAACAAATCTGGAACATGCTCCCATCCCCAGATTCATCAACTTTTTCATGAAATGCATCCGTACAATCACGCAATTTAACAACCAGATCAGGGCTAGGAAGAACATTAAGCATCACTATGATCTGACAGATGAATTATATGTATTATTCCTTGACAAGGACAGACAATACAGCTGTGCTTATTTTACTTCCCAAGAATACTCCTTGGAGCAGGCTCAAATTGATAAAAAGGACCATATTGCAAAAAAACTCCTGATCGAACCCGGTATGGACATACTTGATATCGGCAGTGGTTGGGGAGGTTTGGGTCTTACCCTGGCCAAGGATTATGGTGCAAGGGTTAAAGGGGTTACCCTGTCAACCGAGCAGCACAAGATTTCCAACCGAAGGGCCCGGGAAGAGGGTTTGGCTGATCGGGTGGATTTTTCGCTGATGGATTATCGAGCGGTGAAAGACAAATTTGACAGAATCGTATCGGTAGGCATGTTTGAACATGTTGGTGTGCCACATTATCGTGAATATTTCAGTTCCATTCGAAATTTGCTTAAAGAGGATGGCGTTGCCCTTCTGCATACAATTGGAAGATCAGGCCCACCAGCCGGAACCAACTCCTGGTTGGCAAAATATATTTTCCCGGGCGGTTATGTACCAGCCCTTTCAGAAACTATGCGAGCCATTGAAAAGGAAGGGTTGATGGTCAATGACATTGAATTTCTTCGATTGCATTATGCCGAAACCCTTGCCCATTGGTATACGAGGTTCATGAGTAACATCGATCGAATCAGGGACATTTATGATGAACGGTTTTGTCGGATGTGGAGATTTTATCTTGTCATGTGTGAAATGTCATTCCGATACGGCGGATTGGTTGTTTTTCAAATCCAGCTAAGTCACAAAAACGATATCGTTCCCATAACCCGTGATTACCTTTACAAGTAATCTTGGTTTTTTCTCCAATCATAATTAAATCCTGCCTGAACATGGTTAACTCCATATGTTTTCCATAATGCATATCACTCGGATACCTGATGCCTAAAAGAAATGACATATCCTCAATCATGATTATAGGGGCAGGACCCATTATCATAGGTCAGGCCTGCGAATTTGACTATTCGGGCGCTCAAGCGTGCAAATCCTTGAAAGAGGAAGGATATCGAATTGTCCTGGTCAATTCCAATCCGGCAACAATCATGACTGACCCGGAAATGGCCGATGCCACATATATCGAACCATTGACCAAGGAATTCCTGACGAAGATCATTGCAAAGGAAAAGCCTGATGCACTTCTTCCCACCATGGGGGGTCAAACAGCATTGAATCTATCCTTGGAACTCTACAACAGTGGAGTTTTGGATGAACATGGGATTGAACTGATTGGAGCCAACCAGGAAGCTATCAACAAGGCCGAGGATCGGTATCTGTTTCGCAAGGCAATGGATAAAATCGGTCTGGAGAGTCCCAAATCCAAGATCGCCAACAACATTGAAGAAGCCATGGCATCGCTTGATGAAATCGGCTTGCCGGCAATAATTCGACCAGCCTTTACCTTGGGTGGAACAGGAGGTGGCATTGCCTACAACAAGCGAGAGTTTGAGGAACTCTGTCAAAATGGCCTCAATGCCTCACCAATCCACCAAATACTCATTGATGAAAGCCTTCTTGGTTGGAAAGAGTACGAAATGGAGGTCGTCAGAGACAAAAAAGACAACGCCATTATCATTTGCTCAATCGAGAATGTCGATCCAATGGGTGTCCACACGGGTGATTCAATAACGGTTGCACCGGCCCTGACACTGACGGACAAGGAATACCAACGAATGCGCAATGGATCACTAGCAGTTTTGCGTGAAATAGGTGTGGAAACCGGCGGATCAAATGTTCAATGGGCAATTAATCCCAACACCGGCCGGATGGTAATTATCGAGATGAACCCGAGGGTTTCACGATCCTCGGCCCTGGCATCAAAGGCGACGGGGTTTCCCATTGCCAAGGTTGCTGCCAAATTGGCCGTGGGTTATACCCTTGATGAATTGACCAACGAAATAACGGGTGTTACCCCTGCTTCTTTTGAGCCAACCATAGATTATGTGGTTACCAAAATCCCCCGATTTTCCTTTGAAAAATTCCCTGAAGCAAAGCCTGAATTAAACACGGCCATGAAATCAGTCGGTGAAGTCATGGCCACTGGGAGAACTTTCCATGAAAGTGTCCAGAAGGCCTTGGTCGGTCTCGAAATCGGTTTGAACGGATTTGATGAAATTGACATTGCGGGGATTCCCACTCATGCTGGCATAAATCAAAATCCTGATGACGAAGATATTGTTTCTGCTCTTTCCAAGTTTTCCCCTGATAGGCTGTTGACAATAGCTCAAGCCATGAGGCATGGTTTTACTGATGAGAGAATTAACCAGATCACTCAGTATGATCCTTGGTTCCTTGGACGTATTAGGGAAATAGTCGAAGCAGAATTAGAGCTTCAAAGCATGCAAATGCTTAAAAACAGACAACACTTCATAAACTTGAAGATGATGGGGTTCTCCGATGCACGCATTGCCCATCTTCTGGGTCAGGATGTCGCAACGATTCGCAAGAAACGACACAAGGAGGGGATACATCCTGTTTTCAAGAGAATTGATACATGTGCAGCGGAGTTCGAATCCCAAACGCCCTATCTCTATTCCACATATGAAGTCAATACTTTCGATGAGCCGGAATGTGAAAGCAGGCCTACTGATAGGTCAAAAATTGTTGTTCTTGGTGGTGGTCCCAACCGTATTGGCCAAGGTATAGAATTTGATTACTGCTGCTGTCATGCTTGTATGGCGCTTGGTAAAGTCGGTTATGAAACCATCATGATCAACTGCAATCCGGAAACGGTGTCGACAGATTATGACACATCAGATCGCTTGTATTTTGAACCGTTGAGGCTGGAACATGTGCAGGAAATTCTGATCAAGGAAAGCCAGAACGGTAAAATTGAGGGCGTTATCGTTCAATTGGGTGGCCAGACCCCCCTGAAACTAGCCAATGATCTGGAAAAAGCTGGATTCCCGATACTTGGAACTTCTCCAAAAGCCATTGACTGGGCTGAAAACAGGGAACAGTTCAAGAACCTGCTTCAGGATTTGGGGCTTACCCAACCCGACAATGGTACAGCCTTCGGTCTTGAGCAGGCTCGGGAGATAGCTATCAGGATCGGTTATCCTGTCGTCATCAGGCCTTCCTACGTGCTGGGAGGTAGAGCAATGGAGATTGTTGGCAGTACGGAGCAACTTGAATCCTACATGCAACAGGCAATAATTGCCTCGGGCAATAACCCAGTATTAATCGACAAGTTTCTTCCCGATGCCATTGAAGTTGATGTTGATGCCATTGCCGATGAAGAAAACGTATATATCGCAGGCATAATGGAACATATTGAATTGGCTGGTATTCATTCCGGAGACAGCGCCTGTTCCCTCCCTCCACATACATTGGATAAGGAAACCATAGATAAACTCAAGGATCAAACAGAACGCCTGGCATTTGCCTTAAGGGTAAAGGGGCTCATGAATGTCCAATATGCCGTTCAGGGAAAGAACATTTTTGTATTGGAAGTAAATCCAAGGGCCTCGCGGACTGTTCCCTTCGTTGCCAAGGTTATTGGAAAACCGGTTGCATCTATAGCTGCAAGAGTCATGGCTGGCGAGAAACTTTCGACTTTTGACTTGGATCTGCCGGAAAATGGTCATTTTGCAGTCAAGGAAGCGGTATTTCCCTTCAAGCGGTTTCCAGGGGTTGATGGTCTTCTTGGACCGGAAATGAAATCAACAGGTGAAGTCATGGGTCTGGATGACAATTTTGAAAGTGCCTATTTCAAGGCTCAGCTTAGTGCCGGTAACAATATCGATCCATCTGGCAAGGTATTTATCTCAATCAAGGATTCCGATAAATCGGAAATGTTCCTCAAGACCGCAAAAACCCTTGTAGAACTAGGATACAACGTGATTGCAACCAAGGGAACAGCTGCCTTTTTGCAGGCCAATGGAATTACCTGCGAAAGGGTCAAGAAAGTTTACGAGGGCAAACCCAACATACTTGACCTGATGAAGGATGAACAGGTTGTACTGATCATGAATACCACTGACAGCATCAGAACCATCAGGGACAGCAAGACAATCAGGACTGAAGCTATTGCCGATGGCATTCCCTACTATACGACAGCATCAGCTTCTTATTCCCTTTCCCTAGCTTTGAATGCCCAAAAGAGAAGTGAAATGGGCGTGCGTCCGATACAGGGATTTTCATTAGATAAGGCTGGTACTTAGATCACCCTATTGGGAGGATTGCCGTCTGTAAAATAGGCCTTGAGATTATCTATGACCATCATCCCCATATCCTCTCTGACTGCCAGAACGGATGTTCCAAGGTGAGGTAGCAAGACAACATTTTCCATGGCCTTTAATTCATCCGGAACTTCAGGTTCGAATTCGTAGACATCAAGACCGGCACCAGCAATTTGATTGGTTGACAAGGCCTCAATCAGCGCTTGTTCGTCAACCACATCCCCTCGTGATATATTGATGAATATCCCATCCTTGCGCATTGCAGAAAGAAGATTACGATCAATTAGATGATAGGATTCCGGACCGCTTCGAACTGCAACCACAACAAAATTTGCCTTGGCAACAACTTCTTCTGCTGAATCCAATTGGGTAGCTTCCACTCCAGGATCTGCAACCCTTGAACGATTGAAAAATATGACCTTCATGTCAAAACCGGCCTGACACCTCTTGGCAATGGCCTTGCCAATTCTTCCCATGCCGATTATACCAAGTGTCTGACCAGTTACATGGGCTCCAAGCATTTCTGTTGGCTTCCAGCCAGTCCATTGGTTGGCTCTGACGATTCTGTCTCCTTCAACCGTACGTCTTGCGGTCATCAAGATCAGGGACAGGGCAATATCTGCTGTGGCATCGGTTACTGCCCCGGGGGTATTGGTTACTGTCACTCCGTTATCTTTTGCAGCAGAAACCTCAATATGGTTATAACCAGCACCGAAATTGGCCAGTATCTTACAACGAAGGTTATTCACCTTGGGGAAAATACCAGCGTTAAAGTCATCACCCAAGGTAGGTACTACCGCATCATATTCTTCCAGACTTTGAATCGCTTCTTCCTCAGTCATTGGAATCGCCGAATCCCTTATCGTGAGATCGAAAAGTTTATCAGCCTCATCCATGACTTTATCCGGCAGGATTCTGGTAAACAAAACTCTAGACTTGGACATCAATACATTCTCCCTCCATTTGCGACAACCTTGTCAGGTGAAATAAGCACCACTTCATTATTTTCATCCGGTACACCAAGAACAAGTACCTCTGACATGAACCTCCCTATCTGTCTGGGTGGGAAATTGACAACTGCAAGCACCTTTTTTCCAACCAGGTCATCAAGGGTATAATTGGCAGTGATCTGTGCTGAACTCTTCTTTAGGCCTATTTCACCCCCCAAGTCAACCCAAAGCTTATAGGCAGGTTTTCTTGCCTCGGGATACGGCTCAGCTCTTTCAATTTGTCCCACACGTATATCGACTTTCAAAAAATCATCAAACTTGATTTCAGCCATTGCCTAATTCCCTGCTTCTCTTGACGGCAGCCCCAATGGTTCGAGCAATGAGCTGCTCCAAACCGTTTTCCTTGTCCATCAAATATTTTAGACCTGCTTCCGTGGTACCTTTAGGCGAAGTAACATTAATTCGCAACTGGGAAGGTGGATCATTGGACTGTCTGGCAAGTTCACCCGCCCCAATTACAGTTGAAATCACCAATTTTTGAGCGACATTTCGATCTAGCCCCTCTTCAACGGCAGCCTTGATCATCGTTTCAATCAAATTGAAAACATAGGCAGGACCAGAACCCGAAACGCCAGTTACCACATCTAGAAGATCTTCATTGTCAATCCTTACAGTATCGCCTACGGCTGATAACAACAATTCTACCTTTTTTAAATCTTCTGATCTGACATTACTATTACCAACAAGAGCGGAAATACCCTTGCCAATTGCAGCAGGTGTATTCGGCATGGCCCTTACGACCGGTGTGTGGTCCCCCAAAATGCTTTCGAATTTTTGAAACCTCGTCCCTGCAACAATGGATACGAAAATGGTCTTTCGGAAGACCAAATGGCAAATTTGTCCTAGAGCCTCGTCAATCAACTGTGGTTTGACTGCCAGTACACAATAGTCGGGTTCGAAATCATCAATCGGGGAATTCAATGACATGTTTTGAGACTTGAGCCAATTGCTCGGGAATGGTTCAATAATTCGGATTGAGTCCTTGGGAAGTCCCCTATCAAGCCATCCGTCTAGAAGGGCTGATCCCATCTTTCCACAACCAATCAAGAGGAGCGATTTTATATCCATGGGAAAAAGGTTTTCCTATCAAGCAGTACCCTGAATGTCTGATATGACAATATCCAGGGCTTCGTTTGGTCCAGCCTTGCCAAAATTGACCAATTGGAATGAAGGATAATACATTTCACAATTTTGTACGGCTTCGTTGAGGATAATATTGAGATGTTTCCAATCCAAGTCATCCCTTTTCATCAACATGATGCTGTTACGAAATACGACAACCCCTTCATCATGATCAATCGTAAATGCACCTTCAGCGCATCGTTGATTAATCCTGTTGATCAATTGATACAAGTCCAATTCCCTACCGTCTCTGGGATTAAGGTCAAAACTGCACGTAAGCCTGATGGTCTTCTCGATATGTGAAACGGACAAGGTGATCGAAAGTATTCTCCAGGAACTTTCGATATGCATAAGCATCAAATCCTCATCCAAACGGTTAAAACTCCACCTGTTGGCCTTGGCCAGCGACTCAAGGGAACTGAACGGGTGATAATATTGGTTATATAATTCTGTGGTGAATTCTGCCATTTATACTGCTCGACGATTTTCCTCGCCAGGGATTTTTGTTTTTGTATCCTGACTTGGTTATATAATTATTTTTGTTTCAGTTAATCAAATCCATCCTTATTTTAAAGGAAACCCATAAAAAATTGCTAGGGTTTTGCTTGAATCCCATCAAGGTTTCAACTCTTTCAAGTAAAATTTTATCCTATTTTTTGGTGGTTATTTTTCCTTCCAATTCCGTCAATTTTTCTTTCAGTTCGAGATTTTCTTCCCTGGCTTTTATGGCCATAAGTCGAACAGCCTCAAATTCTTCCCGGTTGACCAACCCTTGCCTGGCCATTACTCTTTCCACTAAACTGCTCACCGCCGTTTCAAATTCCTTCGTTGCATCCTGTGCCACACCTGCGGCATTTGTCATCAGTTTGGCAAAATCCTCAAAAATACTTTTTCTTGATTGCATATACTTACCCTCTTTCTGTTCAAATTAACTCGAGTTTGCTGATAATATCCCTTTGGTGAAATTTAATCAAATGGATTTTACCAAACATTTAGAGGCCAATTTATAAACTAAAACAGCACCCCGAAAATATTCCAGAATGATACCTACAATCATCTTACCATACATTAGTCCTGATCTTATTTCAATTGAATTTTACGGGTTGAACTTGGCAATTCGCTGGTATGCCCTTTCCTATATCATCGGTTTTCTCATTGGGTGGCGTTGGTTCATAATATTCATGAAAAAGCCAGCCCTTTGGTCAAACGGCAAACCACCTCTTACACCTGAGCAACCCGAACAATTGTTGACATGGATCATTATCGGAGTCATCATTGGTGGTCGGTTGGGGTATGTTGTTTTCTACAGGCTGGGATTTTTCCTGGAAAATCCATTGGAGATATTTAAGGTATGGACAGGTGGAATGTCCTTTCACGGTGCTTTTGTTGGATTAATCATTGCAACCATTTTGTATTGTAAAAGAGCAAATTCACCTCTCGGCAGTGTTTCCGATACGATTTCCATTACAGTTACCCCGGGTCTCTTTCTGGGAAGGGTGGCTAATTTCATCAATATGGAACTTTATGGCAGACCAACCGACATCAGTTGGGGGGTGGTCTATCCTGGTGGGCCGGCAGCGATTTGCCCGGATACATGGCTAGGTGTCTGTTCCCGACATCCTTCCCAGCTTTATGAAGCCTTACTGGAGGGCTTGCTACTTTGTTTCCTGCTGTCCTATCTTGTATACGGAAAGGGTTATTTCAAAATTCCATGGAGAATCTCAGGCTTGTTTTTCCTAGGCTATGGTTTAGCCAGAATATTTGTCGAATATTTCCGGGAACCAGATCCCCAGTTTGTTTCAGGTGTGAATCCCCTCGGTTATATAATTCAAATTTCGAACTGGATGGGTTTTACCATGGGCCAATTACTCAGTCTTCCAATGGTAATCGTGGGTCTTTGGTTGATTTTTTATACCCGAAAGGGAAACCATGCTTCCATTAAAAAATAAAATTTTGAAGGAAATCAATGCAAGTGGGCCAATTTCAATAGAAAGGTACATGGAAATGGCCCTCTTCGACAGGAAACTTGGTTATTACAACAAGGCAAATCCCATAGGAAGCAAGGGTACATTCATAACGGCACCTGAAATCACTCAGGTTTTTGGTGAATTGATTGGTCTCTTCATGGTCCAATATTGGATTGATTGCGGGCAATTTAAACCTTTTACCCTGTTGGAACTTGGTCCTGGCAAGGGAACACTGATGTCAGATCTGCTGCGAAGTTCCCTAATTGTTCCTGACTATCTTGATTCCTGCAATTTGTGTCTGTTGGAAAAAAGCCATTCGCTCAAAGAGCAGCAAATGAAAAATTTGCAAGATACCAACCCTGTTTGGCTGGATTCATTGGAAGAACTTCCTGATCAACCTGTTATTGCATTGGCCAATGAATTCTTTGACACCTTGCCAATCAGACAATTCGTAAGGGGTAAAAAATATTGGCAAGAACGATTGGTTGGAAAGTCAGGGGACAGTTTGCAATTTGAATTATCCCCGGAATTCGAATTCAAACCATTGGAGGGAAGATTAAAGGATACAAGTGAGGGGGATATTGTCGAAATCAGAACGGGTGCTCTTGGTTTTATCCAGGGTATTCTTGATAAAATAAAAAAATATGGGGGTATATTCTTGATTATTGATTATGGAGAAAGCCAATCACTTGGTGATACCTTCCAGGCCCTGGAAGCGAATCAATATGCCAATCCGCTGGCAAATCCTGGCTCAGCCGATTTGACTTCCCATGTCGATTTTGGTGCACTTGTAAAGGATATTGATGATATTTCTGTTTCTCCACTATTGGGTCAGGGAAAATTTTTGCAAAATCTAGGTATCCTTCAAAGGTCCCAAATTCTTGCCAAAAACCTTACGGGTGAAGAGCTGGAGATACACCGAAAGGCAATTGACAGGTTAATCTCACCGCATCAAATGGGGAACCTCTTCAAGGTCATGGCAATCTATGCAAACAGGCAGCCCTTGCCACAGGGATTTCACTAATGTCACCCCATTTTATTACCTCAAAATTGCTTGAACCAAAAAGGCATGGCTTTTTCACCAGAAAGAATGGGGTTTCCAAAATACCATTCCACAGCCTTAATTGCGGACTAAATTCACGCGATGACAAAACCAGGGTTGTCAAGAACAGACACCTGATAGAAAAAACATTGGGATTAGAGCAAGGAAACCTAGTATTTCTTAACCAAAAGCACACCTCCAGAGTAGTTGTTTTGGAAAACAACTACCCTCCTGTCTTTGAAGCCGATGGAATGGTAACTCAACAAAAAGGGCTGGGGCTTGCCATTTTGACTGCCGATTGCCAACCAATATTTTTTCTCGACCCAAGAACCGGAACAACCGGTGCCATCCATGCCGGTTGGAAAGGAACACTCAAGGGAGTAATAAGAAATGTCATCGGGGAAATGATATCCCTGGGGTCTGATGTTAAAGATATTCGGGTTGTTGTCGGACCTTCGATCAGTAAGGCAAACTATGAATTTGGCAAGGATCTGAGGGATGAATTTGTGGACAATATTCCTGCAAGTGAAACGTGTTTTTCTCAAATTTCCGACCAAAAATACCTCTTTGATTTGATGGGATTAAGCCACATTTTGTTACTCAAGGAAGGTATAAAACAAGTTGAATTTATTGCCTTATGTACTTATCAGAATGAATCGTGGTTCTTTTCCTGTCGAAGGAGTTTCCACCGGAAGGAACCTGGTTTCGGATTGAACGCATCAGTAATAGTAACTTAAGAAGAAAATATGTTACATTTTTCAGAAAACGAATTTGATCGCCGTAAGAAAGCACTTGAGAAAGTACTTGAAACGGCTGGCCTTGATGGTATTCTCCTTTTTTCACCTGAAAGCCAGTATTGGCTTACCGGCTATGACACGTTCGGTTTTTGTTTTTTTCAGTGTCTCATAGTGTGTAGTGACGAACCCTTACTTCTGACCAGATCAGCCGACAGGCTGCAGGCTGAAATCACCTCCAACATCAATGATATAAGAATCTGGATTGACAATGATCAGGCCAATCCAGCGGTGGACCTCAAGAACCTGCTCAAGGAAAAACAACTGCTTGGCAAACGTTTGGGAATCGAAACCGATACGCATGGGTTAACCGCATTCAATTACATAAGGACAATAGATCAACTTGGCGATGAGGTTGATTTGGTTGAAGCAAGTGATTTGATCTCCAAGTTACGGTTAATTAAATCCGAAGAGGAACTAACCTATGTGAGAAGGGCTGCTAATTTGGCTGATGATGCCTTTGATGCGGCTGTTTCCATTGCTGCACCAGGTGTCGATGAAGGTAAAATCCTTGCCGGCATGCACGAAGCCATTTTCAGTGGTGGTGGCGATTATCCGGGCAATGAATTCATTATTGGGTCAGCTGAAAACGCCCTTCTTGTGAGATATGCTTCTGGTACCAGAAAACTTTCTGCAAATGACCAGCTTAACCTTGAATGGGCGGGTGTTTACCGCCATTATCATTCATGTCTGATGAGAACCCTTCTGGTGGGCAAATCTTCACAACAGCACAAGGACATGTTTGAGGCCGGAGTCATGGCCCTACTTGCATGTGAGGAAAAACTCAAACCCGGCAACACCATGGAGCAGGTATTCATGGCCCATTGTGATACCATGGACCGATTAGGTATGGGAGAATTCAAATTGAATGCCTGCGGGTATTCACTTGGTGCTCGCTATACGCCTAGCTGGATGGAAAGGGAGATGTTCCGGGCAGGTGCCACAACCGAAATCAAACCAGGTATGGTGTTTTTCCTGCACATGATATTGCTGGATGGAAACAACAAGGTGGCGATGTGTACGGGCAGAACTTCAATCGTATCGAAAGCAGGTTCCACCCCTCTATCCAGATTGCCTCTCGAATTGGTTACAGTTTAAGAGCCATCAAAACCTGGTTTCATTATTTCATTAAACTCTAACAGGGATTATTGAGGAATTATGCCTGAAAACTTTCAAACTGAAGTCTTGATTATTGGTTCTGGTCCAGCCGGTTATACGGCTGGAGTATATGCCTCTAGGGCTATGCTGGAACCGATACTTGTACAGGGAATCCAGCCTGGAGGACAGTTGACCATAACCACAGATGTAGAAAACTGGCCAGGTGATACCATGGTTCTGGGGCCTGATCTGATGATACGAATGGAAGAACATGCCAGATCGTTAGGGGTTAATGTAATCCAAGATCATATTATTGATGTAGACCTGAAGTATAGGCCTTTCCGGGCTACGGGAGACAGCGGAAACCGCTACCACGCCAAGGCACTGATTTTGGCAACTGGTGCCCAGGCAAAATGGCTTGGTCTTCCCTCGGAAGATTATTTCAAGGGGCATGGTGTTTCAGCCTGTGCCACATGTGATGGTTTCTTTTTCAGGGGTCAGGAAGTTGTTGTCGTCGGTGGCGGCAATACTGCCGTCGAGGAAGCGTTGTTTTTGACCAAGTTTGCGTCCAGGGTAACCCTTATTCACAGACGGGACGAATTGAGAGCCGACAAGGTACTTCAACAAAGATTGTTTGAGAATGAAAAGATTACCCCTCTATGGAATCATGTCTTGGTTGAAATCACCGGTGAAAATGATCCAAAATCCGTAACCGGACTGGTTGTCCGCAATACTCAAGACGGTAGTGAGAAAACCCTTTCTTGCAGTGGTGTATTCATTGCAATAGGTCATACTCCTTCATCAGAACTGTTTGTGAATAATCTCGAAACCAGGGAAGGAGGTTATATCGTAACTGAACCTGGAACCACCAGAACTTCAATTCCGGGAGTATTTGCTGCTGGCGACCTTGTAGACAGCACCTATCGGCAAGCTGTAACTTCTGCCGGCATGGGTTGCATGGCTGCTTTGGATGCAGTCAAGTTTCTAGCTGAATCAGGCTGAATTAATTTTTCTCCTCTCACCATGACATCAACAGGAAATACCGTAGCTGTTTGAAAATCATGCCTTATCCCTTTGGGGTAAATGATTCTACATTTAAAGTCCGGAATAAAAAAAGGGGCCTGTTGGCCCCTTAATTCTTTATCGGTAGACGGTTTACATCATTCCGCCCATACCACCCATTCCACCCATGTCTGGTGGCATTGCAGGGCCGGCATTCTTCGGTTCAGGCTTATCGGCAATCATAGCTTCGGTTGTGATAAGCAAACCTGCTATGGAAGCGGCATCTTCAAGAGCGGTCCTGACAACCTTGGCAGGATCGATAACACCAAACTGGAACATATCCCCATATTCTTCAGTCTGGGCATTGAATCCAAAGTTCTCAGCTTCAGATTCCCTGACCTTGCCTGCAACAATAGCAGCATCAACTCCAGAGTTTTCCGCGATCTGTCGCAATGGAGCTTCAAGAGCTCTGCGAACAATCTTGATACCGGCATTCTGATCGCTGTTGGCACCTTCCAGATTCTCAAGGGTCTTGGTTGCTGCAATAAGGGCAACACCACCACCAGGAACAACACCTTCCTGAACAGCAGCACGAGTCGAGTTCAAAGCATCCTCAACACGGTCCTTGCGTTCCTTGACTTCAACTTCGGTAGAACCACCAACCCTGATCACGGCAACTCCGCCTGCCAGCTTGGCGAGCCTTTCCTGAAGCTTTTCACGATCATAATCGGAAGAAGTTTCATCGATCTGCTGTCTGATCTGACCGACACGGGCTTCGATTTCGGCCTTCTCTCCAGCACCATCAACGATTGTGGTTTCATCCTTGGTGATTGAGATCTTCTTGGCAGAACCAAGCATGTCCAGTGTAACATTTTCCAACTTCATGCCCAGATCTTCGGAAATGACCTGACCACCAGTCAGAATTGCAATATCCTGAAGCATGGCTTTTCTACGATCACCAAAACCGGGTGCCTTGACGGCAGCGATTTTCAAACCACCACGAAGTTTGTTTACTACAAGTGTTGCCAAAGCTTCTCCCTCGACATCCTCGGCAATGATCAAAAGAGGCTTGGTTGTCTGGATGACAGACTCAAGCAATGGAACCATGGGTTGCAGTGAGGACAGCTTTTTCTCGTGCAGAAGAATATATGCTTCTTCCAGATCGGAAGTCATCTTGTCACCATTGGTAACAAAATAAGGTGAGAGATATCCACGATCGAACTGCATACCTTCGACAACGTCGGTTTCTGTTT
This sequence comes from Paracoccaceae bacterium, assembly GCA_022823605.1. Classification (GTDB taxonomy): domain Bacteria; phylum Pseudomonadota; class Alphaproteobacteria; order Rhodobacterales; family Rhodobacteraceae; genus MPNP01. The sequence goes on from JAJEHS010000002.1 coordinate 56,873, forward strand.
CCAGACCCTTGTTTTCCTCAACGGTAATTACTCCCTCATTACCGACCTTTTGCATGGCATCGGCAATCTGGGAACCGATCTCGGTTTCACCATTGGCAGAAATCGTTCCAACCTGGGCAACTTCAGCTGAATCGACAACCGGTCGGGAGCTTTCCTTGATTTTTGTAATGACATGTTCAACTGCAAGGTCAACTCCTCTCTTGAGGTCCATCGGATTCATGCCGGCGGCGACCGACTTCAGCCCTTCCCGTACAATTGACTGTGCCAAAACAGTGGCTGTTGTCGTTCCATCACCAGCTTCATCGTTGGTTCTGGATGCAACTTCCTTGACCATTTGGGCACCCATGTTTTCAAACTTGTCCTCAAGTTCTACCTCCTTGGCAACTGTAACACCGTCCTTGGTAATGCGAGGGGCACCAAATGACTTGTCCAATACAACATTGCGTCCCTTTGGACCCAATGTAATTCTTACTGCATCAGCAAGAGTATTGATACCCTTGAGCATGCGATTGCGTGCATCGGTATCAAACCGTACATCTTTAGCGGCCATTTATAATTCTCCTTAATTGAATGAATTTAGTTTGTTTCCGAGTTCCTAGCTTATGATGCCAAGTACATCGCTTTCTTTCATGATCAACAGTTCTTCACCATCAATTGTTACTTCGGTTCCAGACCATTTTCCGAACAGAATTTTATCTCCTGTGGACACACCCATTGGAATAAGCTCTCCGGAGTCCTTTCTGGCTCCTTCACCGCAGGCAATTACTTCACCTTCAGCTGGCTTTTCCTTAGCTGAATCAGGGATAATCAACCCTCCTTTGGTTTTCTCGTCACTTTCAATCCTGCGAACGAGAATACGGTCATGAAGTGGTTTGAAATTCATAATTTCTTCTCCATTTGTTTTCGTAAGTTCAATTGTTAGCACTCATCTTGAACGAGTGCTAACAATGGTGAAATAGAAACATGAGACCTAGTTTCAACTGTTATATGCGAAAATTATCGCAGAAACATGGATATATTTTCAAAAAGCCCAGTCAGGTCCCTCACTGGCTCAGGTTTAATTTCTTACAGTTCAGTTAATGGCATGTGAAGGTAACTGAATTGTATTAAGATCAACTTTAAATACGCAATCCATTGATTGTTTGGTATCGTTATGGCAGATTTGTTTCATTGCATGAATGATTTCAGGGGAACGGAACCACCTTCATTAGTGGTTTCCCAAGCAGGTATTTTAAACACTCATTCCAAGCTATGGGGTCAGTATCATCCATTCTGGTACATTGAGTGTTTTGAACAGTGAAATTCAGGTTGGTGAGACTCGCTACTGATTATCAATCAGGTGTTGAGAGTTGCAAATTTACCCCTAGATAATCCTATTATGGATTTAGTTGATCCGCCCTATCAATTCCAAGAATGAATCATAGGATTTACAAGTGATAAAAGTTTTAGGCCATAAATCACCAGATACCGACTCCACAGGCTCTCCAATTGTCTGGTCCTGGTATTTAAACGAATGTCGGGACAAAAATAGCAAGGCAGTTTTGCAGGGCGATCCCAATAATGAAGCAAAATTCGTCCTGGATTATTGGGGATTAGAATTACCCGAAATTATAGAAGATGTCTCTGATGGGGAAGATGTTGTTATCGTGGATACCAACAATGTTTCCGAACTACCTGAAAATATAGGTAATGCAAACATTATCGGACTTATTGATCATCATCTCTTACAAGGTGGGCTAAGCACAAGCACTCCAATCGAAATTACCATCAGACCACTTGCCTGTACTGCAACGATTATGCTTGACCTGATGGGTAGTGAGGTGGTTGCTAGGATGCCAAGGTCAATTAAGGGTGTAGCCCTCAGCTGTATTCTCTCAGATACCCTAGAGTTTCGTTCTCCGACGACGACTGACCACGATCGCAAAGTCGCTGAAGACCTTGCCAAGGACCTGGATATCAACATTCCAAATTACGCTGCTGAAATGTTTGCAGCCAAATCAGATGTTTCCATGTTTACTGACAATCAACTTATCATGATTGATTCCAAAAGGTACGATCTTGATGGTAAAAAACTGAGGATTTCGGTTTTGGAAACAACGACCCCTGCACAAGTTCTGGATCGAACATCATCGTTGTTGGAGAGCCTCAATGCTGGTGCTGAAAGTGAGAATATCGATGTCGTATTGATGTTTGTCGTGGATATATTGAATGGAAACTCTACCCTGTTTGTACCAAACGAAACGGTAAGAACCATCGCCAAAAGCAGTTTTGGAGTGGAAGGATCCGGGAGTACCCTTGTTCTCCCCGGAATTGTAAGCAGGAAAAAACAGATAATTCCCAATCTCAAACTCTGATAGCTACTCTCTGTCGATAATATCATGACCCGAATTATTGCCTCCTTCAGGGAGATTGCCGTTGATTATGATGTTTTGTTTTTTGATGTATGGGGTTGCCTTCATGATGGCGTAAAACCATACCCTGGAGCAATTAGTGGTCTATTGGAATACAAAAAGCATGGTGGAACCGTTGTTTTGCTTACCAATTCACCTCGCCCGGGACATATGACAACCAAACAGATAAACTCCATTGGAGTCCCCAGGGAATCTTGGGATATAATTGTCACTTCGGGTGATGCGGCTCAACATTCTCTCTTCAGGGGGGATGTAGGAAATAATGTTTATCATATTGGAACAAGAAACGAATATCCTTTCTTCCATGAAGGTATGAGCGAGTCCCCTTCACCTAAAATCAACCGGGTCTCGCTCCAAGAAGCAGAAGGAATTGTGTGTACAGGACCTTTTGATGAAAGTTTGGATAACGCTTCTGATTACTTGCCCGACCTCCAAATTGCAATTTCAAAGGGATTTAAACTGCTGTGTGCCAACCCGGATCTTGAAGTATATCGGGGTGCAAAAAAAGTTATTTGTGCAGGTGCGATAGCCAGACAGTATGAAATGATTGGTGGAGATGTGCTGTTATTCGGCAAACCTAAGGCCGAAATCTACAATTTGGCCTTTGCTCGAGCTGAAAAGTTGCTGGGGCAATTGGAGAAAAGCAAGATTCTTTGTGTAGGAGACGGTCCATTAACAGATCTTGCAGGTGCCATCAGGAATGGCTATCCTTCGCTTTTTGTCACAGGTGGTCTTGCCAAGGATGAAACAGGAACGGGATTACATCCCGACCAAAATAAATTACATCGGTATCTTGCACGAATTGATATGAGACCAGATTTCGCTATAGGTTATTTTGGCTAGTAAGCAATCATTAATGCATGACACTTGAAATTCATAATATCCTTGGACAATGAAAAGATTTGATACCTTCAAGTACATTCCAGAGGAATTCACTAATTCCGCTGTTGCCATAGGTAATTTCGATGGCATTCACTTGGGACACAAAAAAGTATTCTCTATAACTAGGGAAATTGCCCAAAAAGAAGGCATTCCCTCAGCAATTCTGACATTTGAACCACATCCAAGGCAATATTTTTCCCCTGATAATCCACCATTTCGTCTAGTTACTTCCGAAACAAGGGCCAATCTGATTGAAGCCTGCGGTTTTGATGTCTTGTTTGAAATCCAGTTCGATAAACACCTGTCAAACCTAACCTCTGAGGAATTCATAACAAAGGTTCTTCTTGAAGGCCTGAAGGTATCTCACGTTGTTGTTGGTGAGGACTTTCGATATGGTAAAAAAAGACAAGGGGACACCGAACAACTCGTTCTTATGGGATCAACCCTCGGATTTGAAGTTGCTGTCTTGCCCAAACATTCCAATTCCTATCTGACATATTCTTCATCTACCGTAAGAACAGCTTTGAAAGAGGGCAATCTCCAGATAGCCAGAGATTGTCTTGACAGGTGGCATAGTGTCGAGGGGATAGTCAAGAAAGGTCAGAAAAATGGCAGGAGCATTGGATTCCCAACCGCCAACCTAGATTTCGATGATGTGGTTATACCCAAATTTGGTGTTTATTCTGTCTTCGTTGACATTTTGTCCGGCAAATACAGGGGAAATTATCTGGGTGCATCCTCAATTGGGACCAAACCTACATTCGGGAATTTCAACACCAATCTGGAAACGTACATTTTTGATTTCAAAGGTGATATTTATGGCGAGCATATTTCTGTCTCACTGGTTCATTATCTGAGACCGGAAATCAAGTTTGATTCGGTTGATGCCCTTGTCACTCAAATGAAAAGCGACTGCCGAAAATCACGTGAATACCTTGCGGGCGTGTCAAGGTAAATTCAGCCAGCATTGTAAACTCTCAACCAAAATGACTTCCAATATCATTCCAATCTACCATTTGTTTACTGGAACCCTGATGGGTATGTTTTTTCCGAAGGTAAAAAGAAAAAATTACTGGCAACGATTTGGACTCAGGGATTTGACACCAGCCGAATGGGAAGACCTATGTGATGGTTGTGGGAAATGCTGTCTGTTCAAATTTGATTCATACGATGAAAGCAAGGTTGAATTCACCAATGTTGCGTGTCGGTTGCTGGACTGTTCAACTTGTCAATGCAAACATTACGAAGAACGCAAAAACATCGTCCATGATTGTGTTAAAATTACCCCGGAACTTCTTGAAGAGCGGTCATATTGGTTGCCTTCAACATGTGCCTACAGGCTTTTGCACGAAAACAAGCCGCTCCATGATTGGCATCATTTGATATCGGGAGATAGAAATACGGTTCATGAGCAGGGGATTTCCGTCAGGAATTGGGTAATTTCCGAAACGGATATTTCTGAACATGACATTCAAAATCACATTATTGAGGTACAGGAAAAATGAATTTTGCATCGGACAATTCGGGCCCAGCCGCTCCCGAAATACTTGAAGCTATTATATCAGCTAACGAGGGCTATCAGAATTCCTATGGCGGTGATAGCCTGATGGAAAAGATCAAGAGCCAGTTGAGAGAGATTTTTGAGGCTCCTGATGCTGCGATTTATCTGGTGGCTACTGGAACTGCCGCCAATGCCCTTTCCCTAGCATGCCTTTGTCCATCCTGGTCTACAATTTTTTGTCATGAGCACTCGCATATTCAGGAAGATGAATGTGGAGCTCCGGAATTTTTCACAGGTGGTTCCAAACTGACTACTGTTGGAGGCAAGCATGCAAAGATTGATCCCCAGCAACTGGCTAAGGCTATTTCATCAACGGGCATAATTGGTGTACACAATGTACAAAAGGGAGCACTCTCAATAACCAACGCTACTGAATTGGGTGCTGTTTATGATCTGGATGAAATAATCGAGCTTACCTCTATGGCAAAGGATTTTGATCTGCCGGTCCATATGGATGGTGCCCGTTTTGCCAATGCTCTTGTAAAACTTGGTTGCTCACCTGCAGAACTGTCCTGGAAGACTGGTGTAGATATATTGTCCTTTGGGGGTACTAAGAATGGCTTGCTTGGAGTTGAAGCCGTCATAATATTTGATCCCTCCCTTGCCTGGGAATTCGAACTTCGCCGAAAAAGGGGAGGACATCTTTTTTCCAAACACCGTTTTCTTTCAGCCCAAATGAAAGCTTACCTGAAGGATGACCTATGGTTGCAACTGGCCCAAAAGGCAAATTCTGCAGCAGCCAAACTTTCTCGAGAACTCACCAATCAGGAAACCGTGAAAATCGAACATCCCACGGATGTAAACATGGTGTTTCCTTCATTGCCGAGAGAAATTCACAACCTAGCTTTCAGCAAAAAGGCAGCGTATTATTTATGGCCACCGAATCAATCCCTTGAGGGTAATCCCAAGGAATCATTAAAAGCTAGAATGGTGTGCAACTGGTCTACAACAGATGAAGAGATAGAAACCTTCGTCAATCTGGTCAAATCCTGCCAGGTCTGACTATTCTCACCTGCACAATATTAGAATGTGATTGCTCATTTCGTCAAGTACCATTCCAGATAGTCCAAACGGTCCTGACCCCAGAACACTTGACCATCAATCACATATGTTGGAGAACCAAATACATGATCTTCTTCAGCCCTTAAAGTGTTTTGCTGGAATATCTCCATGGCCTGGTTATTGTCGGAATCAGCAATTTCAGGATCAAATCCAGCAGCTTTCAAACAATCCTGAACAACACTCGGGTTAGCTATGTCCCGCTCTTCGGCCCAACATGCTGTCAGATAATTTCGAACAAGTTGTCCCTTGTCTCCCTGCTCATTTGGAGCATTGATTATGGTGAAGGATGCCGGTTTTGGATCTGTTGGCCAAAATTTCGGCTTTAAATTGACCGGCATCCCCGAATGCTCAGCAATTCTTTGGATTTCCTGCATGCGGTAATTTTGCCTTGAGATATGTCTATCCTTCGGGGGAAGTCCTCCGGTTTTGCCAAATAATCCCATAATATCCATTGGAAGATAATCAATTGCAACTCCATGGTGAGCAGCGATTCGTTCCAGCCGATCTCCGGCAAAATAGGTAAACGGAGATAGAACGGAAAAATAATATGAAATTGTTTTCATGGACAAATCCTCTAATGAAGTTGCTTTTGTTGGGGAAACTAGCAAATTGAAACCGGTTCTCGATTAATTTTTATGAAAAAAAGAACATTCAATAAAACAAAGTAATCAGAAAAGTATATAATACCAGTTGTTATTTTAGAGGTTTAATCAGCAGATTCCCATTTGGAAAAATACTTGGATATCTTTACTCACTTCCCTTACATTATTTTCACAAAAGCGTATTAATTTTCAGTTTCGTAATAAATTATTGCTCGGTTTCGTTTACATCAAGAACTATTCTAAATTATGGAAAATTGGTTGATGTCTCCTTTTGCTAACCTGAAGCTCGTATCCGGAAATGCAAATCCGAATCTGGCACAAAATATAGCCCAAAGTATCTCCTCTCAAACCGGGAGTGAAATAGGTCTTGTTCCGTCAAGAGTAGAAAGATTCAACGACAAAGAAGTTTATGTTGAACTTTATGAGAATGTTCGTGGTGAGGACTTGTTCATCCTTCAATCGACTTCCAAACCGGCCAATGACCATCTGATGGAATTGCTCATAATTTCGGATACACTCAGGAGGTCATCCGCCACAAGGGTTACCGCAGTTATCCCCTATTTCGGCTATGCCCGTCAGGACCGAAGAACCAGGGCACGAACCCCCATTTCAGCCAAACTGGTAGCCAACTTGATTGCCCAGGCTGGGTGTTCCCGTGTTCTGACCATGGACCTTCACTCGGCCCAGATACAGGGATTTTTTGATATTCCTGTAGATAATCTCTATGCCTCACCGATTTTTGAAATAGATTTGAGAAGATTGTTTCAAAGCAATATGAACGATTTGGTTGTGGTGTCGCCGGATATCGGAGGTGTCGCCAGAGCACGGGAACTGGCCAAGAGATTGGGGGTTGATCTTGCCGTAATTGACAAACGTCGGGCACAACCCGGTGAAGTGGCCGAGATGAGTGTTATTGGGACTGTCAAGGGTCGAAAATGCATCTTGGTTGATGATATTTGCGACACTGCTGGAACCCTTTGCAAGGGAGCCAACTTGCTTGTTGAAGAGGGAGCAACTGAGGTACATGCTTACATTACCCACGGTGTTCTTTCAAATTCTGCTCACCAAAGAATTGAGGAATCTGCACTTAACTCGCTTGTTATTACCGATACAATTGAAATTGATACCGATCAACGGGAATCGCCCAAGATAAGGGTGTTGAGTACTGCACCCCTCTTTGCCAGAGCCATCTTGAGTATTGCAAGCGGTACATCGGTTTCCAGCCTTTTCCAAGCCAAGAATATCGAGTGGCTTTATGGGAATAGTGATCTTCCTCTATTCAGAGGTACCAATTCGTGATAACCGGATCCCTAAACCGGATACGAGTTGGAATCACCCTCTAGTTATCGGATACAAGGCAATATTGGTTTGGAATCCTGAATTTCAGTGAATTTTCCATGTATTTTTAACTTATGGAACAATATCCAACAAAAATGCCGGGGTAAGTAGTGAAATGAAGTGGTAAAACACTTTTTCGAAGAAAATTGCACAAACTGCAAAATAGAAAATTCAAATTCAATAGCTCGGATATTCAGCCAATATTTCTCGCTCAAAAAAGATTTGAACCTATACTGGGCATAAATAAAAGGATGTAAAACAATGCATCAACTGATTGCCAACAAACAGACAGAAATCGCCATGATTTGCCAACGTTACAAGGTAGCAAGGCTGGAGGTGTTCGGTTCTGCTGCCAGAGCCACTGACTTCGACCCCGCTACAAGCGACATCGATTTCTTGGTGGAGTACCCGAGGCCATTGCAACCTGGTTTTTTTGACCGCTGGTTGCAATTACAGAGAGATTTGCAGACGGTGCTTGAATGCAAGGTTGACCTGATGTTGAAAGGCGAAATAGAGAATCCTTATCTGAAACAATCCATAGATGAGGATCGGGAGGTGGTCTTTGAAGCGTGAGGCTGGGAAATTGCTACATGATATCCTGACGGCATGTGACCATATAACCAATTCACCAACAATTTGGATTGGCAAAGTTGGCATGGCAACATCCAGGTTCAAGCAGCAGTCGAGCGCAAATTCGAAAAAATTGGAGAGGGGCTGAATCGGCTACGTAGGCAACATCCTGAGTTGGCCTCACAAGTACCCGAGATTGGCAAAATGGTTGATTTCCGTAATTTCCTGATTCACGAATATCATCGTGTTGATCAGGAAATTGTCTGGCGTATTGTAAAGGATAATCTGCCCGATCTACAAATAACCATACAAAAACTATTGGCCGAGTTGGATTCTCAACCGGACAACACCGACTAGAAACCCGAAGACGATCCACCTCCCTTTTCTTGTGGCCATGGGGAACTATCGTCTTGTCTTGATCTAAACTGGGGGCTGTCAGTGGGTAATATGGGCCTTCAGTGAAAGGGCATCCCCCAATCTCTTTTGAGCCTTGTCCTTTTCATGCATTTCCTTGGTGCTTGCTGTCTTTTCCAACCGTTCCAAAAGATCATCCAGAACCGAGGAGGTAAACTCTTCTTCAAGGAAAACTTCATCAGCCAATACGGTCACGCTGTCGGCAGTAACTTCGACAAATCCCCCAGCAACTACAAATCTCGATTCATCACCCTCAGCCCCCCTGGCCTTGACGAGTCCGGGGCGTAAACTGGTTAGCATGGGAAGATGACCGTTCATGGCTGTCATGTCACCTTCCACACCGGGCAGATCTACTGCATCAACTTCAATCGAGGTTACACTTTTTTCTGGAGATACTAAATCAAAATGCATGGCCAACAATATCCCTTTATGCAACTTCTGCCGCCAGGCTATGAGCCTTGGCAGCAACCTCTTCGATACCACCAACCATATAGAAGGCTGCTTCAGGATATTGATCGCATTCACCAGCAACAACTTGCCTGAAACTTTCAATGGTAACTTCGAGCGGGACCTGAACACCCGGTGAACCTGTAAAGACTTCGGCCACATCAAATGGTTGTGACAGGAATCTTTGAATCTTTCTTGCCCGGGCCACAGTGATCTTGTCTTCCTCTGAGAGTTCATCCATACCCAGAATGGCAATAATGTCCTGAAGGGATTTGTATCTTTGGAGAATACCCTGAACATCCCTGGCAACCTTGTAGTGTTCATCACCAACTACTGCCGGGTCCAAAATCCTCGAAGTGGAATCCAGTGGATCCACTGCCGGATAAATACCCAGTTCGGATATCGCTCTCGACAAAACGGTGGTTGCATCTAAATGGGCAAATGAAGTGGCTGGTGCCGGGTCGGTCAAATCGTCGGCAGGTACATAAATGGCCTGTACGGAGGTAATTGAACCAGCCCTGGTCGATGTAATTCTTTCCTGAAGGGCACCCATGTCCGTTGCTAGTGTTGGCTGATATCCAACAGCTGACGGAATTCGTCCCAGTAGGGCCGAAACCTCGGAACCGGCCTGCGTGAACCTGAAAATGTTGTCAACAAAAAACAAAACGTCCGTACCGGACTGATCCCTGAATTGTTCGGCCAACGTCAACCCAGTCAAGCCGACCCTGGCTCGGGCTCCAGGTGGTTCATTCATCTGACCATAAACGAGCGATACCTTGGATTTTGTCAAATCATCAATGTTGATAACGCCTGATTCGATAAATTCGTGATAGAGGTCATTACCCTCTCTGGTTCTTTCACCAACTCCGGCAAATACGGAAAAACCGGCATGAACCTTGGCGATGTTATTGATCAATTCCTGAATCAGAACGGTTTTGCCAACTCCTGCACCACCAAACAGGCCGATCTTTCCACCTTTGGCGTATGGCGCCAACAAGTCAATGACCTTGATACCAGTTACTAGAACTTCCGTTTCGGTTGATTGTTCGGAATATTCCGGTGCAGGTCGGTGAATTGCTCTGCTTTCCTCAGCTTCAACGGGTCCTTTTTCGTCTACGGATTCACCAACCACGTTGATAATTCGACCTAGGGTAGCATCACCAACCGGTACTGTAATGGGTCCACCCGTATCGGTTACTTCCTGGCCCCGAACCAGCCCTTCGGTTGAATCCATGGCAATGGTTCGTACAGTGTTTTCTCCAAGATGCTGAGCAACTTCAAGAACAAGCCGCTTGCCTTGATTCTCAGTTTCCAGAGCGTTCAGAATTTCAGGCAGATATTCACTGAACTGTACATCAACGACAGCTCCGATAACCTGTTTTACCTTGCCTATACCTGCTTTCTGGTTTGGCTCAACTATTGCATCCATGGTCTTCTCCAAATTCTCAAAGTGCTTCTGCACCCGATATGATTTCTATAAGTTCCTTGGTAATCGCTGCCTGGCGGGAACGGTTGTAAACGATTGTAAGTTTGTCTATCATCTCTCCGGCGTTTCGTGTTGCATTGTCCATTGCGGACATCCGGGCACCCTGTTCCGAGGCGGCATTTTCCAAAAGGGCCGTAAAAATATGGTTGATTATTGCCTGAGGAAGCAAATCCACCAAAAGTTCGGTTTCGTCCGGTTCAAAATCGTAAAACCCCTTTTCCTCATTGTTTTCCTTGACCTCTACCGGAATGATCTGCTGGGCTGTCGGGTTCTGGGTAATAACGGACTGAAATCTGCTAAAAAATACGGTAGCAACATCAAATTCATTTGTCTCAAACAGGTCCAATACTTTCTCACCGATTTCCTGGGCAATACCGTATCTGATTGTCTTGACTTGGGTTAAATCAACATGGTCAACAAAGTACGATTCGAATTCACGCTTTAGCTGCTCCCGCCCCTTCTTTCCAATCGTCAATATCTTCACCTGCTTGTTCTGGCCAATCAGGTTTCTTGCATGTTGCCTTGCCAAACGAACTATGGACGAATTGAACCCACCGCAAAGCCCTCGTTCGGCCGTTGCGACAATCAGCAGGTGAACCTGATCGCTCCCACTGCCGGACATAATTTTGGGTACTGATCCTCCCCCATGGAATGATGAAGCCAGATTGGTTACAACCTTATCCATTTTTTCTGAGTAAGGACGTGCTCTTTCAGCAGCTTCCTGAGCCCGTCTCAGTTTAGCCGCAGCGACCATTTGCATGGCCTTGGTGATTTTGCGAGTGGACTTTACACTCTCAATCCGGATCTTCAGGTCCTTGAGGCTTGGCATGACGATTAATACCTAGTTTCGTTCTCAGGAAAAATTGGCGGAGTAGGACCCAATGGCCTCTTTGATCTTGTCTTCCAACTCACCCTCAACCTTGCGGTCATTGGCAGTTATGTCCTCAAGGAGATCCTTGCAATTGGCCCTGAGGTGATTAATCAAACCCCGTTCAAATCGAACCACATCACCAATGTCAATATTATCAAGGAACCCGCCTGTCCCAGAGTAAATTACGCAGACAATTTCGGCATTGGTCAATGGTGAATACTGCGCCTGCTTCATTAACTCGGTCAGTCTTGCTCCTCTGTTCAGCAACCTTTGGGTAGCGGCATCCAAATCCGACCCGAACTGGGCAAAAGCAGCCATTTCACGATACTGGGCAAGTTCCAGCTTAACCGTACCAGCAACTGATTTCATTGCCTTGGTCTGTGCTGCCGAACCAACCCTGGAAACACTCAAACCGGTATTAACTGCAGGTCTGATACCTTGATAAAACAATTCTGTTTCAAGAAAGATCTGTCCATCGGTAATTGAAATCACATTAGTTGGAATGTAGGCTGACAGGTCACCGGCCTGGGTTTCAATAATCGGCAAGGCAGTCAATGATCCAGCCTTGAAATCCGGATTCAATTTGGCTGCCCGTTCCAAAAGCCTTGAATGGAGATAAAAGACGTCTCCTGGATAAGCTTCCCTTCCAGGAGGTCTCCTCAGGAGTAGAGACATCTGACGATAAGCAACAGCCTGTTTGGAAAGATCATCATAGATAATCAGCGCGTGCTTTCCATTATCCCTGAAGTATTCGGCCATGGCAGTAGCTGAATACGGGGCAAGAAACTGCATCGGAGCCGGGTCGGATGCTGTTGCTGCCACGATGATTGAATACCGCAGGGCATCATTTTCCTCCAGTTTCTTCACCAGTTGGGCTACGGTGGATCTTTTTTGTCCCACGGCCACATAAATGCAGTACAGTTTTTTGGACTCATCATCACCTGCGGCATCGTTGTATGATTTCTGATTCAAAATGGTATCCAGAACCAATGCCGTTTTGCCTGTCTGGCGATCGCCGATGATCAATTCCCGTTGACCTCGACCAATTGGAATCATAGCATCCACTGATTTCAATCCGGTTGCCATGGGTTCATGGACAGACCTTCTCGGAATAATGCCCGGGGCCTTTACATCTGCCACGGATCGCAAGCTGGTTTCAATCGGCCCCCTGTTGTCAATGGGATTGCCCAGAGCATCCACAACCCGACCCAGAAGTTCTTCACCTACCGGTACATCAACAATGGCTTCCGTTCTTTTTACGAGGTCACCCTCCTTGATGTCACGGTCATCACCAAAAATGACAATACCGACGTTATCGACCTCAAGGTTAAGTGCCATCCCCCTGATTCCTCCTGGGAATTCAACCATTTCACCAGCCTGAATATTATCAAGCCCGAAAACTCTGGCGATACCATCACCAACACTTAAAACCCGGCCAACTTCGGCTACTTCGGCTTCCTGGCCAAAATTCTTGATCTGGTCCTTCAGAATTGCTGAAATTTCAGAAGCTTGGATACTCATTTACTCAACCTCTTGCATTGCATATTTCATGTTCATGAGTTTTGATTTTATTGAACTGTCAATCATTCGGGATCCCAATCGAACAACCATGCCACCTATCAAACTGGGATCAAACTTTACCTCCAGTTTAATATCCTTGCCGGCCTTCTGTTTCAGTGCTTCAGTAATCTTGTCAAGCTCATCATCAGACAGTTCGTGTGCTGAAAGGATCTCGGCTGGAACAATACCCTTGTGTTCCGAAATCATTTTTTCTAATTGTTCCAGAATTAGCGGCAGGGCAAACAGCCTTCTCTTGGTTGCCAAAAGTGCCAGGGTATTCGTGAATAAATTGCTCAGCCCCATGCGGGTGGCTATTTCAACAATTCCTCTTCTGGCGTCATCCCTGGTGTATATGGGTGAGGCTATGAGAACCCTTAGATCTTCGCTATCCTCGATCACTTGCTGTAAGGCGACAATTTCCCTTTCCAATTCTTCCAACATGCCTTCTTCAAGCATCAACTCGAATAAAGCCGTTGAATAGCGTGAGGATATACCTGCTGAAATTGACAAGTTTTCTGCCACTTAATTCCCTTAAATTCCACCTAAACGTCTGATTAGAAACCTGTTGTATTTATTTGCCGAGACCAAGGGCAACTGCATTAAATTGCACATAGTACCCCGTTCAACTTAAACCTAATTAGGTAAGATTGATGGAGGTTGCAATTGGTTTAAGAGAGAATTTTGTTAGACTCATACTTTCAGGACCAAGATAATTTTTGTGCAGATCCAAAACTCATTACCATTTTGATGCAATGGCTACCGGATCAGGACTGTTCCATACCAGTAACAGGTTTGGGTGTGGGGTTTTTCGCTCCCTTCAACAATTCGAGCCCGCTCTTGACCGTTTCACCAATACCATGTTGACGAGTTAGAAAAATTCTTTTTCTTGCTACGATCAAATGTATGCCACCGACGACTTTTTGATGCAGTTTCTTGCCTGTTTTCTCTATGGTCTTGGCCATTATCCTCAATGAACCGTCATTGCTTGGCGGTACCATCAAGGCCATCGAATGATGTTCTAGCTGCAATTTGTGTCGGGACAATATCGTTTCCAATTGACCATAGGAATAACTTCTTCCCCATCCATAGGGTGTGGAGGAGTTCATGGACCATACTCCTGACTTGCTGGGAACAATGATAAGCATGAGTCCCTCGGGAACCAGAACGCGCCAGCATTCAGAAAGCATGGCTGATTCATTCTCGCAGAATTCCAATCCGTGAAGCAGGATGGCTCGTTCGATACTTGCCGTCGGCAAAGGCCAATTGGATTCGAGCGTATGAACGGACATATTGGGTTTTCCGGCAGGCCATTTCTGACATTCCAACGATTCGGGCATCAAATTGATCACCCTGGTGCCTTCCCCGAGAAATTGTCCTAATAACGGTAATGCAAAGCCATACCCCAACACACTGCCACTGACCTTATCAGGCCAGATCTCTTTCGTTTCGGCAATAAGGGTTTCATTGACGAAAGATCCCAAATCAGTATGGAAATAAAAATGATTAAAATGGGTTACATCAGGCCGCATGGTAATTACTTGTTGTTTTTAATTCGTTATTTCAATTTACAATCAACCCTGATAGGAATCAATCATGACTATTAGCATAAAAACGATCCAGTGTTTGTCAGATAATTACGCCTATTTGATTCATAATGAAAGAATCGGTGAAACTGCCCTGATTGATGCCCCCGAGGCAGGTCCAATCATTGCTGAAATTGATTCGTCGGGATGGAATCTTGATTATATTCTGCTGACCCACCACCATTTTGATCATGTAGATGGTGTTGAAAAGCTTCGTCAGAATTATGGTTCCAAGATAATTGGAAACAAAAACGACAGAAAACGGTTACCCAACCTGGATATTGAGGTAACCGAAGAAAGCAGGCTGGTGATTTGTGGTCAGGAAGTGTCGGTTCTTGATGTACCGGGTCATACCATAGGGCATATTGCCTTTGTTTTTCCCGGAGCGGCATTTACGGCTGATTCTCTTATGGCTCTTGGTTGTGGCAGGGTTTTCGAGGGTACCTTTCCCATGATGTGGAATAGTTTGCAGAAAATAGCGACCCTACCCGGAGATACGATGATTTATTCAGGCCATGAATATACCTTGTCCAACGGTGCTTTTGCCTTGACCCTGGAAACGGGCAATCCCGAGTTGATCACCCGCGTGGAAAGGGAGAAGGAACAAAGGAACAAAGACTTGCCCACTGTCCCTTCCAAACTTGATCTGGAATTGCGTACCAATCCCTTCATGAGAGCTGGCTTGCCTGAAATGAAAACAATTATCGGCAGTCCCGACATGAGTGACGAGGAGTGCTTTGCCGAAATCAGAAAGAGGAAGGATCAATTTTAATTTTTTTTCGATTGAAATTTATTTTATATGAAATTTATGTTCCTGATATTATTTTGTAACGAGCATTAATTGTGATCAAAACAATAAACTAAATTTTAGGAGACCTTATAGTTGCCAATATTTTCTGCAGAACTAGAAGAATCCATCAAACGGATACATCAGTTTGCTTCCCTGAGTGGGGATGAATACTTGACACTTGATCATCTGCTTTTGGCCCTTTTGGATGATCCCCCTGCATCGGAAGCAATCAATGCCTGTGGAATCGATCCCAATTTTATCAGGGGCAAGGTCTTCAAATATCTTTACAATGATGTTGATGCCGATGAATTGTCGAAATTCAAGGAAGTTTCCGAGAAACAGGTACGTCCACTGGCCCCAACAACAGGATTCGAAAAAGTTTTGAACCGGGCAACCATTCATGTACAGGGGGCAGGTCGATCTGACATTGTAACCGGTGTGGATGTTTTGTTGGCCATTTTTTCAGAACGCCACAGCCATGCACGAAATTTACTCGAGAATGTTGGACTTACCAGATATGATTTAACCAGATATCTGTCTCATGGAATCACCAAGCAAAGGGTGATGGACGGCTCAAGGGAATTGAATCCTACGATTACACCGAGGTCCAAAACAATAAAGCGAAAGCTTGAGAAAGGTGAACTCAAGAAAACTGCACTGTCACAGTATTGCATCAACCTCGTGGAACGGGCCAAAAACGGCAAGATAGATCCACTTGTGGGTCGGGAAACAGAAGTCAAACGTTGCTTCCAAACCCTGTTGCGAAGGAACAAGAACAATCCCCTACTCGTTGGTGACCCTGGTGTGGGTAAAACGACCATCGTTGAGGGAATGGCGCTGAAGATTGCCGAGGGTGACATTCCTGAAGTACTGGAGGGCTTTACAATCTATTCCCTCAATATGGGTGCCGTGTTGGCTGGTACCAGATATCGGGGTGATTTTGAAGAAAGACTTTCCAATATTCTCAAGGAGTTGAGGCGAAAACAAAAAACGGCTCTGTTCATTGATGAAGTTCATACCCTGGTTGGTGCCGGTGCTACCAGCAACGGGTCCATGGATGCATCCAATCTGTTGAAGCCAAGCCTTCAGAATGGTACCCTGAAATGCATAGGCTCAACAACACACAAGGATTTCAAGCAGCATTTTGAAAAGGATCGAGCTCTCTCCAGAAGGTTTCAGAAAATTGATGTGAATGAACCCACGGAAGAGGAAACCTTCCAAATATTGAAGGGCATCAAGCCCAGGCTGGAACGCCATCATTCGGTACGTTATACCAATGAGGCGCTGAAATCCACCGTAAAGCTTTCGGCAAGGTATATCAACAACCGAAAATTTCCAGACAAGGCCATTGACATCATTGATGAGGCAGGAGCCTCCAACAGATTGCGTTCCCAGTCAAAAATACGCAAAACCATAAGTGTGCGGGATATCGAGGATACCTTTGCTGCAATTGCTAGGGTTCCTTCCAAGAAATTGTCAAGATCTGACTCGGTCGTTTTAAGTGATCTGGAAAAGAATCTCAAAATTGTCGTGTTCGGTCAGGACCCGGCAATTTCTGCTCTTACCAGTGCCATCAAGTTGAGTCGGGCTGGTCTCAGGGATCAGGAAAAGCCGGTTGGTTCATATCTTTTTGCCGGTCCGACAGGGGTCGGGAAAACAGAAGTGGCCCGACAATTGGCAGAGAATCTAGGGGCAAAATTATTGCGTTTCGACATGTCAGAATTCATGGAAAAACATGCCGTATCACGTCTGATTGGTGCGCCTCCAGGTTATATCGGTTTCGAACAGGGAGGATTGCTTACCGATGGGGTTGATGAAAATCCACATTCTGTCGTACTGCTGGATGAAATCGAGAAGGCGCATCCGGATGTATCCAATATCCTTCTTCAGGTCATGGATTATGGCAAATTGACGGATCATAGCGGACGAACGGTTGATTTCAGAAACGCCATCCTGATTATGACAACCAATGCGGGTGCCGTTGAGCTGGAAAAGAATGCTGTTGGTTTCGGCAGGGAATCAAGGGAGGGTGAGGATAAAATTGCCGTCGATAAACTCTTTCCGCCCGAATTCCGAAACCGGCTTGATGCGATCATCAGTTTCAAGTCCTTGAGTACCGACACGATAGTCAAGGTTGTACAGAAATTCATCACTCAGTTGGAAGGTCAATTGATTGAACGGAATATTCAGATCGAGATTAGTGACCAAGCTTCGGAATGGCTCGGTAAAAAGGGTTATGATACCAAAATGGGGGCCAGACCTCTTGCCCGTTTGATTCAGGAGGAAATCAAGAAACCCCTGGCCGATGAAATACTGTTTGGGAAACTACAAAAGGGTGGAAAAATAGAGATTAAACTCAAGAAGGACAAATTGGAATTCAAGATTTCTCCTCCCCAGAAGAAACAATCATCCTTGACCAAGGTACCGCTTCTTACTTCGGGCTAGTTCAGCAGCTTTTTATTTCCAGTGGCTGCAGGTTAATTGTAGATTAATCGGGTTAATTCTTTTTGGGGTTCATCATCACCAATAATCGAGAAGATTGGAAAGACATTCTATTAACTGCTATGAACAAGCACTGCCCTAAGGTGATTGCTCGGTTGGGCATGGTTCAAAATCTTCAGGATCAAATCAGAAAAAGAGTACAATCAGGGCAATACAAATCAATCCGCCCAAAAGGAAACATACTGAAGATACAATACCAACAAATGTCGACCAATCAGCTACTCGAAAGGATCTTTGGTCTACGGAAAATAACACTTGTGATCGATCCAGTTGACCTTCGACAAACATGCTCAAACCGGTTTCATTGCCATGGGCTTCCAGTATAGTAACCACTGTTACCAGCAGCATCGTTAGTGCAGCAGATAATGTTCCGATTGCGAAGACCAATAAGGCAGACAAGGACAGATAGTGGTAAAGGGGCGTTTCAGCAACCGCTATTGTCGAAGAACTCATAAAGCCTATAATCAATGCAGCCCCACCGGCATTGCCCAATAATAATATCCTGACCGTCTCCGCAACCATGCGAAACATGATTCCACGACGCCGGGCTACAACCTTGTAAACCTCTCGCAACCATTCTTCACCGGTTTCCTCCCTGGTAAAGTCATCCAGCTTTTTCATAGGCTAACTTTCACTTGCCTCTCTATTCTACAATATTGGTCAATCTTATGTAATCGCTTCCAGTGTTGGAACCTTCTTTGAAGTCCAATACCCATCCATCAATTTCTATTTTGCCAGGTGACAACGCAACCTCCATGAAGTGATTTCTGGTCAAGTTCCCCTCCATTCGTTCTAGCATTTCAATGACATACCTTCCCAAAATATACCCTTCAAGTGTCACTTCATTGGCCGAAAACTTAAAGGATGGATATTTTTCAAAAAATTTTGCCAGATCCGGGTTTTTCAATGCACGGTTCAAGCTGTTTGTTATCGGATATGTGGAATCGAGTGGATCAGGAACCACTTCTGTAATATAAATATTCTCGTTGGGAAAGTTCAGTCTGGATTTTAATTCATCAGAATTCACGAAGGAAAGATTGGCTATGCTGTAATCATGTGCAAGTGATGTGGAAAGATTGATAATTTCTGAATTTGTGGCATAGGTTCCAATAATAAAAATTGCATCCAAATCCACCTTTTTGAAGGTAAAAAGCCCTGCATGTACTGCATGTGAGTTTCTGGCAAAGCTTGCTCTCGCCAAAATGGGGAGGTTGAAACGATCCAATACATGTTTCAAATCCTCGTAGACTGACTGTCCAAAAGCATCTTCCTGATAAATGATACCAAACCTGGAGAAACCGAGATCATGAATGAAATGATCAACCATTACACGAACCTCATCCCGGTAGGAAGACCTGAGGTTAACGACATTTGAGGCATAGTACAAATCATGTAAAAAATTGGCTCCGGTCAAGGGTCCCACATATGGAATATCAGCATCACGAAGTATTGGCACGATACGTCTTGCAGTAGGTGTTCCAACACCACCAATTACAACAAACACGTCATTTTCCTCAACGATTTTTTCAGCATTCCTTAAGGCCAATTCTGATTCATAGGCATCATCAAGTTGCATTAATTCCAGTTTCCTGCCCATGATGCCGCCGTTTTGATTTTGTTCCTCAAAGGCAGCTAGAATTCCCAAGCTGTAGTTTAAACCCAGGATTTGATTTTCCCCTGTCAAGGCAGCACTTTGACCAAATACAATCCTGTCATCGTGGATGCCGGGATAAGCAAACGCACCAATAGGGAAAAGCAGTACAGAAACCATCACAATCATTGATTTCGTTGGATCCAACCCCACAAAATTATCCAGCCAAAATTTAAGCCTGGAATCATGTAATAATGCTAATTTCATGACGTCATTCACTGCTTTCATTTGGTTGTTCAGAAACAGTTTGAGCTATAGCGGTTGAAGAGGCACCTTCATTCACATCACCCGATTCCAACTTATCGATCATTGGCTTTCCAGCAGGGGATTGTTCCTCAGCCCTAACGCCATCACCATGAGGAAAGATCAATGGGGTATCAAAAATCAGGGACCTGATATTGGCAATACTCATGTGATCGCGTTCTGACTGATAATTATGGAATCTGCTACTAATGAGATTTTTATCGCTGTCCAACGTTGAGAATGAATCAGGCGAACTGGGTATTACTGTCGAATATAGGGGTCTCGCCAGATTTTCACTCGTATCAGCAGTTGAAGCTTTTTTCTGACCAACCCCCAGTCCAAGGGGAGGAATTCGACTAGCTCCATCAATCAGGTTAATGGCAATGCTGGAATCGTCATTCGGATTGGCCGCTGCCAATTTTGCCACATCGAAAATGGTTCTCATCCGATCCCAATATCTAGTAATTGCTACCTGATAAGGTTCCCTACGATATTCTACCAGCAAATCTTCAAACGCGACTGCATTGGCCTCAGCCTGCTCCACTCGCATTCTGGCCTTTGCCGTAGCATCTAGAATTATGGCTTCGGCTTGCCCACGGGAATGAGCCACCAATCTGTCATATTTTTGTTGGGCTTCACTAACTACCCTGATACGGTCAGTCACCGCATTGCTGACATCACGAAAAGCGGGTATGGCTTCTTCAATCGGTCGGATATCGACTATTGTTAGAGACAACAATTCCAAACCAATATCAATGGGCTCCATGTATTCAATGGCTTCCTGAAACAGCTTTTGTTCGATAATGTTTCTGTTGCTTGTCAGAATGAGATCAATAAAATTATTACCAAAATATTCTACAAGCCCTTCCCTGATTATCAATTTAAGAATTGAAACCGGGGTTGTAGTTGAGAACAAAAAGTTTTTCAAATTGTCGATTTTATATTGAAACATTATATCGACTTCGAAAAGGTTGGTATCCCCGGATAAGATGGAAAAATTTACTTTTCCCTCCTCAATACTGGCAATCCGGCCTCGTGTAATTCTTTTGACAGGGTGTATGTTGACCTCATCAATGAATGGTATTCGATAATGAATTCCGGGATTGACTTCAGCATTTATCAATCGGCCAAAACGGGTAAGTACACCTTGCTCCTCTTTCTTTACAGTATATAGACCGCTTAACACAAACAAAGTGAATATTATGACTATCAGACCCCATATCATGCGGGTCGGACCAATTCTGGCGCCTAAATCAAAAACCTCATAGATTATTCTGGTACTACGGGGTATTTGCGGTGATTCATTCATTGACTTTATCCACAATCATTGGGGAATTTCATTGCTGTCAAGAAATTTGAACAATTCATTTTCTGTGGGCAAAATCAAAGTCGTTTGCTCATCGATGATCAAATCATAACTGTCCAGGGCACGAATAAACTTGTAGAATTCTGGGTCCTTGCTGTATGCCTTGCCCAATTCGGCCATGGCTGTCGCTTCTGCTTTGCCCAATATTCTGGTGGCTTCAGCATGTGCGTCACCCACAATTTTCTCATGCTCACTTACAGCAAGAGCTTCGATACGAATGGCTGCCTCTTCACCCTCGCTTCGATATCTGGCGGCCAATCTGGCTCGTTCCGAAATCATCCTCTGGATTACACTTGCTCTGTTTTCTGGGGGCAAGGTATATTCAACAATCCCGGCCTGCAGTAACTCAATGCCATAATTTTTAACCGTTATGGGTGCAATCCGATCATAAATCTCCTTGGTGGTTCTTTGAAGATCCCCATGTAACAAACCGAGACTAATGAAATTTTCCCGTGACTTGTTGCTAACCACGATACCAATGGTGGAAAAATATAGATCTGCCAACCTCTCTTCAGCACTTTGTTTTGTACGGACCGCTTCAATAAAAAGCACTGGATCCGAAATACGCCAGAATAAATATCCATCAACAAGGATGTTTTGTTGGTCATTTGTGATTAATTCAACCGGCATTCCCGTCAAGGTTTGTGTACGAAGATCTACCTTGTAGACTTTGGAAATTGGGGCCGGCCACTTAAAGTGTAAACCTGGTTCCCTTAATGGCAGTTGTATCTTGCCAAAAGTGGTTAACACTCCTTTTTGAGTTTCATGGATTGTAAATACACAACTGTAAATGATTGTGCCAACCGCTACCAGAGCAATCGTTGCATATATCCATTTTCGTGCTAAACTCATTGTTGATGCCCATCCCCCGAATGTGATTCACCAGTATTTGAAAGTTGTGAATTGTTTTTCCAGATTACGATATTATTCAAGCTTTCCTCATCAGGTACCAAAATTTTAGACCTTCCAGCCAAAGCTGTTTCCAGTTTTTCCCGCCACAACATGTTCTGGAGTACTTCAGGAGCCGAATTGACAGATTCAGCAATTTCAACAATTGCATCCGCTTCAGCTTCTGAAACTGCTACAGTCCTGTAAGATCTCCCTTCGGCTTGCTTAATTTCATAAAATGAATTGCCATGTGCCAGAGGGGTTAGGTATACCAAAAACCGCTGGGCAGTTGCAATTAACCGTTCCTTGTCCTCTTGTGCGCTTGAAACCTCCCTAAAAGCAAACATTGTTTCATCAATTGGTTGAATACTAAACAGATTTGCCTTAACCAGTTCGATACTTCCGAGAGTTTGATTAAGCTCAGCGGGATATTCGTTTCTCAAATGTTCAGAAACATATTGCTCCAGTTCGATACGGTGAATATTGAGCAAGGTTTCCAAACCATGGCCTGAAACAAATTTTCTTACGCTTTCTTCGGCAATGTTGGTAATTACACCTACTGGATCGTTCACCTTGTAGTGATATACATAAGGATCTACCACACGATACTGTATCTCCAAATTCATTTTTATCAGATTGAGATCACCTGCCAAAAACTCCATGGGCAATTCTGACTTTATTGATTTGACTTCTCTGACAGGCCATTTGTCCACTTTAACGAATGGTACTGGTGCTAAATAATGTAGCCCAGGTTGCAAATCTCTCCATTGAATCTTACCGAATAGTTTGCCATAACCGACACTTTGCGGTGGAATTGCCGTGAACCCTGAGGCGAGATAGAGAACAACAATAATTCCACCCAAGGTGATACCTATTGGAGTGGAATATGAAAATATTCCCCTAAAACCCCTTCCACGAGTAATTCTGTTCCAACCACTCCCCCAAAATAAGGTTATGTGGTCAAGATTCTGCATCATATCCTGATAACCAGATTTGAGGGCACCCGCCCTAAATCTCCAGATTACGATTAACATCAGTACAATTGCACTACCCCATTGCAGTAATGCAATCGGGGTAGAATCTGATGATTGGAGATTTACAGTCAATGAAAAACCAAAATAAATGATCAGGAGATCGACCGCTATTGCTATCAAGACGGTAACAGCAATAACTATACCAACATAAATAGTGGTAAATCTTGCTCCAAACTGGCTTAAGATTATCGCTATGGTTCCTGTATTGGTAGCTGGTCCTGTCATCAGGAAAACCAAGGCTGCCCCCGGGCTAAAGCCTTTTGCCACAAGTGCTGCCGCGATCGGTGTACTTGCTGATGCACAAATATAAAGTGGTACTGCAAACAAAACCATGACCGGATAAGCCAACCACTGTACATATTCCCGAGAGGCAAGGTCGGAAGGAATGGCAAGATATAACAGCCCTCCAATCAGCAGCCCTACCAGCAAGGCAAATAATATGTCATCCGCAACTTCAACAAACCCATAATGAAATATGTGTTTTGTTACCTTGCCAAAGGTAAGTCCGTTTATAACCTTAGGTTCATGGATGGGTTTCTCTGCTTTTGGTTCACTCTCACCCACATCAACAATGTCGGTGTTACGGTAGAATTTTGGTTTTAACCAGAAAAGCAGTTTCAATCTTGGGAATGAAATTCCCCTAATACCATCAATAAGGAGAATCCAAAAGTTCCTGAAACCTACATAACAATCGTCATCAATCAGGTTTTTATGACCGTGATCGTGACCACAATCATCGTGGTGATGATGACCGTGATGATGGTGATCGTGATGATGTTCCGAGTGTGATTGATCTGATTTTGGATCATGTTTGTCATCTCGGATAAGCCCAATACAGAAAATACCCGCAACAACAGCAGTTATAAAACTTATTATCGGCCTGGCAATAGCAGCGATCCAACCAAAAAAAGCATTTGTTACAAGTATGGAATCCACACCGGTTTCAGGAGCAGTAATCAGAAATGACATACATGCTGACCTGGATGCCCCTTTTTTTCGCATTTCCCTCACAACCGGTACTACCGAGCAACTGCACAAAGGTACTGGTACACCAAAGGCCGCACTTGTAGATACAGATGTTAAACTGTCATCCTTTAACCATTTGAGGATTGCTTCCCTGGAAACAAAAACATGAATCAAACCTGCCAGAAACAACCCAAGCAACAGCATTGGTGACAGCAACAGGAATGAGGCCAGCATAAAATCTGCAAATCTGGCAACAAAATCAACCAAGGGAACCTTACTCAATCAAACCATCCTCATCAAAATTTTTTCCTGTTTGGAATGAAAAATCCAATAATTTTAATTTTCGTATATCACATAAACATAATAATGTTTAATCATTCTCCCTCATCATTTCTTTATGAGGACTTTTTTCCTATACTGTGACGATGAATTACAGGAATCGAAATATTTCTTACCTGAAAATTTATCTTCCTCAAATGCTGATCAATTTCAACTGGTTTAATGAATATTTCAAGGGAATTGATTCTGATTTGTAATTGTCATACGTCAAAAACGACCATCATTATTTATCAAATTTTACTTTTATTTCTGCTTTACTTTTCATGGCCTTCACAGAAAACTTTTTGCAAATTCATTGCCCGCAATCTGACAAATATGGGAGTAAAATTTTGACGCGATAGCAAAAAAAGGGAGGGATAATTGCTTATCCCTCCCAGTGGGAGAAAAAATGAAAGGTATTGTTTACTTTGCAGCACCTATTGCCAGCTCGACGGCATCCATCTGGGCCTTGCGGGCAACCTCGGTGTAGGAGGCAAGATACTGGGCGGAAGCTTCCCAGCTGGAAGAGGCGTAGTCCTGCATGGTCCTGACCATGTTTTCAGGTGACGGCTTCCCCTCGGCAACATCCCTGGCCCTGGCAAGGGTGTCCTTGGCCCACCTGTCGTTGATGTCAACAACTTCGGAAGCCGCATTGAGAGCAATCGAGACAGCCTTTTCCATGTTGGCGGTCGTCTTTTGGTAGGCGTCATTCATGGTTGCCGGGGAAAGCGGAAGAGAGGAAGCCATGTTTGAAAAGGCCTTGGTGTAATCCTGAAACTGGTTCATTGTCTTATCCTTTGATCTGACTGTAACTTTGGTTCAGACAATATGATGCTGCAATGCAACAATTCAAGAGAAAAAATGCTGCAATGCAAAAAATATTTCAATTGTTCAATAACAATTGGCCCAATCGGGTCACCCTTTCGGTGGTTTTTCTGCCAATTCTGGAATTTCTGACCGCTCTAGCCAAGGCCTCGGCTTCTCCAATAACAACGACCAAACCCTTGCCACGGGTAATACCAGTGTAAACCAGCTTTCTTTGAAGCATTATTCTATGTTGAAGCATCAGGGGTATGACTACCGCTTGATACTCCGACCCTTGACTTTTGTGAATGGTTATGGCAAAGGCAGGGTCAAGGGAGTCCAAATCCTCGAATTCATATTCCACGGCCCTGCCATCAAAATCAACTTCCAAGCAGTTATTTCCACTGTCTATTGAATGTATGAAACCGATGTCCCCATTAAAAACCTCCTTGTCATAATCATTGCGATTCTGTATGACCTTATCACCTCTGGAAAAACTTCTCATTCCATGAATGACTGTCTTATCTGCCTTGGGATTGAGTTTTTTCTGTAGAACCTCGTTAAGGGCATTTATTCCGACAAGGCCGTTTTTCATGGGAGCCAGGACTTGGATATCTCGAACAGGGTTCAAACCGAATTTGTTTGGAATACGTTCGGTAACCATAAGACTTACATAATCCTGGCATTTCTGGGGATCTTTGGTTTCAATGAAGAAAAAATCATCATTGATATCACTTTTCAAATTCGGAACATTCCCGGCAAGAATTTGCCGGGCAACTGTAATGATCCTGCTTCCCTGTGCCTGACGGTAAATCTCAGTCAGGAAAACCACTTCAACAGCCTTGGAAAGGATGATATCCTTCAAGACATTGCCTGGTCCTATCGATGGTAGCTGATCCTTGTCTCCAACAAACAATATAGCTGTTGAAGGACCTATTGCTTTCATGAGGGAAGCCATCAATTCTATATCAATCATCGAGACCTCGTCCACAATCAGCAAATCACATTCCACCGGATTATGCTCGTCAAATTTCATTTCCTGCCTAATGGGATCTATACCCAATAGGCTGTGGATGGTTGATGCATAATGGCCAGTTGCCAATCCCATTTTCTTGGCTGCCGTACCGGTTGGTGCACACAGTTTCACCTCCAAGTCCTGGGATTGGAAAATCTTCAATACAGCATTGATGATTGTTGTCTTGCCAACACCCGGTCCACCTGAAATTATGGACACATTATTGGTGCAGGCAACTTTTATTGCTTCCCGTTGTTGCTCTGAAAACAAAATATTGGAGTTATGTTCTATTGTCTGAAAAATTCGCTGGAAATTATTTAACTTAAAGACAGGAGGTGCTTGATTTTTCCTTTTGATCAACTTGGCGACAAGGTTTTCCAAGTCGAAATAATATTTGAGGAAGACCGCCTGTGCACCTGACTGGCTCTCAACAACAAGGGCACACGATGTTACCTCCTCCTGCAGCGCTTGGTATATTGAATCCCGAGACACATTCAAAAGAACCTCTGTTTCAGATAGTAGATCCGAAAGTATCAACCCACAACTACCATTTTGAGCGGCCAGTTGGAGAGTATAATTTAGACCTGCTCTTATTCTCCTGGTATCATCTCTCTCGATCCCGACCTTTTTTGCAATATCATCAGCAGTGGTGAAAGCAATACCCCAGATATTTTCAATCAATTGGTAGGGGTTTTCCTGTATAGTGTTATAAGTGTTATATCCATACCGCTTGATGATCCGTCGAATTACCGATTTTGAAAGTCCAAATTCATGAAGGAAAATTGTAACCTGTGATTCTTCTTTTTGTGAATCCCAGGTTTTGACCAGATTGTCGGATACCGTCTTGCTAAGCCCTCTTACCTTAGCCAACTTTTGTGGTTCCTTTTCCAGAACCTCAAAAATTTGATTGCCGAACATCTTTACTATTCTGGCAGCTAGGATCTTGCCTATACCTGGGAAAATACCCGAAGCAAGGTATTTTTCTATGGCATCAGGCCGTGTTGGCAATCTGCTTTGAATGGATTGTGCCTTGAATTGCTTGCCATATTTTGGATCTTTAATCCATTTTCCATAAGCCGTAATATGCGTACCGGCTTCTATGGTTCCCAACCCCACACCAACTACGGTCGATTCAAATTTTCCTCGATCCAATGTTACCCGAAGAATGTGATAACCATTTTCAGGATTGTTGAAGACTATCCTTTTTACTGTTCCCGACACAGTTTCCTGAGCATCCGTTGATTGCTCTAAAGGTAGTTGTGTTTCACGCTTATTTTCAGCCACATCTAACATTGTTTTGGTTCGATTTGATTACTAACAACTCGTTTTTGTTTATTTTAATTGACCAAAAAACAAATCAGGGCTCAGTCAGTTTAAGTTCAATCCTGCGGTTTTTGGCTTTTCCTTCATTGGTTTCGTTTGAAGCAACAGGTTGGTGTTCACCGAAACCGGCAGCGGCTAATTTTTCTGGTTTGATACTTTCATTACTAATCAAAAATTGTACGACAGAACGTGCTCTTGCCTGACTCAATTCCCAATTATCCTCAAATTCACTACCAGAAATCATTTGTTGGTTGTCAGTATGACCATCCACCCTTAATACCCAACTTATATCGTCAGGAATTTTGAGATCATTTATGATATCTGCAACATTAAGTATTTCTTCCTTCCCTTTTTCAGACAGCTCAGCCCTACCAGTTGCAAATAAAACTTCACTTGAAAAAACAAACCTGTCACCAACAATTTCGACACCATCGGCCCTTTCAACAAGATCTCTAAGATCTGCAAGGAACTGTGATTGATATTTGGATAATCCCAACTCTTCCTGATCATCCGGCAGGTCCTGTCCTGTTTCTGCCAATCTATTTTCTGTATCTTGCAAATTTGCTTCCAGTTCTGCTATCCGCTGTTCCTGCTCCTTCAAGTCTTTGACGAGTTCCAATACCTTGTTTGCCAAGGAGGCATTAAGAAGTCTTCCCAAACTGGAATCATCAGTACGGTTATTCTCAAAATATGCATTTACTTGCTCCTCAGCAGATAAATATTGCTCAAGAAATTCAGACAACTTCTCTGCAACCTGATTGATTCCTTGAACTGTATCCAGTTCCTTTAAATCTTCGACTTCTATCAATCCCCCCAACTGATCGAATATCATTGTTTTGAATTCTTCAATGCTTTTCTTTGCTTGCTCAAGTTCCTTTTGGGTCAAATCCAATTGTTTTGAACGCTCTTCAGCTTCACTTTCCAATTTACTTTGGTTAGCAATATTGCCTTCAAGACTAGACTCCAATACTTGATTATTCTCAGCTAGATTTTCTTTCTCCTCCGTAAGCGTTTCAATATCGGATTGAAGATTTGCAATCTGTTCATTTAATTCTTTCCTTTGCAATAACAGATCCCGTTTTTCCTTTTCCAATTCACCAATCAAAGCAAGTCTTTCCAGATCCTTGCTTTTCAAATCCCTTAAATCATTTCTTAAACTTTCAATAGTCTCGTTAAGTTTCGAAATACTTTCCTCAAGATTGCTCTTTTCTGATTCAAGACTCGTAATCAGGGTATTGTTTTCCTGGATTTCAAAATTGTTTTTGTTTACTTCTTCAAGAAGTTCCTTTCGTTCACCTTCCAACTCCTCTCTAACAAGATTGTTCCTTGTTATTTCTCCCTCCAGTCTGACTCTGGTATCAATCAATGAGTTGTTTTCCTCTCGCAAACGATTTATTTCATCATCCTTTACACCAATGAGAGCACTCTTCACCTGAATCTCACTTTGAAGACTTATGGCCTCAGTCTGTAATTCGGAAATAAGGTTGTTCTTGGTTTCAATGTCCTGATTAAGGCCACTTAGTTCTGATTTCAGTGTGGATATATCCGACAGGATTTCCTCGGACTTTTCATTATTTTGGTCCAATTCTCCTCGCAGAACTAGCAATTCACCTGTCAAATTGTCTCTTTGTTTTATTAATTCCGAAATTTCGAGTTCAAGATTGGCAATGGTTTCCCTAAGTATCCCTTGCTGAGTCGTCAATTCTGAAATCAACCGTTCTTTTTCATCAATTGCAGCTTGATTTCCGGAATACTCCATACCCAAATTGTTCAAATCAGTTTGTAAACCATCGATGGTTTCCTGAAGATTCGAAATTAAAGATCTAAGCCGATCCCTTTCTTCATTGATAACAAACAGTTCCGCTTCCAGTTTTTCCTGCTCATCCTGATAGGTATCAACAACAGATTTGATCTCATCCAGTTCCTGGAGCAATTCTTCAATTCTACTGGCCAGGGAAAGGTTGTTTGTCTCTCTTTCTGCTAGACTTTCCTCAAGCTTGCCCCTTTCCTTCTGGAGAGTTCTTATTTCTGCAATGAATTCCTCTATCCTGGAATTCAACTCCACTATCTGAGCATCTCTGTTTTCCAAATCTGTAGCAAGTTGATCCTTCAGGGATTGAACCTCATCCAGATCTGAAAGCAATTCCTCTATCCTGCTGGCCAGGGAAAGGTTGGTAGTCTCTCTTTCAGTTAGACTTTCCTCAAGCTTGCTCCTCTCCTGCTGGAGAGTTCTTACCTCCAAAATGATTTCCTCTATACGGCTATTGAGTATGACGATCAGCGTATCCCTGCTTTCCAAATCTCCACCGAGTCTTTCCATTTCGGAACGGGCTTCTACAAGCTCGATCAGCAGTTCTTCAATTCTACTTGCCAAGGAAAGGTTTGCTTCATCTCGTTTGCTCAGACTCTCCTCCAGTTTGACTCTTTCCTGCTGGAGATTTCTTACCTCTGCAATGATATCATCAATACGGTCATTGAGGATTACGATCAGGGCATCCCTATTCTCCAAGTCCGTACTGAGTTGATCCTTCTCAGATTGAAGTTCTTCAAGTTCAAGCAACAATTCTCCAATTCTGGAATCCAGCAGAAGAATTCTAGTGTCTTGCTCTTCGATTACTTCGGACAGGTCTGTCTTTTCACCCTCAAGGTTCTTGATTTCGGCAGAAAAAACATACTGGATCAGTACAAATATTGTAATGATGAAAACCAGGACCAGCAGCAAGGCTGTCAAAATATCGACAAAACCCGTCCATATATTACTGTTACTTCGAGTTACAGGCTTTCTTCTTAACAATCTATTTTCCTAGTTCTTTTGGTATCTTCATCTATCCGGGAATCCAATGAAATGTACAACAACAGTAAATTGACCTACTACGTTTATTTATACATTTTTATTTTATGAAAAAGCCACCCCGAAGAATAATCATATACTGCAAACTGCCCGTTGGAAGTTTCAGGACTATTTGAAATATACACAATCAGTGAAAACAACTGGTGAGTTATGTGAGTTTTTATTAAATTCCAAAGATGCTTGAAAACCTGAGTGGTGTCAAATCGACAAATCGTTTCGATAGAGTATTTTTGAAAAAAATGTAGTTTTGTTTGACTTTATTTTACCTGTGTTTTAACTTGGCTCATCTAGTTTAATTCTGGGAGGATTTCTGATTTTCCCAGATTGATTTTGTTTATAGGAGAATGAAAATATGGACAGAAGATCTTTTCTAAAGACATCCGCAGTTGCTGGTGTTGCTTCTGCCGGGCTCGCTGCTCCAGCTTTTGCCCAAGGCAATGTCAAACTGACAATGGTCACTTCTTGGGGCAGGGGATTGGCAGGAGTCTTTGATGCTGCCCAAATCTGTGCCGATAACATCAACAATATGTCCGGTGGGTCCTTGACAATAGATGTCAAGGCTGCAGGTGAACTTGTGGGAGCCTTTGAAGTCTTTGATGCTGTTGCCTCTGGCCAAGCAGACATGTATCATGCGGCGGACTACTACTTCGTTGGTCAACATCCCGCATTCGCATTCTTTACCGGTGTTCCGTTCGGCATGACTGCTACCGAGTTGAATAACTGGTACTATCATGGAAATGGCAGAAAGTATCATGATACCCTAGGTGAAATTTTCGGTCTAAAGTCCTTCCTGGCAGGTAACACAGGTACTCAGGCTGGTGGCTGGTTCCGTAAAGAGATTAACGGACCAGAGGATTTTGATGGTCTCAAGTTCCGTATGCCAGGACTGGGTGGACAGGCTCTCGGTCTATTGGGTGCTTCCGTACAGAACATTCCGGGGGCAGAGGTGTATCAGGCCTTGGCTTCAGGTGCACTTGATGGTACTGAGTGGATTGGTCCATGGGCTGATGAAAAAGCCGGCTTCCAGGAAATTACCAAATTCTACTACACTGCAGGATTTCATGAACCGGCAGCTGGTTTGACTTTGGCAACTAATCTTGAAGTGTTCAACAATCTTTCAAAAGAGCATCAATCAATGATTGAGATTGCTGCTGGCCATGCCAATGTTTGGAATCTTAGCCAATACCTGTTTCACAATGGTGCAGCACTTAATCGTCTTCAATCCGAAGGTGTGAAGGTTCTGCAATTCCCAGACAGTGTTTGGGATGCTTTTGGTTCCGCTTCCATGCAGCTTTATGAACAATACTCGGAAGATGATTTGTTTGCAGAGGTACTGGCTGATTATCAGGCAGTCATGAGTGACAGTTCAAGTTGGCTTACAAATTCTACAGGAGCCTATCGCGCCCAACGTGACCGCGTAATGGGTTGATAAAAATTTAGAACTGCCCCTGACCAAGGGGCAGTTCCCTTACGGCTGAGATTGATTGATGATTGACTTTATTTCTTCTTTCTTGGTTGGTACAGCCCTAACATTCTATAATATATTTTACGCTTTGACGCATCCCCAGCTTTGGCTGGATTGGACAGACAAACAGTCCCTGATGCGTTTCATATATTACGGTGGGTCATTTGAATTCTTTTCATCTGTTATTTTGGTATTCATTATCCTGACAGCAGCCGGGCTTTATCACCATCCAATCATGTGGTGGTCAGTGAGAATCCTTGAATTTCTTGGCAACCGGGTTGGCCGCATAGCAGCCTGGGCTGGCCTGTTGATGGTATTGCAACAAATCGTTATCGTCTTTTTGCAAAGAATATTCAGGGTTTCGGAAATTTCACTCGGACCTACTTCACCCCTTGGTTACGACTTGTTCCTTGGAACGACCAACATGCTATTTTCCAAGGATCTGGCCTGGTGGGCAGAAGAGCTAAAGTTCTTCAATGCCATTGTGATATGCCTTTGTTGTGGGTATACATTTATCCAAGGGGGTCATGTCAGGGTCGATCTCTTCTATGCGGGAATCGCGCGTCGCAAAAAGAAAATCATAGATATGCTCGGCTCCCTTTTCTTCATGATACCTTCCATG
This sequence comes from Paracoccaceae bacterium, assembly GCA_022823605.1. GTDB lineage: Bacteria > Pseudomonadota > Alphaproteobacteria > Rhodobacterales > Rhodobacteraceae > MPNP01. The sequence goes on from JAJEHS010000002.1 coordinate 89,498, forward strand.
TCTTTGATTTGGCTGTATGCCTGGTATTTCATGTGGCGTCACTTAATCACACCCAAGGTTTCTGCCACTGATACCCTTGAAGCTCTACTCAGGAAATCGCGGATAGCAAAATGGAATGTTGAAACCATTGGCTTCTCACCAAGTGGTTTTGATGCATATTTTCTTTTCAAGGTTCTTTTGTTGCTCTTCGCCGGTCTCATGTTCCTGCAGGCAATTGCCTTTTTTTACAGATCACTTCTTGAGTTTCGAGAGGGTGGGGGATCAGACAACAAATACCTTGACAAGGATGTACTGGAACCAACGATTGATGATCCTGGCCAAGTTACCTCCGAAATTGGGAATACAAAATGATCCTTGGTCTTGATGGAGTCGAAATAGGCCTGCTGGTAGTCTTTTTGACCCTGTTTGGCTCAATCATGTCCGGATTTCCTGTCGCATTTGCAATAGGTGGATCGGCTGTAATTTCCTTTGCCATACTGGCTGCACTCGACAGTGCAGGGTTGATGATCCATCAGGTAATTGATGTATCAAGCACACAATACCAAGCCTTGATCGAATCTGGAATTTCGCATTACGACATATCAAAATTCAGATATCCCGATTTGCCGGTAGTTGCTCAACCCTTGTTTGAGAGGGGTTGGGAAGTGGCAGTCGACCGTAATCTCAGTTTCATTGTCAACCGGATGAATGAGAGGGTGCTTGCAGGACAGTCTATTGAAACACTGTTGGCCGTCTTGATGTTTGTAATGATGGGAATAACCCTGGAACGGTCGAAAATTGCCAATGACCTGCTGACAACCATGGCTCGTATTTTTGGTCCTTTGCCAGGGGGATTGGCAGTTTCTGTCGTTGTCGTTGGAGCCTTTCTCGCAGCATCAACTGGTATAGTTGGAGCTACCGTGGTTACCATGGGATTGCTCTCTCTACCCACAATGTTGCGCAATCACTACTCTCCGGAACTTGCGACCGGTGTTATCTCGGCATCAGGTACACTTGGCCAGATTATTCCGCCATCCATTGTAATTGTTCTGTTGGGTACATTGGCCGGGGACCTCTATTCTACCGCACAGGAGACAAGGGCCCAGGCTGCAGGTTGTTCAGATGCTCTTACCTATTTGGGTGAAGCTGCTGTGGTTTCAGTTGGTACGCTTTTCCAGGCTGCCATTTTACCTGGCATAATGCTTGCTTTTCTTTATGCTGCCTACGCCTTCGGATATGCACTGATCAATCCCAAGAATGCGCCTCCTGTAACCGGCGATTATTCAAGACAGGGAACAATTACCAAGCGTACGGCTTTTACATGGTTTCTGGGTGTACCCATTGGCTTGATCGGGGGAACAGTCCTACTGATGCAGGTTGGCCTGATAGGTAACCAAAACATTGTTGTGGACTCCATGACAGATGTAACTTTTACTTCCGAACTCAGGACCAATGTCTCGGAAAAATGTCAGGAATCCATGATTGAGTTGCATGGTCAGGAACGCTGGGACAGGGCAGTCGCCGAAGCAGAAAAGATAAGGGAAGCCGGAGGTGTTGAAGCAAGTCGGAAGTTATCCCCGGAGGAACTGGAACAGGCCATTAAGGATAAAATTGCAGCTGCCCCCCTGATCGGTACAGGTGTGGCAGTATTGTTTCTGCTTCTGACGTTAATTCTGACCACTGCAAGGGGAGTATCAATATCAACCGATCCCAAACCTCTATATATTGGTTTTGGCGGTTCGGTGTTGGCAATTCTGATTGATATAATATTGATCAGCCCAACTACCTCACCTGGGTTGACAGTTGTATATCTTGTCATTCCACTGGCCTTGGTCGTTTACGGATGCGGGCATGCCCTCACTACGCTTGGCAAAAATGAATTGCTTAGGGTGGTCTTCCCCCCGCTCATCCTGATTGTTGCCGTTTTGGGTTCGATTCTCGGTGGAATAACAAATCCAACCCCCGCAGCAGCCCTTGGTGCAGGTGGTGCAATCATGCTTGCCGCCTATCGAAAACTCCATGATCAAAACAAGTCCGGGCGTATCATTCTGATATCCAGTTTTGCAATGGTCATCATGATACTTATCGGTATCAATTTTGATTTGCGAACAGGTAAAGAAGTCATTCTTGTGGAGGAGTGGATTGCCATATTTACCGCCCTGGCCATGTATCATGTCTGCATTTTGGGGTTGTTGTACGCCTGTTGGACATTACTAAAGACCAAGGTCCTCTCACCTGTTGTAAGGGAAACAGCTAAAGTCACCTCCATGGTATTTACGATCCTGATCGGTTCCCAATTGTTGAATTTGGTAGTCATCTCGTTTGGTGGCGAACACTATATTCAGGAGTTTCTACGAAGTTTCGAAAGGGAATGGGTCGTATTTGTGATCGTCATGATCGTTCTTTTCGTTTTGGGTTTTGTACTGGATTTTCTTGAAATCATTTATATCGTCATACCGATTGTCGGACCTGTCATTTATGGAGGAACATTGGACCCGAAATGGGTTACAATCATGATTGCAGTAAATCTCCAAACCTCTTTCCTGACACCACCATTTGGATTTGCCCTCTTTTACCTGAGAGGTGTATCTCCACCGGAAGTCACGACCAAGCACATTTATCGCGGAGTTGTTCCCTTCGTCATCATTCAGGTGATCGGTTTGGGACTATTAAGTCTTTTCCCTGAAGTCGTAACCATCGTACCAAATCTGATTCCACACTAAGCTCAAGAAAAAAAGCTACTATCAAACAGGTAAATACTTGTGCTTGGTACTAGTTCCCATTGGTTGTCAGCATTTGTTTTTGCTGTTTGTTCTCCCAATGAACATTCGCGTAATTGGCACAGACAATCAGGATTGCTCCGGAAATTATGAAAATGTCGATAATTTCTCCATAGAACAACATTCCAATTACCGCAATCAGGGGCAGTCTCAGGAAATCCAAGGGAGCAACAATTACCGCCGGAGCCAATTCCAGTGCTCTGGTGATACAATAATGTGCAGTCAGGCCGGTAAATGTAATTACCACTACCCAAATCATGGTTTCCGGGTCTGGTATTGGGATTTCACCATCCAATCCGGCAATCATTAAACCCAGGATTGCCTGAATGGCCGACATCCAGAACAGGATACAGATTACAGACGCAACTCTGGTAAGCTTTTTCGTATAAATGTATGATCCTGCAAACCCAATTGCGCAGAGTGCTCCTGCTAGCACTCCGAAATCAAAGGTTGCTATACCGGGCCTAGTCACTATCAGGACACCAGCAAAACCGACAATGGCAGAAAACAACCTGGGCTTGGTAAGTTTCTCGCCGAGTAAAAACGGTGCCGCCAGAGCAACCCAGATCGGAAAGGAAAATTCAAGTGCAAACAACTGGGCAAAGGGGATTATCGCCACGGCGTAGAACCACAAGTTCTGACCTGCAAAATGAAACAGATTGCGTGTAATGTGCAACTTCATGTTCCTCAGGTTGATTTGCCCGAGATTCCCGGCAATACCGCCGATGGTCAGGATGATTATTATCCCTATAAGGGATCGGTAAAGCATGAGTTCAAAGGTATCCAGCTGGATCAAAGCTTCACGACCTGATAAGGCCATCAGGCTGAAGGAAAAAACAGCCCCCATCATCCAAGCAAAAGCTCTATAGGCATATGTATCCCGCTTTCGCATGACCTATTCAAATGTTTCCATAGCATTAATTTCTTAACGAATTCTACTGAAATCAGACTGGTTGGTAATGGCCATACTTAAATTTTTTAGCCCTACTCTTCCAGTCACATCATAAGAACCAAGATATCCAATCAGATTCTGGGAATCGCCGATAAAGTACAACCTCAAAGTTGTTTTCGCATGTATTATGTTTATCAATGGTTTGACTTTGTATCAATAATCAAAATCATGTAGTTTATTGTAAATTTGGCGAAGGGTGAAATAGTTTGAAAACAAACAAAAAACGGATTTGGGGTTGGATGTTTTTTGACTGGGCCAGCCAACCATACCATACCTTGCTCATAACATTCATTTTTGGACCGTATTTTGTTTCAGAAGTAATGAATGATCCTGTCCTTGGTCAGGAATACTGGGGATGGATGCTGACGATTTCAGGAATTCTGATCGCATTGTTTGCTCCGGTATTGGGTTCTGTTGTTGACAATCGTCCTTCCAAGAACCCATGGATGATACTCTTTTCACTGATGATAATTGTTGGATCAGCCTATCTCTGGTTGGCGGTTCCAAATTCCAGTCAGGTTGTATTGATTTTGCTTTTTTTCGGAATTGGTCTTATGGGCATAGAATTTGCCACGATCATAACCAATTCAATGCTGCCCGATCTGGGACCCAAAAGTGATGTTGGTCAAATTTCAGGCAACGGATGGGCGTTTGGCTATTTAGGCGGCATCATTGCGTTGGCAATAATGATGCTATTTTTTGCAGAAACAGAGACTGGCAAAACTTACCTGAACATTGATCCATTACTTGGCTTGAATCCAGAAAATCGGGAAGGTACCCGCTTTGTTGGTCCATTTTGTGCCTTTTGGTACCTGATTTTCATGATTCCCTTTTTCATGTGGGTAAGGCCCGATAAAATGAGGGTGATTGATGATACAAAGAGCAACAAGGGGAACCTTTACCAGGTGGTTAGCGCTGATTTAAAGACCATTTTAACCAACTTTTCCAATGTGGCAAAGAGTAGAAGCCTGGCAGCTTATCTTCTTTCATCCATGTTCTATAGGGATGCATTGGCTGGTATATTTGCTTTCGGAGGAATCTATGCCGCAGGAGTATTGGGATGGTCAATCACCCAATTGGGTATTTTTGGAATCCTAGCCTTAGTCTTCGGTATAATTGCTACAATAATCGGAGGTTATTGTGACAAAAAGATAGGTCCAAAAATTGTCATACTAATATCAATCATAGTTTTGATTCTGACTGGATTAATCATATTATCCACATCTTTGGAGGAAGTGTTATTCATACCGGTAAAGGAAGGTTCATCCCTACCCCATATATCATTTTGGATTTGTGGATGCCTAATTGGGGCAGTTGGTGGCACTCTTCAGGCATCCTCACGAACCATGATGGTAATCCAGGCCATCAAAGGTAGATACACTGAAGCATTCGGGCTCTATGCCCTTGCCGGCAAGGCAACCTCATTTTTGGCACCATTTTTGATTGCTGTTGTAACCAATATTTCAGGTGACCAACGGTTGGGTATTTCACCGGTGATTCTTCTGGCCCTGATTGGCTTGATTCTTTTATACTGGGTCAAACCCGATGGTGATGAAAATCTCAATTCCTGAAAACCGACCTAGTGCCTGAAATGTCTGATACCGGTGAATACCATCGCCATTCCATGCTTGTTGGAAGCCTCAATCACTTCATTATCACGTACTGAACCACCTGGCTGGATCACTGCCGTGATACCTTCGGAAGCTGCATTATCAATACTGTCCCGGAAAGGAAAAAACGCATCTGAAGCCATTACTGCTCCCTTGATGTTCTGCCCAGCTTGCCGTGCCTTGATACCAGCAACCCGCGACGAGGTTATGCGGCTCATTTGACCAGCACCGATTCCAATGGTCATCTTGTCCCGGGCATAGACAATGGCATTGGACTTGACCATCCTTGCAACCTGCCATGCAAATTGAAGATCAGCCATTTCCCTTGTACTGGGACTTCTTTTGGTTACAACCTTCAACTCCTTGAACAGTTGTGCGTCTGATTCCTGAACCAACATCCCTCCGGATACCTGCTTGTAAGTCATGTAATCCGAATCTAAATGCCATTGACCACAGGCCAATACCCTTATCATTTCCTTGCAGGCAAGTACCTTCTTGGCATGTTCAGATATGGATGGTGCTACAATTACCTCCACAAATTGCCGCTTGAGTACTTCCTTGGAAGTCTCTTCATCAAGCTCTCGATTGAAAGCAATAATTCCCCCAAAAGCAGATTCGGGATCGGCTGAATATGCCTTGTCGTACGCATCAGCCAATTTATCAGAAATGGCAACACCGCATGGGTTTGCATGTTTAACTATCACACATGCAGGGGCTTCTTCAAACTGGCGTACACATTCAATGGCTGTATCGGTGTCAATAATATTATTGTAGGACAATTCCTTGCCTTGAAGTTGTTTTGCACTGGAGATACTCCCAGTGTGGATACTCTTTTCAACATAAAATGCAGACTTCTGGTGAGGGTTTTCTCCATACCTCATACCTTGGCGATAGTACCATCTTCGATTCAAAACAGGTGGAAATTCATCAATTGACTGGGGATTGTCTTGTCGATTTAAACGACCAAGAAAAGTGGTAATGATGTCATCGTAATTTGCCGTATACTCAAATGCCTTGACGGCCAGGGCATACCTGGTTTCCTCGTCGACAGCACCGGAATTATTATTCATGCTGACCTGAATAAGGTCATAATCTTCCTTGTCGACAGCGACCGTTACATGCTTGCAATTTTTGGCAGCAGCCCTGATCATGGCGGGCCCACCTACATCAATATTTTCAATGGCATCGGACAAGGTGACTTCAGGATCGGATACCACGGCTTCAAACGGGTAAAAATTTACCACGACAAGATCTATGGGGATAATGCCATGTTCCTGCATGACTTTCTCATCCTGACCCCTTCTAGCAAGTATTCCCCCGTGGATCAACGGATGAAGTGTCTTAACCCTGCCACCCATGATTTCCTTGAACCCGGTGTAATCTGTGATTTCACTTATTGTAATTCCAGACTCTCTAAGAAACTTGGCAGTTCCCCCGATTGACAGGATTCTTATTGACCTCTTTTGGAGTTCATGGGCGAATTCAATCAACCCGGTCTTGTCGGAAACGCAGATCAAGGCATTTCGGATGGGTGCTGATGAAGGTTTGAAGTTTATTGCTTCACTCATTTTCTTTATGCTTTACTATCGGTACTAAAATTACCTAAAACCTGAAACTTACGGAACTATTCAGAACATAAATTCTACCATCATTGTGTCTTGGCTTTGTTTTTGTATAGAGTAATTGGAATTCCGTGTATTTTTCTCTTGGATCATCATTGGGAGCAAAAAACATTTCTAGGACTCCGTAATCTTCTACGTTTTCAAGTAAACGCTTTACTTGTAACTTTGAGCTTGGTCTGAAATCAATATAGATGTTTCATGATTGGTTTATTCCCTTTCTGTTATCAAGGCTGGGAACTAACATAATACTTTGAACATGGTTTACCATTTCCCCTTTGCTTACCATTCCTCAGGTTTACTGGTATTGGTACCTGGAATCGTGTTGGGGAGTTGGCTGCGTGCCAATAGATTCCTACTGATCTTCCGGTGAAAATTTGCATACTCTGTCAAGTCCTGGGAGGGATGCCTGTTGCCAGGTGTCATGAGGCCCAGAAATTTTTCCCTCTGCTCCCTTACCAATCTCATTGCCTCGGCGAGATCACTGTCATTCGAGACCACGACGGCACAGTCATATTCGTCCTGCCAAGCATCGTTCAACAGGTGGACGGCAAGATTGACATCAGAACCCTTTTCTTCGGTTCTCAATACCCTGACCTTACTGTGTGGCGGTTCAACCAAAGGTAGGCGGGATTTCCTTGTCCTAAATTTTCCTTCGATTATTTCAATTTCTTGGCAATGGGCCCGCAAGGCACGGAGATAAAAGTCTTGTCGTTGTGGTTTGCCCGGGTCGTTTTCACGGCTTTCAACTCTGGCCGTAAAGTATTTTATTGCCACGATTTGGTGATGGGGTTTAAGCATGTTGCGAAACAATGCAGAAAGATCCAGCCATTTGTATCGTGTACACCTCAAGGCCCCATAATACAGGTTGAAACCATCAACATATATATGGGTTCGCATAGCTTTCCTTTTAAAAAAAAAGCGGGGCCTGACGCCCCGCACCCTAGAGACGACGCCCTAGGGGTGGCTGTTACCAATATACAGTATTTTCGATTTGTTTCAAGAAGTTTTTTATCCCTCACCACTCCAAGTCGAAGACCTGCAGGCATTTCAGTTCGGTAGAGATCTTCCCTAATGGATAGACCCCGTTGCCTCAATTCGTGGAGGGCAACAACATCCTTTTCCCTTAACATGTTTTACCCCAGCTTATGATAGTGCAACACCCGATAAACCCACCGAACGGAAGCGGATCATATCGACTTTGGTAGAGGAAAACCTTCAAATATAAACAAAGAAGCCGATTTAAACTTTAACTTTTCTTTACTCCGAACTACAGTTCCATGACACTAGGACCTGTTGGACAGACTCAAAAAGGGAAGTTACTAAATTTATGCTTGAACTTCTCAATAACTCATCACCAACCCAGTTGATGGTTCATCTTGGACGGAAAAGATAGGTGATATTTCAATGTGAAGTTGAGATGTTCAATCCATCCAAGGTTTGAAGATAGTTTCAACTATTCCACGAAAATTTTGGCTGATTTATTTTCTGTTTTTCCATGAAGCTATTCCAAAAAGGGTAAAAATCGTCAAAAACAGTAACATATCAGGAGTTTCAAATTTGGGATTTAAGTCAAGATGAATTATTGCTGACAAAGGAAATGGGCATCGTGCTACCTCATTTTCTTAACGAGGCCAGAAAAAAGATATTAAACTAGACTCCTTCTTTTCATAACATGTCAGATAAATCAACCATAAACGAAATTACTCAGGAACAGCTCTTCGGCAAGCTCGGAAACCTGCCCACTGATAAACGAAACGTAGTCGCTATAGCGGCTCCTCCAGGAGCAGGCAAAACCACCTTGACCGATTGGCTAGTCAAGAAAATCAATGAAAACTCACAATTCAAGGCTCAGGCCCTCTATATGGACGGGTTCCACTTTGATAATATTCTCCTGACCAAAATGAGTCTGCTGAAATGGAAAGGAGCTCCAAATACCTTTGATGTAAAAGGTATGGAAAATACTCTGAAGAGATTGAATGTGTGTCCTGCCGAAGATGTTGTTGTACCCGTCTTTGATCGGTCCCTGGAAATAGCCCGGGCAGGCGCCAGTATTATTTCCAAAGATATAAATTTGTTGATTGTCGAAGGAAATTATATCCTTTGCGACATTTCTCCCTGGGATTCACTCAACAAATATTTTGACCTGCGAATCCTGATCAAAACTCCCAAAAATGTGTTAAAGAACAGGTTGAGGGAAAGATGGGAATACTATGGGTTAGATGATGAATCCATCCGGTTCAAACTTTATGAAAATGACCTGCCGAATGGAGATTTCGTAATGGAGCACAGCCGGTCAATTGATTACTATCTTATACAATCGCAGGGTGATTAATTACAGGATACAGTTTTTCGTTCAGTTTGAAATTGAACCCAATTGCCGGATGATCTCACCGTTGGCATTGGCATTATCCTCAAGTATCCTCAACAGTTGAAGCTCAATACTCCTGAGCAACAATCGGGTTTCCGAATCCCCGATGCCCAAGGCAATTTTTTCGAGTGTTTCAGATAGCTGGGCTTGATTTTCCACAATTTGATAGAGGGAATTGGTTATATTTTGGCTTTGCTGCTCTCTTGACTCAAGGTCCTGGGTACTGGCTTCGGTATATTCCATTATTCTGGAGAACATTAGATTCATGTCTCTGACCGCTTCCATCGTCTCAGCCTTGTTTTGCTCGGAAATGATAAACAAATTCCTCATCTCCAGCAGCAAATCCGAGATTTCCTGTGAATAAGGTGTTGCGGAGTACGACTCATCCTGGATTTCCACTCCTGGTTGGCTGACACCAATTTTGGTGATTTTTGAAACCCAATCCTCCAGGGTTCGATAAAACCTGTTCTGGCTGTTGCTGACAAACAAATCCAGCAACCCAACCACCAAGGAACCAATCAAACCCATCAAAGATGAGGAAAAGGCCAGTCCCATACCACCTAGAGGTCCTTCCAAACCTACTATTATCACTTCAAAAAGGTTGCTTGTAGGTCTGTCTTCTGCAAGACTCTGGATAAATTCCGAGATCTGGGGAATGGCAATTGCAAGTCCAATAAAGGTTCCCAACAATCCCAAATAAATGAGTAGATTGGTAATGTAGCGAGTGCTCTCGCGATGTTCTTCAACTCTGGATGCCACAGTATCAAGCAATGATTGAGCTGAAACAGTTGTTAAACGCAATCTCTTGGAAGTAGACCCCAACAAACTTGAAAGGGGAGCCAATAGGCTTGGTGCCGAAGGAAGATTATCCGTACCGCTGGAGTTTATGAAAAGCCCGATCCATCTGACCGACTTGAAAATGAGAAAAATCTGTGAAAAACTGGTGACCACTCCCCAAAGAAAGACGAAAATGATCAATCCTAAAATGTAACCTGAATATTTGGATTGATAGAAAAATTCCGTGAAGTTTTCCCAAAATATGTAAACACCACATATTACAGCCAATACCACCAACAACATGGATATCATCTGGGTAAATGGTTGCTCGAAATATGTATAAAAGTCTCCCCCTTGGGTGGTGCTTTGTGATCCTCTGTCACCGGATGATTCCCGAGTCCCAAATGGTAAGTTAAATATTTTCATATTTTTAGAAACCTTTCAAGGCTGCAAGCGAACAACACCAAACTAATCCCAACACTTACTTTCTAAAACCCTTTAATTATATAATCTATAAATAAAATAACATTAAAGAGGTTGTCATGGATGCTGTTTTGTATCAGGGGTATATTGGATTAGTAATAGTAATTGGGCTATTCATTCTGATTTTCTTCTTTATGATGGTAAAGTCAATACCACAAGGGGAAAACTGGACAATCGAACGATTTGGCCGATTTGCTAGGACTCAGCAACCCGGCCTAAGACTCATCATACCATTAATCGAGCGTGTTGGGAAGAAAGTCAACATGATGGAAAATGTCCTGAATGTAGGTGCCCAGGAAGTTATTACTCGTGACAATGCCACGATTTCGGCAGATGCCATTGCCTTCTATCAGATCATCGTTGCTGAAAAGGCCTCCTATGAAGTCAGGGATCTGGTCAATTCCCTGGAAAACCTGATTCAAACCAATATCAGATCTGTGATTGGATCAATGGATCTTGACGAATCTCTTTCCAACCGGGACCAGATAAACTCCCGGTTGCTGATGGTTATTGACGAAGCTGTCAAACCTTGGGGCGTCAAGGTAACCAGAATTGAAATCAAGGACCTGACCCCTCCTCCCAACATATCGGAGGCCATGGCCCGACAAATGAAAGCGGAACGGGATAAACGTGCCGAAGTATTACAGGCCGAAGGTGAAAAACAGTCTGCCATATTGCGGGCTGAAGGTCTGAGAGAAGCACAGATCAGGGAAGCTGAAGGCCGGAAGGAGGCTGCCTTTCTGGATGCAGAGGCACGCGAAAGAGCTGCCGAAGCTGAAGCCAAAGCAACTGAAATGGTTTCGAAAGCCATTGCCGACGGTGATATTCAGGCAGTGAACTATTTTGTTGCCCAGAAATACACCCAAGCACTGGAATCAGTCGCTTCATCACCAAACTCGAAAACCATCATGATGCCCCTTGAAGCAAGTAACCTGCTTGGTTCTGTTGCCGGTATCGTCGAGCTAGTCAAGGGAGATTCAAAAAGGCCTGATGATGCCTGATCTCGAAAGGAAGAAATATGCCTGAATTGTTGACGGAATTGTCTCCCTGGGTATGGATTTCCCTTGGGTTTTTATTGGGAATTGTCGAGTTACTTGTAACCACCACCATTTTCATTTGGCCAGCACTTGCCGCCTTGTTGGTAGGTATTGCAATGTTCATGACGAATCTGGATTTTATTGCCCAGATACTGCTGTTTTTGATTCTTACCGTGGTTGCTGCGTTTGTGGGGCGATACCTGATGCCAAAATTTGAAAAGATGTTCGGTGGAAAGAACCGACCAATTCTCAACGATCCCACCAGAAGAAATATTGGTGAAATCGGAACTGTCATTTCTTTGGATGAAAACGAGGGGATCGGGGTTTTCGGGGGAGTTCGTTGGCATTTTCGGTTACAAGAAGGTGTCTCTGTTGATAACGAAACCATAAAGAAGGTCAAGGTTGTAGATTCTACGGATTCCTTATTGATTGTGCGGCCCCTTATTAACCAAGACGCTCCCTAACCAGTTTATTCAATTTCTCCAGATTGGAATCTGCAATTCCCAACTGGTTTAATCTGTCGACAGTTTTGTTGAGGTAATCACTATTCGGCCCAACATCCCCTCTGGCACTTGAGATTATATGTGCTTGCTGCTCAAGGGACAGGTTCCCAGTGTACTGTGGGTGGTCAGGGTTGACAACATATAGCAGAGCGGTTAGGGTTCTACCATCACTCAGATTGATGTTATCCGTGCATTCAATATAGGCATAGGATATCAATTCCCTTTTATGCAAATATGACAGGACTTTCCGCTTATCCTCCCGTTTACATCTTAGTGCCATCCCCCGACACTTTTCTCCATTACGTTTTTCAAGTGCCAGTACCAAACCGGGATTTTCCGCTGTACCACGATAGTGTACGGACCACATACAAAATGATCTTTGATAGCCATACAAAACCGAGGGGATACTTTCAACTATTTCAAATCCCGGATTCCAAAGCAGGGAACCATATGCAAAAACCCAGAGATCTGCATTATCTTCCTTGAATTTATCCCATATTTTATCGTTCATAAACCAATCTTAACAAATAATTGAATCCTTCACCCTGAATAAAGTTTCTCTTGCCCAAAGCCAATAATCCCTCAAGCATTTTGCACAAATTGATACAATCTTTTTGACAATCTGGTAAATCCCTTCAGGTAAACCTAGCCCTTTTCCAAATCAAAAATGTACTTGTAATGAAACATTTTTTGAAAAAGTTATTTCCATGATTTTCAGGGTCGGGTAAATCAACGATATGCTACGAAATAAATTGTTCATTTTGGTTGTGTCAATCACCCTACTTTCAGTAGGTTGGTCGATTTTTTGGTTTGTCAGGGGAAATATAACTGAAAGTATCGTCCAATCCTTCCTTGATGAGGGAAATAGCGACTGGGAATTTGAATATTCTGATATTTCGATACGAGGCTTTCCAAATCGAACAGATTTAAGGATACATGATCTGAGAATCACCAAAAGGTATAACGCAACAGATTTGATGTTGGGGAATTTGAACATATTGAGTTTGGTTTACAACTGGAATGATTTTATAATTGTATTCGCCCCATTGCAAAGTGCCGTAATCGGTGGTGTGGAATACATTGTAGATTCTGACTATCCACGTTCTAGCCTAAGTTTGAACAATCGATCAGGAATACCATTGAATTCATTTATTACCGAAATAAAACAAACCAGTGTAACCACATCCGATGAAACAAACCTGAACCTAGATTCTGGTCTCTTTGCAATAAAGCCGGATGAAACTGATCCTGACACCTTTCTGGTTCACCTGAATTTGAATGATATTACCCTGTCAAACTCAAGGACCCAGTTTGCCCTGGAACCATTTAATTTTGTAGTAAACGGTGAGGTGCTACTTTCTGGTTCTGATTCCAGCCAATGTATTTCAGTTGAGGAAATTAATTTAAGCTCGCTCAATTTCGATTTTGATGATTTCGGACTTCACCTAAAGGGTGAGCTCAAGAATGAATTCGGTTTACCAAATGGATCCCTGTCAATTAATCTTGAAGGCATGAAAGGGAAATTCTTTGAATTGTTAAGTGCAACCGGACTACTCCCACAATGGGTGATTGATGTGATTTCGAGATTGCCGATAGACAGTTATGAAATTCAGATTGTTGATGGACGTATGAATTTTATGAATTTGTTGGATATCAAGGTTTTTGACTCTTTCCCCGAGTTTTGCTGATTTTACCTTTTGAACGACCAAAATCTGGTGAAGCAGTATCCTGACCAGCTTCGATTATACCCTGACGAATGGCTCGGGTCTTATGAAAGTAGTCGAAAAGCTCAGGTCCATTTTCTGTTCTGATTAACCTTTGCAGAGCAAAGAGTTCTTCAGTAAATCTACCAAGTATATCCAGGGTTGCTTCCTTGTTGGATAGGAAAACATCTCTCCACATGGTCGGGTCCGATGCAGCAATCCTAGTAAAATCCCTAAACCCGGCAGCCGAGTATTGGATAACTTCAGAATTCCTGATTCTATGAAGATGATCTGCTGTGCCAACCATGGTATATGCTATCAGATGGGGTACATGGGATGTAACAGCGAGAACCGTATCGTGGTGATCTGGGTCCATAATTTCCACCTTGGAACCCAAGGTCTGCCAAAAATTGCTAAGTTCAGTGATTTTATCCGGGTCTGTACCCTTCAATGGTGTCATCAAACACCAACGGTTTTCAAATAGTTCGGCAAATCCTGACTCAGGACCGGAGAATTCTGTTCCAGCAAGCGGATGTGAAGGAATAAAATGTACATTGTCAGGTACATGACCAACGACCTTATCGATCACGAAACGCTTCACTGAACCCACATCAGTAAGTATCGAACCTTGCTTGAGCTTGGGCCCTATTTTGCTGGCAATGGTCTCAAAGGTACCTACAGGTGTACAAAGAATTACCAAATCGGCATTTTCAACCGCTTCCTCTGGAGCAGGATACATCTTGTCGGCCAATCCGAGTTCCAGAGCCAATCTGGTAGATTCACTCGATTTGGTATGCCCTACTATATTTTTGGCAAGGTTATGTTTTCTAATTGCCAAAGAGATTGAGGATCCAATCAATCCGACACCTATCAAGGCAACGCGTTCAAACACTATCTCTAACCCTTCATATTAATTAACACTGGGTGTTCTACTGCATAAATCAATTCAAAATGAATTGGTGCTGATATTAACGAAACATAGTAATTTGGTCTGAAAAAGTAAAAAAAGAACCATTCCACATAGACAAAATGCGATTTAGCCTGTTTCCCGGAATATAATCAAACTGAAATGCAAGTGCCCAGTCAATTATCGCAAGGACTGAAAGGCTCAACCGGTTCAAAGAAACCTTTGAGGGTCGACATCTATGGTCAATCTTATACTTCCGGGTATTTTGAATTGGTTTAACCACATGCGGATGGCTCTTTGTACACGTAAACTCCGTTCGGCCTTGATCAACAATCGGTAGCGTACCCTTCCCTGTATACGTGCAATCGGAGCAGGTGCAGGTCCATATAATTCATAATTTTCATCCATCAGTGGCTTGGAATCTTGTGCCAACGCCATACTGAATCCTTCAACCTCATCAACATCCTTACCGGAAACTATCACTCCAATATACTGGCTGAAAGGGGGGCTTCCCGTAACCTCCCTTTCTCGACTTTCAGCTTCCCAAAAAGCCTCATCATTGTTGGAAGTTATGGCCTGGATAACAGGATGATCGGGATTCCATGTCTGCAGCAAAGCGATACCGGGAATATCAGCCCTACCGGAGCGACCGGTAACCTGCCGGATAATCTGAAAGGTTCTCTCGGCTGCCCTGAAATCACCCCCTTGCAATCCCACATCCGCATCAATTACTGCCACGAGGGTAAGATAAGGAAAGTTATGGCCCTTGGCGATAATCTGGGTTCCTATGATTATATCCACCTCACCCTTGGATATTTTTTCCAACGTATCCTTCAATTGCATGGGTGATTCGACCAGATCGGAAGACAAAACCTCGATCTGTGCTTGCTTGAAAATTGACTTCACCTCTTCAGCAAGCCTTTCTATACCCGGCCCCAAGGGAACCATCATCTCTTCGGCATGACAATCCGGGCATTTCTTGGGAACCACACTTCTGGCTCCGCATTGGTGACAAATCATCTCATTGAAATATCGGTGTTCGACCAGTCGGGCATCACAATCTGTACAACCGACCTGATTACCGCAATTGGCACATACGGTAATTGGTGCATAACCTCTTCTGTTAAGGAACAAAAGTGATTGCTCGCCCTTTTGCAACCTGTCGGAGATTTCCTTTATCAGAGCTCCTGAAATCCATTTTCCGGAAGTGTCAGTCTCACCCTTCATGTCGATTATGTCAATTTCGGGAAGGGTTGCATCCCCAAACCGCGAAAGCAAATCTACCCTTTCGTATTTTCCCTTGGTTACGTTAACCAGGGATTCCAGCGAGGGTGTTGCTGAAACCAGAATTATGTTTGCCTTATACAGAGAAGCCCGCAAAACGGCCATGTCTCTGGCATTGTATATTATTCCGGAATCCTGTTTGTAAGAACTGTCATGTTCTTCATCAACGACAATGAGACCGAGATTGGAAAAGGGTAGAAACAGGGCTGACCTGGCGCCAACCACAAGTTGGGCAGTGCCTTCACCTGCCATCCGCCAGATTTTTCTCTTTTGAACCTTGCTGACAGATGAATGCCATTCAAAAGGTGCCTCGCCAAATCTATCATTGAATCGCTTGATAATCTGTGAAGTCAGGGCAATCTCGGGTAACAAAACCAAAACCTGCTTTCCTTCCTTCAGTGTCCTGGCTATGACTTCAAGAAAAACTTCCGTTTTACCTGCTCCAGGAACTCCCTTAAGCAAAATCGGTGAAAATTCTTCCCGATCCAAAATGCAAAAGATTTTTTCCGTTGCACTTCTTTGTTCATCATTCAATTCAACGGTATTGCCTTCGAGATTGAAAACAGGTACTTCATCCTTGATCAACTTTTCGGAAAATTGAAGAAAACCTCCTGATTCCAAGCGCTTGAGCACATCCATTCCTACGCCTGCTTCAGTAATTACATCCTTTATCAGATATTCCCTTCCTGGCTTTAGAAATTTGAATACCTTCTCACGGGTTGGGGTCATTTTAGATGGAAGATTGCCATCCCACCTACAACATTTTTCAACCTTGGGACCTTCTGTCGGTTCCGGCAGTCTTGTGAGTCTGGCCAGAGTTGAGGAAAGCGAAACAAGGTTATATTCAGCTACCTTTTCCAGAAACAACCGAAAATTGTCATCAAGTCCTGGTACATCCAAAACCTTGATGATCGGACGGATCCTGCTTGGATCAAAATTACCATCACCCTTGTCCCATACGACTCCAACTACCTTTCTAGGTCCCAAAGGTACCATTACGAAGGAACCGGTATCCACTTCTGATCCGGAAACCCGGTAATCCAGAAAGCCATCGATTGGTGCAGAAGGTAATACTCCTACCAAATCACCCGATTTGAATTCCCCAGCCAAATTTACTGGCCAATTTCTGCTATCCCGTCCGCCTTTGGAGTGGGAGATTGAATTCGGATATGGATTAACTCAATTGCCGGTTGAAATTGAAACAAGATTTTTGCCTTATTGTTATGCCAGAGTGATAGATATCATTTGTTCAAGGAGGTATTTGCTTCTACAAATACTCCCATCGGTACTATGGTTATCCACAAATAAACTATTCTTTGCTGGAGAAATAATTAAAACTAATATTGAATTAAAAGTCCTGTTAGGACATTTAAATTTAAACTTATATTTTTATACTTCCAACCAAATCAACTGGAAAATGACATGGAATTCTTTGCTGATACCGCGGAAACAAAAGAAATTGCCGAACTGATCGACCTCGGACTGATTGATGGCATAACAACCAATCCTTCCCTTATCCGAAAATCTGGACGAGATGTGTTCCAGGTATTGTCCGAAATATGTCAGATGGTGAAGGGTTCGGTAAGTGCTGAAGTTGTCGGTTTAACGGCCAAGGAAATGGTTTCCGAAGGCCGACGCCTTGCCGAGATTGCCTCAAACATCACTATCAAGGTCCCCTTAACTCTAGAGGGTTTGAAGGCTTGTAAAATACTTTCCTCTGAAGGCAGGCAGGTAAATGTAACTCTATGTTTCTCATCAAATCAGGCATTACTCGCAGCCAAGGCTGGTGCAACCTATATAAGCCCCTTCATAGGTCGACTGGATGATCTTGGCATGAATGGAATGGAACTGATCGAGGATATAAGAATCATCTACGACAATTATGATTTTGATACAAAAATATTGGCTGCTTCCATCAGGTCACCATTACATGTTAGAGAATCTGCCCTGGCTGGTGCAGATGTCGTTACCGTACCTCCGGCAATTATCAAGAAACTTGCCCAACATCCCTTGACAGACAAGGGTTTGGAAAGCTTTTTGGCTGACTGGAACAAAACAGGGATGAAAATAGTTTGAGCAAAAATTCCACACAAATGAAACCCAGAAAAAAAAGGAATATCTCCAAACTGGATTTGAAGCAGAAAATCCTTTCCAACCCTGAAATAATTCTGGACGATCCGGAAATATTACTGCATCTAGGCAAAGCCCAAAATCCTGAATTGGGTGATAAAGTCATTGACATACGCAACGTCGCCATAAATAAATTGGAAAAGGTCCTATTTGAAACCGAGGAATTCAATCGGGTTGCACTTCAGGCTGCAAGCGAGAACTTCCAGGGGGCCATAAGCATGCTCAATGCCATTCTGGTTTTGCTTGAAGCAAGGAATCTCGATGAATTCTTTCACAAGGTTTTGACGAGGGTACCGAAGATCATCAATGTTGATTATGTTCGTTTTATTCAATTGACCGGTAATTCCTCACTTCCACCACTGGTTGATATCAACAGTTTGGCAGTAAAAAATCTGACCCAGGACGAACTTAACTCATATCTTGGTGTCGAGGGCAAGGATCTTTATGATGAAGGGGTTGCCATGAGGAAAGTTACAAAGGGGAATACCAATATCTACGGTAATCTTGCCAGCCATGTCAAATCAGAAGCGATCATTGATCTTTCACTTGATTCTGACTATGATTTTACCCTCACCTTTCTTATCCTGGGATCAACTCTGCCGGAAATGTTTGAAAATGGTATGGAAACGGATTTGCTGGAGAGGTTCGGGTCAGGATTTGCAAGGATTATTGAACTGTTTTTAAAGAAATAAGGTTACTACTCTGGTACCAAACTTGTCCATGTTTAGGACATTCATGTTTTTGTTGACATTTTGAAAGGCCAGCCTTATTTTGGGCTCACAATAAGGTGGCTAAAGTCATCCATAAATCGAATAACATACATTGAGGCAAGAAAATCGATTTTAGGATTTTCTGATACAGGCAGGTGACGATTTCCAAACTTGATACAAATCCCAAGGTTTCGACCGGTGATATTCGAAACAAGTTGGATTACGGCGAAACAATCCAAAAGTGGTTGGCTGCAAAGGTAGAAGTTGCAGGTCGGTCGGAAAATACCTACAACAGCTACAAGAAAGATGTTACCGGCTTTTGCGATTTCCTCCAGGGTTACTTTGGAAATGCCCTATACCTGAACGATTTGAAGGATATAGACAAGAGGGTATTGAGATCTTGGATGGCCCATGAACGCAAACGCGGGATTTCCTCCAGATCACTGGCCAGAAAACTTTCCTCCCTGAAGAATTTCTACCGATGGTTGGAGGAGGAATACGGTTTTGAAAATACTTACGTTGAAACTGCCAAAACTCCACGATTCAGATCGAGGTTCCCTCGTCCAATCACGGAGCAGGGAACAAGGGAGGTCTTGGAATACGTAGGTACAAAATCCGGTGATCCCTGGGTTGCAACACGTGACGTGGCAATTATCGCGCTGTTGTATGGATGTGGATTGCGAATTTCGGAAGCACTTGCCCTGACACAAAGGGAACTTCCCCTTGGTGAAACCATTCGTATAATTGGCAAGGGCAAAAAGGAACGTGTCATTCCGGTTATTCCCTACTGTCAGCAAACTGTTTCGGAGTATGCACAATTGTGCCCGTTTATTGGTAAAAGGACGGATCCCCTTTTCTTCGGCGTCCGTGGCGGTCTGCTGAATCAACGTGCTGTAAGGAAAACTATGGAAAGAGCCAGAATATCGCTTGGACTACCGACCAATTCTACACCCCATTCCCTGCGTCATTCCTTTGCTACTCATATATTGAATGCCGGTGGAGATTTGAGGGTCATACAGGATCTTCTGGGTCATAGTTCCCTAAGCACTACCCAAGCCTATACAAAAATCGAAACTTCACGGTTAATGGATGTTTACAAGTCTGCTCATCCCCGAGCAAACTGATCAATTTTCAAGGATTGCATGGTCACACTAGGCAAGAACATTATAGGTACCAGCGGGTTACCTCCATTCTTTGCTGTTGCCAATGCCGATGAGGTAGCAATAGATGCTCCAGAAAACCGAATGGGAGAAGCTCTCCGTACCTGGGTTCGCTCATTTAGCGGATTTCAAAAAGAGGCCCTCATCCGTTCTACCCTGACGGGCAGGACCTGGAGACTGGTATCAGATGAGGGGCCCTATCTGAATGGACATGACGCTGCTCCCTGTCCCCTGGCCTTCCTTTCTTGTGGGATGGTTGCGAGTTTCATGAATGAAATTCTGGCATTGGCCAAAATCCAGGGAATCAAAATACACCAACTGAAACTTATCCAGGATAACTACTACACCATGAAGGGATCCATGCCCAGAAGAACCATGGTCGGGGGTGCCGAAAATATTGACCTGAAGGTCGAAATCAACTGCAATTTGGAAGATACTGCCTTATACGAGTTTCTGGTAAATGCCACTTATGCGTCCCCCCTGAATGGACTGATGCGTGGACAACTGACGAATCTTTTCAAGTTGAGTAAAAATGGCAGGGAGATACCAACCAACAAGGTCGCTGAATTGGAAGGTCATCTATTTGACGATCCCGGCAACCATTTTGCCAAATCAATCGCTGAAGACAATTCCCTTACTTTAATGAAGCCGGTTGGCCCAACACCGAAAAAAGAAGTGAAAAGGGGGACATCGTCTGTTGCCGGAAGTCTAGCCGAGGAGCAGGACAGGAGACTTAACATCGGTGCTGTTGCGATTATGCTGGAGGATGGGCTGAAGGAAATACAGCAAATGCAATATTCGCCCTATGGAACCTCATTTCGCTTTCTGAGTTCTGAAGATGGCCGAGCCCCGGATGCCAATACACTCATCAGTGCAGGGATAGGGTTTTGTTTCATGACCCAATTCGGTCGTTTCGTATCAATGCTAAATCTTGATTTGCCCGATTACCGCATTGTTCAGGATACACATTTCAGCCTCGGCGGTGCAACTGGCGGAACAGGCAAGGCAGGTGAAGCGGGCCCGATCGAGACCCATGTCTATCTTGAAACTTCAGAGCCTGACCAAACGGCACAAGAGATGCTGGATATTTCCGAAAGAACCTGTTTTCTACATGCCTTCTGCCAAACCGATCTGAAAACTAGGTTGAAGATTGTACGGCTTTGAAAAATAGGGCACCAAGACACGATAAACGAGGATACAAATTAACTACCCAAAGTCATATAACTTGACCTAATTTTTCTTGGAATAGGCCATTGCTCAAGGATTATTTTGGGTTATTTTACAGTTGCTGTTGCGAGTTTCAAACCAATCACTACAGACGAAATCACTATTCTTGAAATGTTGTAACCATTTTTAACTGGATTAAAAGGTGTATCGCAATGATAAAATTGTTCCTGTTTCCTCAGTATCAGTGTTTCGTATCGAACTGGAGGTTTCTTTGGCTTTGGAGTGGTTTATTCCAAAATTGGCTGACAATCCTCGGGATATGTCATATTGGATACCTAAAGCAGTTGAAATCTCTTCATCGTTTTCGATGGCACCATAATGCCCTTCGAGTGATATGGTAATGTTATCAAATTTATTCCTCGCACCTACTGAAACAAACCGCCGCTTGGCCTTCTCTTCCTCACTTTTAAATCGTTCATATCCAAACCCGACATCAAATATATTACTACCATAAATCAACTCACCTACAATACCCAGCCCAACGGTATCATATGTTGTCTCTTGCTCCTCATTTGGTGTATGGGTACCTGAAATGGTTCGTAGAGTAAATCGATAATCTTTTGTCCCTTGTGGCCTCTGATAAACTGCACCAAGGTCTACACCACCTTCCCCATCGGCATATCCTGAAACAATCCATGGGCCGAATCTGCCAGCATAACTAGCTCCTGAATCATCTGTTTTTCCAATGAAATCATCAAAAGCCAATGAGGCATTCCCAGCCCCGGGTTGACGCCGAGTCTGTTCCCTGACGGTATCAGATACATTCCCTGCCATCAATGTTCCCCATACCCCTCCGATGGAAATTATCGTTTTGTCGGTATATTTGTCATCTACATCCTCTCCATAATATGTTGCCCCCAGTCGCCATCTATTTGGCAGTTGGGTTAAAGCTGAAATTTGGTAGTTTCCATCGAATGCTGTACCATTCTCGCCATTTTCTCCAGAATAGTCGAAAATCGTACTTTCAAGCGTTCCGCTAAAAACTAAGGTAGTAAAACCCAAATCTGCAGCCAAGGGTTTTTCAAAATTAAGTAACTTTGTCTGGGCTACAGCAGTTGATGCCATTGTAATACTAATAGCGAAAATAATTCGAGTGAACCACAATAGCCAAGACATTCGATCGATAAACTCCTATACACTTCTTGGGAAAATGGTATGAAACGCCTGCTTGGCAATTTCCTTGCCAGCATTCAGGCCTTCTATGTGATCACAATCCCAATGAACACCTCCATAGAGACGACTCATTCCATTTTCTTCTGCAACTTGGCTCAGGCTGGTCCAGTGTCGACTTACATTCTTCAACTGGGGCCACAAAACCTCATCTGGTGAACGACCGGAAAAGGACACATCATCTCGTCCAATTATCAATGCCAACATTTCCATGCAGGCACCTCCAAAGGTCGCATGACCAGATGTATAGGCTGGAAATTCCGGGGTAGGAATCAAACTTCGCCAACCAGGTTCTCTAACTACTCGAGGGTCAGTATTACCCAATTCCGGGGCACGATACCTGATTGCATTTTCTGGACGGAGAATATCGTAGTAATATTTATTGTCCCAAGCCGAGATAGCAGCATCATGTATGGTCATGCCGATGAGTGCCATCGCTCGCGCGAGATCTAGGAAGGAAAGATTTTCATCCTGTAATAATTGAATGGCAATATAAATGAAGTGACCTGGGTTTGTAACTCCCCAAGGTCCATCCTCCCAGAAAAGTGCAATTTCTGCTTCATCGGCAGTACGAATCGTACTGTTTTCACCACCAAGATGCCGAACCAAATCAAATATCTCGGCAAATTCAGTGCTGGAAGGATCATAAAATTCCTTAACACGGAACTGGGAACTAGTCTTCATTGTCCATGGAGTGACTTTACCTAAACCTGGATACAATCCCCGGTCAAATGTGGGAAATGCAGGTCCGGGTGCGGCACTATAAAATGGCCCAGTTGGTCTCCAACGAAGGGTATCAGTTCGTCGTTGATATCTGCCAAGATAATAATTCAGCATACTTGGCTCTGAACCATCCCCTGTACGCAAATCTAGAAGCTTTCTAGCAACAACTTCACCCCATTCAACTCCAAGTGTTTTTGCTTCATTATCCGGGTAACGATTCAGGAAAGCCTCTCGCTCCATCATAAAAGGTGTCTGGAAAGCTTCACCCGCGGCTAATGCAAAGGCGACACCGTAGGCAACTTCTGAATTTGCACCATCTGGACCAGATCCTATCCCGTATGGTTCATCATAAACCTGCTCGATGCTGTTGGCTGCCAAAAAACCCAAAGCGGTAACCAAGCCAAAATTATAAGCAGCTCGCGGTGCAAGGACACGCTGATCACGCGTTTGCTGAAGAGCCATATCCAGCCAATGAAAAACAGCATTTCTATTTTCTGGTTTCAGAATTTGATTGGTGTACGATGATTTATATCTCTGGAAAGGGGAAGGGGCATCATGGGGTGTCACACATCCAGCTACTGCAAGTGTGGACAATGTGGATACACTTGTAGTAAGAAATTGTCTTCTTGACTGCTTCATGACTTCTCCCAGCCCAAATTGAGGCTGACAATATTTAAGAGTAATTTTTTACCGATTGTCGATTACAATCTTCAAGGCAAATTAAGAAGTGCTGTGAACATTACAATAGATTTTTCGAATTTTATTTAAACTTAGTATTCATTCGTAACTATCGTGTTTATATGAATTTTTTACCCCCCCCCACCTAGTGTTTTTTTATGGTTTACTTAAAGCAGGTTGGTCGTGAATTTCTCTGAAAATTTTACAATCTTGGTGGGTGAATTACCTTCAAAATTTTACAATTTTGGGAAAAATTCAGATACATATTTTAGGGCAACCAAACTTTTTCCATTTCCTGCGATTGCCCAATTATCCAATACCTGATCTTAGTGGCTAACCGAAAGACTGCAATCCATGGTTTCATTTAACTTTACATTAAAATTGCCATTGCATTATTAGCTTCGTTAGGAAGTTTGGAAACCATGCAAGAAGTACATTCATCCACAAATATGGGTGATTAATTCTGGTGCCGGAACAACCTTTGACCTACCCTTTCAACCAATCAAGGTTGGAAAAAGCTGCAACAGGCACAAACCTTTCCTCGGACTGATCAAGGAATCCGATGTATGGCGACCCGCTTTGACAAGTTGGTTCACAATTACCTTTCAACCGTGATGATGACCGTGACTCGATATTGCTACGAAATATAACAAAAAAATTATATTGAGCTTCACCTTAATTATGATTGGCAAATTTCTACATTCGAAATCATCTTAAAGTGCTATTTAAACTCCGTTAAGGGCACATAATTCCTCAATTATACATTCCTCACAATTGGGTTTTCTTGCCTTACAAACATAGCGACCATGGAGAATCAACCAGTGATGGGCGTGTTGCTGGAATTCAGCCGGTATACGGTCCTCGATTGCCCTCTCCACTTCCATGACATCCTTGCCCGGTGCAATGCCTGTTCGATTGCCAACCCTGAAAATATGCGTGTCTACTGCTTGGGCAGGATGCTTGAACCACATGTTCAAAACAACATTTGCCGTTTTTCTTCCTACACCAGGCAATGATTCCAATGCTTCCCTTGATGAGGGTACTTGGCCATCGAATTTCTCCATCAGCAAACCGGACAGTTTGATCACATTTCTGGCCTTGTTTTTGTATAACCCAATGGTCTTGATGTAGGGAATCAACCTTTCTTCACCAAGGTTAAGCATCTTTTCCGGTGTATTCGCTACCTGAAACAATTTCCTGGTTGCCAAATTTACACCAACATCAGTTGATTGGGCAGACAGGACAACCGCCACTAGCAGGGTAAAGGCATTGGTATGCTCCAGCTCTCCCTTCGGTTCAGCATTCTCGTTTCTGAAACGTGTAAATATTTCCACGATTGTTTGATAATCCGCCAGTTTTTTCATTCCACCATCCTGTTATTCAGCGATAGTTCTCAATTTCATTGTTTTGCACAAGATTTCGAACACATTTTTGGATTAACACATTAAATTAAACTTTTACATTAATGGGACAAAATAATATGGAACTGGAAAATTCATACCACTTTAAGGTCATAAGCAGGACTTTAAGATACATTGAACAACATCAATCAGTTGATTTGAGCTTGGATGACATTGCCATTGAAATGAACATGAGCCAAGGACACCTCCAAAAACTGTTTTCCAAATGGGTAGGTGTTTCACCCAAAAGGTATCAACAATACCTGAGCCTTATCCATGCCCGCAAGTTGCTGCAATTCAATTACAAGACTGGAGAAACCGCAGATTTGGTAGGGTTTTCAGGTAAAAGTAGACTCCATGATCTGTTTATCAAATGGGAGGCCATGAGCCCCGGTGAGTATGCAAAAAAGGGAGCTGGACTGGAAATGTACTACCAATGGTATCCCAGCCTATTTGGTGAAATGCTTGCCATGGGTACTGACAGAGGTCTTTGTGGTATTGCCTTTACTTCCTGCATGGGAAAGGAAGAAGCCTTGCGGGATCTAAGCTCTAGATGGCCTTGGGCCAGTTTCCATCAGGGAGGGAAAATTATTGATCACCTTGTTCACCCTTTGTTGGAGCTAAAGGGTTCAACAAGAGCCCTTGTTTCTGGTGCCCCATTTCAAATCAAGGTTTGGGAGGCCCTGATTTCCATACCTGAAGGTGAAGTGACCACATATTCAGACATGGCAAATCTCATCGGTTCTCCCAAAAGTTCAAGAGCTGTTGGAACTGCCGTTGGTCGGAATCCATTGAGCTGGATTATACCCTGTCACAGGGTTATCAGAAAAGATGGCAATTTGGGTGGATATCATTGGGGATTACCCGTCAAGGAAACCTTGCTGGCTCTGGAAACCAGTTGGAACAACCCTTCTTGACAAATTAACCGGTGTTTGAATCAAAAGGGAGGTGATCAAGTCTCCTCACCTATCAGAGGATTCTGGTCAACAGGCTGCAACTGCCCTTTTGGTCATTACCTTGACCAGATTGGCCCGATAACTCTTGGATCCATGGATGTCTTCAATCATGCCCTCGGAATCAACCTCAAGACCATCAATGGCTGACGAAGAAAAATTGCTTGCCAAGGCTGATTCTGCTTCGGACCATCTGAATACCCCATCCTCAGAAGCGCCAGTGACCGCAACCCTTACATCATTGCCGTACTTTGCTACAAAGACTCCAACCAGTGCAAACCGTGAAGCGGGTTGATCGAATTTCTGATAATTTGCTGCATCAGGTACTGGAAAATCAACCTGGGTTATTAATTCACCCTCGTCAAGTGAAGTTTCAAATAACCCCATGAAAAAGTCGGAGGCCGAAATAGTCCGCTTATTGGTTGTAATCGATGCATTGGAAGCCAAGGCTGCTGCTGGATAACATGCAGATGGATCATTGTTGGCCAGACTTCCTCCAATGGTTCCACGATTCCTGACGGCAGGATCACCGATGTTGCCGGCCAAGGAAGCCAATGCCGGGTAACTTTCAACGGTTGCCGCCACAACTCCATGGGTTGTACCTGCCTTGATGGAAACGGTACCATCAGTTTCGGAAACACCTTGCAGTTCAGATATTCCTCCGATCGAAACAAGTACATCCGGACTTGCCAATCGGTTTTTCAGGGTTGGAATCAGGGTTTGTCCACCGGCCAACACCTCTGCCCCTTCGGCAGAAAGTGCTTCTATCGCTTCATTTAGACTTTGAGGTCTTTGTAAGGCAAAATCGTACATGTGTTATCCTCCTGTTGAACTTCCTTGTGGAGATATGAAATTAAAAATTACTCTAAGCTTATCCGTTGATTGCTGACCAAACCCTTGAGGGAGACAATGGCATGTCAATATGGGAGACGTTATAACCCCCCTTGTTGAGGGCATCCAGAACCGCATTGACAACCGCCGGTGGAGATCCGATTGCTCCTGCTTCCCCGCACCCTTTTACACCCAGCGGATTATGGGTACAGGGTGTCTGACACGAATGATCGACAACAAAACTGGGCAAATCATCTGCTCTCGGCATGGAATAGTCCATATAGGTCCCCGAAACCAATTGACCGTCCTCATTGTAGACGGCATGTTCTCGTAAGGCCTGTCCTACTCCCTGGGCTATACCACCGTGAACCTGACCATCGACAACCATGGGATTGATCACATTGCCAAAATCATCGGTTGCTGCAAAGGAACAGATATCAACCTTCCCCGTTTCAGGATCAACCTCAACCTCACAGGCATACGCTCCTGCCGGGAATGTAAAATTGGCCGGATCATAGAAGGCTGTCTCCTCCAATCCAGGCTCCAATTGATCAAGGGGATAATTGTGTGGAACATAGGCCGTCAGACAAACATCTCCCCATCCCACGGACTTGTCGGTTCCAACAACGGAGAAACTGCCATCCTTTAATTCAATGTCCTCTGCGGATGCTTCCATGAGGTGGGCAGCAATCTTTTTGGCCTTGGCTATGATTTTCTCGGTTGCTCGAACCATGGCAGCCCCGCCTACGGCTATGGATCTGGAACCATAGGTACCCATTCCCATGGGAGTGTTGGAGGTATCCCCATGTTGTATGTGGACTTGATCTTCCGAAATACCGATCATGTCGGCTATAACCTGGGGAAAGGTTGTTTCATGACCTTGTCCGTGCGAATGACAACCAGTCATGACCGTAATTGATCCTGTTGCGTTAACCCGGACCGTTGCACTTTCATAAAGTCCGGCCCTTGCTCCAAGCATTCCAACCAGATTTGAGGGGGCAATTCCACAGGCTTCAATATAACAGTTTATACCCAATCCCCGCAGCAGCCCCTTTTTCCTGGATTCAGAAGCCCGTGCCTCAAAACCGTCCAGATCGGCGATTTCCTGGAGCTTGTCCATGGTAGCCACATAATCTCCCGTATCATATTCGAGGGCCACCGGTGTTGCATAGGGGAATTCATCCTTCTGGATAAAATTCTTTCGCCTGATCTCGATGGGATCCATTCCCAATTCCCGGGCAGCCTTGTCGATTACCCGTTCCAATTGGAAGGTGGCTTCCGGTCGTCCGGCACCCCTGTAAGCATCAACAGGAACGGTATTGGTGAAGACCGCCTTGACATTGACATAGATCAAAGGAGTTTTATAGTTTCCGGCCATCAGGGTTCCATGCAACCAAGTTGGTACTGATGTCGAGAAGGTTGACAAGTAAGCACCCATGTTGGCATAGGTATCCGTTCTGATTGCCTGGAACATGCCATTTCCATCAAGGGCCAGTTCAATTTTGGTTACATGATCCCGACCGTGGGCATCACTTATGAAGGCTTCCGACCTGCTGGCCGTCCATTTGACCGGTACCCTGAGTTTTCGGGCAGCCAATGTGCAGAAAGCTTCCTCGGCATAATGAAAGATCTTGGATCCAAAACCACCTCCCACATCAGGAGCGACAACTCTCAGCTTGTGTTCGGGAATCTGAAGAACAAAGGCCCCCATCAAGAGGCGAATGACATGAGGGTTTTGTGATGTCGTATAAAGGGTGGATTCATCGTTGGATGCGTCATAATCCCCAATGGCAACCCTTGGTTCCATCGCATTGGGAATCAATCTGTTATTGACCAACTCGAGAGTGGTTACATGATGGGCATTTTTGATAGCTTCATCAACGGCTTCCTTGTTTTCTTCCACAAAGCCCCAGTCATAACACAGGTTGGTTTCGAGCTCATCATGGACAAGTGTCCCACCTGCCACTGCGGATTTCATATCGATTACGGCAGGCAATTCTTCCATATCGACATTGATTGCTTCCGCGGCATCTCTTGCTTGTTCCAATGAATCAGCAACAACAGCAGCAATCGGATCTCCCACATGTCGAACCTTGCCCTGGGCCAATACCGGGTGAGCCGGTTCTTTCATGGCCTCACCAAAGCGGTCGGTTACCTGCCAACCACAAGGCAAACCACCAACTTCGGCGAAATCTTCACCCGTGAAGATTCCCGTCACTCCGGGCATGGAGGCTGCTTCACCTGTGTCAATACCGTTTATTTTGCCATGAGCCAAGTCAGATCGAAGAAAGTAAACGTATTTCTGACCTCGTACGTTGATGTCATCCGTATATTTTCCATTACCACTAAGAAATCTTACATCTTCCCTTCTTTTGGAACTGGCGCCAATACCCTTGTCTGACATGAGATTCTCCTATTCTATCCTGATACTTTTCTGACCAAATACATTCTTCGTGTCTATTTCCCTGCTATGCAGCTGCAGCTGCGGCCTGGATTGATTTGACGATATTGTGATAACCCGTACATCGGCATATATTACCTTCCAGATATTCCCTGATTTCGGTTTCTGTCGGATTGGGATTTTCTTCCAGAAGGGCTGCTGCAGACATCACCATACCCGGTGTACAGAATCCGCATTGCAATCCATGGTTGTCCTGGAAGGCCTGCTGGACAGTACCAAGGGAACCATCCGGATTGGCCATACCCTCTATCGTTGTCACCGAACTTCCCTCGGCTTCGAGGGCAAACATCGTACAGGATTTTACAGCCTTACCATTGACGTGTACGACACATGCGCCGCATTGGCTGGTATCACATCCGATATGGGTTCCTGTCAGGTTTAGGTTGTTACGAACAAAATCAGAAAGTAAGGTCCTTCCCTCTACTTCTCCGGAAACCGATTTGCCATTTACCGTCATGGTTACTGTAGCCATCTATTTACTCCAAATAAACTTCAATTCTTAGAAATTGCTAATCTAAATTATTACCCAAAAATCTATTCTTGCCAAATGAAAATACCAAAAAACTCCATTAATCCAAATCCAGCTCAACAAGAAAATCCTTACTCTCCTGGAGGAGATCATTGGGTCTCAGGCCTGCATCCAGGGCTCTCAAATTTTCAAAGAATCTTCTGCCAAAAAGAATTGGTGGACCCATGGGGACATTTTCTCCACCGAATTTGCAGATTTCCCTTCCGTCTTCTGGGCTGAAAGCACTAATCAGGCGATTCAACTGTTCGGAGGAAATTTCCTCACTCAGGAGATTGACGAATATTACCGCATCGGTCTTTCTGGGAAGCGAAACCATGCCAAGGGACACCAAATTCGATTTGTCCGACCTCCCTTCCAAATTAACCAGTCTGATTGATTCCCTGTTGGCAAACTTGACCATCATCTCGCTGGTCAGTTTGCCTACAACACTTACGCCATCAACCTGGGATGCAAGTATTTTTGAAAGTTGGGAATGGAAACCTCGATCATTCGAATCACAAATTAAAATTACTTGAACATTGGGCTTTAATGGACCTGTTCTTCTTCGGTCTCTTGGTTGCCTTCTGGTGGGTATTTCCTTCAGCAATCCACCGGCACCCATGGAGGCAAAATCGGCAGGGGAAATGTCAATCCCGCAAACTGTTCTTTCCAATACCCAATCTGCACCGTTCAAGGTAGGTGACCGGGCACATCCGGGTAGTCCTATCACCTTCTGAGAATCAAGTTCGCCATAAAAGAGCAAATTACCCGGATCAACCGGTATTCCTACCCTGACTACCCTTCCTCCAGCCAAGCGTAAGGCACGTGGACCAGTATCGTTGGCATCCGAGGTTGCGGTAGAGGTCATCACCAGAATCAGTGGTGATCTGGTTTCCCTGAGTGCCTCAGACAATTCCCTTGTTTCGTGTGAAACAAAAATAACCTGTTCTAGTGCAATCCCCAGCCCTTGCAAACGTGCTCTCGTAACTTCAATGCCCTTCTCTGAAAGTTTATCCCTTTCACCCGAACGGGTGGTGATTATCAAATCAGCCTGATGTAATTCCACTTGCCTGAATCCAACAATATCCTCCAGTAATTCTGCAGCCTCAACAACCTTGGACTTGGCCACACCATAGGGGATGATTTTAATCGTGCCGACCAACTGGTTCTTTTCAACCTTGGCAAGGCTGGGCAAGGTGGCAAGTGTTATGGCTTCGTCAATCAGGTTGAATTCCGTGATACGTTTTGAATCGAATATGATCAAACCGGTCTCGGATGAATAGATGTTTACTCTTCCTGTAAACGGTGAAGAGGCAATCAACGATGGTGCAGCTGAAACCAATTTCTTTCCCAGATAGGAGGCTGCCTCATCTTCCCCAATATCGCCCTCCTCAAGTCGGGCCACCATGATTTCCTGAATGCCTGAAATCAGGAATATTTCTATGTCCTGTCGATTGAGTATCTTGCCCTTTTTAACCTTTTTGCCACCAGCATGAATTGAATGGGCCAATATATGTCCAAGCCCCTCACTTGTAGGACAAGTGTCAAATTTCATTTTTGCTTTTTCCCGAACGAAGGGTCTGGGTAATTTCAGCCATGATGGCGATCGCTATTTCGGCGGGACTGCGAGAACCTATATCCAAGCCGATGGGCCCATGAATCCTTGCAAGTTGATCTTCGGGCACCGCTTTCTCCCGCAATCTGGCCAGTCGCTTGGCATGCGTCCGAGTTGAACCCAGACAACCAATATAAAAAGCCGGGGTCTTGAGGGTTTCGAGTATGGCTGGATCATCAATCTTGGGGTCGTGAGTTAAGGTTACCACAGCCGTTCTGAGGTCGGGAGAAACTTCCCTAATGACCTCGTCAGGCCATTCATTACTGATCCTTTCGTCAGGGAATCTTGCCTCCGAACCGAATGATTCCCTTGGATCAATGATCATGGTCTGATACCCGGAATGTCGGGCAATCTGCATTAACGGCTGGGCTATATGGACCCCTCCAACAACAATCAGTTTCAATGGTGGATTGAACACATTGATGAAGGCATTATCAACCATTCCGCTTTTGTCCAGTTCGAATGTGTGCATGAGTTCTTCCGTCATTTGTGGAGAACCATGGGGTATTACCGCACTTTCCCAAGTATCAAGGGATGTCCTGACTATTGTTGGAGTATTCTGGGACCTGTGGGTAACAAGATCACGCAATATTTCCTCTGTTATTCCCAAGGGACCTGCAATGGGTTCAACCAGTACCTTGATTTTGCCTCCACAAGCCAAACCCACTGCGAAGGCATCTTCATCCGCCACCCCAAATTCCAGCAATACTGGTTTCATGGTCTTCATGGCATCAAGGGCTTCGGCTACGACAGCACCTTCTACACATCCTCCCGAAACCGAACCGGCGATTTCACCAGACAAACTTATTGCCAATTGACTACCGACGGGTCTTGGAGCCGATCCCCAGGTTTGGGTAACCGAAGCAATCGCCGAGCCACCATCCTGATGCCATTTCAGGGCAATTTCAGGAATTTTGTCATGCTCAGGTCTGTTCATCGTGTGTTAAACTTATGGTCGTTGTTATCAGGCTGGCTAAGTCAATATTAAGGCCAATTTACATATCAGTGCAAAGTATGCATCAATCTGGATTTATCACCATCATCATAAGAATTGTGAAGTACTTTTGACAATCCGATGAGGGAATTGATGTTATGGGCAGATTTGAAGCAATCAACCCATGGAAGCATGGTATTGATTCCCCTTGCTTTGGGGGTAAATTTGTCCCAACGAAGAAGCGGATTAACCCAAATCAATCTGCGGGCACTCAACTGAAGCCTTTTCATTTCCTGCCCTAGCTGGGTGATGTCCCCACTCTCAAGCCCGTCGGTGATCAAAAGTACCAGTGCACCCTGTCCGAGAACACGTCTCGACCAGTTGAAATTGAATTCCTTCAGACATTCCCCGATCCTGGTTCCCCCTTCCCAATCGGAAACTTCCCGCCCGGCAGATACCAGCGCCTGGTCCACATCCTTGATGGCCAAATTACGGGTGATATTGGTCAATTTAGTACCAAAGGTGAACGAATGGACCTTGGACCATTGGTTTTTTCGGTAGTTGGTAACCGAATGAAGGAAATGCAGGAGCATTCTCGAATAGGTGGACATGCTTCCCGATATATCACAGAGTGCTACCAGATTGGGATATCGTACGGTTGGATTTTGGTATCCCAATTTGAATATTTCACCACCAGTTCTGGAAGTCATTTTCATGGTATTCTTCCAGTCGGAAACCCTTCCCTTGGGATTGGGCTTGTATCGCCTGGAAACCAACTGCTTTATTGGCAGCTCCAATTCTGCAATGATTCGTTTTGCCTCTCTTGTTTCCTCAGTGGACATTTGCTCGAAATCCATGGAGTTGAACCGGTCCTGATAGGAGGTGGTTCCAATGGATACCACTTCCAATTCTTCCCCCACCTCCTGATCACCATCGGGGTAATTTATTGGATTTTTACTTTCACCCATCAATGATTGACCAGCTCTTTTCATACCGGCTTCAGGATTCCTTTTTTCATTTGCTCCACGAATACTAGGCAACATCATGGACATCATGTGATCATGATATCTTGGATCTCGCCAGAAGAGTTCAAAGGTTTGGGCAAAGACAACCATCTGGTCGGGTCTGTTGACAAAACTACATTGCAGGGCTGAGAAAAAATCACCCCTTGTGTGCAAACCAACAGTCTCAACTGCCTTAATAGCCTTTACGGTTTGGCCCGTACCAACAGGCAAGCCGGAAGTTCTCAATGCCCTTGCGAAATGGGTAATATTATCAACCAGCGCACCCTTGTCAAACTCGTGGCCAAGGTTCATGAGTCCATATCCGCTTTGACATGACTTAAAATATTCAAAAGTGAATGGCGCTGTTCCCTGTTTTTCATTCTAGGCAACTTCCTTCAGGTTTGATCTGGCTTGCTCAAGGATTCTTTGGCTTTCCGAACTATTGATCCTGGCAATATCATCCTGATATTTCAACAAGGCACCCAGAGTATTGGAAATGACTTCGGGTGAAAGTGCAATGGTATCAAGTGCCAACAGGCATTTTGCCCAGTCTATGGATTCTGCAACCCCTGGTTTCTTGAACAATTCCACACTTCGCAACGAGTGAATGAAGGAAACAATTTCCTTGGAAAAGGCTTCGCCAGCCTCCGGAACCTTGACCTGTATAATTTCGAGTTCTCTTGCAAAATCAGGAAAATCGACCCAGTAATAGAAGCACCTTCGTTTCAAGGCATCATGGATTTCCCTAGTTCGGTTTGAAGTAAGTATGACAATTGGAGGTTCATTGGATTTGATGGTACCCAACTCAGGGATGGTGACCTGAAATTCCGAAAGTACTTCAAGCAAAAAGGCTTCAAATGGTTCATCCGTTCGGTCGATTTCGTCAATAAGCAATACCGGCGGGCCTTCCTCATGGTTCCTTAATGCTTCCAGAATTGGCCTTGATATCAAGTATTCCTCGGAAAACAATTCTGCCTGAAGGTCTTTCCGTTCAAGATTTCCAGCAGCCTCGGCAGTTCTAATCGCTACCATTTGAGCAGGAAAATTCCATTCGTAAACGGCCGATCCGGTATCAAGTCCTTCATAACATTGAAGACGAATCAACTTTCTTCCCAAGGCCTGGGATATAGCCAAGGCAATTTCCGTTTTACCTACTCCCGCCTCTCCTTCAAGGAATAGAGGCCTGTTGAGTTTCAGGGCCAAAAATACGGTTGTTGCAAGTGAACGATCGCAAAGGTAATCAACCTCCCTCAACATGCTTTGTACCGTTTCAATCGTGTAGGTATTTCTGTTCAAACTGATTACCTCCAAAAACTCAGATCAATATATAATCGGCAATTCATGTTACTAAATGATTTTTTCACAAGATTTCCAGAATCACAAATCGTGAATTGATTGTACTTGAGGCAAGTGACCCTTCTTGTTTTTCCCATTCATAAGTCACTTACTCCTGGAAATAAATTATTGCAGGTCGGATAAAAGTACATACATTCCTTGTCAAAATCCTTTCCCATTGGGAAAATTAAAAGATAAATCCATTCGATTGGGATCGGATGATTCCAAACAGAAATCAAAGACCCAACACAGGTACATTTCCACTCTAATTTTGATTTAGTGGTGTATGAAATTTCGGCAAAAATGAATAAAATGCTTAAACCTAAATTGATATCATTCCTTCAAATCAAAACACTGGCTTATGCATCTTTGGGAGGAGTGATTTTCTTATTTTTGGGCCTTCCCATTCCGCTTTTGATCGGACCAATGCTGGGTTGTTTGGTAGCTGCCTTGATTGGTTTCCGACTAAAAGGATTTGATAAAATCAGTATCTTCATGAGGACCGTTCTTGGGGTAGCTATAGGATCAACCTTTACGCCCGAAATCCTATCGGAAATTGGTCAGCTAGGGGCATCACTCATCATTATTCCCTTGTTTTTGCTAGTGATCTGTACCGTGGGATATTTTTACTTCAAAACCTTGGGTTTTGATACTGGCACATCCTACTATGGCTCCATTCCGGGTGGTCTTGTTGAAATGCTTGTATTCGGGGACAAGGCCGGAGGGAATATCAGGGCCCTGTCGCTCATTCATGCAACGAGAGTACTGGTTATCATGTTGGTAGTTCCTTTTGTTATAACCACCATTTGGGATATTGATCTTACCCACCTGCCAGGAGTTCATATCAATCAGGTTCCCATATTGGAAATCGGGTTGATGATATTTGCTGCCATAACTGGGTGGAGACTTGCTGTATTACTAAAGATTCCAGGTGCAACAATTCTTGGGCCAATGGTTCTAACTTCAATCCTAACCCTAACCGATTTGATTCATTTCAGACCACCGGTTGAATTCATCTGGGGAGCTCAGTTCTTTATCGGTCTGGGGGTGGGCATCCGATACAATGGTGTAACCGGAGTCGAGGTAAGACAATACATTCTATCAGCCTTGGGATATTGCCTTTTGCTTGGTTTTGTAAGTCTTCTTTTTGTGTTTGTAGTAGTCGGATTATTGGATACTTCCCCGATGGATACGCTACTGGCCTATTTACCCGGAGGTCAGGCCGAAATGGGTATTATTGCAATCGTCTCCAATGCTGATATGGCTTTTGTAATTTCACATCATACATTACGACTGATTCTGGTACTTTTACTTGTTCAGGTGTTTGCACGGTGGATTTTGAAATGAAAAAAACGGAATGGAAATCAGAATTCACTTAATCCAACTACCCCTTTTACAAGTTTTACATTAATCGAACCTGTTTTTCCTCAGGTTTGGGTGGGAGTACGAATCCAGCGGCTTTTAATGCTTCAGTTAGCTCTTCAGTTGATTCAATTACTTTTGAAGTTTCCAAATTTCCATGGTAGAGCTTTTTTGGAAACTTTCCACCTGGTAGTTTTGTATCCTTTCCTACTATCCAGGAACTACGTTTACTGAAATCACCTAGATATTCTCCAACCGATTTTGGTTTAATTCCCAACACTCCAGAAACAGCACTGTAAGTTACCAGGGTAATCGCTTTTAAAATTTTTATTTCCTCTTTCGGTTATTTAATCCCATACTGTCTCAAAAATGACAACACAAAATTGAGGCTAAAAAGATACAGAATTATTCCCATGTTTTCGAGGGGATTACCGATCCCCGACGTAGCAATGCAACCCGCCATGATCTTCATGAGATGCTGATGATTGCCCTGTTGACCGTCCTCTCGGGCGGTGAAACCTGTACCGACATGGCCCAGTTT
>JAJEHS010000006.1:0-340000 GCA_022823605.1 Paracoccaceae bacterium
CGTTTGGCCGTGGACAAGAGAACCCCATCCATTCGGGGAAGACTGAAAAAAGCCGGATGGAATCACAATTATGCGTTGAAACTCATCAGTTTGGCTGGACTTTTACCTGAAAATGGGGCAGTTCAAAAGCGATAGCCCTGGGCTGCAGGGCTCGTAGCCTTTTATTGTATATTTGTGATCTTTAGATTTTGGTTTTACGATGCAATTCCTGGATTTGGCAAAAATTAAAGTCCGTTCCGGTTCTGGAGGTAATGGAGCAGTTAGTTTTCGCAAGGAAAAATTTATTGAATTTGGTGGTCCTGACGGAGGGAACGGAGGGAAGGGGGGAGATGTGATCATCAGAACCCAGGAAAGCCTAAACACCTTGATTGATTTTTCCTATCGGCGTAATTTTTTTGCTGGCAATGGCAAGTCCGGTAGTGGCCGGCAAAGACATGGGTCGAATGGCAGCGATGTAATACTTCATGTCCCGATAGGTACTGAAATCCTAGATGAATCACGTTCCGTCCTGCTTTTTGATTTGGTAACCAAAGATCAGCAGATAATCTTGCTTCAAGGTGGAACAGGTGGTTTTGGTAATGCCCACTTCAAGTCATCAACCAACCAAGCCCCTCGCATTGCAAATTCTGGCATGGCAGGCAAGGAACTCACCATTTATTTACGTTTAAAAATCTTTGCTGATGTTGGTCTAGTAGGACTACCCAATTCGGGCAAATCCACCTTTTTGTCAGCTGTTTCGAATGCCAAGCCCAAAAGTGGGGACTATCCCTTTACCACGCTATATCCCAAATTGGGACTGGTTAACAGGGACGAGTTTGATTTTACCATAGCGGATATCCCGGGTTTGATTCAGGGATCAAGTGAAGGCAAGGGCTTGGGTGTCAGGTTTTTGGGACATATTGAAAGAAGTTCCGTTTTGTTGCAACTGATCGATGGTACCAGCAATGACCCACTGAAGGATTATGAGATAATCAATAATGAATTGGAGATATACGGCAATGGGCTTTCTAGCAAACCTAGGATTGTTGCTGTAAATAAAATCGATCAAATTGATTCTGATATGACGGAATTTTTGGAAGGACTTGCAACCGTAATCCCGTATAAATTATGCCCGGTATCTGCCCTGATGAAGACTGGTCTTGAACAATGTTTGGAATATCTGGTACGAACACTCCTGGATGAACAGTGTTCCAACGAAGAACCTCATGAAGAAGTGAGTACCATATGGACACCCTGAAATCCTTTAAGCAAGCCTCGAAAGTTATCATCAAAATTGGCTCTTCTCTGTTGATCAACAGTGAAACCGGTCAATTGAATGCCAAATGGCTGAGAACACTTGCCGAAGATATTGATTATCTGAAGCTACAGGGAAAGCAGATCGTCATCGTTTCTTCTGGTTCAATAGCACTGGGTAGAAGAATTCTGGAATTTCCGACAGGAAAGTTGTCATTGGAGCAAACCCAGGCTTCTGCTGCTTGTGGGCAAATCAAATTGGCTGGTATGTATGAGGAAATACTGAAACCTTTTGGACATAAAACGGCACAAATCCTGCTGACACTGGATGACAATGATAATCGCAAGCGCTTTTTGAATGCCAGAGCAACAATGTCGACCTTACTTGCCATGGGGGTAGTTCCGATAATCAATGAAAATGACAGCATTGCAACAGATGAAATAAGGTTTGGGGACAATGATCGTCTTGCTGCCCAAGTATCGGTAATGACCGGTGCAGACATATTGGTACTTTTTTCTGACGTTGATGGATTGTACGACAAGGATCCCAGGAAACATTCCGAAGCTGTACGATTGAAAACAGTCTCTTCAGTTGATTCAAAAATTTTTGCCATGGCTGGTTCAACAGGTACAGACCTATCAAGTGGTGGTATGAAAACCAAACTGATTGCAGCCCGAACGGCCATTAAAGCCGGTTGTGCCATGGTCATATCCGAAGGAAAGGTAAATCATCCTGTACAGCATTTGTTAAAAGGAGGAAACTGTACCTGGTTTATTCCCGAACACGATCCCCAAATCGCCAGAAAGCACTGGATTGCCTCTTTGAAACCCAAGGGAAGTGTTTATATTGATGATGGTGCGGTTCAGGCCTTGCAAAGAGGCAATTCCCTTCTTCCGGCCGGAGTTCATAAGGTAGTTGGAACATTTGGTAGGGGTGATGCCGTTGAGATAATTTCTCGCAAGGGCAAACGATTGGGTGCAGGACTGATTCGTTACAACAAAACCGAAAGTGAATTGATCAAGGGGCACAAATCCAGCGAAATCGAGCAAATTCTCGGTTTCCCGGGAAGGGCTGCCTTGATACACAGGGATGATATGTCTTGGTGAATATTGATGAATTGAGTGGATTGGTTAGATGGATACTATAGAACTTGTCAGGGATTTGGGAAAAAAGGCCAAGCAGGCTTCCGGCATTCTGGCGATAGCTTCTTGTGAGACAAAAAACAAGGCCCTGGAAAGGGCCCGAGAGGTTATCAACACAAATAGAAGTGCCATTATAGAGGCCAACAAGGAAGATCTTTGCAAGGGCAACGAGAAAGGACTTTCATCGGCCATGCTTGATCGGCTGGAATTAACCCCGGATAGGTTGGATGATCTAGAGAATTCAATTTCGAATATTGCCCGGCAGCAAGATCCGGTTGGCAAGGTTCTTGCGGCCTGGGATAGACCCTCAGGTCTGAAAATCAAAAGAGTCACCACGCCCTTGGGTGTCATAGGGGTAATTTTCGAATCCCGTCCAAATGTAACCATTGATGCCTCAGCCCTGTGTCTGAAAGCAGGCAACGCTTCAATTTTACGTGGTGGTTCGGACAGTTTTCATACTTCCAAGGAACTTCACAGATGCTTTATCGAAGGTATTGTCAAGGAAGGATTGCCATCAGCAGCATCACAATTGGTTCCGACAACTGATCGATCGGCTGTAGGTGCAATGTTGGGTTTATCTAAATATATTGATGTAATTGTACCTCGGGGAGGACGAAATCTCGTGGAAAGGGTTCAGCAGGAGGCCAGGGTACCGGTTTTTGCTCATCTTGAGGGAATTTGTCATGTCTATGTTGACAGGGAGGCCGACATGGACAAGGCTCGACGGGTTGTTGTTAATGCCAAGACAAGACGTACAGGAATTTGTGGTGCTGCGGAATGTCTATTGATTGATGAAAGTTTTGCTTTTGAAAATGGCGAAACGTTGGTGATGGACCTTCTTGAGAATGGGGTCGAAGTAAGAACGGACAGGAAATATTCTTCTGTTGATGGAACAGTTCCCGCAAGTGATATGGATTATGGCAAGGAATATTTGGACTCGATTATTGCCGTTAAAACAGTCAATGGTGTCATTGGGGCCATTGAACATATCAAACAATACGGTTCTGGTCATACGGAGGCAATAATTACTGAAAATGATGCAACGGCCGAGAAATTTTTCAACAATCTGGATTCAGCGATACTTATGAAAAATGCTTCAACACAATTTGCTGATGGAGGCGAATTTGGGATGGGAGCAGAAATTGGGATAGCAACCGGCAAGATTCATGCACGTGGTCCAGTGGGGACAGAACAACTGGTGAGTTTCAAGTATCTGGTAGAGGGGGATGGAACAATACGTTCCTAGAAGGGATTAGATTTCAATCTTGAGCAATCAAGACCAATTTGAGACTCAAGATCCCCAACTTCTTATTTTGGCACAATCAAAATGTACAAAACTGGATCTTGAATATCTTCCTACACCGCCTGACCGACACGTCTCTCCAGCCTTGGCAAGTTTATTCGTTGAAACACCCTTGACCCTAACATCAGCAGCCATCCCGAGGGTATGATAGGAATTTTTGGAGACGGATCTTGGTGATCTTTTTCTCAGCATTTCATTTGTGGCAACCGTCCTGTATCCACTCAGTAGCTGGATAGGTTCATTGGTTTCCAGGATTTTATGAACAGCCGAAAGGATATTGATTGTTCTTTTATCAATTTGCTTCCATCTATTCTCCCGCCAATCACGCATGAACTTGCTTATTTCATCCAATGCATCGGGAATATATTTTCCTTCGATCCAGTATACCATTTTGATATTTTCATTGGTTTGGCCATTGTACATCTGCAGTTGGCGATAAATTCCTGCACCTTTCAGAACCCCCGGGGCTTTTGAGTAAACTGGGGCTGAGGTAGTAATCAAAAGAGCTGCGGCCCCGGTACCCAGAAGAAAATTTCTTCGGTTAAAACTGCTTTTATTTTCTACCATTAATCAGGAATCTCCACCCAAGCCATTCAAAGTTGGAACAGTTATAATCATCAAGTTTATGAATTTTTTTTATGTCTGCAACACGATTTAAAGTTATTGGAAATTGTTCGACTTTTTGTAAACCCAAACAATCACTTGTTTTGATCCCAAATTTAATCAATTCCGAATCCTCAGCAAGTATAATTGAAAAAAAAATTTAACCGCATGGGTACCTTTAAAGTTGAGTGTACCTTGTTTAGAAGCATGGAACGTGGTATATATTAACTAAAACCTTTGAGGCATCAGATGGCAAGTCGATTATACATAACATTTAGATTTATATCAAGTATTGTTATCCAAACCGTATTGGTTGCTTTGTTTATAGGGATTCCTGTCAAGGGTAGTTTGGATATTAACCTGCCAACGCCTATGGAACTGGCATTAATTACCGAAATAAAGGGCGATGCTTCGACCGAGAAGTTTTATGTTGAAAGGAATTTCGAACCGATCTGGCTGGGTGAGAATGAAAATAACCAGAAACGCTTGAATGCTTTTATCCAGGCTATAAAAAATCTGGATTTACATGGGTTAACCACCGACATTTTTGAAGCGCAATCTGATTGGGATAGAATCTACTTAGCCAATGACTTTGAAAATATTGCTTCAACCGAAATCCAGATTACCAAGCTTTTCCTTCGGTATGCAAAGGTCATAAACTCGGGCTATCTGAAACCCAGTGAGGTATCGGAGTTAATTGATGTCGATAAATTGGCCCCATTACCTCCTTATTATCTGTTGAAGGGAATTACGGAAAACAATCCTGAAACCTTTCTTCTTCAACTCGCCCCTCAAAATGATGAATATATCGTACTTCGCAAAACTTTATACAAATTGCGTAAGGAGATAGAGTCAGGTGGCTGGGGAGAAGAAATACTTGCTTCCGAATTGTTGCCTGGGCAAGAGGGTTCAGAGGTCATTAAACTCAGAAACCGTTTGATCAGAATGGGGTATTTACCTAGAAACACCTCAACCGATTACAATCTGGAACTCAAGAACGCAGTTCAGCTTTTCCAGTTGGATCATGGTTTAACACCCAATGGTTTTGCCAATTATAATACCATAGAGGCCATTAATGTTTCACCTGACACCAAACTCGAATCAGTCATTGTAGCTCTGGAGAGAAACCGATGGATGAACAGATCCCTTGGTCCCTGGTATGTAATCGTGAATATACCCGAATTTAAGGCACGTTTCATTGAACAGGGCGAAGTTAAATTTGAAACGGGAGTTGTGGTCGGAAAAAGCAAGGAGAATCTCCAGACACCTGAATTCTCGGATGAAATGGAATATATCGTAATTAACCCCATTTGGCATGTACCAGCCTCAATCATTATTGAGGAGATAATACCGAGTTTGAGGAGTAATCTGGAATCGGAACCCTTTATTTCCTTTTTCGACAAAGAGGGGAATTCGATTGATAGAACCAAAATCAATTTTTCACAAGGGTATTCAAATAAAAGCCTGAATTTCACTGCCAGACAACTGCCGGGTCCGACCAACCCCCTAGGGGGAGTCAAGTTCATGTTCCCGAATTCCCACAACATTTACTTGCATGATTCTCCCATTAGAAATTTGTTTGATCGTGAATACAGAGCTTACAGCCATGGATGTGTCCGGTTGAAAAAGGCACATGATTTTGCCAGGTTCCTGCTGACAATGGAAGGGTTGGATTATGATACGCTGGTCACAAAATCAAAAAAGTTGAAAGGTGAACATGAGGTTCAACTTACCTTGAATATTCCCGTTCATATTACCTACAGAACCGTTTGGGTTACATCTGATGGAAGGGTCAATTACCGAAAGGACCTTTATGAGCGCGACAAACTTGTCTATCATGCACTGACCCGTAATCCAATTTTAGATTTGTATAATTTGCAGAATTACTATTCAGAATTGCAACATTGAAACCGGTTGGCAATCAGAATGGATTTATCTCGAACTGAATTTTCGATTGGCGAAATTGCCAGTTCCATCGGGGCCAGGGCCTTGGGCAATACTGATTTAACAATAACCGGGGTCGCAAGTCCCAAGTTGGCTGGTGAGAATGATTTGGCACTTGCCTTCAATGACCGTTTTCGACCTGATCTGGTCTTGGGCAGGGCCAGAGCCGCAGTCCTTAGCAATGAAGATGATTGGGAAAGCCTTAATCTCATTGCCGTAATAATTATCAACAACCCCAGGCTTGGTTTGTCACAAATTACTGAACATTTTCGGAAACCCTATTCATATTCTGAAGACATGCATGCCCATTCCCTGATCTCGGATAAGGCCGGGATCGACAAGGGGTGTTCAATCGGGCCCTTCAGCTACATTGGCCCCGGTGTACAACTTGGTGAAGGATGTATTATTGGCTCGCATGTATCAATAGATGAAGGTACCACAATTGGCAAAAATGGGGTAATTCTTTCAGGGGCAAGAATCGGACCAAATACCATTATCGGCGATAATTTCATTTGTCATCACAATACGGTAATCGGCTGTGACGGATATTCCTACGATACAGCCAAGGCTGGTGCCGTGGAACAGGTCAAGGAAACGCTGGGTTCGAACGTGAATCAAACCCAATCAAAATATGCCAAGGTTTACTCTCTCGGCAATGTCAGGATAGGTGATGATGTTGAAATCGGAGCTTGTACTGCAATTGACCGTGGAACCATAGATTCTACGATCATTGGTGACCGAACTAAAATAGACAATCTTGTTCACATTGCCCATAACGTAAGGGTAGGGGATGATTGCCTGCTTTGTGGTCAGGTGGGAATTGCCGGATCTTCCGAAATCGGTGACCGGGTCGTTTTTGCAGGACAGACCGGGGTCAAGGATCATATCAAGGTGGGAAATGATGTTATCGCCGGTGGTGCAACAAAAATATATTCCAACGTTCCCAATGGAAGAATTGTTATGGGATCCCCTGCAGTTGAAATGCAGAAAAACATTGCCACATATAAAGCCACAAGAAAATTGCCGAAGTTAATCGAAAAAGTATCTGAATTGGAAAAAATACTCACAGATTTAACAAAGAAACGTGAATGAAATTTATCTGGGAATTACATGGAAAATTCAATTTATTCACAGGTTGTTGAAATAATTGCCGAACAAGCAATTCTTGATGTATCAGATATATCCCCAGAAGCCTCGTTGGAAGAATTGGGCCTTGATTCCCTGGGCATAGTAGAATCCATATTTGCCCTGGAAGAGAATTTCGGTATACAAATTCCCTTCAACTCCGGCGATCCTGAAAAAAGTGACCTAGATCTCTC
The DNA here is from genome assembly GCA_022823605.1 of Paracoccaceae bacterium. Lineage (GTDB taxonomy): Bacteria > Pseudomonadota > Alphaproteobacteria > Rhodobacterales > Rhodobacteraceae > MPNP01. The sequence continues at coordinate 7,546 of JAJEHS010000006.1, forward strand.
CAGTGTCGGGTCAATTATCCGCGAAATAGAACAACTGGTTTTGGGAAAAAAAAGTTAATTTCCCATGCCTCGTGTAGCCATCACCGGCCAAGGAACCATTAATCCCCTGGGAAAATCGGTCTCAGAGACATATGATGCCTTCAAGAATGGCACATGTGGCATTTCAGAACTTGAAATGCAGGACATTGATAGACTTTCTGTAAAGATTGGTGGTCAAATTAAGGGTTTTGATGCTGAGGAGCATTTTTCCAGACAGGAGATATCCCTTTACGACCGATATACCCAGCTTGCAATACTGGCTGCCAAGGAAGCCATAGGCAATTCCGGTATTGACTTTGAGGGTGAACTCTCGGAAAGCTCCGGTGTTGTAATTGGTACCGCCGGAGGGGGTTTAACTACCCAAGATAATAGCTACCGAAGTGTTTATGAGGAACGCAAAAACCGCGTACACCCCTTTGTTGTACCTCGATTGATGAACAATGCTGCAGCAAGCAATGTTTCCATGGTCTATAACCTGCAAGGTCCTACCTTCTCGGTTGCAACGGCCTGTGCTTCCTCCAATCATGCCATTGGAGTAGCCTATCAATTGATCAAGAGTGGGACGACTAAGTGCATGATTGCAGGTGGCAGTGAATGCATGATTTGTTTTGGTGGAATCAAGGTATGGGAATCCTTGAGGGTAATGTCGCCTGAAAAATGCCGGCCTTTTTCAAAAAACCGCAATGGCATGGTTCTGGGAGAAGGTGCTGCACTTTTTATCCTAGAAGATTGGGACCATGCGAAAGCAAGAGGTGCACATATCATTGCCGAGATTGCGGGTTTCTCCATGACCTCAGATGCCAAGGATATAGTCGCTCCAACCCTTCATGGACCTGTCAGGGCAATCAAGGGTGCCCTGGATGATGCCCAAATCAATCCTGAAGATATTCAATACATCAATGCCCATGGTACGGGGACAGCCATCAACGATCGGGTCGAAACGGCAGTTATCAGGGAAGTATTCGGAGCTCATGCCGACAAGGTAATGGTATCATCAACCAAATCCATGCATGGTCATCTCATCGGAAGTACTGGTGCAGTCGAATTGCTAGCCTGCACCATGGCATTGGGAGAAGGTGTCATTGCACCCACCATCAGCTATGAGGAATTTGACCCTGAATGCAATCTGGATATTGTTCCCAATACGGCACGTGATGGCAAAATAGGGACAACAGTTTCCAATGCCTTTGCCTTCGGCGGGTTGAATGCTGTTTTGGTATTGAAATCAACAAACTGAATCGGCCATCATAAAATGACCAAATTTTGGTAACGACATACAAATTAGCTATATTTTTCTATTCTTGTTAACTGAACCAACAGTTACTTTTCAATCATTTTTTTAAGTTTGGTTTGCTTGCAATTAAGTATTTACACCTCCGAGCCCCGGTCAGATCGAGCGGGATTGACTGGTCATGGATCCTGTCCGTCCTGACTACCGCCAAACTGGCCCGGTTTTTCTATCCAACCTGACTGATAGTCGGCATGTGGGACATGCCTAATTTGGAGATTCCTGGTGGAGGAACTGAACAAACCCACGTAATGTCACCAACAGTAATAAATTCACCATTAGTAGAGTTTGAATATGGTCGGTCCAATAGATGGATTTCTCTCAGGGTGGGACTAGCCCTACCAGTGAGGAAGTGAATCCTGCTTGAACAACCAAGAATTGAGCAGGCATTTGGCACGATGATAGAACTCGAGACACAAATAGGGCTCAGCCATCGGTAACATGATCATAAGGAGCTGATCGCCAATCTGGCATCTGGCGGTTCACCGTAATTCAGCGAATTATATCGCTTTGTTAATGAGCCGAGCCACTGGTCTGTAGAAGTCGGCGTCCTTCCAATAAGCGTTGTGTGACATTGGGTTCCACGAGGTAAACAGGCCACCCGCATTGATCGGAATATCCTTCAATTCTTTCTCAGCTTCCAACTCCTCGTATCCAGGACCGATGTCACGAAGCGGATAGCCAAGGATGTCGTCCTTGTCGTAGTAGTTTCGCCACCATGTCTTCAAGTAGTATTTCCGATATTTCGGAGTCGCTAGCGCAGTACCTGGTCGCTTGATCGGCATGACATCAGCGGGATCATAAGCGAAGGTGAACAGTGGAATGTTACAGCCGAATGTAACAAACGCCATCGTTGTTCTCGCGTTACGAAAGTCGGTTAAAGGCCTCAACGGTTTCTTTTGCATGTCATAGAGATAGTTTGACATGATGTGACCACCCAAGGAGTGCGCAAGGATGATCAGGCGCGCATCCTTATCGACATCTGGGTCGATGTTGAAATCATCCAGGGCCCTCTCGATCCGCCCATGAATTCTCTGGTAGGTGTCTGCTTTGGGGTCTGTTGAGATCAGGCGATAGGTTGCGGCATCCGAAATGTTCCGTGCCAGGAAGCCACGCATCTGATCGCCGCGTGTTCGCCTCCTGATCAGATGGAGGTATCGACCCTGCCGATTCTGCAGGATATCCGCCCAGAATCCCTCATGCCATGCAACATGGTTCTTGAATTTCTTTTTGCCAATTTCAGCGGCGACCAGATTGGCGAGAGCCTTTGAGAATGTGAGTGTTGAAGTGTTGGCGGGCGTTTTGGCACCTTGGCTGCCTACCCCGTGTACTGCAAGCACCGCGACGGATTTTCCCATGATCCTGTCCTCCTGTCACTAACTTCTTAAAAATACACACCAATATTAGTGATTTAAAAGGGGATTCTTATGGGCCAAAATTGCAATAAGCTTTTTCATGATATCGAATCTCCAAGAGAAACACGTATAGTTTATACCACTTGGTCGAATTAAGTGGTCACCAACACACAAAATTCCTTCTTACCATCTACATTTAAAGTAATGGGTATCTCGCGCCCTGCTAAATTGTCAGCACATTTCAGATTAATTTGTTCATTGAACAGTTATCAATTCGGGATTCTGCAGAATTTCAAAGGATTTGGTAAACCCGTCCAGTGAAATACGATACCCCAGTGGCTGGTCCGAATTAAATGCAAACAGGGTCATTATCATTAGAGTGCCGTTTTTCATTTCTTCAACCTCTGAATTGAAGAAGGCCATACGGGCTACACAACCGGATTGCAAACAATAGTTAATTCGATAATTCCTTTGAGGACGGATATCGTCTACCTGCAGGTAAATACCCTGTTCAAGATTGGTACCCAATGGAGTAACTAATTGTGCATTGGCACTGATCAACGGATTTTGATTATCAGCAGCAAAAATTTCAATTATTGCAGCCTGGGTTTCACCAGTTTCATCAAAGATTGGTTGAATCATGCTGCAAACTGTTTCCTTGCTTTCGCGATCAGTAATACAATTTACTACCCAGTCACCAACTTCGGAGTATTCCGGAACTACAGATCCGGTTGAAAAACCCCCACTGCTTTGGACAGCTTGTTCTGCTTCACTGGCATCATCACTTTCGGATTGGGAATAGGCTGGTGCCAGGACCACACCATTCAGAAGGACAGTGAAAAGCACAAACGAAAAAGCTTTCTTAAATAATTTCATTTTTTTATCCCTAGAGAATTGAATTTCTTGATCAATTTGGTGTTGGGGGTACGAACCCTCTGACTGGTGATAGGTTTCAATTTGTTTGGAATCATATACAAATTCCAATATAACAAGTCCAGATATTACCCATAGAAAATAGAATGAGAATACCTGCAGCCTTTTTACGAATTATCGGTTTCTGCAATTTTCTGGATACGAATTTGGGTAACCCTGTTTCTTATTCTATCTACAATTTCAAATCTATAACCGAATATGGCAAAATTCTCACCCTTGACAGGGATGTATTTTATTTCGTTTATAACCAACCCGGCAAGAGTAACTGCCTGATCATCCGGAAGATCCAGATTCAACATCTTGTTGAACTCCCTTACAGGCAAGGCACCATCAACCAAATATACTCCCTGTGATACCTCTTTGAAGGGTTCCGATTGTTCCTGATCATATTCATCCTCGATCTCCCCAACGATTTCCTCGATGATATCTTCAAGAGTCACTAAACCCTGAAGGGCGCCATATTCATCTACAACCAAGGCAAAATGTGTTCTTTTTTCCAAAAATTCCTGCATCAAAATTCCCAGGGGTGTCGTCTCAATGACGAAATATGGTTCCTTCAGATTTGTATACCAATGCTCGCCTGGAGGAGTTGAAGATTCAATTTTTTCGTTTTGTCCCCAGTAATTACGATAAAGATCCTTGACATGTGCAATTTTGATTATATTCTCGGTTTCATCCTTGTACACGGGCAGGCGGGAATGAGGTGTTGTCATGCATTGGGCCAATATTTCCTCTATTGGATCATCGGCATTCAGCATGTCGATCTCGGAACGATGCCGCATTACATCCTCCACCGATAGGCTTGAAATATCAAGCGCCCCCAGTACCCTTCTTTGATCCTCCTTGTCAAACATGCCTGTCGGTATTTCAAGCTCAATTCGTCCCTTGATTTCATCTTGTACATCCTCTAGGCTTTCGGACCTAGATTCCAAAAGGCCGAGTAGACGAAGAAAGGCTGTAACAAGGGCCTTGATAACAACGACGATGGGAGTGAAAATGAAAATAAACGGTAATATGAATCGTGAAGCTTTTTGCGAGGCTTCTTCCGGTCGGGCAATGGCATAGGTTTTTGGCAAGACTTCAGCAAAAATCAAAACTACCATTGTCATGACTATGGTTGTTATCAAGACGCCGGAATCACCAAAAAGCAAGGTAAACAGATTTGTTGCGAGGGCTGTGGCAAGAATATTGACCAGATTGTTACCTACCAGAACACTGCTGATTAGGGTTTCCCGATCATCAGTAATTTTCAAGGCCCTCTGAGCCCCCTTGCTTCCCTTTTCCGCCTGTGTCTTGAGCTTACCCCTTGAGGCTGAAGTCAAGGCAGTTTCGGAACCCGAAAACAATGCTGAAAATATAATTAGTACAATTATGGCTCCGGCATTTAGCCAGATAAATGCCTGAAGGTCGAAGTTGGTACCAGCAAGCCCCTCAAGATGTGTCATATGAATTTCGAAACCTTGTATGAATAATTTGAATAGGATTTGTGGATTTTCAGTTTGGACTTTGTTTTACTTCTGCGATTTTAGGATTTTTAGAAAGAGGGTGTTTGGTCAGCACGGTATTTTTCAGATTTTCATCAACAACATGGGTATAAATTTCGGTAGTTCCAATCCCTTCATGCCCAAGCAACTCCTGAATTACCTTGAGATCTGCACCATGAGTCAGCAGATGTGTGGCAAAGGTGTGCCTCAAGGTATGGGGTGAAACTTTTTCTGGAGGTATTCCTGCTGAACGGGCCAAATCCTTCATAAGGTTAAATACGCTAACTCTTGATAGGTGGCTATTACCCTTTGGTGAAGGAAAAAGAAAAGGGGAATTTGGAATTTTCCTTTTTTGTTTTTCAATTTCCTTGTGATTTCTTTCTTCAAGCCAATCGTGCAGTGCCATTTTTGCCTGCCGGGAAAGGGGGACAATCCTTTCCTTTGAACCCTTGCCCTTTATTAAGAAGAAGTCTGGTTTACCATTCACAATGCTCACCGGCAGTTCCACTAGTTCAGTAACCCTCATTCCGGAGGCATACAGAAGTTCTACTATGCATAGATTTCGAGCCCGTTCATAGTCATTGCGACCATGGGATTTCGAGGCCTGTAATATTTTATTTACTTCGCCCTCAGTTAGATTTTTGGGTAGCAATTTATGCTTTTTGGGGCTTTTCAACTTTTGTCCGGGAATGTCCCTTGTTATCCCCTCATCATGCAAAAAGATATAAAATTGCCTAATGGCTGATAATTTACGTGCCTGGGTTGATTTGGATACCAAGCCTTTCGTAAGTCCGTTCAGATATTTGGTTATATCCTCGGTATCTGCAGTTTCAAGTTCCTTTTCCCTTTTCTGCAAGTATTTGGCAAAAGCTGCAAGATCCCTTGTATAGGCCAAAGCAGTGTTCCTTGAAATCGACCGCTCAGCAATCAGCATTTCAATGAAATTGCTGATCTGAAATTCATCGATTGAGTTTTTCATTTTCAATAACCAAAATTTGTATTGATATCTCCCTTGCAATTTGCTCAAGCCCAAGGACAGTCAACCCAGCGAGTGCTCTCCTGATTTCATTTGGACTGGTTTGATTGACATTCTGTAGTATTGCTAGAATCTCCAGTACAGCCTCACCAAATTTTCCCTGGTTTGCCATGACAACTAAATCATCCTCCAGATCGGTTTCTGTCAATCCGGAAATAATACCCTGCTGTAGAGGAGTAGAAGCTATTGCATTCTCCAGATTACCGCTTCGAAGGGAGAACAGGAAATTCTCCTCACGGTTGGAAGGGGACATTATTTCCAAGTCCTCAGAAAGGAAGGGGAAAAGGATTGCCGGTGAATAATGACCGGGTGCAATTCGTCCAAACTCCACGATATGTGGAATTATTCTGGGAATGAAATATTCAATATACTTGACACTTAACCCCACCTGTTCCATCAAGAAATATCCATTCAGAAACAATTCCTTTATTTTAATCGTATCCTGCATGACAATTGCTTTTTCCAGTGCTTGAATCAGCCTGACCCTTTCCCACACCCCATCAGCTGAGGAGGGCTTTGATTCAGTATAGGCTACCAATAGCGATTCAAAAGGTTGGGAATTTGAACGTACCAGTTTTTCAAGCGATTCAATTCTTGATTTCCATTCCGGGCTGGAGTCTTTCAAATGGAAAGCCAGGGATGGTTCGATATCATGATGATAAAAGTAAAATCCACTATCCTTCAACATTCTGAAAAGAAGGGGGGTAAGTTGTACGAATTCCTGATTGGCGATACTCAGAGCAAGTTCAGGGAATAGGAATATGGTGACAATTTGTTCTTCCTGGGAAGTAAAATCGCCAATGGTTTTAGCTGCTTCAAAAACAAGGTCAGCGTTTTTCCATTCACCCAGTCTTACAAAACAATAGATTTGATGCGTATATGAAGGAACTTCAATCGTCTTGTTCTTGATACCCGAACAAGGGATGTGTTCGGTATTGGTCAACAAGGCTATATCAAATCTTCGGATATCCAATTCCTTGCCCTTGCCACCAGACCTGTCCATCAATTCATTCGCCTGCTCAAGCGCTCCCAGCTCAATCAATTTATCCACCCGTGCCAAAAAAAGCTCACCTTCACCACTGGAATCCCAAGTTGGATTGGCTTCTGCCAACAATAAAACATAGAATAATTCCAGGGCTGCAGGGACAAGGCTGTCTTGAATATTGGAAATTTTGTTTTGAATCACATTCAATCGTGAACTTCCCCAAAGGTTATTGGGAAAGCCGGAGACGCCACTCGGTATCAATCCAACAGCATCAATGTTAATACCTACAATCGGCTCCGATTCAATCTCAAACTGGAATTCTCTCTCAGAAGGGGTTTCGAAATCCAAAATACTACTGCCAGGTACTAGTGGAACTTCCTCCTGGGCTACGAGTGAAGTGTCGGCAAGGAAAATAATGGGCAAGAAAAAAAGTAAAGGGTATTTAGTCAACATTTACTTCAATGGGTACAACTAGGCTTCCCTCGGGCGGGTTTATATTGCCTAGGTAAGAATACCCAACTAATCCCCCGAAAAGTAAAAGTAAAATAAGGAATAATATGAAAATCAGTCTTCTAAACAATTATTTGAATCCTCAAGAATTAAGTGAGTTCCAAAAATTAGCATCAAAATAATTTAATCAAATACATTTTGGTTTAAACTTCCAAACAACCAGATTCGAGAGTTTGAATAAAGGGGCCAAACCGATAGAATTCAAAAAATGCAATAAACATATCTTTTGCATAATATTTATATGAAACCTGTTCGGTTAGGTATAACAAAATCATGTTCAACACATCATAAAATAGTTTTCTTGAAAGTTGCACTTTGAAATCATCAGGACTTAAACAACCGATCGTACTTGTCGGAATGATGGGGGTAGGAAAAACTTATTTAGGATCAAGGCTTGCTACTGCCTTTTCGGTTGAATTTATTGATACAGATAAAATTATCGAGAATTCCGAATCCCTTACAATAACCCAGATCTTTGCTAATCAAGGTGAACAATATTTTCGGAATCTTGAGTATCATACCATTAAAAACATCCTGAAAAGCAGAGGAATGGTCGTGGCTGTTGGTGGAGGGGCCTATACTTTCAAGAGAAACAGGGAAATCATTGATGATATCGGAATCTCGATTTGGCTTGATGCTGAACCGGAAACTATATTTAGGCGAATTTCCGGTGAAGGTAATCGCCCCTTGTTGGAGGGTGACAATACACTGTTAAAAATCCGCACGTTACGGGAACAGAGAAAAAATGACTACAATAAGTCGATGTTAAGATTTCAAACTGATTCGGGTATTTCGACCGAGGATCTGGTTTTTCGAATGAAGGATCAAATTTCCACTTTTGCGGCAGATAAAGTATGATGGTAGCGTTGTGTTGAAATACGAGTTCAAAAGAGTTGGTGTTAACCTTGGTCCCAGGTCATACAACATAAACATAGGGCATGGTCTGCTGGATAATGCCAGTGATTTTATCAAGCCACTCCTTCCTCGTGCCAAAACCGTGATAATAACGGATCGTTTCGTATACGATAATCATTATCCACGTCTGAAAGAAAATCTTGAGTATCAGAATATACACTGTGATTCCATTGTTCTTGATCAAGGTGAAAGAACCAAATCCTGGAAGCATCTGGAATATATTGTAGAACAGCTCCTTGCAAAAAAGATCGAAAGAAATGATCCCATTATTGGATTTGGAGGAGGGGTTATCGGGGACATAACCGGTTTTGCTGCGGCAATAACAAGGCGTGGTGTTCCATTCATTCAAATTCCCACAACACTGTTGGCACAAGTAGATAGCTCGGTAGGTGGAAAAACAAGCATCAATTCAAGCCAGGGAAAAAACCTTGTTGGTGCCATTTATCAACCAAGTCTGGTTTTATCTGACCTATCTGTGCTTGATACATTGTCCAAGAGGGATTTCATAGCCGGTTATGGTGAAGTCCTGAAATACAGTTTATTGGGTGACAAGGATTTCTACGAATGGCTGGATGATCATACCGATGAAATCAAGCAGCTTGATCATGAAACCATGGGGACCATTGTAAAAAGATCCTGCGAGATAAAAGCGTATTTTGTATCAAACGATGAAAGAGAGCATGGAATCAGGGCGAAGTTGAATTTGGGACATACCTTTGGCCATGCCTTGGAAACCGCTACCGGATACAGTGATACAATTTTGCATGGCGAAGCCATTGCAATTGGTTACAAGCTTGCTTTTGAACTTTCCTGCATGGCTGGTCATTGCCAACAGGATGATGTGAACCGGGTTACCAATCACATGAATGAAATGGGAATGCTGGATGCCCTGAAAAACCTTGAAGGAAATCTTCCCTCGACCGATGATATGATCGAGATCATGAAGCAGGACAAGAAAGCCCAGGGAGGAGTGCTTAATTTTATCCTCGTGAACGGGATAGGCGATTCCTTCGTAACTAATCAGGTGGATATGGGTATGGTTCGCGAAGTCTTGGAGGAAAACCTCCCATAAACATGGCAGACCGCCATGATATATTAGATTAACAATCTATTCCTTGGGTTTGCAGGAAGCCCCGCCAAGTACACAAAATTGTGAACAGAACTTATGGTTGAGGAAAACAGGTTTTTCAGCCTCGGCCAGGGTTTCACCCATTTCAAATTCTTCGGAATAGGGCAATAATGTACATGAAACGACCACCGGATTTTCAGAATTGCGTCGCTTTACCACCATTCTAGAGGAAGAGCACATAATTTCAGTAGGTTTCTTGTTTAGAATCTTCCAACATGAAGTTGTGATTTCCGTCGCATCTCTTGTTACGTCCATTTCGGGGAACAAGACCAATTGATTGGGATCGTAAGGATCAACCTTTAGATCATGCTTAATGATAAAGCGTTCAAATCCCTTTCTGGATTGAGTTTCATTCTCGTTCCAATACATTCGGCCAGCTATGGCAATCTGAAAACCGTTCATGGAAAGCCACTCCAGCCCCTTGATGGCAATCTGAAATGATCCCTTGCCCCTTATAAAATCGTGCTTTCTCTCATCGTAATGGTCAAGTGAAACCCGTAAAATCAGTTGTTCTCCATAATTCTCTTGAATTTCCAACAAACTGGCCATGATTTTGGGTCTCATCATGGGACGCATGGCATTTGTCAGCACCAGCAGCTGATATCCGCGAGAAAGTATGTCGGCGACAATTTCGATGATATCGAAATTCATAAATGGTTCACCACCAGTTAGCCCGATTGTTTCTATCGGCCATTTGCGGGTTTCGATCTGGTCAAGAAAGGAATTTACCTCGTCTGCTGATATATAAACCAGCCGATCATTTTGGGGAGAGCTTTCGATATAGCAATTCTTGCAGGTAATATTACACAAGGTACCTGTGTTGAACCAAAGAGTATCCGGCTTGTTCAATGGAACAAAGGCTCTTTGTGCACCATCAGCCGTATAGTACCTGTTTGAAAATTTGGGAATCCACTTCCGGGAAGTGGTTTTTACTACTTCCTCAACGGCAAATTCATTAAAATGATCCATTATTGATACCACTCAACAGCTCTAATGCAATATAGGAAAATTCGCTCGCACAATGAAAAAAGCGAATTTACACATCGTTAGTCAATTGCAATGAAGATATTCCTTTCACCTTTATACTATTTCATTGTTTAATTGTATTTTAGCCTATCTTTTACAACTGTACCCTTAAATTATTGGGTTTGATAATTTCTAGGCAATTACCAACCATCTTTAAAATAATCGAGAAGTACACACTTTACTATTTCCAAAAATTAACAAACAGGCATTCACTTTGTACAAAATCATTCCGGTCGACCCTTTTAACCTGGTCCTTTTTGGCGGTACAGGTGACCTTGCTCGAAGAGAAATTCTCCCTGGCCTTTACAGAAGGTTTCATGTAGGTCAAATACCTAGTTCTTCAAAAATCATTTGCGTAGCCAGAAAAAGTTTTGGCAAGCAGGAATTTTCGGATTTTGTAAAAAAGGCCATTACCGAAAACCTAGATCAACATCTGATCGACCAGGATACACTTGCCCAATTCCTCAGTATGGTAACTTACAAGTCCCTTGATGCAAACAATAATGAGAATTGGGAATCCCTTAAACAGTCCCTGGATTTGTCACTAATTACAGCCTTCTACCTATCGGTGGGCCCAAGTATATTCAGCAAGATTATCAACAATCTGGATAAATTTGATCTTATCCGGCCAAATTCGAGAATCGTTGTCGAAAAACCATTCGGCCACGATTTTGATTCTTCGCGTGAATTGAACAACATTTTGAGCAAAGTATTCAGTGAAAACCAAATCTATCGAATTGACCATTACCTAGGCAAGGAAACCGTCCAAAATTTGATGGCCCTACGGTTCGGCAACGTGCTTTTTGAACCCCTGTGGAACTCACAATATATTGATCACATACAAATTACTGTGGCTGAAAAAGGAGGAGTCGAGGGCAGGGGGGAATATTATGACAATTCTGGAGCAATGAGGGACATGGTTCAGAATCATTTGATGCAACTGTTGTGTCTTGTTGCCATGGAACCGCCCTCCATTTTTTCACCTGATGCCGTCAGGGATGAAAAACTCAAGGTAATCAGGTCTCTTGAGCCACTGCATCATACTGATATTGTCCTTGGTCAATACGGTTCAATTGGCTCCGAACCCAGTTACAAGGAAGATGCAGGCAATCCAGGAAGTAAAACTGAAAGTTATATTGCCTTGAAGTGTAAAATATCGAACTGGCGTTGGGCCAATACGGCATTTTATCTCAGAACAGGCAAACGTCTCCGAAAGAGGGTCTCGGAAATAGCGGTTGTATTCAAGGATTTGCCCCACTCGATTTTTCAGGATCACCCCCAAATCAATGGCAATGTATTGGCCATCAGATTACAACCGAATGAGGGGATCAACATGACAGTAACCATCAAGGAGCCCGGCCCCGGGGGAATGCGCTTGATTGAAGTTCCGCTGGACATGAGTTTCGCCAAATCCCTCAATCAGGAAGTGGGTAACTTAACCAAGGCTTATGAAAGATTGATCATGGATGTCATTCGGGGAAACCAAACCCTCTTCATGCGTGGCGATGAAGTGGAAGCAGCTTGGCAATGGACTGACAAGGTGATTTCATGCTGGGAGAAACACAGAAAGATCCCACAAATATACGATCCATACACAAGCGGTCCCGAAGAAGCTTATATGCTTACCAACAAAGATCAACGAAGATGGCGGGAAATAGAAATTTGAAACTGGTCAGCTACAAAAACGAACAGGAATGGAGAAGAGGAATAACCTCCCAAATCATTAACGCGTTACAGGAGGATACAAGGATTTCCGATTTTCAAACGCTGGTTGTACCTGGTGGTACCACTCCAGGACCAATATTTGATGATTTGTCGAACTGTGATTTGAATTGGTCCAAGGTTATCGTTGTACCCTCAGATGAAAGGTGTGTTCCACTAAATACCCCAAGATCAAATTATTTCCTGATCAAGCAGACCTTGATTAAGAATCGGGCAGTTGATGCTCAAACCATTACTCTCTACGATGGGAAAGGTGACTCCCAAGACTTGGAAGAAACAAATAAAAGGATCAGTTCCATTTTGCCCGTTTCTGTATGCGTTCTGGGAATGGGTGAGGATCTTCACACTGCTTCCCTGTTTCCTGACTCGCCTGAATTAGCTACCGCCGTTACTCCGAATGCTCCAAGTGCAATCAAGGTTTCCGTTCCAACCCAACCTGAAGACAGAATTACTCTTACACTCAGGGTCTTGATGGAAGCTAAGCATATTCATGTCATCTTCAAGGGAAGGGCAAAAAAGCAAAAGTTGATGGAAAGTTACAAGATTTCGGAACCAAGGAAAGCTCCAATTCTCAATTTTGCTTCCAAGGCAACGTTTCATTACGTGGAATAACACCCGATGATCTGGCCAGCATTAAAAAAAAGGTGCAATGAAGCATCCAACCGAAGGATTACATCACTCTTTGAAGTTGAATCCAACCGCCTGGCAAATTTCTCAATCGAATGCAATGGATTGTATTTTGATTATTCCAAAACCAATATTGATCTATCTACTCGAAACCTGCTAATCCATTTGGCGAGTTCAAAAAACGTTGGTCAATATCGTGAAAGCATGTTTGCCGGCGAACAAATCAATTTTACCGAAAACAGATCAGTTCTTCACACACTTGAACGAAACGCTAAGGGACCGGAAATCCTCATTGATGGCAATGCAATAAACAAAAAGGTTCAACAGGCCCAAAACAGATTTTTGTCATTTGCCGAAGCAATCAGGAAAGGGCAGGTACTGGCGAGGAATGGTACCAAATTTACCGATGTTATCAATATCGGGATCGGTGGCTCTGATTTGGGCCCCAAAATGGTAACCAAAGCCCTTGCTCCGTATGCTGATGGTCCAAGGATACATTTTCTTTCAAACATTGATGGTGCCCAGACCTTTGATCTGACAAAAGGACTGGATCCAGAAACAACACTTGTCATTGTTGCTTCCAAGACCTTTACAACTTTGGAAACTATGACAAATGCCCTTCAGGTAAAGAATTGGTTGGCCGGTTCCCTTGGGGCTGAAGCAGGTAAACACATGTGCGCCATTTCTAACGCAAGGGAGAAATGTTTGGAGTGGGACATTCCGGAAGAACGAATATTTACCTTCGGTGAATGGGTTGGTGGTCGATATTCAATTTGGTCTGCGATCGGACTGAGTGCAGCAATTGCCCTTGGCAAGAATAACTTTGAGCAATTTCATGAAGGTGGTAAGAGTATGGATTGCCATTTTCGAACAGCTCCTGCCCATGCCAATCTACCCATGATGCTAGCCCTAGTTGGCATATGGCATAATCAGATCTGTGGCTATTCGACTAGAGCCGTAATTCCTTATGAGGAAAGAATGGAATATTTCCCAGACTATCTCCAGCAGCTTGAAATGGAATCCAATGGAAAGGTTGTCAAATTTGATCAATGCGAAATAGAGTTGCCCTCGGGTCCCGTAATCTGGGGTGGGACAGGCACCAATGGTCAACATGCATATTTTCAGCATCTTCATCACAGTAATATCATCACCCCGTGTGAATTTTTGGTTGGGGCAATGGGGCATGAGAAAGACCTACAAACCCACCATGATTACCTGGTTGCCAATTGTCTTGCACAATCCGAAGCACTCATGTACGGAACAGTGTCTGAAGGAAATCAAAATCTTCCTAAATATCGGTATTTTAACGGTAATCGCCCTTCAACCACCTTGTTATATAAAAAGCTAACCCCTCATGTTTTGGGTCAACTGATTGCCTTGTATGAACATCGGGTTTTTGTTGAGGGTGTGATAATAGGAATTAACAGTTTTGATCAGTGGGGAGTAGAGCTAGGTAAGGGTTTGGCCCAGAAGATTTACCCTTCTATAAATGACAAAAACCGCCAAGAAAGAGGTTTTAGCAAATCACTTGGGGTACTGATTTCGAAAACTCATTACTTCCAAGAAAATTTCGATTGATACCGTACTGGCCTATTTAACTTTTCAATATTGCCTTCTTCAACACCTCGATTTAGCCATACTCTAACCTGTTTGGGAAGCAGGCCTAATTGTTTGACTATATCTTTGATCTGGAGGGGAGTATCACTTGTCAATCGGTTTAGTTTGTCAAGAAAAAGCTTGAATGGATCAAGCTTAAAATCAACGCAATTAAGTTCGTTGCTTGTGGACACATTAAATAATGATACTGATTGTAACTCATATCTTACAGGATTAATTCTCTTTTTAAAAACTTCATCTTTTTCACCTCGCTTCAACCATTCATGAATCTGATCAGGGTGTAATTTAAAATCAGCCTCTATCTTTACCCTTTCTAGCGGTTCTTCTTGAAGGCGTTTCAATATTTTCTTGAGGAATAATTCATAGAAATCCGGTTCTGAATATTCGCTAGAATCAATTTTCATGAGGTCCTTAATTGAGGAAAGGTTATTCGGAAGCCATACAGCACCCATTTCTAACAAATCCAAATTCCCTGTTTTCTTGAATTCCTTTTTTTGAACCCATACAGGTATCCATTTGGATTTTAATCCCTCGATAGCACCTGCCCAAGTTCCCCCTTTTCCAGAAGTACTATTCACTACTATTGCTGCATCAGCCAGACAATAAATATATTTATTTCTGGCCATAGCATTGCCAACATTGAAACCAGATTCTGGATTAAATGGGCTTGTCAATACTAGATCACCTGAAAGTAAATACTCTCGATACTTCCTTGATAAAGCAGAACGAAGTAAATCGTTTGCAATCACTCCAATTGCCGTACCTTCATTTTCAAGAGTTTCAAGCATTGCCCCTTCATCAACACCTCTGGCCCCGCCGGAAACAATGGAGTACCCCTGTCTTGCAGCCTCATATCCTAAGACTTTAGTCAAATCCAAATCTTCCTGGTCTGCATTACGAGACCCCACAACGGCAATTCCACCTTTATTCAAAAGGTTCTGATTCCCATAACCAAAAAGAATAGGGGGAGCTTTGGTACCCAATCGGCGAATTAATCTAGCAGGATAATCATTGTCTGATTGAGAAATGATCCATAGTCCAGACCTCTGCCACTTTTCAAGTGCAAATCCAAGTGCACCACCCCGGTCCAATAGGGATTTTATTCTATGATGATCTATTTCGGCCTTTTTCCATTGGCAAGGTAAATACTTTGGATCTTCTTGCAATAATATTGAAGGCGGGAGTTTGTTTTCTTTCAATTGTTTAGATAAATTTGACCATTCATTAATAGTGAGGGGTTTCTCCTGCTGTTTACCAAACCTTACCGTGAGCAGAATTGTTGCATGAGTGTCTGAGCTAATATTCATATCATCCTCTACCCTTAGAAGTAGCTAGTGCAAGTGGCCAAACTGGTCCACTTCCTGCCCTCCGGAGCAATGCAGCTGCTATAGTCATAGTCCACCCTGAATCGATTACATCATCAATTAACAGTACCGCCTCTTTTGATATTGGGGTTTTTATTTCAAACACACCATCCAAATTACTACATTGGTGGTAACTGTTTTCTTGAACTTTTTGTGGCTGATTATCTTTCACTTTAATTATGACTGGACTAAAGGGCAAACCGAGTTTTTTTGAAAGACGCTCTGCAAATCCCGCGACCAATCTTGGTTTCGAATTTGAAGGTATACAAGTTATCCATTTTGGTGCCGGTTGTGGTTGCCATCTACGATATAAGTTAACTACTGCTTCTACAAGCTTGTCACTATACCACATCTCGTGCTTTCCTTGAAGGACAGAAGTTCCCCATCCTGCGTCTCCCCAAAAGGATAGAATCTTTCCTGCTTGTGCTTGCTGTGAGATAGAAAATTTCCCCTCGAAACCATAGCTTGGAAAGGCATCAGAAGGTATCCTTCTTTTACTTTTGAGAGGTATCTCTGTAGCAGTTAAAAATCTCGTTGCACTGGCAAAAAATTCAACATTTTCACTAGGTTGGAATCTTGGTTTGCCGATACATGAACCACATTTACCACATTTGGTCTGTAATTCGTCGTCTAAGGCCTTTACCAAAAACTCCATCAAGCAACCTTGATGTTTACCATAACTTTGAATTTCTGACCATTCAACTTCTCGCTGATTATTCAGCCATTGAATTTTTTCATGATCCATTTGGAAACTAACAGGTGTTCGATACCATTTAGAATCTGAATATATTACTGGTGAGGGAACCATAACCGAAAGAAAATCTAGAACACGTTTAATTTGATTGGTTTTAAGATTAATTTCCTTAGTCAAATCAACGGTGCTCATACCATCACCCTTACCAAGCGAATCAATTATTGCTTTAACCCAACTATCCTTTGGGAAAGCGTTATTTCGAAAATGTTCATGAATTTCTGCATCCTCATTACCAAACATTAGAATTCCATAAGCATTATCGATCCCACGACCCGCTCTGCCAACTTGCTGATAGTAAGAAATTATTGAACCCGGAGCTTGAAAATGAATTACAAAACCAAGATCAGGTTTATCGAACCCCATGCTAAGTGCGGTAGTTGCAACGAGTGCTTTGATTTTGTTGTTGAGTAATTGTCCCTCCAAATCACTTCTATATTGATTTGAATTTCGTCCATCAACACTTTCTACACCACTGTAATATGCATAGGCTGATATCCCTTGTTCTTGTAACCAAGTAGAAAGGTTTTCTGCATCTCTTTTCGTTAGTGTATAGATAATTCCAGAACCTGGAATAGATCTAATATTCTCAGCAAGCCAAGCCATTCTTGATGCTTGGGATGGTAAATTAAGATTTTGTAACGCAAGTGAATGACGAATTAAAGGGCCTCTTCGAACCTGAACAAAACCAAGTTGTTCTTTTATGTCCTCTATCACACGTGTATTTGCTGTTGCGGTTGTACCAAGAATCCTTACATTTACGGGCATTTGTCGCAAAACATTCACTATTTTCCTGTAATTAGGGCGAAAATCGTGCCCCCAGTCAGAGATACAATGGGCTTCATCAACAACAAACAAACCAATATTATCTGTGATTTGCGACAAGACTTTTTCAACAAATTCGTTGTTGGAAAGACGTTCGGGGGAGATAAGGACCACATCAACCTTATCTTCAAATATTTTTTCCTCAATTTGAGACCAATTTTGAGAGTTGGTCGAATTGATTGAAACCGCATTGATACCGTATCTTTTGGCTGTCATAATCTGATTTCGCATCAGTGCAAGCAAAGGTGAAATAATTAGTGTGGGACCATACCTGTTATCGCGTAGAATTCTAGTAGCAAGAAAGTATACTGTGCTTTTGCCCCAGCCTGTTCGTTGGACTACAAGAGTCCGTTCCCTTCTGTTGATTATGGCATCAATCGCTTCCCATTGACCTTGACGAAACTCAACATGGTTGTTACCCTCAGCCTTCCTGAGCAGCACAAGGGCAGAGTGTCTGTCTGTTAATCCCATTAATACCTCAATTTATCGAATAGTTTACTATTGGGTAACAATAGGCATTAAAAAAACAAAAAGCACCTTTGTTTTCTGCAGAAATGTTTTTAGTATACTACTGCCGATAACACACTCGAGCGCTAGTCAAGGATGTTAAATAGAACTTGACAAACTGAACAAATATATTAAGCTTATGTTCAGGTCCAAAAATGGAAAATGATATGTTAGAAACAGTATTAAATCCTGAACAAGAATCTTTCCAAATCAAAGGTCTCAGAGGAATTTCACGCTCCGCCAAAAATTTTCTGCAACTGCATCCAAAGCATGCTGAGTTAGTTGTCAAGATTGCACTGGAAACTGCTGCCAGTTTACAAAGTGATTTTACTGCTGATGATGATGTTCCCGATGCGTTGAAACCATATGTACTCGTGGAACATTATGACAAAGATATTATCGGTGTTACTGAAGCTTCAAAACGCTTGAGGGTCTCACGGACAACTGTTTATGATTGGATCAACAAAGGCTTGTTACTCTCTTGGAATAAAACGAAAAGAGGGAAAAGGATTCCAGCTGAGCAAATCCTTGGGGAAGGTCAAATAATTAAGGGGATTGATAAAGTAACCAAGATTGTTGGAAATCCAATTAATACTTGGGTATACCTGTCTAACAAGATGTCTTTTTCAGATTGTTTTGCTCGCCCTATTGACTTGCTGAAAGAAGGTAGAGTTGAAGAAGTTCTAGGTTTAGCAGCAGGATATGGCTCAATCCCTACATAACAGTATGAGTGTTTAAACCAAACTTCGGATTAAAACACTTCTGCAAAGTAGAACGCTTCCTCCCAGTTATCGAATCATTCCCTCAAAGTATGAAAATACACCTTTGGGTACCATTCCAGCCAATTCTAGATTTTGCACCTACAATTCTAATTTTTCGATCTTATATGCAGCATCCGACTTCTCCACCGCATTTATTGAAGATTTCACCTTATGAAATCGATCTACCGATTTCTTTGCCTTCTTTGTCTTCTTTTACCAGACCCTGCCAAATGACTGTTTCCAGGTAGATTAACTATTCTGCTTAACTCTGGAAAATCATCCACGGCATGGGGAATTGCGTTCGCGTTGACAAAATGTTCCTGGAATTTGGGCTCAACTGCTGTTTCGATCTTTTCAATCTGGAAAACGGTCTTTTCAATTTCCCTTCTCGCTTCAAGATTACACAATCCGATTCTGGCACCCGTACCAGCAGCATTACCGGATGAAAAAACCTTGTCCAGTTGACAATCGGGAATCATTCCTAATACCATCGCATGCTTGGTAGAGATATGTGAACCAAAAGCACCGGCCAGAACAATGCGATCAACCTTGTCGGTTCCAAATTTTTCAATCAATAACTTAGCCCCTGCATAAAGTGCAGACTTGGCAAGTTGTATTGCGCGGACATCATTCTGGGTTACCATTATGGGGGGAGCACCAGTATCAGTATCCTCATAAAGGACATATGAATAGGTTCTGCCATCCGCGACTATAAGGTTGGAGCCCGATGCTTCAGGTGAACCGATCAGACCGGAATTGTCGATTATTCCTGCCATGCGCATCTCGGCAATCGCCTCGATAATACCTGATCCACAAATGCCATTGACACCCGTGTTCAGTATAATATCTTGAAAACCTTCCTCATCTGACCACAAATCACTTCCAATAACCCGAAAACGGGGTACTTTGGTCTCAGGATCAATGGAAACCCTTTCAATTGACCCGGGCGATGCTCTTTGGCCGGAAGATATTTGCGCACCTTCAAATGCCGGGCCGGTCGGAGAAGAACAAGCCAAAACCCGTGTTTTGTCGCCAAATATGATTTCGGCATTGGTTCCAACATCCACTACCAGTACCTTGTCATCTGATTTTTGTGGTTCCTCAGACAGAATTACTCCCGCAGCATCAGCGCCGACGTGACCAGCAACGCAAGGGAACAGGTAAATGGGAGTAGAATATTCCAGTGAATCTAGGTTAAGATCCGAGGCAATGAGGTTCAAGGAGGAGGATACAGCCAAGGCAAATGGCGCTTGCCCCAGTTCTATAGGATCAATCCCGAGTAAAAGGTGATGCATGACAGGATTACATACAATGACTACGTCCAAAACAGAATTTAAGGAGACATTGTTGTTTTCGGCGATGGTCCCGAATACGGTATTCAAGCCTTCACGAACGGCTTCGGTTAGTTCCTTGTCACCTCCGGCATTCATCATCGAGTAGGATACACGGCTCATCAGGTCTTCTCCAAACCTGATTTGAGGGTTCATAATACCTGCCGAATCCAGTACTGATCCATCCCTTAGATTACATAGATGTACAGCAATTGTGGTTGAACCCAGATCAATGGCAAGGCCAAATACAGGATCCTCATGAAACCCGCTCCATAACCTTGTTATTTTTAACTCCCCATTGTGATGATTCTCCCAAATTGCAAGGGTTATCCTGAAATCATCCTTTCTGAGAATTTGCTGGAGAATTCTTAACTGACTTGTGCAAATACCCACATTGTCGATATCCCATTGTTCCTTCAATGCCTTCCGAACCCTTTCGAGGTCACCTTCAGGTTTATGCATGTCAGGTTTTTGAACCTCAACATAAAACAGACGGGTTGAAGGATCCATGATTACAGGGCGTGCATCCGCAGCCTTTCTTACAACCTGCTTGTGTACTTGGGATTCCGGTGGCACATCAACGATTATATCAGCCAGGATTTGAGCCTGACATCCCAAACGCCGACCGGTCTTCAATCCTCTGACCCGATCATATCTTTCTTCAATGGCATTCCATTCTGATAGTGATTTCTCGGATGATTCAATCTGGTACTTTGGAAAGGAACCGTATGAAGGTATAATCTGGCATCTTGAACAAATACCCCGCCCTCCGCAAACACTATCCAGATCAACACCCAGCTTTCTGGCTGCCTGCAAAACGGGTGTTCCTACCGGAAATCTTCCCCTTTTTCCTGAAGGAGAAAAAACTATCAAGGGATCTAGGCTGGTCACTGTCTCAATTTCAATTTGCGAAATAGAAGAGGGTGCAATAAGTCCCTTCTACTACGTTCTACTCCTTCTACGTCTTCTCCTGACATGTGTGGCGCTCTCTTCCCTATCCTTCGGAGCATTGAATTTTATCCACTGCGAACCGTTGGAATCCCTTCCTGTTAACAGGTTTGCAGCCCGAATGGCATCCATTTCCAATTGTCTTGTAGGGTTCATAATGGCTGAAGTTAATCCGGATGCTATCGCCATTGGCAGGAAAGTAGCATTGATCGAGTGCCTGTTCGGCAAACCGAAAGAAATATTTGATGCACCGCAGGTCGTATTTACATGCAATTCCTCCTGCAACCTTCGAACCAGGCGGAAAACCTGGTTACCCGCCGTGGCCATAGCTCCAATGGGCATTACCAGAGGATCCACGACTATATCATTGGATGGAATACCCAAATCAGAAGCTCTCTCTACAATCTTCTTGGCCACGGCAAAACGAACATCGGGATCTGTTGAAATACCGGTATCATCATTCGATATGGCCACCACGGGTACATTATATTTCTTGACCAGTGGTAGAATTTGTTCCAATCTTTCTTCCTCGCCGGTTACAGAATTGACCAAGGGTCTGCCCTCACAAACCTCCAATCCTGCTGCAAGGGCCTCTGGAACAGAACTGTCGATGCATATTGGAACATCGACCAAGCCTTGAACCAGTTTTATCAACTTCTTGAGTAGGGGTGGCTCGGTTTCATTGGGATTGGGGTTCGAATTATATACAACCCCAGCATTAACATCCAACATGTTTGCACCACATTCAACCTGTTGGATGGCATCTTTCTCCACGGTAGAAAAATTGCCGGCTTCCAATTCGGCAGCCAATAATTTTCTGCCTGTCGGGTTTATTCGTTCTCCAATCACACAAAAGGGTTCCTCAAAACCGATGATGGTTGATCTTGTTTTGGATTCTACGACTGTTCTATGCAACTATTCCTCCCACATACAAAGGAAAACTCACTGATTCTCCATTATCCATTTAGATGTAGCTTTGATACCCCCCAAGGGAAAAAAATGTATTCCCCTGATTTGACTATTTGATTGAGAAGTCAAAATATCATTCAATTGCTGCAAGACCTCGGTTGGTTCGTAGGGAACCAGCAATTTGGAAATGTCCCTAGCCCTTTTTTTCAGAACTTTCATGGACGGTCCCACCCCGCAGGCAAGTGAAAATTTAATCAGTGTCTGTAATTTCGTGGGTCCAGCCACACCAACGTAAACAGGAAGATCAATACCCATTTCACCAATTCTCCTGACCCAATTGATTACCGCATTGCCATCAAATGAAAATTGCGTTGTGAGAGCAACACTGGCATCTGTCAGATTTGAATAGTCTTTCTTGAAGACCAGCGCCTTGTCAACATTTTCAGTCATACCATTTTTGTCAATGTCAGTATTGCCTTCCGGATGACCTGCAAAATGCAGGTTCTTGAAGCCATATTTATCAAACAAACCGGTTTTCAAAAGCGCCATGGAACTATCAAAATCCCCATATACTTCCTTGGCCCCTCCAGCAAGAAGCAAGGCTGAATCCACCCCTGCATCATCCCTATACATTTTCAGGATAGTTTCCAATTCATCGGAATTGCCTATCGTTCTGGCCGTAATGTGAGGCATGATTGCAAAACCCTCACTTTTGAGTCTTTTGGCTGTATCCAGCATTTCACTGATTGGGGTTCCCTCAATGTGGGCAATATAGATCAAGGTATCCTGATGAAAAAATTGCCCAAAATCACCAATCTTGGCAGCTGTCCTAGGCATAACTTCAAGGGAATATCCCTTTAGTAATTCATGCAAACCAGTATTTTGGACTTGGGTTTCCACCTTTAATTTCTCCCACACATAGAGTTAAGTGTACTGTAATTGCCTTAATTTCAATTTTCCCAGCCGTCATTTGCAATTAAAACCTTCAATTTTTCATTATCAAAGCCATCTTCAATATCAGCGGCTATTTTGCGGGCAATTTCATCAGGGGCACCTTCCATCGATCCCATAGACGATTTTCGCCATTCAGCCAGATAATCATCAGTACCTACCATTTCGGTTTTCATGGCACATCGATCTATTGCTTGTTCAAACCTTTCGGTAAGTTGTACCTTGCTGGCTCGACGGCCTTTACCTACAATTACCTGTGCAGGTATATCCCTCCAGTAAACTATCACGACATCAGGCATGCATACCCCCGATAAATTTATATTCTGCCAATTTCAACCCTGAAATTATTAGAAACAGTTTCCCTATCAAAGTTGTTCTTACTAGAATTTCAATAAGCCAAGTTAACAAAAGTAAAAAAATAATGCGTGGAAAAAGAGATCTGCATATAAAAGTCAAAACTGCAAAGGGTAGAAAGTTGAGTTCCACCAGATGGTTGGAAAGGCAGCTGAACGACCCTTTTGTAAAACTTGCCAGGGAAGAGGGCTTCAAATCCCGGGCAGCCTACAAGTTAATTCAACTGGATGATAAATTCAGTTTTCTCCAGCCCGGCAAGGTAATTTTGGATCTGGGATCGGCACCCGGTGGCTGGTCACAAGTCGCTGCCAAAAGGACCAATTCGGAAAACCTCAACAAAAACAATGATGCCGGGACTGTAATTGCCCTAGACATAAATGACATGGATGCTATCCCGGGAGTTGTTTTCATCAAGACCGATATTTTTTCATTTAATCTGGACAAGCTTGAACTGCCCCAAAATAGAGTTGATGTGGTCCTGTCGGATATGGCTGCTCCATCCACGGGACATAAGCAGACCGACCATCTGAGGATTATTTCACTTTGTGAAGAGGCCTTTGGAATTGCCAGGGAATGTCTTACCCAAGGAGGTGTATTCGTATCCAAGGTACTGGAGGGAGGTGCCGGATCTGAATTGCAAAAGGAGCTTAAAGCCAATTTTTCAACCGTCAAGACTGTTAAGCCCGATGCCAGCAGAAAGGACAGTTCCGAAAAATATATTGTTGCTTTGGGTTACAGTGGATAACATGGACCCATCCTAACCATCTATAGTTACTTATGAAGGGGGAGCAAGGAAGGTATTGTACTCCATTTCACCTTCAAAAATACATTTGAAATAGATAAATCACAATAAAAAGTACGAAGACCCAAAAATATTACACACTAGCCATTAGTATTGACTGGAATAAGTATTAACTTAATCATCATAAAACCAATTGATTATCAGTTAAAATTTTAATGTCACATTAAGGAGAAATATGTCCAGAATAACCTCGAGGAATATTGGAGACTATAAAATTACCATAATGAACGATGGTGGTACGGAATTTGGTTTTGACCTCTTCCCGGAAACAGATGAAGAGGAAATCAAAAGCCTTCTGGGAAATCCAGAACAATCCGTCCTTCCAACTAGATTCAATGTATGCTTAATTGAAACCGGAAAAGAAAATATCCTTGTGGATGCAGGTGTCGGAAGTGAGGTTTTTGGTCCTGCCGCCGGGCATTTGCCTGAAGCATTTGAGGAAACAGGTATAAAACCCGAACAAATAAACAAATTTGTTATTTCCCATCTCCACCCAGACCATATTTGTGGATCTTGGGACAATGAAGGTAATCCTGTATTTCAGAATGCTGAAGTGATTTTGACAGAGGAGGAATATAATTTCTGGACCGATGACAGCAATTTCGACTCTGCCGACGAATCATTGATTTCATGGCGACCCTTGGCCCTGGATTTTGTAAGAATCTATGGTGACCGAATTAATACTGTTGGTACTGCTTCTGATATTTCATCAGGTGTTTCATTTCATGATTTGACAGGCCATACCCCTGGCCATTGTGGGATACGGGTAGAGTCGGCAGGAGAGCAATTCCTTTACACATCCGATCTGCTTGTAATCCAAGACATTCTACTGCAAATTCCAGAAGTTTCCTTTGCACTGGATGTGGATAGGGAAAAAGCGGCAAAAACAAGATTGGACTGTCTGGATATGTTGGCTACCGATAAAATATTATTTTCCGGAGGACATATTCGGGGACCCAGAATCTGCAATGTCGTATCTTCAGGAAGTGGCTACCAGCTAGAAGGCTAGTTATGGATCCAACCTCTTTCCAACCAGTAATTTAAAGGGATATCTCAATGGAAAAAAACAAGGCACTTGATGCTGCCATAAGCCAAATCGAAAGGAATTTCGGCAAGGGTTCTATTATGAAACTCGGCCAGGATAACACGACACAAGAGATTGAGGCAACGTCAACTGGTTCTCTTGGACTTGATATAGCCCTAGGAATCGGTGGTTTGCCAAAAGGTAGAATTATTGAAGTTTACGGCCCTGAAGCTTCGGGTAAAACCACACTTACCTTGCAGGTCATTGCCGAAGAACAGAAAAAGGGTGGAATTGCGGCATTTGTTGATGCGGAACATGCCCTTGACCCTGTCTATGCCAGAAAATTGGGAGTTGATATTGATGAATTGCTGATTTCACAACCTGATACAGGAGAACAGGCACTGGAAATCACCGATACCCTGATCCGTTCGGGTGCAGTATCAGTTGTCGTTGTAGACTCCGTAGCTGCCTTGACTCCCAAATCCGAATTGGAAGGGGAAATGGGCGATTCACAGGTAGGAGTTCAGGCCCGGCTGATGAGTCAGGCTATGAGAAAGCTGACCGGTTCAATCAATCGTTCAAATTGTATGGTAATTTTCATCAACCAGATCAGAATGAAAATAGGTGTGATGTTTGGCTCTCCGGAAACAACTACTGGTGGTAACGCGCTTAAATTTTATTCTTCGGTACGGCTTGATATAAGGCGAATCGGTGCCATCAAGGTCAGAGATGAGGTTGTTGGAAGTTCAACCCGTGTAAAGGTTGTGAAGAACAAATTGGCTCCGCCATTCAAACAGGTGGAATTTGATATTCTCTATGGCGAAGGTATATCCAAGGGTGGTGAAATAATTGATCTTGGGGTCAAGCATGATATTATCGAGAAGTCTGGGTCCTGGTTTTCCTACAAGGATGAAAGAATGGCACAGGGTAGGTCCAATGCTGTAAATTTCCTGAAAGAATATCCCGAAATATCAGATGAGATAGAAAATCAAATCAGAAAGATTTGTGGACTAAAGACTAAATCTGAATAAAGTTGAAGCACTTGGTTCGGATACTCCGTACCAATGCAGATAACATTTATTTCCTGACCTGACTTTGAATTCGGGATTATTCAAAAAATGACTAGTTTAAGCGACATTCGAACAAAATTTCTTTCTTATTTCGAAAACGCCGGGCATGAAGTGGTTGCAAGTTCTCCGCTTGTCCCCAGAAACGATGCTACCTTGATGTTTACGAATTCGGGCATGGTTCAATTCAAGAACATTTTTACCGGATTGGAAAAAAGGGACTATACCAAGGCTGTTACCAGTCAAAAATGTGTTCGAGCAGGCGGCAAACACAATGATCTTGACAATGTTGGCTATACGGCTCGGCATCACACCTTTTTTGAAATGCTGGGCAATTTTTCATTTGGCGAATATTTCAAGGAGCAGGCCATATATTATTCATGGGATCTCATTGTCAGAGAATTGGGGTTGTCCAAGGACAGGCTTCTATGTACTGTATACCATGACGATGAGGAGGCTGTAACCTATTGGAAAAAGATTGCGGGATTCACTGACGACAAAATAATCCGGATAGCCACGTCCGACAATTTTTGGGCAATGGGTAATACTGGTCCCTGTGGACCTTGTTCGGAAATATTTTATGATTATGGGGAAGGAGTTCCCGGTGGTCCTCCAGGTTCCCCGGATGAAGATGGCGACAGATTTGTGGAAATATGGAATCTGGTCTTCATGCAATTCGAAAGGGATGATGAAGGTAAACTTACTCCACTTCCCAAACCCTGTATAGATACGGGAATGGGGTTGGAAAGGATAGGATCAGTTCTGCAGGGGAAAACGGACAATTATGAAACTGACCTGTTCAGAAAACTTATTGAAGCCTCTGCCAACATCACTTCAACCGATCCCGATGGTGATGGAAATGTCCATCACAGGGTCATTGCAGATCACCTGAGGGCAGTTTCCTTTCTCATTGCCGAAGGAGTCCTGCCTTCAAACGAGGGTAGGGGATATGTATTGAGAAGAATTCTCAGAAGAGCCATACGTCATGTTCATTTGCTTGGGTACCAGGAAACATTGATCAATTTGTTGGTCCCACATCTTGTTAATGAGATGGGAGCTGCCTTTCCGGAACTAAGACAATCCGAGGCAATGATTGCCGAAACGATCAAGGGAGAAGAAGAAAGATTCCGAAAAACATTGGATAGGGGTTTGAAACTACTTTCATCTGAATTGACAAAACTTGATACCGGCAAGTTGTTCCCGGGTCAAACAGCATTCAAACTTTACGACACCTACGGTTTTCCACTTGATTTGACCCAGGATGCCCTGCGGGAAAAGGGTCTTAAGGTAGATGAAGCAGGATTTGTAGCAGAAATGACCAAGCAAAAGGAACAAGCGAGGTTGAGTTGGGTCGGTTCAGGTGAAATCGCTGACAACAAAATCTGGTATAAAATCCTTGATAAATGCGGGCCTTCTGAGTTTCTGGGCTATGAAATGGAACAGGCCGAAGGACAAATTCTGGCCATCACTGACGGTACAGAACTCTTATCAAAGACTGGTAAAGGTAGCAAGGTACAAATCATTACCAATCAAACTCCCTTCTACGCAGAGTCTGGAGGGCAAGTTGGTGACAAGGGTATCATCAGAACCGAAACAGGTACGGCAAAAGTTTATGACTCCAGAAATCACCTGGGTATGATTTTTCATTATGCCGAAATAACAGAAGGCGAAATCGAACCTGAAACTTCAGCCAAGTTGGAAATTGATACCCGAATTCGCAAGGAGGTAAAGAGCAATCATTCTGCAACCCACCTTTTGAATGAAGCCTTACGGGAAGTTTTGGGTAATCATGTTGTTCAGAAGGGCTCGCTTAACGATGAAAACAGGTTGCGCTTTGATTTTTCCCATAATCATCCACTACAGTTGGAGGATATCACCAGAATAGAAGAAATCGTTAATCATTACATTTGGCAGAATGCACCTGTAAATACTTCGCTTATGAGTTTGGATGAAGCCCTTGAATTGGGATCACAGGCTTTGTTTGGTGAAAAATATGATGATGAGGTCAGGGTGGTTTCCATGGGACATTCTCCCGATTCCGGCAAGGGCAGGGACCAATCCACCTTTTCAATAGAACTTTGTGGCGGAACCCATGTGGGATTGACTGGTGAAATAGGGCTTTTTATTACGACCGGTGAATCCTCCATTTCTGCTGGAGTACGACGAATTGAGGCCATTACTGGAGAAAAAGCCCGTAAGTATTTGGCAAATCATGACATGATCATGGCTGAAATTGCATTGGCACTGAAGGTCCAACCTGAACATGCAGTTCATCGTATTTTGCAACTTCAAAGCGAACGAAACAAACTCAAGAAGGAAAATGAACGTTTAAAACGCGAATTGCTTACCAACCGGCAAGTCGGATCAGATACCGATAATTCCCTGCAAGCTCAGTATGGTGGAAAAAGCCCCGACCAACTCTCAGGAAAAATAGGAGAAGACAATATTCTGATTAGAATATTCCATTCCATATCCCCCCAGGATTTGCCTATTTTAATTGATGAGGAAAAGAAACGAATAGGGCAGGGCATCATCGTCTTACTTGCTGTTTTTGATAACAAAAGTTCTGTTGCGGTTGGTGTCACCAATAATCTCGTGGGAAAATATTCTGCCGTAGATATAGTAAGAAGCATAGTTCCCCTGCTTGGAGGCAAAGGAGGTGGTGGAAGAAATGATTTTGCCCGGGGCGGGGGATCAAGGACTGATGATCTTGAAAAGCTATTGCCTAAAATTGAAGAAGTAATAGGAGGTTAGGATGAAAGGGTATTGGATTGCAAGGGTTGATGTAAAGGATCCCGAAGGTTATGGCGAATATGCCAAGATAGCAACGCAAGCTGTAGAGGAATTTGGTGGCAGGTTTCTGGCACGGGGAGGTAAATTCCTTTCCAAGGAGGGTACGAATCGCCAAAGAAATGTAATTGTGGAGTTTCCCAGCCTGGAAAGTGCCAACAACTGCTATAATTCCGCTACCTATAAACGTGCCTTGGCGATAGCCCATAAATCGGCCGAACGTGAATTCATAATTCTCGAAGGCGCATAATCAAAGATTATTGAAGATTTATGGGTAATTTATTTATTGTAATCAAAAACCAAGATATATAATTCAAGCCAACAAATTTTTCTACTAAGGAGTAACTTATGAAAATTAATGCAAAATCAGTTGCAGTAGCCAGTGCAGTAGCTGCAGCCTTTGTAGCCTATGCAGTTCCCGGTGTTGCCGAGGAAAAGGAAAAGTGTTACGGTGTTTCCCTTGCCGGTGAAAATGACTGTGCCGCTGGTCCCGGTACAACTTGTGCCAGTTCATCAACTGTAGATTATCAGGGTAACGCTTGGACTTTGGTACCAGCAGGTACTTGTACTACCATGGAACTTCCCGGTGATCGTATGGGATCACTTGAGCCCTTGGATCGGGATCTTCCTTCCTAAGTTAGTTATGAAGTACAGGATTCAGGTATCAAGCTATGGCAAATTATTTTAACCTCGAATCCTGTACTCTTCCCTCCAAACCCGGAGTAGGCTTCAAGAGCCAACATTTTCAAGAAATTATTGAACATTCCGGCGATGTATCTTGGTTTGAAATCCATGCAGAAAATTATATGGGCGATGGTGGAAGACCGATTGCCCAACTCAAGAAATTACGTGAGAACTTTCCTATTTCCTGTCACGGTGTAGGTTTATCAATTGGTGGTGAAGACCCCTTGGATATTGATCATCTCAAGCGACTGCAAAACCTTGTTTCATGGCTTGAGCCTGCCGTATTCTCTGAACATTTGGCTTGGTCAACTCATGAGGGTAGCTATTTCAATGATCTTCTTCCTCTTCCTTACAATGACACCACCCTCGAATGCGTGACAGAGCATATTGATCAGGTTCAGGAGACCCTACAAAGACCGATGCTTTTGGAGAACCCATCAAATTATCTGGAATTTGAAGAAAGCAACTACAGTGAAATTGAATTTATTAAGGAGATTGCCAAAAGAACCGGTTGTTTCCTACTTCTTGATGTAAACAATGTTTATGTGTCATCTGAAAACAGAAACTTTGATCCCTATGGGTATTTGGATGATTATCCCTTGAACCTTGTCAAAGAAATTCATCTTGGTGGACATGAATTGGAGCAAATGGAAGGTGGCCCTGATCTACTAATTGACAATCATGCCTCGGAAGTGATTGATCCTGTCTGGGCGTTATATGAATACCTGATTTCCAAAACAGGTCCACTTCCGACTTTGATCGAGTGGGATAATGATATTCCCGATTGGGAAAAACTCTCTTCGGAAGCTACCAAGGCAAACCGTATCTTAACCGAGTTATCATCGAAAGCAGCATGAAACCTTTCAACGGGGAATTTATAGAGGCTCTCCTTAAGCCTGACAAACCCGTTCCTCCCAGGTTGACAATACCCCATGATAAAATCGACCGCAGGTTTTTAGTTTACCGCAACAATGTCGTTGCTAGCTTAATTGAAGGTTTGGAAGTTTCCTTTCCGGTCATTCGAAAACTGGTTGGGGATGAATTCTTCAAAGCAATGGCAAGGGTTTATGTTCGGGAGTATCCACCAAGTTCACCCCTAATGATGTTTTATGGCAAGGAAATGCCCGACTTTCTCAAAACTTTTCCCCCGGTGCAACATCTTGCATACCTGTCAGATGTCGCCAAACTGGAAAATGAATTAAGGGAATCCTATCATTCAGGTGATCCGGAACCAATTGATCCGAAGTTTTTTGAATACCTTG
Organism: Paracoccaceae bacterium; assembly: GCA_022823605.1. GTDB lineage: Bacteria > Pseudomonadota > Alphaproteobacteria > Rhodobacterales > Rhodobacteraceae > MPNP01. Next base: position 38,542 of record JAJEHS010000006.1, read on the forward strand.
ACCCGGAGGAACAACTCAAGACCCAATTGGAATTTAGCCCTGCTGTCAGATTGTTTTATTCCAAACATCCTGTAGCAAGTATTTGGGACGCAAATACAAGAGACGGACCAAGCCCCAAGGCGGGTGAGGAGTTTGTGTTGATCGTTCGACCTGACTTCGACCCTTATCCTGTCAAAATTAATCGTGGAGGCTATCATTTTGTAAAATACCAGATGGAGGGGGATAATATTGGGGTGGCCTGCGAAAAAACACTATTCCATTCGGAAGAATTTCATTTTGATTTGGCAGACTTGTTTCGACTTCTTCTTACAACGAATTCCATAAGTAATGTTGTAAGCAATGATGAAATCGGTTAATAGTTAAAGAGGCAATATCAGTTTGTAACTTAAGGCTTTACCTTAGAGGGGATGTTATGGCACTTGTTAGATTTGTTAATTGTGTTTTTGCCTGGATAGAGGAAAAAACTTCAGATTGGTTTTTATCATCCCTGGCAAGGCTTTACTTTGCAGGTATCCTTCTTGTTTACTACTATAAATCGGCCCTAACCAAATTTGGTGATGGATTATTCTCTTTCAGTGCCGGTGCTTACGTACAGATATTTCCCAAAGCCATGGAAAGTGTGGGATACAATGAAGCTGAACTTGGTTTTTTCTATGATCTGGTGGTATTTCTTGGAACCTATGCAGAAATAATTCTGCCCTTGCTCATCGTCATTGGCCTGTTGACCAAATTGGCTGCAGTAGGGATGATCGGATTTGTTATCGTCCAGAGTATTGTTGATATCACTGGCCATGGGTTGTCCGGCAAGAGTGTCGGTGGTTGGTTTGATGGTCCCCCCGATGCCATCATTTTTGACCAAAGGGCATTATGGGTCTTTCTGTTGATCGTGATTTTCCTGAAAGGGGCAGGGCCGATTTCTGTAGACCGTATGCTGGTAAAATGGAATATTCTACCTAAGAATTTTGCTTGATTAGTGTAGTTATGTATATAACTCCCTTATTTTTGGCTAATATTGTTTTTTAGTTCCCAAAATAAAGCCACTTAATGGGATATTCAACTCGAAACTCAGATACCTAGATCAAGAAAGCGTTTTACCCAGATTTTCTTCTATCTTATCCAAGAATCCTTCGGTAGTCAGCCAACTCTGATTGGGGCCAACCAGCAATGCCAGATCTTTAGTCATGAAACCGCTTTCAACCGTGTCGACAACGGTTTTTTCCAGGGTCTTGGCAAATTTCTCCAACTGCTTGTTTTCGTCCAGTTTGGCACGATGCAACAGACCTCCGGTCCAAGCAAAAATGGAAGCTATGGAATTCGTGGAAGTCGGTTGTCCGGCCTGATGCTGTCTATAATGCCGGGTTACCGTACCATGGGCAGCTTCTGATTCTACGATCTTGCCATCAGGAGTCATCAATTTGGATGCCATTAATCCAAGGGATCCATAACCCTGTGCTACCGTGTCCGATTGAACATCTCCATCATAGTTCTTGCAGGCCCATACAAAGCCACCACTCCATTTGAGGGCAGCTGCTACCATATCGTCAATAAGCCTGTGCTCGTAGTAGATATTGGCTTCCTTGAAACGATCCTCAAACTCGGTTTCATAGATTTCCTGAAAAATATCCTTGAAACGACCGTCATAGACCTTCATGATGGTGTTTTTAGTTGACAAATATACTGGCCATCCAAGAGACAAACCATAGTTCAGGGAGGCTCTGGCAAAGTCCCTGATAGACTCATCAAGGTTATACATGCCCATAACCACCCCTGAAGAGGGTGATTGGAACACTTCTTTTTCGATTACCTGGCCATCCTGACCCTCAAACTTCATGGTTATCTTACCTGCTCCGGGAAAGCGGAAATCGGTAGCTCGATATTGATCTCCGAAAGCATGTCGACCAATGACTATTGGACGGGTCCAACCAGGAACCAACCTTGGAATGTTTTCACAGATTATCGGGCTTCGAAATACAACACCCCCCAGGATATTCCTGATGGTTCCATTGGGAGACCTGTACATTCTCTTGAGGTTGAATTCCTCGACACGTGCCTCATCCGGGGTTATCGTTGCACATTTTACTCCAACCCCGACCTCCTTGATTTTATTTGCTGCATCAATTGTAATCTGATCATCGGTTCGATCTCTTTCTTCAATTCCAAGATCATAATAAAGCAGATCGATATCAAGGTAATTCTTTATGAGCTTGCTTCGGATCTTTTCCCAAATGATCCGTGTCATTTCATCACCATCAATTTCAACGATTGGATTATCAATTTTTATGCGTGTCACCGTTCCTCCTTGAGCCTTTCAAGCAAAAATTTAAATTGAGTTTATTTTCCGATAATTAATGAACCATTGAGATTAGTTACTGTCAAAGCTTCTTATTTCCATTACGAATTCGGATTGAATACCCTTTACTGATTTGAAATACTTACTGAAATTGTCACCTGTATATTTAGAGCCATTTGGGCATCCCTCTTGGTTAGATAAAAAAATATTATACTTTATTCAGTGTTCACGATTGAAAAATGATAAATCATTTACCTGATTCAATTGTGATCAACCAAAAATTTAGTGCTTTCGTAATTATTATCAATGACCTCTACAGACCTTTCCATTCCCGAATTGCGGCATCCGGAAAAAGCACATAGAAAATCCAATCCAATAATGAGAAAGCCCAATTGGATTAGGGTTAAGGCACCTACCTCTGAGGGATACCGAAGAACCAGGGATATACTTCGGGACAACAAGCTTGTTACTGTTTGTGAGGAAGCCTCTTGTCCCAATGTTGGGGAATGTTGGAGCAAGAGTCATGCAACATTCATGATCATGGGGGAAATCTGTACGAGAGGTTGTACCTTTTGCAATGTTGCTACCGGGAAACCATCTGATTTGGATCCGTTTGAGCCAGGCCGTGTGTCCCATGCCGTTCATAAGCTTGGATTGAGGCATGTAGTCGTAACAAGTGTTGACAGGGATGATCTGAAGGATGGAGGGGCTGAGCATTTTGCCATGACCATAAGGTCAATAAGGCACAAAAATCCTGAAACAACCGTAGAAATATTGACACCGGATTTCCTCAGGTGTAAACCATCTGCACTGGAAATGGTTGTCGATGCCTCGCCTGATATTTTCAACCATAACTTGGAAACTGTACCCTCTCTTTATCCTACGGTTCGACCAGGTGCACGTTACTTTCATTCACTGCAGTTGCTTTACAGGGCCAAGGAATTATCCCCGAAACTATTTACAAAATCAGGCATCATGGTTGGATTGGGTGAAGAAAAAAACGAGGTGATCCAAGTCATGGATGATCTGAGGTCTGCCAATGTGGACTTTATTACCATTGGACAATATCTCCAACCCACACCAAAACATCATCCCATTAGGAAATTCGTGACTCCAGAAGAATTCAAAACCTATGAAAAAATGGCCTATGGCAAAGGCTTCCTGATGGTATCTGCAAGCCCCTTGACAAGATCAAGCTATCATGCCGAGGAAGATTTTGTTCGACTTCGGCAAGCAAGGAACAAGCAGACACTAGGTTTAAATTAAATCCAACATCTGCTAATAGGGAGGTCAAATTTGAAGGAGCAAGTCGAGTAATCCCAAATGCCGAAGTACAGTGAAACAAGAAAATTGCCATTTTCTGATCAGCAAATGTATGACCTGGTTGCAGATATCGAATCCTATCCCGAATTCATACCTTGGTGTACAGGTACACGTATCCGGTCGATTAAGGAGGAAGGTGAAAAAACAATTGTCGACGCCGATCTGTTGATTACTTTTAAGATTTTTCATGAAAGGTTCAGATCGATAGTTGAATTTGCCCCCAATAGCCGTAAAATCAACATAAGATATCTTGAAGGTCCCTTGAAGTATTTGGAAAGCCAATGGTTGTTTACGGTAGAAGGTTCGGGGTGCATAGTTGAATACCAAGTGGAATTCGAATTCAAATCCAAATTGTTCCAGAAAATTGCCGGGTTCATTTTTCAGGAGGCCTTGCAGAAAATAGTCGCTTCGTTTGAGAAAAGGGCAATGGAGATATATCAATAACCCAGAAACCACCAAGATAATTCATTCTGAAATACCCAATACAAATTGAAAATAAGGAGGAAAATAAATGCGGTTAAGTACCAAGGGCAGGTATGCCATGGTTGCCATGACCGCCTTGGCATTGACTGAGAATGGAGGTTACACCAATCTAGTGAATATTTCCAAACAGCAGAACATCTCGATAACCTACCTTGAACAACTTTTCATGAAACTCAAAAAAGCCAATCTAATAACCGCTTCCAGAGGCCCAAGCGGTGGATATAAATTAGCAAGGTCACCAGATGAAATCAGAATTTTGCGGATATTGGAAGCAGTTGAAGAGCCAATGAATGCGCTTGAGACGGGGGCTGGTGTTTCGGGAGGAAGTTCAGGTACCAAGGCACAATCCCTGGCCAACAGGTTGTGGGAAGGCCTTTCTGCCCAAGTTTACGTTTACCTTCATGGTATAAGGCTTTCTGATATAATCAACAACGATTTGGCTCCATGTCCTGCTGTACCTGACATACTCAACATTTACGATTCCAATGAGCACAAGGACCTATCTTGACTGGAATGCTACCTCGCCAATAAGGAGGGTAGTAAAAAAAACCATCAGTGAGGCCCTTGATTTCTGGGGCAATCCCTCCGCAATTTACCAGGAAGGCAGGGTTGCCAAGGCTCTGATAGAACGGGCTAGAGTATCAATTGGATCAATATGCGGTTTTCCTCCAGAGGATATAATCTTTACGTCAGGTGCTACAGAAGGTGCGGCTTTGGCTCTACGGGGAAAAGGTCTTCATGCCTCTGGAATTGAACATGAATGTGTTAAAGCCTGGACCAAAACCTGTCTTACCGCGGATAAGAATGGAATAGTGGAGATTAATTCACCACTAATTTCGTGCCTGCAAATAGCCAATGGTGAAACTGGGGTTATTCAAGCAATACCCCGTGACCTACATGTTACCGATGGTACACAGGCATTGGGAAAAATTCCAACCAAGGAGATTTTTGAGCAAGTCAAGATTGCCTTTATTTCGGCACACAAAATTGGCGGTCTCAAGGGTACAGGTGCCCTCTTGAAGAAGCCCGAGGCAGAAATCAATCCGATTATCAGAGGAGGAGGGCAGGAGTATGGATTCAGATCAGGTACTGAAAATGTACTCGGAATTATTGCCTTTGCTGCTGCATTGGAAGAAGCCGATAAGGAACTGAAAAATGGTGAGTGGGAAAGAGTTAGGGAATTAAGGGATCTTTTGGAAGATATATTACTTGATGAAGTAAAGGATATGGTCATTTTTGGTCGGGAAGCGGAAAGGCTTCCCAATACAAGTTATTTTGCTGCGTCAGGTTGGAAAAGCGAGCAGCAAATCATAAATCTAGATCTATCGGGTTTTGCAATTTCAGCAGGGTCTGCCTGTTCCTCTGGAAAGTTGCGTTCAAGTGGCGTTTTGGAAGCAATGGGTGTTTCACCCCAACTTGTATCCTCAGCCATTCGGGTTTCACTTGGACCAGTTACAGATAGGGATGACGTGTTGAGATTTGCCAGATTGTGGATTGACAAACTTAAAAACAACAGAAGCTAAATTTGCCAGAATATTTATATAAGCATCGGAATTGAAAGGATAGATTCCATGGAAATGACAAAAATAAAGGACGGTGTGGATAAGAATACCCTGGAAACGGTCAAGTCAGTTGGAGGCAAGTACAAGCATGGCTGGGAAACGGAAATTGAAATGGAGTTTGCTCCCAAGGGGGTCAACGAGGAAATAGTCAGGCTGATTTCCGAAAAGAATAACGAACCACAATGGATGACCGAGTGGAGACTAAGTGCATTCAATCGATGGAAGAAAATGAAGGAACCATCCTGGGCCATGGTAAACTATCCCGAAATCAACTATCAAGATCAATATTACTATGCCAAGCCCAAAAGCATGGTGAAACGTCCAAAATCCCTTGATGAGGTTGATCCGACCCTTTTGGAAACCTATCAAAAACTGGGAATACCGCTTAAGGAACAAATGGTTCTGGCAGGGGTCGAGGGGGCATCTGAATCACCTGCCGATGCCAGAAAGGTAGCTGTTGATGCTGTATTTGATTCAGTATCAGTGGGAACAACTTTTCGGAACGAACTGCAAAAGGCAGGCGTCATTTTCTGTCCTATTTCAGAAGCCATAGAAGAGCATCCGGAACTGGTTCGAAAATATTTGGGGTCGGTTGTACCAATTACCGACAACTATTTTGCAACTCTCAATTCCGCCGTGTTTTCCGATGGTTCCTTTGTTTATGTGCCACCTGGTGTTAGATGTCCTATGGAACTTTCCACCTACTTCAGAATTAATGCCGAAAACACGGGTCAATTTGAAAGAACCCTGATCATTGCCGATGAAGGGTCCTATGTAAGTTACCTTGAAGGCTGTACCGCACCACAACGTGATACCACCCAATTGCATGCCGCAGTGGTTGAACTCATCGCGCTCGAAGATGCCGAAATCAAATATTCGACCGTTCAAAACTGGTATCCCGGTGATGAAAAAGGGAAGGGTGGAATTTACAATTTTGTTACCAAAAGGGCTGATTGCCGAGGAGATCGCTCTCATGTCATGTGGACACAAGTTGAGACAGGCTCTGCAGTTACCTGGAAATATCCTTCCTGTATTTTGAGAGGAAAGGAATCTCAAGGCGAATTCTATTCCATCGCCATAACCAATAATCTCCAGCAAGCTGATACCGGTACCAAGATGATTCACTTGGGAAAAGGTTCCAAATCAAGAATTGTGTCAAAGGGAATTTCGGCAGGAAAGGCACAAAATACCTATCGTGGTCTGGTTTCTGTTCATCCCCGTGCCAGCAACTGTCGCAACTATACCCAATGTGACAGCCTGTTGATCGGGGAAAATTGTGGTGCACACACGGTACCTTATATTGAGGTTAAAAACAATACATCCCGGGTCGAACATGAGGCAACCACTTCAAAGGTTGACGAGGATCAGCTTTTTTACTGTCGTCAAAGGGGTATTGATGAAGAAGCGGCTGTAGCTCTGGTAGTCAATGGCTTCTGCAAGGAAGTGTTACAATCGCTTCCCATGGAGTTCGCCATGGAAGCTCAACAACTGGTTGCAATTTCACTCGAAGGATCGGTTGGCTAAATCTTGACAAAATTACTCGGAAAGACCACTTGAGTATCGAACAATTTTCGATTTCAAGTTCAGACCTAATCATCATTAATTTATCAAGTTATCATGGCCACTAATTCACCTGTTATTGACATAAATACCCTGGAACCATTCGATTTTACCTCTGAAAAGTTAAAAAAATTCGGTGGTAAAACATCTGACCTGGGCCAACCTTTCGGACTTGAAGGAATCGGGTGCAGATATTTCGAGGTTAAACCAGGCCGTAGGGCCTTTCCATTTCATAATCATTTGGGAAATGATGAGCTTTTCATTATTACTGAAGGAAATGGCATCTACAGATATGGCGACAAGACAATCGAGATTTCAGCCGGTTCGGTTTGTGGAGCACCCAGAGGTGGCAGGGAAGGGGCCCACCAGATTATCAACAACAGCGATGAAGTTTTGAAGTACCTTGCGATTTCGACCAAAAACGATCCCGATATTTGTGAATACCCTGACAGTGATAAAATACTTGCATTTAGCATCAAGCCCGGAAAGGATTTTGAATCTGCCTACATGAAATATATCGGGCTCATGGAGAATCAGGTCAATTATTTCCATGGTGAAGAAGAATAGAAATTTCACTTCAAGACAGGTTTCGGCAGTAATTTCACCCAAATATTTAGCCAACTCGAAACCATATAAAGGAGTTATTTTTGTTAAAAATTGAAAATTTGCATGCAATTCTCGAAGAAGAGGACAAACCCATACTCAAGGGCGTCAATCTAAAGGTAAAACCAGGCGAGGTACATGCCATAATGGGACCAAATGGATCAGGCAAATCAACCCTGTCATATATCATTTCAGGGCGTGATGGTTATGAAGTTCCCGAAGGTTCAATTACCTACAATGATGAAGATATCCTTGAATTGGAACCCGAAGAGAGGGCTGCCATGGGGGTCTTTCTGGCATTCCAGTATCCTGTGGAAATTCCAGGAGTTGGCAATATGACCTTCCTTAGAACAGCCTTTAATGCAATAAAGAAAGCAAGGGGTGAGGAAGAAATCTCCGCAAGTGACTTCCTGAAGCTGGTAAGAACAAAAGCCAAGGAACTGAACATCAGTCCCGACCTATTGAAACGTCCGGTAAATTACGGGTTTTCAGGCGGGGAGAAGAAAAGAAACGAAATTTTACAAATGGCTGTTCTTGAACCCTCCTTGTGTGTCCTGGATGAAACCGATTCCGGCTTGGATATTGATGCCATGAAGCAGGTATCTGAAGGAGTAAACGCCTTGCGAAGCCCTCACCGGGCAATAATCGTAATCACACATTACCAAAGATTATTGAACCATATACAACCTGACATTGTACATGTCATGGTTGATGGAAGTATTGTCCAATCTGGTGGAGCCCAACTTGCTTTGGATATAGAAAACAATGGGTACTCTAATATCCTCAGTAATCTGAATTGATTTCAATCCACCTTAATGAACAAAATTATTTTAGAGAAGTAGCTTCTGATCATGTTGACTGAAAACAAGGACGGATACAATTTCCCGAAAAGAGGGGATGAATACTGGAAGTTTACCAAGCCCGACCAATTTGTGGAAATTTCCAAGCAGGCTTGTCAGACCCAGTTTCAGAATAACATAAATGCCCAGTCTCCTGCACAGGCAACAGCATTATACAATTTGGATGGTATGGGCAAAATCGAGTTTGTCCTGCAACCCAACGAGCTTTTGTTCGATCAATCCGACAGGAGAATTACCAGTACCCTGGAGTTAGGATTAAAAAACCTCTATCAAGGAAAATCTTCATGGATAGATGACATTGCAGGTGTTATCGAAAACAGAATTCAGAAACCGATTCCCAGACCGTTTGCCAAATACTGCATTGATCATAGTCAAATAGGCCTTTGCCTTTGGGCCAAGGGAGAAATCGTTGATCCCGTAATTTTGAGTTATGGGGAAGGTTTCGCTGGAGGTGAACATTTGATCCACAACATCATCAGGGTTTCTTCCGGTGCCAAGTTAACCCTGGTTGAGATTGGCAATCCGTGGTCGGGGGTGAACATGGTCAATGAGGTTCATGTCGAACCCAATGGAGAATTCAACCATATCAGAATTGCTGTTGGAAATACTGAGGCCCAAAGTCTTATCCACCAATATGCCAAGGTCGATGAAGCAGCCTCCCTTAAATCCTTTTCTCTTTTCGGAAACTCTCCCTTGACCAGAAATGAACATATAATCGAACTGCCAGGGAATGATGCCAATGCACATGTGTCGGGTGTATTTGTGGGTAGCGGCAATGTTTCACAGGATGATACGGTATTCATCAGACACGAAGGGCTTAATGGTACCAGCCGGCAGGTTTTCCGAAAAGTCCTTAACAACGGGGCAACCGGTGTATTTCAAGGTAAAATTCATGTGAACCCGGGATCTCAGAAAACCGATGGATATCAAAAAAGCCAGGCATTGCTTCTGGATGAAAAAAGCCAGTTTCTTGTAAAGCCGGAACTTGAAATCTATGCCGATGATGTTTCTTGTTCCCATGGCTCTACCTGTGGCAGCATTGATAACAACTCACTCTATTACCTTCGATCCAGGGGAATCTCGAAAGATGAAGCCATATCAATGTTATCACTCGGATTCTTGAAGGAAGTTCTGGATGAAATCGAAAGTGAAGTAATTGTCGAAAGCCTTGGGGAGTTGCTGACTGACATGGTCAACAATGCCATCTGATGTCGCTAGTTCAAGATACCTTCCTGACTTACAGTTCACCAAGGAAAACCATAAGGTCTCGATTAGCTTCTACCAGTGAAGCAGACGCCTTGATTTATTTGATGATGGGATTGGTATTTAATTTCATAGGCTCAATACCACTCCTCCTTGATTCCTCAGGAGAAATTCCCATCACGGCATTTCTTTCTGCAAACTTTATTGGTGTCGTAATCTTTGCACCACTGCTATTTTATTTTATTTCCGTTTTAGGTAAATTTGCAGTTATGATTCTGGGATGGCGGATCAGGTGGATTCACTCGAGAATTGCATTGTTTTGGGCATTTTTTATTGTATTTCCCCTAATCATGGCAAAGGGAATGATTACATATGTTCCAATGAAACATGGCGAAATCCTGCAAGATGTTTTTTCCATTTTGATCTTTGCCATTTTTCTGACCATTTGGTTTTTGGGACTGCACGAAGCAAACAAACTTAAAGATCATATATGACAAACGATTTGCAGCAATTGATTACCACAACCCTGAGAGACCCAAGGGGAGCAGCCAAACAAGCCCAGGTATATGTCCTTTCCATTACCCAACTATTGCAGTTGGCAGTTTTGGTATGTCTTGTGGGTTCCATTTTAACGTCACTGCAAATTTCATTATATCCTACTGATAACCCTCCGGCTTCTCCCCTTGGTAATTTTACACCCTTTTCAGTTGCATTTTACGGTTTTTTGAGTTTTGCTATTTTAACTTTGGGAACCTTTCTCGGTGGAAAGCTTTTCGGAGGCAAGGGCACCCTGCCGGCTACGCTATTTAGCTTGACCCTTATCCAATCCATAATGGTTGGAATTCAAATAATAAATCTAGTTGCTGGCTTGATTCTACCGGCAACGATTGCAAGCTGGATAGGTATAGTCGGGTTTGCCTATTTCATCTTTCTCTTTTGTATTTTTGTTGCTGAATTACACAGGTTCCGGTCCCCATTCATGGTATTTCTTGGTTCCTTGGGGTTTTTCCTTATTTTGGTCCTGGTATTCGGTTCAATCGTCCTTTGGTTGGTGGCAAGTGTTTAGTACAGAAGAAATTCAAAGGATAAGGGACGAATTCCCAATCCTTGCGAGAAAAGTTAACCAAAATCAACTGGTTTATCTCGACAATGGGGCTTCATCCCAGAAACCTCGCCAAGTCATTGATGCAATAGGTAACTTTTACCAAAATGAATATGCCAACGTACATCGGGGATTACACTACCTCTCCAATATTGCTACTGAAAAGTATGAGGAGGTCAGAAGCAAGATTGCTAAGTTCATCAACGCCCAAAAGACTGATGAAATCATATACACCAGCGGATCGACTGAGGGCATAAATATTGTAGCTTACAGCTGGGCCTGGCCTAGGTTGAATGCAGGAGACGAGGTAATCCTGTCTGTACTTGAGCATCACGCTAATATCGTGCCCTGGAATTTTCTGAGAGAACGAAGCGGGATTGTTATAAAGTGGGTTGAACCGGATCAATTCGGCAATTTGGACCCTCTGGCTTTTCAGGATCAAATCACCAACAAGACCAAATTGATTTCGGTAACCCAGGTATCGAATGTGCTGGGTACGGTTGTTGATGTTAAATCAATAATTGAAATTGGGCACAATTTTGGCATACCCGTTTTGGTCGATGCTTCCCAATCAGCAGTACATCAAGCCATAGATGTGCAGAACCTCGATGTCGATTTTCTTGTTTTTACCGGTCATAAGATTTACGGCCCAACTGCATCTGGTGCATTGTATGTCAAAGAGAAACATCTGGGAGATTTTGTACCTTTCAAAGGTGGGGGTGACATGATTGATGAGGTAACCAGGGACCATATTGTATATGCAAAGCCACCGCGAATGCTTGAAGCAGGTACACCGGCAATTGCTCAAATGATTGGCTTGGGAGTTGCCATTGATTATGTAACCGCACTCGGAATGGATAAAATACAAGCTCACGAAAAATCGGTAAGGGATTATACCCTAGAACGATTTGCGGAATTAAATTGGCTCAAATTACATGGTTCTCCCAAGGATCAGGCAGCGATTTTTTCTTTTACAATGGGGGAAGTTGCTCATCCGCATGATTTATCGACCATACTTGATCAAAAGGGGATTGCCGTGAGGGCAGGGCATCATTGCGCCCAACCTCTCATGAATTTTCTAGGTGTCAACGCCACTTGCCGAGCCTCGTTTGCCTTGTACAACACCAAGGAAGAAGTGGACAAATTGGTTGATGGATTAATTCTGTGCAGAAAGCTCTTTGACTGACTTTTTGCATGTCAATTTTCTGATCGAATACGATTTACCGTCATCATGACAGAACCTGTTTGTCCAATTGAAGAAGTAATAGCCGGATTCCCCATCCCGGTAATTCTTGTTGACAAATCCATGATGATAATTTCAACCAATTCCGAGGCGACAAAGTACTTTAACTCACCAATGGTTGGGAACTCCCTCTATTTGCTGTTCAGGCAGCCGGAAGTACTGAAGTGTATCAGGGAATCGCTTTCTGAAGGGGAAGTCAAGGTTGCAAATATCATTGAAACCAGAAATGAAATTGAAAAAAGCCTCACACTCATGTTCAATCCTATTGATTTGAATTCTCAGGAAGAGAAGGTACTGGTGATTTCCTTGATCGATGAATCCATTAGGGGAAGTGCCGAACAAATGAGAAGGGATTTTGTTGCCAATGTCAGCCATGAGCTCAAAACTCCACTCACATCATTGTCTGGATTTATTGAAACTCTGAAAAACGATAGTTGGGATGATCCTCAAGCCAGAATAAAATTCCTCGAAATAATGGAATACGAAGCCTTTCGCATGAACAGGCTGGTTAGTGATTTGTTGTCTCTTTCAAAAGTCGAAGTAAAAGAAACTACAGAGCCATCCAGGGAAGTTAATCTCAGTGATGTGTTGGATATAGCCAAGAATACCATGCGGCCTCTAACACAAAAATATGAAACCCGTATCCTTATAAGTGGATTGAATTCGAATTTTGCAATTCGGGGAGACAAGGATCAACTCATTCAGGTATTCAACAACCTTTTGGAAAATGCTATAAAGTACGGTCCAGCCAAGGGAAACGTTGAATTGAATTGTGAACTGGTGAAAGAAAATTATCTGGCCAATCAGGACCATGTCAAGATTGATATCAGGGATTACGGAAACGGATTTGATCCCATACACATACCCAGACTTACTGAGAGGTTTTACAGGATAGACAAACACCGTTCTCGGGAAGTAGGTGGTACCGGGTTAGGTCTGGCAATTGTTAAACATATATTGAACCGACATCGTGGAAGGTTGGAAATTTCCAGTGATATTGGCAAGGGAAGCGTGTTCTCGGTAATCCTTCCCTTACTGTCTCAAAACTAGTTGATGGAAAAAACCACATTTTGTGAGATTGTCAAATTTCACAAAACCTTCAAGTTTTGTTGTTTCAATAGCTGCAATTTTGGATTAGATTATTATGACTGAATTCTAGTAGTGAAACCAAAGTGTCCAGAAATAAGATAACGACCAGAAACGTAAGTGTTTCCTATTCCGGAAAACAGGCTTTGTTTGATGTATCACTCGACATCCAGGATAAAACCGTTACGTCGTTGATTGGCCCTTCGGGTTGTGGTAAATCCACTTTTCTGAGGTGTATCAACCGTATGAATGATACCATACCCCAATGTCAGGTTAGTGGCCGAATAGAAATTGATGGTGAAGATATCCACAAGAAGTCGGTTGACCCCGTTCTGTTAAGAGCAAGGGTTGGAATGGTTTTTCAGAAACCCAACCCTTTTCCGAAATCAATATTCGACAATGTGGCTTATGGACCAAGAATTCACGGTTTGGCCAATAACAAGCAGGAGCTGGAAGAAATTGTGCATAAGTCATTGAGAAATGCCGCACTATGGGATGAAGTCAAGGATCGTTTACAGGAACCGGGAACCGGGCTGTCGGGTGGACAGCAACAGCGTTTGTGTATCGCCAGGGCAATTGCGACACAACCTGAGGTATTGTTAATGGATGAACCCTGTTCAGCACTGGACCCAATTGCAACTTCACAGATCGAGGACCTGATTGACCAGTTGAAGAATGATTATACAGTGGTAATTGTAACGCACTCAATGTCGCAGGCTGCTAGGATAAGCCAGATGACCGCATTTTTCCATCTCGGGTATTTGATCGAGCAAAATGCGACAAATGTTATTTTTACTAACCCTTCCGACGAAAAAACCGAAAGCTATATCACCGGTAGAATAGGTTGATTAAGGAGTTTCAAATGGAATCAAAGCACATTCATTCTGCCTTTGATGATGAACTGAATCAGATAACAACCCAACTTGTTACCATGGGTGGCATGGTGGAAAATGCCTTGAGACTTACCAATAAATCTCTGAAAAAAAGAGATTCTCGAATTGCCGAAGAAGTTGTGGCTGGGGATGACGAAATTGATCTCATGGAAGAGGAAATTACCAATTCAGCCATAAAACTCCTAGCCTTGTGGCAACCTCAAGCAAAGGACCTGAGAACCATTGTTGTTATCATGAAAATTGCAACAAATCTTGAGAGAATAGGGGATTATGCAAAAAACATTGCCAAAAGGATTGATGAAGTAATCAATTATGATGGTAAGGAAAAATTGGCAATCGGTTCGGTCAGAAGACTTACCAAGGCTGTACAAGTTCAAATAAAGGAAACACTGGATTCATTTATACAGCAGGACATTGAGAAAGCGGAATCAATCATTATCAAGGATGAAGACATAGATCAGATGTACAACTCGCTTTTCCGTGAACACCTCACATTCATGATGGAAGATGCCCGTAATATTTCCACTACAATGCATTTGCTGTTTATTGCAAAAAACCTGGAGAGAATAGGTGATCATTCAACCGGAATTGCCGAGCAAATTATTTTTCTGGTTTCCGGCAAACTACCTAAGGATAATCGTTCAAAACTGGTAACAACCTCCTTTGATGAAATCACCGAAAATCAGGACGATTAATGGAGAAGAACCTCCCGGTAGTTTTGATCGCTGAGGATGACCAGTCCCATATGGAACTGCTTTCCTACAATCTTGAGAACTCCGGGTTCAAGGTCATAAAGGCATCAAACGGGCGTGATGCACTGGATATGACAAAGGAACTCAAACCTGACATCGTATTACTTGACTGGATGCTGCCCAAACTATCCGGTATAGAAGTGTGTACCTATTTGAGAGCATCACAGTCCTTACAAGACATACCCGTCATTATCGTCTCGGCACGTGAAGATGAAGAAGACAGGGTGCATGGTCTTGAGATTGGTGCCGATGATTATATCGTCAAGCCATTTTCTGTTTCGGAATTGATTGCGAGGGTAAAGGCTAACTTACGGCGAACAAGACCAAGTTCAGTTGGGCAAAAGCTTGTATACAAGGATATCATCCTTGATTCAGAACAGTTCAAGGTTTACCGCGATGGTAGGTTGTTGAAACTTGGTCCCACGGAGTTCAATCTCCTAGCTACCTTCATCGAGAAGCCGGGGAGGGTTTGGTCCCGTGATCAATTACTCAATCGAATCTGGGGTAGGGATATCTATGTGGAAATCAGGACGGTTGATGTACATATCGGCCGCTTGAGGAAAGCATTGTGCCAATATGGTGGAGAGGATTACCTAAGGACTGTTCGAGGTACTGGATACGCACTGGGATAGTATAGGTTTGAAGAACCATCGATCCCAGTTACCTGTAGAAACCAATTAATCAGTTTACACTGATCAACCAGCCTGCTACTCCCATGTAATTGATTATACTTCTTCCCTGTGCAATGCCTGGCAAAGGCAATGAACTCCACCACCACCAAGGGTAAACATCGACATATCCGGATCATAAACATCGAATCCCAATGCCCTCATTTTACCGTTTAGTTCTGTTGCTCCAGCCATAGACAGTACTTTGTCATTACCTAATGCAACAAGATTGACACCCAGATTTTTTGCCTCACGATATTCAACATCAACGATCTCAATACCCCAACCCTTGACAATATCCACCAACCAGGGTTCCATTGCATCAACACAGGCCACTGCCAGTTTCTCGGCCAAGGGAACGATCAATCCATCCATATGGACAAATTCACGGCTAATTGGTGCTACAACGGCTTCCCATCCTTCTGCCTTAACATATTCAGCGACCTGTTCTGACCCTTCCTTTTCTGATCTCTCTCCACAATAGCCAATCAGAACACGCCCTGGTTCAATGATATTGAAATCACCACCTTCAAAATGACCGGCTGTAGCATACTTCCAGATTGGGATATTGTTATCCTGATAGAATTTGATTGCAGTTACATAATCTGCCCGACGGCATTTCAATTGCATGTGGCAAATCAAGGCACCCCAAGGTGTCATGGCAGAACTGTCTCGTGCAAAGAAATTTCGGTGTAATGCCTCATCACTGTCCAGATAATGACAATTAACGTCGTTTTCCTTGTAAATTGATACCATTTCGGCATGTTGTGCCATGGCTGTCTGCAGATTGAAAGTTGCACCGGTCATATGAGCGTTGGCCAAGGTACGTCCAATTAGGGGACCAGCTTCTACCCATCGGTAATACTCTGGTGTTCCCAAGAGTACATCAGTCAGTTTGGCATAATCATTATTGATTCCCCATTGAGGAGATGCTTGAGTATTGCTATCCATCCGGTCACCATTTAACCTTATCTACCTAAAAATCAGTTGAAAACACCCTAAAGTCAAAAAAGTAAAGTATTTCCTGCAAATTATTTCCTACTTATATAAATAGATTATTATTCTTGCCAGTTCGAAATTTAGGAAAAAAATGGAAGATGCCGTCTTTTCTCGAAGGAAGTTGATTACTCCAGCGGAATTAAGAGAACTGAGTCAAAAATCCGATTTCAGGGGATTCCTGCAACTTGGCTCACATTTCGGTTCCTTGATCATGGTAGGATATCTGCATGCCTTAGCCATGGGTTCCTATTGGGTACTCCTAACTGGGTTTGTACTTGGTGTAATTATCAATTTTCTATACGCTGGTGAACATGAACTTTCCCACGGTACAGTGTTTAAAACCCGCTGGTTAAATATTTTTTTCGGGAGAATTATCGGGTTTTTTCAATTATTCCCAAGGGATTTTGATCAGATTATGCACTTCGCCCATCATCAGTGGACCCAGGACTGGGAACGAGATGGAGAATTGATCAGGGAACCTTATACCTTGAAAACCTATCTACTTTGGTTGTCTGGCGTAACCTATTGGAGGAATAGAGTATTTGGGATAGTCCGAAGGGCACGGGGAATAATTATCGAACCCTTCATTCGGAAAGAGGAAGAGGGAAAGGTTATTTTGGAATCAAGATTGCATATCCTTGGTTATGTATTAATCGCAATTGCATCAATCTATTTCCAAACCTGGGTTGTTTTGACCTTTTGGATACTTCCCATGGTTCTAGCCAAGCCCATTCATCAACTCCAAAATACAATCGAGCATCTAGGTTTGAGTCATGAGGATGATATTTTGAAAAATACCAGATCAACCAGGACGAATGCCGTGATGAGGTGGTTATGCTGGCAAATGCCATATCATACAGCACATCATACTTTTCCGGGTGTTCCATTTTGGAAACTAAAAAAATTGAGTGAAAAAATGGAACAGAAGGTACCATATGTTCACCGAATGGGATGGATCGAGTTTCAGATCGAGGTCATACGCAAACTTGCTGCCAAGGATGAAAAGGATTATCCCATGAACGAGGTTTGGGTTGTCCCGAACAGCTATGGCAGGGATTATAGAATTCCGGCTGAGGGTTAATCAATCTTGTCAAGAACACTAAAGGTATACACCTCATTGTGGTCAATGAGGCCTCATGACAACACCGGTGAAGTTTTGGAACTGGATCAAATCTGTGCAAAAGTTGCCGAGGCCGGATATGATGGATTGGCGATTGATTTGGGGGCAGGTGATGTCAAACTTGCCAAGGAGGTTTATCCATATATCAGGCAAAACAACCTTACTCCTTTGATTGTTGCTTTTCCCAAGTCTGTTGAATCCTTGGCTGATACCTTGAAAATGGCTAAGGATTTCGGTGCTCCCTTTGTGGATGTCATTGGTCAGGTAATGCCGATTTCAGTTAAGGGCATGATTCCGATCATCCGAACCTGGCTGGAAATGGCTGACAGAATAGGCATACCGATACAATTCGAAACCCACAGGAATTGCATAACAAACGATTTGTACCCGACATTGGAATTGCTGGATGCAATTCCCGAGATGGATATGTGTGCCGATCTTTCCCATTATGTTGTTGATAGGGAGTTCTGGTTTCCATTGAGTGACCGGGATCTTTCCTTGATCACCAGAATTCTGAATCGTTCACAGAGTTTTCAGGGACGGGTGGCAAGCCGCCAACAGATCCAGCTTCAACTCGATTTTCCCCAGCATAAGAAATGGGTCAGGTTATTTCAAGATTGGTGGTACGAAGGTCTGGTTTCCTGGCGAAAAAGAAATAAATCAGGAGACTGTTTGTTTTTGTGTGAACTTGGCCCACCTGAATATGCAATGACAGATGGAAACGGAAAGGAAATGTCCAATCGCTGGGAAGAAGCATTGACAATCAAGGATTGGGTAAGGGGTTATTGGAAAGAACTTGAGGATGCTGAAAAGGCATACATCTAAAAAGCCGATAATATATATTATGTTAAATAAACTCTTATTCCCTTATAATGGGTACTTTAGACATTCAACTGGAATAATAATATGACTTCATTACTTATAATTAATGGCCCTAATCTGAATATGTTGGGCGCCAGGCAACAATCACAATATGGTACTCTTACCTGGGATGAGATTTACAGTGATTGCAGGGAATTCGCAAAATCCCTGAAGATGGATTTGGACTACAAGCAGTCAAACAGCGAAGGTGAAGTTGTTGATTTCATTCAACAGGCCTCGGATTTGTACCAAGGAATAGTATTAAATGCTGGAGCATTCACTCACACTTCCATCGCATTGGTAGATGCAATTCTGGCAGTAGACATACCGGTTGTCGAAGTTCATATGTCAAATATTTACGGGCGTGAGGAATTTCGTAAGCATTCCTACATTTCCCCCGTGGCACTGGGTGGTGTATTCGGATTTGGGAAAAACAGCTATCTGCTTGCTATTCAGGCCTTACACCAACACCTGCAAGCAAAATCGTAAAACTATCAGGGATCACAAGGATCCCTGACTTAAATTCAATTTATGACTTGGCTTCGCCAACCTGGTATCTGAGAAATCCCTTGATTGTAAGATTTTCCTTCTCAGTAACCTGTTGAACTGTAAATTCCGGGTTTATAACAAATTTCTGATTAACCAGAGTTTCCTCGGAAAGGAATTTCCTAATTCCACCTTCAACAATTTTAGCAACAATTGACTCAGGTTTGCCAGTATCAAGAGCCTTTTGAGTAAGTACCTGCTTTTCTCTTTCTATTGTTTCCTGAGGCATTTCATCAGCTGACAAAGCAAGAGGCCTGGCTGCAGCGACATGCATGGCAATTTGCTTGCCCAATTCGGATTCTTGGCCATCATAGGCAACCAGTACGCCGATTTTCCCCATACCCTCTTCAACAGAGGTATGAACATAACTTGCAATATTGCCACCTTCAATTGACCCGACACGCCCCAAGGTAATGTTTTCACCCAGTGAAGCGATTTTCTCGGTGATCGATTCCCGAATGGTCTTGCCGTCAACTTCCGAATTCAGAAGACCTTCAATGGTACTGTTTGCCATTGCTTCTTTCCGGATGAGATTTACCAACTTGCGAAATTCTACATTCTTGGCAACAAAATCAGTCTCGGAATTTACTTCAACCACGATACCCTTACCATTTTGGACATATACACCAACCAACCCTTCGGCGGTATCACGAGATGATTTCTTGGCAGCTTTGGCCATTCCCTTTGACCGCAACCAATCGATTGAAGCTTCAATGTCGCCATCGTTTTCCTTCAACGCATTTTTTGCATCCATAATCCCAGCACCGGTTCGCTGCCTTAATTCCTTAACCATTGTTGCTGTGATAGACATGATTTACTCCTATGATAAAACAAACATATTCTGAAGATCCCGAGGGAAACTTGTACCTTGGGTATAAAACTACACCTGAATTTTGATCTTGTTAGTCCGAAACAAAAAGATCGAAACCAGTTTAAGCACTTACCTCTTCTTTACTCTTTTCTTCTGAAGTCTCGGTATCTGTGCCCTCTTCCGTGCTACTCTCCCCGACATTCTCAACCTCAACCTGATCACTTGCCTCAACGGTGTCATTTTCCGCTTCGGTTTCTGCCTCTTCGGGCTTTTCCTGATCTTTCATTTCTTCTTCGGGGACTAATGAGGTTACTTCCTCAGGCCCTTCCAGAGCCCCTAAATCGACCCCTACTTCTCCCATTTGGGTAGCCATGCCGTCAATAACGGCTTTTGATACCAAATCACAATACAGGTTGATTGAACGAATAGCATCATCGTTGCCGGGTATAATATGGGAAACTCCCTCTGGAGAACAATTGGTATCAACTACCGCTACTACCGGAATACCCAATTTGTTGGCTTCAGCAATGGCAAGGTTCTCTTTTTTTACATCAATAACAAAAATAATATCAGGTACGTGATTCATGTTCCTGATACCTCCAAGCGAGGCTTGTAGCTTGGCTTGATCTCGCAATAAGCCCAATCGTTCCTTTTTGGTTAATCCATCCAAACCATCCTCAATTTTTTCGTCAAGCTCCTCAAGTCTTGAAATTGAATTGGAAACAGTCTTCCAGTTGGTTAAGGTACCACCAAGCCAGCGATGATTGACATAATGCTGTGCACTATCCTTAGCCGCCTTTTCAATAGGTAATTGAGCTTGTCTCTTGGTACCAACAAAAAGTACACTACCGCCTTTTGCTGCAGTATCTTCGATTACCTTAAGTGCCTTGATGAGCAAAGGAACCGTCTGTGTCAGGTCAATGATATGAATACCATTCTTCTTGCTGTGAATGTAGGGTGCCATCTGTGGATTCCACCTGTGGGTCTGGTGACCCAAGTGGACTCCAGCTTCTAGTAATGTTCTCAAAGAGAAAACTGGTTTAGCCATGTTAATCCTTTCCGGTTTAGACCTCGACGGGGCAAAATATGAAACAACCGGTGGATCCAATGTTAAATTCTTGAACCCAACAACCCCGTCTGTGTATTTTCAGGGAAAACCATATATTGAAGAAAATATTAATTTCAAGAAACAAACTTGGTACAATTATGCCCGGAGAAGCAAAACCTGTAATATGTATAGGATCCTTCCATTGGGATGAAATCGCCCTTTCCAGCAACCTTCTGGAGAAAGGGGATGATTCACCAGGTACAGTACACAAAAATCCTGGAGGAGTTGCTTTCAACCTAGCCAAAACCATGATTGAATTTGGTATTCCCGTTTTATTGGGTTCTGTTCTGGGCGATGATGCTGAGGGTCAGGAATTGCTGAATATAGCAGGCAGTTTGGGCATAAATTGTGAATTGGTTTGTAAGGTACCAGAAAAAACAGGCAAATATGTTGCAATTGAAGATTCCAGTGGATTGGTTGCAGCCATTGCCGATTGCAATACGCTTGAGAGCAATGAAGATGTTCTCCTTCTCAGGCTGAAAGAATGGATTACATCAAGAATTGGAAGTACGGATATTTCCGCACTGGTGATTGATTGCAACTTATCCGGGCATTTTATAGAAAATCTACTAAGCGTCCACTTTTTTAACAATTATCCAATAAAAATTGCTTCCGCTTCCAATCATAAAATAGACCGGTTAAACTATTTTGGATTGAATTTGAACACGACATTGTATCTGAATAAGCTGGAGGCGATTAGTTTTTTGACCAGGCAAAAGAATAAGAATTTTGCTACTAAGGAAATCATTCAAAATCTCCTTGGCAGATACAAGAGAGTCATCTTAACAGATGGAGGAAACAAGATTATTGATGCCGATGGTTCGAATGTCATCGGGTTTACCCCACTAACAATTCAACCACATCGAATAACAGGTGCTGGAGATTATTTCATGGCTTCACACATGGCATTGGAATTATTGGGTTATTCCAGGGAGGATGCCTTGCGGAATGCCAGTATTTTTGTTCGTGATAAAATAGCTTGATCCAATGAATCTTAAGTCATATCTGGAATTTGGCCCTGCGGTACATATGGCCCTGATCGAAAAAAAACCGATCATTGCCCTAGAAACTTCAATTATCTCCCAAGGCCTGCCATATCCCCATAACCATGAAACAGCCCAATTGCTAGAAGAAACAATACGACAACAAGACTGTACACCGGCAACCATCGGAATAGTCAGAGGTAAAATCAAGGTCGGTTTAACCCCTGAGGAATTGAACTTTTTTTCTACCGAAGCAGATATAAAGAAAATCAATAACCGAGATATACCCGTGGCTTTGGTACGGGGTTGGAATGGAGCCACTACGGTATCCGGAACCCTCGCATGTGCAAAACTTGCATCCGTTGAGGTACTTGCTACGGGTGGAATTGGTGGAATACACCGGGAATTTTCTGAAACTCACGATATGTCAGCTGATCTTCAGCAAATTGCAAACACCACGGCAATTACAGTCTGTTCAGGTGCTAAGGCCATTCTGGATATACCCAAAACTCTGGAAATGCTTGAATCTCTCGGCGTCATCGTTGGTACTTATCAAAATGAGGAGTTCCCTGCATTCTGGTCCCGTAATTCAGGATGCCAATCACCCTTGAGACTGAATACAGTAGAGGAAATTTCTGCAATCTTCAAAACTTCAAAACAACTATTCAACGAAAAGGGTTTCCTTGTAGCTAATCCCATTCCTGTAGAATTTGAAATTCCTCGGAATATAATTGAACCATTTATTAAGGATTCTCTTGCTAAGGCACAGGTGCAAAACGTTAAAGGAAAAGAATTAACACCTTATTTATTAAATTCCCTTAACGAATTATCCTCGGGTCAATCCTTGATATCAAATATCAAGCTGATAAAAAATAATGCAAACCTGGCTGCTCAAATTGCAAAGAAATTGTCAATTATCTAGTATGTAATTACAAAATCCTATATTCATTTGTTATGGATATTTAGGGAAATTGAAGTGACTAAACCTAAAAAAAGTTTGCTTGGGCTGAAAAAGCGCAGATCTTCCTTTTTGGGACATTTAAGAGCAAATTTTCTGACCGGTTTGGTAATCGTTGCCCCAGCAGCCTTGACAATTTACATTATATGGACTGCCATTGGGATTATAGATTCCTGGGTCTTGCCCCTGATTCCGGACAGATACATAGAATTATATTCTCCAGAAGCCTATCTTGGTTTCGATATCCGAGGCATCGGAGTAATCATATTCCTGATTTTCACCCTATTGGTTGGCTATTTCATGAAAGGGTTTATCGGTCGAACTACCTTGAAATGGGGAGAACGACTGATTGATAGAACCCCGGTCGTCAGAACAGTATACAATGGTCTGAAGCATATAGCCGAAACGGTAATCACTCAATCATCACAATCATTTGAAAAGGCCTGTTTGATTGAATATCCAAGAAAGGGCATCTGGGCAATAGCCTTTATTGCCCGACCTGCCAAAGGTGAAATCATGCACAAATATCAGGGTGAGGACAATTTGCTGGGATTATTCGTACCAACAACACCGAATCCTACTTCAGGATTCTTTCTCATGGTCCCTGAATCCGATGTTCACGTCTTAGACATGACAATTGAAGATGCCGTCAAATTAGTTATATCCGCCGGCTTGGTTTACCCTCCGAATTATCAACCAAGAGATCACTCCTCATACCACCAAACATCAGGCTGAAATCCAATCCAGTCACCATAAATCGGGAGTAAGTCCGGGTAGTTCAACTCTTTTTTATGGGCTATTCTGGAAACGTCTGTAAACCAGATGGGTATTACATACCTTCCAGCAATGAGGATTCTGTCCAAAGCCCTCACGGCAGCAACAAAATCCTCCTTTTCCCGAGCTTGAAGCATACTAGCGATCATTTCTTCAGCTGGTGGATTATCCATTCCCATCCAATTTCTGCTACCAGGTGTATTTATGCCGTCCTTGCTCCAGTACAGATATTGTTCATTACCAGGACTGAGTGACATTCCTCTGGCGTAAAAGGCCATATCGAAATCATAGGCTGTCGTACGCTCACGGTATTGTGCACTGTCGATCACGGTAATTACGAGTTTTATTCCCAATCTCTGCAGGGCCTGCTCATAAATAGTCGCAATGGCAAGTGATTCGCTTGCTCCTTGGACCAATAGCAAATCAATTTCGAATGCGACCCCTTCGCTGTTACGGAGAGTACCTTCATCGTCAACTTTCCATCCAACTTCCGCGAGTAATTGGGATGCTTTTCTAATATTCCTCCTGTTTTGTTCATTGCCATCTGAAACTGGTAATTCATATCCTTCCATTACACCAGGCAATAATTGGTCTTTGAATGGGTCCAGCAACGCTTTCACTTTACCGGTAGCAGGTCCAGGCCGCATTCCCAGTTCCGAATTGGAAAAATAGGAGGTTATTCTGGGTGGTTTTCCACCTTCCAGTGTCTGGTTGATAAATTCATAATTGAAAGCGTGTATCAAGGCATCCCTTACCCGCCAATCCTTGAATTTATCCTTGCGGGTATTAAACACGAACCCTCTTATTCCTGAAGGTCTTTCATTGGGTATTTCAGACTTGACGACATCGCCGTTCTGAACAGCCGGGAAATTATAAAGGGTATCCCATTTCTCGGAATTATATTCCCTGAAGGATGAAAATTCCCCTGCCTTGAATGCCTCGAACACAACTCCACCGTCACCATAGTATTCGTAGACAATCTCATCAAAATTATGTCTTCCCTTGTTGAAGGCCAAATCCTTTCCCCAATAATCGGGGTTTCTGGTGAACTTGAGAAACCTGCCGGTTTCAAACTCTGAAAGTGTGTAGGGGCCTGATCCAATCGGGAGTTCAAGCGAACTTTCATCAAATTCCCTTCCTTCCCATTCGGATTTGGGCAAAATGGGCCTTAACCCAGCAATCAGTGGTATTTCCCGATCGATAACATTGAAGTCTATTCTTACCGAACGTTCTCCTGTTTGGGTTATGGATTCAATTTTATTCCATGCAGTACGATACCTTGGATGCCCTTTGGTCCCCAAGATTTCGAAAGACCATATTACATCCTCGACAGTCACAGGGTTTCCATTCGAAAACCTGGCTTCTTCTCTCAAGGTAAACTCTACCCAATCCCTTTCATCACTTGTTTCTATGGTTTCAGCTAGTAATCCGTACAAGGAAAATGGTTCATCCCAGTTTCTTCCCATAAGAGGTTCGTAAACCAATGACCTTATTGCCCAGGGAGCTCTTCCCTTTACTATCCACGGGTTAAGGGAATCGAAGGAGCCTGCAAAACCGTATTCCATGGTTCCCCCCTTTGGTGCATCAGGATTGGCATACGGCAGATGCGTATAATCGGGACCCAGAGCAGGTTGCCCATACATGGCTATACCATGTGCCGGTTGAGTAAATCCCTTATTTACCAGTCCCAATGAGGATATCAAAACTACTCCCAGAAACAGGGCCAACTTCAACCAAAACGTCTGTATAATTTGTAACATATCAGCAACACCAAAATTATTTTATCTATAAAAGGACTAATTCTACATTTTCTAATTGTAATTATTGACAGATGTACTATTATCTACTCACTGCTCGACAGGTTTCTTGTCTGTACGAAACCTGCCTCAATGACTTCTTGCCCGCCTCAGTGCGGGCATTTTTTTGCCAAAAATTCATTTTCTGGGATTCTTAGCGTTAATTTTACACATAATTTTCCCTATAAAGCTTGATAGAAAAGCTATAAATTTCTAGCCGGACTAGTGCTCTATCTCTAATTATTGGATAACTATTAATTATATAAAATTTGTAGGTCAATGGTTTGTGGAAAACATGCTGTCTATTAATCCAAATGATAAATCTTACATCTAAGTCATTTGAAAACAGGATTGATGTACATGGATTTTTCAACCAAAACTGTATTAGTAACTGGTTCCACTACGGGCATCGGTCTGGGGATAGTAAATAAATTTGCCTCACTTGGGGCTAATGTTATCCTGAATTCCTTCGATGATAACCCCGATAACCATGAACTAGCATCTCAAATTGCCGAAAAATACGGTACAAATGCCGTATTCAAGAAAGCTGATTTGATCTATCCCGATGAAGCAAGGAAACTGGTAACAGATGCACCAGATATTGATATTCTGGTTAATAATGCAGGAATTCAGTACGTATCACCAATTGAAGATTTTCCGTCCGAAAAATGGAATGATATCATTGCCGTCAATTTATCCTCGGCATTTCATACCATTGCCGAAGCACTCCCGATAATGAAAAGAAAGGGTTGGGGGCGAATTATCAACATTAGTTCAGTACACGGTTTGCGTGCTTCACCATATAAATCGGCGTATATTTCTGCAAAACATGGAATTATCGGATTGACCAAAACTGTAGCTTTAGAAACTGCAGAAATGCCAATAACTTGCAATGCAATTTGCCCTGGATATGTTCTTACACCATTGGTTGAATCACAAATTCCCGATCAAATGAAAGTACATAATAAAGATAGGGAAGCGATAATCAGGGATGTAATGCTTGCTAGACAGCCATCAAAAGAATTTGTTTCTGAAGAACAAATTGCTGATGCAGCAGTGTTTCTTTGCTCAGAAAGTGCTGATCAGATAACCGGAACCACCTTGTCTCTTGATGGTGGATGGACTTCAATGTGAAGAAATAACCTCAGCCTGTTTTTCTTCACCTAGATTGATAAGGTCTTTTAGCAATTTCTGTATTCCCCGAATTCTAGTTTTTTCATCACCCCATTTCTTGGGAATAAAGATTCGGTCCTGAAAAATCCTTATACCCGGACCCTGAGTATTCAGAAATCTCATTAATTGATCCGGATTGTTGAATTCATTGTTGAAAAATTTGATGGAAGCGCCCTTCTCGCTGCAATCCAGATTGCTGATACCTGCATTGATGCAAAGATCTTTAATGTTCAGGAGAATGAAAAAATTTTTTACTTCTTTAGGCATTGATCCAAATCTATCGGTGATTTCCTCGGCTATGGAGTTCAAATCCTCATCCTCCATATCTGATAACCGGCGGTATATTCCCAATCTGGTATTCAAATCCTGTATGTAATCCTCGGGGATTCTTGCTTCCATACCAAGATTCAGTTTCGGTGAAATAACATTCTTTGATTTTTTCTTTTTTAGTTCACCTCTTTCCCTTTCCAGATTTTCTACCGCATCCTGGAGCATTTTCAGGTAAAGTTCGAATCCGACTTCCTGGATGTGACCGGATTGCTGCTCTCCAAGAAGATTGCCCGCACCTCTGTGGTCAAGATCATGTGCTGCCAGTGAAAATCCGGCACCTAACGAATTGAGGGACGAAAATACCCTCAATCTGGATACAGCTCCCTCAGTTAGTTTTCTGTTCGGCGGATATGTAATATAAGCATAGGCCCTAACGTTGGAACGTCCTACCCTACCCCTGATTTGATAGAGTTGTGCCAAACCGAATTTTTGGGCATCATTAATTATGATTGTATTTGCTGAAGGAATATCTAGGCCCGAGGCCACAATTGTTGTAGAAAGCATGACATCGGTTTTTCCTGCATAAAAGTTAACAACCTTTTTTTCCAATTCATCCGGATTCATTTGACCATGTGCCTTGGTAAAGGTTATTTCCGGAACCTGTTCCTCTAGAAATCTTTCTAACGGCTCCAGGTCCTTTATCCTTGGTGTAATGAAAAAGCTTTGACCTCCCCTTTGTTTTTCTCTCAATAATGCTTGCCTGACCATTACCGGATCAAATTCAGTAACGAAGGTTTTTATGGCGATTCGATCCAATGGAGGAGTACCGATGAGAGAAATATCCCTAGCCCCAGAAATTGTTAATTGGAGGGTTCTTGGTATGGGGGTTGCAGTTAAGGTTAGAACATGAACACCATCCTTCAGCTTTTTCAACTTTTCTTTCTGGACAACGCCAAAATTTTGTTCCTCATCAATAATCAGTAATCCCAAATTCTCGAATTTGACCTTGGAACCCAATAATGCATGAGTACCGATTACAATGTCCGTAGTTCCGTTTTCCAGTCTTGAAAGTACCTCCGGATGAGACTTTTGCGGTACCAGTCGTGAAAGATTGGAAATTTCCAGGGGAAAGCTTTGAAGCCTTTCCTGAAACTTGACAAGATGTTGTCGTACAAGAAGTGTAGTTGGAGCTACAACTGCAACCTGTTTACCTGACATAGCTGTAACAAAAGCCGCCCGAATTGCCACTTCGGTTTTTCCAAATCCCACATCTCCACAAATCAACCGATCCATGGGTTTTCCGCTTTCAAGATCGTATAGGACATCCGCAATGGCCTTCTCCTGGTCAGCTGTTTCCATGAATGGGAATTTTGATAGGAGTAAATCCCATTCTTTCGATTCGTATCTGAGTACTGGTGCTGATTCAAGTTTTCGTTTGGCTGAAGTAGCAACCAAATCACCTGCTAGGACAAGCAAATCTTTTTTGAGTTTTGCCTTGCGTTCTTGCCAGGCTGTGCCACCAATTACATCAAGCTTGGCCTCATTGTTGCCCAGTTTCGATAACAAGTCCATGTTTTCAACGGGCAAGTATAGCTTCGTACCGCCAGAATATTCCAAGGCAATACAATCCTGGTTTCGTCCGGCAGTAACAATTTTATTAATTTCCAGGAATTTACCTACTCCATGGTCTCTATGAACTATTAGGTCACCAGGTAATAGCTCACCGAATTCCTTGAGGAAATTTGCTGTTGATTTCTTTTTGGAATAATGGGTTTTCTTGCGAGGACCAAAAATATCCTGCTCGGTAATTACCGTTAAATCATCACAGGTGAAACCCCAAGCCAGCTTTAACACTCCAATCATCAATAAATTGTTTGAATCACGAAGGTTATTAAAATTTTCTACTTTTTGTATGTGAGTAATGTTCTCATCCCTGAGATACTCTTCAATCCTTTCAAGAGATCCCTGAGTCCAGCATGCAATCAACACATTTCGCTTGGTGAGTTCTTCCCGAATCAGTTCTGGTAAATTGTTAATACTGCTTTTGCTTAAGTCCCTTTCGGGTTTGATTGATGAAACACGTTTGCCACCACAAGAGTGAACACCTGATCTGGCAGGGACTTTGTAGGGAGAAATAACACATCTGTTTTCAGCTTTGATAGTTTTTTGGAGGCCCTTGTAATCCACGAAGAAATTTTTTGGTGGGCATGGGTAGTAATTCTGTTCGAAATGATTGGTCCTTGAGCCATTTGCCCGTCTGGATTCATAAAGTTCATTGATGAATTCCTGCCTAGATGAAATTCTTTGCCTTGCTTCTTCTTCTATAAAAACAAATGCTTCCGGAAAATAATCGAAGATCAATTCCATCTTGTCATAAAAGAATGGCAACCAATGCTCGATTCCTTGGACTAGAATTCCTGCTGAAATGGATTGGTAAATTGAAAGGTCATCCTGGTTGATTCCAAACAGGGTACGAAAGTTTTTTCTAAACCTGGTTATTGAACCTTCATCGAGAATCACTTCTGACACAGGAAAGAAATCCACCCTCTTCCTTCGTCCAACAGTAATTTGTGTTTCGGGTGAGAATTGTCTGAGTCCATCAACCGTATCCCCAAAAAAATCAATTCTAAAAGGATTGCCATATCCTGGAGGAAAAACATCGATTATCCCGCCTCTCAAGGCAAATTCTCCAGGTTCCAGTACCTTAGAAACATTATTGAAACCCATCAATGTCAGGTAGTTTTGGAATTTTGTTGGATTTACATTCTGTTGAAGTTCAATTCTGAAATGCGAATTATGAAATACGTATTGAGGTGGAATTTTCTGGGTTGCACCGTTTGCCGTGCAAAGAACTACATACCTCCCTTTTCTTCTTAAGCCCCTTGAGGTACCCAACGTATATATTCTTTTCGATTTTACACGGGGATTGGGTGAAATCCGGCTATATGGCGGACAATCCCAGGCAGGAAATTCAACAATCCTGGTTTCGGGTGAAAAAAAACTGAATAATTCCTTTACCTCCTCTGACCTTCTTTCATCACGTGCAATATGTATTACCGGTCGCCCGGACTGCTCCATAAATTGCAACATCATTCTTACATCCAAACCTTCTGGAGTTTCAGAAAGTATGGCTGGAGCTTTGGGAGGTAGTTCTTTCATTGAGCAAATTATGTATGGAACTTTAACTGAAAGTAAAACTTGCAAACTAAAATAATTTCAATTTTGGAAAGTACCTAACAAGCAAATTGTTAACCTCCAAGGGTATGGGAATTAGTCTTTAGTTGGGGGTTTTTGAGATTTAACCACTCTGATTTCGACAATTTGCAAACAAAGAAGCAGTCAACATATATCTTTGAATGTGTATAATAATTTACTATTTCATTTCCTCAAGGTTTCTCCAAATTTGACCCTTTTACAATGAAAATAGTTGCATACCGGTTTCCTAGTTCCCGCCCTCGAAGATTGAGGAGATCAAAAAATATCAGGAATTTGGTTCAGGAAACCTCATTTTCGATTTCAGATCTTATTTGGCCCGTATTCATATGCGAAGGAACAAATAAAAGGGTGGAAGTCAAATCCATGCCGGGTGTTTTCAGACTATCAATTGATGAAGCACTTAAAGAAATAGGTAAATTTCACCAACTCGATTTACCAGCGGTAGCACTCTTCCCCTGCGTACCAGAAGAAGACAAGAGTGCAGATTGCAGCAACGCCTGGAATCCTGATAATCTTGCAAATAGGGCTACCAAGGCCATCAAGAAGGAATATCCCGAGTTGCTAGTAATGCTGGATGTTGCCTTGGACCCATACAATATAAATGGACATGATGGATTGGTCAGTGATGGTATAATCCTTAATGACGAAACCATTGATTGTTTGGGTAAGCAGGCCTTGAGTCATGCAGCATCCGGAGCGGATATTATTGGTCCCTCCGATATGATGGATGGCAGAGTCGGGTTGATCCGCGAAAATCTGGAAGCAAACGGTTACAAGGATGTGATCATATTATCCTACTCGGCCAAATACGCCTCTTCATTTTACAGTGGATTCAGGGATGCTGTTGGTGCGGGCAGTTTACTGGTCGGTGACAAAAAATCATATCAATTGGACATGGCCAATTCAGACGAAGCTCTCAGAATGGTACAAAGGGACCTAGAAGAAGGCGCAGATATGGTTATGGTAAAGCCTGGACTACCTTATTTGGATATTTGCCGAAGGGTAAAGGATACCTTCAATACCCCCGTTTTTGCCTATCAGGTTTCCGGTGAGTACAGCATGATACAAAATGCCATCATTCAAGGATTGGTTCCCGAAGAGGAAACGGTCATTGAAACCATGACATCATTTAAACGAGCAGGTTGTGCAGGTGTATTGACCTATTTTGCACCAGTAATTATCAAGTATCTCAAAGAGTAGTGTATACATTTACCAGTCAATAATTTTTGGCATTTCGTCCATAATGGTGTGTATTCAAATATCAAACACAACATAATTGAAAATAATTTACCGCTTTCAATAGAATTCAAAACGATATACCGAAACCATTGCTGGACACGATTATCCCAACATGTTGTTCAATTAACTGTGTGGTCATAAGATTACCTTGCCGTTTTTTGCCATTGCCCTGGTGACTCGCTGAGTGCATGTAAAATACCATAAATTTCAACTTGTATCGATTTTTTACTCCGACTGTTTCATTTATTTGTTGAAATATTCACTTTTGTTGTTTAAATTTTACGTAATAAATTCAAGAATAAACTTAACCAAGAATTTACGAGCAGATCTTGGAGGCAATCGTGACATATATATTTGGTAAGGTATCCAAGTTATTATTGGTAATTGGATTCATATTTGGCATTAGTACGTCCGGGCTTGTAGCCAAGGATAAATTCCTAGAAATCGAGAGGAAAGTGGATTCCTCGTTGCTCTTCCTTCTGGAAGAGGTTCCCAATACTGAAGACCTGATGGTCAGGGCAAAGGGAATGCTGATTATACCTGTAGTAACCAAGGCCAGTTTTGTAATTGGTGGTTCCTATGGAGAAGGAGCTTTGAGAGTTGGTGAGAAAACCCTCGAATACTATTCTTCGGCTCAATTCAATTACGGGGTGCAGTTAGGTGCTCAACAATATTCCCACATTTTGTTCTTTATGACAGATCAGGCCTTGTCGAAATTCTATAATTCCGATGGTTTCAAACTGGGAGCAAACGCTGAAGCTGCTATACTGAAGGAAAGTGACTTTATTGGTGTAGATACCATCAATATCAATTCCGATGTCGTCGGAATTGTCTTTGGACAAAAGGGATTGATAGTGGGTGCTTCCCTCTCAGGAACAAAATATACCAGATTATAATTGTCAACTAATCCTAAATTTTTCCGTCCAACTTCCTCAGCCTTTGAATCAAACTGGAGGTATCCCACCGGGAACCTCCCAACTTTTGTACATCCTTGTAATATTGATCAATAAGGGCAGTCAGAGGTAGACTTGCACCGATTTCATCTCCTGTCTGAAGACAGATACCTAAATCCTTGCGCATCCAGTCAACGGCAAAACCAAAATCGAACTCACCATCAATCATTGTGGAGTATCGGTTTTCCATTTGCCAGGAACCAGCAGCGCCCTTGGATATGACCTCGACGACCTTCCGGCCATCCAAACCTGCCCTGTCCGCAAAATTCAAACCTTCGGAAAGCCCCTGCAAAATACCTGCAATACAAATTTGATTAACCATTTTGGCAAGCTGGCCAGCACCGGTTGTTCCCATCAATTTGCAAATCCTTGCATAACAGGCCATGACCTTTTCTGCCTGATCAAATACATCCTGGCTACCTCCACACATGATTGAAAGGAGGCCATTTTCTGCACCTGCCTGACCACCCGATACGGGTGCATCAATGAAACCTATGCCCTTGGGATCAAGTATTTCATGCAATTCACTGGTCACCTTTGCCGAGACAGTCGTATGATCAACGAAAATTGATCCTTTCTCCATACCGGCAAAAATTCCATCTTCTCCAGTACAAACTTCCCTCAAATCATTGTCATTACCGACACAGGTAAATACAAATTCCTTGTTCAGGGCAGCTTCCCTTGGTGTATTCTCATTGGTACCGGAATATTTTCGAACCCATTCATCTGCCTTTTCCTGTGTTCTGTTATAGACACTAACCTCATGCCCGGCATTCTTAAGGTGGCCAGCCATGGGAAAGCCCATAACCCCCAATCCAACAAATGCAACTTTAGCCATTTATTCATCCTTTCTTTTCTCAAAAGCTCCGGTGTTGATTGCCAAGTAAGCTTTTCCTGTTCGGTTTTGATTTATTGATCGGTAGATAATTTGTAAATCCAATTAAGTACCTGATGAAAAAGTAATTACTTAGGCTTTAAATCCAAGCATATAAATCTCACCTTTCACTTGAGGGTCTCAAAACGTAAAATAATTGGTTTATTGGATTGGTATCCCGGATAAACTACCATAATTTTCAATTTGGAATATACAGGTATGGAAATTCCCTCATTGATTAGATGCTAAAATAAAGAATTATTACAGACTTAGGTATGCTTTTTCTATTTCGCTGGATATTCAGGATATTAATGATCTTTGGATTTCTGATCATACTGACTCTGGGTGTTCTATATTACTTTTCGTCAAAATCACTGCCAGATTATACTGGTAACTTTCAGGTTCAGGGCATCTCCAACCCAGTTGAGATCGTAAGAACCGAACATAATATCCCCCATATCTTTGGAACTTCTGACAATGATGTATTTTTTGCATTGGGGTATGTTCATGCACAGGATAGACTCTGGCAAATGACCAACTTGCGTCGGGTTGCGCAAGGAAGGTTATCGGAAATCTATGGAAATGAAACAATCGAAATCGATGAGTTGATGCGTCGATTTGACCTTTATGATCTGGCTTCTAACTCCCTACCATTCCAGGATCAGCAAACCATTGAAGCACTTGAAGCCTATGCCAGGGGTGTAAATACACACCTGAATTCGGTCAATTCAATCTGGAGGGGTAGAGGTGCACCGGAATTCTTGCTTTTCAGAACACCCATTCATCCTTGGACTCCCATTGACAGTCTTGCCATCCTGAACCTGCAGGCAGTCAGATTGGCTTCTCATCTGGAAAATGAAATCCTTGGACAAAGGATATTGTCAAAACTGGGACCGGAAAAACTCAAAACCATATTACCTGATGCCTACAGCCCCAACCTGATTCCTTTTGGCAGTTCATCAACTCTGGAAATTGATGCTGGAGAAAGTGAGGTTCAATCCGAAGAAGGTGTCGATGGGTTGAATGTTGGTGAACTTCTCGGATTCGGGGGCGGTTCGAATGCCTGGGTAGTTTCACCCGAGAAAACAGTAAATGGCAAAGCCATATTAGCCAGCGACCCTCATCTGGGATTATCCGTTCCATCAATTTGGTATCTTGCCCGTCTAGAGTTGTCCAACGGTGGTGTGATTGGTGCTTCTATACCGGGTGTTCCGGCAATTATTGCTGGCAGATCATCGCATCTGGCCTGGGGCATCACCTTTGCCAATATTGATGATCAGGATCTTTATTTCGAGAGATTGGACCCAACCAACGACAATAGGTATTTGACACCAACAGGTTTCAGGAATTTCAGAAACAGATTGTCTGATATTGAAGTAAAGGGACAGGCCTTGCCTACTACCATTCAACTGAGCTGGTCAGAAAATGGCCCTGTCATTCCAAAAAAATTCTACAATTTAAAATCAATTGTTCCCGATGGTCATGTAGCATCCCTTGCCTGGACACTTTTTGAGCCCCAAAACACATCTCTCTCAGCTGCAATCGGACTTATGAAAGCTGCTACCATTGATGATGGTCTCCAGCACATGGGCAAGGCCCATACACCTGGTTTGAACTTTTTTATATCGGATGGTGATAATATCGCCTATCAATTGGTTGGAAAATCTCCCTTGCGAAGTTCTTTCCATGAAACCGAAGGGCGTTTGCCCTCGGCAGGGTGGAAATACAGAAACAGATGGTATGGATCAATACCATATGAAGATATGCCAAGAATCATAAATCCTAGTGCCGGGTACCTTGCGAACACAAACAACAAACCCGTAGATCAGGAGTATCCCCAGCATTTGAGTTTTTCCTGGAATGACACGAAAAGATACAAAAGGTTAAATAATATTCTCACAACAAGGCCCATCCATTCCAAGCAAAGTACCATTCAGACCCAAATTGATATTGTATCGGAAACGGCCAGGACTTTGGTTCCCCTATTCAGTCGCGGTATGGGGCATTTGATAGGAGCCAATCCTGCGGATGAACAATCTGCTCTTAAAATCAACGCCTTGGGGTTATTGAATGACTGGGTAGGTGATATGGATCAGGATAAGGCTCAACCATTGATATATTCCCAGTGGCTGGTTTCTATATTCCGCTTGATAACCCAGGATGAACTTGGAACCATTTATGAAGATTATTCCTATCCCGATGCAGATTTCCTCGAACGGGTTTTCAGGGATATTGATGGTGCTTCCTCATGGTGTGATTTCATTCAGACTGAGCGGGTTGAAGATTGTGATACAATAGCCTCATTGGCCCTGGATGATACACTCCGGGCATTGGTAACTTCCTATGGCGAAGATATCAGTTTGTGGAAATGGGGTACGGCCCATCAGATAAACCACGACCATACTCCCCTGGGTTCTGCACCATTAATGTCCTGGCTCAATATCAGATATCCGGGTTCAGGTAGTATAGATACCCTAAACAGATCATCCCCGACTGGGGAATTTCCCGATATATTTTCATCCGATCACGGTGCCGGATACAGAGGGGTTTATGATTTTTCCAATTTGGATGAATCAGAATTTATAATCGCGACCGGACAAAGTGGTCATCCCCTGTCGCAATATTATGATGATCTCAGCAGACATTTTGCCCAAAACAAATATCTCCGAATGTCCCTCAATCCCGATTTGGCTAGGTCCAATTCAATTGGAACCACCACCTTACAACCATAGTCCGGGTCAATTGATACCCAGGGCCTTTTTTCTTGAATAAGACCAAGTCATTATCAGGTGATCGACCATCAAACCGATAAATGAAACGATCAGGCCCAATACCAATCCTTTCCCTACATCAGTAAAGGAGAGAGCCCGTTGCATCTCCTGTCCCAAATCCTGGGTACCGATAAATGCAGCTATGATTACCATGAAAAGAGAAAACATGACTGACTGGTTTACCCCTACCATAATGGTCGGGATAGCCATTGGGAGACGAGCCTTGAAGAGTGTCTGATACTTGGTTGCACCAGACATCTGGGAAGCTTCAATGATTTGCGGGTCCACGTTCCTCAAGCCTTCTACCGTATATCGGGTCAAGGGAACTGCAGCAAACAATACTACTGCTCCAATCACGGCCACATCATTAACCCCGAAGAGCATGACAACCGGGATGAGGTAGATAAAACTCGGAAAGGTTTGAAGGGTATCACATATAAGCAAGATCGTCTTGGAAGATCGATCGCCAAAGCTGGCAAAAACACCCATCGGAAATCCTATTATGGCTGCTATTATAACCGCTACGGTAACAGTATAAACCGTAATCATGGTACGGTCCCACCAACCGGAAATGGCAATCAGGACAAAGAAGCTTGTACATATCAGAGCTGATCTCACTCCCCCTATTCTGAAACCAATGCATGCCAAGAGAGCAAGAACAGCTGTAAAGGGTACCCAAAGGTAAAAATTCCTCAAGGGTATTAATATCCAGGTAATGAGAAACCACCTGATCCATTGTGTTACAGGATCAAGTGTGATTACCAACCAATCAACCCCGGTCTCAATGGGAGAAGAAATTGAAAGGGCCTGATTTCTTTTTACCTCTTCAAGGATGGGAATGAATTTACCTAAAACCAGAAACAGCACGAACAAGACCAACCAGGAAAAGAAGAATTTGTGGCGCAGGAAGATGGAGGTCCCCTTTGGAAAATGAATTGGTTGCCGCTTGGCCCATGCTTGGGTACACCTATCCAGTGTTATGGCAATGAGCACGATGGAAATTCCGATTTCCACCGATTGTCCTATTTTCAGTGATTGCAGGAGTTGCAGTAGCTTTTGTCCCAATCCAGGCATACCAATGAAACTTGCCAAGACTACCATTGCCAAACACTGCATGATGACCTGGTTTACACCAATAAGTATTTCTGTTCTTGCCGAGGGAATGCGGACAAATCTCAACAACTGCCATCCGGTTGACCCTGCCATTTTACCACCCTCTATAACTTCAGGTGGTACACTTTTCAATCCCAAGAGGGTCATTCTAATCATTGGAGGTACGGCAAATATAACTGTTACAATCGCTCCTGCCTTGGGGCCTACACCAATAAAGACAACTACCGGAATCATGTAGGCAAAATGAGGCATGGTTTGGGCCACGTTAAGGATTGGATTCAGGATCCTTTCGAATATTTTGCTTCGCCAAGCAAGAGTTCCAAAAATCAGACCGATCAAAACCGATATCGGAGTTGCGACAATGATAACCGAAAGTGTTTCCATGGCCCACTTCCATTGCCCCATGACAGCTATCCAAATGAATGTTCCACCTGAAATCAGTGAAAGCCTCCAACCACCAAGGCTATATCCAAGTACAAAAGCCGTAGCCGCGATTGCAGACCATGGGATGGGACCAATGCGGGGCCACCGATGCTTGCCGTATAG
Organism: Paracoccaceae bacterium; assembly: GCA_022823605.1. Taxonomy (GTDB): domain Bacteria; phylum Pseudomonadota; class Alphaproteobacteria; order Rhodobacterales; family Rhodobacteraceae; genus MPNP01. The sequence goes on from JAJEHS010000006.1 coordinate 76,281, forward strand.
GAGATTGGCTGTAATATCAAGTAACCACTCAACGCCCCCCGAGATGGCTCTTGATACATAAATCAGACCGAGATCATCCCTGAGGAAGACAAAAAAGAAATTGATCCAGTCGGCAAAGGGCAATACTAGGAATTCCGGAGGTCTGGTCAAACCTTCGGGAAAGATTCCCTTGAATAATGCCAATACAAGCGTTATGGCTAGGAATATAAAGGTCCAATGCTTATTGTTCAGCCCTAGGAATCCGTTGGAAGATAAATTGGTACTACCCAGCATTGTTTGGCCCGATAAGTAACTCCAGAGCTTCTTGTCGGTTCAGGAATCCAAGGTTTTGACCAGCGCTGTCTTCAACCGGATAAAATTCAAATTCCTCATTTACAAGGGTTCTGGCAAGCTCCTGGATCGTTTTTTCCCCTGATATTGAAAAATTTGCAATACTACCTTCAGGATTTCGGGTTGCCTGAAGCATACCCCTGGCATGGACAACCCTGGCCTTTTCGACTTCCAAGGTAAATTTGGAGACATATTCTGTTGCAGGTTTAAGCACGATTTGATCAGGAGTATCGCATTGCTCGATGGCACCATCCTTCATGATTGCTATTCTATCAGCCAATCTCAAGGCTTCATCAAAATCATGGGTAATGAAGACAATCGTTTTGTTGAGCATTTCCTGGAGCCGTAAAAACTCATCCTGCATTTCCCGGCGTATTAGAGGATCCAAGGCGGAAAATGGTTCATCCAAAAACCAGATGTCAGGTTCAATGGCCAGACTTCTGGCGATACCAACCCTTTGCTGCTGTCCACCTGATAATTCTCTGGGATAATAATCCTCCCTGCCACCGAGACCAACCAAATCGATCATTTCCATGGCACGCTCATGTCTTTCATGAACTCCTTGTCCTCGCATCTCCAATGGGAAGCCTACGTTGTTCAACACCGTACGGTGGGGTAATAAACCAAAATTCTGAAAAACCATACCCATTTTCTTGCGACGCAATTGAATCAGCTGGTTTTCCGACATTTTTCCGATGTCCTCGCCATCAACCCAAATGTTCCCCCTGGTGATATCCAGAAGTCTGGCAAAGCAACGGACAAGTGTTGATTTTCCTGAACCGGAAAGTCCCATGATAACAATCATTTCACCTTCCGTAATATCCAATGAAACCTGTCTGACGGCAGCAATATACCCATCTTCAACAATTTTTTCATAGGGCGTATCATCGGGAATACCCTGCAAATAGCCCTTCGGATTCCTCCCAAAGAGTTTCCAGATATTGCTACACGAAATGACTGTTTTGGACTCTGTCATTCTTTATTTCCGAACATAACGCATGTTAACCTGTAATTGTCAACAGATACCCTGTTATCTATCAAAATTTGAAATGGATTTTCAAACCGTAAGATAAGTCAATAATAACAGAATATTGAAAAGGGTAAAATGTAACTTCAGGATTGTTTGGGGTTAATTTACTTAAATGGCTATGCCCGTGTCCATGGACACGGGCATAGAAATTGTTAATTTACATCAACCAGGGTTTCCAAAGATCCTCATTGGCAGCCAACCATTCGGTTGCTGCATCCTCTGGATCCAACCCGTCAACATCAACCAGTTTGGCCATTTCTGCAATCTGGTTATTGGTGAAATTGATCTTTTTCAACACCTCATAGGCGCTTGGCCATTTTTCGGGCATGCCATCCCAAGCGGCTTTTTTCAGATAACCATTTGGCGGGTTACCACAATCATAGGTTGTTTCAGAATTGTACCCGACAGCGGGATCAACATCACAACCCTCTTCCCAAGCAGGAAATTCAACAAACTCGCCGGGCCATACGGCATCAACAAAGTTTGGTGTCCAGTTAAAGATAACTGTTGGTCGATTGTTTTGCTCGGCCGATTTAAGTTCAGCCCAGAGAGCTGTGGCCGAACCAGCATTGACAACCACAAAGTTCATTCCAAGTCCTTCGACCCTTTCGGCATCATGCTTCAACCAGTCAACAGGTCCACCAAGAAACCTGCCTTTGTCCCCTGTCTCGGGTGTTGCAAATATGGCAGCACATTCGTTCAGGGCTTCCCAACTAGGTAGACCTGGACAAGCATCTTTGGTCCACATTGGATACCACCAGTCCTCGCGAGTATAGGCATCATGATCACCTGCATCATGAATTCCACCCTTTTCAAGCGCGGCACGGAACGAGTTGCCGAATGCACCTTCCCAAACTTCCAATTCAAGGGTTACATCACCAAGTCGAATTGATTCATATACTGCCTGGCTGTCGGTGGTAATGTATTCAACATTATTTCCGATTTCCTCGAACATTTGTCCCACGGCATAGCTCATAACCAATTGGCTTGACCAATTGTGCAGCGGAATAATGATTGGATCTGAAGAATCCTCGGCCTTGGATAGTCCGATGGTTCCCAACACCAGGGCACCTGAAAGGGCCATCAATTTAAAGAAATTACGCACTAAATAATCCTCCTAAACTAATACTCATTCTCAAAACCTACCATTAGATTGTCCTGAGATGATTTATTTATCACGAAAGAAACACCTTTTAGAGTGTTCTAATTTTTAGTGATTCTTACTAAATGCATGGGTGATTCAACCAACTAATTGATCAAAATTACCTGTTTACAGCAGGAAAATTCCTGTAAACTGTTCTAGACAAAGGTCTTTTTGAACCAAAACAATACCAATCCATTACACTTACATGCTGGAATAAGTATTGGGGAGAATTATTTTGAAATTGGAAACAATTACACCGAATTATCGAGCAAATCAGAATCGTCCTCAATCACTATGCTCTCCGAGGGCATAATTGTTGAGATGGCATGCTTGTATACCAATTGTACCTGATGATCCCGCTTCAATAATAAACTGTATCTGTCAAACCAAGTAACGCTACCTGATAATTTAACTCCGTTCACCAGAAAAATGGTGACCCCAACCTTCTCTTTTCTAACTGTATTGATAAAGGCATCCTGAAGCCGGTTCTGTTGGTTTGCCATCAAACCTGTTCCTTATAATATTTTTGTTGTGAACCATAACGCAATTTAAACAAATATTTGCAAAAAACAAGAGAAATTTAACCCAACAGGAAAATATCGTGCTCAGATTTAGGATACAGATTAATAACCTCTCCAGGCATCCCTACCTAGAAAAAACATGATCAGGATAATTTCCAAACGCCCTACTATCATTCCCAATGAAATAACCACCTTGGATACATTTCCCAATTGGTCGAAACTGAAGGTTTCTCCCAAGACAGTATCAACCAACGGTCCTGTCGTTGTAATTACCGCCAAGGAAACCGTCAGGGCGGAATTAAAATCCAATCCGATAATCACAAGACAAAGCAACAGCACAACAACGGTTATGAAAAACATGGTGAATATGAGCCAAGCCTCATCCCAACCGGATTCTATGTTTCTCAAACTCCAGGATTTTTTTCGTTGCACTCCCGATGGATACAAAAGATGAAACATTTCCTTAGAGACATTTTCAAAAAGTATTTTCAGGCGTAATAGTTTTATTCCACCTGAATTCGTTGCCACTCCACCACCAATAATAACCAATGTAAGAAGGACAAGATGTGGAAATCCTTCTATCTGGGTATCTGATGAAGCGAACCAATAAGTGCTTTCAAAACCCGTGGTGGTCAGAAAGGAAATTACAGTGAATATTACGCCCCAACAATTTTGTATAATCAGCAATATACTTTCCTCGTTATACTGCTGAATCAATAACTGCCAATCGTACAAAAGTGCTCCGATCAGAACCAGAAAAACAATTTTCGAAGCCAGACGTATTTCAGAATCCTGATAGAAATCCCTGAAAACCGGCTTATACCACCAGTAAAATATCAGCAGTCTGGTAATTCCGAAAAGCAGCAATAAAACCACCAGAATTTCACCCCAAATTCCTGATGCAGATTCAAAGAATGCCGTTTCACCAACGATTCCACTCGTTGATAGTGACGACATCGCAAAAACAAGGGCATTTAATCCTGATGAACCCAAAATGTACAAACCAATCCAAAAAATAAGTGTTAGTACAAGGTAATAGGGGAGAAGAATTGAAAACTTTCTATAAAGGGGTTGCTCTTCAAAACTCAATTCCCCCCGGTCGGAATCGTCGTTGTCTTCGACACCAATGCTTTGAGCACTATAAAAATAGTTGAAGCCGAAGTGTTGAATGATTGTAGCTGCTGTAACCCACATGACGAGCCCTCCCATCCATCCCACCAAGGCCCGCCATAGATGTATGGCGGGCGGAACTTCACCCACGTAATTTTCAATCAGGGTTGCACCAGTGGTTGTAAAGCATGAAATGGCCTCGAAATACGAATCAAGAGCATCAAATTCGTTTACCAAGGTATAGAGAGGTAAGGCAAAAAAGATCGGCAAAACTAGGAATATGATTGTCAGTTCAATCATATCCCTTCGCAAAGACGGTTTTGAACCCTGGTTCAGTGTTGCTATTCCCAAGAAAGATCCTATCAGGGCAATTAATAGACCCTGATAGAAAAATGTCTGAGAAGTTTGGTGATCATCGTTAAGGAGAGCCAAAAAGGCCGGAGCAAACATAGTCACTCCGCTAACGACGATGGAAAGTGAAATAAAGCTTATTTTAGGTTTAATAAGCATCTACACTAAAGTACTTTGTTACTTTCCTTGTGTCTTTTGAAAGCATGAATAGTGCTACTTGGTCACCAACTTGAATTCTGGTTTGGGTATTAAAGCCGATTGGCTCATCATCTCTCAAAATCGCCCCGAACTTAACGGGTATCTTGATTTCACCCAACTGCTTGCTCTCAATTTCATGATTTCGTTCAATGAGTACCTCACAAACCTCACCCTCATCTTCCCCAATCATTTGTACCTGCTTGAAACTTGAAGGTTTGACATTCGGAATTATGGAAGAAACTGTAGTAGTCTGAGGATTTAGTACAATATCGATGCCCATTGATTCGCCCAACTTGGATAACCCATAATCCTTGATCAATCCAATTGTAGTGATATTGGGATTAAGCTCTTTGGCCTTATAGAGCATCAGCAGGTTTGATTTATCATTTTCTGTGAAGGAAATAATTGTATTGGCAGTATGAATACCTGCCTCATTCAATAGATCTTCCTCCATTCCATTTCCCTGTAGGACAATGGCCCTCGTTAATTCCCCCGCAATGGTTTCAGCCCGCTCCTTGTCCATTTCGATGAGCTTCAGCTGATAGTTGTTAAAATTCTTTTCAACACGTTTGGTGAAATCCAATCCTATCTTGCCACCGCCGATAACAATGACTCGATGGAATGGTGGTTTTTCGACACCGAATATTTCCAGAGTCCTTTCCAAATCATCGCTTGCAGCAATCAGATAAACCTTGTCGCCTTCAACCAGTTGATCATCCGGGTTAGCCAATTGGAGTACATTATTGCGTCGATACCCTACAACAAAAGTTCTTAATCCTTCAAATGTTTCGGAAAGTTGGCGAAGAGAAGTGTTGAGGACGCTGCTTTTTTCATTCAGGTTCAATCCAATAACCTGTGCCTTGCCATTGAACAGGTTTTGGTAGAAAAACAACTGCTTGGATCTGAGCAATCTTTGTGCGGCATCGGCAACGGCACCTTCAGGATTGATTATAATATCAATGAAGCCATCGTTTTTTTCACTGACAAACTCATGATAATCGGTATTGCGAATTCGGGCAATGGTTTGAATGTCAGGATTGAGCTTGCGGGCAAAAAATGTACTAAGTACATTGGTTTCATCCGATGGGGTGACAGCAACAATGAGATTGGCATTTTTTATACCTGATCGTTTCAGGTCCTCACCCCTTGTTCCCTCACCCACGACACCAATAATGTTCAGTTTGTCGGTGATCAGGCCAACATTATCCGAATTATTATCCAGGACTGTAATCTCACAATCCATTTCTCGAACCAGATAACGACAAATCTGGCTTCCTACCTGACCCGCACCAACGATTAGAATCTTCATATATCAATAATGCCCTTGGCGTAGAAACCGGGTAAAACCTTAATTGTTCAAGCCCCAATTGCTACATATCTTCTTCAAAACCAGCTACCCTGCTTCCTGAAATGTTTCTTGTAACAATACCGAGTGATTTGAGTTTCCTGTGCAAGGCAGCCCTTTCCATCCCTATGAATTGCGCAGCCTTGGATATATTACCACCAAATTGGTTAATTTGGGCAGAAATATATTCCCTTTCAAATATCAACCTGGCTTCACGCAAAGGTAAACTCAGATAATTTCCGGAAACTACCGAAATGGTATCCGTATTTACCTCGGCTGATGAAGATACAACTTCATCGACTGTTATCGGGTCCTCGGATTTACCTGTTATCAGGATTCTTTCGATTATGTTCTTCAACTGGCGAATGTTACCTGGCCATTCGGAAGAAACAAGAAACGATTCTGCTTCTTTGGATAATTCACGCAATGGCCAACCCTGGGTTTTATGAAAGAGGTAAAGAAAACTTGCTGCCAATTCGGGTATATCTGATCTGTTTGTTTCCAAAGGTGGCACTTCAATCCGATAGGTTGCCAATCTTTCCAACAGGGAAGGCAATAATTGCCCATTTTCAATTTCCTGTTCTATATCCCTGCTGGTAGCCGATAAAAATCTGACTTCTACTTTCAGGGTCTCAATGCCTCCCTCATTGACGATTTGGTTCTTCACGATGACATTGAGAAGCTTCTGCTGGAGATCAATCGGAAGTGCACTAACTTCCTTCAAATACAAGGTGCCTCCATGAGCCAATTCGATTAGTCCTGAAACCCTTTGTTCGTTATCTGAAGAAGTACCAAACAGTATGGATTCAATTTTTTCAGGATCCATCGTTGATATGTTTGCGGTAAGGAATGGCCCCTTCGCGAGGTGTGATTGGGCATGGATAAACCTTGCAGCGGTTTCCTTGCCACTTCCGGAGGGTCCAGACAGAAGGACCCGGGCATTGCTTTTGGACATTTGATCCAGCAAGTTTTTGTACTTCTTGAAAACCCTTGAAGAACCGATGAGTAGTTTGGGATTGTTTTGCGAAACCCTGAGTACTTTTACCTGCCTTCGGAGTGATACCAACTCCATGGCATTCCTTACCACAGATAGCAATCGATCAACCCTAATCGGCTTTTCAATGTAATCAAACGCTCCCAGGCGCATTGCCTTTACCGCAATTTCAATATTGCCATGTGCCGACATTATGATAATGGGTGTGGCAGCATCAACCTTACGAATGGTTTGAAGTACCTGTAGGCCGTCCATTTGAGGATCCTGCAAACGAATATCCAATAAAATCATGCAAGGTTTGGTTTTTTTGAATTCCTCAAGACATTCGGAACCTGAACTGGCCTGTCGGATCGAATAGCCCTTGTCATGCAAAATTTCGGCAACCAGGCTCCGAATTCTGGAATTATCATCAACAATTAAGATATCATCCATTTTTTGCTCGTTTGCCTCTTAATTTTACTGTTCTGTTATACCATTTTTGGTAAGCGGACTTGAACCATTGCACCCTGGTGATTATCATCATCAAATGAGGGCGATTTGCCCAATTTCAATTCACCGCCATGACCCTCGACAATTCTCTCGGCATAGGCCAAACCCAAACCGGTTCCCCCTTCCCTGAACGTTATGAATGGTTTCTTGAACTCACTCAAATCCAAATTTGATGGGAATCCAGCCCCATTATCCAATATGCTGATCAGAATCCAACTATCCTGTTCCTGAAGCATCATCCTTATCTGAGGATCAAATTTATGGTCAGGGAATTTTTCTTTGCGGGTATCTATCCCCTCTCGTGAATTCTTAAGTAGGTTTGTAAGCATCTGATAAAAGAGTTCCCTGTCCAAATTTATATTTGAATGCTCTAGCGAAGATTCAACTTTTATCTCTACATCCTCTCCCCTGTTGCGCTCAAATTCACAAGCTGCCTCGCAAACACCAACAAGGTCTTCCTGCATGAGAATGGGATCCGGCAGTTTGGCAAATTGGGAAAATTCATCCGAAATCCGAATCAAACCATGCATGCATTCATGAATCGTAACTGTATATTTACTAAGCTGATCCCTTTTTGATTCTTCCAGTTCATCACCGATTTTGTATTCCAACTGGGTCAGCGCAAGGCTAATGGGGGTCATGGCATTCTTTATTTCGTGCGCAATCTGTTGTGCAACACTTGACCATGCTGCCTTGCTCTCAGCATTAACCAGTTCGGTTACATCATCAAAGGCAATCACATATCCTTCAAGGTTTTCCATTGGGTCTGTCCGCTTTGCAATTCGAACGAATAGATGGACCATACCATCTTCACCACTGATCTGCAGATTTTCTTGGGCAAGTGACTTGGGCGAATTTGACAACTCGCTGAGCAGATCAGCAAAATCAGGAACTACCTCCTTGAGTTTTACTGCAGAAAAGGAAGTCTGATCACTTGCATTGAAGAGGTTGTAATCCAAGCTCAAATGTTGTCCAGCTGCCCTGTTCATAAATACAATGGTTTCATCATCACTCAAGCCTATTACACCAGCCGAAACACTTGACAATACACCCCGAAATTCCTTCTCCCTGCTCTCTGCTATGTTTCTGATTGCAATCTCTTCACTTATGCTCTTGTCCAGTTTTCTGACCATGTCCTGAAAAACACGACCGAATTTTGCAATCTCGTCCTTGCCCCTTACTTCAATCTTTTCCTTGAGATGACCATCCCCAATTCGTTGTGCGACCTGGGCCAGATCCTTGACCGGTCTACTCATTCTTTCAGCCAGCAGGAATCCGAATTGTATCATGGCGATGACAAGAAATACGGCACAGATCAGAAAAACCAAGGAATATTGAAATATCGTTGACCCCAATTCCTGAACCAGATCCTTTGACTTTTCCGGTTGAATGGTCAGGGACTTGCGTAGTTGAAGGATCGGTGAACTGACATCCGTGGTTGTATAGAGGTACTGATCAACCTTTTGGTCAAGTTTGATCAGGGCATAAAGCAAATTGGAGTTGGGTCGTTCAAATACCACTCCGGATTTCTGGTTGTTTTCTTCCATATATTGAATTTTCAAATAGGAAAAGTCCCTGTGTAATTTTAATTCAGGACCACAACCCTCAAAATCCCCTACTTCAGTTCCATCGGGTGTAATTTCCTCCATCAAGTCCTTGGGCGGATTATCAAAATCGAAAAGATAGCTTCGTACCCCCCTGACAATTACCTGGCAATTACCGTCAATAATGAAGGCGAAACCGGGTACCCCCAGCTTTTCACTCTGATAATTCTGCATTACCTGCCTTGTTCCACCCAAATCAAGGCCTGGTGATATTAAAAACTGATTTTCCAAAAACGAGGAAAGTTCGTTCGAGTAATTTTCAAGTTCGTCAGCTTTTTCATCAACATAGGAGTTGGAAGCATGTAGGGCTCTGTTAAGCTCGTCTGTCAACTCCTCATACACTCGTTCACCAACTCCCACATTCAGTCCAAGACTGGCTACAATGGCGACCAATACGGTCGGTATGACAGCTACAATTGTAAATACCTTGACAAGCGTAAGATTAAGGGGGTTTTCAACCTCGGGATCCCTTTCGTAACCCAAAGACCGTAGAATTCGATAGCCAAGTACGGAAATTACGGCAATTACATAGACAAAATCCACTAGCACAATAACTGCCAACCTTGTTGATATCCCCTGTTCTATATCCTCCCAAACAAGGACCGTAGCTCCGATGATCAAGGGGAATATTGCCAACAATATGTACGAAAACCATTTGCTTACCAAAGCAAAGAGTAATTCAAACCCGGATTTAACCCTCACAAGTGACAGCAAATTACATTACCCTTAAAGTCAAGGTACAGATATTCATTAACAATTCAGAAAATCCCTAAGAGAAGTTTATGAGACTCATATTTGAATATGAACATCGTTTAAGTTACGAACTTACTATCATGGTTTCGTAGTTGAATTACGAAAAATTACTTTCAATAATACAATAAATCATAATGAAGGGTGCAGGATTTAAAAACACTAATCCCGAATATTCAATCTGAATCCAGTTCCTTTTGAATATGATCTTTCTGCCCGATAAATGATTTGCTTGAAGTTCTGCAAGATTTATTAGCCAGGTTTTGCTCTAAGTGAGAAAAATCTCCAGACCATTTGTTTGCGTAAATATTTTCAATAATAATACAATTGTTTGAAACCTAAGGTATAGAAAATAAGTCAGTTAAGGATATGAAGGTTGCTACCATAATTGTTGCAGGCGGTACGGGCACCAGAGCAGGATTGTTTCCTCCCAAGCAATATCAGAGAATTGGATTGGAAACGGTTTTGGAAAAAACTATCAACCAATTTGTATCCCATCCCCAAGTTGATTCGTGTGTGGTTGTTATATCCCGGGAACACAAGGAACTATTTGAGGAAACTGTTTCCCCCAATATTCGCGGTAAATATCAATTGACCTTCGGTGGAAACAGCCGGACGGAATCTGTTTATAGTGGACTACGACATCTCAAAAACCAGGATATTTCACATGTCTTGATTCACGACGGAGCCCGCCCCTTTGTTTCGGCCATGTTGATTACAAATATGGTATCATTACTGGAATCACATGAGGGTATAGTACCGATAGTAGCAATTTCAGATGCGGTTTGGAAATTCAAAGACAACCATTTGATTAATCCCGTTTCAAGAAAAAATCTCAGTGCCGCCCAGACGCCGCAGGGATTCAATTATTCCCAAATCCTTCAGGCTTACGAAAAAAGAACTGGCCATACAGCTGATTGTGCCGAAATAGCTTTGGCTGGTAATTTGAAGGTGGCAACCATCGAGGGTGAAAAGGAAAATTACAAGATAACGACTGCTGTGGATCTGGAGTATGCAAGAATGATGTCAAAAAATGATGTGCATGATGTTCGGGTAGGACAAGGGGTTGATGTTCACAAGCTTGTACCAGGAAAATCCATAGTGCTATGCGGAGTTGAAATTCCCTTTGACAAAAAACTTGAAGGTCATTCAGATGCTGATGTGGGATTACATGCCATAACAGATGCCATTTATGGTTCCTTGGGCAAGGGAGACATAGGCACTTGGTTCCCTCCTGAAGACCCAGCCTGGAAAGGTACTGATTCTGTCCATTTCCTAAATCATGCCAATGGGCTACTCCGGGAAGAACATTATTCCATAGCCTCGATCGATTGCACATTTGTTTGTGAGGAACCCAAGATCAAACCTCATGTAATGGATATGCGCAAGAGAGTGGCAAAACAGTTGGGAATCAGTACGGAACGGGTCAGCATCAAGGCAACCACTTCTGAAATGTTGGGTTTTACTGGGAGGAAAGAGGGCATTCTGGCTTTGGCGACCGTGTCTATTTCGAGATGATTATTTTTTTTTCCAAGTGCGTATTAACCGTTTTTGGCCTCGGTTTTTTTCCATTTGCACCAGGTACAGTAGCTTCCTTAGCAGGGATAGTCATTGGGGGATTGTTGATAACTCTGGAATATGGGTATCTTTACTTGATAATACTTCCATTGTTATTCTGGTGGCTTGGAACAATTTGCCTAAAAGCATCCATAAGTTCATTCGCATCCAATGACCCCTCAGAAGTAGTGATTGATGAGTTGGTTGGTCAATTGGTTGCACTTTGGCCCCTGACCCTTGGGTTGTTTGCAATTGAGAGTGGTTTATTAACAAATGACACAATTTTGTTATTTCTTGCCCAGAACCATCACAGCAATCCTTTATTTCAGAATTTGATTTCTTATTTAATTCCTCTGGATAAATATCTATTTCTATCCCTGCTATCCTTGTTCCTGCTATTTCGGTTCTTTGATATAAAAAAACCCTTTTGGGTCGGTCGAATTGATAGACAGAAAACCACCAACAGTATCATGTTGGATGACATTGTTGCAGGTTTATTTGCCGGGGCGGTATTTTTAACTTTTATTTTTCTGTTTTATGTCCTATCTTTATTTTCCGGGTTGGCAATTATTGATTAATTCCAATTCAGATGCATTTTTTGCATCTTGGATACATTGGTTAGATTCTGACTAGGAAGTTACCCAGAGTAAATTCTCGGTACTTCACTGGCCTTGCTCGGACAGGCTCATGGAAAAATGACGCATGACATCCAAATTTGATTGATCTCAATGGATGTTCAGTAGTTCGGTTTACCGCATGGTTGGAAATTGTTGAACGGGAGCCAGAAAACCAATTTATTCACCTAAAACGAAATAGTCACTGGGGTAAAGCCCCTATTTGTAAATTGTTAGATTGGAGTTAGAAATGGTTGGAGCAGATACAGCCTGGATTATAGTTGCAACTGCCTTGGTTCTACTAATGACCCTCCCTGGGTTGGCCCTATTTTATGGGGGATTGGTTAGAGCTAGAAATGTATTGAGTGTGTTTACTCAATGTTACGCAATTGCCTGTTTGATGAGTATCCTATGGTTGATCGTAGGATATTCCATTGCTTTCGGTGGTGGAGATTCCATGTTTTGGGGAGGTCTGGACAGGGTTTTCCTTTTGGGTGTTGATTCAGAAACACTCTCAGGAACCATCCCTGAAGTATTGTTTTTTGCCTTTCAAATGACCTTCGCTGTAATCACCCCGGCACTTATTGTTGGTGCTTATGTTGAGCGAATAAATTTTGGGTTTGTATTGGTTTTTTCCGGTCTATGGATGCTGCTGTGTTATGCCCCGATAGCTAATTGGATCTGGGGTGGTGGTTTTCTTTCTGCCGGTGGAATTTATGGTGAGGATGTAGGTACATTCGATTTTGCAGGGGGATTGGTCGTTCATGAATCCGCAGGCCTGGCCGCTCTTGTCATTGCTTATTTCCTCGGTCCCCGTAAGGATAAAGGCAAACCCCCACACGGGCCAGGTATGGTCATGATGGGTGCTGCCCTTCTTTGGGTCGGATGGTTTGGCTTTAATGGTGGGTCCCAACTGGCCGCCGATGGAGGTGCTGCCATGGCTCTGACAGTTACTCACATATCTGCCGCATCTGCCTCCCTTACCTGGGTATTGTTGGAGAAAATCAAATACGGCAAGGCCTCACTGGTTGGTTTGGTAACCGGTACCATTGCCGGATTGGCATCCATCACTCCTGCCTCCGGTTTTGTAAACCCGATCGAAGCCTTGATCATCGGTGCAATAGCTGGCGTTTTATGTCAGGAGGCCGTCAGATTTGTCAAGAATATCATTAACATTGATGATACTTTGGATGTTTTTGCCGTTCATGGTGTCGGCGGAATGTTCGGTACAATAATGATTGCCCTCTTCGTTGCTGAAGCAAGTTGGGTTGCCCAAATTGGTTCTGTCATCATCGTTGGTGTATTTACCATTGTAGTTACCGCAATAATCGTAAAAGTATTGGGTATATTCATGCAGATGCGTACCAGTGTTGAAGACGAAGTAACCGGTCTGGACATGTCAGCACATGGTGAACGTGCTTACGAGTTTAATTCATAATCTCAAATCCCCCTGGTTTCCAACAGGTGATCAGGGGGGATATCATACCATGGAATCCGGCATTGATTCCTTACGCTTGTTGATAAAGGCCCCCAACCCTTCCTCAATTCCAGGATCAAGTTGTGGTGCCTGATATTCCCTCAACAGATATTCAACCCTCTCATTGGCCAAGGTGTAGGTATCCTTGGAACCGTCCTCGAACCAGGTTTCAAAGGGTTTGTAATCAAAAAGATCGGTTTTCCAGAAAGCCGTCTTAAAATTATCCTGGGTATGCTGACATCCCAAATAATGTCCTCCTGGCTGTACCTCACGAATGGCATCCAGTGCCTGCCCATTCGTTGAAATGTCTATCGGTGAAGCCAGGGTGTGCAAAGCTCCCAACTGATCGGCATCCATGACAAATTTTTCAAAAGAGGAAACCAGACCTCCCTCCAACCAACCACAGGAATGCAACATGAAATTCACCCCTCCGAATACACTCGATTGAAGAGTCGAATTTGATTCATAGGCTGCCTGGGCATCGGGTAATTTTGAACCACATAATCCTCCCCCCGACCTGAAGGGGATATTTAATCTTCGGGCCAACTGGCCGGCACCATATAGAATTTTCGAAGCCTCCGGTGTGCCGAAAGTCGGAGCACCCGAGTTCATGTCTATGGAAGTGACAAATGTTCCAAAGATAACCGGCGCACCTTTTCGGACAAGTTGGCTATATCCAATCCCGGCATACACTTCAGCCAATACCTGGGTAAGGGTTCCAATGATGGAAACAGGTGCCATGGCACCGCCAACAATAAACGGGGAAACCACCGTTGCCTGGTTTGAGCGTGCATATACTTCCAGAGCACCCATCATTACGGCATCAAAGGTCAATGGGGAATTGATATTGATCAAGGAAGTCAAGACTGTATTCTGGTCAACAAATTCATTGCCGAACAATATTCTGGTCATTTCAAGGGTATCTTCCGCTCTGGAAGGTTCTGTAACTGACCCCATGAAGGGCTTGTCGGAATATTTGATATGGGCGTAAACCATGTCGAGATGACGCTTGTTAACCGGCAGGTCAGTGGGTTCACAAACCGTTCCCCCAGAGTGGTGAAGCCATTTTGCCATGTACCCCAGTTTTACAAATTTCTGGAAATCATCAATGGTGGCATAGCGTCTTCCCTCACTTTGTGTCCTGACAAAGGGTGGTCCATAAACAGGAGAAAAAACAAGGGTTTTGGGGGAAATTTCAACGCTCCTTGCAGGGTTTCTGGCATGCTGGGTAAAACTTGTGGGTACCGTTTCCAACAATTTCTTTGCCAGCCCTCTCGGCAGTCGAACCCGCTCGTCTTGTACATCAGCTCCAGCATCCTTCCAGAGTTCAAGTGCCTTGGGATTATCCTTGAAATCCACACCAATTTCTTCAAGCAAAAGTTCGGCATTGTTTTCGATTATTTCCAATGCTTCATCCGAAAACAGGTCCAGATTGGGTAAACTCCTTTCTATAAACCTAGCGGTCTCTATTTTGAGAGTGGTTCGTTCTGCCCTTCTTCTGGCCCCGCCACCCTCTCTTCTTCTAGTTCTGTTTGCACGTAAATCGACCATGGGGAGTAAATCCACTTCTGTTTAAATTTTGCTAATCAATAAATTCCAAATCAATAGGAAAGATATTCAATTCCACTAACTTACACCAATTCCATTCTATTTTTTGGTATTAGTTCCATATAAATTTTTGACAATACCGATTCCAAATCGGAACTATTTCATGAGAATAAAGTGAACCCAAATCTACATGATCTAATCCTTATCATCGACTTTGGTAGTCAGGTAACACAATTAATTGCCAGAAGATTCAGAGAACTAAACGCCTATTGTGAAATCCATCCCTGTCAAAATGTCACCGAGGACTTCATAAACCGAAGAAACCCGAAGGCAATTGTTCTATCGGGTAGTCCTGGAAGTGTCGTTGATGAGAACCCCTATTCACCTCCCGAAATGATTTACGAGTTGGGAATTCCGATCTTGGGAATATGCTATGGTCAACAAATCATGGCCAGTCAATTGGGAGGAATGGTTGAGAAAGGCAAGGTTCGTGAATTTGGCAAGGCGGTGGTAAATCCAAATAGGGATTTCCTAGAGTGTTCCATTTTCAAGGATTTGTTTCAGGAAGGCGAAGAGATTGTCTGGATGTCCCATGGAGACAAGGTTTCATGTCTTCCGGACGGATTTGTTCAAATCGGCAAATCAAGTAACAGTCCAAATGCAATCATTGCTGATTTTGAACGCAAGTTCTTTGGAATTCAGTTTCATCCGGAGGTTTACCATACAGTCAATGGTTCAAGGTTTCTGGAAAACTTCCTGAACATAGCAGAAATCCAGCCTAACTGGACAATGGGCACCTATAGGAATGAAGTAACCAAACTCATCAGGGAACAGGTTGGTTCAGGCAAGGTAATTTGTGCAATTTCCGGAGGTGTTGATTCAACGGTTACTGCCGTTTTGCTTCACAGGACAATTCCAGAACAATTAACATGCATTTTTGTTGATCATGGTCTCTTACGTGAAAATGAGGCCACCCAAGTGGTTTCGATGTTCCGGGAGAATTTTCAGATCCCCCTGGTGTTTGTGGAAGCATCAAATCTGTTTCTTGAAAAATTGAAGGGAGTATCCGACCCGGAAGATAAGCGAAAAATCATTGGTGGAACCTTTATTGAGGTATTTGAAAATGAAGCACAAAAATTGCAGGGTCATGAGTTTCTGGCACAAGGAACACTTTATCCGGATATTATCGAATCGATAAGTTTTACCGGAGGTCCAAGTGAAACGATTAAATCTCACCACAATGTGGGAGGATTGCCTGAGAATCTTGAGTTTAAATTGGTAGAACCACTCAAGGAGTTGTTCAAGGATGAGGTCAGGGACTTGGGGATGGAGTTGGGCATTCCCCAGGAATTTTTGGGTAGACATCCCTTCCCCGGCCCCGGTTTGGCTATCAGGTGCCTGGGAGATATTACTCACGAGAAATTATCGATTTTACGGAAAATCGACACGATATTCATAGATCAAATTAAAATTCATGGGTTATACGACGACATCTGGCAAGCATTTGCCACTTTGCTTCCTGTTAGGACAGTTGGAGTGATGGGCGATGGCAGAACCTATGATCACGTTTGTTCACTTAGAGCAGTTACAAGTGTTGATGGCATGACAGCCCAGTTTTATCCCTTTTCAGCATCATTCCTGGCAGAAACCTCTAACAGAATTGTCAATGAGGTCAAGGGTGTAAACAGAGTGACATATGACATCACTTCCAAACCACCAGGAACCATAGAATGGGAATAAAAACATGTATTGCATTCAAGTAGAAGTACCGCAAAACATTTGTGAAATAGATGATGAGTTGAAAGCAATCTATCACAGCAAGGATACCGTTTGCATTTGGGTATTCAAGACAAGAGAAGAAAGAAACAGGTTTATGGATGAAACCGCAGGAATGCTAAAATCAGAGCGTGAAAACCATTATGAAAAATATTTTACTTGAGAGATTAAGCCCTCCTCCGATTATTTGTCTAACAAGATGTTGGGCGAATATTTCTTGTAAATTGCTTGATTAGGTTCTTTATCAGAAATTATTGTATTCAAATGGGTAGCAATTAATCCCTGTTATTTTCTACTAATTTCTCATCTACCAACATTATATTTTTATCAACAGATTGATTGATCAAATCAAAACTTCTAGCAATGGCTTGAACCAATTTATCAACCCGCTCAATAGACTTGGCTCCAGCAGAAACCGCTCTTGCTGCTGATGAAGGTTTGAGAAGGGAATTTGCAGCATTTGCATATTTCTCGAAAGGTACCTGGTCTTCCTTGTTGGCCCCCATGGTTTGAACAACCCTGTCAACCCAGCTGTAGATTTCTTCCGATAAGGGCAAGTCACTATGAACTGCTTCTTTGATTGACCGTGGATCTCCTTCGGTAATTGCCCTGTAGTTACCTGTTAGCAACATACTCCATTTGGCCATCGGAATGAAGAGTGATTCATGGACCTTAAGCTTGACCGGAATTTCATTACCCTTATATCGTGCTGCCATAATATCATCGGCCAAAGTGTTGAGAATTGTATTGTGTTCAGGCTTGGCAAACATGGAAGCCTTGAAATTAGTAGGTAAACCGACATGCAGGAAATTCAGTTTTTCCTCTGGTGGCCGGAATGCCTGTGGATCAGGACTACACAAGGTAAAATTGTCTGGATCAAAATCATCCCAAACCCTCGGTTGAGTATAACATGATCTCAACGGTTCAGTATCCAGTCCGGGAATCCTTTTCAAATATACGATCGGGGGCATGTTCATAATGGATAAACAAGGCTTGCCTGAAGCAGCAATGCGCTTTAGAAGATCCCAAACCGGTGGCGCCCTGTATTGAGGTTCCTGCATGGCCATACCAATCATATCGTAATCACTTGGATTTACATTTTCAGGGGTATTTCCCTTTACCTTTCCAGGGAGTTCCGAGGAGTGAATCAAGTCAGGTTCAGATGCACCTCGACGGGTAATTCGAACTATTGTGCCTTCCTTGTTGATTAAATCTGCTTCTTCCGGCAGACATACCAGAGTCGTATTATGAGCCGCCATCAGCAGTTTTGTTGAAAGAAGTGATCCGTAAGAAGCACCTAAAATTAATACATTTAACGACATTGCTTACCTTATTTACAAATTAGAATTCTTCATCCAAATCAATGATGATTTATGTAAGGAATTGGTTTCTAGAGATTACTCACCCTAACCTATTCATTCTAGGTTCAATTCACAACTTTAAATTGAACTATGAATATTCTGGTACAATCACAGATTGAATTCATTTTAGGTCAAGGGAGATTTAAAACAAATCAGGTCTGATCGTGGAAATTGAATTCAACCCGCCATCAACATCTATACATTGACCTGTAACAAATGATGCTTGATCCGATGCCAACCACAGTACTAGGTTTGCTATATCTCGGGGTTTTCCCAATCTTCCTGCCGGATGTCTGGCAATGGCATCTTTCTCGGCAATTTCCGGGCTTCTGGCAGTTTCAAATGCCGTTTCGGTCATTTCCGTTCTTATCCAACCAGGGCAGATTGAATTGCAACGGATGTCCGGTCCATGATCAACGGCAATAGCCTTGGTCAAGGAATGAACAAATCCCTTGGAAGCATCATAAATTGCCAAACCAGGGTCGGCTTTCTTACCGGAAATCGAACCGATATTGATAATTGATCCACCACCTGCCCTTTCCATATGGGGAATAAATTCCCGGCAAATATTGAATACACCCTTACAATTGGTACCAATTACCAGATCCCATTCCTCATCAGTAGTATCCACAATCGTCTTTTCCAACTGTATACCTGCATTGTTAACAACCAAAGAAACCATCCCAATATTTAATTCTATGTACTTGCATAGTTCGCCAACCTGACTTGCCCTTGAAACATCAACTTTTCTCCAGATCAATTCTGAAGGAAAATTATCCTCTGCTTGATTTCGTCCACAGCAAATTACCAAATAACCATTTTGGCTTAGTGTAACTGCAATCTCCTTACCTATTCCTCGGCTTGCTCCAGTCACCAAACCAATTTTCTTTTGTTTGTTCATTGATAAAATCTACTCCCTGCAAATATTGTATTATTTTTTACAAGTACCGGCATTTTAACAAAATTATGTTTATCGATTTGTTCTCACCGGAAAAATTTATCGTTCAATTAATGAAAAATTATTAAATCCCAATCTTCTACTATATGTTTATGTGTGGGGTATATTCTTTCAAATAATATACCTACAATTATGTTTGACGAAATACTACTGACAATAGAAATGAATCATCATCGGTAAATTATGTTCGGAAAATAAACAATGATTTACAAATCAAGTAAAGACTGGCTTCGGGCAAAAAGCAAAAGAGTAATGCTGTTCGGCATGTCGGGAGTCGGAAAAACCCATATTTCAAACATTCTCCGTAATACCGGGAATTGGTACCACTACTCTGTAGATTATCGTATTGGCACAAGGTATATGGGCGAACACATCGTTGATAATTTCAAGCTGGAAGCAATGAAAAACCCCTTTCTTGCAAACCTTTTGAAGTCCGACTCAATATATATTTGTTCGAATATTTCCTTTAACAACTTGGATCCCCTGTCAACTTTCCTTGGAAAACTTGGAAGCGGAAAAATGGGGGGCTTATCCCTTGAGGAATATTCCAGGAGACAAAACATACATAGACGTGCTGAAGTCAACTCGCTTGAGGATTCGGAACACTTCATTGAAAGAGCCAAAATGATTTATGGATACAATCATTTTGTCTGCGATACCGGTGGATCAATTTGCGAGGTCATTGATCCATTTGATCCAGAGGATTCCTTGATGGAATTTCTGTCTGGCCTGATGTTACCAGTATTTATTGAACCTACAGAAGGTTGGAAGGAAAAATTGCTGAGGCGGTTTATCGATTCCCCCAAGCCGATGTATTATCGACCGGATTTTCTGGCAAAACAGGTTGAAGGGCTTGATATCGAAGCTCTGGACCCTGATGAATTCAGCAGATCGATGTATCAGGATTTGGTTGAAGAAAGACTTCCACGATACGAAGCCATGGCCAAGAATTGGGGAATCAAGGTTTCCGTCGAGGATTTGGCCGAAGTATCGAATGTGGAACAATTTGAAATCTTGATCGCCAAAAGACTATAATTAGCCCCTACCCCAGTTTCGAGAATAAGTTATGCCCATCGTAATACCTGACAATCTTCCCGCTTTCTCGGTTATGGAGAAAGAAGGTGTCCAGGTCATGTCAGAAAAAAAGGCCCTGCGTCAGGATATAAGAGCCCTGGAAATCGGATTGATCAATCTGATGCCCAACAAGGTTGATACGGAAACCCAATTCATCAGGTTAATTGGTTCTACCCCACTCCAGATCAATTTTACCCTTATCCGGATGACAGAACATGTTTCCAAGTCTACCTCAATGGAATACCTGAATCAGTTTTATGTGACCTATGAGGAAATCAAGGATAGGAAATTCGATGGGCTCATCATTACCGGCGCTCCGATTGAACACCTTGAATACGAGGAAATATATTACTGGCAGGAACTATGTGACGTGTTTGATTGGACACAATCGAATGTTCATTCCACCTTTGGTATCTGTTGGGGTGGGATGGCCATGATGTATTATTGGTATAATTTACCAAAGGTCCAATTTGACCGAAAGCTGTTCGGCTGTTATCCCCAGACAAATCATGAAACCAACTCACCTTTTCTGAGGGGGTTTTCAGATAATATCTACATACCTGTAAGCCGATGGGCTGGCATGGACCAGAAAGATATTGATGAATCCGAAGGTTTGAAAACCCTGCTGGGTTCTCAGGAGACGGGCCCCTGCCTCATTGAGGATATCAGGCATCATTCACTTTATATCATGAATCATTTTGAATACAGTACGGATACTTTAATGAACGAGTATAACCGGGACTTGAATGCCGAGGGTATCGAGATACAGTTGCCCAAATATTATTTTCCAAATGAAAATCCGAAAATAAAACCGATAAACAAATGGCGAAGTAACGGCCATTTGCTATACTCCAACTGGATAAACTATATTTATCAAACTACCGAATACGAACTTGCAAAAATAGCAAGTGAAAGGAAAACAGGAATCAAAACCTGAGTCTTGGAACTGAGACATGTCCAAAAAAGATTATCATCATGGCGATTTGAAAAATGCCCTGAAGCAGGCAACCCTGGATTTGGTCGAAGAATATGGGCCGCAAGCCTTCACCCTTGCTGCAGCTGCCAAACGGGTAGGAGTTTCACCTGCAGCCCCCTACCGACACTTCAAATCCAAGGAAGAGTTGCTGCAGATGGTGGCAATTGAGGGATACAAGAATTTTCGGACGATGTTGAATGATGCCTACCAAAAAAAGAAAAACAATCCTAGGGAAGCATTTCGTGCCACAGGCAAGGCATATTTGGAATTCGCCAAAAAATTTCCTGGTCATTACATCATCATGTTTGAATCGGGTATTTTCCCCAGAGATCACCCGGAACTTTCCATACATGCCAAGAGTGCCAAGGAAGTGATACAAAATGCCCTGGACCGAATTACAGACCTTACTATGAAACCCGACCTACCTCCTGTAACCCTGATTTGTGATCACATTTGGGCCCTAAGCCATGGTGTCGTGGAACTATATGGACGAAAGTCATTTGATGCGGCCAGCACAATCGAACCGGAACAAATTCTGGAATCAGGAGTTGGATATTATCTGAGGGGTTTGGGATTATTTTCAAAATAATACTTGAAAACAATTAATGTTAATGCTATTTATATTACAGGATAAAGTTTTTATCCCATAACACAAATTAGGTTAAGGAAAAAAATATGGACAAGGTAAAGCAAGTTTGGAACGATTTCATCGGATGGATGGATAAGCAGGGAGTATTGGCCTGGGTTGCAGTAATGGTTGTTTCGTTTATTGTAAACTGGATACTCGGGTTGGCTGTGTTGTTTTTCCTGCTTGTTACCAATCGTTTTGGCAAGAGATATCAAAAAAAAATCGTAGGATCACTACCAATGACTGAAAATTCGGCATTTGAAAAATACAAGGCAGAAACCCTTAACCGTCTGGCTAAGGAGCAGAGGGAGTTCAAGGAATTTCTGGAAAACCTTAAGTCAGCAAAAGATCAAAGGGAATTTGACAGCTTTATGGAGCAACGAAAACCTCAAGGTTCATAAAACCAACAAATTTTACTTTGGGTTATAACATTGACCTGAAGGAATAGCCTCAATCACTTCAATGTGATTGGGGTTTACTTTTATCTTTCTTTACACATTCAAGATAATAATCGGTTGAGGCCAGTCCTAGGACAAACAGAACAATCACGAGGAACGGAAGACCGCCCGTAAAGCCGGCAAATCCAGTAATTATACTATGGGCCAGCCCCAAAACAAAAGTTGCAAACAAGGCCGTTGCCCCCAATCCGATTATGAGTTTAGTCATGTAGCTCATTTGTAAACAACCTCCTCATTTCAACTCATCTACAAAGTTAAAATCAAACAATTGATTTATAATCCAGTTAGTGGTTCGCATCAACCGATCATCCTCCCAATATTTACCAATTAACAGCAACCCCAAAGGTGCGTCATTCTTATCCTTCAAGACAGGTAATGTTATCATTGGAAGACCACATATTTCTGCCACCTTGGTGATGGGTGATATAAAACCATCGCCATCCACATTCCCTTGCGAAGCAGGCAGGATCAAGGCATCATAATCCAAAAAGAACCTCTCGAAATATCTTCCCAGATGAAGAAACACCTCCTCCATATCGGTCAGTGTTTGTCCTTCCACGGATTTTTTGTCACCCGGTCGGAATATTTCCTCATACAATGATTTCCTGACATAGCAGTTGTCGGGATTACCCTTTAATTCGGTTTCGAACTTGGATATCATCTCGGAAAAATCCGGTAACTCGACTTGATCCTTGGTCGTGTTCAATTCATCAATGACCAAATTGAAATCCTCGACATAATCCGATCGAATATCATTTAGGTCATAGGTGCATAAGGCAGGGGAAACTGGTGGTTCATCTTTAAATGTTTTCACCAGATTCGGTGGAGGATATGATAGGTTTAAGCCATCCCTTGAATCATAATACGAAACCAAATCACCTAAGTAGGCAATATCTTCAAAGAAATTTGCAAGTAAACCTACCCTGTTGAGTGAATTGAGATTATCAGTCAATCCATGTCTTGGAACACTACCAAATGAAGGTACATAACTGAACAGACCCTGTTCAGATGCGGTCAAACAAAAATCATGTCCCCTTCCGATCCCCAAGCCAAGACTTGGCCTGCTTTCCAATACTGCCTGCCCGATGGATGAGATTAAAATATTTCTTGATACATCAGTGGCACCTGAACTGGCTTTTATCTTGTCTGAATTCAGTATGACAGCCAAGGCTCCATGGGTGTTCAGCAGATCTTCCACTGTGGAATTACCTGTAAAACCTTCAGGTCTGTTCAAGGTCAGGGCAACAGGAATGCCATGTAAATTACCCAAAGGCTTGCCATGCAATGTCATGAGGTCAAGCACTTGAGCCCGATCCCTGTCAATAATGAATTCATCTTCGCTTGAACTTTCCGATAAATCAGCAAGTAATTCGACAGAAGTTGTATGTCGATCCTTAATATCGGCAAGCAAAGTAGCAACCGTTAGATATTTTCTTGCTTTGCGTCCAGACATGTATTTTAGGGAATATATTCACCGAAAAGATAGTCGGGAAACCACAAGGCAATTTGCGGGAATTGATACATGAGTACCATGGCAAATATAACAATCGCCAGATAAGGTAGAATACCCTTGAATATGTCTACAAGTTCAATTTGTGTCTTGAGTACCCCCTTCAGATAATATGCTGACATTGCCATCGGAGGTGTCAGGAACGAGGTTTGCAAATTCAGGGCAACCAGCATTGCGAAAAAATACGGATTGACATTGAATGTGTCTAGCATGGGGAGAAAGATCGGTACGAAGATGATCAATATCTCCGACCACTCCAAGGGCCATCCCAATATGAAAATTATCAGCTGAACAAGAACCAGGAATTGCCAGGGTTCCAGATTCAATGCCAAGACCCAATGCTCAATAACATCATGCCCCCCTAGATAGGAAAATACCGAGGCAAAGGTCCAGGAACCCACGAATAGCCAGCAAACCATGGCGGTGGCCTTAGCTGTCAAAAAGACACTCTCCTTCAATCTTGACCAAGTCAGGGATTTATAGAAAATGGCCAGTATCAACCCCCCAAGTGCACCCATTGCAGCTGCTTCTGCAGGCGTAGCCAACCCGCCAAGGATTGAACCGAGTACAAGCAGGATAAGGATAGTTAACGGTACAAAGGAGACAATAAGATCCTTGATAATTTCCCATTGTGGTGGTACCGATTCCATGACTGGTTTGGGTGCTATACTTGGGTTAATCAGGGATCTGGCCAATACATAAACAATATATAGACCGGATAACAATAAGCCTGGAAACACGGCTGCAGCATATAAACGCAATGGTGACAATTCGGCTATTGCCGCATATACGATCAACATGATCGAAGGGGGAATGAGAATGCCGAGTGTTCCTCCTGCACAAATTACACCTGAAGCAAAGGTCTTGTCATATGAAGCCTTGGCCATTGCTGGAAAGGCCAGCAATCCCATTAGGGTGACCACTGCCCCAACTATACCGGAAGCGGTAGAAAATATCGTACAGGTAATCAGGGCAGCAATCGCCATTGAGCCCGGTAAATGCCTTGCTGCCATTTGAATTGAATAGAAGAGGCGATTGACGATATTTGCCCGTTCGACGACATACCCCATCATCAGGAAAAGTGGAATTGCCACCAGGGTATCATTCTCCATTACCGAATATGTATTCTGATTCAGAAGGTAAAAGATTTGATTGTTGAATATATCGAGGAAGCTGTCGTATCCGCTGTAATAAGCATAAAACCCGAAACCAACCCCCATGGCTATCAAGGTAAAGGCTATGGGAAATCCGAGAAGTACCAAGACAATGAACAAGCACAGCATTAATATTGCTACTTCGGGGTTAGTCATTTCAAATTACCACTTTCAAAAAATCGTGTTTGTGAACCAACTACTTGGTCAACAGTTCTTCAGTCTCATGAACATCTTCAATTCGGGGAAGCCATTGACCTGAAAACATTGCCTTCCAACAGCGAATTGTCTCTGAAATTCCTTGCAGAATCAGCAGAAAACCGGCAACGGGAATCAAGGTCTTGAAGAAGTAAATCTGTATCCTGGCCGGACTGTTCCAACTGAACTCCTTGTATCTCCAACTGTCCTGGGCAATTTCCCAGCCGAACCAAAAGAGGGCCAGCATGCCCGGGAAGAAAAACAGGATATAGAGTACAAAATCTATCCTGGCTTGCCACTTGACTGGAAACAATCGATAAAATACATCACCCCTGACATGGGAATCCTGGGCCAAGGCATAGGGGCCTGCCATCAAAAACAGGGCTCCATACATCTGAACCATCATGTCAAATACCCAAACAGTCGGGCTATTAAATACATACCGAACGATGACTTCATAAGAAACCGACAGGGTCAGAATCAGAATGCACCAGCCGAAGGCTCTACCTATCCACTGGCTTATTCCTTCCATGCCATGAATTATCCGTTCCAATACTTCCTCCTAAAAAAACACGAGGGATAAACTCTCCCCCGTGTTTTATTCGCTTGTTTTAACTACCGAAATAATGGTCGTAGGCCAACTTGTAATCAGGTTGATTCAAGTTCAGGTAATTCATTACACTCTCGGCGTAGGCCTTCTGGCTTTCAATTACCTTGGCAAAGAAGGCATCCTCATTGCTGAGTCTTTCAATAACGATATCCCATGCGACCAACTGGGCTTTCATGACAGAATCGGGAGTACGGTACACGTTGACACCGTAATCGTTCTGCAAGGAAACCAAATCTTCTGCGTACTGGGTTGTATTATGCCAATAGAAATTGGAATTCTCAGCTTCGGCAGCATACCTCAAAATTGCCTGCAACTCAGGAGAAAGTGCATTATACTTGTCCTTGTTAACAGTTACTTCGAAAAATTCCTGACTTTGATGGAATGAAGCCAAGTGGTAATGCTTGGAAACGTCCTGCATACCGAAATCCTTGTCAGAAGTCGGGTTGTTGAACTCCGCAGCATCAATGAGGTTGGACTTCATGGCAGGCTGAATCTCTCCACCTGGCAACTGAACAACACTCATGCCCATTTCAAGCAGAACATCAGCAGCCAATCCGACTGTTCGATACTTCAAACCTTCCATTTGACTAGCGTCAGTGATATGTTCCTTGAACCACCCTAGCGGCTGGGCAGGCATCGGTGAGAAGAAGAACGATACCAAATTCAACTGAAGAGTATCCATCAACTCATTGAATAGTTCCTGACCTCCACCGTAATGGACCCAGCCCAAAACTTCCTGACTGGACCAGCCAAAGCAAGGTCCTGTACCAAACAGTGAAGCCGTTGGAGATTTTGAATACCAATATGCTGGTACATAAAAGGCGGCATCCAGAACTCCACGATGAACTGCATCTTGCATTTGGCTTGTCTTAACGACGGAATTGACAGGCAGTACCTCGATTTGAAGTGCATCACCGGCCATTTCGTTGACGCGCTTCACATAATTCTGGGTATTTTCATAAAAGATACCCCCACCCCAAGCACTCTGAAGCTTGAGAACTGTGGTTTCCGCCCTAGCAATCGACGGCGCAGATAATGCACCCGCAGCAGCACCAGCTACTGCAGCCCCTCTGATAAAACCACGGCGATTGATTTTGTCTGACATATAATTCTCCTTCCTTAAGTGGTTAATTTTATAAGTCGTAAGTCTTATAATTTATTTTTTGAATGTTTGCCAATAAATTGCTTCCAATTTTTCTTCTGTTCCTGTTTGGATTGAAATTAAACCGAAATAATTTAAATATTTGTTTGGGATTGGTACTTGATTTGGGAATGAGAAAAAATGGAAACTACCGACAACTTGAATGCTGTTCCGATAACATTGTATAAATGGGCCGGTGCCTGGGGACCGTTTAAGGTAAAAATTCCATGTGGTGAATGCACTTTAACACTTGATATTATCAAGGATACCATGGAATCGGAACTGGCCAATGTACCTGTGAAGCTAGAGGTACGAGAATGGTTGTCCGAATGGTGGAAACCATTACTGGTCGGAGGATGGCACGCACCAATAGTAATCGTTGATGGCAAGGTGGTCAATCAAGGCAATGCCCTCAACAGAGGGGTTTTAACCGAATCCGTAATCAATGCTTATGTCAAGCGAACATCAATCAAGGGCAACAAATTGTTCGGCAAGGTTACCTGCCCGCATTGTACCAAGGCTAAGCAACGGTTGAGTGAGTCCAATATTGACTTCACCTATCATGACGTGGTGAAAGAACCCCTGTCGCTCTATGAAATGCTGGCTAGGGTCAAACCCATCGTGGGACCCAAGACACCCATAACCGTACCACAAATATGGCTGGAGGGAAATTATGTTGGGGGAGCCAATGAGCTTTCAAGCCATTTGGAAAACGGCTGAGGATACCTTTATTAACCTTCGAAGTTCCCAGCTCTATATAGTTTTGCAGGTCAGAATTTCTTCCGTCAAATTATCTACAACCCTGATGAAATCAGAAAGGTAAATCAAACCATGGATCAACTTGAAAATAGCAAGACGAAATACCCTCGGATGACAGGGGCACAAATGGTTGTTCAAGCGCTCAAGGACCATGGAGTGGACACGGTATTCGGTTATCCGGGTGGTGCTGTCCTGCCAATTTATGATGAAATATTCCAGCAAAATGAAATCCGTCATTTTCTGGTTCGGCATGAGCAGGGAGCTGTTCATGCTGCCGAGGGTTACGCCAGGTCAACTGGGAAACCCGGAGTTGTGTTGGTTACTTCAGGCCCCGGTGCTACAAATGCAGTTACGGGATTAACCGATGCTTTGATGGACTCAATCCCTCTTGTTGTTATTTCTGGCCAGGTTCCAACCTTCATGATTGGCAACGATGCTTTTCAGGAAGCTGACACGGTTGGCATTACCCGCCCATGTACCAAGCATAATTGGCTGGTTAAGGAAACCGATGCCTTAGGGCCGGCCTTTCATGAAGCCTTTCATGTTGCCCTGCACGGTAGACCGGGACCCGTACTCATTGATATTCCCAAGGACGTTCAATTTGCTTTGGGTAATTATGTCCCTCTAGATGTCGCACCAAAAAGCAAATATAATCCCAGAACCAAGGGTGATACTGACGAAATAGAGTTTCTGGTCAGTTTGATTGAAACCGCCGAGAGGCCTATTTTCTACACTGGCGGAGGAGTCATAAATTCCGGTACACAAGCATGCAGAACCCTGCAGGAATTGGTTGATGAAACCGGATTTCCGATTACATCCACCCTCTTGGGATTGGGTGCCTATCCCGCATCCGGTTCCCATTGGCTTGGAATGCTTGGTATGCATGGTACATATGAAGCAAACATTGCGATGTACGAATGTGACCTAATGATCAATGTCGGGGCAAGATTTGATGACCGAATTACGGGTCGTGTAAGTGATTTCAGCCCCGGTTCAACCAAAGCTCATATTGATATCGACAGATCATCAATCAACAAGGTTATACCAACCGAGATACCCATTGTCGGGGATGCTGGAATTGTCTTGCAACAGATTCTTGAACTGTGGCGGTCCAAGGGCAAGAAAACCAACTCGCTCGAAGTTGACAAATGGTGGCGGAAGATCGAGCATTGGAAAACCCGGGATTGTTTGAGTTATGAGAATTCAGACACCAGGATCAAGCCTCAATATGCAATTCAAAGACTGGAAGAACTGACACTAAGTTATGACCGATTTCTGATTACTGATGTTGGCCAACACCAGATGTGGGCTGCCCAGTTCATGAAATTGGAGGAACCGAATCGTTGGATGACCTCGGGCGGTCTGGGTACCATGGGTTATGGTCTACCTGCTTCAATTGGAGTACAGGTCGCGCATCCAGATTCACTCGTTATCAATGTTTCCGGTGACGCCGGTTGGTTGATGAATATGCAGGAAATGGGAACCGCCGTCCAATACCGACTCCCCATCAAGCAATTCATTGTCAACAACAAGCGTCTTGGCATGGTTAGACAATGGCAACAAATCCTGCATGGTGAAAGGTACAGCCATTCATGGTCAGAAGCACTTCCAGATTTTGTCAAATTGGCTGAAGCATTCGGTTGCAGGGGAATTGTCATATCCAATCCTGCAGACCTTGATGAGGCCATAATGGAAATGGTAGCCTTTGATGGTCCGGTTATTGTTGATTGCCAGGTTACAGAGCATGAAAACTGTTTCCCCATGATTCCATCTGGCGAACCTCACAACAAAATGATTTTTGAAGAGGATATTCAGGTCCAGGAAGATCAACTGGTTGGTAAGGAAGGATCCGTCCTCGTTTAATTTGGTGGAAGAAAAATGAATTCTCTAAGATTGAAAAAAGGTGTTTCCAGAAAATCAGCTTACGATTTGAGGAATCCGACCGAGGATATCCTTGAAGTCCATACCCTAACTGTTCTGGTGGATAACGAAGCAGGTGTACTGGCAAGGGTCATCGGGTTGTTTTCTGGCCGGGGTTATAACATTGAAAGCCTGACTGTTTCCGAAGTAGACCACAAGGGAAAGCTGTCCAGAATTACCATCATGACCAAGGGTAAACCTACTGTTATCGAACAGATCAAGGCTCAGTTGGAACGCCTCGTTCCAGTGCACGAGGTTCATGATCTGACAATTGAAGGACCTTCCGTTGAAAGGGAGTTGGCTCTATTGAAAGTCAAGGGTGAAGGCAATCACAGAGTAGAGGCCCTTCGCCTGGCTGATATATTCAGAGCTCGGGTTGTCGATTCAACCCTGGAAAGTTTTGTGTTTGAATTGACCGGACCTTCGGAAAAGATTGACAAGTTTGCCAGTCTGGTGGAGCCGCTTGGACTGATTGAAGTTGCTCGCACTGGTGTGGTAGGTATTTCTAGAGGCGAAATCTAACGGTAAAATATCATATCCGAGTCAGATAGTTGTTGATTGGATATCACGATTCGAAGGTCTGGGAAATTTAATTCTATCGAATCTCAACCTTCCTCCATAAGCTGAGACTTAGGCAATGGGCAATCTGATCAGACCGCCCATTTATCGATTGATCTCTTTCAGCAGATTAGCTGCATCCCGTGGTAGTACCACATACTGTACAGACCATGCAGGTACCGCTCCTGACAAGGGAATAGTTTCCACAAGAACCACAGACATCACCGCTATAATTTGGTGAGGAACTACTCTTCGAACCGGATGTGCTTGTCATTTCTGTCAAGGAAATAACTTCCCCTGATACTCTTGGAGGTTCACTTGCAACAATCTCTGCGGTATCAGTCATTGATCTCACATAACCGTGAGATCCTTCATTGACAATCAGAGTATCTTCAAGTGTTTCCTGCATTACGATTTTGACATTGGCCAGATCTTCCCGCTCAAGATAACTGACAGCAAGCTCCCTGAAAATATAATCCAGGATGGAACTTGAGTTTTTTATCGTACCATTACCCTGAACCATACCGGCTGGTTCAAATCTTGTTCCTACAAAAGCCTCGACAAACACATCAAGTGGTACGCCATATTGCAATCCAAGGGACACAGCAATGGCAAAGTTATTCATCATCGCCCCGAAACTTGCTCCCTCTTTATGCATGTCTATGAAAATTTCCCCCAAGGCACCATTTTCATATTCACCAGTTCTGAGGTAAACCTTGTGGCCGCCAACGGTGGCCTTTTGGGTATAACCCTTACGCCTGTTGCTGAGTTTCCTTCTCTTTCCAACCAGTTTTTCAGAAATATTCAGGACTCGAGTGGTTTGATCCACATCCTCTTCCATGGCCAACTGAACGATTTCATCGCCACCGACCAGAATGGTAGATAGAGGTTGGCTGAGTTTGGAACCATCACGGTAAAGTGCAACAGCCTTCAATCCCAGATTCCACGAAAGATCATAAGCGGACTTGCAATCTTCCACAGTGGCCATTGTAGGCATGTTGATGGTTTTTGAAATTGCTCCCGATATGAAACTCTGTGCTGCCGCAACCATTCTTATGTGACTATTGGCACTCAAACTCCTAGTTCCCTTCTTGCCATTCTGGTTGGCACAGTCGAACACCGGAAGATCCTTGTTTTCCAGATGAGGTGCTCCCTCGACAGTCTTGGCACCGCAAATGTACTCATTGGCCTCTTCAATTTGTTCCGGTGTAAACCCTAACTCCGAGAGCAAGTCAAAACCCACCTGATTGATTTTCTCGAGTTTGATTCCGAGTTCCTTTACACAAAATCCAGTTCCAAACCGTTCGGGAGTGAAGACAAATCGAATATCCACGAAGGTCGGTAAATCCTCTTCGATTTTATTCAAATCCTCCTTGCGGAATCCCTTCTCGCTCAGGGATTCCCTATTGATATGTGGAGCACCTTCCAAAGTGGCTTTACCTACGGTATAATCAACAATGTCCTGTATTTGATAATCAGCATAACCCAATGCCTCTAGTGCACGAGGTACCGACCGGTTGACTATTTGAAAATAACCACCTCCCGCAAGAGTCTTTATCTTGACAAGGGCGAATTCGGGCTCGATACCATTGGTGTCACAATCCATTACAAACCCGATGGTTCCGGTTGGGGCAATTACCGATACCTGGGCATTTCTGAATCCAAACTTCTGGCCGAGTTCAAGAGATGAATCCCATGCTTCCTGGGCCTTTTCGACAATTTCCTTGTGCGGACATTCCTCCATCACCAAAGGTATGGGTTTAATCTTCAGCCCTTCATAACCTGAAGTATGGCCGTAAGCAGCACGTCGATGGTTTCTGATTACCCTCAACATTGCTTCTGAATTGGCGTCATATCCCTTGAATGCACCTAGCTCTTTTGCCATTTCGGCCGAGGTTCGATAACTCAAGCCGGTCAAGAGAGCCGTTATCGCTCCACAGGTCGCCCTGCCCCTTATTGAATCATAGGGGATGCCCATATGCATCAACAGACCTCCCAAATTCGCATAACCCAATCCGAGAGTTCTGAATTTATACGAGAGATCGGCAATTATCTTGGATGGAAACTGAGCCATGTGGACTGAAATTTCCAGCACGATCGTAAAGAGTCTGGTTACATGTTCAAACTCTCTCGTATCAAATTGACCGTCATGATAGAATTTCAACAAATTCAGGGATGCAAGGTTACACGCCGTGTCATCAAGAAACATGTATTCAGAGCATGGATTCGAAGCCCTGATCGGACCACTGTTGGGGCAGGTATGCCAGGAATTGATCGTATCATGGAATTGTACACCTGGGTCGGCACAGGCCCAAGCTGTTTGACTGACCTGATTCCAGAGGTCTGTAGCCTTTACCGTTCTTGCAACTTCTCCGCTGGTTCGATATTTCAGTTCCCAATCCTGATCGTTTCTGGCTGCCTCCATAAATCCGTCGGTAACCCTGATGGAATTATTGGAATTTTGGCCGGAAACGGTTGCATATCCCTCAGATTGCCAACCAGAATCTATTTCGGCAAAATCAATCGAAGTGTACCCCTGCTTGGCAAACTGTAGAATTCGGTTGATGAACCCTTCGGGGACCATTGCTTCCTTGGCTTCGACTATTGCCTTCCTCAACTCCTTGTTGGACTGTGGATCACTTGCCTTTGCCAGAGGAAGATCAGAAGAATTGACAGCCCCAAAGAGTTTGTTCAGGTGTTTGGCAATGACCTTTGAACCGGCTACAAGCGAAGCAACCTTGTGCTCTTCCTTTTCTTTCCAGTTAATGAATTCCTCGATATCAGGATGATCAATATCACAAATGACCATTTTAGCTGCCCGGCGGGTTGTCCCTCCCGATTTGATGGCTCCGGCTGCGCTGTCCCCGATATTTAGGAAACTCATCAATCCGCTGGATTTGCCACCACTTTCCAAGGGTTCATCGGCAGCCCTCAGGTTCGAGAAATTTGTTCCGGTTCCCGAACCGAATTTGAACAACCTTGCTTCCCGCGCCCATAAATCCATAATGCCGCCTTCGTTGACAAGGTCATCCTCGACAGACTGGATAAAACAGGCATGCGGTTGTGGTCGATAGTAGGAGCTGTCGGATTTTTTGATTTCCCGGGTGGTTTCATCATAATAATAATGTCCTTGCCCTGCACGTGAGATGCCATAGGCCCAATGGATACCCGTGTTGAACCATTGGGGAGAGTTGGGTGCTCCCCTCTGGGTTGCAAGTATATACCTCATTTCATCAAAGAATGCCCGTGCGTCATCCTCCGTGGTGAAATAGTTGCCCTTCCAGCCCCAATAGGTCCACGCACCTGCCAGCCGGTCAAAAACCTGCTTGGCTGATTTCTCCTGTCCAAACCGCTCGCTTTCCGGAACTCTTTTCAAAGCTTCCAGATCGGGTTCCCTCGACTGAAGAAAATCCGGTACCCCTGGCTCATCCCGCCTTTTCAAGCAAAGGGGAACACCCGCCTTTCGAAAATATTTTTGGGCCAATACATCAACAGCTGTCTGACTCCAGTTTTTCGGAACCTCAATTCCCTCGGTTTTAAATACCGCTTTTCCACTTGGATCCGAAATTACTGAATTGACTTCTGAAAATTCTATTCCCTGATATGGACTCTCGTTTTTTTCAGTAAAATACCGCTTTATCTGTACCACCTGTCTAATCCCCTGTTTTAGGTATTTTTGTTAAAAAAATCCTTTATTTAGTTATTTTTCCAAATCATACTACCAGATATAGTGTTCAAATGGAAATGAACAATCCGTAAAAATTAACGGCAAATGTATATTTTCTCAGAAAAAATTTAGGGGTAAAACACAAAAATTCTAAACCGGTATTGTTTGCTTAATGAAGTGGGTGTTTTTTCAAATAAATTCGGGGTTTGGAGCTCAAATTTATTTATCCACAACTTTTTAGCAGGAATTGGTTTTTGTTGTTGAAAACTGAATTAGAGAATCAGAACAATGAATGTTTTTTTAGGTCTGATGCCTAAAACAAGATTGCAGCAATCTCAAAAAACGAATCAAAAAAATGGAGACCATCGGGGTTGGTCGGGGCGATTGGATTTGAACCAACGACCTACAGTTCCCAAAACTGTTGCGCTACCAGGCTGCGCTACGCCCCGTCTACACTTGGAGTAATTAAGGAGTGGCAATCAGGATTTACAAGCCCAAGCAGCCAAATCGGGGTTAATTCTAGGGTGTCGAACAAGATCACCTTCCGAAATACCCAACTTTTGAACCAATCCCCCATTTATTTCCAGGACAAAGGAAATGGCATTTCCACCAAAAAACGTGGTGGTTGTCAATGGTTCTGCCTGATGATTTATGGTGGTAATTTGACCAGTTTCATCAATGAATATCATATCAAGAGGAATCAAGGTGTCTTTCATCCAGAAATTCGCTGGTCCTGGCTTGTCAAAGACAAAAAACATGCCTTGCGATAAACCGAGGGATTCTCTTCCCATCAACCCTTTTTTATGGCTTGCCGGCGTATCGGCAATCTCGATCCTGAAGCGAGCCATACCCCAATCACCCTTGACTTCCAACTGGTTATCCTTGCAATTGGCCAGCAATGCTGACGGTTCCGATATTACCAACAAGGCAACCACAAATACAAAAAATACCTTTTTCATTCTACTCTGTTTTGATTTCATGGATACAAACGGATTGATTCCCACTTCGAATTTTGCCGGTTCCTTATCCACCTTATTCGATCGTGTATTCGAAACTTCCCTTCACTCCAAAATTCTATCTCTGACGGAATAATACGATAACCACCCCAAAATTCAGGTCTTGGTGGGGAGTTTCCAAATTTCATGGCGATCCTTGCTACGGAGTTGACCAAGAGCTTTTTTGAGGGAAGTTCCCTTGATTGTTTTGAAGCCCATGCACCATATCGGCTGTCAAGCTGACGTGAGTGAAAATATTCATCGGATTTCTCTGGCTCAAGAATTTCTGCCATCCCCTTGACCCTGATCTGTCTCTTCAGGGATCTCCAGTGAAGGGAAAAAGCAACATTCGAACGGTGTGATATTTCACTCCCCTTTGTACTTGTATAGTTGGTATAAAAAATAAATCCATTGGTATCAATTTCCTTGAGCAGTACCATTCTGACATTCGGTATGCCTTCAGGGTCAGAAGTTGCCAAGGCAATGGCATTATGATCCTGGATATTTTTTGATTTGGCAAAATCAAGCCACTCCTGAACCATTGACAGGGGTGTTTTACCTTTTCCCAGACTGGTTTTCATGCTTAATCTCCCCTATTTTGCCCTTGGGTAAAGACATTAATATCCACAATTATTTGCAATACGCAAATTGCATATAAGTTTTTTATTTTTAGAATAAGCGACTATGAATAATAACCATTAATCGGGGTTTTCTTTATGAAATTAATGGAAGGTAAACGCGGGCTTATCATGGGGGTAGCCAATGACAAGTCAATTGCCTGGGGTATTGCCAAGGCTTGTCATGAACATGGTGCTCAATTGGCATTTTCATACCAGAACGAAATTTTTCACAAACGGGTTGCACCACTGGTTGAATCAATTGGTTCCCAGCACATGATCCCGTGCGATGTAACCAACCCCGAATCACTGGATAAACTGTTTGAGGAATTGAAAAAATCCTGGGGTAGTCTGGATTTTGTAGTTCATGCAATCGGGTTCTCGGACAAAAATGAATTGCGCGGAAGATATGTTGATATTTCACAAGAAAATTTCACCATGTCCATGGATATTTCAGTCTATTCGTTTACAGCTGTTGCCCAAAGGGCGGAAAAACTGATGACCAATGGTGGTTCCCTGCTTACAATGACCTATTACGGTTCTGAAAAGGTTATGCCGCACTATAATGTGATGGGTGTCGCCAAGGCAGCATTGGAAGCATCAGTTCGTTATCTGGCAGCTGATTTGGGAAGCAAGCAAATCAGGGTAAATGCAATTTCTGCCGGAACTATCAAGACTCTGGCTGCATCAGGCATAGGGGACTTCAGATATATACTTAAGTGGAATGAATTGAATTCGCCCCTGCAAAGGAATGTAACCACTGAAGATGTCGGTAATTCTGCGCTCTACCTGCTTTCTGATTTGGGAAGTTCAGTAACTGGTGAAGTTTTGCATGTGGATTCCGGATACCATGTTGTTGGCATGAAAAGGGTTGATGCGCCAGATATAGACAAAGTAACAGGAAGAAATTAACAATGACCGTATTACCTCACGAAAAAGGGTTTCATGTTAGTTGGGACCAGGTCCACAGGGATTCCCGGGCCCTTGCATGGCGACTGGATAATTTTGAAAATGATGAAAGAAATTGGAACGCTATAATCGCTATCACAAGAGGGGGATTGACCCCTGCCATGATAATAGCCCGTGAACTTGATATCAGAACGGTTGATACCATTTCCATCAGGTGTTATGAGCACAAAAACATAGGAAAGCCTCAAATTTTGAAAATGCCACATCCCGACATACCCAAGGATTCGAAGAATATTTTGATCATTGATGATTTGGTGGACACAGGTACAACCTTGAAGGTGGTCAGGGAACTCTACCCGAATGCAACCTACTCTACAGTATATGCCAAACCTGAAGGTAAACCCTTGGTAGATGTCTACATAACCGAGGTAAGTCAGGATACGTGGATTTATTTTCCCTGGGATATGGCGCTGCATTACCAGCAACCCTATCGAGAACTCAGGGATTAGTCTGGATAGACTGAAACAGTCTTCACTAAAGGGTAAAAATTCAGTTTGATGATAAACAATGAATTCTGATTTGAGCGATGCTTGAAAGATATTCCCTGCCAGAAATGACCAGAATCTGGTCTGAACAATTCAAGTTGCAAACTTGGTTTCGCATTGAGGTTCTTGCCTGTGAGGGTCGGGCCAAGCTGGGTGAACTTGATGGAGATATTGTCAAGGCATTTTGGACCATTGAACCCGAAACATTTGATGAACAAAGGATCAAGCAGATTGAAGCGGAGGTTAATCATGAATCCGTTGCTTTCCAGATGTACATTGAGGAATTGGCTGATGAAAAATGCCGTGGTATCTTTCACCGGGGATTAACCTCATCAGATGTATTGGATACCTGCTATAATTATCAACTCAAAGAAGCTTCGGACTTGATCATCGCCAAACTGCAAAATTTGGCAGCAGAATTTAAACGGCTAGCACAAGAGCATAAATTGACCCCCTGTATCGGACGCAGCCATGGTATTCATGGTGAACCAATCACATTTGGTTTGAAAATGCTTCGGGCCTATGCCGAAACCCAACGCAATATATCCAGGTTGAAACATGTCAAAAAGGAAATTTCGATAGGCATGATCTCAGGTGCTATGGGGACTTATTCCACTATAAATCCCGAAGTTGAAAAACATGTCTGCAAACAAATGGGGTTGGAGCCTGAAAGCATTTCCTCCCAAATTATTCCTAGAGATCGTCATGCCATGTACTTTACGATATTGGGAGTCGTGGCTGCCACACTTGAAAGGATATCTACCGAGTTGCGGCAATTGCAAATCACGGAAATAGGTGAAATCCAGGAACCCTTCTCATCAAGACAAAAAGGGTCCTCGGCCATGCCACACAAAAAGAACCCCATATTGTTGGAAAATATAACAGGATTATCAAGATTAATTCAGACGCATGTATCAGCGGCTTTGGGGAATGTATCATTGTGGCAGGAAAGGGACATGAGTCATTCCTCGGTTGAAAGAGCCTTGGGACCAGATACTACCATAACCCTCGATTTTGCCATCCATCGTTTGACAGGGCTTTTGAAAGGCTTGGTTGTCAATTCGCAACAGATGGCCAGCAATCTGAAAAAATTGGGAGGAATTGTCTACTCACATCGAATCATGAATACCCTGACTGAAAGGGGAGTTCCCAAGGATGATGCGTATCGGATGGTTCAGAGTGCTTCCTTCAAGACAATTGAAAGCGGTGACAACCTACTTGAGGTCTTGCTTAGGGACAGGGCTATCATGAATTGGATATCCCAAGATGAATTGGCAGATCTATTCGATCTGAAATATTTTCAAAAGGAAATTGAGGGTATTTATGAACGTGTTTTGGAACCTGGTAATCAAGGTGCCTGTTAGAAAGTGCTAATTTTGACCTAACTTGCCTCTGATTGAATTTGAACCCTTGCATCGTGAAGTAATTCTTCTGCCTTGGAACGAATTTCATTTTCACCGGCAATACCATCCAAATCCTTGATTACTTTTCTGAAAACATCTTCCTGACCTGGTTCTTCAAAATCCGATTTTACAACTTCAAGGGCATAGGAAGAGGCATTTTCTCCAGACAAACCCAATTTTTCAGCTGCCCACTGACCCAATAGTTTGTTTGCCCTGGCCTGAGCCTTGAAAGACATCTCTTCATCAAAAGCAAATTTTGACTCATAGGCTTTTTGCCTGTCCTTGAATGTATTCATTTAATTAGCACTCCAAGCTGAATTTTCACAAAGTTAAATCATGGAATTAATAACCTTCATGTGGTATTTCTGCAGTTAAGGTAAAGACCCAACGAATTAAAATTGAAGTTTTACTGGTTTGGATGCAGATTGTTCAAGGTTTGTGCCAGATCGCCATAACCGGTAAATCTTCTTTCATATTCCAATTCCAGCAGCTCGGCATAATCCTTGGCAAGACGGGTTAAATCCTGATCTTCTGTTTGCGCAAGATAAACCAGTTTTGTGTAATTGCCGAAATACATTTCCTTTAAATCAGGATGTTTATCAAGGCCAAGAGGTTTGATTATGAAAGAGTTGAACTGTCGAACCAGGAAATCCGTCAAATAGAAGGATGTAATTTCATTTTCTGCAGTTTTGTTGAACTTTTCCACCCCTTCAAAGAAGGCATAACAATGGGGTCCGGGTATCATTTCTATACCCATTTCATCGCATTTCTTCCTGAGCAAGCCTCCAGTTCCACAATCAGCATAAACAACGAAAATATGTTTAAATTCGGATTTGAATTTGTTGACGGCCTTTTCCACTTCTTGGGGAATCTTGTCAGGATATAGATGAAGTTTAGCTGGCAAACAGTGTAAGTGAAAATGATCCCAGCCATTCATTCTTATCAGGGCAAGGATTTCGGCAGCTAGAGCTCCACACGCCAAAAGAAGTATGTCTCCCTTGCCTTCATAAACAAACTGGGAATTGCGACCTACCATGATAATCTTGGATACCTCAATTGAAGCAGTTGTACATATTATACCCCATTCTCAACTTAAAGGGGGTAAATATGTTTCAAAATTGAACCTCAGGTCCAATTGGAATTTATGCTGAAGCCATCATCTGGTTATGTTTTCGAGCCATAAATTCCTTGGCTGTCTCTACTGCTACTGCTGCGTCCCGACAATAGGCATCAGCACCGATTGCCTTACCGAACTCTTCATTCAATGGGGCTCCACCAACTAGGACAATGATATCATCGCGTAAACCCAATTCCTTCAAGCGATCAATCACCACCTTCATATAAGGCATCGTCGTAGTCAAGAGAGCTGACATTCCAAGTATATCAGGTTTTTCAGCATCCATGGCTTCAAGGTAGTTTTCAACAGGGTTGTTGATCCCCAAATCAATGACTTCAAACCCCGCCCCTTCCAACATCATGGAAACAAGATTCTTCCCAATATCATGAATATCTCCCTTGACGGTACCGATAACCATTTTACCCATCCTGGGAGCACCGGTTTCAGCCAGCAAAGGTTTGAGGATTTTCATGCCTGCCTTCATGGCGTTTGCTGAAAGTAAAACTTCCGGAACAAACAAAATTCCGTCACGAAAGTCTATCCCGACAATTCGCATTCCTTCAACCAAGGCCTCGGTGAGGATCTTGTAAGGCATCCAACCACGTTCCAACAGAATGTTGACACCTTCAACAATTTCTTCATTCAACCCGTCGTACAGATCATCGTGCATTTGGGGTACGAGTTCATCATCGGGCAATTCCGAGAGAATTATATCATCTTCTTCATCTGTCACCTTGATTTCTCCCTATGTGATTGATTTTATCCAATCGAAAATAATGAAAACACCACAACTACATAAAACAATTACATTCAATGTAAACAATAACCAAGCAATCAAATTTAACTGATTTCAATTCAAAAGCATTATTTTTTCTGTCTTCTTCTCCTTTTACCCGCTTTGGCTCTTTTTGCTCCTCCCGGTGTAAAACTGGGTTCTCCCAGCAATTCCCTTACTTCTTCTTGAGTAGGCTTGGATCCTATTGGAGTACTTTCAAGCCTGATTTTCATTTGTTCCAGATGCTGGGGAGTTGTTCCGCAACATCCTCCAATTATCCTTGCTCCTGCATTCCGAGCCAATTCGGCATAAATTGCCATAATTTCAGGTGAGCCGCTGTAATGGATTTTCCCCTCTTTTATTTGGGGTATTCCAGCATTGCCCTTGGCTATCACGGGTAATTCCGGATTCAATTCTGAAATTGCCAAGAGTGTTAAAATCAGGTCGGAAGCCCCTGCCCCGCAATTTGCTCCAAAACCCTCCGGTTTGTTGTCCATTTCTGAAACCAACTCTACAAGATCTCGAGGTGTAAATCCCATCATCGTATATCCGACGGTATCAAAACTCATTGTACCGCACCAGGGCATACCGGACAATTGGCAGGCATCCTGAGCCGCCAGAAACTCTTCCCTTGATGAAATTGTTTCTATCCAGAGAACATCTGCACCACCGGATTTCAAGCCCTCCGCCTGCTCATGAAAATATTCCACTGCCCGAGCATAGGTAAGGGTTCCGAGTGGTTCCATTATTTCACCTGTTGGTCCGATTGAACCAGCAACAATTGCCGTACAGTTTTGTCTTGCTATAGCTTCTCTGGCCAGGGAAGCTGACATTTCAGCCAGTTCAAAGCAAAAATCTGCTGAATCGTGGAGACTCAATCTTGATCGATTACAACCAAAGGAATTTGTCAGGAACAGATCCACTCCAGCCCTCAGGAAAGACTCGTATAGGGCAAGGATTTTTTCTGGCTGATCTCTGTTCCATAATTCGGGAGCTTCGCCAGCCATCAATCCCATATTGAACAAATTGGTCCCGGTTGCACCATCAGCCAGGAGCCAACCTTTTTTCTTCAATAAAGCATGAATGTTACCTGACAAATCTAACCAATCAATTTAAAGTTTAATGAGTAGATTCATGACTATTAATTGGCACATGCAGTTTTGATTCGAGGACTTTGGTTGATACATTTTTGATTTTTGCAATCATTGAAACCAAACCATTTGATCTCTGTTGGGACAAATGATTCCTCAAGTCAAGTTTTTGAAGCTCTGAATGTGCATCTGCTTGGGAAACCTGCTCAATGGTCAAGCCATTGAATAATTTAGTCAGGATTGCGATGAGGCCACGCACAATTATGGCATCACTATCACCCTTGAAGTAAAAAACCAAGCCTGAATCTGAGGGAACGAAATCCATGACAAACCAAACCTGGCTGGCACAGCCTTCAACCTTGGTAGCAGGTGTCTTGAATTTCTCTTCCAGCCCGGGCATGGATTTACCCAGATCAATAATATAACCATACCGATCTTCCCAGGTTTCCAGAAACTCAAAATCCTGGATTATTTCTTCAAACGCTTCAGTTGCCAATTTCCATCTACCAAAAGTGATATAATGCACTAGTAATCAAGTAAACAACTAGGTGAAAACTACCTGATTTTCAATTGAAATCTACTCTGCAAGCAACACAAGCAAAATTTCTTGAAAACAATTACAAGGGGTACCTTCCAAAATGAATTCTTCGACAACCAAAGAGAGGGAAGTTGGATGAATAATGAGTATAGTAGGTCATGCCACTACGATGATTACTCAGCCTATTGGTTTTCCAATTCCATAACCGTTAATTTTGAATTCTCCAGAGTCAGTGCGATTTTACCCTGACATAACTTCAAGGCATTGTTTCCAAACAATTCCCTTCGCCACCCTTGCAAGGGTCGTACATTGCGATTGCCTTGGGAGATTTCCCGCAGTTCATCCGCGGTTGAAATAATTTCCTCTGCTACCCCAGATTGTTCAGAAGAGTATTTGAGATATACTTTCAGAAGATCAATTACCTCCCTGTTTTTATTGACAGGCTTATTTGCTCCAACAGCTAGGGGAGGTTGTTGGGGGTTGGATAGGGCTTTGCCGATGACCTCCAGCAAACTCAAGTTGAAACC
This sequence comes from Paracoccaceae bacterium, assembly GCA_022823605.1. Taxonomy (GTDB): domain Bacteria; phylum Pseudomonadota; class Alphaproteobacteria; order Rhodobacterales; family Rhodobacteraceae; genus MPNP01. The sequence goes on from JAJEHS010000006.1 coordinate 118,605, forward strand.
CTTTTGTGCATCTTTACCCGCCTTGAAAAATCTGCACCTCTTCAAATCTTCAATGGTTCTGGGTTTCATGGAAGCAAGTTCCAATAGGGCCTGATCAGAAAGCACCCATCGCCGATTAATGTTTTTGTTTTGAGCCCGAATTTCTCGGAATTCTGCCAATGCATGAACAATTGGCCATCTCTTGCCCGATACATCTCTCATTTTGATTTTTTTCCAAGCTTCTGCCGGATTGTAACTATTTTTACAAGTGTCTTTCAGTTCATCAAACAATTCCTCAACCCAACCTAACCTTCCGGTTTCCAACAATTTTTCATTCATGGCCAGATAAATGTCTCGAAGATGAGTGACATCTGAAATTGCATATTTCATCTGTTTCCCTGTTAATGGTCGGGTTGACCAATTGGAATACTGCTGGGACTTATCAAGCTTAACTTTACAAATTTCACTTACCAAGTTTGAATAAGAAATTTGACTACCATAACCACAGAGCATGGCCGCTATCTGGGTATCAAATAGGGGTTCGGGAATCAAGCCGAATTCATGGTGGAAGATTTCCAGATCCTGCTTTGCAGAGTGCAAGACTTTTGTGATCTTTTGGTTTTGGAATATTGGAATCAAATTATCCAGTTTCAGTTTTGGATTTAAGGTATCAATGATAAATTCAGAACCACTCGACACATCACTTTCCGGTAAAGCTACCTGAATAAGGCACAATTTGGGAAAGTAGGTTTTTTCTGATACAAACTCTGTATCCAAGGCAATATAAGGCTCGTTGTGGGCTTTGTTACATAGCTCCACTAATTCTTGATTGGTTGAAATAACTTTCATGTTTATCTTTTGTTATCTGCAGAAAATAATCAGGAGAAAAAAATGAGATGCTTGATCCAAAGAGTGAAATCTGCCTCAGTTACCATTGATGGCAAGATGACTGGCAATATCGGGCCGGGCATTCTTGTCTTTGTTTGTGCTACTACTCATGACAATAAACAAATTACCACTAAAATTGCGAAAAAAGTAGCAAACCTCCGAATTTTTTCAGATAGTAACGGGAAAATGAATCATTCGATTGCTGATGTTCAGGGGGAAATCCTAGTTGTAAGTCAGTTTACTCTGGCTGCTGATCTTTCCAGGGGTAACCGGCCTGGGTTCTCGAATGCTGCAAGAAATCCCCTTGCAGAAGAGCTATATCTGTATTTCATAGAAGTATTGAAAGATATGGGATTTAATGTCGAAACAGGGGAATTCGGTGCAGAAATGGAAGTGTCTCTGGTGAATGATGGACCTGTAACAATTTGGGCTGAAATAAATCAATAGACAGGAGTAGAAGTGGCTCCGGCGGCAGGATTCGAACCTGCGGCCAATTGATTAACAGTCAACTGCTCTACCACTGAGCTACGCCGGAATAGTAAGCCAAGGATTATCTGGGAAAATTAGAAACTGTTTTGATTAATTCAATAGTAAAATTTCCAACACGGGTATTTGGGCATTAATTTTATTGGAGTAGAATTGGTTTATAATGGCTGGAACAGATTGGGTAAATGGTGGTCACCTACCTTCTAATTGCAATTGTAGTGGAGTAAATTGTTGGCATCAATACAATTTGATACACTCTGGCAGATTTGGAAATAACTTTTAGTGGCGATGAACAATACTTTTTCGGTCAAGAAATTTATCAAATCCTTTTTGCCTTTGGGGATTTATGGCAGGGTTTACCTGATCCTCTTCTTCCCTGTGGTATTGGTATTATTGGTTGGGTCATTTGTCTTTATCCAAAGGCATTTCGATTATGTTACCAGACAAATGATTGCCAATATCAATCCTCATTTCAGTTTAATAATTACCGAAATTAACCAAGCTGAAACCAAAGGGGAAACCTTGGTGAAGGTACTGCCTCTTTCGAAAAGTTTGTCTCTAAATTTTGAATTCCTCGATAGGGGTGAATCAGTCCCACCAGATCGGAAACTGGTCTATGATTTTTCGGGTAGAATCATCATAACTTCCCTTAAGGACAAATTTCCCGATATTCAGGCCATTGATTTGTTGGCTAACGATGGCAAGATTCTCGAAATCTACATCAGTACCAATTTTGGCAATGCACGAATCATGGTTCCCCGTCGGGCACTGTCCCCTTCCAATCCCCACCAGTTTCTTATCCTCATTGCCTTGACAGCCATTTTAACAACACTGATTGCCGTATTATTTCTCAAAAACCAGCTCCGTCCAATCAAGCAATTGTCAGATGCTGCCGAGGCATTCGGCAAGGGTCAGTATTTTCCCCTGAGAGTTTCTGGAGCAACCGAGGTGAAGAGCGCAATTCGTGCCTTCCTGACCATGCAAGACAGTCTGGAGAAGCAAATAAGCCAGAGATCTCATATGCTGGCCAGCATAAGTCATGATTTAAGAACACCCTTAACGAGATTACGTCTTGGTGTAGAATTTCTTGAGGATGGTAAGTACAAGGATTTGATCATTGATGATATCGAAGTTATGGACAACATGCTTACCGAACTTCTGGAATTTTCCCGTACAGGAAAATCCGAACCCTTTGAAAGTGTCGATGCCTTTGAGCTCGCCAAATCAATCCATGCCGATGCAAGCAGACTTGGGGTTAAAATTGAGTTGGAATTGAATTCAGAAATAAATGAACCTCCCTCTTTTCGTGGCAAACCCTCCGGCATTAGGAGATCAATAGAAAATCTCATCCAAAATGCCGAGAAATTTTCAACTGCGTGTCTATTTTCTGTACATGTCAATCATGAGTCAATCCAATTCAGCATTGAGGACAATGGTCCTGGTATTGATCATTCGAAACAGGAGATGGCAAAAACCGCCTTTGTCAAGTTTGACGAGGCACGTAACCTTAATTACTTCAAGGGTGTTGGATTGGGACTGGCAATAGTGTCAAATATTGCAAGGGATCACGGGGGAGAGCTCATTCTGGAGGAAAGCGAAAAGATGGGCGGATTGAAAGCCATCCTTTCAATCCCCAATCTAGATGGTAGGCCTGGAGGGATTCGAACCCCCAACCTAAGCGTTATGAGCGCTCAGCTCTAACCGTTGAGCTACAGGCCTTTACCATTATAAATATTTAATCAATTCGGATATGTCTTCAAGCAATAATACTATGAATTCCAAAGTACCGAATAAAATTATCCGACTATTTCCGTGCCACTGAAAAAGAAGGCAATTTCTTCCTTGGCGGTATCAGGACCATCTGAACCATGAACGGAGTTCTCCGTAAAGGAAACTGCAAGCTCCTTTCTTATGGTCCCGGGTTTAGCTTCCGCCGGATTGGTAGCCCCCATTATTTCCCGATTCAAGGTAATTGCGTCCTTGCCTTCCAAAACCTGTACAACCACGGGTCCTGAACACATGAAATCGCAAAGCTCACCAAAAAATGGTCGTTCTTTATGAACTGCATAGAATTGTTCCGCCTGACTGCGTGACAAATGTAGTCTCTTTTGGGCTACAACCCTTAATCCGGCAGCTTCAAACATGGCAATAATCTTCCCACAGATATTTCTCCTTGTGGCATCGGGTTTAATGATGGACAGTGTTCTTTCTACCACTTTATGCCCCTTTTCTCCTGAATTTTAAATGAACAAGAAATTACCAGTTTTGGTTGGTAATCTTTGTTTGGAGTGAAATAGGTTTCGGAATAAATTTTTCCACACCAGGAAAAAGATAATCAAAATGATCCTAATTCTCTTCCTTTGTCTCCTGGTTGGCTTCGGCTTTAAGGGTCCACACGTTTCTATCCTGGCAATACAATTGCATATGATGTCCCAGTCCTGAGAGCAATTTCCACTTTTCCCTAGAGGCCACAAGTTCCTTCTGGTCGTTCTGATTGAAGACAACCATGATCCTAGTGAATTTATCAACAATATCAGGTTCAATCGTACTGTTACCAGTGGCAATCATAACTTGGGGATCGTTGGTAAAATGGGACTTGTCAGATAACAAAACTGGTTGGAATTGGTCAAATTTAGAACCGGCAATACCCATTCCAACAAAATGGTTGTCTGGTTGGACCCATAGTTGTTCATGCAAAAATTCCACTTCATTCTGATCCGAACAACTCAGGAGTATGTTCCAGTCCTGGCTGCGTGATTTTTCCAAAAGGGTAAACAGCAGTTTAGTCGGGGGACCATCCGATTGATAAAAAAAGACCTTAACCATTCTCTTAAAAGGATTTGCCAATCAAATTAAGGATTGTCCTTACTCCCCATCCAGATGGCCCTTTGGGAGCAAAGTCACCCTCCTTGGCCGGAAAGGCAACGCCAGCTATGTCCAAATGGATCCATGGTGTATCCTTTTTGACAAAACGCTGCAGGAATTGGGCAGCTGTAATCGCCCCGGCATATGGCCCTCCAATGTTCTTCATGTCCGCAAGTCGTGAATCAAGCTGCTTGTCATAATTTACGTCAAGAGGCTGGCGCCAAGCCTTTTCACCTTCAAAATCGGCTGACTTGAGAAACCTTTTGCAGAATTTGTCATCATTGGAAAACAGACCAGCATATTCATGACCAAGGCTAACTACAATGGCACCTGTAAGAGTTGCCAGGTTAATCATCCATGACGGGTTATATTTTTCTTGTACATACCATAAAATATCGGCAAGAACCAACCTTCCCTCGGCATCCGTATTCAATACCTCGACGGTATCACCTTTCATTGATTTGACAATATCACCGGGTCTTTGGGCAGCACTTCCAGGCATATTCTCAACCAAACCTACTATTCCAACCACATTGGCCTTGGCTTTTTTCAGGGCCACGGATTTCATGACACCCGAGACAACTCCTGCCCCGGCCATATCCATTGTCATTTGCTCCATACCCTTTGCTGGCTTTAGTGAAATTCCCCCCGTATCAAAGCAAACCCCCTTGCCAACCACCGCAACTGGATTGTCATCACTTCCCTTCCATTCCATGATGACTACCTTGGAAGGACTGGCTGAACCCTCACCAACAGCAAGAAGTGTATTCATGCCCAACTGTTTCAACTCTTTCTCTTCCAACACCTGAACATTTACACCCAATTCATCCAAAGCGATAAGCTGCTCAGCAAAACTTTCAGTCGTCAATGTATTTGCAGGTTCGTTAACCAGATTTCTGGTAAAGAAAGTACCTGAGACGGAATTATTTAATGGTTCGAATTTCCTCCTGGCTTGATCAGATTTCTTGCATAGAATGGTACAATTGTTCGAATTATCCTTTTCGTCTGCCTTTTTTGATTTGAATTTTTCAAATTTATATGCCTTGAGTGCAATTCCCTCGGCGTAGTATTCTGGTTTGGAGCGGTCGTATAAAACCAAGATATTGTTGCTGATGGCCAAACTCCCCAATTTGGCACCTGCTTTTCTCTGGTTTTTTTCACTTGCCTTGCGGGGAACTTTTTGAATGACAAGTTTTTTGGCTTTATAATCAGCAGGAAAATCAATTTTTATGAAATCATTTTCAGATAATTTTTGAAAATCATCCGATTGGAGATATCTATCCATTTGTGGAAAATCTGCCTTGTTAATCAGTTCACAAATTTCTCCCTCTCGTGAAGCTAAAATAACAATCACATCCTCAAACGAGGACATTTGTTGCAGGGTTTCAGGGTTTAAATCTGAAAAATCAATTGGAATAGGATTCTCCATCAGTACCTCAAAAATATATCAAGTTTTGTCATTAAATGGTTTCCTGTTGGCTTTTCGCAGGTCATCATCTTATTTATTCCCTTTAAATTAAAATTAATTCGTTCAATGCCAATAACTTTATTTAGATACACTTACATTCGGCTTTGTATCGGATTTATTTTTTTTACTGTCATTTTCGCCGGTTTGAATTGGGTCAATCTGCTGGTCAGAAATATTGACCTGCTATTGGCCGAAATCCAATACCCATCCTACCTCCTGCAACATATGATTTTGGTTTTTGTTGTTGCCCTTGACCGGGTCATACCAATCTCGGCCTTTCTTGCAACGGTATACGTTGTCATAAAAATGCGTAACAATCATGAATTTACAATTCAACAATCAATGGGGCTTGGTAAACTGGGTATATCATTCCCGATCATAGCTTTTGCCATGACAGTTGGATTGATTGAGTTTACGCTGAAATTCGAATTTCGTCCTCATAGCGATAACAAAATTGTTGAATTGATCTCTGAACTTGAATGGACATTGGACGAATACAGAATCAAACCCGGCAGATTTCTGGATTTTCAGGACGGTCGCACCATTATCACCGAGGGGGTAGGTGAAGATGGGGAATTGAATAATCTGGTCATTCACTTTGAATCCGAGGGGAATGAAAATGCCAGGTTATGGGTTACTGCGAAAACGGGTGAAATCAATTATTCACCGGATGAGAAGGAATTTGTACTTTCGGATGGACAGGTATTGTCACAAGTACAGATGGAAAAAGAAGATGAAACATTGGTCGTTATTAAATTCAGGGAATCACTTACTTTCACTGAGGAAAGAATAACCAAGGCATTTAACAAGAAATTAAGTACAACTGGCATAATAGATAGGATTACAAGCGAGGAAGGATTGAGTACCTGGCTGAAACTGGATATCCATGAAAGGATCAACAGGGTATTCTTTTCACTCTTTACCGTATTGTGCGGGGGGATTGTCCTTATTCTTGGTTACAAGAACAATTGGAATGGTTTGATGACAATTTTTATAGCTTCATCTTTGGTATTGGGGAGCTATGTCTTAGGGAAGCAACTGGAATCTACCGTACAACTTACCCAATCATTTCCACAAATTCAGTATATTTCTACAATTCCCATGATTCTTTTTTTTCTTGGTTGGGCTATAATTGAATGGGAGAAAAAAACCGACCCTTTGTTAGAATGATACTTTCGGTTAGAAAAAATTCACTTTTACCTGCAGCCAGGAAATATTATCCGTGACCATACAGTGGTATATAACCAAAAAGTTCATTAGATCGCTATTGATTGTTCTGATAGTTTTCTTTTGCTTGGGTTATATCCAGGAATTGGCAACCGGTACAGTTGCATCCGTAGGAAGTGAGGGCTCCCTCTCGGGGAAAAAATTATTTCTTGTTCTCCTTTTTGTACCCCAATTCATTTTTGAAAACCTGCCTATGGTTTTCCTTCTGTCAGCTCTTCACTTTTGTATATTTTTGCTCAGAAGCAGGGAATATTTGGCAATTGTTACCTTTGGCAAAAAAGGTCAAAACGTAACCCGTCTAGTCATGGCATTGTCATTTGTTTTGGGCTTGTTGTGCCTCACCCTCCTTAATCCCCTCGTTGCCTGGACCAATATTGAATCACGACAGTTGCTTACTGCTACAAATGAGGATGCAAGGGTTGAAATTAATCAGGACAAGTTTTGGTTTCAGGTCGAAATTGCGGAAAAGGACGCCATCATCAGGGCAGCACGACTTGATGCCGGTCAGGAAAATCAGATCCATCTTGATGATGTTGAAATATTGGTCAAGAATACTGAAGGTTCTCCAGTGGAAAATTATTGCAAGGCCTCGGAAATCCATGTTCATGACCTTTATCTCGAAATTTTTCCGGAGGAACAATGTGATTTGGACACTGAACTTGTCAGAGCCACGGATATTGGTGAAAATGCCCTAAGGGTATTGATAAAAACTGATATTTCACCAGAGGATTTTGTGGCTCTAATCCCCCTGGAGCAGACAAACGTATGGACGAGTTTCAAAATATCAAAAACTCTGGAAAAACTCGGGCTTTTGGCAAGTGCCCATGAACAAAATGTTTACTTTGTCTCCCTGATTGCCCTACCCTTTTTACTTGCTTTCATGGTTGGAATTGGTGTCGGAATTCTTCCCTTTTTTGAATTGAATGGACTTTATGTAGGTGCATTTATGATTTTTCTTTTCGGGCTTGGGATTTTCTTTTTGGACAAGGTCATTTATTCCTTTGTCGTAAACCAGAATTTTCCTTCCCTCATTGCATCCCTGTTTTTTCCAGTTCCGATATTGATGGCACTTTGTGTCTTTGTTGGCATAACCACCTTTCCAAATTTTCAATTACCCAAGTTTGATCGAAAATTCTTGCCATTCATTGTGATGTTTGCAGCCATCTTTCTGTTTAACTTTGTTGTGAATTACTTTGTCATTCGCCAATTTTTGACATCTGAATATGCAGCTCTCAATTTCTCACTGATTTCATCTCTTTTGCTCTTTGTTTTGATGCCGTATTTCGAAAAACAGGGAAATAATATTTACAATCTGAAAATCTTACCTTAGTTAGTCATTTCCTGTTTGAGGTTTAAACAGGTGTTAATAATGATTGTCAACAAAATTCGGAAGCTGGATTTTTCTGATGTATGAGTCCATTGGAAAATAAACGATTCGGGTTGGTTCATGTGCAAAATTTCTATATCGTGCCAACTCGCACTACTGATAACTGTCAGCATTTGTTAAAAGAATATTTGTGATTATTCGTTGTCTTGTTAAAAACATCTTGATTGCGTCCATGATTTTCTATTGGACGATCAATCCGGGTCAGTCACAGGAAGAACCAAAAGTAAACCTGATTGCTGATGAAATCATCCTTTACCGAGATGGTCATTTTTTGGCTGACGGGAATGTTAAGATATCAACCGAAAATATTCTGCTACAGGCAACCAAGGTTGAATTTGATACCAAGACTTATAAATTTCATGGCCCTCTTTACATTTCAGATACTTCTGGAACCAAGGCAGTATCAGATTTTGCTTCGCTTTCCAGTGAGGATCAAAGTGGTATAATCGAAGGGTTGGGAATTCTTTACCGCAACAGGCTGCAGATTACATCAGGAACAGCGAAAAGATCCAACGGCAGTTTGGTTTTTTTCAATAATTTGATTACAACATGCGAGGTTTGTACGGCAGGAGAAAAACCCCTTTGGTATTTCCAAGCTGAATCGATGACAGTTAAGGAAGATAGTGGCAGAATCCATCTCAAGAATGTCAGTTTCAAGATTTGGGATGTTCCCATTATGTATTTGCCATGGTTCTCCCTGGGTATCCCAACATCTGGCAGACAAAGCGGTTTTTTAGTTCCCGAGGTTAAATATTCGAGTGATGTGGGTATTGAGGTCAAGGTACCATACTATCAGGTTCTTAACGATCAATCCGATATTACACTTTCGTTTGGCCGTACCCCCCAGAAAGAAGCAGGATTTAATTTGGAGTTTCGCAATAATTCGAAATCGGGCTGGGTCCACTTTGAAGGAGCATATCCGTTCAGGGAAGAAAATGACCTTGGACTGTTTCAAAAGGATCTGGTACTGAAAGGTGTCCAAAAGCCTGATGAAACCTCTCAAATCAGTTTCCTGGTAACTGATACCAGTTCGGAAAACACTTCCTATCCAGTTGGCTTGTTTCCTGAAAAAAACAAGTTGGTTTTTCTGGAGGCCACCAAAACATTGCCAATCGGGGAATTGAAGTTTAGAACCATTGATATTAGCCCTCTTAATCCAGCTGAAAACAAGAACAATCTGGAAAGGATTGTCAGTTTGGGATTGGAAACCAGGGATCTTTTGCCCAATGCAAGACCCAGACTTACCTTTGATCTAGAATTCAATTCCACATTACAGAAGACTCACTCTGCTTCTGAGCCTCCTCCGAAACTGTATGATTTCAAAAACGCATCTTTGTTGGGCAAATATTCAGACACCAGAATTTTTGGTGGAGGATTTAAAAGTTCAACAACGGTTTTCCTGCATGGTGAAAGGTATGATCATGATTCGCCGGCGGAAAAAAAGTATGTGAACTATGGTCGGACCATGATTGTAAATAACCTGTCATTTCCCCTAGCCCGGTCCGGAAGCTCAGGATATCAGACAATTACCCCATTCATACAAACGGTTTATTCTCAGGATAACGGTGCTGAACTGCCTGAAAGACCCAAGGCAAAACAGGTAATTGACCGTAGCAAATTCTTATCCAACCAGCAGGATATCGCAGAATCATTTGTAAGGGATGGTCGAGAAGTAAGTTTGGGATTGAAATATTATACTTCTTTCCAGGACAACCAACTCGATTTGATATTTGGGAAAACCATAATGGATGCCGAGAAGGATCCTGAATATGTTCATGCTGGAAACAAGGAAACACATTATTTTGCCGAAAGTATTCTGGAGTTGGGGGAACATGTTGAGGTAAGTTCGCTGTTTGTAGGTGATAATGATTTAAGAGTGGTCAGTAATTATTCACGACTGTCAATCACAAATGATGATTATCAAGCGGAAATTTCCTATGGATGGATCAGGGACGAGGTGAGTGATAATGCGAAATCCGAGTCTGCCAATGCCAAACTCAGCATGCCACTCTCAGATCAATGGTCTGGATATACCAATGTTGAATATGACTTTCGGGGAGAGTCCAAAAGAGACTTGGAAATCGGGGCAATTTACCACCACCAATGCCTGTTATTTGAAATATCCGCTGAAAGGACCTACAAGACATCGACAACAGCACTCTCAAATCCTGATTATTCAATCGGAATTTCTTTGATAGGATTTACTTCAGCAAGTACTTTATCTACAAAAAAATGTAATTAAATCAGTATATTATGACAACCAGACTTTTCACCTTTGTAATTCTTCTTATCGTCTTTGTTGCTAAACTCAATTTTGCTTACGGACAGACCAACCTTTTTGCTACCGCCTTAACGGTTAATGGAGCAGCTGTCAGCAATTATGAAATTGACCAGAAAGTACGTTATCTGCGTTTTTTGGGCGAAGGGGGAAACATAAAAAGTAAAGCTGAAGAGGAACTGATAAAAGAAAAAATCTACATACAGGAAACAGAGCGGGTAGGAATTGATCTTACTCCAAAACAAATACACACTGCAGCTACGGATTTTGCAGAAAGCAGAAACAATTCACTCAACGGACTCCTGAATCAACTTGGACGTTCTGGGGTTAACAAGGAATCATTCTTTGGTTACATCGAAGCTCAATTGGCCTGGACCGAGTTTGCCAGATCTGTTTTCGGTCCCACCATCAGAGATTTGCCGGTCCCGGATGTAGATGAAAAACTTTTGCTTGAGTATCGGACCACAACAAATTTGGTCAATCTGCTCGAGATTGTTATTGTCATTGATGAAAACAATCCCGATCAGGCCGAGCAGATAGCCCAGGAAATTTATCGAAGTATTCGAACCCCGGAAGATTTTTCGCTTACTGCAAGGAATTATTCAGCCTCCTCGACAAGAAATGAAGGGGGCGCAGTTGGGTGGTTGAACATTGACAATGTCAACAGTTCATTCAGGAATGTTATAAACAGAACTGCCTCCGGCAGGGTCTCCGAACCTGTCAGGGTTGATAATCTTTACTATGTATTTTTCGTTTTGGGAAAAAGAACAGAATCCTCCTCTGTCAACTTCGTTTCGATTGATTATGCGACCTTGAGGGTTGATGGTCTTGGGGCTGATCAGGTTTCAAGTCTTCAAGGCACAGTTGCCAATCGTAGTCAAAACTGTGAAGATTTCTCTGAATTTTCCACTCAGTTCAATGCTGAAAATTTTGTCAGACAAACGGTGGAAAGGGCCAATTTGGGAGCATTTGCCGATCCCTTGTCAGAGCTGGATAATAATGAGGTATCCAGGGTAGAACTAGATGATGGATCAAGTTATCTTGTAATGTTGTGCAAGCGTAATCTGGTGGTTGATGAGGAAGTTCGTGAACGGATATTGAATAACCTGAGAAACAGGAAGTTAGATGATTTGTCCAGAAACCACTATTCCAAGCTCAGGGCGGCTGCTATTGTCAGAAGGAAATAGTTCCGTAATTGCCTTAACTTCGGGTGAACCTTCAGGTGTTGGGTTAGAACTTGCCTTCAAGGCTTGGCAAAAACTGAAAGGGTCTCACCCTTTTTTCCTCATTGCCGACCGCAGCCACGTAAATTCTCTGGAACAAACCTGTCCGGTTATCGAAATACAATCACCTGAGAACTGTCTGGGAGTTTGTGAGCACGCACTTCCCTTCCTGCACTATCAGTTCCCTACCTCAAGCATACCAGGTCATTACAATCCGGAAAATGCTCCAGGTATTGTTGGATCAATCGAGACCGCCGTACAATTTGCCCTGGATAAAAGAATTGCCGGAATATGCACTAATCCAATCACCAAGGAGGTATTCAACCATGCGGGCAGGAAGAATTATTCCGGGCATACTGAATTCATCGCACATCTTTGTGGGGAAGATTGTCCAGTAATGATGCTGGCTGGTAGGAAGTTGAGGGTTGTTCCGTTGACTAGGCATATACCACTCAGGTCGGTACATCAAGGTATTTCCAAGAAACTCCTAAAGCAAACCCTTGAAATAAGCCTGCAATCATTGCGTAAGGATTTTGGCCTCCAGCATCCCAGAATAGCAGTTTCAGGATTGAACCCCCATGCAGGTGAAGGAGGTTTGCTGGGTCTTGAGGAAAAAGAAATCATAGAACCGGTAATCAGGGATTTCCAAATCAAGGGGGAAAATGTTCAGGGTCCCTTTTCGGCAGATACCATGTTCCACAAGAAATTTAGAAAGACCTATGATCTGGCAGTATCAATGTATCATGATCAAGCTTTGATCCCAGTCAAGACACTGGACTTCTACAAGTCAGTGAATGTAACGCTCGGATTGCCAATTGTACGTACTTCCCCAGACCATGGTACAGCCTTTGACATGGCACGAAAGGGCAAGGCTAGGGCTGATAGTTTGATAGAAGCAATCAAACTTGCCAGTACAATCCAAAGAAACAGAATAAAGAATGCTAGATCCCCTTCCCCCACTTCGTGAGGTCATCAAGGAATTTGGACTTTCTGCAAATAAAGCCCTTGGTCAAAACTATTTGCTGGATTTGAACCTCACCGGCAAAATTGCTGCGCTGGCCGGGGATTTGGCTGGTACAACAGTCATTGAGATAGGACCGGGTCCGGGGGGATTGACCAGAAGTTTGCTTGCTAGAAACCCTTCTAAAGTCATTTCCATTGAAATAGATTCTCGATTTGCCCCGGCACTGGAACAGATCAGGAATACCTATCCTGATAGTTTTGAGTATCATTGCATGGATGGTTTGAAATTCGATTATTCAACACTGCCCAACATCCCGCTCAAGATCGTGGCCAATTTACCGTATAATTCGGCTACCAAATTTCTGGTAGACTGGTTGTTAACTGAACAGTGGCCGCCCTTCTGGTCAGGGATTACCCTACTGTTGCAAAAGGAGGTGGGAGAGAGAATAGTTGCCCAGGCCAATTCTAGAATCTATGGGCGTTTATCCATACTATCCCAACTCCGTTCGGATGCCAGGATTCTGATGAATATTCCTGCCCAAGCCTTTACCCCGGTACCGAAGATTGATTCGGTTGTGGTTCAAATCCTGCCGAAACAATCCCTGCTTCCACAAGATGCGATACCCCTCTTCGAAAAGGTCGTGGCAATGGCCTTCAATCAAAGACGAAAGATGATCAAATCGAGTTTAAGACAATTGACAGGTAATATCGTCGACTGTCTGCTGGAGGCAGAAATCGATCCCAACAGCAGACCCGAACAAATTCACGTTTCAAAGTACATCGAATTTGTTTCGGTTATCCAATCTCAGGTTAAGGACCTGGACTTGAAGAATTAATTGATTGAAACTTGTTGTGAAGCATCCACTTGGGGTTCTGCTTCCTTCTTTTCCTTGTTTAGATTTTTCTTGCCGTTTACCATACGGTGAACATTATGGGATGACCGTTGTATTTCAAATTCCTTCTGGGATTCAAGCAGACGAATGTAATGTTCTGCATGTTGCGTGAAGTTTTCTGCTACAATTCGGTCACCACCTAGCAAGGCATCCCTGGCGTGGGCCTGATACTTTTCAATAATTTGAAGTGAGTTTCCTCTGACTTTTCCGTCAGGACCAGAACTCTCAAATACCCTGTTGGTACCGTTGCCGGTGTTCCCCTTGCGCCCTTTTCCCCGGGGCCGGGAACCTCTAGAATTTCGCATCTTTACCCATTTCGTCCTCCTAAACCTGTTAAACCATTATCGTGTTGATTTCACTTCATCATCAGGTGCCTTACCCTTTCAGGATGGGTAACCGATATTGCAATGAAGCAAGTATTTTACTTTCTGTTTCTAATTGAGTTTTGTTTTGACCACTTTGTTTTGATCTATACTTTTCGAAAAACCAGAACTCTCGTTATCCCGCACAAATCCGGGATTTCATTTTCCAGAGAAAGATCAGTTCGCTCAAATATCCTTTTAACTTGATGATATTTTCCAAAGCCAATTTCGATTATCAATCGCCCGTTATGATTCAAATAATTGCTAACTTCCGAAGCTATCTTACGATAGGAATCTAAGCCGTCATCCTCAAGGGTTAATGCAATCCTGGGTTCAAAATACCTAATTTCGGGCTGTAGTGTTTCGTATTCTTCTTTACTGATATACGGAGGATTAGAAATAATCAAGTCAAAATTGCAATTTATTTCTGAAAACCAATCAGATGTAACCAATTTGCACCTATCCTTGAGACTAAATCTTTCGATATTTATTCCAGCAACCCTAATGCATGAAGGTGAAATATCAGAACCGACCCCATAAGCAGCCGGTTTTTCTGCCAGAAGTGTAACCAACAAGCAACCACTTCCAACTCCCAAATCCAGAAATTGCCCGAATTCTTCAGATAATGCCTCCTCTATTAGAACTTCCGTATCAGGACGAGGATCCAAGACTTCGGTATTGACATGAAATGACCTTCCCCAAAATTCCTTTTCATTCACGATTTTAGCAATCGGCATTCTTCGTTCCCTGAGCTTGATCAAGTTTTCAAAGCTAGACCAAATTTTCTCTGGAATGGTATCGATTTCTTCCTTGTTCAGGGAATAAACTCGTTTCCCGAGACAACTCTCAAATAATTTGGTTGTATCATAACCCGGGTTTTCCACGCCGGCTTTATGCAACCTTAGAGCCGCACTTTTTAATGTTTCTGAGGACCAGGTACCCATCAGGAGACAAACTCAGCAAGTTTATTGGCCTGGTCGTCTGTTATAAGGTAATCAATGATTTCATCCATCTCGCCTTCAATGACTTTTTCAAGACTGTAAAGGGTTAGATTGACTCTGTGATCGGTCACTCTTCCTTGGGGAAAGTTGTAGGTACGGATTCGCTCGGACCTGTCCCCGCTGCCTACTTGGGATTTACGATCAGCCGCTCTTTCGCTTCGGGCCTTTTCCGCTTCAATGTTATAAAGCCTTGAACGCAAGACTGTCATTGCCTTAACACGATTGACATGTTGGGATTTTTCAGCAGAAATCACGGCGATGCCAGTGGGAATATGAGTAATTCTGACTGCAGAATCCGTCTTGTTGACATGTTGCCCCCCTGCTCCACTTGCTCTCATGGTATCTATCCTGAGATCTTCCGGTGCAATAACTATATCAACCTCTTCTGCCTCGGGAAGCACAGCCACGGTTGCGGCCGAGGTATGGATTCTTCCACTTGATTCTGTTTGTGGAACTCTTTGAACCCGATGAACGCCGGATTCGTACTTTAATCTGGCATAAACACCCTTACCTTCAATGGTAACAGTAATTTCCTTGAACCCTCCCAAATCGGATTCACTGGCATCGATTGGTTCGAATTTCCATTTCATAATTTCGGCATATTTCTCGTACATTCTGTACAGTACACCACAAAACAGTGCAGCCTCTTCACCGCCAGTTCCTGCCCTGATTTCCAACACGACAGATTTCTCATCATCAGCATCCTTTGGAATGAGTTCGAGAAGAAGGTCCTGTTCGGTGGACACTAGTTGCTGGTTCAAATTTTCCAATTCTTCCAATGCCAGATCCTTCATCTCGGGATCTGAAACCATATCTGAGGTTTCTTGAATTTCATGTAACAAATCCCTGAACCTTGTGGCCTTTTCAATAATTGGCTTCAGATTGTTGAATTCACGGGTAAGTTCGATCAATTCATCAACGTTTTTTTCCGTGGTTAGCTGATTCTGGATTTTGTTGAATTTACTCTCAATGCTTTCAAGTTTTTCCAAGGGTACTCGTGTCTTGAAATCAGATGAGGTTTGCAAATTTACCAAGCTCCTAAATTAAATGTATGGGATTTAGCGTGTTTGAGGGTTATACGATATTGGTCTGATACCGGATTTTGGAATATACAAAATGGAATAATATGTTAGGTCGCTAGTTTACCCGGTTTTGACCGCTTTGTATTTCTTTGACACGTGCAGATACCAATTCAACTATATGGTCAATCATCTTTTCGTTGGAAATCTTTTCCGTGGTTTTTCCTGCCAAATAGACCATACCCGAACCTTTACCCCCACCCGTATAACCAACATCGGTCATCAGGGCCTCACCGGGACCATTGACGACACAGCCAATAATCGACAGATTCAGTGGTGTACTGATATGTGCAAGCCTTTCTTCCAGGATTTTAACAGTCTTTATCACATCAAACCCTTGACGGGCACAGCTTGGGCAAGCAATTATATTTACCCCCCTGGTCCTCAGTCCAAGTGATTTCAGGATTTCAAAACCTACCTTTACTTCCTTTTCCGGATCATCGGCCAAACTTATTCGGATGGTGTCACCTATACCATCAAGCAACAGGCTTCCAACCCCCAAAGCGGATTTGATTGTGCCTGGAAGAAAACTCCCGGCTTCAGTTATACCAAGATGGATGGGAGCATCCGTTTCCTTTGCCAACCCCTTATATGCTGCAATGGCAAGAAACACATCGGAAGCCTTACAACTTATTTTATAGTTGGTAAAGCCCAAATCCTCCAGCAATCTGATATTGTTAAGCCCCGATTCAATCATGGCGTCGGGACAGGGTTCCCTGTATTTCTCCAGGAGATTCCTTTCCAGACTACCTGCATTTACTCCTATGCGAATGGAACAGGAGTTGGACTTGGCTGCTTTGACAACTTCTGCAACCCTATCCTGCGAACCAATATTACCAGGATTGATTCGTAAGCAGGCAGCACCGGCATCAGCTGCTTCCAAAGCCCTTTTGTAGTGGAAATGAATATCTGCAACCAGGGGAACTTCAACGTTTTTTACTATTTCAGAAAAGGCTTTTGATGAGGCTTCATCAGGTACGGAAACTCTGACAATATCTGCCCCAGCCTCGGTACATCGGTGGATTTGATCAACCGTTTCCTTGACATCTACCGTGGTTGTGTTGGTCATGGTCTGGACAGAAATATCCGCCCCACCTCCAACCGGTACGTTGCCAACTTGTATTTGCCTAGACTTCCTGCGAGCTATATTTCGCCAAGGTCTTATGTCATTTTGAAACATGATCTATGAAAAACCGATTAATTGTTGTTGACCAGATTCGAATCAACACTAGTATACTCTGCTGGATCCTGATCACCTGCCAAATCAATTTCAGCATCTACCACAGCATAATTTTGTTTCAATACAGTAGAATCCAGATATATGTTATCGACTACACTTGTTCCTGAACCGAATGGTCCATAACCTATTCCGCCAATGGTAAAATACAGGTTTCCAGAATTCCCGGCCCGTAATATCAGTCGTTCCCCGATACTAGGAACTTCATACTTTTCCCCAGCAACCAAGACCCTTTCAAAGAGCACTCTACCGCTTTCACCCTTGACTCGAATCCAGGATTCAGAAGTAGTCAAGAGGTAAATTTTATTTGAGTTTTCCACTATTGTATCAGGACTATCAGTGATATTGGCCAGAACTGTTTCCTCTTCTTGTAGAAAGACAGGAACTTCTGGTAGGTTTCCAGGTTTATATTTTGAAGCAATCGAACTGTGGTTCTGCCAATCAGTGGTGGAATTCGATCTTGCCTCAATTTCCTGGGGTATCAAATCACCAATTTTATCCAATCCGGTTTGAAATGTGTCATTGGGTTGTATGGCAAAGGTAATTTGGGGATCTTCAGAATTTATCGTATCTGATCCATAGTCATTTCCAAAAATATTTGTTCCAACTGTAGCGGTTGAGGTTATTTGATCAGGATTTTCATACACTTGGAAATAAAAGGTCCAAACCAGATATCCACCGCTGGCAAGCAACAATGAAACAAACGAAACCGCAGCCAAACCGGTCAAGGTCGATTTTTGAATTAATCCTCCAAAGATATGCTCGAGCAAACTTATCCTGTTTTTAACGGCCTTTCTGCTTGACAATTTGTTTGTGGAATAAAAGGTGGACGAATTGGAGTGTCCTGAATCATAATTTATTCTACCGACATGTCCGGATTCCTTACAAAACTTGTCATAGGTTTTTTTGGGATCCCAACCAAGGTATTTGGAATATTGCAAAACATAACTGCCTACTAGGGACTTGTTGGGAAATGCTTCAAGATCACCATTTTCAATGGCAAAAATAATATATGGTGCCAGCCCCAATTCCTTTTGTACATCCAAAAGCGATTTGCCTAGACTTGCCCTTTGTCCTCGCATTAAATCGCCAAGAGAAGCATTATAATCACTGAAGTTACTCTGTTGAGAAGATTCTTTCTGTGAATTATTCTCAGCTGTAACCTTAACTCTCCCCCTGGAGAAGAATTTTCTTTTTCGTTTTTTCAAATTAACCATGGCTTCGTTCACTCAGCATTTTGAGTGAATACAAGTAATGAGGACAATAGCACTTACTGAGTATTATTATATTGGATTATGCATTATTTTTAAAGAACGAAAATAATATTATTTTATTGTTTAAATTTCGAGTGTTGTAGAATATAACACTTTCAGTCCGTGTATAATCCTATTTATAGTTTTCAATGATTGATTCGATAATTTTGTTTAAATGGTCTGGTGGGCTTGTGTAACCAAATAACCAATCAGTGATTTCCGGGTCTGAAAATTCCAGCAAATTTTCAAAATCCCCTATCCCTTTTTCATCCAAATTGATCAGATGTGTTTTGGCATAAGTACCCAGCAATTCGCAAATTTCCTTAGTACCCCTTAGGTGTGACCTAACCTGCAATTTTTTGATTCTTGCCAGATGATCACTCATCTTCCTGAGATTTTTCCAGATCTGCAACCGAGGTCAAATTCAATTCATTGGTGGATTTTATTTCTTCCATCGAAATAAGTGCAGTAACGTTGTATATCTTAACCTGCCTGATCAATTCCTGGTAGAACTTGTCATAGGCTTTTGCATTTTCCACTCGTACCTTGAGTATATAATCAATATCGCCCGCTAGCCGATGGGCTTCCAATACCTCCGGCCTGCCCCTAATGGCCTTGAGAAACTGTTTTTGCCACCCAGCCTCATGTTCGGACGTTTTGATGAAAACAAAAAAACAGGCTTCAAAACCGATTTTTTCGAAATCCACATCTACAGTGAATTTTTTGATGACACCCTTTTCTGCCAATCTTTTCATTCTTAACCAAACGGGTGTTTTTGATTTACCTACTGCTTCGGCAATTTGATCTAGTGGCTGGTTTGAATTCTTTTGAAGTTCCATCAGGATCATGCGATCAACCAAATCAATTCTGTCCATTAGTTTTCCTTCCAGCCTTTCACTGGTTTTCTATCAGGGGATTTCCATATCCAGGGCTTGCATGAACTCATTCCACTCTCGTTTGGATAATCCCGCTGTTTCAAAGGTAATTTCCTCGCCATTCATTTTCCGCTTTAACAATTCCATTTGCTGCATGGAAAGAGAAATCCCTTCCAGCCAGTAATCAACAAAAGCCTGATGGGTCATTGGAACCCAATCCGCGACAATTTCAGCCAGCTTTTCAGCATAAACCCTGATTTCATATTGTGCATGGGGATCAATTCTGAGATGAATGAATTTCAGGAGGTTAAGCAAATTGACCTTCCAATACCATTGGGTATAAACATTGGTAGGCAGATTAATGCGGGCAAGTTCGCGTGAAAGGCCTTCCTGGTTTTCCTGTGACAACATTTTTTCATAATTTTCATAGGTTGCTTGGCTATCATGCATAAGGATATCCCGAACCCTCATTCCTTCCTCTCTGGGAAGAATTTCTCCCCTACCCTGACGATTTACACCAGACTGGGCAGAAAGATTTTCAAATTCCGGGATATAGAATTCATCTTCAAGTTTCGAATAGCGTGCTGAATATTCGTTGACCGAAGCTGTTCGATGCCGAATCCATTGACGAGCGACAAAAATTGGCAGTTTTACATGAAGCTTTATCTCGCACATCTCAAAGGGGGTTGTATGCTTATGACGCATCAAATAGCGAATTAACCCCTCATCGGAACGGGCCTTTTTGGTTCCCTTCCCATAGGAAACCCTGGCTGCCTGTACTACCGAGGAATCATTTCCCATGTAATCGACAATCCTGATAAACCCGTGATCAAGAATGGGGAACAGTGTGTACAGGTTTTTTTCCATACCGGGGCTTGTTTCCCTGAGAGATGTCTGGGGAGAATTTCTTTGCTCTTCTATTTGTTTCAGTATTTCGGGAGTAATCGTCATTTATTTGTTTTCTGTAATATGTTGGAAATTTGTCCTAAAGTTTTAGGATAACCAACCATAATAGAAATTCAAACTTTAGGAATTTAAAGATGGTAAAATATTTACACACTATGGTCAGGGTATTGGATTTGGACAAAACGATAAGTTTTTTCAACCTTCTCGGTTTGGTTGAAACTCGCCGTAATGTCAATGAATCAGGTCGCTTCACATTGGTCTTCCTGGCACCGCCAGATCAACCGGAATGTCCAGTAGAACTCACCTACAATTGGGATGGCGATGAGGGGATGCCCTCCGACAGTCGTCATTTTGGGCACTTGGCCTACGAAGTGGATAACATTTATGAAATGTGCAGCAAACTTGAGGAGGCGGGGATTACAATCAACCGACCTCCAAGAGACGGTCACATGGCATTTGTCAGGTCGCCGGACAATATTTCCATCGAATTGCTGCAAAAGGGACCCTCACTGCCCCCAGAAGAACCATGGTCGAGCAGACCAAATATCGGCCATTGGTAGATATAAGGTTCGACTGTTGTAGAATTGTATCATTAAATTTGGGTGATATTGACAATTTGATCAACAGATATAATTCTTTAATTGTTCCTTTGGAACTATGGCGATAAACGTGCTCGAAATAAACGGATCGGACCCGGGGGCGGTACCCGGCGGCTCCACCATGATGATAGGGGGCCGAAATAGGATCGACGAACGCGTAAAGGGGTTAACTTTCGCCCGGTGGGGTACCGCTGTTATCGGTCCAAATTGCACAATTGCCAATGACAATCGTGCTCCGATCGCTCTTGCTGCGTGAGCCGTAAGATAATCGGGTCTGACTCTGGGATTCAATAGCACAATCCCAGCGGGGTTTGGCGGGTACCTGGCAACAGAAACCCGCCACTTAAGTTGTCAACTCACCATCCAGCTTGGTAAAACGGAAACGATAATTGTCTTGAAAGATATCCCCTACCAGGAATTGATGCAAAATGCCTTGTTTGGTGTCTTTAGGGAGGCCTTGGATATTGTTCAAATGGATGGCATGCCCAGAGTACCGGGCATAGTCGTTGATTTTGATTTAACGAATCCGGAAGTGGTTATTTCACCAAGATTGCAGGATTTGTATCAGAAAGAAATGACGATTGTCCTTGAGCACTGGTTCGAGGATTTGGAAGTAAAAGAGGAAGGTTTTTGGGTAACGCTCAATTTCAATGACATCCCGGAACGTCTTTTTGTACCATATCTTTCAATAATCTACTTTTTTGATCAAAATGCCAATATCGGATTTCAAATCCCCAGATATGGCCAGTCCAGTGATGTTAGCCCGATTGTAGAACTGTCTGAAGAAGCACCTAGCCAAACGACCGACAAGGTGGTTAGTCTGGATGATTTTAGAACAAAGTGATTCTCCAAAATAAAATTAATTCCAAAAAGGATTAACGAATGACTGACTTCCGAATTGAATCCGACAGTTTCGGGGAATTGAATGTCCCAGCAGATAAATACTGGGGTGCTCAAACTCAACGTTCACTGATGAATTTTCCCATAGGAATGGAAACCCAACCGGCTTCCATCATAAGGGCATTTGGGATCATCAAGAAATCCTGTGCGCTCGCCAACATGAAATTCAATCTGCTTGATCCCAAGATTGGCAATGCAATCTGTGAAGCCGCAGAACTAGTCAGTTCCGGACATATGGACGACAATTTTCCCTTGGTTGTATGGCAAACGGGTTCTGGTACCCAAACAAACATGAACGTAAATGAGGTCATTGCCAATCTGGCCATCAAATCACTTGATGGTATGGTAGGTTCCAAATCACCTGTTCACCCCAATGACCATGTAAACATGAGTCAATCTTCAAACGATACATTTCCAACGGCAATGCATGTTGCTACTGCACTTCTGGTCAATACCGAATTGCTGCCCTCTCTTAACCTACTGAATAATGCACTCAAGGAAAAATGCTCCGAATTTGAAGGTATAATCAAAATTGGAAGAACCCATACCCAAGATGCCACCCCACTTACCCTGGCACAGGAATTCTCGGGTTACCTGAGGCAGGTGGAACAATCTGAGATCAGGGTTCGGAAAGCTCTGGATAGTATTTATGAATTGGCTCAGGGTGGTACCGCCGTTGGTACGGGCTTGAATACAATAGAGGGATGGGACAGGGAAGTCGCTAAAAACATTTCCGAATTAACCTCACTTCCATTCGTCACTGCAGAGAACAAATTCGAGGCTCTTGCCAGCCATGATGCCATGGTTGGAATGTCGAGTGCACTGAGAAGTACTGCCGTTTCCCTATTTAAAATTGCCAATGACATACGGTTTCTAGCCTCTGGACCACGAAGCGGGCTTGGAGAACTTCTGCTTCCCGAAAATGAACCAGGCTCCTCAATTATGCCGGGCAAGGTAAACCCGACCCAGACAGAGGCATTGACCATGGTATGTGCCCAGGTTATGGGGAACGATACCGGTGTAGGCTTTGCGGGCAGCCAGGGACATTTTGAACTCAATGTTTTCAAACCCATGATTGCCCATAATGTTATCCAATCAATCCAATTGCTCTCGGATAGTACAAAATCCTTTGTGGAAAGGTGTGTTACAGGCATACAAGCCAATGAAGCCAGAATTAATTTCCTTATGGAAGAATCACTCATGCTGGTAACAGCACTATCTCCAGTAATCGGTTATGACAAATCCACAAAGGTAGCCAAGCTTGCCCATTCCAAGGGCTCAACATTGAAAGAAGCTGCCTTGGAATTGGGTTATGTTACTTCCGAGGAATTTGACAGGATAGTCAATCCAGCTCATATGGTGGGACCGGATTCGAAATAATTTAATTGTTGTTTCAGACCGCCGGGTTGAGAAAACTTGTTTTTACCCATCTGAAACTGTTGGATATTGGTAGCCTTTTTAGGCCCTTGTGAATTAAATAGAACAATTTTGATTATGAATTGACATTTTCACTCATTCCAGAGTTTGAGGGAAACAGTACATAACCCTTCATTAATCAGATGGATATTCAAGTTCTGTTATCTTAAGGCACCATAGTGGGTGGTGGATTGAGCTGCGGCAAAATTTGCCCTCTCTGCTGCACTCTTGAAGCATCCGGTTTGAACCCAGGTCGCTAAAAATGCCCCATTAAAACAATCACCAGCACCTGTCGCATCCACGGCTTCAACCTGATGCCCTGGAAGTTGGGCTTCTTTCCCCTCTTCCGACAGATAAACCCCATTCATACCAAGTGTCAGAACAACTGTTTTTGGCCCAAGGTCATGATAGAAGCCACAAATTTCCTTGGGTGAAGTCAACCCTGTCAGATGCTGGGCATCTTCCAAACTAGGCAACGCTATGTCACAATATCGCATGGCTTCATGTATGACCTCTCTTGCAATTTCAATCGGCCACAGAGCTGGTCTCAGGTTGGGATCAAAGGCAACGGAGGTTGAGCCATCCCTGGCAATTTTCATGGCCTCTAGTGTTGCTTCCTTCATCGATTCGCTAATCGCCAGATTTATTCCTGAAGCATAAAAAACCGAACTTGTGAATATTTCACCTTTGGGTAAATTTGATGAGAGGTATTTACTTGCCGCGGAATTGGATCTTCGATAACTGAATTTATGTCCACTTTCGTCATGTGTTACAAAGTATATTCCGGTTTCCGCATCAGGAGAAACTTCAACGTTTTTATAATCAACACCTTCCGACTTCCATTTATTGATGATTTCCGAGCCAAAAATATCGGCACCAACTTTGCTTATAAACCCTGCAGTAATTCCGTGTCTCACTGCAGATATGGCTGCATTGGAGACATCACCACCTACCCCGATTTGAAACATGCCCCCGGGCTGTTGATTGAACTCAACCAATGGTTCACCCAGGCAAATTAAATCAAAACTGTTACCCATTCGTACTCATTGATTAAATATCAAAAATAAGGGAAGTATATACTTCCCAAAAATTAAATTGTAAGGTACATTAAACATTGGAGCTTTGGAAGCAACATATTCCTTGTACAAAGGGCAAAATCGCTACTTCCGATTAGCTTTCAGATATAAGTTTATACCCAAAATTAATTCATTACATTCATTGGAGATATTCTTCCTTTTCTTAAGTTTCCGGTTGAACTTGAATCTCTTCCTTATCTCCTTGGGGGTCAATTCGCTTTACAGCGTTTACTTACAAGTAGGATTTAAGTGATTGTTTTAGAAATAGACCACTTACCGACTTAGTATCCCATTAACTTAAGCAAGTACTTGCTTAAGTTAATAAAAAAGTAGTGATTGCTTTTGGAGTTACAAAAACTAATTGCTATTCAATCCAAAAATTTAATCATATTATTTTTGATTTCTTGAAGGAAGGAAAATGGCTGAACTACCTACAACAGCAAGGGTAATAATTATCGGTGGAGGTGCCGTTGGTACATCGGCATTGTTCCATTTGTGTAAAAGTGGCTGGAATGAAGTCCTTCTACTAGAGAAAAATCAACTGACGGCCGGTTCAACCTGGCATGCTGCAGGTAATGTTCCTACCTTTGCAGGCAGCTGGTCAATCATGAATATTCAACGCTATTCCGCTGAACTCTACAGAACCTTGGGTGCCGAAGTAGATTATCCCATGAATTACCACGTCACAGGTTCGATAAGACTGGCTCATAAGGAAAATCGCCTGAAGGAATTCTATCGGGCCGTCGGAATGGGGAAATACCAAGGTATGGACCTTTCCATTCTTGACCTTGATGAAATCAAGGAACTATACCCATTTATTGAAACCCATGACCTGATTGGTGCCTTGTACGATCCCAATGACGGGGATATTGACCCGGCTCAATTGACCCAGGCAATGGCCAAAGGAGCAAGAAACCTGGGTGCAAAGATATTCCAGAATACTGAAGTAACTGGTATTTCCAGAGAAAACAATGAGTGGATTGTCCAAACCCCAAAGGGGAACGTAAGATGTGAAATTGTCGTAAATTCAGCCGGGTATTATTCTGAAAGGGTCGGTAATTATTTTCTTCCCTTTGGAGGACGCAAGGTTCCAATGGCGACCATGAGCCACCAGTATATCTTAACTGAAGAAATTCCGGAGTTGAGCGAGTGGACAAAGCAGGAAGGTAAAAAACTGCCATTATTGCGGGATGTGGATATCTCCTATTACCTTCGCCAAGAAAAAAACGGATTGAATCTCGGACCATATGAAAGGAATTGTTTTACACATTGGGATTCAGAAGGTGATCCCTTGCCTGATGATTTCTCCTTTCAGTTATTTGATAGTGATACAGAGCGTCTGGAATTCTATATCGAGGATGCGTGCAACAGGGTTCCATTACTCGGTACAGCCGGAATACAGAACGTAATCAATGGCCCCATTCCCTATGCTCCTGACGGCAATCCATTGATTGGCCCCATGCCTGGTGTGAGAAATGCTTTCGAATGTTGTGTCTTTACCTTCGGAATTGCTCAGGCGGGGGGCGCAGGAAAAGTATTGGCTGAATGGATTACAGAAGGTCAAACCGAATGGGATATGTGGTCCTGTGATCCCCGTAGATACACGGATTATACTGATCAGGGCTATTGTGAAGCCAAGGCTAGGGAAGTTTATGGTCATGAGTATGCCATCCATTTCCCATACCACGAATGGCCTGCTGCCAGAAATAAAAAATTATCACCCATCCATGACAAGATTCTTTCCCTTGGTGGACAGATGGGGGTATACAATGGATGGGAACGTGCCAATTGGTTTGCCCATCATGGAGATGATACAACCGAAGAAGCAACCTTGACTTGGAGCAGAAAGGGCCCCTGGGAACCAAGAATTAGGCAGGAATGCGAAGCTGTTCATGAATCTGTAGGAGTTTTGGATCTGCCGGGATTTGCCAGATTCAATCTGACCGGAGATGGTGCCTCAGAATGGCTGGCTTCCAGAATTGCCGGAAGTTTACCGAAAATTGGACGAATGAATCTGGGATATTTTCCCACGGACAAAGGCCGGGTATTAACTGAAATGTCAATCTTGAGGCATGACGAAAACTCCTTTACCCTCATTACTGCTGCTACAGCACAATGGCATGATTACGAGGTTCTTCAAAGGGATTTACTTTCAAATCTTAACCTGACAGATGTTACTGATCAATTTTCAACCTTGATAGTTTCCGGTCCCAAATCAAGAGAACTTTTTGGTAAAATTTCGAATGCGGATTTAAGTCTAAGCTGGTTAAGTCACCAAACTGCCCAAGTTGCAGGGAAACCCGCATCATTGGCTCGTGTCAGCTTTGCAGGTGAACTAGGCTGGGAAATCCATTCCCGAAATGATCATGTTTCAGATATCTATGATGCCCTATGTGAAGAAAAGGTAAAGCCTTTCGGAATGTACGCCCTGAATTCGCTCAGAATCGAAAAGGGTTTCCGTGCCTGGAAAGGTGATCTCTCTACGGATTATTCACTTCTTGAAAGTTCCCTTGATCGATTTGTCAAGTTTGACAAGTCCCAGGAATTCCCGGGGAAACAGGCCCTTCTAATAGAAAAGCAGGCCGGCAGCAAAAAACGGTTCGCAGTGCTTACTGTAGAACAGGATGAGTACGATACACCCTATATGTCAACATTGTGGCATGATGGAGTGATAGTCGGTGAAACGACTTCTGGTTCCTGGGGCTACAGGGTAAACAAGAATATCGCATTGGCAATTCTGAGAGCTGATTTGGTCAAACCCGGTACTGAACTGATGGTTGATATATTAGGTGAAATGTATCCTGCAGTCGTACAGGGTGGCAATGGCTTGTACGACCCTACCCATAGCCGGTTGAAATCCTGACTACATCCCTATCTTGGTCTAGGCTGGAGAAAAACATGAATAACTCGTCTATCCCCCAAAATGCCAAAGTGGTAATCATAGGTGGGGGTGTTGTAGGTTGTTCGGTAGCTTATCATCTTGGAAAACTGGGATGGCAAGATATTGTTCTACTTGAACGGAAAAAACTTGCTTGTGGTACAACCTGGCATGCAGCAGGCTTGATTGGTCAGTTGCGGGCAACAGCCAACATTACCAAGCTGGCGAGGTATTCCCAGGAACTTTATGGTACTTTGGAAGAGGAAACGGGTGTTGCAACGGGGTTTGTCAGAACAGGATCCATAACTGTTGCCCTGACCGAGGACCGCAAGGAGGAAATCTATCGTTCTGCTTCAATGGCCCGGGCCTTTGGAGTGGAAATAGAGGAAATCTCACCGGATGAGGTCAAGGCAAGATACCCCCATATTAACCACAAGGATATAATTGGAGGCGTTTACCTACCCCTTGATGGCCAGGGTGATCCCGCAAATATTTGCCAAGCACTGGCCAAGGGAGCTAGGCAATTTGGTGCGAAAATAATTGAAGGCGCCAAGGTTACAGGCTGTATCAAAAAGAACGGACGGGTTTCCTCCGTTACCTGGGAAAGTGGGAAGGAACGTGGAACCATCAATTGTGATTATGTAGTTAATTGCGGTGGCATGTGGGGAAGGGAAATCGGTTTGATGGCAGGTGTCAATGTTCCCTTACATGCCTGTGAACACTTTTATATTGTCACTGAGCCGATTGAGGGATTAACCCGCCTGCCGGTCCTTAGAGTTCCTGACGAGTACGCCTACTACAAGGAAGATGCCGGTAAACTTTTGGTTGGTGCATTCGAACCAATCGCCAAGCCATGGGGAATGGACGGTATCCCAGAAGATTTTGAGTTCGATCAACTCCCTGAGGATTTTGACCATTTTGAACCTGTATTGGAAATGGCCATAAACAGGATGCCCATATTGGAAAGTGCTGGCATACATACGTTTTTCAATGGGCCAGAAAGCTTCACCCCAGACAATGCATATTATTTGGGGAAAGCCCCTGAAATCGAGAATTATTTTGTCGCCTGTGGTTTTAACTCCGTAGGTATAGCTTCTGCCGGAGGAGCTGGATTTGCCCTGGCCCAATGGATGCAGGACAATGAAAAACCCTTTGATCTCGGTGATGTTGATCTTTCCAGGGTTCAACCCTTTCAGGGAAACAAAACCTATCTTTATCAAAGGGTATCAGAAGCCTTGGGATTATTGTTTGCCGACCACTTCCCATTCCGCCAAAAGGATACTGCCAGAGGTATTCGAAGAACACCCTTTCATGACCGGCTGGTTGAAAACGGTGCCGTAATGGGTGAACTGGCAGGATGGGAAAGAGCCAACTGGTTTGCCAGAAAGGATCAGCTTCCATCCTATGAATATGGCTGGAAAAGACAAAACTGGTTTGACAACTGGGCTGAGGAACATAAGGCTATACGAAACAATATTGGTCTTTATGACATGTCCTCTTTCGGCAAGTTACTGGTCCAGGGCAGCGACTCAGAAAAATTCCTGAACCATGTTTGTGGAGCTGATTTATCAGTACCAAACGGTAAAATTGTTTATACCCAATTTCTCAACACTAATGGTGGCATTGAAGCCGATGTAACCATAACCAGACTTGCTGAACAAAAATATCTGGTTGTTACCCCTGCAGCAACCAGATTGGCCGATCAAGCCCGACTTGCCCATTTTGCCAATAACTTCAATGTTGTGATAACTGATGTTACCTCCGGTGAGGGTATCTTGGCATTAATGGGACCAAATTCACGCAAATTGCTTGAACAGATTTCTCCCAACGACTTTTCCAATGATGCATTTCCATTCGGAACCGCTCAGGAAATCGACATTGGATTGGGGCAGGCACGTGCACACCGGGTTTCCTATGTTGGGGAATTGGGTTGGGAAATTTACATTTCCACGGATATGGCCTCTCACGTCTTTGATGTCATTCTTGATCAAGGCAATTCCATGGATTTGAAACTATGTGGTCTTCACATGATGGACAGTTGCAGATCAGAAAAGGGGTTTCGTCATTTCGGCCATGACATTACCGCCGAGGATCATGTTTTGGAGGCAGGTCTCGGGTTTGCAGTAAAGACTTCCAAGGAAGACTTTATTGGCAAGAAAGCCGTAATCCGAAAGAAGGAAACCGGCTTGGATAAAATGATGCTGCAATTCATTCTGGAAGATCCTGCCCCCCTTCTCTATCACAATGAACCCATCGTCAGGAATCGGGAAATTGTCGGATATCTGTCTTCAGGCAGCTACGGTCATCATTTGGGAGCATCTATCGGTATGGGTTATGTACCTGTGAAGGAAGAAACTGCTGAGGATCTGTTGAGTTCCGATTATGATATTGAAGTCGCAGGTACCAGGTTTAAGGCCAAGGCAAGTATCAAACCGTTGTTTGATCCAACTCACTCCAGAATGAAAATGTAATCCTGGGCCTTTTTGAGAGGCTGGTTTGCTTTAACCTACCGTTGCCAGCCAGGGTACGTTTTCAAGCAACCAATATGAAATTACCGTAAAGCGGTTGGTGAGCAACAACCCCCCAACCGCAATGAGGATGGTGCCGATAATTATTTCGATCAGTCTGAAATGCTTTTTTATTCGGTTTGAAAAATCAATGAATCTGTTGATAAAAAAGGCAGCCAAGACAAAGGGAAGCCCCAGCCCCATCGCATACACCCCCAACAGAAAGGTTCCCTTGACCACAGAGCTTTCCTGAGCTGCCAGGGACAGGATGGCACCGAGTTGTGGACCAATGCATGGCACCCAGCCAAAAGCAAAGGCCAGTCCCAAGACAAATGCACTTACTGATTTACCCCCCTTGTTTCTCAGATTGAATCTGAATTCGCGGTCCAAGATGGGAATTCTGAATAGTCCCAGAAAATGAAGCCCGAATATGATGATAATTCCCCCGGCAATTTGGCCAAAAAGAACTTGGTTTTGCAGGAAAAACCTCCCCAGGGTAGAAACGGTAAAACCCAGTACTAGAAAGACAAATGAAAGGCCCAGGAAAAAGAAGAGAGCCGAATATACCACCTGGTTTCTGTTGCCCTGTCGGGAATTCAATTCAGAAAATGATACCCCGCTGATAAAAGCGAGATAGGGAGGCACCACCGGAAGGACACAGGGTGAAATAAAACTCAATATACCGGCGGAAAAGGCTATCAATATAGATAGCATCATACCGGAATCCAGAATTTCCATAACTTGTTGACTTTACTTGTTGGTCATTAATTTCTGCTTTGAGTGCTAACAGTAAAGCAATACATTTCTGAATTCATTTCTCAACTACAGTTATAAAATGAGGCATTTTCATAAATACTGCAATTACCTCTGCAATACCTGCTTAAATTCCATTTGTGGGTATATCTGTGATTGAAATAGTCTATTTCAAATATTCCCGAAGCAAAATAACAATGATGTTAGGTGAATTCTATTTTGATTGTAGAAAATGCCGTCAGTAATGACAAAATAATTTGATTTTCGAATAGTGAAACTTGCAGCAAAACAAAATTTGAATCAGACAATTCACCCTTTATGGAAAAACAAAACGGTCCTGTTTTTCTAGCACCCAAGTCTCTGCCCATTAAACTATTATTCCGAGTCCAAAATTGTGATCATTGAACAAAATCGACTTTTTTCTTCCATCTCAATTGTACAATTTATTCTTTCTTGAAGACCAATCGATTTATGCCTTAAATCCATATTTTTGTTCCAACACCTTTACCAAGTAATTTAGTTCTGGAGCTTTGGTCAAAGCAGTCATCAAATGTTGCCAACTAAGTCGTCTGAATAGTCCACAAACTTTAGAACTTTGATTGACAAAATCCCACTGTTTTTGGGCCTTACCACCATAACTGAAATTAGGATTACGATTATCGTAAATAACAAGAACATGTCCTTGAAAGGGATCAAGTCCTTTCTTCTCCGAAACGGTTGCTGCCAGTGCATTTCTTGCTAATTGGTATGTGTAATTAAAAGGGCATGGTAATAGGTCCTTATTTTTATCCCAGTCAAAAAGATCTGACAAATAGTCCCAATAACGAATATTTTTTTCGGTTAATGAGCACCGATTTAACCGATCACCCTGTATTTCATAATTTCCATTGCACTGTGGTTCTCCGGTAGATGAACCTTTCTTAGTCTGAGAACAGTATCCGAATTCTTTTTCTGTGAATTTACATTCCACCGCTACACGTTTTTGGCTTCCGGTAAACATTACATCTATACTTGTTGGAGTTCGTTCATCTAAAAAATTAACTTTGAATTCTGATTCAGGTATAAAACCTACATGATCTTCAAAGAATGCAATCCTTCCACATTCAGTTTGAATGCCTTCGAGTATATCTATTCGATTATAAGCCTTGATGCTACCAAACACGCTTTGACACAAAGCCTGTGAACTTTTCAAGCTTTTGGAATTGGGGACTTTTTCAAGAATAAGTTTCTTTTTACTTTGATCTGGAGGGATAATTACTCCATTTGAACTAGAATTTAGTACGGGGGGCCCTCCTTTCCTTACTTTCCCATCAAGTTCATTCTTATGGTGCTTTTTTGCCCAAGCCCATAAATCCTGAACAACATTTTTCTCGTAATCGCTGTATTTTGTGATCAATTTGGCCTTGATGGTTTGCCATACGGGTCATTTTCCTCAAAGCAAACCGGGTAAAGATTAGGAATATTGTTAATAATTGGTTTGCCTTCGTTAACCCCAAGAATATCGTCTGAAGAAAGATCAAGTGCCACACAATCAACAACAATATTTAACTCACTTTCAATTTTGTGAAGTAACCTCGAAAATGGAAATTTCCATTTTCCTCTGGCTGGATTCTTTTTGATTAACCAATGATCCCACCAAGCCTTGTTCGCCATTAACTGAACTATAGGTGGTTTTTTCAAGATATCATCTATTCCGATTTTTTTTGCTTCAATTCTAAACAAATCTAGGTTGGCCTCAATTATAGCTGAATAACGCAACCCTTGTAATAAAGAACCAATAGGGTTTATTTTAACTTCTTTCCCTTCCTTTTTGAATTTCAATTCAATTACTGTAAGTTGTCCGACTTTGGTTAACCCTAGAAAATCAACTTTGCCAATTCCATTATGTTTCCGATTTCTTTGAAGTGGGAATTGATAGTAGATCAAATGGTATTCATTGGTTTTAGGGGTATACCAAGTTAGACTTTTACATTTATTCCAAAGTGCCAATGCTAAATGTTCTTCAATTATACGATCAGTTTTTTCTTTTGAGTCTTTCGATGTAATTATTCCTTCGCGCTTTTGATTAAAGATATTATTCATTCGTTTAGGAACATTTTTTTTCAGATTATCATATTCCTCAAAAACCCCTTCCTTGACAATCCCAAGAATCGTTTCATCCATACCTGTTGAATCCCACCGATCCTTGAAAAGGATCCGGTAATCGTTTTGTGAAAATTTGGGGTTGGATTTTTCTTCAAACAAAACAAAACCTCTATTCCAAAGGAAAAAACCATATTCAAATTTACCCTATTAAAAAAACTCTATTTTCGAAGACACTTGTACAGATTTTACCATTTTAAAATCACCTTATATTTATGGTAGTTAAGTTTGAAACAATTCTGCATCCTCGGTTATGGCATCTGGTGAAACATCTTCTGGTGAAATTCTATCCCTGTGGATTTTTGGTGCCGGTTTTTTCCATGCAGTAAGATACGAGCCAATATTCGAATAGTAATCTGGTACAATATTTTCGATGTCAGAAATGAAATTGTTTACTTGTGTAAACCTTGGCCCAAGACGTTTTGAATAGTATACATGAAATCCAGTTGTAACAAGGTGCTTTTTTCCATCATCGGCTATTGTAACGTCATTCATAAGTGCGTTATATGAAAACTGGGTAGAAATACTTGAACCAGGCCAGTTTACCTTTATGAAAAGGTCGTCAGTATTTTCTGATTTGATTTGCCTCAATAACCAATTCAGTCTTGCTTTTGTACTTTTTCTATCTTCAGGAGCCTTAAGTGTCATTCCTACTTCAACAGTTCTTCGCCTTAAATCTGCGACTACTTCTATTGGACCAGCAGTATCAGGAATTTCAAAAGAACATTTGAGTTGGAAATTTTCTTGCAAATTTGTCTTCTCATCCTTTTTTCTTTGATTTGGGCTTAGAAGATGCTTCCGCATCAGTTTTTCTTTAACCAATACACCAGTCATTCTACTAAGGATTAAAGAGAGGTCTCTTGTTTCCTGATGCCATGAATCCAATACGATTTGTACTTCAGGGGATTTAACATTTATACCACCACCCGTTGATACTGTTTTGTTCAGGATAGCCCATTCTTTTGGCATTCTGTCGAATCCTCGGACCCCAGTGCTTTCATGACTAAGGAACCGGCGAAGTTCATTCAAAAGCATCAATTGGGTTTCGTCAGTGATTTCTTTGTTGATAACAAGTAACTCTGTAGCTGTTAGAATACTCATCCAAGACCAGTGAAATACTGGTATCTTTGACCGGCTTTTCCTAATTTCTTCGACTGGATGGTTATCTGGGGAAGTAGCAAATTGGTTCGAAATTGTAATGACACAATCAATATTATTTTCTTTTGCTAAATTTCTATACCTTTCAACCTGCTCAGAATTAATCTTATTATTACCAACTTTTGTCTCTACAAGTGCCATCCATTTTCTTGTACTTGTAGTTAAAGCGATTAACCCATCTGGCCTGCTCAATGAAAATTCATTCTGATCTTTAAATACAACCTCAGTGAAAGATTTTATTTTTGTTAGTTTGCCTCTTTTTTGACCTAGTGTAGCTAATAATTGCGCTCCAAATTCTTCAACATAAATCATGCTTGCAAGAAGTATTGATGTAGCCCTTGCTTCTTTTGAATTCATTGAAAGAACAGGGAATAAGCGAGAAGATTCTCCCTGAATAAGGATTTCTGGAAGATGGGAATCCATAATTTCACCTTTGGATTTTGTTTATATGTAAAATTCAACTTAGTTAGAATTGGTATTCTATTTCCCATAGAAAAAACCACAAACAAGTCTTGGGGTTATGAGGAGGTGTCTCAAATTCTTTAAACCCTCCAACCAACTCTTCCAAACTTAACCATCTCTCAACTCTGCCATAAAATAAAGCTCAGCATCAACTTCTAGATCTGTTAGTTTGGGTTTTTTTACCATTGCAGATAGCAAAAAGAATTAATCTCGTCGTATGCCTAAATTTTGCTCCGTAAACTCAATTTCCCTTTTTAAAGGCACCCAGAACCTTATGCAGGCCAAATGTGTATTAATTCAGGGAATGATACCTTCCTACAAATCAATCTTCACACGTCTGGCAAGAATATTCCAGTTAATTTCATGGGCCAACAAGGGCACCAGTTCAGTTGGAACCCTAATTTAACAGAAATCTTAACCCAAAGGACCAACTATATGTATTGTCAATTGTTTAGTAATCATGGCATATTGTTGTCAGTAAATTGAAATTGTTTTTCTGTGCTTAAATTCAAAATGTGATTTTTTTACTTGCCATTAAATCAACCCAAGCCACCGGTACGTTACTATATTTTTATTTCCTCTGAGTATGGACAAATTATATCAATGAGGCAAATTCTAAATTGGTGAATACATAACTCTTTTATACTAACTGTTAATTTCCAATGTCCATTTGGTTTAAGTTAAGTACCTTAGATTGATAACTTCAAATTTCCTTTAACCTTAAGAATCAATTCAATTCGTGACGAATCCCATTAAAAATAAAATTGAAAGATTGGACACAACAGGATTGCTCTGTCCCCTTCCGGTTCTCAAAATTCAAAAAGCCATTAAAGGTTTGAAACAGGGGGATTTACTTGAAGTCATATCTGATGATCCTGTAGCCACAGTAGATATTCCCAATTACTGTAGGGAATCAGGTCATAAACTCCTCAAGGAAATAGCTAACGCGAATAGCAAATTTCTGATACAAAAAAACTAGGGTGTGAACTCAATTAATTGTTGTCTTGTCATTTTACGTAGCAAGTATCGTGATACAGTCAGCATCACGGTCGAGAGGTAATTGCAGGCTCGCTTGTCATAGCGGGTTGCCACCCACCTGAATTCCTTAGTCAAGCCGAAGAAACGTTCGATATTAGCTATTCTTTGAGTTGGTAATCCCCTCAACCAAAAGTGATTCAATCAAGGAGTGCAACTCTTCTCGCCTTTTCATTGCCGAAAGATAATTTGCCTTCCAGACCGGGCCATATCCACTAACCTGTTGGGGAATTTCAGCAAGTTCCAAAACTTCAGGATCCATGTCGAGAGAATCCAGTTTTCTGATCTTATCAAGATCATTGAGATAATCCTGTTTGAGTTTCCCCTGCAACTTTCTTTCCTCACCAAAACGAAACGGATCGAAAACGGTACCCCTAACCCCCTTCATCGCTGCCAATAATTTGAAAACATGGATCATCCAGCTGCCAAATTGATATTTGGGGGGTCGAGCTCCATTCACTGCCTTGCTAATCAAGGGTGGTGCCAAATGAAACTTGATTTTGAAATCTCCCGTGAATTCCCTGTTTACCTTATCAGCTGTCTTCAGGTGAAGTCGTGCAACTTCATATTCGTCCTTGACAGCCAGCAATTTATGATAACTCCTTGCCACGGCCTCCTTGAGCAAGGGATTCTGAAATTCATTTACAACCTTGACATATTCATTGGCCAATGAGTTTCCCTGGAATTCGGTCAAGTGCTTGCGTCTGAATTCGATGGGATCGATTTCAACCGACTCAACGGTGTTTGAGTTATTTGAACCAAATTTGTAGAGCAAATCATTTTCGGTTGAAGCCCACCTGCCTATTTCAAATGCCTGGATATTTTCCTTGACGTTGACACCATTCAACTCGATTGCCTGTAAAATCGCTTCCTTGCCAAGTGGGATGGTTCCGTTCTGCCAAGCTATTCCCAACAAAATGATATTGGAATAGATTGAATTCCCCAGCAGGGCAGTAGCCAAGGTATTGGCATCAACAATCTGAACGGATGAAGGGCCCAGCTTGGCCACAATCCTTTGTACAAGGTTTTCACTTGGTATGCTAAAATTGGTGTCCCTGGTAAAATCTCCGGTTATGATTTCAAATGAGTTAAGGGCAACCTTGGTCTTGTCCGGTTTCATGACTCGGAGAATATCAGACACGGCAGTTACGACCAGATCTCCTCCAATTACGCAATCAGCCTCATTGTTGGCGACCCTGATCGCCGAAATATCCTCCTTTTTGTTGGCAATCCTGCAATGAATGGTAACTGCCCCTCCCTTCTGGGCCAAACCGGCCATTTCTATTACTCCAACGCCCTTGCTCTCAAGATATGAAGCCTGAGCAAGAAGAGCACCAATGGTTACTACCCCCGTACCGCCAACACCGGTAATCACAATGTTATATGTCTTGTCAATGGAAGGTATTTCCGGCTCAATCAGTTCAGGTATGTCGATATGCCTGGTCTTTTCCTTTCTGGGTTCTGCTCCTTCCAGAGTTACAAAAGATGGACAAAAACCTTTCACACAACTCAAATCCATATTGCAACTTGATTGATCGACAGCCCTTTTCCTTCCAAGTTCGGTTTCTACAGGTACCAGTGACACGCAGTTGGATTGCACCCCGCAATCACCACAACCCTCACAAACATCTGTATTGATGTAAACCCTTTCACTGATTTTCGGGAAAGTACCCCTTTTTCTTCGTCGTCTCTTTTCTGCGGCACAGGTTTGGATATAAACAATGGCACTGACACCCGGAAGTTCTCTGAACTGCCTTTGGACCTCATCAAGCTTTTCCCTGGGATATAATTTTACCTGGTCAGGCAATCCCCCTTTAACAAAGTCTTCCTTTTCATCATATACGACGGCAACCTTGCTTACTCCTATAGCGACAAGTTCCCTGATGACTTTTTGGGGTGTCAAGTCTCCATCATTGAGTTGACCACCCGTCATGGCAACCGCATCATTGTAGAGAATCTTGTAGGTCATATTGACTCCGGAAATTACCGCAGCCCTTATGGTTTGAACACCAGAGTGGTTATAGGTTCCATCACCCATATTCTGAAAGATATGGGGAGTATTGGAAAAAGGTGCCTCTCCTATCCAGTTAGCACCTTCTCCGCCCATATGTGTGAAACCAAGGGTTTCTCGGTCCATCCATTGCACCATGTAATGGCAGCCGATTCCGGCATATGCTCTTGATCCCTCGGGGATTTTGGTAGAAGTGTTATGAGGACAACCTGAACAAAAATAAGGACTTCTTTTCAGAATATCTGGTGCATTTTCCTCTCTGGTTGAATCCTTCAATATCTGTAAATTTGCCAAAAGCCTTTCAGTTTGCAGTTCCTTGTATCCCAGTACCTCACCGATCCCTATTGCCACCTGTATGGGACTAAGCCCATATTTTGCCGTGAACAATATTTCTCCCTTGTGGTCCCTGTGTCCAAATACCTGATAGGATTTTCGCTGGTTGAACAGCAATTCCTTTATTTGGGCCTCAATGAGCTTGCGCTTTTCCTCGACAACAATGATCGTATCCAATCCTTCTGCCCATTCGAGCATGCCCTTTTGATCCAGTGGCCAGGTCAAGCCAATCTTGTAGGTCGTTATCCCAAGTCGTTCAAGCTCCTGATCATCCAATCCCAATAAACTCAGGGCATGTATCAGGTCAAACCAGTTTTTTCCTGCTGCAGCAATACCGATTTTTGCTCCGGGTTTACCAGCCACCCTATGGTTGATATTGTTTTGGTAGGCAAAGGCTTCGGCGGCATACCTTCGATAATCCAGAATTCGGGCCTCACGTTCACCAGGTGTATCCCATATCCTAATATTGAGGCCACCCTCGGGCATTTCAAAATGGGGTATTTCAAAATCAATTCTAAATGGATTTCCATCAACCACTGCCGTTGATTCAATGGTTTCCTTCATGCATTTCAAGCCAACCCAGTTGCCGGAAAACCTGGACAGGGCTATGCCATAAACACCATAATCCAAGACTTCCTGTACACCAGCGGGGGAAAATATCGGCATATAGAGATCCAGAAGTGCCATATCCGATTGATGCAAAGTTGTTGAACTTTCCCCGGTATGATCATCTCCGAGGGCCATCAAAACGCCCCCATATTTGGATGTACCAGCCATGTTGGCATGTCTCAATACATCGCATGAACGATCAACTCCAGGTCCCTTACCGTACCAAAGGCCATACACACCATCAAACTTGCCCTCACCCCGTAGCTCGGCTTGTTGGGTTCCCCATAAAGCTGTAGCGGCTATATCTTCATTCAATCCAGGGTTGAACACTATATCCGATTGATCCAGTCTTGATTTTTCCCGACCCAATAGAAAGTCAAGATTTCCAAGAGGCGCACCCCTGTATCCGGAAACATAGCCAGCCGTGTTCAATCCGGCCTTCAAATCCCTTTGCTTTTGGATTAGCAGAAATCTGATCAGGGCTTGTGTACCATTCAACAGAACGTCATTTTTTGACAGGTCATACCTGTCCTCCAGGGAAGAATCCTTGAGTAATTGTTTGTTGAATTCTGTCATGTCCACAGTATTATTCCGATCAAGTCGTTATAGCGAATTTCTTTATGACCAACGGAGACAAATTTGCAGGTCAACAATTACGGCTGGGTTTAATTGACTGAATTTTGCAACCAAGGCATTATTTTCTGCAAATTCGAAAATACTTATACCGGAGGTCTAAACAAGAATACCCCAAAATTGGATAAACAAGAAATTCAAAATTTGAAATTACAATTCGAGGAAGAAATTTTGAGCAAGAGTTTAAACAGGGTTACCCATTATTTGCTTTCAAAAAAAATTGAACATGAAATCAGGAAGACTGATCAAATTGCCCGCACTGCACAGGAGGCAGCAGATAGAATTGAATGCCACCTGAATCAAATCGTCAAATCAATAATATTTTCGATACCATCATCGGACAGCTTGGCTTTGTTTCTGACAGCTGGAGGCAATTTCGTTGATACTCATAAGGCAGAAAACCTTCTCGGTTTTTCCCTACAAAAAGCTGATGCCCAAATAGTACGATCCCGAACGGGTTTTGTCATAGGAGGTGTGCCACCATTTGCTCACAAGGAAGAGTTGGCGGTTTATATGGACCCCGAATTGTTGAACCAAAAGTTGGTGTGGGCAGCTGCAGGTACTCCCTTTCATGTATTCAGTATTAAATCTGATGTCTTACTTGCCACGACTAAAGCGAAAGTTCTTGGCTTTTCAAAATAAAAGCAAAAAATTTAATGGCCACGAATTGTGATGATTTTATCCGATCGAGTAGTGTTTTTTGTGAATAACAATTGAAATCATTTTCCTAATTATTTATTGGAGTGATTCAATATAATTTGCCACTGATTGGGCAGGCAGGTCTTTCAGGTTTTGAGTATTCTTTCCCAAACTGACCATTGCATGATTTAAAATGTCGATTTGAGCATTGTGCTCTGAGGAGGCAGAAACAATTTTTTTCAGTTCAATAAACAAATTTTCCGGGGTTAAATTTTTACCCAATAATTCTGGTACTGTTCGGGTCGTTGTGATCAGGTTAACGAGGGTTACTGTATCAACCAATAACATTGAACCTATGATTTGACGGGACAGCCAGCTTAGATCATATCCAATTAC
The DNA here is from genome assembly GCA_022823605.1 of Paracoccaceae bacterium. Taxonomy (GTDB): domain Bacteria; phylum Pseudomonadota; class Alphaproteobacteria; order Rhodobacterales; family Rhodobacteraceae; genus MPNP01. The sequence goes on from JAJEHS010000006.1 coordinate 158,522, forward strand.
CATGGGAGTCGATGTTGCTGCCAATTCAAGTGATACGGTTCCTGAACTAGCCAAGGCAAGATTGGAAACTGAAAACAGGGATAGCTTCATCCTTTCCCGTTGACTGGAATCCATCCCTGGGGTTTGAAAGAATCTTGTTCCTTCAGGCCATCCAAATTTATTCCTGTCTTTCAATATGCCAGTAAATTGAGGAGTAGGAGCGACTACAATTTGATAGTCCGGAAATTTAGTTTGAAACAAACCTGCAGCCTTGGCAAACACTGGTCCCATTTTGGTTATTTCCGATTTTCTGGAACCGGGTAATATGAGAAGAGTTGGCTTATCCGGGTCTAGCCAAAGGTGTGATGAAACATGGGCTATTTCCTGTTTATCCGGTGGTTTGATGTTTGCGATTGGATGTCCAACAAAGGTAGAGCTTATCCCTGATTTTTGCAAAATTTCGTTTTCGAAGGGAAAAAGGGTAAGTATGTGGTCCACAGATTCCCTGATCTTTTTTACCCTGCCCTGTCTCCAGGCCCAAACAGTGGGCGAAACATAATGAATTACAGGGTTCCTGTACCCACCTCGCTTGACGCTCTTGGCAACCCTGAGGTTGAAATCTGGGCTGTCAATGGTAACTACCGCATCAAAAGAATCGCCCAGTATGCTGGCTACCACTTGGTTTTTTCTATTGATCAACCTGGGTAGATTTGAAAGTACCTCGGTAATGCCCATGACCGATAACTCGTCATAGGGGAATATGCTGACCAGGCCCTTTTCAATCATTGACGGACCACCCACACCGATAAAGTCTATTTCGGGATAAATCCTGAGCAAACCTTCCATCAGGTTGCCCCCCAGATTATCTCCGGAGGGTTCACCAGCGATCAGGAATATTTTTCTCGGATATTTCGATTTATACTTTTTGACCAAATAAATATTCCACCCTGATTTGCCATTTGAATCACTTTGGGTAAATCTAGCATTATCACCTTGCCAGATTCAATGACGAGACCACTCATTCCAAGGGATACAACTCTTTGGATTGTATTGGGACCTATGGTTGGTAAATCTACACGAAGATCCTGATTGGGTTTGGATGCCTTGATTAAAATTCCACCCCTCTCGTCTGGATCATTGGTAAAGGTTGAATAAACATCCTTGATGGAATCAAGCATCCAGTCTGTACTGATTGTTTCCACTGCTATACATCGGTTATTTCTGATAACTGCAGCCTGACCTATATCTGCATTACCTATGGATGTAACAATTTCTTCAGCCAAAATTGTATCGGATTTATCAACTGATGAAGGAGCCCGATCAGTCAATACGCCACTGTGGTCAACCAGTTGGGGTATAACTTGATGAACACCCCAAATTTTTAAACCGATCCCTTCAATAACAGTTAGAAATTGTTTCAGGATGGAATCATCCCCTCCCGTAATGTTGATTTGATTATTGGTTTCTCCCAGCTTGAATGAGATGCTTGTTTGATTGGGCCTATCAACGCCTCCTGCAAGTACAACATGTTCTACGCCCATACCTCTATACTTTTGGAGTAAATCCAAAAAATTATCTGGATTGATTTTAGTATGTCTTGTAGTCAAATTATGATGTTCAGACCCGGGTAGCAAGGTGATTTCAACGTTATCACCGCTCGACACAAGCTTTTCATATACCAATTTGGGTAATGAACCTTGACCGGCGAACAAGAGGAAATGCCTTGGCTCTTCATGTTTCATGATTTGTTCAGCTTGGTTTTAGGAATTCTCTTCCGCTATTGAACAAGGTGAATTCAATTACATCACTGACCAGTGAATCAGAAGAATAATTCCTGTTTTTCAGTTCCTGGATTGCATCTGCAAATGAACCCTCGAAATTCACCAGAAATGAATAGGCTTTTCGAAGCTCTTCAATTTTTTTCCGGGAAATCTTTCTGCGTCGCAATCCTACAAGATTCAATCCCTTGAGGTTACCATCAGGTCCATCGACCATGCCATAAGGAATGACATCCCGTCGAACAAGGGTTACCGCACCAACAAACGCTCCCCTGCCTATTCGTACAAACTGATGAACTCCACTCAGACCACCGATGATGACATTATCTTCCAAAATGCAGTGGCCTCCAAGAGCAACCTGATTGGCAAGAATTACATTATTTCCAACCCTGACATCATGACCTACATGAGCTCCGGTCATGAACAGACAATCATCACCGACCTCGGTAATACCACCCCCGTGAGCTGTGCCCATGTTAAGGGTGGCTCCCTCCCTGATTCGGTTTCTCTTGCCTATTTTCAGAGTGGTTTTCTCTCCCTTGTACTTGAGGTCCTGAGGTATTTCACCAACGCAGGCATAAGGAAAAACCACTGTTTCCTCACCAACTTCAGTTCGACCTGTGACGGTTCCATGTGGTTTCACATGAACCTTGTCGTTGAGAACGACTTCAGGACCGATAAAGGCAAATGCTTCAATCGTGCAGTGTGCTCCGATTTGAGCACCTTCAGAAATACAAGCCAGGGGATGGATGGACATAAAATCAATTTCCAATCTGTCTATGAGTCCAACTTTTCCCACAAGGCGGTAATTACAGCTTCGGATACAAGTTCATCTCCTACCATAGCCTTGCCATCAAGTTTCCAGTATTTACCTCTTCCCCTCAGAACCGTCATGTGCAATTCCAGTACATCACCGGGCACAACCATTTTCCTGAAGCGGGCGTTATCGACTGCCAGAAGGTAAATACCCAGATTTTCATCAATCATGTCAAGGGAATGATTTACAACGACTGCTGCTGTTTGGGCCATTGCTTCAATTACCAGCACCCCTGGCATGATTGGCTGATTCGGAAAATGACCCTGAAAAAAAGGCTCGTTACAGGTTACATTCTTGATCCCGATGCCACCTTTATCCTTTTCCAGATTCATTACCTTGTCGATATACAGGAATGGATACCGATGGGGTATCATTCGCTTGATCATGGACAAATCTGCCATCGGTAGTGATAGATCAATCTCTGTTCGCATAATTACTTTCCATCAAATTGAAGTAAAACTGTAATTTCTTGAAGTTATTCTGCTATGCCGGCAAATTCCAGTGGATTGGTGTACTCGGTTAATCCGGTACCATCTCCAATGGTGGCATTTACCTGGGCCAATACATAGGGTGTTATATCAAGCGATTCATCAGTCCAAATGGTAAGATCTCTCGGGATAACCAATCTGGAACCAAAAAATTGTGCTACCTGAACAATAACAGGGGTAACATAAGCCTGAAACATCTCTTGTTGTCGGTTTTCCCACTCGCTCAAGGCAACTCCCTTGCCATCCTGAATCATTCTTCGGGATTCTACCCTAGTATCAAAATCCTCGACAAGCAATTCAAACTCAGATGAAGTGAGATTACCTTTTTTTTCAGCCAAATCCCTTTCCTCATCTTCGAACAACTCGGAATAGTATGATCCTTCGGCACGAAGCGACAATTGTGCTTCCTGATACTCACTTGCCACCCTGATACCAAATTGTGACCTGAGGTATAGTGTACGGTAGTCAACAACAGTCACTTCCGGTCGTACGGAAGGGTAGAATTGCTCGCTGGAACCTTGACTCTGTCCAAATGACGTGGCTGGCAAAATGGCCAGTGAAAATAGTGTCAGCAGTTCAAGTAAGTACTTTCGAATTGCCATTTAGAAATTCGACTGTAGGGCAACTTCAAAGTTTTGGGTGACATCACCCGGTTGTTTTTTCACCGGTCGTGAGAAATTGAACCTCAACGGTCCAAGGAATGTTCTTATAAAGAACGATACACCGGCCGTAGATCTCAATTTAAAGGAATCATCTACAGGCACTGAAACATCAACACCATTAACATTAACAGTTTTCCCATCATCTGTATCATCCAAGCCCCAGATTGAACCCACATCAAAAAAGGTACCACCAGAAATCCCAAGCTCCTCATCAAAACCTAGTGGGAATCTGCTTTCAAGCCTTAGTGCGGTATAATAATTACCTCCTAGTGCCCGTCCAAAGTTACTACCATTTGGACCGTGTACACTTCTAGGGCCTACACCGTAAGGTGCGAAGCCCCTGAAAAGAGTTGAATTCATTTGAAAACGATCAAAAAGCCTGGAATTGCGACCTCCTAGTGGACTTATTACCCCACCTTCAAGGGTCGCGGTCAGGGTAACATTATCATCAAATGCTGTTGTTTGCCCCCGTAACGTACCAATAGTCCTCAATACATTGTGGGAACCGCTGCCAAATGTCAGGGTCTGGTTGAAAGTACCTGCTATCCCCCGTCGTGTCGAAAACCCAAGTGGGATATTGTTATAACTGTAGTTGTATCCTACCCGTGCCTGCCTTTTGTAGGGGGTAGGAGCATTATTATATGTTACAGGTTCATTACAACCAGCTGGTATACCCCCAACAGCTATACCCCTACCTACATCTCTTTGAAGAATATGTGATGGTCCTCTGCATGGATACGGTTGATAGTCATAAGTGGAAAACCCAACGTTGAAACCCAATCGGCTTGCCTCGCTGATGGGAAAGCTGATTCCGGTTGAAACAAGAAACTCCTCAACGTTAACAATACCGTCGTTTCTAGATTGGTTACGTGTACCGATCGTGAAATTGAAACTCATATCTTGCCCGAACAACTTGGGTTCACCGAAGGTGATGAAATAGTCGGTACCACTTGATGCCGAATCAATAGAGAATGAAAGTCTTTGACCCCGCCCCAGAAGGTTGTTTTCGGTCAAGCCTATGCTTCCTGATACCCCTTCGGCCTTTGAATAACCCAGTCCGAAAGTCAAGGTTCCAGTGTCCTGTTCCTCCACCTGCAGTCTTATGACCGATTGGGTCGGTGAAATCTTTTCTTCCGAAACCTCAACCGAGGAGAAAAATCCCAAGGCCCTTACACGTTCTGCTGAACGGTTGATTTCCTCGGCATTGAGGGGATCACCTTCAACGGTGGTGAATTCTCTCCTAATGACGTAGTCCTTGGTTGTGACATTGCCCTCGATCTCAATCCGCTCAACGATAACCCGCGGACCTATCTCGATTACAAAATCAACATCAACTGTATTGTTTTCACTATTGACCCTGGTTCTAGGAACCACCCGGGCAAAGGTCATTTCCTTCTCGGAGGCCAGAAATTCCATTCTCTCCCGTGCAGAGACCAGTGAATTGGGCGAGAATATATCTCCCGTTTCAATCTTGATCGTTCCTAAAAACTCCTCGGTATCAACACCTTCAAGTTCAGTGGATGCCAATAATTCACCAAAGGTATATTGTTGACCTTCGTTTATCTTGAAATTGATGAAGAAAGCATCTCTTTCACGGGACAATTCAACAGTTGCCGATTCGATTTCAAAATCAACATAACCATTATCCAGATAGAAATCCCTCAACAGGGTTTTGTCCAACTCCAGCCTGCTGTCAAAGAAGGTATCCTTTTTAATTAATGCCCGCAAAGCGCCCGCCTGCCTAGTCTCCAGTTGCTTCCTTAGCTTTTCATCCGAAAATGCCTGATTGCCAATGAAACTCAAGCGTTCAACCTCTACAACCTTGCCTTCGGCAATCTCAAAAATCAGATCAACCCGATTATCTCTCCTGCGAATGATTTTTGGCGTTACCGTAGCAGCTAATCGTCCTCGGGCAAAGTAAAGCCGAGAGATGGTTTCGGCATCAAGTAATGCCCTGGAAGGTAAATAGACCTGCCGGGATTTTGACGTTATGAATGGCTCAATAACATCGTCCTTGATTCTTTTATTGCCTTCAATACTGATTTCGTTGATTAGTGGATATTCCTCGACTGTAATCTCCAACAGCCTGTTTTTTGGTACAATAGTGATGTTCTGAAAAAGTTCACGATCAGAAAGGTGTTTAAATGCCTCGTTGAGATCACTGCTGGAAACCGTACCTGATTCGGGCAACTCAGAGATACGAATAATGCTATCCCGATCAATCCGCAGATTCCCCACAACATCAATTCGATCATATGAATAGGACTGGGAATAGGCTACTGAACCGATTACAGTTCCCAAGAACAGACTCGAAGCAATTAAAAAAATCCTGAAACGCAATTGCAAGTTTATATCCCCCTAAAAAGAGTTGTCTTATTTTTATTAATTGTAACCTTCCCAATTAACATTGGACTTAAACTTTTTAAAGTCTAAATAACTCAAATTTATTGTCAGTGTTAATTCTTTCATATCAGCAAGTCAGGTCATTGTAGATTGTAAAAGCAAACAAGCAAAAGATAAGCCCCAAACCAATCACATACGTATAATATTTGAATTTCCCGTTTGCTTCTTTGCCACTGATCATTTCATAAAAATAAAATACCAGGTGGCCACCATCCAATACTGGAATGGGAAGTAAATTCGCAACGCCAATTGCTGCTGACAAAACCCCTATGAAAAGGATAAATACAATTGGTCCCTGATTTGCAGCAGCTCCCGAAAATTTGGCAATCCCGATTGGCCCCTGAATGTTGCAACTGCTGATCTCATTGGTAATAAGCTTAGGTATTGCCTGCAGTGTGGATATCACGACCGATAAGGTCCTCAAGGACCCATACCAAAGAGCATCCAGTGGTCCTGGCGTGTATGTGTCAGGTTCAAGGGCAAGGCCAAGACCAATTCCAATAAGTACCCTTTTTTCAAATTCTCCATTCCCAATAGGTATGTCCTGGAACTCTCCCGCCAAATTGATGTTGATTTCCTGATTGTCCCGAAAGACAACCAAATCCATTAACCGGCCTTTGGAATCAGCCACTTCCCTGGCCAGGTCTGATCCACTTCCAACTTCCTTGCCATCAACACTTAATACTATGTCCCCTACCCTCAGACCTGCCGCTTCTGCAGGTGATGCCAGATTAATGTTGTCAATTATTGGGGGTGTGGGATAGGGTCCGGTTACCTCCCTTAATTCCTCGAATCGTCTTACCTTGTAATAAAACGTATCTGTAGGATCTGATTGGTTGCCGAAAATATACAGGTCATAAAGAGAGTTAATCGGTTCTTCATTTATGGCCAGGATTTCATCATCAGGTTGGAGTTCAAAGTCACTTGCTGGAAGATTGTGAATTGATTTAACAACCAGCGGTTCCTTGACAAAACCCTGAAAGGTGATGACCAAGGCAAATACGATTATTGCCAAGATGAAACTCGCCAGTGGTCCTCCAGCAACAGCAACAAACTTTTTCCTTACCGGGATTTCTGCTCCAGCAATATTCTCATTATCAACAAATGAGTTTTTTGGACCAAGTAATGTCAATAGATTTGGAATCTTTACATAACCACCAATCAGGATGGGTGATAAACGCCATTCGGTACCATTCCGGTCTGTTGTTTTCCAGAGGGGTTGTCCAAACCCGATGGAAAAAACCGATACCGGCAGGTTGCATAATCTGGCAGCAAAATAATGTCCGAACTCATGGAAAGTTACCACGACCGCTATGACAACCACAAATGGGACGATCGTTAGAATTAAATCAACAAGTGCTTCCATGCTTCATGAATTTTCAATAATCAAAAGTCAAAAATATTAGGTTGGAAATTCATTATTGTAAGGAAGAAAATCAATACTCCTGTACCTATAAAGCCATCGAATCTGTCCAGGAACCCACCATGCCCAGGCAGTAAATTCGAACTGTTCTTGACACCTACCTTTCGCTTTATTGCACTGATTGATAAATCGCCAAGTTGTGAAAATACCGAAATGGCCAATGCATAAAATATTAGATTTATGGTGGGCAGTTTATCTCTCCAAAAGTACATAAACCCAATCAAAATGATGATTGACAACACCCAGCCCCCTATCGTGCCGGACCATGTTTTATTGGGGCTGATCCTTGGAAACAGCTTTGGCCCACCAATCAATTTCCCTGCAAAGTACCCACCGGCATCCGTACCAACAATCAGAAGTACAATCAACAAGAATATTTGTTTTCCCCCCAAGAAAGCCATTGAATGTCCCATAACAGCAAGGAATATCCCGATTCCACAAGCCACCATGAAAATTTTGTATCTGAATAAAACCCCAGACACAATTGAGAAAATCAAGACAAAAACAAATATCTGCGAATTACTTCGGGTTTTGTCCAAATCTATTGAATATGCATTTGCCAGTTCAAATACCATCGAGCCGATGATAAAAACACATCCAGACAAAACATAGGCTATTTTCCTTGACCTCGAAAATGCTGGTGTTTGCAAGCCACACAGTTCAAAAAGCAAAAATGCAAAGAGTACCAATAAAAACAATGAAAGTGTAATGGTTCCTGCAAGGTAGGAACCTAAGGCCACAGTTGCTAGAACCAAGGCTGTAATTACCCTGGCAGGTAATGATTTGAATTTTGAATCGTTTAAAGTTTCAGGTAATTGACCCAAATCGTCGTTCCTTGATTCCGTATTGTATAAGGTGGGATTTGAATTGCTCTACGGTGAAATCTGGCCACAGGGTCTGGTCAAAAGCCAATTCAGAATAAGCTGCCTGCCAGAGGAAAAAATTTGACAGTCTGGTTTCTCCTGATGTCCTGATGATCAAATCCGGATCTGGCAGATTGGAGGTTGAGAGAAACTTGTCAACCATAACCTCGTCCAATTGATCAGGATTTAATTTGCCCTCGACAGCTTTTCTGGTGATTTTCCTCACCATGTCAACTATCTCACTTTTCCCACCATAGTTGATGGCAACGGTCAATTCCAGGACTTCATTGTTCTTGGTGGCACTTTCCAGCTGATTCATCTGTTCGACAAGTGATCGGTCAAAGGCTTCCCTATTACCAATGAAATTGATTTTTACCCCCTTTTCAATCAACTCACGGGATTCCGATCCCATATACTGTCGAAACAGATTGGTCAGTCCAGAAACCTCATCCTTGCCCCGTTTCCAGTTTTCTGTAGAAAAGGCAAAGACGGTCAAATATCGTATTCCCAACTCGGGGCAAGACTTTACAATATCACGCAGTCTCTCTGCTCCACGATGATGTCCTTGAACCCTTGGCAATCCCCTTGCCTTTGCCCATCTGCCATTGCCATCCATGACCAAGGCTACGTGGTTTGGAAAATTTGACAATTCCTGACTTGTATTGATTAACTTTTGCTCAGCCAAATTTACACTGCCATAATTTCTGATTTCTTTGTTTCCAACGTTTCGTCTGTTTTTGCAATGAATTGATTCGTCAGCTCCTGAATCTCATCCGACCAGAGCACAACTTCATCCTCACTCAATCCATCGGATTTGGCCTTTTTCAGAATATCCATACCATCCTTCCTGATATTGCGAATGGAAATCCGGGTGGTTTCAGCATATTGGGAAGCCACTTTCGACAACTCCTTTCTACGCTCCTCATTTAATTCCGGTATTGGTAAGCGGATTACGGTACCTTCAACGACAGGGTTAATCCCCAGTCCAGAATCCAAGATGGCCTTGACAACATCATCAACGATCGTCTTGTCCCAAACAGAGATCGATAACAATCTTGGTTCGGGCACATTTATTGATCCACACTGATTCATGGGCATCTGGGCACCATAGGCATTGACAACCAATGAATCGACCATTGAAGCCGATGCCCTGCCTGTCCTTAGCCCGGCAAAATCCTGCCTTAACGAATTTATGGCTCCTTCCATTCTTCGTTCAAAATCTTCCAGATCAAGTTCAAAATCTTCCATGTCTACCCGCCAATTACGTCCTGATTTAGCTATTTTTGATTATTGAATAAGTTCCAAGACCCTTGATTATACCTTCAAAGCCACCAGGCTCTTCCAGAGAAAACACGATAATGGGCAAATTATTGTCTCTGGCCATGGCGATAGCAGAGGTGTCCATGACTCTAAGATCCTTTCGTATAACATCCTCGTAACTGATGTCGATATACCTCTTGGCATCGGGATTCTTAACCGGATCCTTGTCATAAACACCGTTGACCTTGGTACCTTTGAAAACGGCATCACAATACAATTCACTTGCCCTGAGGGTTGCTGCCGTATCGGTTGTGAAAAAGGGATTTCCTGTACCAGCTGCAAAAATGCAAACCCGTTTCTTTTCCAGATGTCGCAACGACCTACGCAGGATATAGGGTTCGCACATCTCGTCCAGCCTGATGGCTGAAAGTACCCTGGTTTGAATATCAAGTTTTTCCAGATGCGTTTGCATGGCAAGAGCATTCATGACCGTGGCCAACATTCCCATATGGTCTGCTGTCGTACGTGGTATGCCCTGCTCGGCTACTTCCAATCCCCGAAAGATATTGCCTCCGCCGATAACCATGCATATTTCAGTACCAAGATCATGGACTTTCTTGATTTCACCAGCCACCCGGGCAACAGTGGGTGAATGTATTCCGAATTTCAGTGGTCCCATAAGGGCTTCCCCCGAAATTTTCAGTAAAATTCGTTTATAACCTAGTTTCGGCAATTCAAACCCTCCGGCAAGGTAAATTAATTGGGGTAATTAATATGGGTAATATGATAGTTACTCAAATATTACAATCTATACCTTTAATCAACCTATTCGGGTAGGGAACATGCCTTTGTTAAATGAATTTGAAATAAACCCGGACCACCATAATACCGTGTTGATTGCCGGGCCGACTGCATCGGGTAAATCCGGCCTAGCAATGGAGATTGCAGATAAGCATGACGGAATTATCATCAATGCAGATTCGCTTCAGGTTTATGAATGTTGGCGTATTTTAACCTCACGTCCCTCGCCTGAAGATGAAAAGACAGTACCTCACTTCCTATATGGCCATGTACCTTGCCACCAGCCCTATTCCATCAGTCAATGGCTGGATGAAATTCATAAACTGCTCAAGGAACACAAGGATGTGCTGAAATTAATTGTGGGTGGAACAGGTTTGTATTTTACGACTTTGACAAAAGGATTTGCCTCAATTCCCGATATCAATGAAGAAACCAGATTGAAAAGTGAAGAATTGCTACGGGAGAATGGAATTGAAAGGTTACTGCTTGATTTAAAGAATAATGACCCGTCAACATACAATAACCTTGACAAGCACAACCCCAGAAGGATTCAGAGAGCATGGGAGGTTTTGCAATCCACCGGCATGGGGCTTTCATCTTGGTTCGAATACAACCGAGAACCCCTTGTAAAATTAGATCAGGTGTTACCTGTCGTTCTGGATATTGATAAGTCCAGGCTTGAGAAAAATATCAAGTTGAGGCTTGACCTGATGCTAAAATCAGGTGCCTTGGATGAGTGTCGACGAAATGTTTCAATTCTGGACATGAATAATTCAGCAGGCAAGGCAATCGGTGCAAAGGTACTGTCGGAATTTACCAAGGGTAACTTAACCCTTGAAGATGCCAAATACAAAACGCTTGTTGAAACCCGACAATATGCCAAACGACAACGAACATGGTTTCGAAACAAAATGACAGGTTGGGAATGGAAACATGTTCCGTAAATCCAGTTGAATCATTTGATGATAAGAGGAGTTGGATTTCACACCATTCGGTAAAAAATTGCAAAAGTCCAAAAATATTGTAATATCAATCCCTTATCCGCTGATTCATTCTAATTGTTTGCAAATTACCACTTTTGAATTGGTGGGTCAAAGGCAATGCAATATGGGTTGTGTTGTCAATTTGTTAGTGTCTAGTAAAGGGAGATGAAAATGAGAAAATTGGTTTCAATTTTCGTTGGATTTGTCTTGTCATTGGGAATTGTGGCATCTGCAAATTCGCAATCAATGGGTGTTGTGGTAAAAATCGGGGGAATACCCTGGTTCAATGCCATGGAGGAAGGAATCAAGGCCAGGGGAGCTGAACTCGGTATGGATGCCTGGATGGTAGGTCCTACTTCTGCCGACCCGGCACTTCAGGTTAGAGCCATTGAAGACTTGATTGCCCAAGGGGTCGATATCATCGGTGTTGTACCGAATGACGAAGGTGCTCTTGAACCGGTCCTCACCAAGGCAATGGAAGCAGGTATCAAGGTTGTTGCACATGAAGGACCAGGCCTGATGAATGTTGATTGGAATTTCGAACTGGCATCTGCAACCGGATTTGGAGAAGCACATGCTAAACTGCTTTGTGAAAAGGTAAATGGTTCTGGTCAATATGCAGTTTATGTCGGCTCACTTACAGTCCCATTGCACAATGCTTGGGCAGATGCAGCTATTGCCTGGATGGGAGAAAATTGTCCCCAGCTTGAGCTGATAGGTGAACGTTACGGGGTTGCCGAAAGTGTCGATGACAGTCGTACCACAGCCTTGGATCTTATAGCAGCAAATCCGGATCTCAAGGGTTTCCTGGCTTTTGGTAGCCAAGGCCCGATTGGTGCTGGTAGAGCTGTCCAGGAAAGAAGAATGGGAGGACAGATTCATGTTCTTGGACCATTTTCACCAGGACAGGGCAGACAGTTGGTGCATGAAGGAATTATCTCCGGCGGGTTTATGTGGAACCCCATGGAAGCCGGTCGGGTTTTCGTAACCATGGGCAAGATGCTTGCTGATGGTGCATCTATTGAAGAAGGTACCATGATTGAAGGACTTGGTACGGTGAGCCCGGACCCAGCAACCAGAAATATCATTACCGATAACCTTCTTGAACTGAACGTCAATACCGTTGACGGTTTGGCTGATATGGGTCTCTAAATTTTTAAGGGTGGGGGTTCTTGCTTCCACCCGATTACCTTCCCCCAAATATGTGGTCTTATACCCATTGTGAATCTGAAAATTCAGGAGTGGTTGGTAAATTATTGTTTACGGTAACCTTCCTCCCAATTGGCAAAATGAATTCCAGGGCCTGCAACGATGACGACTGATCCGGAATGGGTATTATCACTGGAGAATGTTTCCAAGAATTTCGGTGGTGTCAAGGCATTGACCAAAGTGTCATTTCGGGTAAAACCTGGTGAAGTTCATTGTCTGGCTGGAGAAAATGGGTGCGGTAAAAGTACCCTGATCAAGATAATTACCGGCGTTTATACTCCGTCATCTGGAGCAAAACTGAATATACTGGGGAAGGAAATAGAGCATATTACCCCTGCCCTAGCAAGGGAAATGGGAATTTCGGTCATCTGGCAAGACCTTGCGCTTTTTCCCCATATGTCCGTGGCAGAAAATATCTCCTTTGATGAAGTGGTCGGGTTCTGGCCGAAGCTGGTTCGAACCGAATCATTCAAACCCAAGGTTGAAGCTATTCTAAAACGCTTGAATGTTGAAATGGATCTGGATGAGCCCATCAAGGACTTGCCCATTGCCCAAAGGCAAATTGTTGCCATTGCCAGAGCCTTGATGGGAAATGCCAAGTTGATTTTCATGGACGAACCCACTTCCTCCCTGACCCAATCCGAAACAAAAATGCTCATGAGGATTGTGCAGAAACTATCCGAAGACGGTGTAGCGGTTGTCTTCGTAAGTCACCGATTGGCCGAAGTTCTTGCCATTTCCTCACAGGTAACCGTTTTGCGTGATGGGCATCTTGTAGGAGTTTTTCCAACAGAGGGTATGACGCAAACGAAACTTGCCGAATTGATGACCAATCTCACCCTGGTCAATGAGGTTACTGCAACTCCCGATATTGATACCGAATCAATCTTGGAAATTGAAAACCTGTCTCGGGAAAATGAATTCCAAAATGTATCATTGAATATCAAAAAAGGGGAAATCGTAGGACTCACAGGCCTGATCGGTGCCGGTAGAACAGAGTTGGCACACGCCCTAATAGGAATGACAAAACCAACTTCGGGTACTATCAGACTTGGTGGCAAGGAGGTTAATTTCAGCTCCATTCGAGATGCCATACTTGAAGGAATTGCCTATGTTTCAGAGGACCGTCTTTCACTTGGACTAATTCAACCTCAATCAATCACCGACAATATAGTGACTACAGTGCTCAATAGAATCCTGACATTCATGGGGTTTGTTTCCACCAAGAAGAAGGAATCCATGGTCAATTATTGGATCAAGGAATTGGCAATAAGAATTGGTGAACCCTCTGATGCGGTTTCTACCCTTTCAGGAGGAAACCAACAAAGGGTTGTCCTGGCCAAGTGGCTGGCCACCGAACCACAGTTGATGATATTGGATAATCCGACGGTTGGTGTTGATGTGGGTGCCAGGGCAGGTATCTTCAGAATTGTCAAATCCCTCGCCGAGCAAGGAATGGGAATCCTTCTGATTTCGGACGAGGTTCATGAAGTACACTTTAATTCCGACCGGGTTTTGGTTATGACCAATGGCGAAATCAACCTGGAACATAATCCCCTGGAACATTCAGTCGAGCAGCTCGAAAGCATAGTATATGCCTAGGTTGAAATTACTTGCAAACTACACAGTAGAGATGCGTCTGCTAGTCGTTCTCGTCATTATGTGTTTTGGTTTGTCTCTTGCCTCTGACCAGTTTCTGAGCCTGGGAAACCTGACTTCGTTACTCAACAACAATGCTGTAAACCTCATTTGGGCAGTTGGCTTGCTCGTCGTTTTAATTTCTGGTGGTATTGACATTTCATTTGCCGTAGCCGCCTCGGTTGTACAATATGTTGCTGCCTACTGTTTCGGGTTCCTGGGCGGGGGCAATTGGATACTGGGTTTCTTGGTAAGTGGCTTGATCGGCATAGGTTTGGGCCTTATCAATGCCACTTTGATTCATGGATTCAGAATCATCTCGATCGTTATCACCATTGCTACTTTCAACGCATTTTTTGGACTGTTGATGTTCTTCACTTCGGGTAGGAACATTTACAATCTCCCCAGTTGGTGGACATCTCGCATATTTATTTTTGAACATCAGTCAGCCAATGGTACATGGTCCGAACTTAACCTTGCCGTTGCAGTCATGATAGGATGTGTTGTTGCGACTTGGATATTGATAAGGTTCACTGGAACCGGACGCCAGCTCTATGCATTTGGGGACAATCCCGAGGCAGCTAGACGGGCAGGTGTCAACATTGCCCTGATGCAAGCCGTGGCATATGGGTGGATGGGGATGATGGCTGGTATTGCAGGCCTGATGCAAGTAAACATCGTCAAGGAGGTAATCCCCAATGCCTTGTATGGTCGAGAACTCGAAGTCTTGGCAGCTGTCGTACTTGGAGGTGCTAGGTTAGGTGGTGGCAAGGGTTCAATACTTGGGTGTCTTCTTGGTGTCATGTTTGTGGCCATCACGCAAAATGGCCTTAACCTTCTGGGAGTTTCACCGTTTGCATTTCAGATGATCATTGGTGGAAGCATCCTCATAGCTGTATCAACCTCAAATATCCAAATTGGTTCCGATTTGTTCAAAAACCCCGGAAAATACATTCGTACACGCTATTGATCATGCGACAACTCGTTCAAAATTTATCCGATCAAATAGGTAAGGAAACTTTTGCCCTGATTTGCTTCCTGGCATTCCTGTTTCTTGCATTTTCCAGTTTGACACCAAGATTTTTGACTGCTGCCAATCTCAGTTCGATGGCTTTTCAACTTCCGGTGTTGGGAATCCTGACTCTTGCCATGCTTGCCCCGATCCTTTCGGGAGGTCTCAATTTGGCAATTATATTTACTGCAAACCTTTCCGGATTAACACTTGCCTGGACATTGTTGCAGGCTGGTGGACCTGATGCAGGAATACTTGCTTTCGTCATCGGAGTGGCGGCTGCTCTCGCCGTAGGAGCCGCAGCCGGACTTGTCATGGGACTTGCCGTTGCTTACACAGGTGCCCATCCAATTTTGGTCTCACTTGCCATGATGATATTTCTGCGCGGACTTGGTGAGTTCCTTACCCGAGGGGGAGATATATCAGGTTTTCCAGAATTTGTTGGAACCATCGGTCATGGCAGTTTGTTCCTGATACCCATTCCCATGATTATTTTTACACTGGTTGCCCTGGCTTGGCATTTAATGCTGGTGTCAACCAAACATGGGTTTTCAGTTTACATGATTGGATCCAACCTCAACGCCTCTGAATATTCGGGAATTCCAACCAAGAAAACGCTAACCCTGATTTATACATTTTCAGGTGTCTTGTGTGGTATTGCTGGAATTCTCATGGTTTCCCGTTTCAATTCTGTTCGGGTTGGGCATGGGGAAGCCTTGTTGCTGGTGACCGTTTTGGCTTGCTTCTTGGGTGGCATTGATCCTTTTGGGGGATTTGGAAAAGTAATGCCAGTGGTTATTGCCTTGATTATCCTGCAAGTATTGTCTTCGGGGTTAAACCTTTTGGGGGCCAATCAGCACCTGTCAACTGCTGTATGGGGTTTATTTTTGATTTTGGTCATGGTAATCAGGCACGTGATAAATCAATTGAGGAATTATTTGGCAAGAAGGGAATGACATGAAGGGATTTGGCGTACATGCTTGCATGTGGACGATGAAATGGGAGCGTGATGGAGCTGAACTGGGTGTTCGTTCGGCAGCAGGTTACAATGTAGATTTTGTGGAAATTCCTTTATTGGATCCATCAATTGTAGATACTGTTCATACACGCAAACTGCTGGAAAAATATGAATTGAATGCAGTATGTTCATTGGGATTGCCAGAAGGTAGATGGCCTTCGAGTAATCCTGAAGGTGCAATATCTTTTCTGAAAATTGCCTTGGAGAAGTCCAAGGAAATGGGAGCGGAGGCACTGACTGGAGTCACATTTGGTGGAATAGGAGAACGAACCGGTTTTCCACCTACCAGGGCAGAAATTGACAATGTTGCCTACGCTGTGGATGCAATAGGCAAATATGCCAAATCCCTAGGGTTACTATTTGGTATCGAACCGGTAAATAGATATGAAACCCATTTGCTTAACACAGGCTGGCAGGCTCGGGATTTAATTGAACGCATCGGAAATGATAATGTGTTCATTCACCTTGACACATATCACATGAACATTGAGGAAAAAGGTGTTGTGAATGGAATCATTGATGCGTCAAAATATTTGAAATACATTCATCTCTCCGAGAGTGACAGGGGAACACCAGGATGTGGAACCTGTGATTGGGATGAAATTTTTGCCGGGCTGGCAGCAGTCGGGTTTGACGGTGGAATGGCAATGGAAAGTTTTATTGAACTACCGCCAGAAATTGCAAATGGATTATGTGTCTGGCGTCCTGTTGCCAACAGCAATACCGAGGTAATGGATGAGGGACTACCCTTCCTTCGCAACAAGGCAAAGCAATACAGGTTGATTTAGGCAGCCTTTGACAAAATCATCTGCTTGGAATGATTGGAGGATTGACCATCCGAATTAATTCGCTTGCAAATTACATTGGATTAATCCGGCTTACGTTTGGTGGATTTTGAATACAAATACCTGAAAATCATTCCACCTCTTTTTGCCGAGTTAAATTTGGAAGTATGTGACTTGCCTGAAGTGATTTTTCACATCAATCAAGTTTTTATATTCAATTTTGGTCGATCAAAAAATTACCGAATAAATTTCTTTGTGGATAAGTATTTTACCCAAATTTCAATAATCTTACCTATCCATGGGGTTTCAGCAAAACTAATCTGTGACACTTTGTCTCACATTTGGATTTTACTAATATACTCGAAGTTTCACCACACTGTTTAATGATTAGGTTAAGTTGGTTTTCATTAAATCTTTTTGAAAATCTTTAACCATTCAAGAAGGAATAAACATGGATAAAGCATCAGAGGAATATCAGGCAAGTTTGGATATTTGCAATGATAGAAGTAACGGCATCACCAGACTCCTGGAAATCATGAAACGATTGAGAGACAAGGACAATGGTTGTGCATGGGATCTTGAACAGGATTATCAATCACTGGTTTCAAATGTCATAGAAGAAGCTTACGAGGTTGTAGAGGCGATTGAATCAAATAATGTCAATTCCTTGAAGGAAGAGCTTGGGGATTTGTTGTTTGGAATCGTTTTTTTGTCCCATCTTGCCGGTGAAGACAAGCATTTTAATTTTTATTCGGTCGTAGATGGGATTGCCGACAAAATGATCAGAAGACACCCCCATGTATTTGCAGACAATGATGATATAAATACAGTCGAGGATCAGATTATCAATTGGGAAAATATCAAGAAAATCGAACAGAGGCATCGGGGCAGCAATAATTCCGATAGTTTGAAGAATAGTAGACTGCCTGCTTTGCATTTGGCAAAGAAATGGTATCAGTCTGTAAATCCGGAAATAAATGATCGTGAGGAATTGAGGGCTAATATTGGTGAGGTTAAAAACATTATGGGCAAACTCAGCCCGGCAAAATCCAAGGATAGCAGGTATATAAATTTCCTGCTTATGGGTGAAATCCTGTATAATATGGTCAAAATCTCAAGATGCATTTCAGTTGACCCTGAAGCTGCACTCAAGAATGCCATTAAGACTAGGATAGATCGTACTTCTGTTGCGACCAACTGAAACGAGTTGAAAAGAGGAACTTAAATGAACATCAAGCGAAAGATAATTATTGATACCGATCCCGGACAGGATGATGCCGTAGCCATTCTGATGGCCTTGGCAAGTGAAGAGCTTGAGGTTGTGGGAATTACTGCCGTGGCCGGAAATGTTCCATTAGAACTCACCAAAAAAAACAGTAGGATTATAGTTGAACTATCTGGTAGGAAAGACATTCCCGTTTATGCCGGTTGTTCAAAGCCCTTGTGCAGAGAATTGGTAACGGCTGAAGAAGTTCATGGCAAAACCGGCCTGGATGGAATGGAGTTGACTAAACCATCGATTCCACTTGAGGACAAGCATGCCGTAGACTTCATAATTGAAATCCTCAGGGAAAATAATCCCGGTACCATTTCGCTTTGCCCTCTCGGTCCCTTGACCAACATTGCCCAAGCCATGATTCAGGCCCCGGATATTGTTGAAAGGATTCAGGAAATCATTTTGATGGGTGGAGCCTATTTTGAAGTGGGCAATGTAACTCCCACTGCCGAATTCAACATTTACGTGGATCCTGAAGCTGCCAAAAAGGTGTTTTCGTCCGGGGTTCCCATAACCGTGCTGCCACTTGATGTTACTCACCAAGTATTAACGACCAAAACCAGAATGGATAAAGTCAGGAATATCGGCAATCGAACCGGAAAGGAAGTTGCCAATTTGACAACTTTCTTCGAGCGGTTTGACAAGGAGAAATATGGTTTGGATGGGGCACCCCTGCATGACCCCTGTGTCATTGCCTATCTGCTGGAGCCGGAAATTTTTGAAGGCCGATTTGTCAACGTGGAAATCGAGACCGAATCCGAGTTGACCAGAGGTATGACTGTTGCCGATTGGTGGAATGTAACCGATCGAAATCCCAATGCACTTTTCATAGGCAAGGTGGACAGTGACAGGTTTTTTGAACTTCTAACGGAAAGACTTCGTCTCTTGCCCTGATTTAGGATACTGGTAAGGATAATTTTACAAGATGGATATATTCCCCTTCGAAAACAGTTATTCATCCTTGCCGGAGAGATTCTACGCAAGATTATCACCAACCAGGGTATCAAGGCCCGAACTGGTCAAGATTAATTCTGAATTGGCTGCCGAATTGGGTTTGGATCCATCCAAGCTTGCAACTGAACAAGCAATTGAAGTTTTTGCCGGCAATCGGGTACCTGAAAAATCGAAGCCTATTGCACTCGCCTATGCCGGTCATCAATTCGGTGGATGGGTTCCCTCTCTGGGAGATGGTAGAGCAATACTTCTTGGTGAGCTCAGGAACCAGTCGGGGCATCTTCATGATTTGCAATTGAAAGGTTCTGGACCAACGCCCTTTTCACGTAATGGTGACGGGAGAGCATGGCTAGGCCCTGTCATTCGGGAATATATTGTTTCCGAGGCAATGCACAATTTGGACATACCTTCAACCAGAACATTGTCGGTTGTATCAACGGGTGAAAGGGTATTTCGGGAAAGGTCCTACCCCGGTGGCATTTTAACCAGAGTAGCCCGAAGCCATATCCGAGTTGGAACCTTCCAGTATTTTTATGCACGGGAAGATCACGAGGCCCTGAAATTATTGGCGGATTATCTTATCGATCGTAACTATCCTGAACTAAAAAAATCCGAAAATCCTTTGCTATCATTGCTTGTACAGGTTATTGAGGGGCAAGCCAAACTTATCTCGAAATGGATGGCTGTCGGATTTATTCATGGTGTAATGAATACGGACAATACCTCCTTGTCCTGTGAAACCATAGATTTCGGGCCCTGTGCATTCATGGACCGCTTTAAGGCAGCAAAAGTCTTTAGCTCCATAGATCACAATGGTCGATACGCCTATGCCAACCAACCAATGATTACCCATTGGAATCTGGCCCAATTTGCAACAACATTGATACCCATCCTCGAAGATGAAAAAGAAACGGCAATCAACAAGGTTACTGATATCATTAACCGTTTTCCTCAACTTTATCTGGACAACTGGTTATCAAACTTCGGAAAAAAACTCGGTATGGAAAATCCTACAAGCGAGGATTTTGAATTTATTACCGGCTTCTTGAATATTCTCGAAAAGGCAGAAGCAGATTTCACCCTGACTTTCAGAACATTATCAACGGTCCCTGCAAGAACCCTACAATCATGCCATTTTGAAAACTTCGCTATTTCACCAAATCTGATAGTTGAGTGGATACCTACTTGGTTGGAAAGGTTAAGCAGGGAAAAAGCATCAGAAAGTGAACGTCTACTTTCTATGCAAAAGGTTAATCCTGCTTACATTCCTCGAAACCATCAAATCGAAAAAGCCATTGTTGAAGGAGTAGATGGAAATTTTGAAAGATTCAACACCATGGTAGAAGTGCTCAAGTCTCCATTTACTCAACAGGAGGGATACGAGGAATTTGAAAAAGCGCCTGAAACGAATGAGATCGTCACCAAAACCTTCTGTGGAACTTAGAAAATTATTTCTTTAAATCTCGGCATTTAGATATTCTTTTACTGCTAATCTGAAGATTAACCTTAACCTCCAATTTGAATATTACAGCCAAGATATTAATTTAGATGCACACTGTACCTGTAATTTGAAATCATGTGCAGAATTTAGGTCTAGGTAAGGTTTGCAAGAGATAAGGAAAGATTAAATTTTGGGTACCCTCCTCCAGCATTGTGAAAAAATAGGATTGCGGTTGACTGACCAAAGAAGGGCTGTTGTTTCGGTTTTGGAAAATGCCAGGGACCATCCAAATATTCAGGATCTTTATGAACGGGCAAGCCAGGTTGATCCAAACCTTTCTATCGCAACCGTTTACCGTACCGTCAAGTTACTGGAAGAATTGGACATTCTTACCAAGCTGGAATTTGGTGATGGTGTGGCTAGATATGAAATAGCCGACAAGAATCATCATGATCATCTGATTGATTTGAAAACCGGAAAAGTCATCGAATTCTACGATGAAGAAATTGAGAGGCTCCAGAAAAAACAGGCCCAAAAGTTGGGTTATCGACTTATGGGCCATCGTCTGGAATTATATGGAACACCTTTGAAAGATAAAAATGGATAATCTAATTGTAATCGATCACATTCACGCCCGCGAAATACTTGATAGCAGGGGAAACCCAACGGTTGAGGTTGAAGTCACCCTATCTGACGGTTCCATGGGACGAGTTGCCGTACCCTCAGGTGCTTCAACCGGTGCCCGTGAAGCCCATGAACTAAGAGATGGTGATTCGCAAAGATACTCGGGTAAAGGGGTTTCCAAAGCTGTGGAAAACATTGTCACGACCCTGAGTGAAGTGCTCTTGGGCTGTGATCCCTATGATCAGGTTGACATTGACAAGACCATGATCAATATTGACGGCACCCCAAATAAATCGAAGTTGGGAGCCAATGCCATTCTGGGAGTTTCCCTCGCTGTTGCCAAGGCATCGGCTGTCAGTATGGAAATGCCTTTCTATCGATATGTCGGGGGTGTAAACGCCAAGGTTTTACCTGTACCCATGTTCAACGTTATTAACGGTGGAGAACATGCCAACAACTCCATTGACTTCCAGGAATTCATGGTCATGCCTGTTGGTGCCAACAACTTTCGGGAAGCTTTGCAATTTGGTGCCGGAGTATTTCACAGTTTGAAAAAAAACCTTGACAAGGGCGGCCATTCAACCGCGGTTGGTGATGAGGGAGGTTTTGCACCGAATTTGGATTCCTCTGAGCAAGCTCTGGATATATTGCTCAAGGCCATCCAAGATACGGGTCTTGCACCCGGTAAGGACATGGTTATTGCCCTAGATTGTGCCTCATCGGAATATTATTCCGAACACCAGTATCATTTTTCTGGCGAAGGAATTACCCGATCCCGTGAGGAGAATATTTCCTATTTGGAAAAGCTGGTAACCTCATATCCCATCCATTCAATTGAAGATGGTTGTAGTGAGGATGATTGGGAAGGATGGCACGCACTCACTGAAGTCCTGGGGAACCGATGCCAGTTGGTTGGTGATGACCTGTTTGTGACCAATACCACTATTCTGGAGGAAGGGATTGCCAAGGGTTGCGCCAACTCGCTCTTGGTCAAGGTTAACCAGATCGGAACCCTGACGGAAACCCTTGATGCCATTGATATGGCACATAGAAATGGTTTCGCGACAATATTGTCACACAGGTCGGGAGAAACCGAGGATACCACCATTGCCGATTTGGCCGTTGCGGTCAACTGTGGACAAATCAAGTCAGGTTCCACTTCACGTTCCGACCGAATTGCCAAATACAACCAATTGCTGCGAATTGAGGAAGAATTGGGTGATCAGGCACAATATCTGGGAAAAAAGGCCTTCAGGTTTTAGTTTTACAAGGTTGTGAAATTATACCACCAACAGTGGGATATTCACATCCCGTTGTACTAGGTGCTGAAGTGGGAAGGTTACCCAAGACCCTGGCTGCCAGAAAACCGAATGCCTGAGCTTCCAGATATTGTGAGTCCAGACCCCATTCCTCAGCTATTCGAACTTCCATTGAAAGAATTTCCTTCAGTCGAGCAACAATATAGGAATTTTTTGTCCCTCCCCCACACAAAACAACATGTTTGGGTTTGAGCCTTGTTTTTTCAAGAGCAGTCGAAATTGCCTGTATGGTACATTCGGCCAAGGTTGCCACTCCATCTTCAAACTTGAGTTGCTCGACCTGATTCAAGAGAAAATAGAAATCATGAATATCAAAGGATTTTGGCCCCTCAAACCCAAGTTGTTCATGTACCAGGAACCTTCTTACCAAATCATTATCGGCTTTTCCCTGGGAAGCAAAATATCCATCCCTGTCGAAGGGCAGATTTCTTTTCATGTTGCAGTATTTATCGATTAGACTGTTTCCGGGTCCAATATCAAATGCAATCAGGGCACCATTATCAACTGGTTCACCCTTTTGGGGATCAACAATACTTATGTTGGTAATACCGCCGATATTGATGAAAGCGCATGGTTCCGTAATTCCGAGGTATTTGGCTAGTGGAAAATGATAAAATGGTGCCAATGGTGCGCCCTCACCCCCATTGAGCATATCCTGTTTTCGAAAGTCCCAGACAACCGTTTTACCCAAATTTTCAGCAAGGCACTGCCCATCTCCAACCTGGTGCGTTTTCCGATTTCCCGGATCATGGGCTAACGTCTGCCCATGAAACCCGACAATAGCCTCCAGACTGGTTTCCATAAGCAAGGAAAGATGAGTTTCCTCAACAATTCGGGCAGCTTGGTTTACGCCTTCTTCACCCGGCCACTTACCACGGGCCATGTGAAGTATTTCAATTTCATCAGGAGTAAAGCTCTTGCTGGCAGTTGGTCCGAATTCCAGGATTTTCTTTCCATCAGTCCTGATTGCAGCAATATCAACCCCATCCATTGAGGTACCTGACATACAACCGATAAACCAATTTTCTTCGAGGTGTGGCATTTTCAATCTAAAAATCCATGGATAATGTCTTACTTATAACCAATTCAATCAATTGTCGAAAATCTGAAATGACCTACAATCCCAAATCCGAATTCCTGAACGTAATTCGCCAACGCGGTTTTTTCGATGATTGCAGCAATTTGGAGGAATTGGACAATTCCCTAATGAAGGGAATTTTACCAGCCTATATTGGTTTTGATGCCACGGCCAAATCACTCCACATTGGTAGCCTGATCCAGATCATGATGTTACGCTGGCTTCAAAAGACGGGGCACAAGCCGATCGTATTGATGGGTGGGGGTACCACTAAGGTCGGTGATCCATCATTCCGAGCAGATGAAAGACCCCTTCTGGACAATAGTGAGATCGAAACAAATATTTCAGGTATCAAGGAGGTATTCAGCAATTACGTAACCTTTGGTGATAATCCTACTGATGCAATTATGGTGAATAACGCTGAATGGCTCGACAATCTGAACTATATTGCTTTCCTACGGGATATCGGGAAATACTTTTCTGTCAACAGAATGCTCTCATTCGAATCCGTCAAGTCCAGACTGGACCGGGAACAATCCCTCTCTTTCCTGGAATTCAACTACATGATTTTACAAGCCTATGATTTTCTTGAGCTTGCCAAACGACATGATTGTCAACTGCAGATGGGTGGTTCCGATCAATGGGGTAATATACTGAATGGTGTTGACCTGAACAGAAGAATAATCGGTAAACAGGTCTTTGCCCTTACCTCACCTCTCTTGACCACTTCCGATGGTAAGAAAATGGGAAAAACCCAAAGTGGAGCCGTCTGGCTGAATGCCAATTTAACCTCCCCTTACGATTTTTGGCAATATTGGCGTAATGTAAGTGACAATGATGTCGGTAAATTCCTGAAACTTTTTACAGAACTGGATCTTGCCGAATGCGATCGTCTTGGTTCTCTAGAGGGTTCTGAAATCAACGAGGCAAAAATAATTTTGGCGAACGAGGTTACCAGCCTTGCACATGGTAAGGAACAGGCAGACAAAGCCTTGTCAACTGCGAGAGAAGTATTTGTTGAAGGGCGACAAAGCGAAGGATTGCCCATCTTGTCGGTTACTTCAGATTCCTTGATGGAAGATGGTTATCCCCTGCTTCAAGCTCTGGTTCAACTCGGTCTGGTTTCTTCGGGCAAGGAAGCCAGAAGAAATTTGCTGGGCAATGGTGTCAGGGTAAATGATATCGTCGAAACCGATACGGCAAGAATGTTGAGTTTGGAAGAATTAAGAAAATCGGCAAAGATATCAGTTGGCAAAAAACGCCATGCAATCGTTCAACTTGAAAAATAACAATTTAATTGTTTGATAAAAGGTCGCCCATTTCCCATTCACCATCGGGGAAGAATGCCTCAAAAGCAAAGGCAAACAATAGATCATGGGGTAGGTCTTCTCCGGTTTCCAAATCCTTGACCCTCACCGTGCCTACATTTATACCTTGCCCGACGGAAGCAGTATCAAGAGGTGATGCCTGTCCTCCGGTCCAGGTCAAAACAATGCCATGTTCCTCGATTCTACCTTCAAGAATCAATCTCTCCAATGGCCAGGCTCTCTGCCCAACCTTTACTACCCTTGCCAGGGGACCTATTCCTTCCTGTTTGAATTCCTTAGTGTAAAGAAATGGACTGACGGCAAGTTCATACCCCTTGTAGGGATTTTGCCCATAGGGTCGACGGAATTCAGGCTGGGCCATGACCAATCCTCCCGTGTCCTTGTTTCTAGACAAGAAATCTTGCCAGCTTTCTGTCCAGCCTGGAAGTTGTTCCAAACTGTTGCCAGTATGACTTCCCACAATTCCTGTTCCAAGGGCCTGTTGCCACCAGCTTTCAGTTTCGAGGTCATACATGACCATATCCGAGTTTCTGAGCAATCCGGATACACCAAAAGTCAGGGTTTGACCGTTAACCTCCCTGGAAAAAAATACTCCGGAATTACAAAGAGGACAGTAAGTAACAGCAATTGTTTGTCCACCAATCTGATCATTGACGATTTCATGCCAGAGTAGATATCTGATTGGGTATGCCCTGGGGAGATGGCCTTTCATTTCAATGGTCATTACACCTTCCCTGGGAAGTAAATCGATATTATCATCCAGAGTTAAAAAAGTCGGATTGTGAATTGCCGGAATTCCATCCTTGGGAACACCACCTGACATTATCTCATCCAAGGGCACCGATGCGAGAGAAAAATCAGTATTTGGCCACTGGCTGCTGAACAGTTTCTCGTTGGCTTGTCCGGAAGCAAGACCCAGAACCCAGACCAAGGCTAGGGTAACAAATAGTTTGATGACAACCAACCTTGCTGGAATATGTCCCATCTTCAAATTTCTTTCACTTCAAGAGCATCAACAGTAAAATATTTCATCTATTCTTCTATTCTGGCACTGGCAATATAATCCGGGTCAGCAACTGCTCCATTTTGTCCCTGACCTCTTTTGATGGCATCAACAACATCCTGTCCAGAAATTACCCGTCCGAATACGGTATATTGGCCATTTAGGAACGGAGCTTCCTCAAACATTATGAAAAATTGGGAGTTGGCGGAATTGGGATTTTGTGCTCTTGCCATACCTACGGTTCCCTTTCTGAAGGGGAGTGGTGAAAATTCGGCCTTCAAATCAGGCAGATCAGAGCCCCCTATCCCGGCCTTTTGCAAAGAACCTTGATCAACACGTCCGAACTGAACATCACCTGTTTGGGCCATGAAACCCTCAATCACCCGATGAAAAGCTACATTGTCGTATAATCCGTTATTTGTCAAAGTAATTATTCGCTCAACATGCAGGGGGGCAACTTCATGAAGAAGTTCAATTTTTATAGTACCGGAGTTTTCACCGGCGACATCAAGTATCAACACATTTCTTTCCTTTTCGGCTATTGCATTTATGGTACCCAGTAGCAGGAAAGTTAAAACTAGTATTATTTTTTTCATATACACCTCATAAGGGGAAGATTAAGGTTTTCCCAACGAAAACAAAATCAAATTAAAGTGAACTCCGATAGCGACGATAAAAGGGAAACCATAAGGTATAGCAAGGTCAATTGCTAAACTTTTTCTCCAACTCTTCTATCACATTCCTTGGTACAAATTCGGAAACATCTCCTCCGAGGCGGGCAATCTCCTTTACGAGTTTGGATGCAATAGCCTGTTTTCTTGCATCTGCCATCATGAATACGGTTTCAATATTTTGATCCAATACTCTATTCATACCAACCATCTGGAACTCATACTCAAAGTCCGAGACAGCTCTCAATCCTCTGATAATGATGTTTGCTCCAACTTCTCGGGCACAATCCACCAACAGATTTTCGAAAGGATATACCTCAATTTCCTGATTGGTTTTTTTCTTCAGTTCCGTGATCTCTTTGTTAATCATGGAAACCCTTTCATCCAAACTGAACAGGGGGGATTTTTCCTTATTGATGGCAACACCAATTACCAGTTTGTCCACCAGGGAGAATGATCTTCGAAAAATATCCAGGTGACCAAATGTTACGGGATCAAATGTCCCGGCGTAGAGACCGATTTTCACAAAATTCTCTTTCTTAAGATTATCAGGAAACTTGACTTAATGGCCGATATATTCCTCTAGAGCCTGTTTTTCCATATTCAGCTCTCCCAAACGAGCCTTGACAACATCTCCAATTGAAATCAGTCCAACCATTTTCTTATCGTCCATGACCGGTATATGACGGAATCTCCCCAAAGTCATTTTGTTCAACACATCAAAGGCAGTTTCGTTGGTATTACAGGTAACAACCTTTTTACTCATCAGTTCATTTACTAATAAATTCAGGACCTGGGCACCCTTTATACCTATTTCCCTGACAATATCCCTTTCCGAAAGGATGCCAACCAGCAATCCGTCATCATCAAACACTACCAAAGCACCAATTCGATTCTTGGACAAAAGATTGATAGCCATCAAAATACCATCATCGGGACCAATGGAGATAATGTTTTGACTACTTTTGCCCTTGAGAATTTGGCTCACAAGCATTGGAAGAATCCTTTCATTTTGAATTGAAAATGTTGTTTGTACGAAATTTAGATTATCCCAATTTTCAAAAAAAATTCACCCACTTTTACCTGATCCCGAATCTTTTGCTTGTGGATTGTTGTGCTTCCTCATTGCACTCCAGATATTAATTTAAGAAACTGTTTAGCGATGTAGATTTTGCAAACAAGAACCTGTTTCCCAGTTTTTGACAAGCAACATGCCCCGGGCACCAATTTTGCCCGGGACTATTTTTATCCTGAATATTCTGGTTTATCTCCAGAAACAATCAACATGGCAGTTAATTCAGGCTTTCCCCTTTTCTGCTGCTTCCTTTTCAAAGTACTCTCTGGTTTTCTGGAAGACCATGGGCGCAAGCAATAGAAGTCCAATCAGATTTGGTACTGCCATCAGCCCGTTGAGAGTGTCTGCAAGATTCCAAACCAAGTCGACCTTCAGGTTTGCGAATGTAAGTGCAGCAAGTATCCACAAAATCCTATAGATCAAAATGCTTTTCTCACTAAACAGATATTGCCAACACCTTTCCCCATAATAGGACCATCCAAGGATGGTGGTAAATGCAAAGATCGCAAGTGCGATGGTTACAATATACTGACCTCCAGGGATAGAGATTTCAAAGGCTGTTGAAGTCAGAACAGCTCCTGTAAGGCCAGCGCCATCAACCTCCATTATCCATGCACCCGAAGTAAGAATAACCAAAGCTGTCATGGTACATACGATCAATGTATCGATAAAGGTACCCAACATGGCAATAATACCTTGTCTAACCGGATTGTTGGTTTTTGCTGCTGCGTGAGCTATAGCTGCGGAACCCAAACCAGATTCATTTGAGAATACACCCCTTGCAACACCGAAACGAACTGCAGCCGCGACTGCAGCACCAGCAAATCCACCCGTGGCAGCAGCCGGGGTGAATGCATGTGTGAAGATTAAACCAATGGCAGCAGGAACCTCGGTGATATTCAATAGAATTACAATGAGTGCAGCGCCAATGTAAAGCACAATCATTGTTGGAACCAACTTACCGGCAACTTCACCAATTCTTTTGATCCCACCAATTATGACAATACCTGCCAAACCGGCAACAATGATGCCTGTTACAAATGTTGGGACAGAAAAACTGTTATCCAACACTGCAGCCATGGAATTTACCTGGACCGCATTGCCAATCCCAAATGCAGCAATGGCTCCGAAAATGGCAAAAAGCAATCCTAGCGACTTGCCTAATTCAGGCGCAAATTTTCCGACACCATTTCGAAGATAGTACATTGGTCCTCCAACATACTTTCCTTCTTGGTCAACCTCTCGATAGGTAACAGCACAAACAGCTTCTGCATATTTTGTCGCCATACCGAAAAGGGCAATCAGCCACATGTAAAAAATAGCTCCAGGTCCACCCAAAGCTATTGCTGTTGCCACCCCGGCTATATTTCCAGTTCCGACAGTGGCTGACAGGGCCGTCATCAGGGCATTAAATGGTTTTACTTCACCTTCACCATCTTCACTATCGTCTTTGGTGAAAAGCAGCCTGAAACCATAACCTACTTTTCGCCAGGGCATGAACACCAAACCCAAGGTCAGAAGAACTCCGGTTACTCCCAGAATCCCCAACATGGGTGGTCCCCAGGCAAAAGCATTAACTGTATCGATTACAGAGTTGATTTGATACATGATCTCTCTCCCCATTCAAATCAAACTAACTGTTTGGAGCCAGATTATATTGTCTCATGAATGGATACAAAATCAATAATAACTTTTGAAATCTTGATTACTACGGGCATTTTTTTGTGACATTTCATCCCCTGGAAACAAAAACAAGGGTAGTCGATACTTCAATTGATACGTATCCATTGTTCCTTTTCGTAAGTTTCATATGATAGCAATAAAATATGCTCGATAACTACCAGCCCGAATGTGCCACTCGTTCTGATGGGCTTCACAATTCTTCATGATGGTATTCATTGAGTTGGAGATAGAGTAGTACCAATTGAATCCGGACTTGTTTAGGTTCACTACTTCAATAATTCCTTGAATGACATATTTTAGATTTGGTAACACTGTTTCACGTGTAAACGCTATGTTTTATCCACATTATAATCTGCTTGGGAGTTGCAAATGAAAGAACTATTCCACTTAATCAATGGTAAAAGGGTAAAGGGTAAATCCGGTCGTTTTGGTGATGTATTTAATCCAGCTACCGGAGAAGTCCAAGCCAAGGTTCCATTTGCATCGAACGAGGAATTGGATTATGCCGTCACGGGTGCACTGAAGGCTCAACAATCATGGGCGTTGACCAACCCCCAGAAAAGGGGCAGGGTCATGATGGAGTTTGTACGTTTGCTCCAGAAAAATATGGAACCTCTGGCCGAGGCACTTTCCAGTGAACATGGGAAAACAATTCCTGATGCCCGCGGTGATATTCAAAGAGGTCTGGAGGTTGTCGAATTTTGTATCGGTGCCCCCCATCTTTTGAAGGGAGAATATACCGATAGTGCCGGTGGCGGTATTGACATGTACTCCATGAGGCAGCCATTGGGAGTGGTTGCAGGCATAACGCCATTTAATTTCCCGGCCATGATCCCCATGTGGAAATTTGCGCCAGCAATAGCTTGTGGAAACGCATTCATTTTAAAACCATCCGAAAGGGATCCTTCCGTTCCCCTGATGCTTGCCGAATTAATGTTGGAAGCTGGACTTCCAGAAGGAGTTCTACAGGTAGTCAATGGCGATAAAACTGCTGTAGATGCAATTCTTGATCATCCTGATATTCAGGCTGTAGGTTTCGTGGGGTCAACACCCATTGCAGAGTATATTTATTCTCAGGCAAGCAAATCGGGTAAAAGGGTACAATGCTTTGGGGGTGCCAAAAATCATATGATTGTCATGCCTGATGCCGACCTTGATCAGGCTGCTGATGCACTCGTGGGTTCCGGCTACGGTGCCGCAGGAGAGAGATGTATGGCTATTTCGGTGGCTGTACCTGTTGGTGATGGCACTGCCGATAATCTCATCGAAAAACTGATACCCAAGATTGAAACCCTCAAGGTCGGGCCATACACTGCCGGCGAAGACATGGATTTTGGCCCTCTGGTTACAAAAGAAGCCCAACAAAGGGTTTTGGGATTGGTTCAATCAGGTGTTGATCAAGGTGCTGAGCTAGTTGTTGACGGGAGGAATTTCAAACTCCAGGGTTATGAAGATGGTTTTTTTGTAGGCCCCCACCTTTTTGATAAGGTGACACCTTATATGGACATATACAAGCAGGAAATATTTGGACCTGTCTTATCAACCGTCAGGGCCAAAAACTATGATGATGCCCTTAGTCTTACCATGAATAATCCTTATGGTAACGGGACGGCTATATTTACCAGGGATGGGGATACAGCCCGGGATTTTGCCAATAGGGTCAATGTCGGTATGGTTGGTATAAATGTTCCAATCCCTGTTCCACTTGCCTATCATACCTTCGGCGGTTGGAAAAAATCCGGTTTCGGTGATCTTAATCAACATGGCCCGGATGCGTTCAGATTCTATACCAAAACCAAGACAGTAACTTCTCGTTGGCCAAGCGGTATCAAGGAAGGAGCAATTCTCAACTTCCCGACAATAAATTGATTATCTGCAAGTCAGTTGAAAAATTTAGATTTCGGGTTGTATCTGCAAACTGTTATTGACTGACTTTTTTGTAAATGGATTTCAATTTGACAGAAGAACAGGAAGCCGTTTTTGAAATGGCTCTTGGTCTTGGTGAAAAGTTTATTTCACCACATGCAAAATCTTGGGAGAGTCAAGAAACCATTCCAAAAGATTTATGGCAGACCTTGGGGGAATATGGTCTTGGTGGTATCAATACCAGTATTGATTACGGAGGCTCTTCGCTGAAGCGGGTTGATTCTGTATTGATTTTCGAGGCACTATCCATGGCATGCCCATCGGTTGCTGCGTTTCTTTCTATTCATAATATGTGTGGTTGGATGATCGACACATTTGGGAGTGTTGAGCTAAAGGAGAAATACCTCGAAAAAACGAATGAAATGTCATGTATCATGTCCTATTGCCTGACTGAGCCTGGTTCAGGATCAGATGCAGCCGCCATGACAACCAAGGCAGTAAAACTCAATGATCGCTGGGAAATGACAGGTACCAAATCGTTTATCTCAGGGGGTGGTTATTCTGATTCCTACATCGTCATGTGTAAGACTGATGATGGTATTTCATCCATAATAGTTGATGAAGATTCACCGGGGCTGTCATTTGGAGGACTGGAAGACAAAATGGGATGGCGGGCCCAGCCAACCAGACAGGTACAGATGGACAATTGCCGGGTTCCTCTGGAAAATCTCCTGGGTATCCAAGGCAAGGGTTTTACTTATGCCATGTCAGGTCTTGATGGTGGTAGGTTGAATATTGCCGCCTGTTCACTTGGTGGAGCCCAACAGGCATTCAATCAAACCTTGGCCTACATGAATGAACGAAAAGCCTTCGGTAAAAGGCTGGACGAGTTTCAGGCCCTGCAATTCCGAATTGCCGATATCGAAACAGATCTTCAGGTTGCCCGAAATTTTCTCCGCTATGCCGCTTGGAAAATGGATGAGGGTCATTCTGACAAAACTAAATTCTGTGCCATGGCAAAGCGCTATGTAACAGATGTTTGCTGGAAGGTTGCCAATGATTGTCTGCAACTCCATGGTGGGTACGGATACCTTGCAGATTACGGCATAGAAAAGACAGTGAGGGATCTCAGGGTCCATCAAATTCTTGAAGGTACCAATGAGATTATGAGAATGGTTGTCTTTCGGGAACTGAAAAAAGAGCAATCCGGGTGAACGACCTCATTGTCAAAGAACAAGGGCATGTAGGCAGGATTACTTTAAATCGCCCCAAGGCTCTCAATGCCTTGACACATGATATGTGCAAGGTGATCGAGAAATATTTGAACCTTTGGCTTGCCGATGAAAATATTAGGGTAATCGTATTTGATGCCGTTGGTGGGAAGGCGTTTTGTGCTGGTGGGGATATCACTGAAATGTACAAAAGAGGTAAGGCCGGGGATTTGGATTATGGCCATGCATTTTGGCGTGATGAATACCGATTGAATGCGAAAATCTTCAATTACCCTAAACCTATTGCAAGTTTTTTAAATGGCTTTACTATGGGAGGAGGCGTTGGCATAGGTTGTCACGGTAAATACCGTATCGTGGGTGAATCGAGTAGAATTGCCATGCCAGAATGTACAATCGGTTTGGTTCCGGATGTAGGTGGTTCCTACATTTTGGCAAATGCACCTGGGCATTTGGGTGAATTCCATGGATTGACAGGAACCCGGATGGGGCCTGCAGAAGCAATGCTTGTCGGATTTGCCGACCATTTCATACCTGAACAGCATTGGGAACAAGTCAAGGAGGAACTTTCCTCTGCAGGTGATATAAAAGTCATCAACAATTTTATCGACGGTCCTGACCCAAATATTGACCTTTTGAACACGAGGGAATTGATTGACCAGGTTTTCAGCCTGGGTACGATAGGAGAAATTGAAAGTGCTCTTTTGGAATTGAGTACCGAGTGGAGCAAAGACGCATTAAAAAAGATTTACAGGAATTCACCACTTGCATTGGCTTGTGCCTTGCAATTGATAAGGGATCAGAGACATTCCAAATCTATTGAAGAAGCTCTGGATATGGAATTCAGATTCACTTTCCGGTCAGCCAGGTACAGTGATTTTATAGAGGGGATAAGGGCACAGGTCATTGACAAGGATTTCAAGCCTGACTGGAAACATTCTACCTTGCGAGAGGTTTCTGGGAGCGAGGTGGATTTCATGCTTGGACCATTGGGGAATCAATCACTAAAGTGGAAGGAAGTACAGTGAAAATAGGTTTTATTGGTTTGGGAAACATGGGATACCCCATGGTGGAAAATCTCATCAAGGCGGGTAAGGAAGTCCATGCGTTTGATGTAACGGAAAATTACCCGGATGGAGCAATCTCATGCTTTTCAGCAGGTGAAGTTTCCAAGGGAAAGGATATTGTCATTACGATGCTTCCTAGTGGAGCCATTTTAAGTGAGGTGGCAAATGAAATAATTCCGGTTATGGATGAAGGTTCCCTGTTTGCCGATTGTTCAACCATTGAAGTCGATACAGCTATCCAGGTCTCAAAAATGGCTAAGGAAAACGGATTGGATTTTATTGATGCACCAGTATCGGGTGGAAGCCTTAGGGCCAAGGCCGGTACTCTGACATTCATGGTTGGGGGTGAGGAAACCGCATTTGCCAGGATCGAGCCATTGCTTGAAATAATGGGAGGAAAAATCATTCATTGTGGTCCTTCCGGTTCAGGTCAGGCATCAAAAATGTGTAACAACATGATTTTGGGTGCAACCATGATTGTTACCTGTGAAGCATATGGCTTGGCCAGGAAGTTGAATCTTGATCATAAAGTCCTGTTCGAGGTAGTTTCGCAATCATCGGGATATAGCTGGACTAACAATGTGTATTGTCCTCTTCCGGGTATTGGACCTCAATCGCCTGCCGATAATGATTATAAACCTGGGTTTTCCGCTGCTCTGATGTTGAAGGATCTGCTTTTGTCCCAAAAAGCTTCTGAGGCGGTTGGTTTCAATACTGAAATGGGAGCCAAGGCAACTGATTACTACAGCAGGTTCTGTGATGAAGGCAACGGCGATAAGGATTTTTCCTCAGTAATCCTGCCCATGCTGGAAAAATAGCCCGCTGAAACAACCAATCACCAAACAGAAAGGTTTGACCTCATGAAATATTCAGATCTGCCGAAATGGTCAGGTGAAGCTACAAAATGGGCCGAGGAGTATTTTTCAAATCTTGATGATCAACCTGTCCGGTCTCAGGTAGAACCAGGAGATATAAAAGCTCTTTTACCTGTAAATCCACCTGAAAATCCAGAGGACATGGAAATAATATTCAAGGACTTCAAGGAAATTATACCCCCGGGCATAACCCATTGGCAGCATCCAAGGTTCTTTGCCTACTTTGTATCCAATGCCTCACCTGCATCAATCATTGCTGAACAGCTGGTCAATTACATGGCAACAAATTCCATGCTTTGGCAAACCTCCCCGGCAGCAACAGAGCTGGAAGAACGAATGATTCAATGGTTTGGCCATGCTTTTGGGTTACAATCAGAATATTCAGGATTGATTCAGGATACTGCATCTTCGGCAACTCTGGCTGCCGTATTGACCATGCGGGAAAAGGCCCTGAATTGGGAAGGCTTGGATCGTGGTCTGCGGCACTTGCCCCAATTGCGTATTTATGCTTCGAAGGAAAATCATTCCTCCATTGAAAAGGCAGTGAAACTTTCGGGAATTGGATTCGACAATCTGAGATTTCCAAATAACCTTCCAAACCGATCAATTGATCCTGAACACCTCCGGATCATGATTTTGGAAGATATTGATGCCGGATACAAACCCGCAGGACTTGTTCTTTGTGTGGGTGGTACGGCCACAGGGGCAATCGACAATCTTGTCGAACCCATTCAAATTGCCAGAGAATTTGATTTATATTCCCATGTTGATGCAGCTTGGGCTGGTTCAGCAATGGTTTGTCCTGAATTCAGGTACCTCTGGAAAGGGGTCGACGGAGCCGATTCAATTGTAATAAACCCCCACAAGTGGCTAGGGATGCAATTGGAATGTTCCATCCAGTTTCTGGCCAATCCAATATTACAATCGAAAACGGTTGGATTGAGGCCAGATTACCTCAGAACAAAGGGTGAAGACAGAATTTCTAATTTGAGTGAAATGGCAATTGTACTTGGTCGAAGATTCAGAGCCTTGAAAGTATGGTTCACATTAAGGGCTTATGGATTGAGCGGTTTGAGGGATTTGATCCGCAATCATGTCAATTGGACCAAGGAATTGGAAAAGAAATTCTGTTCAGATAATGAATTCGAGTTGGTCTTCAGTTCACCTCTGGCGTTATTTGGTTTTCGTTTCAAGCCTCGGGGCATGGATTTCGAATTGGTAACCAATCGGCTTTTTGAACGTATCAATGATGATGGAAGGATTTATCTGACCCAAGCAAAAATTGATGGCAAAACCACCATTAGATTTACCTGTGGCACCTATTCAACAACAAGGAATGATGTTTTAATGGCCTATGACGTTGTCAGGGAGTTGGGCGACCGGATAAAACTTGAAGTTAGCGATGGATCCTCTTCCAAGGATTAACCTTGATTGTAAAAGCCAACCGCGATCGGAGTGCAAATGGAAATAAACGAAAAAATATCCCTTGTCACAGGGGGAGCTTCCGGCTTGGGCAAAGCTACCCTCATCTCACTTGCTGCAAAGGGAGCCAGAACCATTTTGGCTGATTTACCCTCGGAAAAGTCAAAAATGGTGGCTGAAGAAATCGGGGCCTTTTTTATCCCGATGGATGTTACATCAACTGAAGAAGTCGAGGAGGGGTTGAAGAACATCAAGCAAAAAGTCGGGAATATCGATATCTGTGTAAATTGTGCTGGTATTGCTCCAGCCGCGATGACCCTGGGAAAAAACGGCCCTCATGATTTTGATGTTTATAGCAAAACGATTGGGGTTAACCTTACCGGAATGTTCAATGTGGTGCGACTGACCTCAGCTTACATGGCTTCCAACAAACCAAATAACGATGGGGAACGTGGTGTCATTATCAATACCTCTTCGATTGCTTCCACCGATGGTCAAAGGGGACAGGTCGCCTATGCATCATCCAAAGCTGGAGTGGCTGGCATGACACTTCCCTTGGCAAGGGATTTAGGCAGGTTCGGAATAAGGGTTGTCGCGATTTGTCCTGGTATTTTCGATACTCCAATGCTCAAGACAGTGAAGGAGGATGTAAGGGATCAACTTGCCGAGAGTGTCGTCTTCCCCAAGCGCTTGGGTCAGCCGAAGGAATTCGCCCAGCTTGTTAACTTCCTGATTGAATGTCCCTATATCAATGGGGAGAACATCCGACTGGATGGTGGCTTGCGAATGGTTTGACACGGCTGCATTTTCACATCAATTGTGCTGAAGGACTTAAGGGACAGACAAACATAGGATCATGAAGTTGAATACGAAACTCGCTCAAATCACTGAGGAAATTACCAACCGAAGCAATGAATTGCGAAGTGCCTATCTAGCCAAGATAGATGTTATGGTCAACAAAGAACCAAACAGGGCACATTTGTCCTGTGGAAATCAGGCCCATGCCTATGCTGCTATGGGTTTAGAAAAAACCGTATTGGCCGAAGGAAGATCCCCCAACCTTGGCATAATCACCGCTTACAATGATATGCTATCTGCTCATCAGCCCTTTGCGGAATTCCCTGACCTAATAAAGCAGGCAGCCCTAAAGGCTGGGGCAACGGCTCAGGTTGCAGGTGGCGTTCCAGCAATGTGTGATGGGGTAACTCAAGGTCAGCCTGGAATGGAGTTGTCCCTTTTTTCACGCGATGTCATCGCCCTTTCAACGGCAGTGGCTCTGTCCCACGATACCTTCGATGCAGTAACCTATCTGGGAGTATGTGATAAGATTGTACCCGGTCTCGTTATGGCAGCAGCAACTTTTGGACATTTGCCGGGTATCTTTTTACCGGCCGGGCCCATGACATCTGGTTTGTCCAATGAAGAGAAGGCAATTACCCGACAAAAATACTCCAAGGGTGAAATAACCAGGGAAGAGCTACTCAAATCGGAAATGCAGGCTTATCATGGTCCCGGAACCTGTACTTTCTACGGTACCGCCAATTCCAACCAGATGTTGATGGAATTCATGGGGTTGCATTTGCCTGGATCCTCATTTGTCAATCCTGGAACCCCCTTGAGAAAAGCCTTGACCGAAGAAGGTACGAAAAGGGTCTTGTCCCTGACATCCCTTGGCAATGAATTTACCCCTGTCGGTCATATTCTCAATGAAAAGGCTTTTGTGAATGGTATCGTTGGTTTGATGGCAACCGGAGGTTCAACCAATCTGGTCATTCACATGATTGCCATGGCGAAGGCAGCAGGAATTATACTGACCATTGAGGATTTCGACAGGATTTCAGCAATCGTTCCGCTTATGGCAAGGGTATATCCCAACGGTTTGGCTGATGTAAACCAATTCCACGCCGCTGGGGGCTTGAGTTATATCATCGGCAATCTTCTCGAAGATGGTTTGCTCCATGATGATGTCCGAACCGTGAATGGTAACAATCTCAGTAGTTATACTTCCGAACCAATTCTGAAGGACGGTGAAATCATGTGGAAACCTGGATTGGACTCCTCACTCAATGAAAAAATCCTGACCTCATCTTGCAAACCCTTCAGCAAAACCGGAGGATTGAAATACCTCAAGGGTAACATCGGTGAAGGGATTATGAAAATTTCTGCCGTAGATTCAAAGCATCACCTGATTGAAGCACCGGCCATGGTCTTTACTGATCAGGAAGATGTCAAGAAAGCCTTCAAGGAAAATAAAATTGACAGCGACACGGTAATCGTTGTCAGACAGCAGGGACCAAAATCCAATGGCATGCCCGAACTTCATTCCCTTACCCCAATGCTATCCGTTCTGCTTGGACGCGGATTACAAATTGCCCTGCTGACGGATGGCAGAATGTCTGGGGCTTCCGGTAAGGTACCATCTGTCATTCATACTTCTCCCGAAGTGCTGGACAATGGTCCCATAGGGAAAATCAGGGATGGAGATATAGTTAGACTTGATGCAATATCCGGTTCCATGGATGTACTAACCGATGGCTTTAAAGACAGACCGGACATTGAATATTCCGCACCTGGAAATGAAGGCTTGGGACGGGAATTGTTCAGGAGTTTTCGAGATAATGTAGGTTCGGCCTCAACCGGTGCATCATCAATCGTTTAGGTTTCAATAATGTCATATTCCCATTCCATCAGTACACGCATGATCAACCTTGTGGACAAAGCAAGCATTATTCCGATAATCGAGATAGAGGACACAAGACATGCGGTTCCTCTGGCCGAAACCTTGATCAATGCGGGAATGTCGGTGATTGAAGTGGTATTGCGAACAGCCAATGCATTAGAGGCAATAAGAGAGATTGCACAAAACACGACCTGTACTGTTGGGGCTGGCAGCCTCGTCTCGGTTGATGATGTGATCAAGGCTAGAGAAGCAGGAGCAAGTTTCGGGGTTTCTCCCGGTTCCACCCCTGCTTTGGTGGATGCCTGCATGGACCTTGATTTTCCCTACCTTCCGGGAGGGGTAACGGCATCGGAAATGATGAATTTGGCTGAAAAGGGCATTACCATGCTCAAATTCTTTCCGGCCGAACCCTCGGGAGGCATTCCCTATCTCAAATCCATAATGGGACCCCTTCCCCACTTGAGATTTTGTCCAACGGGAGGTGTTAATGAATCAAATTTCATGGACTACCTCAGTTTGGAGAATGTAGCCTGTGTGGGAGGCTCCTGGATAGCCCCCACCAAGAGTATCAACGATCAGGACTGGGAAACAATATCGTACAATGTCGAACGAAACCTGAGCATTCGTGACGGAGTTTTGAAAATCAACTAAACTCTGAAAACTAACTTTTTAATTTGAGTTGGATTTAAATCAATTTCTTAACCAGCATTACTGAAGGTTATCGGAAATTCATGCCGAGTTTAGGCATTTATCAAATAATTGTGATAGAATTTACTTTTGGAGATTCATGACAGGTGATTATGCTATGAGGGTTCAATGGGTATGGGATACCCTTTGTGTATGATAAAATAGCTTTTTAAGTAAAGGAATTGGTTTTTTCTTTCTTATAAACAACCAACGCGAACTTTTGTCATAACCTTGACTATCATCCGGAGGAATAAGGTTATCGCTAAATCAAGTCAAATTAATTTCAAGCCAGACTGGACAACATGCGTTTTCTGAAGCGTAGTTTGTTGGGATTGTTTTTACTTGGCATGAGCCTTGGATTGCTCTTCATTGCCGGTGATATGCTCTATTCGTCAATTCAGGAAAGAATGGCCAATGGACAACCGCAAAGGCCTCAAAGGGAAAGAGCTTACACCGCTACAGTTCTAGTAGCTGAAAGAACAAGTATTCAGCCGGTAATCAGTACTTTTGGCGAGATTGTCAGTACCCATACACTTGAAGTTCGCGCTCCCATTGGTGGTACAATCGTGGGATTGTCACCGAATTTTGTCGAAGGGGGAAAGGTTGCAGAAGGGGAATTGATTCTGGAAATTGACCCTTCTGATGCAAAATCAGCCCTGGATTTGGCCATTGCCGACATGAATGATGCCAAGGTGGGATTGGCCGATGCCGAAAGATTGCTTGATCTTGCGAGGGACGACCTTGTTGCCACTGAACTGCAGGTGAATTTGAGACAAAGGGCGTACGAAAGAAGTGTTACACTTCTGGAAAGAGGCGTGGGTACAAGTACCGACCTAGATAATGCTGAAATTGCGCTTTCTACAGCATTGCAAGCGGTATTGACGAAAAAAAGGGCTCTGGCCCAGGCAGAAACCAGGCTAGAACAAGCAACAACAGCACTTGACCGGAGACAAATCAGTGTATCAGAAGCGGAGCGAAAATTATCCCAAACCCGACTGTTTGCTGAATTTGATGGCATATTCACGAATGTTACAGCCATTGAAGGTGGATTAGTAACTCCCAACGAACGACTTGCCAGATTGATTGATCCGGAAGCACTCGACGTTTCCTTCAGGGTATCAAGCCAACAGTATTCACACCTTTTGGATGACAATGGATCATTGGTTTCGGCTGTAGTGGAAATTGATCTTTCACTTGGTAATAATAGCCTACCAACCACCGGAGTAATTACCCGGGAAAGCCCTGCAGTTGGCGAGGGACAGACGGGTAGATTGTTGATTGCATATATCGAGGGCAATGAAACAAATGCCCTGAGACCGGGTGATTTCGTGACAGTTTCAATACGTGAACCTGAAATGCAAAATGTTTTTGTGGTACCGGCCACGGCAGTTAATTCCGAGGGTGAAGTTCTTGTTGTCAATGACCAAAACCGACTTGAAGAGTTGGAGGTCAGGGTATTGCGCAAACAAGGAGATGACGTAATTTTGGCAAGCCGTGGTCTTGATGGACGCACCATCATTGCAGAAAGGTCCCCGACATTGGGTGAGGGTATTAGAATAGAGGCAAGAATGGCTGCCCAAGAAGGTACCGAGCCTGCCTTTGAAGAGCCTCAAATGGTGGCCCTGTCTGATGAGGAAAGAAGCGAACTTAGACAAAGGGTTGAGGCCAATCAGTTTATACCTGCTGACGTCAAGCAAAGAATATTGAAACAACTTGAGGAAGATGAAATTCCAAAGGACATGCTCGACAGGTTAAGAGGGCGCGGCTAAGATGTTGGGTAATACTGACATGGGTCTGAAGGCATCAATACTGAAGTATTTTACACGTCATAAGACTGCAGCAAACCTTTTGCTGATAATCATGATATTCAGTGGAGTAGTGGCCTTCCCCCAGATGCGGGCACAATTTTTTCCTGATGTCGTTTTTGATAGTGTTTCCGTCTCTGTTCGATGGGATTCCGCAGGGGCCGAAGACATTGATGCCGCCATCGCCCAGCGACTAGTTCCAATATTGCAGGAAGTCGAGGGTATAACAGGTACCCTTGCCACCTCCAGGGAAGGTCAGACCAACATAGTACTTGAATTCGAGCCTGATTGGGACATAGACCGGGCTGTTGATGATGTCGAAAGTGCCTTGGGAAACGCCAATGAATTGCCGGAGGATGCAGAAACCCCAACGGTAGTACGTAGAAGTTGGCGGGATCGGGTTACAGATGTCATCATTCACGGTCCCGTTTCCGTAGAATTTTTGAGCCGCCTGGCTGATGAATTTGTTTTCAAGCTTTTTGAAGAAGGTGTATCGCAAGCCTCCATCCGTGGTGTTGAGGCTCCACGGACTGTCGTAACCGTACCGGAAGTCGGACTTGTCAGACATAACATAACCCTTTCCGAAATAGCATCTGCGATTGGTGAGGAAGCCAATACCAATCCTACTGGCGAGGTAGGAGGAACAGCACGGGTTCGAACTGGAATAGAAAAGCGCACCCCGGAAGAGATTTCCCAGATTTTTGTAAGGACATATCCTGACGGTTCTAAATTGCTTGTAGGTGATTTGGCAAGAATCACGATTGAAGGCATTGATCGCAAGCGAGCATATTTTGTTGGGGATGAACCAGCAATCTCCATCCGGGTAGAAAGGACGGGTGAGGGAGATTCCATCGAACTTCAGCGAAAGGTTGAAGCAATAGCCGAGGAGATGCGTCCTACTCTTCCGCAGGATGTTGAGATTGACCTGATTAGAACAAGGGCTGAGGCAATCACCAATAGGCTGAATCTTCTTTATAAAAACGGCTTGTTGGGTCTGGCTCTCGTGGTTGGTGCTCTTTTTCTGTTTCTCAATGCACGTACTGCATTCTGGGTTGCTGCCGGTGTGCCCACAGCCATGTTTGCTGCCATCGCACTTATGTATGTATTCGGCTTTACCCTTAACATGATATCAATGTTTGCCCTCATAATTACCCTTGGGTTGGTTGTTGATGATGCAATTGTTGTCGGTGAACATGCCGATTTCAGGTACAGGAGACTTGGAGAATCACCACTTGCGGCGGCCGAAAATGCTGCAACTCTGATGGCTGCACCGATATTTGCGGCTAGCTTAACCACCATTATAGCCTTTTTTGGAATTATCACCATCGGTGGCAGGTTTGGATCCCTGCTGATTGATTTGCCATTCACGGTAATCGTTGTATTGGCGGCATCCCTTTTGGAATGCTTCCTTATTCTCCCGCACCACATGAAGAATGCCCTGACTCATTCCCAAAAGAACAAATGGTATGACATCCCGAGCAGAATTGTTGACAAGGGCTTTCAGCAGTTTCAGAAGCATATTTTCAGACCATTCATCAAAGGAGTAATCATCGGCAGGCATGTTGTGATTGCAGCAGCTTTTGTGTTGTTGGCATGGCAGCTTACCCTGTTCATTGATGGCAAGGTAAACTGGCGCTTTTTCAATGCTCCCGAGTTGGGTTCCGTCAGTGGAAATTTTGCCATGGTTCCCGGTGCTGACAGATCAGACTCCCTTGACATGATGAAGGAATTGCAAAGGGCAGCAGAAGTTGTCGGACAGAAATTCGAGGAAGAACATGGACAAAATCCCATCACTTTCACCATTGCCGAAGTAGGAGGTTCAACCGGACGTGGTCTGTTCAGCGCAGACAGCAAGGACAGCAACCTGCTTGGGTCCATTGCTATCGAACTGATTGATGCCGACCTTCGTCCCTACTCGTCATTTGCTTTTGTTGCCGAACTTCAGGATGAAGTCAGGAAACACCCATTGCTTGAAACACTTTCATTCCGAGGAGGAAGACGAGGACCTGGTGGCGATGCCCTCGATGTCAAATTGTTTGGTAGCGATATATTTGTTCTGAAAGAGGCTGCAGAAAAATTGAAAACGGAGGTCAGTTCATTTCCTGAGGTGTCAGCCGTGGAAGATGATTTGGCCTATGACAAAGAAGAACTGATACTAACGCTTACACCACAGGGTGAAGCACTTGGCTTTACCATTGATGGATTGGCAAGGGTTCTGCGGGATCGCTTGAGCGGTATTTCAGCCGCGACATTTCCGATTGGCAGCAGGTCTGGTGAGATTTTTGTCCAGTTGCCCGATGAGGAAATGACGGCTGATTTTCTGGAAGGTACCATGATCAGGTCACCAGACAATACTTATATCCTGTTGGCTGATATCGTCCAGATTTCCTCAAAGATTGGATTCTCGA
The DNA here is from genome assembly GCA_022823605.1 of Paracoccaceae bacterium. Classification (GTDB taxonomy): domain Bacteria; phylum Pseudomonadota; class Alphaproteobacteria; order Rhodobacterales; family Rhodobacteraceae; genus MPNP01. The sequence continues at coordinate 202,132 of JAJEHS010000006.1, forward strand.
CCATTCGTCGTGTCAATGGTGTCCGAGTTGTGTCCGTAACAGGAGACATTTCGGAAGACGATCCAAACCAGGCAGCAGAAATTGTCAGAATTCTAAAAACTGACTTGTTACCCCAGTTGGAAAGGGAATTTGGGGTTTCGTACACACTGTCGGGGCTTGCCGAACAGGAACAGGATTTCCTAAATGACGCCAGTCTTGGTTTTTCAATGGTCATGCTGGGAATTTTTATCTGTCTGGTGTGGGTATTGTCGAGCTGGACTAAACCGTTTGTGGTCTTGGTTACGATTCCCTTCGGGCTTATCGGGGCAATTTGGGGGCATTATCTCTGGAATATACCCCTGTCAATGTTTTCGGTCATTGGGCTTATTGGAATGAGCGGTATCATCATCAATGATTCCATTGTCCTGATTTCGACGATAAATATCTATTCTCGTACCCGTAACATGTTCGGTGCGATTGTTGATGCGACCTGTGATCGTTTCCGGCCGGTCATGCTTACAACCCTGACGACAATACTTGGTTTGCTCCCCTTATTGTACGAAACATCACAACAGGCAAGCTTCCTCAAGCCAACTGTTATAACGCTCACCTACGGTTTGGGATTCGGCTTCTTTCTGGTTCTCCTCCTGATACCTTCCCTACTTTATGTTCACACTGATATCAGCCGATTGTTTGTCGCCTTGAGGCGTAGTCTTTCCTCAGGCAATCGTAATCGCGGAATAAGAATTGGAATGGGGCTGACAGGTTTGGCAACCATATTGATTTTTTCATCGACTGTTGGAATAACCATTATTACCGACAATTTTCCTTTATTGAGACTGTTTCCAGCCGATTGGGCAGAAAACATACCGATTCCTCCCGTATTCTTGGCCTATATTCTATTCACTATCGGGATAGCAGTTGTTTGCATGGTTTTCTATTTTCTAACCATGTTTTTGAAAAGAAAAGCACCTGGGGTTTAGAAAGCCCATGTTTCTGTCTAAATAATAGTCAATAAGGGTATAATTTTTTTCAAAATACAGTTTAAATGACTTACAATATCATGAGTGGGGATGTGCCACCTGTTTAAGCCCCAGGTTATTGATTTCATTTCAATTTAATATATGATATTCCAGTAAAAACCGGATGAATTTATGAGTAAACAAGTAACCACAGTTGGGTCCAGTACCTATCAGAAAATCAAGCATGATATTATTTTTGGCGTGCTAACCCCAGGATCAAAGTTGAAGTTGGATACCCTAAAAGATCAATACTTTGCCAGTCTTTCCACCTTGCGTGAAACGTTGAACAGGCTTACCAGTGAGGGCTTTGTCGAATCCCCGGAACAGAGGGGATTTTTTGTAACCCCTTTTTCACGTGAAGACTTGATTGAAGTCGCTGAACTGAGAGTATTGCTTGAATGTCATGCCCTGGAAAAGTCCATCGTGAACGGTGATACCAATTGGGAAGGTAACCTCGTCGCTGCGCACCACAAACTTCACCTGATGGAAAAACGGATGCTGGCAGGTGATGATTCCGAAAGGGAACTTTGGAAAAGGTATGATTGGGAATTTCACCTAGCCTTGATTGAAGCCTGCAATTCCAAGAACCTTTTGTCCTTACACTCAATTTTGTATGACAAGTACCTGCGGTATCAGATGCTTATGCTTTCCTATCGGGGAGAATCCGCAGTTCAGGAACACCGGAACATTTTTGACGCGGCCCTTGCCCGAGATGAGATAGGCGCAAGGAATTATCTTGAAACCCACATTAGAAACGGCCTTGTACATACTTTGGAAGCCGTCTGAATTAATCCAAATACTGGAAATTTAGCAGTAGGAATTACCTAGGAAAAAGGAGTGTCTTCCCTCGGGTTTTTGACTTGGCTTTATATTTTTTTCCTATCTTCGCATGGAATCATGTCGCCACATGGGAGATTTCCTTGTCAGGCGAATAAATATCCAGAATGTTCCAGTGCCCTGTAGTTGGTGTTGGGTTATTGATCATGGGAACATCGATGACGGTGGGTTTCCCACTTGCGATTGCCGTGATCAAAGCTGGTTGCAATTCATCGGCAGATTTTATGCTAATCCCCACTGCACCGTAGGCCTGTGCTATCTCTGAGTAACTTGGCCTGATCTGATCCTTGGAAGGATCTCCTGGAAAGACCGTTCCGTAGGTCAAGCCGTAATGAGCTTTTTGCAGCCCTGCTATGGTTCCAAACGCGTTATTATTCATCACCAACCAAATGATACCAAGGTTCAATTCAACAGCCGTTGCAAGCATGGATGGATTCTGACCAAATCCACCATCACCCACGAGACTAATGACCACTTGATCAGGAGCAGCCAGTTTTGCGCCAATTGCAGCAGGTGGTCCAAACCCCATAGTTGCAAAGCCGCCTGGAGTCAGGATGGTTCCTGGCTCAAGAATGTCGAATTGTTGACCTACCCCATTCTTGTTCCATCCCACATCAGTTGTAATTATGGTATTTTCTGGCAAAACCTTGCGTGTCTCGACCAAAATACGTTCTGGCATCATGGGGAAAGCATTGCTTTCTGCCATTGGTCGGTTACTTGCAATGAATCCGGTACGAAAATCTGCAATTACCTGTTTCTGTTCTTCATACGAAAATCCATCAGGAAACATTCTTCTGGCGACCCGGTTTAAAACTCCAAGTGCCTTTCTGGCATCGGCAACTGCACCGATCTCGACGGGATAGTTTCTGCCAATTTCCTGTGGTTCAATATCAATTTGAATTAACTTGGAATCAGGTATGTTGAATGTATAGCCGGGATACCATGAAGAACAGTCGGCTTCCTTGAACCGGGTGCCAATGGCCAAAATGTAATCTGCATTTAGGCAGGATTGATTGACTAGTTCTGTGCCCCAGAAACCGGACATACCCAAAACAAGTGGATGCTTGTCACTCAATGCCCCCTTGCCCATTAGTGAATGGGCTACAGGAATGCCCATATGTTCGACAAATATTCGGAGTTCCTCGCTGGCACGTGCCAGCAGGATGCCACCACCAACATAAACCAGGGGTTTCTTGGCCTCAGCCAGTCGTTCAATGATTCGTTCAGCGGTTTGGTCATCAATTGATGGCTTTATCAAGTTTCTGGTGTTGGTCTTTACCTTGTCGAACCCGGTTGTGCCGATGGACTGGGAGAAAATATCCATCGGTACATTTACCAGAACTGGTCCGGGTTGACCGCTCTCGGCAAGTTGAAAAGCCTTTTCCAGAACCTCTGCCATTTGGTCTGCCCGATCGACTCGCCAAGCGCGTTTGACAAAAGGTCGGTAAATTTCCAACTGGGCCGCATCGGCATGCAAGTTGACTTCCTGGTGGGGATGTTTACCATAATAATGGGTTGGAATATCCCCGGCTATGACGACCATCGGGATACAATCCAGGGCAGCATTGGCAACACCGGTTGCACAATTGGTCAATCCAGGGGAAAGGTGCGACAGGACAACTGATGCCTTTCCTGTTACCCGGGCATACCCATCAGCAGCATGACTGGCTATCTGTTCATGTCTTACCTGAATAAAATCAATCGGGCTATCAGCCATGGCCGCCAATACGGCAATATTGGTGTGTCCGCAGAGACCGAAAACATGCTTCACCTCACGATGGACCAAATAATCAATAAGTTGTTCGGCAACGGTTTTGTAATTCATTATTCTACCTTTTGTCCAAAAAATTCTCCAAAGAGTTCCTGTTCAGAGGGACGATCCTCCGGAATGGGTCTACTGACCCAGGTGTAATTCATGAAATGCTTGAGACCGATATTCTCGTTGGTGATATTACCTCCCCAAATACCGCACCCCAATGAGCTAGTCATTGGCATACCATTCGTAAAACTGCCGGCATTTGCCTTGGATTGTGGTTGCCTAACCATTATGCGACTAACAGGGGCTGTTTGAGCCAGAGCATCAATGTGCTGATCATTGTGGCTATAGATACCACAGGAATGTCCCTTGCCTGCCTTGGTATAAATTTGAAGTACAGTTGATAGGGCCTCATCAAAGGAATCGTACTGGTATAGTGATAATAGAGTGGTGAGTTTTTCACCCGAGAATGGATGTTCCCTGCCGATCTTGCCTTGATTTTCAACCATCAGAAACTTGATCTCCTCGGGTACCTTGAAACCTGCCTCTCGGGCAGTTTTCTGGGGTCGACAGGCAATGGTGGAAAATGTACGATTACCATCCTGATCCCACATGACCCTCACCAGGAGTGATTTTTCTTCCTCATTGCACAAGTAACCCCCCTCGGCCTGAAGTGCCCTGATCATATCACTGTATATCGATTTCTGTATAAGCACATTTCCATCGGCCGAACAACCCGAACCAAAGTCCGATGTCTTTGAAACACGGATATTGGTCGCGGCGATTTCCAGGTCTGCTGTCTCATCTATGATCATGGTGGAATTACCTGCACCCACCCCATAAGCTGGCCGACCTGAACTGTAGGCCGCTTGCACCATGGGCTTACCGCCGGTGGCCATTACCAGATCGCATGACTCCATTAGATGTTGGGTAAGAGGAATTGAAGGTTTTCGAACAACCTGAAAAAGATCTTTTGGTGCACCTACAGCCTGACAAGCTGCCCTTATCATTGCAACCATTTCGCTTGTTGTTCCAGCAGTTCTTGGATGGGGTGAATAGATCACCGCATCGCGTGCCTTGGCGGCAAAAATTGCTGTTACAGGAGGTGTTAGGGCCGGATTGGTCATGGGAATGAGCGATGCGATAACACCTGCCGGTTTGGCATACTTTACTATTCCCCTGGCATGATCTTCCTCAACTATACCGGTAGATTTCTGCCTTAAAACATCGCGCAGTACACCTTGTATCTTGAACCTTTTGGCTGGTCGCCCTTCACGGTTACCGATGCCACTTTCATCGACCCCGTACCGGGCCAGTCGAGTAAAGGTTTCTTCATTTCCCGTAAACCAGCCAATCGCCTGGGCAAGACGGTCAAGCTTTTCTTGGGACCAGTTCTCGATTTCACTCATTGCATCTCGTCCACGAGTTATCATGCCCGTAACCATCAGCCTGTCGTTTTTTGTAAGTTGCTTTTTCATATCTTTCCTAGTTGGTGTTTGCGGGAGGTTGGATTTGGGATCGCCTTTGGGATCTGGACTTGCCAAAAGATTGTTTGGCATGCTCCAGGCAACGACGTGCATGTTCTTCATATCCCAGTTCGGCCAGCCTGCTCTGGTTGGGTAGTTCGATGGAATAATCAACCTGTGGCATTCGCTCGATGATGCCATTGAAATCAATCCATCCCTCACCCGGGTAAAGTCTGGCATCCCTGGCCAGCTGGATCATTCCCTCTCGAGTATCGGCAATGCCTGGCAGACAATCGGAAATGTGAAGCATGTGAAATAAATCGGATGGGACATGAAGAAGTTCCCCTATATCGACACGGCTCAGGTGCAGATAAAGAGTGTCAACAAGTATACCTCCGTTCGGTTTGTCAGCGGCCAGGACAATATCAAGTGCCTCATCCAGGGTTCGCAGTCGGGAGAAGGAGGGGAATTCAAGTTCGACGGTCAAACCATAAGGTAATGCAATCTCACAGGTTTTACCGTAGACTTCTATCAGATAGTCCCGATCATCCCTGCTTTTGGTCCAGGCTGACATAATCATGTGCCTCGCACCAATTTCTCCACCCACTTCAAGTGCTGGTTCAAAACTCCGGGGATCCACATCTTCGGTTATTCTTGCCAACTCAATATCCAACACCTGGATACCTGTTGTTTGCAAGGCGGTCTTGAATGCCTGGACCTGAGCCCTGTCCATAGGAGAATGGGTAAACTCACCTGGTACCTTGATTGGAATAAACCGGGGACTTACCGCATCATAACCGGCTCGGGCAGCAATATAGACAAGTTCAACCGGTGTCGCCCCGATCAAGGTCAGGTGCGAAAGTGAATAGATTGATTCCCCGCTTGAATGGACAGCAATTTTTTCCATCTGGTAGGTACAATAAAATATAGGATTTTTTATTTATATACATAATTATTATAAATTACCAGATATTTTTTAAAAAATATTTTATTTTGTGATCAAACTTCCACCCAAGCACCTCCATCCTGATTTGAACGGACGGAAGCATCAATGAACCTTACGCCCTTGGCGCCCTCGGTTACCCTTGGATATATTCCCCATCCCTTGGGCAAATCCCTGTGGTCATGCTGGAAAGCGATGGCAATTGCAAATTCAGTATATAGATTGGCCCAAGCCTCGATTATACCTTCCGGAAAGCCCCTTCCGGTTCGTACCAGACGTTCGGTTGCCTTGCTGACCCCATGACCGTGACCACGAGTTATTACCTGGTCCGGTTCCCCATATCGGTAGAATCTGAGTTGCTCGGAATTCTCCAGGTTCCATTCCACGCCCCCACGTGAACCAAAGATTCGCAATAGCAATCCACCCCGCTTGCCAGGTGCCAGTCGGGTTGCCATTAAGGTTCCTGGAATATTTCCTTCATAGCGTGTAAACATGAACACCGTATCCTCGAGAGGCTTCGGAGTGCCACATATATGGAATTCGGCCTTTAGAGCAGTCAACTCCAGGCCAGATACATAACTCGCCAGATGAGCAGCATGAGTACCGATATCTCCAACACAACTTGTTTGACCTGAAATTTCCGGATCCAACCTCCATTTTACATGTGGCCGGGTATCTATATCGTCAGGTATCATCCAGTCTTGCATGAACTCGACATGGATCTGGTTTAAATCACCTACCCCACCATTGGCTACGATTTCACGTGCCTGTCTGATCATCGGGAAACAAGACATGACATAACCCACCCCTAAACTGCCACCAAAACTAGCAGTAAGTTCTACCAGATTTTTGGCCTCATCAATCCGATTGGTCAAGGGTTTGTCGCATATGACATTGGTACCTGATTCCAAAAAAGCTTTCGAGACACTGTAATGTACGTTGTTCGGTGTTGTTACCATAACCGCATCAATCCCATCAGAGCGAGAACCTTCACATTCGGCCATATGCTCAAAAGAGGTATAGCTACGATCCGAAGGCAAATGCCATTCCTTGCTTCGTTCCATTGCCTTGACAGGGTCTGAGGAGAGTGCACCAGCAACAATTTCCCACAATCCAGTTAATCTGGCAGCCATAGCCTGCGTGGCGGCAATTCGGCCTCCGCCAACAATCCCCAAGCGTAAACGGCGATTAAAATTGGGATAGGAACCCTTTATATCGATATCATCCGGCAGTAATTTTTCAGTCATTTCAATCTCACAATTCTGGTATCGTAACACCATCTGGCAGCATCTCCACAGCAAGGAAAATCCCTTGGGTAATGGTTTCATACTGGTGCCAGGGGTAATTGCCATTTAGATCATACATCGGTCTATGTGTTGAACCAGGTGCCATCAGTTCTTCCAAATAGACGGTTGCGGGATCACATTCCCGGCATTGTTGCATCTTGCCAAAACCAACTATCTGTGTGTGTACCTCACGAAATCCTGGTACCGGGCAAAAGGGATGTTCCTTGTGCAATCCAACGTTCAGTGGAACCGAGGCTGAGTGATAAAATGTAAGCCCCAGATTTCCAATAAACACTTTCGGTGACATATAGTGTTCCACTCCCTGCAATCTTTCCTCGCCCCTTATCTTGTATGCTGTCGGCCATGTCTTTCTAACCTCGGCACAGAGTACCTCATCATTGAGGTGAGCATCAATACGGTCGACCAGAATTGCTCTTTCAATGTCATGCAGAATTGTATTGGAAAGTACGACTGACTGGAGGTGTCCAAGAAATTGGTTTTCCACCCTGATTGGTTTGTTCGAAATATTGAGGACAATGGTTCGTTCTGTAATATTAAGCGACGTTTCATCAGCAACATGGTGCAATCCGAAAAATGGTTCCGCTATTTTTAAATGATTGACTGGCATATTTTTTATTCTTTTGTAATGATACTGTTTAGGGGGAAATCTTTAGGTAGGGGTTCGGGTTGTTGACAGCTACTACTAATAGTTTGATATTCACCAGATTTCGCTGCCCGGTTGATCGCATCCATTATTTCGAAAACATGAAAGGCCAACTCCCCACTGGCACGTACAGGACGATTTTCATTAATAGCCATAACCATTTCCATCAAACCCACCCCACGACTGTCTCTGTCAAAACCGGAATCACTTTCAATTATTTGCCACTCCTCTCGTCCTCCGGGTGGTGGTTGAAACGGCCAACGTGTGGTTTCGCGAGTACGTAGCCAAACAGGGCCGTGGAAAATGTTTGCACCATGAACAGGGTTGGGATCGGGAATCGATATCACACCCTCCTCTCCATAGATTTCCAATCGTGGCGCTTCACTGTCCCAGACGTCAAAACTGATATTCATGGTTCCAATGACCCCGTTTGAAAACTCCAGTAGGCTTAACGAATGGGTATCAACATCTACAGGTATCCATTCACCATTACGTGGTCCATTTTCAATCTGCCTCTTGTTGAAGGCCCGGTTCGACATTCCTGCCACTCTAGTAACTGGTCCAAGGCAAAATATCATTGCTGTAAGATAATATGGTCCCAGGTCCAGTAATGGGCCTCCGCCCTTACCGTAATAGAAATCGGGGTTAGGGTGATGACGTTCTGTACCATGCGTTCCCACATGAACAAAAACACCTGTGGGACGACCGATGGCACCATCATCAATCAGACGCCGAACGGTTTGCCACCGTTCACCAAGAAAGGTGTCAGGGGCATTGCCAAGCTTTAATTGCCGGTTTTTACTTAGTGCAAGGAGCTCTTTACCATCATTAAAGTCAGTAACAAAGGGTTTCTCGGAATAGACATGCTTGCCTGCATTTAGGGCTCGTCGAGAGATTTCCGCATGTGCCGTCGGAATGGTGAGATTTAAAATACAATCTATGGCCCCATCCTCTATTACCTCATCAACCGTACATGCCTTGTTAATGCCATATTTATCTGCTTTAACCCGACTTTCCTGGATATCCAGGCTGGCACAGGCCACAACCTCAATCCCTTCAATCCCTGCAAGCGTCTGCAGATAAATATCACTTATCCGACCGCAACCGACCAATCCAACCCTGAAATTCAAGTCCACATTATTGCCCAATTTTATTCTTAACCTCGTATTTGGGAAGATATTCCGGAGGCATTGGACCCTTGTTTCTTCCACCCTGATTCATCTGTTCCCATGAATGAGCTAAAATTCCTACTGATCGTGACAAGCAGAACAAACCCCGGGACAACTGTGGTTCAAATCCAAGCTCACAAAAGATCACCGCCGTGGCCCCGTCTATGTTCATCGCGATGGGGCTGCCTTTTCTACGGTGGATTTCGGCTTGAATGCCCTCACCTATGTCAGCATATTGCCCGGTGACAGTACCCTCCAAAGCAGCGTCACGTACCAAGACCATCAGTCTGGGGGCACGGGGATCAACCGGTTTGTGAAATCTATGACCGAAACCTGGAATGTACTTACCATATTCGGTTTGCCAAATATCAAGCCCGATGTTAATGGCCTCATTGAGCTTATTACCTTCAGATTTTAACCGAGCGATTTTATAATACAATTGAGCACAGGATTCCCCCGCCCCACCATGGACATCACCCAGCATGTTTACTGCCGAGGCCAGAGCATTGTTGATTCCCACGCCACAGGTTGACGCCATGCGTGCTGCAGCAATTGAAGGTGCCTGGGGACCATGGTCAACACCAGCAACAAGGGCAGCTTCCAACAGTGCGGCCTTTTCTGCCGACGGAAGAAATCCTCGTAACATCATCCAAATCATCTGGGGAAAACTTACATTGCCAATCAGACTTTGGATGGGGTGCCCATGCAAGGCAATTTTTCCAGGCTTCATATCAATTATTGAGGTTCGCCACCAAGATTGGAGCTCTTCCTGGGAATCTGGTTTATCAATCATGTGTATAATTTCTTACTTGAAGATGCGGGTCAGGAATTTTTGAGTGGTTGACTACTGGTACTTTTTTTGATTTACCTCTGGGTCATTTGGGCAGCCAGTCTTACTGAGGCATTGCGGGCTCCATAGCCAGAATATCCTCCACATCGTTGCACAATTTCGAAAAAAAATCCCTGAAATATTGGACGGCTGTAGATCTGAAAATATTCGCCCTTCCCTTGTCTGTCGTAGAGAATATTCTCGGATTTCAACTTTTCAACCATTTCCTTCTCAAGCCCGAAATGAGCCTGCAGGTGCTCATAGTAATTTGGCGAGATTTCAAGTCTGTTGAAGCCACATTTCTTCAATCGACTGGATGTTTCAAATATATCATCGGTGTGGAACGCAATATGCTGTACACCCGCACCAAAATTGTCTTGGAGAAACAATCCTGCAAAAGTATGTTGTCCTTCAACACCATTCAGATTGAGCCTAACCTCTCCCTCGGGACTTTCGATGGCCTGGCTATGAACAACTCCCGAAGGGTCTGCAACTTCAAAAATGGAGGATTTACTCGTCTCAAAGGTTGATATGTAATACAACAACCAACTCTGCATTTCCTCGTACCGCATGGTCTGGGATACATGGTCTATGCGACGGATTCCTGCCGGTTGGGAAGTACTTAAATCGGGAACCGGTTCAAATTCAATATCCCAAACCCGATGGAGATCCGAATTCTCATCAATGAAATGTACCACATTGCCACCAATGCCTTTAATTGCCGGTATATCCAATTCCCCTTCACCAACCGGTTGGTAAAAAAGTGGCGTGCCCAAAGTACTTGCACGACAAACCGTCTGCTTGGCATCATCAACACGCAATCCCAGGTCACAGACTGTTGGACCATGTGTGTTGAAGGTGTTATGAGCATGTCCTTTTCTTTCCGTGTTCACAATTAAATTGACTGCACCCTGTCGCCAAAGGTCCACCGATTTTGAAACATGGTGTTTTTCTTTCCTGAAACAGATTTTGTGAAGCAAATCACTCAGTTCGGCTGAACTTTTCTCATCGACAGCAAATTCGATAAACTCAAATCCCGAAGTGTAGACGCGGGGTGGAAGGTCGGGAATATCAAATTTAAGGTCACAATCCGTACGAGATACATTATCCAACAGGTTTACCAGAGACCGAAAACCGTCACGGACCAAGGTACGACTTCCTCGTCGAGGGCTGTTTTCGTCAACGAGTGCTATCGACCACGCACCACCATAACCCCTACGGGTTAACACTTTAACAAATCCTTCCAGATTCAATACACCCTGGCCAGGTAAATGTGCACTGGAATGGGCAATTCTAGTATCCCCTGAACCCATCCTTGAAGTATCTGACAATTGAACATGAAAAACCCGGCCCCCCTGAAGATAGTTAAGATGGGCAGGCTTGGTGCCATCTGCCAGGGCCAGATGACTATTAAGTGCCAAACCCAATTGGGGATTGTCCACCTCTTCAATTATCTTATTTGCCTGCTCAACAGTTCTGGTCAAACCGGCCTGTGGCAAGGCCATGTAGGCGAGGCGAAATCCCCTTCTTCCAGCTCGCTCTGCCGCGTCTGAAAGATCGGTTATGGTATCGCTGTAATCATCGGATATGGCACTTGAAGCTCCGACCAGCAACATCTCTATGCCCAGTTCTGCCATGAGGTCAAACTTATGTTCCAACCGATCAAAAGCCTGTATTCGCCTATTGCCCTTCCATCCTTCCAAATCTTCAAAAGACTTCAACAGGATTATCTTTATATCCAAATCCTCGACCAGTTTACGAAACTCAACTGGCGGTATGTGATTATTGGTAAAGTCAGGCTCATGCAATTCCACACCGGCGAAACCCACATCGGCAATTGCACTCAACTTTTCACTGAGAACCCCTGGAATGGACGCGGTTGAAATTGAGAGCATCTCATCCCTGATAGCCGAATAACCTTGGTAGCCATAAAACCACATCTGGTACGAGTATCATCAGGAGTAGAGCAAGAATGAGTACAATCAAAAATGCCCATATTTCACTTATAATTTCGCGCAGAGGAATATCCGTTACAGCATTGATTACAAAAAGTAATATGCCATAGGGTGGGGTAATCAGGCCAATCATCGAGTTTACCACCACAAGAATTCCAAAATGAACAAGATCGATCTCCAGGGCAACACATGTTGGAATGAATAGTGGAACTATCACAAGGATAATTGTGGTAGCATCAAGCAGACAACCAAGTAATAGAATGAGTAGATTCACTGCAATCAGGAAAACAATCGGATGAACATTGGCATCAGATAGCAATAAGGAGATGGCTTGGGGTATCTGTTCCTGAATTACAATAAAATTCAGGATGAAAGCACCTCCTATTACGATACCTACAGATGCTGATGATCTGGCACTATCTACAAAAACCTGGTAAAGTCGCTTAAAGCTCAGGGCACGATAAAACAATGCTGCCAGTGCCAGAGCATAGAATGCTGCCACGGCAGCCGCTTCCGTTGGAGTCGTTACTCCACCATAAATACCATAAAGCAGGATTGCCGGCATTAGAAGTGCCGGGAAGGCGTTCATTGTCTTGGAAGGCAATTCCTTAAGTGGTATGGGGTCCTCCAGGGCAAAATTCCTCTTTCTGGCAATGTAGTAGTTCATGGCCATCAAGACGATTCCCATGATCAAGCCCGGGAGGATACCAGCCAGAAAAAGTGCACCGATGGACGCTTTTGAAACCAAAGCATAAAGTACCATGGGAATGGAAGGCGGAATAATTGGTCCAATGGTTGCCGATGCTGCTGTAATTGCTGCCGCATATCCACGGCTATACCGTCCATCCTTTGTCATCATGCCAATGATGATTTTTCCTATACCAGCTGCATCGGCAACAGCTGATCCAGACATCCCTGAAAAGATTAGTGAGGCAACCACATTTACATGACCCAAACCACCTCTGAACCTGCCAACCGCAGCTACGCAGAAACCAAGCAATCGATCGGTTATGGAACCGGCATTCATAATATTGGCAGCGACAATAAATAATGGCACCGCCAACAGGATAGCGCTCTTATAAAAACCTTGGAGGATCTTTTCTCCCGCCAGGGCAACATCCAATCCAGCAAATCCCAGATATGCGACTGATGCCAACAGGATGGAATAACCTATTGGCGTACCAATTCCTGCTAATGCAAACAGGGTTACAAGACAGATTAAAAGTTCAAAACTCATTCCTTGGGATCTCCTCCATCTTCCCGCTTGCTTGCTTCTACAACTATTTCAAGTTCAGTCTTGGGGGGGCCTTCCCTGACAATTGTTACCACCTGCCAGGCATAGCGCAATGCAACTGCAATCATGAACACAGCATAAATTGAAAAGACATCCCGCATTGGAATTTTATTCCCTGTGAAGGGATTTCGAACCGTTGCGGTCTTGCGAATTTTCATCCAATCTATGTAATCCCAGGTTGGGAGTAATGCATAGAGCATACCCAATACTATGGCTGTGGCAGCAACGATGGATAAAACTGCACGAACACGACGAGGAAATGCCAAGTAAAGAATATCAAACCTGACTTGGTCCTGATGCCTGACTACAAAGGCACAGCTAAAGAAAATCACCCATACCCACAAGATACCAATGAATTCCAGTGTCCAACCTGCAGGTGTGAAAAAATATCTCAATACAATCTGAAGTATGAAGATTAGGAAGATTGCCGCCAACATGCTGGCGGCAATCATTTCTGCAAGGGTAGAGAACCCTTTAATAAACTTATTCAATTTTTGGCTCTCCACTTGCTATATTTTCTAATTAGTTCCCAAGCGCATTGATCGCTTCAAGAACGCCTTCAGGCCAAGACTCTGCGAATTCAGAATCTATGTATTGTGCCTGAACATGAGAACGGAACGCTTCAAGATCTGGCTCATATACATCAAGACCCTGTTCTTCAAGAAATGAAACCAGGCTAGCTTCAAGTTCCAGTTGTTTCTGACGCCCGCTTTCAGCAGCAGCATCTGCAGCCTTTTGCATTGTAGCTTGCTGATCAGGTGTAAGATTGTCCCAGAACTCTTTGGAAATAGCAATATAGTTTAAATCGACCAAATGTGATGTCAGTACAATCTGCTTGGTTACCTCATAGAATTTGGCATCCACGACTGTTGGCAAGGGGTTGTCCTGTCCATCCACTGCTCCAGTCGACAAAGCTGTATATACTTCTGAGAAGGCCATTGGTGTGGGAGCGGCTCCCAGTGCCTTACCTAAAAACTGCCAAGCATCAGTACCAGGCATACGTAGGTTAACTCCAGCAAGGTCTGAAGGTGTCATTACAGTTAAATCATCCTTGCTGTGACGAAGGTTAACCTGGCGGCGTCCCAAATACATCACCGACAACAGTTTGATACCCAATTCCTCTTCTGTTGTAGCTTTAAATGAATCCATCAATGGATCATTGAAAACTGCAACCTGATGCGCTGCATTCTGATGCACATATCCAGTTGCAAAAATTGAAAATTCAGGGAAAAATTGAGCCAACTCCTGTGCTGAGGCAATAGACATTTCCAAATTCCCCCGTGAAATTGCATCAAGTTCAGTACCTTGGGCAAAAATTGTTCCGTTATAACTTGGTTGATAATCAATAAAGTCTGCAACCATGGGTGCAAAAACCTCCGCCATGGCAACTGAGCGTTGGTCAGTTTCTGAGCCGGAAGTAGCCATTCTAAGTTCCATTTTTTCAGCCCAAGTGCTACCGGTAAATGTAGCAAAAGCACCAATTGTCAGTACTGCAAACAGCACCACTTTTCGAGTAAGTTTAATCATGAAAATTCTCCAAAATATTTATATTAAAATCAAATATATCGGATAATAAATAATAATGCAAGATATTTTTATTAATATATGTTATTTATAATTAAAGCATGTATCTTGGATTCGTATTTTGAATTACGTCAATTTAATCTTAACGGTGTTTTCATAACTACAGGCGGTTTGAATTGCCTCTATAACCTGTAATGTTCGCAGACCCTCCCTACCCGATACCAAAGGAACTGCTGTCTCCCTAATTACGTCGGAAAAATGTAAGATCTGGTTCACCAACGGATCAGATGAACCTCTTGTCAATGTGGTTGCGGATATTGGTGTCCACCAATCTCTCTGCCCTTCCTTATGGGTCCAGAGTCGCAAATCTGGTAAGGACAATGAACCATGCGATCCACCAATATGATAACTGCTTTCAGTTGTTGGCGGATAAATTGGGTATTCCTTCGAAGTCATTTCCCAACTCCAGGGAGCTACAATACTATCAGAAACCGTAATTGTACCGATGGCCCCATTCCGGAATTTTAATATCGCAGCGGCAACATCCTCATTTTCATAACCCCTGACCGAAGGTATCGCCTGACCTTGAACTGATTCCACCTCACCACAAAGATACCGAATCAAGTCTACATCATGGACTAGGTTAACTGAAATTGGTCCAGCTCCCTGTCTTTTTCGCCAAGGGGCATTTTCAAAATAATTATCCGGCTTGTAGAACCATGTGGTTACATGTACTGCCCTGATTGTTCCTATTTCTCCAGCAGAAATCACTTCGTATGCCTTGCGAATCAGTGGATTGTGCCGTCGGTGATGACCAACCAATAATGGTACTCCTGTTTTTTCTGATTCCATTACAAATCTCTCACATTCAATGGAAGTTGTACCCAATGGCTTTTCCACCAATACGGGACAATCATGTCTGATACAATCCAGACCCTGATCCACATGTAATTTTGTTGGGGTTGCCAGTATCACACCATCAGGCGAATGCTCATCAAACATTTCATCCAATGTTTCGAAACATGGTAAATTGTGTTTTGAAGCATATTTCCGGCCAGAATCTTCAGGATCCACAACTGCACAAAGGCTGATCCCGGGTAATCGGTCAATCGTGTCAGCATGACGTTTGCCAATTAACCCTATTCCTGCTATGGCAATATGTAAATTCTCTGACAAGATGGAACCCCTTGAGTATAATTTGTTTATTGAATTGAAAATAACCAATCACAATAAAATGGCTATATTGATCATCTGATTTATTTATAAATAACAGATTATTTTGGATATACCATACATATTGTTTTTTTAGTTCTCATTAGCATTAATCGGCGATAGATATCTATTCATTGATTAACAGGGTATGTGATATTAACAATGTATGGATGAAAAACCCTTCTGCACCTAACTAATTTGATATCAGCAAACCTCTAATCAATCTTTTCGATACCTGATTATTTCATTCTATTGGATTTATTTGTAGGTATTCAGAATCAATAAAGCAGTTTTAATAACCGGTTGATACCAGAGGCCTACCAATTCTAGCATCCTGAATTGCCGAAACTAAATGAGCCATTCTGTTGCTATTGCTTGGATGGGTTTGCAAAAAACTGACAGTATAAATGCCCAGATTGGCTTGTTGGGCACTTTCTCTTGTTGCACGTACAAGAAAATCTTGCATTACCTCAGGTCTGTAACCAGCATGAAGCAAAATATATACCGCTGCTCTGTCAGCCTCCAGTTCCATCTCCGGGCTATAGGCTGCTGCACCAATACCGGCACCCAAATCTGCCCAGTATTGTTGACTTTGAGGAGATGCACTATCAGAAACCAATGCCAAGGCAATACTTTGTCCAATCAATGCGTTCATAAATTTCTTATCCACATGTACAAACATGACATGTGCAAACTCGTGGGCCAATACAGCAGCAACTTCATCATCAGACCCGGAAATGTTTATCAAGCCACCAAATAAATGAATATCACTGTTTTCATCCGCTGCTGCATTGATTTGTGGATTATTTTGATGGATGTAAATTGTGGACCTCTGTATCAGGTCGCACTGATATTGTGGTCGCTGAAGATCCAGACAAACTCTGTAGCTTGCTGCCCTGATTCTCGGAGCTATTCTATTCACGGTAGCTTGCATACGAAATGGATGTATATTCCGAGCAGGTGACAGGTATGTTTCATTCAGTATTCTATTGGCTTCTACATGCTGTTCCTGACTGGGTTCATTAATTTCAATGGACTCCATACAACCAGAAATTGTTGACGCAATGATTACGAATAAAAGGATGGAAAAAAATTTCTTCATTGTTGTCGATGCATTAAAGATGTTCGATTAGGGTAAATTTCTGTTGAATTTAGATTTATTATTTTCTTATTTCAGATTTACAACCAAAATTATTCAATAACCCTTTTATGGTGGGGGTTTGGTAATTTTCTAACCGATTGAACGAGGTTTGTCCGTTAGGCTTGGTAAAATTTAGGAATTCAGTCTAATGGCTTTCCTTTTCAGCCGTTTGTTCATTTGTTTATCCGCCTCAGCAGTTCCATCGTGAAAGGTCCCAAACCACTTGTCAAAAGGGAAAATTCCATCCGAATAATTCACCTCAAAATACTTGTGATGGAGGTAATGCGCGAAACAATGGGTGTCAATCGCACCTTTTCCTTCAATTACGATTTTGTCAAAACCAGTATGATCAGGTCCCGGAGACAAACCTGCATGTAACAGTTGATTTATGACATGAATGGGATGGGATGGAATTATCCAGTGAATGAAGATACTCGAAAAGTAAATCAGGTGTTCAACCGGATGCATTGACAATCCCGACCATGGGCCGGGGTTTGAATTGGCATGATGTACCTTGTGCACTGTTCTGTATAGGGGAGGCCAATGTATGAGTCTATGGATGCAATAAAAATGAAACTCCCTTATCATGGGAATCAATAACAACATGACAATAAAAAGAACCGGGTTTTCACTAAAGTTCAAATGGGGAATATAGCCGTTGGCCATCATCCAGAAGGTCAGAATTTCATACCCCGACCAGATTGGTAATCCGCTGGCAAAGCACCAAGTCAAATTATCCTTTATTTGACTTCTGAACAAAAAAGCTGATCCATCTGTCTCCAGCCATGACGGATTGTATTTGAATTCCTTGCCCTGACGTTTTTTCACATACAGATGAAGGTGGAAAGCACCAAACCAGATGGCCATCAAGCCGGCATTTCTAATTAATATCTGCAGCATCCAACCCGGTTCAAAGGTTTTCATGGTCTCCAACGGTGGAAGAAATATCCACCACACAACCAAACTGAACAAAAAATAGATGATGTTCCAGGGATAAAGATATCCTGGGAATCCAAAGATCCACTTTATCAATTTGACTGGCTTAATGGGCCAAACGAAAAGGGGGGCATACTCTATTTTTTCAAATGGCTTCCAATGCCCACGTCGATCCCTTTGACCAAAGTTTTCTTCAGAAATTCCAGTATTTTTCATTTTTGAAATTCATCCAATTTGTATTGATTAGAAATTTTAGACTGTCAAAATTGCCAATTCAATTTAATTTGCCTATTAAGATATTATTGATAACAGAAAAAAACTATCTGGATATAAACCGGATATGGTTTGGCATTTATTTGGAGTTCATTTGCCCTTGATTTCAAGAGAAGAAAAAAATCCTAACCCGTTGGGAAATCTTACCAGAAGAAAGGTCCTGGGTAATTCCCATGTGGATTTGGCAAACAAATTGACGACTGACTTCGATGCATCCTTTCAGGATTTGATTACCAGCGCAGCATGGGAAAAAGTCTGGTCTCGTCCTCATCTGACCCTTCGTGAAAGATCCATGATTACACTTGCCCTGTTGGCTGCCATGGGCCATGAGGAAGAATTTGCTATGCATTTGAAAGCTACTGCAAATACTGGCGCAACCAAGGAGGATATTTCTGAAGTACTACTGCATGTCGCTATATATGCTGGTGTTCCAGCTGCGAATTCGGTAATTAAAGTCGCCAAAAAGACTTATGAAGAAATGGAAGAAGGGAGTTGAAATTGACCAATAAACCACCTTCTTCAGGGGGATTTTTTCCAAGAAATTTTCAGATCCACCCCCCTGCCTATACCCCTGATTACAAAAGCAGCGTAGCACGATCACCCAAATTGGCATTGGTTTCGATAGGAAATGGAATTTCTGAAATAGCTGGACCGGTTTTCGGCCATGAAGAACTTGGACCAACAGATAATGATTTGATACAGAACTACTCGGCAAAGGGGCAATCGCCTATTGGTGAACGTATAATTGTTTATGGCAGGTTGATGGACGAGAGGGGAAAAGGAATAGAGGGGGCATTGATCGAAATTTGGCAAGCCAACTCGGCTGGACGATATCGACATACCAAAGATAAGTATATCGGACCCCTGGACCCCAATTTTGGCGGTTGTGGCCGAACAATAACCGGGGAAGATGGTCAATATGAATTCCGAACCATTAAACCTGGTCCCTATCCCTGGCCCAATGGTATAAATGATTGGCGCCCTTCACATATACATTTTTCCCTGTTTGGACCGGGATTTTCCCAAAGACTCATTACCCAGATGTACTTTGAGGGTGATCCATTGATAAAAATATGTCCCATTGTAAATACAATCCCGGATAAGGAAGCAATTGGCCTGTTGATTGCCCGCTTGGATATGGCTAATACGATACCCATGGATACCTTGGCCTATGAATTCAATCTTGTACTCAGAGGTTGTAGATCGACAATGTTCGAAAACCGTCCTGAAGGAAATTAAATGACCCTGTTCCCCAAAATCCATCAGGAATTGCCATCCCAAACTGCAGGACCTTATGTTCATATCGGATGTACTCCGCAAATGGCTGGCCTGGAAACCATTTATGGGGGGAGTCATTTGGGATCAAAAATGGTCAATGAAAATACTCTTGGTATCAGGATTTCCATAAGTGGCAAGATATTCGACGGTACAGGCACGCCGATCAAGGATGGCATTATTGAATTATGGCAAGCTGATGCTCAGGGGTTGTTCCATAGTCCGGCTGAAAATCGCGGTAAATCAGATCTGAATTTTCAAGGCTGGGGGCGGCAACCTACAGATATACTCACTGGTGAGTTTCATTTTGATACCATCAAACCAGGTAGAATCCCATATTTATCCTCCAATAAATTGCAGGCTCCCTTTATTAGCATCTGGGTTGCAGCTAGGGGTATAAATCTGGGTTTGCATACCAGAATGTACTTTCCGGAAGAGGTTGAAGCCAATGCAGAAGACCCTGTTCTCAATCGTCTTGAACATCAAAACAGAGTACATACCCTTATAGCCAAACCTCTTGAGGATGGCATGTATCAATTTGATATTGTCTTGCAGGGTGAAAACGAAACAGTATTTTTTGACATTTAACCCCTTCCCAAACACATGTCCAAATTCCAACCCTTGTCAACAGCGATCAAAGAAAACCTGTTTTCCGGATCATTTGTCGTATTTGAAGGTTTTACCCATTTAATTCCCTATGCCGCAGCTCACGAAACAATTCGGAGTGGTATAACTGATCTCACTCTTGCCCGCATGACGCCCGATGTAATTTATGACCAAATGATCGGGATGGGCATGGTCAGTAAATTGATTTTTTCCTATGCCGGAAACCCAGGTGTGGGTTTGTTGAGACGATTGAGGGATGCGGTTGAAAATGATTGGCCAAGACCATTGGTTATAGAAGAGCATTCTCATGCAGCAATTGCCAATTCCTATGAAGCAGGAGCCTCGAATTTACCCCTGGCAATCTTGAGGGGATACCAGGGAGCGGGTCTCAAGGGAATAAATGCAAACATCAAATCCATTGAATGCCCATTTACGGGTGAAATATTGGCTGCGGTCCCTGCCCTGCGACCGGATGTGGCCGTAATTCATGCCCAAAAGGCGGATAGCAAAGGCAATGTTCTTGTGGAAGGAATAATCGGAGTCCAGAAGCAGGCCGTATTAAGTGCAAGAAAGGCAATTGTAACCGTTGAGGAAATTGTACCTGAATTGAATACCCATCCCAATGCCTGCATTATCCCCTCTTGGGCAATAGCTTCAATTTCGATTGTCCCGGGCGGTGCTCATCCCTCCTACACACAAGGGTACTATGAAAGGGACAATTCTTCTTATCTGGAGTGGGACAAGATTTCCAGCGACAGAGATGCTTTCAGGGTTTGGATGCAGAAAAATGTCCTTGAGCAGGGACCGGAGGTATTCAATCAGCGGGTGGAACATCTGAGAGATTGACATGAACTATTCCTCTTATGAAATCATGGTTGTTTCAGCTGCCAGGCTCCTGAGAAATGATGATGTTTGTTTCGTAGGTATCGGTGCTCCCTCGGCTGCATGTAATCTGGCCAAATTGACAAATGCACCTGACATTACTTTGATCTACGAATCCGGTACAATTGGAACTGCACCTGATGTATTGCCTCTTTCCATCGGTGATGGTGAACTTTGCAGTACGGCACTGACCACAGTATCAGGGGTTGAAATGTTCAATTACTGGCTTCAGGGTGGACGGATTACAGTCGGTTTTCTGGGGGCAGCCCAACTCGATCGTTTTGGTAACATCAACACTACGGTTATTGGAAATTACGAGAAGCCCAAGGTCAGATTGCCGGGTGGTGGTGGTGCTCCCGAGATTGCTTCACATTCAAAGCAGGTTTATATCATAATGAAGCAATCTCCCAGGAGTTTTGTCAACAAAATCGATTTCTTTACCTCTTACGGCTTTGGGAATGGCTTCAATGAAAGATCAGACAAGGGTATTCAAACCAAGGGACCGCAATTGCTCGTTACCGATATGGCCATTTGGAAGCCTGACCCGACAACCAAGGAATTTGAGGTTGTGGCCTTAAATCCCGGTGTTACCAGGGAAGCCATGCAGGAAAGTGTTGGCTGGCCAATCAGGTATTCAGTGACACTTGATGAAAACACACCTCCGACCAAGCTTGAACTTGAAGTCCTCAGAGACCTACAGGAAAGGACCAGAACTGCCCATTCCAAAACGAGAAATTCAGGTCAATGACCGAGGTATTCATTTGTTCGTACAATCGAACACCAATCGGGAGGTTTGGTGGTTCATTATCCTCAATCCGACCTGACGATCTTTGTGCAATTACACTTAAACAGATATTGGTAAAAAACCCGCATCTCGATCACTGCCGGATAGATGAAGTCATAATCGGATGTGCAAATCAAGCAGGAGAAGATAATCGAAATGTAGCCAGAATGGGACTTTTGCTGGCAGGATATCCTCATATTGTTCCTGGTACGACAGTCAACAGATTATGTGGTTCCGGGATGGATGCCATTCTTATTGGGGCAAGACAAATCAGAGCCAATGAGGCCGATCTGGTCGTAGCCGGGGGTACCGAAAGCATGTCCCGAGCACCATTCGTTTTACCCAAATCTTCTCAAGCCTTTGGGAGAAATGCCGAGATCTATGATACAACCATAGGATGGCGCTTTGTCAATCCCGTGATGAAGGAACTGTACGGAACCGATTCAATGCCGGAAACAGCTGAAAATGTTGCTGAGGATTTCAATATTTCCAGAGAGGACCAGGATAAATTTGCTCTTTGGTCCCAGCAAAAAGCCTCAAAATCTGGTGAAAAGGATTTTCTCAAGGAAGAAATCATCCCTGTTTCCGTACCCCAAAGAAAAGGTGATTCACTGGTCATATCTTCTGATGAACATCCAAGACAGACTTCCCTTGAGAAGTTGTCATCACTCCCGACTCCTTTTCGATCAGGCGGCACGGTTACAGCCGGTAACTCTTCCGGGGTAAATGATGGTGCGGCAGCACTTTTGCTTGCTTCGGAAAGAGCAATTGATGAATTCAAGTTAAATCCAATTGCCCGGATAGTTGGAGGCAGCACAATCGGGGTGGAGCCCAGAATAATGGGTATAGGACCTGCTTACGCCATCAAAAAGCTTTGCAAGAAATTTAAACTGGATCTTGAAAAATGTGATGTTCTGGAGATCAATGAAGCTTTTGCCAGTCAAAGTTTGGCTACCACACGATATTTGAACCTTGAAGATGATGATCCCAGAATCAACCCCAATGGCGGGGCCATTGCTTATGGTCATCCCTTAGGTATGTCCGGAGCAAGAATTACCGGGATTGCTGCTTTGGAAATGTTTCATCAAAAGAAAATGAATGCCATCGCAGCAATGTGCATAGGTGTTGGACAGGGTATCGCCGTTGCCCTGGAGGCGGCTTAGGATGGTTCATAATCCTTACAATAAGGGATTGTTGACTGCACTTCTGGGTGAACCTGAAGCTGAAATCCTTTTTTCAACCGACAGGATGCTGGACAATTTCAACAAATTCGAAATAGCCTTGACCAAGGCCTTGTATCAAACAGGTAAAATCACCCAGCCAAGCCATGACAAAATTCTATCATCAATCTCGAATTTTACACCTGATATCGAGGACTTGATCAAGACAACCCAAGTGGATGGAATACCTGTCCCCGGATATGTTCGCCAACTCAAGAAGGAGATTGGTACGCCCTATTCATCAGATTTTCATTTAGGTACGACCAGCCAGGACTTGATGGATACCTCACTTGTAATGATCTTGCCTGAATTAAGCAGGATTTTTCATCGAAGTCTGGAAGAAATTGTAAGTTGCCTGCAAAGTCTGGAAAAAAAATTTGGCTCTGTACCATTTCAAGGGTACACGCGCATGCAGTCCGCCAAAATGATTACGGTCGGTGACCGAATTACTTCCTGGCGAGAACCATTGGTAAAGTTGAAGTCCACTCTCACGATTGTGGATAAAAATTGTCAAATTCTCCAATTGGCAGGACCAGTTGGTAATAGGGGCGAATGGGAAGGTAAGGCAGCAGAAATCCCAATGCTGGTAGGGAAAGAACTCGGTTTGGAAACAACCGAACATGGTTGGCAGACTGATCGTACTGCATATTGCAACTATACGGATTGGTGTGGCAATCTGGTGGGTATTTTGGCAAAGATTGGCAAGGACCTAACCTTGATGGCCCAAATGGAGCAGATTGAATTCACAGGGGGTGGAACGTCTTCAGCAATGCCACACAAGTCGAATCCGATTGAACCCGAACTATTGATTACCTTTGGTCATTATCTTCCCTTGCTGACGGCAGGAATGCACCAGTCCCTGATGCATGAACAGGAAAGATCAGGTTCCATGTGGACTCTGGAATGGATTGTCATTCCCCAAATCTGCGCACTGACTTCAAAAAGCCTGAAAGTCACTGAAGGATTTCTGAAATCAATTACCCGACTGGGTTAATTTTCAAGTAGCCACTCGGGAATAATCCTACTTGAACTTTGGTGGAGCCGGGGGGAATTGAACCCCCGACCTTGTCATTGCGAACGACACGCTCTCCCGACTGAGCTACGACCCCATAAATTCAATTCAAAGACTTTTGCTAGAAATTCCTTGTGCAAATCAGGTTTCTGTCTCCGAATACATTATCGACCCTGTTTACTGGCGACCAGTACCGGTCCGGCCGAAATGCTCCTATTGGCAAACAGCCCTCTTCTCTGGTATAAGGTCTGTCCCAATCACCTACCAAATCATCTAAGGTATGGGGTGCGTTTGTCAATGGATTGTTCTCACTATCCATGGTTCCATCCTTTATCGCCTGGATTTCATCCGCTATGGCCAGCATGGCACTGATGAATCTATCCAATTCGGCCTTTGGTTCCGACTCGGTTGGTTCGACCATTAACGTCCCTGCTACAGGGAAACTCATGGTTGGTGGGTGGAAACCATTATCGATCAGCCTCTTCGCAATATCATCAATGACCAAATCGGTCCCCTCAATGGAAACTCTGGTATCAACAATACATTCATGGGCGACCAGATCTTCATTGCCGGAATAGCAAATTTTGTATTTCTCACGAAGTCTCTTGGTTACGTAATTGGCATTCAATACGGCAAGCTTTGTAGCTAGGGCCAAACCATTACCGGCCATCAATTTGATATACGCCCAGGAAATTACCAATACCAGGGCTGAACCAAATTCCGTTGAACTGACTGCTCCGGAACCGTCCCCGTTCAAAGGATCTCCGGGGAGGAAGGGGATCAAATGTGATTTCACCCCAATCGGGCCGACACCGGGACCTCCTCCTCCATGAGGAATGCAAAAGGTTTTGTGTAGGTTCAAGTGGGAAACATCTGCACCAATATCGCCAGGTCTGAGGATGCCAACCATGGCATTGAAATTTGCCCCATCAAGATAAACCTGCCCCCCAACTTCATGAATCAACCGACAAACCTCAGTGATGGAACCTTCGAATACACCATGGGTAGAAGGATATGTAATCATTGTCGCCGAAATACTATCAGCATTTTCCCTGATCAAGGATTGCATATGGTCAACATCAATGGTTCCATCCGTATTGGTGTCTATTTCAATGACTTTCAGACCAGCCAGTACAGCCGAAGCCGCATTGGTTCCATGAGCCGACTTGGGAATGAGGACAATATCCCTTTGACCCTCTCCAATACTTTGGTGATAACCCTTGATTGCCATCAAACCGGCGAACTCGCCTTGGGCGCCGGAGTTGGGTTGGACCGAAAATCCGTCAAAACCGGTAATCAGACAGAGTTTTTGACAAAGATCGTCTATTAGATTCCTGTATCCTCCTACCTGTTCTTCTGGAGCATAAGGATGAATATTCGTAAATTGCGGCTGTGTGATTGGAGCCATTTCCGTAGTTGCATTTAATTTCATGGTACAGGAACCTAGAGGAATCATGGTTCTGTCCAAGGCCAGGTCACGATCTGCCAATTGTCGGATATATCTCGTCATGGCAGCCTCGGAACGATTCATGTTGAATACCTGGTTTTGCATGAATTCCGAGGTTCTGGCAAATTCAGCCGGAATAGCATTAAGGCTTGCCGTGTCCAATGTTTGCATTTCTGCCGGATCGACTTCTATGCCGAATGATGAGCAAACCCTTTGCAAGACCTCTGCAGTGGTTGTTTCATCAAGTGAAATCCCAATGGTGTTTTCATCGACTTTTCTGAAATTGATCCCGTTGGCCAAACCCTGAAGCATGATTGATGAAGAATCTCCAACCTGAATCGACAAGGTATCAAAAAATGCCTCATGATTTGCCTTGTAGCCATTATTTTCAAGTTTTTGCCCAAGCCAAACAGTACGTCCATGAATCCCATGAGCAATGGCCTTCAAGCCAATTGGCCCATGGAGTACACCATACAAGCTTGCAACAACGGCAGGAAGTACCTGTGCTGTACATATATTGGATGTGGCCTTTTGCCTTCTGATGTGTTGCTCTCTAGTCTGGAGAGCTAGCCTCAAGGCGGTATTGCCACGAGAATCCTTTGATACCCCTACAATCCGTCCAGGCAATTGCCGGACATATTTCATGGTTGTTGAAATGAAAGCAGCATGTGGTCCTCCAAATCCTAGGGGCATTCCAAACCGTTGGGTCGACCCGATACAAATATCGGCCCCAAAGGCTGCAGGCTCCTTCAAGAGTGTCAGGGCCATGAGGTCTGTTGCAAAAATTGCAATGGCCTTGGATTTCTTCAATTCCTCTACCAGGCCTGAATAATCAGACAGGTTACCGAAGGTACTGGGATATTGGAAAATGGCACCAAACACTTCGCTGGGTTTCAAATCCACAAAGGGACATCCTTCGATTATTTCAATTCCCAAGGGTTTGGCCCTGGTTTTGATGACCTCCTTGATTTGGGGATGGCACCAGGAACCAACAAAAAACTTGTTGCTTTTGGAGCGAGAAATCCTGTAAGCCATTGCCATGGCTTCAGCCCCAGCACTTGCTTCATCGAGCAAGGATGCGTTGGCACAGCCAAGACCGGTCAAATCACTTACAATTGTTTGATAATTCAAAAGAACTTCCAAGCGACCCTGGCTGATCTCGGGTTGATACGGCGTGTATGCAGTATACCAAGCCGGGTTTTCCAAAATGTTCCTTACAAGTACGGGTGGAGTGATCGTACCATAGAAACCCATCCCGATCAGCGAGTTAAAGGCTTCATTTTTACCTATAAGTTTTTGAAGTACTTCCGGGAGTTCGGCTTCCGTTAATGGATTCCCCAATTCCGGCAGAGGATCATCTCCCAGATGAAGTTCCCTTAATCTTTTTGGCAATACCGCTTCAATCAAGTGGTCAAGGCTTTTATAGCCGACCACCTCAAGCATCTCATCTATTTCCTTTGCCGAAGGTCCAACATGTCTGAGTTTGGCAAAGTCATAGGGGTCATAGGTTTGTTCAGATTTCATGAAATCAATTCCTGATATTCTTTTTCCGACATCAGGTTATCATATTCTCCCGGATCATCTGCCTCGATTTTGAAAAACCAACCCTTTTCAATTGGATCCTCGTTGACCAAAGCTGGATTATCTACCAGTTCCTCGTTGATTTCGACAATCGTACCGGCCATGGGTGCAATGATTTCAGATGCCGCCTTGACACTTTCTATAACTGCAACATCGTCCCCGGTTGAAAAATCGTCACCTTCTTCCGGCAAGTCCACATAAACCACATCGCCCAATTCTTCAGACGCATACTCGGTTATACCGATGGTGAATGTATCCCCCTCCTTACGAACCCATTCGTGATCCTCGGTGTATTTCATCTTTTCCTCCTTAACTAACGCTTAAACCTGTTACCCACAAAATTTCTCAAATGAATATCAATGGGAATTCTTGATCTTCTACCCTCACAGTATAGAGCGGAATTTTTCCTTACTTCATCAGCATTGACATAACCCATAGCAACGGGACCCTGGACTGTTGCGCCATATCCCCCTGAAGTTACTCGCCCTACTTCATGACCATCAGTTTCATGATCGTAAATTATGTTTCCTCCCCTTATCGGTAACCGACCACGAGGCTTCAGGCCAACCAGCATTCTTTCAACACCATCCCTGAGTTGGGTCTTGAGATAATCATAGCCCGGAAAACCTCCCTCCTTGTCATTCCCTGGTCGTCTTGCCTTGGAAACAGACCACCATAAACCAGCCTCGATTACCGAAGTGGATTTGTCGATATCATTCCCATGAAGGCATAATCCGGCTTCAAGCCTTAATGTATCCCTGGCTGCCAAGCCGATAAATTGAATATTCCCCAACGACAAAAGCCTTTCCGAAAAATCGACTGCTGTTTCTCCGGGAATGGATATTTCGTAACCATCCTCACCAGTATAGCCGGACCTTGAAATTGACAAATTGCCGAACTCCGACTCCATTTCCATTACATCAAGGAATCTCATTTCATAAATTTCAGGCAGGATTCGGGAGGTAATCTCCGCTGCTTGAGGACCTTGAATTGCCAAAAGTGCCCTATCCTTCAATTCAACTATTTCACATTTTGATCCGATATTGGAATGGAGATAGTCCAAATCTTCCTGCTTGTTGGCTGCATTGACAATGAGGAAAATATAATCCTTCTTCTTGGTTATCATTACATCATCAATAATGCCCCCGTTTTCTGTAGTCAGGAGGGCATATTTTTGTTTTTCAAATCCAAGATTCTCCAAATCTATAGGCAGAAGGGATTCAAGGTATTTCACAATATCGTTTATGGATTCCCCTCCTTTCGGATAGATGGCAATCTGTCCCATGTGGCTGACGTCAAACACTCCTGCCTTGGTACGGGTATGAATATGTTCCTTGATCGTTCCCATAGGGTATTGGACAGGCATCTCAAACCCGGCAAAGGGGACCATCTTAGCACCCTGGAGTTTGTGGAATTCATTTAGGGGGGTTCTATTCAGATCCATAAACCATGCTTGTCAAATGTTATCTTCTCAGTTTTAAATGATACTTGGAAAATAATAATTTTTGAAAAGGTAAAATAATCCACAAATATCTACAAAAAACAATGGCTTGTACCCTTGTCAACCTGTGGATTTTTTTGGTGTTAAAAATACCAAGGGTGCAACCGGGCAAAGTACTTGATGAATGTTTTCAATTTAACAAATTATTGAAATAACATCCCATTTATGCACAAACGCATGGAAGCCCACCAACAAAATTTGGTTACCTTGGAATTTTGGTTATGGGAGGTACTCTTAACAAGGCCAATACTGATTGCATTTCTGGTCCGCTGGATTTACCGGTGATAGCCAATCTAAGGGGTAAAAACAATCTTCCACCTTTTCTGTCGGTTTTTGATTTAAGGTCTTCAACCCAATTCTTCCAGGTATTCAAGTCAAAAGGAAATTCCGGCAGCAAGGAAATGGCTAGTTCAACAAATTCCCTATCTTCCGGTTTGATTATCGGATCAATTTCCTGATTCAGGACCTTCCACCACTCATTGATTTCAGTGATGGTTTTGATATTTCCCTTGACTGCATCCCAAAACCTTTTACCTTCCGATTTGGGTATTCCCAGTTCAATCACCCTCCCCTCAATTCTATCATAAGGTACGTTTCTGTAGTAGTCTGAGGTTAACCCAACTAGCTGTTGCTCATCAAATTTCGTCGGATTTCCACTGAAACTTTCCAATGAAAAGGTAGCAAGGATTTCTTCCAGATTCAGTTTCAGATTAACTGGAATGGATGAACCTAGAAAGGCAAGTTGAGAAAGAATGGCTTCTGGTTCAATACCATTTTCCCTCAACTCCCTGATTGAAAGATCACCCAGTCTTTTGGCAAGAGGCTCTCCCTTTTTTCCCACCAACAGTGAATGATGAAAAAACTCAGGATGGGTAAAACCCAGTGCTGCCATTATTTCTATCTGGGTTGCGGTATTGGTAAGGTGGTCATCACCCCTAACGACATGTGTTATCCCAAAATCCAAGTCATCTACAACGGAAGCAAATGTATATAGGAAAAGCCCATCAGCCCTGATCAGAACAGGATCTGAAACATTTGTGGTATTAATGGTAACTTCACCTTGTATACCATCCTTCCAGAACACCTCTTTTAGGGCCAGTTTAAACCGCCAGTACCCCTGTGCTTTTTGACGTTTGGCTTTCTTTTCTTCTTCACTCAACTCCAGGGACTCCCTGTCATATACTGGTGGTTTTCCCAGTTTGAGTTGAAGTTTCCGTTTCAAGTCCAATTCTTCAGGACTTTCGAAACATTCATAAAAATAACCGGATTGGATTAGATCCGAAGCTTTTTCCCTATATCTGTCCAATCTGTTGGACTGTCGTTCCACCTGATCCCATTCAAGTCCCAGCCACTCCAAATCCTGGTATATTGCATCTACGAACTCTTGCTTGGAGCGGGTTTGGTCGGTATCATCCAGCCTTAGGATAAACTTGCCATTATCCCTCCTTGCCAACAAAAAGTTAAACAGGGCTGTACGGATATTACCAATATGTAGTATCCCTGTTGGAGATGGTGCAAATCTTGTGGTGGTCATTGAATTCCAAAATACCGAATTTTTCTCTACAGTTTAACACCCTCTATGTGAGATCAATTGTCAGAAAAGTTAAGACCCCCTTACCTAATCCTTACAATTACACTTGATCTGTTGAATCTCTCCATTGATTTACGATGGGATATCGACGATCCAACCACAATGCCCTACCTGTCAACCTTACACCGGGAGCTGATTGAAACCTCTTGTACTCAGACCTGTATATGAGCTGTTCAACCCTGCGAACCAGTTCCAAATCAAATCCCTTGCTGACAACCTCAGAAACTGACTGATCCATGTCTATCAACATTTCGAGTATCTGATCCAGGACTTCATAGGGAGGCAAACTGTCCGTATCCTTTTGATTTTCCCTGAGTTCTGCTGTGGGCGGTTTGGAAATGATTTGCGGTGGTATAACCTCTCCCCCTGATCCTCTCATCCATTTTCTGTAATTCTCATTTCTCCACTGACAAAGTTTATTTACCTTGGTTTTGTACAAATCCTTGATGGGATTATATCCCCCGGCCATATCCCCATATATTGTTGAATAACCTACCGCTACCTCTGATTTGTTCCCCGTGGTCAACAAAATTTCTCCAAACTTGTTTGAAAGGGCCATAAGTAGCAAACCGCGAATCCGTGACTGGATGTTTTCTTCTGTCAGATCACGAGGTCTACCGGCAAAAATTGGTTCCAGAGAATTCAACACCTGCCCCATGATTGGTTCAATCTGGATTTCCTCAATCCTGCAATTCAGGTTTCCGGCAAGTTCAAGCGCATCCGAATTGGATTCGGTAGAAGTGAATGGTGAAGGAAGCATCACACAGCGAGTATTCTCTGCTCCGATGGCATCAACAGCAAGGGCAGCAACCAATGCGCTGTCAATTCCCCCGGACAAACCAAGCACCACCTTTGAGAAGCCGCTTTTTTGAATATAATTTCGAACACCTTCAACGATTGCCCTATAATCCTGCTCGTCCTCGTCCGGTATCAGGGCTAATTCACCTGTCTGTGCCTCCCAGCCCTCATGTGTTTTTTGGAATTCAACAATTTCAATAATTTCATCAAAAAGAGGTAATTGACCCGCCAACCGGCCTCCCCTATTGAGAATAAATGAACCTCCGTCAAAAACCTGATCATCCTGACCGCCAACCATGTTGATATAAACGAGTGGGAGCCCTGTTTCGATCACTCTGGCAACCATTCTGTTAAATCGTTTGTCCAGTTTATTCCTCTCATAGGGCGAGCCATTGGGTACGATCAGTATCTCTGCACCCGATTCCTCCAGGGTCTCGCAAACATCCTCATACCAGGCATCTTCACAGATTGGTGTACCCACCCGAACATCACCAATACGGTAAGGACCACTGATTGGCCCGGATGTAAACTGTCTGATTTCGTCAAATACTTCGGTATTTGGCAAGTGGTGTTTTTGAATGGTGGCACGAATTTCCCCTTCTGAAAGCACAAAAAAGCAATTGTAAACCTTCTCTTCAATCATCCAAGGACAACCCACACCTATGCTCGAATATCCGTCATTCCAGCTTGCAAGCTCCCTCAGATGCTCCATGCAATCTTGTACGAAAGACTTCTTGGAAACCAGATCCTGAACCGGATAACCGGAAAGGAACAATTCAGGAAAGACGATGAAGTCAACCTCACGGTCCTTAAGGGAAAGTACCGTTTGCTTAATTTGGTCGACATTCCCATTAAGGGCTCCGACAGTGGGATTCAATTGGGCAAGTGCTACCCGAAAAACTTCAGACAAGAAAAACCTTTTATTTATTAATTTCCATTAACTAGAAATTAGAATTCGATTTGAGCATTTCAAAACCCAAATTGGTAACATAAAAGGTTCTCCTTTCATCTTTTGCACAGGTACCTTCCTGAATGCACTTGGCCTTACAATCTGAGGTGTTTTTGAATGGCTTCTGATTGGACTGTTTTACTGCCTTGATTATATCCCCGGTTTCCAACCTTTTCATACCCTTATTCTGCAAAAAGCCGGCAATGGCCAAAAACCTGATTTTCTCTGACTTGCCACTGAATGCTCTCAAATACTGGGCTAGATTGTCTTCCTGTCCTATTTCAGCTGGTACTTCCAGCATCTTCGATTCACTGGGCTTGGCCTTCGAATCCAGTTCCAGCAACTTGATTACCAACTGCTGACCCTTCTCTTCCAAAAATTCTTCAGATCCAACTATTTCTACTTTGATATTCTGACCTTCAAATCTTAGCTCTGCCATACACATTCCCCGATTGAACTAACCTATAATAGGTAATTAGTTTATTTTATATGTTGAAAAAGTACCCGATATTTATCCCAAATAACCTATTCATGGTATCGATACAATTTTTATTTATCAAATTAAATTAGAGTAAATATTTATTTAGTGAAAACTATATTGGGTTTCTATAAAATTTTCCGAATAATTTTGATCATGAATTAAACAAGTCGTTTCTCGCAGCAATGCAACGATCTGATATCAAAATACCTGGGAAATCATAATTGAATTCAAATGAGGTCTGTGATAATTCTTTGTAGGTCAGTAAATACCAGAACTTTAAACTAATTCCCTGAAACTTCATTTTGGGGCAGTCTTGAGGCAAATTAAACTTTCATGAAGGAAAATTTATGAATTACCTTACCCGATCATACGTTCTGATCTCCCTCCTAACCATATTTCCCCTTGGGGTTTTTGCCCAGGAAGGAAATTATACCGGGGATATTGTTGATGGGCAAAGGCATGGCAAGGGAACACTGACCCTTAATAACGGCTATGTGTATGAAGGTGACTGGGTTGAGGGCGAGAGAACTGGTGAAGGTAGGGAAGAATTCGGTAATGGTACGGTTTACATTGGTACTTTCCTTAATGGCAAGGCCCATGGTAAGGGTGAAGTGACTCATCCTACAGGATATTCCTATAACGGCTTTTGGAAAGATGGCATGAAACACGGAAAGGGGTTTGAAACCTATGCCAAGGGTGGTTCCTTCGAAGGTCATTTTATTGCCAATCAAAAGCATGGTTTGGGTAAAAGGATATTTGTTGACGGACAAGTCATTGAAGGCACTTGGATTGAAGGGGTTTTATCAGGCGATACAACCATTTATTACAAAGATGGTTCGATATATCAAGGGCAATTTACTGACGGTATCCAGGAGGGATATGGAATATTCAAAAGCTCGGAGGGTTTCACCTATTCAGGTGAATGGGAAAATGGCCGAATTTCTGGTACGGGAGAAATTGTCTATCCTGATGGCAGCATTTATACCGGGGAAATTGACAATCAACAACCTAAGGGCACAGGTTCGCTCGTCCGAATGGATGGGACAACCTTTAAGGGTATTTTTGACAATGGTCCGATTGAAGGTATCGGAACCTACCTAAATGAAAATGACTCATTGATCGAAGCCCGGTGGGAGGATGGAGAATTGGCTTCCATCACTTCGATTACCTATAGTGATGGAAGTAACTTATCGGGGACCTTTGTGGACGGTGTTTTGAACGGTCAGGGGACCTATGACAACGGCCAGGGTTACATCTATACCGGAGACTGGGTCAATGGCAAGATGACCGGTTCGGGTAAATTCACTTATCCTGACAAATCTACCTACCAGGGAGATGTTGTTGAAGGAATTTATCAAGGTACAGGAACATTTAACACGGAAGATTTGCAATATGAGGGTACCTGGGTTGCAGGTAAGAGACATGGCATG
Organism: Paracoccaceae bacterium; assembly: GCA_022823605.1. GTDB lineage: Bacteria > Pseudomonadota > Alphaproteobacteria > Rhodobacterales > Rhodobacteraceae > MPNP01. Next base: position 235,975 of record JAJEHS010000006.1, read on the forward strand.
GGCACAGAAACCTATTCCGATGGATCTGCTTACGAGGGATCATTTGCCGAGGGGATTAAACATGGTTCAGGCAAACTAACCTTTCCTGATGGAAGCTTGTATGAAGGAGAATGGATAGAGGGCATCATACCTACCAACTTAAAGGTCACTTACTCCAATGGTTTGGTTTACGAGGGGGAGCATTTAGAGTTGCAACCTCATGGCCAAGGAACCATGAGTTTTCCAGATGGAAGTATCTATGTAGGGAATTTTGTCGATGGTCGTATCGAAGGTCTGGGGCAACTTACGGATTCAACAACGGGATTCCGTTATGAAGGTGCCTGGCTTGCTGGTCAGCAAACCGGACAAGGAAAACAAATATTCCAGGATGGAACAATTTATGAGGGTAATTTCCTAAATGGCGTTTTGAACGGGGAAGGAAGATATGTCAACAATGATGGTGTTTCCTACGTTGGCAACTGGTTGAACGGAGAAATTACAGGCATGGGTACTTATACCTATTCAGATGGTACTGTGTACACCGGACATCTTGTAAGCGGAAGCCCCGATGGCATTGGCAAAATGACTTGGAAAGATGGCAATATTTTTGACGGGAATTGGAAAGAAGGAAGTTTTGTGGGGGGAATGGTTCAAATCCTTTTCGAAAATGATGACAGCTATAAGGGTGAATTTCGGAATAACAATTTCAACGGGAAGGGAACCCTTATTCTTGGAGGCATAAGGTCAACGGGTGAGTGGAAAGACGGCACTCTGAATGGGCAAGGGGAAATTCATTATCCAGATGGGACCATTATAACGGGAAATTTTGATTTGGGCGTCCTCTCCGGCTACGGAGCCCAAAGTAATCCTAATGGTTTCATGTATGAGGGAAACTGGAACAACGGTTTGTTTGAAGGTGAAGGTAAGGCCACGTATGCAGATGGTTCTTCTTATGATGGTGACTTCCTTCAAGGCGAGCCCCATGGAAGGGGTCTCTTGATAACCAAGGATGGTGAGCGTTATGATGTTGTTTTCGAACGTGGTGAAAATATCGAGAGGACCATAGCTGAAAATTAGGATTTCCACTAAGAATATGTTATTTTCGGTATTTGCTTATTTACATTTTGAGTAGCAACAAGTCTGACCCATACATCCCTTTATTCAAATTAAAGATTCCTTCGTTTTCGGAAGTATAGAAACACTCAACTTAAAGCGTGATGTTAGGTTGTGTAAGCTTTCTTTGGTGCTGATAAACATTCAATGGCAATTTCAGCCCTGAATAGAGCTAGTTTTCACCTTAATTTTATTCACATATGTACTTGAAGTATGCAGGAGTGAGTGTGGGGTTTTCAGTTCATTTTCAACATTCAGGAATTTCATTCTTGAACTTTATTGAAAAACCGTTTACATACGAGCCATGGAAAATTTGCGGTTATATAGAAATTCGATAGTAGTCGGATTAGTCCTCCTGCTACTAACCAGCCTCTGAACGTACCGTTCCCGGTGCATCGTTCAGAGGAGATTCCGCACCATAAATCCAGATAAACAAACAGGACTAATCAAAATGTTAAAAGATACAAAATTCGGGCAAGACCAATTACTCATATTTGATACGACATTGCGGGATGGAGAACAATCTCCGGGTGCTGCAATGACCCTTGAGAATAAAATCGAAATTGCCCGTCAACTCGATGAGATGGGTGTTGATATTATTGAAGCAGGATTCCCCATAGCTTCCGAGGGAGATTTTGTTGCTGTCTCCAAAATTTCAGAAATCATCAAAAATGCAACCGTATGCGGTCTTGCACGTTCTTCGATAGGTGATATTGATCGGGCGGGCGAAGCTCTCAGGAAAGCACGCAAGGCCCGTATCCATACATTTATTTCGACATCTGATCTCCATATGCAGTACAAACTTCAAATGTCCCGCGACCAAGTGCTTGAAGCAATTCATAAATCGGTCACACGGGCTTTGGACTACACTGATGATGTCCAGTGGTCACCGGAAGACGGAACCAGAACGGATCATGACTTTCTGGTGCTTTCAGTCAAGACCGCCCTCGATGCGGGAGCAAAGACGATAAACATCCCCGATACAGTTGGTTATACAGCTCCGGGTGAGAGTGCCTACATAATCAATATGCTGAGGGAAAGGATTCCCGAAATTGACAATGTTGTGATTTCAACCCATTGTCATAACGATCTTGGCATGGCTGTGGCGAATGCTCTGGCAGCGGTCAATGCAGGCGCAAGGCAGGTGGAATGCACGATCAATGGTCTTGGTGAGCGGGCCGGTAATGCAGCTCTGGAAGAAATCGTTATGGCCACCAGGGTACGCAATGACATCATGCCCTATAAAACCAATATCGATACCACTAAAATCACCCACTTGAGTCGATTGGTTTCCGATGCAACTGGATTCCCCATCCAGTTCAACAAGGCGATCGTTGGGAAAAATGCATTTACCCATGAAGCTGGCATCCACCAAGATGGCATGCTTAAACATGCTGGTACCTATGAGATCATGAAACCCGAGGATATCGGGCTTATGGAATCCAGCCTTGTGCTCGGCAAACATTCGGGTCGGGCAGCAGTGAGAAAGAAACTCGAAGATTTGGGCTATGATATCGGTGATAATCGGTTGAGTGATTTTTTCGTTAAATTCAAGAATTTGGCTGATCGGAAAAAAGAGGTCTATGATGATGACCTCATCGCCTTGATGCGTGAATCTACTGGTATAGCTGATGATGACAATTTGCGTGTCAAATACCTTAAGGTCGTCTGCGGTTCGGATTCACCCCAAAGTGCTGAATTGATCATGGATGTAAATGGGAAGGAAATGACCGCACAGGCAACGGGTGATGGACCGGTCGATGCTTCGTTCAAGGCAGTTACAAAATTGTTTCCACATAAGGCCAAACTGAAACTCTATCAGGTTCAGGCTGTAACCCAGGGTACAGACGCACAGGCAACAGTTACTGTTAAGCTTGAAGAAAATGGTCATCTCGTTCTTGGACAATCAGCTGACACCGATACTGTTTATGCCTCTGTCAAGGCATATGTATCAGCTCTCAACAACTTGTTTAGAAGACGGGAAATCAAGACAAGCTGGAAAGAAGCACCGTGATATAAAGATTTTCGGTTTTTTTTCTGAAAAAACACTTTAACCAGATAAAGCCCTTTACCATCTAATTGGGGTAAGAATATAATAAATGATCTATGCTATAATGTTTACATCAGAGGGTTAGATTTGTCGTGAATTTTCTTCATCGTATCTTAAATATGTTTTCCTATGATCTTGCAATAGATCTTGGTACAGCAAACACCTTGGTTCATGTCAAGGGAGAGGGCATAGTAGTCGATGAACCTTCGGTCGTAGCCTATAACCTGGCCGATGGAAGCCGCAAGGTTCTGGCAGTAGGCAATGAAGCCAAACTGATGCAGGGACGAACACCCAAATCAATCGAGGTTATCCGTCCTCTCAGATATGGGGTTATTGCTGATTTTCAGGTGGCTGAGGATATGATCAAGTACTTTATCCGCAAGGTCCACCATCGAAGAACCCTGGCCAAGCCTAGAATTCTCGTCTGTGTACCCCATGGGGCAACGGCGGTGGAAAAAAGGGCTATTCGGCAATCAGTACTTTCTGCAGGAGCTAGAACAGCCGGACTTATCCCTGAACCCATTGCTGCTGCATTGGGGGTCGGGATAAATTACAATACCCCATATGGCGCAATGATCGTCGATATAGGTGGGGGAACAACTGAAGTGGCAGTGCTTTCACTGGGTGATATCGTTTATGCCAACTCGATCAGAATTGGTGGAGATGCCATGGATGATGCCCTGGTTGGTTATGTACTTGAAAATTGCAACATACACATAGGCTATTCGACCGCTGAGAAAATAAAAAAGACCATTGGTACAGCCAAACTGCCAAAGGATGGTGAGGGCAAAACTTCAAAATTCTATGGCAGAACCAATGAAGGAGGCCATCCCAAGGAAATTCATATCAGCCAGAGGATGGTTGCAGAAGCCTTGCGCAATCCTATCGAGCAAATAAGAAGGGCCGTTGCAGTGGCTCTCCAGATGACACCACCTGATTTATCAAGTGACCTTTTTGAAACGGGCATGATCATGACTGGGGGTGGAGCCATGCTGCAAGACTTTGACAAGGTACTTCGTGAACGGACCCATTTGGCTGTTACGGTTGCCGAGGAACCACTTAAATGTGTGGCTCTGGGTACAGGTATAGCCTTGAATAGTGAACAATCACTCCATCCGTTAATCGATTACAACAGCTAGAGGACCCAAGGCAAAACAGTTGCTTCAACCTGAAAATAATCAACAATCCACCGAATTTTACAGAGGGTCAATAAAGAGACTATTACTTTTAATTACCCTCATTACCCTGTTTTGCATTTTCCTTTTATGGAGGCTCGAAGGAACCCGGGTTGAAAGTGTCAGGGCCTCGATTGTCAATTTATTCGTACCAGTCATCGAATTGGCGCTGCGACCATTCCAATATGCAGAAAATACCGCCGATGTCCTTGTTAATGCTGTCCAAAACCAGGTTTCGCTGGATGACCTTGTACAGATACGGAATGAACTTAATCAATGGAAGAATTATGCCTATTCCCTTGAGGAAGAAAATGCCAAGCTCAAGAAATTGGTGAATTTTTCTGAAACATCCGACTTTCAAACAATTTCTGCTACCTTGCTTGCCGATACCTCTTCACCTTTCAGACACTCGTACTTGATCAATGTAGGTAGCGAAAGGGGTGTGAAAAATGGTTATCCCGCCTCTGATGGTCTGGGTCTGATAGGCCGAATTACCAATACTTCACGCAAGTCGGCCAGGTTGATTCTATTGACCGACACATCAAGCAGGGTTCCAGTCAGAATATTACCATCCGGTAAAAAAGGTCTTGTTGTTGGAAACAATACTGCCAATCCGGATATTGAACTATTGGACAACCTAAACGGCATAAATCCGGGAGACAGGGTGTTGACCACTGGTGAAGGAGGAATTTTCCCTCCTGACCTGCTGGTGGGAACGGTTTCCGAAGGACCTGATGGTACGGTAGAAATTACACTTGCAACCGAATACAATAACCTGAAAATGATAAGTATAATTAAATACGAACCAGAATCGCTGGAAGAAACAGATGTTGATCTTTTGTCCAGCCCACCAACAGGTCCTGTAGAAGACATTTAACAACCATGGAATCACGATTATTTGTTTGGATTTACAGGATATTGTTTATCTGCCTCAGTTTCTTGATTCTGGTCATTAATCTCATACCGGTAAGTTTTTCGAATGGTTTTCTCACCTTCCCCAATTTGCTTTATTGCCTGACAGCAAGCTGGATTTTCAGAAGACCGGATTATGTCACTGCCCCAATGATCTTGGGTATTTTTCTGTTTCAGGATATACTGTTGGGGCTTCCGATTGGTTTGGGAACCTTCCTCATGCTGGCAATATTCGAATTTTTTCGAAGTAGAATTGAATTGGTTAGGTACCAACCATTCCTTATCGAGTGGGTATTGATTGCGGTGAGTTACCTGATTTTTCTAATTCTATATCAATCCCTGTTGATCGTTACCATTTCCCGACCGGCACTTATTGGTACATTGATATTCCAATTTATCGAAACCCTATTGATTTATCCAGTTGTGGTATTTTTTTCATCTTCATTTTTGAAGGTAAAATTCCCTCAATTTTCTATATTTGATCAAAAGACTTAACCATGTTCGGCCTTGATACTCCAATTGCAAAAGGGAAAAGGAAACTTTCCCGCAGGGTATTTCTTTTGGGAGGAATTCAATTGGCAATTGGTGGCTTGATCGGCTATAGATTGGTTGAACTTCAGGCTTGGGATACTGATGATTTTCAGGAATTGGCAGAAACTAACAGAATTGGTTTTGGCTTGATTCCTCCGGAACGCGGCTTGATTGTCGATCGAAAAGGACTTCTCCTCGCTCAGAATGAGCAGGAATACTGGGTAACCTTTGTACCGGAAGAAACCCATCACAGAAGAGAAACACTGCAAAAGGTTTCACAAATCATTGCTCTGTCGGATGAGGAAATCGAGGGCATACTGCAAGAGATTGATCAGAAACCCTCTTTCATACCCATACTTCTCAAGGAAAATGTTACTTGGGACAAAATCACCGAACTATCGGTTAATGGTCCTGCCCTGCCAGGTATATATTCCGGTTTCGGTTCGGTCAGATACTATCCGCAGGGGAATTCGCTAAGTCATTTAATTGGATATGTCGGTTCCCCCTCATTGGTGGAAATTGAGGCAAACAGTGATCTTAAATCCCTGCTCAGCCATCCCAATTTCAAGATTGGGAAGGTTGGGATCGAAAAGGCCTTCGATTTAGAATTGAGGGGAACACCCGGTAACAAGAAATTTGAAGTTAATTCCTTAGGAAGGAAAGTAAAGGTACTAACCAGCAATAATCCGGTTTCCGGAAAAAACATTCAACTTACCCTTGATGCCAAACTACAAGAGTACACGCAATTGGTTCTTGGTAATGAGGTTGCATCGGTCTTTATCATGGATTTGGAAAAAGGCGATGTTCTTGTTTCTGCCTCAAAACCCACATTTGACCCCAACCTGTTTTCCGGTGGCATTTCATCTAGCGATTACCAGGCATATCTGGAAAACATCTACTCTCCCTTTTTCAACAGACCTTTGGCTGGCCAGTATGCCCCAGGCTCCACTTTCAAGATGATAACGCTACTTGCTGCCCTGGAAAGCGGTTTGATTAATGAGGATTTCACATTCTATTGCAACGGTAGCTACGAAATTGCCGGAGGAGTATTTCATTGTTGGAATCCCAAGGGACATGGAACTGTTGGAGTAAAAAAGTCCCTCAAGGAATCCTGCGATGTTTTTTACTACAGGTTGGCTGAAATAATAGGAATAGAGCGAATCGCCGAGATGGCACGAAGATTTGGTTTTGGTAGCAAGCCGGAACTACCAATACCGGATTTGAGCAGCGGTCTGGTCCCAGATCGAGAATGGAAAGAGGCAAACATAGGCCAAAGCTGGGTTGTCGGTGATACCATGAACGCGGCAATTGGTCAGGGCTTTGTTTTGGCATCCACTGCCCAGATAGGATTAATGCTTGCCCGATTGGTTACCAACAAGAAGGTGATGCCTAGAATTGTGATTTCCAAAGACGGCAAGGAAGAAAACGTTGCTGAATGGGAGTCGATGGGAATTTCCGAAAAGAATTTGAATTTGGTTCTGGAAGGCATGGTGGCTGCATTGAATGAACAAAAAGGTACTGCCTATGATGCAAGAACAACGGACAATGATTTTTTGATAGCTGGTAAAACCGGAACAAGTCAGGTCAGGAGAATAACTGTTCAGGAACGTGAAGTGGGAGTAACCAGAAATATTGACTTGCCGTGGGAACAGAGAGATCATGCCATATACTGCTGCTATGGGCCGATCCAAAAACCCAGATATGTGGCATCATTAATTGTTGAACACGGAGGGTCGGGGTCAAGGGTTGCCGCTCCCATCGGGAGAGAACTTATCATGCGCACTTTTTACGACGCCTTGCCTCCCCTCAGAGCTTATCCGGCTGAAATCAGATCACAAATCATTGAAATGCGATTGAATTTTGGTATCAATCCAGAACCACCCAAACCTTCGGCAAATTCTCGGGCATGACTCTATTACACGAAGAACTGGACCCGAAACTATCCCTTCTGGGAAAGGTGGCTCGAATCAACTGGATATTGGTGTTCCTGATTATCATCCTCTCCCTGATTGGATTCATCAATCTATATTCAGTTGGTGGAGGTTCGCTCTATCCCTGGGTTATTCCTCAATTACAAAAATTCTCCTTTGGATTGGTGATTATGGTAGGGATAGCCTTGATTCCCATTTCATTTTGGCTGGCCAGTTCCTATCACATTTACTTTATCGGTTTGATTCTTCTCGTAATGGTCGAAATCATTGGTGTTCGCTTCATGGGAGCACAACGATGGCTTGATTTGGGGATTGTTCAAATACAACCATCAGAAATCATGAAAGTGGCCATGGTTATTGCCGTGGCAAATTATTATAGCCAAATCGATCCGACCAAAGTCTCCCGACCTCTTTATCTCATTTTTCCCATTTGTCTCATCATGCTTCCTGTCGGATTGGTATTTATTCAGCCCGATCTTGGAACAGCAATTCTATTGCTCGTAGGAGGTGGAGTTATTCTGTTTGTCAGCGGTGTCAGTCTATTCTACTTCATTGGCGTAATTTTCATGTTTATTGGGGCGGTTGTATCAGTATTGATCAGTCGTGGAACCTCATGGCAGCTTTTGCAGGACTATCAGTACAGGAGAATTGATACCTTTCTCAATCCAGATTCAGACCCACTGGGAAGTGGCTATCAAATCATCCAATCCAAAATAGCAATTGGGTCGGGTGGGTTGACGGGAAAAGGTTTTTTGAATGGTACCCAAACCCAGCTGAATTTTTTTCCCGAAAAGCATACGGATTTCATTTTTTCTGTACTTGCCGAAGAATTCGGTCTTTTCTGGAGCCTGATTATCCTCATCCTTTTCTTCGGCATCGTTCTTGTTTGCCTCTATGAGGCACTCAAGGTACAAGACCGGTTTTCTTCCCTGCTAATCATAGGCTTGGCTAGTACATTCTTTTTATACTTTAGCGTAAATCTGGCAATGGTAACCGGATTTTTCCCCGTTGTAGGCATTCCATTACCCTTAATTTCCTACGGTGGGTCTGCCCTCCTCAGCCTCATGATTTCCTTTGGCTTCATACAAAGTGCGATTATTCACGGAAATAAGGACAAATAGCATGACAATCAAAATCTTGTTTTCTGCAGCTGACAGGCATCATCAGGAATGGATTCCAGTTCTTAAACAAACATTTACGGAGTTTGATCTGGATTTTGATTTGATTACGTATACAGATAACCCAGCAGAAATTGATTATCTTCTTCATTCACCGGATGGACAGGTGAACGATTTTACTCCCTTTGCCAATTTACGGGCCATCATGACCTTATGGGCAGGTGTTGAAGATATCATAAACAACAAGACAATTGCCTGTCCTTTGGTTCGAATGAATGATCCCGGTATGGTGGAAGGTATGAGAGAATGGGTAACCGGTCAGGTTCTCAGACATCATCTGGGAATGGATATCCACATCAATAACAGATCTGGAACCTGGCTGAAGGAAACCAGCCCTCCCCTGGCCCGATCAAGGGTTGTTGGATTCCTTGGACTTGGTGTTTTGGGTCTGGCCTGTTTGAAGGCAGTAAAAGCACTGAATTTTCAAGTCATTGGCTGGAGCAGGACAAACAGGGACATACCTGATGTACAGACCTTTCACGGCAAGGATGGTCTTAATCATGTCCTTGGGGCATCCGATATCATAGCGATGATTTTGCCCCTAACTAGAGAAACTACAGATTTGATCAATCGGGATACACTGAAATTCATCAAGCAGGGTGCGGTATTGATCAATTCCGGTCGAGGTGGATTGATCAATGAAGAGGATCTCCTTCAGGCCCTTGACAATGGCCAGGTATCTCATGCCACCCTGGATGTCTTCAAGACGGAACCGCTGCCAGTCAATCACCCATTCTGGCAACATGACAAAGTTTCCATCTGGCCACATATTTCGTCAGAAACCCGACCACCAACTGCCTCCATTTCAATCGCAAGAAACATTACAAGGAATCTCAAAGGCGAATCGATGAGCAATGTGGTCGATTTCGAAAGGGGCTATTAGGTTTCGTAGTCGATACTCTCCTTATTAAAATACTGCACGATTCTGGGGTCTGTCATTATATCGCTCATTCGAATTTCAGTGAACAATTTTATACCTTCAAGCGTCGTGCACCTTGACAGGGCCACATAGGTTTGACCCGGGGCAAATGCCCTTCCAAGCATCAGACCAAGGTTTTCGAAGGTGTTACCCTGGCTCTTGTGAATGGTTATGGCCCAACACAATCTGAATGGAAATTGAGTAAACGATCCTTCAGGAACAGAAACGATTTTGCCTTCATGAAGTCCATATGAATTGACTTCCCACTTATGCTTTCCAACACCGATGACTTGGCCATTACGTAATTTGATTTCCACTTGCCCTTTAACTCTATCGTAACCCTGGATTATTCCCAAGGTTCCATTAACAAACCGGCTGTTTCCATCATTGGTTAACATCATTACCTGACATCCACGACAAAAAATGAGCTCCTCGGGTGCGGAATACATTTCTCGGCTGATTTTTCCTGTAATTTCAGCACTGTTTTTATATATTGGATTCAATTGCCCCAGCTTATCCAAATGTCTAAGATTGATTTCATCAGCTTGACGATTGGTACTCGTGAGAATAACAAAATAATCCTTGGTTCCGGTTCCCTTACCCTCTTTAAATCTTGCCATGTTTTGCCGATTGAACCATTCAAGGTCTTCACTTGTGATGCTGTTTTCCCTGATCCGGTTCAAAAAATCGATGAATTCCTCATCCTTTTGCCTGAACACCTTAGTCAGTTCAATCCGCAAAAATGGAACCTCTTTCATCACATGGGCATCAAAGAAAAATTCTGTTTCATAAAGACTCCCCTTCTGAAAAATGTTTCTCTCATTTCTCGGTACCACTGGTGGCAGTTGATAAAGGTCGCCAAAAAATATCATCCTGATGCCACCAAAAGGCTTGTTTCTTTCCCAGCCATATTTTCTGAGGATTTTGTCCACGCAATCCAGCAAATCGGCACGCAACATGGACACCTCGTCAATGATAATGGCATCAAGGTTGCGTATAATTCTTCTTGTACTGCCTTGCAAAAAGGTTTTCGTTACATTTTCGGGCGTCGTTCCAGGCCGGAACTTGAAAAATCTATGAATGGTCTGTCCACCCACATTCAGAGCAGCAATGCCAGTGGGAGCGAGTATGACTGAATTGTCAGGAATTGTTTCCTGATATAATTTTAAGAGGGTAGATTTTCCCGTTCCAGCCTTCCCAGTAATGAACAGGTGCTCCCTACCATATTTCAGTAATTCAAGGGCATCCTTGAATTCCTTGGTTATCGTTATGTTCAATTGAGGCCACCCGAAAATTATTATTGCTCTGAATTTTGACTAATTAACTTAAAAATTTAGATTAGCAATTATGTGAAATTCTTTGGTATTGGATTTAATTTAAGGTTACAAGGTGTTTTTATCAGGAAATGAATTGATTTTCGTACAGATATTTTACCGAACCCAAATGATTTTCTTAACGCAACAATTACTCCACTCTAATCATGAGTAAGGTTTGAAAACGTAATAGGTCAAAAGGTGAACAAATGAAAGTTTGGAATTTTGTATCACAATATTCTGTATTATTGATATCAGGCGCACTGATTGCCCTTGTCTGGGCCAATACTTCACCACACTCCTATCACGAATTGGTTGATTTCGTTCTCCTCAAGAAGAGCTTTATCGGGTATATTCCCGAGGGAGCAGAATACAGGAAACTGACAATACATTTTATCATCAATGACATTTTGATGGCATTTTTCTTTGCCGTTGCAGGCAAGGAGGTTTGGGAAGCCATGGCCCTGAAAAACGGTTCTCTCAGGGGTAAAAAATCCCTGACACCTCTCTTTGCAACTGCTGGCGGAATGATTGGTCCGATTGTCGTCTATCTCGGCATTGCCTATGTTCTGGGTTCTGAAACATACTCAGCAGTTGCCAACGGTTGGGCAATTCCAACAGCAACAGATATCGCCTTTTCATATCTGGTCGGTAGAGTGATTTTTGGAGCGGGTCATCCGGCTGTAAGATTTCTGCTCTTGTTGGCAATAGCTGACGATGCGTGCGGACTTTTGATTCTGGCTGTATTTTATCCTTCAGGTGAATTGGCTCCTGAGTGGTTATTGCTTTCACTTTTTGCCGCAGTGGGTACCTATTTGGTATTTAATTGGTTGCCAAGATATCTGGAAAAGGATCACGGTGAAAATTATTTCCCCAACCTGGTCGTCAAACGTCTTTCTTTCTGGCCTTATGCAGTAGCCGGGGCATTATCCTGGTACGGGTTTCAGGAATCGGGTCTTCATCCGGCCCTTGGTTTGCTTCCAATTATTCCCGCGATACCGCATGCCGATACAACTTTCGGGATTTTTGCCGATGAGGAAAAACACCTTACCGATATCCTCAACAAAATCGAGCATAAGCTCAAAATTCCGGTCGAAATCATTTTGTTCTTTTTTGGCTTCGCCAATGCCGGTGTGGAGTTTTCCTCCATAGGCACTCCTACCTACCTGGTATTGGCGGGATTGCTGGTCGGTAAACCCATAGGAATCCTATTGTTCGGATGGTTAGGTGCAGGGCCATTCAAATTCGGAATGCCGGATGGCATGAATCTGATTGATATTCTTGTAATTGGTTTCATAGCCGGCATAGGCTTCACGGTATCCTTGTTCGTGGCTTCAGTTGCCTTTGATAGCGGACCTGTTCAAGATGCTGCCAAAATGGGAGCATTATTGAGTCTGGTGGGTGCTGCAATTGCCATTTTTGTCGGTAAGGTATTCAAGATCAGGAAGCAGAAAATTGTTTCCTGAGTTGTTCCAAATTGAGTGATTTTTTCAAATGAAAACAGTTCAAGTCGGTAACCTGAATGTATCAAACAGGTTGCCGTTCATTCTCATTGCCGGCCCCTGCCAAATAGAGAGCAAAGATCACTCTCTGGAAATTGCCGGACAGATCGGCAAGACCTGCAAATCATTGGGTTTGGAATTCATATTCAAATCCTCCTTTGACAAGGCCAATCGAACATCCATCTCGGGTAAACGTGGAATCGGTATGGACTTCGGGCTGGAAATTCTGTCAGCCGTCAAAGAGCAAATCGGATGTCCAGTTCTGACGGATGTTCACGAACCCGGCCAATGTGCAGAAGTTGCCAGGCATGTGGATATCCTGCAAATTCCTGCCTTTCTTTGTCGTCAAACTGATTTGTTACTTGCTGCAGGGAAAACAAACAAACCAATCAATTTGAAAAAGGGGCAATTTTTGGCACCCTGGGATATTCAAAATGCTATTGGGAAAATTGCCAGTACGGGTAACCAAAATATTCTAGTCTGTGAACGAGGCACTTCATTTGGTTACAACAGTTTGGTGACTGACATGAGAAGTTTGCCTATTTTGGCGAAGACAACATATCCGGTAATTATTGATGCAACCCATTCCGTACAGATACCTGGTGGTATGCATGAGAGTTCCGGTGGACAAAGGGAATTTGCCCCTGTTATTGCCAGAGCCAGCGTTGCTGTAGGTGTTGCCGGAGTTTTTCTTGAAACACACGATGATCCGGATTCCGCACCAAGTGATGGGCCGAACATGATCAAGCTCAATGATTTGGAAGGCATACTGAGCATCCTTATGGAGTTGGATAGAGTTGCCAAACTGCATCCTGTTGAAATTTGATGGCCCGTAATGGTATTGAACCAACCTCCCTCACCTGAAAGCTGGAGTTACAACGAAGATGTCTGGATCTCGCCGACTGGCTTTCGTGAATATGATTGCCGTTGGAGGTTCCCGGAAGAAATAAACCATTTGGGATTGGCAGAGGTTGGCAAAGGTATTGGAACTTATTTCAACAAATTGGGCAAGCCCAATGATATAATTGTCGGATGTGATTTTCGTTCCTACTCACCAGCGGTGAAAAATGCCCTAATGATCGGTTTGATCAGTTCCGGCATGAGAGTTGTGGATATCGGAACCGTGATTTCTCCCATGGCCTATTTTGCCCGTGTAAAATTGGGGATACCCAATGTTTGCATGGTAACCGCTTCACATAATCCCAACGGATGGACAGGAATCAAGGTAGGAATGGAACATCCCTTCACCTTGACCACGGAAGATATAAATGAACTCAAGGACATTGTTTACTCTGGCGGAACTCAATCGAAGGATGGCGGTCAGTACAAAACCTATTCAAAAATTGCCTATGATTACATCTATTATTTGACAAAAGAGGTAAAGGTTGGAAAGAAATTGAAGGTTGTTTGTGCCACTGGGAATGGTACAGCTTCCAACTTTGCCATAAACCTACTGAAAAAACTTCACATGGAAACCATACCATTACACACCGAACCAAATTCCAGTTTTCCCAATTACAATCCCAATCCCGAATCCTTGGTCATGCTCAATGACATGAAAAGAAAAATTAGAGAAACCAATGCTGATTTGGCTCTTGGGTTTGATGGCGATGGTGATCGATTGGGTGTTGTGGACAATAATGCCGAGGTGATTTACTCGGACAAACTTGGATTGTTGATGGCAAGAAACCTGTCATCAAAAATTCCAGGGGCAAAATTTGTGACGGATATCAAGTCCACCAGTTTATTTTCCACCGATCCCGTCTTGGCCTTGAATGGTGCACAAACTGTATATGGCAAGACTGGTCATAGCTACATGAAGCGACAGGTCCATGAGGTCGGAGCAATCCTTGGCATCGAGAAATCGGGACATTTCTATTTTTCTCCGCCCGTTGGGTTGGGTTTTGATTGTTCTCTCCATGCCGCTCTGCAGGTATGCAAGTTGTTGGGAGATAACCCAGATAGCAGCCTATCCGATCTTTATAGGGAACTACCCCAAACTTGGAGTTCACCAACGATGTCACCTTATTGTGAGGATTTGAAAAAATATGAGGTGGTGGACAGAATAACCACAAAATTGAATACCTTTCACTTAGAAGGCGGTCTTGTGGATGGTAAGAAAATTGACAGAATAATGACCCTTAACGGTGCCAGGGTTGTTCTGGAAAACAATTCCTGGTTTCTGGTTCGAGCTTCTTCAAACACCCCTAATCTGGTTGTCGTTTGTGAAAGTACTAGCAGTTTTGAGGAATTGAAGAATATCTTTGGATTTGTAAAAGACATCCTCAAATCTGAACCTTCCGTAGGTGATTTTGACCAGACTCTTAGATAAATTTTTGAGTTTCATTGTTTAAACTGAAAACAGATTCACCTTGATCTGTATTGAAATCACTTTGATTTCACTAGTGAAAAATTTTCACAGAGTTTTATTTGATGGCTTGAAGATTAAGCCAAGTGAATATAACTCATCGGGTGGTTGTTATTCTTGATCAACCAATATTATTGGGGTGTAGCCAAGCGGTAAGGCACCGGGTTTTGATCCCGTGATTCGTAGGTTCGAATCCTACCACCCCAGCCATTTCTTACAATCCCCCCGCCCTTTAATTCGAAACAAAGGTTGATCGTAAGGTATAACTGTTGTTATCTCCGTTTAACCGTAAGTTCAAAAAGACGAGATTGATCAAATGCCATATCTGAAACTCCATTCCATTGATTCGAGATATCTATCTTCCGATAATTACTTTGAGATGTCTAGCCCAATAAGGATTGCTTTCGGCCAACTTGGTTAATCCTACAAATGGGATGGGTTTTAATTCACTGTGTTTGATTAAAGTGTGGAGTGTAGATCTAAACATCACATATATTATACTGATCTTACATTTGACCAAATTATTGTTAAAATTAATTAACTTCTTTCTGTTTAAATATATAATTAGTAAAATATAATTTACTTTAAGTTTTAATTTAAGTGAATTAGGGTAATATAATTTATCTATGGCTAGTTTATTATGGGGCAAGGTCTATTATCATAATCTCTTTGCTGGTTTTATCCGCGAAGAACCAGGTGATAGTATCTCATTCAATTATGATGCGAGTTATATTGAAGGTGGATACCCAGCAATTGCTCATACTTTGCCTGTACGCTCTGAGCCGTATATCAGTAATTACGGCTTACATCCTTTTTTTGACAATCTGGTTTCCGAAGGCTGGTTGGAACAATTACAAAGTCGTTTGCTTGGCCGGCGAATAGTTTCGCGCTTCGAATTGCTCTTGGCATTCGGGTTTGATTGTGCTGGGGCAGTTTCAATTTATGATCCGAAGCCGTCTGATCTGAGCAAGTCGATGCTCGATATGAGTAATCCGAGGGAATTGGCGGTTTTAACCAACCGGGCATCTTTATCTGGAGTGCAACCAAAGCTTGCTGTTATCGAGGAAAATGGAATATATCGACCCACTCGTATGGATGAATTAAGCACTCATATAGCCAAATTTCCAACACCAACACATTCCGATTTAATTGAAAATGAATACTTAACCACTGTAGCTGTTAAGGCATTGCTACCAAAAGATGAGATTGTGCAATTAACCATTGACGAAGTCGTGGGATTGGACGAGCCGGCACTCCTAATCAAGAGATTTGATCGCAATTCTGAGGGTCGATTGCATTTTGAGGAATATACCCAACTGCTCAACAAACGATCCCAAACTAAGTATGATGGCTCGTATAAGGACATGGCAAATTTCCTTCTGGAGACGAATGGGTGCTTGCCAACGCAAGTCTACATTCTCTATCGCCGAATTTTAGCTGGTTTATTTATGGGGAATACCGATATGCACCTAAAGAACTTTGCAATGTTTCATACCAAGGATGGCTTACGATTGACACAAAGCTATGATCAAATTGCTGCTTCGCTTTACGATTATAAAACTGTGGCGCTAACGATCTCAGGTTCCAAAGACCACCCAATTGGAGACCTCAAGAGTCGTCATCTTGTTTTGCTTGGTAAAGAGTTTGGATTATCACCAGCCATAATTAATATGGCTGTCATGGAGTTGGCCAAAAATAGAGAGGCCGCTAAGGATGCGATTAACGATGCCCCTATTGGAACGAAGAAATTAAGTAATAAATTGATCAAATTGATGGATAAGAGATGGAACGGAACATTCAGCTTAATTGGCAAAGCTTTGTCCAAGAAGCAGTAAAACGTCGTAAGGAACAGAATTTGACTCAAGAACAGCTGGCTGTCCTAACAAACGTAAGCAAGCCCACACTTAACAGATTTGAACAAGGAAAAACGAACATCAAACTAGATAGTGCGCTGAAGATATTGAAGATGCTAGGTCTATCATGAGGTTCTATCCTCGGATAACTGATTTCTTGCCGCAAAAATCCTAGTCTGAGCGGTCAGGTAAGTTCCTTGTTGGTCAATAGCTTTTGCATATCGCAATCATTTCTGGTGTAACTGTGAACAGGACTATCCAGTGGGCTTCCACTTCCCTTCAAATCTCGGTTTGCTGAAGGTCCTCAGCAATGGAGATGGTCTTGCCGAAAGCTTCCGTGGCTTTCTTTATGGCGTTGGCGTAGTGCGCAGGATCATCCATATGCTTGCGAAAATGCGTAAGAATTAGTGAACGAACACCGGCACGTTTTGCCATCTCAGCGATCTCTATAGGGGTCGGTGTTGCGGAGGCCATTTCGGGTGACACCACTTCGCCATCAAGACGGTAGCACCAGTGCAATAATAGGTTGGCATTTTTTGCAAGCGTTTCAATCTCTGGGCAGAGGCCCGCATCACCTGAGTAAACGAATTTTTTGCCCCGATGGGTCAGTGCAAAGGCCATACATTCAAGAAATGGTTGTGCATGTGGGGCAGTACAGGTTTGAATACGCCATCCATTACCTTCAATGATGTCTCCTGGCATGATTTCCTCAACTTCTGGAGCAGGCCAGGGGCGTGGCATAACTCCACCGCGGGATCGCCAAATCTCTTGGCTTTGGGGCAGTTCGGTTCGTGCACGTAAGTCATAGGCCAAAACGCCATCAGGTCCAAAATAACCTTGTGAAATAATTTTGATAGGGTGTGGGCCAAAAACTTTGATCGGCTTGCCACCCTCATCCCAAGAGGCATGAACTAGGCGCGCATAATCCATCATATGATCGGAATGGAGGTGCGAAAAGACGATATGCGTGATAATGGATGGAAGTCGGTGAGACCGCAAGAGATTGTCAAACACCCCACCACCACAATCAAAGAGGATACGATCAGATCCAACTTCAATCAAATAACCACTTGAGGCTCGCCGTAAATACGCTTCTGGAGAGCCGGAGCCAAGAATCGTCAGTTTCATCTTATTGTTTCCGGCGGGGGCGTAGCCCCCGGAGCCCCAAGCTGTAGCGCGGCCTCACGACCACCGTAACTTTCGATCAGTGCGGCTTGGTCGGCAAAGGCGAGGATGTCGGTCGCGACAGGATCACAAATCTTTCGCAACTCGGCATGCAGGTCTTGTAAGATTGAAACACATTCGGGAGCATTTACACAATTTACAAGCTCTTCTGGGTCATTTTCCAAATCAAAAAGTTCATCTTCAAAACCGATATAGTGAATCAGCTTCCATTGGCCTTTACGTACCATGAATGCACCCGAAACTGCACCTGCGGCATGGTATTCAGAAAAGACCAAACGTCCCTTGTCTTCCGGTTGTTTCAGGATTGAGGTGAGATCGGTCATACCTTCCGCCGACTGGATGTCAGTGTCGAAATGCTTAGCGATTGTTACTGAAAGGTCCAGTAGGCTCACCGGCGTATCGCAGACACCGATTGGTATACCCGGACCAGCCGTAATCATCGGAATGGTAACGCTTTCCTGATACATGTTGGATTTTCCCCAAAGACCTCGTGCTCCCACATTGTCACCATGATCAGAGGTATAAAACACCGTTGTGGCTTTTGTCAGATCTGCCTGATCTAGAGTTTCCAATATCTGACCGACATTGTGGTCAAGCCATGTGCATAGCCCAAAATAAGCTGACATTGCGGCCAATCGTTCGGACTGGTCAGCAAAACGGCCTTCACTGTCCATGAAAGCATTTTGTTTTTCAATCCAAGGGTGGCGCTTGTACCCATCATTTGGGTGTAATTTTACTGATGGCATAATCTCGGATGGATAGAGGTCAAAATACTCCTGAGGCACCACCAGTGGGAAATGCGGGGCAACGAGCCCTACAAAGAGGCACCAAGGATGATCATCATTTGCGTGATCCTTAATCCAGTCTTTAGTTCGTTCAACAACCGCCTTGTCATAGTCGGTATATTTGCTATTGCCGGGACCAATGTAATCTCCAAGCATCCGCTGCGGCCCCATGATGCGTTCATCTTCCTTGCGAATACTTGCCCAGACCATGCCAACACCGTCTGCAACCATCATGGGAATATGCTCGATGTCAAAACCGGCTGGATCTTCCTCATCACGGTAGTGCAACTTACCAATGCTTTCGACCGTAACACCTTTGTCTTGGAGCGCATGACCCCATCCTTTTATCGAGCCATCATACGGCATAGCATTGTCCCACAAGCGTGTTTGATGAGGGTATAATCCAGTGGCAAAACTCGCCCGTGCAGGAACACAGATTGGGCTTGGTGTATAAGCATTGGAGAATCTGGTTCCACTAGCGGCTAGTGCATCAAGGCAAGGAGTCTTTATAAAACAGTGTCCCGCACAACCCAAGGCGCGTGCCTGATGTTCATCAGACATTATCACAAGAAGATTTGAAGTACTCATGCGATGTCCCTGATTTTTGACGCGGCTTCAATTTTGTACACAATGCAAAATAATTTTCTAACCATCAGAAGACACTTCGGTCAAGAGCAGCTTTTCGAATGATTTTTCATGGAATTACAGCTCTCCCTGGTCAGCTATCAAAATAAAAAAACCGTCAGATCAATTGTGACAAAGGCATTTTTGTGCTTTCATCAGAAAAACATTAAACCAACCTAACGGGTGAGCAAAATGTTTAGCAAAAAATCCTTGCCGGTCAAGATCAAAATTTTCCTCCAAGTAGGACAACATCTCTTCTTCTGGTTTTATCCCTTACCTGAAGATTCTGTACTACAACAAGATCATTCAACAGCATTCAGGTAAATACCTGCTTTCCCCAAGGCTGGCTTGACGGCCAGATGATTCTGGACATCATGCTACTGAACCCTTTGGGCCTTTATCAGGCAGATGACCTAGAGGAATTGGAGAATGGCCGCGTTTTTGTTTGCTTACCCGGGAGGAGCGAGGCAAGTGTGCAATTGTTACACCACGGTTCCATTATGGTCAATTATGCTGAAAAAGATTGCTTTTAATCGACAAATAGAAGTCAAAAATCGATTTTCTTGATCCAGAATATTTAATCGGGTTTTAATTGTTGGCAGAAATGGTAAATGATACTGAAATTTTCACTTGACTCACCGATCAGTTGATTTCCAAAACATGATTGGTCAGTTGATTATTGGGTTGTTTTTGTGAACGAGACTATAGGGAGTAAAATACATGAAGAAAATATTGAAAGCTGCGCTCTTGGCGACTTTTTCTGTTGCATTAATTTCTGTTGCCCATGCAGATGGGCATGGGTGGAAACCTTCGGGGCCGATCAAGATGATCATCGCCTTTGCAGCTGGTGGGGGAGCCGATACCCAAGCACGTCTGATTGCAGATGATATTCAAACGGCAACAGGCTGGGAAGTGATTCCAGAACAGGTGACCGGAAAAGGTGGTGTGAACGCACTTGTTGCCCTGAAGGATATGCCTGCAGATGGTACAGCAATCGCAATGGTTGTAACTGAGTCACTGGGATATAACGCTGCTGCATCCAAGGGTTCTGGTATCGTTCCCTCAGGTTTCACAGGGCTTACAACTACAGCAGGTTTCCAAATGGGTGTTGTTGCCAAAGCGGATAAGGGTTGGAGCTCTTTTGAGGATATGCTTGCCGAGGCCAAAAACGGTAACTTGAGATTTGGCACCATGTCACCCAGGCTTTCTGACCTAGCATTCCTGCTTGGCGAAGCCCAAGGTGTCGAATTCAACATTGTTCAAGTCGCTGGTGGCAGGGCAGTAATGAATGGCGTACAAGCTGGAGATATGGACCTAGGATTCATGGCTGGCATTCAGCGTAAAGGAGTGGCCTCCGGGGATCTGGTAAATCTTGCCTCGGCTCTTTCCGAACCCCTTGTGCAAACGCCAGATGCCCCAACATTTGCCGACCTTGGTGTACAGTTCAACGCAGATGGCTATTTCGTATTTGTTGCACCAGGTGGCATGGACCCTAAGGCACGTGACGCGATCACTGCAGCCATCGTTGAGGCTACCAAATCAGGACAAGCGTCAGGGATGATAAACAATGCCTTCGGTGGTGCTGTAACTATCCAAGGTGCTGAACTGGATGCATTGTTACAAAGCGATTTTGAATCTGCCTCCGCCTTGATGGCAGCAGTGCAGTAAATTACGAGAAGGGCCAACTCATGGAATCAGGATCATCATCCGATCGTTGGCTGGCCCTTTTCTTTTTGGCTTTTTCTATTCTGATTGTCCTTGTCTGGATACCTCTGGATACAGAAACAGGATTGGTCGAGAAAGTCCGGCGTAAATTCGTGATTGGTGATGCCTTGGCACCAACGATAACAGGTGCGATCATCACTTTAGGTGCGATCATGATTTGGCTTCGGCCAAGTCAGGGTCACACAATTACTCGTAAGAATGTGATATGGATCCTACAATTATTGGCCATTTTTGCGATTTCATTAATGATCATGCGTTATATGGGCCCTATAGTTGCAATGGGGTTTGAGGGAGGCTATCGTCCCTTGCGTGCTACCCCGCCGTGGAATTATATCGGGTTTCTTGTGGGCGGAACCGTAATGATTGGAGGCCTGATTGCTACCGCTTCTCGGCGTATAAGCATTCGTGGATTCGCTATTGGGTTTGCAACCTCATTGATCATTGCACTGCTTTACGACATGCCCTTTGATGATCTGCTCCTGCCACCAAACGGAGATGTCTGATAGGCGTTTGGGATCACATTGTTGCGGGCGTTCTTGCCGTCTTTCTATCAGAACCTGTACTGGGTGTGCCCATCGTAGTACTAATGGTATTTGGTGGGTTTCTGTTAGGCATCACCGTTGGTGCGACACCCGGCCTTGCTGGTCCTATGGCAATGGCAATCTCATTACCGATCCTTATCTCCGTTTTCGGATTTTCGAATGACGCACTACTGCCCGTTTTGGGGTTTTTGATTGGCATTATGAAAGGTGCCACTGTAGGTGGGGCGGTGCCGGCGATACTGTTTAACACACCTGGTACACCAGATGCCTATATGACCACCCTTGATGGTTATCCAATGGCTCAAAAGGGTGAAGCAAAAAGGGCTCTCCGCATTGCACATTTTTCATCCGCATCAGGTGATACATTTTCTGATATCGTGCTGGTGGTCTGTGCACCTTTTTTGGCTATTTTGGTAGAAAGGTACCTGGACCTTCCAGAAAAAACTGCTTTATTAATTTTATCACTGGCATTTATTGCCTCTGTCATTGGCGGTTCCGTGGGTAAAGGGGTGATTTCAATGGGTTTAGGCCTTTTGGCTGCCATGATTGCTACTGGCGAAGATTTCTACCCCCGCCTGACCATGGGCCAGTCAAGCTTGGCCGAAGGTATTCCAATAGCTGCCGCTGTTCTGGGAGTCCTGATCTTGGGCGAGGTATTCAAATCTTTGGAAGATCTTCATCGTACAACCCAATCCAACACGATGTCTCAAGTTGCGTCAGGTCAAAGTTCAGCCTTATCGCACAATGACCTGCGCAGGCTCTTGCCTTATATTGGACGGTCGGCTCTAATAGGTACCTGCATAGGCGCCTTGCCTGGTATAGGATCCACTCTGGCGGCAACTTTGGGGTACACCACGGCCAAACGTCATTATGTTACCGCCAAACCAGACAATGCTCCTGATTTTGGCGAGGGCGCGCCGGAGGGGATCGCAGCGACAGAGGCTGCTAATAGTTCGGTTTCTGGTGCAAATTTGATCCCGGTTTTATCGCTTGGAATTCCGGGAAATGCGGCGGCGGTATTTCTGATTCTAGCTATGGATTCAATTGGTGGATTTAACCCCGGACCATCTGTATTTCGCTTGGGCGGCGGCATCGGTGACAGCGTCATGAACCCTGAGATGGTGATGGTTTTTGGAATCTTCACGGCAATGTTCTTGGCCAATGCACTAAACTGGACCATTGGTGGCATCTTCATGCGCTTGGTCGGAGTCATGGCACGTATTCCCAAGAACCGCCTTTTGCCCATAATCCTGTTTCTTACGTTAACAGCAATTTATGTCCAGGAAACTTCTATGTTTGCCATCTGGATCACCATCTTTTTCGGTCTTTTGGGTTATGTAATGCGTCGGGTGGGTATGTCACCCTTGCCCTTTGTCATAGCCTTCATCCTTGCTGGAAACCTTGAAGCCACGGCACGGCAGGCTTTTGCGGCCACTGGTGCAGATCCATTTTTCTTACTTAAGAGTCCCATTGCATTTATTTTTATAGCCTTGGCAATCTTCGTAGTTGCTTACAATCTGCGAAGGCCTTTATCATGATGCGACCAAATATTCTTTTGATCTCGGCCGATCAGCACCGTGCCGATTGTTTCGGTTTTGAAGGAAGAAACATCAAGACCCCACACCTGGACCAGTTTGCCTCAGATGGTACCCGTTTTTCCAACTGCATTACACCTACAGTAGTGTGTCAACCTGCGCGGGCATCAATTTTAACCGGGCAACTTTGCCGAACCCATGGTGTCCATGACAATGGTATAGATCTTGATCCTGAGATTGGTGAGAAAGGCTTTGCAGGCGCAATGGCGGCAGGTGGATATCAAACATCCTTTTTTGGCAAGGCACATTTTTCTACCTATCACACTTTTGAACCAACAGGTACGCCGGAATGCCTTAAATCCTCCGCCAATTTCCCTGACACATGGTTTGGACCCTATATGGGCTTTGGCCATATTGAGATGATGCTGGTTGGGCATAACTGGTTCCTGCCAGAAAAGCCTCCTCACGGGCAGCATTATGAGCGCTGGTTCTATGCCGATGGTCGAGGAGATCAAAAGAATATGCTCTACCGGGAAAATGCTGCTGAAACAAAAGAAGCCGCACAAACCTGGCATTCTAAATTGCCGGTTGCATGGCACAATACTACCTGGACTGCAGATCGAACCATTGAGTGGCTTAAATACGGTCGCGGAAAAGAACCTTTCTGCACATGGGTCAGCTTTCCCGATCCACATCATCCATTTGATGCTCCTGAACCATGGTCGTACCTTCACGACCCGGCAGAAATCGATCTACCAAAGTATCGCAAACGCAACTTTGAAGGAAGACCTTGGTGGCACGAGAGGGTTTTAACCGCGGAGCCGGCTGGTGACAAGAAGGGTGTCGAAATTCGCAAATCCTATAGCCGAATTGCCGAACAATCTGATGATCAACTGCGAGAGATCATTGCCAATACCTACGGTCAGATTGCACTCATCGACCACAATGTCGGTCGCATTTTGATTGCGTTGGAAGAAGCAGATCTCGCCAAGAATACCATCGTTATCTACATTTCCGATCATGGCGACTGGCTAGGTGATCATGGTCTGGTCTTGAAAGGGCCCATGCACTACGATGGGCTTCTTCGTGTACCCATGATCATGCGCGGTCCGAACATTCCCAAAGGCAAAGTGGTGGACGAGCCTGTTTCAACACTTGATCTAGGTCCGACTTTTTTTGACTATGGAGCCACTGAACCACTCCAGATCCAACACGGTGAATCCCTTCGCCCCTTGGTAGAAACCGACGAGGCCAAACGTGAGTTTGCCTTGAACGAATGGGAGTTATTACCTACACGCGCTGGAGTTGGCCTCAGCCTGCGGACTGTAAGGACGAAAACACATAAATTGACCATTGACTTGCAATCAGGTGCTGGCGAACTTTACGATATGGCCACTGACCCTGATGAAACTACGAACTTGTTCGACATGCACGAACATACCGATTTAAAGGACGAGTTACTTGGATTTATTACGTCCCGCCCCGATGATGCAGGACCCATTCGTACCCAAGTTGGGATGGCATGAAGTAAGAAGTTATTTAGATTTTGTTTTTCTTCCTGATGTAAAAGATAGTCGTGGGTCTAGTTTACCGAAATCTATTTCTTGACTACCGATACACACTCAACAAAACTATGCTTGTGGTTAAATTCAAGCACCCAAACCTGACGATCCCCTCAATTTAACTTCCATAAATTTCCGGTATGAAGGTCTGGTATTCCATGGGGGGTCTGACATATCCCTTGGGCTCGGTCCTCTTGGGCAATTCTATGGGCTCCGGGGTTAGATCTTCATAGGGAATCAAGGTCAGGAAATGGTGAATGCAATTCAGTCTAGCATGTTTCTTGGTGTCCGCATTGACGACATACCAGGGAGATTGCTTCGTATCGGTATGTGCAAACATTCTATCCTTGGCCTTGGAATATTCTTCCCATCTGGTTCTGGATTCCAAATCCATGGGTGATAGTTTCCATCTCTTGTGAGGTTCCTTCAATCGACTATGAAATCTCTTCTCCTGTTCATCGTCAGAAATGGAAAACCAGTATTTCACCAAAATGATTCCCGATCTGATCAACATCCGTTCAAATTCCGGGCAGGTACGGAGGAACTCCTGATATTCCTCGTTCGAGCAAAAGTTCATTACCCTTTCCACCCCGGCCCGGTTATACCAGCTGCGGTCAAAAAGGACGATTTCACCTGCCGCCGGTAGATAATTGCAATACCTTTGAAAATACCATTGTGTTTTTTCTCTTTCCGTAGGTACAGGTAAAGCAACTACCCTTACCCATCTGGGATTGAGGTGCTGGGTAATCCGCTTGATCACACCACCTTTGCCGGCAGCATCCCTCCCTTCAAAAACTACAACAACCTTTAGTTTGTTGAATTTTACCCACTCACTCAGTTTTATAAGTTCAAGTTGAAGCCTATACAACTCCTTCTCATAATCGAATTTCGTGATTTTCCCACCTGTAGTATTGCTTGGATCATCCGGGAAATTTTCTACAGCTTTACTCATTCGATTCCCTTTCCGGCAAAATGTGTGTCTGTATATTACGTTTTTACAAAGGATTTGTCTTTGATTTTCTGTATTTCCCTTCCCCTTTCTTCACATGGGATTAAATTGAGACTTCCTGACCTCAGACTTTTCGTTTGGGGTTGCTGGTGGCTACTTCATGGCTAGTACTTCAATTTCAATTTTGAATTCCGGTCTGGCAAATCCTGAAACGATATAGAGGGTGGATGTAGGAGGTATTGCAAGATTCCTAATCCACTCGTCCCTGATCTTCATATAGGGTTGGAGATACTTTCTTTTGGTTACAAAGGTTGTGATTTTTACCACATCATGTTTATCCATTCCTCCACCATGAAGTATGGCCTCGATATTGGCAAAACAATATCCTGCCTGTTCCTCGACGGCTTCAGGAATAACCCCATCACGTGAAATACCCAATTGACCTGAAATCAACAAATGGCTTGTAGCCCCATCTATCCTCATTCCGTGTGAATAGTTGGCAAAGGGCTTCATTATACCCTTAGGAATGATCCCTTTCTTTTCAACCATTGGCACTCCCCTTCAAAATATTAGACCATTTCAACTTCGATTGTGCCAACACTGCACCATTCAGCCTTTATCATTGATCCCTTGACTAAAGGAACTGGCTTGATTGGTGAACCGGTCATTACATGATCTCCCATGCCGAGTTGTCCCCCCAATGGTCCCAATTTAGTCAGTCTCTTGTTGAGCCAAATGACTGAATTTGCAGGATTCCCCAATACATCCGAGGTTTTTCCATTATAGTGCAAATCATCTACCATCAGGTTAACTGTAGTATTTTCCAAATCGAAATCACCTGGTGGAAAACCCGGTTCGGAAATCAGTATCCTTGATGCTCCGACATTGTCCATAATCACATTGTCGATACCCGAATTCAACCCAACCCTACTTTCTACTAGTTCGAGTGACAAATAGATCCTTTCCGTTTTCTCCAGAACATCCTCAACGGATAATTCCGTATCCTCAAAACCGTCAGCAAGTTTAAAACAAATTTCTGGTTCAACAAGTACGGGGGCAGTGCCCTGAAGAGGAATTTGTCCTTGAATGGTGAGTTTCATGCTGCTGGTTAGATAACCAAATTCTGGTTCACTTATGCCATGCTGTTCCTGTACTATTGTTGAAGTAAACCCAACCTTGTAGCCCAATCTGGTATCACCATCACCTATATAACAATCCAATACTTTTCTTCTGATTGATTCGGCATCGGCTGAATTCAGCCGTACCTTCTTTGCTGGTGGGGTTATTTGTGCATTATTGACAATTCCACATGTATAAATTTCATTGGCGATGAATGTATGTGAATCATTCGTGAGGCAAGGAACCATGAATTGTCTCCTAATCCCTTTTAAATGGTTAATTGAAGATATTTGATCATAAATTGATCACAGAAGTTATCAACACAATTAGTTTTTTTGTTGCAAGTTTTCTTATTTGTATTACAAGATTAGCGGGGAATTCAAAATTATTTGAACTCGTATCTTCATATCAAATTAAGGATAAATTAATGCGTTTTTTGCGTTCCCTATTTGTAATCATACCCTTCTTCATTTTCTCGTCTGCCCATTCGTCGGATCATTTGGAAAAAGTTGTCTTTGGAACTAACTGGCTTGCCCAAGCCGAGCATGGTGGTTTCTATCAATCAGTTGCCGATGGCACCTACGAAGCCTGTGGATTGGATGTATCCATCCTACCAGGTGGTCCTCAGGTCAATAACCGTGCCCTGATGCTGGCTGGAAAAATGCAATTTCACATGGGTGGAGACCTGAACCAGGCCTTCAATTCAGTTGAACAAGGAATCCCTGTAGTATCTGTGGCTGCGATTTTCCAAAAGCATCCACAAGTGATCCTGGCTCATCCAGGTAAGGCTGAAACATTTGAAGATCTCAAGAACCTGACTCTTTTGATCGGTGATAATGGTTTCAGGTCATATTATCAATGGATGAAAGCTCAATATGGATTTACTGATGAACAGCGTATCCCCTACACCTTTAACCCCGCACCCTTTTTGGCTGACGAAAACAAGGGGATGCAAGGTTATCTTTCCTCTGAACCATACGTTGTGGAAAAGGAAGGTGGATTTGTTCCTGATGTTTTCCTGATTGCCGATGCAGGTTATTCTACTTATGCAACCACAATTGAGACAATGGCTGAAACCATCGCCAATAAGCCGGAAGTTGTTGAGTGCTTTGTCAATGGGTCCATTATCGGTTGGTACAACTATCTGTATAATGACCGTTCAGCCGCCGATGAATTGATCAAGGCAGATAATCCTGAAATGTCCGATGACAAAATTGCCTATGCTGTCAGCAAGATGCTGGAACGTGGTATTGTTGATTCGGGTGATGCACTTGAGATGGGAATTGGCGCCTTGACCGAAGAGAAAGCTACTGATTTCTTCAACAAGATGGTTGCTGCTGGTGTCTTGTCAGCTGATATAAATTACACCGCAGCCATCAACACCGACTTTGTCAACAAAGGTGTAGGAATGGACTTGAAATAGTCCTATTCCCAATATTTTAATCAATTGAAAGGGTATGATTGGCATACCCTTTCCTAACCTATTGCTAATACGTGAATTGATTTGAATAATAATTCCAGACCCCTCCTTCTGGAATTGAAGAAGGTAGGGAAGACATTTTCCGAGGATATAGTTGCACTCAGGGATATGGAACTGAAAATCCATTCCGGTGACTTTATTTCCCTTTTGGGCCCCTCCGGCTGCGGTAAATCAACTGCCTTGAGGATTATTGCAGGACTGACCGAACCTACTGTTGGCGAAGTTGACTGGAAAGTTAACCATGGAAGTGGTGCAATTGGGGTGGTGTTTCAGGAAGCCACGTTATTGCCATGGACAACAGTCGAAAAAAATGTTTGGCTTCCCTTTCGCCTGCAGAACAAGTCGTTCAAGGAAAAAAAGGACGAAATTGAGCGAAGTCTTGAATTGGTCGGCCTGAAGGATTTCACCAAAAGTTACCCACGTGAACTATCTGGCGGCATGAAAATGCGGGTAGCTATAGCACGGGCATTGGTAACCGACCCCGAGGTCATTTTGATGGATGAACCCTTTGCTGCACTTGATGAAATTACCCGGTTCAAACTGAACAATGACTTGTTGGCCCTTCGCGAAACGCTGGGATGTACAATAATTTTTGTAACCCATTCAGTTTTTGAAAGTGTCTTTTTGTCCGATCGTATTGCAGTAATGGCAACAAGACCGGGCCGGGTTATTCAAGAACTGGATGTTGATGAACCTTACCCCAGAGGAGAATCTTTCCGAACTTCATCTAGTTACGGAGTGATTTGCAGGAAGACTTCTGACGCACTCAAATTGGCAATGGAAAATTAAATGGCAAGCACTGACATCAAGGTTGATTCCCCATCCACCAATAAGGTGGTGGATAAAAATGAATTACTGAAAAAGAGAAAAGAAAGGAACATCAGAATTGGCAAATGGGTCATGCCCATAATTGTTTTCATGATAACCATCTACTTATGGTACTGGATAGTTCAAGTAAACAGCATTCCACATTACATTTTACCGGGTCCCTTCCTGGTTGTTACCACCTTGATACAGGACTTTCAAATCTTGTTGAGTGCCCTGCAAATTACAATCCAGATCACCCTGATGGCCCTGGCCGTTGCCGTTATTGGTGGAGTGGGTCTGGCAATCCTCTTTACACAATCAAAGTTCTTTGAAATTTCATTCTTCCCTTATGCAGTCATATTGCAGGTAACACCCATCATATCGATTGCTCCATTGATTTTCATTTATGTCGACAATCGAACGGTGGGACTTCTTCTTTGTGCCTGGATCGTTGCATTTTTTCCCATATTGTCCAACACGACCCTCGGTCTCAATTCGGTAGATCATAATCTCAAGGACCTGTTCAAGATATATGGTGCAAACCGGTGGCAGAAATTGCTCCATCTGCAAATACCTTCTGCCCTTCCCTATTTTCTTGGGGGGCTGAGAATAGCCGGTGGATTGGCCCTCATTGGTGCTGTAGTTGCAGAATATGTTGCTGGTACGGGAGGTATCGGTTCAGGTTTGGCCTATACCATTCTGGAAGCAGGATACAGGCTCAATATTCCGAGGATGTTTGCCGCCCTCCTGCTCATAGCCGGTACTGGAGTATTCATTTTTGCCATTCTTTCCTTTCTGAGCCACCTGCTGTTGCACAAATGGCATGAGAGTGCACTTCAAAAGGAAAACTAGTGGACTACATCAATCTCCCATCAACCAATAGCTGGACAGTTGAAAATGTAGTTATCCCCGAAATTCTTTCCGACCTCAAATTGCATTTCCGAAGAAGCTCAATTTCAGTCGGTGACGGGAAAATTATTGCAAATAAATGCGAAAATACCGTTGATGGACAAGGGGGTTTGGTATTCCCGTTGTTTGTGGACATGCATACTCATATTGACAAGGGACATATCTGGCCCCGATCACCCAACCCTGATGGAACTTTTGAGGGAGCGCTTAACACGGTCTTCAATGACAGAACGGAAAACTGGAAAGCCGAGGATGTTCACCAACGAATGAATTTTGCCTTGAGGTGTGCCTATGCCCACGGAACCCGGGCAATGCGAACTCACCTCGATTCAGCTTCACCCCAACACCGGATTTCATGGCCAGTTTTCTGTGAGACCAGGGAAGAATGGAAAAATAAAATCGAATTGCAAGCAGTTACAATTCTGGGCATTGATATGGTAGACCAATCATTTCTGGAAATTGCCGATACTGCCAAATTCAGTAATGGAGTGCTCGGTTGTGTAACCTATCCCTGTCCAGATCTGTCAGACAGGATTAGAACCTTTTTGCGAATTGCCCGGGACAGGCAAATGGCGGTTGATTTTCATACCGATGAGACCAAGGATGCTTCTTCAAATTCCCTGAAGGAAATTGCCCTAGCCGTGATTGAAACCGATTTTGAATACCCTGTGACTGTCGGTCATTGCTGTTCCCTGGCCCAACAGGACGAAAGCGAGGCCGAAAAAACACTTGATTTGGTTGCCGAGGCAGGTATGAATGTCGTTTCGCTACCGATGTGCAACATGTATCTACAAGATAGAGGCACCGAAGCAACTCCAAGATGGCGTGGGGTAACGCTGGTACATGAAATGGCCCGCAAGGGAATCAATGTCAGTTTTGCCTCTGATAATACGAGGGATCCCTTTTATGCTTATGGTGATCTGGATATGGTAGAAGTAATGAGGCAAGCCACCAGGATTTGTCACCTTGACCATTCCACCTTCCCATGGTTTGGTTCCTTTAATGAAACACCAGCTAGGGTTTGTGGCTTTCAAGACATGAAACTCGAACCAGGGTACCCTGCCGATTTTGTCCTTTTCAAGGGAAGAAACATGAACGAGTTTTTTTCACGCCCACAAATGGATAGGGTTGTTGTAAGAAAGGGCCGGCAAATAGATCGAAAATTACCCGATTATTCTGAACTAGATCACCTTATGGAGGTTTAATGAGCAATAATTTACAAGCAGCAAAAGATGAGTTGAGCCAGTTTGAATTGATTGATTCAGGCTCTGCCCTGTCAGCCAAGAGCAGAGACTTTTTCTGGTATTCACCTGTTTTGAAAGATCGACTGGACCATATCAAGGCTGATTTTTCGGTATCACCTCAAAACCAGGACGATGTCATTAAGATTCTCAAGGTTTGTTACAAATACGAAATACCAGTCACAGTCAGGGGATCCGGGACAGGCAACTACGGTCAGGCGATGCCCTTGGCAGGTGGTTGCATTATCCATATGAACCAGATGACCAAAGTCAAGGAAATACACCCAGGGAGGGTTATTGTCGAACCAGGTTGTCTGCTCAAGGATTTGGATTTTGCCTGCAAGGAGGATTCCGGTCAGGAGATCAGGATGTTTTCCTCAACCTGGGCAACGGCCTCAATTGGTGGATTCATTGCTGGGGGATCGGGTGGAGTAGGTTCCTGCAAATGGGGACAACTCAGGGATATAGGCAACATTATCCGAATTCGCGTGGTTACAATGGAGGAGAACCCCAGAATACTGGATTTTACCGGCGAGGAAATCCCCAGGGTGTCTCATGCCTACGGTACCAATGGTGTGATTACCGAACTGGAAATGCCCCTTGCTCCTGCCTATGATTGGGTTGGGCTCTTCCTAGGTTTTGATGATTTCATGGATTCAGTCAGGTTCTCAGCTGACCTTGCCAATCAGGATGGTATCCTGATCAAGTTGGCCACACCTTGTGAGGCCCCTATTCCCCATAAGTATTTTCCGCGTATCAAGCCCTATGTTTCCGAGGACACCAATCTTGTGGCAATTATGGTCGCACCGCATGCAATGGATGCTTTTCTGACCTATACTGCCAGAAGCGGAAAGGCCGAAATCATCTACCGATCAGATGACAATGATTGGCCCCGCAATCCCGGACCGGTTTTTGAATATGCATGGAATCATACAACCCTTCGAGCATTGAGAATTGATCCTACCATTACATACTTGCAGGTTCGCTACGGTTATCCCAACCATTTTGAACTGATTTCAAAGGTAAGGAAGGAATTTGGGGAAGAAGTTCTGCAGCATCTGGAAGTCATCAGGGAAAACGGCAAGGTAATGTTTGCCGGTCTGCCGATTGTCCAATACACCACAGAAGAAAGGCTGGATGAAATCGTCAGATTGCATGAGGAAATGGGATGCATGATCTTCAATCCCCATAGATACACCCTGGAAGAAGGTGGCCGACAAACGGTAGATACCAGGCAACTGGATTTCAAACGGGAAGCTGATCCGAAGGGACTCCTCAATCCGGGTAAAATGATCGCCTGGGATGATCCTGATTGGAATTACTCGAAAATGTATTCATACCCCGGAATCCAGATAGCCTAAGATGAAATCCCTGGTCGTATTCGCCCATCCCGTTCCTGAAAGTTTTTCAGCATCGCTTCACCAGGCGGTTCTGGATGAACTTGCCCACAAGGGGTGGGAAGTTGATGATATCGACCTATACAAGGTGGGGTTTGATCCAATTCTGTCAGAACATGAGAGAAGAATTTATCATGATGAACCTGATAATATTGAGCCCGTAAAAGAGTATGTGGAAAAGTTGCAAAATACCGAAGCACTCTTTTTGGTTTTTCCGGTATGGATTTTTGGCTTCCCAGCCATACTGAAAGGATTCTTTGATCGTGTCTGTGTACCGGGTGTTGCCTTTAAGCTCAGTGAAGGGAAGCTTGCTCCAAATCTGAGGAATATTCGCACCCTGGTTGCGGTTACCACCTATGGGGGTACTCGACTCAGGGCCTTTCTGGCCGGAGATCCTCCCCGAAAGGTTGTAACCCGCAGTGTCCGGTTCTACTGCCAGCCTCAAACCCTCAAATATCTTGCACTGTATGATATGAATCGAGCAGACCATACCAAGCGAACTAATTTTCTGACCCACGTACGAAATGAAATAAAGAGCCTCTGATGAAGGCCCTGGTGATTTATTGCCATCCCAATCCCGATAGTTTTACTAGTGCCGTTAAAGATCTGGTTTTGGAGGTTCTCGAGGAGAAGGGATTCAAAACTCGTTTGACTGACCTGTATGGTGAACAATTCAATCCCCTAATCCAAAAGGATGAGTTGGAATCCTATCTTGATACCACACGTAATCAAAAGGGTTTGGAGAATCATATAGGCAACATCTTGTGGTGTGACACCCTTATATTTGTTTACCCAACCTGGTGGTATGGATTGCCAGCCATGTTAAAAGGCTGGCTGGACAGGTGTTTTCTACCCGGGGTTGCATTTCATATGCCTGAGGGAGAAGGAACCATCAAGCCTGGACTCAAGCATATCACCAGGCTGGGCCTGTTTACCACCGCTGGTGCCACCCCACTGGTAACTTTTCTGATGGGTGCTCCAGGCAAAAGAACAATCTTGAGGGCCGTCAACTCTCTTTGCAAGTGGCCAGTCAAAAAAGTATTTCTTGCCCATTATGAAATGGATTCATCTACTGATGAAAGTAGAAGACTTCACCTTGAACGGGTCAGGGTAAAAATGCATAGATTCCTTTCCTGACCAATTTGCTACACACATGAGGAGATAATTATGAGTTTTGAATGGATAGACAAAAGGGCTCCGGATTTTAAAAACATTGACCCTGACAAAACCATAGCAGTTCTTCCCACAGCGGCGATTGAGCAACATGGTCCCCATTTGCCTGTAGGAACGGACACGATTATTGGCAAGGGAATGCTGGAGGAGGTCAAGCAAATCATCCCCCCAGACTTGGACATAAGGATACTACCCTTCCAGGCGATCGGCAAATCAAATGAACATGTTTGGGAAGTGGGTACTCTTACCCTAACTGCAGAAACTG
The DNA here is from genome assembly GCA_022823605.1 of Paracoccaceae bacterium. Classification (GTDB taxonomy): domain Bacteria; phylum Pseudomonadota; class Alphaproteobacteria; order Rhodobacterales; family Rhodobacteraceae; genus MPNP01. The sequence goes on from JAJEHS010000006.1 coordinate 270,097, forward strand.
CCCTAAAGGCCTGGACTGAAATAGGACAATCAGTTGCCCGTAGTGGGATAAAGAAACTGGTGATTGTTAATTCACATGGTGGCAACCTTGATTTGATATCGATTGTGGCAAGGGAACTCAGGGTGAACCAGGGCATGTTTGTGGTCAAGTGCCAATGGGGTAATTTCGGCCAACCAGAGGGATTGTTTTCGGAGTATGAGAAGCAATATGGAATTCATGGCGGCGAGTGCGAAACCTCACTCGTACTGTATTTTCGCCCCGAGCTTGTGGATATGAGCAAGGCGGTTAAATTTGAATCCTCTGCCGAGTACACCCCATTTCCACCCGTAGGTCCAATCAGTTATGGCTGGATAGCAAAGGATTTAAATCCCGACGGTACAGTTGGTGATGCCCATCTTGCCTCGATTGAGAAGGGCAAACTTACGGCAGAATATCAGGCCCGTGGTTTTCTTGCCTTGCTTAACAAGGTTGTCGGTACTGATATATCAAAATTCGAGGTCGAAACATCGCCCGGCAAATAAATCCGTAAATTTGTAAGGTTCCCAAAATTTGACAATTGTTCCGGAAAATAGCTACTCTTCATTTTGTGAATTGAGGTCGGACAGATAGGTTGCAATAGCCTCAAGGTCTTCAAATGAGGCATAATTTGAATAGGCTTGAGTAACGAGATACATGACACTTGTTTCACTCACTGCACCCGACCATTCATCCAGGGCATTCAGGATTTCATTCCTATCCAGACCAGCTATTCCCGGTGCCTCCTTTTCACCGGATTTGATCGGTGGAGCTCCCTGGAATTGTTGTCCGGTTTTTTCGGCAAAAAGTAAATTTCTTGGTGTATGGCAACTTCCACAATGTCCAAGACCATTCACTAGATAAGCGCCCCTATTCCATTCTTCGCTTTTTTCCGCATTGTATTCAAAACCGGGTGATTCCAGAAACAGCATTTTCCAGGGCAAGTTGGTAATGGAAAAATTGAAAGGAAAAATGAGGTCGTGAGGGTTAGTCTCCTCACTTACCCCATTTAGGCTGAATATATAGGCTTTTATATCCAGAAGATCTTCAAAGCTTGCCTTTGAATAGGAGGTGTATGGAAATGAGGGAGAGTAATGCTTGCCCTCGGGGCTGATACCCCTGACCATGGCATTGATAAAATCCAGATCACTCCAGCTACCAATACCGGTACTTGAATCGGGCGTTATATTCGGTGGATAAAACTTGCCAACCGGTGTAGGCAGCGCCTCTCCTCCAGTCAACAGGTTAAAATTGGGTGATTCTGGATTGCGGTTTAGGTGACAATCTCCACATCCCCCCAGATGAAATAGAATTTCACCTTTAATTGGATCTGGTTCATAGTTGGTCGAGACCTGATCCCGAAACTCGTCAACCGTAATTCTCTGTGGGTAGGTCAACCCAACGAAAGCTACAATCAGACAAAGGAGAAGAATTACCAAAAGGGTAATTCTCTTCATGGTCACTATTTTCTGAATTCTCTATGACAGGCAGAACAGGTTTGTCCCAATTGTGAAAAGGCCATAGTGAAGTCATCCTTGTTTGCTGCATTTTTTAGCATAAGACTTGCATTTTGCAGATTATTGAGGTGAACCCCAAAACCATCTGAAGTCATGATTTCCTGCTTGGCATCCGTATCACCATCGAAAGAACCTTCAATAAACAGGAAAGGAAGGGATAATGACATGGCATGAATTGCAAAACCGACACTTTTGGTCATTGCTGGTTCGAATTCTGTCTGTCCCCTTTGGATCGCACCCAGACTTCTCATATTGGAACCGATGAATTTCATGATCTCCTGACGTGCCTGAATTGCATCCTCCGGGGAGTCTGAACCTGCAATTCCAGCAACTGGAAGAAATATCAGGCAAATAACCGCAATAAGAGATTTGAATTTCATTTAACTATACCCCTCCTGTTGAATTCATTCCTCAAAGTTAATGAAATTTCACAAATACTGCAAATCAAATGGACTTCCCGTCATTCCTACCGAGATTCTTTGATTACCTGTATCAATTCCAAAACATACGGTCCAAGTTCGTTCACAATTTTGTGTACACCTTCCCTGTTGGGATGCAGCAAATCATCCTGAAAATAGATTACCCTGACTTCTTCCCGTGTTCCCAATTTGTCAATCGGGTCAAATATTCTGGGAAACAGAATTATATCGAATTCATTGCTGAGGTCTTGATAAATCTGTTCAAATTCAGCCTTGTAATCCTGACCGTAGTTGGAAGGTGCTTCGTGACCGATCAACAATGTTGGCAGTTTGCTTTCAGCAGTTACTTCAAGGATTGCATGAAGATTGTTTCTGGATTCACCAACATCTATACCTCTTAGTAAATCGTTGCCACCAAGCAAGATGATGATACCATCAAAACCCTCCTGCAAGGTCCAGTTTATCCGGGCTTTACCACCTGCCGTGGTATCTCCGGAAACACCGGAATTGGTCAATATGACGGGGGTATTTCTCTGATCCAGCCATTCCTGCATTTGGGATACCATACCATCCTCGGGATACAAGCCAAAGCCCTGGACCAAACTATCTCCGAAAAAGCTTATCCTGAATTCTGCCGAGGCATTTGTGGGCAATGTTAATGAAATTGTTACTATCAGCAGCAACTTGCAGAAAAACCCTGAAACTCCATATTTTGAGGAAATAAAACGGTTTAAAAGTAATTCCATGACAAAAAATATACTCGAATTAAAAGATGTCTTTTTGATACTTAAAGGAAATGCAGGACTCGTCAATATTATCAATGGAATAAACCTAGGCGTCAACCATCGCGAAACATTGGGCATTACAGGCCCATCTGGTTCTGGTAAATCTTCACTCTTGATGCTTATTGCAGGTCTTGAAAAGATTACCAGGGGAGAAATAATCTCGCTTGGACACTCAATCTCCGGTATGAACGAAGACGAGCTTGCCCGTTTCCGGCGGACCAATGTTGGTGTGGTTTTTCAATCATTTCATTTAATTCCAACACTCACGGCTATCGAAAATGTTGCCATACCCCTTGAGCTGGCTGGAGACAAGGGAGCCTTTGAACGGGCCGAAGAGGAATTGATTTCGGTTGGTTTGAAGGAAAGACTCAAGCATTACCCCTACCAACTTTCCGGAGGTGAACAACAGAGGGTTGCTCTTGCAAGGGCAAGTGTACCCCGACCTAGCCTGCTCCTGGCTGATGAACCCACCGGAAACCTTGACGCGGCCAATAGCGAAAAGGTCATTGATTTGCTATTTGACCTTAATGAAAGCAGAGGCACCACCTTGATCCTGGTAACCCATTCAAAGAATTTGGCCAATAGGTGTAATCAAGTAATCAGCCTCCAAGACGGTCAGATTGTTTCTTCGGCCCAGTTACCATAAAATGAACCTGCTCACGTCATTAAGAATCGCCTTGCGGGAACTCAGGGGTGGAGTTAGAAAATTCCGCATACTTGTAGTTTGTCTGGCACTAGGTGTAGCTTCAGTTACTGCCATTGGTTTGGTTCAATCTGGAATTGAACAAAGTCTGGAAGAACAGGGGGCAACAATTTTGGGCGGCGATATCGAGATGGAATTCACCTATCGATATGCCAATCCAAAGGAAAAAATGTGGATGGAGGAAAACGCATCCAGAATTTCCGAAATTGTCGAGTTTCGATCTTTGGCCGTGGCCAAAAAAGATGGCGTAACGGAACGTACCCTGACCCAGATAAAGGCAGTTGACAACGCCTATCCCCTTTACGGAACATTGAGTCTCGATGGGGATATTACCCTGGCAGAAGCCTTCAAGCCCGTCAATGGTATCCCGGGAGCAGTGATGCACAAGGCACTTGTTGAGAGGCTTGGGTTAAAGGCAGGTTCGGAATTCAGGCTTGGTTTCAATACCTTTATGCTTAATGGGGTCATACTTCAGGAACCGGATGAAACCGGTGGAAATTTCTCACTCGGGCCAAGGACCATGGTCCTGCTGAAAGATTTGGAAAATTCAGGGTTGATCAATGAAGGTACGCTATTTTCCTCAAGATACAGGATGACCATACCTGAAAATTCGGATATTGATGATCTGAGGGCTGATGCCGAGACCGTGCTGGGTACGACTTTTTCCTGGCGTGACAAAAGGAACGGTGCGCCTGGAATTCAGGAACTGGTTGGTCGGGTAGGTGCATTCCTGACCTTGGTTGGATTGGCTGGATTGGTCGTTGGAGGCATTGGTATATCCTTGACTGTTTCAACTTATCTGGAAACCAAAACCAAGGTAATTGCCACCTTGAAAACCCTTGGTGCAGACCAGTTGACGATTTTTTTCATTTACCTCTTCCAAGTAATGGTCCTGATAGTTATTGGAATCGTGTTTGGTTTGCTCATAGGCATTCTGATACCCTACCTGTTGGAATCAGTTTTATCTGAATTCCTGCCCGTTCCGTTCAACTTTCAAATCCATCTGGCAGATCTTCTGGAAGCTTCTTTCTACGGATTGTTGATTGGATTGATATTTTCCATATGGTCATTGGCCAAATCTTGCGATATCAAACCTGGAGCCTTGTATAGGGAAGCAGTAATCAACCCTTGGAAGATTAGGGTCATGCCCTACGGGATTATTCTGGCCGTGCTAATCATCCTCTTTGTTGCTTCGGCATCAATATTTTCAGGAATTCCTCGGTTGACGTTATATATTTCAGGTGGCATTGCTGGTACCCTGGTAGCTTTGGGATTAATTGCTCAAGCCTCCAAATACCTGTCCTTCCAGTTGGGACACTCGAAAATGGTAAGGGGCAAAATCTCGCTGGGGTTGGCCCTGAGGTCAATAGGTGAAACAGGCAATGGTGTCATTTCCCTAACCCTCGCATTGGGTCTTGGTTTATCCGTATTGGCTTCAATCGGTCAAATTTCCAACAATCTGCTGAGAAACATTACCGGGGACATTCCGGAAATTGCCCCTTCATTTTTTGTTATTGACATCCAGAATCAGGACATTGAACATTTGCGCGAAATGGTTTTGGCTTTTCCAAGTGTTTCAAAAATGGAATCGGCACCAATGCTTCGGGGCATCATTACCGAAATCAATGGCCTCCCCTCCCGTGAAATCTCCGGAGACCATTGGGTCCTTGAAGGTGACCGCGGAATTACCTATTCAAGTGGACTTCCGGAAAATACTGTTGTTACCGAAGGATCGTGGTGGGAAGAAGGTTATGACGGCCCTCCCTTGGTGAGTTTTGCCGAGGAGGAAGGCAAGGAACTTGGTCTCCAACTCGGGGATTATATAACACTTAATGTACTAGGTCGTGACATCGAGGCCGAAATAGTCAATTTCCGGAGTGTTGATTTTTCAACTGTTGGACTTGGTTTCATCCTATCAATGAATCCGAGTGCCTTGGCTGGTGCACCCCACACCCATATAGCTACCATTTATGCCGATCCTGAGAGCGAAGAAGAATTGTTTGACAGTATCACCTCAACCTACCCGAGTATCACGGTCATATCAGTATCAGAGGGCATTGCCAATGTTGCAAGAATAATTTCGGGGCTCGGTTCTGCCATAATTTATGCTTCAAGTATTACACTTTTATTGGGATTCGTCGTATTGTTGGGCGCATCAGCCAGTTCAGTTGCAGCAAGGGTGTATGAATCGGCTATTTTGAAAGTCATTGGTGCAACGCGAAGAACCCTTATGCTAAGCCTTACCCTGAGATCAATCATATTGGGTCTATCGGCTAGCATGGTTGCTTTTTTTGCAGGAATTACCGGTGGATGGGCCGTCATGAAATATGTTTTACAGGCTTCCTACATGATTGAACCCATTTCAGGACTGATGATTGTTTTGGGAGGTGCTTTCATGTCATTGGTAGCCAGCTTGTTCTACTTTTCCCAACCCTTGAACACTAAACCCTCGACCATCCTGTACAATCGAGATTGAACTGTTGGGTCCGTGCACCATGAAGATTGATTATTGATGACACTTACCTTCAACGCATTGGATATCGAGACAGCCAATCAATATCCGGAAAGCATATGTCAAATCGGTATTGCCCATTTCTACAATGGATCTATCATTGATACCTGGTCAACCCTTGTCAATCCAAAGACTACCTTTCATTATCAAAACATAAGGGTTCACGGGATTAGACCTGAAATGGTACTGGGGAAACCCGATTTCATGGAAATCCAGGAAGAATTGCAACAAAGGTTGGATGGTACAATTATCGTCAGCCATACCTCATTTGATCAGGGGGTAATGAATCGGGCTGCAGATTTTTATGGTATCCCGAGATTGAATGCCACTTGGTTGGATAGTTGCAAAATTGCCCGCAAGGTCTGGCATTCTGATCGGCAAGGTGAGAGTTTTGGCCTGAAATCCCTTGCTGACTGGCTGGGCATTAACTTCAAGCACCACGATGCTTTGGAAGATGCCATTACTGCTGGCAAGATCACCCTTCTGGCTAGTCAGCATTCGGGAATGAATCTGGACCAGTTAAAATAAATTCACTCCTCCAAGATATTTACCGTAAAACCTTCCAGTAATGAGGGTATAGATATTCCTCCAGGTTTACCTTGGGACCAATCCAGTCAATAACCAGGAATTTTCCTGAACCCTGTATGGGAGTCAACACCCCGTGCCAAGTTCCCCTGTGGAAATTTATCCCCTGGTATTTACCAGTTATAAAGGCTTTGGGAGTTCCCGGTACCCCATCCCGGTCTGGTGCCACGATGACCAAGAATGGTTCGTTGTCCATGGGCAAAAAGAATTGACAACCATGGGGATGTCTTTCTACGAGATTGAACTCGTAGGGAATCGTTCTTATAGAAGATTCAAATATGCTGATGCCCATTCTTCCATCAGGATCATGGTCCAAATTTGCTAAATCATTGAAACGAAGACACTGTCCCTGGTTGATGGTTAGCGGTTCAACCGTATTCAATTGAATAATTTCACCAAAGTGTTGGAATTTTTTATCACTAATCAAATTAGCTTTGATTTCTATAATTTCACTGACCATCATAATCCATTCAGCATAAATTCAGGATTGTCTCAATGTATTCCGTCTCAACAATTACCTTCTGATTTCCCAAGGATCAGAGGCGTGGATGACGGTTGACATCCTTATAAAGGAGATAGCGGAATTGGTTAGGACCACCAGCATAGCATGCCTGGGGGCAAAATGCCCTAAGGGCCAGATAATCTCCTGCCTCGACTTCCACCCAGTCATTGTTGAGATTATACACCCCTTTGCCCTGCAAGATATAAATTCCATGCTCCATCGGGTGGGTTTCCAAAAAGGGAATGGAACCTCCTGGCTCGAAGGAAACGATGTTGACATGCATATCGTGGGAAATATCATCTGGGTCGACAAAGCGTTGGGTAAACCAGGTCCCATTCGAATTGGCCATGGGTTCAGGTACAACTTCACGGTCGTGGGAAATGAAAAAATCAGGTGGTGAAACACCATCAATGAAATCGTATCTTTTCCGTATCCAGTGAAAATTGCCAACCTTGTTACCCACATTTCTGAGTGACCATTCAGAATCAGGTGGCAAATAGACGTAATTACCTGATTCCAGGTTAAAGAGTTCATCACCATTTAGGCGAAGAGCAAATTCCCCTTCGGTAATAAATAGGATTGCTTCACATTCTGAATCCGGTTCGGCATTCGGACTGCCTCCTCCTGGTTCAACTTCCATCAGGTAATGGGTAAAGGTTTGAATAAAGCCGGATTGGGGTTGGGCCAATATCCATAGCCTGGTTTCTTCCCAATATGGAAGATTACTCGTAACAATATCTGTCAATGATCTTGCCGGGATTACCAAATAGGCATTGGTTGACATAGCCCGGTCGGTGGTCAATTCCATCTGGGGCGGAAGACCGCCAATTGGATTGAAATAGTCCCCCTTCATTCTAATCTCCCCGATCAAATATCTCTTTTATCCTGTACCAGGCTATTCTTTCAACCTGATGACAGGCTTCCCTGAATTCCACCTCCCTGGAACGATTTATCCGTTTTTCGATTTCCAGAAAAATGGTTCTTTTGTCATAATCCTTGACTGCAATAATATATGGAAATCCAAACTTTTTCAGATACTGACCATTCAAGTCATCAAGTTTCTGCCCTTCTTTTTCTTTCAATTGATCCAGTCCTCTGGAATGTTGTTCGCTTTTTGAAGATGAACCAAGTTTCCCGCTTTTTGCTGCCTTGCCAGCCAATTCGGGGTGTTTGTTCAGGATGATCAGTTTTTCTTCCTCCGAACTAGCCCTCAACACCTGACAAAAAGCACTGTGAATTCCCTCCGGACAATCGTGTGCCGGACCCAATTCCAAGTTATAGGCCTTTTCGGCTACCCATGGGGAATGCTCGATTATTCCTCCGAAGATTTTGATGAAATCCTTTTTGGGCAGAGAAGTAGGCTTGAGCGACAATTGTGGTGGATAGTGTCGGGTCCAGTGTCTGGCTATCTCAAGCCTTGTTGGTGTCCAGACCTTGTCCTTGCCATCGATGTATTCCATAAACCGAAGCAATCCTGACATTCTTCCGGGTCTACCTATCAATCGACAATGCAATCCAATGGACATCATTTTTGGAAATCCATCCATTCCTTCCCGGTATAGAACATCAAAACTGTCCTTGAGATAGGTGAAAAAATCCATTCCCGTGTTGAAGCCCTGATAGGTAGCAAACCTCATGTCATTGGCATCAAGGGTGTAAGGTACAATTAACTGATTTTTTCCATCGATTGTTATCCAATAAGGCAAATCATCCGCATAACTGTCCGATACATATTCAAAACCTCCCTCTTCCGTAGCCAATCGGATGGTGTTCATGGAGCATCTTCCGGTATACCATCCTAGAGGTCGATTGCCGATAACACGCTCATGTAGGGCAATGGCCTCTTCCATATGCGCCCGTTCCTCTTCAATCGGAAAATCCTTGTACTCAATCCACTTCAAGCCATGACTGGCGATCTCCCAATCGGCCTCTTTCATGGAAGCCACCTGTTCAGGAGACCGTGCCAGAGCCGTAGCCACTCCATACACAGTTACAGGTATATTGGCTTTGGTGAAGGCATTATGCAAACGCCAATAACCAGATCGTGCACCATATTCATAAATGGACTCCATATTCCAATGCCTTTGGCCTGGCCAGGGAGATATTCCAACAATTTCCGAAAGGAATGCTTCTGAAGCTTCGTCACCATGTAGAAGGCAATTTTCTCCGCCTTCTTCATAATTGATGACAAATTGAACGGCAATTTTTGCCTCATTGGGCCAGGTGATACGGATACCTTCCTTGCCATGACCCATCATGTCTCGTTCATAACGCATGGACACCTAAAATTTTAAAACCAACAGAAACCACAAAATTACCAATTTCGTCCTTTTTACCGTTTTGTATTTTCAGGAATTTTAATAAAAGTGAATTTTCCTCGAAAATGCAAATCAGCCAAATTCAACATTTTCGATTTTACAGGGATTTTGCTTTTTTTTTACCGATTTCAAAAATTAGACGATTCTTGTTTCTTAATTCATTTTTTTGAATATTCCGATTGTCTAAAGTGTCCCCATTCGAAACAATTGCAGATAATGAGAATTGGTTCATGTATTACTTTTTCACCCTGTTAGTGTATTTTACCCGTTTTGAGGTAATTGTGAATAAGAGTGGCTTTGTTTCATTTTCGTCCATGATAAATTCACTTTTCCGATGAATTCCGAATAGAATCTACGGCAATTTCTGAAACTAGGTGTTAAACTCGAATTGATTAGCCAAGGTAAATTTACAAAGGAAACAATAATGAATCAGGTTGAATCCGTACATGGCCCAGAATCAAATATTCCACATGCTGACGCCAGCAGATTAATTCTTGACCCCAAGAATATTTTTAATCCTGCAGATTTTGATAAGTATTTGGTTCCCGGTAATTATCAATCAGAAGAAATCCAAGCAATCAGAAGGAATCTGATCAAGGATTTGGTTGAGAAAACCGCTGATGGCAAGAAAAAAGTCAGAGAGGCAAACCTTTTTGAACACTATTTGAGCCCATATTCCGCACTAAAAACAGTTCGTTCGTATTCATACATTACCGATTGTATTGTCCAGATTGCCCTGGAATTCTCAACCAAGGTTCTTTTAGGAAAAAACAGTCCTGAAAGCAAATTTTCTGTCTTTGGTGTTGGTGGTTATGGGCGAGGAGAAATGGCTCCCCAATCGGATGTCGATTTATTGATGTTGCTTGATGAAAAAAGCGGTGAATGGGAAAACAAGGTTATTGAGGGTGCACTTTACATTTTCTGGGATTTGAATTTAAAGGTTGGACATTCTGTCAGAACATTGAAGGAATGTCTCCACTTTGCCAAGGGTGATCTGACCATAAGAACTGCCCTATTGGAATGTCGGCTGGTTTGGGGACCCAGTTCCACGGAGCAGTTACTCCATGACAGATTGTGGAATGACTTGTTCAAGGGATCAGGACCAGCATTCGTTGAAGCGAAATTGGAAGAAAGAGAATCTCGGTATAAGCGGCAAGGTGGTAACAGGTATCTTCTGGAACCCAATGTCAAGGAAGCCAAAGGTGGATTGAGGGATTTACAAACCCTTTTCTGGATAGTCAAATATCTCTACAGGATCCAGGACACCTTGGAATTGGTTGGGCTGGATGTTTTATCCCTTGAGGAGTATGAAAAGTTCATCAGTGCCGAATCATTTCTATGGGCTGTACGTTGTCAACTTCATGATTTGGCCAAGAGGCCACAGGATGTACTACATTTTGATGTCCAATTTGAAGTGGCCAAGAATCTTGGCTATGAAGACAAGGAGGGACGTCAGGCTGTTGAATACTTCATGCAGGATTACTTTGGGCATGCGACCGATGTGGGAGATCTTACCAGAATTTTATTGACCAAGCTGGAAGCCCAGCATGTCAAGCGTGAACCGATTCTTCGTGGTTGGTTGAAGAGAGCCCGCGCCAATCTCCAATCTCATCTCCCACCCGAATACAAGGAAATCAACGGCCGATTGTCAATTGCTGATCCAGACACTTTTCTAAACGACAAACTGAATTTGCTAAGACTATTTGAAGTTGGCCTTGATACAGGATTGTTATTGCATCCTGATTCCATGCGTTTGATTTCGTCAAACCTCCACCTTCTAGATCAAGAATTCATTGCCAATCCTGAGGCAAATAAAATATTCATGGGTTTGTTGCTGAATTATGGTAACCCCGAACGTGTGCTCAGAAGAATGAATGAATTGGATGTTCTGGGAAGATTTATACCAGAATTCAGTAGAATTACCGCCTTGATGCAATTCAACTCCTATCACCACTACACGGTAGATGAACATACAATCCAGTGTCTGGCATTCCTGGCCAAACTGGAAAAGGGCGAATTGAAGGAGGACCTTCCAATTGCCACCTCTATCCTGGAAAAGGGTGTTAACAGGAGAGTTCTTTATGTTGCACTATTGTTGCATGACATTGGCAAGGGTAGCAATGCTGACCACTCTACAATCGGAGCAGAACTAGCCAAGGATATTTCACCAAGGCTCGGGCTTGATGACAAGGAAACAGAACTTGTGGTCTGGTTGGTTAAACATCACCTTCTCATGTCTGATACTTCACAAAAAAGGGATATAGGTGATCCAAAAACTGTAATTAACTTTGCCAAGATTGTTGGCACCAGAACAAAACTGAAACTGCTGACCGTTCTTACAGTATGTGATATCATGGGGGTTGGACCAGGGGTCTGGAACCATTGGAAAGCTCAAATGCTCAGGGATCTATATAATTTTACCCATTCGGTAATGACTGATGGCTCAGTTAACTTTACTGCCTATTTCGATGTGGAAGAATCCAAGAAAATTGTCCTGGAAAAACTTCAAAAGCAAGATTTCGCTGATCACGATAGTGCAATAAACCGTCATGGAGACCCCTTTTGGAGAAGTTTGGCACCCGATGATCAAGTCATGTTCATCGAGTTGTTGGGTAAGGTTGAAAGTGATGAAACAATTTTTGAATTTACCAAGGATGAAACCAGAGGTGCAACTAGGCTTTGCATGGTCAGAAAGCAGGTTCCTGATCTGTTTTCCAAATTTGCAGGAATCCTGGCCTTGCTAAATGTGAATATTGTTGACGCCAAGTCCTATTCAACTTCAGACGGGTTTTTGACAAGTGCATTTTGGCTGCAGGACCCGAATGGGAAACCATTCGAAAGTGTAAAGGTAAAGCGATTGAGTACACAGGTAAAGAAATTCACCTCTGATTTTGAATTGCTGCAAAATACATTAAGCCAACCAAATGCCCTTCAGAAACCGGTCAGGATGAAAAAGGTAACCAAATTTACAGTACCAACGGAGATAACTTTCGATAACAAGGGTTCCGACCTGTACACCATTGTTGAAGTCGATACACAAGATAGACCTGGGCTTCTTTATGATCTTGTACGCACATTGAACAATCGGGGAATTACTGTAGTTTCTTCTGTCGTAGCGACCTATGGTGCTCAAGCTGTTGATGTATTTTATGTCAAAGACAAGTCCGGATTGAAAATTCTCTCTGACGTTAGATTGGATAATCTCAGAAAACATTTGTCGGATGCAATCAACCAAAATGGTTCTGATGATTAATTCCTGTACCTAAATGAAATTCACTTATTGTTTCAGGTTTGCACCTTGCCTTTTTCACTAGATTCCTTGATGTACCAATAGATAAAGTAATACAGAAACTGCTCTTGCAATGGGTACTTTTGAAAGCAGTAGTAAAAATCATAACGGATTTGTGAACTTTTTCCGATAAATTCTTCTGGCATTTACCTGTAAACCCATACTAATTTCCTGCTTACGTCATCTGAGGTCGAAAAGTGAATTTACAGAATAAATTAAATTTTTTTTGCATTGCAGCATTTTTTCTCTTGAATTGTTGCATTGCAGCATCATATTGTCCGGAACAGAGTTCCAATTCCAAGAACAGAGGATAAGACAATGAACGATTTCCAGGATTACACCAAGGCCTTTTCAAACATGGCCTCCCATCTTCCGCTTTCACCTGCAACCATGAATGACGCCTACCAAAAGACGGCCGCCAACATGGAAAAGGCTGTCTCGATTGCACTCAATGCGGCTTCCGAGGTTGTTGACATCAATGACAGGTGGGCCAAGGACACCCTTGCCAGGGCCAGGGATGTTGCCGAGGAGAAGCCGTCACCTGAAAACATGGTCAGGACCATGCAGGACTACGCCTCTTCCAGCTGGGAAGCTTCCGCCCAGTATCTTGCCTCCTACACCGAGGTTGCCCGCAAGGCCCAGATGGATGCCGTCGAGCTGGCAATAGGCACCACCAAGTAAACAAAACCTTTCATTTTTTCTCCCACTGGGAGGGATAAGCAATTATCCCTCCCTTTTTTGTTTGCTATCCTGTCTGATTGCCATTCCCCAAATTACCAGATTTGACTGAACAACCGGTTTTTGAACAAAATAGGATATAACCAAAATGGGTGATTCCTATCACCTGACTAACTGATTACCTAACCATGTATCAAATATCTATCCATATTTGAGTGTATCAAGTTGTAATTAGCTGGGTAAATGGATAAATCTAATCCTCTTAGGAAATTAATCGCTTTTTGTGATTAGTTCACTGATTGAAAGTTAATGGAGAAAAATTATGAAATTTTCAAGCAAGCTAGTCGGTGCTTCCTTTGCACTGATTATGGGTATTGGAACTGTCGGTAATTCAGCTGAATGTATTGCACCGGCAAACCCTGGTGGAGGCTGGGATTTTACCTGCCGGGCCATCGGGAAAATCATGTATGATATCGGCGCCGTTGACGAGCCGATCAAGGTGACCAACATGGCTGGCGGAGGCGGAGGTCTCGCCTATGGGCACGTAGTCAATGAAAGAAGTGATGATGGTGAACTGATTGTCGCGGCATCATCCGCAACAGCCACACGTCTGGCTCAAAATGCCTATGCTGGTATGACATCTGATCAGGTTTCCTTTCTAGGTGCAATCGGTGCTGATCCGGGTGTTCTGGTCGTTGCCGCTGACTCACCTTACATGAATCTGATGGATTTGCTCAATGCGGTCATGAATGACCCCACTTCGGTAACTTTTGCCGGTGGGTCCGCAACAGGTGGATTTGATCACTTGAAAGTTCTCATGGCATTGGGCGAGGTTGGATATGATGATGTACTTTCCGTCAAATATGTCGGTCTTGATGGTGGCGGTGATGCAATTACCCAAACCATTGGGGGACATACCCAGGCCATGACCGGAGACATTTCCGAGGTGGTCGGGTTCCTCAAGTCAGGTGATGTCCGCGTGGTTGCAGTTTTCACCGATGAAAGGATCCCGGGATTTGAGGATATTCCCACGGCCAAGGAACAGGGTGTTGATCTTGTCGCCGTAAACTGGCGTGGTCTCTATGTTCCCAAGGGTATCTCCGATGAAGATTACAACAAGTGGGCAGATGCACTTGCTAAGGTTGCTGCTTCAGATGAATGGGCTAAAGCCATGGCTGACAATGGACTTGCCCCCTTCACCAAGGTAGGTGACGATTTCCAGGAATACCTTGCCGGCGTCATTGCTGACGTTCAGAAACTTTCCAAGGAAATTGGAGTTATTCAGTAGTGAAAGCTGACCGCATATTCGGATTGGGCGTAATTCTAATCGCGTCCTTTTATCTGTATCATGCAACACTTATTCCCACGGGGTTTCTTTCTGACCCCGTGGGTTCTCGAACCTTCCCCTACATAGTCGCAGGTGTATCCCTGCTTTGTGGGGTATTGATTATTATTTTTCCTGATCAAATTACTGACTGGCCACATTTGAAAGTTTATGGCAAGATAGGTATTGCCCTTCTGGCCATGTATTTATTTGCCAAAACGCTTCGACCATATGGGTTTATAATTCCCTCGGCAGTAGTTGCCATTATCCTCAGTTATCTGATTTCACCGAACATCAAGAATGCCATAATTACTGGCCTGAGTTTGTCGATAGGCTTGTTTTTGGTACTGAATTATGGCCTTGGTTTGGGTTTGTTTGCGTTCGGATAGGCTATGGATCTTTTAGCCAATCTTTCCCAGGGATTTGCTGTTGCCCTGACTTGGTCTACCCTGTTGCTGGCAGTATCAGGTTGTTTTGCAGGTACCATTATTGGTTCCCTGCCAGGACTTGGACCCTCCAATGGTGTCGCAATCCTGATACCACTTGCTTTTTCATTGGGCCTTGATGCTACTGAAGTTCTGGTCCTGATGACCTCGGTTTATTATGGTGCGATGTATGGTGGAAGGATTTCTTCAATACTATTGAATATCCCCGGTGATGAACCGGCTTTGATGACAACTCTAGACGGGTACCCCATGGCGAAACAGGGTCGGGCTGCCGATGCGTTGGTTCTTTCAGGTGTATCTTCTTTTGTCGGTGCATTTCTGGCCACAATCGGGCTCATGCTTCTTGCTCCATTGTTGGCCAATGTTGCTTACCTTTTTGGCCCATCGGAATATTTTGCACTTTATCTGTTGGCCTTTTGTACCCTTGGTGGCCTTGCTTCCAAAAACCAGATAAAAGCTGCATTGGCTTCGGCTGTCGGATTGGGAATAGCCATGATTGGCCTTGATAACCAAACAGGGTTGCCCCGACTCACCTTTGGTGAACTGGCTTTGATGGATGGTGTTGATTTTCTGGTTGCCATCGTGGGTTTGTTCGCTGTTTCCGAAATTTTTATATTTATCGAAAGCCATGGCAAAAATACAGCCATTGGCGTTAAACTTGACAAGATAACCATACCTGTAAAGGATATCGTCAATAGCGGGTTTACAATGCTTAGAGGAACCCTCATAGGCTTTTTTGCAGGTATACTCCCAGGTGCAGGAGCTTCGCTCGGTAGTTTTCTAGCCTATATGGGTGAAAAGACCGTTGCCAAGGACGGCGATACCTTTGGAACAGGTAATCCAAAGGGTGTAGCTGCCCCTGAAGCAGGAAACAATGCAGCAGCGGGTGGAGCCTTGGTTCCCATGCTGACACTTGGCGTTCCAGGCTCAGGTACAACCGCCGTATTGCTTGCTGTTTTATTGACTTTGAACATAACACCCGGACCCCTGCTCTTTGAAGAACGACCTGAAGTTGTATGGGGACTGATAGCCTCACTTCTCATTGCCAACGTTGTATTGTTGATAATGAATGTTCCCTTGGTTAGATTGTTCGTCAAGGTATTGTCAGTACCTCCACATGTTCTGTTACCCGGTATCGCGATGGTTGCCTTTGGTGGAATTTATTCCCTGTCCGGAAGCAGTCATGATTTGGTACTGATGATCATTTTTGGTTTGGTTGGTTATTTTTGTAGAAAGTTGGGTGTACCAACCGTTCCCATAATCCTCGGCATTCTCCTTGGCAACAACATGGAGGATAATTTGCGGAGAGCGATGATAATTTCCGGAGGTGACTGGACCTATCTGTTTTCTTCCGGAATTGCCATTGGACTATGGGTTGCAGCAATTGGCGGGTTTGTAGCACCCCTTTTCCTGAGAAATCTGTTGAAGAAACCCAAACCCAAAATTTGATAACCCTGTCCTTCGGAGGTTTAAGTTTGATTAGAGTACTCGTTCCTTCTGGGGTTCTGGGATTGGAATTCAGCAAGGAGGCTCTACAAAGAGGTTTGGCCAACAATCCGGATATTATTGCCATAGATGGAGGCTCGACCGATAGTGGTCCCTACTATTTGGGTACGGCCAATTCCAAATATTCACGGGCAGTAACCTCGGGTGAATGGAAATATTTGCTAGCGGCCAGAGAGACCGCAGATATCCCGCTTGTAATTGGCTCTTCCGGTACTTGTGGAACAGACCAATCGGTTGACTGGATGGTTGAAATTACCAAGAATCTGCTTCGCACCACCAAAAAGGATTTGCGAATCGGAACCATCAAATCTTCACTAACCCGGCAGCAGGTTGTGTCTGCTCTTCAAACCGGTCGACTGAAAACCTTGAAACATGCTCCGGATATTTCGGAAGAAATCATCAATGATTGCACCGGAATGGTTGCCCTGATGGGGGTGGAACAAATCCAGGAAGCATTGGCCAGAAATGCCGATATAATTATCGCTGGCCGAGCAACGGATACAGCATCAATTGCTGCCTTGCCCCTGATGTCAGGCATTCCACCCGGCATTGCCTGGCACGGTGCAAAGGTATCTGAATGCGGGGCCTTGTGTTCAACCAACCCTCTGAGCGGATGCGTGCAGGTTGATTTTCATGAGGATTACTTTGAAATCGAACCTCTTGATCCCATGGCTCAATGTACCCCTCATACGGTATCAGCCCATATGCTCTATGAAAATTCGGACCCGTTCATATTATACGAACCAGGTGGCTATCTTGATGTCAAAAACACCACCTATGAAGCGGTTTCCGACCGAAAAGTCAGGGTATCGGGCGGTAAGTGGATACCCTTTCCCCAATACAGTGTAAAAATTGAAGGTGTCAGAATTGCCGGCTACCAGACGACAAGCCTGACAATGATTCGAAATGCTCATTATGTCCGGAATATTCATACTTGGGTCGAAAAGTTAAAGCAATTCCTTGAAAACTCGCTTGACGAGAAGTTTGGAGTTGATGCCGATACCTGCCATTTGGATTTCAGAATTATTGGGTCCGAAGCAACACTTGGTTCACTTGAATACCGGTCATCGCAACCTGTTGAAGTTGGAATTCTGAGCATCATAACCGCTGAAACCCAGGAACTTGCAAATGAAATAGCCAAGCACATCAATCCCTACCTGCTTCATTTCCCCTTATCTGACAAAGAGGAACTGCCGACATTTTCCTTCCCTTACTCCCCGGCAGAAACCGAAAGGGGACCATTGTATGAGTTCTGCTTGAACCATGCATTGGAACTGGATGACCCCCTGGAAATTTTCAAAATAGAGGTGTTTGAGGCAAATGGCTAACCTTCGTGACAAAGTCTTCAAAATCCGATCCAAAAATGCCGGTCCTTTCACGGTAACCGTTGATATTTTCTGTAGGAACCAAAACAGCCTCAAGCGAATACTTGGTTTATTAGATGGTGACACGCTTTCCCATCTCTACAATGTAAAAAAAGACAGTTTTGAAATTTTTGAGATCCCTGATTTAAATGTAATAAAAATCAGTTTTCCACGTACCCATATTCAGGGAAGCCGACTTGACCGGGACATGCATGGTGCTCAATTTGCCGAATTGCTGAATGAAATGGAACTTCCAGACAATTTCTAACAATACCTTGAATAACCTATTCCCTGGAAAGAAGGGATTCTGCCAATTCTCTTCCCAAATCCAAATGGGAAGCAATTGGAGCCGTTTTCATTCCCCTTAACAACTCCCCTTTCTTTTCTGAAAAAAACTCACCTGTCAGGGTTATGTCCGTCCCCTTGATTTCAGCCAGGGCACCAACTGGCAATTCACAAGAACCCTCAAGTGTATTAAGGAAATACCTTTCGGTCGTTGCCTGAATTTTGGTCGGGTTATGCGAAATACCTTCAATGAGCGAATTAAGCCATTCTTCATCTTTATGGGTTTCGAGACAAATAACTCCTTGTGATGGTGCTGGCAGGCAGGTTTCAACTGGGATTTCGTATCTGGGAATATCCCAAATGCCCATTCTGTTCAATCCGGCTGCAGCTAGAACAATGCCATTAACATCACCATTTTCCCATTTTCCAATGCGAGAATCTATATTGCCCCTGATTTCCACAACCGCCACTTCAGGATTGGCATTTAATATTTGTTTTTTCCGTCTGATGCTTGAAGTACCAATCCTTATTCCTGCTGGCAAGGATTCTATGGTTTCACCCTTCCTCGATATCAGTACATCAAGCGGATTTTCACGTTTGAGAAATCCAGCCATGGAAAGGCCTTCAGGTTGTTCAAATGGCATATCCTTCAAGGAATGAACACCAATATCAATATTTCCAGCTATTATTTCTTTCTCGATTTCCCTACAAAACACTCCCTTACCTTCCAACTCCCGGAAGGGTCTGTCAGTAATCTTGTCACCAA
This sequence comes from Paracoccaceae bacterium, assembly GCA_022823605.1. Classification (GTDB taxonomy): domain Bacteria; phylum Pseudomonadota; class Alphaproteobacteria; order Rhodobacterales; family Rhodobacteraceae; genus MPNP01. The sequence goes on from JAJEHS010000006.1 coordinate 289,111, forward strand.
GGGTTTTGATGGGAACTACCTCTATCCTGTCTTCCTCCCAATCCAGATCTTCAAGGAGCAGCTTTTTTACTTCTCCGGCTTGAAGCAAGGCTAATCTGGAACCCCTGGACCCAATTCTAATTTGTGATTTTATCTTGTTCATTACTTGATTTTATTTCTGGTTTTGTAAAATTGATTGAACCTCATCAATAACTTAATCTTCAAAGAAGGAATGCAAATTCATTATCTTGCGTGAGTTTGTTTATATTTTGTTCCACTTGAACGGAAACCATTCTAAGAAACAACGTACCAAATGCACTTTTAGGCTAAATGAACAATATTCGCAAACCACTGCTCAGGGTTCTTGAAGGTGAGAATCTGAACCCACCACCAATTTGGCTGATGAGACAGGCCGGCAGATATCTGCCTGAATACAGGGCCTTGCGGAGTCAGGCCAAGGACTTTCTTTCCCTCTGTTATAACCCCGAGCTGGCCAGTGAAGTTACCTTGCAACCAATAACCCGATTTGGATTTGATGGAGCCATATTGTTCGCTGACATACTTTTATTGCCTCAAGCTTTGGGAGTGGATGTCAAATTTGTGGAGAATGTTGGGCCCCGTCTTTCCCCGATACAAACCCGGGAACAACTTTATCGGCTGAAGGATAAAGAGGAGATACATGAAACTCTGAATCCTGTCTATGAAACCATCGAAAGAATTTTGACAAAATTACCTCCACATGTAACCCTGATTGGTTTCGCTGGTTCACCATGGACCGTAGCCACCTACCTCATCACCGGCAAGGGCGAAACGGGTCAGGTAACTTCCAAGGAATTCATGGTTCGGAATCCTGAACTGTTTGATCAAATCATTTCACTTCTCACTGATGCTACAATCGAGTATCTAACCCGACAAATAGAAGCCGGTGTGGAAGTGGTAAAACTATTTGACAGCTGGGCAGGTTCTCTGGAGGGACTTTTTTTTGACAATTATGTGACCAAACCAAATGCTCATATCATCACTACCCTTAAACACAGGTTTCCCCATATCCCAATTATCGCTTTTCCCAAGGGGTCCGGGATGAAACTTCCAGGGTTTGTCTCGAATCTGAATGTTGATTGTTTGGCACTGGACCAGAATGTCAGCCTGGATATTGTGGATAAGTTTTTACCTTCCGTACATTGTATCCAAGGCAATCTGAATCCCCTGACACTTGTCAGTGGCAAGGAAAGGCTGGAGAGTGAAACCCAGAACATTCTTAAATCCTGCTACGATTTTCCTCACATTTTCAACCTTGGACATGGTATCCTGCCAACTACACCCATCCAGCATGTGGAAAAGCTAGTAAAACTGATACGAGAATTTTGAACGCTATTCTCCACTCACGCAGGTCATTTCCATTTGGCAAGTGGCGGTAAACTCATCAGTACGGCATCTGGATCATGTCCTGATTCCAGGCCAAATTTTGTCCCCCGGTCGTAAATCAGATTGAATTCGGTATATAACCCCCTGTGAAGCAATTGTTTTTCTCTGTCATCCTCGGTCCAGGGCTCATTTTGTCGCAACGTTACAATCTCCGGATAAACACTTAGAAAGGTTTTTCCTACATCCATGACAAACTCAAAGTCATTTGCCCAGTTACCTGTATCCAAATCATCAAAAAAGATTCCACCCACCCCTCTGGCCCTTTTTCTGTGTGGAATATAAAAATACCTGTCAGCCCAATCCCTGAACTCTTCATAGTAACCTGGATCATGCCGGTCGCAGATTTCCTTGAGGGAGGTGTGGAACAGGGTTTTATCCTCAGGATATTCGATACACGGATTTAAATCCGTACCTCCGCCGAACCATGTTTCCTGTTTAGTCATGAACATCCGTGTATTAAAGTGAACAGCTGGTACCCTAGGGTGGTTTAGATGGGCAACGAGTGATATCCCACTGGCCCAAAAGCCTGATTCCTCATCCTCAATTTTTTTTCTTTTCTTGAGTACCTCAACCATATTGGGAGAAAGACTTCCATAAACGGTTGAAACATTGACACCAACTTTTTCAAAGACCTTGCCTGATGCCATCTTGGACATGACACCACCTCCAGCATCACTTCCATCCATGGCAGTTCTTGTCGTTTTCTGTTGTAGGAAACTACCAGGCTCGGTCGTAAAACCTTCCGGGGCATGAAGTTCCCTTTCCAATTTTTCAAAACGTTCACATATCTGGTTCGACAAGTCGGTAAACCATTCACTTGCCATCCGCTTTTTTTGTTCTGGACCGATTTGCGTCATTACATTCTTTGAAATTGCAAGAAAAACGTGATCAGAATAACATCAGTATTCCTGCCGTGAATTGAGTGCCGAGGTTATGGTGGTGGAATCAAGATAATCCAATTCACCACCTGAAGGAATACCTCTCCCGAGGGTTGTAATTTTAATATTCAAACCCTCCAATTGTTCCACGATAAAGTGGGTTGTTGACTGTCCTGGGACAGTTGCATTCATGGCTAGAATCACTTCTGAGATTGCCTCATGCTTGATTCTATTTATCAGTTGGGGAATACCAAGCTCCTCAGGTCCGATACCCTCGAAGATTGAAAGGACACCACCAAGAACATGATATTGCCCTCGGTAGATTTCCGTTTTTTCCAAGGCCCATAAATCAATTACGGATTCCACAACACATATCACATTTTTCTGGCGATTTTCATCACTGCAAATATCACATTTGGAATGCAAGGTTACATTACCACAAATCTGGCAATGATCGATGATTTCGGTAAAGTTCTCCAACATCTTGACCATTGGCTCAAGCAGTTGGGTCCTGTTCTTAATAAGATGCAGTACAATCCGTTTTGAGGATTTCGGCCCCAGCCCCGGCAACCTTGCGAATTGATCGACAAGTAATTGGATTTCGTTCTTGCGGGCCATTAAATATTGAAATTGAAATCAGAAGGCAGTCCCACTTTCTCGGTTACTTTCCTCCTTCTTTCAGCTGAAATTACAACCGCTTCTGATTGGACCTTCTTTATTGCTTCCGTGGTGGCTTCGGACAAATCGATCTCGGCATCGGGATTCAACCTGTCCTGATTAAAAATCACCTCGTATATCATTCCATTGCCATTGCAAAGCACCTTGACCGTTTGACAGGGACTTTCTGCCATTATTACCATTTCTTCGATTTCCTTGTTGGCAAGGAGTAGCTCGTTTTTTAATTCCTTGCCCGCCTTGGCTAGTTCTGCAATTTTCATCGGATTGAATTTATCTGGTATCATACCTTTTCCTTAGTTTATTCCTTTCGGAATGCTATAATATCATTTTACCAATTTAGCTTCTGGAAACGCCTCAAATACACTGGCTACCAGTTTATTGTCTTTCAACCCTCGTTGTTTCGGATTTTCTTTTGAAATCTGTTGCTTTTGATCATGTGTATGATTGGGCTTTTCTACTGGTGGTTCTCTCAACTCGGGTTTTGGGTCTGTAGAAAATTTTTCGATATTTCCTTCTTCTTTGCTTTTGGCAGATGGTAGAGATTCCTTTATTTCCGCTTGAACTTTTTCAACTGAAATTCTCTCTATGGGGGGATCTCCAGTTTCTGTAGCAGGTTGGTCATCTTTCTGGATAGAAAGTTTTTTAACCATTTCATGGGGAGTAGGTAATTCTGCAACATGGGTCAACCTGATCATGGCCATTTCTGCTGCCATAATGTGATCCGGGGAATAGGACAATTCCTGTAATATTTTCAGCAACATTTGCCAAGCACGATGCAAAACTGGAAATGACAGTTTTGAACTCAATTCCAAGCCTCTGGTCTTCTCTTCAGGAGACAAGGTAGGGTCATCAAGGGTTTTGGCATTGATTTTAACGACAGTCAGAAAATGAATTGTTTCCGAAAGATCCATTAAAATGGTTTGAGGGTCGGCACCATCATTGTATTGTGCCTTCAATTCTTCCAAGGCACCGGCCGCATCTCCCTTAAATATCACTTCGACCAAATCCAGAATTCTGCCCTTGTCAACGAGACCCAGCATATTCCTGGTAACTTCTGCGGTTATGTGTCCTGTGGAAAAGGAGATTGCCTGATCCAGAAGACTGATCCCATCCCGAACTGATCCCTCAGCAGCTCTGACAAGAAGTTTCATGGCATCCTCATCTACCTGGGCACCTTCCCGCTCGGCAATCGACTGAAGATGTTTTATTAAAACATGGGGTTCTATCCTTCGCAGATCAAATCGTTGACACCGTGATAAAATCGTAACCGGAACCATACGAATTTCGGTTGTTGCAAAGATGAATACCACATGCTCTGGTGGTTCTTCCAATGTCTTCAAGAGGGCATTAAACGCACTTCTTGAGAGCATGTGAACTTCATCAATGATATAGACCTTGTATCTTGCAGTATTTGGTTGATACTGGACGGTTTCAAGCAATTCCCTGATATCATTGACACCTGTCCTGGATGCAGCATCCATTTCAAGAACATCCATGTGGTTGCCGTTAGCTATGGCAATGCAATGGGTGCATTCATTACAAGGTTCTGTAGTAACTGTCCCTGTACCATCCTTGCCTATGCAATTCATGCCTTTGGCCAGTAATCGGGCAGTTGTCGTTTTTCCGACACCCCTTACCCCTGTCAGAATAAAGGCCTGAGCGATCCTGCCTGACTTGAATGAATTCTCGATTACCCTCACCAAGGCATCCTGACCAATAACCTCAGAAAATTTTGTCGGCCGGTATTTTCGTGCCAATACCTGATATTTACCGGTGGAATTACTCATAGGGTCCTTCAATTCAAGGCAATCAAATTGGATTGATAAATTGACTTTGATTTATTTTACAAAATTATCTATCTGAATTTAAGCAAATCTTGATCAGCCCACCATTGAGGAGTTGATTGTTTTTTCATGAAATATCCGATTTACACAATTAATAAGAGTTGCCTTGTCAGAATACCAATTTTAAGAGTAGACAAAACAAGATTTGGTTCCTGATCTGGATGAAGAGGCTATTTCCACCAATAATACAGAATCCAAAATCGTTAAAACGGAACGCCAACTGCACGGGTTAGGAAACTGACAAATGGTGAACTGGATTTAAGTATTTCTGTAAAAATTGCTGGGAATACTGGGCTGGTGATTTGGTCTTCCTTCAAATTGCTAAGCACTATAAAACTCTTTCGTTTGAGATCCTCTATCTGTGGGTGTTCTGAATCATAACCTTTGGGAGGCCGTTTCAGTTTTTCTCCATGAAAATCAAAAGTGTTCTGAAAATTTTTCTCGCTGATGATATCTGTCCAGTTTTTGGGATTGTCTACGATTTCATTCCTTATTTGCTTGAGAGCCTCCCCATCCGGTCTCCATACTCCGCAACCGGCAAAACAGCTGCCAGGCTCAAGGTGAAGATAAAAGCCGGGAGCATGTACATTCTTGCCATCAATATGCCTAAAATGAACTCCGGCATTGGTTTTGTAAGGGTCCTTGTTCTTCGAAAACCGTACATCACGGTAAATTCTGAACAGTGAACCTCCATTCGGTCGGGAATCAGCAATGAAATGCGGACTTATTTGGGCAAGTGGTTCACCGAAATGATAAATAAACTCAAGCAATGGATCACGCACGTCGGAAATATAACGATGCTTGTTATCAGCAAACCAATCCCGATTATTGTTCGATTTTAATTCGCTCAAAAAATCAAACAGGGATTGTTTAATGGGGTTTATAAAATCACTCACTAAGGCCTCACAAATCAAGACGATAACATTTTTCAATTGATAAACTATTAAAGGGTATCTTCAAAAATTTAAAGAGATACGCTTGAGTGCGTGAAGCCTTAATCAACTTGATTAGCTGTACTCTCATTCAGATTGTCATATTTTTGACATCAAACAGGGAATGAGAAATTAATTCGAAACGAATCATTTCAGCAAAAATTAGTTTTTATTTGGTGAGGGGTTACCGGTTCAGCGAGAGATTGAAATTCAACCCATTCAGTGATTACTACGGCTGCTTCCTTTCAGACCTGACCGGGTTCGTAATGTGAACACCTGATTCAATCTCTCCCGAGTAAAAATAGTATGGCGGTTGATTTTCTCAAGGATTCAAATGGTTTAATTACTTGTGTAATTGAATTCAAATTCGTTGAAATGGGGAAATTACATCCTTTGATTGCGATAACCGAAAAGAAGATAATGCACCAGATGAATTTTAATGATTTTGCTACCTTTGCCAGACCATCACAACTTGAACGTAAAATTGATAAACGTTCTGATGCTGATTTTCTTGAAAAAGCTGTCCTCGGAAAAGATTCCCGTTTGTTGCTTTTTTGGAAGGGCATGCCGATGGTGGACAATCAGTCCAACCCGGTTTTTCTGTTAGCTGAAAAGGAGCTGATCAAAACATTGGGAACAATGGTATATCTGGGTTCTTGTGATGGTACTGATTATTTTGCAGGTGACATCACAAGGGAGAATACCCCATTAACAGTAAATGTTGTCGAGAACAGGCTGTTTGACCCTTCCCAATATCAACACCCTAATTTTCCTGAATATTATTTCAAGGGCCTTAGAATGCTCCTGCCCTATCTTCAGGAATCACTCTTGGCGGAATTGCTGGCTATCGGAAAGGCATTATTGGGATGGCATTACACTCATAGGTATTGTTCGTTTTGCGGTCATCCTTCGGATATCAAGAATGGGGGTTGGTCAAGGATTTGTCCTGCCTGCAAATCTGAACATTTTCCAAGATGTGATCCTGTAGTCATCATGCTGATATTGCGACAAAACAAGGCTTTGTTCGGAAGGTCTTATCATTGGCCACAGGGAATGCATTCCCTCTTGGCAGGTTTCATGGAACCAGGTGAATCAATTGAATCTGCTGTAGTCCGGGAAGTTTATGAAGAAACCGAAATTCTTGTGGAAAACGTAAGTTATCTTTCATCACAACCATGGCCCTTTCCAACATCCTTGATGATTGGGTGCAGGGGCGAGGCAAGTAATGACACAATTAATCCCCAGAAAAATGAAATTGAAAATGCCATTTGGCTCGAACGAGAAGAAGTCATGGACATCTATGATGGAAGCAGGACGGATATCTCACTTCCCCGCAAGGGTTCCATTGCGGAATTCCTTATTAGAAAATGGCTGGAAGGTATCATCATTTGAATGGTGTGTAAATTTTCTGCCCTTATGAAAGGCGTAGGATTGTCAATTAGCACGATACTGCATGACGACCGAAATGGAAAATGCCGTTCTGTCTTAGGGATTAGATTCCTGAAACTGTAAAATGGTTACTTCTGCATTGTTTTTTCGTAAGCCCATAGTTGACTGCCCGATAGGTTGTGCTCAATGTCCCTTTCAAGTTTGAATGCATTGGTCTTTGATCAAAGTAAACCAGGTCAAGTACGATCTCCAAAAGGTTACTCGGCTTCAAGAACTCCGACTTCTTCAGGGAAGATGAAAGAAAGAATGGGAAACCTGCATTCTCTGCAGTAAAGGGTTTTGGCTACTTGGAATGTTTCAAGATTTGGAATTTACTTCCAACCTGGCCTTATGGGCGGGGTAAACCCCGATAATTTCCAGGTATTCAGTAAAGAATTTTAGTTCTTCCAATGCCAGAAGGACACCATCATCCTCGGGATGGCCCTCTATTTCAGCAAAAAACTGGGTTGCATTAAATGAACCCCCAACCATGTAGCTTTCAAGCTTGACCATATTCACATTATTGGTAGCGAAACCTCCCATGGCTTTGTATAGGGAGGCCGGAATGTTTCGAACCGCAAAGACAAAAGAGGTCATCATGCTTTCACTTCTTCTTTCCCATTTTCTGTTTTTTGACATGATTATGAACCGGGTCCGGTTGAAATGGGAATCCTCAATGTTCTTGCGGATGATTTGCAATTTGAAAATCTGGCTTGCCAGGTTGGAAGCCAAGGCTGCGTAGGAAGGATCTTGTTTTTCTGAAATCAGCCTTGCTGAACCAGAGGTGTCAACAGATGTCAATGGGATTATGTTATGTTGCTTGAGGAATTTTTTGCATTGCCCAAGGAGTACAGGATGGCTGTAGGCATATTTTACCTCTTCCAGAGAAGTACCGGGAAGGACCATGAGATTGATTTCAATCCTAACAAAAACCTCGTCATTGATGAAAAGCCCCGATTCCGGCAGTAGTTTGTGTATATCTGCAACTCTGCCATAAATGGAGTTCTCGACGGGAAGCATAGCCTCTTCAGATTTATTGTCCAACACTGACGAAATGGCATCTTCAAATGAAATACAGGGTAAATAGTTCCAATCTGGACGTGCCAGACGACAAGCCTCATGGGAATAGGCTCCCTCCTCTCCCTGAAATGAAATTATTTTTTTCAACTTAAACACTCATTTTTCTATATTTTTCAATCTAGAAATTTTCACTAGATGTTGCATATTTGGGTGCAGTTACATTACATAGGTTTGCAAATAATATTTTCTAAAATTTGGATCATTTAATGCTTGATACAATGACCTCAACCAAAATAGTGGCAGCTCTTTGCGGGGCAATGCTGTTTTTTCTATTTGGTTTATGGGCAGCCGAGTCAATATATCATGTCGAAAGCCACAATCCTGGTGTTGTTGAGTTGGTGGCATTGGAAGAAGTGGAAGACACTGAGGTTGAGGCAGAACCGGTTGATATTACTGAACTTTTGGCTTCAGCAGATGTCACCAAGGGACAACGAGTATTTACAAAATGTCAGGCATGTCATAAACTTGAAGATGGTCAGAACTCCGTTGGACCACACCTTTTCCAAATTATCGACAGGCCTGTGGGTGCTGTTTCGGATTTCAAATATTCTTCTTCCATGGCCGAATTTGAGGGCAATTGGACAGTTCAGCAATTAAGTGATTTTCTGGTTAATCCAAAAAAATACGTACCCGGAACAAAGATGGTTTTTGCAGGTTTGAAGAAGGATAACGATAGAGCTAACCTGATAGCATATCTGATTGAGTCATCGCAGTAAGTTTTTTATACTCACTCTGAAACATCCTTTGGCTTTGACCTTGTATCAAACAACCTGAAAAATCGTATCCGGGCTGAGTTATTCTTACAAATCACTATGGCCCTGATCCATAATTCACAAGTTAACTAAAAATTGTAAGGAGTTTCCTTTCAAAATGTTTACACTATCCCAGAAACCTCAAAAATAGGCATGGAGGAAAATTGAAAATGAACTACTTGAGTAAGGGTATTAAAGCATTATTGATATCCACCATTGTTTCAGTAGCTGGAACAACTTTTTCTTTCGCAAGTGAAGACCAAAATGTAATTGTTTCCCACGGCATATCTAAATTCGGTAATTTGAAATACCCCAGTGATTTTCAACATTTTGATTATGTAAATCCAGCAGCTCCCAAAGGTGGGGAAATTTCCATCGCAACCTACGGCAATTTTGATTCCATGAATCCCTATAGTCGCAAAGGACAATCGGGGGCCCTATCTTCTATTTTCTTTGAATCCATGCTCGAAGGCAGTGCCGATGAGGTAAGTTCGGTTTATGGTTTGCTTGCTGAAACCATAGAATATCCTGAAGACCGAACCTGGGTAATATACAATCTTAGACCTGAAGCAAGGTTTTCCGATGGATCCGAACTGACTGCCGAAGATGTTATATTCAGTTATGAACTGCTTCTGGAAGAGGGATTGGCCTCTTTCAAATCCGAATTGGGAAAGGCTGTTGTTTCGGCAGAAATCCTTTCACCCTACAAGATAAAATTCACTTTTAATTCAACCGAACGTTCTACTAGAAATGACATTACCCTGATTGGGGGATTACCCATTTTTTCCAAAAAGTGGTTTGAGGACACAGGTGCAAAACTTGATGAATCAAGATTGGAACCAGCGTTGGGATCGTCCCCATATGTACTCGAAACCATGGACGTAAACAAAAGTTTGGTTTATAGAAGAAACCCGGATTATTGGGGAGCAAACATCCCTACTATGATAGGACGAAACAATTTCGACCGTATAAGAATTGATTATTTTGCTGATCAGGAAGCAGCTTTTGAAGGATTCAAGGCAGGTGAGACGACTTTTAGACCCGAATATATTTCTAAAAACTGGGCAACCAGATATGATTTCCCCTCAATTGAAAAAGGTTGGGTTGTCAAGGATGAAATTCCGGATGGAAGCCTTCCGAATGGTCAGAGTTTTGCCTTCAATCTGAGAAAGGAAAAGTTCCATGATATTCGGGTGAGGGAAGCCATTTCCCTGATGTTCAATTATGAATGGACTAATGCAACAACCTTTCATAATTTGTATAAAAGAATTGATGCCTACTGGGAGAACAGCCATCTGAAGGCTGAGGGCTTGCCATCATCAGAAGAATTGATTGTGCTGGAACCCCTCAGAGATATGCTGGCTGAGGAAATATTTACCGAAGAACCCGTAATTTCACCTGTATCCGACCCTGAAAGAAGACTGGACAGGAAGAATTTGCGAGCAGCCTCCAGGCTTCTGGATGAAGCAGGTTGGATGGTCGGGGATAATGGCATTCGTAAAAATGCAAGCGGACAGCAGCTTGAGATTGAATTCCTGACCGCATCAGCAACTTTTGAAAGAATTATTCAACCCTTTGTAGAGAATCTGAAACAGTTGGGAATTGATGCCTACCTCCAGAAGATCGATCCAGCTCAGCTCCGTCAGAGGGAAAAGGATCGTGATTTCGATATCATTACAACCAACTTTCCTATTAGTTTCGAACCAGGTGGGGCACTGAGACAATATCTGGGTTCGGAATATGTAGATGGTATTTTCAATGATACAGGCTTAGCCAATTCGGCAGTTGACGAAATCATAACCTATATTCTGGATGCCAATACCATTGAGGAACTTGAAAGAGGCGTGATTGCCCTAGACAGGGTACTTCGTCAACAACGCATCGTGATTTTCCATTGGTACAAGGATTTCCATACGGTTGCCTATTACGACATGTATGAATATCCGGAAAACATACCTCCCTTTGCATTGGGCTTTTTGGATTTTTGGTGGTCCAACGAGGAGAAGCGTCAGAACCTTATATCCCAAGGTGCATTCAGCGAATAAAGGTTTGAAACTTTAATGGGAGCCTACATCCTTCGAAGGTTGGCCTTGGTCATACCTACCCTTCTGGGTATCATGATTATCAATTTTACCTTGGTGCAATTCGTGCCGGGAGGTCCAATTGAACAAATCCTGGCCCAGATGGAAGGTGAAGGAGATGTTTTCGCCAATTTTGCCGGTACCGGCAATGAAATTGCCAATGAACGATTGGGTTCAGATGACAAATATCTTGGTGCTACCGGCCTTCCTGAGGAATTTCTAAAGGAGCTGGAAATTCAGTTCGGATTTGACAAACCTCCCTTGGAACGGTTTCTGAACATGATGTGGGACTATCTGAGGCTGGATTTTGGTGAAAGCTATTTCCGGTCCATCAGTGTCATTGAACTTGTTTTGGAAAAAATGCCGGTTTCAATTTCATTGGGTTTATGGTCAACCTTGCTGGCCTATTGGATTTCCATTCCCTTGGGTGTCAGAAAAGCAGTAAGGGATGGTAGCAAGTTTGACACCTGGACCTCAGGAGCAGTCATCGTAGGCTATGCCATTCCGGGTTTCCTTTTTGCCATCCTGCTCTTGGTACTCTTCGCCGGTGGTTCCTATTTCAAGATTTTTCCCCTCCGGGGACTGGTCTCCGACAATTTTGCCGACCTGTCGCTAATTGGCAAGATCATTGATTATTTCTGGCATATTTTCCTCCCCGTGGTTGCCTCAACCATTTCCGCATTTGCTACACTTACCCTATTGACCAAGAACACCTTCCTTGAGGAGATCAACAAGCAATATGTCATGACTGCCCGGGCCAAGGGATTAACCGAAAGAAGGGTACTTTACGGCCATATCTTCCGCAATGCAATGCTGGTAGTCATTTCAGGATTTCCGGCCATCTTCGTTGCTGTTTTCTTCAGTGGCTCACTCATTATTGAAACCATCTTCTCACTTGACGGTTTGGGTAGATTGGGTTTTGAGGCCGCCGTTGCGAGAGATTATCCTGTAATTTTCGGCACCCTGTTCGTGTTTGGTCTGCTGGGATTGATCGTGGGTATCATCTCCGATCTAACCTATGTCTGGATTGATCCCCGCATAGATTTTGAATCTAGGGAAAAATGATTACTCTATCTCCAATCAATCGACGAAGGCTAAAGAACTTCAGTTCCAACCGTAGAGCGGTTTGGTCCTTGCGTATCTTCATGGTGCTTTTTGTCATTTCCCTATTCTCTGAATTCATCGCCAACGAAAAACCCATTCTGATAAATTATCGTGGTGATCTGTATTTTCCCATCCTATCATTTCACTCCGAGAAAGATTTTGGAGGCGAATATCTCACTGAAGCTGTCTACCGAGACATCGAGGTTCAATGCCTCATCGAAACCGGTGGTATCCTTGATTGTGTCTATGAGCCGGAAGACATTTTGGAAGATGCCCAAGATGGAATAGTCGATGGGGAAGAAATCTCAAGTGGTTGGATGATATGGCCTCTCATTCCCTTTTCCTATGATACCGTTGATGATTTGGGAAAACCTGCACCATCAGCACCCGATTCCGAACATTGGCTGGGTACCGATGATACCGCAAGGGATGTCCTGGCTAGGGTAATCTATGGTTTTCGACTGTCCATACTCTTTACGGGTGTTGTTACCCTCCTTACATCCGTCATTGGAATAGCTGCGGGTGCTGTTCAGGGGTATTTTGGTGGTTTGATTGACTTGTTCTTCCAGCGGGTTATTGAACTGTGGGGGTCTACACCGTCTCTTTATATCATCATTATTGTAGCAGCGATTTGGCAAATGAACTTCTGGCTGTTGGTATTCTTGATGACCCTATTTGGCTGGACCAGCTTAGTCGGCGTGGTAAGGGCTGAAAGCTTCAGGGCACGCAATTTTGAATATGTCCGGGCAGCCAAGGCCATGGGAGTTTCCAATACAGTTATCATGTTCAGGCATTTGTTGCCCAATGCCATGGTTGCTTCAGTAACACTTATGCCTTTTATCATTACCGGAACAATCGGTTCACTGGCTGCCTTGGATTTTCTTGGCTTTGGCTTGCCCTCCTCGGCCCCTTCCCTTGGACAACTGACACTTCAGGCCAAGCAAAACCTTCAGGCACCCTGGTTGGGATTCACGGCTTTCTTTACCTTTGCCATAATGTTGTCACTTCTCGTATTCATTTTTGAAGGAGTACGTGATGCGTTTGATCCTAGGAAAACCTTCTCGTGAGCCAGAACCTGCTAGAAACAAACGACCTCTCCATAACCTTTACCCAGGAGGGACGTACGATTGAGGCCGTCAAGAAGGTATCACTGAGTGTTGACAAGGGGGAAACCGTAGCCATTGTTGGCGAATCGGGTTCCGGGAAATCGGTAACAGCCCTATCTACCGTGGGTTTGCTGCCTGGGAATGCCCAAATTACGGGTTCGGTCAAATTTAAGGGGCAGGAACTTGTTGATGTCGATCTGAAGACCCTACAGCAGATCAGGGGTAATGAGATCAGTTTCATTTTTCAGGAGCCGATGTCTTCCCTCAACCCTTTGCATACCTTGGAAAAACAGGTTGGAGAAAGCTTGAGAATTCACCAAAATCTGGTTGGAGGACAAGCCAGAAAGAAGATTTTGGAACTTCTGGAAAAAACCGGGATTGACAATCCGGAATCAAGGTTGAAATGCCATCCCCACCTGTTTTCGGGTGGTCAAAGGCAAAGAATCATGATTGCCATGGCCCTTGCCAACAATCCTTCACTCCTGATTGCTGATGAACCTACCACAGCTTTGGATGTAACCATTCAGGCCCAAATATTGAAGCTGCTTACCGACCTCAAGGAATCAGAGGGCATGGGGTTGTTATTCATTACCCATGATCTCAATATCGTAAGAAACATTGCCGACAGGGTTCTCGTGATGAAGGACGGTAGTATTGTGGAGAATGGTAATAAAAAGAAGGTTTTCGAGACACCCGAACATCCCTATACCAAGGCCCTACTCGCAGCCGAACCCTCTGGTTCACCCGATGCCATAGTCAAGGAGCGCAACCCGATATTGATGGTCAATAAACTCAAGGTCTGGTTTCCGATCAAGCGTGGTGTTCTCCGACGAACAGTTGGACATGTCAAGGCAGTAAATACCGCAGACTTTCAAATCGAACGTGGGGAAACACTTGGCATTGTGGGTGAATCAGGATCGGGAAAAACGACCATAGCACTTGCGATTCTCAAACTCGTTACCTCGGAAGGTTCTATATCAATCAATGGAAATCAAATTGGCAACTTGTCAAGTGCCAATGTACGCCGGTTTCGAAGAAACATGCAGATCGTATTTCAGGATCCGTACGGTTCACTTTCCCCGAGGATGACTGTTGGACAAATTGTGTCGGAAGGGCTGAGGATACATAGGTCCCTGTCCAAGGACGAAATAAACGAATTGGCCTCCAAAATCCTTGTCGAGGTCGGTCTTGAACCAGAAATGATGGGAAGATATCCCCATGAATTCTCAGGCGGTCAACGGCAAAGGATTGCCATAGCAAGAGCAATGATCCTCAGCCCTGAATTGCTTATTCTTGATGAGCCCACATCAGCCCTTGACCGAACGGTCCAATCGCAAATTGTCGATTTGTTACTAAAAATCCAGCGAGAGAAAAACCTATCCTATATATTCATTAGTCATGATTTGCGGGTCGTAAAATCACTTTCCCACAAGATAATTGTCATGCAAGGTGGTGACATTGTCGAAAGTGGTTCAACCGAGGAAATTTTTCAAAACCCCAAAACGGATTATACCAAATCACTCATGGCTGCCGCCTATTTGAATTAGAGCGGGATTACCCAACCAGCTATCTGATATAGATCACCTGACATTCGGACTTGCGTCGGGTGAGTATACGGCATACTTTCTCAGCCGATTTTTCATCCATCCCGATGTACTTCAATACAATACCACGACCATCATCAATCAGAATTTTCTTGGCCGAAAACAACTCCGAAGGCACCATGAACTCCAATCTTCTGGCATTGCTGTTGGCAAGGCTTTTTGAATAATAGGTTCCGAGAACCACACCGGAATTCTTGGACACGATATTTGTACCTTTTAGCAAGGTAAGCCCTCTGGGTCTCGGCAAGGGTGAGAAACTGTCCCATTCTTGCCCATCAATCATCAATGGGTCGGATGCTCCTCCCAATTCGATGATTTCTGACTGGTTTGAATCATCAAGACCTGCATAATCCACTTCTACAGATTCCACCTTTTCTTGCATGTCACCCATTTCAACCAAAACCCCTGGCCTGAGTGTCGGAGAGGATAACTCGGCCAAAACCTTTCCGTTAAGGGTATACTTGCCATAGGGAGGAACTTTGGGTTTGACCAGCCTGACATTGGCTTTGGCCCTGGAGAATCCCAAATCCATCAATTTGGCGACCTGTGCATTTCTGGTGGTGGTTGATTTGCCGCCAAATACCGTTGTAATTATGCGAACATTACCGCGCTTTGCAGATGCTACCAAATTGAAACCGGCAGCTTGGGTATAGCCTGTTTTTATACCGTCAGCACCACTGTAATTTGTCAGGAATCTCCGGTTTGTATTGTAAACGGTTTGGCCACCAACATTGGTGTATTTCCTTGAAAAGAGATTATAATAGTCGGGATAATCATAAACCATGTGACGACCGAGAATGGTCATATCCCTTGCTGTGGAGTAATGCCCCTTTTGGGTCAATCCATTGGCATTTTTGAAATGGGTATTATTCATACCCATTTGCTTTGCTGTGTTGTTCATTCGTCTCGCGAATTCTTCCAGACTACCCTCAATGGCTTCGGCAAGGGCTGTTGAGGCATCATTGGCCGATCTTACAGCAGCTCCCCTGATTAGGTATCTCAACCGAACCCTTGATCCGGCACGCAGGTAAAGTTTTGACGGGGGTTCAGCTGCAGCCCTTTTGGAAATCAGTACCCTTGTATCCAAGGAAATCTCACCATTCTCAACTGCCTCGAATACAACATAAAGGGTCATCATTTTGGTCAAGGATGCAGGATGAAGTATCCTGTCAGCGCTTCTTGAATGCAGTATTTCCCCATTCCTTGCGTCCATTACAACCGCGGCATATGGTGCCGCCTTGGCTTCGCCATGAATAGAACACGCAATTATAATTGTTGCCAAAACAGTTATAAATTGTGCGCAAAATTTTGATGTAACGATTTTAGTAATCACTTGCCTGTACTTAATTTCAAAGCCACAATATTGATTTTATTTTGTGACCAATAATCCCAAAGGTCTCTATATCATTTTACTTTGTAATCTTCAAGACCGTTTAAGCAGAATTTATTTTTGACAATACATTTTGTAGTTGTACCAATTCCGAGATTTCAAAATATCTGTTTGAATCCACCGGTTTTCTGGCTTCATTTTCGTATTCCCAGTTTGGCTCATTGCAGACCAAGACTCCCCAACAACCCACCTTCATGGACGGGAGAATATCCGAGCGAATGGAATTGCCAACCATAACACAAGAGGAACAATCGATTTCGTGCCGATCAAAAATCGATCTGTAATTTTCGGGTGTTTTCTTACTGACTATTTCAATTTGATCAAACAGATTGCCTAGACCTGATTGTGCTATTTTCCTTTCCTGATCGAATAAATCTCCCATTGTAATCATTATCAGGGTATAATCGTTGCTTAATTTTTCGACTAAATTCCTGACCCCAGGATAAAGTACCAGGGGATATCTTTGCAGTTCCCTGCCCAAATCAAGAATTTGTGAAATTATTCTGGTCGGTACCCTTCCCTGAGTGACTTCAATAGCAGTTTCAATCATGGAAAGAGTAAAACTCTTCACTCCAAAACCATGGTAAGCAATGTTTTTCTTTTCGACCTTGAGTAAATGTGCACTCAGGTCAGATGACGTGGAATATTCTTCCAAAAGGCTTTTGAAGGTATCCTCAGTTGTATTGAAATGTTTGTTATTTGACCAAAGAGTATCATCTGCATCAAACGCTATTGTCGAAATCATCTTTGTCTACTTGCTAATTTATGGTAATCGAATAGTAGTCGAATTGATAAAGAAAAGAGTAAAAGATTGAAAGCAATTATCATGGTTGGTTCTGCTGAAAATGAGCAAGCCAAGCCAAATGATGACATCACTGCTGTATTGGTTCCGGAGCATAAGGAGGAAATCGAGAAACCTCCAATGTACAAGGTCCTTCTCTTGAATGATGATTACACGCCGATGGAATTTGTTGTTGCGGTATTACAGGCAGTTTTTGCCTTTTCTCCCGAAAAAGCATTCGACCTAATGTTAACCGTTCATAACAAAGGCGTGGGAGTAGCAGGGGTTTTCATACATGAAATTGCAGAAACCAAGGCCAATCAGGTACTGAGACTTGCCCAGGAGCATGGTCATCCCCTGATGTGTACAATCGAAAAAGAATAAACACGGTCCGATTTCATACTGGAATAAAGAATTATCAGGACTGATTTTTAAACAATCACCAATAACTAACGATTGATAACACTAATTTACCGGGTCCAAATCCTTTAGGTTGTCCTTGATTGAACTCAGAAATTTGTCTTGGTGTGGCTGCTGTACTTCGGATTCCTTTTTTTGCTTTGCTTGCGCCTTCAGGATAGCCTCATCCAAACTCATTTGCTTGCATAATCCAAGGGCAACCGGATCAATAGGCTGGATATTGCTGATATTCCAATGTGTTCGATTCCTGATTGCCTCAATCGTCGTTTTTGTCGTGCCGATGAGTTTGCAAATCTGACTATCAGCTATTTCTGGATGATTCTTGATCAACCAGAGGATTGCACGTGGTCGGTCCTGCCTTTTGGCAACGGGTGTATATCTGGTACCTGTTCTTTTCTTTTCATCCTTGACCATAGGCGGAATCTTCAATTGAAGTTCATAATTGGGGTCCGCTTCCCCCTTCTCGATTTCAGATTTGTCGACTTGGTTGCCTGCTATGGGGTCAATGCCCAAAATTCCCACTGCAACATCTTCGTTGGCAATCCCTTCAATTTCCAACAAATGCATACCGCAGAATTTCGCTATCTGGTCAAAAGTCAGTGATGTGTTATCAACCAACCATACGGCAGTTGCCTTAGCCATTATAGGTTTCATTACATTTCCATTAATTCAATAGTCCAGATCTGCAAGCCACAGGCCCACTACTCTTACATTCTGGAATTGGCATTTTTCAAAATAGTAGGTTCTTACTTATTTAGATTTCCAATACTATTTTTCCAATATGCTTGGAGGATTCCATTTTCTTATGAGCTTCAACGACCTCATCAAGTTTAAAAGTCGAATCCATAATGGGTTTTATCCGACCTGTTTCCAAATAAGGAAATACCTTTTCCATAAGGTCTTCAGCAATTCTTGCCTTGGCCAAATCTGATTGGGGACGAAGAGTACTGCCGGTAATGGTCAATCTTCTTACCATCAACTGGGCAAAGTTCAATTCAATTTTGGGGCCCTGCAAAAAAGCAATCTGAACTAGTCTTCCATCATCAGCCAGGATTTTTACATTTTTGGGAAGATAATCTCCACCCACCATATCCAAAATCAGATCAACTCCCTTTCTACCGGTAATATCCCTGATTTCTTCTACGAAATCCTGGTTTTTATAGTTGATGACCAATTCAGCCCCAAGTTCCTTGCAAACCCCTGCTTTTTCAGCTGAGCCCACTGTGGTAAATACTCTGGCTCCAAACAATTCAGCCAATTGAATTGCAGTGGTACCTATCCCGGAACTGCCACCATGAATCAGGATTGTTTCACCCGCCTTGAGACCTCCCCGCATAAAAACATTACTCCAGACGGTAAAGTAGGTTTCGCAAATAGCTGCTGCAGTATTGAAATCCATACCCACAGGTACAGGCAATGCATGGTTCTCATGTGTCAGGGAATATTCAGCATAACCACCTCCGGGAAGAAGGGCACAAACCTCATCGCCAATTTTCCATCTAGTGACTCTTTCTCCAACTGCCACTATGGTTCCGGCACTTTCCAAACCAGGGAGATCGCTTGCCTCCTTTGGAGGATTATAAGAACCCGATCTCTGCAAAATATCCGGCCTGTTTACACCAGCACTTGCATTTTGAATCAGTATCTGATTACCCTCCGGGGTAGGGATTTCCCTTTGGTTGAGTTTTAATACTTCAGGTCCACCAAAACTGGAGATCTCCACCACACGCATGGTTTTTGCCATTAATTGTTTTCCTCATTCGGCATCCAACCTGGATATCTGCTCTTGTCAATCCCTCCTCTTGTATTTCGTATCGGCAGTTTTTCAAGGGTTCTGAATAGAGGTTTGAAGATGGGATTTCCCTTTGCATGGGATTTTATCTTTTCAAATTCCATTACATCATTGATCCTGCGGTGAATAAATTCCCTCGTGTCAATGCAACCCTCACTTCGATCACCGATAAAGAACAAAAAAGTTGATGAAATTATTCCTGAAAGAATCATTCGCTTGGTGTACCAGTTGTAGTCTTCAGAATCATCATCCATAAATGTCCAAATCTTGTCTGCCGTAGCCCAAACCAATTTGGTACCTGGAAGCATATTTACGGGAAGCAAAAAGGTCGCCATAAGTTTTCTAATCAATATTTGATGAGATTCAACAACAGTAACCCTTAACCAGATTGCTTCGGCAATTTTTTCACTGTATCTCATTTTATAAAGATCAATTTCGGCAAGAGCCTCCAACATTTTCTTGTCACCATATTCATGGAAATAAATTGGTAAATCCGCTTCTCCCTTGGGGAAAAGTCGATAACCGGTTTCCAAATCCAGGTTGGCATCTTCCAGAGCCGACTCGAAGGTAGCCTTGGTCCAACCATCAAAAGGCACATGTTGCAAGGCATGTTCCAGCACTTTATCCTTGATTGCTTCATCTTCCAAATTATCGCTCATTTTCTTCCTTCCATTTATTGTACTTTTTTCAAAACGTCCCAATCACAACAGTTTTGCTTCCAATTAAATTGTTTTACCTACAGGTTCTTTAAAATTAATAAAATGGATTTATTTAAACATTGAAGCAAATCCCTTACCTGATTTACTGAACAATATAAGGGATAAATGCTACATTACTATTTTTTTCTTGTTTGAAAGGTGGCTTGATTTTATGCAAGTAATAGTTCGTGACAATAATGTTGAACAGGCGATTAGAGTTCTGAAAAAGAAACTTCAAAGAGAAGGTGTTTTTAGGGAGATGAAACTTCGTCAACATTATGAAAAACCTTCCCAAAAAAAAGCACGAGAAAAATCAGAGGCGATTAGAAGATCACGTAAGTTGGCCCGTAAGCGAGCCATGATGGAAGGCAATCTCTAAAATTTTTTCTCAATCTCTCCTTCGGATTGAACATCATCTACATTCTAACTACAACCCCGTGAATAATACCATTTGTGTTTTGTTCACTTTTTCCGATTGTCACGAATTATCCACAATATAATTATCATCAAATTCATTGATTTTAATGACCCAAATGTGGAAGAGTTACAGACCACCAAACTGTTTGAATTCATATCACTAATCACTGACTATGATATGAATATGTGGTTTAAGACGATTTAGGATACCAAGAATGAACAAGAAAAGTATGTCTTCCGCTGATGGGATCAAAGCCAATTCCAGCCAAGATGAGTTCGGGGAACTTCAAATGTCCCCAGTTGAAATGCTCAATCTTGCTAATAGGACAGCAGAACTCTTGATTGAGAGAATCCAGAATCTGCCCTCCGAAAATGCTTGGGATGGGGACTTTAGGGGGGAACTAGAAAATCGTTTGCTTGAAGCACCGCCGGAAACTGGGACTTCTGCTTTGGAAGTTATAGAGCGGGCCATGAAAGAAGTCCTACCTTACGCACTTCGACTCGATCATCCCCGTAGTTTTGCTTTTGTTTCTTCTTCACCTACTTGGCCAGGTATACTGGCTGATTTTATTGCTTCAGCCTACAATCCCAACTTAGCAACCTGGTTGACGGCTAGTGGTCCTTCTCAATTGGAACTGGTGGTTATTGAATGGTTCAAGAATTGGATTGGTTATCCAGAGAGTGCAGGTGGACTATTGGTGAGTGGAGGTTCAGCAGCAGCACTCAACGCTTTTTTTGCAGCAAGGGAAGCTGCTGGCAATCCAGAAAAACCTACTGTGTACATGAGTGACCAGAGTCATAGCGCTCAGCTTCGTGCTGCAAGGATCGTGGGTGTAAACGCAAATTGCATTCGTAAAATTCCCGTTGACAAGAATTTTCGCCTGGATTTGAAGGAACTCGTACTATCAGTATCTGAGGATCGTGCTGCTGGGTTCAATCCAATTGCCATCTGTGCAAATGCAGGTACCGCTGGCAATGGAGCTATTGACCCACTTAACGAGATGTCCGAATATTGTTCGAAAGAAAATATTTGGCTTCATGTTGATGCCGCTTATGGTGGATTTGCATTGCTTACAAAAAAAGGCAAACAACTCCTGCAAGGAATCGAAAAAGCTGATTCAATTGGACTTGATGGCCACAAATGGCTCTTCCAGCCTTACGAAGTTGGAGGGCTCATGGTTAAGGATATACGTAATTTAGAAAATGCCTTTGCAGTTCATCATGATGTTCTCCAAGATACTATTTGGGGAGCAAACCATCCCAACTTCTCGGATAAAAGTTACCAGCTTAGCCGTTCTTTTCGTGCATTGAAAGTATGGATGTCAATTCAGACTTTTGGTTTGGCTGCATTTCGGCGTGCGGTTGAAAGAGGGATGGATTTTGCAGATCAATCAGAAAAATATATTCAGGAAAGCAATATCCTGGAATTGTTAGCTCCCGCTTCTCTAGGGATCGTTTGCTTTCGGATCAATCCCTCTGATGAGAAACTAGATGAAGATTTGGTAGAAGAAATCAACAGGACGGTACTTGCCCGGGTTTTTTGGGAGGACAATGCCATCATTTCCTCAACGCTTGTCGAAAAGAAATTTGCTTTACGACTCTGCATAATCAATCATAACACAACTTGGAAAGACGTATTGGAAACACTTGTTGTTATTGAACAATTTGGCAAAGAGGAATTATCCAAGGTCTGAATGCTTGGCAGGCCACTGTTAGTCATGTTGACTCTTCGTCCTAAATGGTGAAGGTCAACTACCTACTCCCCAGGATATTCCAGACCATCCAAATGGGAGTAAATATCGTTATTAACCGCTGAAAAAGACGAAGCCCCTTTTCTCTTTGCGGACATTGCTGATCAACTGTTGAATATTGCGAGGAAGATCAGGACCAAGATTGCGATAATGATTACATTTCTTGAAAATTTTATAAAGGTGGAAAAATCCCTTTCGTTTTGCTCAACATTCATTGAACCATGTTTATATTCCGACACTAGGTTTCCCTTTATTTAACAAGTTGCAGGTCAATATTTCAAATTACCATTTGTTGGTTGTGCATTTATATAATCATATTTTCCTTGAACCCAACAAATTCACAATGTTTAATCAAAATATAGCAAAAATGGATCCCTGATCGACTGAAAAAACTAATTCAATTGCCAAGTGAAATAACCCTTCTCATGATCGGTTCTGCTAATTTTCCCTTCCTTCCACAAAAAATTCAGGTGGGCATAAGCCTCGGCTGTTGCCAATCCGAATTCTCTTTCGGGTATTCTTCTTCCAAATAGGATTTCAAAGCACTCAATAACTGTTCTTGGCTCGGTTAGATAAGACAACAAACTGTCCAGACAAACCTTATGATGATCGATGAGTTGCCCCAAACGTTCCTTTACACCCCTGAAGGGTGACTTGTGTCCAGCCAGCACAAGGGTTTCATTATTTGTTGTTTCATAAAATATCCGGCAAGACTCCAACCATTCTTTCAAAGGATTTGCTTCGGGTTCCGTGGCATAAACCCCGATGTTGGGAGTAATATCTGGTAGAAACTGGTCTCCTGCCAAACACATACTTCCATCCTTTGCCCAAAAGGTTGCATGTGCGGGCGCATGGCCATGGCCAATCCTTACGTTCCAGTTCCTTTTACCTATCATAATGGTATCTCCCTCGGATATTCTGGTGTATCCCAGAGGAATTTGATGAACCACGTCCGCAAAATTAAATGGTCTGGAATTTTTCCTTTCTTCCAGTTTCTCCTTGTCCAACCCTGCATTCTGAAAGTAGGAAATGGATTCATCAGTGGGTTTTTCCTGAACATCAAGAACCAGCATACGAGCCAATAACCAGGAAGTCCTGGTGGTAACTATTTCGGAATTAAATTCTGATCTAAACCAACCTGCCATACCCATATGGTCAGGGTGATAATGAGTTACTATTACCCGGTTAACAGGCTTTGGATCAAGGTGCTTACCAATTATATTCTGCCAGATTTCGACTCCTCGCCTGGTATAAAACCCGGTATCGATTATTGTCCAGCCAGTGTCTTCTTCAAAGGCAAAAACATTCACATGATCAAGTGCCATGGGAAGTGGCAATCTAAACCAAAGGATTCCCTCGTCAATCATGACGGGATGTTCATCCTGGGGTTTTTCTGAGTATGGGAACGCTATGGTCATCAAATTTCTTTGAAAAAACGATTGTTTCAATCGAACTTAATGGCATCCAGGTCACAACAACCAACCATCACTTCATCACAAAGTATATGTATCTGAGGAAATATTCTTTTGAAGTAGATCAAGGCCATTACCTTTTTGTTATCATTGGCATCAGAATGAGTACTGGCCAAATAATGGAAATAACCACCCAATAAAAGACCAATCGACCGTAAATAGGCTTGGGCACCCGCCAACCTGCTTGATTGATCTGATTGTTCCATTAGCCAATTGGTTACATCCTTGATTTTGTTGGCCGCTTCCAGGAAAAATGAAACATTTATTGAACCATCCGGTTTCATTGAGGATATTTTTTCAATGATTTCATCAACCAAAGTACGAACAGTATCACCATTCTTGCCCAACTTTCTCAACAGGAGATCATTGGCCTGAATTCCATTGGTGCCTTCATATATGGTTGTAACGATTGAATCCCGGAAATACTGTGAAACACCAGTTTCTTCAATATAACCGATGCCTCCGTGTATCCTGATTCCTGCCAAGGAAACCTCAACCCCTGTTTCCGACCCAAAATACTTGGCAATCGGTGTTAACAACCCCGCTCTATCAATCCATTTCTGATCTTTGGTCATTTTGGCCTTATCAAGTGAATAGGCACAATATGAACAAATGGCTCTCGCTACAAATACCTGAGCCCTCATTACCGCAAGAATTCTCTTAATATCCGGGTATTCGCTTATTGGTAATGATTTACCGTCCCTGTTTTTTCCCTGAACCCTTTCCTGGGCATAGTGTTCTGCTGATTGTAATGAGGCTTCGGCAACACCAACTCCCTGAGAGCCTACTCCCAATCTTGCACTGTTCATCATTGCAAACATGGCTTTCAATCCTTCATTGGGGAGACCAACAATCTTGCCCAAGGCCCGATCATAACTGACAACAGCTGTCGGGGAACCATGCAACCCCAATTTATCCTCAAGAGAAAGAATTTGGAGCTGATTCCGGATTTTGTAATGACCCTCACTATTTGGAAGATATTTGGGAATCAGGAAGAGTGAAAGCCCCTTTGAACCAGAGGGAGAATCCGGAAGCCTCGCTAGCACCAAATGGCATACATTTTGGCTGAAATCTGCATCAGCCCAGCTAATGAAAATTTTTTGTCCCGTAATTTCATACTCACCAGAATCGATTTGTCGAGCCTCGGTTTTAATTCCACCTACATCAGAACCCGCCTGTGGTTCCGTAATGTTCATGGTTCCATACCATTCCCCCGATAGAAGTTTGGGTATGACATGATCCTTGATCTCCTCGGAGGCGAAAAGTTCAAGTGCTTCAATTTGACCCTGGGTTAGAAGGGGATTTAATCCCAATGATATACAGGCTCCATTGACAAATTCATTCAGGGCATTTTGTACAAGCTTGGGTAATCCCAACCCGCCATATTTTACATCGGCTGAAATCCCGACCAAACCGGATTCAGTCAAGACCTCATAACCTTTTCTATAACCAGGTGAGGTTTTCACCACGCCGTTTTCCAATTGAGCCGGATGACGGTCTCCAGCCCTTTGAAGCGGTGCAATTGTTTCCTCGGTTATTTTGGCCATGGTTTCAAGGAAAAAATCAATATCTTCCTTATCGGCATCACCAAAATCCCCTGTCTGCAACAGGTCATCCAGATCAAAAATCTGGTTGAACAGAAATCTGTATTCTTCTATGGGAGCCTTGAACCCCATCAAATTAATATCCCCTTACTCGTGGCAATCCATTGAGACCTTAAAAACCAGTACTATTCTTTCAAGAACAATCGGATTATTTATACAAACTAACGAATTCTTACCCATACATAATTAATTCAATATGAAAACTCTTGTACTCTCTCCCACGAAGAAATCACTAGTTGTGGCTTCAAGCATTCTACAAAATGGCGGCCTAGTAGCTTTCCCAACTGAGACCGTTTATGGGTTGGGGGCAGATTCATTCAATGTGAACGCCGTAGCCAAGGTATTCAAGGTAAAGGGGAGGCCATCATCAAACCCATTGATTGTTCATGTCAAGGATTTGGAAATGGCTTCGGAATTGGCTACGTTTGATGATACATCCCGTCACATAGCAAATATATTTTGGCCTGGTCCCCTAACCCTGATCCTGCCGATAAAGAAATCCTCGAATATACCTGATATTGTAACAGCAAATTCTGGATACATTGCCCTTCGGGTGCCATCAAATCCCATTATACAAAATCTAATTGAACTGTTCGGGAAACCTATCGTGGGTCCATCAGCCAACCTGTCTGGTAAAATTACTTCAACCTCACCTAACCATGTTTTATCAGACTTCTATGGCAAAATAGATGCCGTAATTGATGGCGAAGATTGTCCCATAGGATTGGAATCAACGATATTGATGTGTAATCATACCAAGATACGGATACTTCGGCTGGGGTTTGTAACCGAAAAGGATATTTCAGAAAAACTGTCCGATTTGAAAATCGAATCTTGCCTTGAAGGTGAAAGTGTACCTTCACCCGGTTCCAAATTCCGCCATTATTCCCCGGAAACCCCAATAGTCATCAATTGTCGCGAAAAAGGAAGGGGTGAGATTTTGATTGGATTTGGTGAGACTGCTGATGCTGAATTTAACCTTTCAGAAAAAGGTGATTTAGTTGAAGCAGCAAAAAATCTTTATCATATCCTGAGAGAAGCAGACCGGAAAGCCCAATCTACCAGTTCAGCACGTATCGTAGTCTCACCTGTTCCAAATTCGGGATTGGGATTGACGATCAATGACAGATTGGAAAGGGCAGCAAGAAAGGATTGAACTGCCAAAGAAAAATGGTTAGGCCGTACCACCTTTGGTTGACAGTAAACCCGGATCTATTCCGATTGATTGGATTGCGGACACCCAAATATCCTGGGCATCCGTATCAAATACCAGATCCCTTGAACCTTCTCCAACAAGCCAAACATTTGCCTGTAGTTCATTCTCCAGTTGACCAGGGGCCCAACTGGCATACCCCAGTGAAAAAAGACGCTTGTCAGGACCCTCCCCTTTGGAAATATCCTCCAGAATATGCAAGCTACTGGTAACACAAAAGTGTTCGTTAATTACTTGCGATGACTCATAATCGGTTATATCACATGAGTGTAAAATCATTGCCAACTCACTATCAACCGGTCCACCAAAGTAAACGGGTATCTGTAAATTGTCCCACACCTCAGCTTTTTCCTTTCCTACCTGCTTACCAAATTGTATGAAACCTGCGGGTTTGTTGATTACAACTCCCACGGCTTTGGATTCATCATGATCCAGAATCAATATGACACTATCTTGAAAGTAAGGATCATCCATTGCCGGCATGGCAATCAACAGTTTGCCAGTCAGGTAATGTGCGGGAGGTTTTGTGGAACCTGAGATTGGATCGCCCTCCATTTTATTGCCTTCAAACTTGAAAGGTACTTCAAACCTAATCATCTGCAGATAGAATAACTTGTTATGTAAAAAAATGAAAAAACAAAAACTATTATTATTAAAGATTTCCTTTATCAGGTTCTTCTACATACTGCTATTGATGGGTTATTTTAACCCCTCACAGTCCGGCGCATCTGAAAATTCTGATCTTGTTGCGTATACTGCGAACATTCCAGAAGAGATCTACACCATAGAAATTCTGCATGGGTGGAGAGAGGAGAAGAATGGCATTGAGATTCACACTGTAGGTATTGACATAAAATTGCTTGAAGGCTGGAAAACCTATTGGCGCAAAACAGGAAATACAGGAATTCCACTATCTATTGATTGGCTTGAAAAAAACAATTTCCTGGACTACGAAATACACTGGCCCAATCCTTCCATTGTCGAGATGGCTGGAGAGCAATCCATTGGTTATACCGAAAGGGTCGTATTTCCATTGCAAATCAAACCCGAAAAGCCCGGAACCCCCATAAGTGGTTTTGGAACAATTTTCATGGGAGTTTGCAAGGATGTCTGCATTCCCGTTTTCGAGGAAATTTCAATTGATCTTTTGCCATCCAGTGAAATGCATTGGCCAGTTTTACACGATTCCCTAATGAGCAAACCAAAAGTTTTTGCCTCTGCAACCCACCAGGATGAGATTGATTGCAAGATAAATTATGAAACGGAACCTCCGGTAATTTCGACAAGTATCAGTACATCACTGCTCAATCCTGACAAACCATTTCTTGCGATTTACGAAAGTACCACTGATCCGGTATTTTTCTACAAGCCAAGGGAAATTCTGGAAAACCGTGAATTCAGTGTCATCTATACCGACTTTGAATTTCTGGAGGACACCAGTCAGAAACTGGATAATTCCAAAATACTGCTAACAATACTTACTGATAATCAGACCTATGAAATCCAGGGATGTCAGTAATAACCGATTAAATTTATAGGTCCCCCCTTTTTATTGGTTAATATCCAAATAAAAATAATTCAATTTATCTTTATTGGCGTTTTTAGAAGACTCTTTTCAAGTGGAGGAATGACTCTAATGAAAACAACTCGTCAAGGATATTTACTTCTATTTGGGTTATCTTAACTCGTATCCCAAAGGAGTTAACGAGTAACCTTACCCACCAAAATCGGGTAAGAACTACATAGTGATCAAAACTACATGCTTTATTCAATTCTTGTGCTCTTCCAATCGAGGCATTATCTCGACCAGATTGCAAGGAAGGTTTCGCAGGTCCAATTGGGATTTCAGTATGCCATCCCAGGCATCCTTACAAGCGTTTGGTGAGCCAGGTATGGCAAAATAATAGGTACCGGCATAGACACCCCCACAAGCTCTCGATTGTATGGCCGATGCTCCGATTTTATTGTATGACAGCATCGTAAACAAAACTGAGAAACCAGAAATTTCCTTTTCATAAATGCTTTTGTGAGCTTCAACTGAAACATCTCTGCCAGTCAAACCAGTTCCCCCAGTGGTTATCACAACATCAACGTCAGTTTTTTCAGCCAATTCCAGCAGTTTTTGTCTAATCAGGTCCAAGTCATCCGGAATTATTTCACGACAGACTACCTTGTGACCCTCACCGGAAGCTCTATCTGCCAGTACCTTACCGGATTTGTCATCCTCCCTAGTCCGCGTATCAGAAATGGTCAATACAGCAATATTGACTGGTACGAAAGGCTGTAAATCACGTGAAGTCATTTCATTCCAGTTCCACCAGTTTTTTCTTGATTGCCAATACATCCTGCCAAGTGTTTTTTTTGAAGGTTGGATTTCTCAACAGAAAGGCCGGGTGCACAATCGGCATAATGTCCAAATTGTCTATATTCAACCATTTTCCCCGCAATCTGGTTATACCCTGTTGGTTTAAAATTGCAGTACAGGCAATGTTACCTGTCAACACAAGAATTTTGGGATTAATCAACTCAATATGCTTTCTGACAAACGGCCGAAACATTTCGATTTCATTTTTAATCGGGTTGCGGTTTCCGGGTGGTCTCCAGTTTATGGTATTGGTGATATAGAACGAATCATTTGGCTTTGAATTGGATCGGGAAATTCCGGTTTCGGAAAATATCTTGTCCAAAAGTCGGCCTGATTTACCCACAAATGGTTTTCCCTTGATATCCTCTTCGTAACCTGGTGCTTCTCCCAAAATCATTAACCAGGCTTCAGGGTTGCCATCCGAAAAAACCAGGTTATTTGAAGTATGTCTAAAAGAACAATGTGGAAATTCCAATATTGCTTTTCTTAAATCTTCCAGACTCCTTACATCGGCAACCAGTTTTGTTGCCTCTGTTACTGGATCTTGGGAATTGATGCTTTCTTGTGGTGGTTTTTCAACCGGTTTTGGGTCTGGAGGATTAACGTCGCGCGAGGAGGATACATCCAAGGTTGGCTTGGCAGTTATCAAGTCTTCTTCAAGAAGTCGATTTACCGGCTTTTCACCAATGATTTCATCAACCCCCATTTCAATTTGCCATTTGAGGATCTCTTTATTGTCCTGAATACCAGCCATCTGATTGGTCAGCCTAGAATTTAGATAAGATTTTTCTTCAAAATTATGAACTGTTTTTTAAATTAACTACCAATTATGCACTTAAATTCTTAAATCAGGAATTAGGAATTTTCTTCCAGTTGGATAGTAGACTTGAAGGGATATTAACATCAAACACCTATTAGGAATAGAAAATCTTTCCGTTCAGGAAATTGACGCCATTCTCGATAAGGCAAATGATTTTGTAAATCTGAATCGTCAATCGAACAAACATTCCAGTGAATTGGAAGGCAAGACCCAAATCAATATATTTTTTGAAAACTCCACCAGAACGCAGGCCAGTTTTGAACTTGCCGGCAAGAGGCTTGGTGCAGACGTTATGAATTTGGGGGTTGATAAAAGTTCCGTTGGCAAAGGTGAAACACTAATTGATACTGCCTTGACGCTCAATGCCATGCAACCTGATATTCTAGTCATTCGACACCCCAGTTCCGGAGCAGCCAATCTTTTGTCCGACAAGGTACATTGTTCGGTCATCAATGCTGGGGACGGTACCCATGAACATCCCACCCAAGCCCTTCTAGATGCCTTGACAATTCAGCGGACAAAAAAGACACTTTCAGGCTTGAAAGTTGCCATATGTGGAGATATCAAGCATTCACGAGTTGCCAGATCTAACATACAGCTGCTTGGAAAAAAGGGTAACCTCATCAGATTGGTGGGCCCCCGAACCCTCATGCCATCAGAAATTGAGGAGTTGGGGGTTGAAATCTACCATGATTTGGAGCAGGGTTTGAAAGGAGTGGATGTGGTCATGATGCTCCGGTTGCAAAAGGAAAGAATGGCCGGCGCACTGATTCCTTCAGTCAGGGAATATTACAAGACATACGGATTGACATATGAAAAATTGCAGCATGCTAGGAAAGATGCCATCGTCATGCATCCTGGCCCGATGAATCGGGGTACCGAGATTGATGGCAATCTGGCTGATGATATCAACCACTCAGTCATTCAAAACCAGGTTGAATTTGGTGTCGCTACCAGAATGGCCGTTATGTGCTACCTTTGTCAGAATGACTGATACTCGAACTGTGGAATCGTAGAGTGGATATTTACAAGAATGCAAAAATTGTCGACCCAGATGAAGGTAGGGTTTACAATGGTGAGGTAGCCGTATCCGATGGTCACGTTGTCGAAGTAAGTGAAAGACGGATCGACACACCCGAGAACTGTTTAGTGATCGATTGCAAAGGAAAGTACCTTGCTCCAGGTATAGTTGATTTTGGGGTGAAGATTGGCGAGCCCGGCGAACGCCACAAGGAAAGTTTTGGTACAGCGGGACTGGCAGCTGCAAGGGGTGGTGTTACCGCCATGATATCCAGGCCTGACACATCTCCTCCAATAGATAATCCGGAAACCCTGGAGTTTTTTATCAGAAGGGCCAAATCAGCAACCGAAATTCCCATTCATCCACTTGCGACTTTGACCAAGCAGAGATTGGGGGAACAAATGACTGAAGTTTCCTTATTGCTAGATGCGGGTGCTGTAGGTTTTACAGATTGCGATTCATTCATAAGCAATTCCAAGGTTATGGCCAATTGCCTGTCCTATTGTTCACAAAACAACTCCCTTGTCATAGGACATCCACAGGATCCATGGCTATCTGGTGGAACTTCGGCAACCTCAGGCAAATTTGCTACTCTCAGGGGCCTTGCAGGAGTATCTCCAATGGCCGAAAGAATAGGCCTGGAAAGAGATCTGTCACTTGTTGAAATGACCAGTTCCAATTACCATGCCGACCAGATTACAACCCGTGAGGGCTTGATGGTTATGGAACAATCCCTGGACAAGGGACTCAATGTTTCGGCAGGAATCTCCATCCATCACCTGACCCTGAATGATTTGGATGTTGGAGACTACAGAACCTTCTTCAAGGTAAAACCACCTTTGCGTTCAGAGGAGGATAGGCAGTCGGCCATTGATGGTCTGAAAAGAGGTGTTATCACCATAGTCTGCTCCATGCATACTCCCCAGGATGAGGAATCTAAACGCATACCCTTTGACAAGGCATCCAGTGGTGCTGTCGGTCTTGAAACACTTTTCCCTGCCCTGCTCAGATTGTATCATTCAGAAGATCTTGACCTACCTCTCATATTCAAGGTTCTTTCCTATAATCCCTCAAAAAGGTTTGGCTTGAACTCAGGAAGAATTTCCAAAGGTTATCAAGCTGATTTTGTATTGTTTGATCCCGACTATCCATATATTCTGGATCGAACAACCCTGGCATCCAAATCCAAGAATACCCCTTTTGATGGTCAATCACTCCAAGGAAAAATATTGAAAACCGTTGTGGCTGGCAGAATTGTTTACAGTCGGGAAGAAGATGTCTGAACTGTTCGATCAATCACTAATCGCTTTTTTGTCCTTGACAATTCTGTCTTATTGTCTGGGATCGATCTCCTTCGGAATTCTACTGGCAAGATTGTTCAATCTCGGCAATCTGCGTGAAATCGGATCGGGCAACATTGGCACAACCAATGTACTCAGAACCGGCAATTATTGGGCGGCGGGGCTAACTCTCCTATTGGATTTTGCCAAGGGTTTGATACCAATATTGGTTGCTATCAATATTCTTGACGATACGATTCAACTTCAAATCGTAGCACTTGCGCCATTCATGGGACATCTTTTTCCAATCTGGCACAAATTCAAGGGTGGCAAGGGAGTTGCAACCTACTTTGGCATAGTTTTCGGCATCTCCTTTACTAGTGGACTAATCTGTGCAGTGATTTGGCTGGCCTGTGCCTTTGTATCCAGATTTGCCTCCCTATCAGCCCTGATTTCAGTTCTGTTCTTTCCTATCGGGCTGTATCTTTTGGGTGTGAT
Source organism: Paracoccaceae bacterium (assembly GCA_022823605.1). Lineage (GTDB taxonomy): Bacteria > Pseudomonadota > Alphaproteobacteria > Rhodobacterales > Rhodobacteraceae > MPNP01. Next base: position 321,524 of record JAJEHS010000006.1, read on the forward strand.
TGATTTCCTGCCATTGGCAGTAATCATCGCCATAATGGTTTGGTTAAGTCATCTATCCAATTTGAAAAGGTTGTTTGCCGGTAAGGAATCCAAAATCAAATTGAACGGTTGAATTACAGGGACCTTAAGCTAATAGTTGACATAAAAATTATAATTTGTCTATATCGATAAACTGACGCAACATGTAAGGCAGTGTTTATCTAACTGCCCCGGATCTTTCAATAGCTACACTCTTTGTAAATTGGGTCCAGTTTGCCTTCCCATTCACCATTGAATTTTTTGAGCAGTTCATCCGCGGGTGTCATTTTGGTGTCCAAACTGTCCCAAAGAGTATTGAGAAAATGCCGCTCGTCCACAAGCGGTTGACTTGAAGAAAACTTTTGTCTTGCCTGCAAACCCCTATCTGCAATGGCAAGAACTTTTCTGGCCATATCCAGAATCTTGATTTCATCAACCCGTGCTTCAAATCCATGTCGGGAACTTTCTACGCGCAAGGCTTCACGAGTTTCGTGATCGAATGACTTTACCAGTTGCCATGCTTCATCCAAGGCATCCTGATCATATAACAGACCTACCCAAAGTGCAGGAAGGGCACAAAGCCTACCCCAGGTCCCGCCATCTGCACCTCTCATTTCAATAAATCTTTTTATTCTGGCTTCCGGAAAAATTGTCGTCAAATGATCGGCCCAATCCGAATCCATAGGGAGTTCACCAGGTAAGATGGGTAACTTTCCCTTCAGAAAATCCCGAAACGAAAGTCCTCTTGCATCAAGATAGCGGTTATCCCTGAATACGAAATACATGGGAACATCCAAAGCATATTCTGTCCAAGCTTCAAAACCAAAACCTTCATCAAAAACAAAAGGCAACATGCCAGTTCTGTCGGGATCCAAATCCCTCCAAACCCTGCTTCGCCAACTCAAATGATTAGTAAACTTGCCTTCAAAAAAAGGAGAATTGGCAAAAAAGGCTGTCGCAATCGGCTGAAGTGCCAAAGCGACCCTAAGTTTCTTGATCATGTCGGATTCAGAACTAAAATCCAGATTGACCTGAACCGTACAGGTCCTGTACATCATTTGAACACCCAATTTACCAACCTTTTTCATATAATCTGTCATCAGTTGATATCTGCCCTTGGGTAGGATGGGCATTTGTTCATGGGACCATTCCGGGGCGGCTCCGATACCCATAAATCCGGCACCAATACGGTCACCTATGGTTCGAACTTCCTTCAGATGGTTGTTTACCTCATCACAGGTTTCATGAAGGGTTTCCAATGGAGCCCCGGATAATTCAATTTGTCCCCCGGGTTCAAGCGAGACATTTGCTCCGTCCTTGTTTAGACCAATCAGATTTTCTCCCTCAAGAACCGGGTGCCATGAAAACTCATCCCTGAGTCCTTCCAGGAGGGCAACAATCGAACAATCTCCTCGGTAGGGCAAAGGGCTTCGATTGCTTAGGACAAATCCGAATTTTTCATGTTCGGTTCCTATTCGCCATTGGTTTTTGGGTTTGCACCCCTGTTCTAGATATTCGACAAGATCATGGTAATGTTCAATTACCTTGCCGCCTTGTTGGGGAATGGACATTTATTTGATTTTCCGAAAATTATTCATGGAAACAAAAAATATAAACTGCTCAATTTTCATCGTGTTACCTATAGGAAAAATTGATTGTTCATAACAATCATTTGATCAGGTTGGGAAAATTCTGATTTGAACAAATGTAGATCAACTGACTTCCTATTCCAGAGTACTATTCCCGTAATGCCATCTGATCAACGAAAAAGCTGCAACAGCAGCTGTTTCTGCTCGCAAAATCCGTTTCCCAAGGGAAAATCGACATGATTCGCCCTGGGTATCAATCAGTTCTCTATCCTTCTGTGAAAAACCACCCTCAGGACCAATAAGTATGGCCAGTTTCCCAGCCTTTGAGACTGCTGATGGAATTTCCCTTGTGCATTTTGCCAACTCATCACAATAGATCAAGGCCCTGTCCCGAGGCCACTGGCCAAGGACTTCAGACAATGGTCGTAAGGGGGCAACTTCAGGTACCTTAAGTCCCCCACATTGTTCCGTGGCTTCCATCGCTATGGTCTGGAGCCGTTTGGTGGAAATTCTGGTATTTTGGGTAAATTCCGTGATCACGGGTATTATTTTGGAAACCCCTATCTCGGTTACCTTTTCAACGGCAAAATCCAGACGTGCTTTCTTCATTGGGGCAAAAAGGTACCAAAAGTCGGGTGGATTGAACTGTTCCCCTGTTTTAGCTTCACAAAACAAAACTATCTTTTTCGTAGCAACTTCGGTTACAATTGCCTTCCATTCACCTTCACTACCATTAAATAGGGAGACTGTCTGGTTTGACCGAATTCGTAAAACGTTTTTCAAATAATGAAACTGTTGTCCCGTTATATCGACAACAGTACCCTGATCGAGAGGAGACTCAACAAATAATCGGGCTCTGTTTTTTCTAAAAGACATAGCTCGTAACTTAGGATTAGAGTATAACAATTGCCACTGAACCAGTGCAAAAGAATAAGAAAGATGTATTAATCGAGACAGGTAAATATGAGATATTCACCTAATCATCCAATTTATTTCAGGTTCATTCCTGATGAACCACAACTTGATCGGTCAATGGCTAATGGTAACTGAAAATCTGGATGCTGGGAACAACAAAGTGTTAAAGGGACTAGTTCTTAGTTCCGGCAAATGGAGTTCGGATTTTACCGCCTATTTGACCTGGGAATTTAGTAACTTACAGTTGTCATGACCAGCAAGAGATACAGTTCTCAAATGGAAAGGGTTTCTGATGCGCCAGCCAACAACTTCGTATATAAATTCTCACCTGCCTGGGCACTGCCATTTCTACAGATTGCAAGGTGGGATCGGCCTATTGGAACGTGGTTGCTGCTGATCCCTTGCTGGTGGGGCCTATTTCTTGCAACAACCTCTTCCGGACAATTTTCAATTTATGACATTTGGCTATTTATGGCCTTTGGAATTGGTGCCTTGCTCATGCGAGGAGCTGGTTGCACATGGAACGACCTTATGGACCACAAAATGGATGCACAAGTGGAAAGAACCAAGTCCAGACCGTTACCTTCTGGTAGAATATCCCGAAAAAACGCCCTCATATGGCTTGTCATTCAATCACTTTTGGCTGCCCTGATTCTCCTGTCTTTCAATACCTATTCCATAATTCTGGGACTGCTATCCATCGTTCCGGCAACAATTTATCCCTTCGCCAAGAGATTTACCTGGTGGCCTCAGTTTTTCTTGGGGTTAGCCTTTAATTGGGGAGCCTTGCTGGGTTGGTCTGCCCATATGGGTTCATTGGGATTGCCCCCCATAATCCTATACATATCCGGGATATTCTGGACATTGTTTTACGATACGATTTATTCCCATCAGGATACAGCAGATGATAAATTGACGGGTATAAAATCAACAGGATTGTTATTTGGCAAAAAAACCAAGGAATGGTTAATATATTTCCTGCTTGGGTCACTGCTTTGTGTAACTTTTGCGGTAGGTATTGTATTGTTTGCAAACGGAGGGGGGACGAGAATTACTCTAGCATTTACATCAATAGCCTTATTCGGGTTCCATATGATGTGGCAGATCAATAGGCTGGAACTGGATTCACCTGAAGTTTGTTTGAAACTGTTCCGTTCCAATAGAGATGCCGGATTGATAATTGTTGCCGGTTTATTATTGACCTCATTCGTATGAATTCCCCTTCCTCCCACAATTCAGGATCGAACCTGGAAAAACACGCTAATGGCTGGCTATTTCAAAGCCAAAGAAGGTATCATTTTTTTCTGTTCGGTTTAACGCTAGCCATAATTTACGGAATGGCCCATCTTTCGATATCATTTATCGAAAATCGAACCCTATCAAAATTTGAAAACCTCGCCAGTGATTTTTCCCTTGAGTGGTTGACTGTCAAACCCAATGGGACAAAGTTAGAATTTTCAGGAACGCCACCCAATCAACTTGAGTATCTTGGTTTAATATCATTGGTCAACCTGAATTTTGATCCAGACGGAATAATCAACAACATTCAGGCACTCGAATCCTCCTATACCCCTTCACAAAACCTTGAACTTATTATGTATTCCAAGGCCAGCACGATTTTTATTTTTGGTTCGTTTTCCAACTCGGAGCAAAAAACTTCAACTCTTGAACTATTGAGTGCAACTCATCCTGAAAAAACCATAAACGACTTCAGTACCCTGAAATCGGATGTTGCAACTACAGAATTAGATATCGTGGTCGAATATGGAACCAGGGTGTTGAATAGCTTGCTAGAGGGGATGGTCACGATTTCTGACAATACTGTTAGTGTAACTTCACACTTTAACACCCAAGAAGCAACTGAAACAATTACAGCCCAATTGATGAATGACCAACCTGATGAAGTAGATTTGGAATTGAATCTTTCCTATCCGATACCGCTTTTCAAACCATACCGCTTCGGAATATTTCTGAATGACCAGGATTCCAGATTGGAAATCTGTCATGTTGCGGATGCTGCAAGCCAGGACAGGCTCATTTCATTGCTTAACCCCATCATTCCTGATCAGGAGCCGGACTGCCAAATCGCCCATGGAGCCCCTTCCCCAACCTGGTTGGACTTAATCAGCCAGTTACTTGAAACATTGGCCAATTCCAAGGAAACACACCTGAGAATTTCTGATTTCTCCGTGATCGTGATGAGTAGGAACGAATTGTCCGATCTGGTCATTGATTCCCTTGAGGAAATCTTCAATAGTTCCCATGGAGAAGAATATAATCTCCGAATATTGAGCAATACTGATGAATCCACTCAATTGAGCCCGGATTTTCTTCGTATAACCAAGGATTTGGAAAATAATTTGACCGTTTTTGGAGCGATACCGGACAATTCCATTAAATCACTCTTACTCGATATAATGACTGCCTATTTCCTGAAGGACGAAATAAGTGATTTTATTCAGATTGAAGAAGCAAGTGCTTCACTTGATCTGGAATTGATAACGACCGGAATAAAGTCATTGACTCTACTTGACGAGGGAGAATTGGTGGTTCCTGAAAATGAACTCATTTTCTCAGGCAAGGTTTCTTCCTCAGAAAAGTACAATTCATTCATCAATTATTTGTCATCAGAACTGAATCAGGGAAATTTTGTATCCAATGTTGAGATAGATGAGGATTTGATACCTCCACCTCCACTTTCGGCCGAAGAATGCAGGAACGGTATTGCAGAGGTATTGGTAGACAAAAAAATTACCTTTGATTCTGGTTCGGTTGAGATTAACGAGCAAACCGGTACCATTCTTCCAGGTCTTGCCGAAGTATTAATAAAGTGTAATCATTTTACCTGGGAAATTGGAGGACATACTGATAGTCAGGGTAGAGAATCGATGAACTTTGAGCTTAGTTCAAAAAGAGCTAGTGCCATTCTTGATGCACTGGTTGAGGCAGGAGTCCCAAGTGATATATTAACTGCCATTGGATATGGAGAAAGATTTCCGATTGCCAACAACAGGACTGAAGCAGGTCGGGAAAAAAATCGAAGAATTGTAATCCAGATCCTCGAAAACGGAATTGAATAGTACAAGTTTTTTTCATGCTAAAAAAAATGGTAATCAATATTTGAACTATGGAACGATTTGAACTGATTATTATTTTTTCCCTGATTGCAGGATTGATGTTTGTTTTGGGCTGGTATGGTTCACTGATCCATACCAAATTTTTCAAAAAAACCGATGATCAGAAAATCATTAAGGGATTGTATCAGCAAATCAATAAAGTTCAGCATCAACATGAAGAATTGGTAGCTCACCAGACCCAGCAGGAACAATATTGGCAAGAAGAAATCGAAAGACTTAAGGCAGAGAACAACGATTACCTGAAAACCCATAGATTCTATCAGGATAAAATTTTTGAATTGGAGCAAAAACTCAGGGATAGCGGTTACTGAGTAAAAAGAACTTCCCCCAAAATGACTTTTGGGAGATAGATACCTGATCCTTTGAGTTATTACCTAAATTGTAGTACAAAATTCATTACCTCTTTGAATCAAGGAAAGCAGAAGAATGACAACATATTACCGAAATTATTCTCTCCAAATGGATAAATTGATGTTTCAAAACCTTTTCCAGAAACTTGTTGCTGTATTGTTCTCCATTTGCCTGGTTGGAGTACACCCAATCCTTGCAGATGAAACTGATGAAATAATTACATCACATGGCATTTCCGTATTCGGTGATTTGAAATATAATGAAAACTTCCAGCACTTCGACTATGTGAATCCTGATGCCCCAAAGGGTGGAAACATGTCGGTCTGGGGCTTTGGTACCTTTGACAGTTTGAACCCCTTCATTGTCAAGGGAAATTCCATTCACATCTATTACCTTAGAATTGCCTTTGATACCCTGATGGCAGAATCTGACGATGAACCTGACTCGAGTTATGGACTCTTGGCCAAATCAATTACCTATCCTGAACCAAGCAGAAGCTGGGCAATATTCGATCTTCGTGAGGAAGCCCGATTTTCCGATGGGAGTCCCGTTACCGCCGATGATGTGGTATTCTCTTTTGAAATGCTTAAAACTAAGGGAACACCCGCCTATCGACTGTCCTTTGAAAACATTGAAAAAGCTGAAGCGCTCAGCGATACCCAAGTCAAATTCAGTTTCAGGGAAGGACACCAGACCCGTGATTTACCTGTACTGGCAGGATCAATACCGGTTTTTTCCAAAGCCCACTTCGACAACAGAAACTTTGAAGATTCATCCCTTGAACCAATTCTTGCTTCGGGTCCATACGTTGTTGAAAAGGCTGATGCTGGTCAATTTGCCCAACTACATCGGCGCGATGATTATTGGGGAGCTGATTTGCCTGTCAACAAGGGTCGATTTAACTATGATACGATAAAAGTTGTCTATTATACGGATTACACCACCGCATTTGAAGGTTTCAAGGGTGGGGATTACGACTTTAGGGAAGAGTATTATTCCAAACTTTGGACAACGGGTTATGATTTTCCTGAAATAGAAAATGGCAGGATCACGCGCGAAATAATTCCTGATGGTCGCCCCTCAGGAGCTCAAGGCTATTGGTTCAACCTTCGTCGGGAGAAATTTGCAGACCCACGGGTAAGGGAAGCAATTGCAATGGCATTCAATTTCGAATGGTCAAACAAAACGCTGTTTTACGATGCATACAAGCGTACTGACAGTTTTTGGGAAAATTCCTACCTGCAGGCAGAAGGATTATCTTCCGAGGGGGAACTTTTACTACTGGAACCCCTGCGAGGACAAATACCAGAAACGGTATTCACTGAACCGGCATTCACTCCCCCACAATCGGACCCGGACAAGCTGGCCGACCGGAGAATTTTGCGAAAGGCTGGCGCTTTGCTGGACGAGGCCGGGTGGATACTTGAGGAGGGACAAAGGGTTAATGCCGAAGGAGAGAAACTGGAAATTCAATTTTTATCGGAAGGGGAATCTTCCCATAGAATTATCACCCCTTTCATTGAAAACCTCCAGACACTGGGTATCAAGGCCTCAATCAATTCACCTGATGCTGCCCAAGTCCAAAATCTGGAGAAAAATTTTGATTTCGACATTACCTCCCGTCGATACAGTTTTTCTCTGACCCCAGGACAAAGCCTTCGATCCATATTCGGCTCGGCGAGTGCTGAATTGACCGGAAGTTACAACATTGCAGGTGTTTCAAGCCCGGCCATTGATACGCTTCTGGATGCTGTCGAGAGTGCTGAAACCAGAGATGATCTTACGATTGCCGTACAGGCTTTGGACCGGGTCTTGCGATCCATGCACATCTGGGTTCCGAGCTGGTATTCGGGTACACATCGGGTTGCCTATAGAAACATCTATTCCCGTCCCGAAAACTTGCCACCATACGATCTGGGTGAAATGTATCTTTGGTGGTATGATGAGGAAAAGGCCAAAATTTACGAAGAGGCAGAATGATTCTTCGTGATCAAAATAACATCAATTGTTAATTGAAGGACATCATGGCTAAGCTCATGATGTCCTCAGCCATTTGTTTCCTATTTTCTAGGGAAAGTTCGAATCCAGTTTCAAACCACAAGTAAATGGAATTTACTGTTGCTGCTATTTCCAGCGCTCCAGGGCTACCTCATCAATTTCCTTGCTTTCGACCCATGCTTCTCCGTTTTGAGATATTTCCTTCTTCCAAAATGGTGCTTTCGATTTCAGAAAGTCCATCAGGTAATCGGCCGCTTCAAAAGCCTCCCTGCGATGTTTGGAAGATGTGACCACCAGAACAATATCCTCACCAGGAGTCAATTTGCCGTATCTGTGGATAACCAGGCAATCAATGAGATTCCACCGTTTTACGGCTTGACCCATCATCTTCTCAATAGCTTTTTCGGTCATTCCCGGATAGTGCTCGATGAGCATGTATTCGAGGGGATTTTCAGGGTCACTGCGAACCTTGCCCAAAAAACTGACTATCGCTCCAGTTTCTAGATTCTGGTTGGCAAAGTGACTTATTTTCCCATCCGGGAAAAATGGTTCCTCCTGAACAGACAGTTTCATTTCAACCTCCAGTCATAGGTGGGAAAAACGCAATTTCCTCGGCCTCGGTAATATCCGAATCCATGTCTCCCAGTTCCTGATCAATCGCGACACATATGGATGAGGTTTGTGTGAAGGCCAAATTGTACCTTTCACCCTTTTTCCTGAGTTCAACAAGCAGATCATTAACCCTGACAGCATCGGTCTCTATTGATTCAAAGGGAACACCTATCCGTTCCCTTAACCAGGAAAAATACAATACCCTAACCGTCATTTTTGGTTCCCATCAAGCCGAGTGCCGTTTTGAAATACTCCCAGCCAGAATAAATTGTTTGAATTGCTGATAACCAAATAAGCACGATACAAGCCATTTCCACCAGAGCTGTCCCCGAGCCCGCAACAGGTTGTAATAAAAAGGTTGTAAGCGAACTGCTTCCGTCAACGATTATACCCGAGAAAAAGGACAATGAAATCGTGATCATCTGAAGGGTGGTTTTCAGTTTGGCTATGAAGGTAACCTGAAGTCTCAAGTTCTTGGAAGCCAGATATTCCCGCAAACCTGAAATAAACAATTCCCTAAAGATGATTAATCCTATGGGTAAAATAATCCAAGAATTGAATTCATAATAGGTAATGACGATGATCCAGGCCATGATGACCAGTATCTTATCGGCTATCGAATCAAGGATTTTACCCAACTCCGAAACAAGATTGAATTTTCTGGCAATATAACCATCAATGAAATCGGTTAGTGCTGCACTAACAAATACCACAAAGGCCAGAATATCTGCCGTGGGTCTTGCCAGAAGCAGGAAACCCAACAGAATCAGAAACCCGGCAAATAACCTAACTATACTCAGAATGGTCGGTAAGGTGATGGCCATAATTTACTTTATCCCGTTGATTATTGGGTATCGTGATAATATGAGTGGATTGTACGGGCCATGCTTTCCGATATGCCCTGAACTGCCTTCAGATCGTCGATACCTGCCTTTTTTACTTCCTTGACTGATCCAAAGTGATGCAAGAGGGCATGTTTCCTGCCAGCCCCAATCCCCGGTATGGCATCCAGTGATGACCTTCTCAGATTTTTTCTTCTGGCAGATCTATGGGTTCCGATGGCAAACCTGTGAGCTTCATCCCTGATACGCTGAATAAAAAACAGCAATGAATCATTCTTCTCCAACTTGAACCTGGACATATCGGCAAGGTGTATTGTTTCTATATCCTGATCTCGATTGGGCCCTTTGGAAACGCTGATGATAGAGATTTCATCAAGTCCGAAATTCTCAAGAATTTTCTTGGCTGCCGTCAGCTGGCCCTGCCCACCATCAACTATTATGAGTTCCGGCCAAAGCATGCTGTTCTTTTCTGGATCTTCCTCTAGCAATCTTCGAAATCTGCGAGTGAAGACTTCCCGCATCATTCCATAATCATCACCAGGAGTCAGTTGCTCGTCCCTGATTTTGTATTTACGATAGGAAGATTTGAGAAACCCTTCCTTGCCAACACAAATCATTGTTCCGTACTGGTATGAACCCTGAATGTGCGAATTGTCATAAACCTCGATTATTTCTGGTATTTCATCCAAACCAACCTTTTCTGCAAGTCTTTCGAACAACAATATCTGACTTGCAACCTCCGATAGTTTCCTGTTCAGCGATTCCCTTGCATTTCGTACTGCATTCTCAATCAAAAGGGCCCTCTCCCCCCTTTTTGGAATGTTCAGTTTTACTTTGGTTCCCCTAAGTTCACTAAGCACTGTTACCATCGGATTATAATCCTCAATGGGATGGGACAATAAAATTTCCCTTGGGGGGTGCTTATTGGAATAAAACTGACCCAGAAAGGCCTTGAGGATTTCTGCTTCTTCAGCACCTTCTCCCGTTTTTGGAAAAAAGGATTTGTTTCCCCAATTCTGATGGGACCTGATGAAGAAGACCTGTACACAAGCCTTGCCATTTTCCAGGCTCAAACCAATCACATCGGCTTCGGAAACTGTTTGTGGATTGATGCCCTGTACCGATTGTATCTGTGTCAATGCCTGTATCCTGTCTCTGAGAGCTGCAGCTTTCTCAAACTCAAGCGCCTTTGAGGCAAGGTCCATTTTTGAAGCCAAATTCTGTTGGATACTGGATGTTTTTCCTCGTAGAAAACTTTGAGCATCATTGACAAGCTCGGCATAACTGTCTTCTTCAATAAGACCTACACAGGGGGCTGAACATCTCTTGATCTGGTATTGCAAGCAAGGTCGTGTTCGGTTGTTGAAAACTGCATCAGAACAGTTTCGTATAAGAAATACCTTTTGGAGTTGATTGATGGTCCTGTTGACTGCAGCTGCCGAGGCAAACGGTCCGTAATGCTTGCCGTTCAACTCCCTTTTGCCCCTGTGTTTCCTTATTTGAGGAAAGGGGTGATCCGTTGAAATGTAGATGGTGGGAAAACTCTTGTCATCTCTGAGCAATACATTGAAATGAGGTTTCAATTGCTTGATGAGATTTTGTTCAAGCAACAGAGCTTCGGTTTCGGTTTTGGTTGTCAAAAACATCATGGATGCGGTCAACGAAACCATTCTTTCGATTCTTCCTCCCATTGCCATGGGATTGAGATAGTTTCTTACCCTGTTCTTGAGATGTTTGGCTTTTCCAACATACAAAACCTCACCCTTGGAACCCAGCATTCTGTAAACGCCGGGGCTCCCATCGAGCGTTTTGGTATAATGCCTGATACAATCGACCCCTCGCAAGCCAATTTGATGATCGGCTTCACGAGTCATCGCTTAGATCCAAAAAGTTCTGTTTTCACAATCATATGTCAAAAGTTTAGCCAAATAATATTAACCGCCTAGCAATAAAGTTAATAATCCTCGCCATAAAATTTGGGGTTCCAGGTTAGATGTTGCCCACTGTCTGTACAAATCAACTGGCCTGTGACGGAAGGGGAATCGATAAAGTAATTCATCGCTCCGACAATATCCTGGGGATTGGAACCTCTCCTCAGAATGGTATTGTACCGTTGATTTGAAAAATGCTCCTCCGATTGTGCATCCATTTTTATCGTGGGTCCTGGCCCAATTGCATTGACCCTGATCCTTGGTGCCAACGAAATGGCCGCTGTTTGGGTAAATGACCAAAGCGCCATTTTGGCCAAGGTATATGTAGCAAAATGGGACGTGGGCTTTAGTACTCTTTGATCAACCATGTTGATGACCAACCCTTGGGCAAGAAACTCTCCCCTTTCATCAATCATTTCATCGGGAACCTGATGGGCAAAGGCTTGTGTCAAAAAAAATGGGGCCCTCAGGTTTGATGAAATGTGGTTGTCCCAACTTGTCAGAGTGGCATTTTCGATGGAATCATTGGTGAAAATTGAGGCATTGTTTATCAACAGGTTCAAGGGCTTTCCCAAGGCTTCCTTGGCATGAGCAATCAAATTGATTGTTTCTTCGTGTTCAAGTAAATTTGCCTTCAATGTCACTGCCTTTATCCCCAATGAAGACAATGAGTTTGCAAGGGATATCGCCTCATTCTCTGAGCTATTGTAATGAATGACCAGATCAAAACCCCTTTTTGCCAAGGCAGAAGCCATCTCCTTGCCCAATCTTTTGGCACCACCGGTTATCAATGCTGCCTGATTCCTGACTGATTCATTCATTTACGTCATACCTATCAATCAAAATACAAACCAAATATTTTCTTAAATGAAATGGGGTAGATTATCCACTACTGCTGATATTACCTGAGGAATTCAGTATTCAAAACTGAAATCCCGGATAAAGCCAAATAATTGTGAATTAAATTGTGACTTTGAAAGGAGTTATAGTCCATACATGTTTGATAAACGTTCAAACCTGGGAATTGTGATGGGGCGATTGCAGTTACCATCCTCTTCTGAAGGAAGAAGGTCAAAGAAGAGAATTTGTACGCAAATTCTATACGACTATGGGTGGAATTACTACAATCAACTAAAGTCGAAACTTCTCCCAAAGAGAATTAGCTTTGAAATAATCCAAGGTTGAGCTTGTGATCTGGGCACCAAGGGAAGATAGGAATTTCTTCTTTTTGACATAGGAATTGAATTTTACTTTGTCGCCGAATTTTTCCTTCATGACCGGCACCATATGGCCGATCTGGTCGACCAATCCGATTTCAATGGCCTTCCGACCAGTCCAGAATCTACCTGTAAAGGCCGATTCATTAATTTCCTTGCCCTTTCTTCTTTCCGTGACAAAGGAAATGAAATTTTGATGAATTTCCTTCTGAATTTCCTTTAGTTTTTCAACATCATCCGGGTTTTCTGGGAGGAATGGATCAAGTATATTTTTTTCTTCGCCAGAAGTATGAACCCGTCTTTCAATGCCAACCTTGGTCAACAGTTCCTGAAATCCGAATGAAGATGATATGACACCGATTGAACCGACAATCGAGTTTTCATCTGCATAAATCTCATCACCGATTGCTGCCAACCAGTAGCCTCCTGAGGCAGCAACATCTTCTACAAAAGTATAGATTGGAACTTCCTTTTCCTGGGACAGTCTGATTATTCTGGCAGCAATAAGTGAACTTTGTACGGGTGAACCGCCTGGTGAGTTAATCACCAAAGCTACTGCAACGGGCTTTCCTCTTGTAAAGGCCTTTTCAACAAAGGGAGCAACTCCCTCATCAGATAGCTGGGATTGCCTAATTCTACCACCTGATGCAATTACACCCTCAAGTCTTATGACGGAAACTACCGGTCTGGATTTCCTGAAGGGTATTTTTAATCGCCGACGTGATTTTTTTGAGGAATCTTTATTTTTTGATCTTTTGAAGAGCTTTTTCATAAGCACCAAAACTAGTGGTGTTTAAAGGCAAAACAAGTATCAGAAAATTTATTTCCGTAATTTACCTTGATTTACGACAGTAGTCATACACCCCTGATTTTGGGAAACACAAGAAACTCCCAGGGGCTGGGGAAGACACCCACTGGTACTTCAATTATACATGGACCATCATGATTGATTGCCCGTTTCAAAACTGGCTTCAATTCCTCAGGGGAATTGGCTCGCAAACCCATGGCCCCAAATGCCTCGGCATATTTGACAAAATCGGGACTGGTAAGGTCTGTAGCAATGATCCGACCACCATATACATCCCTTTGAAAGTGCTGAACATTCCCGTAGGCATGGTCCTGAAAAATAATTGTCGTAAGGGGAATATTGTATTTCACGGCTGTTGCCAGTTCGCTCAAGGCAACCAGGGCACCACCATCACCTTCAATTGATACTACCGGAACATCCCTCCTGGCATGAGCAACTCCCAATGCCGAAGGAAAACCATATCCCAATGATCCCTGATAACCTGTAGAAATATATGTCCTGGGCAAATATGCCTTATAGGCAAATCGTGACACATAACCCACCTGGGTCAGATCATCTACGTAAATCCCCTCTTTCGGAAGTACATCCCTTATTGCTTCCAGATAGGCAATTTGAGGTTTTAATTTATGTCGAATTTCCTTCCATCTCCGTTGGGATGCCTCCGCTACCCTATTTACCCAATCACTTCGTTTGATTTCATGCCCTTCAAGTGCACCTATCAATTCTGGCAAGGCATCAGCCAAATTAGCATTTATAGCTACATCTGTCTTGGCACTTCTGTTTAATTGGGTCTCATCAACATCAATGTGTATTACCTTCAAATTGTTATCCTGGCCCCATTCATGAACCTCACTTTGAAGCCTTGTTCCCAACCCGATCACAACATCAACTTCAGGCCAAAGGTCATACCCTATAGGCAAATTTATTTTCAAAGGATGATTCGCTGGCACAATCCCCTGACCGTTTCGATATGACATGACAGGTGCTGAGAGCATCTCCATCAGCCTGATAATAAGCAAACTGTGATTTTGTGCACCACTTCCAACGACAATCAAGGGTGCCTTGGCCTCGATCAATATATTTTTGACCTCTTCAATTTTGTCCAGATCAACTTGGATCTGACTTGATTTTGGATTGATTTCCCCACTGTCCTCAACAAGTCGATCCCAGACATTGACCGGGATTTCCACTCCAACAGGTTGAGGCCTGCCATGGGAAAGTGCATGGAAGGCATTGCCCAATACATCTCTTGCGTTGCTTCCCCCGACAATACGATCGGAATACTTTGTCAGGCTTGATAAAATACCCAATTGATCAGGAATCTCATGTAACAATCCATGACCCTTGTCGATTTCTTCCAAGGGTATTTGACCAATTATACCCAAGACCGGAGCATTGACTGCATAGGCTGTACACAAGGCTGTAGTGGTATTCAAGAAACCCGGGCCTGGAACTACACAGAAGGCCTGTTTGTTTCCGGTTGCCAGTGCTGCTCCGGTTGCCATGTAAGCAGCCCCCTGTTCATGACGGGAAACAATGGGAGTGATTGAATCTGTATAGTCATAGAGTGTATCGAAAAAAGGATCGTTTTGAACACCAGGCAAACAGTAAAGTTGATCAATCTTATTTTTGATCAACGATCTTATTACTAATTCGGCTACTTTCATTGTCCTAGGTTATCCTTGGTTATTAATTCATTTCTACTGTAATACCATGAAATTCTTAACGCAAGATAAATAGATTTCAATTCAAGAACAATTTGGACCTTGGTTAATTGTTATATTTTTCGGAATGTTCACTTTTGCGCCCTAAAAGTGAACATTCCGTTTAAGTTTGCTGCCACCATTGCTATAAGCGTTTCAGACAAACGTATTAATCAAGTCGATAAATCCAAACGAATAGCACAAACAGAATCGTTAACGGAATGGTTTAACTCCATTAAACCCAATGAGGTCCAAAAGCATTTCATGGTAGATATGGCGATTAAGAACTTAACTTTCGTGAATTTCTACGCCTTCTATACAGTAAACGTGTGATTGCATTGAATTCATCTGTACATACTGGAAGTTATAAGGTTGTATCTGCTGAGAAAACACGAATGCGTCAAGAAAGACGAAGAGCCAAAAAATCAAGCGTTCCCGTTTTCAAAGTAGGTGCACTTAAGCCATTACCTGATCCTATCATGATCAGGAGATATTCTGGTCAAGGTGGTTGGCATGACACATGTTCAAGTATTTTGAATCTTACAAAGATGGATTGGAACAATAACACCTTATACAAATATTTTCCTGTGACACTGGTTTACTCACAGAAATTCGCAAATGCGGTGAAATACACACCAGAAATAATCAACGAAACCTATAATTATCGCTATTTTATGTAATGATCAATTAACTGAACTGAAGTTATACTGTGTAAGAAATACATAACCAACGGTTCTGCCAATAGTTTTTGGTTAAAAACAATTGTTTATAAGAATATGATTTCATGAAAATACTTACCTTTAGGGCCTTTTGGTGAAAAATAGTTACAAACCGTGAAAAACACTTATTTGGGGGATATTTTGTGAAAAATACTTAATGTTACCTTCAAAGCAAATATTCTCCTAAATCACCCCATAATTATCATAACATATCAAGAAATCCTGATAATGTTTCTATATCTTGACATGGCTTTAATTACTAACTTTATATCTTTTAGTCCCCAATATCTATCCCCAAAGATTATTAATTGGTACAGCCCAAAGATTTTGACCAAACGGGACTACATCTTGACCACGGTACAAGATTATTCCAGAGATAAAATCATCACCTGTTAATTGTTGCAACTCTCTCAAACCTTTGAAATCAGAATTTGAAAGATAATCACGGTGTTTGACTTCAATAGCGGCTAATTGGCCATTTGTTTTTTCGATGACAAAATCAACTTCCTTGTTGTCACTCGTTCTGAAGTGGAACAAATCCATTCTTTTGTCCTGGAATGACATTAGCTTGAGCAGTTCCGTTGCTACAAAGTTTTCAAAAACATGCCCAAATAACTCTGGTCTATTTTTCGCCAAATCATCTAATTCATACCCCAAGAGATAACATAACAACAAAGTATCAATCAAATATCCCTTGGGTGCTTTGACAAGACGTTTACCAATATTGCGATACCATGGTGTCAATTCAAATGTGATGAACAACATTTTAAATAATGTTTTGTAACTTCGTGATGTCACATGGTTTAAACCGGCATCCCTGGCAATATCAGCTTCATTGACCAAACCACCCACTCGGTTAGCTATAATACGTAATAGATTGGGAAGAGTGCTTATTTTTGAAATTTCTGCCAAAGTACGAACATCTCTCTGCAAAATTGTTGTAAGATATCCATCAAACCAACTGGTATGCTTGTGAACTCCTGCACCAGAAATTTCCGGAAATGTAGATATACTTATAACCTCAGTTAGTTTCAGCTCACCCGAGTCTGCTTTAAATTCCTTATTGAACAGCCTTCCTATGAAATCGCCGGTACCCCCTAAGGCTTCAGCACAGGAGAGAGGATATAGCGTTAATACATTCATACGTCCTACCAAAGGATCTGATAGCTTAGGTAATGCCAAGATATTTGCTGAACCAGTAATAAGGAAGCGACCATTTGTTTTTGAACCATACTCTTGTCGCAATTGATCAACTACTATTTTAAGAGGTCTGAAAATCTCTGGTACCAGTTGGACCTCATCAATAATCAGAGGCCCTTTAGGTTCTTTCAGGAAACTTTCGGGAGTATTGACTGCTGTGGCCATTTGCATTGGGTTGTCAAATGACACATATTCGGCCGGATATTCTTTTTTTGCCATGGCCTGGACCAATGTGCTTTTTCCACTTTGACGTGGTCCATTCAAAAAGACTACTGGACTAACACCGAGTATCTGGAGAAGCTTCTTCCTGATATGTCGATTGATATGTTCCATTGTAATGTTGTTTTTCAATATATATGTTGAATATATATTATTTAAATTGAACTTTTAAATTTGCAAGATTTTTTTCTGCACTTGGGTAAGACCATGATATTGGTTGAACTTGCAATTGCATAACATTTCCTAAACCCAATACTTTCTTCAAGAAGATCAGAAAATTTGGAGAATGAAACAAGAGTTTAAATGTAATTATTGATGATTGTTTAATGATAAACTAGAATTGGTTGCGGGGGCAGGATTTGAACCTGCGGCCTTCAGGTTATGAGCCTGATGAGCTACCAGACTGCTCCACCCCGCGATAGTCAATCCAAACATTTGGATTGTTATTGTAAATACAGCAAACTCGTGTTTTCTTTAAGGTTGGCAGCGACCTACTCTCCCACGCCTTAAGACGCAGTACAATCGGCGCAACGGTGCTTAACCAAGGAGTTCGGAATGGAATCTGGTGTTTCACTCGTGCTATAACCACCAAACCAAAAGAAAACACCTTTCCAGGTTCATACCCAGCTTTTTCTGGATCATAATCAAGCCGAACGGACTATTAGTACCGGTCAGCTGAATGCATTGCTGCACTTACACCTCCGGCCTATCATGTGGTAGTCTCCCACCGTCCTTCGGGGAAACCTTGTTTTGAGGGTGGCTTCCCGCTTAGATGCTTTCAGCGGTTATCCGTTCCGCACATAGCTACTCTGCACTGCGGCTGGCGCCACAACAGATCCACCAGTGGTGCGTCCATCCCGGTCCTCTCGTACTAGGGACAGCTCCTCTCAAGTTTCCTACACACACGGCAGATAGGGACCGAACTGTCTCACGACGTTCTAAACCCAGCTCACGTACCTCTTTAAATGGCGAACAGCCATACCCTTGGAACCTGCTCCAGCCCCAGGATGAGATGAGCCGACATCGAGGTGCCAAACGGTGCCGTCGATATGAACTCTTGGGCACCATTAGCCTGTTATCCCCGGAGTACCTTTTATCCGTTGAGCGATGGCCCTTCCACTCGGAACCACCGGATCACTATGGCCGACTTTCGTCTCTGCTCGACTTGTCAGTCTCGCAGTCAAGCGGGCTTTTGCCATTGCACTCTACGAGCGATTT
>JAJEHS010000006.1:345000-779291 GCA_022823605.1 Paracoccaceae bacterium
TCAGCAAGGTAAGGATGATCAACTGCAATCCCCTTTCCCCAAATGTCCTGATCAATTCATAGAGTGGATCCGGGCCGAGTTGATTCAACAAGGCCAGTACAAAGGTGTAAATACCTGGTATCGGAAGAAGAAAATAAAGTGGCCAGGCAGGTAATTTTCTTAGCCAACCATTTATCCGCTGAGAGTAAGCCAAATTAATTCCCTACCATAACCATTAGTATAAGATTACCTTGAGTTATCTGTCAGATAACGTGGGACAGGTTACTACAATCAGTAATTTTCAGCCAAATCCATGCCCTCATATAGGTGGGCAACATGCTCTTCATAGCCGTTAAACATCAAAGTGGGTATTTTCTTGGCAAACAATCCAGTTCCAATTACTCTTTCTGCGGCTTGGGACCACCTGGGATGGCTTACATTCGGATTAACGTTCGAGTAAAAACCATACTCTCTGGGATTTTGATCATTCCAGGTTGTAGGAGGCATTTCTTCCGTGAAAGTTATTTTAACTATGGATTTGATAGACTTGAATCCGTACTTCCAAGGTACCACCAATCTGATTGGTGCACCGTTCTGGTTGGGCATAAGTTCACCATAAAGTCCAACACTCAGTATAGACAGGGGATTCATGGCTTCATCCAACCGAAGGCCTTCCCTGTATGGCCAATCAAGGAATCCTGATCTCTGACCAACCATTTCCTCGGGACGAACCAAGGTTTCAAATGCCACGAATTTTGCCTTGCTATCAGGGAGGCTGTCTTCAATGAGCTTGCCGAGTTCAAAACCGATCCAGGGAACAACCATGGACCAGGCCTCAACACATCTCAAACGGTAAATCCTTTCCTCAACGGAATATTTTTCTATCAGCTCATGAACCGAGTATTCGCCGGGATTATCACAAAGTCCATCTATTTTGACGGACCATGGTTCTGTTGTCAGGTTATGGGCATGCTTGGCAGGGTCACCCTTTCTCGTCCCAAATTCATAAAAATTGTTGTAGGTCGTAATATCTTCAAATGAATGAGGTTCCTGATCTATAGAATATGGACTTGCAATTGGTGAGGGAAATGCCTTGCCCAAAACACTGCCTGCAAAGGGGCTGGCCAATACCGCACCAGCACCACCCATCATCAATTTCCTGCGGTTTAACCAATAGGATTTAGGTGTCACATCGGCATGGGAGTACTCTGAATTAAATTTTACCATTTTGACAAACTCCAAATAAATTTTCCCCTATATAACTTACCTATTAAAAAGTGGTATAGTTAATTGGTTCAAAGAATTGTTAAATTTTTCCTGATTAGTGGAATGTAACCTGATCTTGTTCTGGCTCATCCACGGATATACCATTGATTGAAACACCCATGAGATCATCGTGGGAAATTTCGGCAATGCTACCCTCTTTGAGTGTTCCCTGCAGAAGGGCTTCAGCAAGCTTGTTTTGAAGATGCTTTTGAATTACACGTTTCAAGGGCCTTGCCCCATAAACCGGATCGTAACCCTTTTTGGCCAACCATGATTTGAACTCCTGATGTATAACCAGATTGATTTTCCTTTCCTTAAGCCTTTCCTCCAGACTCTTGAGCTGGATTTCAACAATCTGAACCATGTCTTCCCTACTGAGTTTGTCAAATAAAATGATTTCATCGAGTCGGTTGATGAATTCAGGTCGCAAATTTCTTCTGACAGCACTCATAACGACTTCTTCTGCCACCTTGCGAGAATGATTTACGTCCAGTTCTGCCAGTTCTTCTGATCCCATATTTGATGTAAAGACAATCAGGGATTGCTTGAAATCCACCCGCCTGCCCTGGCCGTCTGTAAGAATGCCTTCATCAAGGACCTGCAGAAAAATATTGAAAACCTCCGGATGGGCCTTTTCAACCTCATCGAACAAAATTACCTGATAGGGCCTGCGGCGAACGGCTTCGGTCAGGGTACCCCCCTCTTCATATCCAACATAACCCGGTGGTGCTCCGATCAATCTTGCTACGGAATGTTTCTCCATATACTCGGACATATCCACCCTTACCATCGCTGATTCATGGTCAAATATGAATTCAGCCAGTGCCTTGCATAATTCGGTTTTACCAACGCCAGTAGGTCCAAGGAACAGAAATGATCCAATCGGACGATTGGGATCACTCAATCCTGAACGGGATCTTCTGACGGCATTTGAAACAGCCCTGACCGCTTCCTTTTGGGATACAATTCGCTTGCCAAGTTCACTTTCCATTCTTAGGAGCTTGTCCTTTTCACCCTCAAGCATTTTGGCAACAGGTATTCCAGTCCATTTTTCAACAACAAGAGCTACCCTTTCTGTTGATACTTTTTCCTCAAGATACTTTGTTTCATAATTATCGCTGATTTCCTTTTGTTCCTTTTCAAGGCGAGGTATGATGCCATAACTGAGCTCCCCTGCACGGGCCAGATCACCTTCACGCTTAACCTTTTCCAATTCAATCCTGGCCTCATCAAGTTCTTCCTTGATTTGCCTGGCTTTGGACAATTTGTCTCTTTCGAGTTGCCAATTTGAAGTTAGAACAGAAGATTTTTCAATCAATTCAATTAATTCCTGCTGAATAACTGCCAGCCTTTCCTTCGAACTGTTGTCTTCTTCCTTTTTCAAGGCTTCAACCTCAATCTGTTTCTGAAGTATTTCCCGATCCAGACTATCCAACTCCTCGGGTTTTGAATCGATCTCCATGCGCATCCTACTTGCTGCCTCATCAATCAGGTCAATCGCCTTGTCGGGAAGATTCCTGTCTGTAATGTATCTGTTGGATAGAACTGCGGCAGAAACGAGGGCACTGTCTGAAATACCAACCCCATGATGAAGCTCATACTTTTCCTTGATACCCCTCAAAATTGAAATTGTATCCTCGACCGTGGGTTCCTTGATGAATACAGTCTGAAATCGTCGGGTTAGTGCTGCATCCTTTTCAACATGCTTTCTGAATTCATCCAGCGTTGTTGCTCCCACACAATGTAATTCACCCCTTGCAAGTGCCGGCTTCATCAAATTTGAAGCATCAACCGATCCCTCGGCCTTGCCGGCACCCACAAGAGTATGCAATTCATCAACAAAAAGGATGATTTCGGATGCGGCATCAGTTATTTCCTTGAGGACCGCTTTCATTCTTTCTTCAAATTCACCCCGGACGCCGGTACCCGCAACGAGTGATCCAATATCAAGTGAAAGCAAACGCTTGTTGCGCAGGCTTTCCGGAACATCACCCTTGATGATTCTAAGAGCCAGACCCTCAATTATGGCCGTTTTACCCACACCGGGATTTCCTATGAGTACAGGATTGTTTTTCGTCCTTCTGCTCAGAACCTGCATGGTTCGACGAATTTCTTCATCCCTTCCGATAATTGGATCTATCTTGCCCTGTCTTGCCCTCTCGGTTAAA
The DNA here is from genome assembly GCA_022823605.1 of Paracoccaceae bacterium. GTDB lineage: Bacteria > Pseudomonadota > Alphaproteobacteria > Rhodobacterales > Rhodobacteraceae > MPNP01. The sequence goes on from JAJEHS010000006.1 coordinate 348,414, forward strand.
TCCTGGCAATATTTCTCAAGTGCTTCAAAATTTCTTTCACCCGTAGGACTATCCACACTTCTGCCTTTTCGTATTTTTTCAATTTCAAACTTGAGCGCCTCAGAATGGACCCCTGCCTTTTTCAATAATCTGCTTGCCGAAGATGGTTCGCTGGCAAGAGCTAGGAACAAAATATCCAGCGCGATATATTTGTCCCCAAACTGACCGGCCAGTTTCTCAGCCCTTGCCAAGATTTTTGAACCTTCCGTTCCAAGATTGGGACCCACACCTGTAACCTTCGGTATTGATTCCTTTTCTCTGTTGATCGTTTGTTTTAGAGATTCCAAATCTCCTCCTACCTTCTGGATGAGATTTATTGCCAATCCTTGTGATTCATTGATGGTTCCTTCCAGCAAATGCACGGAATCAACTAACTGGTGATTGGAATCGTTGGCAATCTGAATAGCATTCTGAAGTGCAGTGTAGGTTCCCTGGCTGAAATTTTGTCCATCCATTGGTGGTTCCTCCTGGTTAATTCACTGATAATCTTTTGGGGTGGGGGTCAAAGTTTAATTATAAAAAAATGTTGGAGGAGGAATTGATTTTTCAAGACCTTATCTTGTTAGGGGCAGTTCCTAATTTCGTAAGGATCAGCTGGTTTTGATACCTGTAATTATGCAACGAAATCTGGCCAATTGCATGGACTCCTCCCTGCTGCAATCGTCATTAGTAAAATACATTTTCGTTGGTAGGCAATAGTATTGCTTAACTGCGTTTACGTTCGACAGTTTCAGGACGATTGGGGAGGTTCAGTTCAGTTACCTTTTTTTCTCTTTTGGCCACAATTTTTCCATTCGAGACTACCATCAGCCGATCTGCCCGGAGTCGAATTGCTTCAACTTGGTCGGCAGCATCAAGTATGACAAAACTGGCCTTGTTACCTGGTAACAATCCATAATTCTCCAGTTCCATGATTTTCGCGTTTTCTGTCGTGATCATTTCATAACATTTTAACATGTCTGCCTGGCTCGTCATTTGAGCGACATGAATACCCATGAAAGCAACATCCAGCATATCGGCCGTACCGAGTGAGTACCAGGGATCAAGTACACAATCCTGCCCCCAACCAACCCTGATACCATAATCCAGCATTTCAGGTACTCGGGTCAATCCCCTTCTTTTGGGATAATTATCGTGTCGCCCCTGAATAACAATGTTGATGAGGGGATTTGAAATCACTGAAACTTCAGCCTCGGCAATCAGGGGAAGCAATTTGGAGACATAATAGTTGTCCATGGAGTGCATTGAGGTAAGGTGTGAACCTGTAACACGCCCCTCTAGTCCCAGATTTATCGTTTCAAATGCGAGTTGTTCGATATGTCTGGAATTAGGATCATCAGTCTCATCACAATGCATATCAACTGGCAATCCCCTTTCAGCAGCGATTCTGCAAAGTTCCGTTACCGATCGAAGACCCTCTTCCATGGTACGCTCAAAATGAGGAATTCCACCAACGACATCAACACCCAAATCCAAGGCTCTGAGAGTATTTTTCCTAGCGTTCCTTGATCGATAAAAACCGTCTTGCGGAAAGGCAACAAGTTGTAAATCGAGATATGGCGATATTTCCTTTTGAACTTCCTTCAAGGCTTCTACTGCCAACAAACGGTCATCACATACATCGACATGGGTTCGAATGGCCAACAACCCCATGGAAACAGCCCAGTCACAATATTGCAAGGCTCTCTGCTTGACTGCTTCGGGAGTCAGTATTTCCTTCAATTCCCCCCAAAGTTCGATCCCCTCCAGTAGTGTACCCGATTGGTTGACACGAGGAATACCCTGGGACAATGTCGCATCCATATGAAAATGCGGATCGACAAAAGGTGGGGAAAGCAGACACCCCTCAAAGGAAAATGTCTGTGCTGCTTCGGCTTTCATATTCGGTTCAATGGCAACGATTCTTGATCCTGAAATGGCTATATCAGTAGTTGCCCCTGAGGGAAGTGTGACTCCCTTTATGAGTAAATCTAAATTCATCATTCACCTTTCTGAAAAATTGGCCTCTCCTGAAAATAACCAACCTGCATTGAGCTAACAATCAAAATTATTTCATATGTTTATATCAGAAGAAAAATGATCAAATATCTTTCCATTTCAAATCAAATGTCACCAATAATTGGTAAATTTGAAGGGATGCAAATTTAAATATTTGAATCATTGCAGTAGTGGAAGAAAATTGCTAAAAATGGCAGGATTTATTGATGGATGTGTGTCCTGTAGCCCCATTACATGGAGAATTTCAAGCGATGAATACCCATTTTGGCTTGAGAGAAGATCAGCCTAATGGCTTTATGCTGTCAGGAAAAAAATTCATTGGGTCTAAGTTTGATCACAAACTGATTTATTTTTTTGCAAAGTGGTGTTTAGAAATAATTTTTAACGTTTGGAAAAATGCCTAATCAACCTGAAGGTTCAACCGAAAAAATTTCAGGGATTGGTCTGGTTGAAAATGAGTTTACAAATGTTTCCCTACCTTTGGATGGGATGTCTTACCTGAGAGGCCCAAATTTTCCTTCATTGGTTGACAGGACTATTCCGGAGCAATTGAAAAAAACGGTATCAAAGTTTGGAAACAGGGAAGCTTTGGTATTCTGCGACAAGGGAATCAGGCTAAGTTATGACGAGTTTTATGATGCAGTAAAAAAGCTCGCAGCCGGAATGTTGGCACTGGGTTTATCAAAGGGTGATCGAGTGGGAATTTGGTCTCCCAATCGGCTTGAATGGGTTCTTACCCAATTCGCGACTTCATGCGTTGGTTTGATTCTCGTTAATATCAATCCAGCTTACCGATTGTCAGAACTCGAATATGTCTTGAATAAGGTAGGTTGCAAAGCCCTTATTTCTGCAAAGTCATTCAAGACATCAGATTATGTTGGAATGTTACGTAAGTTGGCTCCTGAATTGGAATCCTGCAGACCAGGCCAGCTGCAGTCTAGCAAACTACCAAATCTTCAAAGCATTGTTTTAATGGACGATGTTCAGGAGTCGGGAATGTTATCATTCACGGATTTGATGCAACTGGGAAGGCCTGATCAAGAAATCAGGATAAAAACAATCGATAAAACGCTTTGTCCAGATGAGGCGATCAACATTCAATTTACATCCGGAACAACCGGTTTACCCAAAGGTGCTACTCTTTCACACGTAAATATCGTCAATAATGCTCGTTTTGTAGTGGACCGAATTAGGTTGCAAGAAGTTGATCGCCTTGCCATCCCCGTACCACTATATCACTGCTTTGGAATGGTAATGGGCGTATTGGGAGCAATGAGTTGCGGCGCTACAATGATATTTCCAGGTGAGTCATTCAATGCTTCTAACACTCTTGATGCTCTTTCCGATGAGCGTTGTACTGCGGTTTACGGAGTCCCCACCATGTTTCTTGCGATGTTGGAAGATCTGGAAAATTCCCCTCGTGATGTTTCATGTTTACGAACTGGTATAATGGCAGGGGCTCCTTGTCCAATAGAAATCATGAAAAGGGTCAACAATGAATTGAACCTTAATGAGATCACGATTTGTTACGGTATGACTGAAACATCACCCGTATCGTTTCAAAGCTTTGTGGATGATCCAATTGACAAAAGGTGTGAAACAGTTGGAAGGATTCATCCACATTTGGAGATAAAGATCATCGATCCCCAAGGTGAAGTCGTTCCTGTTGGTGTTAAAGGCGAACTCTGTACCAAGGGGTACTCGGTAATGAAAGGTTACTGGGAAGACGAGGAAAAAACGGATGAAAGTATAATCAATGGGTGGATGCACTCAGGTGATTTGGCAATAATTGATGACGAAGGGTTTTGTAACATAGTAGGTCGTGTCAAGGATATGATCATTCGTGGGGGTGAAAATGTATACCCGCGTGAAATTGAGGAATACCTAATCCGTCACCCGAAGGTCAATGACGTACAGGTTTTTGGTATCCCGGATGAAAAACTAGGGGAATCAGTATGTGCTTGGATCATTACCAAACCAGGAATGAAACTCAATGAGTCGGAACTTAAGGAATACTGTGATGAAAATGTTGCTTACTTCAAGATTCCATCGTATTTCAGATTTGTTGAGGAATTTCCAATGACTGTCACTGGTAAGCCACAAAAGTTTGTCATGCGTGAAAAAATGGTGGAGATGTTGGAAGATGGATAACCGTCTGATTTTGGCACTTGATTATACTCATCCCGACGAGGCCAGAAAAATGGTGGAAAAATTGGGTCCTACTATCGGATTCTATAAAGTTGGGCAAATAATGCTTGCAAATGGAGGATTGGAGTTTTGCAAGGAGCTGAAGGAGCAATACGGCAAAAGGGTTTTCCTTGATTTGAAGCTCTTCGATATAGGAAATACTGTTGAAAAGGCCGTTATGGCCTTGTCGGCATTCCAGTTTGATTTTCTAACGGTTCATGGAGATCCCTATGTTGTCGAAGCTGCTGTAAGGGGGCGAGGAGAATCTTCCACCAAAATACTGGCAATAACCATACTAACCTCGCTTGATCGTGAAGATCTTGATGGTGCCTTGTATCAAAATGGTGACCTTGACACCCTGGTGGGTAGAAGAGCAGAAATTGCCTTTGAGGCCGGTGCAGACGGAGTCATATCCTCACCTCGGGAAGTAGGGTTAATTCGAGGTCTGAAATACGGTAAATCCAAACTGATCGTAACTCCTGGCATCAGACCGACCAATTCTGAAAAGGATGATCAGAAAAGAACACTCAGCCCCAGTGAGGCAATCCTTAATGGATCAGATTATCTGGTTGTCGGGAGGGCCATTACCCAATCTCCTGATCCCATGGCCGTTATAGAGAATATAGTCGAAACCCTTCCCCCCTGATTACTTGGTTGATATGTGAACATGAGATCATTGTGCCGAAATTGTGAGCTGATGTTCGAAGGAAAAGGAATTTGTCCCGAATGTCGATCACCGAAAATTGTTTCGCACCCTGAATTGTCGTTGTTGAACATAGCACATATTGATTGTGACGCCTTCTTTGCATCTGTTGAAAAAAGAGACAACCCCGACCTGATCAATAAACCAGTTATCATTGGCGGAGGAAACAGGGGAGTTGTTTCCACGGCCTGTTATATAGCCAGAATCAAGGGAGTTCATTCTGCCATGCCGATGTACCAAGCCATGCAGCTATGTCCGGATGCAGTAATCGTAAGACCCCGTATGGGGGTATATTCTGCTGTTTCAAAGGAAATTGTCAAACTCATGAAGGAATTAACACCTCTGGTTGAAACAATTTCCGTTGATGAAGCGTTCCTGGATTTCTCCGGAACCACTTTGCTTCATAAAACCTCCCCTGCCCAGCTGGTAGTGAAACTGGTTAACCGGATTGAACAGCAAGTTGGGATTACCTGCTCGGTTGGTCTTTCCATAAACAAGTTTCTGGCCAAGATTGCCTCTGATCTGGAAAAGCCAAAGGGGTTCTCGCTTATTGGTCCGTGTGACATAAACAAGATATTGGGGAACAAACCCCTTACTCTAATTCCTGGTGTTGGGAAGGCATTTCAAAAAAAACTTGAAAAGGAAGGATTGTTTACATTTTTTGACTTGCAAAAGGTTCCCAAGGAAAAGCTTGAGGAAAAATTTGGCAAATTTGGCAATCGATTATGGCACCTGTCCAGAGGTGAGGATAATAGAACCACAAAGGTCACAAGACCCATCAAGAGTATTTCCAATGAAATCACTTTCAGTACAGACATTTCTGATTACAAAAAACTTGAGGGATTTGCTTGGCGATTGACGGAAAAGGTTACTGACCGGGCCAAGGAAAAGGGGTTGGTGGGTAACACCGTCACCCTGAAATTGAAACAGCACAATCACAAGGTCCATACCAGACAGGAGCGGCTTAACATCCCCACAAATCTGGCAAGCCAGATATTCCCCGTTGCACGCTCATTGCTGAAACCCATGGTGAAAGACTTTGCCCCCTTCCGGTTATTGGGGATCGGATTGAGTGGTCTGGAAAACGAATCCCGACAAATCAATCAGTCCTTTGAACTGAATCCCGAATTGGCTTCACAGAAACGTGTCGAAAATGTTTCCGATGAATTGCGAAGAAAATTCGGCCCCAATGCCCTCCGTAAAGGAATATCCCTCAACTAGAAACGGATTATTTTGATCTTTTCAAGATCTGCAAATAGCCCTTCAAATCCCTGGTTGGAGTAATCTGGGCCATAAACTTTTCAAAATACGAGTTTTCGAGGGCAAAGGATTCCTTGATGATCTGGATTTCATCGGTTTTGCACTCATGACCGAAATCTTCCACCGAAGCCAGGTCCTCAAGAAAATCAGTTGTACCCTTGGTGATTGCCTTAAAGTTGCAATCAGGATTCTCCCTTAGATACACAGCAAATTCCTGGGCGGTTCTGGCTGTATCATAATTGTCCAATTCAAGGTAAAAATAAGCTATTCCGGCTTCAACGAATTTCGGGTCAAATCCCCATTGGTGGACAAAATACTCAACAATTTTTTCAAATTCCAAATTGTTGATCATGCCATCGGTTTTGGCAACCTTGAGAGACAGGGTTGCCAAGAGGTCAAAAATGCCAACAGCCAAAATATCAAGCGGAGTGTTTAAATATTTGGGTATCGAAAGGATTCTATCGTCATTCAAGGATCTCAGATAACCCCGAAAAAGGTTCCATCCTACTCCTGATACCACTCCTGCAGCAATGATCACGACCAATGGTGTGGCTGCTGTACCAATACCCAACAATCCAAGTATGCCCGATGTACCAAAAAAACCTGCTGTTCCGAGTGTACTAGCCACTTTTGCTCCGACCAGTCCTACACCCGTACTATCCCAAACATCTTCCGAGAGATTTTTGATACGAAGCAGTGCGAAGGCTTTTTCGCCAATCTGGAGCTGGGATTTGAACCTCAATGAATCCCTGAGTGGTGATTCTATGTTCAGGTCTGCAAACTTTTGTTGCCATTCCTTCTGGTCATTGCTTTCAGCATTTTTAACCAATTCCGGATTTTCAGCCTTGGGTACCTGCTTCCTGTCCTTGCCGAAAAATGGAATGTTATTCCTGACACGAGCCTTCAGAGCGCCCAGTTTTTTCTTAGTCCTGTTATAAAATACCAAAGAAAATTTCCTTCAAACTTGACATAAAAATATATCTTTTCAAAAAATTAAAGAACCATAAGGGAAAGAATTATTGAATGTTGAACCTCAAGCCCTTATATTCGCCAAGCCCATGAAATTAAATTTGATTTTGTTGGGCGCGTAGCTCAGTGGTAGAGCACTACGTTGACATCGTAGGGGTCACTGGTTCGAACCCAGTCGCGCCCACCAGATGGAACCTGTAACAAAAGAGAAAGAAAATGAAGGTAAAAAATTCACTTCGCTCCCTGAAAGCCCGGCACCAGCAATGCCGTGTGGTAAGAAGAAAGGGTCGGGTTTACGTGATCAACAAGCATCAGCGCAGGTTCAAGGCACGCCAGGGCTGATTTCCTTCAGGATCAACCAAATTCCCGTTGATCATCAATCACTTTTCCATCGTTGGGCAAAGTTCCCTTCTCCACTATATCAATATCAACCCTTAGACTCAGGATTTCCCTGAGCGATTGCTGAAACTTTTCAACCCGATTGCTTTCAGTTTCTAGCTGTACCAACAGCCGGTCAGATTCATTTTCCCTGCTTACAATGGCCCGGTATTTTGAAACTTCCGAATTTCGCTTTAGAAATTCCTCCATCTGCTCTGGTCTCACAAACATCCCCTTCACCTTGGTGGTCTGGTCGGCCCTCCCTTTCCAGCCCGATATCCTCAAGTTTGTTCTGCCACAGGCACTTTGGCCCTTCATCAGGGATGAAAGATCGCCAGTTGCGAATCTGATCAAGGGAAAATCGTCATTGAACACGGTAACCAGAACCTCACCGATTTCACCATCCTCAACGTTTATTCCTGAACCTGGCCGAACAATCTCGACGATTACATCCTCATCAACAACCAGGCCTTCGTCTGGTATCGTTTCATAGGCAATATTACCTGCTTCAGCCGTTGCATAAGTTTGTAAACAGTTAATTCCCCGATCATGATATTCCCGTCTTAGTGATGGAAACAAGGGACCGCCACTGACCCCAGCCTTGGTCAATTTGGAAAGATCAATGCCCATTTCCTCGGCCTTGTCCAATATCACCTTCAAATAATCAGGTGTGCCAGCATAAGCAGTAACACCGGCATTTTTGGCGATTTGAACCTGAAGTTCGGTATTACCTGTTCCAGCAGGCACAATAGTAACCCCCAGGGCTTTGGCCCCACTTTCGAAAATATGACCGGCAGGTGTCAAATGGTAGGAAAAACAATTCTGAACTATATCGGTTTTATCCAGCCCGCAGGCAAAAAGGAATCTGGCCACCCTCCACCAGTCATGCTTACTGCTTCCTGGTTCATATATTGGTCCCGGAGACTGAAAGATATAGTCAAAATCATTTTCATTCCGGGTGATGAACCCCCCAAAGGGAAGGTTAGAGGCCTGGTATTCCTTGAGGTCTGATTTTCTCAATACGGGAAGTTTTTCCAAATCACCCGTCGACTTGATTTCATTCAAATCCAGATCTTTGTATAGTCCAGCATATCCCCTCGATTTGGCAGCAGCCGATTTGACTAAAGACGGCAATGCCCTGTTGTAATCGTTGGCCCGTTCATCGGGCGATCTTGTTTCCTTGCTATCGAAATGGGTCAAGCTTACTCCACTATCTCAATGATCTGTTTCCCCTTCTGGGGCAAACGCCTGATTTCACCTCTTACCTCAAGTTCAAGCTTGACTGAGGTAACATGCCATCCAAGCGACCCCATATTGTTCAATTCCTCTTGAGAAAGACGCTTGCGAACAGTATCAGTTAATTCGGCAAAAGGTACTTGGTTTTGCCGCAAGCAAGCAAGAATGGCCTTTCTTATGCAATCGAATTTCCATTTGGGTATTCTCGTTTCTCCCTTCTTTCCAGGGCTTGGTGTCCGGCAAGCGACACGATCATTAGACATTATCCCAACCACCTTTTCCTTCTTCGGTAGCTTCTGGTGTCACGAAATGATTTACGGCCGGCTTCCGACATCCCCAGGTAAAATTCCTTGATGTCAGGGTTCTCCCGTAAATCCGTTGATGGACCATCCATCACAATTCGACCAGACTCCAGAATGTAACCATAATTCGAATATTTTAATGCCATGTTGGTATTCTGCTCGGCCAGAAGAAAACTGACCTTCTCCTTTTGATTCAAATCCTTGACGATTTCAAAAATCTCTTCAACAAGTTGTGGTGCCAGACCCATTGATGGCTCATCCAGAAGGATGGTTTCAGGCTTGGACATCAAAGCTCTGCCAATGGCACACATCTGTTGCTCACCACCTGATGTGTATCCAGCCTGGGATTTTCTTCTTTCCTTCAGTTTGGGAAAGTATTCATAGACCTTTTCAAGGTCAAACCTGATATCAGAATTCTTGTCCTTGCGGGTAAAGGCTCCTGTCAGCAAATTTTCCTCTATGGTAAGATGCTCGAAACAATGTCTGCCTTCCATGACCTGGATTACACCCCGTCGAACCAACTCGGCAGGAGTAAGATCCTGAACCAGGGCGCCCTGGTAGGTAATCGTACCCTTGGTTACCTCTCCCCGTTCAGATCGCAACAAGTTTGAAATAGCCTTGAGGGTAGTTGTTTTGCCAGCCCCGTTCCCTCCCAGTAGAGAAACAATTCCCTTTTCAGGCAATGACAGGCTCACCCCCTTCAAAACCAGAATAACCCTGTTGTAAATTACCTCGATGTTATTCACGACGAGGAGGGCTTTATCTGATTTGTGCTCTTTATTCATGTAGATTCAATTTCTTTGGGGGAAATTGCCTGGGCCCAATGGCCCAGGCAAATTTGGTTAACACCTAGGTGTTATGTTGTTTTCCGCAGCATACTGGGTGGAATCCTCCATTATCAAGGGATCAATAACTTCCTTGTCTGAACTAATCAAACCGGTAATTATGTTCCATTCCTGAGCTTCGGCATCCCATTGCTGAACCATGGCCAAGCCATCACCGCCATGATTTTCACAGGAAACCTCGAAAGGAGGTGCGAAACCAGGTAATCCCCATGAGGTCATTACTTCTTCGGTTACAGAAAGATTTTCCAGACCATCTCTCATCATGACGGGAGTAATATCCGAAACTCCATGCATTTCCTGGGCTGTTTTGATAGCCTCGGCGAGTAATGCAGAGTTGTAAACTGCCCTGTTGTAGAGAACACTACCTATGCTTGACCCATCTCCAGCGGCTAGACCCTTGTCGTAAACATATGTTTTCAGGTCATCGTAAAGAGGATAATCTGTTCCAACACCATGCAAGGCAAGCGCCTTGTAATTGTGCGCCCTTTCGCCGGCCGGGAGAACATCATTTTCTGATCCAGACCACCAGATGCCGATAAAATTCTCCATTGGGAAACGGATATTGGCTGCTTCCTGTATGGCAACGGAGTTCATGACACCCCAGCCCCACATCAACACGTAATCCATTCGTCCCCTTCTGATTTCCAGCCATTGGGACTTTTGTTCCAGACCGGGATGATCGACCGGAATAAGGGTTAGCTCATAACCATACTTTTCAGAAAGTTTTTCCAAAGTCTTGATGGGTTCCTTGCCGTAAGCAGAATTATGATAGACAAGGGCTATTTTCTTGCCGGAAATTTCGCCTCCATTTTCATCAAGAATATGGTTGATTGCTATGGAAGCACCATCCCAGTAATTGCCAGGGAAATTGAATATCCACTCGAAAATTGCCCCGTTTTTTGCCGAGGTTCGACCATAACCCATGGTATGCATTGGGATTTGATCAACTGCAACCTTTGGTATGAGCTGATAGGTTATTCCAGTAGAAAGTGGTGCATAAACAAGAGAACCTTCCCCCTTGGTTGCTTCGTAACACTCTACACCCTTTTGAGTGTTGTAACCTGTTTCACATTCAATGATCTTTACCAGTTCACCCCCGATACCTCCATCACGTTCATTCAAGAGTGTAAAGTAATCCGCGAAACCATCTGCAGCAGGAATTCCGCTCGGAGAATATGGTCCTGTACGATAACTGAGCCAGGGTATCACCAAATCTGCCAAGGCAGGCGGCGCAACCAGCGATATGATGGTTGCCAAGCTAATTGCTAATTTTCTTACCTTCATTTTTTCCTCCAAATTTAGGTATGTGTTAAAAATATCACCCCAACTAATGCGGATAGGGCCAAAGCCTGAGCTTTTGCTTCAAAAGCCGCCAAAGTTGAGCCAATCCATGCGGTTCGAATATTAAAAATACTATAATTAGAAAACCAACTGAAATAAATTCTAGATGGGTTGCAAGTGCGGCATCCCACTCCCACCAGCCAACAAGTATGTTCTTGAGCAAGACTGGAAACAAAACCATAAATGCAGCACCGATAAATGATCCCAGAATGGACCCCAATCCACCAATTATAATCATGAACAAAACCAAAAAGGATTGGTTTATTCCAAATGCCTCCGTTGCATCAACGGCTCCTAGATAAACAGAAAAAAACAAGGCACCTGCAATTCCGATATAAAATGAGGAAATGGCAAATGCAGACAATTTGGCCTGCAGCAGATTGACGCCGATGATTTCAGCTGCAATGTCCATGTCCCTTGTTGCCCTCCATTTTCGGCCAAGACTGCCCCTCGTCAGATTCCTGCAACCCCAAGCCAAGCCAAAGGCAAACAATAGGCAAATCATGTACTGGGCCCAGGGTTGAACATTTGGTCCAGTAACCAGAATACCGAAAACCGACCTTTCCGGTGTCGAGATTTGACCCGATGCGGAGTAATTATAGAACCAGGGAACCCTGTTGAACAACCAGACCAGGAAAAACTGGGAGGCCAGCGTAGCAACAGCAAGGTAAAACCCCTTGATCCTCAAGGACGGGATGCCAAACAAAATACCAACCCCCGCAGTAATCAAGCCTGAAAGAATGATACAGAATATGATGTTCAGATCTGGAAAACTGGTCATCAACTTGTAACAGGAATATGCTCCAACAGCCATGAAACCACCGGTTCCCAGCGAAATCTGTCCACAATACCCGGTCAGAATATTCAAGCCAAGCGATGCAATTGCCCATACCAAAAAGGGTACCAAAACAGCACTTGCCCAGTAATCATTGATCATTAGCGGAATAATGACAAAAGCTATGAAGAGGACAAAATAGTATCCGTATTTGTCCAGTCCGATACCGAAAGATTCACTGTCCTGAGGATAGGATGTCTTGAATTCGCCTACTTCACGATAAAACACGGTCAGACCCTCTCAATGATCTTTTCTCCAAACAAACCTTGAGGTCTGAACAGGAGAAACACCAGTGCAACGACATAGGCAAACCAGTTTTCTGTCGCGCCACCAATCATGGGACCAACCATGAAATCAAATAACTTTTCACCAACACCAATCAACAAACCTCCTACTATCGCACCCGGAATGGAGGTTAGGCCACCAAGCATGAGGACCGGTAATGCCTTTAGCGCCACAAGTGAAAGGGAAAACTGGACACCGGATTTTGATCCCCAGAAAATTCCGGCTATGAGTGCTACCAGACCGGCAATACTCCAGACAATTACCCAAATCCGACGGAGGGAAATACCGACCGACAGGGCCGCCTGGTGATCATCAGCTACCGCGCGCAGCGCCCTACCCGTCTTGGAGAATTGTGAGAATATGGTCAGTCCGATTACCAGCAATGCTGCTACAATTGAAGCCGTAATGTCTAACCGATCAATAAAAAATCCGTAGCCAAACCAATCATATGTTGTTTGTTCCACGGTATCTGAAATCCCCATTGGAATTCCGATGTCCAGTTTTTTGAGATCAGCTCCCCACATCAGGTCTCCGAAACCTTCCAGAAAATAGGCCAACCCGATTGTAGCCATAAAAAGTATTACCGGATTTTGATTGACCAAATGCTTGAGGATCAGTTTTTCCACCAACCAAGCGAGTAGGAGCATGGTTAACAGAGTTAGCAATAGTGCCAGGAAGGTTGGCATATTCCAGCCGAACCCGTGAATCGAAGTTCCAAGCAGGTTATTTATCAAATGCTGGAATGGAACAATTCCCTGCTGCAAGCCAACCAGTGTAAGGGCGGCAAACAAAACCATTACTCCCTGAGCATAATTAAAGACACCTGAAGCCTTGAATATAAGGACAAAGCCCAATGCAACAAGAGCATACAAAATTCCTGTCATGAACCCGTTAAGGGAAACTTCCAGAGCAAAAAGTAGGGTTTGCATACTAATTCCTAAAGCTAATGAGATACACCCAAATAGGCATCTATTACATTTTGATCATTGCGTACTTCATCCGGCTGGCCATCAGCTATTTTCTCTCCATGATCAATGACAACCACCCTGTCTGCCAAATCCATGACCACACCCATATCATGCTCGATGAGGGCAATCGTTGTTCCCAATTCCTCATTTACATCTAGTATAAACCGGCACATATCCTCTTTTTCTTCATTATTCATGCCAGCCATTGGCTCATCCAACAATAGTAGCATGGGTTCTGCCGCCAGGGCCCGGCCCAGTTCAACGCGCTTTTGCAATCCATAGGGCAACATGCCAACCGGTGTTTTCCTGATTGCCGGAATTTCAAGGAAATCAATGATCTTCTCGACAATCAACCTGTTTTCGGTTTCTTCCCGTTCGGCTTTTCCCCACCAGGCCAACTGCGAAAGCAACCCGGATTTCATGTATATCATGCGCCCGGTCATCATGTTGTCAAGTACTGTCATGCCTTCGAACAAGGCAATATTCTGAAAGGTTCTGGCAATCCTTTGATAAGCAATCTGGTGAGGTTTCAATCTGGGTCGGAGTTTTCCCTCAAACCAGATTTCTCCTTCCTGGGGAGTATAAAAACCGTTGATCACATTCAACATGGAGGATTTTCCTGCTCCGTTGGGACCAATTATCGCTCTGATCTCACCCCGCTGGATATTGAAGGAAACATCAGATAAAGCCTTTACTCCCCCAAATCTGAGCGTGACATTGACAATGTCCATCAAGATGTCATTCTTGTTGGTCGTTTCGGTTTGACCCATCGGATTTAATTACCCCTATACATCAAGAATCTTGAGAGTGGCGGAAATAAACCCCTTACGTCCGTCCTCATAGGTTACCTCGGAAGTTGTGTGAATTTCCTTACTTCCATCGTAAAGGGCCGTTACAAGATCATTGTATTTGTCCTCTATGACTCCTCTTCTCACCTTTCTCGTTCGTGTCAATTCACCATCATCGGCATCAAGTTCCTTGTGCAATACCAGAAATCTCTTCACTATGCATCCGGAAAGCTTTTCATCCCTGGCAAGATCCTCGTTGACCTGTCTGACATAATTCTGAATGATCTTGTAAACTTCGGGATGGCCTGCCAGTTCCTGATAGGAACTGTAGACAACATTGTTCCTTTCTGCCCAGTTACCCACCGATACCAAATCAATGTTGACCATTGCGGTACAGAATTCCCGATTGTTTCCAAAAACAACCGTTTCCAAAATGTCGGGAAAAAACTTCAGTTTGTTTTCAACATACTTTGGAGCGAACAACTTGCCGTTGGCCATTTTTCCTACATCCTTGGCACGGTCAATTATTTTCAGATGCCCATTTGATTCATCTATATAACCTGCATCTCCCGTGGCTACCCAACCATCCTTGTCCTTGGTCGACTTCGTTGCTTCCGGATTCTTGTAATATTCTATAAAGGTACCTGGGGACCGGTAAAAAATTTCTCCCCGATCATCAATTCTGAGTTCCACTCCCTGACCCGGTACACCTACGGAATCGGCTTCAACCTCGCCATCGGGTTGGCTGGTTATAAAGACCGACGCCTCAGTCTGGCCATAAAGCTGTTTCAGATTTATTCCGATCGAACGATAAAAGTCAAAAATCTCTGGACCGATTGCTTCTCCTGCAGTATATCCCACTCTTACCCGTGATAGTCCAAGAACATTTCGAAGTGGTCCATATACAAATATTTCACCAATCCGGTAAATGAGTGATTCGGCCAGTGATATCTTTTCACCCGTCATGATGGGAACCCCAACCTTGCGGGCATGTTTCATGAAATATTGAAACATACTTCGTTTGATTTTCCCTGCATCCTCAATCCTGATCATGCATGTTGTAAGAAGGGATTCAAACACCCGGGGAGGTGCAAAAAAATAACTTGGTCCGATTTCTCGCAGATCGTGCATCATGGTTTGGGGTGATTCAGGGCAATTTACGCAAAATCCGTTCCAATAAGCCTGACCGATTGAAAATATGAAATCACCCACCCAAGCCATCGGCAGATAGGCCAGTACTGTTTCCTTTTGGGAAAGTGAATCAAATTCCGAGGAATCCCTGGAGGCCGAAATAATATTTGTATGGCTCAGGACGACTCCCTTGGGATTGCCGGTAGTACCTGAAGTATACAATATGACGCAAATCTTCTCGGGACTTACCTTTTCCTGCCTTGCCTTCATTTCCTTTTCATACCTTTTGCGGTTCTCATCAACGGCATCATGAAGTGATGCAAAAGAATGCAATCTTGAGTGATCATAATTCCTCAATCCCCTGGGGTCGAGGTAAATGATCTGTTTCAGGGATTTGCACTTGTCCTGCTGTTCCAGAATCTTGTCAACCTGCTCCTGATCACCGGCAATGGCAAGTACCGCTTCGCAATGGCCCAAAACATATCCGATTTCATCGCCGACAGCATCCTGATAAATTGGTACCGGTACTGCACCTATCCTTTGAGCAGCCACCATCGACCAATACAGTTTTGGTCGATTTCGACCAAGCACGGCAATATGATCCCCTTCCTTGATTCCAAGGGCCAAGTATCCAAGTGCAATTTCCTCGACCTTGTTTTGTACCTCTTTCCAGGTCCAGCTTTGCCAAATGCCGAACTCCTTTTCCCTATTGGCAATTTGATCACCATATTTCTCAGCATTCCGATCCAGGAGCTCGGGAATTGTATAGGATACCGCGGTTGTCATTCTTTCCTAGTCCTGGAAATCTAAACCTGAATTAACATGACGTTAAACCTCCTGTTCAACAGGAACGTCTATTTTAACCGCGGAAAATTTGAACTCGGGAATCTTGCCATAGGGGTCAACAGCTGGATTGGTGAGTATGTTACCTGCCGCTTCAACAAAAGCAAATGGAACAAACACCGAGTTGACTGGAATATTCCGATCTTCCCTTGCCTTGATATGAATTGTACCCCTTCTTGTTTCAAGTCTGACATTACCCCCTGCTTCAACACCAAGATTCCTGAGGGTACTGGGGTGTAATGAGCAAACTGCCTCTGGCTCCATTGAATCCAGAATCCGGGATCTCCGGGTCATTGATCCTGTATGCCAATGTTCCAATTGGCGACCAGTAATCAATATCATTGGAAACTCGTCATCGGGCAGTTCATCAGGTGGAATGATATTTGCCGGGGTAAAGTTTGCCAATCCGTCACTGGTCGGAAAGCCGTCTCCAAAGACGATGGATTGTCCGGGATCTTCCGGACTTTCACATGGATAGGTTACAGAATTCTGTTCCTCAAGCCTTTGCCAGGTGATATTGTCCAACGATTGCATTGTCAGTTTCATTTCGGTAAAAATTTCCGATGGATGGGTGTAGTTCCAGTTCAAACCCATGCGCTTGCCGACTTCATTTGTTATCCACCAATCTTCCATGGCTTCACCCGGAGCTTCCACTGCCTTTCGTCCCATTTGAACCTGGCGGTTGGTATTGGTTACCGTTCCGTTTTTCTCGGCAAAGGCGGCCGCAGGTAGTATTACATCGGCATAATTGGCCGTTTCAGTAAGAAAAATATCCTGAACAACAAGAAAATCCAACTTTTCAAGTGCCTGACGGGCATGAACCACATCCGGGTCTGACATGGCGGGATTCTCACCAAGAATATACATACTCCTTATGTTGCCCTCATGGATTGCCTCGATTATCTCTGTTACCGTAAGCCCAGGCGTCGAGGAAAAGTCATCGGAATTCCACACATTGGTGAATTTTGACCTGACCGAATCATTCTCTACACCTTGATAATCCGGCAGGAACATCGGTATTAGGCCTGCGTCCGAAGCGCCTTGGACATTGTTCTGTCCCCTTAGGGGATGCAAGCCGGTTCCAGGTTTTCCAACATGACCACACATCAGGGCCAGCGAAATCAGGCATCTGGAATTGTCTGTTCCATGAATATGTTGCGATATCCCCATACCCCAAAAGATCATTCCTGCCTTGCCGGTGGCAAATACCCGAGCAACTTCCCGTAGGGTTGGGGCATCGATTTTACAGATTTCTGCCATTTTCTCGGGTGTGAAATCAGCAAGATGTTCCTTCAGTGCATCCCAGTTCTTGGTAAATTTACCAATATATTCAGTGTCATACAATTCCTCTTCCAAAATGGTATGCATGATCGCATTCAGCATGGAAACATCGGTACCGGGCTGGAAGTTTAGGTTGTACTTTGTATAACGCTTCAACTCACTGCCCCGTGGATCCATGAGAATGAGCGTTCCACCACGTTTGGCAAATTGTTTAAAATAGGTGGCCGCAACTGGATGGTTTTCAATTGGATTGGCACCTATTATGATTGCCACATCGGCATTTTCTATTTCGTTGAAAGTAGCTGTAACTGCCCCCGAACCAATATTTTCGATCAGGGCCGAAACGGACGAGGCATGGCATAGTCTTGTACAATGGTCAACATTGTTGTGGCCAAAACCCTGTCGAATCAGTTTTTGAAACAGATAGGCTTCTTCGTTGGTGCATTTTGCTGAACCAAAACCGGCAATTGTTTTACCGCCAAACTCCTTGCTCAAGGCACCAAATTGACCGGCCGTGAGTTCCAGGGCCTCATCCCATGAAGCCTCTCTGAAGAAATCGGCAAAATTACCCGGGTCAACATTCAGGCCCTTCGCTGGTGCATGCTTTTTTCTGATCAGGGGCTTGGTCAATCTATGGGGATGGGAAATGTAATCGAACCCAAATCTTCCCTTGATGCACAGTCTTTGCTCATTGGCTGGTCCCAGATAACCATCGACATATTTGATCTGATTGTTATCAATCTTGAGTGAAATCTGACACCCTACGCCACAAAATGGGCACACACTGGTTCTCTCTTCCTGATAATCCTGACTGTCACCGATTTGATTTTCATCCATTATGGATGCAGGCATCAAAGCACCTGTGGGGCAGGCCTGGACACATTCACCACAAGCTACACAGGTTGAATTCCCCATCGGATCGGCAAAATCAAAGACAATCTGGGACGTACGACCTCGGCCAGCCATTCCAATGACATCATTAACCTGTACTTCCCTACAAGCCCTAGCACACAGTCCACAATGAATACAGGCATCCAAATTGACACGCATGGCCGAATGCGAATCATCGGTCGGAACGACCAATTCCGATTCAATCCTAGGAAACCTCGAATAGGTTAAATCCTGAAGCTCTGCTGTTTTGAACAAATGGGAAGATTGGTCATGTGCCACCGGCTTTTCGGGTTGGTCGGCCAGCAAAAGCTCCATGACCATTTTCCGAGCCTTGACCGACCTGGGATTGGCTGATTTGACCACCATGTTTTCGGTGGGTTTGCGAATACAGGATGCAGCCAGGGTTCGTTCACCCTCAATCTCCACCATGCATGCCCGACAATTGCCATCAGGTCGGTATCCAATTTCACCCGAATGACAAAGATGGGGCAATTCATTGCCATTGCGAAAGGCAACATCCCAGATGGTTTCGCTAGCCTTGGCTAAAACCTCTTCTCCATCCAGATTAAATTTGACAACCTCTTCCATTCACTCTCCAACAAGTATTCGCATCGAATTTATGGTTAGATACAAAAACGGCTTATTTCCAACTGCTTTATTTAATCTTCAAAATAAATATCTCAAATCAATTAGTTAACTAATTCGCCGTGTAGGGAATTAACATTGGCATCTACAATCTTCATGGTCCCCACCTTGCCAATCCAACTAACAGGTATTTGGCCAAAAACAACCTGAAAGTGTTCATTTTTTCCGACCAGCTGGCCTTCCAATCGCCCGTCCCTTTCAAATAGTACCTGGCAATGCTTACCCAACATGCTTTTTTGTTTGGCAAACTGGTATTCCGTAAGTAAATTCTGGAGTCGTTGCAACCTTTCCGACTGTATATCCGAATCCACCTGGACACGTTCGGCAGCGGGTGTACCGGGTCGGGGAGAATATTTGAAGGAAAATGATTTGATGAATCCGACCTTTTCGACAACACTCAGAGTTTCTTGAAAGTCTTCCTCAGTTTCACCAGGAAACCCGACAATAAAATCTCCAGAAATGGCGATATCAGGCCGATATTCACGAAGCCGAGAAATGATTTCCACATATTCAGCCTGGGTATGTTTTCTGTTCATCAATTTTAAAATCCTGTCTGAACCGGATTGAATAGGCAAATGGAGATAGGGCATCAATTTTGGACAATCCCGAAAGGCTGTCATCAAATCGAGGGTCATCTCGTTGGGGTGAGAGGTCACAAACCGGATTCTTTGTAAATCAGGCAATTCCGAAATCTTCCAGATCAAATCCGCCAAACTCCAACTTCGATTATCTTGACCCAACCCATGATAGGCATTTACATTCTGGCCAAGCAAAACGAGTTCCCCAGCCCCTGAACTGATCAGTTCCCTCGCTTCACTGATGATCTCTGCAACCGGTCTGCTGTATTCCTGGCCTCGGGTATATGGGACAACACAAAACGTACAGAATTTATCACATCCTTCCTGTACGGTCAGAAATGAGGACACTTTCACGGTATTTGAGGTTCCTCGATGGGGCCAATCAAATTTACCACTTTGATCAAGGTCAAGTGCTACCGGTTTCTTATCGTAATTTTTGATCATTTCAGGCAGCTTATGATACGCTTGGGGTCCGACCAAAATGTCGACCAGGGGTTGACGTCTGATGATTTCCTCTCCTTCCGCCTGGGCAACACATCCTGCAACAGTGATCTTCAAATCAGGATTTTTTTGCTTAATGGGTTTGAGTCTGCCCACCTCGGAATAAATCTTCTCGGTCGCTTTTTCCCTAATATGACAAGTATTGAGAATGATGAGGTCGGCATCCTCCTCTCTTGGTGTGGACTTATATCCCATTGGTAAAAGAGCTTCGGCCATGCGTTCACTGTCATATACATTCATCTGACAGCCATAGCTTTTGATAAATACCTGTTTCTCCTTCTGTGTTTTGCTCAACATCGTTCTGATATCACTACACTTTTGCCTGTTTTGGACAATTTTCACATTTCATTGGGAACTACCTTGTACCTTCGGGAATTAATCCTTTGGGGAAATACTTCAACACAACGAGTAAAATTAAACCCATGGTTAACAGTCGCATGTAAGCCGCATTCCTGATCAAATGTTGCTTTAATGAACTTTGTTCATCCATTCCCGAGGTAATAAACTCCATCAACCACAACCCAACAGGTTCGGCTTCAATCCACACGAACCAAATTAGGAAACCACCCAGAATTGCACCCCAATTATTGCCTGAACCACCGACGATTACCATTACCCAGATCAGGAAAGTAAATCGCAGGGGTTGATAGCTTGTGGGTGTAAACTGTCCATCCAAGGTGGTTAGCATGGCCCCTCCGATACCTACAACCATTGATCCCAATACAAAAACCTGCAGTTTTCGTGCAACGATATCCTTGCCCATGGCATGTGCCGCGGTTTCATTATCCCTTATAGCCCTCATCATCCTTCCCCAAGGTGATTTCAAGGCAAGTTCAGCAAGAATCAGGAGAAACACCAAGCATCCAAGAAACAACAGCGTATAGCTGATTTTTACCCATAGGCTGGAAAGAGTGACCAAATCCATTCCCAGCGTTTCCGCCAGATTGACAAACCATTCGGAGGCCTGCAAGTCCCTTTCATAGGCAACGGGTCTGGACAACCCGATTACATTCTTTACGCCCCGCGCAAGCCAATCCTCGTTTTTGATCGCGAGAATCAATATTTCCGAAATACCCAAGGTCGCTATGGCGAGATAATCCGATCTCAGACCCAAGGTAATCTTGCCAATGAACCATGCTGCACACCCGGCCACGACACCACCCACCAGCCAGGAGAAAATAATGGGGAGACCCAGACCTCCCAGAAAACCTGTCAGGGCAGGATCAACTGCTTCAACGGCCTTAGTGCCGGGGATATAGAAAAACCTAGCAGCAAAGTAGGTCAAGACAACCAAAAGAAATGTACAGTAGTTTGCAGCCCTGCGGGATAGTTTATGACGGGCCAAAAAGATCAATCCTGCCCCGATCAGGACAATAAACAGGGAGATCAGAATATTGGTCCCACCAGCCTGCCATGCTTCCTGAACCGGTTTCGTCGAAATCAAAACTGCCGACAGCCCTCCCAAAGCAGCAAACCCCATAACGCCGACATTAAAAAGGCCGACATACCCCCATTGAATGTTAACTCCCAGCGACATTACTGCTGAGATCAGGCATAAATTGAGAATTTGGAACATCAGGTTCCAACTCTGAAAAAACCCGACGACCAACAACAAAAGGGCCATACCCCCAAAGCAGAACAACCTTCGATTGTCGTGAAGAATATTCATGCTGACTTTCCGGCAAATATACCAGAAGGCCTGATCAAGAGGACAATGACCAGAATGAGGAAACTGACTGCAAATTTGTACTCGGTTCCAAGGAGCTGTAACAGCGTTGTTGGCTCCAGCTCTTCGGGCAGCAGGTAAGCGAAAAACCGTTTATAGGCATAGGTTATGGCTATTTCCGAAAAGGCAACAACAAATCCCCCAACAAAAGCACCAAGGGGATTGCCCAGTCCACCCACGATGGCTGCGGCAAAAATGGGCAGGAGAAGCTGGAAATAAACCGAGGGCTTGAAACTCTTGTCCAGCCCATATAAAACTCCTGCTATGGTAGCCAGTGCCGTTGCCAGTACCCAAGTATAGAGGACCACCCTGTCAGGGTTGATCCCGGAAAGTTGGGCCAGATCACGATTATCAGAATATGCCCGCAAGGATTTCCCAGTTCTTGTTCGGTGAAGGAACCAGAACAGACTGATAACCAGAAGGAATGTAACCACCAAACTCATCAACTGGGTGACCTTGATCGACAGGCCTTCCGACAATCCGAAGTATTCCTTGAATTCCCTTGCCCTGAGTATGAATCTTGCTCCATCTGCAAAGGACTGGTCATCTGGCCCGATTATCAGCCTTAACAAGCCCTGCAACACGAACATTACACCAACCGAAGCAATTACAAACATCACCGGCGGTGCCTTTACCTGCCTGAAATGGGCGTAGACAGCCTTGTCAATTCCGAGTACGAGAATTGCCGTTATGACCACTCCAAAGGGTATCATCAACAAGGCAGTAGGCAAGGGATAGAAGGTTATACCGAGCGATTGAATCCACAGGGTCAAGAGGATGGTAACCATCGTACCGAATGCCATCGTATCACCGTGGGCAAAATTCGAAAAACGCAGAATGCCATAAACGATGGTTACTCCCAAGGCACCCAATCCCAACTGACTCCCGTAGGTAAGGCCAGGTACGAGGACATAATTTGCCAACAATGTCAAGGCATTAACAAGATCTATCATTTTCAGCTATCCACCCAAAAATGACTTTCGTACCTGGTCATTGGCCAGAAGATTCTTGCCGGTATCGGTAAATCTGTTTTTACCCTGAACCAGGACAAACCCAACATCAGCTATTTCCAGCGCCTGTTTGGCATTCTGCTCACAAATCATCACGGCAATGCCTGAATTTGCAACCTTTATGATCATGTCAAACAAATTGTCCATTACTATGGGTGACACACCTGCCGAAGGTTCATCGAGCAACAACATCTTGGGCTGCGTCATGAGGGCTCGTCCTACTGCTACCTGCTGGCGTTGACCCCCGGACAGGTCCCCAGCCTTCTTGCGGCGGAAATCACCAAGTACCGGAAACAGGTCGAACACTTCCTGCAATGATTGGGTGATGTCATCCCTTCTGAGGAAAGCGCCCATTTCCAGATTTTCCTCGACGGTCAAGCTTGGAAATACATTTTCAATCTGGGGAACGAAGGCCATGCCTTCAGCAATCTTGTCCTGGGGGCTCATGGAAGAGATTTCCTTGTCATCAAGAATGACACTTCCCCGAGACAAGTTTACCAGTCCCAAAATGGCTTTCATGGCGGTGGATTTTCCTGCCCCATTCGGTCCTACAATGGCTGAAACCCTGCCAATGTCTGCATAAAGGTTACAATCAGTGATAATGTCTCCGCTTCCATATCCTGCAGTCAGGTTGGTGCAATTCAGATAGGCCATCACAAAATGGTCTTTACCTTGGTTCTTGCCCCGAGATAGGCATGAATCACATCTTCATTGTTGGTAACCTCAGCCATCGAACCCTGGGTAAGAATTCTGCCCTCAGCCATACATATGACCGGATCACACAATGCCCCTACGAAGTCCATGTCATGTTCTATCAGACAGAAGGTGTAATTGTGTTCCCGATTCAATCTTTGGATGGCCTTGGTAATTTTCTTTAACAACGTCCTATTGACCCCTGCCCCGACCTCATCCAGAAAAACAATTCTGGAATCAACCATCATCGTTCGACCCAGTTCAAGGAGTTTTTTCTGCCCACCCGAAAGATTTCCAGCAGGTAAATTGGCAACATCTTCCAATTCAAGAAATTCCAGGACTTCCTTGGCGCGGGCCTTTATTTCCCCTTCCTGCCGAAGGATTCCTTTTCTGCCGATCCAGGTTTGGGTTATGCGCTCGCCAATTTGTTTGCCTGGTACGATCATCAGGTTTTCCCAGACAGTGAGGGAAGAAAATTCATGGGCTTTCTGAAAGGTCCTCAAAACCCCTTCAGCAAACAATTTGTGCGGTGGGAAACCGGTTATATCCCTGTTGTCCAAAAAGACGGTTCCCGAAGTGGGTGGGTAAAATCCATTGATGGTATTGAACAATGTTGTCTTGCCAGCCCCATTGGGACCAATCAAACCGGTTATGGACCCCAGTTCAATATCAAACGATACATTGTCTACAGCAGTAAATTCACCGAATTTCTTACTGAGATTTTGGACAGAAAGAACCAATGGAAAAACCAGAACGGAAAGGCAGGTCAGAAACCTGCCTTTCCATGTATCAAGTTTTACTTATCTGAATGCGACCGTCACCCAAGCACCGTTCTGAACCTCAAACTCACGGTAGTTGCCAGCTGACTCACCTGGTCCAATGAGTTCAACCGAACTTGCACCGACATAGTCTATTTCGCCACCATTGGCCAGTATTTCCAATGCCTTGGCCAATTCACCTGGATAGATTTTCTCTCCTGGAGCATTGGCAACATCCATGACTTTTTCTTTCAACATACCGCTATCCGAGGAGCCGGCAGCCTGCATGGCCAGAAGTATCAGGGCGGCAGCATCATAGGATTCTCCGATAAATGGACCTTCACCATTAATGCCGGCCGAGGATACCAATTCCGCAAAGGTGGCTAGCCCCGGGCTATCGGTACCTGGTGCCTGACCGAAGGATCCATCCAGCTCATTGCCAAAATCATCAAGAAGGCCATCACCATACATGCCGTCCGGGAATACAAAAGTATCAAAGGAACCGGCATCAATGGAACCGCGAACGATGGATTTACCACCTTCACCGATATAACCGGCAACGACCATGAGATCGCCTCCAGCAGCAGCCAAGGCAGCCACTTCGGCACTGTAATCAGCCTTGCCAACCTCGTGTGGGGCATTGATGGTAATCTCACCTCCCATTCCCTCGAAAGATGCTGCAAAACTGTCAGCCAAACCCTTGCCGTAATCGTTGTTTATGAAGGTTACGGCAACTGAGCCAAACCCTCTCTCGGTAATGATTTCAGCCATCAACTCACCCTGTCTGGCATCTGAGGGTGCCGTACGGAAAAACAGACCGTCATCTTCAACTGTGGTGAAACCTGGCGAAGTTGAAGCGGGTGAAATCATGACAATACCATTTGGCAGGGCGACATTCTGTAAAACGGCCCCGGTAGTACCCGAACAATCAGAACCCATTATGGCGCTGACCTTGTCAACGGTTACAAGTCTTTCAGCAGCAGCTGTCGCTGCACCGGCATCAATACAAGTTGCATCGCCCCTGACCGGAGTGACTGTACTGCCTCCCAAAAAGAGACCTGAATCGCTTACTTCTGCGACTGCAAACTCTGCACCCTCTGCCATCGGAGACACCAATTCTTCAATTGGTCCGGTAAAGGACAAGAGTATTCCGATTTTTACTTCTTCAGCCTTTGACTGAACACTGAATGACAGGAGAGCTGCCATTGCAAACATAGAAATTTTTTTCATCATAATATCCTAATTTGGTTTTCAAATAACCGAGCATTTCGGTTGCATATAAATACTACTTCATAAGGGATTTTACAAAGCATATTTCATGGAAAATTGACCACAATTGATTTTATTGTGGATAACTTTTTTCTGTTTATTTGCTCTCCGTGAGAGCTGTTTCTGACTATTCCAAATATTGATGAAACTGTTCCAGAACCATTTCCTTGTAACAATTTTCGAATGCCAGTTCGAACCCGATTTCCCTTTTGATGAATAACACCTTCAGCCCTAGGGCTTGGGAAAAACAGACATTTGTCGTATTCAGTTTATCCAAATCCAGAGATGTTATTCTTGCAAGGAAATCATTTACACCCGTGCCCGTGAACTTAAAAAACACGTAAATGTCTGAAACGAGTGCTTGTGCAAAATGACCATTTTTTTCGTATTCCTGAAGTGATTTTTGCCACATTTTCTCCCCGGATAAGACCGTGCGAAATAGAAAATTTTTCTTGCCAACCCAGTATAATTCATCCCCATTGTTTCCCGTTCTGGTATTTGGAGTTGCAGGTATTGGAGGAAAATTGGGTATTGTTAGTTTCTCCAACTCATCCTTGGAACATTTGAGGTCAAATACTGCTGATGATTTTGATAGACTCAATGTCAAATGCTTATAAATCATTGTGTAAGATTTTCCAGATTTTACTTAGAGCCTTAGTTTATTTTCTAACCCAATGGATAAATAATGATTGTATGTAACTATTCAGGTATCCTGAGTACCCTAAAAATGGGTAAAATCGGATTCTTCCAATATATTTACACAATCATGTACACTTTTGTCTGTTAAATCTAAAACCTTCAAGATACAGACAAAAAATCAGCTGAATTTCAATATATTGATAAGTTTCATACCTGAATAGTTACGAAATTTAGTAATTGTTTTTGCCTGTATCAATTATGTTTAGATCGTGATTATTGCACCCGCAATTCTGAAATTTGCGATGCTGAATTTGTTCTCCCTTTTGCCCGCGCGGTAATCCAAATTCCTAACACAGTGGCTATATAAGGAAGGCAAAGCAAAAGATCATGTGAAACAAAGTTGCCAAAGTGAATCTGCATTCGAATTCCAACAACCGATACTATGCTGAAGAACATCGCAGCAAAAGCACTTCCAACTGGGTGACCACCACCAAATATAACCGCGGCAAAACCCATGAATCCCCTTCCTGCTACCATATTCTGTGCAAATATCTGCAAACTGCCCGCAGCAAGTTCTGCACCTGCCAAGGCACAGAATAATCCACCGACGCAAAATGCAATTAATCGCATAATTGAAGGGTTGGCACCAACACTTCGAGCAGCAAACGGATGTTCTCCGGCAGCAGCAAGTCTCAATCCAAAACGTGATCTCAATAACAATACCCACAGAGAAAAAACTGCAAATGGCATTATAAATACCAGTACTGACAAACCAGAATAAGGTCCAAACGTATCGCCAATCCTTGGTATTCCAAAAGGTGCACTTATTGCTGCCAAACTACCAAAGATGGATTCAACTGCAAATGCTGTCCCACCTATGCCTATGCCAGTAATACCAAGACCAACGATAATCTGATTGGCCTTTAATTTCTCAATCACGAACCACTGAAGTATGGAAACGATAATGCAAATTATTATTGCTGACAGTATGGCAATAATAAATGAATTGGTTAGTACAATACCGATAATTGTAACACATGCCCCTATGATCATGATCCCCTCCAATCCAAGATGCCATACTCCTGACCGATGAACAATTACACCGGCCAAAGCCGCATAAATCAGTGGTGTTCCTGACCGAAGTATCGCAACTAAGAATTCATGAAATTCAATCATGGGGGTGACTCCAGCGATTACGTAGAAAGTTTGTACCTAGGGTAATTCTTGCTGTTATCAACAAGGCAATGATAGCATTGAATAGATCTATGGCTGAAGTCGGTAGGCCCGTAAAAATTGGTAGGAAAAGTGCTGCAGAAAATAGTCCTCCAAAGAACAAAGCAGAAAACGCTGTACCTATAACGGCATAAGAGGCAACCAAAGCAACCAATATCGCCGTGAAACCATGCGTTGGAAGAAAACCGCTCACTACCCGCCCACTTGGTCCAAACAACTCGATTGATCCTGAGAGTCCAGCAAGCATTCCACTGATAATGAAACTTGCTAATCCCAGCTGCCAGATTTTTCCACCCTGGTATTTTAGCATGGTAGGATTTCGGCCAGCTAGGCTTGATAATGTTCCGAAGGAAGTCCGATTGACAAGCAACCAGCCAGTTATCCCCACACCTATTGTAATTAAGATTATGGTTAGCGACACACCACTGGCATCACTAATTCTCAATTCAGATGGTAAAATTTTTGTTGACGCCTGCTGGCCAGACCCAGACTGATCCTTCAGTGGACCGGATGTTACATAAACCAGTATCAATCCGGCTATAAAATTACTCATCAGGGTTGTAATGACTTCATCAACCCCGTATCGAATTTTTAAATATCCTGGCCAAAGTGACCAAAGAGCTCCTCCGGTCATTCCAGCAATCATTCCAAGAGGGATTACAATTACAGCATTTACCCCTGACATGTACTCTGTAACATAAACAGCACAAACCGATCCCATGTAGAATTGGCCCTGTGCACCAATGTTGAAAAAACCGCAACGGAATGAAATACCAACACCAACAGCAGTAATAAATAGCGGCAAAGCCCATCGTAAGCTTTTCTCCAAGGATCTGCTACCTAGAAAGGCACCGTCTAAAATACTGTTGAACATCAGAATTGCTGAAAAGCCTGCAATTTCAAAAATGATCCCGCAAAGAATGGTGGCCAACAATATGAACGCCAATGGCCTTATGATTATTTCGATTTTTTCATTCACCCTGACTCACCTACCATTGCCCGCCCTGCTTTTTCCAGATCGTAGGGTGGATTAAGCTCTCTGATGATACTCCCAGACAACATGACCAGGATTCGATCGCTAATTTTGAATAACTCGTCTAGGTCGGATGAGAGAAGAAGAACACCACACCCTCGTGACCTTGCGTTTTCCAAGGTGGTCCATACAAAATTTGTGGCCCCGATGTCTAATCCTCTCGTGGGCTGGGCTGCAACAATCATTCCGGCTTCATCATTGAGTTCCCGTGAAAGAATAAGTTTCTGACAATTTCCACCCGAAAGATCTGATGCTTTCTGTTCGGGGGAATTATAAGCCACATCCCACTCTGACATGGAAATCTTACATCGCTCTTTGATTTTCATTGGGTTGATCCACCTGATTAGTGGGGTTACAGCCAATTCACTGGCCACCCAATTTTCCCACAATTCACTGGTCAAACTTAGCCCTTCCATGTTACGATCAAAGGGAATAATTCTTAATCCAAGCAAACGTCTTTTGGACAGGTTGAGATGGGTAGCTTCCTGCCCGCAAATTTTGATTTTACCCTTTGATATATCTGAAAGTCCGGCCAAAACCCGTAATAGGGTTACCTGTCCATTTCCTTCAACATCTGCAAGCCCGACGATTTCATCCTGATAGACTTTAATTGACATGTTCTCCAGACTTACTTCATGATCCGTCGTTTCTGTACTTACACCATCAATTTCCAGAGCATGCTTTTTGTTTTTCGGCAGTGTGGAAATAGACTTTTGATCCAATACTTTATTGTCAGAATTCTCATCTGATATTCTGCTAATGTTTTCCTTAAAGTCTTTTGCCCCCATGATCATGGGTGTTAAACTCTCAGGTTTTGTCCTGCCCAATTCCATTGGCCCATCAATTAATTTACCTTTTCTTAGGACTGTAATAGAATCGGCAATTTCCCAAATCTCCCTGATCTTGTGCAAAACAAGAACAATTGTTACTCCCGTATCCCTTAGCCTTCTGAGGCGTTTAAAAAGGCCTGCTATGCCAGATGGAGAAAGTACTGCTGTGGGTTCGTCCAAAATCAGTATGTTGGCATTTGAGGAAAGTGCACGAGCAATCTCTACAGCCTGTTGTAGTTCGATTGGCAAATCTTGGATAAGGTGTCGTGGGTCAATATCCATCTCCAATGCTTCTAGATGTCGTCTCCAGCGATTATTTAAATCTCCCTTTTTGAAGAACCCAACACCCCCACCGGAACCATATTCCAGAGCTTCTGCTACCGTAAATGAAGGTGGTAAGGCAAAACTCTGGTGGACAAGTTCAATACCAGTTGAACGGGACGATGCTACGTTGCCCAATACAATCTTCTTGCCATTGATCAATAGTGATCCAGAATCGGGCTTTACGATACCGGCGACAACCCTTGCAAAAGTCGTTTTACCGGCACCGTTTTGCCCTACTACAGCATGGATACCACCCAATGGTAAATCGATTGAAATATCCGAGAGTGCAGATACTTCACCAAATGAAACACTTACATCTCGACAACTAATCGCTGGAATATCTTTGCGTACTTCCGTCACAATTTTGAAATCTGAATTTCGATTATATAACTCAAATTGATGTGATGAAAGGTACGTTAATGGTTCCGTCAATTATGTCTTCTCTTGCTGTCATGATATCTGACCAAGCCTGTTCGGATGCTTGGACGATTTCTGTTGGACCCTGTTCCATGAACAACGGAGATCGCTCAAATTCAATAACCCCGGTTCCGATGCCAGTAGACACATGCGCTCCACCAGACCACCCTGGATTCAGGGCGGAACTGACCTCATTGTAAAGCGACTGTCCGAAATCAAGATTTACAATACTAATAACGGAAGCTGGACCCAATGGGTACTGGGCTGGAGAAAGGGCACTTACCATCCTTCCAGGGGTCTCATTAGCCGCCTGGATAATACCACCATCTGTACCACCTGCATCTGTCTGGATGTAATCAATTCCATCTAGATACATCTGGGTAGCAATTTCATATCCCTTGGCTGGATCTTGGAAAGACCCTGCAAAAGCTGCCTTGACCTCTGCATCAGGATTGACTGAATGCACACCTGCCTTGAGCGCATTGAAATCGGCATTAATTGGAGGGATACTAATACCACCAATGAAACCGATCTTGTCGGTTTTACTAACTTTTGCGGCGAACACACCTGAAAGATAGCACCCGAGATAATAGTCATACGATACAGTTACAAGATTCTGAATTGGGGGATCGACTGGGTCTCCAAACAGTTGTATCCATTTGGTGTTTGGATATTCAGGTGCTACAGCTTTAACCGATTCTGATATTACCGGGAATGTTGAAACGATTATTGAAGTACCTGCATCCCCAAGAGTCCGAAACACTGTCTCGAATGTAGCTGCATCCTGTGCATAGATTGCCTTTTTTTCAAATTCCTTTTCATCAGAAAGTTGATTTAATTGGGCAATCATTGAATCAATGGGACCGCTGTCTCCAGCTGCTTGGGTATGCACCAAGGCAACAAGTTCCTGTTCGGTACTTGCTAAGAGTTGATTTAGTCCTCCGACTCCAGCAAAAAGAGTCGCACCAGTCGCAGTAGTGATAAACAATCGTCTATCAATCTTTGAAGTTTTAAAACTATTCATTTTCTTCTCCTTTTCTTCATGTTAAGCGATAAAAACACCGCATTTAGTAATATGATCCACTTTGGATAAAGTGAATCATGGGGTTGGCGAGAACTCCGCCGGATTCATGATCATTACATCCTGATTCTGGATTGCGTTCAACTGCCAGACAGAGTTAATGAATGCCGTCCATTCAGGATCCTCGTACATTGACTTCCGTCTGCTTTCTCGGTCTGCAAGATTGTCATAGGACCAGATTAGGACAGTCCGATGAAGATTTCCTATTTCAGATACATACAAGCCAATAAATCTGTTCAGATGCCTTTTTTGGATGGGCAGCCCCTCGTTTTTGTACTTTTCCAACCAACCCTCGACTGTTCCTGGTCTGAAGGTGTATGTTCGATGCTCAATGATCATATTATTCCTTACTGATTAATATCCTGTTATTAATTCCCGGTCATGAAGGTAGCTAATTGCTCGCCGATCATGATTGATGGTGCATTGGTATTACCACTTGTGATTACTGGCATCACAGATGCATCTGCAATCCTAAGGCCCGATATGCCGTGAACTCGCAACTCTTCGTCAACAACTGCCATTGAATCGTTCCCCATTCGACAAGTACCTACCGGATGAAATGTTGTCATTGCAGCTGATCGTAGCCATAAGAGCAATTCATCATCCGATCTAATGTTGGATCCAGGTGATAATTCCATACCCCGATAGTCATCAAAACAATCCTGTCCGATAACGTCTCTTACAATTCGAATTCCTGCAAGAATTTTATCCCGGTCAGACTTACTGGCCAGATAGTTCGGATGTATTGCTGGCTGTTCTTTCGGATTTGTTGACCTGAGTTTGATTGATCCTCTACTATCAGGATTTATGGGACCTACTCTAATGGAGAAGCCATGATCAATCTCCTTTGACTTGCTTTTGAACAAACCTGGAAAATGCAGATTAGCAGTCTTTTCGAGGGCCGGCATGAAATGCAATTGTATATCTGGAGCAACTAGATTTTCGGTGCTCTTTACAAATGCCCCTGCCTCATAGGGAAAGGTAGTTGCCGTTCCCTTCCCTGCCACCATACCGTTAATCACTGACCAGGCAAGCCGATCTGCTCTTAGGGCATTAAATAGAGTTATCGGTTTCGTGCATTCGTAAGCCAGTACGCAATCCACATGATCCTGCAAGTTCTTGCCAACACCCCCTAAAGGGTGTACAACTTTGATTCCATGCTTTTGCATTTCATCTTCAGGTCCTACACCAGATAGCATAAGAATTTGCGGTGAATTTACTGTACCAGCACAAATGATGATTTCCTTGTTGACTGGAAGTACATCAATGTTCGAACCGTGCATGATTTCAATACCTGTGGCACGCCCCTTCTTGATCACTACCCTGTTGACATGGGTATTTGTCATTATGGATAAGTTGGAACGATGCATTATTGGTTTGAGGAAAGCTGTAGCGGTAGAACAACGTTTTCCATTTTTGATTGTGAAATCAAATCGACCAAATCCTTCTTGATCTTCTCCATTGAAATCATCATTAACTGGATAACCCGCTTGGCGGCCTGCTTGAATAAAGATATCGAATAACTCATTACTCCCCCTTGCCCGGCAGACTGCCAATTCACCATCCTTACCATGGAAATTATC
This sequence comes from Paracoccaceae bacterium, assembly GCA_022823605.1. GTDB lineage: Bacteria > Pseudomonadota > Alphaproteobacteria > Rhodobacterales > Rhodobacteraceae > MPNP01. Next base: position 381,014 of record JAJEHS010000006.1, read on the forward strand.
TTGACGCTGGCAATGATTTTCCGAGCGCATGTAGGATTTGAGAACATTTTCATAGGACCATCTGGGCAATCCAGATTGTGCCCAACGGTCAAAATCATGGCTGTTACCACGAATATAGATCATGCCATTAATGGTTGAACTACCTCCAAGTACTTTACCTCTTGGCCAGAAGAGCGACCTATCATTAAGGTATCCCACCGGTTCTGTATAATAAGACCAATTGTAAATTCCTGAATTAAAGAGTTTTCCCATCATCATGGGCAGTCGAACAAGTGGATTCCTATCAGGTCCACCTGCTTCAATCAGAAGTACAGTGCAATCAGGATTCTGAGTCAATCGATTGGCAACGACACATCCCGCTGATCCAGCTCCAACAATGATATAATCATGTATAGTTTTTGACACTTTAGCTACCAATCAATGGGAGTAAAACCGGATTTCTGCAAATACATATTGCAGAGCATGAAAGGGTTATCGCAAGCTAGAAATTCTTTGAAAAATGCTGGATGTGGGCGTTTGATGATTTGAATCCCACTTTTCTCCCTTAAATCGGCCTGTTCTGTAATTCTTGCAGCTGAATCCCCTAATGTTATAATTGTAAATGAGTCGTTGACTGATGCCAAATGTTGTAGAACTGCCAGCATTAGTGGACGCCAAAGGGGAAAATGTCCATGGGATTGGTGTGGATCAACATTAACCTTGAAACGGCTAAGTGTTAGAGAAGAATTTAGCAACAATACACCTGACTTGACCCATCGATCTGCAATCAACCCAGGGGTACCCAAGTCTACTTCTCCTGTTTCGATTTCATTAAGAAGTTGTGGCCATTTCATGAAATCCGAAGCAAGTTCGGGTCGATTGAAACGCGTTGAAGCAATCTGCAACAGGAAGGCACGAACACTTTTGGAGAACATTTTATCAAGCTCACTCCAGTTCCTGGTATTACCGGCTTCAAAAGCTCGACCCGTTGAGAAGGCAGGACAGGGATAGGGATCCTGCCCAAGCAGTACACAGCGAACATCTTCCGGGCAAATCCCATCAAAGGCACGAAATATATGTGTTCCCTCCGATTCTCCTGGAAAACTCCGACCTTTTCTTGATGGGAAAATGGGCTCCCAAGGTTCAATCAGCAGATCAGCTGATACATCTTCAAAACCCAGTTTCACGTTGTCAGTTATAATTCGCCATTCTGGATTGATATCCTCTTGCCAACCCTCAAGGGTTTCTTGCAATGCATTTCTCAAAAGCAGCAAACCATATCTCCTTAACCAAACATGAATTCAATTTTCATAATTTGACACAAATGTCAAGTTTTTATTTTTTTGTTAATAAAACCCATATTTTTCGTGATTGATTTTTTTCAGCTCGAATTGGTTTGATCACAGTTGGAAGTGAGGTTGTTATTCGCATTAATATCATGCTGAAACACCTCATCCCGGATATCAAGATCAACAAAATTGGGTGCTGTCGAGAAAAATTGATGCTTTATTGTGGCTATCTTCAATCGGTTAGAGAAGATTTTAAACTCGGATTGATTGCCCCCAAGCTCTAACTAGGTTATTACCAAAACCTTGTTCGGAGATATAAATGGTCATGAAAAAATCCCATTAGATTCCGGAAAAAACCTTGAGTACCAACTTTAGACTTACGTTTCAGAACCAAGGAACTCCATCAAATGTGTAATAAAGCATGTGGCAATTATAGGGGTCCATAAATAAATCATTTACCGGATGCAGCGGGTACTTGACCTTGGCAGATGTATCAATAGGGTGTTCTCTACTCATGATATTCTTCATATTATTTAATTGTTATCAAATTTTCGAATATCATGTACAGGGTTAAGGAATCACTCCATACTTTCTATTTGAGTATATAATACCAAACATTAAAACCATATAAAAATTACAAGTATGAAGCAGCCAGAACGAAGAAATTTAGAGAAACCCCAAGAAGCAAGGATCCGTTCAGAAAATAAGGCCAGGATTCTGAAGGCAGCAGTAAATCTGTTTGCAACCAAAGGGTTTGATGGAACTCGCCTGAGCGAAATCGCTGAATATTGTGAGCTACCTCGACCCAACCTCTACTATTATTTCTCATCAAAGGAAGGAATCTATACTGCTCTGATCGAGCAAGTCATCAAGGGTTGGGACCAGGCATTCGATCATATCCGGTCTGATCGGGAACCTAGGGAAGCTATTGAAGATTACATTCGAACAAAACTGGAATATTCACGCAAACATCCTGTTGAATCACGCTTTTTTGCAAGTGAAATTTTACGGGGAGCAAAATTCCTTAAAAAAAGGCATCGTAGGCACATAAAAGAGGTAACAGATTTAAGAGCTGATGTTGTAAAACAATGGGTAGATGAGGGAAAATTATCACCTGTCGATCCTTACCATTTCTTCATCATTCTGTGGTCTGCGACACAGTTCTATGCTGATTACGGATCCCTTGCTGCTGGTATCATCCGTAGGCAAAAATTATTACGCAAGGATTTTGATACTGCTGCTGAAACTATTTCTGGAATCGTCCTTGATGGTTGTAGTAACGACAATACTTCTGCCCAAAAACAGGAGAATACCCAAGATTGAATTTGCTTGATTTTTTTATGTGATTTCCAATTTGCATTGATTTTTGACCTTTTAACTTCTTAATTTTTTGCCTTCTGGATCGTAAAAGCATGGGGTGGTTACTTGTCCCGATTCCAAGCCATCCAAATTTCTTACCTGGACATTTTCATTTAATCGTTTCTTGCCATCATCCAGTAGTGCCAAAGCGACGTATTGTTGATTGATTTCACTCCAGACTGATGCAGTCACATGACCCTCGACAAACAAATGGTCTTCGGTTGCAACCAAGGGAGAGCCTTCGGCAAATTGAATGTGGGGATCCTTGGATACCAAACCGACCAATTCCTTGCGTGGCAGCTTTGAAGTTCTGTTCAACTCCATTGCCCTTTTTCCGATGAAATCCATTTTTCTTTTGCCGATGACCCAACCTAGTCCCAGATCAATAGGATCTATTTTGCCATCAACCTCATGACCAAGGGAAATAAACCCCTTTTCAACCCTGAGGACATGATTTGTTTCGGACCCTATGGGGGTAATTCCATAATTATCCCCACGCTGGATCAATATTCCCCATAATTGTTCAAGATCACGTGGACGAACATTAATTTCGAAGGAAAGTTCGCCTGTAAAACTGACTCTGGCAATTCTGGCAGGTATTCCGTTGAATTCACCATCCCTGATGCCCATGAAGGGAAATGCTTCAGGGGTAAGGTCAATGTCTGTTGTAAAATGCTGCAGAAACGTTCTGGCCTTGGGACCACAAACCGTAGCATTCATCCATTGCAGCGTTAAATTGGTAAGTGTTACATCCAGATGGCCAAAATCATATTGCAGGTGCTTTTCCAGATGTTGATGTACCAAATCCACATTGCCAGTCGACAAGGAAAGTTGGTACCAATTCTCGGCCATACAGAAACAGACTCCATCATCCAGGATAAAACCCTCTTCCGTCAACATAAGTCCATATCTGCCCATACCCATTGGAATGTCATGAATCGGGATGGTAAAAATCAATTCCAAAAATCTTGCAGCATCTTTTCCCTTGACTTCAAAAGTAGCTAGTGGAGAGCCATCATAAATTGCCAAACCGGTTCTGACAGCCAATGCCTCACGGTTTATGGCATCCGTCATGGATTCATCCCTCATAAGGTAATATCCGGGACGCTTCCAATTAGCCCCTGCCTCATAGAGAACCGCACCATTTTCCCTATTCCATTTGGTAATTGGTGTCGTTTTATATGGTTTGACGATTTCTCCCTCGGGTTTGCCAAGAACACCAAAGGATACTGGTGAAACCGGGGATCGGTACTTTATCAGACCTACTTCATCGAGGGTTTTACCTTTGGCATTTGAAATTATTCCACTGGCATTAACATTACCGGTTTTACCTTGGTCCAGCCCCATTCCCAGGGTCGTATACCGCTTGACCAGCTCAATATCATCATAGCCTTCCCTCAAAGCAAGTTTGATATCTGCCAAGGTAACATCATTCAGCAAGTCCACGAAAGACTTTGATCCAGCATCCGCATTAACACTTTCCCAGTAGGGACGAATTGAATATTCATCTTCAAGAGTATCAAATTCCGGTACTTGCAGCAGTTCGGTCTTCAATCCCGAGGTCGTTATCAAGTCGGAAATTTTCTGAACGGTGTCGTTTATTTTCTCTGCAAAATCAAACTTCCCGGCAAGAGACCCGACAGCGACAACATTTTGCTCTGAATTTGTTGGAACAAATGTTGCCAATTCATTGGCATATGAAAATGACCCTCCTGACTGTATCCACAACTGAAGATTGGGATTCCATCCGCCTGACACAGCGAGTAGATCACCACTCAAGGTTACAGACTTGCCTCCCATAACCGGCGAGGCAATCACACCCCTGAACCTGTTCCAACCTATTGCCTTGTTGACCTCATGGCCGGAATAAATGGTGATATCCCCTGGTAAATCCGTATAGTCGCCTAATCCTTCCTCACGTGTATCAATAATGGCTACAATTTCTTTCCCCTTCTCCAGAAGAGTGTTTGCCAATATCTTGATGCTGCTGTTATTCGTATACAGAATCACCCTGTCACCAGGGATAACTGCATAGTTTCTACAAAAGTTCAGCAAGCCCGAGGCCAGCATGATTCCGGGTCGATCATTGTGAGGGAAAACAAGACTCCTCTCTATACAGCCTGTTGACAGGATTACATTACGGGATCTGATTCTCCAAGCCCGTTCACTTATCCCAATACCCTTGTTCTCGTAGGCCAATACAAGGTTTTGTTCCCGATAACCCCAGACCATGGTTTTGGTGAGAATTCTGACATTGGAACAACTATTCAGCTCATCCTTCAGGGTACGTACCCATAGTCTGATACTTGAACTTTCGTTCAGAGGAAGAGACCCGTTGCCGGAAGGGTCCATATGGTTGTCGACTAAAACAACCCTTTTGCCTGTTCGTGCGGTCATAAGTGCTGCAACCAAACCTGCCACACCACCCCCAATTATCAAAAATTCACAATGGATATCTCGTGAATCGTAAGTGGTTGAACTGTTTTCACTTTCGGGAATATCGGCCAAACCGGCCATTTTTCTGATAAAGGGCTCAAAGGTCTTCCATCGCGGTTGGAAAAACGTTTTGTAGTAAAAGCCAGATGGAATCAATGGCGAAATCAATTGCAATACCTGACCAAAATCAACGTTTGGATTTGGCCAGCAATTGATACTTTTAACCCTCAACCCTTCCTCAATTGGAACCATTGTTGCAGGAACCGAGGAGGTACCCTTCTTGCCCATGACCTCTATAAATGTTCCAGATTCTTCCAAACCGGCTGATATAATACCCCTTGGCCGATGATACTTGAAACTTCTCCCCGTGGTGTTAATGCCATTGGATAAAAGAGCTGAAGCAACCGTATCGCCTAGGTAACCTTCTATTATTTTACCATTAAAGGTAAATTTTATGGGTACCTTGCGATCAATGGTTCCACCGGTTGCTAGTCTATAATTATTCGGCATCTGCCTCAGCCGTGCTCAATATTTGGTGTGTTTTGGTGTCCCTGACAACCAACAGCCACTCTCCACATCCTCTCTTGTGCCACCAAAATTCCCGACCCACACCTTCAGGATTTTCAGGTACTATCAAATACTCAATAAAGTCGGATGCAGACAGATCATCCATATTGTCCGATCTGCTCTTTCTGTATGGTCCACAATATTCAAATTCTCTTTCATCTCTGGGCCCGCAAAATGGGCAATCAATAATCAACATGCCCCTATACCCTCGTTGTTGTCCCCGGTTCCAGGATGTAATCCAGCGTTTTAAAACGATCCAGGGTAAATGATTTTGTCAACTGATGAGGAGTGTTGGTTGCAATCAAATTGGCGAATGTCAATCCTCCTGCTGGGATTGCCTTGTAACCTCCCCACCAACCTGCTGTGATATACAGGCCGGGGATTTCGGTTTCTGAAATGATCGGGGAAGCATCAGGTGCGATATCCACGGTTCCACCCCACTGTCTCAGCAACTTCAATTTCTTGAACGATGGAAACAATTCAAGCATTGCACCAACGGTCCTTTCAAATACCAATTGATTTGTTCCCCGTCTGAAGGATTGACCGGGGTCCGGGGCACCACCAATTACAAGTTCACCTTTTGCGGTTTGCGATAAATATACTCCCAGATCCGGACAGTTGACCACTACATCAATCATGGGTTTTACGGGTTCTGAAACAAAGGCCGACAGATTGAATGATCTGAGAGGCAATCTCAGTCCGACTGTATCGGTCAATTGGGTTGTATGCCCTGAAACTGCTACTGCAACCCTATCTGCCCAGATTTCCCCCTTAACCGTTGAAACACCCCTGATGGTACCGTCATCATTCTTTAGAAGTGAATTAACCTTCGTATTCTGGTGTATCTCAACACCGAGCGAACTGGCAGCCCTGGCATAACCCCACGCTACTGCATCATGCCGGTTAACGGCACCTTCCGGGTGAACCATACCAGCAATTATCGGCAAACGCGAATCCTTGCCTCCTCCAGTTAGCGTCGGTATTCTCCTTCGAATTTCCGATACACTGATGGGTTTATAGGTTGAGCCAAAAATATCCATGGTATACATTTTTCTGGTGATTTCCCGGAGTTTGGGATAGGTCTGGATAATGTCTATCATTGACCTCCGTGAGTGCATAAGATTGAAATTAAGCTCATTGGAAAGGCCCTCATACATCTCAACGGATTTTATGAAGAACGGTATGCTTTCCTGCCTGAGGTAATTGGATCTGATGGTAACCGTGTTGCGGGCAACATTGCCACCTCCAAGCCATCCCCGTTCCAGAACGGCAATATTGGTAACACCATAACCTTTGGCAAGGTAATAGGCCGTGGCCAGGCCATGGCCCCCACCTCCAATAATTATTACGTCATAACTCTTTTTCAGGTCATGATTTATCCAGGCAGGTGACCAATTTCTATGTCTGGTAAAGGAATTACGAACTAAGGAATAAAGTGAATATTTTTGCAAGCCAACCTTCACCCTAAAGAATTACTATCAAATACCGCATTTTCAGTTCCGGGAATGTCATTATTACTTTTGGTTTGCCCCGGTGTAATAACCAATAACATCACCTTCGGTCGAAACACCAAGTCCGTTAAGCAACCTATTGGCATAACAAAAATAACCCACGATCTGATTGGCTTCCAAAATCTCACCATCCGTCCACCCAGCCATCCTTAGTTTTATGATATCTTCCTTCACCATCGAACTGGGGTTGAGTGTTAATTTTTCGGCATAGCGAAGAATTTCGAGTTCCTTTCCTTCAAAAATCAATTCCGGTTTTCTAGCTTCTAGGGCTTGTTTGATCAAATTGCTACGTTCCTTGGAGTCAATGAGGGTTTCGGCATTCTTCCAATGATTGGCAAAGGAGTAATCACAGCCATTGAGAAATGACACATAGCTCCCCAAAGTTTCCTGAAACCACATGGGAATTGTATTCGAGTCATCATGCAGGACCGACTTGTATAGTTTAAGATGGCCCTTCATCGTATGTGGTCGAAGCGAATGTACCCTCATTACATTATCAACAGTTCCATGAGGAGTTCTGGCAAGTTTCAGAGTTTCAAGCAAACTTTGATCCGCTTCCTCGTCCTTGATCATTCTTATCCAGGCTGACATATGATTTTCCACATTTGAATCTGTAATTCCATCGCCATTTATCCCTGATTAAAGATTCAGGCCGATTTCTCTTTCTGGATGGTCCATAAGCTCTTTAATATCAGGACTTCGGTCCAGAATCGTGGTTGCTCCAGGTACCGTGTGGGGATTGAATTTGCCCTCGGTCCATATTTCAACTCCATCAACACTAATGGTTGGATCCAAAACATTCCATGAAATTTCACCAGGTGGTTCATTGCCACATGTATGGAAATGCAATAACCTTGGATTACCAAAACAAGAACTGCACCAAACCATGGGATTGATCCTTGCATTTTCATGATAGATATTACCTGGATGAATACCTGCATGCCAAGAAAAAACCCTGTTCCTATCCAACCCGTATCGTTCTGATACAAAGTCCAAATGGGCATTTGCCCTGTCTACATCTGATGCCTTTCCTTCAAATCTCACCAAGCGTTCTCCTTCAAACACGACAAACAGGGTTTCTTCCAGCTCAAGTAAATAGTTGGGATAAAAGTTAGTACTCGTACCAACCAGGAACCCGGGTATGGCAATTTTTCCTGAAAAGCCTATGGCAGAAATGGGCGAAAATACCAACATGGGGTAACGGATGATGCTGACATCGCCCTCTTTCCCCATCATTCTATCACCAGGACCGGCAAAGTCGGTTCCCCTTTGACAGGTCACCCTGATTTCCTCAGCTTTTGAGAAAACACCGTCCAGATGGAATTTCAGGTTGCAGTATTCTTCGTAATTTGCACATCCGAAATTTGATTCCAACCTTGAGGTCGTTGAGGCGTAATTCATAATTGTCTTGGAACAGTTTGGAAAATCCCGAAATCGCATTTGGTCAACCAACCTGGCGAAGAAGACGACTATGTCCGCTTCCTCCATTTGTCGCCGGATAGAAGGTGAAATTTCCGGAGCTTCCGGTATGAAGGGAATTTCTATGACTTCGGTATCGGCACCCAACTTGTCGCAATAACTCTTGGCCTCAGCAACAGCATTCAAATCACAAAAGCCATACTTCTCTTCTTCATGTACAATCAAGACCTTGTTTTGACTGTCAATCCCAGCACACCTTACCAGAAGATTATGCAAGCCTTTCTCAATTCCTTTCATTTTGTTCTCGGTAAAACTTTGTTTCAATATACCCCTTGGATTGAAAACAAGTAAAAAAAACCAAATTATTTTGCAATATACCTTTATTTCTTGAATAGCAGAAAAAGGTACTTTTTGGTATTCTCAAAAGGAATCCGAACCAAACAACGGTTCTTAAAGGAGGATTTACAGAGATGGGGAAAGAATGAGTGGCTGAGGAAGTTTTGACACCAATTTCCCAAGCCATGAAAGATGGCGTTCTCACTCGAAAAGAGTTGAAGGAGTTGATGACCAGGTCCAATGGACCGGGACTGTTTCACCTTCTCATCTTCATACTTTGTTATTGTGCAACAGGTTTGCTTATCCTGGTGACCCAAGGAACCCTGTGGATGATTCCAGCGATGTTTCTTCATGGAATAATTCTGGTCCATCATTTTTCACTTCAGCATGAATGCTGTCACTACACACCTTTCAAAACCAGATGGCTGAACGAAATCATTGGTACTTACTGTGGATTTGTGTTGGTGATTCCCAACAAGTTTTTCAGATATGAACATTGCAATCATCACACCTATACTCAAATCCTGGGAAAGGACCCTGAGTTGATCGAACTCCCGATATCGTTGTGGAAATATCTCTGGTATGTGTCCTCGATACCCTACTGGAAAGCTAAATTCAGCGAGTTGTTCAACCATACGCTGGGCAGAATTTCTGATGTCGAGAAAGAATTCATTCCCCCCGAGGAACGATCATCCGTGATTTTGGAAGCCCGACTTTATTCCCTCGGCTATGTAATCATAATCCTTGCCTGCCTGTATGGCGATTGGTGGGGAGTGATATGGTATTGGTGGTTACCAGTGTTTATTGGTGAACCCGTAATGAGGGCTATTAGAATGGCGGAACATGTCGGAAGGCCCAATATTACCGATATGAAACAGAATACTCGTACAAGTCTTGTTTCGTTACCCATGCGGTTTTTGTGTTGGAACATGAATTATCATGCTGAACATCATTATGCATCTTCTATTCCCTTTCATGCTCTCCCAAAACTCCACAAAAAACTGGAGGGATTTGTTCATGTGGAGAGCAGGGGGTATTGGGGTGCTCACTTTGATATCATTTCCCAAATCCTTGGATTCAAGCCAAGATCAGATAACATCAAAAACTAAAATTGACCATGAGGGAAAAACACTGGCGGGATTTGGTTCCTGTTTCTGAATTGGAAAAAAATGACGTTACCCCGGCAAAGCATGGATCATTGGATTTTGCTGTATACGATACTGTAGACGGGATTTTTGTTAGCTTGGCTAGATGTTCCCATCAGGGGGCCAACCTGTGCTATGGGTATTTTGATGGAAAAACGATAGAATGCCCCCTGCATCAAGGTCTCTTTGATGCCCGAACCGGTGAACCAAAGGCTAGCCCGGCAACAAGAAAGCTAATTATGATCGAAGCCAGGGTTCATGAGGGCGTGGTTCAGATTCTAAAGTAGGGTATTATAGTATTTTTATGATTTTTACCCGGAAAAATTGAGGATATTTTATGTTTCTGAAAAATGCATGGTATGTTGCTGGTTGGAGCAAGGATTTCACCAAAGAGTTGAAAGCAGAAAGATATCTTGACGAGAATATTGTATTTTACCGAAGACAGGACGGAACTCCAGTTGCTCTGGAAAATGCCTGTCCCCACAGGAAACTACCTCTTTCCATGGGTAAAATTGTTAATGACAACATTGAATGCGGATATCATGGATTAACCTTTGATGGAGAGGGCAAATGTGTCTTTGCACCAACCCAACCAGACAGCATTCCCCCAAGGGCCAAAGTTAAATCCTATCCAGTAATCGATCGCTACAGATTTTTGTGGATTTGGATGGGTGATCCTGAATTGGCTGATCCCGACAAAATCTTTTATGTGGAAAACTATGACAACCCCGATTGGGGTTATACGGATGGTGGTGTCCTTGATATAGATTGTAATTATCTTTGGATTGCCGATAACCTTTTGGATCCCAGCCATGTCGCTTGGGTACATGTAACAACCTTTGCTGGTGCCGGCACTGAGGACCAACCTCTTGAAGTTGAAAAGACACCTCAAGGAGTCATCGTTTACAGGTGGATAAGCGGCAAGATGCCATCGCCTTATTATGCCAAACTAGTTAAATTCGAAGGGCCTTGTGACCGCCTGCAACACTATGAAATGTGCTTTCCGGCCATTGGTGTTAATAAGTCAGTTTATACCCCTGTGGGAACCGGCGGAAAGGAAGCCGATCCAATCCCCGAAACACTCATTAACATTTCCTACAATTTCATGACCCCAATTTCTGAGAATAAAACACGGTATTTCTGGTTTCAACATCGCAATACCGAACCTCATAACAAGGAGGTATCAGAACAAATGAACAAGGGGGCCTATTTTGCCTTCGAGGAAGACCGTGACATATTGGTGGCAGTACACGAAGGCATGGCAAACAAGACCTCATCCAACATTGACCTTGGTTTGGATGCTGGAGCCAAATTGTTTCGCAGATCCCTTGCAAAACTCATAGAGGCTGAAGAAAACCAAATAATTCGTGATAATCCGGGTTAGCCGAGCGAATAAATAATAATATTCATCCAAATCTGTTATTGTCTTTGGAATGCCTAAATGCGGTAGTGGGTCACTTATGGGACAGACTATGATACCTATTTACAGATCAATTGATAAGGTCTCATCTTTGGAAACTGCTCGGGAACAGCAGAGGAGCATTTTTCCTTCCCTTTCCCTCTTTGAAAGGACATAATCCCGATGGTCAACATTCCCTTCCGAATAATTCACATGGCATACACCACAAATACCATCAGAGCATTTTGTATCAACAATTATTCCTTTTTTGGCCAATGCCTCAAGGGCACTCTCATCCTTTGAAACCGGGACAATCAAAGAACTTTTGGTCAAATTCAGGTTAAAGGGATGATTTTCCCTTTCAGGTGGTTCGGGAACAGAGAAAAACTCCTGAGCCAGACTTTCCTCAGGCCAATCCTTCTGAATGGCCATTTCCAGCACGGAACTCATATAGCGTTCACTTCCACATACATAAAGCAAATACCCTTCATGATAGCCTGGAATGACCTCTTCTAGCCGAGCACGAGAGTCCAAATCGGAAAAGTAAAATTTAACTGCAGAAGCCCACTCAACTTTTCTCAACTCATCTGAGAAAGCATATTGTTCGTGATTTCTTGCGCTGTAATGCAGCTCAAAGGATTTACCGGAACGATTTAATTCATGTGCCATCGAAATAAGCGGGGTAACACCAATACCCCCGGCCATCAGCAGGTAGAACTTGCCATTCATGTCAAGTTGGAAATGGTTTCTTGGAAGTGAAATATGGGTCTTGCGCCCCTTTCTGAATATTCTGTACATGAGGTTAGAACCACCTCTGCCCTCTTTCTCATTCTGGACACCAAGTACATATCTGGAATTGTCGTTGGGATCGCCAGCGAGTGAAAACTGCCTCTGGAATTCCGGTGCTATCACCACATCAATGTGAGAACCTGCTGTAAATTCCGGTAATGGTTCACCATCCCTCCTTGATAATTCTACCTTGAATTGATCAGGGGAATAATCTTCCCTCTCTCCGACTTCGACCTGAATAACGGGAGGGGCACCTTCTATCCTGGGAGCTTGAGGAACCAAATCATGGGTTTCTCCCTTTTCAACTCGTTTGTGGTATTCTTCAGGAGTAAGAAGTTCCTTGTACCTGAGGATGCCTTCTTCCCTGTTCAGAATATGAACTACTGGATAAGGTTTTGGCATTTTGTCAGCCGGATAGACGGCAAGGGTCTGGTCCTCGTATTTCAGGTCAAGATCTTTGCTTAACCCCCTTTCATGGGTAGCTTTGGCCAAAACATACTGCCCTGATTCACGATTGAGTTCTATATCCCACCACCATTTCTTGATCGGATTTATTTCACCTCTTCCCACATAATCATCCAGTTTTGCAAGGGGTTTGGCCATAATCGGAACATTGGTTGCTACCCATCTAAAAGGAGCTTCAGCAAACAACCCCTCAAGATTCCAGGGGCAGGTTTTCATGCATCTCCCACACATCCCACCAGCCGAATTGGTCAGGCGATACCTCGTACATTTCTCGGCATCGGACTTCCATATTTCATATCCGTTGTACATCAGCTTTGGACCAGCTGTTATTGCTCCCGATGGGCATTCTCTTGCACATTTGTTGCATGACTCACAAAACCTTTGCAGACCAAAATCAATCGGTTTGTCATGTTTCATGGGCATTGAGGTTGTTACTGCTCCGGCCTTCAACCTTGGGCCCAGGAAGGGATTTAGTATCACTTCTCCAATTCGGCTTACCTCACCCAATCCCGAAAGCAGCAGCAATGGTGGTTGCATTACCTCGCTGTCCAGAACGGAATGTACTCTTGCCGAATATCCCAGACGCCTGATTTGCTCGGCAATGACCCCACCTATCAGGGAAAATCTGAGGTAAGCCCGCATCGACTGGGCAACTGAAATCCAATCATCTCCGGAAGCTCCCTCCATGGTGTCATACCCTTGATCAAAAAGCATGGAGATGGCATTGTCATGATACGGTTTCAGTTCGTTCCCGCCAGAATCATGAGAGTAATATGCCCACTCAGGTGCACGGGACAAACCTACAGCATCTGTTGATAGGTAGTAACAAGCTGCCTTGATATTGTCGGCATTGGCCTCGGGACACTCGGTGCTTTTGCTGACCTGTCCCCGGGCATCGCCAAATTGAAGCAATAACAAGGCTCCCAAAGCCCTACGGGCACAAGCTCCAATAGGGCTTTTCATCACGTAAAACCCACCCTTGGCAGCTTCCTGAACCGATTTTCCCATATCTCCAAAAAGAGCCCTTGCAAAAAAATCTGCCCTTTTGGGGAATCTGGGGACCCTGGCTTCATCAATCAGTGTGGTGGGTTCCTCAACCCGCTTTATTTTTTCAAAAGGATGAGGTCCAAGTCTGAATTCCCTGTCCTTGTAAGGAATGCTTGTACTTTTTCTCTTGCCGGTGCCAACACCGAACTGCCAAGCCAATTTGTTACTCAAGGTTACCTGGTCCCTTCCCCTAACCTCCAGGGGCATATCTGGTTGAAGTTCCAAATCAGTTGTTACGGCTGCAAGCCCAAATCTGTCTGCTACAAATGGATTGACCAGTTTTCCATCGCTAACCAGACATAGGCCTGAAGAGACGGCCAACCTGTTCAAATCAACCTCGGTTGTCGATTGGGTATGGCTGCGAGCCGAATATCCGAGCAAACGGAGGTAATTCGCTATTACAACGGAAACATTGGCTGTCAATAATGCAGCACGTTCCCTTTGGGTACCGACAATCCATTCCGTTCCCCGTTCCTCCGGGGTTGGTTCACGTGTATATTCAATCAGGAACACCAAAGCTGATTTATGTGTTGAAATATTTTGATATTTCCTTTTTGTAGCTTCAAGAATATCGGCATAAATGGCATCAACACCTGCTGCATACGTGGTTGGTTGGCCTTCTTCCAATTCCTTGCGTATTCCATCAATCCTGGGATTTCTGATTGGGGTTTCCAAATGATGGGCAGAGGAAAGTGATGTTATGCCTACCATGGAAGCATCAAAGTAATAGCTTGCAGCCTTGAAGTGATTAGATCTTTCCGTCAGATCTTCAGGTATTTCAGCCTTTATATCATTGCAATTGCCATCCCGGACGGTATCCATCAAGGCTAGGAATCTTGCGATTGAATGGGAAATTGATTCAGGGTTTTCGGAATTGAATGCCAAGGGAGTCATCTCTGATATGGCACCAAGATCAGGTTCAACCTCGGTACGTTCCAATTTCTCCAATGGGAAAGGCCCCAGATGAAATGGCCTGTTTCGGGTAGAAAAAAAATTCATCGACTGATTAACCCCTGAATATTTCTCCTGACGCTTGTCAGGCCTGATCTTCCTCCAGGTAGGGGAAAAGAATTTCAAACCCTTGGTATTCTCTGGTATTCTCCATCTGGATTATGCAGTCCTGAAATATCTTTGAATTGTTAACTGGTTTATAAATAATATTGTGATTATGGTTTGTTTCACTTCTTCAATAAAAATTACCCATCTTCCCAGTAAGGGTTGAAGCATACTACCAACATTCCAAGTGTATAGAAAGTGGATAATTTTCTTTTTCAAGCAACGATTTATCTTGCCGCTGCCGTTATCGCGGTTCCCCTGTCAAAGAAGTGGGGGTTGGGATCGGTTCTAGGGTACCTTTTTGCCGGCATAATCATTGGCCAGTTGAATCTCCTGCTGGGAACCGGTTTCTCAGACCTTCATGGTGTAGCCGAGTTTGGTATCATAATGCTTCTCTTTGTCATAGGATTGGAATTGGAGCCCAAGCAACTATGGCAATTGCGAACAAAACTTCTCGGACTTGGCGGTTTGCAGATTGTATTGACGACCTTTGCCCTAGCTTTAGCCTTTAAATTATTAGGTTACCAAACAGGTGAAAGCATAGCTCTGGGTTTGGCCTTCTCCCTGTCGTCAACAGCAATGGTACTGCAAACGCTGTCGGAGAAAGGATTGACTCAATCTGAAGGCGGCAGGTCCACCCTATCCGTATTGCTTACCCAGGATGTTGCCTTTATTCCGATGCTGATCGTAATTCCATTGCTGGCAACCAATCCGACCGCTGTAGTTGAAGCCGAATTGCATGGTGCCCATTCAACTTCTGGTGAAGAGGGATTGGGAATCGCCTTGACCCTGATCGAGCAACTTCCACCATGGGGGAGTGCCGGAATTACCCTTGTCTCAATTATATTGGTTGTTGCCTTTGGATATTTTGTGGTACGACCGATGTTTCATTATATCAGCTCCTCGGGATTGATCGAAATATCTACTGCAGCTACCCTGTTTGTAGTTGTATTTGCCTCACTGATGATGACACTGGTCGGATTTTCACCTGCCTTGGGTACATTTTTGGCAGGTGTCGTCCTGGCCACCTCCGAATTTCGCCATGAAATGCGTTCGCACATCGAACCTTTCAAAGGATTGTTTCTTGGGCTGTTTTTCATCACCGTCGGATCGGGGATTAACTTTCTTACCCTTTACCAGAATCTGTTTTTTGTCTTTTTGTTAACCTTTGGATTGATAGCCATAAAAGTTGGTGTCCTCTATGCCTTGTCTTTGATTTTCAAGATCAGGGGACGGGATAAATGGTTATTTGTTCTTGGTTTAGCACAAGGTGGTGAATTTGCCTTTATTCTTTTACAGTTCATGTCTCAGACTGGAGTAATTATAAAGGGTGAGGAAAATATTCTGATACTGGTGGTTACCTTATCGTTGGTTTTTACACCGGCCTTGTTTATTGCCTATGAGTACATTGCCAGAAAAAAGGGTATCGAAGGCGATCCTCTTACTGATGATATAACTGAAGAGGGTGAAATCATCATAGCAGGGATCGGAAGATTCGGAGAAGTCGTTAACGATATGGTTGCTGCCAACGGGTATAAAACAACTGTACTTGACAGCAATTACCAAAAAGTCAAACTCATGCGTACCTTGGGTTACAAGGCATTCCTAGGGGATCCCACAAGACCCGAATTGATAGAATCGGCGGGCTTGGCCAATGCAGCAATTTTGGTAGTGGCAATTGATAAGCGGGAAAACATTACGGAAATCGTGCAGTATGCAAGAAGAAAACGACCAGACCTTCATATCATTACAAGAGCCTTGGACCGTCAGCATGTATTTGAGCTATACCAGGCAGGAGCATCAGATATTGTCAGGGAAACCTTCGACAGCTCACTCCGGGCAGGAAGATATGTCCTGCAAAAAATGGGAATACCGGAAGAGGAAGCCCATATCCGAACCAGAGGTTTTTACAAATTCAATCGGAGGGCAACCAGAGAATTGGCTGCAGTATGGGATCCTGATATCCCCTTGGAAAAAAATCAAGCCTTTCTTAACAAGATCAGGGACCTGAACAAATCCATTGACTCCTCAATAGGCATCCCCAAGGAAGATCTACCTCAGGGCGAAAGATTATCCGAGCAGGCGGAAATTGATTCCAATATTACCCACGATGCAAATATTAAGGAAATTGATGCCCCGGAAATCGAAGTCATTCCAGTGAAAGGGGAGGTTATTGATCAGGATGAATTTACGAAAAATTCTCACAAATCTTGACCTTTGGGAATTCAACTTCTGTTTGCAACCATTGCCTCGGAAAAGGTCGCCATCCCACCATGACATCTTACTGCTGCCCTCAGGATATGAGCCGCTACCCCAGCCCCGGAAGCTTCTCCCAGCCTCATTTCCAAATTCAGCAAGGGCCTGAGATTCATTTCCTTCAATAATTGAGCGTGCGCTTTTTCAGCTGACTGATGTCCAGCTATAACATGGGTCAATAATTCCTGGTCAATTTTGAACAAAACCGCAGCCACGGAAGTACATATGTAACCATCCAAAATAACCGGGATGGACTTTAACCGGGCACTGAATATTGCTCCTGCCAGGGCAACGAGTTCCCTTCCACCCAAACACCTGAGTATCTCCAGTGGGTTATTCAGCCTTTCCCCATGTCGTTTCAATCCCCTTTTAATTACCTCTATCTTCAGTCTTAACTGGTGGTCATCAATGCCAGTACCCTTCCCTGCCCAATCCTTTGCATCACCACCAAAAAGGGCAGTTGCAATCGCAGCAGCTGAAGTCGTGTTACCAATACCCATCTCCCCTGGAATAACCAGATCATGGGTCTCGTCTATCGCTTCAAAACCCAGGTAAAAAGCTTCAGAAAATTCTTCCCTGCTCATTGCCTCTTCCTCTGTGAAGTCCCTCGTAGGTTTATCCAGATCAATCGGGACTACCTTCAAGGTTGATGGTAGGAGACTTGCCAATTGATTGATGGCGGCCCCTTCCTGTTGGAAATTGCCAACCATCTGATGGGTCACTTCTATGGGAAAGGCTGAAACCCCACTTCGGGCCACCCCGTGATTGCCTGCAAAAATTGCAATCAGGATTGAATCGATATCCCTTTTCCTGGCCCCCTGCCAACCAGCATACCAGATGGCAAGGTCCTCAAGCCTTCCCAATGAGCCCAAAGGCTTGGTTAATTCCGTATTCCTGATTGTGGCTTCATTAATATACTCAGAATTAGGTTGCGGGAGGTATTGCAGTGATTCCTGAACAAGTTCAAAGGGATCACGATCATTTTGCTGGTTGGATAAAACATTATTCATGTGTTAATTTCTTTTCCGATTGGATTTAATCTGGCATTCTAGAAATAAAGTTTTTTGGGGACAAATTTCCATAATGCAAATGTTGCAACTTCCAAAAAAAATAGCATCGGATCTTGCCATATCCCTAGGCCTTTTTACTAGAATACCTGTCAAATCCGGAGTTGAGCATCCAATTCTAGGTACTACGGTCTGGTCTTGGCCAATTATTGGTGGTATGATAGGCCTTGTGGTCGGTATTATTGCCGAGATCATCAATTCCCTGGAAGCACCCCCCGAACTCTCGGCCCTGATAATCATAACTCTTTTGATATTTATCACTGGTGGTTTCCATGAGGATGGATTGGCGGATACCTGTGATGGGCTGTGGGGCGGAAATACGCCGGAAAAACGATTGGATATAATGAAGGACAGCAGGATTGGGACCTTTGGTGTCCTGTCCTTGATTATCTCCATAATGTTCAGATGGGTTTTGTTAAAGTTCCTCTTTGAAAGTGGCTTCCTTGTAGGCCCCATTATTGTCGTATGCGTAGTCTCAAGGTCTGTTCTTGTACCCTTCATGATGGTTCTTCCCAGTGCCAAGGAAACGGGGTTATCGTCATCAGTCGGGAAGATTCCCCTTTGGTCGGCGGCAATTTGCTTGATCATATCTCTCCTGCCCATTTTCCTTTTTCTTGGCCCTGGTGGGCTGATACCGGTATTTTCTGGCTTGCTTATCATCCTTCCAGTTTACTTTTTGGCAAAAAAACTATTGCAAGGTCAGACGGGTGATGTATTGGGTATGTTACAACAGCTTGTTGAAATTGGAATCCTTTTGACAATCGTCCTGTACTATACGGGGTAATCAAATAAGCAGGAATTTACGAATCTACAGGATTGATTAAAATGAGTGAGGTGTAAAATATGAAACAGAACCCTCCCAATATCGTATTGATAATGGCCGATCAGTTGGCTCCGCAGTTTACCGGTGCCTATGGCCATCCATTTGTCAAGACACCCCATATGGATGCCTTGTCTGCAAGGGGAGCACAATTTGATTGGGCTTATTGTAATTCCCCACTCTGTGCCCCTTCCCGATTCAGCTTCATGTCAGGTCAACTTGTAACGAATATAGCAGCTTATGACAATGCCAGCGAGTTTCCTTCCTCAATCCTGACCTTTCCCCATTATTTGAGGGTCATGGGATACAATACCTGTCTTGCTGGGAAGATGCATTTTGTCGGACCCGATCAATTACATGGGTTCGAGGAAAGGGTCACTACCGATTGCTACCCTGCCAATTTTGCCTGGACACCTAATTGGGAATTGCCGGATGAACGAATTGACCGCTGGTACCATAATATGGATTCGGTTTTTGAAGCCGGGTGTGCGGCTTCCACATTTCAAATCGCCTACGATGAGGAAGTATCCTTCAGTACCAAAAAAAAATTGGTGGAATATGCCGGGGACAGGGAACGACCCTTTTGTCTGGTGGCCAGTTTCATCCATCCACACGATCCCTATGTTGCTACTCCAGAATGGTGGAATCTATATGAAGATGTAGAGATTGATCTTCCCAACAATATACTAGATTATGACCAGCTTGATCCCTTTTCCCAAAGGATTATGAAGGGGATAGAATCAAATAATCCCAAGATTACCGAAGAAGTCATAAAGAATGCTCGTAGGGGCTATTATGCCAACATGTCATATTTTGACAGTCAAATAGGCATGATCGTTAAGACCCTGAAGGAAACCGAGCAGTTTGACAACACCATCATTATTATTACGGCCGATCATGGTGAAATGCTTGGGGAAAGAGGTTTGTGGTATAAAATGAACTTCTTTGAACCGTCTGGCCGGGTTCCCTTGATTATGGCCGGTCCGGGAATTATCAATCGAAAGGTCAAGAGTATTTGTTCATTGGTGGATGTCCTTCCCACCCTGATTGACATTGGGGTCCAAGGCGGTATGGAAGAGCCCGAACTGGTACAGGCCATAGATGGCCGATCTCTGCTGCCAATGGCAACCAGTGATTTTGAAGATGGTGGAGAAGCGATCGGTGAATATTGCGCAGAACTTACACCTAGTCCGGTGTTTATGATACGACGGGGTGATTACAAGTTTATATGTTCCGAGGGAGATCCACCTTTATTGTATAATCTGGAAGACGATCCGGAGGAACTGGACAACCTGGTTGGCAAGAAAGAATTTGCTTCCATTCTCGGAGAGTTTGAGAGGGAAGCTGCCAACCGCTGGGATATTGACAAAATCAGGACTGATGTAATTGCCAAGCAAAAACAACGACATACCTTGTTTAAGGCCTTGGAGAAGGGAAAGGTTTCCCATTGGGATTACAATCCCCCCAGGGATGCCAGTACTGAATATGTCAGAACCCACATGGATTGGAAATTCGCAACGGAAAGAACCAGAATACCACCATTTAAACCAAGTTCGTAATTCAAGATCAAGCAAGAAAACCTGTAATATTTTATAAATGAAAACGAAATGGCACTCTTTCAAATCACTGATAACAATTTCACTAAAGTTAAAGAAACAACTTTCAACGATGAAGGTATAAAAGAGCGGGATATTCAAACTCTGATTAAGACCCAACCTGACTTAACTAAATTAATCTCACCTCATACGCTTATCGTTTCTGAAGAATTCAGTAAATGGGAGGATAACCAAAATAGAATAGATCTATTGGGTATTGACAGTGATGCAAACCTAGTTGTCATTGAATTGAAGCGTACCAAGGATGGTGGGTATATGGACCTACAAGCGCTTCGATATGCCGCCATGGTATCTGCCATGACATTCGATGATTTAGTGGATTATTTTCAGAATTTTCTAAGTGATAACAATGATGAAGGTGATGCAAGGGAAAAATTAATCGAACACCTTGACCCGGAAGATCCAGATTCAATCGAATTGGGGGATAAAGTTAAAATTGTACTTGCTTCACTTGAGTTCTCCAAACCGTTGACAACATCAGTCTTGTGGTTGAATGAACAAACGTTGGACATTCGGTGCGTAAGAATACGTCCCTACAACAATGATGGACAGATATTATTGGATATACAAACAATTATTCCCTTACCTGAAACTAATGAGTATCAAACTCAACTTAGAAATAAGCGTAAGAGTGAACGTGAGCAAAAAAAGGCAAAAAAGGCAAAATATAATTTATCCATTGGTGGTATATCTTATCCTGAATTGTACAAGCGGAATTTGATGCACTTGATCTTTTCAAAGTTGTTTGAAAATGATGAAAATCCTGAAAAAATTGTGGAAATTCTACCAAGTAGTAAAATTCTGGTATTCGATAGTTTACTAGAAGATGAAGAAGTCAGAAACTTAATTATGTCAAAGGACAAGGGTCTATCAACACCCAGAACAGACCGTTTTTTCTGTAAAAACTACGAACCCGTACAACATAAGGGTAAAACGTATGTGTTGTCTAATCAGTGGGGAATAGATACCCTTGATTTGGTAAGTAAATTGGGCAATAAATTTCCAAATCAAAATATTGCAGTAATTGAGGCAGTTCCCGATTGAACATAGAAGGTATTATCGAAACAAGAAACGGTTCATTACAGATATCTACTTCCATTCGAGAGGTCTGTGCTTATATCCGAAGGTGTCAACAGGTGAATTGATCACCATTATAGACGAAGAGCCACGTATATTAGCACCTTAATTTGGTATCAGCTTCCCTCACCTGGTTTTTCCGAGAAATACTTTTCCATTTTACCTTCCTCGAATTCGTGACTCTCGGCATCTGGTGGAGCATCCTTCTTTTCCAGGATAACTGGCCAGATTTCAGAATACTTGCGATTGAACTCAACCCAATCCTCCATATCCGGTTCCGTATCGGGTCTAATTGCATCAACCGGACATTCCGGTTCGCATACTCCACAATCAATACATTCGTCCGGATGTATGACCAACATGTTTTCACCTTCATAAAAACAGTCAACGGGGCATACTTCAACACAATCAGTGTATTTGCAAGCGATGCAACTATCAATTACTACATATGTCATTTTTGCCTTGGGAGAATCCGCAAAATGTACTTGAAAATGGCTAGGTATTTATAATTTGCCCCGTTTCAACCTGTTTTGGGAAGATAAAAAGCAAATTTCACAATTTTGTTTCCAGTAAAACAAAATACTAGATTTGCAATCAGATTTTATAATTTATCCCTGATATCCATCAATGCAGCAAAGGGATGATCGGGATCAATCCTCTTGGGGACAGGTTTGGAATTTCCGGACTTCCTTGAATCTGATCTGCTAGAGGGTCGGGATTTAGTATTATTGCCAAATTTACCCTTCGGTCCCTTTCCTCTTTTTGATCTGAAGGAAACTCCTTTTTCTCCCTGATCCTCACCCTTGTGCTTTGAGAATTTCCTTTTTGGAGGTACAGCCCGTCTGGGTTTCCACTTATAGGTATATACTACCTCCTTTACGACTTCTTCAACCGTTTCATTTACCTTTTCTGCCAGTGGTTGATCCTTGTGGGTATCCGCGAGTTTTTCTTCTGTACTGTTTTTGTTTTCAATACTGGTCACCTTATCTACTTCAGCCCCGGAATTGTATTGTTCTGACTCATTGACAACTGATTCAGAAATTGGTTGCTCCAAATTGGTCTCTTCAGTTTTGGTCTCTTCAGTTTTGGTGTTAATACTCTCTTTCTGATCTGAAACTTCCTCAACGCTTTCTGAACTTGAAGATGCATCTTCATTAGAAGGGGTGATTGATTTCTGATTTTCTTCTCTGATAACTGAGTATCCTAGCCCCTTCATAAATTCTGAAAAATTTTCATGTGACAAACCGGTAATGGAAAGCATCTCGGCCGAGGGTCCAAATCCTTTCCTGCCATCCTCTACCCTGATTAGATTCATCAATCGCTCCAGAATATCCACCCTGATAGCCAAACTGCCAATCTGGTAATATCCACATTTGGGAAAATACCCATCTGGTGCCTCAGGCAATTGGGTTATCGAAGTTAAACCCAAGGGTGGTGATGGCGGAAATTCAGAAAAATCATTTTGCAAGGACCATAAAATCAATCTCATGCGAGTCGGGAATGGCTTGATTGAAGTGAACTCGTAAACCGAATACTGTCCGAACCTGACACCTAAAGCCCTGAGAATTTTTCTCTTTTCCTGATCAAGACCTGCAACTTCCTTGGGCACAGCGTCTCTTCTGAGGATACCAAATTCTTCAACAATGCGTTGGGCAAAAGCCTGTACCTCACCTTCCATGGAATCGGCATTTCTCAGTTTCAGAAGGTTTTCCAAATCAACCCTGATCTTCTGAGTGACATATGTTTCTAGCCTGGATTGAACCTTTTCCTTCACCTTGTCCCCAGCAACCTTATCCACAAAAACCCTTACCTTGGGTTCGTATGGATCATCTCCCTTCACAAGTTTACCAACTGCCTGGGTACCCCACATGAGGCCACCCTGCTCGGTAATATCGAATTCCTGGTTTGGCGCCTTGGCTATCTTGTTCGCAAGCAGTTCGAATTGTGGTCCAATAAATTTACTTGTTACTTCCTTCAGGACTTTTTCTTCATCAGGAGTCGAACCAAGGTTGCGGAAGAATCTAAAGCCTTCCAACCTACCAATATTCTGTCCCTCGATTTCAATACTACCATCTTCTTTTAATTCAGGCACTAATTGCTCCTTTTTACCAAGTTTCCTTAATAATACACTAACTTTCACATCAATAAACCGGTTGGTAAGTTTACGATGGAGCGAATCTGAAAGCCGATCTTCGATTCCACGGGTTCTTTCCCGCCAATATTTTGTATCCTCAATCCAATTAGGCTTTTGTGCCACATAGGTCCAATTTCTAATTGAAGCGAGATTGGCCGACAGGCTTTCAATTCCACCTTCTGTATTATCTATTCGGTCCAACTGCAAA
Organism: Paracoccaceae bacterium; assembly: GCA_022823605.1. Lineage (GTDB taxonomy): Bacteria > Pseudomonadota > Alphaproteobacteria > Rhodobacterales > Rhodobacteraceae > MPNP01. The sequence continues at coordinate 404,989 of JAJEHS010000006.1, forward strand.
TTCAGCCAGTCTTCAGGTATGTAATTACCGTTTCTGAGAAACCAAAATATTTTTGAAACCAAGGGAGCATGGTTGGTAATTCCGGTATTCTTGAAATCAGGAACCTGACACACTTCCCAAAGCAATTCAACCTCCGAAGGATTCAGTGGTTCATTATCGAGTGCATTGTTAGCCATCAAGTCCTTCAGGACCAGAATATCCGTGGTTTCCCTGGTCAATGCAAGCATGGGATTGTTGCTAGGAATGGACAGGGATTTAAGAAGGGTTTGCAATGAACGATAGTCGAGATCCGCATTTCTCCATTGGATTTTCCTTATCGGGTCGTATCGGCTGTTTTCAATAGCATCGACCATATCCAATGGAATTTCCTCACAGTCTTTCATGATACCGAACGTTCCGGATCTCTTGTATCTTCCTGCCCGGCCAGCAATTTGACCGGTTTCCATGGGAGTAAGATACCTGTGTCTTCTACCATCAAATTTCCTTAACCTGCAAAATGCAACATGGTCTATATCAAGATTCAATCCCATTCCAATGGCATCCGTTGCAACAAGGTAATTTACCTCGCCACTTTGATAGATATCCACTTGTGCATTTCTGGTTCTTGGGCTCAAACCACCAGAAACAACCGCCGCCCCACCTTTCAACCGTCTGATCATTTCGGCATGATAATAAATATCATCAAGGGAAAACCCAACGATGGCTGTCCTAGGTTTCAACCGTGAAATATCCTTTTTTCCTGCATAGGTAAGGGTCGAGTACCGATCTCTTCGCTCAAATGAAATGTTGCCTAGAAGATTTGAAATCACCTGCTTGATGTTTTCAGACCCTAGAAAAAGGGTTTCCTTTTGTCCTCTGGCATGCAATAGGCGATGAGTAAAGATATGTCCCCGCTCAAGATCAGAACACAATTGAATTTCATCTACTGCGAGAAAATCAGTTCCCAGTCTGGTTGGCATTGCCTCTGTTGTACAAACCCAATAGCAGGCCCGAGTTGGAACAATCCTTTCTTCCCCGGTAATCAAGGCAACCTGTGAAGGTCCTACCCGCTTCACAACCTTGTCAAAAACCTCTCTGGCAAGTAATCTGAGTGGAAACCCTATGACCCCGGATTTGTGGGTCAACATTTTTTCTATGGCAAAATTGGTTTTGCCGGTATTGGTTGAACCCAAAATTATATTGACATGAGATTTGGGGGGATAATTTGGCATGGTATTCGGGAGCAGTAAGCTGTTAATCCAAGAGATTATATTGAATTGCTCATCAACTCTTTTTTCAACCTGTCGATTGCTCCCCTGATTCCAAATCGGTTGGGAGATATTTGAAAAACTGCTTCATAAGCCTCCAATGCCCTGATTTTCTGACCTGTGTTCTCATAAATCAGGGCCAAACCATTCAAGGCACCAAAATGTTTTGGATTCAGCTCCAAAGTACGATTTATATCATCAATTGAAAGGTCGTAATTCAACATGAGGTAATGGAGAGTGGCTCGAATATTCCAACCTTCGGCAAACTCAGGCCTGTTTGCTACAATATAGTTCAAAATTTTCAAGGAAGCTTGAAATTCACCTCTGTTCATGTATTCAATCGATTGATTCAACAGACTGTTTATTTCTTCAGAACCAGAATCCATCCAATATGACAATATTCGACGTTCAATGACTTTGGTCTCTTGCGTAGTACTGGTTTGTAGTTTATCAATTAATTCGTTCGTTCTGGATTCATTTCCGGCTATGGAAGAAGGGAAAACGAAACTGGCGAGAAACCCGAGCAAGAAAAAGAATTTTGGCAATTTCATAGGGTAATCCTGGGCCAGGGAGTAAAAATTGATTTATAGCAGAATACGAAGATAATTTCAATGAACATCGAAACGGCAATAATTGAAGAATTGAAAAAACTGCAACTGGGCACCATCAATCAAAAGGTTAAGTTTGAAGTCGAGGAAGTCGGTTCCTTCGTTTTCCATGGCAACGAGGTTCTGGCAAGTAATGAAGACAGGGAATGTACCCTGATTGCTTCAGTTGATACCTTCAAGGGGTTGTTGAGGGGACGTCTCAACCCAACATTGATCTACATGAATGGTGAACTTAAAATCAAGGGAGATGTTGCCATAGCAATGCAATTGGGCAGGTATTTGAGTAACATCGACTGAAACTGATTCTCCAAAAACCATTGTTATAGATATCTCGGTCCGAATTCATGGAAAAAGCCCCCTACTTGAATGAAATCGTATCAGATTCAACCGATGTCCAGGTCTATTGGCTCCTTACCAAGGATAAGGTGAGGATAAGGGTTGCCATATGGCAAGGTGGCGAAAGGGGAACAATATTCATTTTGACGGGTAGAACTGAATACATAGAAAAATATGAAGCCATCGCCAATTTGTTCTCAAAGAAGGGATATAATGTTGTTATCAATGATTGGCGGGGTCAGGGATTGTCCCAAAGATTTCTCCCGAATTCCAACATTGGCCATGTTGAAAAGTTTTCAGATTACCAATTGGACCTGGACGAAGTTATTGATACAGCTGTAAACTTGGAATTGCCCCAACCCTTTTTTCAGGTATCCCATTCCATGGGAGGTTGCATAGGTTTGCGTACAATTCATCAAAAAAATGTTTTCAAATCATCTGTCTTCACTGGACCGATGTGGAAAATACATGGAAAACCCCTGATGCTGGCTGCAAAGTATGTATCTACACTTGCCGTAGCATTGGGGTTGGGCAAACGATTGATTATTGGTGCTGATGAAAGAAATTATCTACATTTATCTACTCCCGAGAAGAATAGCCTAACTACAGACCCGGAAACCTTCCTCTTTCTGAAATCCCAAATTGAAACCCATCCTGAGTTGAACGTAGGCGGCCCATCCTGGCATTGGTTGCTGGAAGCCATCAGAGAGAGTGACTACCTGTTGTCCCTACCCTCACCCGATGCCAATGCACTGGTTATTCTGGGAACAGATGAAGTTCTGGTTGATATGAATACAATTATTTCCTATTGCCAAGATTGGAGCAAGGTTAGTCTGGAAATCATACCTGAAACCAAGCATGAGATTCTGATGGAGTCCAAGGTAAGCAGGGATTATGCCTTAACTCAGATATACTCTTTTCTGGAGTCCTAATTCCAAATTGTTGGGAAACAAATTAAGCCGATACACTTTCATTATTTAAACTAGCTATCAATTATGAAACAGTCCATGAAAGCAATGCAGCTATTTGACCTTGGTCACAAGCTGAAACTCGTTAATGTTCCAATCCCTGTACCAATGGGAAATGAGCTTCAAATAAGGATAGAAGCCGTTGGCATTAATTTTGCTGATCTCCTGATTTGTGAGGGTAAGTACCAGATACGTCCTGAACTCCCCTTTTCACCGGGTATGGAGGTATGTGGGATAGTCACCGATTTAGGACCAGAGTGCCAGGGGTTTCAAAAGGGTGATCGGATTGTCGGTTTTGGAAACTTTGGCGGTTTGGCAGAATATATTACCTTGCACCAAAACCAATGCCTTCAAATTTCCAACACATTGGCTGATGTCGAGGCTGCCGGATTTATGGTTGCCTATGGTACTTCGCATGTAGCTCTTTCTCATCGGGCACGATTAACTCCACGAGAAAACCTGCTTGTTTTGGGTGCATCGGGCGGTGTTGGAAGAACTGCCGTTGAAATCGGGCATCTGATGGGTGCTAATGTGATTGCTGCAGCAAGTAATAATGACAAACTCCAGGAAGCAAAGAGATCAGGTGCCGATCATTTGGTCAATACCAGTACGGAAGACCTGCTCTCCAAGGTAAAATCTTTGGGTGGTGCCGATGTCGTATATGATCCTGTAGGAGGTGAATTGTTCAAACTGGCCTTGCGAGCAACCAATCCAGAGGGAAGAATTATTCCTATTGGCTTTGCTTCGGGTGAAATACCATCCATACCTGCCAATATCCTATTGGTAAAAAACTTGACTGTTATTGGCTGTTATTGGGGTGGTTACATGAAGTTCGCTCCCAACGTAATCAGAGATAGCTTATGCGAGTTGTTTGGCTGGTTTGAAGCAGGTCGACTTAGCCCACTCGTGAAAGATGTTTTTCCACTTGAAGAAGCCAATTTGGCCTTGGAAACACTAAAATTGCGAAAAGCAATAGGAAAGGTGGTTGTTAGAATTCCTAGGGATCTTTGAAGGAACCAACATAATACATCATCCATAAAATCACAGATTGTTGTACTTTATTTCACATTCAATTTAGCAAATAATGGTTTCTTTTCAGCCAACTCATTCTTGAAATTCCAAGCAAGAGTGACAAAATAACATTTAGCAATATTTTACTTAATACTTTGGTATGAGGGACATTATGGATCGTTTTCAAGCTGTTAACCCAATAGGGACAACACAAGCACAAATTGACGAAGGTCTCAGGGCACATATGAACAGGGTCTATGCCTATATGGCAGGGGCAATGTTGATTACAGGTGCTGTTGCCTTCCTGAGCAGCGAAAGTGTTGCCTTGATGCAATTGATTTATGCCACTCCCCTACAATGGGTAGTAATGTTGGCACCATTGGGTGTTGTTTTCCTGCTCAGTGCAAGAATCAATAAGATGTCACCATCTGCCGCACAAACAACTTTCTGGATTTTTTCAGGTCTAATGGGCCTTTCGATCTCTTACATATTCCTAGTTTATACAGGGTATTCGATTGTTCATACATTTCTTGTCACGGCAATTGCGTTTGCAAGTCTTAGTCTATGGGGATATACCACCAAGAAGGACATCAGCGGTTGGGGATCGTTTTTGATAATGGGGCTTATCGGCATCATATTGGCTTCATTGGTTAATTTGTTTTTTGCCCTACCAGGTTTGAGCTTTGCCATTTCAATACTTGGAGTTCTGATATTTGCCGGACTTACAGCATACGATACCCAGCGGTTGAAAAATGAATACCTGCACTATGCCACCCGAGGGGATGAACTTTGGTTGCAGAAATCAGCCATCCTTGGTTCATTGAGTCTTTATCTCAACTTCCTGAACTTGTTTTTACTACTCCTACATCTCTTTGGACAAAGGGAATAATCAGGTTTCAAAACCGAACTAGAAATTTAGTTTCATACCAGCCTGGTCAATAGATCAGGCTGGTATTTTTTTGTTTCATTTTTGAAATTTATCGAGGCTCCTGATTGAGTTCAGGGCTTCAAATCGAAAGATCAGTGTCAATTACGATTTATTTGATTAGTTGTTTGGAAAGGTCTGTATTCAGAAAAACATCCATGCCCTAACAACCAATCTTAATTGGTTTGGTTACGGGATATTTTCCTTAAAGCGAGAAGGTTATTTAATTTTACCTTCTTTATATTCCACATGCTTGCGTGCAACAGGATCATATTTCTTGACACGCATTTTTTCGGTCATGGTACGGGCATTCTTTTTGGTTACATAAAAATGACCTGTATCGGCAGTAGAGTTAAGTCGAATTTTTATTGTAGCAGGTTTGGCCATCAGAACTTCCTTCCCGATTTATTTGTTTATCCACCATTGGGTGAAAGATTTAGATTTAGGTAAATTATTTACCTAGTCAACAGGACATGTTTAAAATCGCGGAAAACCTGTAAGCCGGATTCTGTTCCGAGTTGACACTCTTCGATAGCCATTCATCTAAAACAAAGGTTACCCTTCATTTTTTGCTGCCTACCACACTGTAAGGTCAAAGCACCCTTGCCAAACTGGCCTACAGTTCTACTTGGCATTGCTCCTGGTGGGGCTTGCCTTACCATTTTTGTTGCCAAAAACGTGGGGGTCTCTTACACCTCCGTTTCACCCTTGCCTTATAACCCGAAAGATCATTTGGCGGTCTATTCTCTGTGGCGCTGTCCCTTGGGTTACCCCAGCCGGGAGTTACCCGGCACCATGCTTTGTGGAGTCCGGACTTTCCTCATGATACAATCATGCAGCTATCCGGTTTTCCGCAAGTATAAAATAAGATCTAAACAATCATTTTTCAATTTTACCAATAAGTCCCAAAACTTTCTTTCGGAAGTAATTTACGATCCCTATGACTTTGTCACTTTCCAAACCCGTTTCTGGTTGGTACATGGTCTTTACCCTCTGGTTCATTAAAGCCCCTGTCGGGAAGGGTTTGGTGGTCTGTATTTTTCAAATCATTTTCCCGATCCTTCTTCATTTTGGACTCCAATTTCTCTCTGATTCTAGCCATGGTCAACTCATCAGGTTTTGGAAACCAGCGTGTGTGTTGTCTATTCCGGTTGGATCTCGAATATTTGTCGCATTACCTTTTCATTGTTCGTTTTGATGTAAGACCTCCAAGGGTACAAGCATCTTTAGGGAAGTATGAACTTCCCTAAATATATAACTCACTTATTTTAAAACTCCTAACACTCAGAAATAGAAACAAGTTTTCTAAGGCAGCCAATATCATGTTCATTCAATTCACCACTGGCCCAGGGTCTGAATCGAGATCTGAAACTATCCAGCAGATGGCATAATGATTCTCCTTCAGACATGTCTTTCGGTGAAGAATAACCAAAGGATTCGGCCAAGGTTATAAATTCAGATTTATCAACCGTTCCTGATATTTCGCAGTCGGACCAAATTGAGAGATTGCTCAGGGCCAAACCTCGCCAATCAAACTTTCTGCCTGGATCCAGTTTCCTGCCTACAGCCATATCAGAGTGTCCAAGGATATTGTGAATTGGTATATCCCATTTGTTGATCAAATTCCTGAGGGTAGTCTCCAGGGAAAAGATTTGCGGAAGTGAATATGGGTGGTTACCCAAATTGGCCAGCTCAATTCCCAATGATCTGGAATTGATGTCACTTTGTCCCATCCATGATCCGGCACCTGCATGCCAGGCTCTCATTTCATCCTCTACCAATTGGTATATCTTGCCTTTTTCAGCAATCAAATAATGGCAGGAAACCTCATGGTTGGAAGAACATAACCGCTCAAGAGCCAACTTGGAAGTGGCCATGGCAGTGTAATGAATGACAATAAACTCCGGTTTGAGGTTATCTCTTCTTTGGCTGAAATTGGGTGAGGGAAACCAAACCGGATTGAATTCCCTGTTTATAATCATTGAAGAACAAGACGGTATTTTACCGGGTTCCATGAACATGCAAAGCCATCTCCATCTGGATCCAATTTCAAATCATCTACCTCTGGTCCCCCTGCATCAAGAAAGGCCTGTTGTGCTGCTTCACTGTCAATATATGCATTGCATCTTTCCAGGTATTGGTCGCGATTGAAAAACAATGTATTTCGTCTGAAGAGTACGGTACCCGGTGTATGTTTTGTATTCAGGGCAAACGAAACCACATCAGATTGACCAGCTTTTTCAGGATGGTCAATTGGGTCATAAATCAGGAGGTTTTCCTCATTCTCCTTGATTCTCTGGCTATCGGATTCTATCGTTTCACGTTGAACCACCGAAGCAAAATCCTGTTCATCGGAAACTGTTCGTCCGAATTCGTCAAACTCTTTTGGTTTGGGTTCAAGAACCAGTTCTACAGTACCTGATGTTTCTTCAGATTCCCCATCTGCAGCCGTATTACCATTACCATCGGTACTGGCAAGTTCTTCCCCCTGCTGTTCACCAGCATCAGTATCGGAATCAATCACTACCAAATCTTGCTCGTTTTCTTCACTCTCTTTGGAATCAACATTTGTTTCAGCAAGTTCATTTTGTTTTGAATCTGTTTCATCGACTGGATCGGGAGTATCTGCCAAGGAATTGTTTTCCTGATCCCCGGATTGTAGTATTTCTTCAATTTCATTGACAATTTGCTGTGCAACTTCCTCAGACGTATCCTCAGAAGTTAAATCACCACGTGATTGGGTGGGTGCCTGTTCGACGGGAGGAGATTCCTGAGGAACCTCTGCCGTACAGGAGATCAACAAAAGGGTCATGGAAATAATGGCAAAGAACTTGAGGTTGAAACCATTCATAAGATATTTCTCCTGATTACCACCACCTTTGAGGTTTGTGATTGAACTGTACGTTGCTTTCAATGGATTGGGCCAGATTCATGAGATCCCCTTCCTCCCACGGCCTGCCAATTAATTGCAATCCTAGGGGGAGCCCCTTGGAATCCAATCTTGCCGGTACGGAAATTCCTGGAAGCCCGGCTAGGTTTACGGTTACTGTAAACACATCATTCAGATACATTTTTATAGGGTCATCATCACTGATTTCACCAAGGGCAAAGGCAGGACTAGGGGTCGTGGGTGTAAGAATCGCATCAACACCATCATTGAACACATCCTCAAAATCCTTTTTGATTAATGTTCTTATTTTTTGTGCCCTCAGATAATAGGCTTCATAAAATCCCTGAGAAAGAACATAGGTGCCGATCATTACTCTTCGTTTCACCTCTGCTCCAAATCCTTCTCCCCTGGTGCGCTTATACATGTCCACGATATTTGTATTGGAATCTAGGGCTGCCCTGTAACCATATCTGACACCGTCGTATCTAGCCAAATTTGAAGATGCCTCAGCTGGTGCGATTACGTAATAGGTCGGAAGGGCAAATTCCGTATGGGGTAGTGAAATATCCACAATCGTGGCACCTGCATCCTTGAGGATTATTTTTCCTTCTTCCCAAATTTCCTCGATTTCCCCAGGCATTCCATCCAGGCGATATTCCTTTGGTATTCCGATTTTCTTGCCCCTGACATCACCCGTAAGGTAATTGCTGTATTTGGGAACCTCACCTTTGTAACTGGTAGAATCCTTTGGATCATAACCGGCAATCACCTCAAGCAAAAGTGCAATATCCTCAACTGATCTGGCAAAAGGCCCAGCCTGGTCTAGCGAAGAAGCAAAGGCAACTATACCCCACCGGGAACAACGGCCATATGTGGGTTTCAAACCTACAACTCCCGCAAAAGCAGCAGGTTGCCTTATCGATCCACCCGTGTCTGTACCCAATGCTCCCAAACACAGGTCGGCAGCAACAGCAGCAGCTGATCCCCCCGAAGAACCACCGGCAGTCAGGGGTTTCTCCGATCCTTTTGATCTCCAAGGGCTGATAACAGGATTATAGACGGTATGCTCCGTTGAAGACCCCATGGCAAACTCATCCATGTTGAGCTTGCCCATGAATACCGACCCCGCATCCTTGAGCTTCTGAGTAACGGTGGATTCATACTCCGGCCTGAATCCTTCCAGTATTTTGGATGCAGCCTGGGTAGGACTTCCCCTGACACAAAACAGATCCTTGATTCCGATGGGAATGCCACAAAGCGATGAGGTATTACCGTTTGATAACAGTTTGTCAGCTGATTTGGCCTGCTCCATTACAAGATCTGGATCAAACCAACTGAAGGCATTCAACTCCCGGGCAGCCTCGATTTCATTGAGGCAAGCTTGCGATAACTCGACCGAAGTAATTTCACCCTTGTCTAGAAGGGTACTTGCTTCTGAGATTGTCAGGGCAGATAGTCCCATTTATTCGACCACCTTGGGTACCGAAAAAAATCCCTGCTCAGGTAGGGGAGCATTCGATAAAATGAGGTCCTTTTCACCACCTGTGGTAACTTTGTCTTTCCTTAGTCTGAGTTTCATTGGAGTAACCGAAGTCATGGGTTCAACACCCTCAATATCAACTTCATTCAACTGTTCCATAAAATCCAGAATTACGGATAGCTCATTTGCTATATCTGGCAGCTCTCTTTCCTCAACATGAATTCTGGCCAGGTGAGCGACCTTTCTGGCCTCATCCAAACTCAATCCCATTATTTTGTCTCGTCCAATTTGTTTTCTTTTTCGTCAAGAAGTATCTTTGCATTGATGATCAGTATCATCCAGGATAGCATAACTGCATTCAAAACATGCCAAACCCAATGTGTACCAAGGTGAAAATCCTCGCAATAAGGTAAATCAATTATTCTGAACCCAATTGAAATAGATAGGATTACCCCACCGATTAACAACTTGATGCCAACAACTTTGTCAGATTTAAGTAACAGGAAGCCATAGATAAATATGATGGTGGCAATACTTGCATATGTTGATGAACCACCGATAAAGGGTAATAGGTTCTGAATCAGATAACCAAGCGGTATCAGCAAAGCAAAAACCAATATCGTCAATATGATTGAATACAGTGTCTTCAGTTTGAAGAAATACTGATTGGCTCCGTAAATATAGACTATCACGAATACTGCGATAAAAAAGACATCGGCAATTGCTCCCCAAACCGTTGCGAAGGTATGCAAGAGGCCAGAACCAACTCCAATCAGGACCAATGTGACTGTTAGAACGATTGAAATTGTAGGTGGATTTCTTGATTTGAGATAATACCAGACAAGCAAGGCAGCAAAAATAAAGGCGAGATTGGTAATGGCATTCAAGGGTTCGTCAAATAAACCCGGTGAAATCCTTTCGCAGTATCCATCAATGTAGGTGGTTAAATTTTCCATGTAGATTTTTCTTGTCAGTTTGTCCTGCCCTGATCATTATCCCTTTTGAGAGAAAAAAATGTCGTTAGAATCTCTCCGCATTCCCTGGCCATAATTCCACCAAATATTTCCGGCTTGTGATGCGTTTGCGATAATGTAAAAATTCTTGCCCCATTTTCTACTCCACCAGATTTACTGTCAATGGCTCCAAAATACAATTTTGCAATTCTGGCAAGTGATATCGCACTCGCACACATCGAACAGGGTTCAAGAGTAACATAGATTGAACACCCCTCAAGCCTATCAGTACCCAAGGCCTCACATGCCTTCCTGATGGCCAGAATTTCGGCATGAGCCGTCGGATCATTCAATTGCCTGATCATGTTGAAGGCTGTTGCAAGTACCTTGCCATCAGATGAAACAATGACCGCACCCACGGGGACCTCATCATTCTGGAAAGCCATATGGGCTGCTTCCAATGCTTTGCTCATGTAGGATTGAAACAATTGTAAAACTCTTCAATGATACTGATATTGGAGTAGCAGAACATTATACATTTACTCCGGGTTAAAGGAAAAATCATGCGAATAGCCAAGTATTTGGCTGGTGCGGGCATAGCTTCCCGTCGAGAAAGTGAAAAACTTGTCCTGGAAGGTAGGATCAAGGTGAATGGCAAAATTGTCAACAATCTTGCCCTGCAAATTTCCCCGAATGACAGAATTTTGTTTGATGACAATCCTGTTCCCAAAATTCAAAAGCCCAGAATCTGGAAATATTATAAACCAGTCGGCTTGATAACCTCCACCCAAGATGAAAAAAACCGCCCGACGGTTTTTTCCAACTTACCCCCGCATTTGCCCAAAGTCATATCCGTTGGAAGGCTTGACATTAATTCGGAGGGGTTATTGCTGCTGACCAATAATGGTGATCTGAAACGATTTCTCGAATTACCCGCCAATGGGTTTGATAGAACCTACCGGGTTAGAATTCTGGGAAAACCGACCGAGAAAAGGTTGGAACCTCTAACCAAAGGACTTACCATTGGCAAAGACGTGTTTGCCCCCATGACCATTTCCATAGATGCAACCAGTAAAGCCAACTCCTGGTTGACCATAACCCTTCGGGAGGGAAAAAACAGGGAAATCCGACGAGCCCTAAATTATGTGGGCCTGGAGGTAAACAGGTTGATCCGTACCTCCTATGGGCCTGTCAATTTGGCCCCGCTGTCAAGGAACGGAGTTCAGGAAATCAACTTCAAGGCCTTTGCATCTGATTTGTTGAAACTGGGATACAAGGAATCCGAATTACCTTTCAAAATCCCTACTACACTCCACCCTTCGAAACGTGTAACAAAACAAGGTCCGAGATCAAAATATCGGGGTACAAAGAAGTGATTGGCTTCTGAAAGAAGATTGTTTGAATTTGCATCAGGTTACGAAATTTCGAGACTGATAGAGTTCATATTTCCAGGGTTGGTACTCCAGGGCCATCGCCAGGACTTCAACAGCCCTGTTGATGTCAGCAGAATCGTTATAGAGAGGAGCAATCCCGAACCTGATATTGTCCGGTTCCCTGAAATCACAAATTACCGAATTCTCAATCAGAAACTTGACAAGTGCATAACCTTCCGGGTGTTCTAATGCTACATGACTTCCCCTATCAACAGGGTTTTCGGGAGATATGACCTTGATCGTTGGACAATGGGATTTGATACCCTCAATAAACATTTCACTCAATTGCATGGATTTGTCATGTACATCTTCAACGGAGATTCCCTCCCATATTCCAAGGGCAAAATCCAAAACCGAAAGACCAATTACAGGCGGTGTCCCGATAATAAGGCGATTGATTGTTGAAGCAGGTTCATAATCCAGGGAAAATTGAAATGGATTTGCATGACCCAACCAGCCTGTAATCGGGGATTGGATCTGGGTTAATAGTTTTGGGTTGGTATATATGAAAGCAGGGGAACCAGGACCGCCATTCAAGTATTTGTAAGTACACCCAACTGCAAAATCGATATCAGCCTGTTGAACATTCACCGGTACTGCACCTACCGAATGGGCCAGATCCCAAATTGTGACAATTCCTTCTGATTTGGCCTTGGTTGTTAATTCAACCATATCCAGACGAGCACCAGTTTTATAATCAACTTCGGTAAGAAGCATCGTTGCTACCTGGTCATTCATTTCTTTGATGATTTCCTCGGGATTGACCAATTTTACCTTATATCCCTGATTCAGAAAAGCAGCCAAACCCTTTGAAATGTAAATATCCGAAGGAAAGTTGCTGTTATCCGTAAGGATGATTTTTCGTTTCGGGTTCAACTTCAGGGCAGCGCCTAGGGCCTGAAAAATCTTAATTGAAAGAGTATCTCCCATAATCGTAGAGTCTTTGGGAGCTCCAATAAATCTGCCAATCTTGTTTCCAATTATTGCCGATAGGCTCATCCATCCCGCATTATTCCAGCCGCCTATGATCATTTCTCCCCATTCAGCAGATAATTGGGAAGCTAATGTTGCAGGTAGGTCCCTGGGCAGGGGACCCAGAGAGTTTCCGCAGAGATAGGTAAAGCCATCTGGAATATGGAAAAAATCTTTGGTCTGCTGGAAATCTACCATCTGGAATTCAATCAGTTTGTTTGATGGCTAAGAAGAGTGGTGCCTAGGGGCGGAATCGAACCACCGACACGAGGATTTTCAGTCCACTGCTCTACCCCTGAGCTACCTAGGCATCTTTCAAAATCAAACCTTGTAAACTAATCAAGCAAGAATGTCCATCAAGTAAACAGGATTTGTTCAACTGTCTGAAATTGGAGGTACATTTATTGCTTCGTTCTCACTTTCCAAGTCTTTATTTCCTGATAAAACATATTTTCCGTCCAACCAATTGCCAAGATCAATATCTGCGCATCTTTTGGAACAAAAAGGTTGATATTCGGGGGTGGAAAGTTTCTTGCAAATTGGACAGTTCATATATTCAAAATCTCATTAACTGGTAAGCGATCTCGTTTTCTTTGAAGTTCATAATTGCCAGATTTGGTCCAACCAATCAACTTGGTAGGCACATCATCATTTTTAAATGCCAGATTCAGCCTTTTTTCAACTTCATTCATGTCAGACTTGTTCATGGAAGGAAAGTCTATGGTGATCTTACCACCAAAACCGCGTAACCTTAATTCCCTGGGGATAATTTCAGCTGCCTCCATGGAAATTCTTTTGGCTGACTGCATTGAGTTTATTCCTCCACTGTTCACATCGATGACGGTCATGGCATGGGTTTTTTCGATGTAAAGACTGGCGTTATTGCCCAGTTCCACCTTCTCTCCCGTATTGTCAAAAATCAAGTCCCATAGTCCAAAATCATCAATTTTATCAGTAATATCCTGAACAACGAAGTGTTGGTCCGGAAGCCAGTCCCTTTCTGCTCTTTCATGAACTGAAGGACCAGTAGCTACCAGAATGGGTTTCGAGGGAGCTTGAATTTGTCTTATTTTCTCCAACGAGGCCAATAAAACTTCTATCTCCTGTTTTATATTGTGATCACTTCTCTTACAGGAAGTACGAATAATCACACCTGTATCATCTTGTTCCAAATTTGCATTGGCCAAGGCTTCTTCAACTTCGATTAAAAGTAACTTTCTTCTTTCAGGGTTGGATATCGACTTGGAAATATTGATACCCGGAACCCCTTGAGTAAGAATTATTCCCTTTCCCTTGATTACAATTCGTGATTGAAGGGGAATTTGTTTGTTCTGCTGTGGATAACCACTGACTTGGACAAGAATCATTTCACCTTCCTGCAGAGGAGGAGAGTTTCTGAGAAAACCGACCCTGCCCTCTGGAAGAGATATAAAATAACCCCCAGTCCCCTTCAGGGACTTTTGGACCTTGCCCCAAAAAATTGATTCGGGAATAAAATTACCAATAGTGGCATCACTAAGAAACAAGTCCTCCAGTTTACCCCTCCTTACCCAAGCGGATAACCTAATCCCCTCCTTGTTTTGGGCATGATAGAGATGGTCATGCATTTTAGGAGCTTGCCTTTAACCCATATGAAAGCAACAGGTTTCTTGTTTCGTATAAGGGCAATCCAACCACATTGGAATATGAACCACGAATCCAGGGAATGAACTGTTCTGCCATCCCCTGAATACCATATCCACCTGCTTTGCCCTGCCATTCTCCTGAGGCTAAATATTCTTCGATTTCCACTGCTGTGAGATTTTTCATTCTTAGAGTGGTTTCTACCATCTTGCAGTTTACCCTATGGTTATTTCTTACGACTAAACCCGAAATAACCCTGTGTCTTCTACCTGAAAGGAATTGAAGAATTTCCCTGGCATGACTGCTTGAAACAGGTTTTCCAATAATTCTACGACCCACTGCAACGATTGTATCTGCAGCCAACAGGACATCATTCTCCTCAAGTGAAAAGGCCAAGGACTTTTCACTTGCCATGCGGGAGACATAATTTCGTGGTAATTCATCCTTCCGAGATACCTCGCAGATATCCGGATGCAGGACTTTGTGTGGGGAAAATCCCAGTCTGTTCAGTAGCTCCAAACGACGTGGGCTGGCCGAAGCCAGTATAAACCGCTTGTGCTTATTTGAAACGGTAGTTAATCCTGCCTTTGGTGAGATCATAGGGTGTCATCTCAACCTGAACCTTGTCTCCGGCAAGGACCCTTATCCGGTTCTTTCTCATTTTTCCGGCAGTATGGGCAATGATCTTGTGCCCGTTATCCAATTCAACCCGGAAAGTAGCATTAGGCAACAGCTCAGTAACTACCCCTGGAAATTCCAACATTTCTTCCTTTGGCATCTAACCTCATATTGTAAATTAAACCAGAATAATTCTTCCACTTGGAAAACAAAACATATTAGGAATATTCCCAATCAAATCAAGATTTAATTGGTATACCGCTTGCAATCATGGGAAAATAGTGGGGTAAATACCCCTATTCATTCAACACATCATCCAGATATATATGCATACAATTGAATCAGACTGAAAACCTCTTCTTGATTTGGTTGTATATCTGGTCTCTGGTTGTACGGTAGTACTCCAGTTTCTGATTTCTTTTTTCTCCCATTCCAGCAGGATCCAGCGTTGGCCAATATTCTACTTCCAAGGCCATGTACCGGGTTCGTTCCAAAGCCAGCCTTTGGGCCGCAGGGGTCAAGGCTATAACCAATTCAAAACTTGCCATGTCATCCCCCCAATCCTCCATTTGTTCCATTGAACGGGAACGGTGATTGCTAAGTTCAACCCCAATCTCTTGGCAGACGGCAATGGCAAATCCGTCTATTTCCTGATCATCTAGGACTCCTGCCGACTGGACATATATGCTGGTACCGAAAAGTTTCTTCATGATACCCTCTGCCATGGGGGATCTTATGCAGTTCTGATCACAGCAAAATAGAACCGAGGATGGTAATTCAGGTACCATCCCTTCCTCCCACTATCTTTGAGCCTGGAGTACACATACCAACGTAAAAAGCCTTCGCGAGGTGGCTTTATCCATGGTCACCTTTCCTTCTAGTCTTTCCTGCAGCAACGCGGCACCTTCGTCATGAACACCCCTTCTGGCCATGTCGATGGTTTCAATTCTTGCTCTCGAATGCTGTTTCACGGCATCAAAGTAGAGATCGCAAATCTTGAAATATGCCTTGATGGTTTGTTTCAAGGGGGTCAATGACAGGTGAAACTCGGTAAATTCTGTTCCCTCTTCCGTACAGAGTTTAAAGACAACCCGGCCATTCTGGTCTCCTACAAAGAGTTGATAAGGGCCTTCCGGGGGAGATTTGTTACCTCTCTTTTCAATCTTGAATGAGTTTTCTTCCAATAAATCAAATATCGCTACCTTTCTTTCCTGCTCAATTTCTGGTGATACAAAAGGAAGGTTGGTTTGATCAATCTCAATCTTTGAAAGGTAATTCAGATCACTCATTGGTCGAACCTTCGATCTCATTCATCCTGATCCTGATTGAGTTTGCATGGCCCTCAAGATGTTCCTTTACTGCCATTCTTTCCGCGATTCGGCCCAATTTTCCAAAACTCTCTTTGGGAACTCCCAATACTGTACTTCTTTTCATAAAATCCCATACGGCAAGACCGGAAAAGAATCTGGCCGTACCGGACGTGGGAAGGACGTGGTTCGGACCACCTATATAATCTCCCAATACCTCCGGCGTCCAATTACCTAAAAATACCGATCCTGCGTTTGATATCCTGTCAAGGTATTGTTCTGGTTCGTTGAGATTCAACTGCAGGTGTTCTGGAGCAATTTCATTCGACAATTCAATTCCCTGTACAATATTATCCACAATTACACCCGCACCATTTGAATTCCAACTTTGCAGGATAATGTCTTTTCTGGGTAGCAATTCAGCCTGTCTGGCAACTTCTGAAAACACTTTCGATACGAATTTTTCACAATCTGAGATCAATATTGAACGAGAAAGAGGGTCATGCTCTGCTTGGGCAATCAAGTCGGCAGCCACCCAGTCAGGACGGGAATTACTGTCGCTAACCACTACTACTTCGGTAGGACCAGCTACCATATCGATACCAACCTGGCCAAATACCTGTCTTTTTGCCTCAGTGACAAAACTGTTACCAGGTCCAGCAATCTTGTCTACAGCAGAAATGGTCTCTGTTCCATAAGCCAGAGCAGCTATGGCTTGAGCTCCCCCTACCCGATAAATCCTGTCGACAGAAACCAACCTGGAAGCATAAAGCAAATGAGGGTCCAGAGCATTTGAAGGCGGTACAGTTAAAGCAATTGATTTGACTCCGGCAATCCTGGCAGGTACACCCATCATGAGAACTGAGGAAGGATAGGTGGCGGTACCCCCTGGGACATATAGCCCACAGGATTGAATCGGTTGCCAAATCCATCCCAGGGTTACACTATCTTCATCTTTCCAGGTCCGGCTGGTCGGAATTTGTTTTTCATGAAATTTCCAGAGCCGTTCAAAGGATGCCTTGAGCATGTCTTTTTGAATGTCTTCCAGAGTATTGACTGAGGCTTCAATTTCTTCCTCGGAGACAAGGAGTTCGTCAGGCTTCAGGCCAACACCGTCAAACTTTTTTGTGAAAGCTATTAAGGCCCGGTCTTTTTCAGAAACGATACTGGTAATGATTTGGTTTACTGCTTCCCTGGTTGATTCTGAAAGTGCAATATTCCCCTTCAAAAATTGTATGAACCGTGTGTAATCGTCTGAGCGGTTTAAATAAAATAATTGAGCCAACTATTCACTCCGGGTGTGAGGGTATTTTTCTTGATGGTGCCAGATAAGGTTTGGTAACGTCAGTTAAATAGACATTGATACACTCAACCGAAACATGAATATCCCAATGACCCGACAATCGACACGAAAGTCTTCCAGTTCCATCCTCACCCGGTTTGAATTGAAGTGCCAGAAGAGAAAGGGGTATATCTGATCCCTTGGCATCTGGTAAAAAGTGGTTTAGTTCTAGTACATCCTTTATGATCAATAGGGATCTTACCCTTTCCACTGGTTCCCTGGATTTACCTTCATCCCTAATTAATTCCCAACGAATCCTGTTTAATAGTATGGCTAATTCCCTTTTTTCCTTGTCATGGCTAATATCCTGCTTCAGGAAAATGGCATCCTGCAGGTAGGATGATAGAACAGTCAGATCTTCCTGATCTTCAGCCCTGACCTTGAGTGGTTCATCGGCAAAGGTATCCTCATATTGCGCATCGGTTTTATTCATGATTGAACTCGCTTGATTTGTGCACCGCACTGTGCCAGTTTTGTTTCAATATTCTCATAACCACGATCCAGATGGTATACCCTGTTGATCCTGGTTTCTCCCTTTGCTGCCAGACCTGCAATAACAAGGGCTACCGAAGCCCTCAAATCGGTAGCCATGACTGGAGCCCCAACCAAATGATCCACACCTTCTACCATTGCGCAGGTACCTTCCAATTTGATTTTTGCACCCATTCGTGACAACTCCGGTACATGCATAAACCTGTTTTCAAAAATATTTTCATTAATTTCGCTTTCCCCTTTGGCCAAAGTAAGAGTAGCCATCATCTGGGCTTGCAGGTCCGTTGGAAATCCTGGATAGGGTTCGGTTGTAACCTTTATTGGTTGCAGGTCTGTGTTGGTTGCATCAATCGCCAATCCTTCGGAGTCAGATTTGTATCTTACGCCCATCTCGCCGATTTTTTTCAGAAATTCCGTGTTCAAAATTTCCTGTCCCCCCGTCAGGGAAATTTTCCCCTTGGTAATTACAGCAGCCAAAAGATATGTTCCGAATTCAATCCGGTCAGAAATGACTTCATGGGTTGATCCATTCAATCTGTGTTTACCCTCGATTTCGATCGTGGAACTTCCCCTACCCTTGATTTCAGCTCCCATCTTTTTCAGACAATCGATCAGATCCCCTATTTCAGGTTCTCTGGCTGCATTCCTGATAATGGTTCTTCCCTTGGCTAGGGTCGCAGCCATGATTGCATTCTCGGTGGCCCCCACCGACTTTATGGGAAAATCTATTTCTGCACCGATAAGCCCGCTAGGGGCAGATGCAATTACATAACCGTTTTCCAATTTGAGTTTTGCACCAAGTTTCCGCAATGCCTCTAGATGGAGATCCACCGCTCTTGCGCCAATCGCACAACCTCCGGGTAGTGAAACCTTGGCATATCCCTCCCGGGCCAGAAGTGGTCCAAGAACAAGGAATGAGGCTCTCATTTTTCTAACTATGTCATAATGGGCCTTGCGGTTGCTTATATTCCTGGCATCCAAACAAAGGCTTCTACTATCCTTGTTTTGTACCTCCAAACCCAGTGAACCAAGGAGTGTGGACATGGTGGCAATATCCGAAAGTTTCGGCACATTATTCAGGTTTAATGGGGCCTCGGTAAGTATTGCCGATGCCATCAGGGCCAAGCAGGAGTTTTTTGCACCGGAGATTTTTACCTTACCTGATAATGGAACTCCACCTTCGATAATTATTGAATCCATTCGACTGCTCTACTCATTATTTTACTCGCATTTATTGTTTATCTTCCTGCTTCTTCCCTTTTCTTCTCAAAAGGTTTTTCTTCAGTGCGGATTTCAACCTTTCCTTGCGGACAGTCTCCCTCTGATTTTTTTTGGTTGATGATTCAACCTTCGTATTTTCCTGCATTCCAGATATGATCCAAGCAACAAATTCTATATCACGGAAATCATTTCATGTTAACTATCATATTTGGGATTATTGCCAGAAAACAATGTCGATACCGATATATATTTCCGAACGTATTCCTCCACCATGGACTTGGTTCTGGAGATATAATCCGATCTTATCCAAATTGATATTAGAACACGGAATATATTATAAAAATGTTGGTTGTAACTGAAAAGTAAAAATTTTCAGAATTCTATAAAATATCTGTTGATTAAACAATGGCTCCCAAACCGGGGGAAATTACTGAGTAAGTGCTTCTGTGATGAATCAATCCGGTATTGATTTTTGGTGGGCAAGTGAAAAATTTTTGCTTGGGAACTGCCGAATTTCTGGATGTTGGTTTAAATTTGTAAAATCTTCTCTAATTGTAGTTTGTTCGGGGTGAATCATTGAGAAAACTCTTTCATTCACACAAGTGCCGCAGTAGCTCAGTGGTAGAGCGCATCCTTGGTAAGGCTGAGGTCGGGAGTTCAATCCTCCCCTGCGGCACCATCATTATTCCTCAATTACAACTGCCTTATTGTATTTAGGCAAACGTCCATGAAATTGGGTATTCATTCAAAATGGCTTGTACTCTTTCTCTCTGATCATCATCAAAACTGCCACTTACATTTGTTACAAGACCTTTCTTTGGAACTTCCCAGGTCGAAATTTCTATTTGAATTCCCTCATCATTGAATCGCTCACTCAAAACTCGGTTGATTGCCATAATTCTCAGATCCGGCTTGAATACCTTGCCAACGGCAGTTTTGGGAAGTGCTCCCACAACCTCGACATGAACCGGCATGGCCAATTTGTTTGTTATATTTTCCCTTGCATAATTCAGCAATTCATCAGGTGTTGTTGATGCACCCTCAATCAATTCGACATAGACACAGGGCAACTCTCCCATTTTTGTATCAGGTTGGCCAATGGCACCAACAAAAGCAACTGAATCATGTCCGGCCAGATTTTCCTCAATGATTGCCGGGTCAATGTTATGCCCCCCACGAATAATTTGGTCCTTTGCCCTACCGGTAATCCATAAATACCCATCATCATCAATCTTGCCCAAATCGCCCGTTCGAACCCAATTTTCATCAGAATAAAGCCCATTATTCTTTTCACTGTCGGTATAGGTATTTCCAACGAAGACACCGGGTGCTGAAATACAAATTTCACCAATCTCATCGGTATTGCATTCCTTGATGATTTGTCCCTGATCGTCGCAATCCAGAATTCGAACATCGGTATATGGAAAGGGTAATCCTACCGATCCTATTTTCTTGACACCATCAGGTGGATTAACCGAAACGATACAGGTGGTTTCAGTCAGTCCATAACCCTCCATGATATTCACACCGGTGGCTTTCTCGAACTTGTTGAACAATTCGGTTGGCAATGGCGCTGAACCGCAGATTGCTGACCGGAGGGATGAAATATCTGCCTTGATTGGTTTTTGCATCAGGACCGACAAGGCGGTGGGGACTGTAATCATGAAAGTAACCTGCCATCTTTCCACCAGATCCCAGAAAAGGTCAAATACCTTGTCACCCCTATATCCCGCAGGTGTGGGAAAGACAATATGAGCACCAGTTCTAATACCGGACATAAGGATCGGATAGGCAGCAAAAACATGAAATAAGGGTAATGGGCAAATGATGACTTCATCTGATGTTATTCCGATCAACTTGCCACACCATCCATTGTAGATCATTCCGGATTGCTTGTGCTGGGCCAATTTGGGTAGCCCTGTAGTTCCACCGGTATGAAACAGGGCCGCAATTCTATCTTCCTGACTGTCATCAAAGTCCAATTCATTTCCATTATGTTTATCTGTCCCCTCATAAAAATCATGAATCATGACTCCACTGGGAGGAGTAACTTTGGGCCTGATCAATCCGGCAATCCATTTTTTTGGTGGTTTAAGATACCGAACCAAATCAATTTCTACTATATGCTTGATGCTGGGACATTCAGCCGCCGCCTCATGTGCGAGTTGGGCAACATTAGTCTTGGGAAAGGATTTGAGGGTAACCAATACCTTGGCATTGGAAGAATTCAATATTCCGGCGATCTGGGAAGCACTCAGCAGTGGATTGATCGGATTGACCTTGCCAGCTATCATTCCCCCAAGAAGGGTAAAAATCGTTTCATTGCAATTGGGTAACAAAAAAGCAACCACATCATCCCTACCTATGCCTAGGGAATTGAAGAAATTGGCAGTCTGGCAAACCCTTCGATAAACATCATTCCAAGTCAGGGTTTCAGCATGGGACTTGGGATCTGCTTCAATTTGAAATGAAATTGCCGATTTGGTGCCATAACCATTCTTCGTAATGCCTAGGGCATCAAAAATCGTGGTTGGATTTTCTACTTCATCCCACGGCATGCCTTGTTCAATCGATTTTTTTCCAGCCAGGTCGTTAAACACGGAAACCTCCCTTCAAAGTTCAGAATTGTTTAGATAAATCAAATATTACACTTCCAACATTTCTATATTTTCCATACGGAAAGTGAAATACGAATTTATGTTTACCGGGAATTTTCTGATCAATTAAACTGAAGGGTAGCCAATTTTGCGTACAAACCGCCTTCTGCGACCAATTGTTCGTGGGTTCCTTCAGCTATGATCCTTCCCTTGTCGAAAACCAGAATGCGGTCTGCCTTTTTGACCGTAGCCAGTCTATGGGCAATGACAATCGTTGTTGCTTGGGTCGCCATATGGTTCAAGGCTTCCTGAACCGCAACCTCACTGACTGAATCCAGTGATGAGGTTGCCTCATCCAGCAATAATATCGGCGTTGATCTCAATATGGCCCTTGAAAGAGCAATTCTTTGCTTTTGACCTCCCGAAAGCAACATGCCCCTTTCTCCAAGTAAGGTGTCATAACCTCCGGGAAACTCATTGAGAAAATCATGTGCGGCACCTGATTTTGCAGCTTGCACTACTTCTTCATCAGTTGCATCCGGTCGTCCAAAACGAATATTTTCCCTTGCCGTGTCAGAAAAAACCACCGGGTCCTGAGGTACCAAAGCCAAACAATTTCGAAGATCCTCCTTGGTTATCTCCCGGATATCAATCCCCTCGATAAGTATCTTGCCTTGCTGAGGATCAAAAAACCTGAGAAGCAATTGGAAGGTTGAGGTTTTACCAGCTCCAGAAGGGCCCACTATGGCAACTGTCTCCTTGGGTTTTACAGTAAATGAAACATTGTCCAATACCGATATCTCTGGTCGGTTTTGGTATTGAAAACTGACATTCCTGAATTCAATACTTCCCTGAACGGGTTGAGGCAATGATACTGGATCAGTAGGGTCCTCTACGGAATCTCTGATTTCCAAGATTTCAAACAGCCTTTCCGTAGCACCGGCAGCCCTCACCAACTCTCCCCAAACTTCGGACAAAACTGTTACCGATCCCCCTACCATGACCGCATATATAACAAACTGGGTCAATTCTCCCGGAGTTATGACCCCGTTCAGCATATCCCTTGTTCCGATGTAAATCACTGTTCCCACGGCCGTAAAGGAGAGGGAAATAATCACCATTGTCATAATCCCTCGAACAAAGATTCTTCGGTTGGTCGATTCGATGTAACGATCCGTGATCTCAAAAAATGACCGTATGCTTAATTCCTCGTGATTATTTGCCTGTATGACATTGGTTGCGTTCAAAGCTTCGGAAACGTTACCTGATCCTTCTGCAATTCTATCTTGGTTTTCCCTGGTAAGGTTTCTCAGTTTCCCGGTCAGCAAAAAAACCGGTAGAAGGACAAATGGCACGAGTACAATTGTCAACAACGTCAACTTGAAACTGGTTATCAGCATCAGGATCAATCCCCCGCCTAGCAAAAGAGAACTGCGCAGGGCAACTGAAATCGATGAGCTGATGACTGTAAGCACTAGTGTTGTATCGGTGTTAAGTCTAGAAAGAACCTCGCCTGTCATCAGGTTTTCATAAAAGCTTTGACTCATCCTTATGGTATGGGCAAACAATTCCTTCCGAATGTCAGCAACAACCTGCTCTCCTAGCCTGTTAACCAAGGTATATCTGAGTGAGGCCCCGAAACCAAATAGCAACGTTGCGAGAAAAGCCAGGATACCGATTTGATTTATTCTGGCTAAATCTTCAGTTGCGGATCCATCTATGAATTGTCTGACAAAAACTGGCAGAATCAGGGTAATGGTTGCGGTAATGACGAGGGTTACAATAGTCAGGACACATTTGAACTTGTACGGTTCCAAAAAATGGAACAGTTTCATCAAATGCCTGATCGGATTATTGGTATTCTGTTTTATTGTTTGTACCGATATTGGAAATTGGAGCGGGTGATGGGAATCGAACCCACGTATTCAGCTTGGAAGGCTGCTGCTCTACCATTGAGCTACACCCGCACAAAATCAGCCGGATTGTTGAAATCCAGTCCTAATTCAAGCCGATGTCATCTACTTTGAGCCACACCCGCTTAAGTTGTCAGAAAAACTTATTGTCTTCATATTAAATTTCAACCATATTTTTTGGTAGCTTGGTATTTATTACCCACAAGATCCAATTCTAATCCTCTCTTTCGTGATTTTTTAGAATCTCGTAAATTTCCACTGCTTCCTTCATGCCATGTTCAAGGGCAAGTACATATCCCTGAGTCAGGAAAAAACACCCTTCATCCGATTTACCCAAGGCCAACAGTCTTTTCCCCCATTCAAGATACAGGCAAGCAAGCTCTTCAAATTTTTCCTTTTCAAAGAGATCCAACACCAATTGGTTGTATTTTTCAAAATCTGGAATGGACAAAAGCCTAGCCCTTGCCGGGACAAGTAAAAACCTCGCAGGGTTCAGGTATTGCCGTAACGGCTTGCATGCAGTTTATCTCCAACCCATTTATGAAATACATGGGTCGGACTATCCATGACAGGAGAAAATTTACCCCCATCAAAAAAGATGCCATGTCGGCCTTTCTGCATTCCCTCTACAACAAACAGATCCTCTTCAAGAACTCCACGCCACTGAACCGAGTTCTTTTCGACAAGTGCTTTCAGGTCTGGTCTGGTTTCAGGATCAAAACTGTAGAAAATCTCGTTGCGTTCAATCGTTCTTTCGGGACCTTGTGGTAGCAGTATTATGGCATAACCATGGTCTCGCTGGGTGGCCAACATCACATTGGGGAACAAGACAATATACTCGGCACCCTTATTCCAGAATTTGCTCAAATTCTTGAAATCGGGGAATTTTTCACCCTTATCCCCTATGATTTGCCTGTAAACGAGGGTGCCCTGACCCGAGAAATGTCCCGGTTCCTCAATATGGTAGTGATCCTCCAGTCTTGAATAACTGTTCAAACCGGGATGAATCCAAGGCAAATGATAACTCTCGCAATAATTTTCCACAGCCAGTTTCCAATTGCAGGCCACATCAAAATTAAAGGCTGAAACTGGCCCCCCATGATACATTGGCTGTTCATGTTCATGCCATCGTTTCAGAAGTTTGGACGCATATTCCCTGAAGGTCGGGGCCGTACCGGAGACATTAACAAAAACAATATCCCGCCATACATGGGTATTGATCTTGATTAATCCCAAATCCTTTCGGACTATATGCTTGTCGATGTTCATACCCGGCCCACCAACATGGGGAGTCGCCCGCAGGGAACCATCCAAATTGTAACTCCAGCTGTGATAGGGGCATCGGATGGTGCCTCTCAGATTACAGTTTTTTTCAACCAGTTTCATCCCACGATGACGACAAGTATTTTGGAAGACCTGAATGTCACCTTCATGATTCCTGACCATCAACAAGGGCATGCCTGCGAAATTCACCGGAGAAACATCGCCTGGATTGGGAATATCCGACCCCAGACCGATACCAGCCCAATTATTGAAAAGCAGAACTTCCCTTTCTTCTTCATAGGTAACCTGATCAATGTAATGGTTGTTGGGCAACCCTTTGGCACCTTCGACTGATTGTCGGACCAGTTTCAGGTCCCTGTCAGCTTCTACATCCATGTTTTCCCCCGTTTATCAAGTAATGCCAGTCTCAAAAAATGAAAAAAACCAATCCAATAAAAATACATTTCATAAATAGTATTGAATATCAAAACACCCCATTCGGTCAATATCAAAATCAATCTCGCAAAATTATTTTTTTGGCCTTGATGGCTTTGATATCTTTGGCACCTATTTGCCCCATGTTGGATTTCATGTCTTCAGCCAAGATATGGAGAAGGTGCTCGACTCCTTTTCCCTGCAGTGCACTTACAGCAAAATGAAATGCCCGACCTAGAAAAACAAAATCTGCCCCACAGGCCAACGCCCTGATAATATCAAGCCCTCCAGTGATTCCCGAGTCATAAACTATAGGGAATTCATCTCCCAGTATTTCCCGAACCTTTGGCAATTGTTCAATTGGTGCAGGGCCACCTTCGAATTGCCTGCCGGAATGATTCGACACCCAAATCCCGTCAATACCCAATTTTTTCAACCTCAAGGCATCCTCAGGGATCATGATACCCTTTACCAGTATATCATCCTTCCATTCGTCCCTGATATGTTCCATGGAGAGCCAATCAATGTTACCCCGATAGAGAGACCCGGCAGTGGTACTGCCATCCTTGCTTTTTTTATCATCACCGTCGTAACTTTCCAGCAGTTTCAGTCGAGGCATGCCTTCCTGAAGCCTTGCCAAACTCCACTTTGGGCAAATCATTGCCGATAAGATATGAGAAAGAGTGATTTTGGGAGGATAGACAAGGCCTGCCCGCCTTTGTCTTTCCCTTCTTGATTGTTCGGGGACATCAACAGTTACCACCAACTTCTTGAAACCAGCATTTCGTACCCGTTTAAATATATCCCTTCTTACTTCACCACTATAAGGTACATAAAGTTGAAACCAGCCATTATCTCCAATCATCGGAGCTACGTCTTCAGGTAGGGCTGCAGCTACTGTTGAGAGGCAGAAGGGTATATTTGCCTTGCGTGCCTTGCCGGCAAGAATTTTTTCTGCTCCAGGCCAAATCAGTCCCGACATCCCGACGGGAGCTATTCCTATCGGCAATGGATAGGTTTTACCCATGAATTCTCGACTTAAATCATAAGCAATCTCGCCATGCAGGATTTCAGGCAGAAACCTGATCTGGTCCAAACGATACCTGTTTTCCCTAACTCCATACTCACTTCCCGTACCACTATCGAGGTACTCGAAGGCAAAATGGGGAATTTTACGTTTGGCAACTTTCCTCAGGTCTGCGATGGACGGGAATTTAATGTCAAGGTTGGTCAATGTTTTTCCAATTAGGTCTGGTAATTTACTGCCAAAAAGATAATGTAAGTATAAGGTAAACCGTTTGAATACACTTAGTTTATAATATTTCTTCCTCTGATTTAGGCTACCCATTGCTGGAATTAGAAAAATATTCAATATCCTTCCTCGAATTATTTCCGGCCGAGTTCTCAAGGAATATATCCCATAAGTTGACCGAGTGGGGACTGTTTCCATTTATCACAACGAGGATTAACCAACAGAACCTGAAAACCCAGCTAGGCAATATCGAACTTGCCAATCCTCTCGGTATTCCATCAGGCTTGGATAAAAATGCAACTTCAATCAAGGGGTTGTTCAAGACAGGCATTTCATTCCTAGAATTGGGAACAGTTACACCTTACCCGCAAGCAGGTAATGATAAACCGCGACTTTTCAGAATTGCATCTTCTCATGAACTTATCAACAGGATGGGGTTAAACAACCATGGTGCAGAGTCCATTGGAAGTAAGTTAAAACAATGGTCAGGCAGTGGAATAATCGGCTTGAGCTTAGGCTATAACAGAAATTCAAATGATCCATTTCAGGATTTTCTAAATGTCATCACTGAATGTGGTATTTATGCCGATTACCTTGCCTTGAATATTTCCTGCCCGAACATCAACATGGATTTGGATTTGAGTACACCTGAAAATCTTTCCACACTTTTGCAAAAAATCTCATGGAAGCAAAAAGATTTGGGATTCGACAAACCTGTCTATTTGAAATTATCACCTGATTATGAACCAACTCATTTGAACGAAATCATCTCGGTTTCTCTCGAAGAAGGTGTTGATGGATTTATAGCAACCAATTCGACCATATCCAGACCTGTTTCAAACAATCCAATTTATCAGGAAAGGGGTGGCTTGACCGGGCCCTATCTTTTTGACATCTCGACCAAAACACTGGCCAATGTTTACTCACAAACCAAGGGGAATCTCCCTATAATAGGGGTTGGAGGAATTTCTACAGCCGAGGATGCCTATACCAAAATCAAGGCTGGGGCTTCTGCCCTACAACTTTATACTGCTATCTGTTATCAGGGAACAGGACTAATCAAAAAGATTTGCAGTGGCTTAAGTCTCTTACTCGAAAAAGACGGTTATTCGAATATTACCGAAGCGGTGGGTATCGAACATAAGAATTGGCTTACTTGAACGGCTTAACTGTCCATCCTCTCCAGACTTGGATATTTGAGTCCAAGGGTGAGTGCGCGCAAAATAAACAGGATATAGAGGGAAAGCCATAAACCGGCATTTTCCATAGTCGGCATGGTAATGACCAGCGCTATTACGTAAAAGAAAAACGAAATCATCATCCCATTTCTCATTTCCCTGGTTTTGGTAGCTCCAATGAAAATGCCATCCAAAAACCACGATGGTCCGCCAACAATCGGTACCAACACAACCCACCACAAATAATTCATGGCTTCAATCCGAACCATTGGTTCGGTTGTCATGATGGTAATGATCATTGGTCCGGTCAAAGCAAACACAACAGAAACAATGACGGCGGTAATCATGCCCCAAGTACTGGTAAGTATGGATGATTTTCGTACGGCTGGCCTGTTTTCGGCACCTATGGATTGTCCGACCAGAGTTTCGGATGAAAAAGCAAACCCATCCAAGGCATAAGCGGTGAAAAACAGGAATTGTAGTAGGATCTGGTTGGCAGCGAGAGTAATATCCCCAAAGTCTGATGAGAGGAATAGAAAGGAGACAAGGGCCAATCCCAGAAATAAAGACCTGATGAGGATATCGGTATTGACGGAAACCATTCTGTTTAATTTTGCTCGCTCAAAAATCCTGTGGATTTCTTCCCAGAACTTTATCCACAAGGCTTCTCTACAGAGATAGAGGCCCAAAAACAAGGCAAACCACTCGGCAATCAAGGTGGCATAGGCAACCCCCTCAACGCCATAATCCAAACCCAATACAAACAGTATGTCGAGCATGACATTCAAGCCATTCATGGCTAATTGCAGTACCAGGACGGATTGTGTTCTTTCTTGGGCTATCAACCAGCCGGTAATGCCATAGGTGGCAATTGCCGCGGGTGCCGAAAAAATTCTTATTGATACATATTCTTCGGTTAACCTTTCAACTTCGGGTGATGCCGGCACTAATTTCATTACCAGATAAAACAGTTGAAAATGGAGGATCAGAACCAGTACCCCCAATACAAATCCAATAATCAACGACCTAAAGATGATCATTGACAATTCGTAATCATCCCCTTTTCCCTTTTCCTGACTGGCAAGTCCGGATGTTCCCATCCGCAGAAATCCAAATAGACCGTAAATTGTTGTAATTATTATTGAACCGAGACCTACTGCACCAATTGGTGCAGCTTCACCCAATTGACCGATAACACCTGTATCGACAGCCCCAAGGATGGGAACAGTTGCATTTGACAGTAATATGGGAATGGCGATTTTGAGAATTCGCCGATGAGTAATCTCACCTGCTGTAAAGTTTACCATGATCTAAATAAGAAGAAAATGACCTGTACCCTGAGCAAACATTCTGTTTCTATCATCCTGCCAGGCCTCTACCTGGACTGAAGCATATCTTCTTCCCATCCGGTATACCGTAGCCCTTGCAAATGAATCCAAGGGTTTACCACTACGAAGATAATCCACATAAAAGGATATTGTTTTTGGTAATTCCAGACCCTGTTCACCGAGGATAGCGGATTTGGTTTCACATTGTGGACCCACTGACAATATCTTCAGACACAAAGTAACCTTGGCCGTAATCTCTAGAAGCGAAGCTGTTGCTCCACCGTGTATAGCTGGTAGATCGTGATTACCTATAATTTGCTCGGTGAAGGGCAAGGCAACCGTTAGCTCATCATTAACAAAATCCAGCCTAATACCCAATAACTTCAAGTATGGAATACCCTCAAACACTTGTTTCTGGAGGATTTGTTCCTTGAAACTTTCTGTACCTGACTTGCTCACAACTCAATTCAACGTATAAGTTGCCAGTGCTGTTGCCACAGGTCTTTTTCTGTCTTCATCAAAGGCCATGACCCTAACAAACGCTACGGTTCGGGTTACATTGTAACATGTAGCTTCAGCTGTAATTCCCTGTCCAGGATTGGCTGGTCGCATATAGTCAACCTTAAGATTCAAAGTGGCCATTGGGGGGTTAACCTCCGGATGAATCAATACGGCCAATCCACCGCATGTATCCATCAATGCCGTTACCACTCCGCCATCAATTACACCGGTCAAAGGATTACCTATTAACTGTAAATCATATGGGATCGTCATTACCGCTCTGCTCTCCCCAATTTCTTCTACCCTCATATTGAGGGCCTTGGAGAATGGAAGCCTTTGTATGAATTCATTGGCATCAGCTAGATTTGATGGAATTTGAAACATTCAGCAAATGTAAGTCAATTTTTTATTTTTATTAGTGATTACTTGATTAATAGGAATTGGTGCTTTAAATTGTTAGTTGATAATGATTCTCAATTGCAAGTAAGATGAATTTCACCAGACAAACACTTTACACCAACCAGATTTCACTAGGCAGGTCCATCAGAACCCTGTTCCCTAGAGGAACACGGCGACCAGTTGTTGCCCTTTTGTTGATTTGCCTTGCCCTTTGGCCAGGTCAGCTCGGGCAGTTGACAAGGGAAATGATTGTTGATGCCTATACTCAGGTAAGTGTATTTGTAGCAGCAACATTGTTGTTAGTATACGGTTCCGAACGCCTACTGGGATTCAATATTGCAGAAATCTTGAAAAGCTCCAAAACCCTTGAAATCCCACTTGCTGCCCTTCTGGGAGCCATACCAGGTTGTGGTGGTGCAGTTGTCGTTGTGGCGGCCTATTCTTCTGGTCATGCAAGTTTCGGTGCAGTTGTTGCAACTCTGATCGCAACCATGGGGGATGCTGCCTTTCTTTTGATAGCTACCAGACCTGACGCTGCAGCGGTTGTGCTTCCCTTGTCATTTCTGGTTGCAGTCATTTTTGGCTGGATTGTTCATAAATGGGGACCATCATTCCAGAATAGTGCGAACGAAATAAAATCTGACCTGATACCCAGAATTGGCAAGACCCAATGGACTCATGTAATTTATTTGGTCTGTATGATACCAGGCTTGATATTGGGTGTTTGTCAACTTTTCCAGGTTGATATTTATCAATCATTCGGGATTTTGCCTTTGGTTGTATCAATTCTAGGAACTTTTATCGGACTTTATATTTGGACTTTTTCACCTGTTAAGGCGATGTCCAATCACAAGGACACTCCAGTTACCAGAATGTCCGTGGAAACAAGTTTCATATCTGTATGGGTTATAGGTGCCTATCTGCTTTACGAATACATGGTTGCTTTCACACCCATAGATCTGAATGAAGTTTTCCAGATTGTAACCCCTCTCCTACCATTGGCAGGAGTATTGGTTGGTTTTATTCCCGGTTGTGGACCTCAAGTCCTCGTTACTGCCCTGTATATCAATGGCCTACTTCCCTTTGCTGCCTTAATGGGGAATGCCATTTCAAATGATGGGGATGCCTTGTTTCCCGCTATTGCCGTAAATCCCAAGGTTGCCTTTTGGGCAACAATCATTTCAGCAATACCGGCCCTCATTGTCGCTTATGGTTTTTACTTTCTATTTCCCAATTTTTTGAATTGAATCTGCTCGTCAAGCAAGATTGAAGTTCATAACTTCAACAAAACCAACTATTCAAAAATTTTTTAACCCGACCAAGTAAATTGATTGGCATGAATGAATCCTACTTGTAGTTTTTTTGGTGCAAAATCCTGTTTGAATTATTGTAATTCGCCAATGAAAAATTAGTTTTTTTCTAACCTAATCGGCACTTTGTCAAACCAAGGATTTCAGCATGGAAAATAGTGGCAGACCTCTAGAATTATATTGTTTTGGCGAGAGTGGAAATTCCTACAAGGCTGCATTGACCATGGAACTTGCGGAAGTGGCTTGGATACCTGTTTTTGTTGATTTTTTCAATGGTGAAACCAGAACACCAGAATATAGGCAACTCAACACCATGGGCGAGGCTCCCGTCCTGGTTGCTGGTGACAAGAAATTGTCCCAATCAGGTGCAATTCAGCAGTATCTGGTTTCAAAAACAGGTAAATTTGGTGGCAACACTCCTGACCAGAAACTGGAGGTATTACGATGGGTTTTGTGGGATAATCACAAGATGTCATCGGTGGCTGGGACAACCAGGTTTCTTGCCAATTTTCTTCCCGAGGAAAAAAGACCTGCGGAAGTAATCGATTGGCATAAAGGTCGTTTAAGGGGTTCATTGAAAGTTTTGGAACAAAGATTGAGCGGAAGTGAATGGCTTGTGGGTGAACACATTACCATCGCCGATATTGCATGTTGCGGTTATCTCTTTTATCCAGAACCCTTTGGCTTTGAACGAAATGAATGGCCAAGCATTGATCGGTGGTTAACAGATATCTCCAGCCAGAATGGGTGGAAACATCCTTATGATTTGATGCCCAGAAATCGCTGATCAAATACATTTAACTATTAATCACTCACTACATTTGGAATTTAGAACTATGGAAGCCTTTATTTATGACTCTGTCAGAACTCCTAGGGGTAAAGGAAAAAAGGATGGTTCTCTGCACGAGATCACTTCAGTATGGTTGTCTTCTTTCATTCTGAACAAACTCCTGGAGCGAGCCGATATCGATCCCAAGACAATTGATGACCTGATTTGGGGGAATGTAACTCAGGTCGGTGAACAGGGAGGGTGTCTGGCCAGATCCGCGGTTTTGTATTCCAACCTTGATGACAACATACCCGGCCTAGCAATCAATCGTTTCTGTGCGAGCGGACTGGAAGCTGTCAATCTTGCTGCAAACCAGATCAGGGGTAATGCTGGAACTGGCTATATTGCAGGAGGTGTTGAAATGCTTAGTCGTGTTCCAATGGGATCGGATGGTGCAGCCATGTTGGTGGATCCAACCATTGCGATGAATCATTCCATAATACCCCAAGGTGTTTCAGCCGATTTGATAGCTACAAAATACGGCTTCTCAAGATTGGATTGTGATCAGTATGCAGTAGAATCTCAAAGGCGAGCAGAAATTGCCTGGAAAGAAAAGCGTTTTGATAAATCCGTGATACCTGTTGTTGATGATATTGGGGCAACACTATTGGAAATGGATGAACATATACGCCCTGATACTGATTTGGCTGTACTTGAAGGTCTCAATCCATCATTTCAACAAATGGGTGAGGTAATGCCCGGATTTGACAAGGTGGCATTATTGAAATACCCGGAACTGGAGAAAATCAATCATGTTCACCATGCCGGGAATTCTTCAGGAATTGTAGATGGGGCTGCGGCCCTTTTGATCGGTTCCAGGGAATTCGGAGAAATCAATGATTTGATCCCCCGAGCCAGAATAGTTACAACCGCTAAATCAGGTTCTGACCCCACAATTATGCTTACTGGTCCAATACCAGCTAGTGAAAAGGCTTTGAAGCAGGCTTCGCTTAATATCAGTGACATTGATCTGTTTGAAGTCAACGAAGCTTTTTCTTCTGTTCCATTAAGGTTTATTCAGCATTACGGCATTGATCCGGAAATGGTCAATGTCAATGGGGGAGCTATTGCCATGGGACATCCGCTTGGCGCAACCGGAGCGATAATCCTTGGAACCCTGCTGGATGAACTTGAACGAACTAATAAAACCCTTGGCCTTGCTACATTATGTGTTGCCGGTGGAATGGGTGTTACCACAATAATTGAGAATCTTTAGGAACATTGTCAGATGGCCGATTTTTATTTTGATATAGACCAATCAGGGGTTGCCACCATTACCTGGGATTGCCCGGATAAATTTATGAACCTCATGTCCTGGGAGGGTTTCAACGAACTCGATACCTTAATGAACCAGGCCATAAATGATCCCAAGGTAAAGGGGATTGTACTGGCCAGTGGGAAAGACACGTTCACGGGTGGGATGGATCTCAAGGTATTGGGATCCATGAAGCAGAATTCATCCACTGATCTTGATGTATTCAACGGGGTAATGACCATCCACCGCATTTTGCGAAATATCGAACTGGCTGGGGGTGATCCAAATACCGGCAAAGCAGGTAAACCGGTGGCCATAGCATTGAATGGAACCTCCGTCGGGATCGGTTATGAAATTGCCATCAGCACTCATAGAATAATATGTGCAGATAACCCCAAAGCTAGCATCGGATTGCCAGAGATACTCGTAGGTATTTTTCCTGGAGGCGGTGGAACGACAAGGCTTGCCAGAAGATTGGGGATATTGGCTGCCGCGCCTTTTATCCTGAAAGGAAAGACTCCCAAACCGAAAGATGCTTTGAATGCCGGGTTGGTTGATGAGGTAGTACCACCCGAGCTATTGCTCTCAAGAGCAAAGGAATGGGTACTTAACGCCACCCCGGACGATATAATCAAACCCTGGGATAAGAAAGGGTTCAAAATACCGGGAGGCAGCCCTTATGATAGGCAGGGATTCCTGAATTTTGCCGGAGCCAGCGCCTTGATTGCAGGTGAAACACAATGTCTCTATCCAGCCGCACAAGCAGCAATTTCCACGATTTACGAAGGGATGATGCTGCCATTTGACCAGGCTATCAGGAATGAAGCCAAATGGTTTACAAAGGTATTGGTAAACCCGTCTTCCTCAGCGATGATAAATACCCTGTTTGTCAATAAGAAACTATTGGAAAAAGGCCATCGCAGACCCAAGGATGTACCTAAGCTGAATCTACTAAGTCTGGGAGTCATTGGTGCAGGCATGATGGGATCGGGAATTGCCCAGGTCGCTGCACAATCAGGATTAAGTGTATTCCTTGTCGATAAGGATGAAACGGCCCTTGAAAAAGGGAAATTGAAGATTCAGAGCATCTTGGAAAAGGATGTAGCAAGAGGACGAATGTCAACTGAGAAGGCGCAATCAACAATTGAGCAGATAAACTTTTCAACAGATCTGAGTGCATTGCGTGATTGCAAATTTGTAATTGAGGCTGTTTTTGAAGATCCCGACATCAAGGCAAATATATTCAAACAGGTATCGGATATAGTTTCGGATGACTGCCTGATTGCCTCCAATACTTCTACCTTGCCGATTTCCGATTTGTCAAAATCCGTCTCAAAACCGGAACGCTTTGTTGGAATTCACTTCTTCAGTCCTGTTCAAAGAATGGCACTGGTAGAAATTATAAAGAGCCGGCAAACCAATGATCAATCGGTATCGCAGGCTTTTGACCTCGTGCGAAAGTTACGCAAAACACCCATCATTGTTAATGATTCCCGCTTCTTTTATGCCAACAGATGCATTATTCCCTATATCAATGAGGGCGTGTCCATGGTGGGTGAAGGATATCATCCCGCATTAATTGAAAATGCGGCCAAGCAGATTGGAATGCCCTTGGGGCCACTCCAGCTTATTGATGAAACTTCACTCGAATTGGCAGTTCATATTGCCACTGCCTCCAGAGAGGCCTTGGGTGATGATTATATGGAGAATGATGCTGATCGAGTGGTATTCAAGCTGGCTGGTATTGGCCGGTTGGGCCGTAAATCCAATGCCGGGTTTTACGAATATGATTCGAAGGGCAAAAGGCTTGGTTTATGGAAAGGTATCGACAATCTCTTTCCTCCTTCATCAGAACAACCTTCGGTAACCACGATAAAAGACAGGCTACTGGTCATTCAGGTCGTGGAAGCCATCAAGACTCTTCAAGAGGATGTACTGGTTGATGTAAGGGAAGGTGATGTTGGGGCTATTTTCGGCTGGGGTTTTGCACCTTGGTCAGGTGGGCCCTTTGCATGGGTGGATACCCAGGGTATCGATCAAACCATTACCCTTTGTTCATCACTGAAAAACCAATTTGGCAAGCGGTTTGAACCCCCTGCCCTGCTACAGGAAATGAAGCAGAACAAGCGAACTTTCTACTAACCCAAGTATGATCCTGTAGGGAAATTCTACGGGTGGGAAAAAGTTGAAATCCTGCTATAGTCATGTTCAGGACTAATTTATGTAATTGTTTGTGAGGAAATTATGGGATGGTTGGAAGATGAAAGCGGTTTGGAGCGCTGCGAAGCAAATTTTGTACCTTTAACCCCACTTTCTCATCTCAATCGGGCAAAAAATGTTTATCCTGATCGTGAAGCCCTGGTTTACGGTTCCCGTCGATATAATTATTCACAATATGCCGAAAGGATTTCCCGTCTTGCCTCTGGATTGAGCCGATTGGGTATCAATCCCGGTGATGTGGTATCAACCATCCTGCCGAATACGATACCCCAAGTGGAGGCACATTTTGGTGTACCAGCCTGTGGTGCCGTATTGAATACAATTAATGTCAGGCTGGACAAAGGTACCATTGAATACATCCTTGGACATGCCAATCCGAAATTGATTATTGTGGATAGTCAATTTCTTCCCTTGCTGGAGGAGGCAATCAATGAAAATAGCAATAAAGCCCCTATAATCATCGAGGCACATGACGAGTTGTCCGAATATGAGGCAAATTCCGAATACATGGGGTATGAGGAGTTGGTCGCTTCGGGCAATCCAGACTTCGAATGGAATTTTCCCGATGATGAATGGGAAAGCATTTCACTGAATTATACTTCAGGAACAACAGGCAAGCCGAAAGGAGTGGTTTACCAGCATCGTGGAGCTTACCTGATGACCATGGGAACAGTTGTCAGTTGGCGATTGACCCTGTTTCCAAAATTCCTCGCAATTGTTCCATTGTTTCATTGCAATGGCTGGAATCATTCCTGGATGATGCCTCTCCTTGGTGGAACTGTATTCTGTTGCCGTGATATTACCGCGAAATACATCTTTGATATGATTGCCGACGAAGGTATTTCCCATTTGGGTGGCGCACCGATCGTATTGAACATGCTTGCCAATGCCCCCGAGAAAGAAAGAAGAAAAATCAAGCATAAGGTGGAAGTCTTCACGGCAGGTGCACCTCCAGCCCCCGCTACATTGCAGGCTTTTGAATCCCTGAATTTTAATGTAACACAGGTTTATGGCTTGACTGAAACCTTCGGTCATATAACCGAATGTGTTTGGCAAGATAGTGAATGGGAGAAATTGAATCCTGATCAGAAGGCCGAAATCAAGGCAAGGCAGGGCGTGGCCTTTCCACACATGGAGTATGTCGAGGTCTTGCATCCTGAAACCAAAACTCCCGTGCCCAATGATGGGCATACGACTGGAGAAATTTTCATTCGTGGCAATTCTGTCATGAAGGGATATTATCGTGATCCAAAAGCAACAAGGAATTCCTTTGATGGAGGTAAATTTGCCTCTGGTGATATAGCCGTTCAATTTCCGGACAGTTACATTCAAATTACCGACCGGGCAAAGGATATAATCATTTCCGGTGGAGAGAATGTTTCCTCGGTTGAGGTTGAAGGGATTATCATGAAACACCCTTCGGTTCTTCTTTGTGCCGTGGTCGCCAAGCCTGATCCCAAGTGGGGTGAAGTACCATTTGCATTTGTTGAGTTGAAGCCAGATGAAAATCCCACTTCAGATGAAATAATTGATTTCTGTCGTGAGCATCTGGCCGGATTTAAAACTCCGAAGGGAGTAAGTTTTGGTGAACTCCCGAAAACGGCCACTGGCAAAATCCAAAAGTTTCAATTGCGTGCGCAACTGAAAGAAGCATAAGTGGTATACGTTTAACTTGGCATATCTCAGGATTGAATAGGACTGGATTCAAATGATTGCTTTCCCGGGCTATGTAATCCTTGAGTGTGAAGGATTATGGCAATCGCCAGAAACCACGACAAAACAATCGGTCATTGTCAAATACGGCAGTCATACATTGACCTTTCTGTCTTCCGACGGAACGGGAACAGTACTGAGACATTGGTCATTGGATACCATAATCGAGCAACCTCCCAGCGAATACTATTACTGCTTTTCTCCAGATTCATCTGGAAATGAATTCATACTGATCAATGATGACCTGATGGTAAATGCCATCAGGGACCTTGTACAGGTGGAAGGTCAAGCTGTCGAAAAACCCAGGGGTAATTTCTGGAAATTCTTTGGTAAATTCATTGCCTTCGTCCTGGTGATGGTCGGAATTACATACTATTACTCAGATTACATCGGACAGAATATCGCCCGAGCCATTGTTGGACCCAAGCGGGCGGAAATCGGTGAAACCATTTACGCAAATATTCTTGAACTTGGAAATAGCGAATGTTTGGTTGACGATACAATTGTGGATAAATTCGAAAACCGTCTTTTTCCTGAAACCAACTATGAAATCAGGCTTGTTTCAGGAGGGATACCTAGTGCAACGGTTTTGCCCGGTGGTATTGTTGTAATTAATGGTGCACAATTCAATCTATATGATGACAAGCCAGAAGTTTTTGCGGGTTATTTGCTTCTGGCTAATGAAAGGATCAAGATCAAGGATTCACTCATTGATTTCATGGAAACTGCCGGATTGCTGACCTCGCTCAGATTATTGTTGGGAAGAGAAATTTCACCCTACATTTATCAAGAATTTGCTACTGAACTTGCAAAACCATCAACAATCTATGTTCCCGAAGATATTCTGTACCGGAAGTTTCTGGAAAAAGGCATACCTCCCGAGCCATTTTCAATATTTCTTTTATCCGAAGGCATGGATCCGGAACTGTTCACCGATGAGAATACTCTTCTTGACGGTATCACGCAACAACTGCTGGAAGACACTGAGTGGATCGAACTGCAAAATTCCTGTAACTGAATTTACTCAACCAGTACACCATTTTCCAAACAAACGACCCTATCCATCTGTTCTGCAAGACTGAGGTTGTGGGTAGCGATCAGGGCACTTATACCAGAAACCTTTACCAGTTCCTTAATCACTTCAAAAACCTGTTGGGAATTATCCACATCCAGATTACCCGTAGGCTCGTCAGCCAGAAGCAAATTGGGTGAGTTAGCCAAGGACCGACAAACTGCGACCCTTTGTTGTTCACCACCAGACAATTCCGATGGACGATGATTTATCCTATCGCTTAAACCTACTCTCTCAAGCAATTTGCTAGCATGTTTACGGGCACTGGATTTGGCAATGCCATTTGCAAGTTGTGGTATCATCACATTTTCCAGAGCATTGAATTCAGGTAACAAATGGTGAAATTGATAAACGATACCCACTTCCTTTCTCCTGACCTCCGTTCTGGCAGAATCTGGAGCCTTAGTCACATCCTTGCCATTAATTTCCAGTGATCCCCTGTCAAAGGATTCCAGTAAACCCAATATAAACAATAGGGTAGATTTTCCTGCTCCAGACGGGGCAAGCAGACCGACCACTTCACCATGTTCCATGTCAAGGTCAACGCCTTTCAGGACCATGACCTCATTGGGGTTTCCCAAATTATAGGATTTGCCAATACCCCTAGCAGTTAAAACCGGATCATTCATATCTGATGGCTTCACCTGGATACATTTTGGCTGCTCTACTTGCTGGAATAAGGGTTACTCCATAGGTAAGAACCAATGATAGAATGACAGCAGACAAAACATCAACAAATTCTATTTTTGCTGGAACATTTGAAAGAAATCTTACTGATGGATCCCAGACATCACCACCAGCCAGGTAATTTACAAAGGTGAAAATCGGGTCAATGTAAATTGCAAACAAGCACCCGAAAATAACACCTGCTATCGTACCGGTTGTACCGATCAAGGCACCAAATATGAAGAAAATCCTCATGATTGATCCCCGGGTCAAACCAACGGACCTTAATATTCCAATGCTGCTGGACTTGTTTTTGACCAGCATGATCAACCCCGATACAATATTGAATGACGCCACAAGGACTAGGATCGACATGACAATAAACATCAAATTGTCTTCCATACGAAGTGCACGCAGAATTGATCTAGAAGAATCTTTCCATGACCAGGCAAAAAAACCATCTCCAGCCATTTCGATGATTTTCGGTTCAAGAGCCTCCACGCTTTCGGGATCGTTTACAAAAACTGCCAATTCATCAGCATAACCCTCCCGGTTAAGAAATTTTTGAGCCTCGGCAAAGGGAAGATAAACCCTAGTACTGTCGATATCATATCGCCCAACCTCAAATATATAAACCACCTGATAACTGTTAATTCGGGGTGACACTCCAAATGCAGTTTTGACCCCATCCGGCGAAATCAGTCTTATGGAATCTCCTATCCTGACACCCAAATTGCGTGCAACACCATTTCCTATCGCAATACCGGAGTTCAAATTCTCCAAATCACCAAAAAAGCTGACAGGTTGGTTGATCAACGGTATTTTTCGGATATTTTCGATTGACAACCCAAATAGTTCTACTCCTGTATTGTTGGGTCCGGAACTGATCAAGAGCCGGGAACTGATCACGGGAACCACATGATCGACCCCCTCAATTGAAGCAATGCGATTTACCTTTTCCTCATAATCGGGAATCAATGCTGACCTGTCCCCACGATCATTGATATATAGGCTTGAATAAATTGTCGTATGTGGATTTGCGCCCAGCACTGTTTGAACAAATTCAGCCCTGAAACCAGTTCTTACCGCAAAGGTTGCGACCAAGGCAAAAACCGCTATGGTAATACTCAGAAAAGAAATCAGAGTCATCCCGCTGACCCCTCCCTGGCTTCTTTTTGATTTAAGATACCTTAAGGCAATCATCCATTCGAAGGAGGCAAACGGTTTAGTATTTTCAAGCAATTCAAATTTTTCCTGCAAGTCCTGAAGTTATGAAATTAGTTTGGTATTGAGTAAGGTATTATTAAACCAAACTGGCCTTAAGTTAACCAGAAATTCCCGTTTGAATTATTTATCCACATAAACTCTGGTTTGGAAGTAACATAAAAAATACTGTTAGATAACCAACAATTTAGTATTCCCAAATTAATTTGTTGGATGAAACCAGTCAGGTAAACACCCAGATTACATGCTAAATTAATTCCTTGATCAGTGTAACAATATTGTCAGTTGGGATTTCCCTACTTTCTCCGGTGTGTCTGTCGGTCAATTCAACTATGCCTTTTTTCAACCCTCTTGGGCCCACTGTAATGCGCCAGGGAATTCCAATAAGTTCCATGGTCGTGAACTTGGATCCGACCCGTTCATCACGATCATCATAAAGGGGATCCAAATTGGCGTTGGTCAGTTCGGAATAGATTTTTTCACTGATTTCGCAGGATTCACTGTCTCCCATTACCGTATTGACGATTCCAACCTTGAAAGGGGCTACTGAAATGGGCCACTTGATCCCCTTGTCATCATGAAATGCCTCAATGATGGCTCCAACCAGCCGTGAAACTCCGATACCATGAGAACCCATATGAACTGGAACCTGTTTTCCTTCCGAATTGGTCACATATGCCCCCATCGGCTCGGAATATTTGGTGCCAAAATAAAAAATCTGACCTACCTCAATGGCTCTTGATACACCCTGAAATTCCTCGGGTACATCTCGATCAAAGATTTCGGGATCATGAGTCTCGTCAGTTCTGGCATAGGGTGCCGTCCATTCATCAACAATCTTTTGGCATTCATCGATATCGTCAAAATCGACATTGGCAATCCCGAAATTGAAATCCAGGATTCGTTTGTCAAAAAACACTTCTGACTCACCGGTATCTGCCAGAACAAGAAACTCATGACTGTAATTTCCACCTATGGGACCTGTATCAGCACGCATCGGAATGGCCTTCAACCCCAATCTTTCATAGGTCTTCAGGTAACTTACCAAATGTCGATTATAGGAATGAATGGCAGCATCCATGTCGATGTCGAAATTGTAACCATCCTTCATCAGAAACTCTCTACCTCTCATCACCCCAAACCTAGGACGCATTTCATCCCTGAATTTCCATTGGATGTGAAACAGTGTCAGCGGAAGGTCACGGTATGACTTCACGTGGCTAGAAAAAATTTCCGTGATGAGTTCCTCATTAGTGGGACCGTATAGCAAATCTCTGTTGTGTCGGTCCCTTATTCTCAGCATTTCCTCACCATAATCATCATATCTTCCCGACATTTGCCACAAAGAAGCAGGTTGTATGGTTGGCATCAATAAGGGCAAATGACCTGCTCTTTCCTGTTCTTCAACTACAATTCTCTCAATCTTTTGAAGAACCTTCAAACCAAGGGGCATCCAGGAGTAAATTCCTGATACCGCCTGCTTGATCATGCCTGCCCTCAGCATCAATTTGTGGCTTGTTATTTGTGCCTCGGCAGGGACTTCTCTGAGCACAGGTAAAAAATATCTTGTCAATCTCATAATTTTTCCTCGAGGAACCTATTCAGCTAGGGGGAAGCTTCTTCTATATTGATTTGTGCCTCACAATCCATAGCATTCGCCAAAGCCCGAAAGCGGGTACTTACAACTTCACCTGTTATACTTCTCAATTTTTCGGGCAAACTCAGAACAAGATTGTTCTTTTTGGGTTTGAACTTCAAAGTAGTCAATCCCTCAGGTGATACAACCAGTAGCATTGCTCCCAATCGCATGGCTTTTCCCACAATTTCCGCAAGACGTATTTCTTCCGGTTCAAGCAGGGATAGCAGATTTTCGAATTCACCATATTCACTTTGATTTTTATAGCGGTGAAACAGGGAAAGGGCCAAGAACACCCTTCCCGGATGATCCAACCCACCCAAATTGGCTCTTGTAGCATTTTCAAAGCAAATAATTGCCCGGTAATCCGGATGGGCCCTCCAGCTTACATCATGCAATAAACAGGCTGCCCGAATAAGCCTTTTCTTTTCAAATGAATGTTGCTTGAACAGTGGATGGATAAATTCATACAGATAATCTCCATAGCCTGGCAACCTTGCCGAACTGTATTCAGAAAATGCACACGCTTCCAACAAGGGATCGGAATCCTGCAACTTCTTCGGCATTCTCAAATAAAGCAACCCTTCCCTGATACCATTAGATGAGATGGCTATTTCCTTCGGTTGGAAAATGTTAATCATGGATTGCAGAACCATCCCGGCCTTTTGGATATGTTTTAAGCGCTCGTAAGAAATTCTGGTTTTTTCCTGCAGGTGTTCGGTAGTTTGACTATTCGCCCATTCGAGAGTTTTCAAATATTCTTGTGGTGATGATTTGTATTCATTCAGTACCTTTAGAGGATAGTTTCTTCTGAAAATGTTCAATTTTGCAATTGCCCTCCAAGAACCACCGACGAGGTAAATTGTCTTGTACTTTCTGGCGAACCGCTTTCGCAGTTTAGCAACTTCATT
Source organism: Paracoccaceae bacterium (assembly GCA_022823605.1). Lineage (GTDB taxonomy): Bacteria > Pseudomonadota > Alphaproteobacteria > Rhodobacterales > Rhodobacteraceae > MPNP01. Next base: position 448,117 of record JAJEHS010000006.1, read on the forward strand.
CCCTATATGATGTTCAAGGGATTGAGTATCCAAATCCAACCGTTCAAGGACAAGTGGACCTAAAGACGAAGTTTCGCATAGTCCCACTTGCATATTATTGACATCAGCAAGTTCCATGGACACACCGCCAATATCGGAAACCAGACCATTTGCTTCCGGCCAACCCAGAATAACCCCATTTGCAGCCAGATTGGCTTCATGTTCACCACTTGCTATGGTTAACTCCAACCTAGTTTTCTTAAATATGGTCTCAGCGAATTCTCGGCCATCACCGGCCTCTCTAAGTGCAGCCGTCCCTACCCCAACCAAATCGGAAACATTCATCAGTTTGGCAATGGTGACAAACCTTGCGATGGCAGACAAGGCTCTTTCCTTGCCACTGGGATCAAGTTTTCCCGTTTCGGCCAGTGAAGCCCCCAGCCCGCATAATACCTTTTCATTAAAAAAATAGGCTGGTGATCGAGCAGCACCATCAAAAACGACAAGACGAACGGAATTTGATCCAACGTCAATTACTGCCACGCGTCTAACCCGTTCAACAACGGGATCCTGAAAAATTGGCCTAGTGGAATCTGAAATGGTTGATGTATACAAATGCAGGGCTCATTATGTCATGGTTCTAAGAATACTAATCCTTGAGCCTTATCAACCTGATTTCCTTTTTTGCTCCTGCCGAACCTCGACCTGACAGGGAGGGATTTTCCATAAAAAAGGTATGGCAATTTAATCGGTTGGTGCTGGCTTCATTTTTTGATCGTATATAATGTCCATTTGGTTGCAAAATCCAACTCTGTTCCTGATCAGACAGATTGGCAGCAACAATCTGGCTCATGATTTGGTCTCTAACCGTATCATTCTTAATTTCAACCAGGGTTTCAACTCTTCGGTCAAGATTACGTTCCATCCAATCCGCTGAAGAAATGAATATCCTTGCCTTGGCCGACGGCAGGGCATGACCATTGGAAAAACAGAAAAGACGGGAATGTTCAAGAAATCTTCCCACGATTGATTTTACCCGAATATTTTCTGACAATCCTTTGATACCGGGCCTCAGCCCACAAATTCCCCGAACCACCAGACTGATTTGTACGCCAGACTGACTTGCCTCATACAACGAATCAATGATCAATGGATCAATCAGGGCATTCATTTTGGCCCATATCTGTGCCGGTTTGCCCTTTCTGGCATTTTCGGTTTCTCGGGCAATCAGAAATTGCAGGGTTTCCCGAAGATTAAAGGGAGAAATTGACAGGCTTTCCAGTTTATCGGGAACAGCATAACCTGATACGTAATTGAACAATTTTGTACCGTCCCGGCCCAATTCCTCATCACAAGTAAACAAGCTTACGTCGGTATACACTCTGGCGGTAATTGGATGATAGTTTCCGGTTCCAAAATGTGTATAGGTGACAAGTTGATTGCCTTCTCTTCGGATTACCGAAGATACCTTGGCATGAGTCTTTAGGTTTATAAAGCCATAAACCACATGGGCACCAGCCCTTTCGAGCGCCCTTGACTGTCTGATGTTAGCTGCCTCATCAAATCTAGCCTTCAGTTCCACCAGTGCAGTTACCGATTTACCATTCTCGGCTGCTTCACAGAGTGCCTCGACTATTGGGCTTTCATAAGAGGTTCGATAAAGTGTCTGCTTGATCGCCACGACATTGGGATCCTGTGCCGCCTGTCTGATAAAGCGGATAACCATATCAAAGGTTTCATAAGGATGATGTAATAACATGTCCTTTCTTTTGACGGCAGCAAATATATCATCATTATGTTCCTTGACCCTTTCCGGAACACGTGGAGTGAACTTCGGCCACAATAAATCCTGGCGTTTTTCCAGAACAAGTTCCCCAAGGTCAGCCATACCGATCATGCCAGGTATTTCGGTCAGTTTTTCTTCAGAAAACCTTAGTTCGGTCAATACCTTTTTCCGCAACTCGCCATAAGAGCCTTGGGAAATAGAGACTTGTATTACCTCCCCCCTTCGTCTTCTCTTTAGGGCTGTTTCAAATTCCCGAACCAAATCTTCGGCTTCTTCCTCAATCTCAAGGTCACTATCCCTCAAAACTCGGAAAATGCAATTTTCAACAATCTTGTAATCAGGAAATATAAAGTGAACCTTTTCAAGCAGAAGCTCCTCCAGGGGAATGAATCTGGTTTCACCCTTGGTCCCCTCTGGCAAGGAAACGAACCGGCTTATCTGAACGGGAATGGGGAGTAATGCACTGAGTTGTTTTTTATCCTTGGGTCTTTCCAGTCGGATGGCAATGGTAAAACCTGCATTTGGAATAAAGGGGAATGGATGGGCAGGATCAATAGCCAATGGGGTTAATACGGGGAAAACATCCTCTATGAATTTTGTATCAAGATAATTCCTATCATCCTCGGTCAACCGTTCCCTTTCGAGAATGAGAATACCTACGTCTTCCATTTCTTCCCGAATCAAATTCCAGGTATCGATCTGTGCCGATATAAGTTTCCGAGATTCCTTTTCTATTTCTACGAGTTGTTCTGAAGGTAGCCTTCCATCCGTACCCGGTGGATAATTTCCAGTACTGGCCAACTCCATCAAGCCGGCTACCCTGACCGAATAGAATTCGTCAAAATTGGTAGCGGAAATCGACAAAAACCTGACTCTTTCCAGTAGGGGAACATCAGGATTCTGTGCCTCTTCAAGAACACGCCAGTTGAAATTCAACCAAGAGAGTTCCCTGTTGAAATACTTTTTTGGGCCCTCGATTTCCGATGGTGGAACCTCTACAACTTCCGGATACTCGGAATTGAGGAAATCTGAGCTACCTTTAGTTGTATTCTTCAAAATAATTTTTTCCCTTGCACCTTTTTTCTTTACAGCACCTTCTTTAATCAATTCCCTGATCATTTTCTTGCTGACCGGTTTACGGTTTATCAGGGACATTTTGTCCAGGTTTTCTACCATCCGATGAGCAGCCGAGAAAGATCTTTCACTATTTTTTACCAGATATTGAATCAAATCAGGTGTATAGGAAATCTGTTTGTCCGAAAAAAGTTTACTATAAAGGATTGACAGCAACTTTGCATCAGGCTGGTTTATTTTCCCAACCCTTGTGCCCAAAAGCCTACTCCTGAGATCGGGCTTTATGAACTCAAGTTCTTTTGGGTCCTGACTTGATGTGATCAAGAGCTTTCTGCTTTCCTTGGAAACCGTATCGCAAAACTGGAACAGGTCTTCCTCCTGTTCCCTATTGCCACACAAACGTTCCAGATTCTCCAGAACAATTGATTTTGTTGAAGGAAATTTTGCATATTCATCAACTGAAAATTCCTCGGCCTCAAAGCAATGGGCCTTGTTTTTCATTTCCCATATCCTGGCCAGATGAGTTTTACCAGAATATTCTGGACCAACCAGGATGAAGCGATTATCCGGCCAATTCTCCACATCTTGCAGCAAATCCCACAAATTTGAATTCGAACCGGCGATAATGAAATCGGCCTCGCTGTATGAGGGCTTGAAATCAAACTCTAAAATCTGTGTACTAGTCACCTTTCTGCTTGCCTTGCTTACCCGTCTTACCAAGGTACAGAACACCATCCAAATATTGTTTTACACCAAATCTCAAAAACACACCGATAATTGCAGCCATTGGTACTGCGACCATCAACCCCACAAATCCAAACAAAAACCCAAAGGCGGACAGTGAAAATAGAATCCATACAGGATGTAACCCAACGGATTTTCCCACGATTTTTGGAGTTAGTATATTACCTTCCAGAATTTGCCCTGAAACGAATATCAAACCGACCACACCGATAAAGAGTGGGTTTTCCCAAAATTGGAACAATGCCAATCCGATTGCAAGAACTCCTCCGAGAATGGCACCCAGGAAGGGTATAAATGAAATCAATCCGGCAATAAACCCTATTATCAAACCTGCCTTCAAACCAATAAGATATAGGGTTATTCCATAAAACAATCCAAGAATCAGACAAATAGTGAGTTGTCCACGAACAAAGCTGGACAAGATAAAATCCACTTCCCCGGCCAATTCCCGAATGGTATCCTTATGATCCATCGGCAAGAGTGAATCTATCCTTGCAATCAAGTTGTCCCAATCAGCCAATGTGTAAATAAACACGACCGGAACGATGATCAAGAATGTACCAGCCTGCCAGGCAAGGTTAAAGGAACTGTAAATCCCGATCAATATCTCGTTGGTATAGCTTTGGAAAAACCCAAGAAACTTGTTCAGTGAAAGACCCAGTTGAGAGTCTGTGCTTATCAATTCTGGAAAGTGGACTTGTAGCATTCCAACCAAAGTCTCTAATGTAGCTGGTAAAATTCCAAAAAGTTCTCTTATCTGTAAACCCAGCAAGGGCACAAAAAATACAACTGCAGAACCCAAAACGACAAAGGAAATTAAAGCAACTATCGCCGTGGATATCGCGCGATTCAAACCCACACGCTCAAATCTATCGACAAAAGGGTCCAGCAAATACGCGAGGGCCATTCCAACAATAAATGGCAAAAGGATGTCACCGAGGAGGTAAAGGACGAGCAAGGTAACGACCATTGCTATACCCCACCAGGTTATCTGTTGTTTCGCCGAAAGTGCCATATTAATTTTAACTCATCGCCAAGTAATTTCTAATTGTGCCGGTTAGCAGGAAGATAATGGTTGTACGACAATATTCAAAGAATTACCTCCGGCCAAACGCCAGGGTATCAGTAAAATTGTTCACGGATCAACCTTTCCTGCAACCCATGACCACGGTCAAATAATATTTTATGTTTGATGGATGGGTCACTTTCTACCGTCACCGAAACAATGTTATAGGCACTATTGCCATCAGCATCAGCTCTACATGGTCTCTTGCCATTTTCCAAAACCCTGAATTCAACTTTTGCCGAACTGGGCAATAATGCTCCCCGCCACCTTCTCGGACGGAAGGCCGCCATCGCCGTAAGTGCAAGAACGTCCGAGCCTATAGGGAGAATTGGTCCATGTGCTGAATAATTGTAGGCTGTTGACCCTGCTGGTGTTGCCACGAGCGCTCCATCACATACCAATTCTTCCATTCTGACCTTACCGTCAACAATTATCTGGAGTTTGATGGCTTGTGGCCCTGCTCTAAAAAGCGATACTTCATTTATTGCCAAATCAATATGGTTGATACCCACTTCGTCAAGCGCATTCATTCGCAAGGGATTGATGACCTCTTCTTCCGCCATTTCGAGGCGTTCAATAAGGTTTTCCTCCTGATATTCGTTCATCAAGAAACCGGCAGAACCCCTATTCATTCCATATACGGGACAAACCAGGTCTCTGGTATTGTGCAAGGTCTGAAGCATGAAACCATCACCGCCCAAGGCAACAATTACCTCTGCATCTGACAACTGACAATTCCCGAATCTTTTCTTAAAATGTTCGAGTGAGGATTGTGCTTGATCGGAATCACTAGCCAGGAAACAAATCTGATTTGGCTTGTTCATAAGTACAACAATTTATCTGTTTCAAATTCGAGGTTAACGTTACGACACAATTGCAATCTTTATTGGAAATATATTTCAATTGAAATAAACAGTTAAGATATAGAATAATGTGGACAAAATTGTATCAACCTGAAAAAGAAACCCTTTAGAAATAAAGTAGTTTGTATTACATATCACTTGTTTTTTTGTTTACTGGAGGTCCTTGATGAACCTGAATCTTTTGTCAGCCCAGACAAGTTTGTTGGAGAAAAACGATACGCTGATTAATGATGCGATCAATGAAGAGCTGAACAGACAACAGAATCAGATAGAACTTATTGCATCGGAAAATATAGTCAACCCAACCGTTTTGGCTGCACAGGGTTCTGTATTAACCAACAAATATGCCGAAGGTTATGTCAATCGTCGATATTATGGTGGATGCGAATTCGTTGATATAGCCGAAAAACTGGCCATCGAGAGGGGATGCGAACTATTTGAGTGTGAATTTGCCAACGTACAGCCACACTCGGGTAGCCAGGCAAACCAGGCTGTATTCAATGCCTTGTTATCGCCAGGTGATACCTTTTTGGGTATGAATCTTGCATCGGGTGGACACTTGACCCACGGTGCCAAACCCAATCAATCAGGCAAATGGTTTAATGCAATTCAGTATGGTGTCCGGAAAGATAACTACCTGATAGACTATGATGAGGTAAGAGAACTGGCTCACAAGGAACGACCCAGATTAATCATCGCTGGAGGTTCCGCCATTCCAAGAATTATTGATTTCAGGAAATTTCGGGAAATATGTGATGAGGTAGGTGCCCTCTTCATGGTTGACATGGCCCACTTTGCCGGCTTGGTGGCAGCGAAAATACATCCCTCGCCATTTCCCCACGCAGATGTTGCAACAACAACCACTCACAAGACCTTGAGGGGACCAAGAGGTGGGGCTGTATTCACCAATAGTCAGGAAATAGTCAAGAAAGTCAATTCTGCCGTATTCCCTGGTATTCAGGGTGGCCCCCTGATGCATGTCATTGCAGCCAAGGCAGTCGCTTTTGGGGAGGCCTTGAAGCCCGAATTCATTACCTATTCCGAACAGGTTGTCTCCAATGCTCAATGTCTGGCCCAAACATTGATTGAAGGTGGGCTGGATATTATTACCGGTGGAACGGATACTCATGTTATGCTGGTAGATTTGAGACCGATGGGAATTACGGGTGTTGAGGCGGAAACATCACTTGAGAGAGCCAATATTACATGTAACAAGAACGGAATTCCTTTTGACACGGAAAAACCAACAATTACCTCGGGTATAAGGCTGGGTACACCTGCTTGCACTTCCAGAGGGTTTGGAACCGATGATTTCGAATTGGTTGGCAAACTAATCTTGAAAACCCTTTCAGGATTGGCCAAAAACGGTTTGGAAGGAAATGCCCCCATCGAGTGTGAGGTCAGGCTGGAAGTTCAGAAACTTTGCAACAAATATCCAATATATCAGGTCTGAAAAAGAATCAGACCGTTCATCAACATATGAATTATTTATGAAGTATTCTTTTTTTGGATTGTTGACCGCCTTATTTTCGTTGGTGTTTCTGGCTGGTTGCATATCTCCCTCCAAGGAAATCGTCGAGATTGAAAAATCGATGAGCAACAGTGTTGACCTTGAAAAATATACAGGGTTATTGCCCCTTTCAGAATTTGAACCTCCTCAAGAAACTGACGGGGAAAACGTCAAGCCTTGACATAACTGATTTATAATATTTTGGAGCGGTAAGTGGGTAAGGAATTGAAAATTGGAATTGCCGGTTTGGGCACTGTTGGTCAAGGGGTCGTCAGGATGCTCCAGCAAAATGAGACCGGCATTGATGCAAGATCCGGAAAAATTATCAGGATTACATCCGTTTCAGCTCAAAACAGGGAAAAGGACAGGGGTTTGGACCTGACAGGGTATAACTGGGAAGATGACCCCAATGAATTAGCAAAAAGACCTGATGTTGATGTTTTTGTTGAATTGATAGGTGGTTCCGAGGGGGTAGCTCTGGAATCAGTAAAGACAGCATTGCGAAACCACAAGGATGTCATAACCGCCAACAAGGCCATGTTGGCCCATCATGGTCAGGAACTGGCCGAATTGGCCGAGGAATGCAAGTGCTGTATTCGTTATGAAGCTGCAGTAGCCGGGGGTATTCCGGTTGTCAAATCCCTTACTGAAAGCCTGGCAGGTAATCGCATAACCAAGATATTGGGAGTCATGAATGGCACTTGCAACTACATTCTGACAAGAATGGAGAGGGATAAACTCACTTATCAGGAAGTATTTGAGGACGCCCAAAAGCTTGGCTACCTGGAAGCCGACCCCACTCTGGATGTTGGGGGCATCGATGCCGGACATAAACTCGCACTCCTCAGTTCGATTGCCTATGGTACAAGGGTCGATTTTGACAATATGGAAATCGAGGGGATTGAGAGAATTTCCATTGGTGATATTGAGCAAGCCAAAGATATGGGGTTTCGAATCAAATTGTTGGGGATCTCCAAATTTACTGAAAATGGCCTTGAACAAAGAACCCAACCATGCCTTGTCCCTGAAAAATCACCCCTCGGGCAAATCGAGGAAGCAACCAATCTGGTTGTATTTGAAGGTGATTTTGTTGGAACCATTTGTTTACAGGGACCAGGAGCAGGAAGTGGACCTACTGCTTCATCGGTTTTATCAGATCTTGTCGAACTTGCCAGGGGAACAAGGATACCCATGTTTGGTATTAGTGCCAATAACCTCAAAAAGGCCAAACCCTGCAAGTCTGCTGTTGAAGTATCCTATTACCTGAGGTTGCTGTTGAAGGACGAACCGGGGGTCTTGGCCCAAATAGCTCTTGCACTTGGCAATGCCGGCATTTCAATTGATCGCATGAGACAATACAGTCATGCGACCAGTGAAGCACCAGTTATAATTGTTACCCATAAAACCAACAGAACCAAACTTGATATTGCACTTGACCAAATTAGAAATTCCGATGTTTCATTGGAGGAACCTGTAACCATCAGAATTGAGGAGATCTGATTATTCCCATCCCGGTTTTTATTCATTTGGTTATTGATCAATCATGAGTCTGCTGTCCGAATTCAAGGACCGAATGCTGTCCCTCGGACTGGCAAGGATAACCGAAGCTGCAGCATTGGCTTCGGCTGTCCAAATCGGGCGTGGTAATGAAAAAATTGCCGATCAAGCTGCTGTTGATGCCATGCGCGAACAACTAAATTTGCTGGATATTGCAGGCGAGGTGGTCATCGGTGAGGGTGAACGAGATGAAGCTCCCATGCTATACATCGGTGAGCAGGTAGGTACTGGTAATGGACCCGAAGTAGATATTGCCCTTGATCCCCTTGAGGGTACAACCTTGACGGCAAAGGACCTGCCCAATGCGTTGACCGTTATTGCCATGGGTCCCAAGAATTCCATTTTGAAATCACCGGATGTGTATATGGAGAAACTGGCAATTGGACCTTCCTATCCCAAGGATATTGTCTCGCTGGATTCAAGCCCTTCTGAAATTATCAAAACCCTTGCCAGATACAAGGGTTGTAAGCCTGAGGATATTTCTTCCTGTGTGTTGGATCGACCAAGACACAAGGAATTGATTGGGGAACTCCGAGATTTGGGAGTAGCGGTCAGATTGATTACCGATGGTGATGTCGCAGCCATAATGCATTGTTCAGAACCGGAGGTTACCGGCATAGATGTTTACATGGGTATAGGAGGTGCTCCGGAGGGTGTTCTTGCAGCAGCAGCGTTGAAATGCCTGGGAGGTCAAATCTTTGGCAGATTGCTATTCCGGGATGATGTGGAAAAAGCAAAGGCAAGAAAAATGAATATCACGAATCTGGACAAGATTTATACGCTTGATGAACTGGTTCAGGCAGACATTATATTTTCGGCGACCGGTGTTACAGATGGGTCCCTGTTGAGAGGTATCAAAAAATTACCAGGGTATCTGGAAACAGATACCATTCTTTTACGTTCAAAAACCGGTTCTAGAAGACGAATGGTTTATTCACACCCCATCCAAGTGGGAAAATAACTCTTGTGTGCTATTACATTTCGGTAAACAACCAAAAATACTCATTTCACCAACAGGGAAAAACCATTATCTTTAGATTTATTGCAAACATGGTTTGAGTTTTTTGAAAGTTTCAACAATTATGGGAATATAGAATCCCAATTTCATAATTGAAAAAACAATCAAACTGTTGGTTAGGTTGCATACCCCAGAAATACATAATTCCAATACCTTTTTAGGGGTAAGATCGTCCTGTACGAATCGTCAATGGTTGGGGCTTACCCCTGAACAGGACAAGCGATCAATGCGATTGAAACAGTTATGCAATATTGAAGACATTATCGCACGATCCCTTGCAAGAATGAATCTCGAACCTGAAGAGGTTGAGGCATTCCTAAATCCCAAGCTTAAAAATGTCATGTTCGATCCAAGTGAATTATTGGATATGGATAAGGCAGCACACAGAATATACAGGGGGATAATAGCAGGTGAAAAGTTCGCCGTAATATCAAATGGGCGATTGGGGTCCATCTGTTCGGCAGCATCCCTGGACAAATGGCTTGCCTGTTACTCAAATGACATTGATCATCTGCGGATCGAAAAAGAGGATCAGGGTTATTTTCCCACCAGAAACCAATTTGAACAATTGTCTAAAGGGCACGGCATAATAATCTGCCTGGGATGTGGAACCAATTTTGAATTTGATTCGGATTGGGCCCCCGATACCGATGTGATCATTGTTGACGACCAAATCAGTGTGGAACATCTTCCTAGTGTCTATGCGTTAATCAATTCCAACAGATTTGATGAAGATCCCGAGTTGTCATATCTGGGAATTGCCGGAAAGTTTTTTCTCTTGATGGTCGCAACCAATCGATTGTTAAGAAACAACAACCGTCAAACGGTAGATTTGTACCAATTTCTTGATCTTATTGCTTTGGGAACGGTTTCGGACCATCTTCCCATGATTAAGCTCAACCGGGCTCTGGTAAAGAATGGTTTGGCAAGTGTCCACAAGCGAGAGAATGCAGCCCTTACGGTACTGCAGGATACCCTATCATTGAAAAAGCCCATCACCTCATCCCAAATGGCATTTCAATTGGGGTCAAGGATTTGTGCCGGAGACGTAATCCAGCAAAGTCAATTGGGATTGGATTTGTTGTCAACAATCCACGGGAGGAGATCCACTGAAATCGTAAATCAATTAAATGATTTATACCAAACATCCAAAGAGTTGAGTGAAGAATATTATGAAAAGTTCTACTTGAATATCAGCGACACAAGTACCGAAACACCTTTGATTTGGGCCTTTCATGAAAATTGCCCTCTCGGTATCATGGAAAATATTGTTGCTAGGATTAATCAGGAAACCGGCAAGCCCACCATTCTCATTACCCATGTCGGCTCCAAGGTCATAGCTATCGGGCAATCCATACCTGGCATAAATCTGGGAATAATTGTAGCTAATTGCATGAATGACAAACTGGTAGAGGTGGGGGGCGGGAATGCCATGTGGATCATGCTTGAACTGCTTCCTCAAAATATCAATCACTTTACCGAACGGGTGATTGCAGAATTGTATTTCCAAAGAGAAACCTGGAAAGATACATTCCCTGTCTTCATTGACGGTCTACTCACCTCTCGCGGAGTGACCATTTCACTTATCGAAAAACTGTCTCAACTTGAACCCTTCGGTATCAATTCTCCCAAACCTCGCTACGGATTTGCCAACCAGTTTGTTCGCTCGAGAGTCAATCTGGGTAATGAACAGTATAAACTTGTTTTTGAAGATGAAGCCGGTAACCGGATTGATGGATTCCTGCCCAACACAAACAGGTTACAACTGAAAAAATTCCTCATGGGTTCCCGGAAAAATAAAATCCATATAGCAGGTACTTTAACCAGTTTTGTCAAAAGCGGTAAAACCATCCCAACCATTATGGTGGAGGATGCTGCAACACCAAATTAGAAAATTTTGGACAAATATCTTGAATGGGAACCAATTGCTTTATAAATAGGGAACCACTGCGGTCCCTTCGTCTATCGGTTAGGACGCCAGGTTTTCAACCTGGAAAGAGGGGTTCGATTCCCCTAGGGACTGCCATTGATTAGTTCAAATACCTTACATTCGAATCAATTATCTCTTAGGAAATACAAGTTCCATACTCAAATCCAGTAATCATTTTTTTCGAATTTGAATCACAACTGATCTTCCCCTTACGATCCCCGCACCTACAGTATGAAGCTTTAAAATGGCCCAAAGACCTTCTTTCAGACTTGGTATAGAAGAAGAATACTTGTTGGTTGATCCAACAACCAAGGACCTGATTCGCCAACCAGACCCAAGGTTCATGGAGGTTTGTCAGGAGGAAATTAAGGGTCAGGTGGTAAATGAATACCTGCAATGTCAGGTTGAGGTAGGTACCAAACCGAACCCCAATGTCGCAGAATCCTATAAGGAACTCCTATCCCTCCGAACCATAATTTCACAAATATGCGGCGATTTCGGCTATGCACCGATTGCAGCCTCCACACATCCCTTTGCCACCTGGAAAGATCAGAGTCATACTCCCAAGGAAAGATACGACACCTTGACCTCGGATCTTGGTCTTACGGCCAGAAGACTCCTGATTTGCGGGATGCATATCCATATCGAAATTGAAGATGAGGAATTGCGTATCGACCTGATGAATCAGGCAAGTTATTTTCTTCCACATTTGCTGGCCCTGTCATGCTCTTCGCCATTTTGGGAAGGTGAGGATACCGCCCATTCCTCTTACCGACTTGCGGTATTCGATACCCTGCCCAGAACAGGATTGCCCGACAAGCTGGATTCCCACTCAAGTTATGTTGATTTGGTCAATTCCCTGGTTTCCACGAATTGTATCGAAGATTCAAGCAAGATCTGGTGGGATATCAGACCATCGGCCAAATTCCCGACACTTGAACAACGAATTACCGATATCTGCAGTACATTACGGGATACCATGGGGCTGGTTGCAACCTATCAATCCCTCATTGCCTATCTTTACAGATTAAGGGCTTCCAATCAAACCTGGAGACCCTATCATCGAAGTTTGATCACCGAGAACAGATGGAAGGCACAACGCTATGGAGTTTCAGGTGATTTAATCGACCTTGGAAAAAACAAGCTGGTGCCCTTTGAAGACCTGACGGAAGAGTTGATTGATTTGCTATGGTATGACGCAACTGAATTGTCATGTGAAGATTATCTGGTGAGAATCAGGGATATTGCAAAAAACGGCAGCTCTAGTGACAAGCAAAGAAAAATTTATCAAAATGCCCTTGCCGAGGGTAATTCCAGTCTGGAATCCTCAAAAAAGGTGGTTGAATTCCTGATGAATGAGTTTTTGAGAACTTGAACTCATCAGGTTCATGTTTTAAGCAGGAAATAGTTTTTCTGATTGTGATTATTAACTGAAGCCAATAAAACTGCCCTAGCAGGTCATGGTCAAAAAAATGCCCCCGGTTAAGGGGGCATTTCAAAAGGTTGATCAGGCCCTTAAGCCATCCACCATCTTTCACCAATTCTGGCCGTATCCATCTGGTAAACGTTACCGAGATCAGGTCCGTGTGCCAATTTTGTCGATGCGGCATCAACATAATTTGCATACATCGGAACTATGGTTCCACCTTCCTGTGAAATCAGGGTCTGCATTTCATTATAGATTTCCCTGCTCTTGTCGGGATCAATTTCCTTTCTACCCAACAACAACAGTTCCTGGAACCTAGCATTATTCCAATGGGTATCATTCCATGGAACACCCAGCTCATAAGCAGTTGAGAAGGTCCAATCTTCGGTTGACCTTCCAGACCAGTAACAAGCACTCCAAGGTTTCTTCAGCCAGACATTTGACCAATAACCATCGGCAGCTTCCTGTACAACATTGATGTTGATGTTGGCAGCCTTGGCAGTGGCTTGATACAGCTGGGCAGCATCTACAGCACCAACAAAGGCGGCGTCGGAAGCACTCAGATCAACATCAAGTGAATCCATCCCGGCCTGTTTCAGATAGAACTTTGCCTTGTCCGGATCGTAAGTCAATGGTTCCAATCCTTCATGGAAATAGGTATTTGCCGGTCCAATCGGATTGTCATAGGAAACACGTCCATGCCCCCGCAGGATTTTGTCAACCATTTCCTGGCGATCTATTGAGTGTTTGAGGGCTTTCCTGACATTGACGTCATCAAAGGGAGCAATGTTCGTCAACATTGGGAATGTAAAGTGCTGGTTGCCAGTCACTTCGAAAATCTCAATGTTAGGATTGGCCTTCAACAGGGATTCGGTTTTGACATCAATCCTGTTGATGGCATCAACCTGGCCTGTCAAGAGAGCATTCATCCTAGCTGTACCGTCATTGATGGCAATCATTTCGATACTGTTGAACCATCCGGCCCTGCCATCCTTGTAATGGCCCTCAACCCTTGAACCAAGGAATCTTACTCCGGGATCAAAGGTTTCAACCTTGAAAAGACCAGTACCAATACCATTCAGCATGGCATCCTCAACCATACCAGCGGGATACATTACGATATGGTAATCAGCCAACATGGTCGGGAATCCGGCATTACCGCCCTTGAGGGTCAGAGTCACCTGATTGGGTCCAGTAATTTCCATGGTGGAAATCTGTTCAACAATGGGTTTTGCTGCCGACTTGGCACCTTCAGCAACGTGCAGTTGCAACGATTCAATTACATCCTCCGGCCCAAAATCCTTGCCATTATGGAAGGTTACACCTTGTCTTAAATTGAAAATCCAGACATCACCTTCGGCAGAACCAGGCTCCCAACTTTCAGCAAGTTCACCAACTAATGTACCATCAGCTGCAATTTCAGTCAGACAATCAAATACCGACCCCATACAGGCCATTTGCATAAACAAATCCGAATGTGTTCTGGCATCCCAACTGTCAGATGTATTGGCTCCACCAGCACCAACCCTGAGATCTCCCCCTCTTGAAGGTTGTGCTTGTAAAAGCTGAGGAGCAATGGCAGAGGCAGCTACCAGTGCGCCTCCTGCCTTCAATGCCCCTCGACGACTGATATCATATTTCATAAAGCCTCCAATTCTTAACTTCTCTGGAAAAATAAACCTACCCTCACGGATAGGTGGAATACTCTTGGTTAATGATTTTGCACCGTTTTGTCAACTTGTCGGGATTCCAAAAGAGTGTCCAACCATGTAGTGTCCATCTCTGGTACTGAGCTGAGCAGTAATTCGGTATAGGGATGGTGTGGAGGTTGGAACATGTCATCCTTCAACCCCTGTTCAATCACTTCGCCATTCTTCATTACCACAACTTCATCGGCAATAGCCCTTACGGTCGCCAAATCATGGGTAATGAACATGTAGGAAAGGTTGAAACTATCCTGAAGGTTGGCCAGCAGTTTAAGGATACCTTCCGCAACCAATTGATCAAGGGCAGAAGTGACCTCATCACAAATTATGAATGAGGGTTCTGAAGCCAAGGCCCTTGCAATCCCAATTCGTTGCTTTTGGCCACCTGACAATTCCGATGGCAAACGATCAATATAGGTCATCGGGTCCATCTCAATCTGTTCCATCAGCTCTTCAACCCGTCTTCTTTTTTCCTTGCCTCGCAAGCCAAGGAAGAATTCCACCGGTCGACCAATTATTTCAAAAATGGTTTTACGTGGGTTCAAGGCGGTATCGGCCATCTGATAAATCATCTGGATTTTTTGTAGATCCTGCTTGGTACGTTTTTTGTAGTGTGCAGGTAAGGGTATTCCGTTAAACAATACATCACCAGCAGTCGGTGGCAATAATCCAACTATGCATCTAGCTGCCGTGGATTTCCCCGATCCTGATTCTCCAACTACTGCCACTGTCCTGCCTGGATGAATATTGAAATTGACATTTTCCAGGACCGGTGTCTTGCCATAGCTGGCATTAACCCCTTTCAATGAAACGATGGGGGTAGTCGTTGAGGAAACCATCGGTTTGGTTGGCCGCTTGAAGGTTCTGACTGCCCATAGCGATTTGGTATATTCTTCCTGGGGATCAGACAACATTGTTACGGTATCAGCCTCTTCAATCTGGTCACCTTTCAGCAGGACCTTCACCCTGTCGGCCATCTGGGCAACCACAGCTAGGTCATGGGTGATATAAATCGCAGCAGTATCAAACTGTTCCACAATATCCCTGATTGCGGACAACACCTCGATTTGAGTTGTTACATCCAGTGCGGTAGTCGGTTCATCAAACACTATCATATCCGGTCGGCAGGACATGGCCATTGCCGTCATGGCCCTTTGCAACTGCCCACCGGAGACCTGGTGCGGATACCTGAACCCTATTTCCTTGGGGCTTGGGAGTTGTAGTTTACGGTAGAGTTCAATGGCATCATTTCGGGATTCCTGAACAGACATAACCCTGTGTTGGACTGGTCCCTCAGTATGCTGATCAATAATCCTGTGGGCCGGATTGAATCCGGCTGCAGCTGACTGGGCGACATAGGCGATTCTTTTTCCAAGAAGCGATCGTTTGGTTTTCGCATCTGCATTGACCAGATCAATTCCATCAAAGTAAATCTCTCCCCCTGATATTCTGCATCCCTCTCTGGTAAAGCCCATTGCCGCCAGACCAATGGTTGATTTTCCGGCACCGGATTCACCGATGAGACCTAGGACTTCACCCTTTTTCAGATGCAAATCTATACCATTGACAATCGGTATCCATTTTTCATCTGCCAATCCTTCGATTTTAAGATTCTTGACAAGAACCAGATTCTGATCATCCATATCTAACTCTTTAATCCCGAACTCTTGTGCAAAACCCAGTCAACAATAAAATTGACTGCTACCGTCAGCAGGGCAATTGCCCCTGCTGCCAATAAAGGCAATGTGGCAGTTAGGGGACTAAATGCCGCAAAATTGATGAACTGGGCTAAATCTCGAACCATTGTCCCCCAGTCGGCGAGTGGTGGCTGTATCCCTATACCAAGGAATGACAAGGCGGAAATAGTCAGAAAGACAAAGCAGAACCGCAAACCAAATTCGGCAAGTAATGGTGCCATGGCATTTGGCAGAATTTCCCTGAACAACAGATATCTCAGGGTTTCACCCCTCACCTTGGCGGCTTCAATAAAATCCATTACTACGATGTTCAACCCCACGGCCCTGGAAAGCCGATATACCCTGGTACTGTCCAGAACCGCAATGATCAACACCATGTACACCATTATCATTACCTTGTTTGACCCGGCCCACGCGGTGGCAATAGTCATCAGCAACAAGGCAAAAATCAATTGGGGTATGGCCATCAGGGCATCTACAGCCCGAGATAATACCTGATCGACCCATCCTCCCAATGTAGCTGCAAGAAATCCGCCAGTAATACCAATCAGAAAAGAAAAAACTGTTGTGGCAAAGGCAATACCGACAGTATTCTGTGCTCCGTAAATCAATCTGGTTAAAAGGTCTCTTCCCAACTGGTCGGTACCAAGAAGGAATCTGGGATCACCACCCAAGTCAGGATTTCCTCCCGGCAGGGCATTAATGACCTCAAAAATCTCATCCTGCTCGTAGGGAGCAATAAAGTCGGCAAAAACGGCGAGGAGGGCATAGAGGATCACTGTTAAAATTCCGAAAGCCGCCGTTACAGGCATGGACCGAAACAGTTTCCTGGAACCTTCAGTTCCAATTCTGCGTCCAAGAAATCGGAAAATGTAACCGGACACCCCACAAATTACCAACAGTTGGACGCCCCAGACAAAGAATTTTATCTGGAGAATGAAATATACGTAAAGGGTAAATAGAATCAGGGCAACACCAAATATGAAACCCACCCCGACAAGATAGGACATATCCCGGAAGTAAATGTTCCATTCCTCTTTTGGCCAACTGATTTTTTGACCGGTCCATCTGAATAACCACCCCAAGGCAAATATGCCGACAATACTGATGATGAGGTAAACCAATATCATTTCATGACCTTATTTCGGATGCCTTAAGCGAGGGTTTGACAGGATTGTCATTATATCGGCAAGAAGATTGAGAAGGATATAGGAAGCTGCAAAAATCAGACAGCAGGCTTGGACAATCGGTATATCCCGAACCTTGACACTATCAACGAACAATTGACCGATTCCAGGATAAACAAAGACCACCTCTACCACCACGACACCCGTAATAAGATAGGCCAAATTAAGGGCAATGACGTTAATGATGGGTGCCAGTGAGTTCGGCAAGGCATGACGAATGATTATCATCAAGGGTGCAGTCCCCTTCAATCGTGCCATTTCGATATAGGGGGATGCCATCAGGTTGATAATTGCCGCCCTTGTCATCCTCATCATGTGGGCAGTGACAATCAGGGTCAGGGTGAGAGCAGGTAACATCGTCCGGTCAAGTTTCTCCCAAAAGGTCATTCCTTCATAAACATTGGACAATGAAGGGAATATTGGGTTCAATACTGCAAGGAACAAAATCAGTATATAGGCCAGGAAAAACTCCGGGGATGAAATCGAGGACAATGTGGATATATTTATGGCCCGGTCAAAAACCGAATTGGAATAAAGGGCGGCAAGGATTCCCAGCATGACCGAAAGGGGTACTGAAATCGCTGCTGAAACACCTGCGAGGAACATGGTATTCTTGAATCTGGGGGCAAGTTGATCGGCAACTGATGCTATACCTCCCAATTCTACTGAAGTTCCACCGTATTCAGCGAAATTTGCTTGCGCAAAACTCACACCAAAATCACCCTGGATTATTCCACCAAGCCAGTCCAGGTATCTTTGCACAGGATGTTTGTTTAGACCAAGATCCTCCCTGATTGACTCTACGGCTTCAGGTGTTGCACCCTGCCCCAGAATCGCCTGGGCAAAATCTCCTGGCAGCATGTTGACGGAAGCAAATATCAAAAGGGAAACAACAAAAAGGGTGAGAACCCCAAGTACAATTCTTCTTAATATTATGCCAAATATTGAACTCATCCTGAAAGTAACCTCAGTTTTCTTTTAACCTTATTTCATTACATTTCAAACAACCAGTTGTATTATTTAGATGTTATGAAGGTTTTGACCCGAAGCAAAGGAGTTTCAATTCAGGTGTAACAATCAGGTTTGTATTACTGGTGATTGTGAAGGCAGTGTTTTGGGGATTGAAGGAAAAGAGATGGAGTGATTCTGACAACCACTCCTCACCGAGGCTAAAAAATAAATGGGCTTCAAAAATCTGGTCAGTTGGCCTGACGTCTTATAAATGCAGGTACCTTGATCTTCTCAACTGCCTTAGTCCTTCGTCCTAGAAAATTGAATTTGAAATTACTGCCCTTTTCATTCTCTGGCAAATCTGACATTTGCTCTGGATGATCAACAGAATCATCATTCTCATTCTGCATTGATCTTATCATTTCCTTGAACCCGAGATCTACCTCATCCTGGTTATTATCAAATTCCTGATGATAATTTTCATTCAATTCCTGATCAGTCATTCTTTTGGGTGCGGTGAATGACCTGATTTGTCTTCCAGGAAGGGCTTCGGTTTCGATACTACTCTCCATGGCACCATTTTCCACGGCTTCACTATCCATGTTCGGTTCACTCAAATTGAGACTTTCCTGCTGAAGATTTTCATCACTTGCTACCAGAGGTTCAGAAATTTTTTCGGATTCTTCATCCATCCAGATACTTGTAGAACCTTCTTCATCAGTTTCATGCATTGCTGGTTCGAATTCCCAGGCTTCTTCAGATACAATCTCTTCCCTCTGATAAGTTGTTGAGACAGAATCTTCTGAACTGGTTAGGCCGGTAGCAACGAGGGAAACACATATCTTGCCTGTATATTCAGGGTCATGTGTCGTACCCACGATTACATGGACATCATCTTTCACATGTTTTCTGATTTCTTCCGAAGCAGCACTTAAATCAAATAGTGTTTGATCCTCTCCCCCAACGATATTGATAAGAACAGCCTTGGCATTATTAAGATTTGTTTCCTCAAGAAGTTGATTGTTCATTGCATTCAGTGCAGCGATTTTACCCCGGCTTTCATCTTCCTTGCTAGGATCGGAGGTACCAACGCCCATCATTGCCCTACCGGGAAATTTCAGTACGGAATTCACATCGGCAAAATCCAGATTTATGAGACCT
Source organism: Paracoccaceae bacterium (assembly GCA_022823605.1). GTDB lineage: Bacteria > Pseudomonadota > Alphaproteobacteria > Rhodobacterales > Rhodobacteraceae > MPNP01. Next base: position 467,772 of record JAJEHS010000006.1, read on the forward strand.
GGTCTGACCATCAGGTCAGTAATACTCTTCACACCTTGATAAAGGACATCATCCGCCAACTCAAATGCCTTCAATGTTGTGGTGGTGTCATTTGAAATTGAGAATAAATTTTGATTGGGAATAACCAAAAGTGTATTGACGATTTCTTCCAGCTCTCCAATTCCCTTTTCAGCAACCTCCATTCTTCTGGACCCTTCAAAGAAAAATGGTTTTGTAACCACACCGACTGTAAGAACACCTAGGTCACGAGCAATTTTGGCAATGACTGGACTTGCTCCAGTACCCGTACCCCCTCCCATTCCTGCCGTAATGAAGCACAAATGGGCACCGGTAAGAATTTCCTTGATTTCCTCTTTATTCTCTTCGGCAGCCGTCTTTCCAATATCTGGATTGGCACCTGCACCCAGCCCCTGTGTTGTTACCTCTCCCAATTGAATAGTTTCAATTTCACCGCAAGTGTGCATCAACGCCTGGGCATCTGTATTGGCTATTGCAAATTCAACCCCTTGCAACTCTTTGCGAGTCATGTTTTTGACAGCGTTTCCACCGCCACCGCCAACACCAAAAACAATAATTTTAGGAGATCGGTTATCCTTAACCTGAACTCTTAGCGAATTGAGAGTCATCTGTCTGTACCTTATTTTATTTACTGCTTTAAAGATGTATTTATAATTGAATAGGAATATTTTGTCAAATTAATGTAAAATATTTTTCAGGTAAATGTTGCTTTTCTGTATCCATTCTGAGCTGAACAAGGGGAATATCTCCTCTATTTTCTCCCAAGGAATTCCTTTTTGCGGATTTTCAAAAATATCAAAATCCCATACTTCATCCTGAGGTTGGGCAACAAGAATGCACAATCCTACCAATGAGGAAAATGGAGTCTCCGCTTTTTCACTCGGGTATCCAGTCAACTGGACTGGCCGCCCAATTCGAATGCCCTGACCAAATTTTGACCTGACCAGATCATCAAATCCGGTAATCAAACTACCACCCCCAGTAAAAACGATCGGCTGGGTTCCGCCAACGTCCCACTCGAAAGCCTCCAGTGAATGGCTGATAGCTTCAAGAATTTCCTCGACCCGGGGTCGAATTACACTTATCAGATCAGATCTTGTAATCTTGAGAGCATTGGGGCGGTCATCCGGGGCATCAAACAGGATTTTGTCATCCCTTGTAGTAGCGGTAACACCACCTTGCAATATCTTCAATCTCTCGGCAAAGCCACCTGAAACCCCAAAGGCCTCTACAATATCGGACGTTACCAACTGGCCTCCGATGTTGAATGAATCCGTAAATAGCATGTGTTTTTTCATAAATCCTGCCAAGTTTGTTACACCATGCCCTACATCAACAATGACTGAGCCCAATTCCAATTCATTTTCCACCAATGTTGACAAGCCGGATGCATAAGCCGAGGAGACCAACCCGGCTAGATTCAACTTGGAAATTGTCAATGCCTCCAAAATACATTCAAGAGCTTCCGTTGATATGGTTACGGCATTGATCGACACCGTAAGTCTATTGCCGGATTGACCTCTCGGGTCCAATATTCCCCCCCGATGATCAATGGCAAAGTTTATTGGCTGGGCATGAATGAATTCGCAGCCTTCCATACTAGCGGGTATCTTGCTATCCAATATAGCTTTGGCAATATGCTTTTCGGTGACCTGATTCCCAAATAATTCAGTACTCCCCGTGTAAATACTGGATGATTGTGTCAAACCCGAAAAACCAATGACAACTTCATTTGATCTCTGCCCGGCAATTCGAAAAGTGTGGTGCAAGGTTTTCTTGATGGCATTTGAGGTCTGAACAGGGTCAATGACCTCCCCGTCTTCAACTCCGTCTGAACCCGTGTAATATAAACCAAGAACTCGACAACCCAGGTTGGGTAAAAACAATCCGGCCTTGGGAACGACCCGGTCTGAATTGGTATCCCCTATCTGGACCAGTGCTGACGATATCTTTGAGGATCCTATATCCAGGACATTAATGAATCCCCTCGACCGGGCATTGTTTTGATATTCCCTCATCCTTTTTTGAAATTTGAACTGCTCTTTCATTATTTTTCCTCAAGTTATTATTGGTTAGTATAATTCCTCACATAAATCGTTTTTGGGATTCTGAGGTCAAGGATGGATATCTGCCTTGAAAGCAAATTCTCGTTTTCGTCCAGAACCTTTAATTTCCGCATGGCCTCAAGTGGTTCTTTTTCAGGTAGTTTGATCACTCTGTCCCCATCCATAATTACGTCCCACCGTCGTTGCCCTACCCTAACCAGCCCCCTGACATGATGATTTATCTTCTCAGACACGGACAGGATTTCCATGGCCTCCATTACCTTTTTGTCGGCATCCTTGCCGGCAATAACAAAAAAATCGTAATAGGTATTTCGATTGGTGACAGTATCCAGAGAATACCCGTCCTTATCCAGAAGGTGGTATTGCTTATTATCATACCACAAAACGAGTGGGATTCTTTCCTCAACCTCAACTTTCAAAACGCCATTTTTTTCAATGGCAAGTTCAACATCAGTGACCGATGGAATAAATGTAATGCCTTTTTTCAATTGGTTTAGGTCGAGGTTGAGGGAGTTGAGATTGCTTTTCCTAAGTTCCTCAGTCAAATAGAGGGATATTTGCGTATCAAGAACTTCTGATGCTCCCAATACCTCCACATCCGTAATTTTCAAGTTCTGTTCGTCACCCCAGTTAGTGATAGCCAGCAAGGGTTCCTTCCAGAAACCCTGGTCTGGTGGGAAAAACCTGAACCACATGAATATGAACGCTGCGGCTACAACCAGAGGTAGGACATAGTTAAAGGCTATCAGCGTGTATTTGTTAAAGAAAATGATCTTGAGATAATTCATCGCTTTTCGATACCGGATGCCTATTTTTATTTGTTCGAGCTGGCCATCTCAACCAGTTTTCTACACAATTGCCCTAGGTTCATGCCTGTTAACCTGGCTTGTTCGGGTGATAGTGATGTTGGGGTCATCCCGGGTTGGGTATTCGTTTCCAAAACCATCAATCCATCCAGCCCCTGTGTATCATCCCAGCGAAAATCGGTTCGGGTCAACCCTTCACATCCCAATGCTTGGTGGGCAACTTCAGCGTACTTGAGACAGGCATCGAACACATCTTCCGGGATTTTTGCGGGAACTTCATGGTAAGAGCCATTTTCGCTATATTTGGCACTATAATCATAAAATCCCCTGGTAATGATTTCCGTAACATTCAGGGAATTGTCATTGAGTACACTTACGGTCAGTTCCCTGCCGGGAATATATTTCTCTATCATGTAATCAACTTCAAATTTCTTGCCCAAAACCGAACAGTTTTCTTCCGAGTGAACTATTTCAACTCCTACTGAAGACCCGTCCCTGACTGGCTTAATGACATATGGCGGCTTGAAAGGCAAATGCTCTACTTCCTTATACTTGGGGATTTTTCTGCCTTGGGGAGTAGGAAGTTGATTGGCTTCGTAAACCTCCTTGGTTTTAATTTTATCCATTGCTGTTGATGATGCATGTACTCCTGAATGTGTATAGGGAATTTGCAACCATTCGAATATACCTTGAGCACAGCCATCTTCACCCCAACGTCCGTGTAACGCATTAAAAATAACATCAGGTTCTGCTTTTGTCAGAAGGTCAATCAGGTCAATATCAGCGATTATATCAATAACCTCAAAACCTTCACCCTTCAGGGCACGACTACATTCCTTTCCTGTTACCAGGGACACTTCCCTTTCAGAGGAAAATCCTCCCATGACCACTGCGACTTTCTGGTAATCCTGACCTGACATAACGTGCTAACTATCCGTGGTGACCTTCATGGATTTTTGGATGGACCAGTTCTCCAATCCGTTTGACTTCCCATTCCAGTATGGTACTGCTTTGTTGGTATACTTCCCTTCGAACCATTTCACCCAGGTTTTCGATTTGGGATGCTGTCGCATTTCCAAGATTCAAGAGAAAATTGGGATGTTTCTCCGATACCTGAGCATCACCCTTTCTCATTCCCCTCATACCTGCCTTATCTATCAGTTTCCAAGCTAGGAGTTCCGTATCATCATCCTGATCAAAGGTCGAAGAGTATCCAACGGGATTACGGAAGGTTGAACCAGCAGTTTTCACTCCCGTCGGCTGGGTCCTGTTACGTTTGTCCAAGTAGGACTCAATCCTTTCCATCAGCCTATCCGGATTGCCACTTTCACCATTCAGTACAACCTCCACGATAATTGCATCATCCTCTATACCGCTATATCTGTAGGAAAGTTCCAACTCATCCCTGGCCAGATATTTTAAATCCCCATTCCGGGTAATAATTCCAACCCTCACAAGGTGGTCGGCAAGGTACGAGCCATAGCACCCTGCATTCATTTTCACGGCACCGCCAATGGTACCTGGTATGGTCCTCAAAAAGGTTAGGTCAATGCCACTTTGGGCAGCATTGATTGCGACCTGGGAATCTTTGGCAAATGCTCCGGCAGTCACCTGGTTCTTGTCACAATCAATATGTGAAAACTCCCTGCCAAGCCTTATGACCAACCCACGATACCCCCCGTCCCTGATAATCAGGTTTGAACCTGCACCCAAGACAAAATAGGAAATATGATCATTGATGTTCCTGATGAATTCTGCTAAATCATCAAGGTCCGCTGGCTGATACAACCAATTGGCGTTCCCGCCAACACCCAACCAACTTCTAGAACCAAGTGAACAGTTGGATTTGAGAATCCCCCGGTATTCAAACCCTGAAGATTCCTTGAACAATTCCGGTTTCATTTTATCGCACACTGTTTTGCACCAATAAATCGGGTAAGGCATAGGCCCATTCGGAAATATTACCTGCCCCGAGGAAGATAACCATATCTCCGGGATTGGCTGTCTTGCCAATAATTTCTGTCAATTCATCAAGTCCCCGGGTGGTCATAGCATTCTTGTGGCCATGTTGAATAAGACCTTCAACCAATGATTCCTTGCTGACGCCCTTGATGGGGCTTTCCCCAGCAGCGTAGACATCTGTAATGATTGCCAGGTCAGCCTGATTGAAGCAGCGGCAAAATTCATTGAAGAGATTATTGAGACGAGTATATCTGTGGGGTTGGTGAATGGCAATGATTTGCCCCTTGGTTTTCTGTCGTGCAGCCTTTAGAACTGCCTTGATTTCAACCGGATGATGACCATAATCATCAACAATTTCCACATTATTGACAATACCTACCTGAGTAAACCTCCGATTTACCCCCCGGAATTCCTTGAGTGCACTTGCGATACTGTCAATCGGCATACCCAATTGCCAAGCAACCGTGATCGCCGAGACTGCATTTGAAACATTGTGCTCACCGACCATGGGAAGTTGAAACAACCCCCTTGCACCCCCATCCAAGTTGAAATTTACCTCAAAATTGGACAAACCGTTCTCGAAACCAAGTGACCTGAACTGGATATCAGCCTGATTGGTTGCACCGTAGGTAATAATTCTTCGATCGGTTATTCTACCCACCATAGCTTGAACTTCGGGATGATCAATACAGCAGACAGCAAACCCGTAGAATGGAATGTTTGAAACGAAAGAGTCGAAAGCATGCCGCAAATTGTCGAATGATCCATAATGATCCATGTGTTCGGGATCAATGTTGGTAACTATCGCGATTGTAGCAGGAAGTTTGAGAAAGGTGCCATCACTTTCATCGGCTTCAACCACCATCCAGTCTCCCTCTCCCTTTCGGGCATTGGAACCGTAAGCTTTGATAATTCCTCCATTGATGACAGTGGGATCAAATTCACCCTTTTCCAAGAGGGTTGCAACCAAAGTGGTGGTGGTCGTTTTACCATGGGTTCCGGCAACCGCAATGTTGGATCTGAACCTCATCAATTCTGCAAGCATTTCGGCTCTTCGGACAATGGGAAGTCCCAACTCCCTTGCCTGTTTCAATTCTGGATTGTCAGGTGATATCGCCGAGGAAACAACAACTGCTGCACTGTCCCTGACATTATCCGGGGAATGGCCTAGGAATATCCTTGCACCCAGTGACTTGAGCCTTCTGGTAATATTCGAATCGTTGATATCACTACCCTGCACGGTATAGCCAAGGGTAAGCAAAACCTCAGCTATGCCTGACATTCCGATACCACCAATACCCACGAAGTGAATCGTACCAACCTGTGTCGAGAATTTTGTTATCCAATTCAATTTTTTGCTCCATCCTCGGGGTTGTCGACCAAGTCCCCCAACCTTTTGGCTGCATCAGCTACTCCCAATACTTTGCTTGCTGCAGCCATTTGCCTGGCCTTTTCAGGATTTCCAATGATACTTACTATTGCTTCACTCATCAATTCTGGCTTGAGGATATTTTCCCCAAGTACTATAGCCGCCCCTGCTTTTTCGAGAGATTTTGAATTGATGGTTTGTTCATCGTTGGAAGCTGCAGCAAAAGGAACAAGGATTGACGGCAAGCCCATTGCCATGATTTCTGCAATCGAGGAAGCTCCCGAGCGTGCAATGATCAATTGTGATTTGATCATCAATTCAGGTATATTCTCGTAAAAGGGCTTGATTTCATAATCCACTCCCAAACCCTGATAAATACTTTCAACTTCGGACAGATTTTCTTCCCTTACCTGTTGATGTATTGATAGTCTTTGAAGAAGTTCATCAGGTAATCCTGATATGGCATCAGGAATTATTTGATCAAAAATCCTGGCTCCCTGACTTCCCCCAATAATCAGAACATTTATTTTCTGGTCGGAAGAAAATTCATACGAATGACCCAAACTGGAGAGAATCTCCTTGCGAATGGGATTTCCGGTAAAAACCCAATTTGTTCCGGAAGGGAATTGGGGTGAATGGGAGCCACTTGCCACCACCTTTACTCTTTTGGCGAAAAGACGATTAACGATTCCCATGTTACCGTTTTGTTCGTGAATGATGCTTGGAATACCCAACAACATTCCACCTAACAGCGGAGTAAAGGTGGCATAGCTGCCAAAACCGACCAACCGGCTTGGCCTGTCTCCCAGGATTTTTCCAAGGACAATAAGCAAACTCCATGACAAAATCAAGGCAACACCAATCTTGGCCAGCAAGGACTTTTGTGAGAAAGGTTTTGATGGAATCAGATCACATTGTGACTCTGGCGGGAAGTTTCTGGCCAGCGCCTTGACCCTATGATCCATCCAGACTTTGACCCGCCATCCCCTGGCTACCATTTCCTCGGCTAGTGACTGGGCAGGAAAGACATGCCCTCCTGTACCTCCAGTAGCAATAATGATGAGAGGCTTAGATTTTCTGGACATTCAACAAATAATCATGATTCTAAAAAATATAATTATCTCTCTCGTTTTCCTCTGGTATTCTGGTAAAACAGAACAACATTCCCAAGGATATTCCAATTGCCAGCATGGAGGACCCACCGTATGAAATCAAAGGCAAGGTCATGCCTGTTGGAGGAAAAAGCTTCGCTGATACAGCCAAGTTAATAAAGGTTTGGGCAATTATATTGATAACCAAACCGGTTCCGGCAAACAGTAGAAAATTGTCCCGGACCTTGCTTAGGCGATAGAATGAACGCAAAACAATAAAAAGATAGATGGCGATAATGGCCAGTACCAAAATTAACCCATATTCCTCGGCAGCAATGGCGATAATGAAATCAGTATGGCCATCCGGAAGATTCCATTTATATTCGCCTCCACCTGGCCCCGTTCCCGTAATACTGCCATTTTGGATGGATGCAAAACTGATCCCAACCTGATCATTGTTGGTACCTGTACCAAGGATGGAAGATATGAAGGAATCAATTCGAGTGGCAAAGTGGGATGAAAATGTATAGGCAGAATATGCACCTGCGATCAGAATGGCACCAATGAAGATCAGGAGCATGATCGGGGCACCTGCAGCGAAATATATGGCACACCAGCCTAGAATGACCAATCCCGTTTGACCAAAATCGGGCTGCAATACCAGAAGTACACAGCACATAAGGGTAACGAAAATGGAAAGGTAAATTCCAAAGTTGTTGTTATTTTCAAATGCACCGCGAAACAGCCAGGCCGAAAATATGATCAAGCCGGGCTTCAGGAATTCCGATGGTTGTATTGAAGTAAAGCCCAGGCTTAACCAACGAATCGATCCCTTGCCAAAATCAGTACCGATTATTGGCAGGAACAATATCAGGAGGAACGAGACTAGGAATACCCAACATCCAACCCTGAGGGCAGACTTTGGTTGGAGCATGGATAACAAAACCATTACGGATAACCCTCCTAGCCCAAGGATTAAATGACGGAAGAAATAATACATTGATGGTACGTTGTTCCTCTCGGCAAGAGGGGTTGTTGACGAAGAACTCAAGATAACTCCAATGATGAAAAGGGTTAAAACAGCGGCGAGTGAAAACCGGTCGACTTCGCGCCACCATTTTACAATGTGGGCACCAGAATTGGGGTTCTCCTCCCATGTGTGGGTAATTGTTGTCATGATACTGCTCGCTCTTACTTACCAATTGATCCTTGATGGATTCTATTTTGGTTTATGGGCCTCTCGACCCAGAAGAATCAATAAATCATGAACGTGGATATTTCAAGTAATTTTATTGACTTCACTGATAAAATGAAATCCTCGCTCCTCAAAATCCCTGTACTGATCAAAACTTGCTGCTGCAGGAGCCAGCAGGACAGTGTCTCCTGCCCGGGCGTTGGTTGATGCGGCCACTATGGCCTCAGGAAGGTTGGGGAATACCGAATGGGGAACTTGTCTGAGTTCAAGAGCAAAATTCTTTGCGGAGTGACCAAAAAAATATGCATGTTTGACATTGTTGAGTGATTTTCCGAGTGTCCTGATACCACCTTCCTTTGCCAATCCACCGGCAATCCAGTGTATTCTTTGGTGGGACTCCAGAGCCCTTGTTGTACTTTTGACATTGGTGGCCTTGGAGTCATTGATATAGATGACTCCGTTCTTTTTGGCTACAACCTGACTTCTGTGGGGTAAGCCATCGAAACGATTGAAATAGTCGATTACCTTCTCACCGGGAACATTCAGATGACAACAGGCAAAATAGGCTGCGGCTGCATTCTGAAGGTTATGATTGCCCAATAGGCCGGGATTGTTTCCCATTGAATACGTGCCAATGACTTTGCCTTCTGCAAACTCTGTCAGGGTTTTGTTTGAACCGATCATGCCATAATGGGGAATTTTCTTCGATTTATCATTTGAAATTATTGCCAAGCGGGTTCCCTGATCCCTGGAAATAATATTATTACCCAAAAACTCTCCTTCGGGTTCATCAACACCAATTATGGCCAATTCCAGATTATTCCCATCAAACAACCTTCTCTTGGCGGCAAAATAGCCCCCCATCCCATGATGCCTGTCCAAGTGGTCCTCATCAAGATTCAAAAAAATGGCCACATCTGGATTTAACCTGCTGGCAGGCTCCGATTGGTAGGACGACACCTCAAGAATAATGTGGGTCAATTCCTCAAGGTTTTCCAAACCCAATACGGCTATTCCTATATTCCCCGCTACAGCACTTTTGTACCCATGTGATTGTAAAACATGGTTGATCAGGGCAGCTGTGGTTGATTTTCCATTTGTTCCGGTTACCGCAACAATTTTTGGAATCTCCCCCTTAGGTTTGCTTTGCTTGAAATGTTCGTGGAAGTGGAAGAACAAACCAATGTCATTATCGACCGGTATTCCTCTGTTCAGGGCCATTCGAATTATGGGATGAGGTTCGGGATACAGGTGGGGAATTCCTGGTGAAACGATCAGTCTGGATATCCGGTTTTCTTCCCAAATCCGTTCCCTAGTGATATCCACAAGTTCAATATTCTGTTTTCGAGCAGATTCCCGAGAATGTTCCGCTTCGTCCCAAGGCAATACATTAGCCCCTCCCCGCTTCAACGCATGACAAGTAGCCAGTCCTGTACGGCCCAGACCGAGGACAGCAAATTGTTTATCTTTTACGCCAGGTGGCTTGAACACCTATCTGACTTTCAGGGAAGCTAGACCAATCAGGGCTAGAATAAGGGCTATTATCCAAAAGCGAATAACAATTTGGGGCTCACCCCAACCCCTCTTTTCAAAATGGTGGTGAATGGGGGCCATTGCAAAAATTCTTTTCTTGGTTTTTCGATAATAAAGAACCTGAATTATAACACTGAGGGCTTCAACGACAAATAATCCCCCTACAAATGCGAAAACAATCTCATGCTTGGTTAATACGGCTATGGTTCCTACGGCACCACCCAATCCCAAGGAACCGGTATCACCCATGAAGACTGCTGCCGGTGGTGCATTGTACCATAAAAAACCCAAACCTGCACCGATTATGCTTGATGTGAATATCAACAGTTCTCCAGTCCCTGGAACATAATGAACGTCCAGATATTCTGTAAAGTCAATCCTCCCAACTGCATAGGAAATAATACCCAAGGTTCCGGCTGCAATCATGATTGGTACTATGGCCAAGCCATCCAACCCGTCTGTCAGATTGACGGCATTCGCGGACCCGACGATTACCAGGGCAGCAAAAGGTATGAAGAAGATACCCAGATTCACCAGCCAATCCTTGAAAATGGGAAAGGCCAACATGCCGGATAACCCACCTGGATGGACAGCGATTGCTACATACCCCACGAAACAACCAATGATCAATTCAACCCCCAGCCTCCTTTTACCTGATAATCCCTTATGGGTATTTTTTCTGAGTTTGGACCAGTCATCAATCATGCCGATGAGGGAAAGAGCCAGAGTTGTAAGCAGGGCTATCCAGACGTAAACATTATCCAATTTGGCCCAAAGCAGGGTTGAAATGACCAAAGCACCTATGATCAACATTCCACCCATTGTCGGCGTTCCAGACTTGGCCTGATGATCAGGACCAACCTCTCTTATCGGTTGACCATGTGGTTGTAACCGCTTGAGGTATCTGATCATGGCGGGCCCCATCAGAAAACCGATCAGGAGAGAGGTTATCAATGCCCCGCTGGCTCGAAAGGTAATGTACCTGAAGAGATTGAAGAAATCTCCTCCATCAGACAATTGGGCAAGCATTTCAAACATTATTGACCTTAACTCCTTTATCCTGGTTTGTGCAGTAGTTTTAACTTCTTGACAACATCCGCAGCCCGGGATCCTTTTGAACCTTTGACAAACACCAGATCCCCGACGGCAACTATTTCCTTTACCCTGGAGGAGATTCCATCCGCTGTTTCAGCCCAGATTCCTCTTTTTTCCTGGGGCAAACTGTCATAAAAATTCTTCATCAAGGGTCCAATACAATGAAATTGTGTTACCGACCTGCAGATTGGATTACCAGCCAAATTAGAATGAATTTCCGGACCTTTCGGGCCCAATTCAAGCATATCACTCAGGATTGCAACTTTTCTTTTGTAACCTTCCATGGAGGCCAGAACCTTGAAACCGGCCATCAGTGACATTGGATTGGCGTTATAACTGTCATCCAATAGATCAAAGGTAAAACCCTCTTCACTATTATCCAGATTTATTTTCTTCAGAACCCCTCTGCCATCCTGTGGCGTCCAAGATGATAAATCCAGTGAAGCGGTAACCTCATTACCACCAATTTCCCTCACAGCTGCCAAAACAGCCATTGCATTCAGGGCAAAATGCTCTCCTCTTGCCGAAATTTTTGAAATAACCTCGGTACCATCCACAAGGTAATTGAACTGGGTTCCACCGCTGGCTAAAAACCTGATTTCCTTGAGTTGGAAATGTGCTTCGGAATTGTATCCGAATTTAATGATTTTGGCACCCTGACTGTTGGCCGTTTCCTCAAGAATTCCAGTTGTATCGAGATCGCCATTGATTATTGCCGTACCCCGTTCACCGAATCCCCCGAATATCTGTGCTTTTTCCCTTGCTATGGCATTAACATCTTCAAAAGCGGCAAGGTGGGCAGTTCCAACCGAGGTTACAATTCCGACATGCGGTTCAACCAACCTGCTTAGTGGCAAGATTTCACCCGGATTGTTCATGCCTATTTCAAAAACTCCATATTGGGTATCTTTTGGCATTCTGGCCAGACTCAGGGGTACACCCCAGTGATTATTGTAACTTTTTTCAGCAGCATGGGTTTTTTTACCCTGTTTTGACAGCACAAATCTCAGCAGTTCCTTGGTTGTGGTTTTTCCAACTGATCCAGTGACCGCAATTATCCTTGCCCGGGATTCTTGTCGTCGGTAACAGGCCATGTCTTCAAGGGCCTGTTGAACTGAATTGACAATTAATAATGGTTTTGTACCTGAATAATTTTTGGGAATCCTGGATACGAGTGCAGCTGAAGCACCTGCTTCAAATGCATTTTCAACAAAATCGTGCCCATCCCTAATATCTGAAAGCGCGATGAAAAGATCCCCTTTGGTTAACGTTCTGGAGTCTATGGACATCCCTTCTGCAACCCAGGTTGAAGTGGAATTACCGCCTGTTGCCGAAATTGCCTCTGCCGAAGTCCAAATCATCCCGGATTTTTCCCATCACAAATGCGTGCTGCAATACTTGCCTGTTCTGAATCAGAGAAGGGTATTTCTGTTGTACCAATTATTTGGATTTGTTCATGTCCCTTCCCCGCAATGAGCAGAGCTTCACCAGTATCCAAATCATGAACCGCTTGCATAATCGCCAAAGACCGATCACCAATTTCCAGAGCCTGTGGACAACCCTTTAATATTTCCTTGCGTATCTGGGCAGGATTTTCTGTTCTTGGATTATCGTCAGTCACATAAACCATAGCTGCGTTGCTTTTCGCAGCAGTACCCATCATTATCCTTTTACCCTTGTCCCGGTCCCCACCTGCCCCGAAAACCACCCGGATTTTACCCATGAAATGATGTTTCAATGATTTCAAGGCCAGTTCCAGAGCATCAGGTGTATGAGAATAATCAACAAAGACTATTCCGCCATTGGCCTTCCTAGCTACATTCTCCATTCTACCAGGTACAGGAACCAATTTTTCAAGCTTATTGAACACCTCATCCGGTTCTGTACCCGAACCTATGATCAAACCAGCCGCAGTCAGGGCATTTAGTGCTTGGAAATCACCGATAAGAGGGAAATGGGTTTCATACTTCCGACCCTGCCATTCAAACAGAATCTCCTGACCTGTCTTCATGTACCTTTGTTGGATGAGTTTCAGATCAGACGGCCCCTTACCAACAGTTATCGTCCTTATCTTTTTCTTCTCTATAATTGAATGGAGTTGCTTGCCCCAATCACTGTCGATACAAATTACTGCACATCCATCGGCATCGAGATTGCGTTCAAATAGACTTGCCTTTGAAGCAAAATAATCCTCCATCGAGGAATGGTAATCAAGATGTTCCCTTGTCAGATTGGTGAAGGCTGCAGCTTTGAATTCCAGACCATCCAATCTCCTTTGCCGTAGTCCATGTGAAGAAGCTTCGAGGGCTGCATGTTTAATATTTTCTCTTGATATCCTGCTAAGGTGAAGATGAAGCGTTATTGGATCGGGTGTGGTATGCTTGATAGCTGCTGAATAAGCGCCCTCAATACCTATCGTTCCAATATTGACAGCCGGGTGATCCAATTCTTCCCAGATTTGGCGGCACATGGAAGCAACCGATGTTTTTCCATTGGTACCAGTTACAGCTACGAGATTTTCAGGTATATTACCGAAGAATTGGGCAGATACTTTTGCCAACCTACTTCTTGGGTCAGGATCAACAAATAAATTATCCAACCCCTCAACTCCCTTGGATTGGGCTATTCTCTTCCCCTCGGTATCGGTTAGAACCGCTAAAGCACCTCTTGCAAGAGCCTGCGGTATATAGTTGGCGCCATGAGTATTGGTACCTGCCAAAGCTGCAAAGAGATAACCTTCCCTTACCTTGCCGCTTTCCACCGCCAAACCCTTAATTTGTAGAGTGCTTCCCCCGGAAAAACCCAAATCGTCCATAGAGAATTCCATTCTCTTTTTTTTTGTGCAGGAGGTATTCATCATTTTGAAGCCAATGTAATTGCCTCAGGTAATTGATTTTCGGGAATTACACCTAGAACCGGTCCCAATCTGGCTATAATTTCACCCGTCAGTGGCACAACTGTACTACCAGCTTGTCGTTCGTAATCGGAACCATCCCCAGCAGATGCCTCATCCAACATTATGACAAGGGAATAGTTTGGTTCCTTGCCTGAAAATACGGATGCAAATATTACAAAGTTTTTATCTTCAAGATATTCCCCACCTGGCCCAACCTTTTCAGAGGTTCCAGTTTTTCCGCCAACAAGGTAACCCTTGATCCTGGTATCCCTTGCTGTCCCATTTTCCACCACATTTAGCAACAAGGATACAACATCCCTGGATGTCTTGGGGGAAATTACTCTTTCTCCCTCTTCGATTCCATTGGCTCGAAGCAGGGTTGGGTAGACCTTATAGCCTCCATTAACCAGTATGGCATAAGCTGATGCAAGGTGAAGAGGTGTAATTGACATACCATGCCCGAAGGAAACTGTTGCTAGTGTCAAGTTGGTCCATTGTTTTTGGCTTGGAACCAAAGGAGAAGAGGATTCTTGCAGCTGGATACCGCTTTTCGAGCCAAACCCCAAATCCATCAGGAATTTTCTTTGGGCTTCGGTCCCTACATCAAGTGCCATTCTGATAGCCGCCGTATTCTTGCTTCGGGCAACGGCCTCCATTACTGTCATTTCAGTATGGTTTCTATAATCCTTGAATTCCTTTCCCCGGACCTTGATCGGGAGTGTGGAAATAATCGAATCCCGCTGGTAATAGTTTTTGTCAAGGGCCATTGCGGCTGAAAAAATCTTGAAAGTGGATCCCAGTTCGTAGATACCTTGAGTAACCATATTGAAAAGCGGGTTATGGTTTTTGGTATCGGTGGTAATGAATTCAGCCCTTCGATTGGGGTCAAAATCGGGAAGTGAAACCAGAGAAATGATTTCACCGGTATGAACATTCATCAAGACAGCACTGCCACCTTTGGCACCAAACCTTTTGATACCCAAATCAAGCATTTCAGTGAGGATTTGCTGGACCCTGATATCAATCGAAAGTTCAAGATTTGTCCTGCCTGAATCATTATTGTTCAAGAGGTCATTGAAATATTTCTCGACACCAGCCACTCCGACAATTTCAGCCTTGTTTACATGCTCCTCACCAAAGGTGGTTCCACCGAGCACATGGGCTGCCAACCTACCATTTGGATAAACACGAACCTCTCTTTCTCCCGTATAGATTCCCTTTATGGTAATTTTATTGACTTGCTGGCTTTGATCAGGGGAAATCCGTTTATGAATCCAGACAAAATTCTTGTCGGACAGCAACTTCTGCTTTTCGCTATTACGGTCAAAACGAATTGGTGGTTCGATTGCCTCCAAGGCATCAAGAAAATCATCAATCTTGTCTTTTTCAATTTCCTTTGGGTGTGCATAGATGGAGTAGGCTGGCAAGTTGGAAGCCAATAAGACTCCGTTCCTATCAAGAATATCCCCTCGGTTAAAGACCTTGTTCAAATTATCGGTACGGTTTAAAGTTGAATTTTGCCCTGGATCAATAGCAAAATAGGCCATTCTTATTCCCACAGCTACGAAGGCCAAAAGAATGAAGAATACCAGAAATTTCAATCTGAAGGACCGGGTTGATACCGGGTCCATTCCAAAATATTTTTTTCTAATTCCTGTCCAGGATACCATTTTCCCGCTTACCTACCTCTGATCTTCCAGAACTCATATCGTCCCTCAGTTGATCGTCAATGCTCGACAAAATTGAATGTTTATTGATTTTCATCTTTTTGTGACTCTTTATAATAAGGTAAATCCTCAATACTACCATAGTCAAGATTGGTTCCTGGTACCATCCATAGGCGATCAAAGTTTTCCTCAGTCATTTTCCTGATGAATTCCGGATTTGTCAAATGAACCCACTGAACCTCCAATATCTGTAATTTTTCGCTATTCAATTCCTTGACTGCGGTCAGCCTCTCCACTTCCCGTCTGACTTCATTGGTTTGCTGGTTGACTATATTTGTTCCAAATCCCAACAATAGGGTCAAGCACAACCAGATAAAAAAAGCTGGCCAACTCATATCTAAACGAATTTATTCCTGAACCTTGACAGCAACGAGGGCATTGCCAATTCGTTCTCGATACAGTTGCGAATTCCCACTCTCAATTTTGCCGATCGCGCCCTGGGATTGCGATTGATTTCCTCTGCGGTTGGCTTGATCGGCTTGGAATTCTTAACCCTGAAAGGAAATTCTTTCTGCTCCTCATGCGGGAAATAGCGATTCCTCTCTTCTTTTGGATTAAGAAAGTATTTTACAATCCGATCTTCCAAAGAATTAAATGTAACTATTGCCAATATTCCCCCTGCCCTCAAAACCCTGGCAGCAGCATGCAAACCTTCTTCCAATTGTTCCAGTTCCCTGTTTACCACCAATCTCAAGGCCATAAAACTTTTGGTTGCGGGATGTATTTTATTCTTACCGGAATTTGGTACAAACTGCTTGATGAGATTTGCCAACTGAAGGGTTGATGTTATTGGTCCGTTTTTTCTTTCGTTTATAATGCCCCTTGCAATTTTTCTTGCTGCCCTTTCCTCGCCATAATAATAAAACAAATCAGCCAATTGAGACTCGGAATATTGGTTTACAAGTTCGGCAGCTGTTATACCCCTTTGTGACATTCTCATATCCAGGGGTCCATCCTTATTGAGGGAGAACCCACGTACACTCTGATCAAACTGTGAGGATGACACTCCCAGATCCAATACGACACCGTTCAGGGGGAAATATGTCTGGATTTCGCTCTTTTGGTCAAAATTACCAAACCAGCTTGCCAAAAATACAATCTTTTCACTGTATTCATTCGGAAGACTGCAATATTGCTTTTTTGCTTCAGGGTCACAATCCAGGGCAATGACTTTGTTGGCCCCGGCTGCAATCAAGGCCTTTGAGTAACCACCTGCCCCAAAGGTTCCATCAAGCCAATTTCCTTCAATTGGGGAAACCTCTTTCAGAAATTCCTCCAGAAGTACTGGTATATGAGTACCGGAATTTTCCAATTGTTCCAGACCTTGTGTCATTTTCTCTGTTCATTCAAGCAATACCAAAGGATTGGAAATGATCTCTTCGTCTCTGAACATTGCTTCCAGTTCCTTTTGCCTTTGCGAATATTTCTCTGGATTCCACATCTGGAAACTCTCGCCTTTGCCAGCGAAGCAGACATTGCTACCCAATTCTGCCTTGGTTCTGACATGCTGTGGCAATAACATCCGTCCATTTGGATCAATTTGTACAGCAATTGATTTGGTTTCAAAAAAATTGTCGAGAAATTCCCGTTTTGGGGTACCCCTGGGAAATTTGGACTTGATGTTTTCATGAATTTCCCTTGAAAGGGTTAGTGGATAACATTCAAGGTGGCTTTGCCTGTTATCACCAAAAACAATCACCAGGGTGTTTTGATCCAATTCCTTTCCGACCTTGGCATTTTCCTCAATAATGATACGGCGATAATCAGCCGGTATGGATACCCTTCCCTTTTGATCCATTTTATGGGTACTTTCCCCACGAAAAATTGTCAGCAATTCAACAACCCCTAATAATTGTAGTTTGGGGTAGTCGGTCGTGGAATTATTATTCTTGTAAACCGCTACCCCCTAAATACCCCTCCCAATGTTGGTTTCCTACGTAAATCACCTGCGCCTACCTCAATGCCACTTGCCATGACAACAAACCACTCAACTAGAAAAGGTTAGGGTATTATGGATATAGCAGGTTTTTTATGGGAATTCAAACCATTTTATACCACTAATTTAAACTATATATTGATTAAATTACAGTATTTTGTCTATATATTGATTTAAGAGATTTTCTTGTGAACTGTTAAATTAAATTTTCGAATTCTTTTCGAAAAAAAATGAAATTTCAAAAAAAAATTGAATTAAATTATCAATTCACCGAACAAGGAAAAGACATCAGCTGTTTTGCATGGATTCAAGGCAATGGGTTTTCCATCATCACCACCTTTTCGGATTGACATCTCCAGGGGAATTTCTCCAAGGAAAGGTACCCCCAGTTTGCGAGCCTCATCACGTGCTCCATTTCTGCCAAAAACAAAATCCTTGTTATTACATTTAGGGCATAAATAATAGGACATGTTCTCAACTATGCCCAAAACCGGCGAGTTGAGTTTTTGAAACATGGTTATCGCCCTTCTGGCATCTGCCAGAGCCAGATCCTGGGGCGTACAAACGATAATTGCACCCGTTAGGGGAAACCTTTGGCATAGAGTCAATTGAACATCGCCCGTTCCTGGTGGCAAGTCGACAAGAATTATATCCAATTGACCCCATTTTACCTGCTGCATCATTTGCTGCAAGGCCCCCATCAACATTGGACCACGCCAGATTACCGCCTCCTCCTTCGGCAGCAGGAAGCCGATTGACATGACCTTGATTCCGAAAACCTCCAGAGGGATTATGGTTTTCCCATCTGGTGAATATGGTTTTGAAGACATTCCTGTCATTATGGGTAATGAAGGTCCATGTATATCTGCATCGAGCAAACCAACCTTGTAACCCAACTTAACAAGCGAAACAGCCAGATTGAGTGAAACAGTGGATTTGCCTACTCCACCCTTGCCCGAGGCTACAGCAACGATTTTCCTGACACCCTCAAGGTTGGTCAGATTTGTTTCCTGTCGGGGATGCCCACCCAATTTCAGATCCGGTGGTGGACCCTTATCGGCTGGTTTGGATGCCTTTTCCGAATGGGCAGTCATAACAACCGAAACTCTTTCGACACCGGGAAGCTGCTCCAAAATCCTAACAGCGGATTCTCTTACCGGTTCCATACGCTTTCCCTTCTCGGTTGGAACCTCAAGGACAAAACTGACATTACCCTGATCAATTACTAGGGCCTTAACCATGTTC
Organism: Paracoccaceae bacterium; assembly: GCA_022823605.1. Classification (GTDB taxonomy): domain Bacteria; phylum Pseudomonadota; class Alphaproteobacteria; order Rhodobacterales; family Rhodobacteraceae; genus MPNP01. The sequence continues at coordinate 486,711 of JAJEHS010000006.1, forward strand.
AGGTCAACAATATTGCCCTCGGGGACTGTAATCCTGGCAAGCTCATTTAGGATGGTTTCTTTTGTAACAGACATTTCGATTTTATCCAGTGAATGAATGGAATATTACTAATAGATATTCAACCAAAAACACTATTTCCAGAATACAAAAAGATTGATGCTTGAGCATTGCAACCATTGCAATTTGGGGTTGCAAAAACTGATGTTGAGTTGGCGTATTTAATCACAATATTTCCCTCAAATGTTTTACACAACAACCTCTTGTATTTAAGGAGTAAATAAAATGGCTGTTCTTGATAATGTATCCTTACCCGCAGTAAATTTGTACCATATTCTCGGGACCTACAAGAAGGCCCTGGAAAGAAAATGGCAACAATACAAGATGTACAAACGTACCATGAAGGAACTTGCGATTCTTTCAGACAGAGAACTGGAAGATATTGGAATCAACAGGTGCGACCTGGAATCCGTCACCCGCAAAACTTGCTATCACAAGTAATTTCCTCCTCTTCGGAAACACCTGTCAAGGTGTTTCCGACTCTACCCCAAACCACTTTATCACAGAAGCGTAACATAATCGTTCAATATCAATTTTTCCTGATTGTTGTCGAACTTGATCAACAACCGATTATTGCTGCTGGCTATTACAGAACCTTTACCAAAAACCTTGTGCAACACCCGATCACCTTCCGAGATTGAATTGGTTTTATCTGCTTTGGGAGTAAATGATCTCCTCCCGTTTTGAATTTTATTTTGTAGTGGAACGGATCGAGGGCTGACAGATTCCCTAGAGGCTAATCTTTCCTTGACATAGTGTTCAACATCATCACTCGGCAGTTCATCAATAAATCTGGAGGGAAGCAACCCGGAAATAAATTGTCCTCTGAACATGTTTACTTGATTGTATGAAATAACACAAAGTTCTTTTGCTCTGGTAATACCGACATGAGCCAATCTCCGTTCCTCTTCAATTGCTTCCGAAGTTGTTATCTTTTTGGCTAGTGTTTCCTCTTCCTTGGAGAATTTCATTCCGTCTCCCCCGAGTATCATCCTGGCAAGCGTCTTTCCCAAATTATCCCTGTCTGATTTCTCCCCTGGCTTTTCCTGGAGTACAAACTTGGCCAAATCAAGAAATCTCCTTCTTTCGAGGGTATTTTTGGGCGGGTTATATAACAGGGACATGGCGAGCTGGTATACAGAAGGAGAAATTACCTGATATCGCTCTTCAATGGTCCTGCTTAATGGAAGTCCTCCTTCATACCATCCGATAAGATACATGGCCGGATATTCCGAACCCTTGCAAGCATGCAAGGTCATCAGGGATACCTGATCATTGGAATGATCATCCGGGTCTTCTTCGGTGTTCATTAATCCCGCCTGTTCGATAAACCCACCCAGAGTTTCATATCGTCCGGCCATATCAGACAACTTTACAACATTGTCAATTCGCTCTTCAAAATTCTCCGGATAGTTCTTCTCCAGGTAATCTCTATATCCAATTTCAGATACTAAGGTGTTGATAGAATTGCTTAGTAAAAGTGTCGGATCATTCAGTTTTCTTGATCCTTCTTCCAGAAGTGCTAGAAATTTTCCCAATTTGGTCGAAGATGCTGTGGCGAGACCTTTATCCAATACCAGTTTTCGTGCTGCTTCAAGATGCGAGATGTTGTGTTCAGAGGCGTAAAGGCGGATCTTTTGATGTGTAATCTTTCCTATTCCCCTCGTGGGAGTGTTGATAATCCGTGCCAAACTGAAGTTGTCAAGGGGATTATGACTAACCTTCAGATAACCCATTACATCCTTGATTTCCTTTCGATCAAAGAACTTTGGACCTCCAATTACCCTATAGGGAATATTCATTTCAAAAAAGCGCTCTTCTATATCAGCCGTTTCGGCCCATGTTCTGGCTGCGACAGCAATCTCCGAATAGCTAAATTTTCTTCCATTCAACCCGGTTGTTGTCAATTTCCTGATGGCATTTCCAATAAACCTTGCCTCGGCAAATAACTCATCAAACGCATGGATCCTGACCTTGTTGGCGTGATCTGTATTTGGCAAACCAACCCGAAGTGTTTTATCATGTCGCATGAGATTCTGCTTGATCAAACCCACTCCTGCACCAAGGATATGTTTGGTTGAGCGGTAGTTCTCTTCAAGCTTAATAATCTTGGCATCCTTATAATGCTCGGAGAAATTCAGCATTATCTGGGGTCTGGCTCCCCTCCAACTGTAAATGGCCTGATCGTCATCTCCAACACAACAAATGTTTTTCTTCTTTCTTTGGGTCAAAAGTCTCAGCAGCTGATATTGGCAAATATTGGTATCCTGATACTCATCCACCATTATGTAAAAGAGTTTATCCTGATAGGTCTTGAGTACATCCGCCTGTTTGGTAAAAAGAGTGACAACATGAAGAAGCAGGTCGCCAAAATCGACACAATTTGATTGAAGCAATTCCTTCTGATATGTTTGATAGAGATTTTCTGCCCGATCCTGGAACAATTCCTTATCCTGCTTTGTTAAATTGGATGGTGTTTTTGCATCATTCTTCCATTTATTGATTTGCCCGGTTAGCATTCTGGGAGGAATTTCTTCAGGCGTGATTTCTTTTGACTTGAGCAAGTCCTTCACAATCTTGGTTTGATCTTTGTCATCAAGAATGGTGAAATTGCTGTTGAGGCCGATCCGTTCAGCTTCAATTTTCAGTATTTTGGCAGCCATTGAATGGAAGGTCCCTACCCATGATAATTCCAAGGGATCGATTCCTGTCAAGGATTGGATTCTGTCTTTCAATTCATTGGCGGCCTTGTTGGTAAAAGTAACTGCCAAAATCTCATATGGTCGGGCCAATCCCAGATTAATAATGTGAGCCAATCTTGTGACGAGTGTTCGGGTCTTGCCCGTTCCAGCACCAGCTACAATCAGCAAGGGTCCATCTGTACATTTGGCAGCTTCACGTTGAGCTGTGTTTAATCCTTCAAGGTATTTCAGGTCAGACATTTGGCTCCGATCATCGAGTTCCTATTCCATGAATATGTTGCAGTATCATTTTTATCCATAGGAGACATGCAAATTGTATAATTTCAGTTAGCCATTATTTGGAGGGATTGTGTGATAAAGATAGTAATTGTTTTATACCAATAACTGGATTTGAAATACACATCCTTGGTCTTGAGTTAAAGTAAGTCTGTAAAATGTATGAATACCTGCCGTTAATCTTCGGCTTCCTGTCCCTTTGTGCCATTGAAATCATTCTGGGCATCGATAATGTTCTGTTTATTTCCATTGCGGCATCCAAATTGCCAAAGGAAAAAAGACGCAAGGTCAGGATTATCGGCTTGGGTCTGGCCCTGATCTTCAGAATTGCCTTTCTCTTTTCGATTACCTGGCTTACTACCCTGACCAGGGATGTGATTACCTTTTCCTCATTCCTTGGGCTTGATTTAATGTTGAGCTGGCGGGACATAATTCTCATTGCCGGCGGTTCATTCCTGATTGTCAAAGCCTCAAAGGAAATATTCAGCCTGGATGAGGAAAAACATGCCCCTACGGTAAAGGGAGTCAGCTCGATTGCAATTATTTTGCAGATAGCAGTCCTTGATGTTGTTTTCTCGATTGATTCGGTACTGACGGCAATTGGCCTCGTCGAAAATGTGTGGATCATGGTTGCCGCAATTGTTGTGGCAATCATAGTCATGCTGATCTCGGCAGAAGGGGTTTCCCAATTTATTGAAAAATATCCTTCCCTCAAAACACTCGGACTTTGTTTTCTTGTTCTGATCGGGGTTTTTCTAACTGCTGATGGCTTTGGATTGCATATTCACAAGGGATATATTTATTGGGCAATGGCTTTCTCAAGTATCGTTGTCATCCTGAACATTCGACAAAAAGAAAGGGAATTGGCGCGTGCAGAAAAAATTCAAGCTGAAGTCGAAAGCGGGGAATAATCATTTGAATGTGGATTTATTGGTTCAGGCAGGATATACAATTAATCAGTAACAATTTTTTGTCTGGTTTCAAACAAAATTATCAGTACTTGCTTGAAGCAGACGAATTAGTAAATTAGGTAACTTGTAAACGACTCTATATGTTTATGGAAATTAAGCGGATGTAGCTCAGGGGTAGAGCATAACCTTGCCAAGGTTAGGGCCGTGGGTTCGAATCCCATCGTCCGCTCCATAATTTCGCTGGTTGGATTAATTAATCGGTAACTATCAGATTTCCATAAAGTTGGTGAGCCTTTACTTGACCGTGATTTGAACCAGGGGAGGCATCTTTTTGTCGTGTGATTTCGAACAACGAAGAATTAACATGGTTGATTGCCAGATCAGGCCATCAGATGTAACCAGGTTTCCCATAATTCAGGCGATGCTGACCATCCCTCGTGAAGAATATGTTCCATCATCGAAAAAGGAATTGGCCTACATTGGTGACCATCTGGGCATTGGCCACGACAGGTTTTTGCTGGATCCCAGAATTTTGGCAAAAATGCTTGATGCCCTTGCTATTCGTTCTGACGAGCTTGTTCTGGATATAGGTTCGGGTCTGGGTTATTCTTCTGCCATTATCGCCTCAATGGCCGAAGCTGTAATCTCGCTTGAGGAGGAGGAAGAATTTTCCAGCCTGGCAGAAAATACCTTTGCACTTCATTCTGTTGATAATGCCGTACCTGTATCAGGGCCTTTGGTGGAAGGTGTGTCCCGTTACAGCCCCTATGATGTAATTACCTGTCAGGGTGGTATTGAAACCGTACCCCAACAGATTCTTGACCAGTTGAAACTGGGAGGAAGAATCGGTGCTGTTGTCAATACCGTGCATGGTGGCAAGTGCAGGATTGGTTATAAAACGGAGGGAGGAATTGACTGGCATACTGCCTTTGATGCTGAAGCCCCCAAACTCAATGGATTCACCAAGACCAGGGAGTTTGTTTTCTAGAAAATCTAACCTTAAAATTATCAATGCAACTTTCAAGATTTTTTCCGAGCAAGACCCATATTTCGTTCAGTGTAATTTTGCTGTGCCTGTTTGGATCATTTCAAGCAGCTCATTCGGAAAGTTTGGAAGAAGTTTTGATCGCAGCCTACAATAATAGCTCTCTTTTACAGGGTAACGACTATCTGGTAGCCATTCAGGAAGAGCAGATTACGCAGACTGATGCTGGATCGAAACCCACACTTGCGCTCGATTTAAGTTCCAATTATCAGGCTTACAGTTCCTCAAGCATGAATAATAATGACAATTCTCTTGGTGGTAGAGTTGAATTGTCGTCGCAATACCCGTTGTTTGATTTTGGTGCCAATGAATTGGCTGTCGATATCGAGGAAATCAACAAGCAAGTCGTATTATTGAACCGAACTCAGATTGAGCAGACGGTTTTGTTAAATGCTGCCAACGCATATCTGGATGTCCTCAAGGCTTATAACCTTCTGGAATTGGAGAAAAACAATCTGAATAGTCTTGAGTCTCAGCTGGAGGCTGCAAAAAGCCGCTACGAATTAGGCAATATTTCCCGCACTGAACTAAGTCTGGTCGAATCCCGAATTACTGCAGCAATGGGCAATGTCAGAACGCGTGATGGTCAGGTCGAGATTGCTCGGGAAATTTTTAACCTAGCAGTAGGCAAATATCCTGATAATTTATCTGCCACCTACTTTGACGTTGAGATTCCAATAAATATTCCAAGTGCCCTGGAACTGGCCAATCAAAATAATCCAGCTCTGTTACAGGCCAAATTGGAAGTTACAATTACCCAGCAGCAACGTGAACTAGTCAGTATCCAAACGTCGAGACCACCAATAAACCTGAGTGGTAGTGCTTCCACTAATCTGAACTTGAGGGAGTTTAATGAAACACCAAGAAATAACCTCACAATTGGTATTCGGACAAGCATTCCTCTTTATAGCGGTGGTAGATTATCCTCGGCTTTGAGGCAATCAGAACAAAGACTGCAAAAGGCAAGAATTGATTTGAGGCATGAAGCAAAACTCCAAGAGAATGAAATCGTCAATGCTTGGCATATGCTGGGTATTGCAGAATCCATGATTGATGTAAATCTTCAGCAAAAGGAATATTCCGAGCTGGTTCTCCAGGGTACCAGGGTTGAAGAATCCCTGGGAACCAAGTCAACTCTGGACGTACTTGAAGCCGAACAGGATTTGCTGTCTGACGAAACCCGACTTGTTGAAGCCGAAATAGAAAGGGATTCTGCCAAATTCAACCTGCTTTCCAAGATCGGAATATTGACCTTGGACTATCTTGGTTTGACACCTGAAGTTGTTGCCGAACAGTAGCAAATTCCCAATCGTTAACCGTTGAGCAAACCCCAAACCCTGGTGGGGGTTAGTGGGGCCTGAACCATCTTTATACCCTTGTCCCACAAGGCATCTTGTACCGCGTTTGTAACTGCAGCTAGAGCACCAATAGTACCAGCTTCGCCACACCCCTTCATACCAATTGGATTGTTTATGGAAGGAGTCGGTTCGGAGTGAAATTCAATAAAAGGAACATTATCTGCTCTGGGCATGCCATAATCCATGAACGTCCCTGTCAATAACTGACCGTATTCATCGAAACCGACATGTTCCGTCAGGATTTGACCAATACCCTGAACAACTCCACCATGAACCTGGCCCTGTGCCAGAATGGGATTGATTATCACTCCAAGGTCATCAACGACCGTGTATTTCACCACCTTGGTATATCCTGTTTCAGGGTCGACCTCCACCTCGCAGATATGTGCACCATTCGGAAAGGACTTGTCCCTGATTTCGGTCGTAACTTCAGTGGTAATCAAATCTTCCCGCTGCTTTGAAATAGCCAATGAACCCGCTTCCATGATCCCAAGAAACTTATTGGATTTTTGATCTTTGAAAGCACCTTCCTCATATTCGAGCAGACTTTCATCTGTGTCCAGTTCCTCGGCTACAAATGGCTTGAATTTTTCTATCATTTTATCGGCTGTACCATTGATGGACGTCCCCTGGGTCGTGACCGATCTGGACCCGCCGGTACCTCCACCGGTTTTTATCAAGTCGCTGTCACCCTGGACGATTCTGATCTTGTCAAAGGGAATTCCCGATCTTTCGTGGAGTATCTGTGAATAGGCAGTTTCATGCCCCTGCCCATTTGATTGGGTCCCGACATAGACATTGACCATGCCATCCTCACAAAACTCCAGTTTGGTTGTTTCGCTGGGATCCCCCAGAATGGTTTCAATGTAATAGCAAATCCCCAAACCCCGCAATTTATTACCTTCTCGGGATTGTTCTTTTCTTTTGTCAAACCCGGGTATATCGGCTTCAACTACAGCTCTGTCCATGACTTTTTCAAAATTGCCAACATCGACCGTTTCATGGGCGAAATTCTTGTAGGGAAACTGGCTGGGCTTGATAAAATTTCTGCGCCTGAGCTCGATGGAATCAATGCCCAATTCACGAGATGCATGATCAATCAATCTCTCCATGACAAAGATGCCTTCAGGCCTCCCTGCACCCCGATAGGCATCAACCGGTGCCGTATTGGTGAAGATCCCGGTTACCTCAAAATAGATATTGGGAATATCATAAACGCCTGAAATTACTTTTCTAAACAAATCGGTTTGAATGAATTGTGCATAATAGGAGTTATATGCACCAATGTTACAATGAGTGATGACACGATAACCAACAATTTTGTAGTTGTCATCAAAGGCTGCTTCGACTCTTGTGGTCAGGTCTCTTCCACCATTGTCATTCAGCATGGCCTCTGATCTGGTTCCCATCCAATGGATTGTTTTATCCAACATCTTTGCTGATTGAGCCACTGCAAAGTTTTCAGGGTAGTTGAATCCCTTCATTCCAAATCCGCCACCAACATCCGGGGTGGTTACCCTCACCTTGTCCTCAGTCAAACCAAGCAGGTTTGCCAGCTCATCCTTGCCAACCCAAACACCCTGTCCGTTCATGCACATGTGAAGCCTGTTGTTTTCCCATTCGGCAAAACACCCCCTTGGCTCAATCGAATTGGCTATGACCCTGTTGTCATCCACCAGAAGCGAAACAACATGCGGAGCCTCGCTGAAGACCTTGTCCACGGCTTCCTTGTCACCCTTGGCCCATTGGAATGAAATGTTGCTCGGTGCCTCATCATGCAAATCCTCGCCACCTGGTTCGAGAGCCAGATGAGCATCCAATTCCTCAAAATCAAACTCGATCAACTCGGCCGCATCCTTGGCCTGATTTATTGTTTCGGCAATTACAATGGCAACAGGTTCACCGACAAAACGCACCTTTTCTTCGGCCAGAATTGTTCGTGCCGGATCCGGAATCTTGGAGCCCTTGCTGGGCAATAGCTCGGCAACCATTCTGTTTTTCATGCCTCCTGCAACCAGGTCCTGTGCGGTATAGACCGCCACAACACCAGGTGACGCCTTGGCGTCAGTTACGTCAAGCATTGTTATCTTGGCATGGGCAACAGGTGACAGAAAAAAATGTGCATGGAGACTTTCTGCAGGTTTGATGTCGTCGACATAACTCCCCTCACCCTTGAGAAATCGGGAATCTTCCCTTCGTTTAACACCTTGACTAATCCCAAACTTTGACATTGATGAACTCACATTTCTGAAAATAACGGAAAATATCTACCTAACTATAGTTCTATGACATACGGACATGACAATAACAATAAATAGGAATTTGTTGCAATATGAACATAGAGAAAAGTGGAAATAACTTATTTTAGGTTTATATACATTCCCCAGTAAATTTAGCCAGTACCCCGCATCGAAAATTAGCATAAGTTTTTCAGAGAAGTCATAATTGCACAATGAAACCCAAATATGAACCCAGCGAAGTTGAGCCGAGAATCTATTCCATGTGGGAAGGCAGTGGAGCGTTCAAGGCGGGAGCAAATGCCAAAGATGGTCAGGACTCCTTCTGCATAATGATTCCACCCCCAAATGTTACTGGGGCTCTTCATATGGGGCACGCCTTCAACAATACCCTTCAGGACATCCTGATACGCTGGCACCGCATGAAAGGTTACGATGTTTTATGGCAGCCCGGTCAGGATCATGCTGGAATCGCAACCCAGATGGTTGTTGAAAGACAGTTGGCTGAAGCGGGATTACCCTCAAGAAACCAACTTGGCCGAGATAAGTTTTTGGAGAAGGTCTGGGACTGGAAAGAACGATCAGGAGGTGAAATTATAAACCAGCTCAAACGAATTGGAGCTTCCTGTGATTGGTCCCGAAACCGATTTACCATGGACAAGGGGTTTCATGATGCCGTTTTGAGAGTCTTCATTGAACTTTATAACAAAAAGCTGATCTACAAAGGCAAAAGACTCGTAAACTGGGATCCGCATTTTGAAACTGCAATCTCCGATCTGGAAGTTGAACAGGTCGAGGTAAACGGGAACATGTGGTATTTCAGATATCCCTTGGCCGATGGGGAATCCTTTGAATACCCGGTTGCATTTGATGCGAATGGTGACCCTGTCAGGTTCGAAAAGCGGGATTACCTTGTAGTTGCAACGACTCGGCCGGAAACCATGCTGGGTGATACAGGAGTTGCGGTTCATCCGGAAGATGCAAGATACACCCATCTGATAGGAAAGTATGTTGTACTGCCATTGGTTGGCAGAAAAATCAGAATAGTTGCAGATTCCTATGCTGACCCCACGAAAGGATCAGGAGCAGTCAAAATCACTCCAGCCCATGATTTCAATGACTGGGAGGTTGGCAAGCGTACAGCATTGCCTGCAATCAATGTAATGACTTCCAAGGCCCGGATGAGTCTGAAGGGAAACACCGATTTTCTGGGTAATCTTGATATTCCTGAAACCACACTTGAACTGGATGGTCTGGATCGATTCGAGGCCCGTAAGAAGATTGTTGTGCAAATGACCGAAAAAGGTCTTTTGGATGATGTAAAAACCGAATCACATACAGTTCCCCATGGGGACAGATCGAATATCCCCATTGAACCGTTTCTTACCGACCAGTGGTTCCTTGATACCAAAAAGATTGTAGGTCCAGCCATCGAGGCCGTTAGAAATGGACAAACACGTATCCACCCCAAGCAATATGAAAAAATCTATTTCAACTGGTTGGAGAACATTGAACCCTGGTGTATTTCACGCCAGCTTTGGTGGGGACACCAGATACCAATTTGGTATGATGACGGGGGCAACCGATACTGTGCCTTGACCGAAGATGAAGCCAGACAAATGGCCAACGGCAAATCTCTCACCAGAGATCCAGATGTACTGGATACATGGTTTTCCTCAGGCATTTGGCCAATCGGTACACTGGGATGGCCGGAAGAAACTCCCGAATTGGAAAGGTATTTTCCGACAAATGTACTTGTAACGGGCTTTGATATCATATTCTTCTGGGTAGCCCGCATGATGATGATGCAATTGGTCCTGGTTAATGACATCCCTTTCACTGACATTTATGTCCATGCCCTGGTCAGGGACAAATTTGGCAAGAAAATGTCAAAATCGCTGGGAAATGTGATTGACCCGATTGAACTCGTTGAAAAATATGGAGCTGATTCTGTTCGATTTACCCTGACCTCCATGGCCGTTATGGGAAGGGATCTCAAACTATCAGAAGGAAGGGTTGGTGGATACAGGAATTTCTGTACCAAAATTTGGAACGCTGGGAGGTTTCTATACCTGAATGATTGCAAGATTGATCCTCAATTCGATCCCAAAAATACTAAACATGGAATCAATTCCTGGATAATAGGTGAGACAGCCATAGCACAGGAAAAATTTGATACTGCCCTAGAGAATTATCGTTTCAACGACGCCGCAAATACCCTTTATGCTTTCATATGGGGTAAATTGTGTGACTGGTATCTGGAGTTTAGCAAGATTTTGCTGGATTCAGAGGATCCAGAAATAGTTGCTGAGACCAAATCAACCTTGGCTTGGGTATTTCAGCAATCCATAGTCTTGCTACACCCGATTATGCCTTTTGAGACCGAGGAATTGTGGGGTGAACTCTACACCACTGACGAGAGGCTCATACATGCTGACTGGCCTCAACTTTCTTTCAATGATTTTGGTAATTCCGAAGTAAATTCCGAACTGGAATGGGTTATCAGTATAATTGAAAACATCCGCTCAGTCAGAAGCCAGTTGCGTGTTCCTCCAAAAGTAATTACTCCACTCTCAATAATGTCTTTGTCAAATTCAAAGGTTACCATCCTCGAAAAATACCAGAACATGATAATGAGGTTGGCGAGAACAAATACACCAGTCTTCCAACAAAATCCTGAAAGTGAGTCCATCACCATAACAGTTGATGGTGGTGAAATTTCTCTACCCCTTGGGGAAGTCATAGACCTGAACCTTGAAATGAATCGGCTGTTTGAATCCAAGGAATCGTTGGAGAAGGAAATTTCAAAACTTAAAGTCCGCTTGGGAAATGAGGGCTTTGTTGCCAAGGCACCACCCGAAGTTGTAGAGGAAACCAAGGAAAACCTGCAAAACCTTGAGACCAAAATTCAATCAATAATTGATGCTGTGGATAGAATCCACGTCTAGGAATTTGGTACTGACTTCCCCTTATCCCAAGGTCTTCATAAACTTTTCTTTTTCGGAACATAATCTTATCACAGTTATATTTACTGTGGATTATTCTTCGATAAGCTTAAACTCACAATGATTTAATTTGCTTGCTGTTGTGTTTGTGCAATAACCCTGGCAGCTGCCTCCAAGGCCCCAGTGCCTCTTACCACTCCCAAATTTTCGAATCCTGCTTCTATCGAACCCAGAAGACCTAAAATCATATTGGGGTTTATGTGTCCCATATGACCAATCCTGAAATACCCTGTAGATTTGGGATCCTCTGATGTGCCCATACCCAAACCTATCCCCAGAGTCAGGCCAGCATGATCTCGTGTCCATTTTCTCAACAATGTTCCATTGGGAGGCAACAACTTAATGGTGGATACCGAATGACTTCGGGAATGTTTGTCCCTGATATTCATTTCTATCTTGCCCTTTGAACTCCAAGTATCAAAAGCAGCCCAAATAGCCTCTGCAATAATTCCATGTCTCCTGAAAACCTGTTCCAAGCCTTCTTCATGTAGAATCATGTTGAGTGCTTCTCTGAGTGCAAAAAGCTGATGTGTTGGGGCAGTACCACAAAACAACTGGTAAAACTCCTCGGGGTTAACCCTTCTTTCCCAATCCCAATACGGTGTTCTGAGATTTACATTTTTACCAGCCTCACGTGCCCGTTCATTAAAGAAAATGAAGCCTAGACCTGGTGGTGTCATCAATCCCTTTTGGCTACCGGCTATCATTACATCAACATTCCATTCATCCATGTAAAAACTCTCACACCCCAGGCTGGCGATACAGTCAACTGCGAGCAAGGCAGGATGATCAATGCTTTTAATTGCCTTGGAAATTGCCTGTATATCATTTCTTACAGAAGTTGATGTATCAACCTGGACAACCAGAACAGCCTTGATCTTATGTTGCTTGTCCCTTGACAATCTCTCAAGCAATGTTTCCGTATTCACTGGATTTCTCTTGCCGTAATCCAGAGTTTCTACCTCCAGACCCAATGCTTCGGCAAACCCTCCCCAACCAGGGGCAAAAATCCCCGTTGCCAAAACCAGAACCTTATCACCCTTGTTGAGTAAATTGGTTAGGGAACCTTCCCATACACCATGACCGTTACAAATGTAGATACTGGCATATTCCTTGGTTCCGGCTACGGTTTTTAGATCCTTTATTATCCCATAAACCATTTCCGCCAACTCGGGATCGTATATGTCCGGTGAAGCTCTGCCAATGGCCTGAATTACGCGATCAGGTAATATTGAAGGACCCGGAATTGCTATGTGGTGTCTGCCAAAAAATCTGGTCATTAATCTATTTTCCTTTAGGCAGAACTGTTTCTAATTGACGGTTTAATCAAGGAATCAAACCTGTCCTACCTGATGGTTAACAACAATTACACAAAATTTTAGATGACTTGTGGTTTGTTGAAACTTACCTTGAAATTAATAATTTATCTCAATGGTAAGTAGATTTCGGAGAGTAAAATTACCAACTGTCTCATGAAGAAATTTCTCATTTTTATTCGATAAAATTAAATTAGATTTGGTTCAACCGTCCTAATATGCCGATTACTTCTCCCCGACTGACTCAGGAATCCGAAAGTCATGCTTCCGGCAAACTCTTCAGATGGTTATGGTCCTATTACCTTAAATCCCAAACCAGTAAAATTGCTTTTGCTCTGATCTTCATGACGATCCAGGGCTCAACCCTTGGTGCCCTGAGTTACATGATCGAACCGATGTTCGACGAGATTTTTGCCAACAAACTGACCGAAGCACTGGTTTGGGTTGGGTTGACCATCCTGGGCCTGTTCTGTTTGCGTGGCTTCGCAGGTTTCATAAGCACCATGATTATCGTGTCAGTGAGCGAACGGATAAAATTGAACCTACAGAAGGATTTGATGGATCATATCCTGACCCTCGACACGATGTTTTTCGAGGTCAACTCCCCGGGCAACATCATGGAAAGGGTGTTGGGGGATTCAGATGCTGTCAAAATGATTTGGTCCGGCTATATCGCCACGGGTGTCAGGGGATGCATTTCCATTGCCTCCCTCATGTTTGTTGCCATCTCGATCGATCCCCTATGGACGTTGGTTACCTGTCTGGGCATACCCCTCCTTATTTTCCCCATCATCTGGCTCCAGAGGCAAATCAGGAAATCCACCCAAATCCACCGAAGGGCTTCCTCCGAGACTACCGTCAGGCTGGATGAGATATTCCATGGCATTCATGCCATCAAGTTGAATTTGCTGGAAAACAACCAGATTTCCAGGTTTGTCAGCAAGGCTACCGAAAGTCGCCGTGCTTCCATCCGGGCAGCCGGTGGCAATGCTGCCGTTCCCTTTCTGGTGGATGTTGTGGCTGGCCTGGGTTTCCTTGGCTTGCTGATACTTGGTGGAACCGAGGTGATCAACGGTGAAAAAACCACCGGCCAGTTCATGAGTTTCTTCACGGCCATCGTCCTGATGTTCGATCCCTTCAGAAGGATGTCCGGTTTGATTACCGCCTGGCAGATGACGAGGGTTTCACTGGAGCGGGTTTATGTGTTGCTGGAGACAAAGCCGAACATAACCCAGATTACCAAGCCGGAAACCCTGGATTACACCGGGGATGATCTGGAGATTGTCTTCGAGGATGTGGCGTTCAGCTATCCCGACCTGGAAGTGTTCAACAATTTGACCTTCAGGATACCTCCACAGAAAATGACCGCCATCGTTGGTGCCTCGGGAGCAGGCAAGACCACTGTATTCAATCTTTTGGCAAGGATTTTTGATCCAACCGAAGGCAAGGTCAGCATTGGTGGAATTGATATCAAGACCATGGGCTTGCCTCAACTCAGGGGGTTGTTTTCGGTCGTTGCCCAGGACAAGGGGATTTTTGACGAAACCATAAGGGACAATATCCTGTTGGGTCGAACCAATGCCACTGATGAAGAGGTAACGAGGGCAGCCCGGTCTGCCCAGGTTCTTTCCTTTACGGATGAACTTCAACTTGGCCTTGATTCTCCCTGCGGTCCTCGTGGTGCAAATTTGTCAGGTGGTCAAAGACAACGGGTGGCAATAGCAAGAGCATTTCTCAGGAATTCCCCGATACTGCTGTTGGACGAACCCACTTCAGCCCTGGATTCCAATTCGGAGGAACTTATCCAGAATGCCCTGGAGGAATTCCGAAGCAACCGGACCATAGTGGTGATTGCCCATAGGCTGGCAACAGTAAGGAATGCTGACAAGATCATTGTCCTTGATCAGGGGCGGGTTGTCGAAGAAGGCACTCATGCCGAGTTGGTGGCAAAGGGGGGACTATATTCTGGTTTATACCAAAGTCAGGTTTTGGTATCTTAGCAATTACTGATTATTTATAATATTTGTTGAATAAGTCTTCAGGCGAACTGCCCAGAAAATACCGGGTCAACATCCAAAGATTGCCCAGACCACTTCTAATCCAGCCATTCTTGACCTGCCTTCTGGCACTTGTCGAGGCCAATCCGTCCAGCATCATGAGTTTGCCCTTTAATTTGCGGCAAAAGTCTACATCCTCCATCAGGGGTATGGCCTGAAACCCACCAATTTGATCATAGAGGGTTCTGGAAATCAACAATCCCTGGTCACCATAAGGAAGATCAAAAAGGGTTGATCTTAGGTTGGCCCAACCGGCTACCATGTGTGGGAAGAAGCCCCGGCGCCTAAATTTCAGGCGGAAATATCCAGCCCGATCTGGATGCGAGTCAATGAAATCTGAAACGATCCTGTTCCACCCTTCACCGAGATGCGTATCGGCATGTAGAAACAGCATCCATTCCCCGGAAGAGTATTTGGCACCCTCTCTCAATTGCGTTCCTCTCCCTTTAACTGATTTTATGAATACCGCCCCCAATTTGTCAGCGATTGTTTCTACCGACTTGTCATCAGTGGAATCGCAAATAATCAATTCCTTTATCAAACCATCTTGCAAACCCTCGAACAAGGAAGTAACGGTATCTGGAAGTTCCCTTGCAGAATCATTGGTTGGAATGATAATCGAAAGAGGGGCGACCATTTATCGAATCACTCGCCAAGGATCCCACCCCGCAACAACTGCTTGATTGATTTTGTCAATCCGGTTTTATCATCCGTTTCAATGACAACCCCACATAAGGTTGTGTCATTATCGGCCGGGATCATTTTGCCTTTCGAAAAACCCGCTGCAAATCGTTCTATCGGTACTATTGGGTCCATGCCAATTATTGAATCATAGGCCCCGCACATGCCAACATCAGTGATATAACCGGTTCCACCAGGCAGAATTCTAGCATCTGAGGTTGGTATATGAGTGTGAGTACCTGCAACCAGGGAGACTCTGCCATCCCATATACGACCGGCAATCATCTTTTCTGAAGTTGCCTCACAATGAAAATCAAGTACGATCGCATCAACACTTTTGCCCAATGGATATTTAGCCAGAACATCCTCAACAAACCTGATGGGATTATCATACGGTTGCTTCATGAAGACCTGCCCAAGGGCAATCATGACCAAAACCCTTTTACCCTTTTCGGTTTCATATATTCCAAAACCCTTGCCGGGAAGTTCCCTGCCCAAATTCAGTGGTCTGATAATATTGGTATAGCTATCAAGAGAGGATAACAGGTTTCGTTGATCAAAGGCATGATCTCCCAAGGTCATGCAATCTATCCCCGACTTCAATAGTTCCTCGGCATGTCTGGGATTTATTCCTTTGCCCTGTGTTGCGTTTTCTCCATTGACAATGACAAAATCAAGCTTCAACTCCTCTCTCAACCCCTTCAGGGACGAGGCAACCTTATCACGGGCATTTCTTCCGAAGACATCTCCCAAAAACAGTATCCGCATTTAATCATTCCTTTATTGTGGTTTACCAAACTCGGTTATTCCCTGCTCGGTAACAATTGTATCCAGTTTATGGTCATATTCATCCCGCGGTATATCCGCACAATATTGCCCGGAAAAAGCAAAGCCCACAGCCTTTAACTCTTTCTCCCGTTTGAGCTTCTCCAAGGTACGGTCATAAAATCCACCACCATACCCAAGTCTATATCCTTTATCATCAAAAGCCAGAAGAGGTACAATAATTACCTTCGGGGTAACCCAATTCCCTCCTTTGGGAATTGAAACACCGTAATCGCCCACAATCAATTCATCGTTGATCCTCCAGGACCTGAATTTCAGGGGTTGGTTCCTTTCAACCACAACCGGTAGGCACAGGGTGTATCCCCTTTCTACCAACCTTTCGATAGCCCCCATGGGGCTGATTTCGGATTGAATGGGACTATAGCTGGCTATGATTTGATGTACATTTACCTCTCGAAGAAGATAATCAGCCAACAGGTTTTGTGCGTCTTTTTCCGATTTGGCAGAATAAATCCTGCTTCGCTTACTTTTTGCCGCTTTGCGTAAATCGCTTTTGAAAATTGAAATATTACCTGTCAAAACAAACCCGGTTCAAAAATATTGCCAAACATATATGGTGTTATCTTGTCTTCGCTTTACAAGGGAAATAAACAAAATCCAAATTTTCAAACCTACAAGACCGACTCTTAAGTGAAAAGTTAACTTATGATACCCATTCCTACCCATGGGCAAAAATTAGCCAAAGGTGTTGGCAAGCACCTTAAGGATAGGGGTTTTAGCTATCTGGAAGAGTTTGCACCCACCAATGGTCTTCGGGTTGATGTTATAGGCATAAACAACAAGGGTCAAATTTGGATTGTCGAGTGCAAATCATCAAGGACGGATTTTGTGTCCGATCATAAATGGAAAAATTACCTCCCCTATTGCGATGCTTTCTTTTTTGCAGTTGACCGATATTTCCCACAAGTAATATTGCCACAGGATAATGGTTTGATCATTGCCGATGAATTCGGTGCTGAAATCATCCGGTTAGGGCCCAAATTGGAATTATCTGCAGCAAGGAGAAAAGCACTGTTGATAAAATTTGCAATGAATGCTGGAGACAGATTGCATTTTCAAAGGGAGAACAAAAGGTTCAATAACGGATTACCATTTAAACCTAGGCCTTGATCGGGATTAGTATCATAGGAACACCAAATTGTATAACCCTCAAGTGTTTGAAGTAAAACCAACATGCTTGCAAACAAGATGCCTGACCAAAACAATTTTGGCGATTCCTGTTCGGGTTGGTAGGAATTATCTTGTTTGAGTGAACACCCTTTGTTGAAAAAGAAGGTTTTTAAATTATTTTTCCATCTATGCCGCCTTAGCTCAGTAGGGAGAGCGCTAGATTGTGGCTCTAGAGGTCACTGGTTCGAATCCAGTAGGCGGTACCACTTTTCGGGGAAATCAAACTTTGTTTCCCGCCCCTCACAAAAAGTTTACCTTGAAACTCTATTCAAGCCTTGGCAATAACAGGTTAGAGTTAATGGAAATATTTTAAATTCTTCGTTAGATTGAAGCTTGATATGGCGAAGTGATGTGGGAGAAGGTAAATGTCCAATAACGACCCATCTTTTCTGAGGTCTGTTGAAATCAGTTTCGAAAAAGCTGCCAACCTTTTGGATCTTCCTCCGGGCCTGGAGGAAAAAATCAGGGTTTGCAACAGTACCTATACCGTACGTTTTGGCGTTAGGCTTGGTAACAGGATAGAAACTTTTACCGGATATCGTAGTGTTCATTCGGAACACATGGAACCGGTCAAGGGTGGTATAAGATATAGCCCACATGTCAATCAGGATGAAGTTGAGGCCTTGGCCTCACTAATGACGTACAAATGTGCCATGGTGGAGGTTCCCTATGGAGGATCTAAAGGTGGCCTCTGTATTGATCCAAAAGCATATACCACTGAGGAGATGGAGCGAATTACACGAAGATTTGCTTATGAATTGATCAAGCGTGACCTGATTAATCCGAGCCAAAACGTTCCCGCACCGGATATGGGAACCAGTCAAAGGGAAATGGCTTGGATTGCTGATCAGTACAGCAGGATGAATACTACGGACATTAATGCCAGAGCATGTGTTACAGGCAAACCCCTTAATGCTGGCGGTATAGCAGGTAGACTTGAAGCAACCGGACGGGGTGTCCAGTACGCTCTGCAGGAATTTTTCAGACATCCGGGTGATGTAAAACGGGCCCGTCTTTCGGGTAGTCTAAGGGGTAAAAAAGCCATTTTGCAGGGTTTGGGAAATGTCGGTTATCATGCTGGACTTTTTCTTTCGACCGAAGATGAAGTCTCCATCATAGGATTGATTGAAAGAGATGGTGGTATTTACAATGAGGAAGGTCTGGATATTGAAGATGTATTTCAGCACATTCAAGCCACTGGAGGGGTCAAGAATTATCCGAAGGCAAAATTCATTGAAAATGGATACACTCTGCTAGAAGAGGAATGTGATATTTTGATTCCGGCTGCCATTGAAAGAGTGATCACTTCCGAAAACGCCAACAGGATCAAGGCCAACCTAATTATTGAAGCTGCCAATGGACCCATCACTGCACCGGCTGATGATATTCTCATCGAAAAAGGGATTGTCGTCATACCTGATATGTATGCCAACGCCGGGGGTGTCATCGTGTCCTATTTTGAGTGGGTCAAAAACCTTAGTCACATAAGATTTGGTCGAATGCAGCGAAGACAGGAAGAATATCGCAGCAGGTTATTGGTCGAGGAACTTAATGACATGTTCCAAAACACCACCTTGAATATCAAGTTTTCCGAGAAATTCATTGATCGCTTTCTACAAGGAGCTGGGGAGATGGAACTGGTCAGGTCAGGTTTGGATGATTCGATGCGTCTCGGCTATCAGGCCATAAGTGAAATCTGGAACAGCAGGAATGATGTTGTTGATCTGCGTACCGCAGCCTATCTAGTGGCTATCGAGAGAGTGGCAGCAAGTTATGCATCCAAGGGGCTGTAAGACATATTCCAGCTGATCCCTTCCTGTGAGCTGGCTATAGACTTACATTCGAATTTGATTTGATTATCTCGACCGCAAGGTTGATTGAACTTTTTTGGGTACAACCGCCTATACCTACCCGCTTGCCAAAGCGCCACCACAATCCCAGCCTCCATTTTACTGGCATAGGTTCCTTCAGTCGAAATAGTACACCATTACTTGGTTTGAATGAAAACAGCCCGTTTTCGATGGAAGCAATGTTCTTCAATTCAAAGAGAAGCTCACCGTCCGTGGAAACAAGCCGGTCCTCATACAGTATGAGAGCCTTCCCTGTATTGAAATAAAACAAGTAGGTCAATCCCAAAAGAAAAAGTCCAACAAGAATAAATCCCAAACGTTCTCCAGATACAAAATAAATGGCTACTCCCTCATAGAGTAGCAATACGGCCAGAATCAACGAGAGCAAGGTAAAGAAATACCTTTTGATCACTGGAGGATTGATTATTGCTAATTGCTTTTCGTTTCCCATAATCCCTATTGGTTCCCAACCATCAATTATCACTAATCAGTATTTACCTTGAGGGCATTGATAAATGCCTGTTGCGGAATGTCAACCCGACCGAATTGACGCATTTTCTTCTTGCCTGCCTTTTGTTTTTCAAGCAGTTTCTTCTTTCTGGTAATGTCACCACCATAACATTTGGCAGTTACATCCTTACGCAAGGCCGCAATTGTTTCCCGGGCAACGACCTTCCCCCCGATCGCTGCCTGAATGGGGATTTTGAAGAGATGTCGGGGAATGAGTTCCTTCAATTTTTCACACATGAGTCTGCCTCTTGTTTCACAGTTCGTTCGATGAACCATTATGGCCAGGGCATCGACAGGCTCGCTGTTTACAAGAATCTGGAGTTTTACCAGATTGTCGGCGGAATAACCTAAAATCGTGTAATCAAAGGAGGCATACCCCCTTGAAACAGATTTCAGACGATCATGGAAATCAAACACAACTTCATTCAAGGGCAAATCAAATCTGATCATGGCTCTTTTTTCCACGAAAGACAGTTCATGTTGGATACCCCGTCGGGCATGACAGAGGCTTAATATTTCCCCTACAAATTGGTCTGGGGAAAGAATGGTAGCCATAATCCTTGGCTCCTCGATTCGATCAATATCGGTTGGATCAGGCAAATCCACAGGATTATAAATTTCAACCATGCCGCCTTTCTTCAGGTAGACATGATAAATAACAGACGGTGCGGTTACGATGAGGTCTAGTGAATATTCCCGTTCCAGTCTTTCCCTTATTACCTCCAGATGAAGCAATCCCAGAAAGCCACATCGAAAGCCAAAACCAAGGGCTGTTGAAGCCTCGGTTTCGCTGGTAAAGGAAGAATCGTTCAATGAAATCTTTTCAATGGCATCCTTCAGGGCATTAAATTCACCAGCTTCCATTGGATACAGTCCACAGTAAACGACCGGCTGGGAAGGTTTCATACCCTCGATCGCTTCTTTGCAAGGTTGTTTCTGGTGGGTGATGGTATCACCGACAATGGTATCGCTTACCCGCTTGATGGAGGCAGTAAAATATCCAATCTCACCTGAATTCAATTGCGATGTATCCTCCATTTCCGGCTTGAATACTCCGATTCGATCCACCTGATAAGTCGCTTCCGAAGAGATCATCTTGATTCTATCGCCCTTGGCTAGACATCCATCGAATATTCTTACCAGCACCACTACCCCCAGAAAGGGGTTGTACCAACTATCAACCAAAAGGGCTTTGAGGGGAGCATTCAAATCTCCTTCAGGGGGAGGTAGTTGATGTACAATGGCTTCCAGCACATCCATGACTCCCTTGCCAGTTTTGGCAGAGATTTCAATTGCTCCATCAGCATCAATGCCAATGACCTCCTCGATTTGCTGTCTGACCCTGTCCGAATCTGCGGCAGGCAAGTCGATTTTATTCAAAACCGGGACAATTTCATGATCGGCATCCAAGGCCTGATACACATTGGCCAAGGTCTGGGCTTCTACCCCCTGGGAAGCATCAACCACAAGAAGCGAACCTTCCACGGATTTCATGGAGCGCGATACTTCATAGGAAAAATCCACATGGCCCGGTGTATCGATCAGGTTCAAAATGTAGCTTTTCTGGTCTTTGGCCTTGTACTCCAAGCGGACCGTATTGGCCTTGATGGTGATTCCTCGTTCCCTCTCAATATCCATGGAATCAAGCATTTGTTCTTTCAGGTCTCGCTTGCTCACCGTTCTGGTGAACTCCATCAATCTGTCGGCAAGAGTACTTTTGCCGTGATCAATATGAGCAACGATGGAAAAATTTCTAATATGTGAATTGTTAGGGGGTGTAGTCAATTTGGAGTTCACCCTTTATAACCGGGATAATTGTCAGGCAGGTTCAAATTCTAGATCAAAACCGGAACCGATGTTTAATATATAACTGAATATCAACTTTGGGTAAAACCAAGTTACTTGAGAAAGCCATAAATTGGGAGTTAACTTACAAACCCAATTGAATATTTGGAAAGCCTTCCCTTCTCAAATCGTGTTGATAAACAGAGGAGGTTATGAAGTCTCAGCCTCAACCTTTGATTCTTCGTTTTGTTTTTTCAGTTTTTCCAGGTCTTTTTTTATTTTTAGTGCCTTGGGAGAAAGGTTTTCATCCTTGGCCTTGTCCAGGAATTTATCAAGTCCGCCCTTGTGGTCCACACTTCTCAAGGCTGCTGCAGAAACCTTGAATTTGAAGGTACGGTCCAATCCATCAGACGTCAGGCTCACGGCATTAAGGTTGGGATAGAACCTTCTTTTCGTTTTATTGTTGGCATGGCTTACGTTGTTGCCAACCATAACTTTCTTGCCTGTTAACTCACATACCCTAGACATAATCGACCTACTTTCCTTGCGAAATATAATTTCAAGGTTCTCATCCCGGGCAATAATTATCGGTTAAGTCAGATTTTTCTTCAAGTATTCACTGACCATCAATGCTGCCTGTATAGGAAGTTTCTCCCCTTGAATTACCTCTTTCTTTAACTGTGCTACAAAATTCTCTACTGAATGATTGGCGGTTAGCAACCCCAGAACCTCTTGTCTAATTTCGAATTGAAACCTTTCAACATCCTGATTGCGGCGAATGGAATCCCATGTTCCATTATCCTTTCTCCAGTTGCATAGATTAATAATATCTTGCCAACTGTTTTCAATACCCGACCCTGAAATTGCTGACAACAAATTGACTTTGGGGTACCCTATGGGATCATGGTTTCTGTGGCGGAATAAATGCAAGGCCGACTGGTATTCCGATCTGGTTTGTCTTGCCAAAGGCAAAAGGTCTCCATCAGCCTTGTTTATCAACACCATATCCACTTTTTCGAGAATACCCCTTTTTATTCCCTGTAACTCATCTCCTCCCCCGGGTGAAATCAAAAGTGTGAAAATATCTGACATTAGTGACACCTGATAATCCGTTTGTCCGACACCTGTGGTTTCAATAATGACAACATCAAAACCGGCAAGTTCGCATAGATGTACCACCTCAGGTGTTCTTCGTGATACGCCCCCACTGTTGACTGGTCCGGTGGAAAGTGGACGAATGAATGCGGATTTGTGTTTTGACAATTCTGCCATCCGCGTTTTGTCCCCTAATATTGACCCACCGGTAATTTGCGAAGAGGGGTCGACAGCTAAAACGGCCAACTTCAGCCCTCTGTTTACAAGTTCCAAACCCAACTTATCAATAAAAGTTGATTTGCCAACACCGGGAGTACCTGTGATCCCTAGTCGAATTGCCTGGTTATAGTTTTTAACGCACTTTAGCTTTTGAAATAATTGCAGGGATAGTTGCTGATGGTCCAGATTACTGCTTTCGACCAAGGTAATTGCTCGTGCAAAAGCTCTTCTATCATTCCCTTTGATTTGTTGAGCTATTTGGTCGATATCAAATTCCATAGTAATCCTTTCCCAGCATAATATTATATGTTAAGGTATGATTTAGACCAGCCACATTTTCCTAAATCCTTATCATAATATATATCTTGCCAATTCCATTCTATGTCAGAAAGTAGATGAAAAAATTATTGATATCCATTCTTATAGTAGTTTCGCTTATCGCAACAATCACCAGAGCCGATGAAATCAGAGAAGAAAGGGCAGAATACTTCATCAGTTTACTCGGGTTCAGGATCGGTTATATGATTTTAGCCTCAAAAACGAAAGGCGATCTTTATGCAGCTACTTCGCTGGTTGGTTCGACAGGTGTTGGCAACTTTTTTGGCAAAATGAAATTCAAAGCCAGGATCAGAGGGAGAATTGAGGGAAAAAACGTCATCCCCACAAACTATCATCTCGAAAGTACGAGAGATGGGATTACAACCACGAAAACTCTGACCTTCAAAGACGGTAAGGTAATCCAGGACGAAGGTGTAAGGCAAACTGATTCTGGTATTGACTATCTTTCAGGTTTTTTTGTTGTTATGCGAGATACGCTTGAAGATGAGTTGTGTGGGTTTTCCTATACCTTGGCCGATGAGGAAAAGGTTGCCGAGGTAATTATTGGCAATCCGGTACGCCTTCGCTCGGGAAAATATAAGTGCAACTCTGAATACGTGAGAAAATCGGGTTATTCCGAAGATGAAATGTCAGAACCGTCCTTCAAGTTTGAACTCTATTACGAACCTTCGCCCAGAGTGGCGAACTATTACCAGTTGCAAAAAATTATCCTCCCCAGCCGCTACGGCAGAATGCGACTATTAAGATCAAATTAGGGATGTGGATAAATCACATTTTTTCTCGGTTTTCCAGCATGTCAAAATGGCTGGAATCAACGAACAGATAGTTGTTTTGGTATAACTAAACTACTTGAATTAGTAGTTTTGAGTACCAGGTTTATGCCGCTTTGGCTCGTGGATTGTTTTTTTCGGCTTCATCCCTGGATAAGGCAACGCTTGTTCTGACACCTCTTGATACAAAATTCATCAATCCCCTTACAACACGTTCACTGGGATTGATTCCTGCACAAGTCAGAATTTCCCTACCATCCTTCGATCTGGCCCATCTGGCGATGATTTCTGGTCCATTACCAAAACGCAAATTATCGGATATGGCATCATCTAGTGCTGCTAGAACCACTGCAGCAAAGAGCTTTCTTGATCTTGCACCCTGCTCCAAATTAAAAGCCACGTCATCGTAATTTGCCATTGATATATTCCCCCCTAATTATCATTATTGTCTTTCAGGACACTTCAAACCCGGTTTTGGTTATTCGGTCAATTAATCCCGAGTTTATGTTTCCATGAATAATTGAAACTAATCTAACGCTTTGGTATACCAGATACAATATTAATTTGCAACAAAATTACGAGATTTTTAATGCCTAAAATCAATGGAAACGAAATCAGGCCAGGTAACATTCTTGAGCACAAGGGAGGACTTTGGTCGGTAGTAAAGATTGATCATGTCAAACCAGGCAAGGGCGGAGCCTTTGCTCAGGTTGAACTGCGAAACCTCAGAAACGGATCAAAATTGAATGAAAGATTTCGTTCAGCCGACAAGGTAGAGAAGGTAAGACTGGAACAAAAGGACCAACAATATCTTTATTCCGAGGGAGAATCACTGATTCTTATGGATATGGAAACATACGAACAAACCTATGCAAAAAGTTCGCTTCTTGGGGATAAACTGTCATTTCTGCAGGAAGGCATGGTTGTGACAGCAGAATTTTTCGAGGAGGAAATTTTGGGGATAACCCTACCGCAAAAAGTTAGCTGTACCGTTGTTGAAACCGAGCCGGTAATTTCAGGTCAAACAGTGGCCAACAGTTACAAACCCGCTACCTTGGACAATGGAATGAAGATAATGATTCCTCCCTATATATCAGAAGGTACCGAAATTGCGGTCAATACAGAAACATTCGAATTTTCGGAACGGATATAGGATATATTTCAGAGGTTCGGTTTCATATCCTTGGTGAGAATATAACTCCTGTTGAAGTACCCAACGCATAGACCTTGCCTTTGGAATCATGAATATTGGCTTCGGCTACGGCTGTTGTTTTACCAAGATGAATCACTTTTCCTTCAGAAAATACCTCGAATTCCAGGGGAATCGGGCGTATCAGATTCACTTTGAATTCAAGCGTCGTAAATTGTTTGCCAGGTGGTAGCTCCGTGATTACCGAGCATGCCATGGTGCTGTCAAGAATTGTTCCATACCAACCACCGTGGACTGTTCCCATCGGATTTGTGCACTTCCATGTGGGGGTTCCCTTGAATGCCACCTTGCCCTTGGTGACACTCTGCAGGGAAAAATTCAACAGCTCTGCGATGGGAGGTGGAGGAAATTGCCCTTTCTGCATACCCAGTATTATTTCCAATCCTGTCATCTCAGAAACTTCCTTGTTATGTGAATAAACTGAACCAGCCCCTTGTTCCATGGTTTTCCCCATTACATTATATGTTCATCGGTTTTACAAAACATGAACAACCAATATTTTCTCATCTTGGTATTACAACTTTACCCACTTCAAGTTTTTGAATTTTATTTTGAATTATAAGGCTTCTTGCCAATGTCAAATCATTCCGCCAACCTTAATATAATGACCAAGGCTGTACTTTCAGCAGGTGATGTACTTCATAGAGACTTTGAAGAGATTCAAAGATTGCAGGCCTCATTGGAAGGAGCTGGCAAATTAACTCGTAAGGCTTTGATCCGGGCCAATCACAGACTTATTTACGAACTGACAGAAGCAAGGCCCAATTACGGCCACCGCAGTACTTTGTCGGGTAATATAACTGGGAAAGATGACACCAGAAAGTGGTTGATAAGCCCGGTTTCAGGTGTGGATAATTTTTCGAGGGGGAGCCCCAATTGGGTAGTTTCTCTCGGTTTGGAACACAAGAATGAAACGGTAAATGGTGTAATTTACTATCCATGTTCAAACGAATTATACAAAGTCATCAAGGGAGATGGTGCTTATTCACGGCATATGAAGCTTCGGGTTGCACCCATCCAGAACGTGGAAGATTTTGTTGTTGCCCTGGATTTCAGATTTGAGAATGACAAAACCTCACCAGATAATATGGAACATCTGTTAAAATCGTTTGCACAGATTAAATCAACAGGTACACCTTCTCTTGATTTGATCAATCTTGCATCAGGCAAAATCGATGGTACAATTGCACCTATGGTTGATCCGATTGATATTGCCCCGGCCAAACTCATGTTGCTTGAGTCAGGTGGTTTAACCAATCCGTTGAACGGAAACAAAGGGCTATTGGCTTCGGGATTCAAGGGTTTTGAAAGTTTCAGGGATCTTGTTCTCAACCATTTTGAGTAAATTGTTCAAAATCCGGGGCCATTTGAACCAGTGCATCACCTGCTATTAATGGAAAATTTTGTACATGCCGAAACCTTATCTGTGCCAGTGCAAAACCACTGCATTGGGTATAGAGATATCCCACAGGCCCTTTTTCCGATCTGATTTCGGTACCAACCGGTGTTGAACCATCCACCTTTACACGGACCAATCCTTTCTGTAGTTGTGTTTTGTGCTTCATTCTCGAGGTCACTTCCTGCCCAACATAACATCCCTTCCTGAAATCCACGCCATTCAATCTTTCAAATCCTGCTTCCAGAATAAATGTCTTTTCAGGAATTAATTCGATCAAGGTTTCGGGAATGCAGTATTTTACCCTGATTTGATCCCAATCAACTGTTGGGGTATTAATTGAATTTTCAGAATACTTTCTCCATCCCAATGAAAGATGTCTAGGGTCCGAATATGCCCCCTCTTCAGCCTTTCCCAATCCCTGAACAACCTCCAGATCCGTCTTCTCTATCGTTACCTTTGAACGCAACCGGTAGAATGACAAATGCTTAACGAGTTCATCCGCCAACAATGAATTAACATCCAGAAACCAGGAATTCTCGGACTTGAAGATAAAGAAATCAGCGAGGTATTTGCCCTGGGGTGTTAACAAGGCAGCATAAACAAGTGCATTATCTGCCTTGCTTACATCATTTGTAACTAGACCCTGAAGGAAATCAAAGGAATCAACACCACCAACCTTGATGACTGTTCTGGAGTTTTTCATTTAACCTTAAACCATAGTATTATTGAAGAACACAGCCATGCATTTGATAAGAAATTACTCTTGTATAACGCTGATTCAGAATCACAAATTTTCCAAGATGTTAGGCTGGCCTGAGTCTTTGTATTTAGTTACCCACATGTTATTTGCTTTGGCTTGTTTCAATTTTACTTGATGGTATTCACAATCAAGGAGTAAATTCGAATCCAATCATACTTGATTAGATCAATACAATCCCATTTAAATTAATGAGCGGTTCGAATAATTTAGGTGAAATAGATAATCTAAACCAGTATTTGGAGAAATAAAATGGCAGGTCATTCAAAATGGGCTAACATTCAACACCGTAAGGGACGACAGGACGCCACACGGTCGAAGCTTTTTTCAAAGTTGTCGAGAGAAATTACAGTAGCTGCAAAAATGGGTGACCCGGACCCGGATAAAAATCCCAGGCTCCGCTTGGCAGTAAAGGAAGCCAAAAGCAATTCAGTTCCCAAGGATGTGATTGAAAGAGCAATAACCAAGGCTACTGGTGGCGATTCAGACGCATTGGAAGAGGTAAGGTATGAAGGTTACGGTCCTGCTGGAGTGGCTGTAATCGTAGAAGCACTTACCGATAACCGGAATCGAACCGCTTCATTTGTCAGGTCCACTTTCGGAAAACTGGGGGGTAATCTGGCCGAAACCGGTGCGGTCAGTTTCATGTTCGAACGTAAGGGTGAAATTGTATTTTCAACTGAGGTAGGGGACGAGGACCTCGTTTTTGAAATTGCCACGGAAGCCGGGGCAGAAGATGTTGAATCAAGTGATGATGGCCACATAATCTATACTTCTGATACCGATCTTGCCTCAGTCTCCAACGAAATGGAAAAGGCATTGGGTGAAACAACCTCCACAAAACTTATCTGGAAACCCTCGACCACAACAAGTCTGGAACTGGAGAATGCCAGAAAGGTCATCAAGTTGATTGATACCCTTGAAGAGGATGATGATATTCAGAAGGTAACCAGCAATTTCGATATTCCGGAAGAATTTTTCGATCAACTTTGAAATCTATTTGAGCCTATACAGGTTATTTGAATTTACCTGTGGTTTTCCCATGCAATTTGATGTGTCAGTAGTCTGAATGAGAGTCATGCTTTGTGATACAAATTGATGAACTCAGAAAATCTGGTATCCTGGTAGGGGTATTCTGGATGGTAGTTTCAGGCTTCAGCTTTGTAGCCGTTTATGCCATAGTTAAATTTTTGGGTACAGAGGTCCCCCCTGCCCAATCAGCCTTTCTCAGATACCTTCTTGGTTTGGTTTTTATAATCCCTGTCCTAAAGGAGTTTTTTCAAACCAAATTTACCCGGGAAGAATATGTCTTGTTCGCTATCAGAGGGGTTTTTCATACTATAGGTGTCATTTGCTGGTTTTATGCCATGACCGAAATCACGATGGCCGAGGTAACCTCACTGAATTACCTTACCCCGGTATTACTTTCGCTGTCGGCAATCCTGATATTGGGAGAAGCCATTTCATTACGACGTATGTTGGCCATATTTATCGCCCTGGTTGGCACTCTATTGATACTTCGTCCCGGTTTCAGGGAATTGTCCCCTGGTCACCTTGCTATGATGGTCACAGTTGTTTCCTTTACAGTATCCTACCTGATAGCCAAAAAGGCCACAGGTCGCCTCAATGCAGAAATGATAATTACGATGCTATCCCTCACGGTAACGGTTGGCTTGTTTCCCATTGCCGCTGTTGTATGGATTCCTCCCACAAATGAGCAACTCTTTTTGTTGTTTCTTGTGGCCTTTTTTGCCACGGCTGGCCATTATACCATGACCAAGGCATTCTACAGTGCTCCAGTAACAGCCACCCAGCCGGTCACCTTCCTGCAACTCGTTTGGGCCACGATGCTTGGAACCTTGCTATTTGCCGAACCAATCGATTTATGGGTGGTGATGGGAGGAACTATTATTATCGGTTCAGTAACTTTTCTGGCCTGGAGAGAAGCCGTTTACCATTTAAGAAGCAAGACCAAATGATCTTGAAATAGCAGGGAGTATCAATCCTAGGTGATAGGGTTGGTTCGACTTCTAATAACAACATACCACCCGCTAATCAGGCCCATGATGACACAGAACAGCATTATGAAATAAAGTGGATATGGACCTGATTCCTTTGTCAACAGAGAACCAGCCAAAGCAGATAACCCCGAACCAATTCCGATCATTATTGCACCTCCGATTCCGGCAGCCGTACCTGCAAGATGAGGTCTGACCGACAACATTCCGGCAGTAGCGTTGGGCATAATCAATCCGTTCCCGATTCCCATGAGGATAGCAAATCCAAAAAAACTAAGGGGGTGTGTTGAGCCAGCATATGTAGTCAGGATTGGTCCCGTTGGTCCTGTCAGGGTAATAATACAGCCAATTATGATCATCTTGTTTATTCCCAATCTGACTGACAGTTTGCCGGATAGGAAATTACCACTCATGTAGCCGAAGGCCGTCAGGCCAAAATAGAATCCCAATATGCCAGGACTCAATCCAAATATTTCAGACCCTACAAACGGTGCTCCTCCCAGAAAGGCAAAAAACACACCTGACGAAAAGGCAGCAACAAAACAATAGCCCCAGAAACGATGTGAACGGAACAGTTCCGGATATTCCCTGAACTGGGACCAGATATTCTCTTTTCTTGCGGGCAAGGTCTCACCAAGGTCCAGGTAGGATATAATCAGGGTTATTCCACCTATGATCAGAAACAGGGAGAAGCTCGCTTTCCATCCGAAGGCCTCATCCAGAAAACCTCCGATCATTGGCCCAAGCATGGGTGCAACGGCCATGCCCATGGTAACATAGCCAATCATGGAAGCTGCTTCGCTTGCAGGATAGAGATCCCTGACAATGGCCCTTGACAAAACCATACCGGTAACAATTACGGCTTGGCTCATGCGAAAGAACAGAAACAACTCGACATTTGGTGCCAACAAGCAACCCAGAGAGGCAATGAGAAACAGTGCGGCACCCCATAGAACGACCACCCGGCGGCCATAGAAATCGGATATGGGTCCCACTATGACCTGCAATACGGCATTAACGAACAGATAGGTGGCGACCGAGAGCTGCATGACCCGGTAATCTGTTTGAAAATACTCGGTCATGTTGGGAAGGGAAGGAAGAAACAAGGTCATTGAAAGGGCCGGAAGGGCCGATAAAATGATCAAGGTCGAAATATGTGGTGGTGTTTTCCGGTCAAGAAATTTTGCTGCTGTTGTATCTGTCATATAATTTGCTTTGCGGTTTTTCCTCACAAAACCGTACTATCTCACCTCAACCTGAAATCACTATTGATTGAAATAAAAATTGATTAATTTAAACTTCGCTTCTTATCAAATAGCAATAATGTTTCTCAATTTGAATTTGAACTAGGCAATTTAATGAATGATATAGTTTCAGAATTGGAAAGACGCCGCATTGAAGCCAGGAGCGGGGGTGGAGCCAAGAGAGTTGCAACTCAGCACAGCAAGGGAAAACTGACAGCCCGTGAAAGAATCGAGCTTTTGCTGGATGAAAATTCGTTTGAAGAATTTGACATGTTTGTGACCCACCGGTGTACGGATTTTGGCATGGAACAAACAAAATTCTCCGGTGATGGAGTGGTTACCGGTTGGGGTACGATCAATGGGCGAATGGTTTATGTTTTCAGCCAGGATTTTACGGTTTTTGGCGGTTCTCTCTCGGAAACCCATGCTGCCAAGATTTGCAAGATAATGGACATGGCTGTTCAGAACCAGGCCCCGGTAATCGGGTTGAATGATTCCGGAGGTGCCAGAATTCAGGAAGGTGTTGCATCCCTTGCAGGTTATGCGGAAGTGTTCCAAAGGAACATACTTGCCTCCGGTGTCATCCCTCAAATCAGCGTGATAATGGGTCCCTGTGCCGGGGGTGCGGTCTATTCACCTGCAATGACCGACTTCATTTTCATGGTCCAGGACTCTTCCTACATGTTTGTAACCGGACCCGATGTTGTCAAGACAGTCACCAATGAAATCATCACGGCCGAGGAATTGGGAGGGGCATCAACCCACACAACCAAATCTTCAGTTGCCGACGGAGCCTATTCCAACGATGTTGAAACCTTGGCTGAAGTCAGAAGGTTTTTTGATTTTCTTCCACTGAATAACAAGGACAAGTCACCAACCAGACCCTTCTATGACGACCCTGGACGGATAGAACACTCTCTTGATACCCTCGCCCCGGAGAATCCCAACGTACCCTATGACATGAAGGAATTGATCCTGAAAATTGCTGATGAAGGTGATCTGTTTGAGATAAAGGAGAATTTTGCCAAAAACATAATTACCGGATTTATCAGACTTGAGGGTACTACCGTGGGAGTTGTAGCAAATCAACCCATGGTACTAGCCGGCTGTCTTGATATTGACAGCTCACGTAAGGCAGCGAGGTTTGTAAGATTTTGTGATTCCTTCGATATTCCCCTCCTTACGCTGGTAGATGTTCCCGGATTTCTTCCTGGAACTTCACAGGAATATGGTGGAATTATTGTCCATGGTGCGAAACTGCTCTTTGCCTTTGGGGAGGCAACCGTTCCCAAGGTAACCGTAATAACAAGAAAAGCCTATGGAGGTGCATATGACGTCATGTCCTCGAAGCATCTTCGGGGAGATTACAATTATGCCTGGCCCAGTGCTCAGATTGCAGTCATGGGAGCAAAAGGTGCGGTTGAAATACTATACCGCTCGGAGATAAATGACAGCGAACTGGTCAAGCAAAGAACCGAGGAATACGAGGACAGGTTTGCCAACCCATTTGTGGCTGCCGAAAAAGGTTTTATTGATGAAGTGATAATGCCTCATTCAACCAGGCTCCGGGTATGCAGGGCTTTTGCCACCTTAAGAAACAAGAAGGCCCAAAATCCTTGGAAAAAGCACGACAATATACCTCTCTGATTCAATTATCCAGATAAGCAAAGGCATGAAAGTTGTTTGAAAAAATTTTAATAGCTAACCGGGGTGAAATAGCCTGTCGGGTTATCAAATCAGCAAAATCCCTTGGCATAAAAACCGTTGCTATTTATTCGGAAGCTGATAAAAACTCCCTGCACGTTCAAATGGCTGATGAAGCAGTCTTTATTGGTCCTCCTCCGGTCAATCAATCCTATATTCTGATCGACAATATCATTGAAGCAATCGCCAAGACCGGGGCTGATGCCGTTCATCCGGGCTATGGGTTTCTTTCGGAAAATTCCCAATTTGCCAAAAGGCTGGAAGAAGTCGGTATCACCTTTATAGGACCACCTGTAAAGGCCATCGAAGCCATGGGTGACAAAATTGCATCCAAGAAAATTGCCCATGAATCCGGAGTTTCCACTGTTCCGGGCTATCTGGGGGAAATCAACTCGTCAGAACATGCGCTGGAAATCGCCTGTGAAATTGGTTTTCCAGTCATGATCAAGGCTTCTGCCGGAGGTGGTGGTAAGGGTATGCGTATTGCCTGGGACAAGGAAGGAGTTGCCGAGGGTTACCAATCATCCCGAAATGAAGCATCAAGTTCTTTTGGCGATGACCGCTTACTGATCGAAAAATTTATCACCTCACCTCGCCATATCGAGATTCAGGTACTGGGTGACAAACACGGGAATTTCGTATACCTCAATGAACGAGAATGCTCCATCCAGCGCAGAAACCAGAAGGTTATCGAAGAAGCTCCCTCACCTTTCCTGAACCAGAATACCAGAAAGGCCATGGGAAACCAGGCCGTGAGTTTGGCTAAGGCAGTTGATTACTTTTCGGCAGGAACAGTGGAATTCATTGTTGATAGTGACCAGAACTTTTACTTCCTTGAAATGAACACCCGATTGCAGGTTGAACATCCCGTTACCGAACTCATCACGGGAGTGGATTTGGTCAAGGAGATGATCAATGTAGCCGATGGGAAAGAATTGTCCCTGACCCAGGAACAGGTTGGGATTGATGGTTGGGCCTTTGAGTCCAGGGTCTATGCCGAGGATCCAAGAAGAAATTTTCTTCCTTCAATCGGACGAATAACCAAATATAGCCCACCAGCCGAGTTCAATGATGGTACCAATGCCATCAGGAATGATACGGGCGTTTTTGAAGGAGGCGAGATTAGTGTGCATTATGATCCGATGATCGCCAAACTTTGCACCTGGTCCAATGATCGCTTATCGGCCATTGATACTATGCGAAAGGCACTTGATTCTTTCGAAATTGAAGGTATTACCAGTAATATCTCCTTTCTGTCGGCCGTCTTCGATCATTCCAAATTCATAAGTGGTGATATAACCACTGGCTTTATTGAAGAGGAATTTGCTGAAGGTTTTTCCGGTGTTGAACACTCTGAGGAAACAATTGAGAGGATTGCCTCCTGTGTCACCATGATGCATCGCTTTTCCGAAATCCGGCGAACAAGAATTTCGGGCCGGTTGGCCAACCATATGCGCAAGGTAGGTAATGACTGGATCGCTAGGATCAATCAAACAGAACTGAACATCTCCCTTGACCCATTCGTGAATGGATGCAGGGTCAACGTGAACAATGCCAGGGAATTGACAATTACCTCTACATGGACCCCGGGCAAGACCCTGGCAGAATTTGATATTGGAGGTGACCAGATACAGTTGCGGGTCAAACCCATTTCCGAAGGTTATCATATTGAATACCGGGGAGCTGAACTGGATGTGCTCGTCCGTACCGGTCGGCAACAGGAACTGGGCTCATACATGAAGGAAAAGGAACTGCCTGATACAAGCAAATATCTGCTTTGTCCCATGCCCGGATTGATTACGGAAATCCATGTCTCGGTAGGTGATAAGGTTGAAGAAGGTCAACCCTTGAGTACCGTAGAGGCAATGAAAATGGAAAATGTTCTGAAGGCTAGCCGAAAGGGAACAATCAAATCCATAGCCGTATCACCTGGTAGTTCCCTGACAGTCGATCAGGTAATACTTGAATTCGAATAAGCGTCCTGAACTTGGGGCTGAAGCCTAGTTTTTTGCCCTGAGTTCCTGTTGTCTTATCGGAAATTTGTCGATTGTATTGCTGATTTCCCTGACATTCCATGTCGTTGGTTTTCTGAGATAGATCGTTCCATCCTTGCCGATCAATAAAATGGCAAAACCCCTAGGACGCAATTCGGTACGAATCGCACTTTCGGCATCGGGACTGTAATCAAGTAACACAACGACTTCTCTTTCTACCAGATTTTCTACTCCCTCTTCGAGAAATTCCAACTGTTCTATGTAATTCGGGTCAAATGGCGAATCAGAAAAAATAATGAAAAGTCTTTTTTGCCAGAGAAACTCATCAATGGTAAGCCCGATATTTTCCTCTACTGTCAAATCGGTTATATCCAGACTAATTGCAGAATCTTCCTGACCCCAACCCCCCGAAGGTAGTAGCAACGAGAATATTGGTGCCAGAAAAAATGTGATAACGGGTTTCATTTTTGATATTTAGTCATGAAGAAATACAAATTTGCAATTGATTTGAACTCAAAATCTGGAAAACATTTAATAACTTCAACCTCTACAATATATGTAGATTTAAGGAAATTATCACTAATCTTGGGTCATTTTCCTGTTAAGTGTCCAAGATCTGCCCTGAAAATCAAACCAGTATCAAAATAAATCCGGTAAATCGAATGACAAAAAATTTAAGTGGATGGAAGCAAAGAGCCAGTAAGGAACTTCGGGGACAAGACCCCGAAGAACTCAACAAGGTTACGCTTGAAGACATCGTTGTAAAACCCCTTTACAGCAAAGAAGATCTGGTGGATAATCCCAATCTCGATTCCCTCCCAGGAGAAGAACCCTTCCTCAGGGGACCGAGAGCAACCATGTATACAGGGAGACCCTGGACCATCAGACAATATGCCGGTTTTTCCACGGCCGAGGAATCCAATGCTTTCTACAGGAAAGCACTTGAAGGAGGCCAACAGGGTATATCAGTCGCTTTTGACCTGGCAACCCATCGGGGCTATGACAGTGACCATCCCAGAGTGGAAGGCGATGTAGGCAAGGCTGGAGTAGCAATAGATTCAGTTGAGGATATGAAGATTTTGTTTGAGGACATTCCCCTGGACAAGGTCTCTGTCTCAATGACCATGAACGGAGCCGTGATACCAGTCATGGCCAATTACATTGTCGCCGGGGAGGAACAGGGAGTACCTCGTGAAAAACTGTCCGGTACAATTCAAAACGACATTTTGAAAGAGTTCATGGTTCGAAATACCTATATTTACCCACCTGAACCTTCAATGCGTATTGTCGGTGATATCATCGCCTTTACCAGCAGGGAAATGCCGAAGTTCAATTCAATTTCGATTTCCGGATATCACATGCAGGAGGCCGGAGCAAACATCGTACAGGAACTTGCCTATACTCTTGCTGATGGTAGGGAGTATGTCAGGGCAGCAATCTCTCGCGGACTTGATGTCGATGGCTTCGCTGGAAGATTGTCCTTCTTCTTCGCGATAGGAATGAATTTTTTCATGGAGATTGCCAAATTGAGGGCTGCACGGGTACTCTGGCACAGGATCATGTCAGAATTCAATCCCCTGAATCCCCGCTCCAAAATGTTACGAACCCATTGCCAGACAAGTGGAGTCAGCCTGCAGGCTCAGGACCCCTACAACAATGTCATCAGAACCTCCTATGAAGCCTTGGCTGCCGTATTGGGAGGAACACAGTCCCTTCATACAAATGCGCTTGATGAAGCAATCGCCCTGCCAACGGAATTTTCGGCCAGAATTGCCCGCAATACCCAGTTGATTCTTCAGGAGGAAATGGGAATCACGGATACGGTTGATCCCCTTGCCGGATCCTACTATGTGGAAACACTGACCAATGAAATTATTGAAAAATCATGGTCCCTGCTGGAAGAAGTGGATGAAATGGGAGGCATGGTCAAGGCCATTAATTCCGGTCTGCCAAAACTCAGGATTGAAGAGACTGCAGCCCGTCGCCAGGCCATGATAGATACGGGAGAGGAAGTCATCGTTGGTGTCAACAAATATCAACCTCGGGAGGAAGAGGAGATGGACATCAGGATGATTGAAAACCACAAGGTTAGGGAAGAACAGGTTGCCAAACTGACAAAAATCAAGGCTTCAAGAAATGAAGAGAAATGTCAACAGGCTCTTCAGAAGCTGAAAGATGCCGCAACGGGAGATGACAATATACTCACGGCTGCAATTGAAGCCTCCAGGGAACGAGCCACGGTTGGGGAAATCTCATTGGCCCTAGAGGAAATATACGGAAGGCATTTTGCCAATCCCAATACCCTTACCGGTGTTTACGGGAATGCCCTGAAGGAGGATGAGGAATTCAGGAATATTCAGAATTTGGTTAACGATTTTGCCAAGCTGGAGGGACGACAACCACGAATATTGGTTACAAAAATGGGACAGGATGGGCATGACAGGGGTGCCAGGGTCATTGCTACTGCATTTGCTGATCTTGGTTTTGACGTAGATATTGGGCCACTCTTTCAAACTCCTGAAGAAGCTGCCAGGGATGCCATAGACAATGACGTTCATGTTATCGGTGTGAGTTCGCAAGCAGCCGGTCATACCACACTTGCTCCCAAGCTTATCGAACATTTGAAACGGGAAGGAGCGGGTGACAAAATCGTTATTTGTGGAGGTGTAATCCCCAAACAGGATCACCAATTCCTTTTTGACGCCGGTGTCAAGGCTGTATTTGGTCCAGGAACCAAGATTACCGATGCAGCTTGTGAAGTGATGGCTTTACTCAACGCCCAACGAAACTAGTAAGTTTTCAAATCATTACAGAAGGACTGCTGCAGCCAGTCCAAGAAAAGCAAAAAAGCCGATTACATCCGTTACTGTCGTTACAAAAACACTGGAAGCAACCGCAGGGTCAATATCGACTTTTTCCAGGGCCAGTGGGATCAATATACCTGAAAGGCCTGCCACCACCATATTCACGATCATGGCCAGCCCCAGAACAATACCGAGAATTGTATCACCAAACCAGATATATCCGACCCCACCAACAATCAAGGCAAACATGATGCCGTTTATCAAACCTACCCAAAACTCTCTTCTTATGACCCGGAAGGAATTCAAGCCGGTCAAGTCCTTGGTTGCCAATGCTCTTACGGCAACAGTCAGTGATTGTGTTCCTGCATTACCCCCCATGGAGGCAACGATCGGCATCAGAACCGCAAGGGCTACAATTGCTTCTATTGTTTCAGTGAATTGGGCAATGACCATTGAGGCCAATATTGCCGTTACCAGATTGATCAACAACCAAGGCAGTCTTTGTCTGGCAATGCCAAATACCCTGTCGGTAAGGCTTTCATCACCAACCCCACCGAGCCTCATTAAATCCTCTTCAGCCTCTTCATCAAGGACACCCATGGCATCATCTATCGTTATAACTCCCACGACCCGGTTGTTTTCATCGACAACAGGAGCAGAAATCAGATGGTACTGGTTGAAGGCATAAGCCACGTCATGTTGATCCTCCAGTACGGGAAAGGTCCTGAAATCCTCATCGGCGATCGAAGCCAGTTCAACATTACGATGGGAAGACATCAATCGTCCCAGTGAAACATGATACAAGGGCTCTATCTTAGGCGAGACCACCAGGATATGATAAAATTCCTCGGGTAAATTCTCCGAACTTCTTATTTTGTCAATGGCTTGACCTACATTCCAGCCCTCGGGAAGCATGACGAATTTTCTTTGCATCAATCGTCCGGCAGTATCCTCTGGGTAATTGAGAGACATCTGCACAGCAGCAAGCTCGGTCTCATCCAAGGCACCCAGAAATATATCCTGTTGCCTGGTTTCGAGGTCTTCAACAATATCAACGATTTCATCCGATTCGAGATCGCCAACCGAACTTGCGATTTGATTCGGATGGAGCAGCGATACGATCTCGTCCCTGATTTTTTCTTCCACCTCGGAGAGAACTTCCAAATCAAAGTCCGGACCCCAAAGTGTTACCAGCCCTTCTCTGGTGTCGGCATCAAATTGTTCGAGCAAATCGGCAATATCGGCTTCATGGATATCCTCAAACAGCTGTTTCAGAAGTGCCCTGTCTTTGGTTTCAATGGCGGAAAGAACAGATTCAACCAGATTTGAGTTCAACTCATATGAAGTTTCCGAACTGGAAATATTTTCGACCATGCTTCCCTCCATCACCTATTCAGTGATTTGATTAACTTACAATCTGGTGTTAAGGCTAGTACTTTTTGTACGATATTTCTTGGGGCTTCAAATTACTTGCTTATGATATTGTACCAATACGAAAAATAAATATGAAATTTTGAAATGAGCGATAAAAAAATATTACTTGGCCAAACCCTTGGTTTTAAGGCGGACCCTTTTGAGGAATCATTTGACAATGCCACGGATTATAATTCCGATGGTGGATTATACATTGTCGATGGGCTTATTGCCGATTTGGGCGATCGTTCGGATTTATTGTCGAGATACCCCGATGTCCCAAACTTTGATTACAAGGATTATCTCCTTACTGCTGGCCTGATCGATACCCACGCCCATTACCCTCAAACCAGAATCATAGCCAGTTGGGGAGCTAGATTGATAGAATGGCTGAACACCTATACCTTTCCGGAAGAGGAAAAATTCGGGGACAGGGAATATGCCAATCAAACCGCAGGGTTTTACCTGGACACCCTTTTGCAAAATGGTGTTACTTCAACAAGTTCTTTCTGTACGATACATCCAGAAAGTGTTGATGCCATATTCGAAAGCGCTGAACAGAGGGGTATGAGAATTATTGCGGGCAAAACATGCATGGACCGCAATGCTCCACCGGGACTGCTTGACACGCCAAGATCAGCTTATGATGATTCCAGGGAATTGATTGCAAGGTGGCACGAGAAGGGCCGCTTGTCCTATGCAATTTCACCGAGATTTGCTCCGACCTCGACGGCTGAGCAACTGGAAGCGTTGGGTTCCTTGTGGAAGGAATATCCTAATTGCCTGATGCAAACACATCTCTCTGAACAATTGGAAGAGATTTCTTGGGTTGGTGAACTCTTCCCTGACAGTAAGGATTATCTGGAAGTCTATGAACAATTCAGCCTGCTTGGTGAGCGAGGGTTGTATGGCCATGGCATTCACTTGTCTGACAGTGAACTTGACAGAATAAGGGAGGTTGATGGCAGGTTGATACATTGTCCGACATCAAACATGTTTATCGGCTCGGGTTTGTTCAGGTTATGCGAAAGAAAAACTGCAGGTTTCAATACAGGTCTTGCAACGGACACCGGAGGTGGTTCATCATTCTCCATGTTTCGGGTAATGGCCGCTGCTTATGAAGTTAGTCAACTTTGCGGATATTCGCTACATCCTTCCCAACTATACTGGTTGGCAACGGTTGGAAATGCCAAATCACTTCATTTGGAGAATACCATAGGGAATTTTCAAATTGGCATGGAAGCGGACATTATTGCTCTGGATTTATACTCTACAGAGGTAATTTCGCAGAGGGCAAAATGCTCTGACAATATCTGGGATACCCTCTTTCCCACGATCATGATGGGAAATGAAAAAGCCATCAAGGATGTTTGGGTTTATGGAGAGAAGGTTAAAACCTACAATTCAAGCTAATAGCACTATTGGAATATCAGGTTGTGCCATATAACCTGTCGCCTGCATCGCCCAATCCCGGAAGAATATAACCCACCTCATTGAGTTTGGTGTCAAGTGCTGCGGTTATAACCTGAACATCCGGATGCAGCTCTTTCATAACCTTGACACCTTCCGGTGCTGCAACCAGGCATACATATCGTATGTTTTTGGCACCTTCATCCTTTAACCTTGCAACAGCAGCAGCTGCCGAGTGTCCCGTTGCCAGCATGGGATCAAGGAGTATGACCAACCTTTGGTCCAGGTCCAAGGGCACCTTGAAATAATATTCGACAGGCTTCAGTGTTTCTTCATTGCGGTATAAACCGATATAACCTACCCTGGCAGATGGAATTAATTCCAGGACACCTTCCAAAAGTCCGTTACCTGCTCTGAGGATAGAAACAAGAGCGAGTTTCTTACCCGTAAGCGTTGGTGCAGCCATGGGCATCAAGGGTGTTTCAATCAGTTTTGTACCAACTGGCAGGTCCCGAGTAATTTCATATGCCAAAAGCATCGAAACTTCCCTTAGCAATCTTCTGAATTCCGATGAGGAAGTTTCTTTCGTCCTCATCAAGGTAAGTTTATGCTGGATAAGGGGATGGTTTACTATGGTCAGATTATCTTCCACTCAACTCTCCATTATTCAGTAGTGGTTTTGGGATATCCGATGGTTGCCAGTTTCTCGGTTATTTCATCCAATATAGCCGGATCATCTATCGTAGCCGGCATGTTGTAGGATTCTCCATTGGCAATTTTGACCATTGTACCGCGCAGAATTTTACCTGATCTGGTTTTGGGCAAGCGGTCAACAACGACTGCGAGTTTAAAGGCAGCAACCGGACCGACCTTTTCCCTGATCAGCTTGATGCATTCCGGTATTACCTCGTCTGTTCTTGCCTCTGAACCGGAATTAAGGCAAACAAACCCCATGGGCAATTGACCCTTCAAATTGTCGGCAATACCAATGACAGCACATTCTGCAACATCCGGATGGCTTGCTAAGACCTCTTCCAAGCCGCCTGTGGACAATCTGTGACCGGCAACATTGATCACATCATCCGTTCTGGCCATAATATGAACATAATCATTCTCGTCCATAAATCCTGCATCACCTGTATTGTAATAGCCCGGAAACTCCTCAAGATAACTTGCAATATACCTCTGATCGGCATTCCAAAGGGTTGGAAAATTACCCGGTGGCAAGGGTAATTTGACCGTAATCGAACCAAGCTCTCCACGGGGAAGTTCATTACCTTCATTATCCAATATTTGAATATCATATCCAGGCATTGGTACATAGGAGGAACCGTATTTCACAGGGAGTGCTTCAATCCCTATCGGATTCCCGGTAATCGCCCATCCGGTTTCGGTTTGCCACCAATGATCAATGACCGGTACTTTCAGATGTTTCTCGGCCCATTGAAGAGTATCCGGATCTGCCCTTTCACCGGCCAGAAACAAGGTTTTGAAACAGGACATATCATACTCAGCCAGTAATTCTGCGTTGGGGTCAAGTCTCTTGATGGCCCTGAAAGCTGTTGGAGCTGTAAATAAGGTACTTACCTTGTATTCAGAAATCACCCGCCAAAATGCACCTGCATCAGGGGTTCCAACAGGTTTACCTTCATAT
Source organism: Paracoccaceae bacterium (assembly GCA_022823605.1). Lineage (GTDB taxonomy): Bacteria > Pseudomonadota > Alphaproteobacteria > Rhodobacterales > Rhodobacteraceae > MPNP01. Next base: position 528,547 of record JAJEHS010000006.1, read on the forward strand.
ATAACAGTAGTATTTCCATGGATCAGTGGGGCATAACAGATGTATGAGTGTCCAACCACCCAACCGACATCGGAAGCCGCCCAAAAAACTTCCCCCGGTTCAACACCATATAAGTTTTTCATGGTCCAATTCAGAACAGCAAGATGACCGGCACTCGGGCGAATCACACCTTTTGGTTGGCCAGTGGTTCCGGATGTGTACAGAATATACAGGGGATGATCACCGGGTAGTGGTACGCAATCAGTTGGTACGGCCGATGAAGTCATTTCCTCCCAATCGTAGTCCCTGCCCTCGATTAAATTAGCAGGGCATTGTTCTCTTTGATAAAGCAAACAACTTTGTGGCTTGTAATTTGACAATTCTATGGCTTCATCCAAAAGTGGCTTGTACTCAACCAAACGATTGGGTTCTATCCCACATGAAGCAGTTAAAATACATTTTGGTTTGGCATCATCTATTCTGACCGCTAGCTCCCTTGCTGCGAACCCTCCAAATACTACCGAATGAATGGCTCCAATTCGACTGCATGCCAACATGGCAATTACGGCCTCCGGAATCATGGGCATGTAAATTACTACCCTGTCACCTTTTTCCACACCCAGATTTACCAGTATGCCTGCAACTCTGGACACCTTTGACTGTAATTCGGAATATGTTGTAATTGATTTGGATTCTGTAACCGGGCTATCATAAATCAATGCGGTTTGATCCCCTCTGCCTGCATTGACATGCCGGTCAACTGCATTCCAACAGGTATTGACCACCCCATCATCAAACCAGCTGTAAAACGGTTCCTTCTTGGTAAATAGTGCCTTGGAGGGTTTCCTTTCCCAATCAATATCCTCACACAAATTAAGCCAAAAGGCTTCTTGATCATTTTTCCAAGCGTCGTATACCTTCTTATAGCTCATATTTATCTCTAACCCATCTCTTGAAATTACACCAAAGGATTGAATTTCCCTTACTTATTATCCTAGCAGCAATTTTGCAAACCTCCTCTTGGTATCACCAGTAAAGACAAGCAACCTCCCGAACAAAATCCGATTGATTGAAAATTGGATATCAAATTAATTTTTCATCCTGAAGACATAATTCTTGTTGTCTCTTATGTAGACCAATTGATCCTTACCTATAGATATCACCCTCCCCCTTTGAAATCTGCTTCCAACCTTTAATCTTGTGATCTTCCCCCTTGGAGAAAGTACAAGTGCTTCCCGGTCTTCAGGTGGGCCAAAAACCCCTATCAAATTGAAATTTTTCAAATTCAGGACATTTTCCTCGACTGAAAGCCCGCTCGTAATATATTCTCTCTTTTGTTCACTGGAGCGGCTTGGCCTGTTCAGGGTTCTCGGTCTCAAAACAACATTCTGAATATCCGTTTTGACGCCAGAAAGTTTGCCCGGCCTGAATTTTATGCCGCTGAATACCCGCTTGGGTCCTGACAAACCGAATGGCCTGGGAATAGGAGAAAGTAAATCGGTCAATTTCATATCAACTGTCCCAACAATCCGATAAGCTATCAAAGTATTTTTCGCTTGTCATATCTCTCCAACCCGGTTCAGTATATTATTTGGGAATCTTTGCTGGCAGATTTCGGTAATTTGACAGCATCCATTTCAAATTCTGAAGGGGATCGCTTCAGGTCTGAAACATCTATATTGTTGCTTGAGTGTACCTTGAAAATAGCAACCCTATCATACTTTTTGCTTTGCGGTATTCCAACAGTAAGGCTTGGTTTAAATCCATATTTTTCTGAAAATTCGATTGCCTTTTCCATTGTTTTAGAAGGTATTACAGCAAAATGTACCTTTCCATCCTCAAAAAACCAGTCATGGGATGAATCCCTGGTAGATTCATTAGAAATCTGGTCAAGATATTGCCTGACTTTTTTGGGTGTCAATTTGCCTGGATTCTGTCCAATTACAACGTTGCTATAACTTATCTCGTTTGAGGGCAACACCAGTAATGTTGCCAGGTTCGCTTCTCCAAGTTGAATGGCATTTCGCTTCAACCTTTCCATCTTCTGATCCAAACCCGGCTCACCATGATGGACAGAATCCATCATAAACCAGATCCCCCCCTTCTTGCGGTGAAAAAGATGAACCATGGTATAACTGAACTTGAATGCTAAATTTGGGATCATCGAATTTCCTAATTCCTGTTTTTTCAGTATATTGAAGGTACCTGAAACTGCCAAATTAATTCTTGGCAATTTGGTAAACATTTTGCCTATATCCATGATCTTTGGAGAGCACCCGTGACCATTGAAAATGCTAAAACAAGACTGACGGAATTGTTTGATGATAGATTCTCCACCAATAATTCTGTTTTGGAACTTCATGGGGCGGATGAATCCTATTTTCCCGTTTCACTACCTGACGGTGTTGTTTTTCCTGTCAGCAAAGAGGAAGTTTCACAAATTGTTACCATTTGCAACGAGGAAAATTGTCCGGTTATCCCTTGGGGTGTTGGAACTTCCCTTGAAGGGCATTCCCTGGCGATTAATGGAGGTATTACCATTGATTTGGGCCAGATGAAGAAAATTCTCGAAATCAATGAGGAGGATTTGAATGTAGTCGTCCAGCCCGGGATAACTCGTGAGGAATTGAATCAGGAGCTTCGCAATACCGGGTTGTTCTTTCCGATTGATCCGGGGGCAAATGCAACCTTGGGAGGTATGGCTTCCACAAGGGCATCAGGAACAACTGCTGTTCGTTATGGAACGATGAAGGATAACATCCTGTCCATGGAGGTGGTTCTGGCAGATGGTAAAATAATAAGGACGGGCTCCAAGGCAAAAAAGGATTCTGCCGGTTATGATTTGACCTCGCTATTTGTTGGTTCCGAGGGAACCCTTGGTATAATTACGGAAATTACCCTGAAATTGCAGGGACAGCCCGAGGCAATATCAGCAGCAGTATGTGCCTTTGAGGATATAGAATCTGCGGTCAATTCGGTAATCTCCATAATCCAGATGGGTATTCCGATTGCCCGTATAGAGTTGGTGGATGCTGCCATGATGCGGGGGATGAACCTATGGGACAAGGATTTCAATCTACCTGAAACTCCCCATTTGTTTCTGGAATTTCATGGTTCGAAATCGAGTGTTGAGGAGCAATCCGAAACAGTTGGTGAAATTATTTCCGATTTTGGGGGAAGTGATTACCAATGGGCAACGAAGACCGAAGACCGCAACCATCTGTGGAAAGCCAGACACAATGCCTATTATGCTGCAAAATCACTTCGACCCGGGTGCAAGGTACTGACAACTGATTCCTGTGTTCCCATTTCCAAACTGACCGAAGCTATTCTTGAAACAGTCGAAGATATCGAAAACAGCCCCCTTGAAGGACCAATTGTCGGTCATGTCGGTGATGGTAATTTCCATACAGCCTTGCTACTCGATCCTGACAATCCCGAGGAATTGGCCATAGCCAAGGAAATTACGTCCAGGTTAAATGCCCGAAGCCTGAAACTTGGAGGAACCATTACTGGTGAACATGGTATAGGTTTTGGGAAGATGAAATACATGCATCAACAGCATGGTGAATCTTGGATATTAATGGCCAACATAAAAAGAACCCTGGACCCAAAAAACATTCTGAATCCAGGGAAGGTTGTAAATTTGAATTGACCGGAAAGCCTTCCTAACAACGGAAGGCTTCGAAAGTCCTGTTTTGTCTAAGCGTGAGCCTTGGTTAGTGCCTGATCCAAATCAGCAATCAAGTCATCCGGATCTTCAATACCAATCGACAATCTCACCACATCAGGGATAGCACCGGTTGCCTCCTGTTGTTCAGGAGTAAGTTGGCGATGAGTGGTAGAAGCCGAATGGATAATGAGGGACCTGGCATCACCCAGATTGGCCACATGGCTGAACAATTCCAGGTTGTCAACAAGTTTGACACATGCCTCATACCCACCTTTCAATGAAAAGGTAAACAACGCACCTGCACCTTTTGGACAGTACTTCTCAATCCTGTCGTAATAGGGAGATGATGGTAATCCGGCATAAGTCACATAGTTGACCCTGCTATCCTGTTCCAGCCATTTGGCGACCTTCTCTGCATTTGAAACATGTTTGTCCATTCTCATGGAGAGTGTTTCAATACCGAGCAGGGTATAATGAGCACCTTGAGGATTCATGGTCATGCCAAGATCACGCAGACCTACCGCAATCCCATGGAAAGTAAAGGCCATCGAACCCAGTGCTTCATAGAAATTCAATCCATGATAAGCCGGTTCGGGTGCAGCAAGGGAAGGAAACTTGCCTCCTACAGACCAATCAAACTTACCGGAATCGACAATGGCTCCACCAGTAACGGTACCATTTCCCGTCAGGAATTTCGTAAGCGAATGAACAATCAGGGTTGCACCAAACTCTATGGGTCGGCACAGGTAAGGTGTTGCAGATGTATTGTCCACAATCAAGGGAATCTCTGCATCATCGGCAATTTTTGCCAAGGCTTCCATATCGGTTATGTAACCACCCGGATTGGCAATGGATTCACAGAATATGGCCCTGGTATTTTCATCAATTGCCGCCTTGACCTCATCAGGGTTTTCAGTATCAACAAATCTGGCTTCCCAACCAAAACGCTGAATGGTACGGCTAAACTGGGTAACTGTACCTCCATAAAGTCGATTGGATGTGACAATATTCAAACCTGGTCCCATCAGAGGAAAAAGTGCCATGATTTGGGCTCCATGCCCGGAAGAACAGCAAACTGCACCGGCTCCACCCTCAAGTGTGGCTATTCTCTCTTGAAGAACTCCTACCGTGGGATTGGTTAATCTTGAGTAGATGAAGCCTACTTCCTGAAGATTGAACAAAGCTGCTGCATGTTCGGAATCCCTGAAAACATAGGCTGTTGTCTGATAAATGGGAGTTTGTCTTGCACCAGTTGCCGGGTCAGGAGACGATCCAGCATGAATTTGCAAAGTATCAAATCCATAAGTCGGGTTATCACTCATATTTCTTTCCTAATTGAAAATAAATCCTATGGGAGATTGTTTTAATTACGATTTTCAAAAAATGTAGTTTGAACGAATGATTAAATTCTATTTTGGTAAATAATCCTAAGAAAAAGAATTTTATAGGATTTTGTCATAATTTACGAGGTAAATAACATAGTAATTAGAACTATTTATTTGATTGAACATAAAGGAAAAGATATGAAACGGTTCAAAAAAAACTGGATTCAGGTCAATTACTTCTGTTTTTGATCACTTGAGCCGAATAAAGACAAATTGATGCTGCGTTTGATACATTAAGTGAATCGATCGTACAGTTGATGGCAATTTTTGCCAAATAATCGCATTGATTCCTTACAGATTCTCTTAATCCCTTGCCTTCTGCCCCCATTACAAAACCAATATTTACATCTGAGGTTACTTGTAATACTTTTTCCAATTCATCCTCCCCAAATGGATCAAGACCAATCAACCAACAACCTTTCTCCTTCAAAACCTTCATGGCAACAGAAAGATTCGAAACCCTGATCAGGGGTATGCGTTCAATGGCACCTGATGAAGCCTTGGCCAAGACACCAGATTCAACTGGGGTGTTTCTACTGGTAGTAATTACAGCCCTGCCAAAAAACGCCTCGGCAGATCGCAAAATTGCACCAACATTTTGTGGATCTGTGACCTGATCCAACAGAACGATAGGCTTAAATGGTCCATCGGCCAAATCCAGATTGTCAAACCGATATTCCGGAAGTGGCTCCACCTCTAAAGCAAAGCCTTGGTGGGTAGCATCTGAGCCCAATAGATCAGCAATAAATTTTGAGGATTGTATTTCAGGCTTCAGATGATCAAGGGTACCCATAACCTTCTGCAGTTTATTGGCTGCATTTTGCGTCAGGATCAATCGGTAGCTCACCCGATTTGGATTTAACAAGGCGGCTTTGACCGGATGAAACCCAAAGACCCAGTATCTTTTGCAGGTTTTCTTCCGATATGAATTTTTTCCCAATACTTACCCCTTATTCCTAAATATTTTATCCTGCAAGAGAGAAATTTACGCTTGATACCTTGAAATACTAACCTTTAATTATCAATAAGGTAACCATCAATTTTGGGCGACGTGCTGCAAGGTGCGGCAGCGGACTGTAACTCCGCCGGGGAGACCCATGCCTGGTTCGATTCCAGGGTCGCCCACCACCCCGCCAACAATCCACATTAGTTTATCAGGCAAGTTCTTTCATGTCCCTGAATTGCATCAACGCTTCGGGATTGGCGATGGCCTCCATGTTTTTCACCACCTTGCCATGAATTACATCCCTGACAGCAATTTCCACCAGTTTCCCTGATCTTGTTCGGGGTAGATCTGAAACCTGAATCACTTTCCTTGGGACATGTCTGGGGGAAGCATTATTTCTTATTTGGTTTTTGATTGCGGTTACGAGTTGGTCATCAAGCGATATTCCTTCTTGCAACCTCACAAACAAAACCAATTCAACATCCCCACCGATGTCCCTGGCAATAACCAGAGACTCTGCAATCTCTCCAAGTTGCTCAACCGGACGGTAGATTTCTGAAGTTCCTATTCTTACACCTCCTGGATTCAGGGTAGCATCTGAGCGGCCATGAAATATCATCCCGCCTTCATCGGTCAACTGGACCCAATCTCCGTGATGCCATACTCCCTTAAATTTGCTGAAATAGGCATTTTCAAACCTTTGGCCATCCTCATCATTCATGAAATAAAGTGGAATGGTGGGATGGGGTGATGCACAAACAAGTTCACCGGGCAAGTTTTTCAGCGATTTCCCATTTTCATCAAATACCCTTACATCCATTCCCAAGAGCCTTTTTTGGCACTGACCCCTGTATACTGGGCTAATTGGACTTCCACCCACAAAACAGCCGATGATATCAGTGCCACCTGCAATCGAAGACAAGCAAACATCTTTCTTCCAATGCGAGTAAATATAGTCGAATGCTTCACCAGAAAGCGGAGAACCGGTGGAAAAAACCGATCTTAGTGAATTGAAATCATATTTTTCGGAAGGAACGAAATTGGCTTTGAGGCAGCCATCAAAATATTTGGCCGAAGCACCAAACTGGGTAATTTTTGATTCATGTATTATTTCTCCCATCCTCTCAACAGTTGGATGTACAGGAGAACCATCATACAAGACAATTGTGGCCTTGGCAGCCAAGGCACTCACCAGCCAATTCCACATCATCCATCCGCACGTTGTAAAAAACAACATCCTGTCGTTTTCACGAATGTCGCAATGAAAGCAGTGTTCCTTACGGTGCTGGAGCAAGGTACCACCCACGGAGTGTACAATGCATTTGGGTTTACCCGTTGTTCCGGAAGAAAACATTATGAACAAGGGCGAGTTGAAGTTTACCCTTTTGAAGCCAATTTCATCAGACCCTTGCACTGCCATGATTTTTTGCCAGAATTCATGTTCCTCCCAATCACTTTTACCGACAAAAGTGGCTCCATCATAAGGAATCATCACCAGTTTTTTCGTTGATGTGATTTCACTCGCGACCTTTCTGCATTTACTGCCTGTTTCAAACCATTTGCCGTTATAATAATAACCCTCTACCCCGAAAATGATCTTGGGATTAATTTGTTCAAACCTGTCCAGAATCCCATTCACTCCAAAATCAGGTGAACAACTGGACCAAATTGCTCCAAGAGAGGTTGCCGCAAGCATTGCGATTACTGCCTCAGGGGAATTGGTAACTATTCCTCCAACTACATCCCCCTCTTCAATGCCTTCTTCAATCAGGAAATTTCTTACCTTTGCAACCTTTTCACGTAATCCATTCCATGAAACCTCCCTGACCAATCCGTTTTCACCATGAAAAATTATTGCTGGAGTCGATCCCGATTTTGAGATCAGGTTTTCGGCATAATTGAGTTTACTGTCGGGAAAAAAGCGAGTGTTTTTCAAATCAGTTTCAGGCTTAAGAACCTTTTCACCCTTGTCTCCAACAATTTTACAGTACTTCCATGTCTCATCCCAAAATCGTTCGCAATTTTGAACGGAGTATCGCCAGAGTTCATCGTAATCCAAATTTTGCTCACTGTATCCAACTCCGATAGATTTCATAAAATCAGCCAGATTGGAATTCATTTGCTTTTCATGTGAAGGGGACCAAAGTCTTACACTCATTTAAGCTCCAGTTTTTAAAGTAAGTGGCTCATATTGAGACTTATAGAATTCATAGATGATTTACTGAACCAGGCCATCGTATATAATTTGTTATGTAAAAGACAATCTTGAAGGGCTTAGAACTATTTTTGGCGGATTGGCATTGGTAAGAATTTAACACCTTAAAACCTCCAGCCAAGGCCAGAAAAATACTATTTCCGTGCACTGTAACCAATAATTTTTTGCTTGGATTTATTTCTTGATAATGACCCTTATCGCTCGCATAGGGAAATATCATGATTGAGCAGCTATCAACTTTTCCATTATTTTGGGTAGGGATATCATCCTTATATTGTCGCCAATTGGAAATTCATCATCCCCACCATAGACGACGAATTTATGTGTTGCCCCCAAATCATTGCAGGTTTGGTTAAAATGTTTGCCAAGTTTCGGTGCCACACCAAATTTGATTTCAACTGCCCAAATTTCTGAGTTAGGCATTTTAATTACCAAATCCACCTCTGCTCCCACTGCTGTGCGATAAAAATAGGTTTCAGCAAAACGTGGTATAACAGAGTGAATATTTTCTACAACAAAACCTTCCCAACTCTTGCCAAGAATGGGATTGGAAAGTAACATATTGTAACTATCGATACCAAGCAACCGATGTAATACCCCGCTGTCCCGTACATAAAAACGCGGTGATTTAATCAATCGCTTTTTGACATTGGCATACCAGGGTTCAATCCGACGTACTAATAATAAATCTGTAAGAATATCGATATAATTGGAAACAGTTTTGCTATCAACTTCAAGATTGGAAGCCAACTTTGAATAGTTAACCGTTTCGCCTTGCAAATGAGCAAGCATTGTCCAAAGTCGCCTTAGACGGACTGCTGGAATTTTAAATCCCAGTTGAGGAATATCTCTCTCCAAGTATGTCTTTATAAGATTTTCAAGCCAGTCTATAGACATCTCATTATCTTCAGCCAAGTAGCTGTTTGGAAAACCACCCCACATCCATAGATTTTGAATATCTTTACGTGAATCACCCGTCTCCATTATGTTGAGACCTGTCATCTCAATGTAGCTGATACGTCCTGCTAAACTTTCAGTTGATTGACGCAGCAAGTCCATTGATGCCGATCCCAATATCAAAAATTGACCCGCATTGCGACCTTTCCATCTGTTTTGGTCAATCAACCCACGTAGAATCAAAAATATATCTGGCATGTGTTGTATCTCATCTAGTATAATTAATTTATCATTGTGAGATTCCAGAAAAGTCGTAGGATCTTTCAGTCTTGCCAAGTCTTTTGGAAATTCCAGGTCAAGATAGACAGATTTGATGTCTTCGGCTAAAACCCTCGCTAAAGTTGTCTTTCCTACTTGACGAACACCGAGCAGAGCTACAGCAGGGTAGTGGTCAATGCTTATTTTTAATCTATTTAAAACCCATCTTTCTAACATACCATGTATTTTAGGAATTGTATTCCGAAATTGCAAGGTATTTGTTGTTTCTGATTTCTCTGGATTTACCCTAAAGTGGTGATTTTTACAAACTGTACAGGATCAAATAATCTCAATAACCACACTTTGACTTTGGGCATGAGATTGCAAGAGTCTTGATAAATAGGTAAATTGGGTAATGGCTTAGGTATCACAATTTAAAAATATCTGATATATCATTGGGGTCCAGAGTAACTGTTCAGATATGATAATTTATTTGGAGCCAAATATTCATGGTTAATGAAAATCAGTTTGGAAGTAGAGATAAAAAGGGTCATTGGAGACCCTTCAGCAGGGTAGATTATGGCCCCTTATTCCGTTGGCCTTCAGAACCCATGCAACTCTTCAAATGGCTATTTCGTTGGGATGGTTACATCTTTCCCTGGAATTTCATTTATGCTTTGGTAGCAGTCCTCGTTTGGACCTATTTTACGCCCCCGATGGAAACCATGAAGTCCTTCTCCATTGATTGGATTGCTTATATAGCGATTAGAAACGGTGTGTTAATGACTTTGTGGTATGGTGCGTTTCATCTTTGGCTGTATGTTCGAAGGAACCAGGGAACAACATTCAAGTACAACCCCAAATGGCCGGAAACGGATAATTCTGCCTTCCTGTTCAAAAATCAGACAATTGATAATTTGATCTGGTGCTTTGCCAGTGGATTGCCGATCTGGACTGCCTTCGAAGTCATAACCCTGTGGATGATGTCCAATGGATATATTCCATATTTGAACCTAGACACAAATCCTATCCTGTTTTTTGCAATATTTTTATTTCTCCCTCTTTTCAGGGAAGTACATTTCTATTGCATTCACAGGCTAATTCATTGGCCTCCGTTATATCGTACCGTGCATAAAGTACATCATGCAAATTCAAACCCCGGCCCTTGGTCAGGATTATCGATGCACCCAGTTGAGCACCTGTTTTATTTTTCAGGTGTAATTATCCACTGGATCATTCCATCCCATCCTGTCCATGCCTTATTTCATCTGGTGCATCTTGTCATGTCCCCAACACCAGGGCATGCAGGTTTTGACAAGGTTATCATTGGAGACAAGAAATTATTGGAAACCCATTGTTTTGCCCATTATCTCCATCACAAATATTTTGAAGTGAACTATGCGGATGGTTCGATACCTTTGGATAAATGGTTTGGTACTTTCCATGATGGATCTGATAAGGGAGATCAACTGGTTAAAGCCCGATTAAAAGGTTTGAAGGAAAAGTCAACCTGAAGATGCAATCTTTGAAAATGGAGGCGAGTACCGGAATCGAACCGGTGTCCACGGTTTTGCAGACCGCTGCGTAACCACTCCGCCAACTCGCCTTACATCACTTCATTTTCATAACCAAAATGAGACTTTGTAAATCTGTTTTCAACTCCAGACCACAAAATTTATCAAATTGTAGCCGAATTAGGTGAATAGTTGGAAATCAATCCGTATTCAGACCCTATCGGATTGATTCATTTCTCAACCCAATTTGGATCGGGTAGGCCTTCGGTTCGACAAAATGAGGTGACTGTGTTGGCCAAAAGGCAAGCAATTGTCATTGGGCCTACTCCACCGGGAACCGGTGTAATAGCACCGGCTACACTTTTGGCCTCGTCAAAATCAACATCACCGACCAACTTGGGTTTGGAAATGGCGGGATCGGGATTGTTTATTCTGTTAATGCCGACATCAATGACGGTTGCACCGGGCTTGATCCAACTGCCCTTAATAAAATTCGGTCTACCTACAGCTGCCACCAAAATGTCTGCTTCCCTACAAACAGCTGGTAAATCCCGAGTTCTACTATGGGCTATAGTAACCGTACAATTCTCCTGCAAAAGAAGGTTGGCCATCGGTTTCCCTACAATATTGGACCTTCCAACGACCACAGCATTCAGTCCTGATAGAGAGCCATGATAATCCAACAGCATCAATTTACACCCAAGTGGCGTACAAGGCACCATGGCTTTTTGTCCAGTAGAAAGAAGCCCCACATTGGAAATGTGAAATCCATCCACATCCTTTTGTGGAGAGATCGAGTTTATGACCAAATCCGAGTCTATATGGTCTGGTAGGGGAAGTTGTACCAGCAACCCATGGATTGAATCGTTTCGATTTACTTCGTCAATTAAATCAAGAAGAGATTCTTCCGAAACATCAGCATCGAGAATATACTTGAAAGATTCCATACCGACTTCAGAGGTTTGTTTAGCCTTGTTCCTGACATATACCTCGCTTGCAGGGTCCTGACCCACCAGAATTACTGCCAATCCGGGCACAATCCCTTTGGAAGTGCGTATTTCGGCTACAGTAGAAGCAATTCTTGAACGTAATTTTTGGGAAAAACCTTTCCCATCTATGATTTTTGCAGTCATGATATTCCTATTGCTAAAGTCTGTTCACTGATTGGCAAGCCAAGATCTCTGGGTAGGCACAAAACAAATCACACTATCCCCGATTGAGATGTCTCCCTCCCTTTCTACCCAAGCTGTAACACCTCTCCTTTCACGTGCTGCCTCCTTGAAGTATTTTCCCTTGGCAGGGAAGATTTTTTCAATTTCCCTTGCCGGATAATTGCAAGGCAAATTAATCATGTCTATAGTGATGGTCGCACCTGACGGGAATTGCAATCGCGAGGAAGGTGGAATCAGTGTGAAATGTGGAATACCTTCAATAACCATATTTGCTCCAACCAATTCGGGATCGACTTTCTCCAGTACCATGTCTCTTGCTATCAGATCCAACTCTTCACGGGAAACAACTGAAATCTGGCGTACGTTTCTGATCGGGGTGTCTTCGGGATACAAATCCTCAACCCGTACACAGGCAGGTCTGGTCTCGCCATAATGTGAATCACCCACCAATCCACCAAAATCAAGCTTTGCTTTTTGAGCAGGCGTGGACTTGATGGATTCCTGTCGGTCGGTGACATTTCCGATCCAAACAAGACGACCTTGATGACCAGGATTTGTAAATATTCCCATAACCTTTATCACTCATGGATTTGAAAACCGAAAAAATTGAAATCAGGTAAATAACACCTGTTCAATATATGTCAAATTAGGATTTTTTAACCTTGGGTACCCCTGCAATATTGGTACCCTTCTGGTGGATAGGAAGTATTTTTGTCTCTCTGGGTTTTCTGACTTCAGGTGTAGGCTTCTTGCCTTCTATAACTCTGGCTATCTCATCACCCGTCAAGGTTTCAAATTCCAGCAGACCTTGAGCCAATCTTTCCAAGTCCTGTCTTTTTTCCTTTAGGATGCTCTTGGCCTTCTGATAACCTTCATCAACCAGCCTTCTTACTTCTGCATCAATGATTTCCTGGGTCTCGGGGCTGATTGATCGGCCGGAATTCATTTTGCCAAGATAGGTATCCTGTTCCGTGGAGTAATCAATTTTACCGAGCTTGTCAGACATACCGTATTGAGTCACCATTGCTCTGGCCAACTGGGTTGCCTGTTGAATATCTGAGGCCGCACCGGAAGTGATGTTGTCTTCACCAAAAATAATTTCCTCAGCCACCCTTCCTCCCATGGCCATGGCAATTTTGGATTTAAACTTGGTAAGGGTTACAGTCAATTGATCCCTTTCTGGAAGGCTCAGGACCAAACCCAAGGCCCTACCTCTGGGAATAATCGTGGCTTTATGGATTGGATCATGTTGAGGTAGATTCAAACCGACAACAGCGTGTCCTGCCTCATGATAGGCAGTCAGACGTTTTTCTTCGTCCGTCATGACCATGGATCGTCGTTCTGACCCCATCATGACCTTGTCCTTGGCATTCTCGAAATCCACCATGGACACAAAATTTCGGCGAATCCTGGCAGCTATTAAGGCCGCTTCATTGACCAGATTTGCAAGATCGGCACCAGAAAAGCCAGGAGTACCCCGTGCGATGACCTTCAAATCCACATCTGCACCCAAGGCAATCTTGCGGGCATGAACCTGAAGGATCTTTTCACGACCAATAATATCGGGTGGCGGAACCACAATCTGGCGGTCAAAACGGCCGGGTCGAAGGAGTGCCTTGTCAAGGACATCCGGACGGTTGGTCGCAGCAATGATGACGACCCCGTCATTCATTTCAAAACCATCCATCTCGACGAGAAGCTGATTTAGGGTTTGTTCCCTTTCATCATTGCCACCACCAATTCCAATTCCCCGGGACCTTCCTACCGCATCGATTTCATCAATAAACACAATACAGGGAGCGTTTTTCTTGGCCTGCTGGAACATGTCCCTGACCCTTGATGCACCAACTCCCACAAACATTTCAACAAAATCGGAACCCGATATTGTATAAAAGGGAACGTTCGCTTCGCCCGCAATGGCCTTGGCCAAAAGAGTTTTACCAGTCCCAGGAGGTCCGATCAACAAGGCACCTTTTGGTATTTTTCCTCCCAATCGCGAGAAGACAGACGGATTCTTTAGAAAATCTACAATTTCCTCGAGCTCTTCCTTGGCTTCATCAATGCCGGCAACATCCTGAAAGGTAACCTTGATATGGTCTTCAGTGAGAAGCCTGGCTCGGGATTTCCCATAGCCGAAAAGCCCTCCGGGACCTCCCTGCGACTGTTTCCTTTGCAGGTAAAGCATCAGGAGCAGAAGCAAAAAACCGATTATAAAGGGGCCCATAAAACCAATCTCCTGACTAACGATTCTCCTCTCAACCCCAAATCAAACCTCGGCTTCCGTCAGGTTTGGTTGACCTTGTGGCCGATTTCTTGAAGTGGTGGGAATGGAAAAGATGGGCTTGGTTGAATCATCCTTTGGTGTCTCTTCCTCGTCCTTCTTCAAGGATTCTCCAGCCAGTATCCTGGCAATATCAGTTCCGGTGAGAGTCTCGTATTCAAGCAGACCTTGAGCCAACCTCTCCAGATCACCCCTTTTCTCGGTCAGGATTTTCTTTGCCGTTTCATAACCCTCGTCAACCAGCCTGCGCACTTCGGCATCAATTATATCCAATGTATTCTGACTAGTTGAAACCTGTCCTGAATAGGGACCAAGAAAGGATTGTTGTTCATTGGCATAATCAATGTTACCCAGTTTTTCCGACATTCCGAACTGGGTTACCATAGCCCTAGCTATCTGGGAGACCTGCTTGATATCCGAGGCAGCACCCGATGTAACGTTTTCCTCACCAAATATCAGTTCCTCAGCGACCTTGCCGCCCATGGCCATGGCAATCTTTGATCGATACTTGGTAATATTGACTGACAGGTGATCCCTTTCCGGTAAAGACAAAACCAGTCCCAAAGCCCTACCCCTGGGGATGATCGTGGCCTTGTGGATTGGGTCGTGTTCCGGAACATTCAAGCCAACTATGGCATGCCCAGCTTCATGGTAAGCCGTAAGTTTCTTTTCATCTTCAGTCATAACCATGGAACGTCTCTCCGATCCCATCATGACCTTATCCTTGGAATTTTCAAAATCAATCATGGCTACAAACTTGCGACCAATCCGTGCTGCAAGCAGGGCAGCTTCATTAACTAGGTTGGCTAGATCGGCTCCGGAAAACCCTGGAGTTCCCCGGGCAATGATCCTGAAGTCAACATCCGGACCAAGGGTTATCTTTCGGGCATGGACCTCAAGGATTTTTTCCCGGCCAATGATATCTGGATTAGGGACATGAACCTGACGGTCAAATCGCCCTGGACGCAAAAGAGCCGGATCCAGCACATCGGGACGATTGGTTGCGGCAATGATTATAACACCTTCATTTGCTTCAAAACCATCCATTTCAACCAATAGCTGGTTCAGGGTTTGTTCACGCTCGTCATTTCCTCCACCGTAACCTACGCCTCGTGACCTGCCAACGGCATCTATCTCGTCAATGAATACGATACATGGCGAGTTTTTCTTGGATTGTTCGAACATGTCCCTGACCCGGGAAGCACCAACACCAACAAACATTTCGACAAAATCCGATCCTGAAATCGAAAAGAAGGGAACACCCGCCTCGCCGGCTATTGCCCTCGCAAGCAACGTCTTGCCTGTTCCCGGTGGACCAACCAATAAGGCCCCCTTCGGAATTTTTCCGCCCAATTTGGAATATTTGGGTGGATCTCGCAGAAACTCCACAATCTCTTCCAATTCCTCCTTGGCTTCATCTATACCTGCAACATCCTTGAAGGTTACCTTGCCTTGGCGCTCGGTCAACAATTTTGCCTTGGATCGTCCAAAACCCATTGCCCCTCCTCGGCCACCACCTTGAATTCTGTTCATGAGGAATATCCAGAATCCGATCAACAAAAGGATCGGCAGGAACGGACCCAAAAATGCCATCAAGCCGCTAGGTTCCTGGGGTTGAGCTTCAATGTTTACCTTGTACTCAATTAGTAATGAAGTGATATCAAATCCTTGCGGAATAATAGTCTTGAATCGTTCACCGGTATCATGAAATGCCGTCAGTTTTTCCCCGTCGATAAGGACAGAAAGAACATTGTTCTGTTCAACTTCATTCAAAAACGAACTAAAGGAGATATTTCTTGATGTATTAACTGACTGTCCGTTTGTAAAAACATTGAACAGGGCAACTATCAAAACAATCAAAACAACCCAAAATAAAAGATTCTTTACATTCCCAAAAGGGTTATTCTTTTTGGACATATTTTCTTGATTTCCCAACGTAGAAAATGGTGACAGAGTAAGGTATTACCCCATATTAGAAAAGTATAATTTTCTGAACCGTTTTCAATTGCCTTCCAAGAAAAGGAGAAATGCTCCCTTGTTTTTGGTGTCCTCGAAAACGGCAGAAGTGCCAAAATCCTTAAAAATTGTTTCAACCAGATCATTGTCATAAGTCCAAAGTGCTGGAGACGCCAACAAGGCACCGTGAGTGATTTCCTTGTTGATGGGCAAATTCAACTTGTTGTATCCTTGCATATTCAGCATCCCCAACCTTAACCCTGTTCCGGGTACCCTAAATACCCTCCAACGGTTGTTCCAAAGTTGATCGCTGTCAACGGGATCAACCTTTTTCTTGGGATCACTGAAAATTCTAACACAATTGTTATTCCCCTTTTGAATCACGAAATTGTCAATCGTGGCACTGTTCACTGCCATTGTTCTCGTCAGGCAATTGTTAACCGCAGATTGTCTTGGTCGATAGTTGTCACCCGAAAGGAACTGGATTATCCTGGCAAATAGCTTTTCCCTGATTTCTTCCGGCAATTCCCAATAATCCCCATTCAGAACGTATTCCCCAACCTCCGAGACAGAGACCATCTCCTCAGCCTTTTCCCTAATGATGTATTCGACCACCTGTCTGGTTTTCTGCAAATTTGATGCAACCCTGGACAGGCCTTCAGCAGTTATTCCGACTTCCTCAAGTTCGGGCATCAAATTCCTGAATTGAATCCTTGTTCGCTGGCTGTCCTCATTGGATGGGTCCGAAATCCATTCCTGATTGCTTGCTCTTAAATACTCCTGGATTTCGACACGGGAATAGCCCAGAAGAGGCCTAATCCAGTTGACTCCAAACCTACTCAGTGTTCTTGGCATGGCTGATAATCCATCAACACCAGCTTTTCTTTTCAGTTCCATAAGTACTGATTCAGCCTGATCGTTAAGTGTATGGCCAAGAAAAACATCTTCAATGCCATTTTCCAGACACCATTCGGACATTACCCTGTACCTGCCTTCCCGAGCCTTGAGGGATAAATTTCCCAGGGACCCATCATTTTTCCAATAAAGGGTCTGATGTGTCCATCCCAACCCTTTAGCAACACGGGCTACAAATTCACATTCTTTCCGTGCCTCTTGCCTTAATTGATGGTTTACTGATACAACCCTCAAATTCAGGTTATTGACCCTACACCAGTTGGATAAAAGCAGGAGCAACCCCATGGAGTCACTCCCACCGGATACAGCAACGGCCACATCCCGATTGGTAAAGGAAAAAAGAGTGTCGAAAGAATGAAAAACCTGACCGGTTTCAAGTAGACCCATTACATTCAAAACGACTTATGTAGTTTTTGGAGTTTTGGGCCTCAATGGTATTCGGGAAGCGCTCAACAACGGCGTTAAACATTTGACACGCTTCTTCAATTCTTTCCCAGGACACGAATACCTGTCCCAATCTTAACAGGGTCAAAGGGGCCCTAGGACCTGAATTGTCTTCCAGAAAACTGTTCAAAAATGCCTCACTGGCTTCCTTCCAATTCTCAAGTTTTGTCTGGGCCTCTCCAAGATAAAAATAGGTATCAGCTTTGAGATCATTGTCCGGATAGAGTTCAAGCAATTTCTCAAACTCCACAATGGCCTGCTCAAACTCGTTTTCCACGAAATGGTTCAAACCATTGTTGAATAGGACATCTTCAGCTTCAATATCTTCAAGCTGGGCACTATCCTGCGGTTTCTCGGGAATTTCAAAGTTTTCCACCTCGGGAGAGGGTTGATTAATCGGGAGGGCCAGTTCGCCACTCGCAATTTTCTCAACCCTTTTTTCGATTTCCTGAAGACTGACAGAGACTCTCGCTACCTCATTGTTGATTTTATATTCAATGAGTTCAATCTTGTTCAGATTTTCCCTGATTTCATTTTCGATTTCATCAAGACGGTCCAATAAAGTGTCTGAACCAAAGAATTGTTCTTGCATCTCATTATTCGATTGTACGAGCTCCCATCGAAGAACCTGCAATTTGAAATCAAGATTTTGAAGTTCGATTCGGATATCGGCCAGACGTTCCTTTACGACTGGGTCAAGAATTTCTTCCTGTTCCTGTGACCAACCGGAAATGGGTACCACTACCCAAAATAGTAGTGGTACAAAAAGAAATGGCTTGATAAAATTATTGAAATTCAATTTAACTACCGGCCGTTTCTTCAATTAGAGTTACCACCCTTCTGTTCTTGGACCAGCAGGTCTCGTCCGAACAGGCAGCAAAGGGGCGTTCCTTGCCATAGCTAACAGTTGACATTCTCACGGCACCGACACCCTGTTGCAACAAAAAGGTTCTGACCGCTTCAGACCTTCTGGCACCCAGGGCCAGATTATATTCCCTGGTACCTCTTTCATCAGCATGTCCTTCAATAGTGATTGTCGTATCTGGGTTTCGCTGCAACCAATCAGCCTGATCCATCAATATTTCCTTCGCCACATCGGAAAGTGCACTTTCATTCAGGGCAAAGAATACCCTGTCACCAATTTCATAGTCGAAGTAATCCTTCGAAAAATACGCATACTCACTTTCAGTATCAATAACACTATCTTCCATGCCGGTAAAGCCATCACCAGCAGTATCATCTCCACCGCTGGTATTAACGGTACTACCTCTGGTAACGGTGTTTGCACCACAACCTGCGATTAGAAGTAAACAACCGATTAAGCCCAATATTCTCAATAACTTCATTTTATGCTCCTTTATTACCCTTAAAATTACCTAAGAGGGGACCATGTTGGATCCGATGCAAAGTTTGGAGTATCCAGTTTTGTCAAATTTCTACCTGTTACATCGACCGAATAGAGAGACGGTCCACCCCTTTCCCCAGGCTCTTCCCTGAAGAACAGCAACACCCTTCCATTGGGTGCCCAAGTCGGTCCCTCATCCAAAAATGATCTCGATAATAGTCTTTCCTCCGTACCATCTGCCAACATCACTCCAATATGAAATATATTCCCAACCTGTTTTGTAAAGGCTATGTAATCTCCTCTTGGAGACCATACAGGAGTTCCGTACGTTCCATCTCCAAAACTGATTCTCGATACATTCCCGCCCCGGAGGTTCATGGTATATATTTGAGTAGAGCCACTTCGGTCCGATTCAAAGGCAATACTTCTACCGTCCGGTGAATAGGTCGGTGCAGTATCAATGGCACGATTTCTTGTAATTCTACTCGCTTCACTGGTTGCCAGATTGGTTTCATAAATGTCGGTATTCCCCCTTGTCGTTCGTGAGAACATTACTTTTTTGCCATCAGGGGAAAACCTCGGTGAAAAAGTCATGTCGGGAGTGTCCAGGACCCTTGTTTCTCTCCCATTCCTGAGGTTCAAACGAAATACGCTGGGTTTGCCTGTCCTGTACGAGGTATAGATCAACTCATCTCCTTCAGGAGAAAACCTGGGAGCCAATACCAGGGATGTACCATCGGTCAGGAACCTTACATTGGCGCCATCATAATCCATGATGGTCAACCGCTTTGTACGATTAGTCTTGGTTCCTAATTCCGAAATGAAAGCTATCCTTGTATCAAAATAGCCACCTTCACCTGTAATTCGGGAATAAACCACATCCGAGATTTTATGAGCCAAACGTCGCCAATTACTTTCGGTCCCCCTATATAGAACCCCCTGCCCCAAACTGGATTCGGCGAATACATCATGCAATCTGATTTTAACAACCAAATTACCATCTTCTCCATGTGCAACTGCTCCAGTCAGGAGAACATCAACATTAATGGCTTTCCAATCCGAAAATTGCACTGGAGAATCAAAATTCGTAATTTTTCCAATATGAGAACTCTCTGGCACAATCCTGAACAATCCTGTTCTCTCCAGATTGGATAAAATCAGATCGGTAATATCCTTTGCCTGTTTTGTGGTTCCGGCACTCTCGGCAATGAACTGTGGAGCGGCAATTGGAAAAAGTTGGATAATTCCTTCATTAATCTCTATTTGCAGAGGACCATCACTTCTGGACTGGGCCAATCCCTGTCCCCCCAGAAAACTGATAATTGCTAATAATGAAACTACCCTCAAGGCCAAATGCATTGGTATCTATTCCTTACTTTTTCAGGATTATATAATTCATCCTAGTTCAATTGGTTAGTATTTTTAACTCAAATCCCGGATTAAATTCAAAAACATAAAGACTAGACCAATTTTGAATGTTTCTTTTGTGGGTCCAGACAATTTCAATTATCCATCCGTAAGTTATACAACCTTATATTAATAGGTTTCTCCCTACTGTCTATAACAATTCTGGCAAATAGTTCTACCCGAATTACCTTGAAGGTACATATGATCAACAATTTTTGTTTCAGCTAACTTATATCCCTTGTAAATCTCTAGCAGTAGGTTTCGTGTCATAGAACCGACATACAATCGAACACATGAACCCATTATATGCTTTACTGTTTCTATCTGTTTCTCATTTGCTCAGGGTTAAATGTGTAAAGGACTTCTTTCCAAAGATCATATTTATCCTTCGGTAGATCATGTCCATTTTCCAACCCTTTCGTGATTGCCCTCCTTGCTACTTCGAATGCTACCTCCACGGCTTTATCGTTCACTCCCCCATCTGAATTGTACAATTCGATTTCAATTGGTTTGCCTGTTTCGTCCATTCTTATTCGTACGGTCAGTATTACCCGTTTTGCTTCTGAGGAAAGTGCACCTATATTCCAATTATCAACAATCAGGCTTCTTAACCTTTCGATTTCACTAGTGGTAAGGGCCACCGGCTCTGGTTCGGGTTCTGACTGAACGGGTTGACTGGATGTGGTTTCTTCAAGAATTTGTGATATCACTGAACTTATATCCGGGTCTTCAGAGAGCGTGAAGTCTTTTGGACGGCTGGTAGGTGCCCCCAAGGCCAACAGATTATTGGTATCCTTGAGATCCGTTGAAGGAATCATTGCTTCTTCTGATTTATTTGCTTCGGTAATGGTAATAGGTGTTGTTGCTTCCTCTGTCGTGCTTTCCTCAACAGGCTCAGTTTCCAATTCAAGCACCGTTTCTTCACTTGGCGAAGTGGCTTCCTGGGTTATTTCAGCTACCTTCAGTTCAGGTTTTTCCAAGGGATTGTATTCAGAAGTGACCTTGGGAATTTCAGGTAATTTGAATTCGTTTGCCTTGGGTAAAGGGGTTGGATCCTTGATCACAATATTTTCGGTTATACCCTCGGGTACTCCAATCTTAACTCCGGGAGGTTCGATATGTTGGGGCAATTCAGGACTGAAAGTTTGAATATTGGCAGGTACTTCGGCAATGTTGGGCTGAACCTTTAAATCTGGAATTACCGGCTGAACAAATTCTGCTATTTCCTGAGGTTCATCCTCGGTTTCGGTAATCAGTTCCATGTCGGATGGCTCAACATTTTCCTCGGCCAGAATGCTATCACGATTGAGTTCCACTTCGGAAATCAATTCAATACTGATCACTTCATTGGCTGGAATAATGAAATTCGGTGTCCGATAGAACTCTACACCAACAATGAGAAACAAAATCAGTGCATGTCCAAATATTGAAAGAGCAAAACCTGATCTCACCAGCAAACCACATTATTAATTATTACTAATTCAGTTGATCGAAGGTAGGACCTCCGCCATCGGTTACCAGCGAAATATTCCTGAAACCGGCATTGTTTAGGGCTCCCATTACCTGCATTATAATTTCATACCTAGCTTCCTTGTCACCTCTCAAGAAAATCTTGTCAGAGGTTCTTTCGGCCAATATGGATCTGAGTTTCGGTATCAGTTCGTTATTGGAATATTCCGTCTTGTTGATTGATACTTGCCCTTCGGCAGTAATTGAAAGTGTTAGCGGTTCCTCTCCACTATCGCTCAGTGGCGTTGCTGCGGTTTCGGGCAGTTGAACCTGAACACCCACCGTCAACAGG
The DNA here is from genome assembly GCA_022823605.1 of Paracoccaceae bacterium. GTDB lineage: Bacteria > Pseudomonadota > Alphaproteobacteria > Rhodobacterales > Rhodobacteraceae > MPNP01. The sequence goes on from JAJEHS010000006.1 coordinate 550,735, forward strand.
GGTGCCGCCACGATGAAAATTATGAGTAATACCAGAACCACATCGACAAATGGGGTGACGTTTATTTCCGACATGGGTTTGTGGATGATGCTTTTTTGGCGACGGGAATGTCGTCCTGACTTGTTTATGGAAAGGGCCATAAGCTATTCGTCACTCTGAACCATCTGTTCGATTTCTCTTGAAACTATGGTCGAAAACTCATCGGCAAAATCATCAAACCGGGCAGCAAGACTATTGGCCTTGGTAGACAGATTATTGTAGAATACAACGGCCGGGATAGCTGCCAATAACCCCAAAGCGGTTGCAGCTAGGGCCTCACCTATCCCAGGTGCAATGACCGCAAGATTGGTATTTTCCTGAATTCCGATTTCAGAAAACACATTCATTATGCCCCAAACCGTCCCGAACAGACCCACAAATGGTGCCGTTGACCCAACTGTTGCAAGAAAATCCAAACCTCGTGAAAGAGTATTGATCTCGTTGTTTACAGCATTGCTCATTGAACGGTCAATTCGTGAGGAAGCTCCTGAGATCAACACCCCTGATTTGCTGTGGGATTTTTCCCATTCATCCATTGCTGCACAGAAAATCCGTTGCAAGGCACCAATTGGATTACCTTTTATTCTATCATAGAGTTCTTCAACGGATTCCTCGGACCAGAAAGCATTTTCAAAGGATAGGGTCTGATTTCTCACTCTTCCAAAAAACAACAGTTTTTGGAAAATTATTGCCCAGCAAATTATTGATGCCAGGATAAGTAAAACCATTACGCATTGAACCACGAATCCTGCCAGAAGGAAGAGATTCAACAAATTGAAATCCAAGCCTTCCGATGCTAAGATTAACTCCGTTTCCATAATTACTGCCCTAAATCATCCAGCCACCCTAAGTCAGGGGTCTTATTTTCATAATACTAGTAAAGATTAACCAAAATAACAATAACAATGAGGAAAATTCAATGTGGATAAGTGTTGTAGAAGCATTTGTATCTTACATATTGTAGAAAATACATGAAATATGAACCTTCATATCCCTTACCCGTTTTGATTGGGTTCTGGCTTTAACCTCTTGAAAATCTCATTTGGCATCTTGATCAAATTTCCATTCAGATCTGTACAGGCCAAGGTAATTTTGGCTTCGAACAACCTTTTCAGCCTGACCAACATGATCTGGTTCATTTCAATCCGAACAGGAGTAAGGTGGATAATTTCGGTTTTTACGGTAGCTAGATCATCGAATTTCAGAGGTGATATATAATCCGCAGAAACCCTTCTGACTACAAAAACAATGCCATGGTGGTTCCTGAGTTCACTTTGGTTTATTCCACGGTCCCTCAGCATGTCGGAGCGGGCTCGTTCAATGAATCTCAAATAATTGGCGTAATAGACTATTCCAGCCAAATCAACATCTTCATAATAGACCCTGTAAGTGTCTTCATGTTTCATTGTTGGTACTGCTGAATAAGTCCTTGACGGTATTGGGAGGTTTTTTACCTAAATGCTTCCAGGCAAGGGATGTCAACATTCTCCCTCTGGGTGTCCTACTTATAAATCCAGCCTGCATAAGGTAGGGTTCGACGACATCTTCCACCGTATCCTTTACCTCGGACATTGCAGCTGATATGGTCTCAATTCCAACTGGTCCACCATCATAATGATCAGCAATTATGGTCAGGTATTTCCGGTCAGTGGAATCAAGCCCTTCATGGTCTACCCCCAGCCTGTCCAGGGCCTTGGTGGCAATTTCATCGCTGATCATACCTTTGTTTTCAACTATGGCGAAGTCAATCACCCGGCTTAAAAGCCGATTGGCCACACGGGGTGTTCCTCTTGATCTCCTGGCAATTTCCATGGCCCCCGATACTTCAATGTCTATGTTCAGAACTTGGGCCGACCTGGTTACGATTTTCAACAACTCTTCCGCTGTATAAAATTCCAGTCTCATGTGGATTCCAAAACGATCCCGGAGTGGAGTTGTCAATAAACCGAGTCGAGTGGTGGCTCCAATCAAGGTAAATTGGTTCAAGTCTATTCGAACTGATCGTGCGGCAGGTCCCGACCCGACAACCAGATCCAGTGCAAAATCCTCCATGGCCGGGTAGAGGATTTCCTCAACTATGGGATGCAGCCTGTGGATTTCATCAATAAAAAGGACATCGTGAGAATCCAGCTTGGTCAATATGGCAGCTAGATCACCGGCCTTGGCCAGAACTGGGCCAGAAGTCATGGAAAAGTTAACATCCATTTCCCTGGCAATTATTTGGGCCAATGTGGTTTTACCCAAACCAGGAGGACCATAAAAAAGGGTATGAGCCATAGGTTTTGATTGGAGGGTAGCACTTTTGATAAAAACGCCGAGATTACTTCTCAGCTCCTCATGGCCAATAAAATCCTTGAGGTTTCTTGGTCTCAGTGCATGATCCTTATCAGTCGGAATATTTTCCGGTGTAATTGCGGATGTAGTTTCAGCCATATATCAGTTTGTATATTAAAGTGAGGACAATCGCTGCAAGGATTCTTTGATCAAACTTTCAGTTGTCAGTTCATCCGACTCCAGAATAATTTGTGTGAGTACACCTGCTGCAACACTCTCCGAATAACCCAGTTTAACCAGGGCCGAAAGGGCTTCGGTCCTTATTTGTACCTCCCTATTGAATTTCTTTGACTCCTTGCTTTCAATATTTTTTCCCGATTGGGTACTTGTGGTTTGTGAATCAACACTTTCACCGCCCAAAATCAACAATTTACTAATCTTGGGCTTTAGTTCCAGTACAATTCTCTGAGCTATTTTGGGTCCTATGGTGGGTGCGGATTTGAACGGTTGCCAATCATCCATCGAAATAGCCCTTATAGAAGCAGTTACTCCGATGGTATCAACAATGGAAAGTGCACCTTTCATTCCGACACCTTGGACCGTCAACAATTCCCTATAAAACGATCTCTCATTAAGATTTTTGAATCCAGTCAACTGTAGTAGGTCCTGTCTAACCAGAAGGTCTGTAAACAAGGTAATTTGTTCTCCTGATGACGGTAATGAATTCAAGGTGTTTGTGGAGCAGTACACCTCGTAACCTACCCCATTTACATCCAAAAGGACAAAGTCGCTGCCGATAAAATCAATGATTCCAGAAATCTTGCCTATCACTTGTTCAACCTTCTAATTGCATGGCATTTCAATATTGATCTGGGACGACAGCAATGAATGAGTCAAGGCAATGGCCAAGGCATCTGTACTATCATGTCCCTTATTCTGAAACCCTTTCAATTGGACCCGTATCATGTACTCGACCTGGTCTTTGGTGGCATGTCCTAATCCCACAACGGCATTTTTTATTGTGTTCGGGGCATATTGACTCACTTCCAGACCTGCTTTGGAGGGTGCCAACAATGCCATGGCGCCTGCATAACCAAGTTTCAGGGAATTGGCCCCATCCTTGTTGACAAACGTTTTTTCTACTGCGGCAGTTTCGGGTTTGAAATCCTCGATGACATCCGTCAGTTTAGTAAAAATAGTCAGCAATCTCTTGGAAATGTCAGTTTCCCTGGGAGCAATCACCCCACAATCAATGTAGGTGTAATTTTGCCCTCTTGCCTCAATTATACCCCAGCCAGTTTTGGTTAATCCGGGATCAATACCGATAATTTTCACTAATATTCCTAAATAAAGAATTCTTTTTGGTGATAATATATTAAAAGAAAAATTATGGTTGTTAGGATTTCTGAGTTAAATTCAAGCTCAAAAAGCATGACAGTTTTGAGAAATCGCTAATTGGCTGATTGTTTAACATCAGGTATTTTGCTAGAAATAGAGGCATCAAATGCAAACATATGAGAAGCTTGCCACAAGTATCCCTCAAATCAGGAATTCAAAAATAAATGTTACCGAATGGCAATTCAAGCCTGGGGAATCTACTGGGTTCCATGTTCATGAGTATGATTATATCGTTGTACCCTTGGTTTCTGGTGAATTGACCGCCATCCATTCTGATGATTCAACAACCATTCAGGTACTCGAGGCAGGTAAATCCTACTTCAGACAGAAAGGGGTGGAACATAATATTCTGAACTCCAATTCTTTTGATTTCTCCTTCGTTGAAATCGAGTTGCTGTAACTATTGCATGATGTAATCACGCTGGCCATCAAATCCACCTATCGAGTTTATATACAATCTGTCGGTTCCTAAAATTGCAACCCGGACGAAGAAATTCCATTACCGATGTCACAGGTTTTTTGGTGGGGAATTCCACCGATAACCACATTAAATCAGGTGTCACCGTATTCCTGGGAGAAAAACCCTTTGTTGCAGCTGTACACGTAATGGGAGGAGCACCGGGAACACGGGAAACCGATTTACTGGCACCCGACAGGTTGGTAAAAAAAGTCGATTGCCTCGTACTTTCTGGTGGTTCCGCCTTCGGTTTGGACGCCGCATCAGGAATTGGTGACTTGTTGTCTCAAAAAGGGTGCGGTTTTCCAGTTGGAGATGTCAGAGTCCCGATTATTCCCAGTGCCATTTTATTTGACCTGTTGAATGGTGGGCAGAAGAACTGGACTAAAAACCCTTATGGCAATCTAGGTCAAGAAGCCCTTTCCTATGCCGGCAAGGATTTCCAGATCGGCAGTGTTGGTGCCGGAACTGGAGCAACAACCAATAACTTGAAAGGAGGCCTTGGTACTGCATCAATCAAATTGGAATCGGGTTATACCGTTGGAGCTTTGATGGCTGTCAATTCACTTGGGACAACTACCCAGTACGATGAAAAGTCATTCTGGGCTGCATTTTGGGAATTTGGTGATGAATTTGGAGGTTTGGGTGCTACCAATGTTATCAAGCCTGATTGGACTCCAGCTTTTCCAGGAGATATTTCTGAAGATTTCGGGAATACAACTATCGGTATTGTGGCAACTGATGCCAAGCTGGACCAAGCCCAATTGACAAGAATAGCTGTCGCCGCACATGATGGAATTGCAAGGGCAATCGTTCCATCGCATACAATTTATGATGGTGACCTGATTTTTGCAGCATCAAGTGGAACCCGGGAGGTTACAGATCCCGATAATGTTGTTTTCGAACTCAGTGATGCCGCTGCCAGAACGGTATCCAGGGCAATAGCCCGGGGTGTATATCATGCTTCCCCAGCCGAGAACGATACCTTGCCTACCTGGAATGACAAGTTTCAGGGTTGATTTCCTAACCGGCAATTGAGGAATTACAGTTTTCCTTCTGCTTCCAAAATCTTTCTTGCCGACCGGAAGCATTCCAGTGCCTGAGGGACACCACAATAGATTCCGATTATATGAATCGTGGCTTTTACTTCATCAACCGAGACGCCATTATTCAGTGCTCCCCTGAGGTGTATTTCCCATTCAGTCATTTTTCCCAAGGCCCCGATCATGGATAAATTCATCAGGCTTCGGGTTTTTGGATCAATGGTTTCATCACCCCAGCCAAATCCCCAGCACCAGGCTGTCATTGCCTTTTGAAACGGAAGATTGAAATCATCTGCTTGCTGCAGATTCCTGTTTACATACTCCTCGCCCAAGGTATTCCTCCTTGCGGCAAGGCCTTTTTCAAATAAATCCTTATCCATAATCACACCTGTAATTAAACCTGTAATATTAAATCAATCATTTGCTGTCTGAATACCAATTTGACTTAATGTATCAAATTGGTCAAAGCTCAATAGCTTCCCTGAACCATCTGTGAAGATGCATTATCGAGTGTTCTGAGTTTACACCACAAGCGGGATCAACAACCAGGGGGCCTGGTTTGTAACCTCTGCTTTTCAATCCCCTGCCAACACTTTCAACCAGCCTTATATCTTCAGCTACTGTGGTTGCCCTATCCTGTACGGCCAGTTTGTCAATCACTTCATCAAATTCTCCATTTATGGAAAACCATCCTCGCCAAACAGTGCAGTGATCAGCATCATGCGGTCGCCAGTGATAGGTATTCAGCATGTTGCCCGGATAGACTTGAAAAGCAAACATTGGCCACAAAAGGAAAGTGGTGTAATCTGTGGCATGTGGGATGGATAAATCCACATCATAAGTCATGGCTTCAAATTTATTCATCTGGGTTGTATGTCTGAGACAATATCCTTGAGGCTGTATATCATAGGTCGAGGGATCTATCACCCCTTCCGAGAAAGCCTTGTGGTTGATTTGGCAATGATAACATTCCGAATGATTTTCGACCGAGGTTTTCCAATTGCATTTCTCGGGTATTTCAATCCACTGCATTGGTTTGAGGAGGGGTAGGTCGGGAACATATTCTGCGAGGGATTCCCTGACACCTGGAAACCATTCATCCATGCCAGAGGCATTTGCATCAAAATTAACAAAAATAAATCCATGAAAATTTTCGGTCTTGACCTGTTGAAGTTTTATCCCATCCCTATCAAGATTTTGTACAGCATTCAGATTGGGACCTGATCTGAGTTTCCCTTCCAATTCATAAGTCCAGGAATGATAAGGACAAATGATTAGCCGGCAATTGCCTTTGCTCTTGACCAATTGATGGGCACGGTGCTGACATACATTGTAAAAGGTTCTTTCCTGACCATTCTTCCCCCGAATAACAAACAGGTTTTCGCCGCAAAGTTCAAAGGCATAGTAATCGCCTTCATTGGGAATTTCGCTTTCATGACAGGCAAACAACCAGGTTTTGCTCTGAAGGCTGGACCTTTCCTTCTCGAACAAATCAGGGCTTGTGTAGTATTTGGCCTCAAGGGCAAAATGTAAGTCAGTATTCGAGTTCATTGGCTTCCTCAACATATATTCCGAAAGTATGTCTTCGAATGTGCATTTTTCTCAAATCCACAATCACCTCATTTCCTATTTCAGAAATCAAATAACCCAAAAGGAGTTCAAATAATGCTGTAATTGGTACCATAGAAGGAAAAAAATGGGGTGAAGTTGTTGGAATGACAAATCTGGTTCTTGCCTTTGCCATGATCGGGCAAGCAGGTGAATTTGAAATGGTGATAATGGGAATGTCCAAAGAATCAGCAAAATTAACTGCCTCGATGACTTCCCTTCGATAGGGTTTGAAGGTCATGGCAATCAGGATGTCTTTCTTCGTCCCTCTCCCCAACACGTCTATGGGCAGGTCTCCCCCAGAAGGCAGAGAAGTAAAACCAGGGGCAATCATGTCAGCCAGATAGACAAAGTTATTTGCCACCGAGTTGGCAACTCCAACACCCAAAACATAGCGGGTTTCCGCTTGTAGAATATCCTTGGCCGCAGCACGAATCTTATCATGCATATCAGGCGAATCCAAAACCCCTAGATCAGAAACCGATTTCCAGTTGGAAACAGATGATAAGGCAAAGCCCTTTCCTACTTGCAGATTCATCTCACTCCCAGTCGACATGAGAGAATTGTTTTCTTCTGGTCTGTATTTGGGACGAAAAACTTCGCGAAACTCTGCAAAGGTCGAAAATCCAATTACCTTGGCAAACCTTACCATGGTGCTGTGGTTGACCTTAGCCAAACTTGCCAAATGACGGATGGACAAAAATCCAACCACATGATGATTTTCCAATACGAATCTGGCCACTTTCTTCAATTCCGGTGAGAATTTGTCACCTGTTGATTGAATTTCGGCCAGCAAATCGTTTAATTCTTTAATTTCATCCATTTGTTTCTTTTCCTGAATAAAATATTACAAATGTAATTTTATTGGTCAATTATTTTCGAGTCTGATATGGAAATTCCAATGCATGCAGAAGTGGTAATCATCGGAGGTGGTATAATGGGTTGCGGTTTGGCCTATCACCTGCCCAAAGAAGGCATCAATGATGTTGTCCTATTTGAAAAGGCCGAATTGACAAGTGGATCCACCTGGCATGCCGCAGGTCAAATTACCCACTCAACCTCCAGTTATTCCCTTGGTAAATGTGTTGGTTACAATATCGACCTATATTCCGGAATTCTGGAAGAGGAAACCGGAATGAAGGTAAGTTGGCATGGATGTGGGTCTCTCAGACTGGCCTATACCAGTGATGAGGTTGACTGGCAGTTGCAATCCATGTCTGTCGGCAAGGGTTTGGGATTTCAAATGGACCTCATCGGGACTGCAGAAATTGCCGAACTTCACCCATTTTATGACCTTGCGGGAGTTAAATCAGCCTTACATACCCCTGATGATGGTCATGTCGACCCGTCAAATGTAACTCAGGCCCTTGCAACAGGAGCTAGAAACCAAGGAGTCAAAATCTTTCGGAGAACTCAGGTAACGGCAATATCAAAAAACAGTTCCGGTGAGTGGATAGTGGAAACACCCAAAGGGAGTGTTATCTGCAAGCATGTTGTCAATGCCGGTGGAACCTATGCCAAGCAAATTGCCGAATGGACGGATTACAACCTACCTGCAACATCAATGAGTCATCATTATTTTGTAACCGAACAGGTGCCTGCATTCAAGGATTTGGATATTGAATTACCAGTCATTCGGGATGATCGTGAAATCTCCGGATATTTTCGCATGGAGCAGAAATCAGGCTTGATAGGCATATATGAAAAGTTGAACCCCAATCCGGTCTGGCTGGAAGGTTGTCCCTGGGAAGCAGAAAACGAATTGTTTGAAGCTGATTATGACCGTGTTTTCCCTTGGCTGGAAAATGCCTTCAACAGAATACCTGTATTGGCTGATCTGGGTATTCGCCGAGTAGTTCACGGGGCAATCAGCCATCCACCTGACGGCAACCCGTTGATTGGACCTGCACCAAAACTTGAAAACTACTGGTGCTGTTGTGGTACCCAAATTGGAATAGGATGGGGTCCGGCCTTGACAAGAGAACTAGCAAGATTAATGGCTCATGGGAAATCCGACATCAACATGCGGGAGTTTGATCCTCGTAGATTTGGATCATTCGCTACGGACAATTATCAGGTGATTAAGGCCAAGGAGGATTATCTCCTTCGTCACGAGGTTCCGTTTCCGAATTTCAACAGGCTCGAAGCAAGACCGGTCAGACCTTCTGCAATTTATGATTTGCTCAAGGACAACAATGCTGTATTTGAAGAGGTCTACGGGCATGAAAGACCACGATGGTTTGAACCGCAAAACACCGAACCTAAAGACATTTACAGTTTTCGACGAAGTGGGCTTCACGACATCATAGCTGAAGAAGTCAGGGCAGTTCAGAATCATGCCGGATTGATGGATATTTCGGCCTTTAGCAAGATTGAGGTTTCCGGAAATGATTCGAATCGGCTTTTGTCCCGATTGATTCCCAACAGACTTCCAGAACCGGGCAGGATGCGATTGACTCATCTCTTGAACAACTCTGGACGAATTGAATTGGAAGCAACCGTGTTTTGCCTCTCTGAAAGCCGGTATTACCTTGTTTGTGCTGCTTTCTTCGAACAAAGATTGTTGGATATCCTCAACTTTGCAAGGGAATCAGAAAATGTTACTGTCAACAATCTATCTGATGAATGGGGTGCTTTGACCATAAATGGCCCGAAATCAAGAACTATCTTATCTGAAATTACTGATGGTCCAATTTCCAATTCCGAATTCAAATGGCTAACACTTCGTGAAATTGAAATCGATGGTTTATTGCTTTGGGCATTTCGAATGTCCTATGCAGGAGAACTTGGTTGGGAGTTGCATGGGCCAAGATCAGCTATCAGAAATGCTTTTCAAAAGCTGCTTTCAGGAGGATCAAAACATGGAATCAAGCTATATGGTTCTTTTGCCATGAACTCCCTGCGATTGGAAAAAGGATATATGGGTGCTGGTGAATTGACCAATGAAGTGACCCTAGCAGAAACCGGGCAGATGCGATTTGTCGACTTCAACCATAAATTTATTGGCGATCTTGCAACTCGCAATGACATACCAAAATACCGTTGTGTTCTTCTTGAGATTGAAAATGACGGAAAATCCGATGGTAATGGTGGGGAAGCGATTTATTCATCAGGCAGGCAAATTGGTTCGATCAGCTCAATCGGTTTTGGGCACAGGGTAAACAAACTGCTTGCTTTTGGATTCGTTTCACCTGTTATAACAACCGAATCCAGACTTGAGGTAAGAATCATGAATGAGATGAGAATTGCATCCATTCTTGATAAACCCCCTTATGATCCTCAGAATCTATTGCAAAAGACTTAAAAGGGAATAGGCAGGAAAAATGACAATGAGAGGAATACTTCTTACTGGCCATGGTGGAATGGACAAATTGGAATGGAGGGAAAACATACCGGTTCCAACACTTTCCGAAGGTGAGGTGTTGATTAAGGTTGGTGCATGTGGACTCAACAATACGGATGTAAACACCAGGGTAGGTTGGTATTCGAAAACGGCAATTTCGGGGAGTGACAATAACGCTCAGGAAGAAGTTGAACCTGATGATGGTGGATGGGGTGGCACTTCGCTGCAATTCCCCAGAATACAGGGGGCAGATATTGCGGGTGAGGTCGTTGAGGTCAAGGGAAGTCAATTCCGGCATTTACTTGGTGAAACGGTTATGGTTGATCCATGGATAAGACCTTTGAAGCATCCCGAAAGATATAATGTTATCGGATATCTTGGAAGCGAAATTGACGGTGGTTTTGCCGAATTCACAAAGGTCCCGGGAAATGCTGTCCATCCTGTAAAATCAGAATACTCGTTAGTTGAACTTGCCACTTTTGCTACTTCAAGCGTTACTGCCGAAAACATGCTTGACAGGGCCAGGGTCAAGGCAGGTGATGTCGTTTTGATTACAGGTGCCTCGGGAGGGGTTGGGTCAGCCCTGATACAATTGGCAAATCGAAGGGAAGCAAGGACCTTAGCTGTCTCCAGCAAAGGTAAGGTCAATGAGGTCAAGAGCATCAAACCCGATGACATCCTGCTTCGTGAATCAGACAATTTTATCGATGAAGTGATGTCCTTGACTTCGGGCAATGGGGTTTCAGTTGTGGCAGATGTCGTTGGTGGGAGTATTTGGCCTCAATTGCTTGAGGTGCTCAATCATGGTGGCCGTTATGTTTGTTCAGGTGCTATTGCGGGTCCTATGGTCGAATTTGACCTTCGAACATTTTATCTGAAAGACCTTACCTTGGTTGGCGCTACCATCGTTCCACCAGGTACTTTTGGTAATCTTGTGAACTATATTGAAAGAAAGGAAATCAGGCCCCTTCTTGCGGAAACGTACCGTCTAAAGGACTTCAAGAATGCTCAGTCAAGCTTTCTGGAAAAATCTCACTTCGGAAATATCGTGGTTTACATGTAAATTTCATTTATGTTGTTAATATTAGTTTGGAACCTAATTTACCTTCATCTCATTCCAATGCCAAATCAGACTAACGAAGTTGAATTGGCCATGAAGAAATTGAGTCTCAAGGACTGAAAATCCTTCGAAGGTAAATTAATTTCACTAGGCCATGACTTCTTGCAACTGCTTGGCACTATCAAACAGAAAATCCTTTTTCTTTAGTAAATCGTCCAAGGAAAGTCTTTGGGTAGGTCCATGGAAGGCCAGGGAAGCAATATAATTTCCATCCTTGTCAGAAATAGGAACAGCAGCTGCGACCATACCAGGGATAAATTCTTCCATATCCAAGGCAAAGCCTTGATCGGATACTCGTTCCAACTCTTCGATTAAAGCGTTTGAAGTACAAATTGTATTTTCCGTAAGTTGGGACAAATCAAGATTGTTGGTTAATATCCTTCGTTCCCTTGGAGGCAATTTTGAAAGGTATGTTTTGCCACTGGCCGTACAATGAAAAGGAACATTACTTCCGATGGGAAGCTGTATTCTCAAGGGCCAATCGGTTTCCACTCGGTCAATATAAGTCATCCCCTTGACCTCGGGAACGACAAGATTGATTGTTTCACCGATTTTCTGGGCCACTTTTTGAAGGATTTGATGTCGAACAATTTTTTGGTCTGTATCAAAATAAACATGGCGGGCAAGGTTCCTCAGTTTTTCCCCAGATGCCAAGCGCCTGTTCTCTACCTTCACAAGGTACCCTTCCTCAAGAAGTCTGTCACACAACCTGTGGAGAGACTGCTTTGGCAAATCCAGCTCCCTATTGATCTCGGCAAGGGTAAGAGGGTTATCAGCTTTCCCAACAACTTCGATAATCTTTACCATACGGATAGAGGTGGGAATATTCGGGGTTTTTCGCATTTGCTTTTAATAAAAAATAATGGTACTTGAAAACAATGACAAACAAAAATAATTCATTTTTGAGATTTTTTGTCTCATTTTTAAACATTTATTCTAAAATTTTCTACCAACTTTGCAAATTTGTATCTTGGCTTTTTCAGCATAATTTAGCATCCAAACAACGGGAACCACATTTTGATCGATTACATGGTGATGATTTCGCAGATTATAATTGCGGATATCATCCTTTCAGGGGACAATGCTCTAGTCATAGCGATGGCCGCAGCAGGGGTCGATCAAAAATACAGGAAATTCGCGATCATCATGGGATTGGCAATGGCAGCTATCCTGAGGATCTTATTCGCTGTCATGGCTTCATTCCTGTTGCAGATACCCGGAATTCTTTTCTTTGGTGGATTGCTCCTCTGTTGGGTATGCTGGAGGTTTTACCTGGATATCAGGGGCCATTCGCAAACTTCTTCAGGAATTTCAGCCGATACTGTAGCCATAAAGCAAGCGACTCCCTTGGGGCAATTGAAAAGGGCAATGATCGTTATTACCGTGGCAGATGTATCCATGTCCATTGATAATGTTGTGGTTATTGCAGCAATCGCGAGGGATGACATGGTCCTGATGATATTTGGAATTGCCCTTGCTATAGCTATCATGGCACTCTGTGCAGCAGTTATTATGAAAATTCTTACTCGTTTTCCAATACTGGCTTATGCTGGTTTGCTATTTCTCATATACATTTCTCTGGACCTGCTATATGAAGGTGGCTTGGAATTAATTCATCTGGCAGGTATGGTCTAGTATTGTAAGATGAGTGTTTTGGCTTTCACTGGGAGAATCAATTCCCCGTCAACTCGGCAAATACTTTGTATTTTAAGCTGGTAATGCCTTCACTGGTTTAAATGTCGAGAATCTATTTTGAAGGCACTTTTTGGAGGATTACTATGAACATTAGTAAATCAATTGCCAAGGCCCTTTTAGTAGGATTTGGCGGCCTAGTCCTATTGGCTACTTCGGTATATTCTGAAGTAACCATAAGGGTGCAATCTGTTATTCCGGCTCAGGCTGATGAAGTTCATATGCTGAATGAATTTGCCGCAGATGTGGCAGCTCTAACCAATGGGGAAGTACAAATTGAAGTGCTGCCCGCTGGTGCTGTTGTAGGTGTGGCAGAAACACTTGATGCCGTAGACAAGGGATTGATCGAAGGCGGTTTTGCCTGGACCCATTATTGGTCAGGCAAGCACCCGGCAGCCATGCTTTTCGGATCTCCCGTTGCTGGTGCCGGAGTCGGTATTGACAACATCGCATTCCTTTCCTGGTTCCAATATGGTGGTGGTAAGGAACTATACGACCAGCTTTGGGATGAAATGGGTGTAAACATCAAGGGATTCATGCTTCAGCCAGTTGGACCTGAGGCCTTGGGTTGGTTCAAGGAACCAATCAATTCCATGGATGATTTCAGAAAATACAGATTCCGAACCCCTCCCGGCATTCCCGGTCAAACCTACAAGGATATCGGAGTTGCATCTGTAGCCATGGGTGGTGGTGACATTCTACCCGCGCTTGAGAAGGGTACGATTGATGCCGCCGAATGGTGTTGCCCGAAACCGGACAGTGTATTTGGTTTCCAGAAGGTATTGAAGCACTATTATCTCCAGGGACTTCATCAGGTCGTTGTTAATGCTGACATCTACATCAATGGCGATGTCTATGACTCATTGACCGATCATCAAAAGAAGGCACTTGAGGTTGCTGCCAACGCTTCCTTGTCCAAAGCTATGTCCTACAGGATTTACGAAAATGGCAAGGCTCTCAAGGAGTTGACCGAGGAGCATGGAGTTATTCTGCATGACACACCCGCAGATTACTTCCCAGCGTACATGAACGCTGCTCGTGCATCACTTGAGAAAAACGCTGCCGAGAATGAATTCTTTGCAGAAGTTTGGAACAGCCAAAAGGAATTTGCTACTATCGCTGTACCATTCTGGGCCGGCGCACAATCTTCAAATGCCCAGCTAGGCAAGGCATTTGCTGATTCCCTGAAGTAAATTAAATTTCAACGACGGGGTTTCCCAATCCCGTTGTTTCTACACCACGCATGGTCCACTAATCTTCAGGTGGACCATGCATTTACAAGTGAAAGAGATTTACAATGGCAAAGGAACCTGATCCGGATGATCTCATTATCGGCGATGAATTGATCGCCGAAGGAAGAAGCGGTATAGCTGGTGAAACTCCAGAGGACATGCCCGGGTGGATGCGAAAGGTTGTGGCCACGATAGACATCACCAATAATTGGGTGGGTCGGTTTACCTGTCTTTTACTTGTTCCCATAATATTTGCGATGGTTTATGAAGTCGTCGCTCGGAAACTTTTTATTGCTCCGACCATTTGGGCCTATGATACAAGCCGAATGTTTTCCGGCGCCCTGTTTATGCTGGGAGCAGGTTATGTCCTGATGCGTGGGGTCCACATCAGGGCGGATTTTCTTTATCGTAATTGGACAAAGAAAAGCCAGGCAACCGTCGATGCTTCTTTATACCTGCTGTTTTATTTTCCAGCGATGCTTTTCTTTTTTTGGGTCTCGCTAGATTATACCATCAGTGCCTGGGTAAAATGGGAAAGAACCATGGATACCACGCTGATGGCCCCCTTGGCACCAGCCAGGACAGCCATGCCGGTAGGTGCTTTCTTTCTTTTGCTGCAAGGCGTGGCCGAAATCCTGAGAGCATTCCATGATATGGGACCGGAGAGAGCTTCGAAATATTACAAGAGTTTACCTGTTTATATCATCGGATTGCTCTGCATCTTCCTGAGTGCCTTCTTCCCGGCAATCATGCCTCTTGGCGATTGGTGGTCCTCATTGGTCGATTCAATCGGGCTCACAAGCATTCCTACGGAATTTGTCGGTATCATCATGATCGGAGTGATGCTGTTTGCCATCTTTGTAGGATTTCCGATTTCCTTTACCCTGATATTTCTGGGCTTTGTCTTTGGTGCCTGGGGATTTGGTGGAACCCTTGTGTTCTATCTGCAAACCCTCCAATTCAATTCGGTCATGCTTGAACAAACCCTGGCTGCGGTTCCCCTTTTCGTATTCATGGGTATCGTCATGGAGCAAGCCGGTTTGATGGAGAGGCTATTTTCTTCCGTTCAGCTCATGCTTTCACGAACACGCGGTGCCCTTTACCTGGCAGTTTTATTTGTTTCAACCATTTTTGCTGCCGCTACGGGAATTGTTGGTGCATCCGTTACAATTTTGGGAATTATGGCCTCAAAAACCATGAATCAATCCGGCTATGATACAAAACTAGCGGCAGGTACAATAACGGCCGGTGGTACACTGGGTATCCTCATACCACCCTCAATCATGCTCGTGGTTATGGGGCCCGTTCTGGAGGTTCCGGTTACCGACCTGTTTTCGGCAGCCATCATTCCAGGAATTCTATTAGCCTCCCTATATGCGGCTTATGCCATGATCCGATGCTGGTTGAACCCTGACCTGGGGCCAATTCTTCCAGTTGAGAAGCAACCTCAAACATCACCTTACTATTGGTTGGAGGCTGTAACTGTCATCTTTTCGATCGTGGTTCTTTTTGTTTTGTTCTTCATGTCCCTTTCCGGTGCTCTTGCAGGGCTGTTCCCACTATCATGGTTGATCATACCCTTGGCTTGGGGCTTAATCATGCTCTTTGGTGCCAAATGGGTCAAGAAGGTCAAACCAGGCGGATTCTATTTTTCCGATCTGTGGTATGAGTTCTTCATTGGATTGGTACCTCCTTCGGGATTAGTTGCATTCTCTCTTGGGTCTATCCTGTTTGGTTGGGCAACCCCAACCGAGGGTGCCGGTTGTGGGGCAATGGGAGCGATAATACTTGCCCTTGCCTACCGAAAGTTGACTTTTGCAAAATTTTATGAAGCACTGATCAAAACCTTGGAAATTACGGTATTGATCCTGTTTCTGGTTGCTGCTTCCAACTTCTTCGGTGCGGTCTTTTCAAGGTTGGGAACACCTACCATGCTGACCGAGATACTTCTTTCCGTAGAGCTTTCGGAAACGCTTATCCTGATCATCATCATGGCTCTGATCTTTCTGTTGGGTTGGCCGCTTGAATGGGTTCCTATTGTCCTCATCATAATTCCCATCCTTATCCCTGCCCTGGACAAGATTGGGGTCAACCTTACCTGGTTTGGTATTCTGGTCGCCGTTAATTTGCAGACCGCATGGCTCAGCCCGCCAGTTGCACTATCGGCCTATTTCCTCAAGGGTGTTGTTCCGAGCTGGGATTTGGCGGATATCTACAAGGGGATGCTACAGTTCATGGTTATCCAATTGTTGGGTCTGGTTCTTGTTTTTGTTTTCCCACAATTGGCTCTTTGGTTGCCAGAATTTATTTACGGTCAATAAAAGGTAAAGTATTGTCATGGCTGACGAATTTGATTTCGCAGTAATTGGTGCGGGCTCGGCAGGTTGTGTACTGGCGAATAGGCTGAGTTCAAACCCCAAAAACAAGGTTGTTCTTCTGGAGGCTGGGATCAGGGATTGGAATCCCTGGATTCATATTCCCATCGGATACTTCAGGACCATGCACAACCCAAGTGTTGACTGGTGTTTCGCCACAGAGCCCGACCCAGGGGTCAATGGACGTCAAATCGATTGGCCTCGTGGCAAGGTTTTGGGTGGGTCTTCATCCTTGAACGGATTGTTGTATGTCAGGGGACAACAGGAAGATTACACCAGATGGCGTCAAATGGGCAATGCCGGATGGGATTGGGATGACGTGCTACCTTATTTCAAAAGGGCTGAATCCTATGAAGGGGGTAATAATGAGTTCCGAGGGGATTCAGGCCCTCTCAGCGTATCCAGGATGCCTTTCTACCGACCAATCTGTGATGCCTGGGTCAAGGCTGCCGAGGCCAGCGGATATAAATTCAATGATGACTATAACGGCTCGCAGCAGGAAGGTGTGGGCTATTTCCAGATTACGACAAGAAACGGGCGGCGATGTAGTGCTGCCGTTGCCTATCTTAATCCAGTGAAAAGCAGATCCAATCTGAAAATCATCACACGGGCCCAGGCAACCCGATTGAACCTGACAGATGGCAAGGCCACTGGCCTCTTCTATCGTGATGGTTCCGGTGCTGAAAAGGAGATCAGGGTCAATGGGGAAATCGTGTTGTCTTCCGGCGCTATTGGATCCCCACACTTGCTTATGCTATCTGGTATAGGTAATGCTGGGGAACTGCAAAATGCCGGAATAGAAGTAAACGCTGATCTCAAGGGGGTTGGCAAGAACCTTCAGGATCACTTGCAAGCCCGAGTCGTTTTCAAGTGCAACGAAAATACCCTCAATGACGAAGCAAACAGTCTCATAGCCAAAATGGGGATGTTTTGGCAGTACGTTACCTCCCGAAGCGGGGCGATGACAATGGCTGCAAGTCTGGCGAATGGATTTATCAAGACGGGAGATCATGTCGAGACCCCCGATATTCAATTCCATGTGCAACCCTGGTCGGCTGACAGCGTTGGCAAGGGTGTTCATCGCTTTTCAGCCTTCACCTCTTCCGTTTGCCAGTTGCGTCCTGAAAGCAAGGGTGAAATCAGGGTGAAATCCACTGATCCGATGGTTTACCCGGAAATACATCCAAATTATCTTGCTACAGAGACCGATTGCAGAACCATCGTTGATGGGGTAAGAATTGCCCGTAATATAGCTACTCAATCACCCCTGAAGGAGAAGATTTCAAGTGAGTACCAGCCAGGGGAAGAAGTTCAAAGTTATGATGAAATACTCAATTGGGTCAGAGAAACCTCAACCACCATCTTTCACCCGACAGGAACCTGCAAGATGGGACCAGGGGACGATGCCGTCGTTGATGAACGGCTTAGGGTCAAGGGCATTAATGGCTTGCGTGTGGCAGATTGTTCCATCATGCCTGAAATCGTATCCGGCAATACCAATGCGGCAGCCATAATGATTGGTGAGAAAGCCAGTGACATGATTCTTGAAGAAAACAGGTAGAATAACTACACTAAATCCTTAGTCGAACCGGACACTCATCAAAAATAGTCGCAGGTTATCAGGTTTATGGAGCATTCACTTGCAGAAAGAGCAAGAAAGTCATTCCCGGGAGGAACTCTCGGGAATTTTGATGCTGGAGTTTTCATAACAAGGGGTAAAGGCAGCAGGGTATGGGATCAGGACGGTAAGGAATATCTGGACTACCTGATGGGATCCGGACCCCTGATATTGGGTCATTCTCACCCTGAGGTTATCGATGCTGTGGCTTCCCACCTAGATAACGGTACGACATTCATGGCCAATAACCCAAGTGCACTGGAGTTGGCAGAAGAAATCATCAATGCTGTAACCTGTGCCGAACAAGTCCGGTTCCTGTCCTCGGGATCAGAAGCGGACATGTATGCCGTCAGGTTGGCCAGAGCACACACCGGCAGGGACAAGATAATCAAGTTCGAGGGTGGTTATCATGGCATGGGTTCTGAAGCCCAGATGAGTTTGGCTCCAACGAAACTTGCCAATTTTCCACTAGCAGTACCCGATAGTGCAGGAATTCAGGAATCAATCCGAAGGGATACCCTTGTTGCCCCCTTCAATGATGCCAGTTTTCTTGAAAGCCTTCTGAACGAATATGAGGGAGAAATCGCCGCGGTATTCATGGAACCCTTCCAAAGGGTAATTCCTCCAGAGGAAGGCTTTCTGGACTCCGTCCGTGCACTTTGTAACAAGCATAATGCCTTGCTCATTTTTGACGAAATTGTAACCGGCTTTCGGTTTGCCTATGGGGGTGCGCAGGAAGTCTATGGAGTTGTTCCCGATATATGCACCTTGGGGAAAATCATTGGTGGTGGTTTCCCACTGGCGGCAATTACAGGTAAAAAAGACATCATGGACCATTTTGACAAATCCATTGTTGGAAACGACAAATGGCTTATGATGATGGGTACATTGTCAGGCAATCCCATTGCTTCCATTGCCGGCTTGAAAACCCTGGAAATTCTTCAACGAAAAGGGTCCTATGATTTGTTGTACTCCCATGGTGAACGGATAATGGACATCTACAGGAAATATCTGGATTCATCGGGGTTACCCTATCATGTTGTCGGACATCCAACCCTCTTTGACATAGTCTTTACCGACAAGACGGTAAAAAACTATCGCGATGTCTTTTTCTCTAACAGTTCAAGAAACCTTATCTTCAACAAGGTTCTGAGGGAATGTGGATTGTTGAAAACGCCTACCAAATTATACCCCAGCCTGGTCTTGACCGAAGAAGATTTCGAACTGACCGAAGATGCAGTTAGACAGGCCACCGAAGCAATTACTTCTGTCCATTAGGATTTAACTTTATTCCATTATACCCAATTGTGAATTAACATGACGCTATACATTACTGGAGAAGCCCTGATTGATTTTGTCCCAAGGGCCAATGAAAATGGGGAAACAGCATTCATTCCGAAACCGGGTGGTTCACCCTACAATGTTGCTTTGGCAGCAGCCCGAACAGGCTGTGAGACCTATTTCCTCGGTAATTTTTCACATGATTTCTTTGGTGACCATCTACTCAACCATTTGCAAAGCAACAATATCAATTGTTCCCTCATTGAAAGAAGTGACCTTCCAACAACACTGGCTTTTGTCAGCTATGAGGATGGGGAACCCAGATACGCCTTCTTCAATAAAAACTCGACCAACAAAAACCTTAATCCCGTTCTTGAGAGGAATACGGTTTCACCCGGGAGTTTCCTGCATGTAGGTTCAATATCACTGATAGAGCCGCCAGCATCTGACAGAATTCTAAACCTAGCCTCTAAATTGGCTGACAAGGTCGTGATTACAATTGATCCAAATGTCCGGACCAATCTTATTGATGACCGAGAAAAATGGCTTAGGGAAATCAATCATTTGTTTGGTCTTGCCAGTATTATCAAGCTCAGCAACAAGGACCTTGAATTCATAGCTCCAGATTTGGCACCTGAAGAGTTTGCTCATGATTTATTGGATCAAAAAGACAGAATGATCATAATCACAGCGGGAGAAATGGGTTGCA
The DNA here is from genome assembly GCA_022823605.1 of Paracoccaceae bacterium. Taxonomy (GTDB): domain Bacteria; phylum Pseudomonadota; class Alphaproteobacteria; order Rhodobacterales; family Rhodobacteraceae; genus MPNP01. Next base: position 570,924 of record JAJEHS010000006.1, read on the forward strand.
ACCTCTTCACCCGGAATAATCACATTTCTCAACATGTCCCCAAGGTCAAGGTCAAGGATACTGTGGGTGCAGGTGATACCTTGATGGGTACGATTCATTCCTGGTTGATAAACAAAGGCATCTCTACCAAGGACATGATTCAGAATCTCGACAAAGACCAACTTAGCGAGATGTTGGAGTTCTGTACGACCGCAGCTGCCATCAATTGCACGCGAAGTGGTTGTAATCCACCCTATCCTGAGGAAATTGAATCTTTCTTAAATTAAAGACTTATTCAGATTTCAGAAGTTTTACCCTTTCTCGAAATACCTCATCAAATTTGACAACCAGGTTCTTATGCCACTCAAGGAATTTGGGCCAATGTTCTCTTACATTCAGGTCTGAGTTATCTTTGAACAACATGATCCTGCTTACATTTGATTCTGGCTGTTCCATCCAAGTCAATATATTCCCTAGTTCACTTTCAATTTCATCCTTCTGAGAGTGTAATTGGTGATAATATGATTTATTGGAACTAACTCGCAGTTCTATGGCAAGTTTGTTATCTCGGTTTAGAATAAGGCAATTAATATATATACCCGCCCTCCCAAGAGGAAAAATCAGGTAATTCCTATGTGTTGGATTTCTAGATTTTGTATTTTTCTTTTCCAATACTATTGCGCATAATTGGCCCCAATATTCTTTTTGAAGGAGTTGTGTTTCTGTAAGTTCTTCATTTTCCAAAGACTTTGCAGCTTTTCCAGCCTGTCTTGACCAGTCATTGGGCTTTGAAATTATATTGAATTTGGGAGCGGGTGGGCTATCGGCAATTTTCCATAATTCGACTTCACAACCGAAAAACTGAACATTATCACCGGTAATTTCATTCAACCAATCCAAAGTTGCCCGATGCTCTTCCCTGAATTTAGAGGCAATCCAAATTATTGAAACTGCGTGCAATCCAGCTGCATAGGTAAGCAATTGGCCAAGGTGTAAATGATCTGTTATTTCTAATTGGTTTTCAATCAAGACCCAACTGTCAGAATAACTGTCTTTGCAAAGAATGTCTGCCCGAAATGGGCCCACCTGCTTTTCCTGTGCCTCTAATTCAAGATTCATACCCAAGGTGTCTGATAACAAGGAAATGTTTTCTTCGCTAGCTAACCAAGGTGTAAAGTGGCTGGCTTCATTCTCCCAAATGGATCTCAAATCCACTCGTTCTAAAAGTCCTAATTCCATAAAATTATCCCAAAATTGCTGTACAATCTATAATCAATTCAAAGACTGGAAAATATCCATTCCATAGTGAAACGACCATTATAGTGTCAGATTATTTGTTATCATCCAGGTCTCGAAATCTTCCTTTTCTTTACTAGAAAGAAAAAGACCGTGTTTGGTTCTTCGAAACAATATATCGTCTGCAAATTTCGCCATTTCATGTTTAGAGAGCCACAATGCCTCCCGTTCATAGAAATTACCACCAAAGCATCTGCCCAAATCAGATTTGTCTCTGACGCCATCCAAAATATCCAATGCATCCGTTCCATAGGCTGTACCCAAATGCCTTAGAAGAGGCTCATCCAAAAATTCGTGTTCCCTTGTAAATTCACTATACCAGCTGTTGAAATCACCTTGGGGAATATCACCCCCTGGGAGGGGTTTGTCGGCTGTCCATGGATTACCTGAATTGGATAGGAAAGGGTCGAGTATATTCAGGACATCCTCGGCCAGAACCCGGTAAGTCGTCAGTTTACCACCATAGGCAGAAATTATGGGGAGTTTATCGTTGACCATGGTCATGTTCAGGTGATAATCCCTTGTTACTGTTGATAAACCCTTTCCTTCATCACGGTCAAAAAGAGGACGTACACCCGAATAGCTGGAAATTACATCATCTGGGCCAAATTGCCTTGTGAAATGACTGTTCAGAATATCCAGGAGGTAATCCCGCTCTGAAGGTAAAATACTTACTTCCTCAATGGGACCCTCAAGGTCCCTTTCGGTCGTACCCACAATGGCAAGACCATCAAGATATGGAACAACAAATACAATCCGCTTGTCTGTATGTTGCAATACGTAGGCTTGACTTCCCTGCCACCATTTTTTCAAAATGATATGGCTCCCCTGAACGAGCCTTAAATCGTCAGGTCTATTCAAACCTGCAAATTTGCTGGAATTTGATTTCAACCATGGACCTGTTGCATCAAATAGAATTCTAGCCCTTATTTTTTCCAGAGCCCCGGTTGTCTTGTCCCGGATCGATACAATCCAATGATCTTCTTGCGGCTCAGCACCAATAAATTCTGTTCTGGTTCGTATCTCTGCACCATTTCTCTTGGCATCCCTTGCATTCAAAATAACCATCCGGGCATCATCTGTCCAAACATCCCAGTATCCGTATCCACTTGAATACTGTTCCTTGATTTCAAAACCCTCAGGTGAGGAAATCAGGTCTACCTTATCCGTTGATGGTATCAACCGTCTGCCTCCTAGATGATCATAAAGAAATAAACCGGTTCTGATTACCAGGGGATTTCGAATTTTGTTATTGTTTATGAATATAAGCCTCAATGGAAAAGAAATATGTGGGGCTATATTGAGAATGACCTCTCGTTCAATCAAGGCCTTTCTTACTAGGCTGAATTCAAATTGCTCAAGATATCTCAATCCACCATGAATGAACTTGGTGGTTCTGGAGGAAGTTCCCTGAGCCAAATCATCCTTTTCACAAAGCATTACCGAAATCCCTCGACCTGAGGCATCCCTAGCGACACCTGCACCGTTTATACCTCCACCAAGGATAAACAAGTCGAATGTGTGATTTGTGTTCAATTATTGCTCCAATATTTTCCTACCTAGGGAAAATCAGGTGGATGGGTTAGGTTTGATTGTCAAGCCTTCAATAGATTATTGGCTTTGAGAAAATCCAGCATGGTTCTTACACATTTCTCTGGCTGCTCCAATTGAAGAAAATGGGTGGATTCAGGTATGAAGTCATAGTCCACATTCATTATGTTGTTCAGGTCAAATGACGGCAGATAGGAAAAGGGCAAAAGGGGGTCGGCACCAATGGCTTTTGTCGGGCATTTGAAATGGTCGAAATCAACAATTACAGAAAAAGACCTTGCATGGTAGATGATCTGGGCTTCATATTCCCTGGGACACCGGAGTTGGTACCCGCTATTCTCCTTGCATTTTCGAAAAATTGCTCTTGCAAATAAATCCAGGGTTCCAGGTACCATCCGACTAAACCCTGGAAGCCAATCCAATACTTCGACATATTCATCAATACACCTGATCCACTCTGCACGATTTCTAGTCATTCGGGCAACTCTCCTGGTTGCTATATCAAACTCAAGAGGATAATTTTCAGGTTTGCAGACTGGCGGATCAAATAGAATTCGTGCTTCAAGTTCACTCCCATTTGTTGGAGAAAGCAGTGCTGCTAGGGCTGAAACAGAATGGTAAATTCCTATTTTGGGTTTATTGCCAAATATGATGTCTATTTCTTCAAGAATTTTGTTGTGATCACTGACAAAGCTTGGAAGATTATGGTTTTTTTGATCACTGATGCTGTTCCAGCCATGATTTCTCAAATCATAAACAATGATGTCGAAATCTTTTTCCAGAAGTGACCAAAACGGGTAGTACAAATCAATTGCCAGTCCATTTCCATGGCAAATAACCAACCTCTGACCCTTGGGGTTGCCGTGACGCCTTAGGAAAATCCTTGCCCCATCCTCCATTTCTGCTTCATGGATCGAAAGAGGTTCTGATACCACCCAAACTTCCGCTGAATTCTCCATACTACAGGGCATTTAGATGAATTGCGTTCAAAGAGGGCTTACTCGAATTCCTAAACAGAAAAACCCTTGGAAAACTTATCATTCCAAAATGAAATATTTCGATAATTTCCAACTTCACGGCTGGGTAATTTCCCTAGCATGTGCCAGGGATGCAACAAAATCCCTGTTACCTATGAAATCCAGCTCCCACTGGATATCAGGCAAATGTGGAAATCTGAATTTTCCCCTTCTTGCCCCCTGCCTCATCCCCTTGGGAATCTCAAATTGGTTTGGGTTCAGGGAAAAGCCTGTCCCAAGTGCCTTGATCAGGGCTTCCTTAAGTGTCCATAGCCGGTAAAACAGGTTGAGTTTTTCTTTCCCAGAGGCACTTGCCAATTCAGACTGTTCATCATCAGTAAATACCATTTGGCCGATTCCCTCCACATTTGGTCTTTCAACAGGAACTTCAAGATCAATACCCAGTTGCCCTTCAGGGGCAATTCCTACCAGACCATGATTGCCGCTGTGAGTCAGGTTTACACTGGCATTGGCAAGGGTACCATCAACCAAGGGGATTGGCTTCCCATGGGCATTGGTTTCAAAAGAAAGCTGCTCATTCCTGCATTTCAGAAAACAACACAAAATCTGTCGCATGGCTGACCGTGAAAGGACAAACTCACGACGAGGCCGGTCAAACCGATACCTGCTCAAGCGCTCCCTTTCCTTTTGATCAAGCCAAAGCAAGGCTTTGTCCTCGCAATCACCATTGGCAATCAAATCAATATGGACTACGAGGACATCCCTTATCTGGCAATATTGCCTTATCCAGGTCACTTCATTTGTTTCAGCTGTATGAAAATCACCTATTGACCCACTCACACAACCTCCAATATTCAAAGCAACTCTATAAAGCTCCTTAAATCAAATAATTAATTAAATCTATGGTTATGTCACCTGGATTAAATGGAATCCATCCATTTAACTGAGGTGGTTGATCAAGTCTCTCAAAGTTTTGAAACCAGCTGCCTGATCAGCCGAAATATCCGCCCCGAATTCGCTGTTTACAGCCTTAAGGAAAGCAACGGCATCAATCGAATTGACTCCTAAATCACCAACATCGGAATCGAGGGCCGATCGGTCGGAAATATTCAATAGACTATTGGCCAAGCCTGCTACACGATCTTCAACTGAACTCATTTTTTACTCCTACTAAATTAATGTTTTAAAATGATTTCGCTTTCAACTTTAACCCCTGGCAATTGAAATTCAATAGAAAACTTTTGCATCGAACCGTGAAAATGTGGGAACCGGCTTTATTTCACCATGTATCTAAACCAGTTCAAATCGAACCATTCTACTTTCAATCCATATCAAACCAAAATCGTTTCTTTTGGAATGGATAATCCGGTAGGGCAATACCACACCTCTCCTCTCCGTCTACAAATGTTCGGCTTAAGCTGGCAAGGAGAAAGGGGGGCACGCAATTATATCTCAACCGTACTGTTGACGGTAACCCGTTATTTGTTGCAGGAAATGGCTAAGGAAGTTAATTGAGTCCACAACCTAGTCGAGGAGGGGTACAAGGGGCCTCATCTCATAGGTAATTACCGGAATTAACCGTGTTCTGACAAAAACTTTAAGGGCTAGATTTTCCAGAAACAGAAAAACAACCAAGCAATGGTAATACCAAGTGGTACCCATAATAATGTACCCACCAGACCTATCCAAGCCAGAAAGATGTATGCTGACCCCAGCAAGCCTATGAAAAGTCTGTCTCCACGAGTTGTGGTCAGTCTGATAATTCCCAAGCGTTCTCCACCTCCCGGTCGAAACAGCTCAATGATAGCCAAAATCGCAATAAATCCGAAAATGAAAATGAAAAAAGACACCGTGGCTCGTGTCCATGCCATCCAGAAACCTGAAAACAATGGTTCAAACCACCAATCTGCCCAAGTAAAAACTTCCTCTTTGGGAGCACTGACATTTCCCCATCCCTGTGCCAAAACGGCAGCAGGTAGAATGATCCCTAAAACTAGAAGAAAGCGCATTAGACCCGTCCCAAGGCAAAGCCTTTGGCGATATAATTGCGGACAAAATAGATCACAATTGCCCCCGGTATGATGGTCAGTACACCTGCAGCAGCCAATAATCCCAACTCGTAGCCTGCCGATGAAGCTGTACGTGTCATGGTAGCAGCAATTGGTTTGGCATCAACTGCTGTCAAGGTTTTGGCCAGCAACAATTCGACCCAGGAAAACATGAAGCAGAAAAATGCCGCAACACCAACACCGGCCTTGATCGAAGGTATGAATACGGTAATGAAAAACCGATGAAAGGAGTAACCATCAACATAAGCTGTTTCATCCAGTTCCTTTGGTACACTTGACATGAAACCCTCAAGAATCCAGACGGCAAGCGGGATATTGAAGAGACAGTGGGCAAGAGCAACTGCCAAATGGGTATCAAACAATCCGACTGATGAGTAAAGCTGAAAGAATGGTAGTGCAAAGACTGCCGCGGGTGCCATCCTGTTGGTCAAGAGCCAGAAGAATAGGTGCTTGTCACCTATAAACGAGTAGCGTGAGAAGGCATAGGCTGCCGGAAGGGCTGCAACCAGAGAAATGACTGTGTTGAGCGAGACATATAGGATGGAATTGAAATAACCCCAATACCAGACAGGCTCCGTGAAAATCGTCCGGTAATTGTCGAGTGTGAAATCCTGGGGAAACAGGGAAAATCCCCCGAGTATCTCGTTGGTAGTCTTGAAGCTCATGGCTATCAGCCAATAAATCGGCAGCAATAGGAACAGGATATAAATGATGGGAACTAGATTCCTGGGTTTCATCGGTCATCCCTTGTCATGAGGGTGTAAAACAGCCAGGACACTGCCAGGGTAATGGCAAAGTAAATCAGGCTCATTGCAGCTGCCGGACCAAGGTCAAACTGGCCAAGCGCTACCTTGACCAGGTCAATCGAAAGCAGCGTTGTTGAGTTTCCTGGACCGCCACCTGTCAGAACAAACGGCTCGGTGTAAATATTGAAACTGTCCATGAACCTTAAGAGAACGGCAATTGTAAGTACCCGCTTCATCTTGGGCAACTGTATATGGCGAAATACCGACCAATTGGATGCACCATCAATTTTTGCAGCCTGATAGTAAGCCTCCGGAATTGATATCAAACCTGCATAAGACAATAGAACAACCAAGGATGTCCAGTGCCAGACATCCATCACGATTACGGTAATCCAGGCTGCGAATGGATCTTGAGTCATGTTGTAGTCTATGCCAAGGACATTGTTCAAGGTATAGCCCAATAGACCGATATCCGGCAGGGTGAAAATGTTCCACATGGCACCGACGACATTCCAGGGTATGAGGAGTGGCAATGACATCAATACAAGGCAAACTGGCACCCAGAACCCCCGACGGGGCATGGCAAGGGCTATGGCAACCCCCAAGGGAATTTCTATGATCAGGATGGTTACCGTGAACAGCATCTGACGGCCGAGAGCCGCGTGGAAACGCTCGGATTGGAGAATTTCTTCAAACCACCTCAAACCGACCCAGAAAAACTGGTTGTTCCCGAATGTTTCCTGGACCGAATAATTGACCACTGTCATCAAGGGTACAAGAGCATTGAAAGCTACAAGCAAAAGAACCGGTAGAACAAATAACCACCCACGCTGGTTTACAGTTCTCATTGTGCCCCCACCTCTGTTGCGATCCAGCTGTCAGTATAGAGCCGGGTTTGGCTAGGCTCGAATTCCAGATGAACTTCTTGTCCTGTTTCGGGCGGAACTTCCTCGGTGATTGCATTGACAAGAATATCGTTGACACAGGCTTCAATAACTGTACGTCGGCCAATATCAGCCACCTTGCGTATCACGCCCGGTATGCCCTTGGTCCCAATTCGAACATATTCAGGTCTAATACCTATCTCCAGGGAGCCCTTGCTGTCCTTGACCGGACCTTCTAGTTCCACCGGATGATCCAGGAAACGTACACTACCATCAACCATCTCGACCGGTAGAATATTCATGCCTGGAGAACCAATGAAATGTCCGACAAAAGTATGCAGGGGGCGCTCGAAGAGTTCTATGGGCGTTCCTATTTGTACGATCTCTCCCTCTTGCATAACGACAACCTGATCGGCGAAAGTCAGAGCTTCGGTCTGATCGTGTGTGACATATATCATGGTTGAGGCAATACTTTGGTGCAACTCCTTGAGTTTGGAACGCAGTTTCCACTTCAATTCAGGATCAATTACCGTTAGGGGTTCATCAAACATGATCACATTTACATCGTTCCGTACAAGTCCTCGCCCCATCGAAATCTTTTGCTTGTTGTCTGGTGTCAAATGCGAGGCACGTGTTGAAAGGCTGTCCGTGAGTTCCAGCATGGTTGCGATTTCATGAACCCGGTTATCTATTTGCTTGCGATCGACTCCGCGATTTCGTAGTGGAAAAGCCAGATTGTCATACACCGTCATGGTGTCGTAAATCACTGGGAACTGGAAGACCTGAGCAATATTACGCTTGTCAGGTGGAAGTGCCGTTACATCTTCCCCGTCAAACAGAACCCTGCCGCTTGTCGGATTCAACAAACCCGAAATAATGTTTAACAAGGTGGATTTGCCACATCCCGAGGGGCCTAGGAGTGCATAGGCACCTCCGTCGGTCCAGTCAAGATCAATTTCCTTCAGGGCATAATCATCCATTGAGACAGGATTAGCACTATAGCTATGCTTCAGGTTATCCAGGGTAATCCTAGCCATCACTCGATCCCTTGGCTGCGAGAGTTCCGTCAGGACCAAAATAGAAGCATCTTTTTGGCATGAGGTAAAACTCATGCTCCTTGCCAACTTCGAAAGGATGCGTACCCGCTGACAGACTGACCCAATCACTTCCCTCCAGAGAAAAATACGCAACACTTTCCGAACCGCTCAGCTCGGTAATTTTCACTCGGTCCGTGACCGGAATCGAAAATTCTGCCGGTTGAGTGGGTGAAACATGATGAGGACGAATACCCATGGTATATTTGCCATCTCTGAGGTTAATGGCTTCTCCTGTGGCCTCCCAGCTGATGGTACCAAAATGTATATTGCTGCCCCGTTTTTCGACATGTCCAAGATTGATGGGTGGATCCGAAAACACCCGTGCTGAGATCAGGTTGGCAGGAGAACGGTAAATCGTTGAGGTTGGTCCAAATTGGGTAATTCTGCCCTCATGAACCAACGCCGTATATCCTCCAAGCAAAAGTGCCTCGGTCGGATCAGAAGTAGCATAAACCACCACCGAACCACGCTCACCAAGAATTTCCGGAAGTTGTTCTCGGAGTTCCTCACGCAATTTATAATCCAGATTGGCCAGTGGTTCATCCAAAAAGACTGCAGTTGAATCCTTGACGATTGCCCGTGCAATTGCAGCTCGCTGTTGTTGTCCACCTGACAGTTCCTGTGGACGTCGCTCAAGCATGGGGCCTAGTTGCAAGACATCAGCTGCCTTTCTGACTCGACGATCCAATTCGGCTCTTTCCATACCTGCAACGCGCAAGGGAGATGCGATATTTTCATAAACGGTCATATGGGGGTAATTTATGAAAAACTGATGTACAAGAGCTATGTTTCGCTTTTGTGGACTAATACCGGTGACATTGTGACCGTCAACCCTTACTTCACCTGATGTCGGGCGTTCCAGCCCAGCCATGAGCTTGATCAATGTGGTCTTGCCGGCATTCGTTGCTCCGAGAAGAATATTGAACCTGCCGGGAGCGAAACTCAGTGATGTCTCAAAGATATGGGGTTCTGCTCCGATATTCTTGGTAACATTTGCAAGTTCCAGTGTCATTGCAGTTTGGTAGAATTTTTTACTTCATGATGGGGTGTAAGGAGTACCCGAAGGTACTCCTTACACTTGAATTTAATTATTCCAACGCGCTACGATATCTTCGTATCTAACAGTTTCACCCTGTGGCTTTTCATTTTCGAGTTTGGCCTTGGGTGCTCCAGGTTGGCTAAGCCAATATTCCGGATCCCGCTCCTCGTTGAGTCTCGGTCCACAACCGCCGTAAACGGAGGCCGCTTCATCAGCAGCCTGCATTCGGGCCATGGTTGCATCCATTTCGGTTGCCAGACGGTCCATCGCCTCTTGTGGAGTAAAGGCACCAGAATTCACATCACCGATCTGTTGCCACCAAATCTGGGCAAGCTTGGGATAATCGGGAACGTTGATACCGGTCGGAGACCATGCTGTTCGATCAGGTGAACGATAAAACTCGACCAATCCGCCAAGCTTTGGTGCCCGCTCGGTGAAACTCTCATGATTCGCCGTTGAGTTTCTGATGAAGGTCAGGCCAACATGGGACTTTTTGACATCAACCGTCTTTGATGTGACAAACTGTGCATAGAGCCATGCGGCTTGAGCCCGCTCAGATGGTGTGGATTTCAGGAAAGTCCAGGAACCGGCATCCTGATACCCAACTTTCTGGCCTTCGGTCCAATACGGACCATGTGGACTTGGAGCCATACGCCAGAGGGGAGTACCCTCTGCATCAACAGTGTTGTTTCCGTCTTCTTGTGAGGCTACCATATCAGCTGTAAATGCTGTGTACCAGAAAATCTGCTGGGCAACATTACCCTGAGACAATGCCGGCAAAGACTGATAGAAATCATAGGATGCTGCACCCGGTGGAGCGTAATTTCTGAGCCATTCATCCCATTTGCGGATTGCATAGACCGCAGCGGGTCCATTGGCAGCACCTCCTCGACTCACACTTGCTCCGACAGGAATACAGGAACCTGCTTCCATGCGGATACCCCATTCATCAACCGGAATACCATTGGGTTCACCAACATCGCCAGCTCCAGCCATTGATAACCAAGCATCCGTCATCCGCCAGCCAAGGTCGGGTGCCCTTTTACCATAATCCATGTGCCCATAGACCCTAACACCATCAATTTCCTGAACATGAACACTGAAGAATTCAGCAATGTCCTCGTAGGCAGACCAGTTCACCGGAACACCGAGATCATATCCATAGAGTTCCTTGAATTGGGCCTGCAAATCGGCCCTGTCAAACCAGTCCTTGCGGAACCAGTAGAGGTTGGCAAACTGCTGGTCGGGCAACTGGTAGAGTTTTCCATCGGGTCCTGTTGTAAAGGATGCTCCGATAAAATCATCAAGATCCAATCCCGGATTGGTTGTTGTGGCCCAATCACCAGCCATTTGATCTGACAGGTTGTAAGCCAACTGAAGACGGGCATGAGTTCCGATCAAGTCTGAATCATTGACATAGCCATCATAGAGATTACGCTGTGTCTGCATTTGGGTTTGGACAGCCTGAACGACTTCCCCTTCACCAAGCAACTGGTGATTTACCTTAATACCAGTAATTTCCTCAAAGGCACGGGTCAGCGTCTCGGATTCATAGGTATGTGTTGGAATTGTTTCCGACAGCACATTGATTTCCATTCCAGCGTAAGGTTTGGCTGCTTCAATAAACCACTCCATCTCGGCTAGCTGTGCACTTCTAGAAAGGGAGGATGGCTGAAATTCTTCGTCAATCCATTTTTCTGCAGCGGCCATGTCTGCCTGGGCAGAACTGCCAAAGACAAACAATGCTGCAACTGCGGTTACAAATAGCTTTTTAGACATAAATGTCCTCCTTGATAATTAAATTATACTAAAGAGCCTTCGTGGTATACAATATATAGAGAATGAGTCAATCGAATAGAGTTATCTTTATTTCATTCAATCTGGTTTTGTTAATTGTCCAGCGGTTCCTTTATTCTAGCATCTCATCGGTTAAATTATACTAATGAGTTTTGCTTTGGTTGATTTCTCTTCAAAGGTATTACCGATATCATTTTCCTTGTTTAAAATCCTGAATTTTAAATGTATATGAACTTCCTGCTGCAAAAGCATTGAACAGAATACAAGATTAGGCTCAAATTATTGCAATGGTTAAGAATATAACGGGCACTTTGAAAGGTAAATCCATTTTGGTAACTGCTGCTGCAGCCGGTATAGGCAAGGCTGTGGCACTTGAAGCAGCTCAGGAAGGGGCAATGGTTACAGCTGTTGATATTGACATGGCCGGGTTGGAAAAAATTGCTTCAGACAATATCACGACAATGAAACTTGATGTAACCGATCAAACTGGAATTACACGATTGGTCAATACCAACGAACCCTTTGATGGTATCGTAAATGTTGCAGGGTATGTCCATCATGGAAGCATTTTGAATTGTGATCCGGATTCATGGAAGAAGTCATTTACCCTGAATGTTGACAGCATGTTCTATATCTTGAGGGTTGCCATACCAAAAATGATCCAGAATGGAGGTGGTTCGATTGTAAATATCTCTTCGGTAGTTTCCTCGATCAAGGGTTTTCCAGACAGGTTGGCATATGGTTCCTCAAAGGCCGCCATACTGGGTTTGACCAAATCTGTTGCATGTGATTTTATCAATCAGGGTATACGTTGCAACGCTGTATGTCCTGCTACCGTGGATACACCCTCGTGGCGTCAAAGGTGTGAGGAACTGGGTAAAACCATGGGTAGTTACCAGCAAGCAAGGGAATATTTCGAAATGAGGCAACCCATGAAAAGAATCGGAACAGCTGAAGAAGTCTCTGGGGTTGTTAATTTCCTGCTCTCAGACAGGGGGGCATTCATAACCGGTCAATTTTATAATGTCGATGGCGGAACCATGATCTAGTCATCTTTATCGGCTACAAGGAAGAAAGAAGTGAAACCATGAAACTTGCAAGATTGGGTCCTGTGGGGACAGAAAAACCAGCAGTAATTGATGAAGCCGGGAATTATCGTGATCTGTCTTCAATTATTCCAGATATTACGGGTAAAACCCTAGAGGATTTATCATGGGCTGAAGGATTGGATATAAATTCCTTACCCATTTTTCCTGAAAACACCCGTATAGGACCTTGTGTAGGGAAAATAGGCAAGTTGATTTGTGTAGGTCTGAACTATTCTGACCACGCAGCAGAAACCGGAAACCCCATTCCCAAAGAACCTATTCTCTTTGGAAAAGCCACTTCATCCATTATTGGTCCCAACGATAATGTCGTAATTCCAAGGGGCTCAACCAAAACCGATTGGGAAGTTGAGCTGGGTGTGGTTATCTCCAGGGAGGCGAAATACGTCAGTGAAAAAAATGCCTTGGAACATGTTGCTGGATATTGTGTCGTAAACGATGTTTCAGAGCGAAAATTTCAAATTGAACAGGGGGGACAGTGGATAAAGGGTAAAAGCTGCGATACCTTTGCTCCGATAGGCCCCTGGATGGTTACCCGCGATGAAATCCCTGATCCACAAAATCTCAAGATGTGGCTTGAGGTAGATGATTTGAGACGGCAGGATGGAAGTACCAAAACCATGATTTTTGGGGTATCAACCCTGGTAAGTTACATTTCCAGTTTCATGTCCCTTCAACCGGGAGATATCATTCCAACAGGAACTCCTCCAGGAGTAGGTCTTGGTTTGAAACCACCCGTGTTCCTAAAACCGGGTCAAACCATGAAACTAGGTATCGAGGGGCTAGGAACACAAACCCAAAAGGTTGTTGCTGCCAGTTAGAATTACCTACCTACTTTTTTGTCAGAAGCAGGGTTACCCATTCATCCAGTACTATTCTATCCTCTACACGAAAGCCATGCGTATCATAACCCGTTGATAATTGATGTTCCTGGTTAAGCATGATACCAGAGAGTATCGCCGCCCCACCCTCTTTTAGGTGCTTGTTTACGTCCTGAGCCAAACCAATAAGCGGGTTGAGAAGAATATTCGCAATAACCAGATCGAAGGGAGACCTTTCCTTGTGGATAGAATGTTCGAATCCTTCGGCAACGGTACAAATTATCTGGCTTTCCATTAGATTGGCCCGGGTGTTTTCAAGAGTTACCTCTACGGCAACTGCATCATTGTCACTGGCCAGGATTTTGCAACCCCACAAATGGTTGGCAGCCATTGACAATATGCCGGTTCCACAACCGATATCCACAATGGAATCAAGTACGGGGTTCCTGTGAAATACTCTTTCCAGCATTTCCAAGCACCCTTGGGTTGTACCATGATGACCTGTACCAAAGGCCATGGATGATGCAATTTCTATGGGAATGGTTCCAGAGGGAGCCTTGCCTTGTTCCTTGTTGATGTATATCCAGAAATTACCTGCTCTAATCGGAGTCAGATCCCTGTTTACCTTTGCCACCCAATCAGTATTTGGTAATCTGGAAACCTTGAAGGGCTTGAGATCATACAATTTTTCAATCAATGAGATGGCAATCTCATCCGGGTTGGTATCGAAATAGGCCGAGACCTCCCATAGATTGTCCCGCTCATCAATCTCGATCGTTGCTACCCCAATGGGTTCTGGAACAATTCTTTCGAGTGCATGCGTTACTTCGTATGCTTTACCCTCGTCGTATAGCGAAGTAAATATCGAAAAACAGGTTGATTTGGAGGTTTCAGAGTTCAATCCGATATATCCTAGCCAATCGGGCAGGCCAAACCTGTTCCACGGAGACCACAATATCCACCTGGATTCTTTGCCAAATATTGTTGATGGTAATCCTCTGCAAAGAAATATTCGGGTGCTTCAACCACCTCGGTCGTTATTGTTCCTAACCTTCGGGATGCAAGAATTTCCTGATATGCTTTCCTTGTATCCTCCGCACATTTCTTTTGTTCGGCATCACAATAATATATCCCTGACCGGTATTGGGTACCAATGTCATTCCCCTGCCTCATGCCCTGGGTTGGATCATGATTTTCCCAAAAGACCTTGAGTATATCCATAAAACTAATGATTTCTGGCAAATAGGTAATGCTCACGACTTCGTTATGACCAGTCATTCCGGAACAAACTTCCTTGTATGTCGGGTTTGGGGTAAAACCACCGGCATATCCTGCCGAGGTTACCCAGACTCCCTCCTTCTCCCAAAACAATCGCTCCACTCCCCAAAAACAACCCATTCCCAGTATTATCTGCTTGGAGCCATCTGGATACGGACCTTTCAAGGGCCTTCCGGTTACAAAATGTTTTTCGGCAGTTGGAATGGCTGTTGTACGGCCGACTAGAGACTCTGCCCTGTCAGGTAATTCCGTTTTTTTAAATAATGAAAACATGTAGCCTCTCAAAAATCCAGGTCGGTAAATTCCGATTACTCCTATTATAAATCCATATTACAATTTTAGGCATATAGTAACTTATAATTGTTTTCAAAATAGCCTTTAAATTACTTGGTCAAGCAAGGCAAAGGGAATCACATATTTCCAACCAAGACATATCCAATTTGCATTGCCAGAAATAAATTCATTCCATTTGATTTAACTACTGACCCTAGTTTCCTTAATTCAGTATGGTTTCTTTTCCTGGGGAAGGTTGCCTGGGTATCAAAAGGGACAAAATCAAGGAGACAATGGCCATGCCAGCTGCAAGGACAAATACATACTGAGGTGCAATGATCCATAAATATCCCAAGAGTGCTGGCAGAAATACTGCTGCTATGTGATTGATCGTGAACGCAACTGCAGCCGTCGGCATTATATCTGCCGGATCACAGATTTTTTGAAAATAGGTCTGTAAAGCAAATGCAAGGGCGAAGAAAACATTGTCCAAAACAAACAGGAAACCGGCAATCAGAAATCCCCACCCAAAATAATAAATTCCTCCATAAGCCAAAAATACGAAGGTCAGACCTATGTATTCAAAAGCAAGGGTGTTTCTTTCACCAAATATATTGACGGCCTTTCCCATTATCGGTGCAAAAATCATGTTTGCTATGAAATTGATGATGAAGAGAATGGTTACCTCATGAACTTCAAAACCAAACTTTTCGACCATCATGAAGGCCGCAAAGACCATGAATATCTGTCTTCTGGCACCTGACATGAATTGCAGTGCATAATATAACCAATATCTTTTCCTAAGTACCATTCTGGCTTTTTGGGGATTTGGAGTTTCAAACCTTGGAAAGGCTAGATAACAATAAACAACAATGATGAAGGTTATCACGCCAGACACCATGTAGATACTGTTGTAGGAAAAATCCAAGAGCTTCCATCCTCCCACAACAAACAGATAAGCTACCAGCGATGCTCCTGATCCAACCGAAACGAGCCAACCTATCGTTTGTGGTGCCTTGTCCTTTGGAATCCATTGTAACTGCAGGGATTGATTGATTGTTTCATAATAGTGGAAACCTATGGAACTGATTATGGTTGTAATCAATATGCCTTGATAGCTGGGAAACCAAGCCACAACAGCAATGGCTGCAGCCATGATTGCCAACGATAGCAAGGCCAAGAATTGTTCACGGATAAAAATGATGAGTGCAATGACCCCCACGGCCAAAAAACCCGGTATTTCCCTGACGGTATGCAACCATCCGATTTTGACCCCGTCGAAATTACCAACCTCAACAACAAAATTGTTTAGGAGTGCATTCCAGGTAGAAAAGCCAAGGGGCAAAGCTATCGCCATTAAAACCAGCAGAAAAACCGGTTGTTTCCAGAAAGGAAGGTTTCTGGCCTCTGCCAACAACATCCTATTCAAAATTATACCTTTGGTTAATTGACTCGTGATTGGCGGGAACTGTTGTTCCAACCAAGACCATCACCTTAAATGAGTCTATCAATAAGGAAAAGCAATTTGCAATCCCTACATTGGGGATTGAAATAAAATACCGCTGATGGGTGGAGAGTTTCCTAGTTTTTGGCGTAATATTCTACAACCAGATTTGGTTCCATTATCGTAGGATAAGGAACATCCTTCAACTGGGGAACCCTGATAAATTTTGCCTTCAGGTTTTCAATATCAACTTCGATATATTCAGGAATTTCTCGTTCCCGGTTATCAATCGCATCATCCACGATAATCAGTTGTCTTGATTTTTCCCTGACTTCAATTTCATCCCCCTCCTTGATCCTGTAGGAAGGAATATTCACTTTCTTGCCGTTAACCAGTACATGCCCATGGTTGATGAACTGCCTAGCTGCAAACATTGTAACCACAAATTTTGCCCTGTAAACGACCGCATCAAGTCGTCGTTCCAAAAGACCAATTAGATTTTCTCCCGTATCTCCCTTCATTCGTTCAGCTTCACCAAATGTTCGGCGGAATTGTTTTTCGGTCAAATCACCATAATAGCCTTTCAGTTTCTGTTTGGACCTCAACTGAATACCGAAATCTGAGAGTTTGCCTTTTCTTCGCTGGCCATGTTGACCAGGGCCATAGTTTCTTTTGTTGAATGGTGATTTGGGTCTTCCCCAAATGTTTTCTCCCATTCTGCGGTCAATTTTGTACTTGGCAGTCGTTCTTTTAGTCACGTCTGGTTTCCTTCTTCTTTCTGAAGGGTGTTGTCCTTTCCCGACAATCAATGTCAGGCGACAGGAATTCTCTTGCGAGACCCACCAACACCAAGGTTAATCTGATTTTGACAAGTGGAAAGTTCACATAAGTTCAGATAAATGTATTTTCAACTTACATATTCAAGAAAATGACTATGGACGGGATTCGGATTTTTACTTTTTTACCGGTTTGATATACTGGAACGAGGTAAATCATTTGATGCCCTTGATCTTGTTTGTATTGCGTACTTTGAAGTTTTTTGAATGAAGACGACAAAAACCATGAATCTTCTCAAGCTGTGTGTTGGAATAAACACCGTCGAGGAATTGGAGAAGTGGCAGAAGGAAAGAAGAAAGAGTGGCGTGTATACCTCCCCCGAGCATGTAACCCGGTTTCGGCCAAAGAGATATGAGGAAGTACTGAACGGAGGATCATTATACTGGGTTATAAATGGTGCCATTGCGGCTCGTCAAAGGGTCATTGCCTTTGACCAGAGAATTGATCCCGAAGGTATCAAGCGATGGGCCATCGTTTTCGATGATCGGATTGTACGAACCGAACCTGTTCCCAAAAGACCTTTTCAGGGATGGAGGTATCTTACCCCCAAGAAAAGCCCACTGGATTTACCTTTTCAGGGTCAAACGGGAAGTTTTGAAAATGTTAGGAGGCTTTTTGAAAAATATCCCTATGAAGAGTTCAAAATCACCATTGAACCTTATCCAAGGTAGCAATTTTGTAAACCTGCCTTGATGATTACTTGGCAAGTATCTCCTTGATTGTGGGTATCAGGTTTTCGACCTTGACCTCTTGCTGCCAATCTCGTGATTTCCATTCATCCAACGATGCCGTTTCTGAAATTTTTGAACCAAGTTCAAGATCCTTGATCAGAACGACACCCTTGTTCCTTTCTTCTTCCCCTTGAATAATTGCTATGGGGCAGTTCCTGGTATCCGCATATTTCAATTGCTTGCCAAAATTCCGGGCATTCCCCAAAAATACCTCGGATTTAATTTCCGCTTTACGGAGGTCTGCCACCATCTTTTGATAATCGGTCATTCGATGGCGATCCATGACTGTAACCAAAACAGGACCACGAACCTTGATCTTTTCCGCTTGTCTGCTTTCCCTGGCAGCAATGAGCCTGTCAATACCAATTGAGACCCCTGTTGCAGGAACCTTTTGGCCAATAAATCTTTTGACAAGATCGTCATAGCGACCTCCACCCGCAACAGAACCAAATCTTTTTCGTCTTCCCTTTTCATCGAATATTTCAAAAGTAAGTTCTGCCTCCAATACTGGTCCGGTATAATAATCCAGTCCTCGTACAATGGAGGTATCTATCACGAAATTATCCATGTTACTATTTTGGGCATTGATACAATCCAATATTTCATTCAGTTCATATACACCCTCTGAACCTATATCGGTTTCAGCAACCAAATCCCTCAGCTTGTCCAGGATTTCGGTATTTGATTGATTACCAAGTTCTAGGAAACTCATGATTGGGTCAATTTGGTTCCCGGTCAGTCCGGCCCCCTTGGTGTAATCACCACTTTCATCCAGCCTTCCCTTGCCCAAAAGCAGTCGAACTCCCTTCGGTCCCAGCCTGTCCAATTTATCCATTGCTCGAAAAATCCCACTACGGGTTTCAGAATCTGATTCAGCATTTCCCTCTTCCAGTACCCCGGCCACAACGAGGATACCATCAAGAATCTTTCGATTGTTGATTTTGATGAGATAGTCCTTCTTGGCCATTCCCATGGCATCGAGTATTTCGGAAGTCAGCACAGCCATCTCTGCATCGGCTGCAACATTGCTTGAACCGACTGTATCAGCATCGCATTGGTAAAACTGACGAAATCGACCTGGCCCGGGTTTTTCATTCCGCCAGACAGGCCCCATCGCGTATCTGCGATACGGCGAGGGCAAGGTATTTCTGTATTGGGCAGCTACCCTGGCAAGAGGCGCTGTCATGTCATAACGCAATGACAACCACTTTTCCTCATCCTTCCAAGCAAAAACACCCTCATTTGGTCGGTCCAGATCGGGCAGAAATTTCCCCAGGCTATCAAGGTACTCAATCGCCGGAGTTTCCAAGGGATCAAATCCAAACTTGTTGAATACCTTGGCAATGTCATTCATCATTTGAATCCGAAATTTATGGGTTTCTCCAAAATAATCCTGGAAACCCTGAGGTGTTTCTGCCTTTGGACGCACTATTTTCTGTTTTTTGGATTTTGCAACCATGGTAAAATTTCCGGATAGTGGATTGCCAACTTTAAGTATATCAAGAATGTACCACCAAATGCTCTGCTACAAAGGGATAAGCGTATTTTGTTATTGCCTGACCTGCCTTGAATTAGTCCATTGGTGAAACTTTTATAACCCCCTCCAGGCTTTTTATCGCCTGTTTCACCTTTTTATTCATTTTGTAGGTACCTGCAACATCAATGGCCAGGTCTTCCTTGTTTTCCTCAAAATATGGGTAGAAAACTATCCTTGACCATTGGTAATTGGGCAGTTCCCTAGTGTTTTCCTCCAGGATTGATCTGACCTGACCAGGTACTGATACCTTATCAAAATGAATACGAACCGTAATCGGAGGATCTTTAGGATCCTTGATCAGATTTTCCAAGGGTAAAATCTTGAAGGCGGAAACCCTGATCTGGTCCTTGTATTTATCTACTTCCAGATGGGCATGGACCAAGGCATTCTCATTCATGACAACATCGCCATGGGAATAGAGGTCTGGAGACAGGAAAGCCTCGATCTCGCCTGAATCATCGGAAAATTTGATAAAGGCCATGGTACCACCATTACTCGAGATTCGTTTGGTAACCTTGGCGATGATGCCAGCAATCTTGATAGTTTTTCTGGAGCCGAATTCTTTGGCAGGGTTTTCCTGCCATTCAAGGATTTCCGAAATCGATGTCAACTGGAAATCCATCAATCTGCTCTTGAATCTGGTTATGGGATGTTCACTCAGATAAAATCCGATCGATGTATGTTCCTCGGCCAGTTTTTGTCCTTCACTCCAATCCTGCGCAGGCCGCAAGGCTGGTTTGGGCATGTCCTGTATGTCATCAAAAAGGCTTTGTTGATTGCTGGTTGAGTTTTGTGACTTGGCATAATTTGAAAGAATGTCAAAATTATTGAACAGTTGATGGCGATTCCCGACTAATTTATCAAAGGCACCAGCACGAACCATGTTTTCGAAGGCACTCTTTGAAATGGAGGACAAATCAATTCTCTCGGCAAAATCGAATATATCCTTGAAAGGTTCATCCCCCCTGACCTGTTCAACCTTGCGAGCAACATCAACACCGACACTTTTGATGGCCGAAAGAGAATAAACAATTTTGCCGTCCTTTACTTCAAAATCCGAGTTGGATTGGTTTATATTTGGGCAAACGATTTCAATACCCGATTTTACCAAATCCTTTGAATAAGCTGCCAACTTGTCAACATCATTCAAATCCATGGTCATTACCGAAGCCATGTATTCCAGATGGTGGTTGGCTTTCAGCCAGGCAGTCTGATAGCTGACCAAAGCATAAACGGCTGCATGGGACTTGTTGAAACCATAATGGGCAAATTTCTCCAACTGGTCCCATACTTTTTCCACAATCTCCTTGGGAATACCTTTATCCACAGCCCCCTTGAAGAATTCCGGTTTTTCCTTGGCCATTTCGGCAGGAATTTTCTTGCCCATGATTCTTCTGACAAGGTCTGCCCGACCCAGTGAATAGCCGGCCATGACTCTGACAATTTCCATCACCTGTTCCTGATAGACGATAAATCCGTTGGTTTCCTCAAGAATATAATCAATGGATTCATGCAGTTTTTGGGACTTTTTCATTCCATTCTTGGCAGCACAGAAATCACCGATGATTTCCATCGGCCCAGGTCTGTAAAGGGCTACTATGGCAATTATATCCTCAAATCTGGTTGGCTTCATGAGCCTCAGGGCGTTGGTCATACCAACCCCCTCAACCTGAAATACCCCCATGGTTCTTCCATTTGCATAGAGGTCAAAGGTCTTTTCATCAGTCAAGGGTATATTTTCTATATCAATTTCTAAACCACTCCTGGCAAGTTTCTCCAGCGTTTTGGCAATCACCGTTAGGGTTTTAACCCCTAAGAAATCCATCTTCACCAAACCGGCTTCCTCAACCCATTTCAGGTCAAATTGGGTAACTGGCAACCCTTGTTTTCTGTCATGGTAGAGAGGAACTGATTCCAGCAAGGGTTTATTACTGATTACTATGCCCCCAGGGTGTCGACTGGTATTTCTTGGAATGCCTTCGACAATCTCTATCTGATCGAACATGTTCCTGATGTAATCCTGCGATCTTTCGGCTGCTTGCAAGATTTCATTACCCCTCCTTTGCTGCTTGAAGGGAAAACGAGGATCAATTTCCGAGGCCCAAAGGTTGAGGAGATGTCTAGGTACACGTAGAATACGCCCAAAATCCCTTATGGCATTCTTGGCCCCGAGGCTACCAAAGGTCACAATCTGGGCCACCTTGTCCTCGCCATATCTTTCAGTAACATACCCTAGGACATCATCACGCTTTTCGGAGCAGAAATCGATATCAAAGTCAGGAAACGACAACCGTTCCGTATTGAGAAATCGCTCGAACAGCAAGGAATACCTGATTGGATCAAGTGTAGTGATATTGAGGGCATAAGCCACGAGTGACCCGGCCCCTGACCCCCTACCTGGTCCTACCGGAATGTCTTGTTCCTTGGCCCAACCAATGAAATCGGCAACAATAAGGAAATAACCTGCAAAATTGGTATTGTTTATAACCCCAAGCTCGTATTCCAGCCGGTGAAAGTAGACATCTTCTGAATCAGCCAATTCGATGGTGTCGATCCTTTTTTGCAAACCCTCTAGAGTTCTTTTCTTCAGTTCCTCACTTTCATCTTCGCAAAATCTGGGCAACATAGGGGGATGGGTCTGTGAATGGAAACTGCATCTTTTGGCAATCTCGATTGTACTATCGATTGCTTCAGGTAAATCCCCGAACAACTCAACCATCTCATCCCGTGATTTGAAATAGTGTTCGGGAGTTAATATCCGCCTAGGGTCATTTTGTGTCTTGAATCCTCCGTTCTTGATATAGAACAGCATATCTACGGAAGCATACTCTTCCCTATTGGCAAGGATAACATTGTTGGTTGCAACCAACGGAAGTCCCAATTCATAGGCAATGTCAATCAACCCGGCTTCCGTTTTCATCTCATTGGCGGTACAGGTTGAACCTTCATATGAATGCCGCTGGATTTCCTGATAGACACCCGCCGGGAAAATGACCATTAATTTTGATACTATCTTCTTGGCATCTGCATATGAACCATCATGCAAATACAATCCCGGGGGACCTTCGCTCCCTCCCGTCAGACAGATCAATCCCTCATGGCAAGCCTTGAGTTCGTCAAGTGTCAGATATGGAAAAACTTTTTCCTGATCCAGATACATTCTGGAATTCAATTGCAGAAGGTTTTGATACCCTATTTGATTCTGTGCCAGCAATACGATGGGGGCTGTATCATCGGGACTATGGGGGTTAAGATAATTATCCCTGATTTTTATATGAACCTGTAACCCTTGTATCGGTTGAATACCTTTGGACGAACATCCCTTGGCGAACTCAAGGGCAGCAAACATGTTGTTGGTATCGGTTAAAGCCACAGCCGGCATTTCCAAATCCCGGCAGGTTTCCGCTATCTTGTTGATGTCGAGAATACCTTCAAGTATGGAAAACTTGCTGTGAACCCTGAGGTGAACGAAACGGGGATCAGAAACCACTATCTGGTTCCAATCCGAAGTATCGGGATAATCAGCATGTCAAGAAACCCTTACATTTTTCATAATCAAATTTGTGAACCAGGTATGGTATCCAAGGTGATAATTTGATTACAAACCTTGTTTTCAATTTAAATTTGCAATTGACACAAACCTTGAATACTAGATACAAAAACAAAAACAAAAAACGAAGCAGTTACAAATCAAAATTGGCGAGTTTGATTATTTTCCTTTAAAGATAGGGGTTGATGTCAAAAATAAATTTTTTTATCAATGATCGGCAAATTGCTGCTGAAGATCCATCCGGAACCACAACCTTACTGGAATGGCTCAGGGAAAAGGCTTATCTCAAGGGCACTAAAGAGGGTTGCAACGAGGGTGACTGTGGTGCATGTACGGTAATAATTGAATCAATAGAAGACAACAGATTGATTCACTCAGCCGTCAACTCGTGTATTTTGTTTCTGCATCAGTTGGAAAACAAGTCAATTCGAACCATCGAGGGTGTTTCAGGCCCTGAAGGGGATTTGCATCCCGTTCAGGAAGCAATGATCAAGTTCAATGGCAATCAATGTGGATTCTGTACTCCGGGTATAGTTATGTCACTGGTATCCGCGCATACAAACGGTACCAGCGATCTTGATACGATATTGGCAGGAAATCTATGTCGATGTACCGGGTACGATTCAATTATCAACGCAGGTGAGGAAAGTCTGAAAAAGCCTAGGCCGGATTGGATTGACAATATCGAAGTACCTGTCCATGAAGTTCCTCAGGATACAGGAAATGGAACAATTCGTAATCCAGTCTGCCTTGATGAGTTCGCCGACTGGTATGCCGTAAATCCAAAAGCAACCCTGATCGCGGGTGGAACGGATGTTGGTCTTTGGGTAACCAAAGATCTCAAATCATTACCTTCTCCCTGCTTTATTTCCGATATTCCCGAACTGAAAAAAGTTAAAATCAGTGGTAATGTCATGACCGTTGGTGCGGCTACCAACCTGACCAAATTCGATGATGTCATTTCAAAATACTATCCCTCCTTGAGTGTCATGATCAATCGTTTTGGTTCCGTACAAATCCGCAATGTCGCTACCGTGGGTGGCAACATTGCCAATGGTTCACCAATTGGAGATTTGCCCCCAGCACTCATTGCCCTGAAATCAAAGTTGATCCTCAGAAGAAAAGACACCAGAAGAAAACTGCCCTTGGAAGATTTCTTTTTAGATTATGGGGTTCAGGACCGACAATCCGGTGAGTTCGTGGAAGGTGTGGAGATCCCCTTGCAGCATGAGTGGTTCAGGTGTTACAAGATATCCAAGCGAAGGGACCAGGATATTTCGGCTGTTTGTGGCAGTTTTCTCATGGAGTTGAATTTTCAAACGATTGACGATGTCAGAATTGCCTTTGGTGGTTTGGCTGCAATACCTAAGAGGGCTTCCGCAACCGAAGCCTTTTTGCTAGGTAAAACCCTTAACCTTGAAACAATTCAAATGGCCATGGAATTACTAGAGACAGATTTCAAGCCTATTTCAGACATGAGAGCATCGGGTGCTTACCGGATGCAAATTGCCAAGAATCTCCTTTTGAAATACTATTTTGGCAGACAACGCATGTCCGGACACCAACAATCAATCTCAACCAGGTGAATGGATATGACCGAATATAAAGCCCAATCGAATATTCACCACGATTCCGCAAGACTCCATGTTACCGGCGAAGCGCAATATGTTGATGATTTGGTTTCAACCGAGGGAACATTACATCTGGCTTTCGGTCTCTCAAAGGTAGCCTGTGGAAAGATCATTTCCGTTGACCTTGAACCTGTCTGGCAATCCCAGGGGGTGGTTAAGGTACTCCTTTGCACGCATCTGCCTGCAGCCAATGATGTATCACCTTCCCCATATTGGGAACCCCTGCTGGCCAAGGACAATGTTGAATATATCGGGCAACCGATATTCCTGGTCATTGCCGATACCAATTTGAATGCTAGGAAAGCAGCCCGCAAGGCAATAATGGAAATCGAAGAGATCAAGCCCCTGTTGACAATTGATGATGCACTTGAGGCCAACAGTTTGTTCGAGGATCCCCTTGTGTATCAAAATGGTGATCCTGAAAGTGCTGTGGATAGGTCTCCCAAAATACTCTCCGGCGAGATTGAAATGGGGGGACAGGAGCATTTCTACCTAGAGGGTCAGGTTGCCATGGCCATACCTCAGGAAAATGATGGAATGTTAGTTTATTCCTCAACCCAGCACCCGTCAGAAGTACAGCACAAGATTGCAGATAGCCTCGGCGTTCCCATGAATAAGGTAAGAGTCGAGGTTCGCAGGATGGGTGGGGGTTTCGGCGGCAAGGAAAGTCAGGCCAACTCGGTCGCATGTGCCTGTGCGATTGCTGCCAATCTGACCGGTAGACCCTGTCGATTTCGTTACGACAGGGATGATGATTTCCTGATTACCGGGAAGCGCCATGATTGTCGAATAGCCTATCGTGTCGGTTTTGATGAAGCCGGGAAAATCAATGGTGTAATCATTGATCAATTCGTTCGCTGTGGCTGGTCATTGGACTTGTCCCTTCCCGTTGCTGACAGGGCCATGCTCCATTCAGACAATACCTATTTTCTGCCTGCATCGAAAATTACCTCATACCGTTTGAAAACCAACACTCAATCGGCAACTGCCTTCAGGGGTTTTGGTGGTCCCCAGGGGATGGTGGGAATTGAAAGGATCTTGGATCATATTGCCCATGAGTTGGGAATGGACCCGCTGGATGTCAGAAGAATCAATTTCTACAACCCACCCAATTCAGGTTCACTGCAAAGAACCCATTACGGAATGGAAGTGGAAGATTGCATCATTGAGGAAATTGTTGACGAGTTGGTTTCAACTTCCGACTACAGAAACCGAAGGCAGGAAATCAATGAATGGAATGACAAAAATCCCTTTCTAAAAAAAGGCATTGCATTGACACCCGTCAAGTTCGGGATTTCATTTACCCTTACACATTTAAATCAGGCAGGTTCACTTGTTCATGTCTACAGGGATGGCTCCATCCACTTGAATCATGGCGGGACCGAGATGGGCCAGGGTCTGATGATTAAAATTGCTCAAATTGCAGCCAATACGTTTGGCCAGCCGATTGGTTCTGTCAGAATTACACCCGCTGATACCGACAAGGTTCCCAATACATCGGCAACAGCTGCTTCCTCTGGTACAGACATCAATGGTATGGCAACCAAAATTGCCTGTACCAAGATAATTGATCGGCTGATTGGGTTTCTGGCCGAACGGCATCAATCACATCCTGATGAAGTCCGGTTTGAGCAAGGCGAATTCAAGGTTCAGAATGAGACCTATGGCTTCAAGGAAGTCATTAATGATGCTTACATGAACAGGATATCACTATCCGCTACGGGCTTTTATTCAACTCCGAAATTGCATTGGGACCGCAAAATTGGCAAGGGTCGTCCATTCTTTTACTTTGCATACGGGGCAGCCGTTTCCGAAGTCATGATTGATGTCCTTACCGGTGAAAACAAATTGCTTCGGGCAGATATAATCCATGATGTCGGTAATTCCGTTAATCCTGCCATTGATCTGGGACAAGTAGAAGGTGGTTTTGTTCAGGGTTATGGCTGGTTAACCACCGAAGAACTCTACTGGGATTCCAAGGGATATTTACGAACGCATGCACCATCAACTTACAAAATACCTGCCTGTCGTGATAGACCGATGGATTTGCGGGTAAAACTTTGGGAGAAAGGCTGGAACAGGGAGGAAACCATATTTAATTCCAAGGCCGTAGGTGAACCTCCCTTGATGTTGGGAATATCGGTTTTTCTGGCCTTATCCAATGCTATAGCTTCCATTACAAGTGACTATCCATCTCTGAATGCACCAGCAACCCCTGAACGTATATTAAATACCCTCACCAGGAATTATCAGGTACCCTTTGACTTTAAATCTGGAAGAAATTGAACAACTGGTTGCAGAACATGAAGAAATAATTCGTGTTCTGATTGTTGCCACCCAAGGTTCCACTCCAAGGGATACAGGTACCAGAATGCTGGTCTGGACCAAAGGTCAGAAAGGTACCATAGGAGGGGGTGCACTAGAGTATAAAATACTCGATATCTGTCACCAAAGATTAGCTGGTGGTAATCAAAACCCACTTGTAATCTCCCAACCTCTTGGTCCTGGGCTGGGTCAATGTTGTGGGGGGCATGTCAAATTTGTTCTTGAATACTTCAACATTGATGAAGTTAACTCTATAAAGGCAAAAACCACCGATCAGACAATTTATGGCAGGCCCATAGAAAGAGATATTGATAGCGAGGTGGTGCAAAATTTTCCATCGATTGAAAATCTTCCTGTTTTCAAAGATGGATGGTTGCTTGAACAGTTGGTTGCATGCAAGGAACAATTATGGGTTTTTGGTTCAGGGCACGTGGGAGCAGCCATTGTAAATCTTGTTTCAAAACTCCCTTCCATAGAAATTACCTGGATTGATTTTCAGGAGGATCGCTTTCCAACTGATATACCTCCAGACGTGAATAAAATTATCGCTGCCGATCCTGAGCAACTCACAAAATACGCACCTCCGGGAGGGTTGTTTCTGGTACTAACCCATTCCCATGATCTTGATTTGAAAATCATGGAGGGCTTGCTAAGGAAAGACTTTTCATATCTTGGGCTGATTGGTTCAAGGACCAAATGGTCGAGATTCAAACAGAGACTACTGAGTTTGGGTCTTTCCGAAGAGGCTCTGAATCAAGTCAAATGTCCAATTGGAAAGAGTGACTTGGGAAAACATCCGTGGCAAATCGCTGTTGGGGTTTCTGCCGAATTATTGGAACACTTGAATAGAAAGTAGGCAAGTTATCCCAAAAGTGGTTCAGCAATATTTCCTGGAAAATGTTGATAAATTACAATCGCCAAGTGAATGACAATCGTCATTAACCCTGAACGAATAATTCCATTCAGAAATCATTTCCGTATTGTAAGAAGTTCAACACCCTCCGAAACCTGATCCCCTAGGGAAAAGAACATCTCTTTGACTATACCGGCATGTGGTGCCCGTATCACATGTTCGGTTTTCATGGCTTCCAGAACAAGTAGTGATTCTCCTTCTGTGATTTCTTGTCCCATGTTGACCAAAACATTCACAATTACCCCAGGCATTGGAGAAGTTAATGTTCCAGATCGATTGTTTGACCTCCGGGTTTCATGGAACTCTGATATGCGCTTCAGCCTCAGTTTTTGATCTGAGGTGAAAACAGTAGAATCAACTTGATCACAGTATATCTCAAGAAAAAATTCTACTTGGTCAATTTTGCCGTGAAAATCCCGAAGACCTGCCCATTCGCCCTCAACCATGAATGATAAATCATCTTCCCGTAAGGAAAGGATATTTCCCTGAAGGGTAAAGTCCCATATCCTGTTATTGAACCGGAGTTTGATTTCTCGATCTAATGAAGTCCCAAGTCTCCATCCGGTGTTATCAAACCATGGTGAATGACCTTTTCCAGAAAAACCTGACTTAATCATCAAGGCATAGGCAGAAATCGCCAAAAGTTGGTTGGAAGCATCTTGGCGTGGACACAGGTCTTCAATGTTTGTTTCGATAAATTTTGTATCAAATTCACCTGATCTAACTTGGGGATTGTTGACGAGGGAAAGCAAGAAATCATCATTGGTAGCAGGACCTCCAATCCTGAGTGACCTTAATCCATTGTCGATGACTTCAAGTGCTTGGTCCCTGGTTGAGCCATAACCGATTAGCTTGGCAATCATCGGATCGTAGTTTAGGGATACTTCATCCCCCTCAATCACTCCTCGGTCTATCCTCAGGTTTTTATCTTCCTCCGGCAATCCCAAATGATAAAGCTTGCCAAAACTGGGGGTAAAATCGGGATTTTCCAAATACAATCTTGCTTCGATTGCATGTCCTCTTGCCTGGATTGTATTCAAATTTTCTGGCAGTTGTTCATCTCTGGCAACCCGGATTTGAAGTTCCACGATATCTAAACCGGTTATGAATTCGGTTACCGGATGTTCCACCTGTATTCGGGTATTCATTTCCAGAAACCAAAAATGACCATCAGGGTCCACCAGAAATTCAAAGGTTCCCACTCCACAGTAGCCAATGGCTTTACCACCAATTATTGTCGCTTCGAACAGCTTGTCCCTGGTTGCTTGTTGCAGATTTGGTGCAGGGGCTTCCTCAATAACTTTCTGGTGCCTTCTTTGAAGTGAACATTCCCTTTCAAACAGATGGGTAACATTACCATAGTTATCACCGATGATTTGGACCTCGATATGGCGGGCGGAATTGACATATTGTTCAATGAGTAAAGTATCATTTCCAAATGAAGAAAGGCTTTCTCTTTTGGCAGAATCGATCGATTCACTCATCTCATTTTCTGATTCCACTACCCGCATCCCCCTGCCACCACCTCCGGCAACTGCCTTGAGCATTACCGGGTAACCAACCTTGTCTGCCAAAGCAAGAAAAGAGGCATGATCCTGATCTTGTGGATTAAACCCTGTTATGACAGGGATTCCTGCTTCAGCCATAATTTTCTTGGCTTCGTTCTTCAACCCCATTGTTTTGATCACTTCAGGAGATGGTCCAATAAATATCATATTCTTATTGCCGCACATTTGAGCAAAATCATGGTTTTCCGAAAGGAAACCATACCCGGGGTGAATGGCATCAGAATTCGTTTTGAGGGCAATTTCAAGGATGCCATCACCATTGAGGTAACCTGTACCCATCTCACCAGGTCCTACACAGTAGGCTTCATCTGCCAGTTTGACATGTAGGGAGTTACGGTCGTTGGGCGCATAGATACCCACTGTTGCAATTCCGATCCGTTTACAGGTACGGATTATCCTGCAGGCAATTTCACCCCTATTGGCTATCAATATTTTGTTTATCACAATTGATCATACCTATACAGGGAGTTTGACTACATTCGAAAGACACCGAATTCTGTTTCTTCCGGAGTTTTGCCCATTGTAACAGACAAGGTCAACCCTAAAACCATTCTAGTATCCTTTGGTTCGATAATTCCATCATCCCAAAGCCTGGCTGTTGCATAAAAGGGATGGCCTTCCCTCTCGAATTTATCCCGGATGGGTTGCTTGAACATTTCTTCCTCTTCCTTGTTCCAATCCTCGCCTGCCTTCTCAAGGTTATCCCGTTTGACTGACGCAAGCACACTGGCAGCCTGTTCACCACCCATGACTGAAATTCTGGCATTGGGCCATGTGAATAAAAACCTGGGATTGAATGCTCTGCCGCACATGCCGTAATTACCTGCTCCGAAAGAACCTCCCACGATAATGGTGATCTTTGGTACCCGTGCACAGGAAACGGCAGTTACAAGTTTTGCTCCGTCCTTGGCAATGCCCCCGGCTTCATAGGATTTTCCAACCATGAACCCGGAAATATTCTGCAAAAACACCAGTGGAATGTTTCGCTTGCAGCAAATTTCAATGAAATGCGTACCTTTCAATGCCGATTCCGAAAACAAAATGCCATTATTGCCCAGTATTCCTACCCTGATCCCGTGTATTCTGGCGAATCCACAAATGAGTGTTGTTCCATAAAGCTCCTTGAATTCGTCAAACTCCGAACCGTCGACTATTCTTGCAATCACTTCCTTGATATCAAAGGATTTCCTGAGGTCTGTCGGTACAATTCCATTCAACTCAAGCGAATCATATTTTGGGTCGGCAGGTTCAGTATGGGAAATGGGAAAATCGGGTTCCTTGAGGTTGGATATTATTCTCCTGATTTTAGTGATGGCGTCATAATCGTTTTCAGCAAGATGATCGGCAACCCCTGAAATTCTGGCGTGAACTTCACCTCCTCCCAACTCTTCGGCTGTCACTTCTTCTCCTGTAGCGGCTTTTACCAAGGGAGGTCCGCCCAGAAAAATGGTCCCATTGCCTTTTACAATAATACTTTCCTCCGACATGGCCGGGACATAGGCCCCACCTGCAGTACACGATCCCATGACTGCTGCTATTTGTGGTACTCCCATCGCCGACATGGTGGCCTGGTTATAGAATATCCTGCCGAAATGATCCCTGTCCGGAAATACTTCATCCTGATGGGGCAAATTGGCCCCACCCGAATCCACCAGATAAATACAGGGCAGTTGGTTCTGTAGTCCAATTTCCTGTGCCCGCAGATGCTTTTTTACGGTTAGCGGGTAATAGGTTCCACCTTTAACAGTCGCATCATTGGCAATAATCAAGCAGTGCCTTCCCTGAACCAAACCGATACCGGATACCAATCCTGCGGATGGAATTTCTTCCTTGTAAACCTCATGGGCAGCCAAAGGGGAAAGTTCCAAAAATGGAGTGCCCTCATCAAGAAGGAGTTTAACACGTTCCCTGACAGGTAATTTATTCCTGCTTCTGTGCCTTTCCATAGCCTTCTTGCCACCACCTTCCTGAAACTTGGTGTTTAACTCTCGCAAGTCCTTGATCAAGGCCGACATTGCCTCCTGATTTTGAACAAATTCAGGAGAAGATGGATCAATAGATGAAATAATCTGATTCATGATTTACCAATATTCTTGAGTTTATGTTTCATCTGTCACTTGTTTCCCAGTTGGGATTAATCCAAACCTCTGCATTTTCATCAGGCGGAAGGGTTTTTCCAAGGATAAAATCTGCACCCTTCTCACCAACCATAATGGAGGGTCCATTGGTATTGCCATAGGTTAATTGTGGAAATATTGAGCTGTCAATTACCCTGAGATTATCAACGCCGATTACCCTGCATTGGGGATCAACAACAGCAAGATTATCATTTGCACTACCCATGCGACAGGTACCTGAGGGATGATAGGCACTCTCAAGATGTTCCCGGACAAATTGATCGATTTCGTCATCGGCCATTACATTATCACCGGGCTGTATTTCCTTTCCCCGATAGGGATCAAAAGCTGGTTGAGCAAAAATCTCCCTGGCAACAGCAACGCATTTTCTGAAATCCCTGATATCTTTTTGCTCTGCCAGATAGTTGAATTGTATCCTGGGTGGTGTATTGGGGTTGCTATCCCCGAGTGAAACCCTCCCTCTTGAGGAGCACCTCATTGGTCCGATATGCATCTGATAGCCATGACCTTCGGAAACTGCCTGACCATCATACCTGATGGCGATCGGGAGGAAATGAATCTGAATATCGGGATATTCCACTCCAGGGGAGGATCTGATGAAGGCACAACTTTCAAAGTGGTTGGACTTTCCAACTCCAGTCCGGAAAAGGGTCCATTGAACACCGGCAATGAGTTTGGCCGGCCAATTCCAGTATTTGAAAAGGGAGACATCCTGTTTGCAGGCCTGCTGGATATAAACTTCCGGATGATCCATCAAATTGCTTCCAACCCCGGGGCGATCAACCACAACTTCTATTCCCAATTCAGCCAATTCTTCTGCAGGACCAATGCCGGATAACATGAGCAATTTGGGAGAATTGAAAGCTGAAGCAGAAACAATAATTTCTTTGTTGGCCCGTATTACCTCGGTTCTTTGGCCAATTTCAATCTCAACCCCGACGGCTTTCCTACCCTCGAAAATTATCCTGCGGGCCAAGCACCTGATAATTTCGACATTGGACCTTTGCAAGGCAGGCTTGAGATATGCTGATGCTGCCGACCAGCGCTTGCCTTTCCAAATGGTTTGTTCCATCGGGCCAAACCCTTCCTGTTTGAACCCGTTATAATCTTCGGTTGTTTGATAGCCAGCCTGTCTTCCAGCCAATTCAAAAGCCTCAATCAGGGGATTTTTCCTTTCCCCTCGGGTAACATGCAATGGTCCTTCATTACCCCTTATTTCCGGATCACCACCAGAACCACAATCATGCCAATTTTCCATTCTACGGAAATAGGGAACAACATCCTTGTAGGACCAGCCGCTGGCACCCAGTTGGGCCCAATTATCAAAATCCCTGGCATGCCCCCTTACATAAACCATCCCATTAATTGAAGAAGATCCTCCAATCACCTTACCCCTAGGTGCGGCCAACTGTCTTCCATCCAAATGAGGTTCCGGTTCAGTAAAGTACCCCCAATCATATCTTTTCATATTCATAGGGTATGAAAGGGCTGCAGGCATGTTGATAAATGGCCCGAAATCAGAACCTCCAAACTCAAGTACAATTATTGTGTCATCAGAGTTTTGGGCCAATCTGAAAGTCAGGGCAGAGCCCGAACTTCCCGAACCAATTACTATATAATCTGCGACTTTCACAACCTAATCCAACCAATTAAGGTACAATTTGTTGGGAATATTGTAGTCCGGTCTTTCAATGGTTTTTGAAAGAATCCGGATTTCAACAACATTCCTTGGAGTAGGGTTTATACCGAAGCAAGTAAAAATCCAAAACAAAGGTTATTTGTTTTTTGCAAATTCATGGAAATAACCTCTGACGAGATTTTCACATTTAATAAAACCCAATTGGTCTTACGGCAAGTCAGGTTGGTTTCCGTTGGAAAATCAAATTCTAAATTGGAGCCAAACGATCCTAAACCACCAGAGCTGGTTCACTTGCCTCAATAACATCCTCAAAGGTTTTTAGTCCTGGATAGGGAGCAGAAACCATGACTGCCATGTTGCCGGGCTTATGTTCATTATGATACATTTTCATATGGGCATCAGGTATCTGATCCCATCCAAATACTTCGGACATGCAAGGATCAATCCTCTTTTCCAGCACCAGCTGGTTGGCCTGGCTTGCCTGCTTGAGATTGGCGAAGTGTGAGCCCTGAATTCTTTTCTGGTGCATCCAGACATATCGGGCATCCATGGTCAGATTATACCCCGATGTACCAGCACAAATTACCACCATGCCGCCTCGCTTTACGACAAAGGTAGATATCGGGAAAGTTGCCTGTCCGGGATGCTCAAATACGATATCAACATTTTTACCCTTGCCGGTAATATCCCAGATGGCCTTGCCAAATTTCCTTGCTTCGGAAAACCATTCCTTGTACTCCATGGAGTTGACCTTGGGCAATTGTCCCCAGCAATTGAAATCCTTCCTGTTGATAACTCCCTTGGCTCCAAGGTCCAGAACGAAATCTCTCTTGCTTTCATCTGAAATTATTCCAATCGCATTGGCACCAGCCGTATTTATCAACTGAATGGCATATGAACCCAATCCTCCCGAAGCACCCCATACAAGTACATTTTGTCCCGGTCGGAGAATGTGAGGACGATGACCGAAAAGCATTCGATAGGCAGTTGCAAGGGTCAGTGTATAACAGGCACTTTCCTCCCAAGTCAGATGCTGGGGTCTCTTCATCAACTGTTGGGATTGAACTCTTGTGAATTGTGCAAATGAACCATCTGGTGTTTCGTAGCCCCAAATTCTTTGGGAGGCAGAAAACATCGGATCACCACCGTTGCATTCCTCATCATCGCCATCATCCTGATTACAATGAATGACAACCTCGTCGCCAACCTTCCACCGACGAACCTTGTCACCAACGGCCCAGACTATTCCAGAAGCATCCGAACCGGCAATATGATACTCGGCCTTGTGGACATCGAACATTGAAATTGGAGTTCCAAGCCCTGCCCAAACACCGTTATAATTGACACCCGCAGCCATCACCAGCACCAATACCTCGTGGCTGTCGATCTTGGGGACATCAACCACTTCCACCTTCATGGCGTCAACAGGTACTCCCTGCCTTTCCCTGCGAATAACCCAAGCATGCATTGACTTGGGAACATGACCGAGGGGAGGGATTTCGCCCATTTGATAAAGGTCTTTCAATTCACCTGGGTGGAGATCACTGCGTTCTAATGGTTGTGTCATAATAATACTCAATATTATAAGGGTTTCCTGAAGGGAAAATTATAAATAATATTTTATTGCTGCGGTGCAATATTATTTATTGTTAAGTTCAATTCCCAAGGGAATTTTTTTTATTTATAAATTAATATCTCAACCAACAAAGGCTCTTTCGACCACGAAATCTGCCGGTGAGCTGTTCGAACCTTCGACGAATCCCCTGTCAAGAAGAATATTCTTCATATCCTTCAGAAAGCCCATGGAACCACATATCATGCCTCGATCACTTGCCGGATCAAGTTCGGGTAAACCCAAGTCAGCAAATAGTTTGCCGGATTGTACAAGATCAGTAACCCTGCCACTTGTTGCAAACTCCTCCTGTGTTACAGTTGGATAATATTTCAACTGTATTTTGGCCTCATCTCCCACCAATGGATCATCAAGTGTCAAATCGTAAAGCTTTTTACCATACTCAAGTTCTGCAACTTGCCTGCAGGTGTGGGTTAGAATGATTTTTTCAAATTTCTCGTAGGTCTCTGGATCCCTGATAACGGAAGCAAAAGGTGCAATACCTGTTCCTGTGGAAAACAAATAGAGGTTTGTTCCATCAATGAGGGCGTCATTGACCAAAGTTCCGGTTGGTTTGGGTCTCATCAGGATTGCGTCCCCTATCTTGATTTTCTGCAAATCCTTGGTCAAGGGACCATCTGGAACCTTGATTGAATAAAATTCCAATTCATCATCCCAACTCGGACAAGCTATCGAATATGCCCTGTAAATTGGCCTTTCAGCATTGGGAAGTCCAATCATTACAAACTCTCCCGAACGAAAACGAAAGGAAGTGGGTCGGGTAATCCTGAACATGAACAACCTGTCAGTATAATGCTCTACGGATACCACCTTTTCGCAAAAAACCCCTTTAGGTATGGATATCGGCTGGGATTTTACTGAATCTGCAACGACCATAACAGGAATGACTCCAATTTAATTTCTTTGTCAGCAAGGGCTGTTCTAGTTCCTGGAAATATTCCACAATAGGAGCAAACGAATAAGAAACCTGATTAGATTATTTTTCCTATCGTGATATATCAGTTGTAGTTATGAATTAGGGAAGCAGGCCAGATCTTCAAGAATGGCAATTTTTATTGGGAAAGAAAAATGGAAACTTCAGAAAACAAACTGGTTATTAAAAACATCGGGATGATCCTGTCTGGAAAATTGGAACAACCAATTTTGGATGGAGATTGTATCGTTAGTATTGACGGCAAAATTTCTGCCATAGGTTATGAAAAAGATCTAAACACCGATCAACCGGACCAGGTGATTAATGCCAATGGGGTCACCATTTCACCTGGATTGATTGACAGCCATATTCACCCTGTAGTTGGTGACTATACCCCAAGACAACAACAATTGCACTGGATTGATTCAACCCTTAATGGAGGAGTTACCACCCTGATTTCTGCCGGTGAGGTTCATATGCCAGGCAGACCCAAAGATATTGTTGGACTTAAGGCCATGGCCATTGCTGCCCAAAGATGGTACGAAAACTTTCGCCCTTCTGGCGTAAAGGTTCTGGCCGGCGCTCCAGTAATTGAGCATGGCATGGAGGAAGAAGATTTCAAGCAATTGTCGGATGCCGGTGTCAAACTATTGGGGGAAGTCGGCTTGGGATCAGTAAAAGACGGCCCCACTGCCAAAAAAATGGTTCAATGGGCAAGAAAATATGGCATGCAGAGTACCATTCATACCGGAGGTCCCTCAATCCCCGGTTCCGGTCTTATAGACAAGGATGTTGTACTAGAGGCAGATACAGATGTAATTGGTCACATAAATGGAGGCCATTCTGCGTTACCTGACGATCAAATAGTCTGCTTGTGTGAATCCTGTCAACGAAGTCTGGAAATTGTTCACAATGGGAATGAACGAGCTGCAATATTAACCCTTAATACGGCAAGGGAACTGGATCAGTTGGATCGGATAATTTTAGGTACGGATGGACCTGCTGGATCGGGTGTTCAACCGCTTGGGATACTGAGAATGATTGCTTTTCTTTCCAGTTTTGGAAACATTCCAGCAGAAGTTGCATTCTGCTTTGGTACTGGAAATACTTCTCGCAACAGGAAATTGGATGTTGGACTGATGGAGGTCGGTTATTGTGCAGACTTTGTATTAATGGATCAAGCCCAACATTCTCCCGGTAACAATCTTCTGGCTTCTGTAGAACAAGGAAACCTGCCAGGTGTAGGGATGACCATTATAGATGGAATGGTCCGATCCCAAAGAAGTAGAAACACACCTCCAGCCCAGAAACTCCCTCAAATTATCTGAAGTTTGATCTTGAGAATTGAAGAAAACCTAATTTTTGCCAGGAATGATGAGTGATTTCAAAAAAATCTTGTTTTTCAGAGGATGTTAATCAAGGTTGATATATTTTATAACATTTGTTATAACCTCTAACAAAAATTAGGAGATGATTGTGACACGTTTGAAAGTTACAACAGTTGGCAATTCTGTAGGCGTCGTGCTCCCCAAAGAAGTGCTTGCCAGACTGCGTGTTGAAAAAGGGGATATACTTTATACCACTGAAACCCCCAATGGCATCGAATTGAGCCCATATAATCCCACATTTGCCGAACAAATGGATACGGCTGAAGCAATTGTGCGAGATAATCGTGATGTGCTCAAGAAGTTAGCTGATTAATGTCAGAGCCAAAGTGGATTCTCGATGAAGTAGTAGTTGCTGTCCATCGAAGGCAAATCGCTGAACATGGAGGTATGGATGGTATACGTGATAAAAGGCTGCTAGAATCTACTCTTATCCGGCCAAGAAATTTATATCACTTTGGTGATCCCAAACCTTACATAGCTGAAATTGCTGCCGCTTATGCTTATGGCATTGCTCGCAACCATGCTTTTGCTGATGGAAACAAAAGAACTGCCTTGGTTATATACCTTCTTTTTCTTAAACTTAATGGTATAGAACTGAAAGCAGATGCTTCTGATAAATACAAGCTGTTTAAGAAACTGGCATCTGGTGAACTGATGGAAGTGGAGTTAGCAAGTTGGATTGCTTGAAACTCCGAGTCCTTATTTTACTGGATTTGTTAGAACTTGTATCATAAGTCTAATTACTTCTGTAAAAAATTATGAAACTTATATTCTTACACTTATATTTGGTAATTCAAAATTACTTCGCTTTATTGGAATCGTACATTTCAT
The DNA here is from genome assembly GCA_022823605.1 of Paracoccaceae bacterium. Taxonomy (GTDB): domain Bacteria; phylum Pseudomonadota; class Alphaproteobacteria; order Rhodobacterales; family Rhodobacteraceae; genus MPNP01. The sequence continues at coordinate 608,915 of JAJEHS010000006.1, forward strand.
GACAATCAGAGAAGCAAAGGCACTTTTGGTATCAAATTCCTTCCCATTGGATAAGGTTGTTCTTGCATTCATAATTCTATTCCTCGGGATTGTACTATTTGATACCGAACAAGTTACCGAAAGTATTAGATTCTTATTTGCATCTCTAGGGTTTATCTTTCCCTTTCTGGTGTTGTCCGTTGTCATAGCCGGGGGTGCAAAAGCAACGGGACTGGATCAGCAAATTGCAACTGTATTTGCTGGACATGCAAGGAAAATGATTGTTGCGGCAGCAATTTTTGGTGGACTTTCACCTTTTTGTTCATGTACCGTCATACCCCTGATAGCTGGTTTGTTGCAGGCTGGTGTTCCGCTAGCACCCGTAATGGCCTTTTGGATTTCCTCGCCCCTTATGGATCCTGAAATGTTTATCCTTCTATCGGCGGTTCTCGGGATTGAATTTACGGTTGTCAAAACCATAGCAGCAATTGTTCTTGGACTGGGTGCAGGATTTGCCACACATGCTTTGGTTCAGCGTGGACTGTTTACCAATCCTCTGCGTGAAGAAGCAGTAACTGGGTTTAGTGGTTGCAGTAATTCAGCTAGGAGCAACAAAAAAATTGTTTGGGCCTTTTGGAAAGATGATGAAAGGAGAGACTCCTTTATTGCAGAATCAAAAACTACCGGATGGTTTCTTTTCAAATGGTTGACACTCGCATTTTTGATCGAAAGTCTCATGGTTGCTTATATACCACCTGAATTTGTTGGCAACTATCTTGGGGCCAACAGTGAATGGTGGTTGATTCCAACTGCAGCTGTCGTTGGTGTACCAGCCTATTTGAACGGATATGCCGCAATCCCAATGGTAGGAGGTCTTGTCGATATGGGAATGTCATTGCCTGGAGCCCTGACTTTCATGGTTGCAGGTGGTGTCAGCAGTCTTCCTGCCTCAATGGCCGTTTTTGTACTTGTCAGGCGCAATCTATTTATCTGGTACCTGATTTTGGGTTTTGTTGGTTCAATCCTATCAGGATTTGGATATCTGATATATCTGCAACTTGTTGGGTAAGATTACACCCCTTAGTCTCTTTTGGAATCAAGGCTATCTAAGCCCATCCTCACCTTTTGCGTCCTTGGCCTCAAGCCCTCCTACTCTTGGGAATGGTCTCCCGCTGTCGGTAACAGCTACTGCAACCATAATCTCATCACCCTTGGGGGCATCACATAGCCTGACTTCCATACCATCAAAATGTGATCTTACATAGGCTGCATCCTTATGCCCAAGGGGGATATCAAGTGTTTGTCCCATTGAACCCATTTTCTTGGTCGAAGGTACTAATGCAGCACCTTTGGAAACTTCCCTGCGTAAGGGTGCACCCAGTTTGGGATGGAGAATAGCGGCTGCATGTTCGAGTTCACCCAATTCGCCAACCATCGCTGACTTGCCATAACTCTCGGCTTGTTCTGGTTTTATACCCAATGCACTTACACATTTTTGACCCAACAACCCTCCCAGTTCTTCTCCAATTTCAATCAAATCTGTCAAATCATCCTTGAATTTTCCGGCCAGAGGATTCGCAATTACTGCTATTGCCGCCGCCTTACGCGTAGGTGGGGATACTTCCCTACCCATTTCCGAATGTGTTTCCTCAACGATGACAGCAATTTTTCTGATATTTGTTTTCATTACCTTCTCCACAAAATTTAACCGGTTAGATGTTGGAATGATGTCCCTAACAGTCTGAATGAATTCTGCAAAAACATGGCAACAGACTTGATTTTACCATCATTCAAAAGTTCTTGAGCAAATTGATTACCTCTTGATAGGGCTAATTCAACGTCATGAGAATCCAAATTCTCACACGCTATCACGACATTTTGATTTATCAAATCGGTATCATCAACAATTTCTTCCGCAGGTATTCTGGTGATTCCAGGATGTTCAGGGATATCAACATGATTCGCAATCAAAGTAGCCGCAACATCAGCATCACTGGCATTACCGGCAAGAACCGTTACAGAATCTGCGATCCCCATGGATAAGCTTCTTCCACCTTTCCCACTGGTCGCAATACCGCCAATTTTCAAACCATCAAATAATTCGATTTGACCTAATCCGGTATTGTTCAATTGCTTGATATCCACGGTAAATTTTTCTCCCCTGCCCAAGTAAATGCTGATATCCCCACCATTGTTGACATATGCCTTGGTCAGGATCGTTTCAGTGAGCATGCAGGAAAGTATCTCATCTGCAACGGCACCGGCTACTGCCGCCATTGGTGTAACAAATACCCTCCGGGCATATGGCCAAGTGGACTTGTACATTCTTCTTGCGACTTGACCCTTGGGTGGGTTGAATACCGAACTGATGGGAGTTTTCAACAATGGTAGTTCTGCAACCAGTTCTTCAAGGACACTCTCGAACTTTTTTGTAGCGTTGAAATAGGCTTTTCTGACAAAATCCTCTTTCTTTGCTTCAGCCTTGATAATGAGATCAATCGGACCATGATGTAGATGAAGTCTATCCCCACCGATCATCGTTGCTGTCATCGTCATGGCAGTAAATTTATAAAATATTCAGACCAGTCTGATTTCAGAATTCAGCACGCTTTCAATCGGCTGGACATAATCCAGATGGCCTCCAAGATTCTTGTAATCACTATAGCTCAATGTGAATTCAATTGGTGCAACCAGTGCTGGGGTTGGAACATATCCAAATGAATTGTCCGGCATTTCTGCAACATCCACCATGAAGGTAATTCCGCCTCCAGGCCAGACATAAGCCTGAACACCTCCACATGTCACTTTGGTGAGGGATGATTTAACCGACCGGGTCAGATGAACAGGATTTTCAGTAACACCAGCCCTTAGGGAACCTCCAGCCCCACCCATAAACAATACCGAGCAAACTGAAGGTTCACAGTTTTCGGCAATCCTGTCGGTCGTTACCCGTAATTCGGAAGGTATCCTGGTCTCTTGTGGTTCAAGGTTTTGGTCCAATTCGAAGTAGGCCCACTGCTCACCGGTTGTTGAAACCATCAGAAGGCGTAATCCTGGCCAGGCAATGTTTGGATCAATCCTCTTGATAATACTTAGTGGCTCGGTGATGTTGGTGCCTCCCCAACCTGTACCGGATTGTGCAACCTTGAAATATCGACCTGGAGTGGATCTCCTGCCGGTAACTCTGATGCCGGTTGGTTTCATGTGCAACTGCTTTCCGCCTTCATGTTCGGTCAGTACACCGGTTATGTGATCATCCACTACGATCACCTCATCAACATGAGGATACCATTGCTTGGCAAACATTCCGATCGCTGCAGACCCACAGCCAACCCTCATGAGGTTTTCCGGTTCACCATCAATGATGGGAGGTTCTCCTGCCTGGATGGTCAAATCTGCACCATTCTCAATCGTTATCTCCAGGGATTCTCGATTACATAGCCGCAAAAGGCTGTCACAAGTTACCCTGCCCTCCTGTTTTGTTCCACCCGTCAGATGTTCAACGCCACCAAGCGAGAGCATTTTTGAACCATATTCACTGGTTGTTACATGACCAATTGGTTCCGATTTGGCAAAGATTGTGGCCTTTTCGTTACCAATATAACGGTCAGTGTCTATTTTGACCTTGGCACCACAATAGCTGAATATACCTTCAGTAACAACAGTCACCATATCCACACCCGCAACCTGTTGACTGACGATAAAGGGTGCCGGCTTATAGTCGGGATAGGTGGTTCCAGCCCCAATGGCTGTGATAAAAGGCCTCTTGGATTGTACCAGATCTCCGTCCCATTCATTCCCACCTTCGGTTTGAAGAAACGGTACGGTTCTTCCGCTTTTACCCTGGATATTTTCAACTACTGTCAAGGGATCCAGCCGAACGAGATTTCCTCCATGGTTGGCATACCTGTCACAGGCACCAATCCTTCCCTCACGTATATAACACATGACCGGACACGCATCACACCTGATTTTTTCTTCTGTCGTGCGGGATTTAGAGGTCATTTTCAGAGTCCACGAGAGCTTTCAGTACCCTGTCTGGACTGGCAGGTAATTTTCTGATTTGAACGCCGGTTGCATCAAATATCCCATTGAGAATAGCCGGGGGTGTTGGGATAAGGACATGTTCTCCCAACCCCTTTGCCCCAAAGGGACCACTGGGATCCGGAACCTCTACGATAATGGTGTTGATTTCGGGAATATCACCAATTGTTGGTATCAGGTAATCGTGAAGATTGTCTGTTTTACCTGGTATGAATTCCTCCATCAAGGCCATTCCCAATCCCTGGACCACCCCTCCATGAACCTGTCCCTCTATCAGCATTGGATTTATGGCTTTGCCAACATCATGTGCTGCCACAACCCTGACAACCCTTACCTTTCCGAGTTTCTGATCCACCTCAACCACAGCTAGTTGTGCAGTGTACCCGTATTGGGCATAGGGTTCCCCTTGACCATTTTCATCCAAGGTAATGGTTGGTGGATCATAGGTCTCCATGGCCTTGAATACAAACCCATCACCGTCTGATGGTAAAGTTGCCAAATCCAGAGTTGATTCGTTTGGTTCTTCGGCAGCGCTTACAATTGTTCCTTCAATTTTCAGGCTGGAATCTTCCGAAACATTCAATTGACGTGTAATCTGTTGTTTAAGTGCCATTCCGCAAAGTCGGGCAGCGTTGCCAGAGACGAAGGTCTGTCTTGAACCCGAAGTTTTCCCAGCATCTGGGGTTAGATCAGTATCAGCATAAATCAATTCGAACGGTACCTTTTCCATACCCAATGCTTCCCCGAATATTTGTGGAATGACCGTGTTTGAACCTTGCCCTATGTCAATCGCTCCCTGATGAAGAAATACTGTTCCATCGGACTTGATGCCAGCCTTAATTGTGGAAGGGTTCGAGAGTGCCGTATTTCCGCAACCATACCATCCTGAAGCCACACCGACACCTCGAACCAGATGATGATTCTTATGCGCCGCGTTAAATTCCCTGACCCTTTTTTTCTCTTCTGTCCAGTAAGGTCGCAATGCCTCCAGGCAAGGCTTGATACCCACCCCGCTCTCAAATATTTGACCACAACCATTTGGCAAACCATCATCAAGGGCGTTTTTGATGCGAAATTCCAAGGGATCCATGCCAATCTTCTGAGCCAAATCGTCCAAAAGAGTTTCCAGGGCTGCCGTGGCTTGAGGTACCCCAAATCCTCGAAATGCACCCGAAGGACTGGAATTGGTAAGAATTGCCTTGGTTTCAGCCAGATAATTTGGGACAAAGTAAGGGCCCGTGGCATGAATGGGAACACGACTGATCACTGCCGGTCCCCATGATGAAAATGCACCAGTATTGAACTTTCCCTGGAAGTGTATTCCTTGTATCAATCCCTCATCATTAACTCCCACCTTGATTGATAATTTGGCAGGATGTCTTTTTGTTGTCGATAAAAATGATTCCCGTCTGGTATAGGCAAGTCTGGCCGGTTGACCGGTTTTCATGGTTGCCAGAGCCAGATAGGGTTGGACTGACAAATCCAACTTTGATCCAAAAGCCCCACCCACGGCTGTCGGAACCACCCTGATTTGAGAGTGATCCAAATTCAGGATTTCCTGCAGGGATTCCTTGTCCATGAATGTCGATTGGGTACAAGCCTGGATAACCAGTTGGTCTCCATCCATGAATGAATATCCTGCTTCGGGTTCGATATATGCATGCTCGACGAATGAAGTGGTAAACTCACCCTCACTTACACATTCTGAATTCTGCAGGCCTTTTTGAAAATCCCCACGCTTTACAAATCCTCCACAAAGAACATTTCGATCCCTTCCCGGCAACACCTGATGGATACCTTCCTTTTCGGCATCTTCCATTTCCAAGACCGAAGGCAACTCGGTCCAGGTAATGGGGAACTCTTCTTCCAAAAAAGAATTGATGAATTCCGGAAAACCCACGATCGCCGCTACGGCTTCCCCTTTGAAGCGTGCTTCTTCAACGGCAAAAACTGGTTGATCTATAAATCCCGGAAAAATCCCAAAATTATTGATTCCAGGTATATCACCATGGGTTAGAATTGCTTCTACTTCAGGATTATCTTCAACAAAACCATCAAGATCACCAAAATGGAATGCAGCCCGATTATATGGTGACCTAATTACCTTCACCATCAACGTATACGGAGGAGCAACATCATCACCGTATTTCATCAACCCGGTAACCTTGTCATTGCCGTCTAAATGCCTTGCACTCTCCCCTATGGTTGGAAAACCCGAAATTTGGTTTCGAGTTTCAGGATCACTTCCATTTACACCAAGGACTCCATCAATGATTTTTTGATACCCTGTACATCTGCAAAGGACACCGCCAAGATAATCACTGACCATTTCTACTGTGGGGTCTTTTTCGGTTTTCAAAAGCCTGTATGCTGAAACCACCATACCTGGTGTACAAATTCCACATTGCGAAGCTCCATGCTTTTGGAATGACCCGGCTAGTCTTCGGCCCAATTGTGTATCATTAACTATTCCCTGGGCTGTCAGAATTGATTTGCCTTCGACCTGTAATGTCGGTGTCAAACAGGCACAAACAATTTCTCCATCAATGATAACAGAACATGCTCCACAATCTCCGGCATTGCATCCTACCTTGACGTCCCGAACAAGCAATCTTTCCCTGAGACTTTCGGAAAGTCTCTCTGCAGGTTGGACATTGGTGACAAAAACCTCGCTATTGTTTAGGGTAAAACCAAGATCAACACCTGAATAATATTCATTCTGATTACTCATGTTATTTCCAAGCTTTTAACTATTGCATCACGAATGGTGCTTTGACATAACTCCCTTACCGCAGACTGGCGATATTCCGAGGTGCCCCTGATATCTGTTATCGGTGTCAATCCTGTTAAATCCCCAACCTCAATACGTATGTCATCCAATAAATCCTCGGCCCTAAGGCCTGTTAATTTTTTCTCCAGAACAGGCATTCTTCTGGCAACGGGTGAGCAAGAACCTACTGCGATGTTTAGGAATTCAATCAGCCCCTGTGGAGAAATTGAAAGAGTTACAGCAACCATGGCGATAGAAATGACAAGATACTTCCTACTGCCCAATTTGAGAAATGAACTGGTAGTATTATTTCTGGTTTCCGGGACCCAGATGGCAGTAACCAATTCATTTGTACCGAGGTCAACCTTTCTTGGTCCGAGAACAAAATCCTCAACATTCACTAATCGAGTAGAATCGGCAGATTGAACTTCCACCATTGCATCCAATGTAAGCAGGGGAGGAATACCATCAGCTGCAGGGGAGGCATTGCATATATTACCTGCTATCGTTCCCGTATTCTGAATCTGGATGGAACCAACCTCCCTAGCTGCTGCCTTTAGGCCATCAAAAGCCGGGGGAAAAGGATAATCAATTATCTTGGTCCAGGTTGTAGAACCCCCGATCCTCCATCCGGGAGTTGTTTTGGTTATTCCAACCATTTCATCGACTTTGCTGACATCGACAATTCGATCAGGTACATGCCCATTCTCCAGACTCGGATAAAAATCCGTACACCCGGCAATTACCTTGGCTGGTATTTCCATTGATGCCAATGCTGAGGATAAATTTTCTGGAAATATATGGACCAATCAGAACTCCTTTGTTGTGAAATTAACCAAAATATATTTCTTTAGGAATAGTTTTACGATGAAATTTCATTCAGAATGAGTATTTAATGTCATGCTGCATTGCAGAACTGTTTGAATTTGGTTATTTACAATATACACATATGGACATGGATAGCATGACTAAAAGAGATAAACCCTGGATAATCAGAACCTATTCGGGTCATTCTTCGGCCAAAGATTCCAATGCCCTTTACAAGGCAAACCTGGCCAAGGGCCAAACCGGTCTTTCAATTGCCTTTGACCTACCCACACAGACCGGTTATGACAGCGATCATGTTTTATCCAGGGGAGAAGTGGGCAAGGTGGGTGTTCCCATCTGCCATCTTGGGGATATGCGTACACTTTTTGAAGGGATTCCCTTGGGGCGGATGAACACTTCAATGACAATAAATGCGACTGCTCCCTGGTTATTGGCACTTTATATCGCCTTGGCTAAGGAACAGAATACCGAACCTGGCGATTTAAGGGGAACTGTACAGAATGATCTGGTGAAGGAATATCTGAGCAGGGGAACATTTATCTTTCCCCCCGAGGAATCCTTGAAGCTGATGGGTGACGTTGCGACATACTGTTTTCAGAATATCCCCAAATGGAACCCGATGAATGTCTGTTCCTATCATCTACAGGAAGCAGGTGCTACCCCGGTTCAGGAATTGGCTTATGCCCTGGCGACTGCAATTGCCGTGCTTGATGAAATCCAGCCACAGGTGTCTCCAGAAGATTTTCCCCAAATCGTTGGCCGTATTTCCTTTTTCCTTAACGCCGGCATTAAATTCATTACCGAAACCTGTAAAATCAGGGCCTTCGTGGAGTTATGGGATGATATTTGCCTGAACAGATACAAGGTGGAGGAACCAAAATTCAGGCGTTTCAGGTATGGAGTACAGGTTAACAGTCTTGGACTTACTGAACAACAGCCGGAGAATAATGTTTACAGAATCTTGTTGGAATTGCTTGCAGTAACACTTTCGAAAAATGCCAGAGCGAGGGCAGTCCAGCTTCCTGCCTGGAATGAAGCTCTCGGCCTGCCCAGACCTTGGGATCAGCAATGGTCATTGAGGATGCAGCAAATTCTTGCTTACGAAACTGACCTTCTGGAGTTTGAAGATCTCTTTGACGGCAACCCGGAAATAGAGAAAAAGGTCGAGGAAATCAAAACCAGAGCCTTGGCTGAACTCAAGCAAATATTGACGATGGGTGGTGCCATAAAATCAATTGAATATATGAAAAGACGGCTGGTCGAAAGTAATGCCGAGAGAATAGGAAAAATTGAATCGGGTGAAACTACCCTCGTTGGGGTAAATAAGTTTGTAGAAACCGAACCTTCACCTCTGGTTGATGGTGAGGATGTATTCCTGACCACAAAGGAAACTGCAGAAGAGGCTCAAATCGCATCACTGAATGAGTGGAGAAATTCCAGAGACACACGTGCCATATCAAAGGCATTGAATGATCTGGCTTATTCGGCAAGACTGGGCAAGAATATAATGCCTGTTTCAATTAAGGCTGCTCAAGCAGGAGTAACCACCGGTGAATGGGCCCAGACCTTACGTGAGATATATGGAAACTATCGGGGACCATTGGGAATTACCAGCACTCCATCCAATAGAACGGAAGGATTGGAACAACTCAGAAGTGAAGTGGATAGGGTTTCTGAGGAGCTTGGAACCAGAATTAAAGTATTAATCGGCAAACCGGGACTTGATGGCCATTCCAATGGAGCAGAACAGATCGCTGTCAGGGCCAGAGACATTGGTATGAAAATAGTATATACGGGTATACGTTACACCGTAGATGAAATAGTTGATACCGCCCTGAATGAAGAAGTTAATCTAATTGGGTTGTCAATCTTGTCAGGATCACATTTGTCACTTGTGGTAGAAATAATTGAAAAATTAAATGCCAAGGGAGGAGGAGACATCCCAATTATCCTGGGTGGGATTATTCCAGATGAGGATCAAGAAAAACTCATAAATTTAGGTATAATGGCAATTTATACACCCAAGGATTATGAAATAAACACTATCATGAAGGATATAATTGAAATAATCCGTCAACAGGTAGGAAAAAGGATTCCAGCTTGATTCAATCTTGGTGTTTCGTAAGAACCGAACTGAGTCCATCACTGTTGAAAAAAATCTCAAAACAACAGGTTAATCCTGGACCAAGTCCAAGTAACAAAAAGAAATTTATTACATCTTTGAGTGGTAGGCGCATTTTACACGACTAAAAATTGCTTCCGTTCAAGCAAAATATCCACGGGAAAGAGCAATTCAATGCCAAAGATTCGTGCCCTAAATCGTCATCTATATCTTTTGTGTTAGCACTAAACAGGTTTGCCCCATATAGCGGTTCGTATTCAGTTACCTTTGGGCATTACGTGATCGGATGAGTAATAAGAATACGAATACAGAACCAATGGATGTCGTGACTATCCCAATCGGTAGCTCCTGTGGAGCGAGCAGGAATCTGCTTATGATATCGGAACCAGTCAACAGGAGCGCGCCGACTATAGCAGCCGTTGGTAACAGGTCCCGGTGTAGTGGACCAACAATACCACGGGAAATATGCGGGACCATAAGCCCCACAAAGCCGATCACACCTGCAACTGAAACGAACACTGCCGTTGCCAAGGCTGAAAGAAAAAACAACAAGAATCTCAACCTGCGAACCGGTACACCCAATGTGATGGCAGTTTGGTCCCCTGTCAATAGAATATCCAGCCAACGATTTCGATAAAGCGAATAGGTTAGGATCAGGAGTAATCCTGTACAGACCAGCGGGAAGGTCTCCCATCGTGCCAACCCCAACCCACCCAGCATCCAGAAAATGGCTGAATGTGCCGCACGATTGTCACCATAAAATATCAGGTAGTTGGTGATGGCAGAAAATAGAAAAGATACAGCCAATCCCGAAAGAATCAGTTTTTCGGGAGCGCTCGTACGTAAACCCTGAACGAGTGCCAGCACGATTCCCGAGGCCACAAGGCCACCACAGAAAGCTGCCAAGGGCAATGTCCAGAAACCTAGAATATCTCCAGTAATTGTGATTACAAATACTGCTCCCGCTGCCGCACCCGAAGAGAGACCGAATAGAAACGGATCAGCAAGATCGTTTCGAGTTGTGGTTTGAAGAATGACACCAACAATGCCCAATCCAGCGCCGATTATTGCTGCAAATAACGTTCGAGTAAGACGCAGATCAAATACAATTCGATGCTGCAAGGTCATTTCTCCTTCAGTCAACCCCAATCCCAACGAGATACCAATCAAGACATCTGAAAGTGATATGGGAGTTGTTCCATAGACGATGGATACCAGTAGCAGGGCGACCAGAATAGCCGCTCCGAGAATTGTTATTTGTACAGACCGACTCAAATCAGTTGATCTCAGAATGCATGGACTTGGCCAATTTTTCAATCGCCTTAATATTGGCTGGTCCTGGTGTCAATTCCTCGTAACGCAAACCAATCCAGCGATTGTTTCTGACAGCATCGGTCAGCGACATTAGAGGATGATCCTGCAAAAACCGGAACGTATCCTTGGCTCCATTGCCAGTCTGGTAGTCAAGCAGGATAAGAAATTCAGGATTGGCACTGGCAACTGCTTCCCATGAAGTACGCCCCCAACTGGTTTCCAGATCGTGGGTAACTGACTGGCCACCTGCGGCAGTAATCATTGCATCGGGAATTGCGAACTTTCCTGACGTGAAGGGAGCATCCGCCGGACCATCCAACAGGAACACACGGGGTTTGGGTAAATCCGCAGTTTGTTCTTGAATTGTAGCCAATTGACGTTTCCAGCCAGCAACCAGCGCCTCTGCACGGTTTTCGACCTCCATCACTTTCCCTAATCTTAGGATATCGTCAAACAGAAGATCCATGCTGGCTTCAGGCCGATTCTTGTCTAGATGCACACAACTCTCGGTCAAAATCATTGTCTTAATTCCAAAAGGTGCAAGTGTATCAGGGGTGACTTCACCACCAGGTCTCATGCCATAATACCAGCCAGCAAAAAATAAGTCGGGTTCGACCGCTACAAGGTTCTCGACTGTCGGATATTTTGGTGCAAGTTCAGGAATATCTCCTCGCAAGGCATTAAATTCCGGACTAGCCTTGTACCAACCGGTGATTCCTGTCAATCCGACAATCCGGTCCTGCAGTCTCAAAGCGAATACCATGTCAGCCATGTTCATATCATGGATAACCAACCTTTGGGGAGTAGTTTCAAAGACAAGCGGTTCACCGCAATTGTCGACTGTCTGGGCTTTCGCGACAATACCAAAAGTAAGGGCAAAGCATAGGGGATAAATCAAGTATGATTTAATCATGAATTCCTCTTTTGGTAAGGAATTTTGGCATTCCGAATGTCAATAGCCGGGATCATGCGACCGTCACGGTAAAAGCACAGATAATCGACTCCGAAGGTTTCACGAACTCGCTCAGGTGTCAACACTTGGTTAACTGTACCGAATGCAGTCATTTGGGCTGAGTGCATTAATGCGACATGCGTAGCAAAGACAGGGATCATCACCAGATCATGAATGACCATCACTACGGTGATTCCAAGGTCAACAACCAATGACAAAATCCGACTCTTTGCATCTGGATCAAGATGATTGGTAGGTTCATCAAGAAACAGAAGGGATGGATTCTGTGCAAGTGCCCGAGCAATATGAGCACGTTGCCGCTCACCCCCCGACAAGACTTCCATTCGCTTATCGGCCAATGAACTCAATCCAGTTAAGTGCAAAATTCGGTCCAGATCAACTCTATGCTCTTCGATAGAGCGGTCAGCCCAGATCGGAACCTGACCCAACGCAACGTAATCGCGTAGCATCAATAAACCTTTCGGTCGTTCCTGCTGACTTACAACAGCAATGGTACGAGCACGCTCGGGTGCTGACATCTTTTTTATGCTGCGACCCTGAATCAGGACATCGCCTTTTGTTATACTCCTTATACCGCTGAGCAAGTTTAACAGGGTCGTTTTGCCAGCTCCATTTGGTCCAGCAATCGCAAGAATGGATCCTTCTTGCAGATCAAAGGACACATCCTGCAAGAGTGTGGTATCGTTGAGAATGTAATTAAGATTATTAACGAACAGCAATGAGGAAGTCATTTAGATATCCTCAGACCAAAGCTTTAAATCGCTTGTAATGGCTTGATTATTACTGCTCATCGTATCCTGGCCTGGCTTGGTCTCGCAGGTACCTTCAAGTCCAATACGTACCCATCGTATTTTCAGTAATTGCATCTGGCGAGATAACATTAACATGCCTCTTATACCCCATAACAAAGAAGCATATACAACCTCGTAACTGCTTGACACAACATGATCGAACTGGAATTGCTTCAAGAGACCCCAACTCAGATTTTGTCCTTCTGGCTTTGCAGTTGTCATCAAATTTACCAAATCCATTATGATTCAGGAGAATCAGCCCAAATCTCTAACTTTTACTGTCCCTTAGGGGATTAAATTTATCCTTGGAGATGGGGAAGGAACTATTGGCAATCTATTCAACTGCTGGCCCACCCCGGAACACCCCGTCCGGAAGACAAACTTTGATGGCAGGTCTCCTGACTCGTGTGTTTTATTCCCTTGTACCTTCCCAACCATCCAGGTCAGTGGTTTCTACAAGAGTATCTCTCACTTACAGTTGCGGGGACAGTTACGGCCTTGGCACCTAATGGTTACACCTCACCGTATTCCCTATTAATCCCAGTCTTATGACTTTTCGGAAACCATCGGGACTAATTATTAGGATAAATCAGGACTTTGTAAAGTGGAATTTGAAAATATTTTGGATACTTGAACCCTGAAATGCTCAATCAGTGTTTTCTGTCGTAATGTTTTTGATTTCATCAAGGGAAACCGTATCCTTATCATTATCCAGAATATCGTCACCATCATCCTCAACCCCATCTTCGACATCATTATCTTCCTTGATGTTGACATCACTACTGTCAAGTTCAAGATCAATACCTTCCTGATCCCTTTCTTCAGGGACAACTTCGTCCTTGAAAAAAACCTCTAGCTGATAGCCACAATTCGGGCACTCGACAGGGTACCGCTGCATGTCATAAAACTTTGTGCCACAGCTATCACAACGATGTTTTGAACCCCAAACTTCCTTTGGCATTTAATTCCCCTTAATATTGATTGGTAGGTTGTTGAAATAGTATTACCTGTCAGAAATACTAGGCATGTATGGCACCATCACCACAAGCAAGTGCAGCTTCCTTTACAGCCTCGGAATATGTGGGATGGCCATGACATGTCAAGGCAATATCTTCCGCCGAGACTCCAAACTCAAGGCCGAGACATATCTCCTGAATCAAATCCGAGGCTGAAGGGCCAATGATATGACAACCCAGAATTTTATCTGTTTCTCGGTCAGCGAGCATTTTAACGAAGCCACTTGCCTGGAAAATCGACTTGGCTCGGGCATTACCCTGAAATGGAAACTTGCCAATCTTATAATCCACACCCTCTTCCTTCAACTGTTCCTCGGTCTTCCCGACTGCGGCCACCTCCGGTTGTGTATAAATAACAGATGGTATGACATCATGGTTGACATAACCCCTGTTACCTGCAATTTCTTCAGCAACCGCTACTCCCTCATCCTCTGCCTTATGCGCCAGCATGGGGCCTGGTGTTACATCTCCAATGGCAAATATTCCCTTGACATTGGTCTGGAAAATTGAATCTACTTCAATCTGTCCTTGTTCGGTCAGTCCTATACCGAGTTTTTCGAGACCGAGATCATCCGTATAGGGTCTTCTGCCGGTAGAGAGAAGGACAATATCGGCCTTTATGGTTTCCACCTTGCCGGTTTTTCTGATCTTGAATTCAACAGTATTGACTTTTCCCTTCTTGGCAACAGAGGTCACTTCCACTCCCAATTTGAAATCCATCCCCTGCCTTTTCAGTATTCTCTGAAGGGTCTTGGATACTTCTGTATCCATGCCAGGTGTAATTCCATTCAGATACTCCAGAACCGTGACCTTTGATCCCAATCTCGCATAAACCGAGCCCAGCTCAAGACCAATGACCCCAGCTCCTATAATGACCAACTCCGCTGGAATGGATGACAATTCCAATGCTCCAGTGGAGGTAACCACTGTTTTTTCATCAACTTTCACACCTTTCAGGGAGCTGGGTTCTGAACCCGTTGCAATTACAATATTCCTGGTTTCAAAGGTTTGATCTCCAACCCGTACCTTGCCCGGCTCAACGATTTCCCCCTTGCCCTTGATCCAGTCAACCTTGTTCTTTTTGAACAGGAATTCTATACCACCGGTGTTGGCATCAATTGTTGATTGTTTGTAAGCCAGCATCTTGTCCCAATCTATTGAAGGGGAATCGGTCACAATGCCAACCTTTGGAAAATTGTGAATTGCTTCGTGGTATTGATGGGATGCGTGCAGAAGGGCCTTGGATGGTATACACCCCACATTGAGACATGTCCCTCCAAGAGTTTCCCTGCTTTCTACACATGCCACCGAAAGCCCTAGTTGACCTGCTCGGATGGCACAAACATATCCACCCGGACCACCTCCAATTACAATTAAATCGTAAACAGCCACTGTGTTTCCTTTTCAAATTTCTTCTTGTGTTCAAAGGTAAATGGAATCAGACCATAATCCTGTAAAAAAATACCCTCAAAACGGGAGATTTAGATATCAAGCAACATCCGCCTTGGATCTTCAAGTGCCTCCTTGACCCTGACCAGAAATGTGACAGCCCCCTTGCCATCTACGATTCGATGGTCATAGGAAAGGGCAAGGTACATCATCGGCCGGATTTCAATTTTCCCGTCAATGACAACCGGCCTGTCCTGAATCTTGTGCATCCCCAGAATACCTGATTGGGGAGGATTCAATATGGGCGAAGACATCAGGGATCCGTAAATTCCCCCATTGGAAATAGAAAATGTTCCTCCTTGCATGTCATCCATGGTCAACTTGCCATCCCTGGCCTTCTTGCCATAATCGGCAATGGCCAGTTCGATATCGCCAAAGCTCATATTCTGAGTATTCTTGATTACAGGTACAACCAATCCTGTTGGGGTTCCCACTGCAATTCCCATATTTACATACTTGCGGAATACAATATCGGTACCATCAATTTCACCATTGACTTCCGGCACTTCCAGAAGTGCATTTGAACAGGCCTTTACAAAGAAGGACATGAAACCCAGCTTGATGCCGAATTTTTGACTGAAATCTTCCTTGTACTGCTGGCGAAGTCGCATGATTTCGGACATGTCGACCTCATTATAGGTCGTTAGGATAGCCGCCGTATTCTGGGCAGCTTTCAATCTGCTGGCAATGGTCTGCCTCAAACGCGACATTGGAATGCGCTCCTCCAGTTCGCCAACAGGTTCAGCTGGCCATTGGCTTTTCATGGCAGAAATATCAGTCAGATTAACGACATCCTGTTTCATGACACGTCCGTCTTTACCCGTACCTGATACAACGTTTCTATCAATCCCTTTTTCAGCCATCATCCTTTTGGCAGATGGTGCATCTTCAGGTGCCTTTTCCCTTTGGGATTGAACCTTGGGTTGGGGTTCGGGATCCTTGACGGTGGTTTCCTTGGGAGCAGCAGGTTTGGAAGTTCCCTCTGGTATGCCCTCGCTCAACATTGCCAAAAGGGCATCAACAGAAACATCCTCTCCCTTGTTAGCTACGATTTCAGATAAGATACCACCTTTCGGCGCACGAACTTCAATGGCGACTTTTTCAGTATCAAGGTCACAAACAACCTCATCCTGCTCCACGACATCACCTGTCGACTTGTACCAATTCCCAACAGTGGCTTCAGTAATACTTTCGCCCAATGTTGGTACCCTAATTTCAATGGACATAATTCAAATCCCTATTCCAAGGCTTTATCAATTAATTCTTGCTGTTCCTTGCGGTGTTGCTCCAGCAATCCGGTGGCAGGTGAGGCCGAGGCCTGTCTGCCAACATATTCCACTCTTTTTGCTTTTGCTTTTATATGGTTTAATACCCACTCCAGATTGGGTTCGATAAATGACCAGCTCCCCTGGTTTTTGGGTTCTTCCTGACACCATACCATTTCTGCCTTCTTGAACCTTCCCAACTCGGCAATCAAACTTCTCGCCGGGAATGGATAAAGCTGTTCTATCCTGAGAAGATAGACATCATCGATTCCCCTCTTGTCCCTTTCATTCAGCAGGTCGTAATATACTTTTCCTGTACTTAGGACCACCTTTCTGATCTTGCTATCTGCAACCAGATTGATATCTGAATTACCCTTTTGCGCATCATCCCAAAGTACCCTGTGAAAGGTTGTACCCTCATAGAAATCTTCCAGATTGGAGACTGCCATCTTATGCCGAAGCAGGGACTTTGGTGTCATCATGATAAGGGGCTTACGAAATTCCCGGTGCAATTGTCTCCTCAGTATATGGAAGTAGTTGGCCGGAGTTGTACAATTGGCCACGATCCAGTTATCTTCAGCCGATAATTGCAGAAACCTCTCCAACCGGGCCGAAGAGTGTTCGGGTCCCTGTCCCTCGAATCCATGTGGAAGCAGGACAACCAACCCCGACATCCTCAACCATTTCCTTTCACCCGAGGCAATGAATTGATCAAAGATTATCTGAGCTCCATTGGCAAAATCCCCAAATTGCGCTTCCCACAATACCAGGGCATTCGGTTCCGTTAATGAATACCCGTATTCAAAACCCAATACTGCGAATTCGGATAGCATCGAATCAATAACCTGCAATGATTTTTGATCACCTTCCAAGTGATTGAGGGGATAGTATCTCTCCTCCGATTCCTGATCGATGAAAGCCAGATGTCGTTGGCTGAAGGTACCCCGGGTACTGTCCTGCCCAGCAAGTCTGACTGGATACCCTTCAAGTAACAAACTGCCGAAAGCCAAGGCTTCTCCGATGGCCCAATCACACCCCTTGCCCGTTTCAAAGACATTCTTTCTACCATTCAGAATCCTCTTCAAGGTAGGATGGATATTGAAGTCATCAGGATAATCGGACAACCCCTTCCCGATTTTCTGGATGACTTCCTCCTTGATGCCTGTTCGCCCTCTTTCATACTGTTCAGGCAGGGTACGAAGATGAGACCATCTTCCATCAAGCCAATCAGCTTCATTCGGACGGTAGGAATTGGCAACCTCCAATTCATTTTCCAGTTTTTCCCTGAATTTGGTTTTCATTTCGAAAATATCATTTTCGGGAACCAAACCCTCCTGGACCAACTTCTTGGAATAAATCTCAAGGGTGGTTTCATGCTTTCTGATGTTCCTGTACATCCTTGGTTGGGTAAACATGGGATCATCACCCTCGTTATGACCAAACCTGCGATAACAGAACATGTCGATAATGGCATCCTTGTGGAATTTCTGGCGAAATTCCGTGGCAACCTTGGCGGCATGAACCACCGCTTCGGGATCATCACCATTGACATGAAAAATCGGAGCTTCGATCATCATGCCGATATCAGTGGGATAGGGTGAGGACCGTGAATAAAACGGTGCCGTAGTAAATCCAATCTGGTTGTTAACTACAAAATGGATGGTTCCACCCGTTTCATGACCATCCAGACCAGATAAACCAAAGCATTCAGCCACGATTCCCTGACCGGCAAAAGCAGCATCGCCATGAAGCAAAACCGGCAATACTTTTGTTCGGTCATGATCTTCCAACTGTTCCTGCTTGGCCCTGACCTTGCCAAGTACAACAGGATTGACGGCTTCAAGATGCGAGGGGTTGGCAGTTAGTGACAAATGAACACTGTTGCCATCAAATTCGCGATCCGAGGAAGCACCCAGATGATATTTGACATCACCTGATCCCTCAATGTCTTCCGGCTTGTAACTTCCCCCATGGAATTCATGCAATATTGCCCTGTAGGGCTTGCCCATGACATTGGCAAGTACATTCAGACGGCCCCGATGGGGCATACCTATGACAATTTCCCTTATCCCCAAGGAACCACCACGCTTGATGATCTGTTCCATTGCAGGAATCAGGGCTTCACCCCCATCAATGCCAAATCGTTTGGTTCCAGTATACTTTACATGGAAAAACTGCTCCAGACCCTCGGCTTCAACGAGCTTTTGAAGAATTGCCCGTCTTCCTTCCGAGGTAAATTGTATTTCCTTCCCGTATCCCTCGATTCTCTCCTTAAGCCAACTTGACTGTTCAGGATCGGATATATGCATGTATTGCAGGGCAAAGGTGCCGCAATATGTCCTTCGGACCAATTCAAGGATCTGTCGCATGGTCGCTGTTTCTAGCCCAAGGACATAATCGATGAATATCGGCCGGTCCAAATCATCTTCTGTGAACCCGTAATTGTAAGGTTCAAGCTCGGAATGTGGTACATGATGATGGAGCCCAAGGGGATCCAGGGTGGCTATACGATGTCCCCTTATTCTAAATGCCCTGATAACCATCAGGGCCCGAATGGAATCCAGAACTCTCTGGTGAATTTCCTCCTCGGAAACACCCATCATTCCACCCGAGGCGATTTTTGCCCTGAGTTTGGTTTCTATGTTGTGCCCGAATGCCTCAATTTCCGATTGCCATTGACCATCCAGGGCTGAAAGGGTTTCAGTGCGGGGAATGTAGGGCCAGTTGGATTTGGTCCAGGAGGGAGTTGAACCATTCAAGCCATCCTTGAAACCAGTGACATCGAAGTAATCTCTCCAGGTTTTATCGACTGATTCGGGATTGGTATTGTACTTTCTTTGAAGCAACTCAATGTATTGAGCATTCCCCCCTGAAAGAAAACTCGTCGAATGTAAATCCTTGTTGGTTATTTTCTCGGCCATAATATCTCCAAGATCAAGTGAAGTTCAGAAACTTCGATTAACCCTTGATTGCCTCCATTACAGCTTCACCAAGGGTTGCAGGACTATCCGCAATAATGATTCCAGCCTTCTTCATGGCCTCGATTTTATCGCCGGCACCTCCCTTACCACCGGATATCACCGCACCGGCATGTCCCATTCTTCGTCCCGGGGGTGCCGTCAGACCTGCCACAAATCCGGCAATTGGTTTCCTTCTGCCTTTTTTCCCCTCGTCAATAATATATTGTGCAGCTTCCTCTTCAGCACTACCACCGATTTCACCAATCATGATTATTGATTCTGTCTCATCATCGGCCAAAAACAACTCAAGTGCATCAATATGTTCCGTTCCCTTGATCGGATCACCACCGATACCGATGCAGGTTGATTGTCCCAGACCTATATCGGTCGTTTGCTTGACTGCTTCATAAGTTAGGGTACCCGATCTGGAAACAACACCAACTGTACCCTTTTTATGGATATGACCCGGCATGATGCCTATTTTACATTCATCCGGTGTAATGACCCCCGGACAATTGGGTCCAACCAAACGGGATTTTGAACCAAGCAAGGCCCGTTTAACCGGTATCATGTCCAGAACCGGTATCCCCTCGGTGATACAGACGATCAGTTCGATTTCAGCGTCAATGGCTTCCATGATTGCATCGGCAGCGAAGGGTGGCGGTACATAGATTGCGGTGGCGTTTGCATCAGTACTTGCCTTCGCTTCATGTACGGTATCGAACACCGGTAAGTCCAGATGCTTCTCACCACCCTTGCCCGGGGTTACACCACCAACCATTCTGGTTCCGTAGGCTATTGCCTGTTCGGAATGGAACGTCCCTTGGGAACCAGTAAATCCCTGGCATATGACTTTCGTATCTTGATTAACCAGAACTGCCATTTATCATTCTCTTTCTTTATCAAAACCCATTCAAGGAATATCTATTTTACAGCCTCGACGATTTTTTGGGCTGCCTCACCCAAATTGCTGGCTGCAATGACATTCAACCCGCTCTCGGCAATTATTGCATTGCCTTGATTGACATTCGTTCCTTCAAGTCTGACGACCAAAGGCACCTCCAAACCCACATCCTTGACCGCTTCAACTATGCCATTGGCGATAATATCGCATCTCATGATGCCACCGAAAATGTTTACCAGAATGCCCTTGACCTTAGGATCTGATGTGATGATCTTGAACGCTTCAACAACTTTTTCCTTCGAGGCACCACCACCGACATCAAGAAAGTTCGCCGGTTCGGAACCATAGAGTTTGATTATGTCCATAGTTGCCATGGCCAGACCTGCCCCATTGACCATACAGCCTATTTCGCCGTCCAAGGCAATGTAGTTCAAATCATATTTCGAGGCTTCCAATTCCTTAGGATCTTCTTCTGATTCGTCTCGAAGGGCCAGAACCGATGAATTTCTGTAGAGAGCATTGGAGTCAAAGCCCATCTTGCAATCCAGACATTTCAAGTCACCGCTTTTGGTAACAATAAGGGGATTGATTTCCAGGAGTTCGGCATCCTTTTCGAGAAATAGGCCATAAAGACTCTGGATAAGCTTGACACATTGCCTGATTGCCTTTCCTCTCAAGCCGAGGGCAGAGGCAGCCCGGCGTCCGTGAAATCCCTGAATACCGGTTGCTGGATCAATCCTGAAGGTTACAATCTTATCCGGCTCATTGGCCGCAACATCCTCAATATCCATTCCCCCTTCAGTGGAACAAACGAAGGAAATCTGAGAGGTAACCCTATCCAAAAGAATAGCCAAATACAGTTCCCTATCGATTTCAGCTCCCTCTTCAATATAAATACGATTGACCTGTTTTCCAGCAGATCCGGTCTGGTGGGTAACCAGTGTCCGGCCGAGCATTCTTCTGGCTTCAATTGCAGCAGCTTCGACCGATCGGGTTATCCTAACTCCCCCGTCCGAACCAGCATCAGGTTCCTTGAAGGTTCCCTTGCCCCTGCCACCTGCATGGATTTGGGCCTTGACAACCCAGACCGGTCCATCCAATTCGGCCGCAGCAGTCTTGGCATCTTCGGCCCTTAGAACTGCCCTTCCATCTGCAACAGGTACTCCATAAGCTCTAAGCAACTCCTTGGCTTGGTATTCATGGATGTTCATTTGTTTTTTCCTTAATTTTCATTCAGGTGAGTAATTATCTACCGCTATTACAAAATATCCTTATTGGAATGGTAATATTTCAAGACTAACTTGCTCCCTAAATCTAATCTAAATGGTTTAACTGCCCAACGCAGGATCAATTGAACAGCAGGCATTCAACAGGTTCTTGACAGCGGTTACCGATTTCATGAACAAATTTTTCTCTTCCTCGTTCATGTTGATTTCAATAACCTTCTCAACGCCTCCACTACCGATTACTACCGGGACTCCAACATACAGGCCATCCAAGCCATAACTTCCCTCAAGATAAGCTGCACAGGGGAGTACCCTTTTTTGATCCTTCAAATAGGATTTGGTCATTTCTATGGCTGAAGCTGCCGGGGCATAAAAAGCTGAGCCTGAACCCAACAGATTAACAATTTCGGCTCCACCATCCCTGGTTCTCTGTATGATCTGATCCAGTTTTTCCTGGGTTGTCCAGCCCATTTCAACCAGATCTGGCAACGGGATACCGGCAACAGTGGAATATCTTGGCAGGGGAACCATGGTGTCACCATGCCCGCCCAATACGAAGGTGGTGATATCTTTCATCGATACATCGAATTCCAAAGACAGAAAATGACGGAACCGTGCCGAGTCAAGAATACCTGCCATACCTACAACCATATTTGGAGCCAAACCGGAATAGTGACGCAAGGCCCAAACCATGGCATCAAGTGGATTGGTGATACAAATCACGAAAGCATTGGGAGCATATTGGGCGATCCCCTCACCCACAGCTTTCATTACCTTCAGGTTTATTCCCAAGAGATCATCCCTTGACATGCCCGGTTTGCGAGGTACTCCGGCAGTTACAATACAAACATCAGAACCTTCGATACAACTGTAATCGTTATTACCAACCAGTTTGATATCGGATTTGATTACCGGGCAACTTTCTGCAATATCTAGAGCCTTTCCCTGCGGTATTCCGTCAACAATATCAAATATTGCCACATCACCCAATTCCTCCATTGCTATCAGGTTGGCCAAGGTACCACCAATTTGACCTGCTCCGATTAATGAAATTTTGGATCTAGCCATAGAATACCCCCATAATTTAAAGTGTTACCAAATAATACTCTTGTAAATTTCCTAGTCAATAAAACGAGTGGTTGTTTCAACAGATAAATTTTCCTTCAGGCAAGTTTGTTGATTAACGCCTCGGCTTGCCGTATGGAAGCATAATCAATCAGTTTGCCATTGAGCGACACCGCTCCCATGCCTTCTTCCTCGGCCTTGGCCATGGCAGCAACAATTTTCCTGGCCTTTGCAATTTCCTCTTCCGAGGGACTCATGACTTCATTGGCCAAGACAATCTGGCTTGGATGAATGGCCCATTTACCTTCACATCCCAATGCAGAAGCCCGATAGGCAGCAGCTTTATATCCTTCAGCGTCTGAATAATCTCCAAACGGACCATCAATGGGTCGTAAACCGTTGGCCCTTGCAACCACAACCATTTTTGACAAGGCATAGTGCCACATGTCACCCCAATGTTCCTGTCGCAATTCATTTTCCATTGGATCAGTCAAAATCACGTAATTAGGATTGGGACCACCGATATTGGTTGTTCTTGCCTGGGTTGAGGCTGCATAATCGGCAACACCGAAATGAAGACTTTCATTGCGTGTTGATGCTCCGGCAATCTCGGCCAGATTTTGCATTCCCAATGCGGTTTCAATGATGAGTTCCAATCCAATGCGATTGTCAAATCCCCTTGCAGTTTCAATCTGGGTTATCAACATATCCAATGCATAAACATCAGAACTTGTTCCAACCTTGGGAACCATGATCAAATCTATAAATTGTCCAGCCTGTTCGACAACATCGACAATATCCCTGTACATCCAGTGCGTATCCAGCCCGTTTATCCTGACTGAAACGGTTTTCGAACTCCAGTCAAGGTCATTCAATGCTTCTATGATATTTTTTCGTGCCTGGGCTTTTTGGTCTGGAGCAACGGCGTCTTCCAAATCAAGAAAAATTACATCAGCAGGAGAGTTCAGCGCCTTCTCGAAGAATTTGGACTGGCTTCCTGGTACAGCCAATTCACTTCTGTTAAGTCTTGCTTTAGTTTCTTGAACCTCTCTAAAACTCATTCTAAACTCCAATTCCCCATACTGACGGGTATAATTAATTTACTAACCCCAAAAAAACTTTTCGATGAGGTCATTTCAGGAATTATTTAGGTGTAAATGGAACTAATAAAACTCTCTAAATCAGAGTAGCCATTTTTTATTTGAAAAATAATTCTCATACACTAAAAATGGGTAGGAACCTTAATTTTGGCACTGGCCTTAGTGTGAATGAACTGTTTTCCCAGTTCGTTTAAGCGTCCTTCAAGTAGGAAAAATTTAGGAAAGATGGATAATTCAGTTAACTCAATTGCGGGGAAAATTGGTCCAGATTTGGTTTCGGGACTGATCTTTATTGTTTTTTCCCTTTGTTTGCTGTTCTGGCTAATCCCATTGGGAATTGTTGAGCCAAAAAATGTTAGATATGCTGCTCTCTCTCCATCCTACTATCCAAAAATAATTGCCTTTGTCCTGTTAATCTTGGGTTTGGTGATTACCATTCACTCCTATCTCAAATTTGGCAAGAAATGGGGTGATGGGTATGAACTTCATGCAAAAGGGTTCCACCGAACCAGTTTATTCATTGCAACTCTAATCATTTATGCTGGAACACTTAACATTTTGGGATTTGTCCTAGGATCTTCCCTGGCCCTTTTTGTGTCCATGTCTATTGCTGGTGAAAGGAAATACTGGATTACCCTTGGGACTGCCGTAATTCTACCCATGGTCCTGTATCTGTTTTTTCTGAAAATCGCACGTATTCCCATTCCAACTGGAATACTTTCTTCAATTCTTGTCGGGGTTTAAATTATTTTTGAGGTCTTAAACCAAGCCTTCGGCCTGATTTTCATTTGGGAAAATCTGGTTTTTTTAGGAGTTGGTGTTATCGTTGGAACCATCGTGGGGGCTATTCCCGGAATGACAACCCCGATGGCTGTGGCATTAACTCTGCCATTTACATTCTATATGGCACCCCTTACCGGTATTCTACTTCTATTGGGAGTCTACAAGGGAGGGTTGTATGGAGGGTCCATAACCGCTATCCTGATCAAGGCACCAGGAACACCAGCGGCCTCCTGTACAGTTTTGGATGGCTATCCCCTTGCTCAAAAGGGGGAGGCCAGAAAGGCACTCGATATTGCACTTTATTCCTCAGTTATTGCCGATTTCATTTCAAATCTCTCTCTTATTCTTTTTGCGGGTCTACTTGCCCAGCTAGCCCTGGCCTTTGGTTCACCAGAAGTCTTTACCCTGATCATGTTTGCCCTGACGATAATCGCAGGTGTTTCCGATGATCAACTTCTCAAGGGATTATGTGCTGCTTGTCTGGGGCTGATTTTGGCCACCGTGGGCCTCGATCTGGTTTATGGAACGAATAGGTTTATATTCGGAGAAGTTTCATTAATGGGCGGGCTGAATTTCATACCCGTATTAATTGGCCTATTTGCTCTACCCGAAATAATTTCCTATTACAGTCGCGCTACCCTGAAAAAAGAAAAAAGCACTTTGGCAGGTCAAGGTGCGAAGTGGAAAGACCTTAAACGTTGCCTTAAATCAATTCTCAGAGGAAGTTTCATTGGGGTTATTCTGGGAGCCATCCCGGGTATTGGAGGTGCTCCAGCTGCTTTTTTGAGTTATTCCGAAGCTAAACGGAATTCCAACCATCCCGAAAAATTTGGGAAAGGGGAAATTGAAGGGGTGGCCGCATCTGAAAGTGGAAACAATGGGGTTGCCGGTGCTACCCTTATTCCCCTCCTGGCTCTTGGCATCCCTGGTGATATTATCACTGCAATCATCCTCGGTGCCTTTATGATTCATGGTCTGAGGCCTGGCCCCATTATGTTTCAGGAAAACCTTGGGATAATTTATGCCCTCTTTATTGGTATAATGTTCAGTTCAATTTACCTGTTTATAGTTGGCAAAATCTCCATCAGATTTATCAGCAAAATTGCCAATATACCCCACAGGATTTTGTTCCCCATCGTTCTGGTTTTCTGTGTGTTTGGTGCCTTTGCGGTCAACAACACCCTTTTTGATGTTTTCGTGATGGTACTGATGGGGTTTGTGGGATTTGGATTGCTCAAACTGAAAATTCCCCCTGCTCCATTTCTAATTGCCTTCATTCTGGGGCCCCTGTTGGAGGATAATTTCAGGCAATCACTACTTCTCTCACGAGGGGATTGGTCAATTTTCTTTGCCAGTCCAATATGTTGGATTTTCTGGATCCTGACATGTGTCGTTGTAGTTTGGACAATCTGGAAGAATGTAAAAGTTGGCTGAATGTTAACCTTTGCGATTATTTCCGATACCCACATTCGTCCAAAAGAAGGTGACCTTTCATCCCCTTTCAAGGTGAATTTATTGGCCAACGACAGAGCCCGTTATGCGGTTGCCCTGATTAAATCCCTAAAACCTGAATTTACTGTTCACTTGGGTGATGTCGTTCATCCCCTTTATCATATGAAAAGTTACGACCAAGCCTGGGGCATGGCCAGGGAAATCCTGGAACCACTTGAGCCCATGCTGTACTTTGTCCCAGGCAATCATGATATCGGTGATAAAACCATTATGGACTCCCCGGCTAAGACGATCAATGAAATATCAACCCGTACTTACGAGAAGCACCAGCCAGAACAGAGATTTTCCTTTGAAACAAGGGGAACACTATGTGTTGGAATAAATTCATCCCTTTTCAATTCCAGGACTGTGGAGGAAGACGAACAAAAGGACTGGTTGGCCCGTACCCTTCACAATTCACAAGCGAGAACAAAAATACTTTTTTCCCATTACCCGCCAATGATATGCCATCAGGAAGAAGTGGAACACTATGATAATTATGATCCAATAAATCGTCTTTGGTTGCTGGAACTCGCGGCCCAGACAAATGTTGATATCATTTTTTCAGGGCATGTTCACCATTTCTTTTTCAATCGCTATAAAGGTGTTAAACTTTTTTGCCTTCCCTCGACATGTTTTACCCGGCAGGATTACGCTGAAATGTTTTCTACCCACCCTGCTCCCGAGTTTGGTAGGGACGATACCCCAAAGTTGGGGATTACAGTGGTTGAGATTACCGATGACGGTCCAAAGGTCAGTGTCATTGGTACTGATGGGATGAGTCTGGAATCTGAACAGAAACAAATTGTACCCTCGGTTGAACCGAGAAAAACCCCTTTAATACCTCATTTGAGACATGGTATTCATACCCCAAGATTATTGCCCTACAACGGACCAATGGAGGAATTCAGTAGGAAGGAAGCAAGAAATGATTACCCCTTGTTGAGATTGTTACAATTGGGGATTGAAGCCATTCGGGTACCAGGAACTGACTTGGCCATTCCCCAGGCAAAAAAGAGACTTGAGGACTGGTGCTCCCTCGGTGGCAAAGTAATTCCTTTCTTTCTTGGCATTCAGGGTGACCGGTTACTTAAACAAATTGCTACTACTTTTTCCGGCGAAATACAGGCTCTTGAATTTCTGGCGAGTTCCTTGGAAGAAATGATACCCTTGGGGAATCAATTGAGCTCAATTTCTGGAATGAACATTCCCTTTTGGGTCAGTAAAATATCCTCATCTTCAGAGAATTTAGATCCCAATTCCCTTTATTCACACACGGTTTCATCAGGGTTCTACCCTGAAGAATTAGCCGCTTTTCCCCCTAGGTGGTCCAAGGAAGGATTGAGTGGGGTTGTCGTCCAATGCCCATGGGAAAAAGAACCATCCAAGTACTTCCAAGAAACCCTCCCATTCCTTCCAAATTCCGGGGTGGATCTGGTTGTGAACATCAGACTGGCCAAATCAAATCCGTCTGAAGGAAACTTTTGTCAGGAAGCCATCAAGACTCGAATTGATTACTTTCTTGAAATGTCCAGCCAAAACAAAAACATGCATTTGTTGCTTGATACATTTGAAGATATAGATCGGGGATATAATCCAAGATACGGGTTGATCGACAGGCTGGGGAATTTGCGATGGTCCAGGTTTGGATCCGACTGATACTTTTCGTTGAAAATCACGATTTAAAGTTTTAGCCCTGCCCTCAATTCTCCTGAATGATTTCCCAATCCAAATACATGGCCCTGAAATGGGTTAACACATTGTGTCCATTTGAAATCACTTATTTCACCACGCTTGTTTCCAGTCAGATTTAAAATGGTTATACATCTGATCCAAATAATCTTGGAAAATCCTACCTCTTGGCTTTTGTATCCGGTTTGACTGGAGTAACATAGGGAAGGCGGGCTTTGGCTTTGGTATCAGCCGCACCGGCATTTCGTACATAACGATGCTCATCGTCAACCCGAGCAATATTTACATTGGTGGGAAAACCGCCTGTAGCCTTGTGTATTGACAATCTCCTCCTTTGACTTTCATTTATGACCCTTCTTAAACTTACTGGATCCCAACCATCAAGCAGTACATGTTTCAATGATTGCTTTTGTGCTGAATAATTTGGGTCAGCTGACAAATTCCTTACCTCATTGGGATCGTCATCCAAATTGTAAAGTAATTCATCGACCCCTTCCAGCCACATGTATTTCCAGGAACCGATCTTTACCATCCGGCTAGGCCCGGTAGAACCATCGGCAGCAAACTCTGAAATTACTGTATCCGAAAGAACCTCGGAAGAACCTCCGAGAGCTCGAACAAGACTACTTCCATCAATTTCCATGGAATAGTCTTCAAACTCTTTCCCAGAGGCTAAATCCAGAAAGGTCGGCATTAAATCGATAAGTGAAACATTTGCTGCCACTTTGGTAGATCCAAAATCCTCAGGAGAATGAAAGATCAAAGGAACTTTTGCAGCCCAGTCAAAAAAGTGCTGTTTGAACCACATTCCCCTTTCACCCATCATTTCACCATGATCGGAAGTGAAGATGGTAATCGTATTGTCATCAAGTCCGGTTTCTTCCAAAATGCTTATTAGTTGACCCACTTTTTCGTCGATATAGGAGATCATACCATAATAACCATGGCGGGCCATTCGGCGATGCTCATCGGTTACCGTATATTCATCTCTGGCCTGGCAATAGTGCAGGTTCCGGGACAGGTGATCCATATTGTCGAGCTCCATTGGTGGAACTTCAGGAAGCTCAATGGCCTCATGATCGTAGAGATCCCAGTATTTCTGGCCGATAACAAATGGGGAATGGGGAGAAGTGAATGAAACCGTGAGAAAAAATGGCTTTTCATCATATTTTCTGGCCAAATCATAGAGGGCCTGACAACCTGAATAGGCAACCTCATCATCGTAATCCATCTGCAGGGATCTTATACACGGACCACTCTCAATGATTGGGGCCATGGTCAAATTAGTCGGCCTGTAAGTCCTTCCCTTGGACCAATCCACGGTCCAGGCGAAATTTGCTGGATAGATCTCGGTAGTATGGCGTTTTTCATAGCCATGGTATTGATCCGAGCCGACAAAATGCATTTTACCTGCTAATTCGACCCTGTACCCAAGGTTTCTTAGATAGTGGGCAAATGTTGGCAGGTCCGAAGGGAATTCATTGGCATTATCGTACATTCCAATACTAAAAGGCAACTTCCCAGTATGAAGTGAGGCCCGAGATGGTGCACACATCGGCAGATTACAGTAACAGTTCTCAAAAAGAACACCCTTCTCAATCAAACGGTCAAGGTTGGGGGTAATTACCGTTTTATTCCCTAATGCCCGTAAGGCTTTGGCCGTAAACTGATCGGCCATTATCAATAGGAAGTTGGGTTTGGACTGGGGCATTTGGATTCTCAAGGGAGAGGGTTAATCCCCCTCCCTTAAACTAAATTATTCAATACGAAGACCTAATTCATTTACGGCATTGTCGAAAACCATATATTGATCACCCACAAAGGCCTTGGTTTCTTCTGGAGACATTATGGAAACAATATTCCCTAATGACCGGGTCATTCTTAGCCAAGCACGATCTTCCTTGAGACTATTCAATACTTCTGCCCATTTGGACACCACTTCATCAGGTAGGTCTGGGGGTCCGTAGATGGCTGACCAACCAATGATTTTTTCAAGTGATGAGTATCCAACTTCATTTACCGTAGGAACATCAGGAATCACATCTTGCCTTTCGGGCATGGTTACCGCAAGTGCGCTTAACCTACCTGCTTCAACAGAAGCCAGTACGGCTGACAGATTCTGCCAGGAAAAATCCACCTGACCAGATACCACGGCATTGGCTGCCGCACCACCACCCTTGTAAGGTACATGAATAAGTTTTTCGAAATCTATTTCCATCGAATCTGCCATAACTGCCGTTGCGAGATGCAACAAGGTTCCCACTCCTGCAGAGCTATAGGACATCTCTTCACCAGCCTTGAGTTTTGCCTCAAAGTCGGCAAAGGAGTTGAGGCCACTTTCGGGATTGACAACAAGAACAAAGGGATTGATTTCCAGCATGCCTATGAAGGTGTAATCATCCCACTCATACCCAATGGTCTTATTCATTGCCGGAACCCCCATTTGGCTTCCCACTCTGGCTGAAAGCATTGTATAGCCATCAGGGTCGGAGTTGATAACAAAGGTTGATCCGACAACACCGGCAGCCCCTGTTTTATTTACTGCCAATACTGGCTGACCAATGTAACCTGGAGCTGTGGCAGCAATCATTTTACCTGATAAATCGGCAGCTCCTCCAGGTCCGTATGGGACAACAAGGGTAATGGGTCTCTCAGGGTATTCAGCCAATGCACTCATGGCCAACAATAACGATCCCACTAAACCCAAAAGCAATGATCGAAAAATATTAAATGTAAACTTCATGGTTCCTCCCTATGAAAAAAATGGTCTTAATAATTAAAATCTATTTATGACCGGTAAAATTCCAAAATCAATACCACATATTGATTGGGATTTTGAGTAAATTCAGAAAAAAGTGGCTTTTTTACCCAATTATTATAGTGGTTAACTTTGATCATAACCGCCCACAAGGATGAACATGGCCGTTTTCGGTATCTTCATTTATCTTTTCTAGCCATAGATCCGTTTTGTCCGGTCCAGTACGTCCAATCCCAGCTCATGTAGAAAATACAGCATATCAATGAAAATCCAGTTTTCGGCCAGTCGATCACCATTTCTGTGATAGATGTCAACAACTCTCATGTGAGCGGTTTTTTCACTCCCCGGAAAGCCCATGAAACCACCTGAAGGACGCATGGAAAGATTGGGCCAACCAAAGAAGCCTCCAAATTTACCCTCTGAAAAACTGGCGATATGACCTAAGAATTCGATATCCCTTAAGCCTTCACTAAAGGGCCCCTGATGCTGGTCCTGATATCGTGGAACCGTGTAGGTTGCGCCAATACCCGCAGGCCCAAACCAGATCATGTCTTCATGCCAGGTTTTCCTCAATTCATCCAATGGTGATTCAAGATCGGAACCTACCAAATCATCAACCATTCGATTGATCAAATCCATGGTCTTTTTCGATTCCATGGGATCACTTCTTGAATAAAGCAACCCATCATGTGTAAATGGACCCGGGGTAATAAACCACTTGCCGGTTTCACTGGGAAATGGATCTATTCCCACCTGCTTCATAACAGCAGGTATGTCAAAAAACATAGCTGTTTGTGCGATTTTTCCGTCCCTGACCTCATTGAACTCGACAAACCGCAAAAAGGTCATTTTTCGATTGGGTGGGATACCAAGCCAACTTTGATCGAACAACCCCATGAGATGTCCCATGCAACAGACCCAATCACCTCCATAGTTCTTCAGATCATTGGTACCGGCAAAAAATATGTCGGGGCGTCGCTGAATTGGCCCAATCGCATGTTTCAGGGGATACCAGAATATTGAACTGACTTCATCCACCCCATTGAGTTCATTGAACGGATACATTCCCCGCCAATGGTAATCGTCATGAACATATTTCGACAATACTGCCGAGACATCTTCCTTTGAACTGGCATCCAGTTCCTTGTAAAAATCTCTTACCAGTTGTTTTATGCTCTGAAAATCATTCATGATCATTAATCCTCAATTTTCTATTTTGGGAAGGTTGTTGAGAATGTCATATCCCAACTGTTGAAACACATCGACATGATCAATAATGACCCAATTTTCACTGAGTTTACCATCACGCACCGACCAAAAGTCTGAAAACCGCATTCGCATGGGTTTATTGGTTGGTTGCAATCCCAAATATGGACCCTTGTGGGTTCCAGTAACAAAACCTGTGGCAGCAACCCAATTTTCATCGGCAAATTCAATATCATTTTTTGCATGATAATCAGGAAAGGCCTTGTAAAATGGCTTCAATACCTGGTTTTTGAATCCGTCCAGGCCATGAATTGAACCAAAACCCAATGGCCCATGCCAAATCATATCCTCATGCCAATACCTGTCATGAGCATTAATATCCTGCCTATTCAGCGCTTCATACATTTCCTGTACTAGTTTCAAGTTGTAATCACGTGACATATTCTACCCCTTTACCGCACCTGCTGTCATTCCTTCAACAATTTGCTTTTGAAATACCAAAATCAAAAATAGCAAGGGAATTGTTACTGATACTGAACCAGCAATTCCATGCATTAACCGTTCCATGCTTCTATTTTGGCCCATGTAATTTCCCAGTGCAGCAGTCATGGTTGTCATATCACCACTCATCAATTGGCTGGCAATAAGGAAATCATTATATGCAAGTATAAAAGAAAACAAACCTGCTGTAATCACCCCCGGCCACATGACCGGTATGATAACAAGCCTGAAGGCTTTCCACCTAGTACATCCATCAATCATCGCAGCCTCGTCCAACTCTTTGGGGATGCTGCGGAAAAAAGCCCTTAACATCCAAATCGTGAATGGTTGGTTTATGGCCACTAGTACAATAATCAATATTTCGTACCTACTCCACAAACCCATCTCATAAAATATTGGCTTGTAGGCAGTTAAAAGGACAACATGCGGGAGCGCCCTGAAGACCAAGGCTGCCACCAGTAGCCAAAACCCCATCCTTCCGCCATAGCGGGCCAGTGCATAACCAGCCAGACAACCGACAGTGAGGGAAACTGCAACTGTCGCCAGAGTTACAATTGCCGTATTGATACCATAACGCCAAAATTCATCCACGAACCAGACATGAAAGTAATGCTTGAAAGTAACCGGTGCAAAAAGCGTAGGGTTTGATGAAAATGCATCTACTGGTGTCCTGAGGGATATCAGGAACATCCAGAAAAACGGAAACATGGCCAGGAACAACCACAATCCCAAACCACTATTGGTAATCGCCGTTAGAAAAAATGACTTCCGTTTTCTCAATTGATTGCCTTTTGTTCCTTGAAAGTGTGGCGTAATATGGGAATCAGCAAAATCACCACACCAATAATCGTGAGGATTGAATACGCCGCAGCCTTGTGGATATTGTCCTGTACCCCGAGAACAAAATAAGTGAGGTACTGCACAGAGTTTGCATAAACTGATGTTCCAAAAACCAGTATCGGTTCAAAGACACGGTAGGCATCCATGACATGAATCATTGTGATAACGGCCAACAGGGGTGTCAGATGAGGTATTATGACATATCTCAATCGTTGCCAGGCATTGGCCCCGTCGATCATGGCAGATTCCAGTGGATCTCTGGGCATCGTCTGAAGACCGGCATAAAGAATAATGAAGGCAAAGGGTGCTGCAAACCAGATACCGTAAAGGATTATAAGTATTCGGGTGGAGATCTGGTTGGAAAGAAAATAGATTTGACCAAATCCCAATTGTTTCAAAATCACGGAAACAATCCCATTATCCAGAAACATCCAAAATATTGCAGATGAAGATACGATGGGAGTTACGATCATTGGTAAAAGGGAAATGAAAACCAGGGAGCCCCTAAGCCCTTCAGTCACCCGGTTGACAGCCAGGGCTACACCCAATCCTATGATCAGAATGGCAGGTGTTGTAAAGAATGTATAAAGGAGCGTGAACTCCAGGGCACTCCAAAAATCGTAGTTCGAGATACGTTTATAGACATGGTTCAGTTTCCCTCCCAGCCCTTCATCTTGAGGGAAGGGACCCTTGAACGCTTCAACCACGCCCTCAATTTCAGAAGCCTCCCTGAGGTTTCTTCCCCCGACATACTCCCAGATGAAAATTGCATCGCCATTGTCATCAAGTACAGGCTGGGGAACGGTTCTGGTTACTTCCCTGGTCTGGCCACCAAACAGAGGTACTTCGGTGGTGACCTCCCTCAATTCCGTTTTGACATACGATTGATAGACTGAGAGAAAAACGACACCCACCAGTGGCAAGGCGATTAGCAATAGCATTGAGGCCACCGAAGGGGCCACAAAAGCCAGGAAAGTCTTGGCTTTCATAACTGTTTACTTGATTTAAGCCCGGAGAAGTTTCCCTCCCCGAGCAATTGTTATTTAGTTGAGATATCCAGCGTCCCGAGCCGCCTTGGTATACTCTGCTTCGGCATCTGCCAAGGATTGAGCAGCACTTTCCTTGCCAGCCAGAAAGTCACCAATGTTGTTACCAATGGCAGAATGGGCCAACCCGGACTGAGGATTCATTGGAAACGGTGGGGCTCCAAGCATAATCGTGTCATTGACCGATTTTGTAAACTTGTTGCTCTGATAATTGGAACGCAGCCACAATGCTACATCATTATGTTGCTCTACAACCTCTGGTCGCAATGCATGGAGCATGACTTGGAATGCAACCTCGGGGTCTCCATCAAGATTCTTAGGAATGACATATCCATCCCACCAGAACAGGGATGATGGAGCACCGCCATCCTTGGCAGCTGGTGCGGGTGCCAATCCAATTTTACCCACAACGGTACTTTCATTGGGATCTTCAACTCCGGCAGCCTCGTTTTGCCATTGAATTGCCATGGCAATTTCACCTTGACTCAACTGTTGATTGACATTCCCGAAATCATGTGAAAGGGCATTCGGTGACATGTACTGGGTAAGCCTTCCCATGATCTCCAGCGCTTCTATCCCCTCGGGACTATTGAATGCTGCCTCAGAGGTTTCGGGATCAAAAAGTCGACCACCGTTCGAGAAGAGAATATTGACAAACTCGTTTCCTCTTTCCCAATTGCCCGGACCACCGAATGCAGCGCCATACGGATAATCAATTTCGTCATCACTCATTAGTACTTCTGCTGCGGCAAACATCTCATCCCAGGTCGTGGGAACATCAAGATTATGCTTTTCCAGAATGTCAGTTCGATAGAACAGCACCTGAGCATTCGCCATGAATGCAACAGCCATAATGTCATCACCGAAACGAATGAGCATCTGATCCTCAATCTGGCCTTCTTCCCTGTATTTTTCGACCAAGTCATTCAAGGGTAGCAATTCACCATTGGCCTGATGTGATGTGATGGAAAAATTAGCCACGGCAGAAAGGTCGTACGGCGAGGTTGAAGCGGCAAAGGCCACTTCCCTTTCTTCCTGATGTGTAGTTGTAAGTTTGGCATCAACCTTGAGATCATCACGTTCACATTCTTCCATGGTATTGGCAAGAATCTCAAGGGCATCAAAGAAATTTGACAGGACATTCACTTCCCCGCTGCCATTCACATTACATTGTGCATTTGCCAGTGCTGGCAAGGTTGCAAACATAATTGCAACGAAAGTTGCTTTGATTCTGAACATATCTTCCTCCTCTGTAATTTAGACTAACCCATAATCTGCATGATTATTCCGAATTCATTAAAAATAGTCCATTCCTTTTGAACCTTGTTGTCCTTTATATGCCATTGGGTAATACCCCATAAATGTACCTCTTTTCCCGATGGCGGGCCATAGGGACCATTCCCTCTATGGGCACCGACGGCACCCCACCTAACAGCAACCAGGTATCCTTCACTGGGGTTTCCCATCCAATACAGATCATCGACAGTCAAGGCCAGATTTGGAAACATGGCCAGCATGGACAATATAAAGGACCTGATCTGACCAATTCCCCGATAAACCCTTCCCGTGGCCCCTTCATAGACAATTGACGGTGAGTATATCTGATCTAGTACCGAGAGATTTCGCCGATTCCAGATGGTATGAAAACTAGTATCTACAAACTCCTCAATGTCTTCAATCACATCCGGGATGCTCTTGATTTGTGGCTTGTTTTGCCCGTGAGTACGATCAGGTTCACAAGCCATGAAATTCGGTGCAAAAGGTCCATCTTCCCTTTTTGCCATCAACTGTTTGGCACATGCGACCGGGTCCAGTCCCAATTGTTTCAGCATACCAGCCGTGTCGTACTGGACATGCTCAAGGTAAATTTCATTATCCCTTGAAACACAGTTGGCGATGCAAAACAGCTTGATCGGTTTGCCGGTAGGTCCGCCAAATCGGCTGTAACCGGTATTGGTACCCAATATCATAGTTCGGTGAGACGTATGAAAACCCCGGATTTCATCACCTGCCCATATAACTTCATCGGCGACAAGTCTTATATCAGGAATGGCATTGTTGGTGTGAACCGTATCGGCTACGATTTTATCACGGCCATATTGTAGCCCGACATCATCCCACACCCTGCAATCATGGCTGTAGGTATCGTAAATATAACCGATGTCTTTCTGCTCCCAAATTCGATGAGTTATCCTTACTATGTAATCTACAATGTCTGTATAGGTATCTTCAAATCCTCGCATGGGATGAAGGCGTTTTGATTCCTTTCGGCCTTCCAGAAACATTTCCGTACCGCCCTTGCGATAATCATCAAGGGATATTGAAAAATCGGTTGGCATGCTTGAGACTGGCAAAGGATCAAACCTTTGGGCTGCATCGGATTGTTGTTCTGAATTTTTCATTTCATCTCCATCAAGAGAAACTGTAAAACCAAATACACTGCCTTTCAGCGAATTGTTCAACTAACAGTATCTGCCATAATACAAAATCCAAAATGAATCAAAAAGGAGTTAGATGTATCACTAGAAAATTTGATCCGGAATATTTTACCTGATAGTAAAACCGGTAAGGGGAAGAGATATAATTAATTGCAATAATCATGGTTTACTTCACTTTTACACCACTTGGTGTAATTGGGCTGAAAATCCCCCTTGGGATTATCACAATCAGTCATGTCATCAATTTTTTTTACCTTCTGGACTTTTACTGGGGGAATAGACCAGTTTTTTCTTGTTGGCTGAAGGTAAATGGCGTTTCTTCATTTGAATTCAAAAGGTTTAAATCATTTCAGAAACCACTAGGTATAGGGTTGAAACGTGATACAGCCATTACATTCGTACCAGCATTTTGAGGGTTGTTGGAAACAGTGTGAACAAATAGGAATAAAGAGGATTTCTGATTTTGTTTCCATTCATCACAACAACCTGTCACTTATCATCGTACCCTCTCAATTCATAGCCATACTAAAGGTCTTATTATGACAAACTGGTCATCAAAAACAAATCCGGGGAACTATTTTGAGGATTTTGAAATCGGTCAGACTATACTTCACTCTACTCCCCGAACAGTTACCGATGGCGATAAGGCACTTTACCAGTCCCTATATCCAGTAAGAAGCTCTATCCATTCCTCCAAAATGTTTGCTCAAGGTTGTGGTTTGATTGAAGACCCGATAAATGACATGATGGTTTTCCACATTGTCTTCGGCAAAACCGTCCCTGATATTTCCTTGAATGCCATCGCCAATTTGGGTTATGCCGAGGCCCGGTTTTTTCATTTTGTAAATTCGGGCGATACCCTTCTGAGTGAGTCCGAAGTAATCGGTCTAAAGGAAAATTCGAATCACAAGAGTGGCATCGTCTGGGTAAAAACAAGTGGATATAATCAAAGACAGGACTCCGTACTGGAATACATACGGTGGGTGATGGTTCTTAAGAAAACTGATCGTATTTATCTTGAACAACCCATAATCCCGCAATACCAAAGTGTGGTTTCACCTTCGTCCTTGTGGATTCCGGCAGAACTGGATTTCACCTACTATGATACATCCCTGGCAGGAGAAAGATTCCTCTTGGGTGATTATACTCCCGGTGAAATGATAAACCATGTCGACGGAGTAACCCTTGAAGATGCCGAGCACATGATGGCAACAAGATTATGGCAAAATACGGCCAAGGTGCATTTTGATACCACCTACAACAAAAACGGAAAGCGTTTGATTTATGGCGGCCACTTGATTTCGATGGCCCGGGCCTTGAGTTTCAATGGTCTGGCCAATGCCCAATGCGTTGTGGCAATTAATGCGGGATCACATGTCAATCCATGCTATGCGGGCGATACCATAAGAGCATGGTCTGAAATCATTGACGTACACGATTTTGAAAAAAGAGGAGTGGGTGCGATAAGAATTAGAACCGTTGTAACTAAGGGCCAGGTGGGAGCACTTAGGGATCGGGCAGGTAAATACGATAAGGATGTTGTATTGGATCTTGATTATTGGTGCTTGATACCGGCCTAAACTCAGGTTAATGGCTTTTAAATGCAAATTTCTGATACACTATCTCGATTCCGGCAATAACGAGTAATGTTCAAGAATAGTGATGTGGTGGATATTGTATTGCAATCGAGTACCACATCTTCTCGATTTATCTACGCTTAATAAGACTTCATGAAATTGATTCCCATTGGATTATGCACATAAATAAAAACAATATTTCTTGAAGAAAAGACACTTGATGATTAAAAAATTCTAAAAATCTAGCGTATGTATTTGAGCAAAATGAATAAAATCCGCTCCCAGCGACCACTTTCCCCTCATGCTACTATTTACAGGTGGCCACTGAATGCAATCATGTCTATCATGCACAGGATTACCGGGGTTGGATTATTTGTGGGCGGATTTCTCATTGTTTGGTGGTTTTTTGCTGGAGCCATTTCCGAGAGTTATTATGACTTTGTATCGTGTATAGTTACCTCGATTTATGGTGATCTTGTCATGTTGGCTTGCCTCACAGGATTTTGGTTTCATTTTTGCAATGGAATCAGACACTTGTTTTGGGATGTCGGGTTAACCTTCAATGAAAGAAATGTAATGATTTCAGCCATACTGGGTTTACTTGGAACAGCTTTTTTAACAGCACTTTCTCTTTTAAGCATTTATTTTTGGTACGGTTAAATGGGGTTTCAGACTAATTTCAGCAAAGTCGACGGACTGGGTTCTTCCAAGGAGGGAACCCATCATTGGTGGATGCAGCGATTATCAGCTGTAGCCCTTATTCCCTTGTCCCTGTTGTTTGTTTACACCTTTATGCAAATATTGGGTTCGGGATATCAGGAATTTGTCGATACCTATTCCAATTTGGGCAATGCCATCGTCGCAATCCTCTTTTTGATCGTTGCTTTTTTCCATTTGCGACTTGGCTTGCAGGTTGTCATTGAAGATTATGTCCATTCCAAGACCTGGAAAGTCTTGCTCCTGATCGTGAATGCCCTTTTTTGCTGGGGTTTGATGGGAGTAGGGGTAATTTCAATTGCACGTATTGCTTTCGGATTTGTTGGTTAGAGGAATTCATGCCGTCATACAATATTGTAAATCATTCCTATGATGTCGTGGTTGTGGGAGCCGGTGGAGCCGGGCTGAGGGCAACACTTGGAATGGTTGAAAACGGATTGCGAACCGCCTGTATAACCAAAGTATTCCCGACAAGATCACATACGGTGGCTGCGCAGGGCGGAATCGCTGCATCCTTGGGCAACATGGGACCGGATGGATGGCAATGGCATCTCTATGATACTGTCAAGGGTTCTGACTGGCTCGGTGATAACGACGCCATGGAATATCTCGTCAGAGAGGCACCAAGGGCAATTTATGAATTGGAACATTATGGTGTACCTTTCAGCCGTACCCCCGAAGGCAAAATTTACCAGAGGCCATTTGGAGGACACACAACCAAATTTGGTGAGGGCCCACCCGTTCAGAGGACTTGTGCTGCTGCCGATAGAACCGGCCATGCCATACTCCATACCCTATACGGACAATCATTGAAGAAAAAGGCAGAGTTTTTCATAGAGTACTTTGCCCTTGATCTCATCTTTTCTGAAGATGGTGTTTGCCAGGGAATCGTGGCCTGGAATCTGGAAACCGGACAGTTGCACAAATTTTCGGCAAAAATGGTTGTTCTTGCGACAGGCGGCTATGGTCGATCGTATTTTTCGGCAACTTCTGCGCATACCTGTACAGGTGACGGCAATGGTTTGGTAGCTAGGGCAAGCCTTCCACTCCAGGATATGGAATTTGTTCAGTTTCACCCGACTGGCATCTATGGTGCGGGTGTCTTGATCACGGAAGGAGCTCGTGGTGAAGGGGGTTATCTGACGAATTCCGAGGGTGAGCGGTTTATGGAGCGTTATGCCCCAACCTACAAGGATCTTGCCAGTAGGGATGTTGTCTCAAGATGCATGACACTTGAGATCAGGGAAGGTCGAGGTGTCGGGCCTGACAAAGACCATATCCTACTTCACCTCAATCATCTTCCACCAGAAATTCTGGCGGAAAGATTGCCGGGAATATCAGAATCGGCAAAAATCTTTGCTGGTGTCGATGTCAGGAGGCAAGCAATACCAGTACTGCCTACCGTTCATTATAACATGGGTGGTATCCCCACCAACTATTGGGGAGAGGTTATCAATCCTTCGGAAAATAATCCCGATGCAATTCAGCCAGGTTTGATGGCCGTTGGTGAAGCAGCAAGCGCATCCGTACACGGAGCAAACCGACTGGGTTCGAATTCCCTGACCGATCTGGTTGTTTTCGGCCGGGCATCTGCCATCAGGACTGGTCAAATTCTGACACCTGATGGATCAGTTCCTGAAGGGGATGACAGATCGGTAGAAGCCATTGTGGATAAATTTGACAATACCAGACATTCGAATGGAGAGATACCAACTGCAGAAATCAGGTTGAAGAT
This sequence comes from Paracoccaceae bacterium, assembly GCA_022823605.1. Classification (GTDB taxonomy): domain Bacteria; phylum Pseudomonadota; class Alphaproteobacteria; order Rhodobacterales; family Rhodobacteraceae; genus MPNP01. Next base: position 649,505 of record JAJEHS010000006.1, read on the forward strand.
GCAAAAAGCCATGCAGGAATATGCTGCCGTTTTCCGAAGTGATGATACTCTTGCGAAAGGGGTGGAGGAAATCAGGGAGATTGCCGCTTCCATGGACGATATCAAGGTAACCGACCAATCCATGATTTGGAATTCGGACCTCATGGAAACGCTTGAATTGGAAAACCTCATGGCAAGTTCGCTTGCCACGGTTAAATCAGCCTATGAAAGAAAGGAAAGCCGTGGTGCTCATGCTCATGAGGATTATCCTGAAAGGGATGACAAGAATTGGCGAGTTCACAGTCTGGCCTGGGTTAACAAGACCGAGGTTGAAATGACCTATCGACCAGTTCACTCGGAATTAATGTATTCACAGGAAGAAGGAGGTATCGATCCTGAAATCATAGCTCCAAAGAAAAGGGTGTACTAGGTTGAAACATTTTCTATTGATTGGAATAATGGCTGTAATGCTGGTTGGTTGTTCCGAACCAACACCTCAGAGCAAGAGCATCAGAGACCATTTATGTGACGAAAAGCAAGGATCCCAGATAAAAAAAGGACCCCAAGTGAAGCAAACAGGTACAGCGAAATTGGGGATAAATTCTGATGGTGAAATCATCAGGTCTGTATCAATAAATTTCGAAACTACCTCCAACCTTGGACGCGACAAATATATGCCATCAAGCAGTACCCTTGCTCCATGCGATAATGACAATTAACAGAGTAGAATATTATGGTTGAATTAAGGTTGCCCAAGAATTCAAGAATCAAGGCAGGCAAGGAGTGGCCCAATCCTGCCTCTTCCGACAATATCAGGAAATTCCGAGTTTATCGCTGGGATCCGGATACAGCCGATAATCCTCGCCTGGATACCTATCATGTGGATATGGATGATTGTGGACCAATGGTTTTGGATGCCATAATCAAAATCAAGAATGAAATTGATCCGACACTTACGTTCCGTCGGTCCTGCCGAGAAGGGATTTGTGGTTCATGTGCCATGAATATCGATGGGGAAAATACCCTAGCCTGCATCAAGGGTGTTGATGAAATCAAGGGAGATGTCAAAATCTATCCACTTCCCCACATGGAGGTTGTAAAAGACTTGGTACCTGATCTGACACATTTTTATGCCCAACATGAAGCTGTCATGCCTTGGCTTTCTACCCAAACTTCTAATCCCGGTACCGAATGGAAGCAATCGCCCGAAGACAGGAAAAAACTTGATGGTCTTTACGAATGCGTCATGTGTGCCTGTTGTTCAACATCATGTCCCAGTTATTGGTGGAATGGCGATCGTTATTTGGGACCGGCAGCGCTTTTGCATGCCTATCGCTGGATAATTGATAGTCGTGATGAGGGTACCGGGAAAAGGCTGGACGAGTTGGAGGACCCCTTCAGGCTGTACCGGTGTCATACGATCATGAACTGTTCCAAAACCTGTCCCAAGGGGTTGAACCCGGCCAAGGCCATCGCTGAGGTAAAGAAACTAATGGTGGAGAGAACAATTTAAGAAATACGGTTTCTTAAAAATTCTTGGCTAAATTGAAAAAGACCCATTTCAGCGAAACACATACTCCAGACGGTTTCAATCCATCAACCATTGATTCCAGGGATTCAACCCAAGACAAACTAGTTCCAATAAGAGCTCAAAACACGGGTAGTGAATTGGACCATGGGTTGATAGCCGAAATTCAAGCCAACCCTACGGCAATAATACATAGAGCAAATACTCTAAAAAACAGACGATCGGTTAAATCCCATTGGCAGACGGCCTGGTTATTGAAAGCCATAACTCTTATGGATTTGACCACACTTGCGGGTGATGACACACCAGGAAGGGTAACAAGACTTGCTGCTAAGGCGCAAAGCCCGGTATCCATGGAAATCCTTCAAAAACTCAAGGTCGAGAAGTGCAATTTGAAGGTAGGTGCAGTTTGTGTTTATCATGAAATGATAGCCCCGGCACTTGATGCCTTGAAGGGGTCGTCAATTCCGATTGCAGCTGTATCAACAGGTTTTCCAGCCGGTCTAAATCCTTTTGATCTGCGTTTGGCTGAAATCAAGGAATCCGTCTCCCTAGGTGCCCAGGAAATCGATGTCGTGATATCACGGAGACATGTCCTGACTGAGAATTGGGAAGAACTTTACGATGAGATCAAGTTGTTCAAGGAGGCTTGCAACCCTGCCAAGCTTAAGGTCATCCTTGCGACAGGAGAATTGGTAACCATGAGGAACATTGCCAAGGCCTCGATGGTTGCCATGATGGCTGGCGCTGACTTTATAAAGACTTCTACAGGCAAGGAACCCGTAAACGCCACCCTACCCGTTTCGCTGGTGATGATTAGAGCCATAAGAAGTTATTTTGAACTTACCGGTAATCGGGTTGGCTTCAAGCCTGCCGGTGGTATTTCCAAGGCAAAGGAGAGTTTGCAGTATTTGATGTTGATCAAGGAAGAACTTGGAACAAAATGGCTTTCTCCTGGTCTTTTTCGGTTTGGAGCTTCGAGTCTCCTGAACGACATAGAAAGACAATTGGAACATCAGGCCACGGGAAGGTATTCAGCGTCCCACCGACATCCACAAGGTTAGTGCAGATGAATGTAATGAACATATTTGAGTCGATGGATTATGGTCTCTCGCCTGAAAGCAGAACCGAGGCAGATCAATGGCTTGAGAATAGAGGTAAAAAGTTTGGTCATTACATTGCTGGTGCGTATCGGCAATCGACCAAGCCCAACTATTTTACTACCTATAATCCGGCTACTGGGGAAGAATTGGCCCAAATAGCCTCTGGAACCAAGGGGGACGTTGACAAGGCCGTGGATGCTGCCGTCAAGGCACAAAAGAAATGGAATAGAATTGGTGGTTATCAAAGGGCAAAATATCTTTATGCCATAGCCCGTAGCATTCAAAGGCATGCTCGATTTTTGGCCGTTCTGGAAACTCTGGATAATGGGAAACCGATCAGGGAAACCAGAGATCTGGATATCCCCTTGGTAGCCAGACATTTTTATTTTCACGCCGGATTGGCTCAGTTGGGTGATACCGAATTATCGGACAGGATACCCCATGGTGTTTGTGGTCAAATCATTCCTTGGAATTTTCCGCTGTTGATGTTGGCATGGAAAGTAGCACCTGCTATTGCCCTGGGTAATACTGTCGTCCTCAAACCTTCCGAACATACCCCTCTCAGTTCCCTGTTTTTTGCAGAAATACTATCCCAGGTCAACCTACCGGCCGGTGTGGTAAATATTGTAACCGGTGATGGTATTACCGGTGAACATATCGTAAAGCATCCCGATATCCACAAAATTGCCTTTACCGGATCAACTTCCGTAGGAAAAAGAATCAGACACCTGACGGCAAAAGACAATAAATCCCTAACTCTTGAACTTGGTGGCAAATCACCGTTCATTGTTTGCAGTGATGCCGATCTGGATTCGGCAGTAGAAGGTATTGTTGATGCAATCTGGCTCAATCAGGGTGAGGTTTGTTGTGCCGGATCCCGTTTGCTGGTACAGGAATCAATTGCAGATATCTTCCTTGCCAAAGTCAGAAAGCGGATGAATGACCTGCGAGTGGGTTCACCATTGGATAAATCCACTGATATTGGTTCAATCATCAGCAAGAAGCAGAGAAATCACATCAGCGAAATGGTTGCACTTGGCAAGGAGGAAAAAGGAACGGTTTACCAGCCACAATTGCCATTGCCACAGAATGGCTTTTTCTATCCTCCGACCTTGGTTACCGGACTAACACCAAGTTCGGTACTGATGCGAGAGGAGATTTTTGGTCCAGTCCTCGTAAGCATGACCTTTCGAACACATCGGGAGGCAATCAGTCTGGCCAATAATTCAAAATATGGATTGGCGGCGTCAGTCTGGAGTGAAAACATCAATATGGCATTGGAAATTGCCTACGAACTTCAATGCGGTGTGGTGTGGATTAATTCCACCAACACATTTGATGCTGCAGCCGGGTTTGGTGGATATAAGGAATCAGGATTTGGTCGGGAAGGTGGGTGGGAAGGTATTGATTACTACACCAAACCCAAGCCCCCGAAATTGCCAGTTCAAGCAAGAGCTAAATCCAGAAGTAAATTGGTTTATGAAAAGGAAATTCCCGAATCTCTGATAGATCAAACTCCCAAACTGTATATTGGTGGCAGGAAGGTCAGGCCGGATGGCGGTTATTCCCTTAAGGTATTCAATCCCCAGGGGGAAATTGTTGGTACGGTTGGAAAGGGCAACAGGAAGGATATTAGAAATGCTGTGGAAGCTGCCAGATCCGCAAGTTCATGGAAACAAGCCTCTGCCTATAATCGGTCCCAGATCCTGTATTTTTTGGCCGAAAACCTTGCAATGCGGGAGAAGGAATTTGCCAGGCGGATAGAGTTGCAAACAATGTGCGATTCTGGAGAGGCATTGCACGAAGTTCGAACATCAATCGAAACACTATTCTATTTTGCATCATGGGCTGACAAATTCGAAGGCAGGATTCACCAAGTAGCAGCCAGGAAAACGGTTATGTCACTCAATGAACCAGTGGGGATTGTCGGAGTGGTCTGTCCAAATCAATACACTCTTTGGGGTTTTGTCGTAATGATGGCTGCCCTTGTCTCGATGGGAAACAGATGTGTTGTTATTCCGTCTGAAACTAGTCCGCTGTCAAGTACGGACTTTTCCCAGATTCTTGATACATCCGATATCCCAGCCGGAGTAGTTAACCTGATTACAGGATATCATGATGATCTGGTAAAAACCTTAGTGGAACATGAAGACATCGATGCCATATGGTTTGCAGGTTGTTCAACTCAAAATGCCATGGTCAATAAAATGTCGGTTGGTAATTTGAAGCGTATTTGGTTACTTGAAAATAATTTAAATTGCTGGTATAATCAGAAATCAGGTTATTACAAAGAATGTTTGAAACATTCTGTTGAGATAAAGAATATCTGGATACCCTTTGGTGAATAATTGACTTGGATGTCAGGAATTTCATCGCGGATCCGTTATTAGGTGTGCTAATTTGAACTGATTTAGTTCTTATTCTGAAGCCGATGTTCCCTTCCTTAATTGTGGAGCGCGGTTAGTTTATTTTTGAATTTTGAAGTAGGTATTTTGCTATTTCGAATTTCTGACACTCTTTTCTCTACAGAATTCAGGTAAGGTAAACAGGAACTTATAATGGTTAGAAAGCGAAAAGCATTTGGATTTATTGTCGGAGAGAAAGTTGTTTATCCCTCTCATGGTGTTGGACAAATAGACGGGATAGTTTCACAAAATATCGGTGGTTCAAAGGAAGAAATGTTTGTCATTCACTTTGAAAGTGAAGGGCTTACCCTCAGAATTCCAATAAACAGGGTACCTGAAGTCGGTTTACGGAATCTCGTCAGTGAAGAGGAACTCACCGAGGCACTCGGGCTGTTGAATGGGCGTGCCAGAGTGAAAAAATCCATGTGGTCCAGACGTGCCATTGAATATGATCAGAAAATAAATTCAGGATGCATCATCAAACTGACTGAAGTCGTGAGGGATTTAAATCGTCATGATCCCAACAAGGATCAATCCTACTCTGAGCGACAACTCTTTGAAGAGGCCTATGGACGTTTGACCAAGGAAGTGGCAGCAGTCAAGCAAATCTCCATCCTGGAAGCAAAAGAGGTTATTTCAGACAACCTACTGCACAAGAAATCCAAGACAAAGGAACTAGCTGCCTAAGCATAGATTCTCGATTGCTGGAAATGCATTCATTCCCAGCAATCAAAATCAACCTTTTCAACAAAGGTTTCGTTCAATCCGATCAGTTTTGTTTCCAGAATCCATTGGGTTGTCGGCAAGCACTGCCACTCTCGGTACCGGTTTGACCTCCATCGTTCCATACCGAATCAAAACCACGACACCTCAATCCATATTCTACCCAGGAATTGGTTGGATAAACGGTTCCGCTTGCACCTTGATATCTCCATCTTTCAGGTGCATTGTTTTCCAGTGCAGTCTGCAAGGCGAAGTTATGTGCCGATAAAATGCCATCATAGCGGGACTGGTCATACCTTGGAGTTGCAGTCTGAGTGGAAGCCTGTTGGGATCCTGTAGCTTGTTGATTTCCTCTATTTGCTCTCTGATTTGCCAGCGAGTTTCCAATTATTGCACCCAGTCCGGCACCAATCAATGCACCCTCTTCCTTGTCAGCATCACTGGAAACAGCCATTCCCACACCAGCACCAATTGCTGCTCCACCCAAAGTACTGACGGTTTCATCATCCATTTCACAAGCAGCCAACGCAAATACCGAAATGCCTGCCAGTGCGATTCCTAACTTATTCATCTGCAATCTCCGAAATTAAATTAAAATTATTTTCCTTTTTTATGCACAAACCTATTCTTGCAAAAACCGGAACGGGTATCAATTGACTAAAATGTTACTTCTACATTTTCCAAGTAAACCAATCATTGGAAAATTAGTTTTTTTTATCTGCTTGGCAAATAGCTAAAAGAAAAAAAATGGTAATACAATGTATACATTTGAAATCCTATTCTATGGCTAATCAGGATTAATTTCAATTCAAAGTTAATCGGGAAAAAACATATGTATGACAATTCAGATATGGTCAATCGCTCCAATTCCCTCAAAGGGGATTTCAGGAGTGATACCGTAACCCAACCCACCGAAGGAATGCTTCAGGCCATGGCAAGTACGCCAGTGGGTGATGATGTCTATGGTGATGATCCCTCCGTAAACGAACTTCAGGCAAGATTTGCAGCACTGGTTGGGAAGGAAATGAGTGTTTTTTTTCCATCTGGAACCCAATCCAATCTTGCTGCTATCCTAACACATTGCGGTCGAGGAAGTGACCTCCTGGTCGGTAACAAATACCATACCTATGTTTTTGAAGCTGGAGGTGCTTCGGTACTAGGAGGTATCTCGTTTACTCCACTCCCTACCGAAGAGGATGGTTCCATCAGTAATGAGAGTATAGCATCTCATGTAAAACCGGACGATCCGCATTTTCCTGAGACAAGACTTCTGTGCTTGGAAAATACCGTATCTGGAAATGCTCTGACCGTGGATGTGCTAAAGGAAAACGCTGCCACAGCCAGGAAATTTGGATTGGGAGTACACCTTGATGGTGCCCGCCTATTCAATGCTGCCATCGAATTGAATGTCAATCCAATTGAAATCGCCAATATTGCAGATACTGTTTCCGTTTGCCTTTCAAAAGGCTTGGGCGCACCTGTCGGCACTTTACTGGCTGGACCTTCCCGTCTCGAAAGATCAATTAAAAGAAATCGCAAGATTCTTGGTGGAGGGATGCGTCAATCAGGGTATTTGGCTGCCGCCGGACTATACGCCCTTGATAATCATGTCAACAGGCTTGCTGAAGACCACTACAGGGCCAGGCTATTGGCCGATTCCCTAGAGGATTTGGCTGAAAGGAGAGGGGTTGGGATAATTCAAAAAACCAATATGGTATTTTTTGAACCCCATCCGAATGATCATCAACCCCTGCTTGATCATTTGCGTTCGGATGGCTTTCTGGTAACGGGGAAAAAACCTGCGTTTCGTTTTGTCACACATTTGGGAATTGATGACCGGGACGTTGAAATGTTCGTTTATTCCATCAAGAATTTTTACAAGGGAAAATAATTTTCAACCAATAAACGGATTACTTTTTGAACAACCTGAATTTTAACCCATAGAATCGATCAACAACCCAAATGGAAAAAAGTCTCCAGAGGCGCCAGATAACCAGAAGTAAAACAACCACGATTCCAATTCCGAAATATCTGAACCAATTAAGGGGTTTCGTTTCACCGGGCCGCAATTCCCTGATACTGGTTACATTGGGATAGATCGAAAAGGTCCTGCTTCTGATTCCATAATGATTGACCAAAACCCGCTCGATACCTTCACCGGCCATTCTCTGGGCCTGTGCCTGGATATCGCCACTATCGAATTTCAGGTAGGGGGGCCATCTCCATCCGGTATCCTCATTGCGATATACCCTTTCCTGATCTGTACCAAAATTGACGCCATTGATAAATCGAATATCTCGATTCAGGGTTTCACCGGTACCTCCCCTGACCCAGAAAACTGGATTAGAACCCACCTCGGTTCTGACGACTTCTGTACCAACGATGGTTACTACATCCTTTGACGGGAGAGTATAATGCGTAAGAAAGAAGACAATTGAAAGTATTACAAAAGTGAGGAGGTATTTGATATATTTCATTTTTCTCTATTCATTTATGTAGATGCAATTAATACCATCATTTGAAAAATTGTATTTGTTTTCGCATACTCCTAGTGATCAAAACATTACAATAAGCAAAATTTATGAATATTAAAGAGCGACTGTTTGCCGAGATTGATGACCGTCAGGACGATCTGATTGCATTGACACGGGAATTGGTTGCCATGCCTACTCTCAATCCTCCGGGTGACAATTACCTCGAAATTTGTGAATACCTGAAGGCAAGGTTTGAGAAGTCCGGAATGCAGACAGAACTGGTAAGGGCCGAGGGTGCGCTAGGTGACAGCGACAAATACCCCCGATGGAACATAATAGGACGCAAAGAAGGCAATCATAGTGGGGATTGCATACATTTCAACTCTCATACGGACGTGGTCCACGTTGGTGAAAATTGGACCAAAGAACCTTTTGGTGGTGAAATCGAGGATGGCAGGATTTATGGCCGTGGAACCTGTGACATGAAAGGCGGGATGGCGACGTCGATAGTTGCCGTTGAAAGTTTTCTTGCCATTTGCCCCGAATTCTCGGGCTCTGTTGAAATATCTGGAACGGCTGATGAAGAATCAGGTGGTTATAGTGGAGTTGCCTGGCTGGCTGAACGGGGCTGGTTTTCTCCCACAAGGGTCCAGCATGTCATTATACCAGAACCCTTGAACAAAGATCGTATCTGTCTTGGTCACCGTGGTGTATGGTGGGCCGAAATCGAGACCAAGGGGAGAATTGCTCATGGTTGCATGCCATTTTTGGGCGATTGTGCCATAAGGCATATGGGAGCTGTCATACGGGAAATGGAAGAAGCTCTTTATCCTCTGCTAGCATCCAAAACGACCAACTACCCCATTGTTCCAGAAGGAGCTCGTCAATCAACCATGAATCTCAATTCAATTCATGGAGGCGAAAAGGAACAGGATAGTGACTTTGCCGGTTTTTCAGCCCCATGTGTTCCCGATCTGTGCCGAATCAGAATTGATCGAAGATTTCTCCCTGAAGAATCAATCGAGAGTGTAAAATCCGAAATTGAAAAAATGCTGGAATCCATTAAGACCAAACGACCTGACTTTGAATATTCTGTAACCGAAATGTTCAGCGTACCCTCGATCTTAACAGAAAAAGATGCGCCAATCGTGCAGTCGGTACATAAATCCATACAAGAAGTATTGGGGGGATCACCGGAATATGTTATTTCTCCAGGTACGTACGACCAAAAACATATTGACCGCATTGGGAAATTGAAAAACTGTATCGCCTATGGACCCGGAATTCTGGATTTGGCTCATCAACCGGACGAGTGGGTCGGGATACAGGATATGGTTGACAGTGCCAAGGTAATGGCATGTACAATCTTTGATTTACTCTGCAAGGAGAAAAATTAGCAACAATATAGGAGGTAATTTAATGAGACATAATCAATTGATGACCATAATTTTGGCCAGTTTGACCTTGGTCGCTGGAATGATTGGTCCGCTTAAAGCTGCCGATCAATCAATCACAATTGGAATGCAGTTGGAACCGCCACACCTTGATCCTACAGGTGGAGCCGCAGCTGCAATCGATGAAGTGGTTTACGCCAACATTTTCGAAGGCTTGACCCGATATGCTTCCGATGGTTCGATTCTTCCGGGATTGGCACATAGTTGGGACATTTCGGATGATGGTCTGGTTTACACATTTCATCTGAGATCTGGGGTAAAGTTCCATGATGGAGCAGAATTTGATGCAAGTGATGTGAAATTCTCGCTTGATCGGGCCCGGGCCGAAGATTCAACCAATGCCCAAAAGGCCTTGTTTGCCGGGATTAGTGACGTTACAGTCATTGATGCAACAACCGTACAGATTACCCTGAGTAATCCGAACGGTTCCTTCCCGACCAACATGGCTTGGGGTGATGCCATCATCCTTGATCCGGCAACAGCTGATAATGCAGGTGTGAATCCTGTTGGTACCGGACCATTCATGTTCCATGAAAGAAGGGAAGGCGATCAGATTACCATTGTAAGGAATCCTGATTATTGGGGAGAGGCGGTAGCCCTCGATTCTGCCACCTTTAAATTTATCTCAGATCCCACAGCAGCATTTGGTGCCTTGATGGCTGGTGATATTGATGCTTTTCCAGCATTCCCCAGTCCCGAAACACTTGTGCAGTTTGAATCCGACCCCAATTTCAAGGTGATCATTGGGTCAACCGAAGGTGAAACGATCCTTTCCACCAACAATAAAAGTGAATTGCTTTCGGATGTCAGGGTGAGAAAAGCCATAGCACACGCGATTAACCGACAGGAAATAATTGATGGTGCAATGTTTGGGTATGGCACTCCGATCGGAACACATTTCGCACCACACAATCCTGACTATCTTGATTTGACTTCCAATTCTGCCCATGATCCGGAAATGTCTAAATCACTTTTGGCTGAAGCAGGTCATCCTGATGGCATAACCTTGAGATTGGCTTTACCCCCTCCCTCTTATGCTCGCAGGGGCGGTGAAATCATTGCTGCTCAGCTGAGGGCCGTTGGCATTGAAACCGAAGTTTCCAATCTGGATTGGGGGCAATGGTTGGAGCAGGTCTTCAGGAACAAGGATTATGACTTGACCATTGTCAGTCATACAGAACCCACTGATATCAATATTTATGCCCGTCCTGATTACTACTTCCAGTACGATAGTGCGGAATTCCAGGATGTCATGAACCAGTTGAATCTTGCTACCGATCCGGCTGAAAGAACAGAACTAGCGCATAAAGCCCAGCAGATTATTGCCAATGATTATGTCAACGGATATTTGTTCCAGCTGGCCAAGCTTGGTGTTGCAAATGCCAAAATTGTGGGTTTGTGGGAAAATTCGCCTGCCCAAGCCAATGATTTGACCCAAGTCTATTGGGAAAACTAAATACAATTCAATACCACACGGGGTTAACCCGTGTGGTATCCTTGGTTTGTTTCTTCTTTGACCCACTCCGCAGGGATTCTAGGGGAAGCTTGGAGTAAACGTTTGGTATAATCATGTTGTGGGCGGTCAAAAATCCTGTCAGTTCTTCCCTCTTCAATAATTTTACCGCCCTGCATGACCAGAACCCGGTCAGTAACTGCTCTTACAACAGTCAAATCGTGACTTATAAAGAGGTAGGACAGGTTATGTTGTACCTGCAGTTCATTCAGCAAATCCAATATCTGAGCCCTGATCGATACATCAAGGGCGGAAACGGCCTCGTCCAGAATAACCAGATCCGGTTTGATAACCATGGCTCTGGCAATGGCAATCCGTTGTCTTTGGCCTCCTGAAAATTCATGTATGTACTTATCAACATCTGTTTCCCTGAGACCAACCTCAAGCAGGGCAGTAATAACCCGCTCCCTTTGTTCTGATACACTCAAGGATTTTTCCAGCAGGTGAAATGGTTCTGCAACAAGTCGCCCGACCTTGTGCCTGGGGTTGAAGGATCCAAAGGGATCCTGAAACACGACCTGCATTTTTTTCCTGAGGGAATGCGGCATTTTTCGGCCAGATATAACCTCTACCCCATCCACGGTAATTTGTCCCTTCTGGAGTGGGTCCAAACCCAGAATTGTTCTTGAGAGAGTCGATTTGCCGCAACCCGACTCACCAACCAGCCCCAAACTTTCTCCTTTGCTGATTGAGAAACTGACACCCCTTATGGCCACATTGTAATTTTGCTTGTCGAGTATCCTTTTGTTGGGCAGTTTATATGCTCTATAAACCTCCCTCACCTCAAGAAAACTAACACCTCTGGTTTTGGTTTTTGTCTCCGGGATATAGTTTGAGGCAGCAAACAGTTTTTTGGAATAATCATGTTTCATATCCTGAAACAATTCCCTGGTTGTTTCCATTTCCACAATTCTTCCCGTTTGCATGACGGCAACCTTGTCTGCCATTTTGGCTATAACCGCCAGATCATGGGTGATAAACAGCAGGGACATTTGTTCTTCTTTTACAAGAAGTTTCAACAGGTCGAGGATTTGGGCCTGGGTTGATACATCCAATGCCGTAGTGGGTTCATCGGCAATGAGAATTTTGGGCCGCAGGGCGATGGCCAATGCTATGCACACCCGTTGGCGTTGGCCGCCCGAGATTTCATGTGGATACAGATCAGGTGAAAACCTGTTTGTGGGCATTTCGACCCGGGCCAATTTTTCACGAGCAATGGTCATGGCCTCCGACCGAGAATACCCACCATGAATAATGAGGGTTTCAGCTACCTGATTTCCTATGGTCATGACAGGATTCAAGGCAGTCATGGGTTCCTGAAAGATCATTCCGATATCCCTGCCCCGAATTGAGCACATTTCCCTTTCGGAAAGATCAATCAAATTTTTCCCGTCAAGGATGATTTGTCCAGTACGATCCGAACCCCTTGGCAATAAATTCATCAGAGCGAGTGCCGTCATTGACTTGCCGGAACCCGATTCACCTACAAAACCGAATACTTCTCCTTGATCAACGGTAAATTCTACATCTTTCAGTATCACTTCCTCGTTAATGGATATATTGAGGCCTGAAACGGTAAGCAACGTCATTGTCTTACCTTCCTCAATCGTGGATCCAGATAGTCCCTCAAGCCGTCTCCCAACATGTTCAGACCCAATACCATGGCAACGATTGCCAATCCAGGTATGAAGGCCAATCTGGGATTGGTATAAATCAGGGTTTGGGCATCAGCAAGCATTCGGCCCCAGCTTGGGGTTGGTGGTTGGGCTCCGAGGCCAATATAGGAAAGTCCTGCCTCTGCCAATATCCCCAGTGAAAATTGAATGGTGCCCTGAACCAACAACAGGTTAATGATATTGGGTAGAATATGTTCAGCGGAAATTCTTGTCTTTCCCTTGCCGGCAACTCTGGCCGCCATTATGAATTCCAGTGTCCAGAGACTTAATGCAGCTCCCCTGGATACCCTGGCAAAGACCGGTATATTGAATATACCGATGGCCAGAATTGCATTAAATGCCGACGGTCCGAATACTGCTGTTATCAGTATTGCGATTACCAGGGAAGGAAAGGCAAAAACAAGGTCATTGCTTCGCATGATCAAATCGTCAAAGATGCTTCGTCTGTTTGCAGCAGCTGCCAAACCCAGCGGTACGCCGACCAACATGCCGATACCGACTGCTACGAGGGCAACACTTATTGATGTCCTTGCCCCAACCATGATCATGGATAAAATATCCCGTCCGAAGTGATCAGTTCCCAAAATATATCGCCATTCAGGCGATTTCAGTTTTTCGGATATGTTCAATACCTCGACCGGATAAGGCGTCCAAACCAGCGAGACAAGTGCCAAAACCAGAAAGAAGGAAGAGAGGAATGCACCAAACAATAATTGGGTAGGTATTCTCATCCCCCCCTCCTTAACCTTGGATCAACCATGGCGTAGGTTAGATCAACAAGGAAGTTGACCACGATCACAGCAAAAACCATCAGCATGACAACACTTTCAACAACAATCAGGTCCCGTTGTATAATCGCTTGAAAGATCAACCGTCCCAGTCCCGGTAAGAAGAAAACATTTTCAATGATGATTGCGCCCGCAAGAAGAAACGAGAATTGAAGTCCCAGAATGGTAAGAACCGGGATCATGGCATTTCTAAGGGCATGTTTGATCAATACCCTTCGCTGAGACAACCCCTTGGCCCTGGCTGTTCTGATATAATCCTGCGATAAAGTATCAATCAAGGCAGATCGCATGACCCGTGCCAGGATTGATGCCTGGGTTAAAGCCAATGCAATTGCTGGAAGGGTGAGTGATTTGATGCCGTACCAGAAACCGGCATCCCATCCCGAAAATCCCCCGGCCGAGAACCAGCGCAAATTAATGGCAAAAAACAGGACCAGAAGCATGGCGAACCAAAAATTGGGTACGGCTATCCCCAGCTGGGTAAAGCCCATTATGCCGAAATCTGCTGTACCACCTCTTTTCGAAGCAGCTATCAACCCGACTGGAAATGCTATAGCAGTTGACAGGAGAAGCGCATACAGGGCAAGTGGCAAAGACACCTGTATTCGATCAACCACTAGTTCCGAAATTGGTACCTTGTAGGTGTAGGAAATCCCGAAATCACCAACAACCAAGCCGGATACCCAATCAAAGTACCTGATCAGTGGCGTCTGATCCAATCCGAGTTCTGCCTTCAGTGAAGCTACTGTTTCTGGTGAGGCATTAAGACCCAACATGAAGGAGGCTGGATCGCCGGGTATGATTTCAATGACAAAAAATATGACCAGGCTGGCTACGGCCAAACTCAACAGAAGAGAAATAATTCTTGATAACAGGTAATGAAGCATCAGGTACCCAGATACGAGTTCAAACCATTATACCCAAGTAACAAGTAAAATGTCAGGTGGGAACGAATTGTTTTTCTTCCTGAATCTTCTTCCAGGCCAAATTGTATCTTGAAAGTTGTACCTCCGAAAGTCTGATGGCCTCTTCCGGCACCCCCCTTGCAACCAGAACATCAGGATGACTTTTTAACACCAGATTTCGCCATATACGCCGGATTTCGGATAATGGCATATCCCTTTTGACTCCCAGCACCTTGTATGGATCAAAACTGTCTCTACCATTATGGAAATTTATCTTTTGTCTAAGCTGCCTTCTGGGAAGCCCAAAAAGTGCATTGACCCTGATAAGAAAACGTCTTTCTTGAAAACTGATATCTCCATCTGCCTCAGCGATGTAGATCAACCCATCCATTAAATCTTCCAGAAGGGGTGAGCCTGCACCAAGGTGTTTTCTTATTTCCAAGGCATAGTATTCATATCCCAAGGTACTCTTGCTGGCGGAGTTGAAAACCCTTGCTGCATTTTTCTGTTCCGATTCGGGGAGCTGGAAAATTTCCCTGAATGCCCTTATTTCTTCCTTGGTTACATGCCCATCGACCTTGGTCAATTTTGCACCAAGGGAAATTATGGCAATGGTAAAGGAAACCCTTCGACTGGGACGTTTATTCCCACCAGGCAATTTACCCTTGACCAGGGATTTGATATCCCTGTTCCCACGGACGAAATTTTTTACCTTTTGCCAATTAGAAATCATATTTCCCATCCCTTAAACCCAGAGGGTGAAAAGGACACCACGTTTCTTGATAACCGAATGATCGGTGTCGACAATTTCTCTGTCGAATCAGTACTACTGTACAAAACCATGATAAATAATTCTGCTATGGCCTCAAGGAAAGAATGCTCGTTTTTTATTATTTCTTTTTTTGTATTTGTTTACATTAAACAAATTTTGAAATTAATTTCAATCAACAATCCTGAGCTGGGACAAACTTCTGAAGAACAGAATATGATGCAATATTATGGGACCTGTAAACATTAATTGCCCTTGGCTGTGATACTTTTCTTGGTATTTACATCTGGTCCTGTAATTTGTTTATCTTTTCTCCGGTTGGATTAACTGAATTGTTCACATTGGTTCCAATCACAACTTGTAAACTTTTTGGTGTCATAGTTGAATGCAACTTCATACTTCATGACCTTGATGCTTATTTGACCAATTTTTGTCCATTTTTTATGTTTTTACCCATACCATCATATCCTTCCCCTGTTTGACGAAAATGTCACTTGAATTGTACCCACTTGAGCATAAACTAGGTACTTGGCTTAATGAAATAATAGAAAACCAAGTTGTCAGAGCACCAATCCACTGAAACCACTGAAGTCACGAGTATCCAACTTTCTGGTTTTCTGTACTCCCTGTTTAACCTATTCCGAGTAAGTTACAGGCGAATTGTACTAACCACCGATGCAATAATTCTTCATGCCAAGATACCTTACAAATTCAGTTTTGAGGATTTCTCAAAGGAAATTGCCGTAAGAAAAGGATTTGGAGGTTCATTTCTCCTATTCACCAGACGAAATGGGTCCCGATTTCAGGTTGGTCCAATTAATTACCATACTGCAAATTCCTTCGCCCAAAGTGCCAACAAGGAATGGTGGAACCACTTCAAGAACCTACTTGATCAGGAGAATAGGGAAATCTCTACACTAAGCAAGGTATATACTTCACTTAAGAATCCCCGACGATACCCTGCAGCTTGTTTGCTCAAACCATATGTTGTCAGATCGAAAGAGTTCCTTTCACGGTTTCCCCAAAACATTCCAAAACATTTGATTGGAGCCGAGAAAAAACAGCAAATTGAAAATATCAATAAACTTGCTGAAAACCCGACCGGAGTGAGGGAAAAAGCAGTTAAATCCTATCTAAAGAATGAATTGGAAGCCAAGTCTGACTTTTTTGATCAAATAGGTTCCTATCCTCTGACCCACCAGCAAAGGTTATCTGTTGTTACGGATGAAGATGCCACCCTGGTTTTGGCAGGTGCCGGTTCGGGCAAAACAAGTGTTATCACCACCAAGGCAATATATCTGATTGAGAATAAGATTAGGGAACCACAGGAAATCCTCCTCATTACTTATGGAAACAAAGCAGCGAAGGAGTTAAGGGAACGAATAGAGAAGAAATGTCAGGTATCTGTAAAGACACTTACATTTCATGCACTTGGAAACAGTATCCTCAAGAAAGTGGAAACCAGTCCACCCGCACCAGCCAAGCATGCTGATGATCCAATCAAGTTCCGTAAACTAATCCAAACCATACTGTTGGAAGATGTAATTGAACAACCAGGTATGGAGTCCATTTTACGTAGGTGGTTTGAAGAGTTCTATCTGCCTTACAAAAGTGAATGGGATTTTGAATCCCTCAATGAATATTACCATTACCTGAGTTCAATAAACAGGTACAACAAATCAGGCAATGATCTTCGGACCATAAAAGGTGACAAGGTTCGCAGTTATGAAGAGTTGCTAATCGCGAATTGGCTTTTTCTGAATGACATTGATTATGAATATGAACCTGAATACGAATTTAAAACTTCTTCACAAAACATTCTTTACAGACCAGATTTCAAACTAGTGGAAAGCGGCGTCTACATTGAACATTTCGGAGTTCGCAAGAAGGTCCAAAATGGCAAGGAAACATTAACCACTGCTCCTTATATCAACCGAGAACAATATCTTGAGCAAATGGAGTGGAAACGCTCAGTCCACAAGGAAAATGAAACCAAATTGATTGAAACCTACAGTTATGAACAATCCCACGGAGTGTTACTCACCAATCTTGCCAAGAAATTGGACCAATATTTAACTCCCAGACCAATTCCCATTAAGGAGATGTTTGAAAAACTGAATGAATTGGGAACGATTGATCAATTTTCTGAAATCCTTGCAACTTTCCTACGGCTCTTCAAGAGCTCTTCCCTAACAATCAGCCAATGCAAAGAGAAGGTAAAACAGTCAAATTCTGTTTCCCGTGGTACAGCGTTTCTTAAGATCTTCGAATCAGTATATGAATCATATCAAAAGAGGTTAGGAACCAATATTGATTTTGAGGATATGCTTCTTCGTGCAACAAAGCATTTGGAGGAAGGAAAGTTCAAGAGTCGATACCGTCATATATTGGTGGATGAATTTCAGGACATTGCCACAAGTTGTGGGAAATTATTGCTGGCTCTCAAAAACCAGCATAAGGATGCCAGGATCTTTGGAGTCGGAGACGATTGGCAATCAATTTACAGGTTCAATGGTTCAGATATCAATTTGATGCGACATTTTGGCACACAATTTGGTGGTGAACTGGATGGTCAAACAGGTATTCACAGTTCAATTGATCTCGCCAATACTTTCCGAAGTGTAGATAAAATTGCCATACCCGCTCAAAAGTTTATTCGAAGGAATCCAATTCAAATTGACAAACAAATCATACCCTTCAGGACGACCGACCAAATTTCAATATTTATTGTGTATCATGCAAAAATGGATAAAGAAAAAGCCCTGAGGGAATCCCTAAATCGCATCATTCAAAAGTCATCAGGAGAAGAAACTCTCACGGTATTTTTACTGGCCAGGTACAATTACTTGATGCCGGATAATTTTGAAGAACTGAAAGGAATTTCTGCCAATCTCAAGCTGGAATTCATGACCATTCACAAATCAAAGGGTCTTGAAGCTGATCATGTGATTCTGCTTGAAGTTTCTTCCGGAAAATGGGGTTTCCCATCCGAGATCGAGGATGATCAACTATTGGATATTGTTTTGCCGGAATCTGAAGGTTTCTCTCATGCTGAAGAGAGACGCTTGTTTTATGTAGCCATGACCAGAGCAAAGTTCAGCCTGACTTTACTGGCCGACCAAAAAAATCCATCAACATTCGTACGTGAACTCGAACATTCCGATTATGGCGCGATTATTTTGGGAGAAGCCGGTAGTCCAAGCAGAATTTGTGGCAAATGCGGGGGTAGGATGATCCTTGACACCAACACAAGGTCTGGTTTACTATTTGAATGTGAGAATGATAATTTCTGTGATGGGAAACTCAAACCCTGTCCCCAATGCAAATCTGATCTACCCATCTTGGACAAACGAGCAAAGGGTCAAATGAAATGCTGTTGTGGAGCAGTTTATCCTAGTTGTCCTGTCTGTACTGAAGGGTGGTTGGTAAAGCGGGAAGGTCGATACGGTGAATTTTATTCCTGCATCCGGTTTCCCGATTGTAAAGGAAAATGCAAAAAACTACCAATAGGACCAAAAGAGCTCGGCAATTGATTTAAGTATAGCGTGCCGGGTGCTGTATATCAAAAACCATGGTTGTGATTGACAATTTAGTTATATCAGTACCTAAAGCCTAGAAGTTATTAATTTGGTGAATTTCAAATACAAATCCGATTATTCGAATTTTACGCTAATTGATGGGTGTAGTGGTTTGTGAGTCAAAATGCCTGATATAAAATCCTCAAATATCTATAGTCAAAAAATATAAGGAAAACGAAAGTGTCAAAATCTCTTTACCTTGCCAACCCTTATGGGTTCTCTCTCCAGCAAAAATCTACCCTATTACCGATAATCAAGGAAATCCTCGAAAGCATGGGGGTAGAAGTGTGGGAGCCCTTTGAACGCAACAATCAAATTGACTTCTCGAAAAGTGGATGGGCCTTCAAGGTAGGGCAGGCGGATTACAGGGATGTACGAGAAACTGATGGTACATTCGCTATCGTTAATGGCTGTCCGCCGGATGAGGGTGTAATGGTCGAATTGGGAATGGCAATTGCCTTGCACAAACCCACTTTTTTATTCAGGGATGATTTCAGAAGATGTACTGATAGTGAAACCTACCCCTTGAACCTTATGCTGTTTACCGGACTGCCCGAGCAGAATTGGGAAGATTACTATTATACTTCAATTGATGAAATCTCCTCACCAGCCAAGGCACTGTATAAGTGGCTTAACAGTGATGGATAAGGAAAGCAATTGCTGCATGCCAAAGGTATCATCATGAGTTCCACAAATTTTGATTCCGAGAAATCACACAATAAAATCGATAAAATGCCCTTGCCGAGATGGGATTTGGGAGACCTTTACGAAGCCAAGGATTCCAAAAAGTTGAGTGAGGATATCCGTTTACTCGATAAGGTTTGTGAAGAATTTGAGAACAAATACCAGGGCAAGATTGACGCAAACAAGGATGCTGAATTCCTCTACCAAAGTCTGCAAGAATTTGACAACATCGAACTTCGGAAAAACCGAATTATTTCCTATGCATATCTTTTGCACCAAACAAATCTAAATGATCCGGAAATCGGTAAATTTTTTGGGGATTGTGATGCAAAATTCAAATCCTGGGAAGCTAAATTGGTCTTTTTCGAGAACCAATTGTCTCAAATACCCGAATCAACCATGAAGATAATGCTTGAGAACAATACTGACCTCGAAAGGTTTGGGCATTATCTAGCGAGTTGTCAAAAATTCAAACCCCACGTGCTACCTCTGGAGATGGAAAAATACTCCAAGGATAATTCAATCTTGAAATCCTCCTGGGCAAGGTTGTTTGATACAACGATTTCCTCCATCAAGTGTCAAGTTGGAAACAAGGCACTGACTCTGGAACAGACCCTAGCGATGTTGCAATCGGGCAAGAGAAAGAAGAGAAAACGAGCATTTCATGCCCTGTCAAATGAATTTGAGGAAAGATCGGCCGTCTTTGCTCTCATAACAAACACACTGGTCAAGGGAAAAGAAGTTGATGACAATTGGAGAAAATTCCCTTCACCACAGTCATCAAGACACCTAAATAACGAAATTGAAGACAAGGTGGTTGAAGCCTTGCAGGAATCGGTGGTTAATTCCTATCCGGATATTTCCCACAGATTCTACCAATTGAAGTCACAACTCCTGGGTTTGAAAAAAATGCAGTATTGGGACCGGGTTGCACCCTTACCAATGGCTCCCCAAAACAAGGTTCCTTGGGAAAAGGCAGTAGAAACGGTGGAATATGCTTTTTCTGCTTTTAGCCCCCAATTCGCAAGTTTGGCCAAGCAATTCTTTGATAATCCGTGGATAGATGTTCCCGTCAGGGAAGGAAAATCTGGAGGAGGTTTTTGTCATCCCACAGTCGCGGATGCCCATCCATACATTTTGCTCAATTACCAGAATCGTACACGTGATGTTATGGTTTTGGCACATGAATTAGGGCATGGGGTTCATCAATTTTTAGCACGAGACAAAGGGGAAATTCTAAGTAGGACTTCACTGACCCTTGCAGAAACTGCAAGTGTCTTCGGTGAAATGTTAACCTTCGAATCTCTTTTGGAAAAAGCCACAAGCCCAAGGGAAAGATTTGCACTGATTGCCGAAAAGCTTGATGACATGATCAACACTGTAATTCGTCAAATGAGTTTCTATGAGTTTGAGACAAGATTACATAACCAAAGACGAGAAGGTGAATTAACACCAGGAGCTATCGGGAAGATTTGGTTGGAAACTCAAACAGAATGCTTAGGACCTGCCTTCAGGTTCAATGAAGATTACAATAGTTTTTGGTCCTATATTCCTCATTTCATTCATGTACCATTTTATGTTTATGCCTATTCGTTCGGTCAATTGCTATCACTAACACTTTTTGGCATATACAAGGAGCAGTTGGAGGGATTTGAACAGAAATACATTGCCCTGTTGGAAGCTGGAGGTTCCAGACCCTACCATGAAGTTTTGGAACCCTTTGGTATTGATATAGCCGAACCGGGTTTCTGGGATATCGGATTAACAGTGATCAAGAATTATATCGATCAACTAGAAGAGATGTATCCGGAAATCCTTGATTAAAGAATATCCTGCATTCGGTCAGCCCTCAACTCCTTGACCCGCTTGGTAACCTTTTCGAAGGCCCTGCACTCGATCTGTCGAATTCTTTCCCGGCTGACCCCATATGCCTGGGACAGGATTTCAAGGGTTACCGTAGGTTCGGTAAGACGTCTTTTGATGAAAATATCCTTTTCCCTTTCCTTCAGGACATCAAGAGAATCATAAAGCAGTTTTTTTCTGAAATCAAACTCGTCCTTTTCGGCATAAACCGTTTCCTGGTCTGCGTTTGGATCAACCAGCATATCCTGACGTTCTGTCGTCGAATCATCAAAGGAAATACTTGCGTTCAACGAGGAATCCTGAGCAGAAAGGCGATCATTCATTTGAATGACTTCCTTTTCGCTGACACTCATCATCTCGGCAATTTTTTGAATTTCTTTCGGCTTGAGGTTGTTACTGTCAACGACACCAATCAATTCCCGTGCCTTGCGAAGATTGAAAAACAGTTTCTTTTGGGAAGTTGTTGTACCAAGTTTGACCAAGCTCCAAGTTCGTAGGATAAAATCCTGTACCTGGGCCCTGATCCACCAACCGGCATAAGTAGCCAAACGGAAACCCTTTTCCGGATCGAATCTCTTTACAGCTTGCATAAGTCCAATGTTGGCTTCCGAGATCAGATCCACCAGTGGCAACCCATATCCTCTGTAATTCAAGGCAATTTTTGAGGCCAGCCTCAAATGTGAAGTCACCAGCTTGTGGGCAGAATTGATATCGCCTTCATCAATCAGTGCCTTTGCCAATTTATACTCTTCCTCATGCGTCAACATGGGATATTTATGTACCTCAACCAGATATTGACGAAGGCCGCTATCCTGAGAAGGTACGGGTAAACTTTTATAGGTAGCCATTGTCTTACTGCCCTAAATTTAAATCAATAAAATTTCCAAAACTCAAAACGAAACATGTACCCATCCTTTCGGAAAGGCTCCATTACGTATAATCTAAATTGAATGCTGCACTATAGCAAAAATTTTATTGCAAGGCAAGATTTTTTTTGCGGAAGAGATGGATTGCTCTTTATGTTGTATATTTGCAACAATAATTTTTTACTTAAGGAATTGATTTTTTTTCCAAAAACAAAACCCCTTTGACAAAAGTTTATTCAACTATAAGGATGTTTCGGAATAGAAATTGAGGAGAAACTGATGAGTTCAGACAAAACACTTGAAATGACTGGTGGGTGTCTTTGTGGTGGGGTACGATATCGTATTACCGGTCCATCACGACCCATAATATATTGCCATTGCAGTCAGTGTCGTCGTACCAGCGGACATTTCGTAGCCGCAACTGCTGTCAATACGGAGGAATTGGTTTTTGAAACCAACGAAAGTCTTTCCTGGTTTGATTCCTCAGAATTTGCATCAAGAGGATTTTGTACTCGTTGTGGGTCAAGTCTGTTCTGGAAATCGAAAAACAGGGAAATCATCAGCATCATGGCAGGAACACTTGATCAGTCTTACGGTCTTGAGGCAGCTGATCATATCTATGTCAACGACAAGGCAGACTATTATGAGCTCACGGATGATCTGCCAAAAATACCGCAAGGTCGCTAAAAGCCAGTCTTGAATTTCTCCATAGAGGTAAATCAATCTGAAGATTGGAAATCGAAAAGCGTCGGCACAGTTGGAAAATACATCCCGAAGTAGGGTCATTATCATATCAAGGGGCATGTCATTGGTTTAAAATGACAGCACTATATTTACCATTCAATTCAATTGTTGGGAGTCCTTGAAATATTTTCGAATTTGCTCAGCCCAATCATGATCGGTTTGATAAATCTTTTTTAGGGTTCCGAGTTCAGTTCTGAATTGTAGCTTTGGAAATTCATTTTCAATAGAGTTATCATAAATATAACCCCTGTGTACCACCTGGAGTACAGTTCCTAGATTCGCTATGGAGTTGTAGTATCGGGAAAAATTTTTTTGAAGAGGTACTGAATGTCCTCCTTCAGCTACTCTTTGCCCAACACAATTTACATTGATAGTTGGTGAATCGGTTCCAATGAAAAATAAGCGAACAATAAAACCGGCCTTGATAGCTCTTTTCACATAATCTATTTTTGGGGGAGAGGAGAAAACTGTTTCAAAAGCCAATGATTGCTGCTTCTGCAGATATTATTCACGTATCCTTTCTGTGTACTGAGCAGCTTTCAATACGGCATCTTGGGAATTCCAATCACCATATTTCTTCAATGCAATTTCATCTGGATTGATAAAGATGCAATCTTATACCACCTATGGCTGTGAATTTGTTCTACAAATGAAGTTTTACCTGAACCGTTTGGACCAGCTATTACGATAAGAACAGGATTTTCATGAGATTCTCTTTTCATTTATGGCGTGCAATTTTAAATCCCTCTGCAATAGCATCGGCCAATTTCTTTTTGTGCTGTTCTCTTGCCTTTTTGGCGCGTTCTCTCACGCTTTCTAAAACAGCTCGCATTAGCAATTCTAATTCTTCGTCTGTTGGTTCGACGTTAGGATCGTCAAGTATGACTCTGGGAACTTTTATTGGCATTTACAATTTTCTCTAGTGCTTCTCTAAATGTACTAATTTAATTTATAATTGCTTGCAGGAAATATATAATCATACGATACCATAGTATCTCCATAAAATTAAGACTTCCTGATCTTAGCGTTTATATTGACCATATCAATTGCAAGGTTTTTACCTGATAATGGAAACCAATCGTTCCAAATCCTCGGGCAAGTCTGCTTCAAAGACCATTTTCTCTCTTGTTTTCGGATGTATCAGCTCAAGTTGACCAGCATGAAGAGCCTGGCGAGGGAATCCACCAATTATCTCATTAATTTGGGGACTTGTTGAACAGATATTTTGTTGCCCCTGGCCATAGATCTGGTCACCGATTATGGGATAACCGATATATTCCATGTGAACCCTTATCTGGTGTGTTCTACCGGTTTCAAGCCAACATTTGATCAGGGATAACGACCTGTCCTGAAAAATCTCCATGACCTGAAATCTTGTGATGGCAGTTTTGCCACCTGAACCTAAGGTGGAAAATCTTTTTCGATTGCTGGGGTCCCGACCGATATTTGCGTAAATACGGAAAATATCTCCCGGTTCGAAATCAAGTGCATTGACATTTTTGACAAGCAGGGCTGGAATGGTGGGAACACCTTTGATCAATGCATGATAAACCCTTTTTGCAGTTCGGGAGGAAAATTGCTTTGTCAGTGAATGCATTGCCCGGTCCGTTTTGGCAACCACCATAAGTCCGGTCGTATCCTTATCCAATCTGTGAACAATTCCGGGACGTATCTTATTGCTACCATTCGAAAGATTTTGACCACAATGATAGGCTAATGCATTGACCAAGGTGCCGGTATGATTCCCTGCTCCAGGATGAACCACCATACCCGACGGTTTGTTTATTACAATGATTTCGGCGTCTTCGTAAACTATGTCCAGATCAATTTTTTCTGCCTGGATATGGTCAGCTCTTGATTCGGGTACTCTGATTACCAATTCCTGATCCTGATAAACCAAGGTTTTGGGAATAGTAATTACTTTTCCTTGTAAAGAAACATAACCCCCTTTAATTAACTTACTTACTCTGGATCTGCTTATTTCCAGGTCTTCAGGGAGGAGGCTTGTCAGTGCCCTATCAAGCCTGGTTGGAGGTCCCTCCTCAATTAGAAACGAAAAAGTTTTAGGATCATCATTCATGAATATTACCCCTGAAAACCCCTCCGAACCAACAGGATTAAAATGGCTGAAAATACTGGTGGCAGTACTTACTGTTACCTTAATTATAGGTTTTTTGACAATTGTTGGTATGTTTGTTTACCGATTTAATTCAATCGGTGATTCTCCAGTCTTGTCCCCCCTACCTGACGAAATCAGTTTGCCCCATGGAACAGAGATCGATGCCTTTACACAAGCCGAGGACTGGTATTTGATTCTAACGTCTGAAAATGAATTGTTTATTTATGACCGGCAAACCAATGAACTCACCCAAAAGATCAAAATCCAAAATAATTGATTTTGAATTTTGTGATAATTGGGCATAATTAGGCATGGCTTTTCCACCAGAGTTTATTGACGAACTAAACAGGGTAACATCGATTTCCCGATTATTGGGGAAGTTTGTTACCTGGGACTCAAAAAAGACCAAGGCTGCCAAGGGTGATTACTGGGCCTGTTGCCCATTTCATCAGGAAAAAACCCCCTCCTTTCATGCAACCGAATCCCGGGGAACATACTATTGTTTTTCATGTCATGAAAAAGGGAATGCCTTTACTTTCCTGCAAAAAAGCCGGGGAATGAGTTTTACCGATGCGGTCAGATTTCTGGCAGCTGAAGCCAACCTACCTCTTCCCGAGCCTACCGGCAAAGAGAAGGAACAGGCCGAAAAGGTAAATTATTTAATCAAAATCCATGAAATTGCTGCCAACCATTATCAGGAGCAGTTACATTTGAAATCGGGCAAACCTGCTCTTGATTACCTCGAATCACGGGGTTTGAAACCCTCAATCATAGAAGAATTCGGCATCGGATATGCCCCCAACAATTTGGAAATTATCAATATTCTTAATCTAGCTGGATTTTCCCAAGACCAGATAGTCGAGGCTGGTTTGGCCAAACCAAGGGACAATGGGAATGGTATTTACACCACCTTCCGGGACCGGATTATGTTTCCGATTCAGGACAGCAGAGCTCGTATAATCGCCTTTGGTGGTAGGGCCATGGATCCCAATACTCCAGCAAAATACCTCAATTCCCCCAACACCTCAATCTTCAACAAGGGGGTCATACTATATAATCTCCACAACGCATCGTCGTCAGTCAATGACGATAATCCCCTTGTGGTTGTCGAAGGATACATGGATGTTATTGCCCTTCATCAAGCAGGATTTGTTGCCTCGGTTGCCCCACTCGGAACTGCTGTAACTCCCGAACACCTCGCCCAATTATTAAAGCTGTCACAACAACCCATTCTTGCCATGGATGGAGATGAGGCAGGAATTAGAGCAGCCAAAAGAATAGTTGATCTAGTGCTCCCTTTACTTGAACCGGGTAAAACCGTACGGTTTTGCACACTGCCTGATGGGCTTGATCCAGATGATTTCATTAGAAAGAGGGGAATCACTGGTATGAAGGATTACCTCAACAAATCCATGGAATTAAATGATTTCATCTGGACCTCTGAAATCGTTGGCAAGCGATTCGATACCCTGAACTCAAAGACTGTATTGAGGGAAATTCTCAATGGAAAAATAAGCCAGATCAAACATTTCGTTGTCCGAAATACCTACAAAGAAGATTTCAATAATCGATATTGGAAAAAATTTGTTCAAGCCGCTCCAAAAGGTAAAGGTAAAAAACTTTTTGAAGCAAGTGAGCAATCAAAGCAAGTCAAAGAATCTCTAAATAAAACAGGTAAGCTGAACAAGGGTAGCGAACTGTTTCTTCTGGAAGCTACATTGATTTCCCTTTGTTTACATCACCCTGATATCATTGAAAGTGAAATCGGAAACCTGGAATCCTATGATTTTGAAACTGAGGAATTGAATGGTATAAGGTCTGAATTATTGAGGGAAGTAGAAAGCAAGGCTACTTCCAGCAACAGTTTTCTGGATATACTAAAAGAAGGGGAGTATTCGCAGGAAGTTCAGGAACTTCTAGATATCGGTGAAATTAATATTCTTCCTGAAATTACCAACCGAAACGCCCTCACAGAAGCAGGAGTGCTTTTTCAGGAAATTCTGTACTGGTTGCAAATTCTACAAGAAGAAAAAAACTTGAAACAGGAACTAACAAGAACTCCTGAATTGAAAGACAAGGGCAAGTTATTGAGCAAACAGCTCAAGGATACGACCCTGAAACGAGAAAGTATCGAAAGTAATATTCTGGATCAGGATACAGTTACTTCCCAAGAAGGAACCGGTGAACAAATGGATGACACAGTTCGTCTGGAGGGAATAATTGCTTCGGCATTTACCACTGATAATTCTACATTACAAGACGGTAGCACTCTCAAGCCTGCGGAAAAAACTACACCGCCTGATGATAATGTAATTGTCATGGATAATTCCCACAGGGTTTCAAAGGAAGATTATAAAGAGTTGATGAATCTTGTGAACAAGTGAGTCATTAATCTTCTAAAATCATCATTTTAACTGGATTTTGTGTACTGAGGGTGCCCAACCGAATCCTTTAAGTATCATGAATCACTTGGCTTCCTAGTATCGGCAAAATGGAAATTCCTGAACTGGCATCTTTGAAAATTGATTCAAAAAAACTATCTATTGCTGTAATGGGCCTTGAGGCTAGTACGCACTGTTAATCAATTCCCGAGGTTATAAATATAGCCAAATGGAGGATACCCGCCAAAAGCTATGAAGGATAAGCAGCCCAATCTTCCCCTGATTGTCAACAACAACGGAACTATTTATGGCAATTAATTCGAGTGATGAATTTGAAAATGAAGAATTTACCGAATTACTGAAAAACGGTGATGGAACACCAATTTTTGATAACCCTGATTCAGATGACTGGGCAGAACTTGTTGAAGAAATATCAGCACATTCCGACAAGGAAGGAAACCTTCATCTTCAAGAGGTAAAAAATTTCCTCCTATCCCTTTACAATTGTGAGGAAAAAACGGAAAAAGTGCTGATTTTGCTAGAGGAAAAGGGTATTGATCTAATTGATGATGATAAGCCTACGTCCAAACAATTTTCAGCCAACAATACCTTTCACCTGACCGAAAAGGGTAAGGAAAACCTTAGCCCATCTGGGGATGTTGAAGAGGAAGATGATTCAGATATTTCTCCCGAGGAAGAGCATAAACTCACACAGCAGATCGCCACTGCAATGGAGGATTTGACCAGAGCCATTTATACATTGCCCTTTACCTTCAGGATGTTGGCCAATTTTGACAAATTGTTGAAAACCAATGATATTCAATGGGAAACCATAATTGACCTGCAATATTCAAGCCTGAGGCACCATTTCAACTTCCATGCCCGCAAATACAAGAACAACCCCTTTCAGCACAAGATAATTCACTATCACAACCCCACTGAAAATAATTTGCTGAATGACCAGGCAAAGAAATCCCTGGCCCGGGACATGAAAAAATTCATGCGGAAATATGAAGGCTTCCAGGTTTTGATAGAAAGGCGTTTCAGGTATTTGGAAGGTACTTCAATCAGATATACCAAGGCCCAGGTTAAAAGACTTAATCGAGAAAGAAAGGAACTTGGCATCATTGTCGCCAGATTGTCCCTCAATCATACGGTTATCAGTAAAATCCAAGCCCATATGGAAGATCAGTATCACAAATTGATGGATGCTGAATCGGTCATTCTTGAAGTTGTTGAAAAACACAAATCACGCCCCAGCGATTTCAAAAAGTTTTGGAAGGGCAAGGAAATTGCCATCAATCCGCTTGATTCAGAGAAGGAAGAAATCCCCCGAAAGTGGCAGGCTTTATTGAACAGTGAAAAGGATGTGTTTCAAGCCGCCCGCATCAAATATGCCGAGATCCTCGAAGCCATCGGTTTGGAATTTGATGAATTCCGAGAAGTATACTACCAGATAGAAAAGGCCTCAAGGGAACTTATTGAAAACAAGCAAAAACTGGGCATCAAAATGAAGCCTCTAGTTGATCGATTGGTCAAGGAAAGCAAACTGATCAATCCCAATACATCCGAAATCATAACCCTGGCAAACAAGGCCCTAGTCGAAGCTCTTGATACTTGTGAATATGATCAGGAAACCTTTTCACAATATGCCGAAATCAAGATAAGGGAAGCCTTGGGATTGGTAGTTCTGAATGCCCAGTCAGATCTTAATGACAATCTCCTGTTCGACATTGATCTGGCTGGTTTGGAGGAATTCCAGGAACCAGATGATACCTTTCAGTATGAATTTGATTATCTGGAGGAAGTTCCCGGTACACAGGAAAGCAAATCAAGTGAAATTGTTACCATATCGACAGCACCATCCCTCCCCATAGACCGAACCAATGACCCGGTCAGATTGTATTTCCGAGATATGGGTACGGTCGAGTTGCTTTCTCGTGAAGGTGAAATAGCCATTGCCAAGAGAATTGAGGCCGGCCGAAATGAATTGGTAGCGGCATTGGGAACCAGTCCCCTCACCTTCCGAGCAGTTGCCATTTGGTATGACGAGATCATTTCAGGCGAGGCTTCCTTGCGAGACGTAATTGATCTGGATGCTACCCATCAGGACATACAAAGACCCAAGGAACCGGATTTTGAGGAATTTACGGCTGATCATGTTCGCAGGGCCATTTTCAATCTGAGCAGCAAGTTTGACACTTACTCTCATCTCAATTCCCAACGCATAGTATCCCTGCTTGATCCCTTGAAAAAATTCGGCAAGTCCAAGATCAAGGAGCTCAAGGTTTGTCAGGAGGAATTGAAGGATAGCTGTTCAAAGGTCAAAATGAATGACCCCCTGATTTCTGTCCTTGTCAACAAGATATGTGATATCCATAAGACATTTCAGAAAATTGACAAGGAAATCCTTACCATTTCCAAACAGGAAAAGATCGATTTGCAGGCATTTCGAGATATCATCTACTCGACTGCATACAACAAGGATTGGCTGGAATACCTAAACCCCAAACTTGGTTCGATTTGGGGAATTTTTCATGGTAAGCTGGAAGATAATTTTGATGAATTGAAACGGCTACTGATCTCGATCGGTAACTTGACAGGTGCTTCCTATCTAGAATCTTCTGAATTGTTGGAGCGGTATTACAAGGCTGGTCATCTTTCATCTAGGATAGATTTTACCTCAATTGACAAGGGGATCCCTCAACTTAAAAAATGTCCCTACATCTTCAAACCACTCATCCACGAGATGCAGAAGGTAATTGCCAAGGAAATCAAATATTCCGACATTCTGGATTCCGAAGAATCCTTCCTCTATCTTGCCCAAAATGGTTCCATCGAATTCACCGAGGAGAAAATCCACCATAAAAAGAAAGAAAGATTGATACGTGAAAGTTGTCACAAAATATTCGAAGAACTAATATCCCTATATCAGGAAATTGAGCAGGTACTTGATTCGGATTTTAATGGTCTTTCCAATATTTCCAAGGCCAAGGATATCTCTGTTCATACCAGTGATTACTTTCCAAAACGGGAGAAATTTTTCCAAAAGCTGGAAAATCTACCCTTCAAGGTGGATTTTGAAAAATTGCTGGAACCGCAGTTTAAAGATCTAAGCCATGCCATTGCATCCTTTGAGGATGAAATTGATCACTTTGCCCCCAAAGTGAAACTTAAGCCAAATGAATTCAGGGATTTCATTCTCAACCTCCCCATTGAAACCGACTGGCGCAAGGCAGGATCGGAAAAAAAGGGTAAGCGGTGGTCTCATTTGAACCAAAAAATGACCCTGATTACAATTATCAATTCCTTGAGACAAAGGATCTTTGAAGCCTCAAACCTCGTGGGACTCCACCGAACAGAATTTCGGGAAAGATTTCCCGAATCCTGGTTCAACTCGCACGGAAGTCTTTACCCTGATAAGAGATCCCTGGTGATTGGAATGCTTCCGGAAATTCCGATTACTCTTTTTGAAGTCGCATCATGGAAGAACAGAATTGAATCTTCATCCATTGAAATTGCTGATGTCATAAATGTTAAAACCACTTTTGACAGTCTGAAGGGGCCAACCCTTCCAAAGGACAATCCCGGCATCGAGATTAAATCAATGTCCAATGAAACCACCCTGATGAGTTTGATTGGAGAGGGTCTGGAAGGTGATGAAGAAAACAAGGATCATCATTCAGTAGCTGAATTGGAGGATTTGGTTCGTGAGCCGGTTCTTAACAAATTGCGGGAAATTACCAAAAGACTTAGTTCCTTTGAAGACATAAAAAACAAGAGAATTTTGAAGGAAGTGGGAGAAATCCAACGATTCACTAGCAGACAGGAGGCCCGATACATAAGGGAGAGAGATACCTTGATTGCCCTTACTCAATCGTTGCACTTCAACCAGAAAAGGATCGAGGCCCTTATTGATCAAATCAAGGGTATCAACAATCGAAGGCTGAAACTTCAGACTGAAATTCTCCGCCTGTCCACACGGGCTCGGATAAATCGACGCGATTTTCTAAATAACTGGATTGGCAATGAGGTTAATCTCAAATGGGTCCATTCCATTCGAAACAAACCGGAACGGGGCTGGCAGGAATTCGTTGAGAAATTTGAAAATGAAATTCTTGAGATTCAGCATGGACTTATTGAAGTAACCAAAACGGTTGGTTTGAAAATGGGTACGGGCCTGCCGCTTACTAGGGAGTACATACTTGAAGAAGGCAAAATTTCAGCTGCAGCTCCCTTGTATTTCGACAATGAGTTCCTGTCTTTGGTCGGTCGTGTAAACAAGGGTGAAAGAGAAGCCCAACTTGCCAAGAAAGAAATGGTTGAATCCAATTTGAGGTTGGTGATTTCAATTTCCAAAAAATACACCAACAGGGGATTGCAACTTCTGGATTTGATTCAGGAAGGCAACATCGGATTGATGAAAGCCGTTGACAAATTTGAATACCGACGGGGATATAAATTTTCAACCTATGCAACCTGGTGGGTTCGTCAGGCCATAACACGGTCTATCGCCGATCAGGCGAAAACGATCCGAATACCCGTTCACATGATCGAAACGATCAACAAATTACGAAGAACAAGTCGCCAATTGCATCATGAATTGAAGAGAGAGGCGACTCCGGAGGAATTGGCAGATAAACTACATATGCCCCTGGACAAGGTTCGCAAGGTTATGAAAATAGCCAAGGAACCAATCAGCCTGGAAACACCTATCGGTGATGAGGATGATAGCAAATTGGGTGATTTTATTGAAGATCAACAGGCGATACTGCCTCTTGAAAGCGCCATTCAATCCAACCTCAAGGAAACAACCGGCAGGGTTTTGGCCGGCCTTTCCGAGCGAGAGGAAAAGGTACTCAGACTGAGGTTTGGCATAGGGGTTTCAACTGACCATACACTTGAAGAGGTTGGACAGGTTTTTCAGGTCACGAGAGAGCGAATAAGGCAGATTGAAGCCAAGGCGCTTCGCAAACTGAAACATCCAAACCGCAGCAAGAAGCTGCGCCCCTTCCTTGAAGATTAGAAATTATTCCATTTTAGGAACAGGGACAGGCGAATCAAAAAGAGATACCATCAATGAGATGTCCCTACTGTAATAATCCCAATACCCAGGTTACCGACTCCCGCCCGGTTGAAAATGAAACCGCAACCCGCCGCCGAAGATTATGCAAAACCTGTGGTGGGAAATGGACAACCTATGAACGGGTACAATTTCAGGATTTTACGGTAAGAAAAACCAGTGGCGATTTTCAGGATTTTGACCGGAGCAAATTGCGACGGTCAATAACATTGGCCTTGCGAAAAAGACCCCTTGAGAGAGATAAGATAGATCAACTGGTTTCAGGTGTAATTCGGCGACTTGAACAAAGGGGTGAAAAGGAAATAAGCACCAATCTGATTGGTGAATATGTTATGGATTCGCTGGCTACCATCGACCAGGTTGCCCATATTCGTTTTGCAAGTGTTTACAAGGACTTTCAGGACACCGATGATTTTGTATCCTTCATAACAAAGATACGCCCTTCAAATGAGTTTTGAATTGGCCCAACCGACCGAAGCGGACCAAAAATTTATTCGAATTGCCCTTGGGTTAGGTAAAAGAGGTCAGGGGCAGACTTGGCCCAACCCATCGGTGGGATGTATTCTGGTCAAGGACAACATTATTGTTGGTAGGGGTTTTACACAGTCGCAAGGAAGACCACATGCCGAGGCTGTGGCTTTAAACCAGGCTGGTGCCAAGGCCAAGGGTGCAACGGCATACATAACTCTTGAACCCTGTTGCTTTGAAGGAAAAACTCCACCCTGTACCGATGCCATCCTTGCTGCCGGGATAAAAAGGGTCTGTTATTCACTTGCTGATCCTGATCCCAGAGTTGCTGGCAAAGGGGGTGACATTTTACGCAACAATGGAATTGCGGTTACCTCCCCCTGCTTGGAGGATTTGGCAAAATATGATCATCAGGGATTTATCCTCTCAAGAACCGAGGGACGGCCTAAAATAACCCTGAAGTTGGCTGCATCATTTGATGGCAAGGTCGCAACCAGAACAGGTGACAGCAAATGGATAACCAGTCAACAGGCCAGACATCGGGTACACCTGATGCGAGCCAAGAATGATGCCATCCTGATAGGGAAAGGAACCGCCGAAATTGATGATCCCATGTTAACCTCAAGGGGGTTGGGAATTAACCATAAACCGGTAAGAATTGTTATGGATACCAACCTGACGCTTTCATTGGATTCAAAACTAGCACAAACATCTGCTGAAATCCCAACCTGGATTTGCCACCGAGCTGGTCTTGATGTTCAGAAGATGGAAGAATGGAACTCCAGAAAGACGAAATTGATTCCCTGCAATACTGCTGAAAATGGAAATCTAGATCCAAGGGATGTTGTACAGAAGATTGGTGCCTTGGGAGTTACCAGAGTATTTTGCGAAGGTGGGCCGAAATTGGCCTCATCGCTTTTTGCATGCAACCTTGTTGATGAATTTATCAGTTTTTTTGCCGGCAAGGCATTGGGTGCAAATTCACTTTCTTCAGTTGGATCCCTGGATCTTGATTTGGTCAAAATGGCACCCAATTTCAGATTGATGAAACTTTATCGGATTGGAAGTGATGCGGTTTGCCACTGGGTTCCGGTTTCTTCCTGAAAATGACTGGTTATTTTCTTCTGCGAAAATGTTATTAAGCACTGTTCAGATCGACAAATTGTAGGAAGTTTATGTTCACGGGAATTGTTACCCACCTCGGGAAGGTCTTGGAAAAGGACCAGAGTGAGGAATTATCTATATGTATTGGTTATGATCTAATCGGCAATCCTCCAAATATCGGAGATTCGATATGTTGTGAAGGAGTTTGTCTTACGGTAGTTGATCTGGGAAACGACAAATCAGCATGGTTCAAGGTACAGGTTTCCGACGAGACAATATCAAAAACCACTATTGGAAATTGGTCTGTGGGAACAACCTTGAATTTGGAAAGATCCTTGAGAGTGGGAGATGAACTAGGGGGACATATTGTGTCCGGCCATGTTGATGGAACCGTCAATATCCTTGACCTCCAATCGGTGGGTGAAAGCAGGAAAGTCGTTTTTAGCCTACCCACAGATCTGGCACCCTTTATTGCTCCCAAGGGTTCGGTTGCACTTAACGGCGTTTCACTGACCGTGAACGAGGTAGGCGAAAACAGCTTTTCGGTAAATCTCATTCCGCATACACTGGAAGTTACTTCATTCCTGGAAAGGGGAATCGGTGATGTCGTGAATATTGAAATAGATCCCATTGCACGCTATGTCGCCAGAATTATGGAACAAAGGCCCAACAATGACACCTGACAATTTCAGCAAAGATATCTCTCCTGTTGAGGAAATACTTGAGGAAGCCCGCAATGGCCGAATGTTTATCCTAGCCGATCATGAGGACCGGGAAAACGAGGGGGATCTGGTCATTCCGGCACAGATGGCCACACCAGAGGCCATTAATTTCATGGCAACTCATGGCAGGGGTTTGATTTGCCTGGCATTAACTGCCAAGAAAATAGAGGAATTGGGGCTAAAGCTCATGGCCGCCGACAATTCCTCAAGACATGAAACAGCCTTTACCATTTCAATCGAGGCGAGGGAAGGCGTTACCACTGGAATTTCTGCCCATGATCGTGCTCGAACGGTACTTGTTGCCATTGATCAGGGATCGACTCCCGAAGATATTGCAACCCCTGGTCATATCTTTCCCTTGAGATCCCAAAAGGGAGGCGTTCTGGTAAGGGCCGGTCATACGGAAGCAAGTGTCGATATCGCCCGCCTTGCAGGTTTGAATCCCTCTGCCGTCATTTGTGAAATACTTAACAATGATGGTACGATGGCCCGCATGCCCGACCTCATCAGGTTTTCCAAGAAACACAACATAAAGGTCGGTACCATCTCTGATCTCATTGCCTATCGGCTGCGTCATGACAATCTTGTCCACCAGGTTTCAGTCAGTTCCGTCACATCACAATTCGGTGGTGAGTGGCTGATGCGCATATTCGAGGATGAAACCCAGGGCTCCCAGCATATTGTTCTTTCCAAGGGTGATCCATCCGACAGCAAGCCTGTTTGGGTTCGCATGCATGCCCTCAACCCCTTGGCCGATAATCTGGCCATTTCTCCCTTCCGACATGATCTTATTCCCCAGGTAATGAATAAAATTGCCAAGGAAGGACGGGGTGTAATAGTTCTTCTGCGTGAATCGGGTATGAAAATCAATGTCAGTACAACCGAAGCACCCCAAACACTCAGACAATATGGTATTGGAGCACAAATTCTGGGAACCTTGAATATAAGACGACTAATCTTGCTAACCAATTCACCGACGACTCGCATCGTGGGCATTGAGGGCCATGGGCTTACCATTGAAGGAACTGAGGCAATCTGGGATTAAAGCCGATGAAGCGTGATAAAAAACCTGAAAATTCAACCCTGACACCGGGCGGAGAGACCAGCTCTCCCCTGTCAATTCTATTGGTTGTGGCTCCCTATTATGAAGACATAACCAACCTTTTATTGGAGGGAGCGCGATCCAAACTTGATTCACGGTCAATCAGGACAGAGGTCCTTGAGGTACCGGGTGCACTGGAAATTCCACCAGCCATCAAGCTGGCATCTGAACAAAATATCTATGACGGGTATGTGGCTCTTGGTTGCGTCATAAGGGGCGAAACCATTCATTTTGAGATCGTCGCCGGGGAATCCGCTCGTGGCATCACGGATCTTGGTCTGGAAGGTTTGTGCATTGGGAACGGAATACTTACCGTTGAAACCCTTGATCAAGCTGTTGTCAGGGCCAATCCAAAGGAGGGTAACAAGGGTGGTGAGGCCGTTGAGGCAGCCTTGAGGTTAATTGCGTTCAGACAGCAGAATATTAAACCATATAACCCCTTTTCTGATGCCAGGGGATAATGAAGTTAGATCTTCTCCATGAATGAGGGCAGAAAAAACAAGCAGGGTAAATGGGCTAAGAGAATTTCCCGGTTAAACACTGTACAAGCCTTGTTCCAGATGGAAGCCAGTAATCAGGGAGTGGATTATGTAATTGCGGATTTTCTGGAAAACGGATTTGCCGAGATGATTGATGGAGTGCAATTACCTTCTCCCAACAAGAATTTTTTCAGAACCCTGCTCCATTCAGCTGTGGATAACCAGCAAAAAATCGACAGGCTGATTCATTCAAAATTACCTGACAACTGGACAATTGACAGAATTGATCCAACCATCAGGGCAATATTCCGGGCAAGTTGTGCCGAGGTGATTTTAAATAAAACCCCGGGCAAGGTAATCATCAATGAATATGTGGAAATTGCCGATTCATTCTTTCCTTCAGGCAAGGAGTCTGGATTTGTAAATGCAATCGTGGAGAATCTGGTCAAGGAACTCTCCTCAATTACCCACGAATCCTGATATTTTCTGTTAGTATTCCAGCCCCTTGTACCAAGGTTATTTCCTATGACCACTTGAAAACACAAACATCAAGTCAAAATCAAGCCAAGTAAAAATAGTTCTATTCAAGTTTGCATCGTTTGCCGGACATTCCATTCGGTAATGGAATCCTCAACTTTGCTGAAATTATTGTTGGTTCTCCAATGACATTGATTGTTTCATTTTCTTCTCTCCTGGTATCGGTTGTACTCCTACAGCTCAGTTCGGGTATTCTGGGACCTCTTGATGTCTTGTCAGGGTATGAGCTGGATTTTTCCACTACCCAAATCGGTTTGTTGGGCTCCTCTCATTTCATTGGATTTTTTATCGGGTGTTGGTGGGCACCCAGATTGGTCGGTCAAGTCAATCATTCCCGCTGTTTTGCCGTTTTTGCTTCCTTGGGAACCATAGGTATCCTTCTTCACATGGTTTTCATTGACCCTTATGCATGGGCAGCGATGAGAATACTCTCGGGGATGTGTGTGGCAGGATGTTTTACGGTTATCGAAGGATGGATTCAGGCCAAGACCGAAAATCAGAACAGGGGTAAATCACTTCGTCTGTATAGGTCAGTTGACATGTGCGGTGGCATTGTGGCCCAGATTATAATTGCCTGGTTAACACCAGCACACTATGTCACCTATAATCTGATCGCCATAATCTGCTGTGCCTCATTGTTACCTCTGGCATTAACACGTATACCTCCTCCAAGGACCCAACAGAGACTGCGATTGAAGCCGAAATTGGCCTATCAAATCTCTCCAATGGCTACAGCTGGTGTGGTGGTTTCCGGAATTACCACTGCAGGGTTCAGAATGGTCGGACCAATTTATGGCACCCAAATTGGGTTGAACAATTTTGAAATGGGGATATTTCTGGCCTCATTCCTCGTTGGAGGGGCAATTGCCCAATTTCCGACCGGCTGGATTGCCGATAAAATCGACCGACGTACCGTATTGATATACCTATCTCTCTTGGCAACCCTAGCCTGTATACTCACAATTTATTTATCTGGACATATACCTGACAGCATTTTTGGAGCTACAATCGTCCTCGGATTCTTTACTTTCCCGATTTACTCAGTCTCGGCAGCCTTGGCAAACGATCATGCAAATCCCGATCAAATGGTTGAAGTGAGTGCCTCGCTGCTATTCTATTATGCTCTTGGAGCTATAATCAGTCCCTATTTCATTTCAGGATTGATTGAAGCTTTTGGGGTCAATGCCATGTTTACAATCATTGCCCTGTTCCATGTTGCCCTAGTTGTTTTTGGTGTGATAAGAATGAGATTGCGACCATCACCCGAAAAGCGAGCAAACTATGTCTATACTCCCAGAACCAGTTTCCTCTTGGGAAGATTATTGAGGAAGTCCAGGAAAAAGAGTAATCAGAGCGAATAACCCCATCAATTAATTTAAACGTCAAAGTACATATGAAAAGAATATTGATCACTTCAGCGATTCCATACATCAATGGAATAAAACATTTGGGTAACCTTGTCGGAAGTCAGTTACCTTCCGATCTCTATGCCCGCTATATGCGATTGAGGGGACATGAGGTCATGTTCATCTGTGCCACCGACGAACATGGAACACCAGCAGAACTTGCAGCTTCAAAGGCGAACAAGCCCGTCGAAGAATATTGTCAGGAAATGTATGAAATTCAGAAAAACCTGGCCAAGGAATTCCGGTTGTCTTTTGATTATTTTGGCCGGTCTTCCAGTCAACGAAATCATGTGTTGACACAACATTTTGCAGGACAGTTGGACAAGAACGGATTCATTTCCGAGGTTGCGGAGGAGCAGATATACTCTTTAACGGATAAGCGTTTTCTGCCGGATCGTTATGTTCAGGGCATTTGTCCAAATTGTGGCTATGAAAATGCCCGTGGCGACCAATGCGAGAACTGTACCAAGCAATTGGATCCAACGGATTTGCTGGAACCTCGATCGGCCATTTCCGGTTCCACTGATCTGGAGCTACGCAAGACCAAACACCTTTATCTGCGACAATCCCTGTTTCTAAAGCAACTGGAACAATGGATCGATTCCAAAAAGGATTGGCCCATCCTGACCACTTCAATTGCCAAGAAATGGTTGTTTGATGACGAGGGACTTCAGGACAGGGGCATTACCAGGGATCTGGATTGGGGAATTCCCGTTAGTAAAGGAACCGAACCATGGCATGGTATGGAAGACAAGGTTTTTTATGTCTGGTTTGACGCCCCGATCGAATATATCGCAGCGACTGCCGAATGGGCCGATGCCAATGGTAAATCGGATGCTGATTGGGAGCGCTGGTGGCGCTTGGACAAAGGTGCCTCAGATGTGCGGTATATACAATTCATGGGCAAGGACAATGTTCCGTTTCATACACTTTCCTTCCCGGTTACAATCATGGGATCAGGAGAACCATGGAAATTGGTGGATAACATAAAATCCTTCAATTACCTGAATTATGACGGAGGACAATTCTCCACCAGTCTTGGCCGGGGTATATTCATGGATCAGGCCTTGGAAATCCTACCGTCGGATTACTGGCGATGGTGGTTGTTGTCTCATGTTCCGGAATACTCGGACAGTGAGTTCACATGGGACAATTTTTGCGAGGGGGTAAACACTGACCTAGCAAATGTTCTCGGGAATTTTGTATCAAGAGTTACCAAGTTCTGCTCCTCACATTTTGGCAATAAGGTACCCGAGAATCATGGATGGACCGATCTAGAGCGAAAATACACTTCCTTGATTGAGCAAAGCCTTGTCTCCTATCAGGAATTCATGGATGATATTGAAATTCGCAAGGCCTCTCAATCACTGCGAAAAATATGGACACTGGGCAATGAATATATACAGGAGGCTGCACCTTGGGGGATTGTCAAGACCGATAAATCCCGAGCAGCAACAGTATTGAACTATTCTCTCAACCTAATCAGGTTTTTTGGCAATATTTCCTCACCATTCATACCTGATGCTTCCGTTAGCCTATTGGGTATATTTAATTCCGAAGATCGACCGGTTTGGCCGGATAACATAAATTCGGCCCTGAACTCACTTCATGTAGATCAGGAATTCAATATTCCTGAAATTATTTTCAAAAAGATTTCCAAGGAAGATTCCGAGCGTTGGAAGCAAAAGTTTGCAGGTAAAGATTGAATATCCAAGATAATTTCCAATGTCCTTTGATTTTCTTGAAGAAACTATTCTCAACTCTGCCTTATCGTTGTGGGACTTGCCCGCAAAAAGCAAAATCAGATTGATCAATGTATCGGAAAACCTGACATATCTGGTAGAAGCAAATGGTATTCCAAAGTCAATCCTGAGGGTTCACAGACCGGATTACCGTTCTCAACAGGAAATCGAGAGTGAATTGATTTGGCTGGACCGGATACAGTATGAGAACCTGATTGCTACCCCCACAGTATTCAGGGGCAAGGATGCTGCCAGAATTCAGAACATCAAATCTCCCAACACCGGCCGATTGGTCAATCTGGTAATGTTTGAATTTGTTGAGGGAAGCAACCCCGAAGCGGATGATGATCAATCTGAATTGTTTCACTCTTTGGGTGAAATGGCTGCCATTCTCCACAGGCAGGCTAGACTATGGACCAGACCAGCTGATTTTTTTCGCCAGCATTGGAACCTTGAGACCATTATCGGGGATAAACCTCTATGGGGAAAATGGCAGGATGCTCCTGGAGTTACCGGGGAAATTTTCTCAATACTATCCAGAGCAGAAAAACTCCTTTGCGATAAAATAATCGCCTTCGACCAGTCCAATCGGAATTACGGGCTGATCCATGCGGACATGAGGTTGGCCAATATCTTGAGAAACAATGATCACTTGACCCTTATAGATTTTGATGATTGTGGATTTGGTTGGTATCTTTATGACTTTGCCGCTTCG
Organism: Paracoccaceae bacterium; assembly: GCA_022823605.1. Lineage (GTDB taxonomy): Bacteria > Pseudomonadota > Alphaproteobacteria > Rhodobacterales > Rhodobacteraceae > MPNP01. Next base: position 690,415 of record JAJEHS010000006.1, read on the forward strand.
GTTTCATTTATGGAGACTCGTACAGATCTGGAAAAATTGAAACACGAATGGATGAAAGGATATCGTGGTCTTGAACCTCTATCTGAAAATGATGAGCGTTTGATTGACAGTTTTGTCATGCTGCGGAGATTGGCCTTGCTGGCTTGGGTGGGGAGTCATATGGATTCGGACGAACCCAAGAAATTGGCTCCATTCTTTGCCCACGAGTCAGCAGAATTGGCAGAGAACTATTTATCAAGCCAACGCGTTACCAGTTGAGTTTATTGCAACATTTCTTACAATATCGGGTGGGAATCTAACATCACCCTATTTTTGCTCTTATAATAGCCTAACCTAAAAAAAGGGAATTCCGAGGTTGTAATAATTTAAATCAACTTCTGATCTTTAAATGGCGATATTAAAAGCGATAGAAGCATGAAGGTTGGCTTCAAACATATACTGGAAAACCAATTTGAGGTTTTCACCCTACGAATTTGCCGGTATAGATACCTTGTCATTATAGGTGTGCTCGTTGTTGCGGCGTTGGCAGCCAGTGGACTTCGGAATATTACAGTTGATACATCGAATGAATCATTTCTTTTCCCTGATGATCCGGTTCTTATCAGGTATGAGGAGTTTCGGGAACAGTTCGGTCGAGACGATGTAATCATCATTGCGATAAAAGGTGATAATGTCTTTACGCTTGAATTCCTGAACCGTCTGCAGAATTTCCACCAGAAGATTGCAGATGAAATTCCCTTTGTTGCATCCATTACATCCTTGATCAATATCCGAGAAACCCGTGGCGAAGGTGACAGATTGATAGTGGATGACCTGCTGACAACCTTGCCCACGAATCAAAATGAATTGGAAAATCTAAGGCGTAGAGTCCTCGCCAATCCACTTTATCAAAACAGGTTAATTTCAGCCGATGGTGAATTTACGAGCATAATTGTTGAACTGAGCAGATTCTCCGGTGAGGGAGGGCTTGCTGTAGATGATGCGCTTTCCTTTTTTGATGAGACCGATGCTCCAACTGGTAACAATGAAAAACTGACAGAGGCAGAAATTCATCAACTTGTCATGCAAATGGATGAGTTGACCAGACAATACAGTATCCAGGGATTTGAAGTTATCATGGCTGGCACTCCCGCAGTTACAGATACTCTCAAATTAACCCTGCAGGAAGATGTCCGCAAGTTTATCATCTTGGTTGTTGCCGTAATCATGGTACTGCTGCTGATTGCCTTTCGAGTGATAGGTGCTGTCGTTCTACCCCTCGGGGTTGTTCTCCTAGCACTTGTATCCACAATTGGGTTAATGGGGCATTTGGGCATATCCGTCAAATTGCCAACCGTCATTCTCCCGTCTTTCCTTCTTGCAGTGGGTGTTGGAGCAGCCATACATTTGCTTGAAATCTGGAAGCAAAAAAGAGTATCTGGTGAGCAAGACCATCAAGCCATAGCAAGTGCCGTGAGGCATGCCGGTCTTCCCATACTGCTAACCAGCCTTACTACAGCCGTGGGTCTTGGATCATTTTCACTTGCAGAGGTGGCCCCGATCGCGGAATTGGGCCTGTTTTCAGCAATCGGTATCATCATTGCCCTGATTTATACCTTATTGTTACTTCCTGCCGGATTGGCCATTCTCCCTGCAGGAAAGGTCAAAAAAAAACAACCTGAAAATGAAGGCGAGCAAGATATCATAAATAAGGCGTTGGTAAGCATCGCTTCCTGGAGTGTCAGGAAAGCCAAACCGATTTGTGTACTATCTGCCTTTCTCTTGGCTGGTAGCCTTTTGGTTGCCGCACAACTCAGGTTTTCCCATGATGTCTTATCTTGGTTGCCCGAGGAATGGCCTATTCGACAAGCTACTGAAATGGTTGACAATAACATGGGAGGATCCGTTTCTCTTGAAGTCATAATTGATACAGGGGTCGAAAACGGTTTACATGATAGAGACACATTGATCAAAATTGATCAACTTTCGCAGGAAATCGAAGAAGCTCCCATAGGTGCTATTTCAGTTGGCAGCACTTTATCAATTGCTGTTCTTCTCAAGGAAATTCACCAAGCTCTGAATGGCAACAACCCAGAATACTACCGTATCCCGGAAAATGAACGATTGATTCCACAGGAATTTCTTCTCTTTGAAAATTCCGGTTCTGATGATGTTGAAGATCTGGTTGATTCAAGATTTCAAATTGGTCGTTTGAGTTTACGAGTCCCCTGGCGTGATACCCTTGAATATTCTCCTTTCATTAACATTGTAAATGATAAATTCAAAGATGCCTTCGGTAATTCTGCAACATATGAGATTACCGGCATGATGAGTCTGTTCAGTCGAACTCTCGAAGCAGCCATCTTCACTACAGCGAAAAGTTATGCAATCGCATTTGGGGCCATTACGATAATGATGATTCTACTGATTGGTCGTATTGCCAGCGGTTTGATCAGCATGATCCCTAACCTTACGCCCATTGCCATTACGCTAGCGATCATGCAAATCACGGGCATACCGTTGAATTTGTTTACCATGCTTGTGGCTTCCATAGCCATCGGGCTTGCGGTCGACGATACAATACATTTCATGCACCATTTTCATCGCTATCTGGATGAATTCGGAGATGTTGAGTTGGCGGTGCGAAAGACACTGCTAACATCTGGTCGGGCCATGTTGACTACTTCAGTCATACTTTCGGTTGGTTTCTTCGTTTTCTGTTTTGCCAGCATGAGTAACCTGATTCAGTTCGGTATATTGACTGGCTTGACCATTATTCTAGCACTTTTGGCAGATTTTGTTTTGGCACCTGCCCTGATGAGCCTGCGTTATGGTAAGATATATCCAAGAGAAACAAAACAGGAGGAAACAGGTTGATGAGATTGATACTGAATTCAATTGTAGGATTTGTCCTTCTGTTGTTTATTCCATTGGCCGTAGATGCGGATAATTCTGCATTGGATATCATGACCAGAGTTGAAACTCGGGACGATGGTGACAATCGAACTGACAATATCACCATGACTTTGATTGATAAAAATGGACATGAGCGTCAACGATTGATGCAAAGTTATCGAAAAGACGAGGGATCAACTGTCTGGCAGTTGATTTTCTTTCTGGAGCCAGCCAATGTCCGAAATACCGGTTTTTTGACCTATGACTATCAGGAACCCGACCGAGATAATGACCAATGGATTTACCTCCCAGAGCTGTACAAGACCAAGCGAATTGCAAGTTCGGATAAATCGCAACCCTTCATGGGTTCTGATTTTTCTTATGCTGACATGAACCGCAGGGTACTTAACGAATGGAACTTCAAGTTGTTGGGTGAAAAGGAAGTGAGGGGAGACGCTACTTGGTTGATAGAAGCCGTACCGGTTTCAAGTGATGTTGAAAAGCGCTACGGTTATTCAAAATCCGTTCTCTTTGTTCATCCCGAGCTGGATATGGTTGTAAGGGCTGTCCACTGGTTGACGAATGGCAAACTCAAATATCTGGATATATCAAGATTGCAGGAAATCGATGGTGTTTGGACGGCAACTGAACTTGATATGCGTACGGTCGAGGGAAAGGAGACCATCCATCGAACAATTATGAATTTTTCCAATGTTCGTTACAATCAAGGGCTTGATGACAACCTATTTACCCAACGTCGACTAGAAAAGGGATTATGATTCGTAAGTGGGGTCTCGCTGTCCTTGCAATTGGTGTTCTTGCCAATCCATCGTTGGGGGAAATATCTGTAGAAGAAGCTCTTGAGGGCTTTGGATTTGATAGCAGTGAAACCGAGACCGACACGTCAACAATAATCACGGGCAATTCTGATTTGTCAGATTTGGATGCTATTTTGGATGAATTTGAATCCATTGATGAACCCCCAGCCCCTACCCTGCAAACACCTGAAGATCCGTTTCAGGATACTCCTCGCACTAGTTTAAGCGGATCTGTCAGACAAAAATTTGTTGTAAACTTTTCCCATGATGCACCCAGCCCTGGTGAATATGACCATAGGGGGTTGTCGTCCATGAGTACCCGTCTTGATTTGAAACTTGACAATAAGATCGGCGATGATTTTCGATTGTTCCTTGGTGGACATTTACTTCTTGATCCCATTGAACCCAAACAGTTTCAACCAGCTCAGAATGCCGGAGTTTCAAACTTCTCGGATTTTGAAGCAGAACTTGACGAGGCTTATTTGCAGGGGCCCTTGTCGGATTCAATCGATCTGACATTCGGGAGGCAAATTGTGGTTTGGGGTCGTTCCGACCAGTTTCGAGTTACAGACACCCTTAATCCGGTTGACAATAGAACACCAGGACTCACTGACATCAAAAATCTCAGGCTGCCGGTTACCATGGCTCGGCTTGATCTCTATTCAGGATCTTGGACTTCAAGTCTGATATTGATTCCTGAGCGAAGATTTGACAGAACACCTGAACTAGGGAGTGACTATTATTTTGGACCGGCAACACTACCTTCACGAGACAATCCCGGTGGCAAGTTCAGCAAACCGGATTTTGCAGTTTCTATTACAGGTACATTTTCAGGTTGGGATCTGTCATTTTATTCGGCACGCATATTGAACCGCAGCCCCTATATTGAAGAAGGTCCAGCTGGGCCAAAACGGAAGCATCAGCGTATCAGCATGCTTGGTTCAGCAGCCAATTTCGTGGTTGGCAGTTGGTTGTTCAAAGCTGAAGCCGCCTTCCACAAAAGCCTGCGTTTTTCGAATGTGCCGGAAAAGGATTTCGAACGGCTTACCGCACTGGTCGGGGTTGAGTATTCGGGAATTGTCGACACCACCTTGGCCCTTGAGGTTGTTTCAAGCCATATCAAGGATTTCGACAACCGATTGCTGGAGCAACCCAATGCCCAAAGAGAAAATGAAACAGAAATGGCATTCCGTGTGGGCAGAACATTTTTGAATGAGTCACTTGAATTGTCAATGGCCGCGAGGGCTCCAACCCCCATAGGAAACAATGGTGGTCTCCTCAGAACACAAGTGTCTTATGATCTCAACGATTCAGTGGAGATCTATGGGGGTACTCTTTTGTATTTTGTAGGAAATAATCTGCCTTACAGCAAGATTGCTGACAATGACCGCCTATTTTTTGGCCTGAATTATCATTTCTGATGATTTGAGAATAATCTGGTGCAGGAGGAATGCCCAATTCCGCCCAGAAATACAATATTTCCACCGGCAGCAGCAATCTTATCTGGCTGTTGAAATACCGGATTTTCCCTAGCTGTTGGAAGCAGAAGTCATGGGCACTGTAACGAATTTATTCATTATTGTCTTCAGATATACCATTTTCTTCAACAACCTCGCCTTCTTCATTCAGGGGAGGTCCATATTTATTTGAACCATCCTCGGAATCGGCGACAAGCAAGATAATCAATATTATCCAACCAATCAGTGGTATAAGCAAAATCAATTGCCACCATCCACTTTTTCCAGTGTCATGTAGTCTGCGACTTCCCGCAGCCAACATGGGAACAATAAAAAGAAGACCTACTCCTGCTTCGCTACCAATACCCCCAACAATAAATGTAAATAAGGCAAACCACCAAAACTCCCTTTTCGAGGCTCGCCCCGAGAAGGTAAAATAATTTAGAAAGCAAACCTCAATTGATTTCAGGAAACTCATGTATTCACACCTTTTTTTCTTTTTCTCTATTCAAGTAATTTATATCATTATCCGTTAAACGGCTATACAACTGAATTCCGTCATGACTTTTTAGAGATTTTTCACTTAACCCAAATACAGAATGTTTCTAGCCTTGCCATTTAGGGACCATAACCCTTCCAGAAGGGTTCCCTACATAAATTACTCACTAATTGCCTTGAATATAATTGTATTTACTTCCCATAGTGGACAAGAGTATCTGGATTCTGCCCTAGTTTTTGCACTCTATCCCATTGAAGTCATAAATTTCAACAGATTTGAAACATTGATCACTTCAGGATTTCTGCATGCCGACCTCAAGCATCTGTTTTTCAATATGCTCTTCCTGTATCTTTTTGGTGATAACCTAGAGGACAGGCTGGGTCATTATCGTTATCTGGGATTCTATCTTTTATGCATGATTGGCGCAGGTCTGATTCATGTATTTTCATGTATTCTATTTGGTGGTTTGTATAACCCCGTTATCGGAGCATCAGGGGCAATCAGTGGGGTTGTTGGAGGTTACTTTCTGTTATTCCCCAAGGCCAAAATTGATTTCCTTATTTGGATAATCATATTTTTCTGGGTATTTCCTCTTAGCGCATGGTTTGCGTTGGGAGTCTGGATTTTTCTGGAACTCTGGGATGTGTATACTGGTTCCTTTATGCATAACAATGTCGCAACATTTGCCCATTTGGGAGGTTTTTTCTGTGGATTGTTACTAATTTTTCCACTCTGGATTAGATTGGGAGGAACCAAATTTTGGCATGAAACAGGAGGCAAACCTCCAAATCCGGAGAAAACAAGTGATAATCGACCGGTTAAAATCCCCATTGTTCGAAAGCGATAATTACACATTGTATTTATTTGAAATTTAAGGGAACTACTCACATAGTTCGGTCTAATTGATAGGGGTTAACGAGATCACCTTTACACTTGCTATATCGCACCCCCTTACCTTGCCATTTATTTGTTCAAATACAGGTCTGTTTGTATACTCTCTTTCCTCAGTCGTGTACTTTCCATCAAAAGGATCGGGGGTCCACCATTTTTTGCTACCATAAAGGTTCCCATTCCAATTACCAGTCAAAATCCCATCTATAAACCCATCACCATCTGTATCAATGTGTGCCCTATGCACTGCACCATCAAATCTGATTTCGTCATACCAAATCCAGGTCGCGTTCTGTCCTGTTTCGACAAATTCCAATGCCAGTTTGCAAACTGAAGTGTCCGGACTCTCCCTTTGATGGGATATTGGTGATGTGAAACCATAAATCTTGTCATTCTCGACAATGATATTTCCGATCCTGCGTGATTGAAACCTGGGAAAGATCGGGTAGATTGTTTCATCAACCCTGTATTCGACTATTCCCCCCTGATTGCTTTGACAATGGATCTTGCTGTCAATTGACTTGAATTTGCAAAGTTTGTTGTTCTCTACATTCCCAAGGATGGATAATCCTGGTGGAACCGGAATTTCAACAGTACCAGTGACATTTGTGGAATCCATTGCCACTATTCCATCTGGCAGAAATACGACAAGCAATAGGGGAAGGATTATCCAAAATCCTAGTCTTGCTGGTTTACTATACTTCATGAGCACCTCCTTCTCCCCATAATCAGGGAAGATGGTGAAACTTCAAAAGGATTGGTTGTTTATCCTTGACGTTTTTTGTGGATAACTTGGAAGGGCGCCAAATTCTAGGATGCCTTGCTGGCCTTCATTCTCTTTCTTATAAACCCGTAAAGTGGTAACAATAACAATATGATTGCGGCAATCGTAATCGGTCCGGCAATGGGCCTTTCCAGAAAAATCATCCAACTGCCATCCGACAATAGGAGGGATTGACGCAATTTGGGTTCAGCAATCGGTCCCAAGACTATTGCCAGCACCGCTGGCGCCAGGGGATAATCGAGTATCCTCAGCAGAAAAGCACCAATTCCAAAAATCAACATCAGCCACACATCGTAAATATTTTGATAGGCTGCATAGGTTCCGACAACGGACAGAACGAAAATCAGGGGAGCCAATATGGAAAATGGCATCCTCAGCACCTTCAGAAACAATGGGATACAAGCCAGATTGACGGTCACAGCAATGACATTTGAAATATAAAATGAACCAATAAGAGGCCAGACAAATTCCGGTTGATCTGTAAACAACAAGGGGCCGGGTTGCAAACCCCAGATCACCATTCCGGCAAGTAATACCGCCGTAGTTGGAGAACCTGGAATACCTAGGGTCATCATGGGAAGCATCGCGCCAGTTGAAGCCGAATTGTTTGCAGCTTCCGGTGCAGCAACTCCGTCGGCCCTTCCCTTGCCGAATTCCTCCTGGTTCTTTGAAACCATTTTCGTAACCCCATAGGCCATCAGGGAACCAGGAGTGGCACCTGCTGCAGGCAAGATACCTACGAAGAAACCCAAAAACGAACCAATGGTTGTACCCCGCCAAGTCTCGGGAAAGGACTTTATGGCATCCCATACCCTGGCCAAAGTAATGTTGGCTTCGGTCATCTTGAGAGAATCCCGACTTGAATTGATGGTCCAAAGCATTTCTCCTATGCCATAAACACCAATCGCGAGAACGAGGAATTGTATACCTCTACTGAACCATTGTGTGGAATCAAACAACAATAATCTTGGTGCTCCCGAAATAATATCAAACCCAACTGCAGACATGACCAGCCCGAAACATATGGAAATAATGGTTTTCGGGATATCATCACCACTCAAACCGATAAAGGTGGCAAAGGCCAGAAGCATCAGGGCAAAGATTTCCGGGTTGCCAAATTTCAAGGCAACCGAAGCCAGCAATGGGGCGGCACCGGTAAAGATTACATTGGAAAGAGTGCCCCCAACAAAGGAAGCTATGGCCGCAATGACCAATGCTTTTTCAGCATTACCCGAAAGGGCCATGGGACGACCATCAAAAGTTGTTGCTACTGCCGTGGAAGCACCTGGAATCCCCAAGGTAATGGATGAAATTGCTCCCCCGTACATGGCGCCATAGTAAATGGCAGCCAAAAAGATCATGGGCGAGGAAATTGTTCCCGTGATTTCCTGAATGACAAAGGTAAATGGAAGCAGGATGGCAACCCCATTGACAGACCCCAATCCGGGCATGGCACCCACAAACAGCCCGATCACCACACCAAGAAAGGCCAAACCAAGATTTGTGGGTTGGAGTGCGGCCCAAACTCCATCCAGTAAAAGTGCAACAACTTCCATCGAAATATTTACAATATCAATTGGGGGTTCTTCATCTCGGACAGGCCCTGGAAATAATCAAAGGAAAATATCATAAAGCGGTATGAACATTGGTTCCAAGGCTCCCTTGGGCAAGACAATTCGCATTGCAACGTCAAAGAAAAAGAAGCAGAAGACAGCTGCACTAATGCCTATAAGGGCAGCCAACCACCAAGGATGCTTTCCAAGAAAATAGATGTAGTAAAAAAGAAAAATTGGAATCGCGCCGTAAAATCCTATCAGACCAATCAGAAAAAGGAAGACAACCAACCCACCGCCAACAAGGGCAAACATTTTAACCCCATAAGTGTCAAGGAACCTATCCGTTGATCGTGAAGGTGGTGACCTGCGGCGAAACCAGTTTATGCCAACCATTATGGAGCAAATGAACATGGCTAGAGAAAGCCAAAATGGCCAAAACCCGCTACCTGGTCCTTCGTTGTTTACATTGATTCCGATGTTGGCAAATCTAACCGCGGTTGGGTCCCAAGAAGGACCTTCACCACTTTCCCACATTAGATAGAGGGAGAAGAGAGCAATAACAAAAGCTGTAACGAGCTCAGCTAACCGCACTCTTCCCCCCAACTATTTATTAACCATACTCCCGAAGGAATTAGTTTATTGCACCAGAAGCCTTCAGAATGACTTCGTGCCGATCACGCTGAACCTGCCAATAATTGGCCAGATCATCACCTGATGTATAATCACCCAGCAATGACTTGTCGGCTTTGTATTGCTGCCATTCGGCAGAGTCATAAACCTTGGCAAAGAGATCAGTGTAATAAGCCAGTGCTTCATCGGACATGCCTGGTGCCCCGACGACAGCACGCTGCATGTAGTAGGCAAAATCTTCACCAGCTTCAGCAAGGGTCGGAACATCCGGGAACATGGGCAATCTTTCCGAGGTGAATGCCACCAGGGGAATTACATCACCGGATTCATAAAAACCTAGAGCTTCCGAGGGATTGTTGACTGAAGAATCAATCTGTTCACCGGCAAGATCCTTGGCGACTGCACCCCCACCCTTGTAGGGAATGTATTTGATTTCCAGTCCAAAAGTATCATTCAGAAAATCCGTAATGATCTGGTCTTCCTGGGCTGAACCGGTTCCTCCCATGACCCAACCTGATCCCCGAGCCTTGGCCTCGGCCAGAAACTCTTCAAAGGAATTCACGCCTTCGTTTTTGTGGACCCACAGAACGAAGGTATCCTCAGCCATGCGGCCAATCGGTGCAAAGGTCATGATATCAATTCCAAGACCTGGTTGACGAAGCGGTGTTGTGAAAAAGGAATTCAGGGTAACCATGATGGTATGATCCGGATCGGTGGCTGAATTCAGGGCAACCAATGCCTCGGCACCGGAACCACCAGATTTGTTCACTGGTACAAGTGGTCTAGATGCCAGCTCTTCCTTTTCAACAATCGACTGCATCAGTCGGGCCATTTTGTCGGCTCCACCACCTTTACCGGCCATGATAACAAAATCAATCGGTTTGGTAGGTTCAAATTGAGCATGGGCAGCACTTACAGCCAAGGAAGCCAAAAGGGCAATCAATCCCAAAGTAAGTTTTCTAACAATCAACATTGTTTTTCTCCTCTATACATGCGATAAAGAATTTTCCTCATCGCGGTTCAATCAGTCTCTGAACTTCAGAGCCTGTATAAATATGGAAATACCTGTTCAAAACATTTATTCCCACAATTCATGAATTACCTCTGTCTCAATCGACTTAGATAATATCTGAAAATATTTACCGATACAAAATCCTCTAACATTACTTTGTTTCTGGTATATCCTAAAACAGCCCCTGGACCTGTCCCGCATCATCAACGTGAATAGCTTCTGCAGCTGGAACGCTGGGCAACCCAGGCATGGTCATGATTTCTCCACATATTGCCACGATAAATCCTGCACCTGCTGAAAGTCTGACTTCCCTGATAGGAATTGTATGACCTGTTGGGGCACCCCTTTCATTTGGATCAGTGGTAAAGCTGTATTGGGTTTTAGCCATGCAGATCGGGAGATTGCCGTATCCAGCTTCCTCCCACTGATTTAACTGATCAACAATCTTCTTGCCAGCCGAAACCCCATCAGCCCGATAAATTTCCCTGGCGATCGTGCCAATTTTTTCCAAAAGACCCATATCGTCAGGATAGAGCGGTTTGTAGGCAGCCTTACCCCCCTCGATGATTTCCACTACCTTTTCCGCCAGATCGGTTGTACCTTCCGAACCCTTCGCCCAATGCTGACAAAGCACAGCTTCCGATCCCATCGACGCCACATAATCCTTGACGACATTTACCTCGGCATCCGTATCGGTTACAAAATGGTTAATGGCCACGACGGCAGGAACCCCAAATTTACGCATATTTTCAATATGCCTTCCCAGATTTGCACATCCCTTTCTGACGGCGTCAACATTTTCCGGGCCCAAATCGTTCTTCGCCACTCCACCATTCATTTTCAGTGCCCTGATGGTTGCAACAATAACCACTGCCTCAGGGGACAGTCCGGCCTGTCGGCATTTGATATCCATGAACTTTTCAGCCCCAAGGTCTGCCCCAAAGCCGGCTTCGGTCACAACATAATCAGCGATTTTCAATGCCGATGTGGTTGCGATAACAGAATTACAGCCATGGGCTATGTTGGCAAATGGTCCACCATGTACAAAGGCAGGATTGTTTTCCAGGGTCTGTACCAGATTTGGTTGTACAGCCTGTTGCAAAAGTACTGTCATGGCTCCGTCGGCCTTGATATCCCGACAATATACGGGTGAACGGTCTCGCCGGTAAGCAACAATCATCCGACCCAATCTGTCCTGTAAATCTTCCAGACTTGTAGCCAGACAAAGAACCGCCATGACTTCGGAAGCAACGGTAATATCGAAGCCCGCTTCCCTAGGGAATCCGTTGGCAACCCCTCCCAAACTGCAAGTTATCTGCCTGAGGGCTCGATCATTCATATCAAGTACCCTTCTCCAGGCTACTCTTCTGATATCAATTCCTTCCTTGTTACCCCAGTAGATATGGTTGTCGATCATTGCCGAAAGGAGATTGTGGGCTGATGTAATAGCATGGAAATCACCCGTAAAGTGGAGATTCATGTCCTCCATGGGAACAACCTGGGCATACCCACCGCCAGCAGCACCCCCTTTCATGCCGAAACATGGTCCGAGTGAAGCTTCACGAATACATATTGCTGCCTTTTTGCCAATTTTGTTCAGGCCATCTCCCAATCCAACGGTTGTGGTGGTTTTACCTTCACCTGCGGGTGTGGGATTGATTGCGGTAACCAAAATGAGTTTACCATCCCTGTTATTCTTGATTGTATCAAGGTAATCGGCTGATACCTTGGCTTTATCATGCCCGAATGGAATCAAACTTTCCGACGGAATTCCAAGTTTTGCACCTATTTCCTGAATTGGCTTTTTCTTGGCCTGTCGTGCAATATCTATATCTGTGTTCATATATCTTTCCCTGTTAATTTCCTAAAATGGTACCTACCGTCACACCGGAATCCTTCACCCAATCTCCTGCTGATATCTTCCTGCCACCATCTGGGCGTACCCGCTTTATCAGAATACCACCACCGTTGGCCATGACGATAAACCCATTATTGTTGATTTCGACAATTTCTCCAAATTCACCTTTAGCATTTTCGACCAATTCAGCATCATAAATTTTCAATGCATCACCATCCCTGGTTGTCCAAGCTCCTGGTTGGGGATTGGTCCCCCTAATCAAATTATAAACAATTTGTACGGATTCATTCCAATCAATTTCCGCATCCTTTTTAGTACACCAGGATTCGTAGGTTGCCTTGGATTCATCCTGGGTGCTCCTTGGAGGGTTTCCCCCTCGGAAAAGGTTGCAAACATTAGAGACTGAATCTATTGCTGCAGGGAAAATCTTTTTGAAATAAACATCTCCCAAAGTATCATCCGGACCAATGGGACACTCCCATTGCAAAAGAATGTCTCCCTCATCCAATCCATCGGTGGGATAGAACCAGGAAAATCCAGTTTTTTCAGAACCCCAGATTATGGGCCAATTGATGGAACTTGGTCCTCGATGCAAGGGGAGAAGCGAGGGATGAAAACATATCGAGCCCATTTCCGGAATATCCCTTGCCTCCTCAGGAACAAATAGTGTTACATAAGCCATAATCATCAAGTCGGCGTTCAAGCTTCCCATTTGATCCAGGGTATCCGTATCCCTGTAATTTGCGGGTTGATAAACCGCAATGCCTTTCTCCAAGGCCGTTTCTTTCAATGGATCTATGGGGCGATTGGGTTTATCGGGAGCACAATAAACTGCGACAACCTCATCGACACCATCAGCCAATATTTTCTCCAAGGCGGCTTTACCAAAAGCCTGTTGTCCCATTACAATTAATTTCATTAAATCCGTTCCAATGTTTTCACTATTAAATTCCTAAATTTTTATTATCCGACAGCTCCCGATTCCTGAATCCGATTTAACTCGTCCCCTGTATAGCCCAACACCTCGGTTAATATTTCATTGGTATGCTCACCCAGCAAGGGGGAACGTACGACCTCAACCGGACTGTCGGATAGCTTGATCGGACATCCAACTGTCAAGTATTTTCCTCTTTCTGGATGATCAACTTCGACTATTGTTCCGGTTTTCTTCAATCCCTCATCTTCAGCCAGCTCTTTCATCGAAAGAATCGGACCAACAGGAATATCAAGCGGGTTACATTCGTCCATGACCTCAAACTTTGTCTTGGTAGTGGTCCATTGCTCGATCGTATCGAAAATCAGATCCAGCTTGGGCAATCTTGCGGGCGGAGTGGCAAATTCGGGATCCTCCTTCCATTCGGGTTTGCCAATGAGATCACATATCCTAGTCCAGACAGCGGCTTGGGTAATAAAGTAGGTATAAGCATTGGGATCATTTTCCCATCCCTTGCATTTAAGTATTCTACCTGGCTGTCCACCTCCAGAGTCATTACCGGCACGAGGTGTTGAATCGCCGAATGGAATTCCTTTCCCATACTGGGAATATTCAGTCAAGGGACCCTTGTCCAACCTCTGTTGGTCCCTTAATTTTACACGACAAAGGTTTAGTACCCCATCCTGCATTGGGGCGAGTATCTTCTGCCCTTTTCCGGTTGTTTGCCTTTGGATCAGGGCAACACAAATACCAAGTGCCAGATGCAAACCAGTACCAGAATCGCCGATTTGCGCTCCCGTCACCAATGGCACATCATCATTAAATCCCGTTGTCGAAGCAGAACCTCCGGCACATTGAGCAACATTTTCGTAAACCTTGCAGTCCTCGAACTTGCCTGGTCCAAATCCTTTAACCGAAGCCATGATCATTTTGGGGTTCAATTGGTGGATGGTTTCCCAACCAAAACCCATTCGGTCCAAAGCACCAGGAGCAAAGTTTTCAACTAAAACATCACATTCCTTGATCAGCTTCGTCAAAACTTCCTTGCCAATCTCGTTCTTTGTATTCAAGGTTATAGAACGCTTGTTGTGGTTCAACATGGTAAAATACAGGCTATCTGCCCCTGGGACATCGACCAATTGTTTTCTGGTGGCATCACCCACTCCCGGCCGTTCCACCTTGATAACATCTGCTCCAAACCAAGCAAGCAGCTGGGTGCATGTCGGTCCCGACTGTACATGGGTAAAATCCAGTATCTTAATTCCCTCAAGCGCTTTCATAAATTGTAATCTCCTCGACAAATCCGACTGTAATTATTTGTACATTGTCTGTGCTTTCGTACCCGGGGCGTATTCGTTGGGATCTATCCAAACATTCACCACTGCACATTTTCCGGTTTTGTGAATGGCTTCCCTAGCTCTTCGCAAGGCTGGTTGAAGTTCCGAGGCTTCTCTTACCTCTTCACCATAACCCCCTATCATTTCACCAAATTTACCAAATGGTACATCCCCAAGCTTGTTTCCTATATCACCCCTGTTTTGACCATACTTGGTTATCTGACCGTATCTGATTTGGTTCATGGCAGAGTTGTTTCCGACAATTGCCAGGTAAGGAGCTCCAAATCTCTGAGAGGTTTCCATGTCAAATGAGGTCATCCCAAAGGATCCATCTCCATACAGGCAAACCACTTCCTTTTGCGGATGTGCCAGTTTTGCAGCCATCGAAAATCCTGTTCCAACACCCAAGGACCCCAATGCACCAGGATCCATCCATTGTCCAGGGTTTCTGGGTCTGACGGCCTGGGCTGAGATGGTAACCACATCTCCTCCATCTCCGATATAGATGGAATTCTCGTCAAGAAACTCGTTAATCTCCCACGCCAGCCTGTAAGGATGTATCGGGGATTGATCCGAAAGAAACAAGGGCATGAGCCTTTCCAATTTGGTCTTTTCAATTTCCCTCAGGCTCTCCAACCATTGCTTTCGTTGCTGTTTTATACCCGCTTTCATTCGCCCCGATGCAGCAGTTGCAACTGCCGACAGAATGGCACCCGGATGTCCCGCTATTCCCAAGGAAATGTCCCGGTTTTTGCCAACGGTTCTGTAATCAAGATCAATTTGAAGAAGTGTGGGGGCCGTAATTCTTTTGCCATAACCCATGCGAAAATCAAATGGTGTACCAACAATCAGTATAACATCTGCACCCTTGAAGGCATCTGATCTCGTTCTATCAAAGCAATGGGGATCACTTTGTTTCATCATCCCTCGGGCCGCCCCATTCATATAGGCCGGGATTTCAAGCGCCTTTACGAAATCAATGCACTCCTGGTGGGAATTGGAAGCCCACACCTGTTGTCCAAACAATACTGCCGGTCTTTCGGCATTGACCAGAATGTCAGCCATTCTTTCAATATCATCCGGATCACCAATTGACCTGACAGAAGCTCGATAACTTCCGGGTTCCGGTATTCTGGCCTGACTCAAGGGAATTTCAGCATCAAGAATATCCCTGGGAATTTCCAGATAACTTGGACCATAAGCTCCTGTAAAGCATTCTCTTGCTGCCATGGAAATCATGTCGGCAATGCGTTCGGTAGAAAACACACCCGAGGCAAATTTGGTAATGGGGGCCATCATGTCTACATGAGGCAAATCCTGCAATGAACCCATTTTATGCTGGGTCAGGGATGATTGGCCACCAATATGCAGTATTGGGCTTTCGGACCTGAAGGCAGTTGCAACTCCCGTTACAGCATTTGTACAACCTGGTCCGGCGGTCGTTACCACGCACCCCAATTTGCCAGTTTGCCGGGCATAGCCATCGGCTGCATGAGCTGCTGTCTGCTCATGCCTAACATCCACAATTTTGATGCCTTCATCAATACAACCATCATAAATATCAATGATATGGCCTCCACATAGGGTAAAAATGGTATCAACACCCTCATTACGGAGGGCTTTGGCAACCAAATGTCCTCCTGATACTATATCTGCATCAGTGCTTTTTTTTGCTAATGTATCGTGTGCTGTTTTGGAATTTGTATTCATTTCCGTTTTCTTCTTTCAATTTCAGGTATCTAAATTCTTCCAGGTCTTTCTGATATATTTTTCCAACCGCAAGGTATGCTCCCTAACCAGATTGGCAGCCTTCTCCGGTTTGTTTGACTGGATTGCATTTACAATTTCAGCATGATCGGAAATGGATTGTTCCGTTCGGGTCGGATCCCGCATCGCATGTCTTCGTGCTGGCTCAATCTGGGCAAAAATATCCTCACCGATTTTCTTGAGCATATTGCATTTCGACAATTCCAGTATCTTTCGGTGAAACATAATGTTGGCTTCGGAATAAACATCCTGATTTTCGGATGAATCCTTTACGCCAATCAACACAAGTTCTTCCACTTCTTTCTGACTAACTTGTCCGCAAGCCAATCTTGCAGCCATGCTTTCAATCGCAGCCCATACCACGACCAATTCTGCCACCTCTTCGATGCTTCGTTTTTTGACAAAAACACCAATACGGGATTTTATTTCGATAAGGTTCTCATTTTCAAGCCGGACAAGAGCTTCCCTGACCGGAGTTCTGGATATTCCCAGTTGCTGGGCAATTTTCCTCTCATCCAGACGCAAATCGGTATTCTTGCTGTATACATCCATCTCAAGGATGGCTTCCCGCAACACCTGATAAATACGCTCTTTCAAGGTGAACGTTTGTCGCAATGGTTCCAAGTTGATCGAAGCATCCATGATTAAGGCTATCCAAATAATTGATTTTCTCTGGTATACAAAAAACCAGATACCAATTCAAGCATTACTAAATGTTATTTTTCAAAAAAAATTCATTACCCTATTTTTGATTACCATAGGGTAGCTCAAGGCCACTAACAGACAGACGGTCAATCTCTAGATTGAATACTGGATAATGTTGCCTTGGATTCTACCTTTTCATACTGCTTTAGGGAAGGTTGAGAAAAAAATATTGCAATGTTGGCCCCTAAAATGGGTCATAATCCATTTGTATTATCAATAAGGGAAGAGACCAAAATTGAAAGAATAATGGGTGGTGGTAACTCCATTGTCATGTCTCATTGATCTCGAGATATTAATTAGTAGAAAATAAAAATATTCAATTCCTATCAATTGATTCAGGAGGAAGAGGAAAGGTGCAAAAGTATTTGATTCACTTTCAAAGTGAGCAGATTCAAAGAATTTTACTTCTTATTTTGGTATCATTATTATCAACACCGATTTTGTTACAGTGTGGCAACTTCAGTTGAAAAAATTCTATATGTTACTATTTCCTTGCTAGTTTCCAGAATTTGTTGATAAACTGGACCATTATTGGATATTACCGGAAATAGTATCCCTTTTTAATGGTCTGAATTGTTTGGAGAGGATGATTAAATGATCAAGTTTTCATTGTCCTGTGAGAATAGCCATGTTTTTGAAAGCTGGTTCGAATCCAACAACGCTTTCGATACATTGTATTCCAAGGGGTTGCTGACATGCCCGATGTGCAACTCGACACAGGTCGGTAAAAATATCATGTCTCCCAATATTGTTGCCAAGCTCAATCCTTCCAAAGAAGAAAGCAAGCCACAAGAAAATGACAAAAAAATCGACCTTCAAAAACCTCTTTCAAAATATGAGGAAGCCCTTCAAACCCTTAAACAGGAAGTAGAAAAGAATTCCGAGTATGTGGGTAAGGATTTTGTTGAGCAAGCACGAATGATGTTTCAGAGCGAAACCAAGCAACGGTCAATTCACGGCGAAGCTTCCATCAAAGAAGCCAAGGAGCTTGTGGAAGAAGGTATTCCTGTAGTGCCACTTCCGTGGCCTTCTATATCTAACACCAATTAAACTTTTCAGAGTTTTCCGAACAACCAGATTGTTTGGTATTATTTTACTTACCCTTTAATCTACCATGTTTATTTACGTACAATAGCAAGACAGATTTTTGATAAAATGACATTGAATATAAATCCAGCAAATCGAAACGTGTTTGCCCATCGGCTAAAATTCTGGGGATAGGTCATGGCCAAAATTGTAATGAAATTTGGTGGTACCTCCGTTGCAGATCTGGAACGTATGCGTATAGCAGCTTCCTACATCAAGGAGGAAGTTGACAAAGGCAATGAGGTAATCGTTATTGTTTCGGCCATGGCTGGAGAAACCAACAAGCTGGTGGAAGCCGTCAACTCTGTTTCCTCATTTTTTGATGCCCGGGAATACGATGCTGTCGTTTCTTCCGGTGAAAATGTAACCTCTGGAATCATGGCCTTGATTTTACAGGATATGGATATTCCAGCTCGTAGTTGGCAAGGTTGGCAAGTACCGATCGCAACCTCCTCTACACATAGTTCAGCCCGAATCATGGATATTTGTACACAAAACGTGAACGCCAAGTTTGACGAAGGGCTCAAAGTTGCAGTGGTGGCCGGATTCCAGGGAATTAGTGAAGAAAACCGAATTACAACTTTGGGTCGGGGTGGTTCCGACCTAACGGCTGTTGCTTTGGCCGCCAAATTTGACTGCGAGCGATGTGATATATTCACGGATGTCGATGGAGTTTATACTGCTGATCCCAGAATTGTATTCAAAGCGAGAAAACTGAACAGAATTTCCTACGATGAGATGCTGGAGCTTGCATCTCTAGGGGCCAAGGTCTTGCAAACCAGATCGGTTCAAATGGCAATGGCACATCAGGTACCGGTTTATGTACGATCCAGTTTTACGGGGAAGCCAGGTACCTTGGTCTGTAGTGAGGACGAGAAAATGGAAAACAGAACAATTTCAGGAATTGCTCATTCACGGGATGAAGCAAAAATATCAATAATATCAGTTGCCGACCGCCCTGGCATAGCCGCTACAATATTCGGTGCCCTATCTGATCATGGTGTAATCGTAGACATGATTGTCCAGAATATCTCTGAAAGTGGTCGAACAGATATTACTTTTTCCTGTCCCTTGGAACAATCAGCCCTAGCTGAAAAAGCCTTATTGGAAGCCAAGGAAAAAAATCTGGTAAATTTTCATGAGATATTACAGGATCTGGAAGTTTGCAAAATTTCTGTGGTGGGAATAGGTATGCGTTCCCAATCAGGTGTTGCCGCCAAAATGTTCTCCATTTTGGCCGATGAAGGAATCAATATACAGATCATTTCGACTTCCGAGATAAAAATATCAGTACTGGTGGAACGAAAATACATGGAACTGGCCGTTCAGGCCCTTCATGATAAGTTTGAACTTCACGCCAATAGAATATCATCGGAACAATGAACGACCAAGCTGTAGAAATATCTTCCCAGGAATTGCTGCTCAGGCTAAATGATACTTTAGCCAGTCAGGGAGACGGCCAGGAAAGATTAAACCAGATCACTGAAATTGTAGCCCATTCCATGGGTGTGGATGTATGCTCAATATATCTCCACAGAGATCCCAAAACTCTCGAACTCTGTGCTACCAAGGGTCTGAATCCTGAAGCCGTTCATGTCACCCGTTTAAGGGTTAATGAGGGTCTGGTTGGTAAGGTCTCCAGACTGTCCGAACCGGTAAATTCCGCTGATGCCCCTTCAGAAAAGGGGTTCCGTTACATGGCTGAAACCGGGGAAGAACGATACTCCTCGTTTTTGGGAGTGCCCATCCAAAGGTTAGGCCAAATGCTTGGTGTTCTGGTTGTACAGACCAAAGAATCCAGAAGTTTCCTAAACAGTGAGGTCAATACCCTGGCAGTTGTTGCCACGGTTTTGGCAGAAATGAGGGAAACCGGCATAATCACTGGTGAGGGAAAGGCACTTTCAGCCCTTCATACCCAACCGGTTTCATACGATGGGCTGGTTGCACATGATGGTTTTGCAGAAGGACGAGTGCTTTTGCATGAACCCAGAGTTGTTATCACGAATCCCGTATCAGCCAATCCAAAAAAGGAATTGACTCGACTAAAAAATGCGATTGCAGAACTTCGGGGTACCGTCGATTACCTACTGGAATCACAAATGCAACATACCCTTTCCATTGAGCAAAGGGAAATTCTTGAAACCTACAGGATGTTTGCAAATTCATCCGGATGGTTGACCAGAATGGAAGGGAACATTGCTACCGGTTTGTCGGCCGAGGCCTCGGTTGAAAAAGAGCAATCGGAAGCCCGAGCCCGCATGGAGAAATCACCTGACCCCTATCTCAGGGATCGGTTTCATGATCTTGATGACCTCTTTAATCGCCTCCTCAGGATTCTTACCGGTCAGGGTAGAAACATCAAGGACGACATGCCGGAGAACCCTATCCTAATTGCCAGAAATATTGGTCCCGGTGAACTTCTCGAATACGGTAAAAATCTTAAGGGTATAGTACTCGAAGAAGGTTCTGTCGGTTCACATGCGACCATTATCGCAAGGGCCATGGCCATTCCACTGATCATTCATGTCAAGGGCATAACAACCGAAGCTTTGAATGACGATGTCATTTTCATTGATAGTGAAAATCAATCAGTTCATTTGAGGCCTGATGAGTTCGTGGCTTCGGCAATCCATAACAGGATTGAAATGGCTGAATCTGTCAAGGCGACTTATGCCAAAATCCGAAACCAGCCTGCTCTCACTAAGGATGGTAAAAATATAGGACTTTATATCAATGCCGGATTGATGGCCGAGCTTCCGAATCTGGAACGTTCTGGTGCAGAAGGAGTTGGATTATTCAGGACTGAATTGAGATTCTTAAACTCTAGTAATATCCCCACTAGGGAAGATTTGGCCAAACAATATTCCCAGGTACTGGACTCAGCTGGAGGTAAAAGGGTCATATTTCGAACGGTTGACATAGGTTCGGACAAGATGGTTCCCTACATGATGAGGGAAGAGGAACCAAACCCTGCAATGGGTTGGAGAGCCATCCGAATTTCACTTGATAGACCCGGATTTTTACGCATGCAATGTCAGGCATTGTTTAATGGTGCAAAGGGACGTCCTTTAAGCATAATGTTTCCCATGGTTGCAAGTTATGATGAATTTACTCAGGCCAAGAATATCTGCTTGAAACAATTGGAGAGGTTTAAAAAATTAGGGAATGTAATCCCCGAGAGCCTGGAGATCGGCGCCATGCTAGAAACACCTTCTCTTGCCTTTGCACCGGATGATTTCTATAAATCGACCGATTTCATTTCCATCGGCGGCAATGACCTGAAGCAGTTTTTCTTTGCTGCCGACAGGCAAAATGAAAGGGTTCGCAGTAGATACCATGCCTTGTTTTTAAGTTATCTTCACTTCATAGAGTATATTTGCAACCGGTGTAAGGAGAACAAAACCATAGTCAGTTATTGTGGTGAGGATGCAGGAAACCCTGAAATTGCCATTTGCCTCGCTGCAATGGGTGTTGAAACCTTCTCAATCAGGTCTGCCAGCCTGGGACGGGTAAAACATTACCTCAGGCAGGTGGATTTGGAAGAAATCAAAGGCTTGATTGATACTGCAAGAAGCGAAGGAAAAACCACCTTCAAGGAAGGTATTAAGCAGGTTATGGACAGGTGTAAAAGCTCTGTTTCTTGATTAGCAATAATTTTGTTATTGATTACCTGCCCCTTGAGAATGGACATCTGACTTTTCCTATCAGCAACTCCCTCGTACCTTCAGTTAGCTCAAGACACAATATCCTGTTTGGATCGGTCGGAGGTGGAAACTCAACGGTTTTTATTACCGAAAAGCCGAATTTGGAATAATACGGCTCGTCACCAACAAGCAGTATTGCTTCCCAATCCAATTCTCTGGCTTTGGATATCCCTTCACTGATAAGGTATGAACCAATACCTTCTCCCTGATGCGTATGATGGACGGCTATTGGACCCAATAAAAGCACCTTATAATTGTTTTGTCCTACCGTGACAGGCCAGAATCTTATTGATCCTATTATAAAACCGTCAGCTTCTTTGGCGACCATTGATAATTCATTGATAGGCTGGTTCCCAATCCTCAACTGGTACGATGAAAGATTAGTACGGCCCAAACCAAAGGCATTATCAAGCAAGACTTCAATCTCGGTACAATCTTCTGGTTTTTCTATTTCAAACCTCAAAATCCTAATCCACTCAATACAAACAGAAGAATAAATAAATTCCAATTCTCAATATTAATTTCTTGGTCTAAATAATATTGAAAGCCACTGCGGAATTGTCACGTATTATTTGTATATGTACATGAAGTATTTTGTCAGTCTTGACTTGGGTTTTCTTAATGCAGGGAATCTGTCCGGCAATATATTCTCGGTGGTACCGATAAAATAACACCTAATTTAATTTGGAAATGGGTGTCAGACAGGGTTCCCTTTTGATGGACCAGGTTGATTTGTTCCTCAGGAATTAAAACGAACTCAAAGCAAAAAAGTTACAGTGCCGTGATGGGCTGGTTAAGAGATACTTGCCAAACCTACGATTTTAAATCCCTCACACTTCCTGCACGTGACCCTGCAACAATGATACCCCAATCGGGTCTAGTCTGGGATAGGCTTCCTCCTCACCTCGGAGGTGACAACTGGATTGCGAGGATGGTTTAAAAAACCCTAATACAATTCATATCAAGAAACCTCAAGGGGATTCATCCGTGCAATTGGTAAAATTATATTTGCAATTTGAAATATTTGTACTTTTATTTTTTACCAACAAAACCTGCCACGTCTAGATGGATTTCCAGTTTGGACTTTCAGCTCAACCGCGCACCCCGGCGGGTTACTTTTTTAGCCCCCTTTTTCTGGAGTTTGGAATTCAAAAGGTTTCAGGAAAGATTTCAAACGCTGCAAGACCAATCCGAACCATAAGGATGATTTGGTTGGGTTGTTGGAAACTGTTCTGGAATTGCTTGAGAATGATCGTAAGTTGCCTGATGACTATCTTGATCATCAACTGAGGGGCAAATGGAAAGGTTAAATGGGTCGTTGGAAAAGAGGTATTAGGTTCAGGGAATGCCACCTGAAACCCGACCTGCTCCTTATCTATCATCTTACAACCGATGGGAAGGAATTGGAGTTGGTTCGTCTGGGATCCCACAGTGATCTATTTGGTTAGAGCAAAATCCAGATTCCTCATTGGTTGATAGTCCTTTGTTGAACGCTTGCACTGCCCGCAAAGTAGCTCCCTGATAACAACGCATCTTTTTTCACGAAATGATAGAAACCCCCGTGTTCCATTTTTTGACACAATAAATCTGAAAATACCAAAACCAGCCCAATCTCCGAAAAACCTCCCTGTCAGATTGCTATGAAGGGCACAAGAATTGCTTAGGGCTATCTGCGCATACCATTTGAAATGCCGCTCCGGGGACTTGAATGAGTTCCCCCCTTCCGAGCGGAAATGAAGTCCTGAACATCGTAAAAATCTAATCCTCCCACGGGGAAACCCCATGTGCATACACAAAAAGATTTTGCAATTTTAGGTTGTGAATATGTGAATCCGCTTGAGGTTCCCACTGTGGGCCTTAATGTTCTCTGTGTATACGGGGATGAACAGGATAGAGAATCAAAAGGAAAAGTAATATGATAATGATCCTCATTTATACGGGAGTGATGGCCCCTAAGAATCGAATTTAAGAACCAAAAAACATTATAAAGGGAACCTCTTTATATTTATTTTCACGAGATTCCACAATTTGCAAAAACCGTTTGTTCACAACTTCATCTCAAAGCCACTCGAATTTCACCAAAAACACGCCCTTTTCGATACGATCGCAGACACCTGTACCCTGTTCAGACCATTGTGTCTTGATGGTCCCTATACCACCATTCCGGACCACTCCAGATACTCAAACCGCTTCATGTTGCAGCACAGGTTAAGAAGGCCGATCCATGCCCTCGACCTCTTGAAACCAAGACAATTCATGTAACGAGCGGTCGTGCCGTTCCTGATGGACCCGTATACATGCTCGACACGACAGCGGACCATGGAATGGGAATGGTTCAGGGCCATCTGGCGGGGTGTCAATGTTTTTCCCCTGCAACCCTTGTGGTTGATATGGGGCTTGTACCCCCGCTTGCGAAAACCGGCACATGCTTCACCAGAACGATACGCACTGTCGGCAAATACCCGGGGATCACCGGAAGAAGAAGGATCCAGCAACTCCTCGAAGACCTAGCTGTTGTCAATCGATGAAACCATTTGCACCTTTTTGGCCTAAAGTGGTACACTCTTTTAAACGGTAACTTTGGTATATTTTTATTTGGTTATTGAAGGACAGGGAAACCATGAAACAGATCAAGGAGGTGAAATGCTGAACCATATAGGAATAGATTTGTTTCGCACATCCTTTGTTCTGGAGTATCATCCTGAGGAAGATACAAGGGAATTGCCAAAAATGATACAACTTGAATGGCTTGACCCGTTCCGGTTTTACAAAACCGACCCGTAAGTGTCCATGGATCATTTTCAGGATCCGAATCCTCCTTCAAACATCAATTTAAAGGTTTTTCATCAGAAATTCATCGTAGGGCAAGGCATTTTCCCATAATCTATTAATTATTTTTTCAGAATTGCCCATCTTTGCATGTTCATAGATTATATTTCTTGCACAACAAAGAAAATCTTTTTTACTCCCACACTGATCTTGCAGAAAGGAGCTTGGAGTTGCAACTTTCACGCTTTTGGCAATATCCTCCAAATTCCTTACTGTTTTCTGCAATCGACATCTGAAATCCTTGTCCACAAGGGATTCAGGTATAACCAAAAGGAGAACGTTACAATTATTGTATAAGTTATCCCAGATATTATCATCAAGATCAGTATAAGAAATGTCGATTGCATGTTCTTTGAACTTACCAGAGGGAGGGGGTACTTTGATGAGGACTATTCGGTGAGGCATAGTGAACTTCCTTGTATTACAATCAAAAATGCTTTAAAAACTTCCCAAATTTAATAATCACCAAAAGGTTTTTTGGCAAGGACAATCATTCCTTATCCCCTGTGCGTTAATCCTTCATCAGGCCTAGATTTGTTCCTGAATTTCTGTCTAGTCATTCTCGCTGATGCAAAGAAAAATAAACAAGGAAAGGCTGACTCGGTGCCATCCAAGCACCTGCAAAGAAATATCAATGAATATTGGGCAAGCATAACATCAGATCACTTAATACCCTTGACCAGATGCGTACCACGATTACCCAAATGGTCGGCCACAACCTTCTTCACAGGAACCTTGTCGCCTGCAACGGGCTTGACAACTCTGATCGGTAAAAGTGATATTTCAACAGGGCCTTTGCCAGAAGTTCCGGGGTTGCCCCCTTCAAGTCCACCTTTGGATCAATCATTGGTTTCTCTTGGGTCATTGCATTGCCCTCCATTCGGCCATCGTTTTGTTTCCCTTGCTCCGATTGCAACCGGAACAAAGAAGTTGCAAATTATCCATGTGATCCGTTCCACCTCTTGATCTTGGCAATATGTGGTCAACATCCATTACCCTGAATGGAAAATGGGTATTGCAACCGATACAAATACCTTCCTGTTCACCATAAAGGCGATGTCTATGTGTTCGGTAATTTGGCATTTTACCCAAATCGGTTCTGGTTGGTGGTTGGTCGGGAACAATTACCTTGCCCCATAGTGGTCCACGATCCTTGATGATTCTTTCATTGACCAGATTGACTGCCAGTGGTGATAGATCAATTCCTGCCCATTGCCTTTGCAGTCTATCAGCAGCTACAAGGGAAGTAGCACACCCGCAGAAGGGATCAAGAATCATGTCACCTTCGTTGCTGGATACTTCTATTATACGCTCCAAAAGAGTTAAAGGTTTTTGTGTAGGATAACCCAATCTTTCTTTCGCCGATGGGGCAATTGGTTGTATATCCGTTATTACATCATCAGGGTGTTTTCCCTTTGGATTAAGTGATTGCTGTCCAAAATCTTGACCACCCCTTACATTTCCAATGTAATGATTAAATCTTTTTTTTGTTTCCTCTGCATAAGGTTGTCTTGCTGGATCAGGATTAAACATCCGTTCATTATAGGCATATCTTAAAATCACATCATGCCTACGGGCAAAATCAAGTTTTGGCGTTCCTGCACCTCGATAATACCAAATAAGTTCATTTCTGAAATTGCCTTTTCCAAAGAAACTATCCATCAACAATTTCAAGTAATGACTGGCAGTTGGGTCACAATGAAGATAAATACTACCAGTATTCCTCAATACCCTTTCCAGTTCCAGAAGCCGAACCGCCATGAATATGCAATAGGACATCATGCTCTTGCCGTGAACCTGTTTTGCTGATTCGATAACCGAATATGCACCCGGATTCCTATCTGCAAGTTCCCCGTGTTCATGAACATCAATATCATCAAGCGTCCACATATCCTTGAAAGAGGCACCAGCGGCCTTGCTTCCAATGGGAGCTTCATAATTGCGATTCGAATTGAACGGGGGGTCGAGATAAACAAGATCCACGCTGTTGCTGTTCATTCCTCTCAATACGGGCAGATTGTCGCTAACCCAGACGGTTCCTGATTTGAAATTGGAAGTCATTTCATCTTGATTCTTTTTTCCACCACAAAAAGAGGCAATTACTTTTTTTCATTGTTTTCTTGATAGGATTTGGGAGTCATGGTCTTTGTAATTACAGTACTTAAGTCATTTACAAATACACTAAAATTGGAAGCTGCATTTTTTGCCCTGTTTCGAGAAAATTCCTCTCTGGGATTGATAAGGGTAGTATCAATTGAATTGTTTTCTTTGTGTTTTTTGTCAAACGATTCTTTTTGGATACTCGTGAAAAAATCATTTGTTGATTTTCGAACAGTCCTTTTTGTTTCTTTCTTGTTTTGGAAGAATTTGATTATATCGAAAAAAATCAAAACAAGCAAAGAAAGAAAATCAATATCAAAACAAGATTTGGTTTTCCTGAATTTGCATCAATAAAATCTGCTATCCATCTCAAGAAATTGGTAAATCACTTTTGAATGTTTTCATACCAATTCCTACTACAAGCAAACTAGTAATTTTTGAAATGAATTTCCATTGCATTCACAACTAATTTTGGTGTTAAATTGCAATGTCAAGTAATCTTTATAAGCCCCAACGAATAGATATTAGGGGTTTCAAGCCATTCTGGCAAACAAAAATATCCGGTATAGATAATTCAGTTAGAGTTCCTCTCTAAAGGCAGGGTCCCCATCACTCCCTTTAAATCCCTTTTTCAGCCCATAATTACCAGAATGGCCTAGCTTTGCCATGTATCTTTATCCAACAAGGGAGGAAACAACAAGTGAAAAGGGATTTTGACTATATACGGGAACTTCTTTTGAAATATGAAGAGGATAAAAGTGATCTGGTTCTAATACCACAAACTTTGGATGGTGATAGAAAGGAATTTCATCATGTACAACTATTGTGTGATGCGAATTTGATGGTCCAAGTCAGTGATTCTGCTTACAGGCTGACAAGCGGCGGGCATGAATTTACTGCCGCCATTCAGGATGAAAGCACTTGGCAAAATATCAAGGCCGAAGCAGGAGATAGTGCATCCCTTGAGACCTTACATGACATTGTCAGTACCCGACAGAGGAATCCGTTATTGAAAAAAGAGGTAGAGGGTTTTTTGGGAAATAAAGCAATGTACAACCTGATTGTCCTGGATTGTAATTGGAAAGATGGATCCCGGGAAACCATTGACTCGAAGCGTTTTCTTGAATCACCCTACACTTCCAACGAATTAATTGACACTTTTCCTTACAATTCCCAGGCCAAGCTGGATGAATTGAAAAGGTATCCCTGCCTGTTCATGAACGAGGGAACGGAAAACCAACTTGCCCATGCAGGGGAGATCAGGAATATCTCCCATTCCGATGGCAACATGATCAGTTTTGAATATACCCTTTACAACGACATTGCGCCGATCCCAAATTATTCAATCCTGAAGAAAAAGAATTCATTCGGTATTAGTGATGAGTTCGAATTTCGGAGAAAACACTGGGCCCTGAAGCAAGCCAATCTGTTCCGTTCATTGTTGTCCCTCCACCCGGTCCGGAAAGGCCCCCAGGTTTTTGAAATTGACCGGTATCCAAAAATTAATCATGGTCTTGTTTCAGTAATGATGCCCTTCAAGCGAGAGCTTGATCCTGTCTTTGGGACAATCATGGAAGCTGCAGAAGTGAAAGGTCTTGAGGCTATGCGGGTGGACGGTATTTGGGAACAGGATGCGATAATCCGGGATATCGTCAACCTGATCGATCGGTCATCAATCGTTGTGTGTGATTGTACCGGGAAAAACCCCAATGTTTTCTATGAGCTCGGTATTGCCCACACGCTGGGGCGCAAGGTTGTAATGATCACCCAGAATGAAGATGATATCCCCTTTGATCTGAAACATCTACGATATATCAGCTATCTCAATAATGGTGAAGGACGAAACGAACTCGAACAGGACCTGCTGCAGGTACTAAATCCAGAACCACTTTAAAATCATCGATTGCCAATTTTAATTTCCCGAAAGACATGTCAACTTTGCTGCATGCCTGATTAATAACCCCAACCATTTCCAAAAATTCCAAAAACCATGGCTTAAGGACAAATACCCATGTGTAGTAGTGCTCAAATAAACCTAAATTGGTTTACTCATAATACAAAACCAATACGAGGGGAGCAGTACCCATGAAGGGTACAGCTATCAACAAACACCACCACATAACGAAAGAATTAGACCAGTTTGTCAGCAAATGCAGGAACGAATGTTGGGCCCGTAAGATGCGTGGCATTTCCATGGCATTATCCGGTATGTCGCGTACTGAAGCGGCACGATCCCAAGGTGTTTCAGCACAGGCTTTACGTGCCTGGATCATCATGTATAACATGGTTGGCATTGAAGGCTTGCTTCCTTGTCTTCGAGTTGGCAGGGGTTGCCGGTTATCGGAAGAGGATACTAGGGAGTTGGTTACCAATGTTGTGCTTGTCCTGACATAGGAGCGGTGTCGCCGTCAAGGTATCGGGTTTGCGATATTGTTGTTATGATTGAGGATCTGTTTGGCATTCAGTATTCCTGGGAAGGTGTTCGCAAGATGTTGCACCGCTTGGGGCTTGCCTAGATATCACTTCGTACCCCTCATCCGAAGGCTGACCTGGAGGCTTAGGAAGCGTTTCGCCGCGCCTTTCCGGAACTGGTGTCAATATCGATTTAAAATACCGCATTATACCGATTGAATAATGTTCCACATCCAGACTAAAAAAAGAGGCTGTTTCAATCACCTGGCGTGGTTAGTACTCATCACCTCCTTTTCCTTTTCTCTTGCATCCCCTTTTCCCTAGTGGCAACTGGTGAGAATTTCTTTCTGGACCATTCCATGGGTGGTAATACCTTTCTTGGATCAAAATAAGTACCTGACACCCCCGTATCCCACTTTTTGAGAATTGGAATTGAGCTTGAGTGGATTTGCAAACACCGGAATCCGGGAATGGTGATGTGTAATTTCGATACACACCGGGAAACTGCAAATTTTAAATGTGTATGCTCAAGAAGTTTTTTGGGGCGTCATCCTGTAAAATAGAATGTTGATTCTTCCATGAAGACCCCTCAAGGTTGGAAGGTTGATATTGGAGGTTTGATGGCTATTGGAATAAAACTACTGAATCCTAATATTTTGCTTATTTTAAATCTTCTTGATGGTTTTTTTGGTATGCTGCTTCCCACTGAGAAAGAGGATCCTCCGGCAAGTTAGAAATGTGTTCGTCAACCTCCTTAAGGATATCGGTTGTAGGCATCGTTTTCCATACCCTGAAGTCCGCTAAGCAAGTTTGCATACAGGGAGGGATCCAATGTGGGCAGCTTCAACACCAGGAATAACAAGTTTATTGAGCTGTTTCTGAGAGAGCTTGCGCAAAGCTGCAGCATCAATCCACCGGTCATTGTTATAATCATCGCTTAACCGCAGCCATATGCCAACCCGCTTTACCGGTTTCCCCTTTCTTCTTCTCTGTTGATCACCACACCACTCAGACCAGTGACCCAAGGATTTGATATCCTCGGCAGATGGGCCAAAATCGAATAGGCTGATGGCTCCCATTGACTTGCAAAGCCCATTGTAACCTCCAGATCTAACCTCGATGGCACCAGTTCTAACGATACCCTCAAGCCCTTTCAGGGAAGTGGCATGCCACCGGTGCCCGGAAAGGTGATCCCATAATTCGTCGGGAATGGAGTATTCACGGTTTGTACCTGTATTTTCCATGAATAGTTTCTACCTTGAAGGATGATCAAAATTGTTATCGAATGATTGGAAACTAGGAACGATGAAATTGAAGATCAAGTTTCCTCAAGATAATTTGAAATTGCATCCCCTGAATGCTTCTTCCGCTGAAACCTTGTGTGGAAACTTCCAAAATACGATAGCAAGGTTCCCTGACCTGGCAAGAAGAATGGAAGGATAATAGAAGATTGCAAAAACTGGCAGGCTGTTTATTTTCTCAGGCCTATCGCCTTTTCAGGCCTCATTGACTGCCCCCCTGTCCATCAAACTCAATGATAGATCCGATCTGGTATTGTCTTCAGGTTCTGGGGAAATCGGATTGAACTTACCGAACTGGTACATCCTGACCTCGCAAAATTCAAGCTGAATTGGAAAATTTGAGCCATGAAATGGGCATCGAATTTATTTGGTCCCCACCAGCAGTTTCCATCAAGGAAAGGATATCCTTTCAAAAGGAAAAACTATTGGATATTGTTACCGGTAAATGTTTGGGTGGGAAATACACCATAAGGGGCAATAAGAATGTAAACAATTAGGTGTAGGTTCTTGAATTGGTTTTGACAAGAAAGGTTGAAAAATACCATAAGGGATATTCGAAACTCGATAAAAACTAGCTGGTAATCTATGATGACTAGATTCCGGGAATTCATGATTATCAGTTGGCATTGGATCTGCATTCCAAACGGCTTTTAAATATTGCAGTGCATATTCCCTTCGACAGTAATTTCATTCTTCCCAGTGCGGGTTATGCCATTTGGGAATTAAACGACCGGGAGAATACCACAAGCATGTCACCTATACATGAGATATTGGCAAATGTCCTTATTGATATGACTTGCAAAGCAACATATTTACAGCCGACCGAAAGCGTACTTAAAATGATGCCCTCGAAATAGTATGCTAATATGAATATTGAGGTACAAGAACATGCCTAATTATTATTCTCAATTACTTCAAAATGATCCTCAAGCAGCCATCGGTAGAATTTTCACGGAAAATCAGAAGCAATTAATTGAAATTGGAAAGGCTTTTCAATACCAGCATAAGCAGTTTGCTGATGCTTTAAAAGCAAGTATTCCCCACATTGACGCAGTGGAACAGCATCAAAAGATTGCAAATAATTTTATTCACCAATTCACCAATCTCAACAAGGTATTTTTAGATTCAATTATCCCCCTAGCTGATAATTTACAACTGAGGATACAGGAAGATAAGGAATCTTTGCAAAAACTTGCGAATATCGGTTGGTATATTGACTCGGATATGCCTTTTGACTCTCCGGAAAAATTTGCTCGTGCCATCGAAGATGGAGATAAACAGCAAGTTGTGGAAAAATTGAAAGAATATTTTCGGGACCAGTTGGATGTGATCGAGAAAAAGTTGGTTTCAGCCTATCCAAACCGTAAAAATATATTAGAGGATGCCTTTAATGCACACCGGGCTGAAAAGTTCACCCTTTCGGTTCCAGTTCTGTTGACTCAAGCCGACGGTATGTGGCATGATGCGTTCCAAGCCAATTTATTCATGTCACGAGATAGAAGAAAAACCGTTGGAACTGTATTAACGGACAAAGATCAAACATCTTTTGAAGCATTATACATAGAACCCTTGTTTTTGTCATCATTGCCATTGTGGCAATCGCAACACGAAAGGGATGTTTCTTTCAATGAACTCAACCGCCACCAGATTCTACATGGTGAGGTGATTGATTATGGTACGGAACAGAACAGTCTCAAGATTATCGCTTTTCTCAATTACCTTTTATGGATCTTGAACCATACTGATTAGATGTGAGGAAATTGAATTCCAAACCAGTGCTTTGAATTCAAGGTGCTTGGTGGCCACGGCTAAGGTTGAGTGACCTTCCACATCCGAACAATTGTTCTTTGCACCGAATTCCAGCAAAAGCCCTACCCCGGCGGCAGTGACCTGTGACTACAGTTTGGCCGGATATTCTTCAAACTCCTTATCCAGCTGGGCTTGTTCTCTTTCCTGTCTGGCCATTTCGAACTCTTTGGATTTTTCTAGCTCCCGGTGGTTTTGTCCTGGAATTTCCATCATCCTGTCCGACATAATCGCAACCCTTTTTCCTTTGCATTTATATCGAAACCGGATCTTGGGGAAACGGTAACAGGGATTACATGTTACCCGTAAGTACGGGGATGTACAATACAATTTAAATATCTGCATGGGTTGATTATTTGAAGTTGAACAGGTTATATCATTTTTGCCCGAATATTCTTATATAATCTGGCGTGGTATCAAAGCCATAACATTTACAAAGAAAGGTATCATTATGAATAGGCCGATTATAGGAGTTATCGGTGGATCCGGTCTTTATGAAATTGATATTCTGGAAAATCAGAAATGGGTTGGAATTGATACTCCTTGGGGATCACCTTCGGATGAGATTCTGACTGGGGAAATCAACAACATCGAATTTAAGTTTCTACCCCGCCATGGCAGAGGCCATGTTCATTCACCAACAAGTGTTCCCTACCGGTCGAATATTGATGCCTTAAAACAACTGGGAGTGACTGATATTATTTCCATTTCGGCGTGCGGTTCTTTTCGTGAAGAAATGGAGCCCGGTGATTTTGTTATCGTTGACCAATTTATCGACCGCACTGTCAACAGGGAAAAATCATTCTTCGGTCCAGGTTGTGTTGCACATGTCTCAATGGCTTACCCGGTTTGTCGGAGATTGGCTTCGATCTGCCAGAAAGCTTCTGAATCGATAGGCGTAAAGACGCATCCCAAGGGGACCTATCTTGCCATGGAAGGACCTCAATTCTCTACCTTGAGTGAATCCAGATTATACAGGGATGTTTGGAATTGTGATGTCATTGGCATGACCAACATGCCGGAAGCAAAATTGGCCCGGGAAGCAGAAATTTGCTACGCAACCATCGCCATGGTTACCGATTATGATTGCTGGCACCCTAGCCATGGCGAAATCGATATTCAGAAATTACTTGGTGTGTTGAAAAGAAATACCCAGATGGCGAGTGAGTTGATTCTAAAAATCCCGGAATTGGTTGGAGTAGAGCGGTCCCCATGCCCATTTGGTTGTGACAGGGTCCTTGATTATTCCATCCTCACACCACCAGAAATGAGATCGAGAGAAGCAACTGACAGATTGGCCAATATCATTAGTCGTGTTCAACCATAATCATCCAATTAATAGGATTCCTCGGATGGAATCATCTCTACTTAGGGTTGGATAGTAATATGGAATTAACTGAACGGTCAAAGGGATTAATCATAATCCTGATTGCTGTGATCTCCTTCGTACCGGACAGCCTCTTTATTAAAATCATACAGACATCCACCTTAAACCTGACCTTTTGGCGTTCCTTGCTCGCAGGTACCTGTATTATCCTTGCATTAACCATGATCCGGCGTGGCAATCCCATCAAGGAGATTACCAAAGCAGGTTGGGCTGGTTATGCCTATATCTTTTTACTAGCTATTTCATCGCTTTTGTTTGTATATGCCATCAGAACCACATCAGTTGCAAATACACTATTCATAATCAGCACTTCTCCAATGTTTGCAGCAATTGCCAGCAGGATATTACTGAAAGAACCCCTGAATACCCGATTGATATGGGCGATTGTTCTCTCAATGGTTGGTATTGGGTTGATTACCAGCGGCTCCCTTACAATTAGAACTGATGCCATTAAGGGTGATCTCGCTGCATTATTGGTTGCAGTAATGATTGCAATCAAGCATACCGTGGCACGCAAGGCAAAGGCATTTTCAATGGTTCCCGCAGCTGGTATTGCTCACCTTTTATTGGCACTATCACTATTTATCTTTGCAGATGTCAGTTTCATGACTACCAGAGATATGATCTATGTGATTATCCTTGGGACTTTTTTCATTCCTGTTGCCACCAGTCTCATGGCTTTGGGGCCGAGGTATCTTCCAGCTCCTGAGGTGGCTTTAATCATACTATTGGAAGCAATATTGGCACCACTTCTGGTCTGGGCAGTACTGGGGGAAGAACCTACCAAACTTGCCATCGCTGGTGGGTCTTTGGTTATTGTGGTCCTGGCAGTATATAACTACTATCAATTGAAATATTTTAGTATGTAGGGTTTTTGCATTTGGACATGAATTCGAATTAAATCGACGGGTATTTGAATGAAATCACATTACAGGGTTGTTGTCATTGGTGGCGGTGTAGTAGGCTGTTCGGTCCTCTACCATCTAGCAAAGTTCGGTTGGAAGGATGTTGCCCTTTTGGAAAGATCGGTACTTGCAGCCGGCTCAAGCTGGCATGCTGCCGGGGGATTTCACGCCTTGAATGCAGATCCGAACATTGCGTCCCTGCAAGCCTATACTATTGATCTCCTTTCAGAAATCGAAAGGGAATCGGGACAATCGGTCGGTATGCACATGACTGGCGGGTTGACATTGGCTGGAACTCAAGACCGGTGGGAATGGTTGCAAAGTGCATATAGAATATTCCAAACCATGGGAATTGAGGATGTGAGATTGGTAACTCCAGATGAAGCAGTCTCACTTTGTCCCATCATGTCTGGCGAGGGCATTTTGGGTGGTCTTTGGGCTGACCGCGAAGGATACATTGATACGACAGGAACAGTCCAGGCCTATGCCAAGGCAGCAAAATTGTATGGTGCCGAAGTAATTGAAGGTAACAGAGTTTTGGAGTTGAATCCTGTTTCGGAAGGTTGGCAGGTCGTTACAGAAAAGGGAACCATAACCTGTGAACATGTTGTCAATGCCGCAGGATTATGGGCCAAACAAGTTGGTAGAATGGCGGGGATAGAACTTCCTGTTTCTCCATTGGCTCATCATTATCTGCTTACCGAAACCATTCCTGAAATTGCAGCATTGGACAAGGAATTACCACTTGTTGTTGACCTGGAAGGTTTTACCTACATGCGACAAGACCAAAACGGAATGCTTCTCGGTATTTACGAGATCAACCATGAACACTGGATGATGGACGGCGCACCGTGGGACTACGGTATGGAACTCCTTGAAGAAGACCTTGATCGTATAGAACACGAGCTGGAATTGGGCTTTAATCGATACCCTGTTTTACAAAATGCCGGAGTAAAAAACTGGGTATGTGGAGCATTCACCTTCTCTCCAGATGGTAATCCTTTAGTTGGTCCCATACGAGGAATCAGAGGTTATTGGAGTGCTTGTGCCGTGATGGCTGGATTCCTGCAGGGAGGAGGAGTTGGCAAATCCCTTGCGGAATGGATGATTCATGGTGAACCCGAAGCAGATGTTTTTGGCATGGATATCGCCAGATATGGCAAATATGCTGAAAACAGGGAGTATATAAAGCAAACGACAGGACAATTTTATACCCGCCGATTTGTCATGACCTATCCCAACGAACAACTACCAGCAGGTCGACCACTCACCAAAACACCCTCCTATAGCGGAATGACAGAAGCTGGTGCCCGATGGGGTGTGAGTTATGGACTTGAAATTCCCCTCTACTTTGCACCTGAAGATTTTGAGGAACAACCCACATTAAAGCGATCAAACGCCTATCCAATCATCGAGAAGGAATGTCATGCCGTTCGTACCAATGCGGGATTGTTGGATATCAGCGGTTTTTCCAGGTTTGAAGTAACCGGAACAAATGCCGAACAATGGCTTGATAGGATGATGGCTTCAAAATTACCTTCATCCGATCGTATCAAACTTGCACCAATGCTTTCGCCGGAAGGTAAGTTAAAGGGTGATCTGACACTGTTCAACTGGGGAGATGGAACCTGGTGGATAATGGGAAGTTATTACCTTCGTGCCTGGCATATGAGATGGTTTGACAACTACCTCACCGATGGTGTTTCCATCAGGGATATTTCCGATGAAATTCTGGGATTTTCCGTTTCAGGTCCCAACGCCAGAAAAATTGTCCAAAAAATTACCAACAGTGATTTGTCCAATAAATCATTCCCATTCTTGTCCTGTCAGGAAATGGATATGGGATTGGTCAGGGCCAGGGTAGCCCGCATATCCGTTGCGGGTGAATTGGGTTTTGAAATCAACTGCCCGGTTGCCTCACACGAAATCTTGCGAAATACCTTGCTTCAAGCAGGAAAACCTGAAGGCATGATGGAATATGGCTATAATGCACTCCTTTCCCTGAGGCTTGAGAAAAGTTTTGGGATTTGGAGTACCGAATTTACCCAAGCCTACACTCCCGGCATGACTGGCATGGACCGATGGATTGATTGGAGCAAACCTGAATTTGTGGGACGGGGCAAGGCACTTGAGGAAAAAGATGCCCAATCACCGTCAATGGTCCTGATTACCTTGGAGATTGATGCCTTGGATGCAGATGCAAGCGGATATGAGCCTATTTGGAAGGATAATAAAAGAGTAGGATTTGTAACTTCCGGTGGGTATGGACATACAGTCAAAAAATCCTTGGCCATGGCATTGGTGGAACCTGAATTCTCCACTCCGGGAACAGAACTTGTCGTACATATCGTTGGGGTTGAACGACCCGCCAGTGTTATCCCAGCATCACCATATGATCCATCGGGAAAGGCAATGAGGATTTAAATGGCAAGAAGGGCATCAACCCGTAAGAGACGGCCAAGAAATCCCACTCTGGGAGGGGGACCGAGAGCTCCAAACTATCGGAAACTAACCAATCCCTTTCCCCCTGTCAGCGCATTTTCCGAAGATCGCATAGAAGATATCCACAACAATGCCTTTGTAGTACTTGAGGAGATGGGTATTAGGGTACTCCTGCCGGAAGCAAGGAAAATATTCAGGCAGGGTGGAGCCCTAGTTGATGAAGACACCGGAATGGTAAGAATCGGTCGGGAAATCATTGTCGAGGCACTCAAAACGGCCCCGCCGGAATTCACGTTGAGGGCTGGAACTCGTGAAAGGGATCTCGAAATGAAACTCGGGGCATTGACTTTCCTGCCTGGTGCAGGAGCACCTCATGCCACTGACCTGAAAAGGGGACGCAGACCTTCAAGCCTGTCCGATTACCGGGAATTGGTAATGTTGACCCAATATTTTGATGCCCTTCACATGGTCAATCCCCTCGTTGAGGCCCAGGATATTCCCACCAACTTGAGGCATTACAGTGTAATCGAAACCCAGTTAACCCTTTCCGACAAGTTTCCAAGTGCCTACTCGCGTGGTTCTCCACAAACCTTGGACACCTTTGAAATACTCAAGAATTTCCGAGGGCTTTCCGATGATGAGTTTCAGGCTGAACCCTGGTGTTACACCATTATCAACACCAATTCACCCCGAGTCCTTGACATTCCTATGGCACAGGGAATCATTGATTTTTCACGCCATGGTCAAATGACCGTAGTTACCCCCTTTTGCATGATGGGAGCCATGGCTCCAGCGTCGGTTGCCGGCGCCCTGATCCTCAGCCATGCCGAATGTCTGGCAGGATTGGCCCTGGCCCAGATCAACAATCCAGGTGCACCCGTTTGTTATGGTGCCTTTGCCTCCAATGTGGATATGAAGTCTGGAGCACCTGCCTTTGGTACTCCCGAGCAATTCCAGGCAAACCTGGGTTCCGGGCAGTTGGCGAGGAAAGTGGGTCTTCCCTGGCGATGTGCTGCCGGTTCCTCGGCCAATATTAATGATGCCCAGGCAGCCAATGAAACCCAAATGGGGCTATGGAGCTGCATTATGGCAGGATCTACCATACTCGTTCATTCAGCCGGCTGGATTGAAGGTGGATTGACCGTCTCATTTGAAAAACTCATCACCGATATGGAAGTTGTCCAAATCATTGCCGAACTTTGTGCACCAACACCCAATTCTGAGGATGATCTGGCCATGAGAGCATTGTGGGAAGTTGGTCCCGGAGGACACTTTTTTGGTTGTCAGCATACAATGGACAGATACCAATCAGCGTTTTATGATCCCTTGATCGCCGATTGGTCAAACTTTGGAACCTGGACCGAAAATGGAGAACAGGATGCTAGCCAAAGGGCCTTGACAAAATGGCAGGATATAATTGCCGATTTTGAACCACCCAAAATCAATGAGGATCGAAAAGCCGAAATGGAGGAGTTCATTGCCAAGCGAACGGCAGAGGGAGGAGCCTTCCCTGTTAGCTGAAAATTAAATGGAAAATTATCATATTGGTTCCCTGATTACCCAGGGGCTAAAAAAGAAACCCTCCTGGAAGCCTGCATGGAGAAAAGCCAAGGCCAAACCTTCCTATGATGTGATTATCATTGGGGGTGGCGGACATGGTCTTGCAACAGCCTATTATCTTGCCAAGAATCACGGTATAAAGAATGTGGCAATACTTGAAAAAGGTCCTATTGGTCTTGGCAATACCGGCAGGAATACCACAACCATAAGGTCCAACTACTTCTACCCGGAATCCGTAGCCCTCTATGATCTATCGCTGAGGCTTTACGAAAACCTCTCCAAGGAACTCAACTTTAACATAATGTTCAGCCAACGGGGTATGATGATGGTCGCACATACCCCCACTCAAATGGAGATTTGCAATCGCATTGCCAATGCAATGGTCATTAATGGGGTGGACGGTGAATTGCTTACTGCCCGTCAGGTAATGGACAAAATTCCATTGTGGAACAAAAAGAAGGATGCAAGATACAAATGCCATGGCGGAATCATGCAAAACAGGGGTGGTGTTGCCAGACATGATGCCGTAGCCTGGGGATATGCTAGAGCAGCCGATGGATTTGGTGTGGATATCATTGAAAACTGCATGGTTGAAGATTTTCTACTTGAGGCTGGCCGGGTTAAGGGAGTAATCACCTCAAAAGGAGAAATAAGGGCTGATCGAATTGGAATTGCTGCTGCCGGTGGAACACCATATCTTGTTGCAAAACTTGGCCAGAACCTACCCATTCTAGATTATGCCCTACAGGCATTTGTAACCGAACCAATCAAGCCCTGTCTGGATGTAGTTGTTCTTTCCTTGGGTACCGGAACATATGTCCTGCAATCCGATAAAGGTGAAATTGTCTTTGGCGGTGGCCTTGACAGGATACCTACCCATACTCAAAGGGGCAATTTACCTGCTCAGGAAACAGTTGTATCAGGCCTATTGGAAATGTTTCCCTCCTTTGGTCAATTGAAATTGTTACGGCAATGGGCGGGTGTGGTTGATGTCGTGCCGGACAGTTCACCCTTGATTGGCCCTATTGATACACCAGGTGTGTATATCAATTGTGGATGGGGAACAGGTGGTTTCAAGGCTATCCCGGCAGGTGGTTGGTTACTTGCTCATTTAATTGCCAAGGACGAACACCACTTTATCAGTGAACCCTTTGACCTTAACCGATTTAATACCGGAAGGTTAATTGATGAAGCCACGGGATCAGGAATTGCACATTAGGAATCCTTATGCAGATATTTGAATGCCCATTTTGTGGAGAGCGGAACGAAACAGAGTTTCATTTCCTCACCGAGGCCGGGAAAGAACGTCCTGAACCAGCTGAAGAGGTTTCAGACTCTCGTTGGGCCGAATACCTTTATCTCCACAAATCACCTCGTGGCAAAACCAGCGAGATCTGGGTTCACATACCCTGTGGTGAGTTTTTCATACTCCAAAGGGATACAGTAACCAGAGAGGTTTACCAGAGCATTTCCCTTCAAGATTATCAAACGAAAAAAGTGTAGTAACCAAACCGAATAATTCTGTATTAATTTAATAAATTGACTAATTCCAAAGGCAATTTTTTGTACGTAAAGTAAATGATTCCGTTTCACCGAATAACGGTAAGGTCGATGTAGGGACTAATTCGGAATTATCGCCTACCCTGTTCTATGTAATTGGCTATTCGGTCTGGAAACTGGGAGTTTCTCAATTTATCTGTTGTGATTTCGAACCGGGCACGTGGATTCCTTCTCCTTCGGCCGGGTGGAGCTACTATATCGATCAACTTGCCGGTTGTTTCTGCCCTTGCCAAGTCAACCGCTTGGTGTAGGTCACTATCAGAGGATACTATTAATGCCCGATCGAACCTGTCCCTGCAAGCATCTACCAGTAGGTGTGCCCCAATATTTACATCGGTCTCTTTTTCTTCGTGTGCATCATAATATCGTCTACATAACTTGCACCATCTTTCAATGCCCTTGAATTTGCCTTCAACAAAGCGGACACCTTCATTTTCCAATTGATGTACATAGCGTTGATGCCTGCGATAGGAGGTTTCCCTCCATTTGGCATAGGCTGAAAAATACTTCACAACGGCCACGCTTTCATCACTACGGACCAATTGTTCAGACAGCCTCCAGAGATTCACCCATTTCAAACCGTTATTTTCAAGATCCTTGATCGCATGAAAAAGATTGAACCCATCAATATAAACCGAAACCCTTTTTAACAATCCGGACACCCCTTAGTAAATAAAAAGCCGCCTTCAAGGCGGCTTATCCGAAGTCGCGGACAACTCCGGCGGCATAAGTTAATAATAGGGTAAAATAAATGGTTGTCAATCACTTTTTTCAGACCTGAAAAAACGATTATGATTATAATTTCTTATTTCCGCCATTGGGGAGTAAATTTGGTACAACCTTGTATCCTATCCGTGATGGATGAATACGATAGAATGGTTCCTGTCAATTTCCTGAAACAAATACTATGCCTGCCTTTGCTCGATTTACTATTTACCTGCATAATGCTTGACCCCTGAAAGATACTCCACTCGTGATCGAATGACTTTGATTATTTCATTAAAAATGTTTGATGAAATACCTTCCAATTCAAGGTCTGATTTGAGAAGTTTTGCAGTATCAACAATCCTTTCTGACATTGATTTTACCTGATTCTCCATAGCAGTTTGGGCTGTTTTGGTATCATGTACAAGTTTTTGAAAATGCCTGATATTAATTTTCTCCGGTATGTACTCCTCGTTGATATTCATTGCCATTTTTACCTCAATTTCAGGATATATTGCTGTACTAATCAAATCATAAGCAGGTGCCAGCTCAGGTTTGGTACCAACATAAAGTAAGGAGAAATTCTTTCCATGAGCGTCCGAATTCCCAATCAGATAATTGAAAATAATCAAATTCAGGAATTTGATTTGATCCTTGGCTGGGCTGGCAAAATTATGGCGTATTAAATCCAGACTACTGGAGATATCGAGACCACCCTCAAACTGGTATTTCGAACTGGGCAAAATGCCTAAAGCCTGACAAAAATCTTCTTGATGGATACGAGTTACAATCCCTTTGTTATCAATATCTCGGTCATACCTTTCAACCAAATAGTATGGTTTATCACGCACAAAGTGCACTGAAGCCTCGGGAACATCCAAATCCATCAATTTTGCCAGTTTCATACAAAATAATTCATTGTGTACGGTATCATTGAATTTTGCGATCATGGGTTTCAGAATATGAGTAGTTGGTGCCCCTCCCTTAACCAATACCACGCGCCCATCCAGGTACCCAACTGCCAACTTGTTTTGTGCCCCTGCAAGCGATATTCGATAGCCATCATCACCAGCTAACAGCGGGCGCTTTTTTATTTTTTTTAGAATCCGCAACAATTTGTCATCATCCAGAAATTCGACATAAACCTTGGTATCTTGTGGCTTTGGTTTGACACCTTGGGGGAATAAAGACAAAGCACCGGCACAATCTCCGCCAACTGCTTCAAGCAAAGAGTAAGTATTATACTCCGATACTCCCAAATTCCTTGCCAATTTTTTCCTTATCTCTTCGTCAGGTAATAGTCCTGAAAAAAAAGCTTCTACTCTGGTACCTGTATATTTACCCTTGAAAAAATCATCTGAGAAATCGTTGGAAAATCTATCATCAATGGGTAGTGATAAGGAAATCTCATATTTTCCATTTTTGTAATATTCATCGGAGTAGGAAAATTCCAATGTTCCACTTTCATCTCGGGACAATGAACCCACGAAGTCATTATTTAGATAAACATCCAATGATTGATTCACAGCTTTGTACCATTCAAATGAATATCAATTCCCAACA
This sequence comes from Paracoccaceae bacterium, assembly GCA_022823605.1. Taxonomy (GTDB): domain Bacteria; phylum Pseudomonadota; class Alphaproteobacteria; order Rhodobacterales; family Rhodobacteraceae; genus MPNP01. The sequence continues at coordinate 732,897 of JAJEHS010000006.1, forward strand.
TTGAAATTGTTGCCAATGCCTTGCCTATATGACAGGATTCCTTGCCATTCTCCAATTCCCTGACAAATCTAATACCCACACCTGTAGTTGCCGCTAGTTGCTCCTGGGTCAATCCTTGATCCTTTCGAATTCCCTTCACAATTTTACCAAGTTTCCTTACTCTATCATTACTCATCAATCGTCCCTTTCGGGTTTAATTCAGTTAAAGTACGCCATAATAATTGATAATCATACCGATCGGGGTCATATATGTAATTCACAATTTAATCCCTTTCAGGTTGATAATAATCAAATATTGAAAATATTCAAGTAAATAATACCGAAAGGGCTGATTAGATTTGGTTTAAACCATCATTACAGATGCTGAATAAAGTTGAATTACAACAATTAATTATTGAACCAATGGGCTTTGAGTGCCATCTAGCGATATACCGCGAATATCTGCTCGTCCTATCAGTATTGCAATATACTGCGAAACTGCCTTGGACCAAGTTGATGCTTCCAGCCAGGCAGCAATGCGATCATTGACCATTTCAAATGGAAAGACGTGCCCCTCAATGATACGGTCAAGTGCTATCACATGATATCCAAATCGACTTTCCACTGGTGATTCTGTTATTTCCCCTGCCTGCATGCCCTTGATTGCTCTTTCGAAATCTTCTACCGTACTGCCAGGTGTCAACTGTCCCAGGTTCCCACCCTGATCACTTGAAGTACAGTCTGAGTGTTCCCTGGCAAGAACAGAAAACAACTCTGGTTTGCACTTGAGCATTCGACATAATTCCTCAGCACTTGCCTTGGACTTTTGCCGTCCCTCCGTGTCTGATTCTGATACCGCGATGAGGATGTGACGTGCCTCGTAAAGGGTTGGGCTGTTGAATTTCTCGGGGTGCCTTTCATAATAGAGTCTGCATTCATCAGATGTTGCAGTGGGAACTATTACTTCCTGGTCTATCAAAACCCTGATAGCAGCATCAATCTCTGTTTCCTTCCGTCCATCTTCATCTACTTCCGGGATAGCTGAAATATCAAGACGACAAGCTTCCTGCCAAAGCAATTCCCTTATCACCAATGCTTCTGCGGCCGCCCTTAATGCCCTCCCCGGAGTAGGTGCCGGATGGTTTTGTGCCTCCTCCAGAATCTGCTTTTCGGGAATGGGTACCTTATTGACCTGAACATCCTTCAGGGAAAAACCGATACCGGATTTGGACTCATTGGATATATCGGCTTCGGGTCGTGGCTCCGATTTTGGAATTATCATTACTTGTCAGGCTTGTGGAAAGTTTTGGTTTGTAGTCCTTTGATTGCGTTCGCGGACAACCTGATAACCAGGTCGCCACAAGTAATGTATTGGTGCGCTCAACATGTGGACCAATCGTGTGAACGGAAAAATCAGGAAAATGGTCAAACCAAGAAACAAGTGAAGTTTGAATACAATGGCTGCATCAGCAACATAACTTGCCGCTTCGGGGTTGAAGGTAAATATTCCCTGAGCCCAGGTCATGAATTTCACCATTTCGTGCCCATCAAGATGTTGCATTGAAATCGGTATTGTCAGTAGTCCCAGCATCAGTTGAAGCCACAGAAAAATGATTATCAGTGTATCCGACATGGTTGAATTTGCTCGTACACGGGCATCAAACAACCGTCTATGAACCAGTAGCGTGGCACCGATGATGGCCATGATTCCGGCAATTCCACCAATAACTATTGCCATCATCTGCTTGGCTCCATGACTGATGCCTATCATGTCAAAAATCGCGATTGGAGTAAGCAAACCGATCAGGTGCCCGAAAAAAACGATGAGTACTCCAACATGGAACAGTACGGATCCCCAGATGAGTTGCTTGCGACGAAGCAATTGTGATGATCCTGACCTCCAACTGTAGGGATCCCGATCATAACGAAGGATCGTACCCACAATCATGACTACAAGAGCTATATAGGGGTATATTCCAAAAAGCAGTGTATTTATGAAATCAGACATGGCTGGGATTCTCCGTATTGGTATTTTGAACAGCGTCTGGTGGTCTGCGTTGGGCAGCTCGAATTTGCTTCTTCATCCGCTCCAAACCACAATTATCTGTACTTGTCCCCCCTCCAAAGGTCACCACCTCCTCTTCCCAGATTTTATCAAGGGCATCAAGGTCTTTCGGATCGTCATCCGGAATCTGGAGGAGTTCATTAACCAGTTTGGGGTCGGGTTTCATTTTAGCCAGGGAAATCAATACCGAAAAAGCATTTACATAGATGGATTTGCGTTTTGTTAGTCTCTCCCGGATTGCAACAAGAATATGTGATGTTTGTCCAAGCAGGGACAAAGCCTCGGTAATTGGCTTGGTTGAAAGAAATTCAAGAAACATGGGCAAATAGTCTGGTAATTCCCTGGTACCGATTTCAAATCCATCCTTTTCATACATGGCTAGCATATCAACCATGGCTTGTCCACGGTCACGGCTTTCACCATGAACATGTTCAAACAAATGCAAGGACAAGGATCTGGTACGGTCAAACAGATATACATAACGCTCCTGTACATCGTAAATGTCACGTTCACCAATATCACTGGCAAGACTGTACAAGGATTCCCTAATGGGTTTGTTTATAGGCATCTCATTGACAATCTGCACTATCTCAGGCATTGCCTCATGTATTTCTTTCGATGGGTAGGAAAGAAGTACAGATACTATTTTGAATACGGAAACTGTCATGCACTCTCCTTGAAAAGTTCTGATGGAGTCTGGACAGTACGAGGTCTCTTGGCCCCAAACAGATCATTCTCGGTAGACCCACCTGAACATCCACTTCCAAAGGTAAACCCACAGGATCCCCTGACATCATAGGCATCCTCCGTGATTTCACGATGCGAGGTAGGAATTACAAACCTGTCTTCGTAATTTGCTATTGCCATGATCTGATACATATCCTCAATAATTGCTCCAGTTAATCCCACTCTTTCGGCAATCGTTTCATCTATAACCCCCTCCACGGACTTGGACCTCATGTAGGCCCTCATGGCAAGCATTCTCTCAAGAGCATTAATCACGGGTTCATCCTTTCCTGCTGTCAACAGGTTCGAGAGATACCGGACCGGAATGCGCATGGACCGGACATCGGGCAGGCCATCTTCCCACCCGATTTTACCTGCCTCGGCAGCAGATTGCAGGGGTGAAAGTGGTGGCACATACCAAACCATCGGCAAGGTTCTGTATTCAGGGTGTAATGGGAAGGCAATCTTCCAATCCATTGCCATCTTGTAGACCGGAGACCTTTGAGCAGCCTCAAGCCAAGCATCAGGAACTCCATCCAGTCGGGCCTGGGCAATTACTTCTGGATCTTCAGGATCAAGAAATACATTGAGTTGTGCTTCATAAAGATCCCTTTCATCCGGGGTGGATGCGGCTTCGGCAATGCGGTCAGCATCGTAAAGGATCACACCAAGGTAGCGAATGCGTCCAACGCAGGTTTCCGAACAGACCGTTGGTTCACCTGCCTCAATTCGAGGATAGCAAAAAACACATTTTTCAGACTTGCCTGAGGACCAGTTATAGTAGATTTTCTTGTAGGGGCATCCGGAAATACACATTCTCCAACCACGGCAGGTTTCCTGATCTATCAAAACGATACCGTCATCCTCACGTTTGTAGATTGCCCCCGAGGGACATGCCGCAACACATGTTGGGTTGAGACAATGTTCACACAGTCTTGGAAGATACATCATGAATGTATTTTCGAACTCGCCATATATCTCTTTTTCAATGTCCTTGAAATTGTAATCCTTGGACCTGTTGGAGAATTCACCCCCGAGAATCTCTTCCCAATTGGGCCCCCATTCAATTTTTTCGATCCGCTCGCCGCTAACCATGGAACGCGGTCTGGCAGTTGGAGCGGTCTTACCTTCAGCAGATGTTTGAAGGTGTCCGTAATCAAAATCAAACGGCTCATAATAGTCATCAATTTCCGGTAAGTCGGGGTTACCGAATATCTTGGCCAGGATTCGCCATTTTGATCCCATTTTGGGTACAATCCTGCCATTGGATTTACGTGTCCAGCCACCATTCCACTTTTTCTGGTTCTCCCACTCCTTCGGATAACCAATTCCGGGTTTGGTTTCGACATTGTTGAACCAGGCGTATTCGACACCTTCGCGGTTGGTCCAGACGTTTTTACATGTTACTGAACACGTGTGACAACCGATACACTTGTCGAGGTTAAGTACCATCCCGATTTGTGCACGTATCTTCATTTTGCTACCTCCGATTGAGCAATGTTTGATCTGGATGGCTTCTACATCCAGTCTACCTTATCAAGTTTGTGGACCACCACGAATTCATCCCGGTTGGAACCAACAGTACCATAATAATTGAATCCATAGGATTGCTGGGCATACCCGCCGATCATGTGGGTTGGCTTGGTAATGGCCCGAGTAACTGAATTATGTATACCCCCTCTTTGTCCGGTAATATTGGAACCGGGGGTATTAATCAGTTTTTCCTGAGCGTGATACATGTAGATTGTACCTTGCTTCATTCTTTGAGATACGACTACACGCGCTGTAATGGCTCCGTTGACATTAAATACCTCTACCCAGTCGTTATCGATTATTTCTGCTGTTTTTGCGTCTTCTTCCGAAATCCAGACAACTGGTCCACCCCGATTAAGTGTCAACATGAGTTGATTGTCTGAATAAGTTGAATGGATTCCCCATTTCTGGTGAGGGGTAATGAAATTCAACACAACTTGTGGACGGCCATTTGATTTGGCCTTGATAATAGGGTTGATACCTTTTGTATCAATTGGTGGACGGTAAACACAAAGCCCTTCACCAAAGGCACGCATCCAGAGATGGTCCTGGTAAAGTTGCTGTCGGCCGGACAATGTTCTCCATGGTATCAATTCATAGACATTGGTGTAACCGGCGTTGTAACATACCTTTTCAGATTCAATACCGGACCAGGTTGGAGAAGAAATGATCTTTCGAGGTTGAGCAACAATATCGTTGAAGCGGATTGCCTCATCTTCCTTTGGTTTGGCGAGGTGGGTGTGATCAAGACCTGTCCGTTGGGACAAAGCTTCCCAGGCCCTGACAGCAACATGACCATTGGTTTCCGGTGCCAAGGTCAGAATTACCTCGGAAGCATCAATATCCGTTTCGATTCGGGGACGTCCCTTGGTTGGACCTTCCTCCGTAACTATTCCATTGAGATCACAAAGCAATTCTATTTCTTTATCGGTATTCCAAGATATGCCTTTACCTCCATTTCCCAACTTGTCCATAAGTGGACCCAAGGCAGTGAATCGCTTGTAGAGATTGGGATAATCACGCTCAATGATGGCCAATGAAGGCATGGTTTTACCCGGGATCGGGAGGGTTGTGCCTTCCTTCCAGTCACTAACCTCAAATGGTTGGGCCAACTCCCCGGGAGTATCATGCAATATGGGAACAAGCACAACATCCTTTTCCACGCCAAGGACTTCGGGAGCTATTTCTGAAAATTTCTTGGCAATTCCCTTGAAAATATCCCAATCATTTCGTGCTTCCCAAGCAGGATCTGCCGCACTTGTCAGTGGATGGATGAATGGGTGCATGTCTGTGGTATTCAGGTCATTTTTTTCATACCATGTAGCGGTCGGGAGTACAATGTCGGAATAGACACAGGTCGTTGACATTCGAAAATCAATTGTAACCAGCAGATCCAGTTTCCCCTCTGGGGCTTCGTCATGCCAGACAACCTCTGTTGCCCTCTTGTTGCCTTCTTCTCCAAGATCTTCCCTTAAAATGCCATGTGCGGTTCCGAGCAAATGCTTCAGGAAATATTCATGTCCTTTTCCCGAGGAACCCAAAAGATTTGACCGCCAGACAAACAGGTTTCTTGGCCAATTGTTTTCATTGTCGGGATCCTCGCACGACATCCTGAGGTTGCCCTCTTTCAGGTTTTCAATTACATAATCCTTGATATCCTTACCAGCCTTCTCGGCAGCAGCTGAAATTTCCAGGGGATTGGTTTCCAGTTGTGGTGCTGATGGTAGCCATCCCATTCTTTCAGACTTGATGTTGTAATCGATTGGAGTGCCATCCCAACTGCCTTCGGGAGCGGTTGGGGATAAAATTTCATCAATTGTCAGTGATTCATAACGCCACTGGTCGGTATGGGCATAAAAGAACGAGGTTGAATTCATCTGGCGGGGTGGGCGGTTCCAGTCCAGGGAAAAGGCCAGTGGCAGCCAACCGGTCTGGGGCCGTAATTTTTCCTGTCCGACATAGTGACTCCAACCACCCCCCGACTTTCCGATACACCCACACATTACCAACAGATTGATAATGCCCCTGTAGTTCATATCCATGTGGTACCAATGGTTGATCCCTGCCCCAAGAATGACCATTGAACGCCCCTGGGTTTTTTCTGCATTTGATGCAAACTCTCGGGCTACTGTAATGATATGATCTCGGGGAACACCCGTAATTTGCTCGGCCCAGGCAGGTGTATATGGCTGGTTGTCATCATATGAGGAGGCACAACTATTGTCGCCAAGCCCCCTGTCAAGACCATAATTGGCTATCAAAAGATCAAATACCGTTGCAACCAAAACTTCACCCTCTTCCAATTCCAACCGTCTGGCAGGAACATTGCGGTATAGAACACTGTCATGATCGGTTCCCTTGAAATGATCATGTTCCCGGTTACCGAAATAGGGGAAGGCTACAGAAGCAACCTTGTCATGATGGTCCTTATCGATGAAACTCATTATAGGCTTTATGTCACGGCCTTTTCCATCCTTTAACTCAAGGTTCCATTTACCTTCCTCACCCCAACGGAAACCGATTGAACCCTGTGGTGTCGTGACATCTCCCGAATCTTGGTCAACAACTACTGTTTTCCACTCAGGATTGTTGTTTTCACCAAGATTGCTACTGAAATCAGAGGCTCGAAGCATCCTATCCGGAACATAGTTCCCATCCTTTTTCACCAGTTTTACCAACATGGGCATGTCAGTATATTGACGACAATAATCCTCGAAATACTCGGTCTTACGATCAACATGAAATTCCCTCAGGATTACATGGCCCATGGCCAGAGCGAGGGCGGCATCTGTTCCTTGTCTGGGGTGAAGCCACAGATCGGAAAATTTTGCCGCTTCTGAATAATCAGGCGAAACGACTACAGATTTTGTACCCTTGTAGCGTACCTCGGTGTAAAAATGCGCGTCTGGCGTACGGGTTTGGGGTACATTGGATCCCCACAAAATCAGGAACCCCGAATTGTACCAATCGGCAGATTCAGGTACATCAGTCTGCTCTCCCCATGTCATGGGAGAAGCCGGAGGAAGATCACAATACCAGTCATAGAAGGACATACACACCCCACCCAACAGGGAGAGATACCGTGAACCAGCAGCATAGGAGACCATGGACATGGCCGGTATGGGTGAAAATCCAATTACCCGGTCCGGTCCCCATTTTCTGGCTGTATAGGCATTGGATGCCGCGATGATCTCGTTCACTTCTTCCCAACTCGACCTGACAAAACCTCCTAGCCCGCGAACCCTGATATAATCCTTGCGTTTCACAGGATCGGCCTGAATGGCAGCCCAAGCCTCAACTGGGGATTTTGTCTCTCGTTCCTTCCGCCACAACTTCAGCAATCTTGATCTTATCAGGGGATATTTGACCCGGTTCGCTGAGTACATGTACCAGGAATAACTGGCGCCACGGGAACATCCACGAGGTTCATGGTTTGGCAAATCAGGCCGGGTCCGGGGGTAATCAGTCTGTTGGGTTTCCCAGGTTACGATACCTCCCTTGACATAGATTTTCCATGAGCATGATCCTGTACAATTCACCCCATGGGTTGAGCGGACTATTTTGTCATGTTGCCAACGGTTCCGGTAAGCATTCTCCCATTCCCTGTTTTCGTTTGTTGTTACTCCGTGCCCATCGGCAAAAGTGCCGGTGTTCTTTCGAGCCAGGAAATTGAGGCGATCAAGAATTAATGACATGGTTACATTACCTCATTGTCACTTAGCAGGGTACTGTTGCACTTCTACGAGTGTAGAAATACCAGACTACACCTACACAGGTTGCATAGAATATCAGGAAGCCCCACAATGCGGCTTCCGGACCTCCGGTCATGGCGATGGAAGTACCGTACGACTTGGGTATGAAAAAGGCTCCGTAAGCGGCGACTGCAGAAGTGAATGCGACAATCGCGGCACTCTCACGTTCAGCATTTTTTAACTTGGTCGGAGGATCAAGATCAGGCATCAATCTGTCAACTTCCTGACGCATGATGGTAGGTATCATTTGGAAGGTCGAGGCATTTCCGACACCTGTCAGGAAGAACAGTACCATGAAACAGGCAAAGAAGCCCCAAAAAGCTCCCGGTTCCTGCTTGATCGATAAGAAATAAAGTACACCACCAACTGCAATTATCATTCCCAGGAAGGTCCAGAAGGTTACCCTTCCTCCACCGTATTTATCCGAAACCCAACCAGTAGCAGCCCTACTGAGTGCTCCCACCATCGGTCCAAGAAAGGCGAATGAAAGTGTATCCACAGCTGGAAACTGGGTCTTCATCAATAATGGGAATCCTGCCGAATAACCAATGAATGATCCAAAAGTACCAGTGTATAACCAGCACATCACCCAATTATGGAAACGTGAGAATATCACTGCCTGATCAGCGAATGATGCCCTGGCAGTCATTATATCATTCATACCAAACCATGCGAGTGCTGTTGAAACCAACAGGAATGGTACCCAAACAAAGCCAGCATTTTGAAGCCACAATGTTGATCCATCAGCTGTAATCTGACCCCCGCCCGTAAACACGACAAATGCTCCAGTTGAAATAACGATTGGGACCAGGAATTGCATGACGGAAACACCAAGGTTCCCCAATCCGGCATTCATGGCGAGAGCATGACCTTTTCTCCTCTTCGGATAAAAGTATGTGATATTGGCCATTGAGGAGGCAAAATTACCTCCACCAAGTCCACACAACAGGGCTAGAACCAAGAATATGAAATAAGGTGTATCAGGATTCTGTACCGAATAGCCGATACCGAAGGCAGGTATGAGGAGGGAGGCGGTAGTGAGGGTTGTCCAAAGCCGCCCGCCAAAAATCGGTACCATGAAGGAATAAAAGATACGAAGTGTTGCTCCCGAAATCCCGGGTAGAGCAGCCAGCCAGAACAATTGATCGGTGGTATACTCAAAACCGATTGAGGGGAGTTTTGCAACAACTATACTCCATACCATCCAGACGGAGAATGCCAGTAAAAGGGCAGGTATGGATATCCAAAGGTTGCGATTTGCAATCTTGCTTCCATGTTCCTTCCAGAATTGTTCATCCTCAGGTTTCCAATTTTCAATGGGACCGGGCCTCCATTCCTTCAGAACACCGGCAAGTGCTCCCTTCTGTTCCGGACCATGGACAGATTGCATTTCGGGCAATTCAGGTAGCTTATCCAATTCCTCTGACAAAGCACTCCGTTCCATCGCACGAATTGAAAAATGCATCCATAGGAGTGCTACCAGGACAATCCCAAACAAAAGGGCAAAACAGCTGGTCCAAATACCAGTAAGGTCCAACAAGACGCCAAATGAAATTGGCAAGATGAACCCTCCCAAGCCACCAATCATTCCAACCAATCCACCCACCGAACCAATGTGGTCGGGATAATATACCGGTATATGTTTATAGACAGCCGCTTTGCCGAGCGACATGAAGAAGCCGAGAATGAAGATGGCGATAACAAATGGAATAAGTCCCATACTCGTGGAAAAGATTATGGGGCCTTCAATGCCATGAATTACATAATCGGTTTTGGGATAGGACAGCATGAAGGTCAGAATGACCGAGACACCAAATGTCCAGTACATCACACTTCTGGCCCCTCGCTTGTCTGAAAGATGTCCACCATAAGCACGAAATATGGAAGCTGGAACCGAATAGGCTGCAGCTATCATGCCTGCCGTTTTTATGTCAAGTTCATAAACACCGACCAGATAGCGTGGAAGCCAAAGTGCCAAGGCAACAAATGCACCGAAAACGAAAAAATAGTACAGGGCAAAACGCCAAACCTGCAATTTGCGCAATGGATCGAGCTCCATCCACGCTGATCGGGGCTTTTCACCACGGGCTTTCCGAGCTGCAGTTGTTGGATCTTCCTTGGTGAACACATAGAAAATTACCGCCATTACCAATAAGGCTACCGAATAGACTTGGGCTGTCGCTTGCCACCCTACGGCTACCAACAGGAAAGGTGCACCAAAGTTGGTAACCGCTGCGCCAACATTACCAACTCCGAATATGCCCAGTGCACTTCCCTGATATTCGGCAGAATACCACTTTGAAACATAGGCAATACCTACGGCAAAGGATCCTCCGGCAAGACCAACCCCAAGCGCAGCAAGCAAGAACATCGGATAGGTTGTTACGGTTGAAAGTAACCAGGTTGCAATGGCTGATGCAACCATTACGAGGGTAAATACAAGACGTCCACCATATTGGTCAGTCCAGATGCCAAGAAAAATCCGGCTGATTGAACCGGTCAGAACAGGGGTAGCCACGAGGAGACCGAATTGGGTATCCGACAATCCCAAATCCTGTTTTATCCTAACGCCGATGATTGAGAAAATTGTCCAGACAGCAAAACAGAATACAAACGCAATTGTACTCATTCCCAGCATTTGGTTTTGTTTGCTTGAATCAGATGTGGTCGTCATGTTCATGGTCCACCCCTCAATGATAATTCAAAAAATACAAACGTGAATCCAGTATAGAATTATCTTATCATTATTCTAAATTTCTTTTTTCAATTTAACACAGATTTTTTCATAATTTTTAGTAATTTCTTACTACATCAAAAACTGCCTTGATTGAAATTTGTTGATATCTCCCAATTGTTCTTGCCGAAGTTTTCCTTAATCTGAATTCGGTATTATTGTCTAGTTTGATTGGAATAATTATGTTTACCACTGGTGTTATAGGACTTGGCAACATGGGTTCGGGATTGGCTCGTAACCTGTTGAAGAATGGTTTTCCGACTACTGTTTTCGATCTTGATCGTCAAAAGGTCAATACCCTTGCTGAAATCGGATGCAAGCCGGCAGAAAATGTATCAATGGTTGGCAAGAATTCGGATGCAGTTTTTGTAATGGTCATGAATGGTCAGCAAGCCGAATCAGTCATATTCGACACTGGTGGACTGATCGAAACAATGTCATCTGGAGGTGTCATCATTCTTACCGCAACAATTGAGCCTTTCGAGGCAAGGGCTATTGGCCAGAAATTGGCCGATACACAAATTGACCTTATCGATAGCCCTGTTTCTGGTGGCTTCCCTGGTGCTCAAGGTGGAACACTAACAATGATGGCAGCTGGCAAGGATGCTGTTCTGGACAAGTATCAACCTGTCATGGAGGCAGTATCAAAAGTTATCCACAGGGTTGGTACGAATCCAGGCGATGGCCAAAGCATGAAAGCCTGTCTGCAATCTCTGATCGGACCTATATTTACAGCAACCTTCGAAGCGGCAGCACTTGCCGCAAAGGCCGGTATCAAAGGAGAAACCTTTTATAATGTTGTATCCACCTCCGCTGTTGGTTGCGGGATCGTCAGCAATTCACTGGAAAAAATCATTGATCGTAAATTTGAAGGAACTGGCAGTCATATTGACACAATGAGCAAGGATTTGGGTATTAGCATGAATTTCGCCGAAGAACTCGGGGTGCCCATGCATTCAGCAGCATCCTCATACGAGCTTTTCAAGGCCGGCAAGGCAAGATTTCCAAATGGTGATAATTGGGTCATAACCTGTCTGATAGAAGAAATCATCGGGGCAGAACTGCATAGGTAGGGATTGGTATCATGAAACTTGGGGTGATTTGTGATGGTATTAGCCGTGATCTTTCTGTGGCACTTGCTGTCATGGATGAATGCGAGCTTAATTTTGCTGAACTCCAATTCGTTGGTGACAAGGAGGTTGGAGATCATTCCCGCGAAGAAATAGCCTCCATCAAGTCTATGCTTGATGGGCATGGCAAGCTGGTCTCCTGTCTTTCAAGGCATATATTCAATGGGCTTACAGCAACAAACACACCAGGAGATGACCTCCATACCCAACATATGGATTCGCTCAAACGGGTAATTGACATGGCGAAGGAATTGAAATCCCCATTGGTCAGGATCATGACGCCAAAAAAGGAGCAGATTCTTTGGGGAAGGAACGGGGCCGAACAATGGAATGTGGCCAAGGGGGCCTGGGATGCTACCGTAGCCCTGATTGCCCCCGCAGTGGATTTGGCCAGGTCCGAGAACATTACCCTGGCTGTCGAGACAGGCAATGGCATAATGGTGAATTCAAATTATACCGCCCGAAGACTGATTGATGAACTCGATGCCAAGAGTCATCTCAAGGTATTGTGGGACCCGGGCAATAATTGCTGGTGCCATGAACTTGCCTATCCAGACGGTTACGAAATTGTTCAGGACGGGTATATCGGTCATATTCACATCAAGGACCTGCAAGTGAATACTCCACACGCCACACTTGAAATCAAACCAATGGGAGAAGGCCAACTGGGAGATTTGTTTGCACCCATATCAAATGCCCTTAAGCGTGATGGTTATGATGGTGTTATATCCCTTGAAAGTGTATATCGGCCTGAAAATGGCACCTTCATGGATGGCTTTTATGAGTGTGTGGAACCGTTCAAATCCCTATTTGGCAATCGGTAACTTACTTTAATTCGAAGCAATCGGGAGTTAGGGTACGAGCACTCCAGGATTCATGATATTATTTGGATCCATTGTGCCCTTGATTTTACTAATGGTACTCAAGTAGGTCTTGTCCCTGGATCTCCTGAGTTCATTAATTCTCAACCGACCGGTACCATGCTCAGCCGAACTGGAACCTTCAAGCGAATTTACTATCGAAAAGATGATTTCCCTTATTTTGCTTTTCAGTTCGGGATTGTCATGACTTTCACCGCTTAGACCAAAAACATTGTAGTGTATGTTTCCATCACCAATATGGCCGAAACAATTGGCTGTCAATCTTCCCAATTTGGCAATTTCGGCATCAGCCATCTCGACAAATTTTGATATTTTGGAAATCGGTACGGATATATCGTTTGTAGCAATGGAACCAATCCTGCGGTTGGCTTCGGGTATGAGTTCACGCAAGTTCCAAAAATCCAGACGCTGCTTTTCGGAATTGGCAAATACACCATCCAGAATCAACTTTTTCGACAGGGCCTGGCCTGACACTTCCACAAGTCTTTCATGAAGATCAATATGAAATTCGGAACCCAAATCCACCAAGACGGCCCATTTTGGGGTTTTCTCGAAGGGGAGTCTGGTAACAAGTCCGGTTTTTTTGACAAATTGAAAACTGGTCTTGCTAATCAATTCGAAGGCCGAAATTAGTCCCCCGAATTTCTCCCTGAAAAACTGCAGGAGCATGATTGCACTGTCCAGATCTGATACACTCAGATAGGCTGTTGCTTCTTCAACGGGTTTGGGGAAAACCTTCATTGTTGCAGCCGTAATTATTCCCAGGATACCTTCCGACCCTATCATGAGATTCTTCAAATCAAGACCCAGATTGTCCTTGTACAAACTATTGAGATTGTTCATGATCGAACCATCCGGCAGGACAACCTCAAGGCCGAGACACAGGTCTCTGGTATTCCCGTAACGAATTACATGAACCCCTCCGGCATTGGTCGCAAGGTTTCCCCCAATTTGACAGGAACCCTTTGAAGCAATGGAAAGAGGAAAGAGGAGATTTGATTGGGCAACATGCTCCTGAAGCCTTTGAAGAATACAACCTGCCTCTACTGTAACCAAATGATCGGTTACCGAAATATCCCTGATCCTGTTCAATTTATGAAGGCTGATTACCGCGGGGATTTCAGCCCCGGTATATATTTGTCCCCCAACAAGACCAGTGCCACCACCATAAGGGATTACAGGGATTTTCAGGGTATTGCAATGGGATACGATTTCGGCAACATCCCGGGTGGTTTCGGGTGCAAGCAATATCCCTTCCGAGGCTTTGAACTGCCCCCTTGGTTCTGATTGATATCGATCCGAAAATTCCGAAAACAAACTGGGATTCAGCTTTTCTCTCAATTTTGCTATCTTTTCCTGTGAAGGGATTTGCATCTAAAGTGCCGTACCTCTCCTGTCGCTCCTGAGATTGGCATATATCACATGATTTTGCCACTTGCCGGCAATCTCCAGATAACTTTGAGCTATGCCTTCATATTTGAAACCGGAAATTTCCAACAATCCCCTTGAAGCCTTGTTGGTTGGCAGACATGAAGCCTCAATGCGGCTTATGTTTATTTCCTCAAAGGCAAAATGGACAACAGCCTCCAGCGCTTCCCTCATATATCCTTGGCGGGCATATTCCTCGCCAACCCAGAATCCTACAATACCCGATCGAGATGGTGCTCCCCTGACATGATCCAGGGTTATGGCTCCTATGATTCTTTTTTCCCTGAACAGTATGAATGGAAAGGCAGTTTGAGCGACGATGGATTTCCTGGCCCATTTTACCCTGTTATGGAATGAAGACCTGGATAAATGGTCTTCCTCCCATTGTGGTTCCCAAGGTTTCAAAAAATCCTGGCTTGTTTCCCTCAGATGGGCCCACTCTTCATGATCCCTGTTTTGGGGAGGTCTTAGGGTTAGCCTTACGGTATAGAGTTGTGGACTTCCCGTGTTGAATAGAATCACGATTTCAAATTTCTGATTATGTCTTGTCTTGAGGGTGCTTTACTTATAGGCCCAAATAGTGCCATGCTGAATTCCTGACCATTCAGTAAATAGTTTGAAGCTTCCCTTACCTTATCCACGGTAACCTTTTCATATTTTTCTATGGTTTCATCAATGGACAGTATTTTTCCGAAATGGTGAAGCATGTATCCCATTCTTTCTACACGATTGGAGGGATTCTCGTAACCCATCAAAATTGCGGATTTTATCTGGGCCTTGGCCCTATTTACCTCCGATTCATCAATATCATTCTGTAATCGTTCGATTTCACGGGCACAACAATAACAAAGCTCTTCGATTTCATGTTCACCGGTTGAGGAATGCACCACAAACAAACCGGTATCCGACTGTGAATTTGCTTGGGCAGAGATTGAATAACACAATCCCCTTTTCTCACGCGCTTCGACAAACAGGCGGGAAGATGATCCTCCACCCAAGACCCGTGTGTAAATATTGGTGGCTGCCTCAAGATCATGATCTATTGGTGGCGACTCACATGCCAGAACAAATTGTACCTGTTCAATATCCTTTTCTTCCCTGTACTCACCATTCTGATAATTGCATTGCACAAAACCTTCCGTGGGCAGCATCTCCAGATCCCCAAAATACTGCTCGGCCATAGCCACAATGGAGTCGTGATCCACAGCCCCGGCTGCAGCCAAAATCATGTTTTGGGGACTATAGAATTGATTGACAAACTCGACCAGATTATTCCGTTGATATGTTCCCACCAGTTCCGAAGAACCCAATATCGGTCTGCCCAGTGGTTGATGTGGATAGATGGTTTTTTGCAATCCCTCGAAAATCACATCCTCAGGATAATCCTTGTATTGTCTGATTTCATTCAGGATGACATTCCGCTCTTTCTCTATTTCCCCAGGACTATAAACGGAATTCAGAAGAATATCAGAAAGCAGTTCGATCCCGAATGAAACATCCTCTTCCAGCACCCTGATGAAATAGGCCGTCCGGTCCAAGCTGGTATAGGCATTGATAAATCCGCCTACATCCTCGATTGACTGGGCTATCTGAATGGCAGTCCTCGATTTGGTTCCCTTGAACGCCATGTGTTCCAAAAAGTGGGCAATCCCGTTTTGGTCTTCCCGTTCATTCCTGCTTCCGGCCAGAACGTATATTGAAAGTGCCGAGGATCTCAACCCCGGCATCTGATCAGTGGCTACACGGAATCCATTCGACAGGGTAGTTAAACGAGTCATAATCCTCTAACCTTATTTCGGATAAATTCCTTGAGTTTTTCAGCCGAATTGTCGATACCGGCAATTCGTTCAGGACGTTCAAGCTTTTTGGCCAAGGCATCGGGTAGTACAGGTTTGACACCACAAGCAGCTTCAACGGCATCCGGAAATTTTGCCGGATGAGCTGTAGCAAGGGAAACTACCGCCTCCCCCGAGGATAGATCAAGCTCTCTGGCAATCTTGACGCCAACCGCCGTATGAGGACAGATTACCTGCCCTGAATCATGATAGGTATTACGGATCTCTTCCATGGTTTCTTCTTCGGAACAACGTCCCGCAATAAAATAGGATTGCAGATGGTTTTGCTCATCATCGGCAAGGTCAAAACTACCTCCTTGCAGGGATTGCATCTTCTCCACGATATTTTCACTATTTCTGTTACCGGCATCAAACAGGACCCTTTCAAAGTTGGAACTTACCTGAATATCCATGGACGGGCTGATAGAAGGAATTACCTCCTCAAGTTGATATTGGCCGCTTTCGAGGGTACGAAACAATATGTCATTCTGATTGGTGGCTATGGCCAGTTGTTTTATGGGCAATCCCATCATTTTGGCACAATACCCAGCATAAATATCGCCAAAATTACCAGTGGGAACGACAAAGGACACTTCCCTTTGAGGTGCCCCAAGGGAAATACCAGAGTAAAAATAATATACGATCTGGGCTACAATCCTAGCCCAGTTTATCGAATTAATTGCTGCTAGATTAAATTCTTGCCGAAAGGCTGAATCCCCAAATAGTTCCTTGACCAAAGCCTGACAATCATCAAAGTTTCCTTCAACTGCAATGGCATGCACATTGGTATCCGAGGGAGTAGTCATTTGTTTTCTTTGTATGTCCGATACCTTACCCTTGGGGTACAGAATAAACACGTCCACCGCGTCCAGACCCCTGAATGCCTCTATGGCCGATGAACCGGTATCACCGCTGGTTGCACCGAGAATGGTACAGGTTGAATTTAATCGAGTAAGGACATGATCAAACATCCTGCTTACCAGTTGGAGGGCAAAATCCTTGAAAGCCAAGGTGGGTCCATGAAACAACTCACACAGAAAAAGGTTGTCTCCCAGTTGTACCAAGGGGCATTTGGCTTGATGATGGATATTGCCATAGGCAGCTTCTATCAAGCTTTTAAGAGTTTCATCAGTAAAGGTCGATCCCGTAAATGGTTTGATAATGGTAAAGGCTGTATCAACATAGGAAGCACCACTCATTTGTTCCATTTTTGTTTTATTGAATTTTGGCCAACTATTAGGAACATACAAACCGCCATCAGGTGCCAGACCGGATAAAAGAACCCCTTCGAAATCAAGTGGAGGTGCCTTTCCCCTGGTCGAGATATAGCGAACCTTTGGGGTAAATATTTTATGAATGAGTATTTCGGGAGATTTAATTACCTCTGGATTTTTAAATAAATTTTCATGGATTTGGTTTGGTTTGTATCCACTTGGCTTATGATTATCCTCTCGTACAATCCAAGAACTTCTTTTACTTGGTGCACCAAGGTGATTTCCAACATAACTTGGTAAAACTTCTATCACCCTGGCAACTGCACCATAAGTTACCCTGATTTCTTCTTGATTACAAAAATCAAGAATTCTTTCTACCGTATCACGTCTCCACTGCTTCAATTCATCATTATTGGAAAACATTGGATTCTCCGTGACTACTTTCATATGAGGTTTCCAATTTTGTTATACCCCTGTGATCAGAAATTCCAATAATTTTGATCATATTGCTCTCTTAATCGGATAGGAGATTCACACTCTGATGGCATAATGTCCACACATAATGGTACCGAAAAGTGACAAATAAATATTTTACTGAAAAGTGTAAGGTCTTTGTTGAAGTATTATTAGTATTGGATCATATTGTTTATTTTCTCAGGGACCCTTAATGGTGGGTAATTCCCCTGTTACCTTGCTTAACAATCACATGTCAAAATCCGGTGATGGGTTGAAATCATTGTCATCTCCCCCTGAACCGGAAGGTGATTTGTCAGGTTCAAGATCCTTGTTAAGGTGGTTGGCTTTCGGGTTGTTTCCCTTCATGTTATCAATTCGGGAAGGGTCAAGCATTGCACCTTCCTTGAACATGTAATAAGCAAGCTTGTTCCAGTTGTTTTCCGAAGCTATCTTGAGGGGTGTGCGCCCCCAGGCATCCTTGCCATTTATGTCATACCCGAGATCCAGCAATTTCCTGAATGCTTTAATGTCATTGGAATAGGCCAATGCATGAAGGGGTGAACCCGTGGTGGCAACGGCATATGAATGCAGGGATGGAATCGGGCAATGGTACAAGGTACCCGGTAGATCATGAACCTCTTCAATAAACCCGTAACGATGCAAATAATCAAAATCCAACCCTTCAATTTTTGGCTTGATGGATTTTTCTGCCCATTGTGGTTTTTCAATTGTCTTTCCTATGATTTCAAGGATTTCTTCGCCACTTCTTGGTTTTGGCCCTATTTCGGCCATGATCTCGCCGATTATCTTCTTGACAGATTTAAATGATTCAAATCTGGTTTCGTAATATTCAACACGGTATTGTGCGGCCCGACCCTTGACCGCAAGCAGGTCAACAGTCGAAAGTTTTCCTTCTGTTTCCTGTAACCCGTGTCCCAAAGCTGCCAGAGTATTCTCCAAATGCTTGGGCCAGCCATCCACCCATTCACCTATCTGGTCACCCCATTTGGAAGTCAATCCAGGAGTAGACTTGACATGGAAATGATCAATGAATTTTCCAAGGGATTCCTTTACCTCTTCCAGGGACAGCGGTTGCAAATTATATACGGCACCTCTGCCAAAGCGAGGGCTTACAACCTTTTGAAGTACGTCCACGCTGTTGGACAAACCGGCAAGCACCGGGAATATCGGATAACGATTGCTTCCAGTATGAAGGCGATGAATGACATTGGCCTGGTCAGACTGTTTGTCGTGAGGTATGCTTTGTATCTCATCAACCAGCAAAAGAATGGTGTAATTCTTTGGAAATACAAGTTTGCCCTCTGAACTATTGTCCAAACCGATACCAAAGCCATATGCTGAAACGGAGGATATTTTGCGCAAGGCCATGCTGGCCTTCTCCTTGACCTTGGCAATGGTGACCCTGTTGTCGAGTTCGCTTATCGTTTCCTGGATTCGTGTACCGAGATAGTTGAATGTCAGGTTTGCCGGGTCTGCTATCATGACCGGAATGATCTTGTCACTTACAGATTCATCATTCAGTTGGTCGATGCAGTTCTGCCTGATTTTCTCCAACAGGGAGGTCTTGCCAATTCCTGGTGGACCTTGGATAATAGTAGTCTCTCCTGCTGCCGGATTGCTGTCGGGATCCTTCAAGTAATCCTGGCCGATTATTTTGCTTTTTTGATCAATCCTGTACTGGAGGTCTTTTCGTCCTGTAAAGAACGGATTGATCATCCGGTCCTCACGAAACAAAAATTGATGTAACCCTTTGGCATCAAAAGTTTTGGTCATATTATCGAATCCTTACTCAATAAGTTGTATTATACATGAATTGACCGAATTTGGTGAAAGTAACAACTACTTTGTAAAATTAGATGTGGATAACATTGAACGGTACCAATCATCTAAAGTAACTTATGGTGGGGGAGCAAGGAATATATTGCGCTACATTTCACCTTCAAAATACATTGAAATAAATCTTGCTAAAAAGGATGAATATCCTTTTGACTCTAATCACTAACTCTCTAGATTTGCCATTGAACCTCTGGCAATACACATTATCCAATAGGCTGTCAGGATAAACCAGATTGTGGCCAAACTGAACCATGTTATGGCGTATTGCAGATGGTTATTGGGTATTCCCTCAGCGGTTACAGGCCAGGGTGTTATATTTATATCTTCATTGGTCGTTGCTTTTGATACTACCATCAAAGGTTCTGTACCCAGAACACTAGACATTCTCGCTAATTCACGGGCAAACCAAATATCGTTTTCCGGTTCAGGTGTAAATAAATTATCCCATTCATCCGGCCAAAGCAGATTACCCTCTACTTCAGTGAATCCCGGATTTTCATGCGCCTCCTTGAGTTGGTCTGGAATAAAGCCCCGGTCCAGTAAAATCACCCTGTTATCCATTTCCAGGGGAGAGATGACACGATAACCGGGTCCCCAACCTCTCTGGCTCGTCAAATAATATAGCGATTGTTCACTGACCTTTCCCTGAACAAAGACAGGTAGGAAATTATCAGTCGATTCATCGGGATTGTTTGGCAGAGGAACAGATGTGGAATTGATTTTTGCTTCAATATCATTGAGAATGTTTGTTTTCCACTCCAGCCTTTGGACCTGCCATGTCCCCAAACCGATAAGAATAGCGATCCCTGCCAAACCATAAATGATTGGAAAGGTAAACTTACGGTATTTCGATGTATAAGACATCCGGTACCACTATTACATCTCCCGAAGGAATTTTGTCCGGCCTAGACCAGACTTGGGATTTTAGCCACCCCAAATGTAAACAGCTGCAAACAAGAACAACCATACAACGTCAACAAAATGCCAATACCAAGCCGCGGTTTCAAAACCAATGTGGGCCTCTGGTGTAAAATGCCCCTTCATTGCCCGGAACAGACAAACCAACAGGAATGCGGTACCGATTATGACGTGAGCTCCATGAAATCCGGTCGCCATGAAGAAGGTTGCACCGTATATGTTACCTGAATAGGAAAAAGCTGCATGACTGTATTCATAGGCTTGAAATCCGGTGAATGCCACACCCAGGACTATTGCCCAAAACAATCCCTGAATCAGGTCCTTGCGGTTATTTTCATGGGCAATGGCATGATGGGCCCAGGTTGCCGCAGCACCAGAGAGAAGTAAAATCAGGGTATTGATCAAGGGTAGATGCCACGGATCAAAGGTTTCAATTCCAACAGGTGGCCAGACACCACCGGAGCCCTCTTCCATCGGATAAAGGGCGTGCTTGAAAAAATTCCAGAACCAGGCGGCAAAAAACATGATCTCTGACATGACAAACAGAATGAAGCCATAGCGCAAGCCTATTCTGACGGTAGGCGTATGATCACCCGTTTGGGCCTCCTTGATGACATCACCCCACCAAGCGATCATGACATAGGCAATGAGTACCATACCTATCATCATGATCCAGGGACCGTAATCATTGAAAAACAGGACAGCCCCAAGCAACATTATGAAACCACCAACTGCTCCAAGGAAAGGCCAGACCGATGGTTCGATTATGTGATAGTCATGTTCTTTTGCATGTGCCATATTTCTTTATTCCTGATTTTTAGGTTGAGGACTTATCCTTAACTTTGTGAAATGTATACGAAAGAGTAATACTTTCCAAATTCTTTGTTTCCGGATCATTTAGGATTTCCGGATCAACATAAAACACTACCGGCATTTCCTTGCTTTCACCTGGTGCCAGTTCCTGTTCCAAGAAGCAAAAACACTGCAATTTGACAAAATATTCACCAGTCGTGAACGGAAATACATTAAAGGTTGCCGATCCGGTTATTGTCTGGTCCGTGGGATTATGGGCGATATAATTCATGGTTTTGCTTTCACCCAAGTTGACAGTTACCTGATTCTCGGCAGGATTGAAATCCCATGGCATATTCCGTTCAAGGGAAGCATCGAACCTTACATTGATGGTATCTTTTATTACTTCACTCTGATTTGCATCAGCTTGAAGTGGTGTCCCACCAAATCCGGTTACCCGGCAAAACAAATCATATAATGGAACAGAAATAGTCACCAGAACACCCATCAGTGCTATGACACCGACGAGTTTCCATAGCGTATTCCTGTTTTTTTGGCTAATCATTCTTCTACCTTTAGTAAGGTTGCCCTGTAGGAATGATCAAATCCTTCAATGAGCTGTCCATCTTGAAATTTTGCAATCGAAATGGCAAAGACCAGAAACACAAATGCCACCAAGGCAAGCGAAACAAAAATGTTTCTTGATTTCCTTCTTGTATGAAGCTCATGCTCTTTGGAAATGGCCATCAAAACAACTCCGGCCAAACCAGATATGGTTCATAAAATGCATGTAACATCGATTCCACACCCAACCCAGCGAACATGACGAAAAGATACCAGATTGATAATTTGAACAGGACTTTTTCCCTGATGTAACCATCACTTGCTGACTTCTCGGCATCTCTGGTCATGACCTGATACGAACCCAGCGTTAGCATAATATTCAACACGATCACCAATCCCAAGGTCAGCGGACCTCCAATTGAACTGAAAGCAATCATGAAACCAATCGGAATCAATGAAAGCGAGTACCAGAAAATATACCTTCTGGTAATTCGTTCGCCTCTGGTTACAGTTAACATGGGAACCTTGGCCAGGGAATATTCCTCCTTGGTAACTAGTGCCAAGGCCCAGAAGTGCGGTGGTGTCCACAGGAAGATAAGTAAAACCAGTAATATTGGTTCCAGTGCGATCCCGTTGGTCACTACAGCCCAACCAATCAGGGGAGGAAAAGCACCGGCAGCTCCACCGATTACAATGTTTTGGGCGGTTCTTCGCTTCAGGTACATGGTATAGACAACCACATAGAAAAAAATCGTGAAAGCCAATATGCCTGCTGCCAGGAAGTTGGCGGTCAGGGCCAGCATGAAAATGGCAAAACCGGAACACCAGAGCCCAAGCAACCGGGCATCCTTACCTGATACCGTACCGGCAGGTACAGGTCGGTTTCTGGTTCTTTTCATCAACCGGTCAATATCCTCGTCCCACCACATGTTGAGAGCACCAGAACCACCCGCACCTATGGCAATGAATATCAGAGAGGCCAAGGCGATTATGGGATTGATGCCCGTGGGGGCAATTATCATGCCTATGAAAGCGGTAAAGATTACCAGTGACATAACCCGGGGTTTCAGCAGTTCGATCACCTCACTGATTCTAACCTCTTGGGGTTTGGATATTACTGTTGAGTCTACCATTCTCTAAAATAAGTATAATAATTCCAGATCATCGATTGATTTCAATGATAGAAATGGGTTCTGTCGTACAATCAGGGTATTGAAGCGTAAAGAACCTCTTCCTTAATGTCACTTACTTCCGCAAATTCTGCCTCGGCCCTTTGAATCCAGTCACCATAAACTTCCTGACTGACGACCTTGACGGTGATGGGCATGTAAGTATGGTCCTTTCCACAGAGTTCCGAACATTGTCCGAAGTAAATTCCTTCCTTTTCAGCCTTGAACCACAAACCGGCCAACCTGCCGGGAACACCGTCCTGCTTGACACCAAAAGCCGGTACAGTCCAGGCATGAATGACATCGGAAGCGGTAACATATACAACTATGGTTGTGTCAACGGGTATAACTACCGGTTGATCGGTAGCCAACATGTATTCATCCATGGTGTATCCATGAGCCTCAACGGCCGACTTGTCCAGCATGAAACTGTCGAAGGAAAAATCATGATCCATGTATTCGTAGGTCCAATACCATTGGTTACCGGTTGCCTTGATGGTGATATCCCCTTCTGGAATGGTTTGCTGCTTGAAGAGAATTGGTAGTGAAATGATTCCAATACCAACGAGAATAACTATTGGTATGGCTGTCCAGAGTATTTCAAGGGGAGTATTGTGGGTTGTTTGAGAAGGCGTTTTGTTACTGGATGCATTAAATCTCAAGATTACATACAAGAGCAACCCAAGTACAAATATCACGATCAAGGTTCCGACAACAAGAAGTATATTATCAAGCCAAATGGCATCTCGGGCTACTTCGGTAACGGAAGGTTGAAAATTTATGCCATCGGGAATGGGAACACCAATGATTTCCAATTCCTGATCCACATCCACAGCCATGGCTGGTGAGGTCAAACCATACACAACTATGCCGAAAAGATAATTTTTTAGTCTTTTCAAATGATTCATCAGGAATTCCTTAAAAATAAAAACTCATTCATTACCTCAAAAATAATGCCGGAGATAATTATTTTGTGAATGTACGTCCAACAATATCTTTACCTCCGGGCATAATATAAACTACTGAAAAATATTTTAAATTCAATTTCAAAAAAAATTTAGGCTACCTTGAATTTACCTTTCCGACCCTTTGAAACCAATCTTGATTATCACCAGTCACTGAAGTTGCTGCAGTCCGTAGTAAATGGGGGTGAGGATGGTGAATTGTTTCTGGAGCGTTCCAAAAGTGAAACGTTGGCATTGGACGATGGCCGAATTAAACAAGCAGGTTACAATTCCGTCGAAGGATTTGGCTTGAGGGTTGTCAACGGTACAAAAACGGGTTTCTCCCACTCGAATGAGTTGACAGTTCAGGGACTTAAAAATGCCTCGGAATCCCTCAAGGTGGTCACCAGGGATGGGCAGGGGCGTCTGGACAAATCCCCGGCCCAGACCAACAGGAAACTGTATGGGGATACAAATCCTCTTGAAGCCAACGGCTTTGCCGAAAAGGTAAACATTCTGAAAGAAATCGATTCATACGCACGTGATTTGAGCAATAAGGTTGTTCAGGTTTCTGCAAACCTTGCCACATCCTTTCAGGAAATTGAAATCATGACACCAGAAGGCAGGTTGGTCAGAGATAGCAGGCCAATGTCAAGGCTGGGTGTATCTGTTATTGTTGAATCTGGAGGACACAGGGAAGCAGGATTTACTGGACAAGGCGGTCGCTTTATTGCCGAACATCTAATGGCACCGGAAACATGGCAATCCCTTGTCGATGAAGCCTACAGAATAGCCAATGTCAATCTTGGTGCACAAGTTGCACCTGCAGGAATCAAGGATGTTGTACTCGGACCGGGATGGCCTGGTATTCTCCTTCATGAAGCCATAGGTCATGGCCTTGAGGGGGATTTCAATCGAAAAGAAACATCCGCCTTTTCAGGTCTGATGGGAAAGAGAATTGCATCCAGAGGTGTAACTGTTCTTGACGATGGAACCTTGCCTGACAAAAGAGGATCAATCTCGATTGATGATGAAGGAACACCCAGCCAAGCAACGACCCTGATTAAAGATGGCATCCTTGTAGGATACATGCAAGACCGGCAGAATGGTAGGTTGATGGGCACTGGTTCGACAGGTAATGGACGACGGCAATCCTATGCCCATACCCCTATGCCACGTATGACAAACACATATATGCTGGCAGGCAATGACAATCCGGAAGACATCGTCTCCAACCTCAAGGATGGCATTCACGCGGTAGGTTTTGGGGGCGGTCAGGTCGATATAACCAGTGGTAAATTCGTATTTTCCTGCGTTGAGGCCTACAGGGTTCAGAATGGCCGAAGAAAAGAGCCTATAAAAAATGCAACACTTATTGGCGATGGCCCTTCTGTTCTGAAAAACATACAAGCCATCGGCGCCGACATGTCCCTTGATCCCGGTATTGGAACCTGCGGTAAAGACGGACAATGGGTTCCCGTTTGTGTTGGTCAACCATCGATACTGATTGGTGGTTTGACAATCGGTGGGGGAGGTTCCTGAGATTTATCTTCTTGGACAAAAAAACATGTCACTAAATTCAAAAATACGTACCTGTCTCTGGTTTCCTGGTAATGGTGAAGAGGCAGCCGAGTTTTATGTTTCCCTGATTCCAGGAAGTGCAATCACTTCAGCTTACAAATCTGATCCCGATCAACCTCCAATCGTCATTGATTTCACTCTCGGCAACAATGATTTCATGATTATCAATGGTGGTAATGAGTTTGAACATTCTCCTGCAGTTTCGATTTCAGTTTCTACCGATGACCAGAAGGAAACCGACATGTTGTGGTCGGCTCTGACTGCCAATGGCGGCAAGGAAAGCAGGTGTGGCTGGTTGACAGATCGTTATGGAATTTCATGGCAAATTGTACCCAGGAGACTGATTGAACTGCTCAACGATCGGGATCGTGAAGCAGCCGGTAGGGTTTTCAACAAAATGCTTGAAATGAACAGGATTGATATTGCAGCCATTGAAGAGGCTTTTCGGACGCATAAACCATAGGAATTTCAACCAATCCCAAATTACCTGCAGTTGTGAAGTATTCTGCCGATAAAATTCATCAGGATTTGAGCCGCAAGAATCGCCGTGGATCCGGTCGGGTCATAATCGGGAGCTACTTCCACAAGGTCAACACCACGAACATTCCCTCTCTTGGTAAGGCCATCTAAAAACTCCAGTATTTCGTAATACAGGAATCCTCCATGACTTGGTGTACCTGTTCCAGGTGCGATTGAAGGATCAAACGCATCTATATCAATGGTAACATAGTAGTTGGCATCCTCGGGTATTCTGCTGAGAAGATCATCATTACCCATGATCCGAGCCTGTCGGACAGAAATTATTTCCGAACCCATTTGCAGGGCTTCCTCATACCCTTCCCTTGCAGTAGAGGAAACATTGCGGATGCCAATCTGGGTCAAGCCGGTAATATGTTTGTGTTCAACAGCTCTCCTCATGGGATTCCCATGCCCATGTCTTACCCCGTGCCTTTCATCTACAAAATCCAAATGAGCATCAATCTGGATCAAATGCATGGGTACCTGATCGGAAAATGCTCGGAGGCAAGGTATGTTTATCGAATGATCACCACCGATTGTTACCGGTTTTGCTCCCCTTGAAAGGGCATATCGTACAATTTTTTCTATGTTGTTATGACTTGAGATTGTATCGGTATGGATTATATCGGCATCTCCTAAATCCACGATTCTGACCTTTCGAGGGTCTAGGTATGTTATTTTATCCTCATGGTCATAGGCACCAGCATGTCCAAAGGAGAAAAGAGTGGAAGCTTCCCTGACAGACCGTGGGCCAAACCTTGTTCCCGCTCTCCACTGAGTCCCCATGTCAAAAGGAGCACCAATAATTGCCAGATCAAATTCATTATCGACAATTTCCTTAAGGTATGGATATTTCCCAAAGGTACAAATGCCGACAAATGGCAGATTGAGTTCTCCCTTATCATAACCATGGTTTCCCATTATTGTCCTCTCTAAGCAAAATGAAATTTATTGTATTTTTTCAAAATGAGCCTTTATCACTTACCCACAATAAATTACCGGAAAAAAAATTTTGTTAGTGCAATCCTAATTTGAATTCATAGATACTAACTGAATTACGGTGAATTTTCATGCCGGTATTTGGAAAAACCAATCGGTTCAGATAATTTTTTGGTAGGTACCTTTTAATGACCAAGTCCGAGACATCATGCCAGTAGTAGTGGTCGAATCCCCCGCAAAGGCCAGAACTATTGAAAAATACCTTGGTAAGGGCTTTAAGGTTTTGGCATCTTATGGCCATGTCCGAGACTTCAAACCCAAGTATGAAGCGGTTGATCCCAAAAACAACTTCAAGGTAATATGGCAAGTCCCCACTAATGCCAGGAAGCATATCAATGCCATAATTTCAGCACTCGAAACTGACCCCAATTTGATTTTGGCAACCGACCCCGACAGGGAAGGTGAGGCTATAAGTTGGCATCTGGAGGAAATTCTCAAAACAAAGTTCAGGGATATCACAGACGGTCACAAGAATCGGATTTCATTCACTTCCATTACCAAGGAAAGTGTACAGACCGCACTGAAGGAACCCAGGCAGATCGATATGGACCTTGTTGATGCATACCTTGCCCGAAGAACCATGGATTTCCTGGTCGGATTCAATCTTTCACCCATTCTCTGGAAAAAGCTGCCTTGTGGGGCTTCCGCAGGCAGGGTACAATCGGTTTGTCTCAGGCTGGTATCGGAACTGGAGCAAAAGATTGAGCAATTCGAAAGTCGGAATTACTGGACCATTTCAGCTGCCTTCAAGAATTCCAAGAAGCAGGAATTCAAGGCAAACCTTGTAGTATTTGATGGTAAAAAATTGGGTAAATTCGGTTTTGATAATGCTGAAGCGGCATCAAATGCAGAACAACTGCTCAAGGAATTGAAACACTACGAAATCCGATCCATTATCAGCAAGGAGTCCGCTTTAAACCCTCCCCCGCCATTCACAACTGCAACCCTCCAGCAGGAAGCCAACCGAAAGTTGAGATTGAAATCCTCGGAAACGATGAGGGTAGCCCAGAAACTGTATGAAGCGGGACATATAACCTATATGCGAACAGATGCCATCAATATGGCACCCGAAGCAGTAAAGCAGTGCCGCGATGCGATCAACACATTGTTTGGTGCGAATTATCTTTCACCAAAACAAAGGGTTTACAAAAACAAGGCCAAAAACTCTCAAGAGGCCCATGAGTGTATTCGACCAACCAGACTTTCCCAAAATGCCAGAGATTTAAATACTCAGGGTGCATCCCTTACCCAACTGGAAGCCAATCTTTATGATCTCATTTGGAAAAGGACAATTGCCACTCAAATGGCTTCGAATCTTGTAAAAAATACCAAGGTTCAAATCAAATCTGAAAATCCTGGACTTGAATTATCTGCTTCCGGGAAAGTTCAACTTTTTGATGGGTTTAAAAAGGTTTACGAAGAAAGTCGGGGTGAAGCCGCCAAGGCTTCAGACAAGGATGAGAGCTTTGACAATCCTGATTTACCCGCTTTGACTGAGGGAGAAACAATCAACCTCGCAAAAACTAACGTTACGGAAAACAGTACGCAACCTCCAGCCAGATTTTCCGAGGCTTCGCTGGTCAAGGCCATGGTCGATCATGGCATCGGCAGGCCTTCTACCTATTCCTCAACAATTGCAACCCTGATTGACAGGGGTTATGTGATTCCTGTTCCGAAATCGAACAAATTGCAGCCTACCCCATCGGGGCGCGTGGTAGTTTCTTTTTTACAAACATATTTTCCAAAATACATGGAATACGGCTTTACTGCCGAAATGGAAGACTTGCTGGACGAGGTATCGGGGGGACGGGCAAACAAGGATCGATTTTTGTCAAATTTCTGGACCGATTTTGCACCAAAGGTAGACAATGTAAACAATCTGGACATCAAGGAAGTCATTGAAAACGTTGCTGAAGTTGTGGCACCCCAGATATTGGTCAATGGATCATCTTCAAAACACATCCTAACATGTCCCAATCCACACTGCGATGATGGAAGACTTGAGCTGAGAGTGTTCAAGAACACCGACCCCTACTTTTCGTGTTCCAAATGTAAGTACAATCAGCCATTCCTGTATGGCAAGGAAGGGTTTATACCGCATTCCGAAGTTATGGGTAAGGATCCCGAAACAGGCAAAAACATCATTCTGAAATCGGGTAGGTTTGGCAAATTTTTTGAAATATCTGAAGAGCCAGATTCAAAGTTGAAACCGAAGAGATCCAGTATTCCTGAATCCTTCAAGGAAGGTGAATATAACCTAGATCTTGCCCTGAAACTGTTTTCACTTCCCAGATTGGTTGGCTCACATCCGGAAACCGGCAGGGAAATAGTCGCTGGTATCGGACCCTTGGGCCCTTACCTCAAGCATGATGGCAAATATAAAAACCTAGAGAAGGAAAATCCCAATGAGGTATTTGAAATTGGGATTAACCGAGCCGTAAGTCTCCTGAATGAAACGACCGTTTCTGGGCTTGGGAATCTGGGAGTTCACCCGGAGGGAGGAAATATAAGTTTACTTAATGGAAAGTACGGGCCCTATCTTAAATGGAACAATATTAACGCCTCACTACCCAAATCTGTGAAACCGGATTCTCTTACACTGGAGGATGCCATTAACATCGTAAACAGCAAGGCAAATCGATCAAAAGTTACTAATCTTGGAGAACATCCACAAAAAAAAGGTCCGATTCAATTACGTACAGGTCGATATGGACCATATGTTTCATGGAATAAAATCAACGCTACTATACCAAAGGATATTTCACCCAAGAACGTCAGTCTGGAACTGGCTGTACAATTGATCAACAAGAAAATAAGGGGATAGTCGTGATCGGAGCACTAAACCATATTGCCATCGCTGTTCCGGACCTCGAAAAAGCCACGAGGCTATATAGGGAGGTGTTGGGTGGTAAGGTTTCCGAACCAGATGCCTTTCCCGAGCATGGAGTTACGGTTGTCTTCGTTGAATTGCCTAACACCAAAATTGAATTTTTGGAACCTCTGGGCGAAAACAGCCCAATAGCTGCCTTTCTTGAGAAAAACCCATCCGGAGGAATTCATCATTTTTGTCTGGAAGTTGATGATGTCAATACCTCCATGAAAAAGGTCAAAGATGAAGGACTAAGAGTACTTGGGCCTCCCAAGATTGGTGCTCATGGCAAACCGGTAATATTTCTTCATCCCAAGGATTGCCTCGGTTCGCTGGTAGAGTTTGAAGAGGGCTAGATAACATGTCCATCGCCGGTGCCGTTGTTCTATATGCAGTTTTATGGGTTTTGTGTTTTTTCTTTTTTCTACCCAGACAGATAAAAACCCAAAAGGAAGCAGGCAAGATTGAATTGGGAACTCCCCATTCCGCACCGACAAACACCCGGCTCAAGTCCAAGGCACTTTGGACAACGCTTTTTACGACCCTCGTGTGGTTAATAATTTGTACCGTGCTTATCTACGGCGATCTGCAAATTGAGGATATTGACTTTTTTGGCCGATGGGGTGATGGTAGTTATGGCTAGGATTAATCACTATAGCAGTATAATTCTTCATGATATTTTCCTTCCAAAAAACCTGCCTGATCATGCAAGATGACACATACACAAGAAATTAGGGATGCAGCAAGTGTCATCTTGTTACGAAATGAACTGGAATTACCCCAAATCCTGATGGGCAAGAGGGGCAGAAATGCCGTATTCATGCCCAATAAATACGTCTTTCCCGGCGGTTCACTAGATCCCATTGACTTTGAAGTGCCCTTAAATTTGAATCTTCAAATTCGGAATTATGAAAAACTGTCCATTCAAACTGACCGGGATTTACGCCAACCACTTGTCAACTGTGCACTACGTGAGCTGGAAGAAGAAACCGGTATAGGGATTAAGTCCATCGACTTGCAAGAATATACCATGGGATTTATTCTGAGGGCCATTACCCCACCTGGAATGACAAGGAGATTTGATACGAGGTTTTTTCTTTGCACAATAAGCGAAAAGATCGAATCCAGCCAGATGAACTGTTTTGGCAATGCATCGGGTGAACTTTCAGAACTTCACTGGTTTGATCTTGAGGAAGCATTGCAATTGGATTTAGCCGCCATAACCCGAAACGTGATACTCTTCGTAGATGGAATTTTTGATCAAAGCGTGGAGTTGAAACAATTACCATTCTATCGCGAAGGTTCGTTTGAGGAGCTTACGTACATATAAGATTGAGAGATAGTCAGGGATCATTTTGACCGCAGAGTTTTCCAAAGGCAGATTTTTTCTAATCAAGAGTAGTCAATCTGCCGTAACATCCTGTTTCAGCCATTTTGATTATGGTAATAAACTCAACTTAATTGCAAATTTGGGAGGTATGTTTTTCAAATTGTCAGAACTACTCTTTGTGATTCCATCTACATTTTTATACTTGTTCACTTGTATTTTGGCTTTTGGGAACAAAAATTGAAATTGTGAATAATCAATTTTAAGGATGATAAAATGCTTGATCATACAAATCTGGTTTCGATCCTGAACGATCCAACCCTGCTTGCCACAAAGGCATATATCAATGGCGAATGGGTTGATGCCGATGATGGTGCGACCTTTGAAATTACCAATCCTGCCCGAGGGGATGTTATCGTTTCCATCCCTGATCTTGGAGTAGCCGAGGTCAGAAGAGCCATAGAATCTGCTGAAGTGGCTCAAAAGGAATGGGCAGCCAAGACAGCCAAGGAGCGATCCGAGATTCTTTTGAAATGGTATGCCTTGGCAATGGAAAATGCAGATGATCTCGCTTCCATTTTGACTGCTGAAATGGGGAAGCCCTTTGCTGAAGCAAAAGGTGAAATCGTCTATGGATCTTCATTTATCCAGTGGTTTGCCGAAGAAGCCAAACGGGTTTATGGTGAAACCATACCTGGCCATCAAACAGACAAAAAACTGGTAGTTTTAAAGCAGCCAGTTGGTGTTGTTGCATCGATCACGCCATGGAATTTTCCAAATGCCATGATTGCCAGAAAGGTTGCTCCAGCCTTGGCAGTGGGTTGTTCAATAGTCTGTCGACCTGCCAGTGAAACACCACTTTCTGCACTCTCAATGGCTGTTCTAGCTGAAAGGGCTGGGATACCCAAGGGCTTGTTCTCGGTTGTACCTTCAACAAAGTCCCGTGCCGTTGGTGAAGAATTCTGTTCAAATCCAATAATCAAGAAAATTACCTTCACTGGTTCAACTGAAGTCGGGCGGATTCTCATGCGACAGGCTGGCGACCAAATCAAGAAGGTCTCAATGGAACTTGGTGGCAATGCTCCATTCATAGTGTTCGATGATGCTGACATTGATGAAGCTGTACAAGGTGCGATGATTTGTAAATATCGTAACAATGGTCAAACCTGTGTTTGTGCCAACAGGATTTATGTCCAGGAAGGTGTTTATGATGAATTCTCAAAGAAACTTGCTGAAGCAACCAAATCACTTGTTTTGGGAGATGGTTTCGAAGATGGTGTAAATACCGGTCCGTTGATCAATCAGGATGCGGTCGAAAAGGTTAAATCCCATATCGAGGACGCCGTTGGCAAGGGTGCAAAGGTACTGACTGGTGGGAATCCTTCTGAATTGGGTGGATACTGGTTTGAACCCACGGTTATAACAGATGTTGATCAGGGCATGATGGTTGCTTACGATGAGACGTTTGGTCCGCTCGCCCCACTCTTCAAATTCAACTCTGATGAAGAAGTCATTGAGTTGGCCAATGATTCCATCCATGGGTTGGCTTCGTATTTTTATACCAAGGATGTATCCCGAGTATGGAAGGTGGCTGAAGCACTGGAATATGGAATTGTTGGTGTTAATACCGGCATTTTTTCAACCGAGTCTGCACCGTTTGGCGGCGTAAAGCAGTCCGGTATTGGTCGAGAGGGATCAAGACACGGTATAGACGATTATCTGGAAATGAAATACGTTTGTATCAGCGTCTAAATTCCAACTTCGCCTCAAAGATCAATTCTCATAGAAATTGAAATTCTCAAAAAATCGCCCCGGTAACAGAGTTACCGGGGCGAGACGGTAATTTATTGAGGTGTTAGCCTTCTATTTCGACGGCTTTACCGTTTTCGATGGTGGACTCTTTTGCCTGTCCATTGCTGATGGAAATTTTCCTGGGCTTGTAAGCCTCGGGAATTTCTCTCTCCAGGGAAATGTTCAGCATTCCATCGGTGAAATTGGCAGCAATGACCTTGACGTGATCAGCCAGTTGAAATTTCCTCTGGAAACTTCTTTGGCCAATTCCCTTGTGCAGGAAAACTCGCTTGGCTTCATCGGCAACTTTCTTGCCGGTTACGATGAGCTTGTTTTCGCGGACCTCGATTTCAAGTTCCTTGCTTGAGAACCCGGCTGCAGCTATGGAAATCACATAGCTTTCATCCGATGTCTTTTCGATATTGTAAGGGGGGTACCCCGTAGAAACACTATCCTGGGTAAAGACCTTGTCCAGAATGTCCTGAAAACGGTCGAAACCTACGGTTGTTTGATATAGGGGTGACAAATCATATGTACGCATGACATAATCCTCCATTTGAGCGATTTTCATAATGTGCCCTTCATTTGAACGGGCGGCTAAGTTACCAGACCTTTCGGCTCTGATAGCCTATAAATAGGGCACCATATGTGATTTTCAAGAGTTTTGGAATCAAAAAAATCCATGCAATCAACAATTGAAATCAGCTTTCAGGGTGTCCAGGGATTTTGGTGAACTGGTTGGCGTGGATATCCAGTCCAAAAGTTCTACGGTATGAACAACCGGAATATTGGTACCAGCCGAAATCTGGACCATGCATCCAATGTTGCCAGTGGCAATAATATCTGGTTTTTTGGCTTCCAGGGTATCAATTTTCCTGGTTCTGAGTTCTTTGGAAATTTCGGGTTGCAACATATTGTAGGTTCCGGCCGAACCACAGCATAGATGACTGTTCAAGGGTTCCACAACCTCAAATCCGGCACTCTTCAACAATTCCTTGGGTATGGTCTTGATTCCCTGGCCATGCTGGAGCGAGCAAGCAGCATGGTATCCTACCCTTATTGATGGTTTTTCATGAAAGGGAAAGCCGATCCTGTCAATAAATTCTGTTATGTCCACTGCCATTTCCGCTACCCTTTCAGCATCTTTTTGTGATGGGTGATTCTGGAACATGTAGCCATAATCCTTGATGGTCGTTCCACATCCGCTGGTATTGATGATTATTGCATCCAACCCATCCCCATCCATCTCCTCAATCAGTGAATTGATGGCTCCCAAAGCCAGACGGGAACAATCATCCTTGGAACCCATATGGTGGGGCAAGGCACCACAACAACCATAGGTAGGGACAACGACTTCACAACCCAATCTTGTCAGCAAACCGATTGTTGCCTGGTTTATTGACGGATTGATTGCTTGTTGAACACATCCCATCAACAAGGCAACCCTGAACTTTTTCTTGTCCTCGGGAAAAAATGTTTCTCCCCTAATATATTCTTGTGCCTTTTTGATTCCGGATGGAGATAAACTTAACATGGTCCTCAATCGCCTGTCTGGCATGAAGGAAGCGAAAGGTTTGGCAAACCTTGAAAACAACAAACTCAGTCCGAATAGTTTTTGATTGGTCATCATGACCTTCAGCATTTTTCTAAGCAATCTGTCTGTCAGGGGACGTTTGTAGGTTTCCTCGATATATTCCCGGGCATAATCCACTAAATGCATATAATGGACATCAGAAGGACAGGTTGACATACAGGCAAGGCATGAAAGACATCGGTCAATATGTTTGACGGTTTTTTCATCGGCAGGTCGTCCGGTTTCCAGCATATCCTTTATCAGGTAAATCCTGCCCCGGGGACTGTCTAGTTCATCTCCCAGCACCTGATATGTTGGGCAGGTGGCAAGGCAAAATCCACAATGAACACATGTCCTGAGGATTTCATTGGCCCTTTTTATAGGAGGGTTGGAAAGTTGCTCTTCAGTGAACTTTGTTTCCATAAAATAGCCTTACTCGGGTTCCATATATCCAGAACTGACGGTCATGGTTATATTACAATATCATCCCTTGGTTCAGGATATTGCGAGGATCAAATTTGTGTTTCAATCGTTTCTTCAATTCCAATTCCATGATGCTTTGCTGGTGAAAAACCTGTAAATTCGACTTGTTGCCATCACTTGCCCTTATGAGCGTGGCATGACCATTCAGACTCTGCAGATAATCCCTCAAATTTGTACCTTTATGTACCAATGCCCAAATCAAGCTTCCTGCCCAATCATAAAAAACTTCAATTTCGATGCTTTCCCTTAAACCCTTAACCAACGAAAGGGCTTCGTTAGGCTTGGTTATTATTTTCCACACATCTCCTTTCCGGTTTTGAAAAGGACCAACATCCCTGATATATTCCCAACCTCCCCTAGTTCGTTCGGGATCAGTTTCTACAGTTATTGTAACTGTGTCTTCAAGATATTTTGAAAGCTCTTCTGCCCGATACATTACTGATGATTGAAATCCTTCAAGTCGAATCATTGTGACCGGATAGCCATCAAGTCCGGAACATAAGTGAGCGGCACCTGAAACCTCAAATGGGGAATTCAGAGAGCGATTTAGTACCTCCAATGCAAGTTTCTCGGGCAGACCCTCGATTAACAATACTGCTGCGTGGGTCGGAGCAGGCAAAACCTTCAAGGCCACTTCGGTTATTATTCCAAGTGTACCAAAACTTCCTGTTAGCAATTTGGTAAGATCATAACCGGTAACGTTTTTCATGACACGACCACCGGATTTTATGATATTACCCTCGCCATCAACAAATCTGAGTCCGATTACATAATCCCGACAGGCTCCCACCTTGACCCTCCTCGGACCAGAGGAATTGGTTGCAACCATGCCACCAATTGTTGGCTCTCCTCTACATCCAAGCAAACCCCGATAATCTATCGGTTCAAATGGAAGCATTTGACCTTTTTCATTGAGAATTTCAAAAATGGTTTTAAGGGTGGTTCCCGCTTCGGCAACCAGGGTTAAGGCTCCAGGTTCATATTGCGTTATCCTGTTGAGATTGCCAAGATACAATCTTTCGCCTATCGAGGTAAGTCCAATTGGACGGGTTCCACCACCACAAGATATTACAGGTGAGATTCTTCCTGCTATCAAGTCAGAAAGTTCTGATTCGTTTGCAGGTCTCAATTTAGTCTTCGCTCCATTGAAATTTCCAATGGAAAGACCTTGGCAGGGTTCAGCAACCAGTCAGGATCGAAAACATCCTTTACCCGCATTTGGATTTCGAGATCCTGCCTCGAGAATTGGTTCGTCATCAAATCTCTTTTTTCTACTCCAACTCCATGTTCACCACTCAGGCATCCTCCCAATTCGACACATAGATTGAGAATATCCGCCCCCAGACTTTCACACTTTTCCAGTTCACCCTCTTGGTTCGCATTGAAAAGAATCAACGGGTGAAGGTTTCCATCACCGGCATGAAAAACATTGGCTACCGCCAGACCGTAATTTTCGGAAAGGGAAGAAATGCCTTCTAAAACATCAGGTAGTCTGGATACGGGTATGGTTCCATCAAGACACATGTAATCATTGATCCTTCCCATGGCACCGAAAGCAGATTTTCTTCCGAGCCAGATCAATTTGGATTCCTGGTCGGATTTGCTTTCCTTCATGGCGACGGGATTGTGTCGTGAAGCAATTACCTTTATTCTGTCGAGCTGTTCATCAATTTCCTTCGCTGACCCTTCCACTTCAACAATCAAAAGAGCTTCGACATCCGGATAGCCGGCCCCGACAAAATCCTCGCAGGCTCGAATACACAGGCGGTCCATGAACTCAATAGCAACGGGCAGTATTCCTTCTCCAATAATGTCCGAAACGCAATTACCAGCAATGACATTGGAATCGAACCCCAACAATATTGGTCTTGCCCCTTCGGGCTTTGGTATGATTTTCAACACGGCTTCGGTAACTATTCCCAATTGTCCCTCGGACCCACATACAACACCCAACAGATCCAATCCTCCGGAATCAAGGTACTCTCCACCCAATTCCATGACCGAGCCGTCCATCAGAACAATCTTTACTCCCAGCAGATTATTGGTGGTTACGCCATATTTGAGACAATGGGCACCTCCCGAGTTCATGGCAATATTGCCTGCAATGGTGCACACCAACTGACTGGAGGGATCAGGAGCATAAAAAAAGCCTTCGCTTTCAACGGCTTCGGTAACCGAGAGGTTGGTTACACCAGTTTGAACCCTAACCATTCTGTTTTCAACATCCAGATCAAGTATATTGTTTAATCTGGAGGTTCCCAAAATCACACTGTCACTGGTTGGAAGTGCTCCCCCCGAAAGAGATGTTCCTGCACCCCTCGGTATAACAGGTACTTTCTCTTCATGACAAATTTTCAGAATCTCGGAAACTTCCTCGGTGGTTCTGGGAAGCAAAACAGCCAATGGCGAACACTTGTAGGCTGTCAGCCCATCGCATTCGTAGGCTTTGGTCTCATAAGGGTCAGATATGACCGAGTCCGTTGACAGTATCCGGTTGAAAAGACCTATTAATCTGTCCTTGTCATTGATAATCGAATTATTTGAAGATGGCATTTCCATCTATGACTACCTTGAATTGATATACATTAGCCTAGAAGTTGAATTCCCATAAGCTGATACTATCACGAATACAAAACCGAATTATAACCTTTTGGTTTACCTGGTATATATAAAAATCAGCATAAGAATATGGAAATCCTGAATCAACTTTTATTCATCAAATCCAGAAAATCAGAAAATTCATGATCTGAAATTCCTGCTGTTTCATCTTCCCCTGGAAAATTCCCTTCCTCAATTGCTTTTCGAAAAGCGATCAGGGCCTTGATCCTATCATCGGCCAGTTGCTTCCTGAGCACCATCAAATTGCCAAAAGCCCTGGCATGCCTCGGCGGATTTTCGGAATCACCGCAGGCATCCTCCATAAAGAGGTAATCAATATCCCCTCCATTGCCAGAACCAAGGGACACGGTGATCAAGCCTGTCCTTTGAGAAATTTCCTTCATTATCCTGCCTGGAATGACTTCCGCCTCTACCAACACACCTCCAGCGTCTTCCAGTCTTTTGAATTCCTGGAAAAGTTCATATGCTTCCAAACCGGTTTTACCAACAGCACGCAATCCTCCCTTCCAGGTGGATTTACGGGGAACCAGTCCCAGATGCCCCATAACAGGTATATCCTCCTTGGCTAGGGCTGAAACGATTTGCATGCTCCGTGCCGTCATGATTGCATCTGCACCAAGAGCAAGACACCGGAAGGCTTCACGCAGGATATCGCTTTCGGTTGCAAAATCGGGAAGTCCGATTGATGCCGTTAAAAATTGTGGAGTGTCGGCAGAGCGTACCAATCCCGTATTGACAGAATTGCAGATTATCATGTCCAATCCGGCCTGATCTGCAGCGATGGCCTCCTCAGGAGTGTTTGCCGTTATTTGAGTCCATTTTTTCTGGCCCTTGTTTGCCTGCAAATCAGCAATTGTCAACGTTCGGGTAGTCGGCTTGGCGGACCAGGTGTAAACTCTTTTCAATGTATAATTCTCCACGTAGATTAAATCAGCCAATAACAAAATCTATCCTGATAGGAGAAACCAAAGGCAATACCTTACAGGTTCGGTATTTTCAGTATTGAAAAAACGAGGTTATATCTTTCCCAATTCCATTTCCAGATCAGCCATTTCAGCTCCTCCGGCCATCAGTCTTCGAATGTCGTTACCATCCAAACTTTCCCTGGTACCCGAACCTATTACCTCACCTAGGGAAAGGAAGGTATAGCGATCGGCAATAAGCTTGGAATGAATTTCATTATGGGTTATGAAAATTATGGCTATATTCCCGAGTGCCCTGACCCGCTTGATTGTTTTCAGAACTTCCATCTGCTGTTTTTGACCCAGGGCCGAGGTTGGTTCGTCCAGGATAAGGATTTTGGCACCGAAATAAATGGCCCGGGCAATCGCCAGGGTCTGCCGTTGACCTCCCGACATGGTACCTACTGCCTGATGAGGATCGGAAATATCAATTCCAATCTTGATCATTTCATCATGGGTTATGATATCCATTTCCTTCAATTTCATCATGCCAAAGGGTGGGGGACCCTTGAAAATCTCTCGTCCCATGAAAAAATTACGGGATACCGACATCAGCTGATTCAGGGCTAGATCCTGATAAACCGTTCCGATACCTGCTGCTGATGCATCCCTTGGAGATCGGAATACAACCGGTTTTTCATCGACTATGATTTCACCGGCACTCGGTTGATGGACACCTGACAGGATTTTGATGAGAGTTGATTTACCGGCACCGTTATCACCGAGAAGTGCATGTACTTCGCCTGGATAGATATCCATGTCAACCCCGTTCAGGGCTACAAAGGGGCCGAATTTCTTAGCGATACCCCTGAGTTTGACCAAAGGTTCTGCAACTGTCTCGGCCATGTCAAATACCTCCAGTTATCCGTTTACGTATGTTTTCATTCGCAAAGGCGGCAATCAACAGCACTGTACCCAAGAATACCCGATAATACGAACCGTCAATCCAGGAGATATAGAATACGGAGTTTTGAACCAAACCAAAAATTACTGCCCCGAATATTACCCCAACGATGGATCCAAATCCACCTGTCATAACGGTACCGCCAACAACAGCGGCAGCAATCGCTTCAAGTTCCTTGAGGTTTCCCTTGGCAGCATCAGCCGTATTGGTATCAAAGACCTGACAGGCTGCGAAAACGGTTGCGCAAAAAGCCGTAAACATGAACAGGCCGATCTTTACCTGATTCACCGGGACACCATTGGCCCGGGCACTTTCCTTGTTGTCCCCGGTAGCATAAATCCAGTTGCCAAGCTGCGTTCGGGAAAGAACGATATAGGTAATTATGGCAATACATATCCACCAAGCCACTTTAGCATCCAAACCGATCACCCACTGGTTGCCAAGTCGGTTCAGGTTGTATCCCATTTCATAAAGCAGGGTGAATGCCCATTTGAAGGTTTCACCTCCGAACAGATAGGCAAAGAAATCGGTCTCCTTGAAATCAGGTAACCCTGATATCTGGGTTGAACCTTCGTTGAATTCCCGGAAACTGACCTCTGTTAGACCTCGTAGAATAAATAGAAATGCCAGGGTTACAATAAAGGATGATAATCCCGAGCGTACAACTATATTGCCAATTATCCACCCAATGAACAGAGTCATGCACAAGGTCAGGGTAAAGGCCATGAAAGGGCTTGCTTCCCCTAATCCAAACGGCAACCCCCATTTCAGCATCATGGCCATGGACATGCCGGCAAAACCGATCATGGAACCGATGGAAAGGTCAAATTCTCCTGCTATCATGAGCAGGCACGCACCTATGGCTATGATTCCCAACTGGGAAATGATTGAAAGGTTGTTTTTTATTCCCAGGGGGTTAAACACCACATCGCCTGCAACGATGGCCAAAAAAAGCAGGATAACCACCATTCCGGAGAAGGCACCAATTTCCGGTCTTCTAATAAATTTCCTGAATGCACCCTGACTGACTTGCCTGTCTGATTCTTTTCTTTCTGCTTGCATCACTTTGCTCTTAAAATCATTGAGCCTTCAAAGGCTATTTCTCTTAAGACAGGGAAAGGGAACAAGTCCCTTTCCCAAAATTCTCATGCGATAAAGTATGGATTACTTATCTGTTTACGCCAGCCTGGGCTTCGACTGCTGCTGCGTTGGAAGCATCAACAAAACCGGGTCCAGATGGGATATTGCTACCAGGCAACATTCCTGCGTTTGTGTTGTAAAGATGCAGGACAACAATTGGCATGTAACCTTGTAGTCTTTGCTGCTGGTCAATGGTGAAGGAAGCCTTGCCATCCTTGATCAGGTTAATAACACCCGGAGTCATATCAAAACAAGCCAGATGAATTTCGGCTCCGATTTCATCCACTGCTTCGGCTGCTGCTTCACAAACATGAGGTCCAATGGCCAAAAGAGCATCAATTGACGGGTCTGCTTGCAGCGCGGCGGCGGTTCTGGTTTTGATTTGAGCTACGTCATTTGAAACATCAATCATGTTCAAGTCCTTGCCCATGGCATCAAAATAACCGGTGCAACGATCTACCAGAGCTGTATTGAATGCTTCCTGGTTAAGACAAAGTCCGTTGGTTACACCTTCGGCCATGGCTCGTTCACCCGCCTTTTCACCAGCTAGTCTTTCAGGTTGTCCAACATGCATGATTGCACCCACAGCCTTGGATGATTCCAATCCTGAATTGATGGTTACAACTGGAATACCGGCATTTGCAGCAGCCCTGATGGCATTACCCAAAGCGTCTGGGTCAGGCAGGGAAACAACCAATCCATCCGGATTAGTTGCAACAGCAGATTCGATCAACTTGGCCATATCAGCCATATCCCCACTGGGGGCAAATCGATATTCAAATTCTACACCCAATGCTTCAGCGGCATCTCTACCGCCCTTTTCTACAACAGGCCAGAATGGGTCTGTTCCCTGAGTATGGGTAACCATAATGTACTTTTCTGCCATTGCAGAACCTGCAAAAAGCATCAAAGCAGCAAATGAGAGAATGATTTTTTTCATTTTTCCTCCAAATAATAAATTATAAGTTCAGTCTTGACGATCAAACTTCGAATTAGTGGAGAGTTATATTAATTATTAACTCTGATTTCACAATAGTTGGGGGCTTGAAAAAGAAGCATTCATTGTGAATATCAGATATTCTCCGACAATAAAATCAAACTGCCCCAGGTAGCATCCATGCTTAAGCGAGCGGTTTCCCGGAACTTTGTGGAGAATCGTAAGCACCCCAAATGGATTGATCGAAATTAATGACTGACCCGGTCATTAACCCGGCATCATCAGATACCATGAAGGAAACTGCCCGGGCAACCTCCTTTGGATCAATCAACCGCCCAACCGGTAATTTCTTCGAAGCTTCTTCGAGCCAGCCGTCATCGGCACCATGGTATTTTCGCTGGATGACATCTTCGCCATCGGAAGACATCCAGCCGATATTCAACTGGTTGACCCTGATTTGATTGTGAAGCAGGGAGTAGGCTGCATTTCTGGTCAGTGTGGCGAGTGCTCCCTTTGAGGAACAATAGGCAATTATGAATGGCTGTCCGGCATGGGCTGACATTGATCCGATATTGACAATGGCCCCTTTGATTCCCTGCCGAATCATTAGCTTGACCGCCTCCTGCATCAGGAAAAATGGCCCCCGGACGTTCACAGCAAACATCTGGTCAAATAGTTCCGGAGAAGTATCCAGCAAATTTCCCCGATCGGTAATCGCTGCGGCATTAACCAGAATATCAACGCGACCAAACTCCTGTTTGGCAAACCTGACAATGTTGCGACAATCCTCAATGCTACCCAGATCACCCTTGAAAAATTTGGCTGGTACCCCCGTTTGGTCTGTAATTTCCTGTGCAACTTCCATGCCCTGGCTCGCGCGCCGACCACATGTAACCAACCCTGTCGCACCACTTTCGGCAAACCTTTGTGCGATTGCTTTTCCCAGACCTTGTGTACTTCCGGTTACTATTGCAATTTTGTCATCCAGCCGGTTCATCAGTCCTCCCCATCAGCTTGTATCCTTCTTTCAGGACAATCGGTTTGAGTGTTCTATATCCTATTTGTGCATAATCAAAAGGAGGCGCCTTTATTGGGTCCTGTTCGGCCTCGACAACAAACCAACCCTCATAACCTGTATTGGCAAGCCTATGTATAATTTCGCCAAAATCCAGTGATCCATCACCTGGTACGGTAAAGACTCCTCTCAATACGGCATCCAGAAAACTGTCTCTTGTCCAATCAATTGTATCAAGTACGTTTTTTCTTACATCCTTGGTATGAACATGCCGAATTCTTTCAGCATGATTGTCAATGACTTCAAAAATATCTCCGCCAGCAAAAGCCATATGTCCGGGATCAAACAATAATTCGACTGCTTCCCCAGTGTAATTCATCAACATGTTCAATTCGGTCTGGGTTTCAATTGCCGTTCCCATATGATGATGAAAAGCCATGAACATACCCTCTTCCCGACACCACTCGCAAAAGATGGTCAATTTTCTGCCATAGTCTCGAATTTGATTTTCATCAAGTTTGATTTTTCGAGCAAGGGGTACTGATTGAATATTTTGGATTGTATGAGCAGTTTCACCATAAACCATGCAAGGAGCGTTTAAATCCTTGAACAGTTTCAATTGAGCGGCAACTTTTTCTTTCTCTTCGTTCAAGTCCGTAACCAGAAGCGTTCCCGAATACCATCCTCCACAAAGATCAAGGTCATAGTGATCAAGTATCGGTCCCAACTCATCACTGGTTGAAGGAAACTTGCCACCTGTTTCGACGCCCGTAAATCCAGCATTTGCGGCATCATTCAAGCAGGTTTCCAGTGGCGTGTTACCACCCAATTCCGGCAGATCATCATTCGACCAGGCAATGGGAGC
The DNA here is from genome assembly GCA_022823605.1 of Paracoccaceae bacterium. Classification (GTDB taxonomy): domain Bacteria; phylum Pseudomonadota; class Alphaproteobacteria; order Rhodobacterales; family Rhodobacteraceae; genus MPNP01. The sequence continues at coordinate 776,458 of JAJEHS010000006.1, forward strand.
TATCCCCAATCGGGCAAACACGGTCAGACTCCAATTCTTTGCTTGCTTCTGATGTTTTCCTGCTCTTGTCGAGCCGCTTGGACATCAGGACTATCACTTACCTCCGGGACTCCCAGATCCCAGTGTGCATCCCCAGGTGTCCACTGGTAGGCATCGGTCTTGATACAAATTACAGTCGTCCGGTCTGTAGTTTTCGCCCAATCGAGGGCATTTTGCAAGTCGCCAAGCCCATTCACCATTCTGGCAAGGGCTCCCATGGATTCAGCATGTTTGGCAAAATCCACGTAAAAGGGTTCCACCACCTTGCAATCCTCAATCTGGTTATTGAAGGATTTTCCACCTTTGAAGTTCTGAAGCCTGTTGATAACTGCAAACCCGCCATTGTCACAAACAACAACAATCATTTTATGACCGGTCAAAACTGATGAATATATATCAGAATTCATCATCAGGTAGGAACCATCACCTACCATTACGATGGGGAGTGCATCTCCTTCAAGCGCCATGGCTGTACCCCAGCCGCCTGCGACTTCATAACCCATACATGAATAACCAAATTCACAATCAAAGGTATTTGGTGACTTCACACGCCATCCCTTGGATACTTCCCCAGGCAATCCACCTGCGGCTGTTATCATTCGATCATTTTCTCCGGCGAAATTGTTGACCATACCTACAACCTGAGCATAAGTGGGGACAGGGGCATTGGTGGGTTTCTGCAATTTGTCCAAGAGATCATTCCAATCTGAAAACTCCTGCTTACCCTTGGATAACCACCCTTCCTGTGACTGCCAGTCACCAAGGGAGGATTCTATCTCTACCAAAGTTTCCCTTGCATCACCAATGACTGGCAATGCCTGATGTTTATTGGCATCCCATCGAGCAGTATTTATGGCAAGGAATTTAGTGGCTCTATTGAAAACGGTCCAAGATCCCGTTGTGAAATCCTGTAATCGGGTACCAACTGCAATCACAAGATCGGCTTCAGCGGCAATGTTGTTGGCTGAACTTGAACCGATGACACCAATGGGGCCGATATGGGCCGGATGTTCATGGGTAAAGGTACCCTTGCCAGCGATTGTTTCAGCTACCGGTATGCCTCTGTTTATTGCCAAGGCTTCCAACTCAGCCTCGGCTTCGGAATATTTGACACCTCCTCCGGCAATCAGAATAGGTTTTTTAGAATTCTTGATCAGCTTAACCGCTTCCGATATACTTTTTGTATCAGGTCTGGGTCGGGGAATTTTGTGGATAACTTCCCTGAAAAATTCTACAGGATAGTCAAATGCAAGTTCCTGGGTATCCTGACAAAGTCCAATAAATGCCGGTCCACAATCCGATGGATCAAGCATGGTGGCAATTGCCTGAGGGAAAGAGGAGATGATCTGCTCAGGATGGGTGATTCTATCCCAATACCTGGTTACGGGTTTGAAAGAATCATTGACCGATATGGTTGGAGCATAAAAATTTTCGACTTGCTGTAAAACTGGGTCTGGTCTTCGATTGTCAAAAACATCTCCGGACAATATCAAAACCGGCAATCTGTTTGAATGTGCAACTGCAGCTGCCGTTACCATGTTCGTAGCTCCCGGGCCAATGGAACTTGTGGCAATCATCAACTGCTTGCGCTTTTTGGTTTTGGCATAGGCAATAGCCGCAAGGGCCATGGCTTGTTCATTTTGCCCCCGCCATGTTGGAAGTTCGTCCTTTGCATTTTCTAACGCTTCTCCCAGGCAAGTTACATTGCCATGTCCAAAAATGGCAAATACGCCAGCAAATAAAGGAACCTTCTGACCTTCAATTACTGTGTATTGATTACAAAGATATCTTACGATTGCCTGCGCAACTGTCAGTCTAATGGTATTTTGTTCCATTTTCTGTCTTCTTCCTAGAACTATGATGATTTCATTTTCTTAGATGTAATATATTCAAAATATGGGACTTATATACATGAGTAACATTCATTACTCGATGTATTGATTTTACGGTTCACAGGATGGTCAACACCGGTTCCTCCCCGTACAGTAGCCTCAATCCCGAAGGCCATGATATTCAATGCTGCATTGACATCGGCATTGCCTGCATATCCACAAGACACACATTTGAACAAGGCCTGTGATCTGCGACTGCCGGAATCCCTGGCACCGCACACATGGCAGGTTTGTGAAGTATGGTGTGGTGCCACGGCAACCACACTGTTCACCTTGTAGGAAAGCATTTGATGAAGTTGATGCCATCCCGTCTTCAAAATCGCCCTGTTCAATCCCGCTTTCCGTCCTACATTCGAACCGGGGTTCTCGATTGTTCCCTTCGCTGATTTCGTCATGTTCTTGACTTGAAGGTTTTCAACATATACCGTATCCGTCTTCATGGAAATCAGTTTGCTGATGTGATGAAGACGATTCCTTCTGCGATTGGCCATTTTTCTCCTGACCCTCGCCAGATGGTTTTTTGCCTTCAATCGTCTGTTGGAACCCTTTTTCCTTCTCGACAACCTTCGTTGAAGAAGGTTTGCCCTCTCCTCAAGTTTCCTGCAGGATGACAAATCATGACGAACTCCATCACTGTCGGTAACCTGGGCAACATTCATGTCCAGTCCCAACGGGATTCCATTTTCGGTTCTTTCAGGTGATCCAATCCTGAAGCAGATTATTGCATACCATTTGGCTCCAATCCTTTTCAGTGTTGCCGATACGGGTAAGCCGTCAGGGTGGGGATTGCCGCCTTTTCTGCGAACCACCATCCTGCCGAAGCCGGGAATGTGAATCCTTCCCCGTGATACCTTCACGCCGGAAACAATATCGAAACTGTGCCAGTAGTACTTGCCCTTGAAG
>JAJEHS010000001.1 GCA_022823605.1 Paracoccaceae bacterium
CCGTGGAACGTTGGTTCATAACGATTGGTGAAGCAATGAGACGGCTTCGTGAACACCATCCTGAACTGGCAACAAGAATACCAGACATTTCAGACATTATTGATTTCAGAAATGTACTTGTTCATAATTATGATGATCTGGTCCACAATCACAGACGATCTACCCTTGTTATACAGAACAGTTTGCGATCTCATGAATGAACTGGATGCACCACGGCAGATACTTCCTTCAACCGGACCAAAAATTTAGGGGCTTATATACATATATGGACAAATCCGATTTGCCACCACGGCCCTGAAACAAAACCGCCTGTCATGTTGATTATCCCTCCGGGGACACCCGGTCACCAACCACACCAGGAAGTTCCACCCTGCCCCCATGACCATTGCAACCCATCGCCAGATCATCTATCCCTGTGGCCATGCGGCCTGAATGCGGCCCGCACCATATTGGCCTCAGGGATAGGCGCAACAGCACATGGAGGAAATTTGGACGGGGAGGTGGCCTTGCCGGTGAAGTGTGAAATGGATACGAGGGTTGACCTGTCAACTCAAGTATATAATTCCCATTTTTTTCTATCTGCCATCCAGCCCTGATAACCATTATATCGAAGGGAATGAATCATTCGAGTTTAACCGAGCTGATTCCCGATTGTATGAAATGCAGGGTAAAAATCGGAGATATTAAATTCAACCGAAATAATTGAAAACATTTCAGTAAGTTATAATGCAAATAACTTGTTTTCATTAATCTGGCACCAAGTTCTAGCTTGAAATGTGGCAGGATAGAAATTTCATTTGTAAAATCGGGTTCAAAAAAAGGGCGGGAAAACCCGCCCTCTGCATTCGTTATACTTCTATGTACTAGAAGGAAAAGGCAATTGCTGCTTCAAGCGTAGTGGTATCCGTTGGGGTTTCGGATCTTGGATTGTCATCGCCTAATAAAGGGTCCATCAGGTTAGTGGGGCCTGTGATATCCTTCTTATCAATACCAGCGGTCAACTTGGCACCACCACCGAGATCATAGGAAAAGTCAATCTCAATTAATTTGGTTTCTCTTTCCCCGTTGTAATCTGCAGGTGGAGTAGTTATAGGAGTTAGATTTGCTTCGTGGGTAGCCATTGTTTCAATCTTTTCTACCGAATAGCCGACTGAAAATGTGGCACCCTCGCCTGCTGACATGGATGCCTTGACACCCAAACCACTGCCCTCGTGTGTACCTTTTAATGGACTTGCGTATTGTACATCAGCAGCACCATAAACCGGTTGAATATCCTGCATCTTCAATTCGGATTTTGACCAGTAGACAAAAGTGCTTACACCGGAAAGGTCGGTACCAACGCCAATGGCGAGTCCACTCTCGGAATCCATGCCAACCCCGACACTGATCGTGTTGATCGAATGGCTGACACCCACCGACCAGTCATTTTCTGCATCACCGGTTGCCTCGGGGTCAGCGGCTGAAATCCTGTAGCTGGTATCTCCGAAGGCTCCCGACAGGGCCATGGATACATCACCCTCACCACCGAAGTGGTCATCGGCAACACCAAAGCCGCCGGCCAGGTCAATACCCGGATCATTGCCACCGAACTGCAGCTTCCAGGAACCGTCGCCCCCGCCAACAAATACGTAGGAACCCTTGACAACGGGCATGTCCTCTTCCCCGGTATCATCCCTGATGGACATCCCTGCACCGAACATCAGGCCACCATCGGTCGTTCCCGTGGAATCAAACGTCACCTTGTAAGCTCGGACCAGCTGGAAATCCTCTGTCGTTTCATCGCCGTCATCAACGTTCTTGATGCCGATCTTGCCCGACCCTCCCACTGCTACGGAAGGTGCCTTTTCCATCATCGCTTCATCCATGGCACCCTCCTCCATTGCGAATACCATGCTACCGGAGAGCGCAAGGGCTGAAGCGAATACGATAAGTTTTCTCATTATTACCTATCCCTTTATCGTTTATAAATTATATTACTGAATGGCAGAGTCATTTCTGCCGAGGCAACAATTAGGAATACTGGGAAAAGGGGGAAGTGGTAAGTTTTTTATTAATTTAAGTTGTTTCCTATTTACAACAGACATAATTCTAGGCTGTTTATGTCACGTTGGATATTGACCGGAAACATTCTCGGTTTAGATCAATTTCCTCAAACTTTCCTGGATTATTGTTTGTTAAAATCCAACAAGGAAAACATCCTATGACTACTGGTCAAACAATCTTTTTGACAATAAAAATCCTCTTGCAGAAACCATACTTCGAAAATTATCCATTCCCTTTTGCTTGAAGTAGCAATTGAGTCGATGATGGATTTCAATCTGCATCACCTGGATTTCCTTTTTGGCTTAAATCAAGAAAAGTGGTCTTGAAGTATTGACAAAACTAAAATGGATACGTTGGCTTGTTAATAAAGCAATAAATTTGAATCAAGCCACTGATATTTTTGATTTGTTCAGCGTCAAATCTTTCTTGAAGTAATGTCTAAATTAGCCATGGTCAAGGCCTTTTTTGTCCTGACAAACCTAATCATTCAGCCGCCCGAATAATCCCTGGTAATATAATTTATAAAGGATAATGCTTCTAATTTCGTGACATGCTGATTGCTTTCAATATTATTTTGAATTGTTCAATGGCACAAAATCCAATATTTAACTAGACGTCTGTAGGTATTTCTTACACTCTTTTGAATTGTCGGATAAGGAACCCATCCATGATCAATGTTTCAGTAATAGGTTGCGGTCGTATAGGTCAAATGCATTGCAATAACATTCATCATAGCAGTTTGTTTAATTTGGTTTCTGTTTATGATGTCAATGAATCATCCGTTCGAAGTTTGAATTCGTCCCTGGGAGTTGATATTGCACCAGACCTGATATCTATCGAAAGCAATGACGAAATAAAGGCCGTAATAATTTCCTCATCAACCGAAACCCATTCGGATTTGATAGAACGCTTCACCTCTGTTGGAAAATTTGTTTTTTGTGAGAAGCCCCTAGATCTTGATCTAAACCGGGCCCGTAAATGCAGGGATCATGTTATTGCCCGGGGAGGAAAGGTTCAGCTTGGTTTCAACCGGAGGTTTGATCCAGGTCATTCGAGTATGAAAAGGCTGATGGAAGCGGGTTTGATTGGTGAATTGCATCAGGTGATAATTACATCAAGGGATCCCGGATTGCCTCCCAAGGAATACCTCCTAGCTTCAGGTGGCATTTTCAAGGATATGACCATCCATGATTTTGATCTGGCCAGATATTTGCTTGGTGAAGAGCCCATCGAAGTTTTTGCAACTGGAGAAGCACTGGTTGATCCTCAATTAGGTCGGGAAATCAATGATTACGATACCACAATGGTCATCATGAAGACCGAAAGTGGTAAAATGGTTCATATCAATAATTCCCGAAGTGCCGTCTATGGTTATGATCAACGGGTTGAGGCTTTTGGATCAAAGGGAATGCTCATTTCCGGTAACAAAAGGGAAAATGAAGTACAGTTGTTTTCTGCCTCACATACCGAAAGTGGTTCACCCTATCAGAATTTCTTTATTGAAAGATACACTGAAGCATATCTACATCAATTTGAAGTATTCGCTGAATCCATCAAGAATGGAGGCGACTTTCCGGTTGGCATTGAGGATGGGTACCAAGCACTCTTGTTGGCAGAAACTGCCAACCGTTCACTTGCAGAAAACAGGCCAGTCCGGGTTTCCGAAATCGAGTAGTCCTATTGGGAATTGATAATCAATTATCCCAATCCGGGACTTCCGTCCATCGGCCACCTTCCCTGGAAGATTCAACTTGTGAAAACACAACTTCTACCATGTGCAAACCATCCTCAAAGCTGGGGTAAGTCAATGCTGACTGATCCGGTGTTTTGCTTTCCTTACGGCAATTGATCACCTCTGCCAGATCTTTGTAGAGAGTTGAAAATGCCAGGGGCATGCCTTCGGGATGTCCAATTGTAACCCTGCTGGCACGGTTTGCTTCATCATAAAGGTAGGGTGCTCCCCGCTCCAGTATTTTTGTGGCTTCCTTCCCTTTTGTCCAATACAATTGATTTGGTTGTTCCTGTTGCCATCTCAAACCACCGAATTCCCCGAATATCTGAATCGACAGCCCATGAATTCTGCCATATGCAAGTCCACTTACCCATTGTCTGCCAATGGTTCCATCCTGTAATCTGAAAGCGGTAAGGGAGTCATCCTCCAATTCTCTTCCGGGCACTCCAACCGCAAAATCGGAAGATACCCTTTTGACCTTTTGACCTGTTACAAAACAGGCTAAATGCATGGCATGACTGCCCAAATCAAGGGTAACCGCAGAAATGCCTGCTTTCTTGGGATCAAATCGCCACCCAATACGAGGATCATCCTGCCAATTTGATTCAGCCATGAAACCACCCGCGAACTGGGTGAACACCACTCTTGTTTTTCCTAAATCTCCCCGAAGTACCATTTCCCTCATTTGTCTGATCATCGGATAGCCGGTATAGCCAAAATTCACGGCACAAACCCGACCCAGTTTTTTTCCTAACTTGACCAGTTCCCTGGCTTCTTCAACGTTGATTGTCAGAGGCTTTTCACAGAAAACGTCAATACCTGCTTCCATGAAGGATTTACAAATTTCAAAATGGGTATCATTTGGAGTAGCTACGGTTACCAGTTCAATCCTGTCTGGCCTTGCCCTCTCTGATTGTAACATTTCCTGCCAATTGCCATAGGCACGATCAGGTAAAACACCCAGCCGAATACCAAACTCTTTTGCCTTTGCTGGATCAATATCCAGGGCACAGGCTACAAAATCATATTTCTCTTCGACAGCAACCCCTGCCCTATGGGCAAAACCTATTTGACTGCCTTCACCACCACCAACAATTCCCCATCTAATTTTTTTCATGTTTATCCTTTTCCAGTTTCAGTTCGAAATGCCATCATTTATACAACAGTCGGATGTATTCAATAAAGATAATTGAACGACCAATATTTCCGGTTTACCTGATAGAATGCTTTACTCATCCATACTTGTTTTGAAAGCCAGAATTTTAGAACCAATCTTACCAACGTTGTAAAAATTTAATCCCCGGGTACGTTCTTCCCAAATGAGAAAACTGGAAATAATTGAATAATAAATTACATTCGAGTTTGATTGAAAATCCGCATTGTTTTGGGTTTGTCAAAATTAATCCCTAGACTCGGGAAAAACCAGAATGTATAAAATCTTAGTTATTGAACCTCTACACCCGGAAGCATTGCAACTTATTGATGCCAGAAACGATGTAAGCTATCAGCTTGTTACTGACGTATCGGAAGAAAATATCCTGGCCCATATCGAGGATGCAGATGCCCTGACTATAAGGGTTTCTACCCTGCCCGTAAAAGCACTGCAAAAAGGAAAGAAACTCAAGGTAGTCTCGCGACATGGTGTTGGCTATGACAATATCCCCCTTGATGAGTGTAATCGTTTGGGTATCCCCTTGGCATTGGTGGGTTCTGTGAACTCGATTGCCGTTTCCGAGCAGACAATTTTCCTGATGATGGCAGCTGCCAAATTAGGTGCAATATTCAATCAGGGGGTAAAGATCGGTAATTTCGGCATAAGGAGCAAATACAGGCCCATGGAACTGAATGAAAAAAAACTCCTGATCGTGGGCTTTGGGAAAATAGGCCGGGAAGTGGCAAAACGGGCGCAGGCATTAGGGATGGATATTTTGGTTTATGATCCCTACCAAAAACCTGATGAAAACGATTTGAAAGTATTACCATCGTTGGAAGAGGGTTTGGAGATTGCAGATGTGATTACACTCCACTTGCCCCTGACACCGGAAACCAAATATTTGATAGGAAGGAAAGAATTGGCCATACTTAAAGACAAGGCCATTCTGGTGAATACAAGCCGAGGTGGAATTATTGATGAAAACGCCCTTCATGAAACTCTATGTACGGGTAAATTGCACGGGGTTGGATTGGATGTATTTGAAGAGGAACCCGTTCATCCAGATAATCCGATATTGTCACATGACAGGGTTATTGTAAGTCCGCATTCCTCGGCCCTGACAGATGATACCTTAAAAGCCATGGGGATGATGACAGTTCAGAATGCACTGAATGCAATTGATGGATGTCTTGATCCGGCCCTGGTGGTAAACCCGGATGTCTTGTAAAAATGAATTTCTGGTCAAATCCATTATTTGAGGTACCCTGAATTATGGCCAATTTACCAAAAATAGCCTTCATCGGGGCTGGTTCGACCGTCTTTCTGAAAAACCTCATTGGTGATGTTTTGATGAGGGAAGAGTTGCAAAATGCCCATATTGCATTGATGGATATTGATCCCTCCAGATTGGATGATGCCTACCATCTCACCGGTAAGATAATTTCAACCTTGGACGTTTCAGCTTCGGTTTCCAAACATCTGGATCAACGGGAAGCCCTTGATGGAGCGGATTTCGTTATTGTTGCCTTTCAAATAGGTGGGTATGAACCCTGTACGGTCAATGATTTTGAAATTCCCAGGAAATACGGGCTAAGGCAAACCATAGGGGATACTCTGGGTATCGGTGGAATTATGAGGGGCATCAGGACGGTTCCCCACTTGTTGGGTATCTGCAAGGACATGACGGAATTATGTCCTGAGGCGATCATGCTACAATATGTCAATCCGATGGTAATCAATTGTTGGGCTCTTTCTGTACTCTATCCCAAAATCAGCGTTGTTGGATTGTGCCATTCCGTACAATGGACGGTCAAGGAACTGGCCAACGATCTGGACATACCCATTGATTCCATCAGCTATCAATGTGCTGGAATTAATCATATGGCCTTCTTCCTTCGATTTGAACAAATCCTCAAGGATGGCTCGTACAAGGATCTTTATCCCTCACTAGTGTCAGGTTTCAAAAAGGGGATAATACCCAAACCCAATTCGTTGAATCCCCGCTGCCCCAATATCATTCGTTATGAAATGTTGAAACGACTTGGATATTTTGTAACCGAAAGTTCTGAGCATTTTGCCGAGTATGTCCCCTGGTTTATCAAAAATGGCAGATCTGATCTTATTGAGAAATTTCATATCCCTCTAGATGAATATCTGGTCAGATGTGAGGAACAAATAGATGAATGGCAAGCTCAATCGGAATCCTATCGAGACAACAGCCCCATGGAACTCAACCCCAGTCATGAATATGCCTCCGACATAATAAATTCTGTATGGGGTGGTGCACCTTCGATAATTTATGGAAATGTTCCCAATAACAACCTGATTTCCAATTTACCTGATGATTGTGTGGTGGAGGTTCCCTGCTTGATTGACCGAAATGGTATACAACCGGAGCAAATCGGAATGATCCCCACACACCTTGCCACCCTGATGAAATCCAACATCAATGTTCAGGAATTGACGGTCAAGGCCATCGTCGAAGAGAATCGGGAAGACATATTTTATGCAGCCATGATGGACCCTCACACTGCGGCTGAACTTGATCTGCAACAAATCTGGGACATGGTGAATGAATTGCTCGAAGTTCATGGTGAGTGGGTACCCGAATGGGCCAGGAGTTAGATATCAATACGCGAAAAAATACAGTGTATAATCCACGGATAGTAATCGTAGGCGATCGCAATGCTGGTTGGATGGCCACCCGGCATTTTGGAAAAAACATTTTATAAATTGGGGAATGCCATGGGTCCTTTTTGGAGTAATCAAATCCGTAATCATTTTTGGTTAGGATTCAAATTGTAACCTTAAGCCGAATGAAATTATGAGAGAAATACATCCATTTAATGACAATTGGCACTTTTGGACTGATTTCGAATCTGATTTGATCTACAATCCTGGGCAGGGCCAGAGCGTTAGGTTACCCCACAATGCAGCAGATTTGCCCTACAACTATTTCGATGAAACATCTTGGCATCAATCCTATTGCTATCAAAAGATCTTTGCCTATGACGGCAAGTACGACCATCAGGTCAATACCATTTTGTTTGAAGGTGTCATGGCCAATACCAAGGTATACCTGAACGGACATCACCTTCTCACTCATACTGATGGATACACCCCTTTTGAAGCAAGTATCAATTCCTACCTGAAGGTTGGAGACAATCTGCTTACGGTGGTTTTGGATGGCAGCGAAAACCCTGAAATTCCCCCATTTGGTGGATTGATTGATTATTTGACCTATGCCGGAATCTATCGAGATGTCTGGTTCAAATCCGTTCCCAAGGTTTCAATCGGCGAGGTAAAGGCAGAGCCCCAGAATGTACTCGAGGAGCAAAAATCACTCAGGATTTGGTGCAGATTGAACGGCACAGACAATTGTGGTTCGAAAATTGAAATGACCCACATTCTACGGGATAGTGAAGGGCATGTTGTTGCTGAAACAAACTCGGAGGTATCTGGAGAGGAAAGTACCATTCAATTGGTCGGATTGAAGAAAATCAGTTTATGGGATGTCGAGAATCCAAACCTGTATGAATTGACCACAAGCATTTCAGTCGATTCTCACGAGGATACCGTTAAAACCAATATAGGTTTTCGTACGGCAGAATTTACATCCAAGGGCTTTATGTTGAACGGCAAACCGTTGAAAATCCTTGGTCTGAATCGCCATCAGGCCTATCCCTATGAAGGTTATGCCATGGGACGCCGGGCTCAGGAAAAGGATGCCGAAATTTTAAAATTTGACCTGGGTTGCAATCTGGTCCGGACATCCCATTACCCACAATCCCCCTGGTTCCTTGATCATTGTGATCGAATTGGTTTGCTGGTATTTGAGGAAATCCCAGGATGGCAGCATATTGGTGGCACCCAATGGAAACAAAGAACCATCGAGAATGTCGAAAAAATGATCAGGCGTGACTGGAATCATCCTTCAATAATCCTGTGGGGCGTGCGGATCAATGAATCTCAAGATGACCATGATTTTTATTTGGAAACAAATTCCTTATCCAGAAAACTGGATTCAACCCGACAAACCGGGGGCGTGAGATACATTACCGACAGTGAATTCCTGGAAGATGTCTATACGATGAACGACTTTATTCAAGGCATGGAGGAACTTCCCGGTGTTAATCATCCCCAAATCCCCCTTAGAAAGCAGCGAGATGTTACCGGATTGAACAGGTCCGTACCCTATCTAGTTACCGAATTCAACGGCCATACCTTTCCAACCAAAAGAACCGATCACGAACAACGTCAGGCAGAACATGTAACGCGATACCTGAATATCCTCGACAAGGCCTATGGAGATGATGAAATCTCAGGTTGCATCGGATGGTGTTTTGCGGATTACAATACCCACAAGGATTTTGGTGCAGGTGACCGGATTTGTCATCATGGTGTCATGGATATGTTCAGAAATCCCAAATTTGCCTCTTATGCTTACACCAGTCAAAAATCACCACAGTTACAAGCAGTATTGAAACCGGTTACGTATTGGGCAAGAGGAGAACGTAACATTGGAGGAGTTCTGCCTTTGATTATTCTTACCAATTGCGATTACGTTGAGTTGCGATACGGTTCTGACCTTTCCACCATTGAATACCCCAACAGGGAACGTTTTCCCAATCTACCCCATCCCCCCGTTATCTTTGACCACAAATCCTTTGGCGAAGAGGAAATGGGACACTGGAAAAAGGAATGGGAGAATGTAACCTTCAAAGGATATGTTGGAGATGAAGAGGTAATCTCCTACTCAATGGTTGGCAACCCGGTTGCTGACAGAATGGAAGTTGTTCCTGACTGGAGATGGTTGAAGTCCGAGGAAAACGATGAAACCCGTATAGTTGTCAAGGCACTGGATCAAATCGGAAATACCTTGCCACATTTTGATGATCCCTTGTCTATATCGGTTTCGGAAAATGGTCAGTTGATTGGTCCGGACATGATCAATTTTCGGGGTGGCATAGCTACCTTCTGGGTAAGGTCCACCAACAAGAAGGGGCAATTCAAGATTAATTTAAAAACCCCAAGATTTTCCAATGCATCATGTCTGTTACATGTAATTTAAACTCTCGTAGAGCCTAAATTATAAGTCACAATGAAATCACCAAGGTTAATATGATTAAGGCCTAAGCAATTCAAAAGGCCAACTGCTTTGCAGGTATTTTTATTGCTGAAAATTTACTGATGCAATTCTTGCAAAGATGGTATATGTTCGTACTTTCTTTTACCAACTTTGAACTTTGAATTTATTTATAGGAAAGAAAATGAAGTCTTTAAAATTAATTTCGATTAGGTCATTCCTTGCCACACTGATCCTGTCAATCAGTGGGTCAATGGCTTCTGCTGCCGAACTGAGATATGTCTCCGGTGCCGTGGGTAACGCCATTGAGGTTTTCCAAACCTTGGTCAAACCATGGGAAGAAGCTACAGGACATTCTGTAACTCTCGTTCCAATGCCAGCTTCAACCACTGACCAGTTTGGCCAATACAGGCTTTGGCTTGCTGCAGGGAACGCCGATATTGATCTATATCAGACTGATGTGATCTGGGCACCTCAATTGGCCGATCAATTCATTGATCTGACAGAACATGCCCAAGACCTTGCTCCGCTCCATTTTCCATCAATCATTGAATCACAAACCGTTGATGGTAAACTTGTAGCACTTCCGATTTTTACCGATGCACCTGCACTCTATTATCGTAAGGATTTATTGGAAAAGCATGGTCAACCTGTTCCATCGACTTGGGAACAATTGACTGAAGTGGCCCAGATTGTTCAAGATGCCGAAAGAAGTGAAGGCAACGACGATATTTGGGGATTTGTATGGCAGGGGAATGCCTATGAAGGTTTGACCTGTGATGCCTTGGAATGGGTTAAATCATTCGGTGGTGGCCAAATTGTTGAACCTGATGGTACAATCTCGATCAACAATCCCCAAGCAATTGCAGCATTGGAACTGGCTTCGACCTGGCCTGGAACCATTTCTCCACCGGGAGTTCTTGCCTATCAGGAAGAGGAAGCCCGTGGAGTCTGGCAAACGGGCAACGCTGTCTTCATGAGGAATTGGCCTTATGCCTATTCTTTGGGTAATGGCGATGACTCCGCTGTCAAGGGACTATTTGAAGTAACAACCCTGCCCACTGGCGGTGGACACGACACTTCAGCTGCTACCTTGGGTGGATGGAATGTTGCAGTATCCAAATATTCCGAAAACCAGGAAGCTGCCATTTCGCTGGCAAGATATCTTGCCGGTCCGGAAGCGCAGAAGACCCGAACACTGGTGGCATCAAACTTGCCTACCATCATCTCCCTTTATGAGGATGAAGATATCGCAAGGGAACAGCCCATCATTCCTCGCTGGAAGGATGTCTTCTTGCAGGCAGTACCACGTCCTTCGGCTCCTACCAAAATCAAATACAATGAAGTTTCAGCAAAATTCTGGTCGGCTGTACACAATACCCTTTCGGGGGATGGTACCGCTGCAGAAAATCTGGAACTCCTGGAGTTTGAACTTGAAGAGTTAAAAGGCTCAGGCTGGTAATTCCTGAATAAAATTAACTTATTTGGCCAGGCTTGGATAGTCTGGCCAAACCTTTTCGAAATAGGCTGAACCTAAGCCAAGGATGATATACCTCTCCAATGTTTGATTTTAGCAAGGAACTGGACCTGGAAGCCCAACGAAGGCGAGCCGCGTTCTATTTTCTTGCCCCCATGATAATTGCACTGTTTTGTGTTGCAGCCTGGCCACTGCTTCGGACCATTTACTTTTCATTTACAGATACCTCACTGACCAATCTATACGGTGGAGAATGGATTGGTTTTGACAATTATCTTCAGCGAAGGGAGTTGAGTTCAGGACGCGTTATCTGGAGGGGAACTCTGGTTGACCCTGCCTGGTGGAATGCCGTTTGGAATACTGTCCGTTTTTCAGTTATTTCCGTATTTTTTGAAACGGTTTTCGGCTTGGGTATCGCTCTTGTCCTGAATGCCGAGTTTAGGGGTCGGGGTTGGGTAAGGGCTGCAATACTTATCCCCTGGGCCATACCGACAATCGTTTCGGCAAAAATGTGGGCCTGGATGCTCAATGACCAGTTCGGTATAATTAATGATATTTTGGTCAGAATCGGTATCCTCGAAAGAGGTATAGCTTGGACGGCCTCAATTGATACAGCCATGACGGCTGTCCTTATCGTTGATATCTGGAAAACGACCCCGTTCATGGCCCTGCTATGTCTAGCAGGTTTGCAAATGATTCCCAGGGATATTTACGAGGCTGCCAAAATTGATGGTGTACATCCCCTGAAGGTGTTTTGGAAAATAACTCTTCCCCTTGTCCGGCCAGCGTTAATGGTTGCCGTGATATTCCGTATGCTTGATGCCTTGCGAATCTTTGACTTGATTTATGTCCTTACCCCGAACTCCAAGGCAACCAAAACCATGTCCGTGATCAGCCGGGAAAACTTGATAGATTTTGACAAGTTTGCCTATGGTTCTGCCCAGTCAACACTATTGTTTGCGATTATTGCCATATTTGTTTCGCTTTATATCTGGCTGGGCAAAGTCAATTTGAGTGGTGAGGGTAATCAATGACCCGAACACCGTGGGAATGGACAAGACTTATTGGGTTTTACGCCTTGGTTGTTGTCATTGTTGTCATTTCGATTTTCCCTTTTTACTATGCAATTCTGACCTCGTTCAAATCCGGCACCGCCATTTTCGAGATTAATTATCTGCCTGTGGATTTCTCGGTCCAGAACTACATCACTGTAATGACTGGTCGGAATTTTATCCGCAGTGTTATCAATTCTGTCTTTATTTCTGGAGTAACTGTGTTACTTGCCCTGTTTTTGGCAGTTACCGCCTCATATGCATTGAGTCGTGTTCGATTTCGGGGACGGTCCCTGCTCCTGATTACCATATTGGGCGTTTCGATGTTTCCGCAGATTGCCGTTCTAGCCGGATTGTTTGAGCTCATTCGTTTCCTGGGTATATACAACACCCCATGGGCAATGGTCTTGAGCTACACAATTTTCACCCTGCCTTTTACGGTTTGGGTCCTGACAACTTTCATGCGTGACCTACCCATTGAAATCGAGGAAGCCGCCATAATTGATGGAGCTACTCCCTGGAATATAATCACTAAGGTATTTATGCCACTTTTGTGGCCTGCTTTGGTAACCACAGGTTTATTGGCATTCATTGGTGCATGGAACGAATTTCTTTTTGCCTTGACCTTCACCATTTCCGAAACGCAAAGAACTGTTCCGGTGGCCATAGCCTTATTGTCCGGAGCTTCTGAACAGGAAATACCTTGGGGACCAATCATGGCTGCTTCGGTTATTGTTACGGTACCTTTGGTTATACTAGTCCTGATATTCCAGAGAAAAATTGTTGCCGGTCTTACTGCTGGTGGTGTCAAAGGTTAGATTTGGAGATTGCTAGATGGCAGAAATTATCCTTAAAAACGTTACCAAATCCTTCGGTCAGATTGAAGTAATCAAGGGTGTGGACCTCTTAATTAAAAAAGGAGAATTTATGGTTTTTGTCGGGCCTTCTGGGTGTGGCAAATCCACCATGCTGCGATTGATCTCAGGGCTTGAAAGCATTACCACGGGAGAAATGACCTTTGATGGTGAGGTCGTGAACAATGTCATCCCTTCCAAACGGGGTGTTGCCATGGTGTTTCAATCCTATGCCCTCTATCCACACATGAATGTCTATAATAACATGGCATTTGGAATGAAGCTTGCCAAATCTGGTACAGGCGACATTAAGCAGAGGGTAGAGGAGGCAGCCAAACTTCTACAGATCGAACATTTACTTGATCGACTTCCAAAACAACTTTCAGGAGGCCAGAGGCAAAGGGTGGCCATAGGCCGAGCCATCGTTCGGGATCCACGAGTATTCCTTTTTGACGAACCACTATCCAATCTGGATGCGGCTCTCAGGGTGGCCACGCGATTGGAAATTGCCAAACTTCACCACGATATGGGTGATGTCACAATGATTTATGTAACCCATGACCAAGTTGAAGCCATGACCTTGGCTGACAGAATCTGTGTATTGCGGGATGGTTATGTCGAACAGGTTGGAACTCCATCAGAACTCTATGAAAAGCCGGATTCGATTTTTGTGGCAGGGTTCATCGGTTCTCCCAAAATGAATTTTCTTGAAGGGGAGTTTGCTGATGCGTTTGATTGCTCTACTCTTGGAATACGATCCGAACATATAGATTTTTGTGATGAAAATCCCGTCTGGCAAGGTGAAGTGGTACACACCGAAGACGTGGGATCCGACAATTACATTTTTGTGGAAATCGGTTCCAAGGAGCCATTGATTGTACGAAGTCCGGGTAGAAAGGGTTCGGTATATGGCATGAAGGTTGGTTTAAAACCGCAGGACCAACATTTGCACCGTTTCAATCGTGAAGGTCGTCCGATAAGGTAAATAACAGGCTTCTCAATCAAGATTCCAACAACATGGTATTGACAAAATTGTTATCCAATATCCGGGTTTTGGCATCCCGACAACCACTTGCTGGAAATTGGAAACCAAATGTATAACTTGGCAGGAAACACTTCAGAGTTATAAAAATCAAATCAAGTCTTGCCCAATTATCTTGAAACTGGTTCGTACTGTTTGTGTGTCATGATTAACAGGTTTTTATTGTAAATAAAGACCTGCTTCATTATATTTTCCCGAGCGGTTTGGTCTGGGATTATGTTGATCATTAATCATGATTTACGTTGTAGTCTGCTATTATGAATTTCAAGACCATTTGCTCCTTCCAATCCTTATGGAAAAGGCACTTTGTCTTTCCTGAGAATTAAATTCATACATCGAAACAGAGGAATAAATTATGACGAAAATTGTTCTTGTCGGAGCCGGAAGTATTCAATTTGGAGCGCAATTACTTGGAGACATATTCCAGAGCAAGGTTTTGACTGATTCAGAAATCGTATTCAACGATATCAATCCCGTTGCAGTCGAAAAAACACGAAAGCTCGCCCAAGAGTACATTGATGCCAATGGTTTGAATCAGAGAGTCCGTGTTGAAATGGATCTCGCCAAGGCCCTGAAAGGTGCTGATTTCGTAGTTATAATGATTGAGATTGGAGACCGCTTCAAATTGTGGGATTTGGACTGGAAAATTCCGCAGCAGTATGGAATCCAGCAGGTTTATGGTGAGAATGGCGGTCCCGGCGGATTATTTCATTCCCTCAGGATAATACCTGCTATATTGGATATTTGCCAAAAGGTCTCTGATCATGCCCCTGAAGCAACGGTTTTTAACTTTTCGAACCCGATGAGTCGAATTTGTACCACTGTACACCGTAAGTTTCCACACTTGAAATTTATCGGCATGTGCCATGAAATCGCATCCCTGGAGAGGCATTTGCCAGAGATATTGGAGCAACCCTCAAATAACATATTCTACCGGGCTGGAGGGCTTAACCACTTTTCTGTATTGTCCGAGGTGGATTATACCGGTAGTACAAGCGATGTTTATCAGGAAATTCTGGAAAAGGCCCCTCCCTACTTCGCCACAATGCCGGGATATTCCGAAATCTATAACGCAGCCAAAGCGACTGGAAAGGATATTGAAACAGAAGGCTGGATGGAAATCAACCTGAGTCATCTTTCCGAGGTTCGTGAATGGTCAGACCGACGGCTTTTTGCCTTGATTCTCAAACACTTTGGTGTACTCCCCATAACAACTGATAGTCATTTCGGAGAATATATCAGCTGGGCCCATGATGTATCTGATCATCGTGGAATTCTGGACTTTTACAGCTACTATCGAAATTATCTGGGCCAAGGCAAGGCAATCATAAAAAATGAACAGCGGGAAAGAATGGTTCCGATTATAGAAGGAATCCTAACTGACAATAAATATGAGGAACCTGCGGTCAATATTCCGAATAAAGGCTATATCAAAAATCTTCCCGAATGGATTGTTGTCGAGGTTCCCGCCGTTGTGGATGGAAGTGGAGTTTCGGGAATTGAACTAAATTTACCGTCGGGTGTTCTAGGCCTGCTTACCAATCAGATTGGAATCCATGAGTTGACAGCTGAAGCGGTTTTGAACAAAAGCAAGGATCTGGTCATCCAGGCTCTTCTGGTCGACCCGGTTGTAACCACTGCCGGGAAAATCCCCGAAATGGTAGATCATATTATCGCAGAACAAAAGCCCTGGCTGGATTATCTTGATATATGAATTCTCCAAATGGATGTTTTGCTAGACAGAATTCTTTGTTATGGACTCCTGGGCATGACTAACGGTATGGTTTGGTCAAAGTCAATCATCATGTCTGAATGATTATCTCCTGAGCAACATGAAATGCACTCAGGCTGCCCATTGTGAATTTCGACGGAGGGATAAATCCCGAATATAGCTCCGTGAGACCTTCATCGCCAATCCTTTCCTGATGTTTGTTGAAAGCCGCTGGATTTATCACTATGATTGCAATTCATGGTAAAGAATCATCAAATTGTTTCACCTGCAAACCCCGATAATAGTGAAATCAAGGAATCGGGTTTGTTTTCAAACTATGAAATTGATCCGCTTTTCTATGATGAAATGTTCACACCAAATGGTGAACCAAGAGAACATTATCGTATTCTTTGGGAAACCCTGAATTCAATTCCATTCGAACAGATAGTCCTATTGCAGGAACAGGCCGAGCGGTCATTTTTGCAGGATGGGATTACCTTTTCCGTTTATGGTGAGGAAGGGGCCCAAGAACGTATAATTCCCATAGATTTTCTGCCCCGGCTAATCAACAGGAGTGAATGGGTATATCTTGAAAGGGGACTTACCCAAAGGCTCCAGGCCCTAAACTGTTTCCTGACAGATATTTATGGTGACGCAAAGATTCTAACCGATGGTGTCATTCCCCCGGACCTGGTCTACGGATGCCCGCATTACAGGATAGAAATGGTAGGTGTCACTCTTCCACATGATGTGCATGTTACAATTTGTGGATCAGACCTTGTTCGTGACAACAAAGGTTACATGGTACTTGAGGACAATCTCAGATCTCCTTCCGGGGTATCCTATATGCTGGCGAACCGTCAAGCAATCAGGTCAAGTTTACGTACCCTGTACAGAAGCTATTCGGTACTTTCCATCGGCAACTATACCAATTTGTTATACCAATCACTGGCTGAAATAGCTCCAACCGGTGTAACAGACCCCTGCATTGTTCTTCTGACCCCGGGAGTATACAATTCGGCTTATTACGAGCATATGTTTCTTGCCCGTGAAATGGGGATAGAACTGGTACAAGGCAATGATCTGCTTGTCAATAACGGCTTTGTCTATATGCGGACAACCCAAGGCCTGCGACGAGTTGATGTAATCTACCGACGCTTGGACGATAATTTCATTGACCCGCTGGTTTTCAGGGCGGATTCACAATTGGGGGTTCCAGGATTGTTTCATGCCTTCCGACTGGGCAACGTGGCCATTGCCAATGCTCCTGGGACAGGAGTGGCTGATGACAAGGCAGTTTATTACTATGTTCCTGACATGATCAGGTACTATCTGGCTGAAGAGCCAATTATTCCCAATGTCGAAACTCACCTTTGCCGTGAGCCCGAAGGATTGGAATATACCTTGGATAACCTTGATAAACTCGTTGTTAAGCAAGTTGGAGAATCCGGTGGTTATGGGATGTTGGTTGGACCTCATGCAAGCCAGGCGGAAAGAGATGACTTTTCGCTTGAGATACAGGCCTACCCTGAAAATTACATTTCTCAGCCTACCCTGGATATTTCACGTGCTCCCAGCATGGGGGAGAATGGAACCATACCCTGCCACGTGGACCTCCGGCCCTTTATTCTGCAAGGCAGGGAAACGAGGATTGTCCCCGGTGCATTTGGCCGGGTTGCCCTTCGCCCCGGATCCCTGGTTGTCAACACAAGTCAGGGTGGCGGTGGCAAAGACGTTTGGGTGCTGGAGAATTAACCTTGTTATCATCTGATGCCCAAAACATATACTGGATGAGCAGGTACCTGGAAAGAGCCGGACACATAAGCCGTTTGCTTGAAACCCAATTTGACCTCATCCATGACCGACCAGCCAGTGACGTGGAATTGGGTTGGCGACGAATCTACCGATCGCTTGGTAGAACACCTGCTGGTGCTAACCTGATGCCTGTCCAGGATGATGACAATATAATGCTCCTTGATGCCTATACACTGGTTGATGATCTGGCCTTTGAGCCTGGTAATCCTGATGCGTTAATTGACCTTTTGGGAAATGCCCGTGAGAATGCCAGGCAGATTCGCAATATTCTCAACCATGAAATCTGGTCAACCCTGAATGTCTCGTTTCTTGACATGAAAAGCAAACGTCTGAAGGACATTTGGAGTGGTCAACCACAAGAATTTTTCATTGCATCATCCGTTGCAGTAAGAACATTCTGTGGTATCGCCGATGCCACCATGTACAGGGATCACGGGTGGCATTTCTTCAAACTGGGACAATATGTGGAACGGATCCAATTAACCTGTGCCTTGCTTGATGCTCATATAACATTATTCCCTACCAACGATCATCATTGGGAGATACACTGGAGTGACTTGTTGGGAGTTTGTGTTGCCCGCGCAGCATTCCGCCGCCTCCAGTCAGTTGAATGTCAACCCGGCAAGGTTCTTGACTTTCTGATTGGAGATTCCCGGTTGACCAATTCGATCAATTATGGACTTGGCGAGATTCAGAAAAGACTGGAAGTTATTTCAGGCAATTCGGATACCGGGAGTAAAAATACCGCTGCCTGGCATATAGGCAGGACCCGGGCACTTATAGAATTTGACTGGCCTGTTCATGAGAAAGGCAATGATACTTCCATTCAAAATTTGCTTAAACAAATCCGGACCGATGTACTTGAAATCGACAGCCAGATAAACAACACTTATTTCAATTATCCTATCGAATTTAAGTCAGGTTGATGACCGTAGCAGTGCCAAAACAGTATTCCATTGAGCATGATACCTATTTCGAATATGACGAAACAGTCAATTACAAGGTCATGCTGGTACGTTTGCAACCACGTAATGATCGTGGACAACATCTGCGGACATTTTCGCTTACAACCGAACCCGATGCAAACCCCGTTGCTTGTGTTGATAGCTTCGGAAATGTGTGTCACACAATAAGCATCTTTGGCAAATCCACAAAAACCCACATCAAATCCGCTTCCAGAGTCAATACAATTCAAGGTATTGATCTTGATGCACAATACCCAATCACCTGGGATGAGTTGCAAAATGTGACGAGGCGGGTTCAATTCTGGCATTATCTTGCACCAAGCCAACTGGTTTACCCCGGGAATGCACTGGATAATTTCATAACCAAACATGGGCTCAAGCCCGGTCCAAACCCTCTGGTTACATTACGCAAACTCTGTTCCGACTTGTACAATCAGCTTGAATATCAACCTGGAAGTACGACCGTAGAATCTTCTCTCGAGTATTTTCTGGAAAGAGGCAAGGGAGTTTGTCAGGATTATACCCATGCCATGCTTGCCTTAGGTCGCAAATGGGGGATACCCTGTAGATATGTATCGGGTTACCTATATATTCACTCATCTTCCCAAACCCACAGCCAAGAAGTTGCCAGCCATGCCTGGCCGGAATTCTGGTTACCGCAAGTTGGTTGGATTGGACTCGACCCCACCAATGATTCCGTGGTTGATCATCGCTTCGTCAGAGTGGCTCAGGGGCGTGATTATGCAGATGTTGCTCCCACCCGGGGTGTCATATTTGGAGGGGGTAGAATGTCCATTTCCGTCAAGGTAACAATGAAACCCACTGAGCCTGAATCAACTACCGGAATCGGACATGAAAAGGATCAGGCCTTGATACATTTGAAGTCACTTCCTTGGCAAAGAAAGAATTCAATTAAAGTCCCCCCTGATCAGAATGGTCCAGATCAATAATTTTGAAATAATTCAAAGTTGATATTTAAAATCAATACTAGGATGATTTGCTATACCCAAGTGTATTCCTGAAAATCATTTGTTGATTATCGCTCTCCACTTTCATGGTAACGAAGCCAAGATCGACAATTTTGTGGATTTTGATTAAGCCGGGAATGAAAAAATAATTTTTTTGTTTGCATTTCGGGAGTTTAACTCCCATATTGCATATTATGTTAAGTCGAATAATAAGGGATTTTGTTGAACAGGAAATTGAGTTGAATCCTGCTGTGGTTCTTCTTGGGGCTCGCCAAGTAGGCAAAACAACCCTTGCAAAAAATATTGCTAAACAAATACCTTCTGTTTATCTTGATCTGGAATCGCCATCAGCTTTGGCCAGATTGGTGGATTCGGAAAATTATTTTTATGAAAACTCAGACAAATTAATCATACTTGATGAAATCCAAAGGTTACCAGAAATATTCACGGTATTGCGGGGTGTAATCGACAGCAATTGTCAGAAAGGAAAAGAAGGTACACAATTCTTGTTGCTCGGCTCAGCTTCAATGGATTTGCTTCGTCAAACTTCTGAAAGTCTTGCTGGACGAATTAGCTATGTTGATATGGGCGGAATTAATATACTTGAAGCCTCTCCAGATAAAACCATTCAACTCTGGTTGCGCGGAAGTTTTCCGAAAAATTTTCTTGCAAGGAGTGACAAAGTGGCCATGAGGCAAATAGAAAACCTGATACGTACCTACCTGGAGCGGGATTTAGCCCAAATGGGTTTTAATGTTCCAGCCATAAGATTAAGACAGTTATGGACGATGCTTGCTCATCTGCAAGGTGAAACTTTAAATTTTACTAATTTAGCATCCAATCTTGAGGTAGATCGAAAAACGATTAATTACTATATCGATATCCTAACTGATTTATTCCTTGTACGACGTGTCGAGCCTTGGTATGCAAATGTCAAGAAGAGATTGGTTAAATCTCCACGATATTACGTCAGGGATAGCGGTATATTGCACCGTTTACTCGGAATCGGAGACTATGATTCCTTATTGTCCAATCCTATCCTAGGCAAGAGCTGGGAAGGTTTTGTCGTTGAGAATCTCCACTCGGTTATGCCGCCTTTAGCTCAAACATATTTCTTTCGAACAGCCAGTGGAACTGAAATAGATTTTGTTATCAATATGCCTAATTCGGAAATCTGGGCTATTGAAATTAAATTCGGGCGTGCACCAAAAATTGGCAAGAGTTTTAACCAGGCCTGTGAATATGTTGGAGCTACACGGAAATTCATTGTCTATGGTGGGGATGACGAGTTTCCTGTAGGTAACAATGTTCGAATGATTTCCTTGCCAAATATAATGAAAAAGCTGATCGCTGAACATTAAACAGGATTGCAAAGCATCTAAGCCATGGGGCTTATTTACAATGTTAAAAAATTCGGAGAAATTTCCAACCCATACATGTATTGACTTCAGATACTGAGCATGAGGAGAATTCAAGTAAACCGTAAATCTAAATTACCGATGAATATTACAAAATTTAATCGGTTTGATTTAGTGACTTTCTCTCAAAACCGGTCTGGTATCCTTGCCTAATAGAAAATCCATGTCTGCTCCCTTATTGGCCTGCAATACATGATCCACATAAAGTTTTGCATAACCCCGGTGGTATCGCGGCTCTTCTGGCTTCCAATTCTCCCTTCTGCGATTCAACTCTTCTTCTGAAACAAGCAGGTCCAAGATTCCCCTGGGAACATCCATTCGAATTCTGTCACCGGTTTGAACAAGGGAAAGTGGACCACCAACCTGTGATTCAGGCGAGGTATGCAATACCACTGTACCAAAGGCAGTTCCAGACATTCTGGCATCAGATATTCTGACCATGTCCCTTATGCCCTTTTCAGCCAATGCTTTCGGGATGGGCATATTACCCACCTCGGGCATGCCGGGATAGCCCTTGGGTCCACATCCCTTAAGAACAAGAATGGTATTTTCATCCACCGGCAACGAGGGGTCATCAATTAACTCCTTTAGATGTTCGATATTTTCAAACACAAATGCCGGAGCTTCATGAACCAATAATTCTGGTGTTGCTGCAGAAGGCTTTATTATAGCCCCATCGGGTGCAAGCGAGCCCTTGAGTACCTTGATCCCTGCATTTTCCTTAAGAGGTTTGTCAAAAGAATATATAACATCCCGATTATAGCATTCAGCACCCTCCGTATAATGCTTTATATCCTTATTCAAGACGGTATTGGCAGGGCGTAAAAATGATTTTATCTCGCTCAGTACAACTGGCAAACCACCGGCGTAACAAAAATCCTCCATCAAATACTTTCCCGAGGGCATGCAATTCACAAGTAGAGGAATATCGGATCCCAACTCGAAATCCTCCAGGTTGAGCTCAATGCCCATGCGACCTGCAATGGCCAGCAAATGAACAACAGCATTTGTGGAACCCCCAATTGCGGCATTGGTCAAAATTGCATTCTCGAAACTTTCCCTGGTCAGAATCCTTGATAGTCTCAAATCTTCCTTGACCATATCTACAATTGTTTTACCGGACATATGTGCCAGAGCGGTCCTTCTGGCATCAACCGCCGGAAGAGCCGCATTGGTTGGCAAACTGAGGCCCAACGCCTCCATCAGGCTTGCCATGGTGGAAGCAGTTCCCATGGTCATGCATACACCAGCTGAGCGACTGTTTCCTGCTTCTGCAGCAATAAAGTCATTGATTGACATCTTACCGGCTCTTACATCCTCTGAAAATTTCCAGACATGGGTACCGGATCCAATGTCCTTGCCCCTGAATTTTCCATTAAGCATAGGACCTGCCGAAACAACGATCGTTGGTAAATCGACGGAAGCCGCTCCCATTACCTGACCTGGCGTGGTTTTGTCACATCCCCCAAGGAGAACAACTCCATCCATACCGTATCCACGAATACACTCTTCTACATCCATCGACAGAAGGTTTCTAAAGAGCATTGCAGTTGGTCGGATTTGGGTTTCACCAAGTGATGTCACGGGGAATTCAACCGGAAAACCTCCGGATTCCCAAACCCCTCGCTTCACGGCTTCTGCCAGGATTCGTAATCCCGAATTGCAAGGGGTAAGTTCAGACCAGGTGTTACAGATTCCGATTATGGGTCTTCCATCGAAGACATGTGCCGGGAAACCCTGATTTTTCATCCAACTCCGGTGGACAAAACCATCCTTGTCCTGCTTGCCATACCATTCCTGGCTTCGTAACTTTTTCTTCATGAATCAATCCTTTATCGTATCATCGTACTCAATACCTCGTTTTGAGTGTATTTTATCACTACTCCACCAACTTGAAATTTCAGCCTATCATCAAATGGGATTTCTTTAATTACCTTGCTCAAAAAGGATTACAAGTTGGAACATGGTACTGAAATAAACACCTGCAGTACGAAAATATGCTAATTCAGGTTTGCCATTCTAATGGCAAAGGCCTTCATGTTCAATTTTGTTAGCCTCAATGAAATTTTGGGGTTCCGATAATCTAAGTGTGGTTCCAACCTGATCAATGGGGAATATTATCTAAGTATCCTTCACCAATATCAGTAAATGCGTGCTTCGGTAGTCCGGTCAAAAAGGTAAATTGACTGATCCTCAAAGAGAAGCTTAACCTTGGTTTTTGGTGCGATTGCACCCTCCCCTTTTGTTTCAACAACTATTTTCTCTTGGGTTGGAGTAAGCAGATAATCATAGGTAACTCCACCCAATTTTTCAGACAACTCGGTAATTAACTCGGACTCACCGGGTTCTATTGAGAGGTCCTGGGGACGTAATCCAACAATTACCTTGGTACCATCTTCCGGCAGGGTGGCTGAAGTATTATAGACAGTATCTCCAAGCGGTCCAATCTGAACTCCACCTTCCTTTATCGTCCCGTCCAGAAAGTTCATACTCGGGGAACCAATAAACCCTGCGACAAACTTGTTTGCCGGATTATTGTATAACTCCATAGGTGCCCCGGTCTGTTCAACAATTCCATCTCTGAGAACGACTATCTTATCAGCAAGGGTCATTGCCTCGACCTGATCATGGGTTACATAGATCATGGTCACATCCATCTCATTGTGCAAACGGGCAATTTCCACCCGCATTTCAACCCTTAACTCGGCATCCAGATTTGATAATGGTTCATCAAAGAGAAATACTTCGGGACCTCTGACAATAGCCCTGCCTATTGCTACTCTTTGACGCTGACCACCTGAAAGTGCTTTCGGTTTGCGATGCATATAGTCAGTCAATCTCAAGATATCGGCTGCATTCCTGACCTTTTCACTGATCTCGGATTTGGGAACCTTGTTCATTTTGAGACCGAAACCCAGATTTTGCTCAACAGTCATGTGTGGGTAAAGGGCATATGTCTGAAAAACCATGGCAATGCCCCGGTCGGCAGGATCAACATTGGTGACATCCCTTTGTCCTATGTGGATTGTTCCGCTTGTCGTTTCCTCCAAACCTGCAATCATCCTCAGTAAGGTAGATTTGCCACAACCTGAAGGTCCCACAAACACACAGAATTCACCTTCCTTGATTTCCAGATCTATTCCATGGATGACTTCCACATCACCATAATTTTTATAAACCGAATTTAAAATTACACCCGACATCAAAATCTTCCTAAAATCCTGTCATTAAGTTTGAACGCTAAAATAAAACAATGCTGTATTACTTTACTAAAATTTTCTTCAATCAAAACCAACAATTCAAACCCATTGATCTTATTTAATCGTAAATCAAGCCTTTCCTAAGGGACGAAAAATTCCAGCCTGATCTTGGGAGAAACCCATAATTAGACTTACCATTTGAATAATCAAACAAATTAACTAATTTAAAAGTTCTTCGTATACAAAGTTGTATATTCTATTTTTTAAGGTGAAAAATGAAAATGAACATTAAGCAGTTATTCGCTGCTCTGGCATTGGTCGCTTTTGGCGGCACTGTGTCAGCAAGTGAATTGATTATTAATACGGATACTTCTGACCCAGCCCCAAAAAAGGCGTTTGAGGACCTGATTGAAGGGTTCAAGGCAGAGAATCCCGACATTGAAGTAACATGGAATCTTTTTGACCACGAGGGTTATAAAACCTCTATCAGAAACTTCCTTACCGCTGATGCACCTGATGTTGCCAACTGGTATGCTGGCAACCGTATGCTTCCGTATGTAAATGCCGGACTATTTGAACCTATCAATGATCTATGGGAATCCGAGGGGCTTACTGAGTCACTTAAATCAGCCCAATCTTCCATGACAATAGATGGGCAAATCTGGGGAGTTCCCTATACCTATTACCAATGGGGTGTTTATTACCGCAAGGATATTTTTGAAGATTTGGGCATTGCCGTACCCACCAATTGGGATGAGTTCCAGCAAGCTGGAGCAACCCTTATCGAAAATGGAGTTACTCCTATAACCATTGGTACCAAGTATCTTTGGACTGCAGCAGGTGTTTTCGATTACATCAATCTGCGAACCAATGGTTACGATTTCCACATGTCCTTGGCCCTTGGGGAAATCCCATGGACAGATGATCGTGTCAGGGCAACCATGAATAACTGGAAAGATATCGTAGAAGCCGGTTTCTTCCTGGAAAATCATGCAGCCTATACCTGGCAGGAAGCATTGGCCCCGATGGTCAATGGTGAAGCAGCCATGTATGTCATGGGTAATTTCTCGGTCGCACCACTACGTGAAGCAGGCCTGACCGATGATCAATTGGGTTTCTTCCAATTCCCAACGATCACTCCGGGTGTTCCTGTTGCTGAAGAGGCTCCAACCGATACAGTACATATCCCAGCCAATGCCAAGAACAAGGAAAATGCACGTAAATTCCTGGCTTACATTGCTAGGGCTGATGTACAAACCCAAATCAATGCAACCCTTGGTCAATTGCCGATCAATTCAGGTTCTGAAGTCGCTGATGACAAGTTTCTGAAAGCCGGATTTGAAATGCTTTCAGGCGCTGAAGGCGGTATTGCCCAATTCTTTGACCGGGATGCACCCGCCGAGTTTGCTGCGGAAGCGATGCAGGGTTTCCAGGAATTTATGGTCAAGCCTGACCGGCTAGACGACATTCTGGAGAGATTGGAAAAGGCCCGACAAAGGATTTACCAATAATTTAAAATACTGAACACTACAGTTTCGGCTGTAGTGTTCACACCATTCGAGATCACTTAATGCGGCTATTCGGCCTATCACAGAGAACATTGGCACCCTGGCTGTTTCTGGCTCCTGGGGTATTCATTTTCCTGATCTATGTGATCATTCCCATTTTCCAGTCAATCAGCATTTCATTCTATGCGTGGGATGGTCTCGGGGAAAAAACTTACATTGGACTGCAAAATTATGTTGAGTTGGCTGATGACGATGCCTTCTACACATCACTCAAGAACAATGTCATTTGGTTGGTACTTTATTTACTGGCCATTCCTGCAGGGTTGTTCATAGCCCTGTTTCTCAATCAGAATGTATGGGGTATCAGACTTTACAAATCACTTTTCTTTTTTCCTTTCGTGATCAGTCAGGTCGTTGTCGGTCTGGTATTCAGCTGGTTTTATGACCCATCTAACGGCTTGATGAATCTCCTCCTGAACGGCCTGGGCTTTGATTCGATCCCGGTATTGGCGGATGAAAGATATGTAACATACGGTATAATTGTTGCCGGTCTATGGCCGCAAACCGCTTACTGCATGATATTGTACCTCACGGGATTGAACGCGGTAAATCCCGAACAGATAGAGGCCGGTCGACTTGACAATGCCAAGGGATGGAAAATGCTTTGGTATGTTGTTCTACCACAGTTGAAGCCAGCAACATTCATTTCCGTGGTAGTAACTGTGATCGGTGCCTTGCGGTCATTTGACCTTGTCTCCATCATGACCAAGGGAGGACCATGGGGTTCAAGCAGGGTACTTGGTTATTACATGTATGAGAAAGCCTTCTCGGAATATGGCTTTCGTATGGGCTATGGGGCTGCAATAGCTGTTGTCCTTTTCCTGATCATGATTGTTTACATCAGTTACTTCCTTTATAAAATGTATCGCGACGAAAAGGGTTATTGAGGTGTTTCCAGCTCCCATTGAAAGACGAGCTCTACCACTGCAGTGGATTTACAAGGTAGCCCTGCCTATCGCACTTTTGCTCTGGTTGTTACCCCTTATTGCGGTTTTTCTGACTTCCATCAGATCAGCAGGTGATATCACCGCTGGCAACTACTGGGGATGGCCCACCTCAATCAATCTAATTGCCAACTACACCTCGATTTTCGAAAATACACCCCTCGGGAAATACCTTTTCAACAGTTTCAGGGTTGCTATACCTACTGTAATTGGTGCTGTTGCAATGTCTTGCATGACAGGATTCGCTTTGGCTGTCTATCAGTTTCGATCGAATTTGTTGATATTTTTCATGTTCATCGCCGGCAACTTTGTACCTTTTCAAATATTGATGGTCCCGGTTCGCGATTTGACCTTGCAATTGGGAGTTTACAATACCGCCACGGGATTGGCAATGTTTCACATTGCCTTCCAGACCGGTTTCTGTACTCTTTTCATGCGTAATTTCATTAGAGCACTACCTAGGGAACTCATCGAGGCGGCAAGGGTTGAGGGGGTCTCTGAAATCCGAATTTTCTGGTTCGTCGTTTTACCCCTTATGAAGCCGGCAATTGCTGCCTTGAGTGTCTTGATATTCACCTTCATCTGGAATGACTATTTCTGGGCTACCGTCTTGACCCAGGGTGTGGATTCACAACCGATTACAGCCGGTCTGTATTCACTTAACGGCCAATGGATCGCTGCTTGGCATCTTGTTTCAGCCGGTTCAATCGTAGCAGCCATTCCACCGGTGGCAATGTTCTTCCTCATGCAAAAGCACTTCATTGCGGGCTTGACCCTTGGTGCTGTAAAATAAGGGGGCAAAATGAAATACACACTGGAAATCGAAATCAACAAACCAAGGGATGAAGTTGCAAGGCTAATCCAGGACCGGGATACGTTCAAGGAATGGCAACCTCAGTTGCAAAGCACCGAATTGCTTGATGGTGTCATCGGTGAAGAGGGAAGTACCTACAAAATTGTTGTTTCGATGGGTAAAAGCACTTTGGAAATGATCGAAACACTGGTGATCAACAATTGTCCAGATCATTACCAAATCAAGTATGACGCGGATGGAAATATCAATATCATGGATTTCTGGTTTACCGAACTCTCTCCTACAAGGACAAAAATGGTTGCTCAATCCTATTTCAGTTGCAAGGCGTTAATGATGAAGTTAATGGCCTTTTTCATGCCAGGTGCTTTCAAGAAGCAGACCAGAAAATACATGAACGATTTCAAAGCCTTTGTTGAAAGTCAATAGAGCCCCTTTAAGCCCTTGATCAAGAAGTCTCCTATAAATCTTAAGGAACTTGAAGGGTACTATGACCTTAATCACGAGAAGAAAGACTTTCCAGACAATTTATTGAATCAACTTCCAGATGATGAGTTTGAAAACGCCAATACCTGGTTGCTCAAGCGATATCTTGAAAAAGGTAATCGACTTCCTGCAAATATTGAGATTCGGATACTGGACTTGCTTCCACACTTATCAGGTTGGGAGGCAAAATTACACCTTTTGCAGATTCTACCGTTTATCACGGTTCCAAAATCACGGTCCTCTACAATCAGGGTAATCCTGCTTGCATTGATCAGGGAAAACAACAAGTTCATCAGGGCATGGGCATATAATGGTTTGTATCATCTCCAAACATGTCATCCCGAATACAAAACTGAAATGATTACACTACTGAACAAGGCATATTCCAGTGAAGCCCCCTCGATCAAGGCCAGGATTAGAAACATATTGAGAGAAGATGAATGGCTGAGTTGATCAAGGACCCATTTTGGTGGGAAAGTGCCGGGAGACCCCAACCCGTTGCAGAAATTACCCTTCCCGAGGAAGTTGATGTGGTGGTTGTCGGTGCCGGGTTGACTGGATTAACCGCAGCACTGTTTCTTGCCAAGGGAAACAAGAAGGTTCTGGTCCTTGACAAAACCACCCCATGTTTGGGAGCAAGTTCAAGAAATGGAGGCATGATCGGTGGAGGTCACAGGGTTTCAGTTGATCTACTCATTCAAAAATACGGTCAGGACCTCGCTGCCCGCCTACTTCAGGAGATGCACATAGATTCAACTGTCTTCGCAAAGAATCTGATGACTTCCGAAAACATTGACTGTGATTTTCAGGAGACAGGAAGATTTCAGGCCTTCTGGAAAAAATCAGACTATGAATCATTCGCCAGCAAGTTGGATCAACTGAGGGAGTTAATACCGGTCGAAGCCGATTTGATTTCCCCTGCGGATCAAAGGAATGAAGTTGCCAGCAAAGCGTACCATGGTGGCATATCCTACCATCTGCATGGTGGAATCAATCCTGCCAAATGGGTTTATGGCATCAAAAACCGTGCCTTGGAACAAGGGGTGATCATTCAGGGAGATACGCCTGTAGAAGAATTGCATTACAATGCAGGAGTTCATACCGTCAAAACCCCACGAGGTAGTGTCAAGGCACAAGATGTCCTGATGGCAACAAATGGTTATACCCCTTCCAATTTCGGGGATTTGAGCAAGCGAATTTTCCCCATCCCCAGCTTCATCATCGTTACCGAAACCCTAGGTGAAAATCGGGTACGAGACCTGTTTCCCGGGCTCAAGATGATTGTCGAGACTCGTGAAAGGCATTGTTACTTCCGTCCCTCGCCAGATCGCAAAAGAATAGTTTTCGGAGGAAGGGCTGCAATGTTCAAGCCACCGGACAATTTCTTCGAGAGTCAACTCAGAATGCTCCTTGCAGGTATTTTTCCAGATCTGAAAAATGTTGGAATTACCCATGCTTGGTGGGGGAATACTGGTTTTACTTTTGAAATGCTACCACATGTCGGGAAATTGAACAATGTCTGGCACGCCATGGGGTATTGCGGCAATGGCAATGGAATGGCTCCTTGGCTGGGATACAAGGTGGCGAACCGAATTCTGAGTAACCCTGAGGGTGAAACCGCCTTTGCCGAGATAGAAATGCCAACCAAATGGTACTATAATGGCGTACCCTGGTTTCTACCCTTTGCCGATGTTGGTTTCAGGTTCAGGGATCTTTATTCCAACATCCAGAAATAGTCATTCGGGACCAATCGTATTACGGTTGATACTTCCAGCAGGTTGTCAAATGGTCATTTACCATTCCCGTTGCTTGCATGAAGGCGTAGATAATTGTTGAGCCAACAAAGCTCATGCCCCTTTTCTTCAGGTCCTTGGACAATCTATCACTGATTGGAGAAGTAGCAGGCAATTCTTCAAAAGTATTCCAGTGGTTCTTGATAGGCTTACCATCTACATACTTCCAAAGATAATTATCGAAGGAACCGAATTCATTTATTATTTCCAAAGCTATCTGGGCATTTGTTCTTGTCGAATAAATTTTGAACCTGTTTCTGATAATTCTTGTATCTGACCTCAAACCTTCAAGGTAGTTGTCGCTTAAATTGGCAACCCGTTCAATATCAAATTGAAAAAATACTTCCCTGTACCCCTCTCTCCTTTTGAGAATTGTTTCCCAGCTCAGCCCTGCCTGGGCACCCTCAAGAATCAGCATTTCAAACAATTGTCTGTCATCATGTACAGGAATTCCCCATTCATTGTCATGATAATCGGCATAAAACTCCTTGCCGGGACCATATCCAAAACATCTTGGCAACTCGGCTTTGGCAATATTCTGGGATTGTGACTCAGTGTTGTTCAATTCCAAAATCCTCCTCTGCAAAATTTCCGTTCAGTATTTGAATTAATATACCATCCTGCCGAAAATCACATCATATTAGGGGAGTTTATGGGGTTGTGTTTTTCTACAAAGAATTTATGTTGAAACTTTGATGCCAAATTGATTTATCTGTTTAATCCTAAGTGTTTTTTATTATCTTATTGAGTGTATCTGGTTCTTGATGAAGAATCTTCGGCGACTTTCACCATTTTAAACTTATCTTTTCATTAAATATGACCAAATACCCTACTTCATACGATCTTGACGGTTTGATAGATTGCGCAAAAG
The DNA here is from genome assembly GCA_022823605.1 of Paracoccaceae bacterium. GTDB lineage: Bacteria > Pseudomonadota > Alphaproteobacteria > Rhodobacterales > Rhodobacteraceae > MPNP01. The sequence continues at coordinate 30,990 of JAJEHS010000001.1, forward strand.
GCAATCTCTTTGGCCCGGGCAACGCCCAACTGCCATTACCTCCTATGCTGATGTTTGAACGTATAACCGAGATATCAAGCGATGGAGGGTTGCATGGAAAGGGTCACGCAGTGGCTGAATTGGACATTAGACCCGATCTATGGTTTTTTGACTGCCATTTTGTTGGTGACCCAGTCATGCCTGGTTGCCTGGGATTGGATGCCTTGTGGCAATTGACCGGTTTCAATCTGGGCTGGCGGGGCTTTCCTGGGCGTGGTCGTGCCCTGGGTGTCGGTGAAGTCAAGTTTACGGATATGGTAACTCCCGATTGTAAACTCCTTACTTACTGTGTAGATTTCACTCGAGTCATTGACCGCAAATTGAAACTAGGTATATCTGATGGAAGAATGCTGGCCGACGGTAAGGAATTTTATCGTACAACCGGGATGAAAGTCGGGTTGTTCACCGTAGATTAAGGAAAGTGGAAACAGATTCCGATGAGGAGAGTAGTTGTAACAGGAATGGGAATAATTTCCCCTATTGGAAACTCCTTGTCAGAGGTGTCCGATTCACTGAAAAAGGGTAAATCCGGTATTGTATTCGCCGATGAATACGCCGAAAGGGGATTTCGTAGCCAAGTCCATGGTAATATCAAGTTGAATTTAGCAGATCATGTCAATAAGCGGCAACTGCGTTTCATGGGACCGGGAGCATCCTATAATTTTCTGGCCATGGAGCAGGCGATAGAAGATTCTGGGCTTGAAGAAGACGAAGTCTCCAACGAAAGAACCGGTCTGGTAATGGGATCAGGTGGACCTTCCACCTCGAATTTCCATGTTGCCCATAATATTGTCCAGGAAAAGAAAAGCCCCCGTAGGATCGGACCATTTATGGTAACGAGATGCATGTCTTCCACCAATTCAGCCTGTCTGGCCACACCATTCAAGATCAAGGGTGTCAATTATTCCATTTCCTCAGCCTGTGCCACCTCGGCACATTGCATCGGAAACGGTTTCGAGCAGATCAGATTTGGCTTGCAGGATATCGTTTTTGCCGGGGGTGGTGAAGAACTTGATTGGACCCTTTCCTGTTTGTTTGATGCAATGGGAGCGCTGAGTTCCAAATATAACGATGCACCTGAGACCGCCTCCCGCCCTTTTGACGCTACTAGGGATGGTTTTGTTATTGCCGGGGGTGCGGGTGTACTTGTACTTGAAGAACTTGAAAGGGCCAAGGCAAGAGGGGCCAAAATTTACGCCGAGCTTCTTGGTTATGGGGCAACCTCAGATGGCTTTGATATGGTGGCTCCATCTGGTGAAGGTGGCCTGAGATCCATGAAACTTGCCATGAGCAATCTGAACGGTCGCAAGGTTGACTATATCAATGCCCATGGAACTTCCACTCCAGCAGGAGATGTCGTGGAAATCGAGGCCATCAGACAATTGTTCGAACCTTCCGAATTTCCCTATCTGAGTTCAACCAAATCCCTTACCGGTCATTCCCTTGGTGCTACTGGTGTTCATGAATCCATTTACTCGCTGATCATGCTTTCCGAACGTTTCGTTTCAGCTTCAGCCAATTTGACCGATCTGGATCCTGCCATCAAGGAAAATGAAGTCACAACTACCCTTGTTGAAGAGGCTGACCTCGACACGGTCATGTCCAATAGTTTTGGCTTTGGAGGAACCAATTCCACCCTGACCTTCGGTAGACTTCTGGATTGATTTCCATGACAAATCTTCTAGCAGAAAAAAAGGGCTTGGTATTTGGTGTTGCCAATGATCGATCAATAGCCTGGGGAATTGCAAGGGAAATGCATCTGGCCGGGGCAAAAATTGCCCTTAACTATCAAAAGGAACAATTGGGAAAAAGGGTTATTCCACTTGGTGAGCAGATTGACTCGGAAATTATTGTTGAGGCTGATGTCCTGAACCCTGAATCCCTTGATAAACTTTTTGATGAAATTGATGTGAAATGGGGAAGTCTGGACTTTCTAGTTCATGCCATTGCCTTTTCGGACAAATCCGAATTGACCGGAAACTTTATCAACACATCCAAGGAGAATTTCCTCCTGTCACTGAATATTTCCTGCTATTCACTGATTGATCTGACCCGCCGGTCCGTACCCTTGATGAAGTCCGGTGGTTCAATCATTACCCTTACCTTTATCGGATCGAACAGGGTAACACCAAATTACAATGTTATGGGAGTCGCCAAGGCGGCCCTGGAATCAACCGTAAAATATCTGGCCAATGATTTGGGGAAAGATGGTATCAGGGTAAATGCCATAAGCCCCGGTCCCATGAAAACCCTTGCCGGAGCTGCGATAGGCTCGGCAAGAAAAACTTTCAGACACACGGAATCCAACGCTCCAATGGGTGCCAATTCTACCCTTGAACATGTTGGTGGAACTGCTGTTTATCTCGCTTCGGACTATGGTGCCTCAACCACTGGTGAAATCATCAAGGTTGACGGTGGTTTCCATATACTTGGGATGCCTCAGGCTGAAAATCTGTAAACCTAAACTTTAATCGGGTTCAACCAAACCTACAACTGCCTTGGCAGCATCAACAACAATGGCGATTGTACCCATGTTGTCCACATGAAATGGTTCTTTCATCACCGCTCCCCCATTGGAATTTACCTTCTCAAGTGCCTCATCCATATTGGCTACCGTCAAGTAAACAAACCAGTTTGGAGGAATTTGTTCTCCACCTGCGATAAATGAGATATCCATATAACCGGCAACGGGTACTCCATCGTTTAGAAAAAGGGTGTACTGATAATCCGGCATATCCTGGCTGGTCCAGCCCATAACTTCTGAATAGAACTTCTTGGCTGCCTCCAGGTCATTGGCATTAAGTTCGTTCCAGCAAATTTGACCCGGTTGTGGTTTGAAGTTCTCTGTCATCAACTTTCCTCCAAATAAGTTTAAAACCTGTTATCTACCATTATTGGGGGGTTTGGTAAAGACCCTTATATTGAAAAACGTACATATGTAAATCCTCCGTACTGAAAACCAGGATGACTACCTGGCCATTCCATTGAGATGTTTCTCGCCTGCCCCACAAAATTGACCATCGAATTCAATCTCGACTGGAATCAATCGATTGTGGTATTTGGAAATATAGTGAGTTGCATGCCGTAATCCTGATTAGCACGCTAATCCGGCAGGATTTGTTGTCGAAATTATTCAGGTTTTATAGGGACTTGGTGGTGCAAAAGGATCAGGAATATCGATCGGGTTATCATCCTCCACAACATCTTGATTGGTTTGCGGTTCAATTGAGTCGGTAGGCTGGATACCTTCTTTAACATATTCAGCGATAAGGTTTGCGACCATTTGATCATCAATACCCTCAAAGGTTGGCAATGCTTCACCCAGTTCTGGTAGAATCCATGATCCTCCTTCTATTGCAACGGGTTCTTCTTCCAAGACAGGTTGACCTTTACTGCTGAGTTGTAATTTCCCCAACCATGACTCAGGTAACCGTGGTAGGATCAATCGCGCTTTGTCTATTGCAGCGAATAGCCCTTCGGCAGGTTCACCCTTTGGTAATTCTGCAGTGTGAATAACTCTTGATTGATTTTTATTTTTTGTGGTTGCAAGTGTGTAATTAAAAGAAATTCTATTGATCAGCGCAAGTGGACCAAATGCTTGTGATTTTGAACCGGCGGCACATGCCATGCGCCATAAAGGCATGACATATCTATTCAACATCCATAGATCAACGAAATCTCGCTCTTCCATTCGGCTGGCAGCAGCCAGTGTTTTGTTCACGGCGAGGTCTACGAAATGTTGCCTTTGGACGAAATCCGGATCTGGGACTGGAGCGAAATACTCAAGATTTAGTGCTTGTGTCCATTGAAGTATTGCTGAGGCAATTCCTGGTCTCATTACTTGACATTCTCTGAAGCCTGTGAAGGATCTTGTCTCCTGTACAATTAAACCAGCATCCTCAAGAACTTTTTTATCATTACTCATGACAGGTTCAGGATCTCCGGCGGTGAAAATATCCTGATCATCGGATAATCGCATTCCGTAATATTGAATTACCGACCCTCTTGCAAAAGGACTGGACGTCGTTCTATTTATGCGGATTAACCCAAGTATTTCCTTTTGAAAATCATCAAGGGGCAATTAGTTCATCCCATCCAGTTTTTTTCAGGATTTTCGCCGCCAGTCGGGCAGCATTGAGATCACCATAATTCTGTAGAGCTCCTGCAATTCCCTGCAAGCCACTGATAGTTGCATGCCCAGGTACACTCCAAAGACAAATGTCCCCATAAAAATCATAGGCTTGCTTTCGCAAAAGCAACAATTCTTCACCGATATCTTCGTATTCTAGATTGATACGGAACCGTTTTGCACGTTGTTCCGCCATACAATGAAAACGCTCGGGGATCGGAATTATTCCGGTATAATTATGTGGCCACCTTGCTTTACCTGGAGGTAGTTTTCTTTTTTGGTCACACTTGTTGGCAGGTTGGGTTGTGGAATTTCTGCTGGCAGCGAGCTCATCAAGAGACATCCCTAATACACGTGAGAGAGCTATAACTGTATTGAGTTTAGGTTCATTCTTGCCTGCCTCGAGTTGGCTTATTTGGGGCTGTGTGAGTTGACTGAGCTTGGCCAGATCTTTCTGGGTTAAATTACGAGCCTGGCGGGCTTTCCTTAGGTTTTCTGCAAAATCCATATATAGAGAATATATAATTCATTTATATTTTTAAAGAACTTTGGGAAATAAACACCTATTCTCACCCCTGATGTGAAATTTCAAGAGGTTTGCTGGGCCAATCCAATTGTAATCTCACCCCAATTCCATTCCGAGACATTCCCTATCGTGCCTTATGGTCGTGATGCAAACCAAAATGGTCGTCTTGGGGTGGTCAGAATATGGCCTATAACACACACCCATAACCATCAAGATGCATCTATCTTGATGGTTATAATGTCTGAATCGTGATATTGTTGGTGATGAACCGAGGAAGCAAGGTGGCGCAGCATTCTCAAGGAAACTTCCTTTTCCATGGAGACCACTTCGGGATGATCACCTAGCAAGGAAATTCTGTCTTCAAGATTATTTTCATTCGCAGCAGCTATGACTTCCAATTTTGCCGCGTTCCCTTCTTTTTGAATGCTCAGAAAGAGAAGGCGATCACCACGATCTTGGTCCCTATCAATATCAGAAAGGGTGTGCAACGCTTCTTCTGCAACTGCATCAAGCCTTTCCAAGGCTTGTTTATTCAATTGATTTTTCTGTGCAAATTTACCTAGGAATTCCCTCATTTGGAGTAAGGAATCATTTGAGAAGGGTACTTTTAACTTATACCTGCGTGGTGCCGTCAATTCCTGATATAGGGTTAACAGGATTGCAGTAAGACCACCAGCTGTCATGCCATTTTCAAATATTCCACCAGCAAGGCCTGCCAAGAGTTCTGGGAAGATCAGGTCGTTCTGGCATCCTACCCCCACCCAAAATGCCACACCAACGGTCAATGCCTTGCGATGATCAGACGCATCTTGAATGACCACTCTCATCCCAACCACGAACAACATTGCTAATAAAACAGCAATGTAAGATGCAGCAACTGGACCAGGAATTGCCAATACAACAGCAAGTACTTTGGGGACAAATGCCACCAAGACAAAAGTGGCTCCAAGAGCCACTCCTACACTGCGAGCACCAACACCGGTCAAGGCGGTAACCGAAATACTCGTAGAATATGTGGTATTGGGAACAGTTCCAATTAATCCAGATAGCAGGTTGCCCAGCCCATCTGCTCCGACAGCTCCTTGTACGGATCTGTAGTCGATTGCCCTAGGGGTTCGCCATGAAACCCTCTGAATTGCCACGCCGTCACCTAACGTTTCAATTGCCCCAACCAAGGTCACAAATATGAATGCCGGTAACAAAGTCCAAAATGCAGGACCAAAAGACAAGTCCATTCCTGGCCACTGCCCCGATGGCAATCCTATCCAACTTGCATCCCTTATACTTTGGAAATCATAAATACCGTAATAACTTGCTACAATACTACCCGCCACAATGCCAACAACTGGTGCCCACAGTCGCCAAAAACCTCTGGCCTTTAAGGCAATCAAGCAAATTACCACGGCCGTAACGGCAGCGGAAACATGAGCCGAAGGGTCTGGAGCATCGCTTGGAACATCTGTCAACATTCCAAATACAAGCGGCATAACCGTTACAGGAATCAACATAATTACAGTTCCCGCAACAGAAGGTGTCAGAATTTTACGAAACAGGGATAATCTCCAGGACAACAAAAACTGAAAAATGGAAGAGATTACCACCAAAGTTGCCAGCAAAGCCGGCCCACCCTCGACAATGGCACTGACACAGACTGCAATAAAGGCCCCGGATGTACCCATCGCAAGTACATAACCAGCACCGATTCGACCCACTTTTACAGCTTGGATTACAGTTGTAATTCCACTGACAAGGACGGCACCAAAAACCGCCCAGGGAATGTAGTCTTCATAACCCCCTGCTGCCTGAATGACAAGGGCGGGTGTTAATACAATACCAGCGATACAAAGTACCGCAAGTTGAATACCCAACCCTGTGGAAAGGGAAATCGGGGGAATCTCGTCAGCCTGGTAACGAATACTGGCCGTTTGATTAGAATCTGTATCTGACATCAGTTGGTCTCCATGAAGGAATATTGTCATTTGGCCACTAACAAAAGCCATGCGTTGCAGGATTTATGTTTGAGTGCAATAGTCAAATTATTTTCATCTTGGGTCGTAAAGTAAATTACTCTTGAAAAATCCACGCTGCAAATACAATTTTCCTTGGTATAATTGAAGTTAGGGACACTGCGTTACACCATTCGAAATCAGACTGCTGTTAGGAATGGTATTACTGTTAATGTCAATACAATGGAACAACTGGCAAAAACAATAAAATTGCCCCCTATTCTGAAAAATTGATTGTCTGGATCGCTTTTACCATGAAGTTTTATTTGAAAATATTTCCATTCGGACTTAACCTAAATAAACGGCTGTTTTTCTGGATCTTGATATATTATGACAATTGAAACTGTTCCCTTTGAATCAAAAGAATCGGAATTAAAAAGGTATATAAAACCTTCCCTTATCAATACCATTCCCCATTATCTGCCCCTTGTTATTTTCCCATTGATCTTTCTTGCCGCCATCAATGGCGGATGGTGGTTGCTTCCTGCCTTCATTTTCATGAGCGTGAGTGATTTTTTTGACAAATTAATGGGTGTGGATGGTAAAGTTCTTGACCCCTACAATACCACTGAGCAAAGATTGTTCTGGCATAACCTGCCTGTATGGATTTGGGCTTTCCTTTGGCCGGTTACACTATTGTTTTGCATGTGGCAGATTTTGGTAGCAGGTCATTTGTCCATTTGGGAAAGTATTGCCATGGCCATAATTTTGACCATGGAGGCACAAGCCGTTTTCGTCATAGGTCACGAAATGATTCACCGGAGAGTCAAATGGGAGAGACGTGTTGGAGAGTTTTTGCTGGCATCCGCATCCTATCCCACATACGCCACAGAACATGTTTACATACATCATGCCAAGGTTGGTACACCTTATGATGTCGGATCAGCTCCCAAGGGTGAAAGTTTTTGGAGTTATCTCCCCAAGGAACTTGTCAGCAATATAACCAATTCCTGGGCACTTGATAAAGATCGCCTGGCACGACGCGGACTTCCCGCTTGGCATTATTCAAATCCCTTCTGGCGTTATGGGTTTGGGCTTCTGTTCTGGTATGGTGCCGCATACCTCATGGGGGGAATATGGGCCATACCCATTTTTATATTTCTGGGATTTGGTTGTGTTTTCTCAATGAAACTCTCCAATTATCTTCAGCATTATGGATTACGTAGGGTCCTGCTGCCTACTGGAAGATGGGAAAAAGTCGCCCCTCGTCATTCATGGAGTGCCGATTTCAAGTTCAGCAATTGGATGTTTTTCAATATGCAAAGACATGCCGATCATCATGCTACCGCCTCACGGCACTACCCCTTGCTGCAAGTTCGTGGTCCCGAGGAATCACCTGAACTGCCAGGGACCTACGGGGACATGATGAAGATTCTGTTGAGACCCAAGAAGTGGTTCGAGAAAATGGATCCCCTGGTTGAACAATGGCGGGAATATTTTTATCCCGATATGGATGATTGGAGTGCCTATGACAGCCCGGTAGCCATGGCAAGACCTGATGATTTTCCAGCAATCGTTGAAATTTTTGATGCCTCACCCAGACTAGCCAAATGGATTGAAAGCCATCCTAAATTACTTGATAGTTTGAAGGCAAAAGAGTTTATTGATCTCGACCTACCAAAAGGATTTGATGCTGATCCTGAAGTTGATTCATTGATACGCAAAGGATTGGCAAGGGTTTACTGGACTTATGAAATGGATGTCCAGGAAATCAAGGAAAGAATTGGCGAATGGCCTGCTGCTGATGCTGATGAAACTGCCCAGATTGTGCAGGATTGGACAAATGACAAGGCCTTTCAAATCGGTATGCATGTGGTTAGGGGCAATTTGACACCCATCGAGGCTTCCAAGGCCTATTCAAATTTGGCCGAAGCTTCGGTTTCCTCTATATTCGAAGCTGTGGTTGCTGATTTTGAGGAGCGGATGGGACCCCTTCCATTTTCAATGGCAGCTATATTTCTCAACGATCTGGCTACTCGACAAATCCAGCTTGGGTCTGACCTTGAGCTTGTACTTTTCTATGACGACATGGACAATGAAAAGAGTTCCCGTCTGGATCAGAGATTCAGGGAGGCATTGAACATTTTGACGGCTGAAAGCTTGATATTCGAGCCAGTCAGAAACAATTCCAATTCGATTTCATCCCTTAAATTAAGTGAATTGGAAAATTTCGGTACAAGGAATACTGATCAAGCCATATCAATTCTTACCAAATCCCGTTGTATCTACACAAACGGTTCAACTGACATGGCCAAGAGGTTTGATGGTGAACGTGGCAAATTAAGGGATACTTATAACATCGAACATCCTCTTGATGATAATTCGAGTACAAGTCAAAATGCAGAAAAGGATATTTCCATCAATAAAACCTTGAAGGATGTCCTGAAAAAGGTGGATCAGATTGCACGCTACTTTCAATTATCCTCGACAAACGAGGAGTTGCGCAAAGAAGCATTAACTGCCGAAAATATATTTGCCATGGTAGATAAGGAAAAAATGGCGCAGGTGGCTTTAAACTTGAGGGAAATACAAGGAGCAGTATCGCTGGCAGGAGGTAAGGATATCGATAGTTGCTCAAAAAGTGTCAAGTCACTTGTGGCAAAAACCTGTGGTCATGAAGATTTTGCCGACCTGAAAACCATTGTTGAAGAACAGGCGGCAACTACTGCAGACCAGATCAATTCAATAATTCAATAACCATGAACAATCAGTTGGTCTCAACGAGACTTTGATTTTTTGAACCTCATGCAATCCATTTTGACCAAATCTACAAGGGCCGACCGTGGATTTGTCAACCGCCCTGTACTCACTCCGCATCTGCAATTCCGTCTGCTGGAAAACAAACAGGTCTTGCTGGTTTCGGAATTTTTCAATACGTTGATCAATGGTGATATCTATTGCCATCTCCTGCCTCTTCTTGATGGGTTCCATACCATTGATCAAATCGCAGCCAAACTTGATGGCCTTTATTCCGCATCAGATATCTTTGGTGTGATTTTTTCACTTTCGGCAAGGGGTTATATTGTATCTGCCGAGCACTCATTCAATCAGGGACAGGCAGCATATTGGACAAATTTGGGAGCATCTCCCTGTTGGGCCGAAGAAAGACTTGGGAATACTCCAATAGCTATAGCGGAAAACGATAACCATTTGATCCAGAGGATTTTAGAAACTGGTGTCACAATTGATCACGATAAAGCACAGTTAACTGTGGTAACATGTAAAAATTACCTGGATTCTCACCTCCTTGAATTAAACAAGTTGTATCTGAACCAAAAAAAACCATGGATTTTGGTTAGACCTTCCGGCATTGAACCGATGTTGGGACCCGTATTTGGTTGCAATTATGGAACCGCCTGTTGGGACTGTCTTGCAACCCGTCTTCGATGTCATCAGGAAGTGCATGAATTCCTGAGAAACGTTGGTGGACAACAGGCAACTTTTGATACCGTACCCCTAAATCCAGATTTGAAGGACTCAGTATACAGGCTTTTCGCAGCCGAAATCATGAAGTGGATTGTTCTTGGGAATACAACTTTGATTCACAATCATGTCATGGCATTTAATACGGGTAAGATGGATATTTCTTGGCATAAGGTGGTAAAGAGACCTCAATGTGTATATTGTGGTGATAATTCCCTTAATGACCCCAATCGTGAACCCCTACCCATAATTTTAGAGTCAAAAACCAAATCCATATCGCAAGGGGAAGGAACACGAACTGTTTCTGCTGATGTAACTTTGGCAAAGTACAAGCATCTGGTAAGTCCCATTAGTGGAATTGCCTCATGGCTATCCCCAAGAACCGACGAGACAAATGGATGGCTTCATGTCCATTGGGCCGGTAGCAATCTTGGATTGAAAATAAAAAGTTTGAACTCACTCCGCCGTAGCCTGAGAAGTAAAAGTGCTGGTAAGGGTTCAACACGTACGCAATCTGAAGTCGGCGCGCTTTGTGAAGCAATTGAACGATACTCGGGTGGCTACTTTGGTGATGAAATCCGAATTAACAGGGCATTCGAAGATTTTTCAAAGGATAGTGATGCCATTCATCCGAATGATGTTCAATTATTCAGTGACTACCAACTTGATAATGCAGAGGAGATAAATTCTGAAGGTCACCCTTACAACATGATTCCCCAACGGTTTGACCATGAATTGATTCGGGAATGGACTCCTGTTTGGTCATTAACTCAAAATCGGCATCTCTACCTTCCAACAACCATGCTATACTTCATGCTTTCGGAATTGCGCAAACCTACCGATCTGATAGCCGATTCAAATGGTTGTGCTGCCGGCAACACACTTGAGGAAGCAATTCTGCAGGGTTTCTATGAACTGGTAGAAAGAGACGCCTTTGCTATTTGGTGGTACAACAGGTTGCAAATGCCCTCGGTAAACCTGAATTGTTTTGATAATGAATTTCTGAATCAGGCAAAGCCATATTATGAAACCTGCGAACGGGATTTATGGGTTCTCGACATCACTTCTGATATTGGAATACCCACCTATGTAGCAATTTCCAACCAACCAGATGGTGAAACCGAGGATATAATATATGGTGCTGGAACACACCCCGACCCGAAGATAGCCGTAACCCGTGCAATATGCGAATTGAACCAGTGTCTATCATGGATGCCCAAACTTGGTAAAGGGCAAGGACAGCCGGCAATAGATGAGCCAAAGGTCTTGGACTGGTTCAGAAACAGTAGCCTTCAAGATTGTTCCTGGCTTGTACCTGCAACAGAAAATCCGGAAAAGGGAAATGTCAATTCCGATAAAAAACTCGAATTTCAGGATTTAAAGGAAGAAATTGATTATTGCAGGGGCTTGGTAGAAGATAGGCAGATGGAATTTTTGGTGTTGGATCAAACCCGACCCGATATCGGATTGAATGTTGTGAGGGTTATTGTTCCAGGATTGAGACATTTTTGGCCAAGAATGGCCCCTGGTCGTCTTTATGAGGTTCCTGTAGCAATGGGTTACAATAAAAAGCCACTGAAAGAATTCGAAATGAACGAAATACCCGTTTTCGCATGAGCAGATAAAAATGGATTTTGAAACTACATTAAAGCTTACCCAAAAGAGATTGTCCGAGGAAGATGGTAATTTGGGGAATTTGCTGGAATTGGCCAAAGGTTGGACACATGAATGTCTGATCTCTGGTAATGAATGGAATAATATCCTGGAACAGGCCAGTCATTTACCTAAATCAATGGGAGCTTTTCCCTTCGGCTTTGAATTTCCACTACATGATGAAAACCCCGTGGCTGATTTTGGCGCAAGCCTTTCTGGAGGTACACTCACTGGAGATATTTTTCATGATCGCGCCAAGTCTTCAGATTCAAACAAACTTGCAATTGCCATAGCTAATCTACTCAACTTACTTGATAGCAAGGATTCCAATCTACAGTCCATTGTTGGTCGTAAGGTAATGTTGGAATTTGATGTCGGTTCAGCCAAAAATGGAATACCTGAACTACCCGGTTTTTTTCTTCGACCTGGTAACATTCCAATATATGGAGATGAGAATAAACAAAATGATGTCTTATCCTTAACAAATGCTCTTTATTCGATTGCGAAATGGAAATTGAATTCTCAGGAAAGACAGAACCTAGAACTGATTTACCAGTCCCAACCAGCTAATACTCGGCTTGATTCATTTGGTATCTTTCCGTCTAGGTCTCGGGGGATAAGACTTGCGGTAATGGGATTTAATTCACCCGAACAAGTAAAAGACTATCTCCAATCCACCAATTGGCAAGGTGATGGTTCCAAGGTTCAGGAAACTATTCAATCACTTCAGGATAGAACTCAAATTGCAAGATACGGAATTAATATAGATATACGGGAAGATGGTTTGGGGCATGAGCTTGGCCTTACCACGATGGTTAAGCAAAGATTCACAAATGATAGGCGATATTGGCTGGATGATACCGATTTGTGGGATTCCTTTCTTGATGCACTTAAACAAGAGAAATGTGTCTTGAAAGACAAGCTGCTTGCGCTCAAGGGTTGGATGTCAAAACCTGAAATGAATTTTTCCAAGTCTGGTTGCTTTGTTATACTTCGGGGAATTCACCATATCAAACTGGTTATATCCGAAGGGCACGTAAGCAAGGTAAAAGCCTACGTGTTTATGGTCTTAATCGCAATTTAAGCAGTAAAACAAGTTATCGGCATTCTTGGACCCCTGAGATAGTCCAGTTTACCTGCTTTAGTCAGAAATTACAGCTGGTATTTCAGTGGAATAGAATCCCTGCATAGGAAAATATCTCAATAAGACAGATCTCATTCCAACGGTGCTGAAATAAGACTGAACAAATGACATCAGGATGACCAAGATGTCATTTGTCTCAAAAAGCAGGGATTCTCAAAGATTGAATAAAATGAGGTTTGTCTATTTGATTACCAACAGCAACACAAACCTGCCGAAACGGCTTCCAGTTGTTCCTCCGAAATATTCGGGTCGGGTGGAAGTGCAATATGTACTGTATGCATGTCACTTTCGTGTACATGGATTGACATTGATTCAGGCATTGTGATACCCAACTCATCACATATTGTGCTTTTAGGGTCTGACATGAGTTGCTGGCGGAATGAAGCATCTGCTGCAGACTTGTCCACAATTTGCTTCAGCATTTGTTCTCCAGTCATAATGTTCTCCTTACATCAAGGGTATAATATTGGAATTACAATGTAGGGGAAACTTTGAAACCTGTCAATTGAATTTTTAATTTCACTTTTGAAAAATGGATAAGTAACTTTTATGTTACATATAAGATTTGATTCTTGCTGGCTGTATCACTTATCAGTTTGGAATCGATGGTATACACTAGGCAGGAACAAAATAAATGGCAGTGATCGGATTGCTTTATTGCCTGAAAAAGAGAAACTGCATCTGAAGTTCAAATAGCTTTGATATAACGATAATGTTATAGTTTGATCCTGAATCTTGCTGTTATCGGAATTGGTTATCATGGGCTGGGAAGATTTATGTTTTCTGCGGGTTGTAAGGAATGGAACTGAAAATTGCCGTTGTAGGCAGGGGTACAGCAGGGTCTCTTGCTGCTGCATGCATTACCAAAATTGCTCAAGCAGGCAATGAAATTGAACTTCATCATATTTATGACTCAAGGATTCCCGTAATTGGGGTTGGTGAAGGTGGTTGGCCGTCACTCGTTGGTCAACTGCATGAAGTAACGACTATTCCACATGATCAAATCCAGCTGAGATTAAACGCAACCCGGAAATATGGTGTAAAATTCGAGGGTTGGGGACAAAACAATAGGGATTTTACCCATTATTTTACACCCCAGCAAGTCGGTTATTCATATCATCTATCGGCCGATCTGATTACAGAGCTGCTGGAGGAAGCAACCGTTGCACAACATATTGATACCAAGGTCAGGAACATCACAAAAACAGGACAAAGTGCAATAGTTGATTTTGAAAACAAACCCTCGGAAAGCTACGATCTGGTTTTTGATGCCCGAGGTTTCCCAAAGGAAATAAACCCTGAGGAGCACATGGGCATTTCATTTATTCCTACCAACACGGCGATTATTCGTCGATGTCCACCCATTTTTGGTCTGTCGGGCAAAGGTCCATATATATCCCCTACCTATACTAGATCCATCGCCCGACCACATGGGTGGGTATTCATTATTCCGCTGACAACCCATACATCTTACGGGTATATTTTCAATCGTGATTGTTCGGACATTGAAGACGTCAATTCTGATTTTGATGATCTGCTTGAGATTGAAGGAATCAGGGAATTTGAAAAGCGGGCAGTAATCCAGTTTCCCAATTTTGTTCACAAGAAAATGTATGAAGGGCCAATAGCCCGAATTGGAAACGCCGGTGCCTTCATGGAACCCCTTGAGGCCACGGCGATTGTATCGGCACAAATCCAGATTGGCATGGTACTGGAGATGCGACAAAACCGCCCTGTTGAATATTGGAATAGTGATGTTAAGGTAATCAATAATTTTTTGATCAATAGAATGCTCGGATTTGGGTTATTTGTTGGGTGGCATTACAGCTGTGGTTCAAAATATGACACTGAATTCTGGCGTTATGCCAAACAAAGAATCTGGCCCAAACATCGGTTAAGTCCTGATCCTGAAAATAAGGAAATTAATGCCTTGAGCAAATTTGATGCCATGCTGGATTTATTGAAACAACCCGTCATTGATGAAAAGGAATTGACTAGACATAAAATACTACCGGTTTCAAGCTATGCCCAGATTTCACATGGGCTTGGTTATGGTTAGGCTTGCTAATGCTTGTGAATAATATTCTGGGTTGAAAGTCCCCGATAAGCAATTGAACCCCGTGTTGAGAAGAAAAGATGGTTTTGATATAAGGATTACGGTGTAGATGATTGAATTAACACATAATAAATTCATATATTCGGGATAAATATTATTCTGTTTCCTCGGCCCATCCTTGGTTAACACTCTTGACCCAAAAAGAGCCTCGATAAAGTTTTTTGGTGAATAATGATATTATAATCATATAGTTGGGTTCGAAAGTAACTTAATTCAGAAGCAGGTTTATATGACAATTATCAATCAAAAACTCTTGAGGTTTCATTGTGTTTGGTAACTTAAATTCCTTTCACAATACAGTCGCGGAGTCGAAAGAGGAGCGAGATCAACACGACAAGTTACTCGCCGTTGCAACAAAGACTCAAAGGTTATTAGTCATTTGCACCGCACTTATGTTTCTGCTAGTTGGATTATGGCTATACTTCGGGAGTATAAATGAAATCCGTTCAACCCAAGCATTGATAGTGGAATATGATAATAACGTAGATTATCCCAAAAGGATCGACACAATCGAATTTTTGGTTTGGCTGAGGGTGGAGGATGCCTCACTGATGAAATTAGGTACTCCCGTGCACATGGATTGTAATCAGTTTTCCAGCAACACAGTCATCCTTAATGGCCAAATTACCGGTATTACTCCCTTGGCCTCAAACGAACCAAATCTAACACAGGTAATGACCGAACTTGCAAGAGGCCAGCCTTACAAGGTTGGAATCTCAATCGGAGATATTGATCTCAATTCCTCAATGGTTGATCAGATATGTTGGGTACAATTCGAGGTTGGAGAAGTGTCACCAATTCAGTATTTCGTTTCGGGTTGATTTTGACCATAATATTTTACACACTTTTTTGCAGAACTAGCATTTAGGTCGATGTCGGAATCAAATAAGCGGGTAGTTACTCCCATTTTTTTGCAAATGCATGCTACCGAGTGTGGGGCAGCATGCCTTGGCATGGTCCTGGGATACTTTGGTCGGTGGGTTCCACTTTCGGTTTTGAGGGATGATTGCAATGTAAGCCGTGATGGTTGTACGGCAGCAAGTATTTTGCGAGCTGCAAAAAAATATAAACTAGAATGCAAGGGACTTAGCGTCAATGCTGATATTTTACCCAAGTTAAAGTACCCACTCATCCTGTTTTGGCAGTACAGTCATTTCGTTGTATTGGAGGGTATTGAAAATGACGGTTACATTCTCAATGATCCTGCCATCGGTCGCAGAACAGTCTCCAAAGAAGATTTTCTCAACGGATATAGCTATATCGCCCTGCAATTCGAGCGTGGCAAGGATTTCAAACCAGGTGGTCGTCAGGTAAGTTTATACAAAAAAATTCAACCACTTCTGGCAGGCACTTACACCGATTTGATGTTGCTCATGGCTTGTGCCATCCTTTTGGCTGTCCTGTTCCTGCTAATCCCTTCCTCGATCAAGTTTTTCATTGATTCTGTAGTTGTAGGTCAAAATAGCTGGCTACCAGTTGTCGCTGCTTTGATTGCAGGTGGGCTTTTTGCCTATTTTATTTCAGTCCTGAAACACCGGATTCTTCAGCGAATGTCAATTCGTATTTCCATAATGGGATTTGACAGGGGAGTCCGCCACCTCCTCAGATTGCCGGTTGAATTTTTTACTCGTCGATTGGCGGGTGACATCATGGATCGGATATCGTCCAATGATCGCATAGGCAAGTCCCTGGTCGACCATTACATTTCACTGCTCATCGAAATAACCCTGGCCTTGATTATGCTTGCAGCTCTGTTTGTCATTGATGCCGGGTTAGCCTTGATTATTGTCCTGCTAATCCTCATTCATGGTGGTCTGATCAAGTATTTCAATTCCCAGAAAGGTTCGAGGGGGGAAATTTTAAGCAGGGAGCAGGGTATGCTTTTGGGATTGGGAATGCAATTGCTAAGCCATTTAGACAATTTGCGCATGACTGGTTCCGATGACAGGTTTTTTTCCCGTTGGACTGGCCAACAAGCTCTGGAATTGAAAGCTCGGCAGCTTTACTCGGAATTCATCCATTACAATGAGGCATTGCCAATTCTGATGGGAGCAATTAGGAATGCCACCATTCTGTTTCTGGGTGGCAGTATGGTGATTTCCGATGAAATGTCCGTCGGTACCTTTGTTGGATTCTTCATTCTAGCCGAATTGGCCATGACCCCTATCGGCAGGATTTTGGAATTTACCGAAAAACGATTAGACATTGTGACAGACTTTGAACGAATTGAGGATATTACCAGTTCATCAGAGGATTTATCATTCCATCATCAGGAATTGGATTCTGATTCAATAATTACCTTCAAGGGAAACCTGCAACTTGCCGGTCAATTGGAATTGAAAAACATATCCTTTGGCTTTAGCAAAGGCAAACCACCTCTGGTAAGCAATTTCAATCTCCTCATCAAACCTGGTCAACGTGTTGCATTGGTTGGCCCCAGCGGTTCTGGCAAATCAACTCTTGCTCGAATTGTAGCGGGAATTCTACAACCCTGGGAAGGACAGGTTTTGTTTGATAACCATCTCAGGGAAGACATACCCACGGAGGTTATGCGAAGATCCATTGCCATGGTAGATCAGGAAGTGGTACTTTTTCCCGCAACCGTTCGGGAGAATATTACCTTGTGGAACTCTGAGTTGTCCGATGACGTAATTTTTGCTGCTGCCAGGGATGCCTGTATCCACCACGATATACTTATTCGTCCTCAGGGTTATTCCACCCTTGTTCAGGAAGATGGTAAAAATTTCAGCGGAGGTCAAAGGCAAAGGATTGAGATTGCTAGAGCCCTTGTGGGTAATCCTTCATTGCTCATTTTGGACGAGGCCACAAGCTCGCTGGACCCGTTGGTGGAGTTGGAAATAGATAATGCCCTGCGTCGCCGGGGTGTGACCTGTCTTATCATTGCCCACAGATTGAGTACAATAAGAGATTGCGACATGATCGTTGTACTGGAAAAAGGAAAGGAAGTACTGCGTGGAACACATGAGGATTTGATCGCAGATGAAAATGGTACCTATTTCAGGTTGGTGAAATCGAAATGATGGCACAAGTTACTTCAAATCATCTATCACTTCAGAGCTTGGCGGAAAAAAATGGTGAAGTCATACCATGTGCCGGAAACCTGCCATTAACTCTTGATGATCCAAATTTTGTCTGGCTGATCGAAAGCGGTAGCGTCAACCTGTTTTTGGTTGAAATCAGGCACGGTATTGAACAGTCCCTTCGTCAGCATATCATGCATTGTGGTTCCGGATTTTTACTCCCCGGTGTTATAGCCGATCAAAATCAGGACCAGGAAGGTACAAAGTTTATTGTCATTGCGAAGGGAATTGCCGGTACGATACTGAGGCGAATTCCTGTATCCTGCCTTGATCAAGTTGAACCAGCTGAACTCTCGGCCAAGATTGATGCCTGGGTACTGTCCTTTTCCAAGATACTGGCGAGATTTGTCACCTATTTGCCCCGAGCTGCTATACTTGCCGAAACCAGTGATGAACAAATTTTGAAAGCTGGCACCTACTCCATAAAAAAGGGGGTTACCTGGATTACGGATATTCCTGAGGGATCAAGTCTGTTCATGGATGTAATTGATGGTGCAGAGCCCTCAGTTTTTGT
Source organism: Paracoccaceae bacterium (assembly GCA_022823605.1). GTDB lineage: Bacteria > Pseudomonadota > Alphaproteobacteria > Rhodobacterales > Rhodobacteraceae > MPNP01. The sequence continues at coordinate 49,641 of JAJEHS010000001.1, forward strand.
TGACCTCCAAACACCCATAATACCCCTGACAAATACAACTTGGCTTACCTCATTACAGGAAATTCACTTAAGGTGCCATTCGACAGAGGAATTGATTAACCGAGGTCTCCTGTCACAAGCACTTGCAGGATTTCACCTGCTTGCCTTTTCCCTAGAACACCTGAACCGCAAATTGGCTCTGGTAGATGACGCCAACCTCGAACGACTGCGAAAGACAAGTCGGGATACAGCAGAAAGAATATCCAGGGAACGTTTATACAATATCTATGACCTGCCTGTCGAAAAGGATTTCGGTGTTAATGGTTCGGCCTTGATTGAGGCCATGAAAATTATCAGCCAACATGAAAAAATCGAATTTCATTTTCCTAACAGCACTGACCCAACGAAAAACCGGGTCACAATTTCTTCCATTTTGGATAGATCTGCTATCCGTTCACGCGTTGTACGACTGAAAAACGAGGATCAATGGTGGACAACTGACGGTTGTGCACTTCTGGCTTTCCGTCAATCTGATAATCAACCGGTAGTGCTGATACCCAGGTTTTTTGGTCGGTATTGGTTGGTTGATCCGGTTGGCAAGACAAAAACACGTATGAATGCACATCAAGCTTCATTGTTGCAAACCGAAGCCCGAATGTTTTATTCACCATTGCCTGAACATAAATTGCAAACAAAAGATCTGGCCCGATTGGCCTTACACCGTTCATCAGGTAATATTATTCGATTGGTGCTTGCCGGGATACCCGGTGGAGTGCTTAATATCATTCCTGCCCTAGCTCTTGGATTTTCAGTAGGCATAGTATTTGAAAATGGTGATGAAAACGCCCTTCTTTACGTGAGTTTGGCCGTCATCGCATTCGGGTTGATCGGAAGCTTGTTGTTTATCCTGCAAAAAAAATCACTGACCAATATACAGGACCGGGCCATTGCCCGATTGGAGGCTGCCTTCTGGGATCGGGTAATGCGTTTACCAAGTAGTACCACAAACCTTAAACCATCCAGTGAGATTGCCATTGCGGGTACTGTCTTTCAACAACTACGAAATGGAGGACAATTGCAATTTATTGAATCGCTTTTGTCCATGGTATTCATGTTACCATTAATTGGATTCATCTTCTATCTTGACTTCACATTAGGTCTGGTTACCAGTATTTTCTGTACCATATCGTTGCTTTTATCGGTACTCATGGGGTTTATGCAAATCGAATCCAATGGTAAGGTTATTCGTGCGACCCAAAAAACCTCCAGCAAATTGTTTCAGATAATCAAAGGAATTGTAAAGTTTAGAATTGAAGGGGCCGAAGGTTCAGCCTATGCAATCTGGGCAGAAGATTATCGGGATCAAAAAAGGGCAGAAGTAAAACTCGGTTCTTTGGAAAGACATTCACAAGCCCTGGGTGTGGCACTCCCATTTTTGGCTGGAGCAACTCTTTTTGCCACGGTTGCAATTGTCAACAGTTCCACAACCCCCTTAGGGGACTTTCTTGTGGTGTATTTACTTTTCCTTACTTTTCTGACGGTTACCATCCGCTTTGGTGAATCAATCAGTTTCCTTGCTTCGGGGGTTAAAGCCATGAAGCAATTAAATCCGGTTCTTGATGCGGAAACGGAGGGATCAATCGGCAAGGAACCTGTTGAACATCTAAATGGGGAAATCCTTTTTGATCGCGTATCATTTCGCTATGATCCTGAAGGTCCATTAATTCTGGATGATGTTACGATTCATGCGCGGCCAGGTGAATTCATTGCCATCGTTGGAGAGTCCGGTGCAGGTAAAAGCACACTGTTCAAACTTGCTCTGGGAATAGATCAACCCACATCCGGTGCTGTTCTCTATGATGGACATGACTTGAGGCATCTAAACCTGAAACAGCTTCGCCAAAAGGTTGGTTCCGTACCTCAGTCAATTCAGCTGAATACCCAAGATATTTGGGACAATATCGCCATTAAACAGGAAGAAACAACAACCAAGATGGTATGGGAATCCGTTAGGGCTGCGCAAATAGAAAATGAAATCAAGGCAATGCCGATGGGTTTGATGACAGTTATTGGATCAAGTGATTCCGTCCTTTCGGGAGGTGAGAGACAACGGATAACCCTGGCTCGTTCACTGCTTGGAAACCCAAGCATATTGCTTCTGGATGAAGCCACCAATTGGCTTGATAACAATAATCAAGCAGAGGTAATGCAAAATTTGGCAATAATGGATTCGACCAGAATTGTTATTGCTCACCGGCTTTCGACCTTGGAGAAAGCTGATCGGATTTATGTACTCAAGTCTGGAAGAATTGTACAGACCGGGACTTTCCAGGAATTGCACGACGTAGAGGGAGTGTTCAAGAATTTAATTGACAGGCAGGATACATGACTTGTCACGATGGACAAATGACAAGGACAAACCTGTTCATATGAAAAACATACCCGCCAAAACGACCATGAAAGCTCTACAAGACCTGATTAACAGATCAGAGAGGGATGGTGAATTTCGTAAACAATTGCTAGCGAATCCAAAAAATACAATTGAACGGGAATTGCAATTAAACCTGCCCGATGATCATGAAATACTCATTCATGAAAAATCAAAAAGTATTACCCACCTGATCTTGCCACCCGAGAGCAGTATCACCAAAGAGGAAAGGGAAGCGGCCAAAACCGGAAAGGTCTCGTTGGAGTACCTCAAAAAAACCATGTACGACCCTGCACCACAGCTGTCTGAAAAAACCAATCATCCCCCAATAAAGGCCAGATCAAGCAATTCTCTGAAGGAACTAATTAACGTAAGAATTGAACAGGGTCTTGATTTTCTTGACTCAACAATAAACGAAAACGGTGCTTGGCATTGCATTCGATATCATGGCGGGATGGAAAATCCTCCCAGACATTATGAAAGACCGCCTTTTGTTTCAGCCTATTGCACATTGGCGCTGGAAAATTGTGAATTACCCAAGGCAAAGTCAATTTGTGCAGCTGCGAAACAATATATCCTTGCAACCATGGAGTTTCCCGGTTTGTGGCGATATTATCGTCACCTACCACCTGATCTTGACAGCACCACTCTTTGTTCAATGATCCTGAGCGATCATCCCTGGATTGCTCTTGGACAAAACCTTTCCAAAATACTTTCCTATCGTAATGAAGAAGGGCTGTACAATACCTGGGTTCTGGACTCGGATGAACCGGATGTGGTTTCGCCCTTCCGTATTGAAGCAGACCCGGTAGTCAATGCCAATATCATTTCTCTCCTTGGAGACTGTTCTGAAACCAGACCCATACAAAATTGGCTGGAATCGTTGCTGCAGGACAGGAAACTGGAAGATTCCTCCAAATGGTATACTGACAGCTCAGCAATTTGTTATGGAATAGGAAGAGCAGTAAATCGAACCAAACCTCTTTTGGATCATCTTGGTAAGCCGCTGGCCGAAAATGTAATATCAAATCAAGATCAATCTGTAGGTTTTGGAAACATCTTGCAAACGGCGCAGGCCATAACCGCCCTGCATAATGCAGGGCAAATGGATATGATAGATCCTTTGCATTACACGAAGAATATTTTGAATTCACAACATGAAGACGGGAGTTGGCCAGAATTGATCGCATTTGGTGACAAAAAAGCAAAGTGGGGCAATTTCGGCCAATTTGTTCATGCCTCGGAATCCATGACGACTGCTTTTTGCATAGAGGCACTAACCAATCTTGGAAATTCCTTGTAAACTTACCAGTTTAATTTTCCAACTAGAAGGAAATGGACCTGAAATTTCGGAATATTTATTCTCCCGGCTAGTTTCATTTTCTTGAATCACAAATTGGTTGATTTCACCATTTTATACACAAGAATTGATTAGTCCTTGCCCAGAAACTGTACCTTGAATTTACGCAAAGTTAAATAAATCGGGAGGGTTATTGGATTTCGAATTATATACTGGATTATCAACTTTTACAGATTTTCTATCGAGAGCTTGATCTATGATCAAAAAAGAAGTTGACATATAAAGTTAAAGTGAGAATCAGAAAGTTATCGTAATTAATTGCTTTTTCTGGATTGGAAATAAGGATGACAGGTTCGTTAACAAATGAAGAAATTGAAACCTATCATGAGGATGGTTTCATCAAACCGATTGTTGCATTCTCTGTTGAGGATGCAAAAGAGATTCGTGGTGAAATTGAGGCCCTCGAAAGAGATTATTCAAATGGACAGTTGCCGCATGATTTGACCCACTATTTCAGGGTTAATGGTGAATTGGTCATTCCCTTGCTTGCCAAGGTGGCACAAACCAAGACAATTCTTGATGCAATAGAGAGTATCCTTGGCCCCAATCTTATGGTCTGGTCCTGTGAACTGTTCATCAAGGAACCACAATCGGAAAAAATTGTTTCCTGGCATCAGGATCTGACCTATTGGGGAATGGGTGGATCAAACCTTCAGGCTTCTGCCTGGCTCGCAGTATCTGATGTTACCGAAGCTTCCGGTTGCATGCGGTTCGTTCCAGGTTCCCACAAACAGCAACTGGTTCCCCATAATGATACTTTTGACGAGGACAATCTGTTGTCTCGTGGACAGGAAATTGCTGTGGATGTCGATGAGAAAGATGCCGTTCTAGATATTTTACGCCCGGGTGAGATGTCCATTCACCACGGTAGGATGTTTCATGCATCTGGCCCAAACCATTCCGATGATCGAAGAATTGCTATCGTTATTCGATATGTAACACCTGACCTTGTTCGTGATGCACCGGGTTCGGATTATGCCATGTTGGTTCGTGGAACGGATTCATGCAAGAACTGGATAAACGTTGCACCCCCATCCACCCTTTTCGGCCATGGAGAATTAGAGCTCTATGACCAGATACTGAAATACAAGGAAACCGTACTAAGTGCCGGCGCAGAAAAAGAATCCGGGTTGTTCAATGCCTGATATTGATAACAATTTATATTTACCCTGATCTGAAGTTGTTTTCCAACTCACGTAATGAATTCTGGAAAGGATTGAAATGCCACTGAAAAAGGGGGTTGTATCAGGCAAATTAAAAACTTGCATAAAATTGAGTTGGATGAAGATTTACATGGTCTCTCAAGGGTGGCTTTAGTTTAAATGCACCTGGCTTACGTCTGAAATCAAATAGACGAACCAATCGGTAGATATTCGGATTTTCATCAGAAACAGCAAGTTCATTTTGGGTGATCCAAAAACCTGCACGTTTGGAACCAATTGTCGTTTTAACCTCAAGCCATCTTTCTTCACCTTCCAATGTATAAGACCGAATGTCGTAACCCGCTCCATCTCCATCTTCCTTTGATACCCACCTTACACTCTCAGCGAGTTCATCCTTACCTTCACGCAACAACTTTTTTCTCTCGGCAAAATAAACATATTTTTCACCAGCTTCTCCCAATTCCCTGTTTCTTGCATCGCGTTTTGCAGCATCATACTTTCTGACAACATACTGAATCTTTGGATCAATCTGCTTTGGATATCTGTTGATTGAGGGAGGATCATCAAACTGGATACCGGCTTCGGGTTCCTTAAACTCGCCCGGTCTGGAAATTTCTTCCAATAGATTACCTTTTTGCAACTGGCTTTCCAGAATTTCAAAAAGCCTTGCCTGATAATTACTTGCCGGTTTATAACCCTGAATGCTGGGTAGACCAAGTCTGTCCATGACGGCACTGATGTTTTGATGCTTGTATTCAATTGAACCTTTGGTCCGATCCAATTTTCTCTGCAGAATTCTGTTTCTTTCGGCCTTGTTGTACTTTATTCCCTCCAAATCCAACCTGAGCATTTCCAAATAATCACTTACGATTATTTCAATCTCATATTCTTGCCATGTGATCCCACGATTATTCATACGAACGAATGTCTATAACTGAAAAAACATTATTATTCTCTTGTCACCAAATTAATTGCAGGTAAAAAAAATAACCAGGGCGAATCTTGCATGAAACAAGCCGTCAACGTTTGTATCTGATTGTATTTTTTAACCCTTTGGTTAAATTTGTCATTGGTTTCAATCGATCAATGCAAATCCTATTATTCCTTGTTTAACAAATTTGAAGGGACTCCTGATGCCAATAAAAGTATGTGCTTTTGATGCCTATGGTACTTTGTTTGATTTATCTTCGGCAGCAAGAATAGCCCTAGAGGATTATGACAAGAAGTCAGGAATGAACATTAGCCGGACCGTCGCCGAAAATTGGCGCTTGAAGCAGCTCCAATACACTTGGATAAGAGCCATTACCGGGGAACATACTGACTTTTGGAATGTTACCTGCGAGAGCCTGGATTGGGCATTGGAGAAATCCAATCTTCATAATGACGGGCAATTAAGGTCCAGACTGCTTGAACTTTACAAGGAATTGGAAGTTTATCCTGAAGTGCCTGAGATACTGGCAAAACTGAAAGAATTGCCACTCCCTGCAGTTATATTGTCAAACGGATCTCCTGCCATGCTGCAATCGGCAATTGACGCTTCAGGAATTGGTGATTATCTGGAGATGCAGTTGAGTGTCGAGGAGGTCGGAATATTCAAACCAGCCTCCCGAGTATATGAATTGGTGTTGAAACATTACAATTGTCAGGCCGAGGAAGTATTGTTCGTTTCTTCAAATGGGTGGGATGCAGCAGCTGCAAAGGGATTTGGGTTTTTGTCGGCTTGGGCCAACCGATTGAATGATCCCGTTGACCGTTTTCCCTGGACCCCTGATTTTATCTTGTCATCCCTGGTGAAAATACCTTCTCTGGCCAAAAAACTATGACTTCATATTACCAATCAAGCGATGGACTCCGTTTGTCCTATACAATTAAGGGAAACAAAGATGGCTTGCCTGTCCTGTGCCTTCCCGGAGTTACTCGCAATTCATCCGATTTCAATTATCTTGCCCAAAACATTAGGAAATATGCCCTAATCTGTCCGGATTATCGGGGAAGGGGTCAATCGGAATGGGACAGTAATCCTGATAACTACAATGCCCTTGTCGAGGCAAGAGATATTCTGATTCTAATGGATATGCTGGAAATTTCCTCTGCTCCCATAATCGGAACTTCACGTGGAGGTATGATTGCCATAGTCATGGCCAATCTGGATGCTTCCAGAATCGCTGGGATCATGTTCAATGATATTGGCCCAGTTATCGACAAGTCTGGATTGATACGAATACTGGAATATATCGGCCGTAATCCTTCTGCCAAAACCATTCCTGAAGCAGCCGAGAATTTACAAAAGTTCAACTTGGGATTCGATGATGTTCCCCAAGAACGATGGCTGGAAGAAGCACAAAAACATTATCTGACAACAACGAGTGGTCTTAAAATCAACTATGATCCAAAATTGCGAATTGGATTCAAGCAATATCTGAATACCGGCAAGTTGGAACTATGGGAGGAATTCGGTATCCTGAAATCACTTCCCTTTGGAGTAATCAGGGGAGTGAACTCGGATATTCTTTCCCTGGAAACAGTTCAACGGATGGAAGAATTGTTTCCACACGGGGTGTATGCCGAAGTTCCTGAGCGAGGACATGTACCCTTTCTTGATGAAAGGGAATGCCTTGATGTGATCAACACGTTTTTAAAGCAAACTACCTCCCGATAATCCTTATGATTCATGATCTCAGTTCTTGATTCCGTGGATCAAATGGACTGTCATTGGTAACGATTGCATCCCACAATTTATCAAGAATCTTAACCTGCATTTTGGTACCGGGCACCGTTAACTCGGCCTTGGTATATCCAAGACCGATGGAGCGGTTGAATTGTACAGACCAGCCTCCCGAGGTCAGTCTGCCTACAACCTTTCCCTCATGGTACAGGGCTTCCCGTCCCCAGGGTATGGAATCGTCTGGCCCATCAATCAGAAAGGTTGCACATTTGGACCTGATCCCTGTTTCCAGCATGCTGTCCTTACCGTAAAAATCCTTGTTGAAATCTACAAATCTTTCCAATCCCCCTTCCAGCGGAGTGGCATCCCGACCCAATTCATTACCAAAGGCCTTGTAGCTTTTTTCCAATCTAAGCCAATTCTGGGCCCTGGCTCCAAACAATTTCATTCCATGTTTGTTACCTGTAGTCTCAAGTAGGTCAAAGAGATAATTCTGCATTTCGATGGGATGATGCAACTCCCATCCCAACGATCCCGTATAGGATACCCGCAAGGCCCTGACAGGACACATCCCGAGTTCAATGTCCCTATGGGTCAACCAGGGAAACCTGTCATTTTCCAGAACTGTTTCCGGTTCAACATCACGGACTATTTGAGATAACATTTTTCTGGAATCGGGACCTGCAACAACGAACACTCCCCATTGACTGGTAATGTCATGTATCTCCACATGGTCATATTCATCTTCCCATTTCCTGGCAGCCCTTCGCAGGTAATCACCATCATAAGCCGCCCAGGCACCGGCAGAAATTAGATAATATTCGTCCTTGTCCAAGCGGACAATGGTATATTCGGACCTTGTCGTACCCTTTTCCGTCAGCGCATAGGTCAGGTTAACCCGTCCAACTTTCGGCAGTTTGTTACAGGTGAACCAGTCCAGAAACTCGGTAGCACTCGGGCCCCTTACCAAATGTTTGGCAAATGCCGAGGCATCGAACAGACCTACCTGATTACGTACAGCCTTGGCCTCTTCTATGGCAAAGGGTACCCATCCTCCCTTGCGGAAAGATCGAGATGCCTTGTCATCAAACCCTACCGGAGCAAAATAATTGGGTCTTTCCCAGCCATTGACCTGACCGAATTGTGCTCCCCTTTCCTTCATTCGGTCATAGCAGGGCGTAGTTTTCAAAGGGCGACAGGCCTCACGTTCCTCATCAGGATGGTGCAGAATGTAGACATGTTCATAACACTCCTCGTTTTTCCGCATGGAATATTCGGTTGTGACCCAATCGCCATATCGTTTCGGGTCAAGTGAGGCCATGTCTATTTCCGCTTCACCTTCAACGATCATCTGTGCCAGGTAATACCCCGTTCCCCCAGCAGCGGTAATGCCAAAGGAAAATCCTTCTGCCAGCCACATATTCCTCATGCCGGGTGCTGGTCCAACCAGGGGGTTGCCATCCGGAGTGTAACAGATTGGGCCGTTGAAATCATCTTTCAAACCCACCGTTTCCGTTGTTGGAATTCGATGTATCATGGACTCATATTCAACCTCGATACGGTCCAGATCAAGTTCAAACAGGTCTGCTCGAAAACTGTCGGGAACATTATGTTCAAATCGGGCTGGTGCTCCCTTTTCGTATGGACCAAGAATCCACCCTCCCCTTTCCTCTCTCACATACCATTTGGCATCTGCATCCCGTAGTACCGGATGTTCGGGATTGGATTTACGCCATTCAACCAGTTCGGGGTCGGGTTCGGTAACAATATATTGGTGCTCCACGGGTATGGCAGGGATTTTTATACCCAATTGCTGGGCTGTCACCTGAGCATAATTACCTGTTGCAGTGATGACATGATTGGCTCTTACTCTGAACCTTTCATCTGACTTAACCAGATTGCCACCCTTTTCTTCCAGAAAGTATCCCTGGACCAACCAGTCTCCTCCAGTCCAAGTATAGGAATCAACCTGATACTTGGTTTCAATTTCAACCCCTCTCATGCGGGCACCCTTGGCCATGGCCTGGGTAACATCTGCCGGGTTTATGTAACCATCAGTAGGATGGTACAGTGCTCCTTTCAGATCATCGGTTCTTACCAGGGGATACCGTTCACCTATTTGTTTTGGTGTCAACCATTCATATGGTATACCTACGGTCTCGGCGGTGGTCGCATAGAGCATGAATTCATCCATTCGATCCTGCGATTGGGCCATTCTGAGATTGCCTACAACCGAAAAACCCGGATTCAATCCGGTTTCGGCCTCAAGTTCCTTGTAAAACCTTACCGAATAATCATGGATATGACTTGTTGCATAACTCATGTTGAATAGAGGTAACAAGCCAGCAGCATGCCAGGTGGAACCGGACGTTAAAGCGTCCCTTTCCAAAAGTAGAATGTCTTCCCATCCTGCCTTTGCAAGATGGTAGGCTATTGAGGTACCTACCGCACCGCCCCCGACTACTAATGCCCTTACATGTGACTTCATGAATAACCCTTTCAAAATAACGGTTCAAATTTCGTGTTCTCAAATAACATTTACCACTCGGTTATGAAACTTCCGATCATTTATTTTGCCCACGAGCAATTTCTTGTGGATAAAATTTCATTCCTTTGGATTAGGGTCCAGAAACCATGCCATGATCAAGACTGAATCATTTCCTGAAAAAGATGAATCAGAGCTACAATTGCTTTTTGGTTCATGAAATATTTTCTTCATCCTTTAAACTCTGGCTTCATTCTTCACTTATTTCTGCTGTCGTATCCCTCAAAAATAAAGTCATTCAAAAAAAATCTCTGTTGGAAAAGGTTTCTATCAACTTCTGTTAATTCCGCTTCATTACAGATTTCTTCCCAATTTTCTTGAATTATTGATATCTGTTCGTCAATTATTCCTTTAGCTTCTTGGTCATTGAGTAAAAAATTTGATGCAGTCGCAAGGCAGGTAGCAAGGGTACTTGATCGATTATTCCCTACAATCAACATGGCTTGGCTTGCCGTATTTCCGGCACGGGCTTGCGGGCATATGTCAAAAGCTGGTGTCAAGACCAGATGTTCTCCGTTCCAGAAACTAGCATGATTGCGTGCGTGGTCGTCAGTGTTGCCACACAAAATATTGAACACAAGCCGTCCAAATAACTCCCTTAGCGTTTTTTTTGGTGCAGTAAAACGATGCCGAATTATTTCAGCCAATTCTTCATAACTCGCATAGCGTGCCAACATTTCATCCAGTCCGAACAACGTTAAGGCTGAGACCACGGCTTTACGTGTCCATTCATTTCCCATTTTTGCCCTGTCAAATCGTTCAACTAGAAGAACATCCTTGCCGGCAATATGTTTGAGATGAACGGGAGCAACGTCAAGACCTACTCTAGTGGCCAACCGCATGGCAACAAATTCTGCTTTAACAATGTTGAACGTATCAGTTGATGACGAAAATTTTGCGATCATCTTTGTATTTTCGTCTTCAATCATTGCCTTTGGTCGGGCTCCACCCAGCGAAGTGCCATGAAATAAAGCCTGATCCAAGTCCGAGGTAAGAGGAATGCCCTTTTCGACTTTCTCAGCTGCACTAAGCAGTTCTTCTATCGGAGCTGTTTGATTTTCTCGTGGAACATACTCGGAAGGAGATAGTTGAAAATCCAATGCACCAAATCGATCAGAATGAGAAACTACAAGATAGGTCATTTCATGAAGTTCAGAAGTGTCAACATTTATTCCCTTGTATCCGAATAAACGATTTAAGATTACCCGACGACCCCATGCATCTGGAGAAGCATCACGCAGGCTATTAGGCATGTTCAATCCAGTGTGAGGTGACAAAATGCCCTTTTCTAATGGCAATTCAGGGAGATATATTGGTATGCTGTCACTCCGATTCAGATAACTCTGCCCGTAGTTGAATAATAACTGCTCACCAGATCTTTCAATACGGCCTGCCACCACAGGTTTTGTCTCGTTTGGGAGCCAGATCCAAACATAGGCAACCCTTGGGGTAATATTTTCGCTATTTTCAGAAATTGTCATTTATTTTTCTCTTTTTCTTGCGAACAGATTTTAATAGTACAAGTTTGTTACGTTCTATTGAAAGGTGGCGTTTCAGATTCGAAGGTTCTGTTTCAAACAATTCCAATCCAACAATAACAGCCACTTCAAAAGCCACACCTATGGAAGTTCCCATATTTCCGCTTTCAATGCGCTGCACCAGACCACGTGATATACCAGCACGTTCAGCAACTTCTGAGATTGTAATGTTTCGTTCAATGCGTGTACTTCGAATCATCAGTCCGAGGAGCTGAACGGTATCGCGGGCATAGTGGGAATAGCTTCTGAATTTGGGTTTTGTCATCCTCTCTTTGCTCCATTAATAGATCACTTAGCAATATCTTGCTTTATTAATGGTTCAATTTAGGATAATTTAAGTTGATTTCAAGTAGAAGCTAATTGATTTGCTCCATTAATAAATCACTTAGAGATATCTTGCCTTAATAATGAACCAATTATCTAGTGAAATAAAAGGTTGAGCATCGTAGTCACAAATTCGGACTTCGCATTTAATAATGCAATTGCAACAAACCTTCATTTGTAACTGACAAGGGGATAGGGTCACTGATTTCACCAATAAATTGGCCATTTCTATCCTTGTCAAGGAAACCTATAAACAGAAACTCGTCATCAGACCTAACTATTTTGCCTGAATATCTTTCACACGGATCATCACCATCCAGAAATGCCCCGGGAGCAATGCTCCAAGGTCCCAAGGGACTTTTACTCATGAGGTAATGTGTGCCCGAAACCTCCTGTTGGCCGTAGGAAATTTTATATTCCTCTGACCAATGGATTTTCATGGTTGTAAACAGGCAATACCAATTTCCGTTTATTTCTAGCACCTGAGGCACCTCAAGTTGTCCAAATCCTCCAGCAAAGGTCGGAGGCAAGTGTTCCCAATCATAAAGATTGCTGGATTTGGCCAATCCTATGGCTCCACCTTCGTTTGTTTCCCTTGTTCCTGATACCCTGGCTGTATAGTACATGAGCCATCCACTACCGTGAGGATTCTTGATTACATGAGGATCCCGCATTGCCCTGTCGTGCCACCATCCGGGAGTATATTCCTCATAATATTTCGGGTTTATATCAAGTGCCAGCCCATTTCCAGCCCGATTCCAACTATGTAAATCCTTGCTGGTTGCATGACCGATTCTTTGCTTAATACCATTTTCAGCCCTTGAGGTCCCTGTATAGAACAAATGCCAATTTGTACCCTCTTGTACGACTGAACCGGTCCAAGTCGTATAATCATCCCATGAAGGATCAATGGAAGGTCTGAAACATTCTCCCAAATCTTCCCACTGATACAAATCGCTTGATATGGCATGACCAATTGATACATTCCAATGTCGAAGATCTGGTTCAATCAAAGATTTTGGAGCCATGAGATAATACATGTGCCAGTTATTGTTTTCCTTGGCAAACCAAAAATCCCAAACCCATTTATCCTGTATCGCAAACATCCTTTCTCCATAAAACTTTCAACTTAAATTTTATAGGAATATTTTTATCTGAAATTTTATTCAACCATTCAGGACCCATCTTGGCTGGGTAATTTCTTTTGAATTTTTTGTCGTTGCTTGTCCCAATATCTGCCAAAAGATCAAATTACTAGATTTTGAGGCAGAGCAATCCGTAAGAGCTGAATAGCTTGCTTGATGAGCAATTTGGGTAAATCGATTGCACAGTGTGAAAGATTGCTTGTCATTCGTTTCCAAAATCAACGTTAATTTATTGCTTAAACGCTTCTCGCTAGGCATTGCCAACCGTACACCAGCCCTGCAATTGTTCAAACCTTCATTTGCATAAACGACCTGAGTTAAATAAGATGGATTTTTTTCAAAAAGTAAATTGTAATGGAGATAAGAATGAAGCAAATCGTAATTACGAAAATTATTGCATGCTTTTTCATATTCACCAGCAGTAGTGTTTTTGCTCAAACACAACTTTCCATGTGGTACCATGGAGCTGGTAATCATGTGGAAGGTGAAATTGTCCAGCAAATCATAGATGACTTCAATGCCAGCCAGAGTGATTGGGTAGTTGCACTGGAATCGTTTCCCCAGGAATCCTATAACGATTCTGTAACTGCGGCCGCTTTGGCCGGGAACTTGCCTGATATCATTGACGTTGATGGTCCAATATTGCCAAATTGGGCTTGGGCAGGTTATATGGCCCCTCTCACGATCGATGAATCCAAACTGGATGGATTTCTTCCAGGTTCATTGGGAAGGTGGAATGGAGAGCTTTATGCTGTCGGTCTGTGGGATGCAGCCTGTGCCATTTTTGCCAGAAAATCTGTACTGGAAGCCAATGGTATCAGAATTCCAACCCTTGATGCTCCCTGGAGTCATGAGGAATTTGATGCTGCGCTAGTAACCCTGCAGAATTCCGGTGATTTTGACTATGCCCTGGATTTGGGAATGGCATGGACCGGTGAATGGTATCCCTATGCGTTTGGTCCTTTCCTGCAAAGTTTTGGAGGTGACATCATCGATGTCGAAGCCAATATGGCTGATGGTGCCCTGAACGGGGATGCCGGTCTTGCCTTTGGTGAATTCTGGCAATCACTATTTGCCAGGAATCTCGTACCGGGTACAAGCCAGGATGGTGCTGATAGGGAAACCGGATTCATCAACGGAAGTTATGCCCTGCAGTGGAATGGCAACTGGGCAGCCCTACCTGCTCTTGAGGCCTTTGGTGATGATATGCTCTTTCTGCCAGCCCCTGATTTTGGTACAGGACCCAAAATCGGTGCAGCAAGTTGGCAATTCGGAATTTCATCCACGTCCGAACACAAGGATGGTGCAAGTGCCTTTATTGAGTTTGCCATTCAGGACAAATACCTCTCGGCCTTCTCCAAGGGTATTGGCTTGATACCTCCAACAGAAGCCGCATCGGCCATGACACCCAACTATTCCCCAGGTGGTCCGTTGGAAGTCTTTTATGGCCTGTCCAACGCCCAGGCAACCTTGAGGGCTGTAACACCCGCATATGTTGTTGGTGGAAAGGTTTTTGAGAAAGCCATGGCTGATATAGCCAACGGTGCAGATGTTGCAGATACACTTGATGCTGCAGCTGACGAGATTGATGCGGACATCGATCAAAACAATGGCTATCAATAAAATTTATTGATTCAAAAAATCATGCTGGGGCCGATTTACTGGCCCTGGCATTCCGGGATATGAGTATCCATTAATGCCCAACAACAAGGTTCTGGCCATCAGACGACAAAATTTTGCTGGCTGGTCAATGGCATTACCCGCTTGCCTATTGGTCTTTACCTTCTTGATCCTTCCCTTTTTCATGGCTTTTGGCCTGTCACTGACAAACCAAAGGCTGGTTTCCCCAAACCCAACTGAGTTTGTAGGATTTGATAATTTCCGGCAAATGCTGGGAATTGGCCTGTTGACGATGGAACCGGATGTAGATGATACAGGTAATATCAAGATTGATCAGGAAGGTAATCCCATTTACCCAAGGGTCAGGAATTTTACCCGCAATCAAGACGACTATCCTCAATATTTCAAAAAAAGGGAATGGTTTAGGATAGGACTTCCAAATGACAAGATGCTGGTTGTGTTATCCCAGGATGTTGTCTTCATGAAAGCATTGTCCAATACCTTGCTATTTGCATTGATCGTGTGCCCAATCCAGGCAGGGTTTGCTCTTGGGCTGGCCTTGTTGATTAACCAACCCTTGCGGGGTATCAATATTTTCAGAACCGTTTATTTTGCCCCGGTGGTCATTTCAATGGTCGTGGTCTCCCTGCTTTGGCGGTTCATCTATGACGGGCAAAATGGCTTGCTGAATGCCCTGCTTCAGATGTTCAGCCTCGGTTTGTTTGAACCGGTTGATTGGCTCGGAAATACCACTACTGCCCTGCCTGCGATAATGGCAATGTCAATTTGGCAGGGTGTCGGATTTCATATGGTTATCTGGCTGTCAGGATTACAGACCATACCCATTTCGCATTATGAAGTAGCCCGAATTGAGGGAGCAACCAGATGGCAGACTTTCAGGTATGTAACCTGGCCAAGCCTTCGAAACACCGCAATTTTGGTCATGGTCATCATTACAATGCAGGCCTTCACCCTTTATCCCCAGGTACAGGTAATGACAAGGGGTGGTCCCCTGGATTCAACCCAAAGCCTAGTCTTTCAGGCCGTGGTCAGGGGATATGAGAAGCAGGATATATCAGGTGGTTCGGCAATATCGGTACTGCTGTTCCTGCTTGTCTTGTCAATTTCCCTATTCCAACGGTACTTAACCAGGGAGAAAGACTGATGCCTGCACATAAAATGGTAGGATTGGCATTGCGATACCTGTTGCTGATTTGGATAGCAATGATCTTCATTTTCCCGATATTATTCATGTTCGTTTCCTCACTGAAACCGGATTTGCAGCTTTTGATGGACAGTTCCTCCCTCAGAGCGTTTTTACCTGTGGGGGATATTTCATTCAACAACTATACAAGTGCCTTTGATCGGGCCCCAATATTCTTCTTTATTTTCAATTCCGTCATGATTACCGGAATCACGATAGTATGTTCCCTTTTTCTGTGCTCCCTTTCAGCCTTTTCCTTTGTCTTTTTGACATGGAAAGGCAAAGGTGTGGTTTTTGCAATAATTCTGGCGACTTTCATCGTTCCTTTTGAGACCATCGCCATTCCCCTACTTCTCATTGTCAATAACCTCCCCTGGATAGGATTGGAGGGTTTCAAAACCTCCTGGATCAATAGTTATCATGTACAAATCATTCCGTTTATTGCAGATGCCTTAACAATTTTCCTTTTTGTACAGTATTTTCGTGACCTTCCCAAGGATCTGGTTGAAGCTTCAAGGATTGATGGTGCGACATGGTTTCAGGTTTATCGCCGTGTGATTATGCCCCTGTCAGGTCCCATCGTAGCTACGGCGGCCATCCTCAAATTCTTGATGATGTACAACAATCAGCTTCTTTGGCCCATCATGGTTGTTCAGGAGGAAACGTATCGACCGGTAATGCTGGGACTACAATATTTCTTTCAGTTAAATACCCAGTGGGGAGAAATCATGGCCTATCTGACGATCATAACCATACCGGTATTATTGTTCTACCTGGTATTGCAAAAGGCCTTCATTGCATCAATTGCCAGTACCGGAATAAAAGGATAGTGAGTAATGGGACACGTTTCTCTTAAATCATTGAACAAGTTCTACGGTGACCTGGAAGTCATTCCGAACCTTGATCTTGAGATACCCGAGGGTTCATTTACAGTATTGGTAGGCCCTTCTGGTTGCGGAAAATCAACAATCCTTAGGCTGATAGCAGGATTGGAAGAAGTAACCAAAGGCGAAATCCTTATTGATGACAATGATGTTACCTATCTGGAACCCTCCCAACGTGAAATCGCCATGGTTTTTCAAAGTTATGCCTTGTATCCTCATATGACGGTAGCCGAAAATATTGGATTCGGATTGACATTGGCCAAACTGCCAAAGAGCGATATTAGAAAACGTGTTCTGGAAGCAGCCAAGATATTGCAACTTGAGGAGTTGCTGGAGCGAAAGCCAAAAGCCCTTTCGGGTGGTCAACGACAAAGAGTAGCCATAGGTAGGGCCATTACAAGGAATCCCAAGGTATTTCTGTTTGATGAACCGCTTTCCAACCTTGATGCCTCGTTAAGAAGCCAGATGCGGGTTGAACTGACGGAGTTGCACTCGCAGATCAAGGCAACCATGATCTATGTTACCCATGATCAGGTCGAGGCCATGACCATGGCTGATCAAATTGTTGTGTTGAACAAGGGGAATATAGAACAGGTTGGAAATCCGATGGAGCTCTACGAGTTTCCCCAAACCCTATTTGTAGCCAGATTTATCGGATCTCCCAAGATGAACATCTTTCAGGGTGAAGTGGCAGCAAAATATCAATGCCAAGCACTAGGTGTAAGGCCTGAGCATATGGAAATTTCCCATGATGGCGGCATTTTGAAGGGAAGTATCAGGCATATAGAAAAATTGGGCGCGGACACTTTGGTCTATTCACAAATTTCTGGTTATGACACCGTTACAGCAAGGATTATCGGCAAGTTGGAAATGAATATAGGGGATCAGATCAGCCTCAAATTTTCCGACAGTCACGTTCATAGATTCAATGATGGAATAAGAATTGACTCTTGAACCGTTTTGGTTTTAATCCACCAGTTTTGATCTAAAACTAATCAGAATTGTTTCTGTATTGAGCAATTCCCGCTTGATGCAATTTTCCTCAGGAGACATGTACATGACCTTGAATCCACTTCTACAGAATTGGGACACTCCCTTCGGCCTTCCGCCATTTGACAAAATAGAGGACAAATATTTCAGTGAGGCACTCGACCATACGCTGGAAAACTCCTTGCAGGAATTCAATCGGATTGGAGAGGATAAGCAGACACCTACCTTCGAGAATACCATCGAAAGAATGGAACTGGCGGAAAAGCAATTGAATGATGTTGCCGGAGTTTTCTTCAACCTGAGTGCATCCAGCAGCAATGAGTTGCGGAGGAATCTTGAAACAGAATTTTCTCCCAAATTCGCCAAGTATTCATCAGATATAATTTTGAACGGCAAATTGTTTCAAAGAATTGATTACCTTTGGAAAAACCGGGATCAATTAGCCTTGAATCCTGAACAAATTAGGGTTCTGGAACTGTATCACAGGAATTTCATTCGGTCCGGTTGTGATCTTGATGAGAAAGACAAGGAAAGATTGAGGTATCTTAGGGAACAACTTGCTTCCCTGACAACGAACTTTTCTCAAAACATATTGAAAGAGGAAAATGAATGGTACCTTGAAGTATCCGAAGATAAGTTGGATGGGTTGCCTGGATATCTGGTTGAAGGTATGAAAATTGCCGCATCTGAAAAGAACCTTGAGGGATATGTCATAACCCTCAATCGCTCCCTAATCGTTCCCTTTCTCCAGTACTCATCCAGAAGAGATCTAAGGGAAATTGCCTATAATGCCTGGGTTGGTCGAGGAGCAAACCAGAATGAGAACAATACCGAGGACATCATTGACAAGATCCTGAAATATCGATTCGAGTTGGCCAGATTGTTGGGTTTTGAAAACTATTCCGAATTCAAGCTGAAAATCGAAATGGCCAAATCTCCCGACAAGGTGCGCAATTTGCTTGAACAGGTATGGCAACCTGCCAGGGAGCAGGCAATTGCTGACAGGTCAATACTTCAGGATATGTTGCAGGAAGATGGAATAAACGATGCACTGAAACCCTGGGACTGGAGGTATTATGCAGAAAAACGGAGATTGGTGGAATTTGATTACAATGAAAATCAGGTCAAGAAGTATTTTCAATTGGACCTGATGCTTGAAGCTGTTTTCCATTGCGCAAACAGATTGTTTGGATTGACCTTTACCAAATTGGATGTCCCCTTGTATCATCCTGACTGCAGGGCTTGGGAAGTTCGCAAGGACGACCAACATCTGGCCGTATTCATCGGAGATTATTTTGCCCGATCCGGCAAAAGATCCGGTGCCTGGTGTTCAACTTTCAGATCACAGCGTAATTTGGGTGAGCGGGTCAGACCAATTACGGTCAATGTTTGTAATTTTGTCAAACCGGAGGAAGGTGAGCCTTGCCTGTTGTCATTTGATGATACACGAACTCTGTTTCATGAGTTCGGCCATGCCTTGCACTCAATACTTTCCGAGGTGACCTACGAGAGCATTTCAGGTACTTCGGTAGCTAGGGATTTCGTTGAATTGCCCAGCCAGCTATTTGAACACTGGATGGAACTGCCTGATGTACTGACAAAATTTGGACTCCATGCCGACACGGGTGAATCAATACCGGATTCATTGTTGGACAAGGTTTTGAGAGCCCGAAATTTTGATATGGGTTTTGCAACCGTAGAATATCTTGCAAGCGCTTTTGTTGATCTTGAACTTCATGATGATAACCCACCTGACTCTCCCTTGAAGAAGGCCGAAGAGATACTTCAGAAAATTGCATTGCCTCCAGAAATCAAAATGCGACACGGTACCAGCAATTTTTCCCATGTCTTTGCAACCGACGGGTATTCCTCCGGATATTACAGCTATATGTGGTCGGAAGTCATGGATGCCGATGCCTTTGAATGTTTCCTGGAGGAAGGAGGCCCCTTCAATCAGGCAACGGCCCAGCGTTTGGAAAAGCATATCCTGTCTGCTGGCGGATCAAGGGAAGCAGATGAACTTTATCTGGAATTCAGGGGCAAATTGCCATCTCCAGAGGCCTTGCTGAAAAAAAGAGGATTTCTGACCGATTAACTCAAAAATAAATAAAGGGAACTATTCGAAAATTTCCTCTGGGTCCACACCCCAGAGATTGGTTTTTTGAACCCAACCCTTGAAGCCATTTGATTCTATTTCGCACCAATCCAGTTCGCATTTCAGGACATCACCAATTACTTTTTCCTCTGCAAGTGCAATTGTCTTGGAATTTTCATCAGGCAGGGCCTTCAGAGGTGTATTGCCTCTTGTGGTCAACACCGTTCTTTTTCCAGTCAAAAGGGAGGAGAACATCCAACCACCAACACCATCCTGGGTTTCCACCAATCGCCAGCTCCCATCCTCGTCCAGTACTCGAAGGGGTATCCCGGGTTTGATGAATACCCAATTGACTGCATACTTTATATTACTGCCCTTTCTGGCATTGCCCCGGGTTGCTTTCATTGAAACATATCTTGGTATGGGTAATCCTGTTTCCTTGCCAATCTTGTTCTCAACTTCAGCAACCTCTGTTTCCTGAGGCGAGGAAATACCGGGGTATCCAAAAACCAATATTATCAAAAGAAAGAGTTTTATTGTCTGCTTCATTGTTTTTTATCGTAATGATTGGTGAAATGGCTAAAATTTATAACTATTCATTATGTTGGTGTACCAACCAATTTGATATATTAGTTTGAAATTTAATTTTCCATGTTGGACTAGCAAATGGCCAAATCAAAGTTGAACGTAGTTCTTACCAGAAAACTGCCAGATATTGTTGAAACCCGAATGTCTGAGCTATTCAATGTCAGAGTCAGGGATGATGATCATCCAATGACAAGAAATGAATTGGCTGCAGCAATGGCCTGGTGTGACGTTTTGGTACCTACCATTACCGATTCAATCGATCAATCCTTGTTGGCTCATGCTGGTGACTCCCTTGGTTTGATAGCCAATTATGGTGCCGGATTTGATAATATCGATATTCAGACAGCAAGATTGCGAAACATCCTTGTTTCAAATACACCTGGAGTGAATTCTGAAGACACTGCTGATATGGCCATCTGTCTGATGCTGGCAGTAACCAGAAGGTTGCGTGAAGGTTTCAGGCAAATGAAGAAGGGGGAATGGCAGGGTTGGGCCCCAACGGCATTAATGGGTACCCGGCTTGGCGGCAAACGATTGGGTATCCTGGGTATGGGCAGGATTGGTACTGCCGTCGCCAAGCGTGCCAAGGTGTTTGGAATGCAAATTCATTACCACAATCGGAAAAGGGTTCACAAGGATTTGGAACAGGAGTTGGATGCAACTTATTGGGAAAGTCTTGACCAAATGGTGAGTCGCATGGATATCATTTCCATCAATTGCCCCCATACTCCCTCAACCTTTCACCTGATGAATGCCCGCCGTCTGAAACTTCTGAAGGAGAATGCCATCATCGTCAACACTTCGAGGGGAGAGGTTATTGACCAGAATGCCCTCACCAGGATGCTACGCACAGGGGACATTGCAGGGGCAGGCCTTGATGTTTTTGAAAAGGGCAACGAAATCAACCCACGATTGATGAATCTGGATAATGTTGTGCTTTTACCTCATATTGGTTCTGCCACCCTTGAGGGAAGGGTTGAAATGGGGGAAAAGGTACTCATCAATATCAAAACCTTTGAAGATGGGCACCGACCACCGGATCTTGTCGTTCCCAGCATGATGTAATTGCAGGTTCCTAGACCGTTTCAACTCCACAAGTAGGACAGCCTTTTCTGTATGCTGTTCTGATTGTCCTGCTTTCACCATAGAGGGCATCCCAAATCAACAACCTCCTTTCCAGGATTTTGCCGGCACCGGTAATCAGCTTGATGGTTTCTGATGCCATTATCGTACCGATAATACCTGGCAGGGAACCCAAGACACCCAATTCAGAACAGGTCCGGGCCATTTCTCCGGTCGGTTCTTCAGGGAAAATGCATTCATAGCATGGCTTGCCTGTAAATACGGAAACCTGTCCCTCCCACTGGCTTATGGCGCCAAAAACAAGGGGTATGCCGTTTTTCATACAGCACCGATTGACGACCTTTCGACTGGCAAAACTATCCGTTCCATCAACAACCACATCACAATTCCCTACCAGAGAGTCAACGTTTGCTTCATCAAGAGGATAATCGTGAATTGAAATGTCTGTATAGGGATTTTGTTTGAGCAGATTTTCCCTGGCACTTTCAACCTTTGACAAACCTACTTGTGTTTCGTCGAAAATAACCTGTCTCTGGAGATTAGATATATTGACCTTGTCAAAATCCACCAGCTTGATTGCACCTACTCCAGCTGCATTTAGATACTGCAGGACTGGCGTTCCCAATCCACCTGCCCCAATCACCAGAACCCTAGCATTTTTCAACTTGGTCTGACCGGAACCTCCTATATCCCTTAGCACGATATGCCTTGCATAACGCTGCAATTCGTCGGGTGAGATTTTTTTTGTGGTTGCTTTTTCTATCAAGTTAAACCTGGATCAATTTACCGAATTATCTTCTCCACAATTCAAAAAGGATGTGAAGCAATTGCTGTTTGCCTACGATTGTCATCAAGTAACCTCTACCTACCGGTTGAGCCGAATCCTCCCTCGCTTCTTAACGTCGGAGATAATGTGTCGACTTCTACAATACTGACTCCTTCCACCTTGCAAATGACCAGTTGGGCAATCCTGTCTCCATGTCTAATCCTGAATTCCTTTTGGCCAAGGTTTATCAGGAGTATTCCCACTTCACCCCTGTAGTCGCTGTCAATGGTTCCAGGGGAGTTCAATATCGAGATTCCATGCTTGAATGCCAATCCCGATCTAGACCGAATCTGCCCTTCGTAACCATGAGGAATGTTAATTTTCAAACCGGTTGGAATCAGCCGCCTTTCACCAGGTCCGAGTAAAATACCATCTGCACGATTCTCTTTTTCTAGATTCGTCCTGAGATCCAATCCGGCAGAATGTGGTGTTGCTCGTGCTGGTAAGGCGACAGCGGGATCGCTACCCTGTACCCTGACAATGGTTAGGGGAACCAAATCAGGTTCCTTCCCTGTTAATATCTTGGTAAATCCTGTCGGCAAGCCTTACCCCGACTTCTTTCTTGGACATTCTGGGCCATTTGTCATTTTCAGTGCGACTAAGGAAAAGCACTTCATTGAAATCACCCCCCATCGTGTCGGTTTCTTCCCCTATGTCATTTCCCAATATCCAATCGCAGCCCTTCTTCTCAAGCTTCTTGATAGCATTGGCCTTCAAATGATTTGTTTCGGCAGCAAAACCCACGACTAGTCTTGGCCTGTTTTTTTTATCATTTGAGATCACTTGAAGAATGTCCGGGTTTTGAACAAAGGAAAGTTTCAAACCTTGAGACTGATTTTTCTTTTTCAATTTATGATCAGTATATTCAGCAATTTTCCAGTCGGAAACCGCTGCTGCAGATACAAAGACATCTGCCGGTAGGGAACTGGTAGCGGCGTTCAACATTTCATTGGCAGAATTAACATGGATAATTTCCATTCCTGCTTGGGGCAATACACTTCCGGGCCCGGCTATAAATACAACGTCAAAACCTTTTTCATAAAGTGCATTGGCGATTTCACTACCCTGTTTGCCTGAAGATTGGTTGGAAATGTATCTTACGGGATCAATTGCCTCTCTCGTCGGCCCTGAGGTAACTATGGCCCTGTACTTTCTTTCGAAAGGAAGATCAAATCTTCGTTCAAGCTCAGCAACCATATCAACCGGTTCCAGCATCCTGCCCATGCCGTACTCACCACATGCCATTGAACCATGGGTAGGTCCGATAAATTCGTAACCATAGGATTTGAGCCGTTCAATATTGATCTGGGTCGCCCTATTTTCCCACATTCTGACATTCATGGCTGGTGCAAATACCACTTTGCTGGTTGTTGCCAGAATTATTGCTGAGGCCAAATCATTGGCCAAACCGGTGGCCGCCTTAGCCAAAAAATCAGCTGTTGCAGGAGCAACGACAATCAGGTCAGCCCATCTGGCCAACTCTATGTGACTGAAATGTGCTTCGTTTTCGGGATCGAATAAATCAGTGGGAACACTGTTTCCAGTAATTGAGGCAACCGCCAAAGGTGTAATGAAATGTTCTCCTGCCCTGGTTAATATCCCCCTGACCTCAAAGTTTTTTTCTTTTAACCTGCGTATAAAATCCAATGATTTGTAGGAAGCAATTCCACCACCTATAATCAGCAGGATTTTTTTCTGTTCATTCATTTCATTGCCTAACCATAATTGTATTCCATACAAAGTATATCATAAACTAATGAATGTTAAGGTTGTTGAACCGTTGACCATAAATCCCCATGAAAAGTTTGATTCAATTTTCCCTAGTCTTGGTATAAACACACCTGGTTTTATGGTAAGACAGTATTTTACTCAAATCCATACTAATTTTTTTGTGGAATTAAATTGTATTTTTTATCCGTGGCTGTCAGAAAATGAGTGGATTCAGGATACCTGAACGAGGTTCAGTTGACAAAAATTTCCCTCTGTCTTTCCAACTTGACAGTCGGGTTTATAACGGATTTAAGGGTGATACTGTCGCTTCAGCCTTGTTGGCATCGGGTGAAAAGGTTTTTGGAAGAAGTTTCAAGCTTCATCGCCCGAGGGGTATCTGGGGCTTTGGCAATGAAGAGCCTAATGTCTTTTTGGATGTTACCCGTAACGGCAAAACAACCCCCAACCTCAGGGCAACGTTGATACCATTAACGAACAACCTTCTGCTTAAATCCTCAAATTCATGGCCCGACGCTCGCAAGGATTGGTTAGGGGCATTGGATTTGTTGCGAAAATTCATTCCACCAGGGTTTTACTATAAAACATTTATCCAACCCAATTGGCTGTTTTGGGAACCATTGATCAGAAGATTGGCGGGAATTGGGTATCTTGATCCGGAAAATTACCCAACACACATGCCAGTTAAAATCACCCATCGCTGTCCATTGCTGATCGTGGGTGGTGGCGCCGCCGGATTGGCAGCTGCCGAAGCTGCAGCAGATGATGGAATTCCGGTCTGGTTGATTGATGATGGTGAGGAATTGGGAGGCTCACTACAGTGGAGAGGAAATACTCCTTTTGAGATGCCCTGGCGAGAGTGGGTTGACAAGGTCAGTTTGAAGGTTTTGTCTGCCGGTGGCAGAATTCTGAACAATACGGTTGTCTGGGGTGTATTTGATCACCATCATTTTGCCGCTTGGGAAAAAAGATCGGATGGTCCTGATCACTTGTGGCGATTACGATCTGAAAAAGTGATTTTGGCCACAGGTGCCATTGAACGCCCCTTATGGTTTGCCAATAACGATCTGCCTGGAATCATGTCTGCCGAAGCAGCCTATCATTATCTGGAAAAATTTGGTGTGGTGGCCGGAAAAAAAATTGTCATAGCGACAGGCAACGATTACTCGTACATCCTGGCAGGGAAATTGGTAGAAGCCGGTTCAAGCGTTACCTTGCTCGATGCAAGGGATGATCATCAGGAGATACCACACGAAGGTGTAGATTTATTGACCAACGAACAGGTATTGGAAGTTCAGGGGTCAAAACAGGTTGAGCTCATCAAGACAGCCAATCGAAATTTTGAAGCAGATACTCTTCTGGTATCGGGTGGATTTACACCTTCTGTACATTTGTGGATGCAAGCAGGAGGAAAATTGAAATGGGATTCCAAGTCCGATTCCCTGATTGCTGAGAACAATCTTCCACATATTACAACTGTGGGTGCTGCCAATGGCAAATTTGATTTCATGGACGTTTTGGCCGATGGATATCAAGCTGGCGGTGGCAAAAACATTGAGGAAATGTTTCCCAGTGAAGGGAAAGTACATACCCTTTATCCCTTTCGACCAAACCAAACCGGATCAGATCGAATTTGGGTGGATTATTTTAATGATGTTACCCTTGCCGATGTTGAAAATGTCTTTGATGAGGGTTACTCCGAAGTTGAACATCTCAAGAGGTATACTACCCTGGGAATGGCAGTAGATCAGGGGAAAACCTCCAATCTAGCCGGAATTTTTCTCCTTTCAAGTCTTTCGGGTGATCCAATGGAAGCTATTGGAACAACCACATTCAGACCGCCATATGTACCCGTACCACTCAGTATCATTACCGGTCAAAGACATGGTGCCAAGTTCAATCCCCTGAAACGTTTGGAACTGGAATCATTTCACCGTAGCCTTGGTGCGGAATTTCGAGAATATGGCGGTTGGTTGCGACCTTCAAAATATGAGAAGGGAGACGAGATCGAGGCTGCCAGAACAGAGGCCAGAATTGCCAGGGAAAAGGTTGTATTGTTCGATGCATCCCCTCTTGGTAAAATCGAGGTCATCGGAACGGATGCCGGCAAGCTTTTGGACTATTGTTTCTATATACGGGTTTCAAATCTGAAACCCGGTAAAATCAGGTATAATTTCATGCTGACAGAAGGAGGCATCATTTTGGACGATGGGATTATCCTGAAATTGAACAACAATCGGTATATAGTATCAGCATCCAGTTCACATGTGGACGTTATCAGACTCAATTTGGAGGAAGCCAGGCAGGATAGGTTTGGTGATTCAATTTTGGCGATTCATGACACAACCCATAACTGGGCAACCCTTACGGTTGCGGGTCCCATGGCTTCCGAAGCACTGAAACTATCAGACCTCCCAGATTATTCCCGTATTGAGGCCCTGCCCCACATGTCAGTTATCGAAACTGGTTCTGACGATTTGCATTACAGAATAGCCAGAGTCAGTTTCACAGGTGAACAATCCTATGAGATTTCTGTACCGGCTGGTCATGTAGGGAACTTGCTAGAAGAGGTATATCCTGTTGTAAAAAACATGGGTGGTACCTTTATCGGTGTTGAAGCCTCCGCCCTGTTGAGGGCTGAAAAGGGTTATATACTGGTTGGCAAGGATACCGATGGATTAACCATGCCTCAGGATTTGGGTATTTCTGGCCCGATGAACAGACGTAAGGATGAATTTCTGGGCAAGAGATCGCTCTTTTCAATCGAGGGAAAAAGAACCGACCGCAGACAGCTGGTTGGAATCAAGGTTGATTCTGATCATCCCGTTCTTCCAACAGGTGCCCATCTCGTACCCGCAACAGGTCCGCGACGATCACTAGGGTTCATCACATCAAGTTACTTCAGTCCCAACCTCAATCAACCAATTGCACTTGCGCTCTGCGAGAATGGTTTGGCAAGTATGGGGCAAGGGGTCGGAATATTCAACAAGGACAAGGTATATCAAGGTGAGATATGTTCACCCTGCTTTTTTGATATTGATGGAGAACGGCTCAATGGATGAGAGGCAATGGGAATGGCGTGATTTCAAAGTGGGAGAAATCTTCTCCAAGAAGGGACTTGGGGTAACCCTGATGCCCCCGAGGGGAAATCTCATGCTATCTGGAAATCTACCCAAGGCATTCCGTTATCTTGATTTGGATGTTCCCATGCTGGGTATGGATGGAATTGCCAAGGATGATTTTGCCCTGCTCACTGGTACGAACAAGTGCTTGTTGTCCACACGGGAAAGAATCGAAGTGGCGAATGGCTGGTTCGAAGAGGGATTCATGATCTCTTCTGCCGACTTTCAATGGAAACAGCTGCACCTTGAGGGTCCTGCCACGAGGATGGTACTGGCACAAGGTATCATGCATGAATTGACCTCAAGATCCTGTATCACAATGGTCTTTGGTAAGGTCTCCCTGGTCGTACGATCTGAATCCGGTTATTTTCTGTTTGTCGATTCCCCCTATCTGCAATATTTCATCGACTGTCTGGACTCATGTGACCTGATCGAGGACGAAAACAATCCTTTGTTGAGTTGAATTACCTGATCATGATCTTTGTATTACTTCGAAAAAGAGCTTTGATGTTGCCTGCCAGCAATCGACATCATGTCATGGACAAGGGAATTTGAGACGTGCAGAACTATTCTGAATTTCCAAAACTCACCTTGGTTACCGGTGGTATTTCATCCGGTAAATCCCTTTGGGTTGAAGGTTTTGTCAAGCGGGCAGGCAAGCGTAAAACATATTTGGCTACTGCAGTGCCCCTGGATGATGAGCTCAATGAAAAAATCAGGAAACACCAGGAAAGAAGAGGTGAAAACTGGCAATTGCTGGAGGACCCTTTTACTGATGGCAGCATTTTTCTGAAGTTTGGCGAGGGTAACATTATTCTGTTTGAATGCATGTCTACATGGTTGGGGAATCTACTGTACAAAAAGGTTGACCTCGAAGTTCACCTCAACAATTTTCTGGCAAACCTGGCTGCTTCTAAAGCCAATATAGTGGTTGTGTCCGTAGAATCGGGCAGTGGTGTCATTCCCATGGATAAAACCACCCGGACGTTTGTCAAGGAAATCGGTACCCTGAACCGGAGAATTGCCGGAATATCAGACCTGACCATTCTGATAACAGCAGGGATTCCCTTGGTAATCAAAGGTCATTTACCCTCATGAACAGAAGCTTATTCTGGGTTCGCCATGCCGCAACCAATGCCAGAGGTTTATACGGTTGGACTGATGTTGGAGTTGATCTGTCCGATAAACAAAATCTGTCATGGCTCAATGAAACCCTGCCCGGTGAAGCCATTATCATTTCCTCTGATTTAAAAAGAGCCAGTCGGACCGCCGATGCAATTCAGGGCAGTCGAACAAGATTGCCTGATGAAAGAAATCTAAGGGAATTGCATTTTGGAAGATGGGAGGGGAAAACTCCTCAGGAAATTTCCGAGGTCGACAGGGTTCTGTCAATTGATTTCTGGGAAAAACCCGGCGATATCAAGGCACCTGATGGAGAAAGTTGGAATGATCTTTCTCACCGAGTCAATGAGGTTGTGGGTAAAATCACCCAACAATATCCTAAAATTGATTTGATTTTCGTAGCACATTACGCAGTTATCTTGACCCAGATTCAACGTGTCTTGGGTGTTTCCACCCTTCAGGTATTGCATCGAAGAATCCACAATCTATCCCTCACGAAGATAACTGAGCGCAACAACAAATTGGAACTTGATTTCAGTAACAAACTCTCTGAATAACTCCAAGGGCTTAGTTTTGGGGTTGGATTTTATCCACAATGGAATCCCAGATCAAACCGGCAACGTTTACCCCATCAAATCGCTCTAATTCGACCATACCCGTCGGTGAGGTCATATTGATTTCGGTCAACTTGTCGCCGATGATATCAATCCCGGTAAAGATCAGTCCATTCTCGGACAATACGTTCTCAATCCTAGAACAGATCAGATAATCATTTTCCGTGAGCTTGCATGGATTGGCAGTACCTCCAACATGTAAATTTGAGCGTGTTTCACCTTTCTGTGGTATGCGATTGATCGCACCAACCGGTTTTCCGTCAACCAGAATAACCCGCTTGTCACCCTCCGAAATTGCTGGCAGATACTCCTGGACAATTATCGGTTCCCTGCTGCTTTGGAAAAACATCTCACAGAGTGAATTCAAATTCCCGTCATTGGCGGCAATTTTAAAAATACCCGCTCCACCGTTTCCAAAAAGGGGCTTAATAATCAAATCACCATGTTTGTCCCTGAACCTCCTTACCTCTGAAATATTCCTAGTTATCAGGGTTGCCGGTATAATGTCGGGAAAATCGAGTACGATAAGTTTTTCAGGAAAATTCCTGACCCAGAAAGGATTATTCACAACCAGGGTATCATCCATTATCAGTTCCAATAAATGGGTCGTTGTAATATATGACATGTCAAAGGGTGGATCCTGACGAAGCCAAACCACATCAAGGTCCCTGAGGTTTATTTCCCTCTTTTGACCCAATCCATAATAGTTGGTACTGTCCTTGCTGACTTGCAGGGAATGCCCCTCGGCAATCACATTCCCTTCCCGATAATACAAATCGGTTGGAAGATAATAGAACAACTCATATCCCCTGCTTTGAGCCTCAAGGGCCAACCGAAAACTACTGTCTCCATGAATATCTATGGATCCGATATGATCCATCTGAAAAGCAACTTTAATCGTCATTAATCTAGGTCCATTTTTCTGGCGCGATTGACATGGGCTTTGTTATTATTTCATGTCATTACAATATCTACTTATTTTCCCGATTGGCGGAAAGTTTCAAAGCCAAACTATAAACTTCCTTGCGGGGCAAATTAAACATTCCGGAAATTTCTGAAACAGCATCCTTTACACTTTTGTTCCTTAATGCTTGTGAAAGGAGGTCTGAAATATCCATTTCGGGTTTCCCAGTTCTGTCTCGTTCAATAACAATTACCATTTCACCCTTAACCTTTTCTTGCATGAAGTGTTTTTTCAGTTCTCCAAGTGAACCTCTCCTGACCTCTTCAAACCTTTTTGTCATTTCACGACAAATGGAAGCCATTCTTTCCTTACCCAAAACATCCTGCATATCTGCAAGCGAACTTTCCAGTCTGTTGGGTGAT
Organism: Paracoccaceae bacterium; assembly: GCA_022823605.1. GTDB lineage: Bacteria > Pseudomonadota > Alphaproteobacteria > Rhodobacterales > Rhodobacteraceae > MPNP01. The sequence goes on from JAJEHS010000001.1 coordinate 79,990, forward strand.
TCAAAGACGATTAACGTGGCTTGCACAAATCTGTATTCCTCAAGAACCTTTTTCCTTGCACCTCTCGTTTGGGGAAGAAAACCCAAATAGACAAACCTGTCTGGTTCAATACCAGATACGGTAAGTGCTGCAAGCATTGCCGATGGGCCCGGAACCGGTATTATATTAATCCCCTTTTCAATCGCCCCCTTGACCAACTTGAAGCCGGGGTCGGAAACCAATGGGGTGCCCGCCTCCGAAACCAGGGCCATGCTTTTACCGACTTCCAAAGATCTCATAATGGATTCAAAGCGTTTTGGCTTGCTGAAATCATGATAGGACATGATATCGCCCAAAGGTCTTGAAATGGCATGAATTGTCAGTAATCGCTTCAAGGTACGAGTATCTTCCGCGATCAACATTTCGGCTTCCTTCAGAACATCCAGTGCCCTGAGTGTTACATCCCTGGCATTTCCGATTGGGGTAGATACCAGATATAATCCGCCGGGTAATGTGTTCATAAAATTCACCAATGAGGGAATTAGGAATTATCTAACCAAAAATCAAAGTAAACTATCTTATCAATAAAACATCAAGGGCGGTGTTGCTCAAATTGTCAACCATACTTTCCGAGGGTTAAATTATGACAAAATCCAATTACATTGTAGATAGACGGTTTAATCCATTTTTGATCCCATGGCATAATCATCAATTCCGTTAGAGTAGGAAAAATGCAGGAACTTACCACAAGATTGCGAATGTTTTTTTCGCTTTCATTGCTGACCATCATTCTGTTTGGTTGTGTTCAAACCGATATTCCCGATGTTCCCGTTCCAAAAGTTCAAAAAAACAACACTCCGATCAAGGTTGCCCTATTGATTCCCCTCACTTCGGAAGATCAGGGTATAGATCAACTTGCAATGAATCTTGAAAAAAGTGCACAACTTGCCTTAACAAAAATTGAATCATCTTCCCTTGAACTGACCACTTATGATACCCAGGGAACACCTGAAGGAGCTTTTCAGGCTGCAAGCCGGGCCATTGGAGATGGTAATAGTGTCATTCTCGGCCCCTTGTTCTCTGATTCAACCAGAGCCATAGCACCGTTGGTTAACATCCGTGGAGTACCTGTTTTGAGTTTTTCAAACGATGCCATGGTTGCAGGGGGAAATATATTCATCCTGGGTCAATCATTTGAAGATTCCGCCAACAGGATGGTGCAATACGTCAGTTCTCAGGGCAAGGTCAGCGGCATAATCGTCAGTTCAGACTCGCGTTCCGATTCCAGGGGTATGGATGCGTTGATGGAAGCAACTACAAATGCCGGGTTTGAGATCATTCAAACAATCAGTTATGAACTCTCCCAACCGGGAAGTTTGAATGCCGTCGAGCAAATAGTATTGGCTGTCGAAACCATTGAACCTGAGGTCATATTCCTGACCGGCAATACTGCAGGTGCCGTTACACTCATTGCCGAACTGCTAAATGAACGGAAAATCCCTGAGGATATAATCCTTGTTGGTATAGAAAGATGGGATATTCCTGAGGTGGCACTTTCAGTGAAGGGGCTGCAGGGATCTATTTTCCCGATACCTGATCCTAATCAAAGTACCATATTCAGCAATAATTATCAGTATGTGTATGAAGAAATCCCCCATCCCCTGGCCGGATTGCCGTATGACGGTATTATTGCCCTTGACGAATTAATGAAAGAAAACGGGTCGGGTGTGATTTCTCGAAGTTCAATACTGAACAGTGGAGAATTTTTCGGATCAACTGGCCCTTTCAAATTCAATCGAAGTGGAATAACAGAAAGGTCCCTGGCAATCGCCAAGATAGAAAACCAACAAATGACCATTGTTGACAAGGCACCAAGAAGCCTTGCCAGCTCGCCATTGGAGTTGCTTGAAAACTGATCCCGGTACATTTCGGAACTCCCATCAGCTGAGCGATTTGCAAATTTCTGTTGAAATACTGGCAATTGGGTTCGCCGAACAAAATTGAACCTCTTGATTCTTTCAATGGTATGTCGGGTCAGGTATTAATATTGTGTACGCTTCTTAATATCATTTCTTCGTAGCAAATTCGTGGGATTGTGAATGGTTCGACCCTTCAAATTATTGAAAAACATTTTTACCGTTGGTTTTTGGACGCTCGTTAGTCGAATCCTTGGGTTTTGCAGAGATGTACTGTTTGCAGCATTTCTGGGTACTGGTCCACTCGCAGAAGCCTTTCTCATAGCCTTTACCCTTCCCAACATGTTTCGCCGCATCTTTGCAGAAGGTGCCTTGAATCTTGCCTTTGTACCCATGTTTTCAAAAAAGCTGGATAACCGGGACCAGGCAAGGGAATTTGCTGAAAATTCCTTTTCGGTTTTGATTACCTTTCTGTTGGGACTTATCATCCTTGCACAATTATTCATGCCATTTCTTGTTTTGGCGATTGCCAGCGGTTTTTCCGGGGATGATCGATTTGATCTGGCTGTTCTATTTGGCAGGATTGCCTTTCCTTATGTGCTTTTCATTTCCGCTGCTGCCCTTTTGTCGGGTTTATTGAATTCACTCGGGCGATTTGTGGCAGCGGCAGCAGCACCCGTACTATTGAACGCCTTTTTTATCCTGAGTCTGTTCAGTTCCCATTGGCTGGAGTGGGATATTGGTTTGACACTAGCTTGGACAGTACCGATAGCAGGTATCGCACAGTTTGTTCTGGTTTGGTTTGCAGCCCTGAAAGCTGGTTTTAATCTAAGGTTGAAACTGCCAAAGTTTTCACCCGAAATAAAAAAGCTGCTGATATTGGCAGCGCCCGCGGCATTGACCGGCGGTGTTGTCCAAGTCAATCTTCTTATTGGCAGACAGGTGGCGAGTTTTACCGATGGGGCAGTTGCATGGTTGAGTTACGCTGACCGGCTATACCAGTTGCCCTTGGGGGTAGTGGGAATTGCTGTTGGTATAGTGTTGTTGCCGGAACTTTCAAAAAAACTGGCCGGGGGAGATCATGAGGGAGGAAACTATACCTTTAACCGTGCAACTGAAGCTGCCATGGCTCTCACCATACCTGCAACCGTTGCTTTGATAACCTTGGCCTTTCCAATAGTCAGCATTTTATTCGAAAGAGGTGCCTTTACTCAAAGCGATACCCTATACACTTCCCAAGCACTCATAATTTATGCCTTTGGGTTACCTGCCTTTGTACTTCAGAAAATTTATCAACCGATCTACTTTGCCAGGGAAAATACCAGAACACCATTTAATTTCGCCTTGGTTTCCATGCTTGTTAATGCTGTTGTTGCCATTGGACTGGCAACAACACTGGGTTTTTTGGCATCGGCCTTGGGCACAACCCTGGCAGGATGGGCAATGTTGGGACTTCTGGTATTCGGTACGCGTAAATATGAAGGTGCAGGAAAATTTGACAGTCAACTCAGGAGAAATCTGTCCAAAATTATTATTGTTTCCATAATCATGGGCAGCACCCTGATTTTGGGAGATTTTGTGTTGGACGCCTGGCTTTATCAACCAGGTATTAGATATGTTGGTCTAGCCATTTTGGTATTGGGAGGGTTACTTGTATACGGCTTGGCTCACCTCATCATGGGAACCTGGGATTGGAACCAGTTGAAAGGATTGATTAGAAGAAGTTAGTTTCAAGAAAGTATTTTGATGATTAGTCTTTTGAATATTTCCAAAGTTTGCATGAAGCCGAATTGAAGCAGTGGAAAAAGTAAAAAACCTGTAATGAAACCAATCAGGTCTGCAATCCAATAATTTGGTCCCCCGAAAACCAATTGGAATCCAATCTGAGCACTCAACAAAAAGACCGGTACAGCAAAAAATCCTTCAAACTCTTTTTTACCTTCCAGATACTGAAGTGCCAGAAGAAATATAAAACCACCGACAAATCCAAAAAATCCAGGCGAGGAGCCCAGCAGTGGAAAGGATTCATCAAGGAGAAATCCGTAACCCAAGGCACCAAAAAATGAGGACACCAGGAAGAAGGCAATTATCTGCAAGTCATTTGCATATCGGGCAAGAAGGTTTCCAAATGCCAAGGTAAAAACAACACTGAAAACGGATGCAACAAAATTCACATGAATAAATGAATAGGTGAATAAACGCATGCTTTCCTTGTTGATAATATTGAAGGTAGAAATCTGGGCAGTAAAAATTTGATTCCAAAAGCCAAAATCCCTCATTGCAACAAGCCTTAAATCCTCACCGGTCAGGCCAAATATCGGTGCACTCTCACTTAGGCTGAAAAGGAATTCCATGCCTCCGATGATGGCGGCAAGAATTACAATGCTTTTTGGCAGTTTTTGAAACATCCCGATACTATCCTTCAATCAAATCTTTAAACTCGAAGGGCTGTAAATTATTAATACAAAGAACTCTTTCATAATTAACTTGAGAATTAAATGAACAACACGATAGACAAGAAGCGGGTTTTTTCAGGAATTCAACCCAGCGGACAACTGACCATTGCCAATTATCTTGGTGCGCTGAAGAATTTTGTCCAACTGCAGAAAGCAGGAACGGAATGTGTTTACTGTGTTGTCGATTTGCATGCAATAACCGTCTGGCAAGAACCAAATGAGCTGAGAAATGCCATAAGACATGCAGCTGCCTGTTTTATAGCATCAGGAATAAATGTGGAAAAGTCGATACTTTTCAACCAGAGTCTGGTTTCCGCTCATGCTGAACTTGCCTGGATTTTCAATTGTGTGGCCCGCATGGGATGGTTGAACAGAATGACACAATTCAAGGAAAAGGCCGGTTCCAACCGGGAGAATTCATCTGTTGGCCTATTTGCCTATCCGACCCTGATGGCTTCGGATATATTGTTATATCATGCAACTCATGTTCCGGTAGGTGATGATCAAAAACAGCATCTTGAACTAACGAGGGATATCGCAATAAAATTCAACAACGATTTTGGGGTTGAATTCTTCCCGGTGATTGAACCCATAATTGAAGGTAATGCCACCAGAATCATGAGTCTTCGGGACGGCACCAAGAAAATGTCAAAATCGGATCGCTCCGATTTAAGCCGTATCAACCTAACGGATGACAAGGATTTAATTGCCAAAAAAATCAGGAAGGCCAAGACCGACCAATATCCTCTACCTGGTGGTAGTGAAGAACTTGAAGACAGACCGGAAGCCAAGAATTTGGTCAATATTTATTCAGCCCTTGCCGAAACCCCGACTGAATCGGTCTTGAATCAGTTTGAAGGGAAAATGTTTTCAGACTTCAAGCCCCGATTGGCTGAATTAGCGGTGGAAAAGATATCTCCGATCACATCTGAGGCAAACAAATTGATGAGTGATGGAAAAGAGTTGGACAAGATACTGGAAAATGGTGCCGAGAGGGCTAGGAAAATAGCCGATCCCATCATTCGAAAAACATATGAGATAGTTGGCTTGAAAACAGAAAGTTGATAAGGATTTGACCATGGTAGCTGGAACGAATATAAAAACCTACTTCAATGGAACTTGGCATGATGAAAACAGTTTGGTCATGCGGGCTGCCGATCATGGTGCATGGTTGGGATCAAATGTATTTGATGGTGCCCGATATGCCTTTGGTATAGCTCCTGATCTTGATTTTCATTGCCAGCGAGTCAACAATTCTGCCATTGCACTTGGAATAACACCGACCAAGACACCGGAGGAAATTCATGAAATTGCAATCGAAGGCCTGAAACTTTATCCACAGGATTCCGCAGTTTATATAAGACCAATGTATTGGGCTATTGATGGTGGGCATATGGCTGTTATACCCAAGGAGGGTTCAACCGGTTTTTGCGTATGTCTTGAAGAAATACCAATGCCACCTGATGAAGCGACATTAACCCTCACAACCACCCAGTTTCATCGACCTGTAATTGCTACGGCCCTAGTCAATGCCAAAGCGGGTTGTCTCTATCCCAACAATGGCAGAATGCTCCGCGAAGCCATAACCAAGGGTTTTGATAATGCCTTGGTGGCAGATGCCATGGGTAATGTTGCTGAAACAGCCACTTCGAATATTTTCATGGTAAAGGATGGAATTGTCAAAACACCCATTGAAAATGGCACCTTTCTGGCTGGAGTTACCAGAAAAAGGGTAATCTCGCTTCTCAGGGATGAAGGTTATGATGTCAAGGAATCCGTTTTGACATTCGAGGATTTTCACGATGCCGATGAAGTGTTTACCACCGGGAACATGGCCAAGGTAGTTCCAGTTACCCGTTTTGATGATACGTACTACCAGGCAGGTTCAGTTGCCAGGGAAGCCAAAAAGCTATATTGGAATTGGGCTCACAGGGTGTGTTCCAAAATTATCTGAATACATGCATTTCTAAACTAACTTGTAGCTATTGTTGGGTATTCTTTTCCTCAACAACTTCCTGGAATTTTGTAAAAAACTTATCAGCCAGCTTCTTGGCAACACCTCCAACCAATCTGGAGCCGAGTTGGGCAATTTTTCCGCCGAGCTTGGCATCAACTTCATATTCCAGAAATGTACCTGAATCAATATCCGAGAGCTTGACCCTGGCAACTCCACTGCCCATTCCGGCAGCACCTGCCTTTGCTTCTCCCTTCAGCGTATAACTGTTTTCCGGATTTATATCGTCCAAATCAATACGTCCCTTGAAGGTCGCCTTGACCGGGCCGATTTTCTGGGTCACCTTGATTTGATATCCTTCTTCAATGTTTCCGTCAAATTCCTCGCATCCGGGAATACTGTCTTTCAGGACCTCAGGATCATTCAATCCTGCCCAGACCTGGGATCTTGGTACGGCGATTTCCCTATCACCCTTTAATTCCATTCAAAACTCCAATCAATCCAATAAAAAAACAATAGCAAATCAGCATATGAAAAATAGGTATACCCCATACTTTTCAAGGATTCACAAGAAATTTGAATCATTTCCAAGGAATTTTTAATTTTTCGAAAAAGGCTTTAAAGTGCCTCTGTCATTGACTTGTCTATTAGTTAGCTAACTTGGTATGATATTTGTTAGAGTATGCACCACCCCTTGCTGATCATTAAGCAAAGAATAATCCTACGGGCAACTTATTTCGGAGTAAGGTTTTGAAAGAACATAACAAAAATTGATAAAATTTATGAAAAATTGAGATGATATTAAAAATATAGTATTAGAATTAAAATAAATCCTATTGGTAATCAAAATTTCAGAAAAATAGTTTTTATTGACCAAAATTATTAAGGGAGTTTTAAAATGAAACTATTTAGAATTTTTTCCTTATCGCTTTTCGCTCTGACTGCTGGTTCATTATCAGCCGGTGAGTTGACAATCGCTACCGTTAACAACGGTCACATGATTGAAATGCAGAAGTTGACAGGGAAATTTGAAGAAGCACACCCGGGAATTACCGTCAATTGGGTAACTCTTGAGGAGGGTGTCCTTAGACAAAGGGTTACCACTGACATTACCACAAAGGGCGGACAGTTTGATGTCATGACCATCGGTATGTATGAGGCACCCATTTGGGGTAGCAGGGGTTGGCTCGAAGAATTGACTTTTGACGATTCTTATGACGTTAATGATATTCTGCCAGCCATGCGAGGTGGTTTATCTCATGAAGGCAAACTGTATGCCGCACCTTTCTATGGTGAAAGTTCCATGATCATGTATCGTAAGGACTTGGTAGATGCTGCTGGCATGACCATTCCTGATAACCCCACCTGGGGCCATATCCAGGATGTAGCTGCCGCCATAACCAACAAGGATGAAGGTGTTTATGGTATTTGCCTCAGGGGTAAACCCGGTTGGGGAGATAACGCAGCATTCATCACAACCATGGCCAACTCCTTTGGTGCACGATGGTTTGATGAAAACTGGAAGCCACAACTTGACAGTGCCGCTTGGAGGCATGCCATTGATTTCTATCTGAACCTGATGAACAATTATGGTCCTCCGGGTTCCAGTGCAAATAGCTTCAACGAAATTCTGGCTCTGTTCAACGAAGGTAAATGTGGAATGTGGATTGATGCCACAATTGCAGCTTCCTTCATCTCCGATCCCCGTCAATCCAAGGTAGCTGACAATGTTGCATTCGCTCAAGCACCCGTAGCAGTTACCCATCGTGGAGCAAATTGGCTCTGGGCCTGGGCTTTGGCTGTACCTGCCGGAACCAAGCAGTCTGATGATGCCAAGAAGTTCATTCAATGGGCTACTTCCAAGGAGTACATTGAGTTGGTCGCAGAAACAAATGGTTGGGCATCAGTACCTACCGGTACTCGTCAGAGCACTTATGATAACCCGAATTTCCAAAGTGCTGCTATTTTCGCAGATGCGGAACTGGCTGCCATTCTTTCAGCCAATCCTTCCAACAGCACACAGGACCCAACTCCATATACCGGTGTCCAGTTTGCTGCCATTCCTGAATTCCAGGCCATTGGTATTGCCGTTGGACAACAATTCAGTGCTGCACTCGCTGGTGACGTCACAGCCGAGGAAGCCTTGGCAAACGCTCAGGAAGCCGCTGACAGGGAAATGTCAAAAGCAGGATACTATTAATGTATCCAATTTCTACATTCAAATTGTAGAGAAAGCTGTTTAAATTATGAAAAGCAGGACTATCGCCTTTCTTCAGGCACCAAGTATAGTCCTGCTTTTACTTTGGATGATCGTACCCTTGAGTATGACCATCTATTTTTCCACTATCCGATTTAACCTTTTATACCCTGAACGAACTGGATTCATCGGATTTTCAAATTACGAATTTTTCATTACCGATCCGGGGTTTGTATCTGCCGTAATCAATACCCTGGTTTTAGTACTTTCCGTACTTGTCATAACTGTAACTCTTGGTATGGCCCTTGCAGTACTGGTAAATTTTTCATTCCGAGGACGAGGTATCGTAAGGGTTCTGCTGATTTCACCCTTTTTCATAATGCCAACGGTCAATGCTCTCCTTTGGAAAAACATGTTCATGAATCCCGTTTACGGACTTTTTTCAGTGGTTTCAACCTTTCTGGGCATGGAACCGATTGATTGGCTTGCCAATTTTCCACTTGGGTCCATAATCATAATGATTAGCTGGCAATGGATACCTTTTGCCTTTTTGATTTTCATGACCTCTCTTCAGTCTCAGGATCCTGAACCCTTGGAAGCTGCCTCCCTCGACGGAGCAAATGCCTGGCAAAAGTTCAGATACATGACCGTTCCCCATCTGAGCAGAGCCATTGCAGTAGTCATCATGATACAAACCATTTTTCATCTTTCGATTTTTGCCGAAATTTTTGTCACCACTGGTGGAGGACCTGGTTTTAACAGTACCAATATGGCTTTTCTCATTTTTTCTCAGGCCTTGTTGCAGTTTGACGCAGGGGTAGCATCAGCTGGTGGGGTATTTGCCATTATCCTCGCCAATATCGTTGCCATTTTTCTAATCCGCTTGGTCGGAAAAACACTGGTGGTCTAGGATCAATGCGACTCACACCCAAACAAAAGCATACTCTGAGAGTACTACTGTCCTGGGGTGCAGGCATAATAATGTTTTTCCCGATTTTCTGGTTGGTTTTAACAAGTTTCAAAACTGAATTGCAGGCCATTTCAGTTCCACCACTTTTGTTTTTTGAACCCACCCTGGAGAACTTTGCTCTGGTTCAGGAACGTAGTGACTATTTTTCCTACGCCATCAATTCGGTGATAACATCTTTTGGTGCCACATTACTGGCATTGCTGATTGCCATACCGGGTGCTTATGCCATGGCATTTTGGCCCAGCCGATTTACCAAGGACATTCTCTTGTGGATGCTTTCAACCAAAATGCTTCCGGCCGTGGGTGTACTTATGCCGATTTACCTCCTGGTCCAAAAAGCAGGACTACTTGATACCAGAACAGCCCTGGTCATTATTTTTGCCATGATAAATCTTCCAATCGTCATCTGGATGCTATTCAGTTATTTCAAGGAAGTTCCGAAGGAGATACTGGAATCAGCCAGAATGGACGGGGCTTCAACATTTGACGTAATCACCAAGTTATTACTACCACTTACCAAGGGCGGAATATTATCCACTGCCCTTCTGAGTATTGTATTATGCTGGAATGAAGCCTTTTGGTCAATCAACCTTACAGCTTCAGACGCAGGGACTCTTACCGCCCTTGTGGCTTCATATTCCAGCCCGGAAGGACTTTTCTGGGCCAAGCTTTCCGCCGTTTCAACCTTGGCATGTGCACCAATTGTTGTTTTCGGCTGGTTCTGCCAAAAACAGCTGGTGCAGGGATTGACTTTCGGGGCAGTCAAATGACTTCACATAACCACGGTAAGATTTCACTTGTAGGGAAAAAGACTTTAGTTACAGGTGCTTCAGGTGGAATTGGATCTAGCGTTTGTGAACATTTCGCAAGGGCTGGAGCAACCATTCTTGCATCCGACCTGAATTTGAGTTCACCTCTTCAAACACTGATGGAAAACTATCCTGGGCAAATTCATTTCAAGCCATTTGATTTAACAACCGCTTCCGGGCTGGAGAATTGTTCACAAGAAATAAAAAGCCTTGTACCCGAGATTCTGTTCAATAACGCAGCCATTTTTGATATGGGATCCGTTTTGGACGCAAATCTGGATCAATATGACAGGATTTTTGCTCTCAATGTCAGAGCAATGTATGCAATTATGCAAGCAGCGGCCCGAGCCCTTGTTGCAAGTGGCAAGGAAGGAAGTATCATAAATCTTGCCAGCCAAGCTGGCCGCAGGGGTGAAGCTCTGGTTGCCCATTATTGTGCTTCCAAGGCTGCAGTGATAAGTTATACCCAATCAGCCGGGTTGGCTCTGGCCGAGAAGGGTATAAGGGTAAATGCCCTTTCCCCAGGGGTTGTGGATACACCAATGTGGGATCACGTTGATTCGCTCTTTGCCAAATTCGAAAACCTTAAGATTGGAGAAAAAAAGCAGTTGGTCGGTGAGGAAGTACCCATGGGCAGGATGGGTAAACCCGAGGACATTGCCAAGGTCGCCTTGTTTCTGGCTTCCGATCTCTCTGCCTATATAACCTGTCAAACCATCAATGTTGATGGCGGCAATGTTCTAAGCTGAGAATCCATGTCAATAATCAGTCCGGAATTGGAAATAGTAGACAGGTCCCTGAGCAGTATCAGGTACCTTGAACATGGGTGGCCTACCGAACTATGCCGATGGCATTCCCATGAGGAATCTGAACTTCACCTGATCGTTGAAACCAGGGGGAAGGCCTTTGTTGGTGACTATATTGGGGGATTTGAGCCCGGATCACTGTTTCTTACCGGACCATTAGTTCCCCACAATTGGGTAACGGATGATAACCTTTATGCACCTGTAGGTGTAAGGGACATGTTAATCCAGTTCAATCAGAACAGCATCAGCGAAGCCAAGGAGTCTTGCCCTGAGTTTCGAGAGCTGCAATTATTATTTTCCAAGGCTGAAAGTGGAGTGGAATTCATAGGCTTCAAACTTGATGAATCAATTAAAAGATTTGAAGAAATAAGGAATGCCAAAGGCCTGAAGCAAATCATATTGTTTCTGGATTTCCTGCTTTGTCTGAGCCAGTGGGAAACCAGTCAAATTCTTTCAGCCTCACAACTTACCAACAAGAACTGGACAAAAAACTATTCCAATATAACCAAGGTGATCGAGTATATCATTGTCAATTACAAGGAGGATATCAAGTTATCACAAATGGCTGAAATGGCCTGTATGAGCCAAAGTGCATTTTCAAGACATTTCTACAATACTACAGGCAATCATTATTCCGATTTTCTAAATCGGATCCGGATCGGCCAGGCCTGCGCCAAACTATATGAAACCGAGGAACACATCTCGACAATTTGTTACGATGTAGGATTTAGAAACCTGGCAAATTTCAATCGTCAGTTTTTACGCATCAAGGGTGTCCAACCGAGGGTATTTCGAAACGAAGCAAGAAAAGAATTGGCAATCTAGGTCAAATAAGTTTTTACAATGTATAAACATGATTTCAGAGTAGAGGATCCGGGGTTTGTTCAAACCCATTACGACAGAACAAAAACCAGTATCGGAGTTGTTCATTTAGGTGTCGGTTCTTTTCATCGAGCCCATCAGGCAGTTTACATTGACAATTTCATGGACAAGAGTGAACAGCTTGGTTGGGCCATTGCCGGAGTAAATTTGAGAAGAGAATCTTCCCATGATTTACGAAGATTAAAGCAACGCAAGGGAGAATATTTTCTCAAGACACTCGCTTCCAATTCAGATTCCCAGTTCCAATTGGTCCGCTCCCATAAGTCCTTTTTCGATTGGACAGAGAACCCGCATGACGCAGAGAAAATCATAGGTCAACCGACCGTCCAAATAATTTCCGTTACGGTTACTGAAAGTGGGTATTTTCTTGGTGAAGATGGATTATTGGATGTGGATAAAGTACTGAACAAAAGCATGTCAAAAGGTCATGATGACGGTACGGTATATGAATACCTCATGAAAGCCCTAAAAAGGAGAAAGGACCTCTGCAAACTGCCCCTGACCGTATTATGTTGCGACAATCTTCGGGACAACGGCAATATGCTCAGAAGGAATATGGAGTTGTATCTGGAAGCCTTAGGAGAAAAAGACCTTAATGCCTGGATGCAAGACAATGTATCCTTTCCCAGTTCAATGGTGGATAGAATTACTCCGAAGCCCATACAGTTTCATTCTCTGGAAGTCGAGAAAAAATTCGGTATCAGGAACGATTTTACCATCCATTCAGAAGATTTCATTCAATGGGTAATTACTGATGACTTCAGGGGTCAACGACCAGAACTGGAGCTGGCAGGTGTCTCCTTTGTAAAGGATGTCTCACCTTATGAGGAAGCAAAAATCAGAATTTTGAATGGGAGTCATCTGGGGTTGGTTCATTTGGCTGCACTCAAGGGGTTTGATACCTATGACGAAGCGGTAATTGATCCGGAACTAAGTACTTTTTTTGATTTGCTTTTAGAAAGGGAGGTTATTCCCACGCTGGACCAGAATGGTCCCATAGACCTGAATGCATATGCCCGTTCTGTCAAGCAACGGTTTCAAAACTGGCAAATAGCAGATGGCCTACCTCGAATTGCCATGGATGGCTACAGTAAATTCAGGCAATTCCTGCTTCCCACACTTGAGGGTTGTTTTGACCGCGGTATCAATCCGGAAAATAGCATCAAATCAGTTGCCTGCTGGTATGTATTATTGAAGAAGGTTGCAGATGGCTCTTCAAGTTTCAACTATCAGGATCCCTATTTTTCTTTTCTCAAGCCTTATTTGCAACCGGGAATGGAACAACAATTTGCTAGAATTCCTGAAATCTGGTGTGATCTTCCACAACGACATCCCGAATTTCCCAAACTGGTTGAAGCCGAGATAAAGCATTTTCTGAACAGGTTTGAAGAGTAGTAAACCAAATCCAGATTTCTGGTTGTACACACATTTAATGCAACCGGACAAATTTTACTAAGGACATATCGGCTTCTGATCAAGCATTGTCTGAATAGTAAAGAAGGAGGGAAACAACCTTCCGAAAATTAGAATCAAGGGTAAATCTCTGAATATTTGTTCCTCTTGCTAGACAGAAGAATTTCATTATATTTAAATTACCTTCTAGATAACCAGACGGATTTCTTTCAATGTTCATTCAAACAGAAGCAACACCAAATCCAGCTACCCTCAAATTTTATCCTGGAGAAGATGTATTGCCGAATGGTACGGAGGATTTTCCTGATGTGGATTCAGCCGAGCATTCCAGTTTGGCCCGAAAGCTCTTTTCCATCAGGGGAGTACAAAGGGTTTTCTATGGCAGTGATTTCATTTCCATTTCCAAGGGGGACTCAATACATTGGGAACATATAAAACCGGCAATTTTGGGAACGATTATGGAACATTTCCAAGCCGGATATCCAGTAATGGAATATTCACAAAAGGAAAACTCTGTCCAGGAAGATCCAGATTCACCAGATGCACCGATCATCAAGCAAATAAAGGAATTGCTTGATACCAGGGTCAGACCTGCCGTTGCACAGGATGGTGGGGATATAACATTTTATGGTTTCGAAAGAGGTGTGGTATATCTTCATATGAAGGGGGCTTGTGCCGGTTGTCCTTCATCCACAATTACCCTGAAAATGGGTATCGAAAACCTGCTTAGACATTACATTCCCGAAGTCGTTGAAGTCCGACCGGTCATGTAAGCGTGATCTCGTAATCGGGATCGATACCTCTGGTACCCATCTCGGAGTAACAATACTTCAAAATGATAAGTTGATACTTCAAGGTGAAGAAACCAAGAAAAAGGGTAATGACAGGTTATTTCCGCTTATTCATGAGATGTTTCAGGACAAGGATCTTTCCTGGAATCGGATGAAGGTAATCGGGGTTTGTGTTGGACCCGGAAATTTCAATGGAATACGTGTTGGAGTTTCAGCAGCAAGAGGTCTTTCACTATCCTTGGGTATTCCAGCTATTGGGGTGGACAAATTCACCGCTCTTGCTTTAGGCTACGAAGATCCACTGCTGATAACGGTAAAATCCGTAAAGGATAATTTTTTTGCCAGGCTGGGGGCAAGTGGCCAACCCTTTGTTACAACCCTGAATACACTCAAGCTTCCTGCAACTGAAAACCTTTCGGTGATTGGATTTGATGCTGAAAAGATTGGTGTAAAGTTTGGACTCAGACACCTTGCCCCAAAATACAATCCATCCCATTCTGTGGCAATAATTTCATCAAGCCAATCCGCTCAAAACCATCCACCCCCAAAACCATTTTATGTCAGCCCTCCCCGCATTGATCCTGGCCATGGCAAGTTGGTTAATCAAATGAATCCTCGACAGTCAAATTAGCCATCGGTATTTTACAATGCTGTGGAACAAAACTTGAAAACAAATTAGTGGTCAAAATAATTTGTGAACACACCATCACGATGTAATATCAGAATTTTTCTACCCTTTCAGGTTTTGGATTTGTGACATCACTGATGTATCAATCGACTTAACATGCAAGTCCCTCTGCGGGTATGGCAACTGTATACCCTGTTTTTTGAACTCGTCCCAAACCCGAAGGAGAATTTCACTTATAACTGACCCACGGCCAAGTGTCATGTCATCTACCCAGACCCTTATCTCCAGATTTAGCGAGCTTTCTCCAAAAGCCCTGAACAGGCAACGGGGAGCCGGATCAGACTTGACCCTCTCTACCTTTCCTGCCTCTGCAACACATATTTCCATTGCGTGACGTACATCAGAACTGTAGGAAATTCCTATTGGAATTCGCAAGCGTACAGATTGGTCCGAATGTGACCAACTTTCGACTCTCTGACTGATCAGTTCTTCATTGGGTATGATATGCTCAATCCCATCCCTGGTTCGAACCGAGGTAAATCGGACGCCCAATTTTTCTACCCAACCAAATGTTTGACCCACGGTAATTACATCATTGGGCTTGATAGACTTGTCTAAAAGAAGCAAAATTCCACTGACGAGATTAGATACAACCGTCTGCAAGCCAAGTCCTATACCAATTCCCAAGGCACCTCCAAAGACGGCCAGTGCAGTCAGATCTATACCAAAGCTGTTGATAACGATGATGACAGCAAGGGTTACAAGGCCAATTTTGGCAAGTTTGGTAATCAGTACCTTGGCTGAAGGGGTTAGGGATGCGGACCTGACTATTAGATTTTCAATCCGATTGGAAATTGCGAGAACTGTCCAAAGCAAAATTCCGAGGAGGATTATACCCTTGAATACAGACAATACTGAGATGTGTATTTGGCCAAAACTAATGGCAATGTCATCAAGAATTGTTGTGACAGGTTGGAGTTTATCAAATGCTATAAGAATAGCCAAGATCCAAGTCACCCAACTGACCAAACGTGCCAAGAATTGATTTTGAATAATTCCGGACAGGAATCGGATCACCACCCAGGCTGTTAACAAACTTGCGAACAGCATGATGAATTGACTCTGGTATTGTACAATGGTTTCTGTCATAAGCACTATAAACCAGAGTACGACCAAGATGAGTATATGGTTGGAAAGTGCCAACGTATGGGTAATCAGGGGGTAAATTATTGCATGCCTGGTTCGATAGGATTCTGTAATTTTGATCGTCTTGCGAACCCTTGGTCCCAGAAACAAACCAATCATTATTGCCACAATTATAACAATCCCCTGGATGAGATTATCCATTACCAGAATTGTTGAGTCGAACCAGGATTTAAAGCTTGCCAAGTTTTGCTGCAGATTTATCGCTTCAAGAAACGTTGTTAAGTTTTCCACAGTACCTTCCGATTTTATGTTTTATTCAGGCTAGCTGGACTTGCTGTCAATACTCTGACATTGGTGTAGGTTTTACCAACCCACAGTATTGTTGATTGTGGTTGTGACCAGGGTTTCAAAAATAGTATCATTGATGGGTGGATTGTCAAAAATCTTGTAACAGGGAAACTACTACAACTGTAACAAATGTGATGCCCCTTTTCAACTTTTTAAGGAAAATGGGGAAGTTACAGTCTTGTCGTGTAATTGCCTTTCACCTCGCCCTGCTCAAGTCATGAGTGGTATTTAGATGTATAAAGTATCATCTTTGGATGAATTCTTGAATCAATCACTGTCATTAGCTCTGAAACAAGTTTGGATAAAAAATCTATGATGTAAAATATATAAATCTTAGATGAACCCAAATCCGCACTTAACAGGTTCGGACAGGTTCTGTATTCAGGACATTATTTGTTTGTAAATCCCTATTTTCTTTGCAAATAAATAACTTGGTAAATATGATTCAATTTAGAATCTAAATGTTGTTTCTACTTATAGGAGAGAAATAAAATGAAAATCATCAAGGGAACATTCGCCTCCTTGCTTGCCCTATTGTTCATGGGAGCTAATCTATTTGCAGAACCTGCAATAGTTTTTGATATCGGAGGTAAGTTCGACAAATCCTTCAACGAGAGTGCTTGGAACGGTGCCGAAAAATGGAAAAGCGAGACTGGTGGATCGTATAGAGAAATTGAAATTCAATCCGAAGCTCAACGAGAACAAGCCCTTCGTAGATTGGCTGAAGGGGGAAGTAATCCGATCGTAATGACCGGATTTGCTTTCGGCAGTGTTCTGGACAACGTTGCTCCGGATTTTCCTGATACCAATTTCGCCATTATCGACTTTGTTGTTGATCAGCCCAATGTAAAATCAATCGTGTTCAAGGAGCATGAGGGATCCTATCTGGTGGGTCTAATCGCTGGAATGACCACGGCTTCCAATACCGTCGGTTTTGTCGGCGGCATGGACATTCCGCTAATTCGTAGGTTTGGTTGTGGTTATGTACAGGGTGTAAAGGCTGCAAATCCTGATATTAACGTAATACAAAACATGACCGGCAACGATCCTTCCGCCTGGAACGACCCCGTCAAGGGAGGTGAATTGACCAAGGCACAGATAGCTTCTGGAGCTGATGTTGTTTACCATGCTGCCGGTGGTACTGGTGTTGGTGTACTGCAAGCAGCTGCTGACGCTGGTATTTTGGGTATCGGTGTTGATGCCAACCAAAATCACCTACATCCTGGTTCCGTTTTGACTTCGATGTTGAAAAGGGTTGACGTGGCAGTTTACAATTCTTTCTCTGAAGGAATGGACTTGAATACCACAATAGTTGTACTTGGTCTCAAGGAGGATGGTGTTGGATATGCCTTGGATGAAAACAATCAAGCCCTGATTTCAGCTGAAGTACTGGAAATGGTCGAGGCTACCAAGGCTTCAATCATCAATGGCGACACTGTTGTCCACGACTACACAACAGATGACAGCTGTCCGGCCAGCTAATTTTGTTTGAGTATCAGTGATGGATACAAAGGTGCAGCACGAAAGTGCTGCACCTATGATTGAACTCAGGGGGATCTCGAAATCCTTTGGTCCGGTTCAGGCCAATAAAAATATAAACCTGAAAGTAAACAAGGGATCAATCCACGGCATTGTCGGTGAAAATGGTGCCGGTAAATCGACCCTGATGTCTATTCTCTATGGATTTTACAAATCTGACTTGGGAGAAATCTATATTAATGGCGAGCACATTAATATCACCGACAGCCATGTCGCAATCGAGGCTGGTATCGGTATGGTTCACCAACACTTCAAATTGGTCGAAAACTTTACAGTCCTGGAAAATGTCATTCTAGGTACAGAAAACAGTTTTTTAATCAACCCAGCCCTAAACAATGCAAGGGTACTTCTTTCTGACTTGGCATCTACCTATTCACTGGAAGTGAACCCTGATGCCCTGATTGAAGACTTGTCCGTGGGACATCAACAACGGGTTGAAATACTCAAAGCCCTTTATCGACAGGCAGACATACTTATTTTGGATGAACCAACGGGGGTTTTGACACCAGCCGAAGCCGATCATCTGTTCAATATTCTGCGAAACTTGTCCAAGGAAGGCAAGACCATAATCTTGATTACCCATAAACTGAAGGAAATCATGTCGGTTACTGACACTGTTAGTGTCATGAGGCGGGGCGAAATGACGGCTACCCTGGAAACAAGTAAAACCAACCCGCAGGAGTTGGCAGAATTAATGGTTGGCAGGTCTGTTTTGCTCAGGGTTGAAAAGGACGCCACAGAAGTGGGTGATAAATCTCTAGAGGTCCATAACCTCAGTGTCACGGACAAACGAGGTGTAACAGCTCTAAAGAATGTATCATTTCATGTAAGAAAGGGAGAGATACTGGGAATTGCAGGCGTTGCCGGCAATGGCCAGACGGAACTTCTTGAAGCCTTGGGAGGCATATCACCCGCAACTGGTACCATGAAAATCGATGGTGAAGAAATTGCTTTGCATGGCAAGGGGTCGGATGCAAGATCAAGGCGGGAATATGGTGTTTCACATGTTCCCGAGGATCGGCAAAAACTCGGTTTGATCCTGGATTTTTTTGCCTGGGAAAACATTGCATTCGGATATCACCACAAGGATGAATTCAATAAAAACTGGCTATTGATGGATAATGGAAAAACCCGTGAAATTGCCCGTGAGGAAATGGCCAAATTTGATATCCGCCCCCCTACCCCCAATAATCTGGTCAAAAACTTTTCCGGTGGAAATCAGCAAAAAATTGTTCTTGCTCGAGAGTTGGAACAGCACCCGAAGGTACTGATCGTTGGTCAGCCAACCAGGGGTGTGGATATTGGAGCTATCGAGTTTATTCACCAAAAAATCATTGACCTCCGAGACAAGGGAGTTGCCATACTTCTCGTAAGTGTTGAGCTGGATGAGATATTTTCTCTATCGGACAGGGTTGCAGTCTTGTTTGATGGAAAAATTATCGGTGAACGCATAACGGAAGAAACCAATGAGTCGGAACTTGGATTGCTCATGGCAGGAATTGAGGATGGTTCCGGGGAACAACCAGTAATGGAATCGATAGCATGAAGAATTTACCCAAATGGGTCGATCTGGTATTGATACCGGTTATCAACCTGTTTCTTGCCTTCATGATTTCCGGACTGGTGGTTGTCTACATTGGCGAAAATCCCTTCCGAGCCATGCAAATCATAATCAACGGATCTCTCGGTTCAGCTTACGGGCTTGGTTATACCCTATACTATGCCACGAATTTCATATTTACCGGATTGGCCGTTGCTGTAGCCTTCCATGCCAGAATGTTCAATATTGGTGGAGAGGGTCAGGCCATGGTTGGTGGGCTTGGTACCGCACTGGTTTGTTTGTTCATTGACTGGCCACATTGGACCATTGCCTTTCCTGTTGCAATAATGTCCGCAGCCCTTTTCGGCGCCGCCTGGTCAGCGATTCCAGCCTATCTTCAGGCCAAACGGGGAAGCCATATCGTCATCACGACGATCATGTTCAATTTCATTGCCTATTCCTTGATGGTTTATTTGCTTGTCCATGTCCTCAAGCCCAAGGGTCAAATGGCACCGGAATCAGCTAAATTTGTTGCAGGTTCAAACCTCCCCTCGGCCCATGATATCTTTAGCTGGTTTGGAATGGCCTTCCCCAAGTCCCCACCATTGAATGTCACTTTCCTTCTTGCAGTATTGGCCTGTTTCCTGATTTGGCTATTTATCTGGAGAACCCGTATGGGGTACGCCATAAGAGCTTTCGGCTGGAGTGAAACAGCTGCCGTTTATGCAGGTATTTCCCCTTTCAAGATCATCATGGTTTCAATGCTTGTGTCCGGGGGTCTTGCCGGAATGATGTCCATCAATTCGGTCATGGGGGAAGCGGAACGGCTGTTGATCGATTCGGTGCAAGGTGCTGGTTTTGTGGGCATCGCCGCTGCCCTGATGGGAAGGTCTCATCCGCTTGGCGTTTTCCTGGCTGCGGTCTTGTTTGGTGTCCTTTACCAAGGTGGGGCAGAACTTGAATTTGAAATGCCAGCCGTTTCCCGAGAAATGATTGTTGTCATACAGGCCTTGGTAATCCTGTTTACGGGAGCCCTGGAAAATCTGGTACGGGTTCCCATCGGGAAGATATTCATGAAACTTAAGTTGAAACAAAACTGATGGATTATTTGACGATCATTCAGATTCTTGATTCGATGCTCAGGCTATCGGCACCCCTCATTTTTGCCTGCCTGGCAGGATTGTTTTCGGAACGATCAGGTATCTTCGATATCGGGCTGGAAGGTAAAATGCTGGCTTCAGCTTTTTTTTCCGCGGCTGTGGCTGCAGCGACAGGATCGGTTTGGCTGGGTTTGATGGCGGGTTTGACTGCTTCCATGATATTGGCGGCCATTCACGGGTTTGCCTCGATCACCTTTCAAGGCAATCAATTGATCTCGGGAGTGGCAATAAACTTCCTGGCATCCGGAATGACCGCATTGATCGGGCAGAATTGGTTTCGTTTGGGTGGCAGAACACCATCCCTTTCGGGTGATGGCCGCTTTCTGCCCATTGAGTTCCCCTTTGCCGAGTCGATAGGCAAGATTCCTTTTCTTGGACCAATTTACAGTGAACTTCTTTCGGGTCATACCATTTTGGTTTATGTTGCGCTGTTGACCGTACCGTTTACCTGGTGGTTGCTGTTCAAGACCAGATTTGGACTGAGGCTTAGAGCAGTGGGTGAAAATCCTGAAGCTGTTGATACGGGGGGCGTTTCAGTTTCTTTCCTCAGATACAGGGCCGTTTTGATTTGTGGCTTGCTTTGTGGATTGGGAGGTGCTTATCTGGCAACAGGTATGGCTGCCGGTTTCATCCGTGACATGACAGCTGGCAAGGGGTTCATTGCCCTTGCTGCCTTGATTTTTGCCAAATGGCGCCCTGCCTATGCCCTTTATGCCTGTCTGCTGTTCGGTTTTCTGGAAGCAATTGCGATCAGGTATCAAAACATCACGATTGAGGGTGTCGGTACCATACCCGTTCAGTTCATGCAAGCGCTGCCATATATACTGACCATTGTTATTCTTGCAGGTCTGGTTGGTAAGGCCATTCCACCCAAGGCAGGGGGAGAGCCTTATGTCAAGGAGAGGTGACGATTTTTCATTAACTGCTGACTATCATTAATTTGACTATGGCTACCCAACCCGAAATTCCCAGAAAGCAAAATTTTATCAATGGTGAGTGGTGTGACCCGATTGAAGGTCAATACATGGATACCTACTGCCCTTCATCGGGCAAACCCTTGGCATCCATTCCTGCCTCAACTGGAAATGATATTGATTTGGCCGTTGAAGCAGCCCGTAACGCCTTTGAAAGGGGAGCATGGTCAAATTTAAACCCCGTACAAAGAGGACGATTGCTTGCCAGATTGGGCCAAGCCATCGAGGACAACATAAATCAGTTGGCAGAATTGGAAGCCAGGGATACTGGGAAACCACTTAAGCAGGCGAATGCAGATATTGTAGCAACAGCAAGGTATTTTGAATTCTATGGTGGCGCTGCGGACAAGTTTGGTGGTGAAACAATTCCCTATCTTCAAGACTATCAGGTTCAATTGATAAGGGAACCCCTGGGGGTAACCGGGCATATAATTCCTTGGAACTATCCCGCGCAGATGTTTGGAAGAACATTGGCTCCTGCCTTGGCGATGGGGAATTGTGTTGTTTTCAAACCTGCCGAAGATGCCTGTCTTACTCCAATTGCCCTAACTGGATTCGCCCATGATGCAGGCTTTCCCAAGGGCTCCATCAATCTGGTATCCGGAATAGGCGAGGAGGCTGGATCGGCTCTTGCTTCCCATCAAGACATTAATTTTCTTTCCTTTACCGGATCACCCGAAGTTGGATCAACCGTCCAAGCACAGGCTTCCAAGAACCATATATCCTGTACCCTGGAGCTGGGAGGAAAATCACCGCAGATTGTCTTCAGCGATGCCGATCTGAAGATGGCCTTGCCAATCATCGTTAATGCAATTATTCAAAATGCCGGTCAAACCTGTTCTGCGGGATCAAGAATTCTTATTCAGGATTCCATATATGACGAGGTTGTTAGTGAACTGCAATCCCGGTTCTCGAAACTTGTTGCTGGACCATACGATAAGAATCATGATCTGGGGCCGCTGATTTCGTTGAAGCAAAAAGAACGGGTAACAGATTACCTAAAGGGGTTGAATGAGGATTTGATCCTTGCCAGAGGTGAAATTGCAACATCGGCAACTATTTCCGGGTATTACTTTCCCCCTACTCTAATTGGTCCTGTAGAACCCGATGACAAACTTGCCAGGGAAGAGATCTTTGGACCGGTATTGGTTTGTATCAAATTCAAGGATGAAGCCGAAGCAATAAATATTGCCAATGGAACAAGATACGGGTTGATTTCCGGTGTTTGGACTCGTGATGGCAGTAGGCAAATAAGATTGTCCAGAAAACTGAATTGCGGTCAGGTATTCATTAACTGCTATGGTGCTGGTGGGGGTGTGGAATTACCTTTCGGTGGAACCAAAATGAGTGGACACGGTAGGGAAAAGGGCATGGAAGCATTAAAGGAATTTTCGCAGATTAAAACGGTTGTACAATATTATGGGGAATAAATGGAATGCGATTGAATGGTAAGTCGACTTTGATTACAGGGGCAGCTTCTGGTTTTGGCAAGGAGATTGCCATCCGCTTTGCCAAAGAAGGTTCAAATTTGATTCTTACAGATCTCAACGAGGAAGGATTGCATCAGACAAGGCAAGAAATCGAGAGTAGTGGATCGAGAGTTTCCATTGATTTATACAGAAACGATGTGAGTGATTTCGAGGATGTACAAAACTTGATCCACACTGTTTTTAGTTCTGGATCCGTTATCAATATTCTGGTCAACAATGCTGGCTGGAGTCATTCAAATCAACCCCTTTTGGATGTGGATTATGAAACCTTCAGGAAAGTCTTCGAAATCAATGTCTTTTCCATTTACAACTTTACTCAAGCCATAGTACCTCATTGGCGAAACCTGGGTGGGGGTACAATGATCAATATCAGTTCCACGGCAGGCTTTCGTCCCCGACCAGGCCTGACCTGGTACAATTCAACCAAGGGAGCGGTCAATACCATGACAAAATCCCTGGCGGTTGAGTTGGCTCCTGACAACATCAGGGTTTGTGGTATTGCCCCAGTCATCGGCAAGACCGGTTTGACGGAAGCCTTCATGGGTGGCCCCGATACTCCCGAGAGCCGGAAAAAGTTTCTGGATTCCATCCCCTTGGGTCGCTTCAGCACCCCTTCCGATATTGCTTCAGCGGCATTGTTTCTTTCTTCCGATGAGGCGGATTTCATAACAGGTTCGATACTAGAGGTTGATGGGGGGCGCTGTATTTGACCTTGTCCTTAAATCAATAGGATATCGAAATAAGTGGGAAAAAAATTAATCTCTGATACGCATTCAAAACAAAAAACCAGATGGTTTTGGTAGGCAACGGAATTTTTTTGGGAATGGCATAGCCTAGGGTCGATTTTGACCATAATAATGACGTATTTGGGGCAAAAAAACTGATGTTGTTTCTTGATCGTGAAAAAGAGACCCATCAACTGATTGTTCAATCCATTCGCATTCTCCTAGGAGGGTGGACCTGACCGATTCTGCCGGAAAGATAGCCGTGAACATTATCAACACCGTCGTTCAGTCTGGCCTCAATGAGCCAAGTCAACTGGCAGCCTCTGGGCCGAGGGTCGACCCAGTTACCGATAATCAGATTCTGGATTCGTCAACAAGGCTCAGAAAATCAAGTTGGTGCTTTAGTGTGGAGAAGAAGAAGTGAGAAATTTGCTAATTGCTGTAGGGATAGCTTTATTGGTACTGCAAATACTGACAATTATCTGGCGTTGGATAAAATACGATAACTTAAATTATGAAATGGAAAAGCTAAAGGAAAAACAATGGAAGGAGTTTGTAGAAAGAGAAGAGAGAGCAAGCGATCCAAAAATATTGAGCAAAGAAGATGAAGAAAAGTGGCGGAATAGTGCTGCAAGGATTAGGGAAGAAAATGGAAGAAGTGGCGAGAAAAAAATAGGAAGCAAAAATAGCTGTCCAAAGTTTCTGATTTCCTACATTTCCCCTTCCTTGGATCGCGTATATTTAATCTGGTCGGGTAAACCAAACGGGAAAATATTAGCGAGGTCAGTTAGGTGAAAATCCCAAAACGTCATACATGAATTCCAGTGCTCTCAAGAATGGTATTCCTTTGTTTATAACTTCTAACAAACCATTCAAGAAGCCTTTTGAATAGTCATGATCATTCAAAAAATTGTATCCATTCAACGTAATTAGATTCCCAGAAGATCAAAATGGTGGTATTGTTTTGGACAAGAATCGAATGTTCTTGGCACGAACAGACTAACACTACCGTCATCGGCTTCTGCCATTTTTCGGAGTAATTTAATCATAATTTCAGGACCAAACATATTGTAACCTGTTTTTTTGTAATTTAGAACACATGGAGACTTTTATGTTTGAGTTAGCGTACCTTATAAAGAGTAAAGAACATTTAGTGGGAATAAATTTTGTAAAAAAGTTGAAATTAATTACCAAGATAAACTCAACCTTCAAGATGCTTGTGACCTAATCAAAGTTGTTGAGGTATAAAGCATGGTTAAACAATAAACCCCGAACCCTACCGGTCCAAAATTATGAATCAAATATTATCAGTCATAGGTTTGTATAATCGTGTAAACGGTATCCTTTCCGGACCAAAGGGACTGCAGATAGGTTATACTAGCTAGCTAGCACAGTAGGGCAAGTATCAAAGCCTGCATTGCCAATCTCCAAAATAACCATCGGTCATTTTTTTGACACCGTAATTTGAGGCAATTGGCTGTCAGACAGCGGCAACATTATTTATGTCCTAATTGGTGTCATTTTTATTAATCAATACAATTATATATCTAATATTATCTAGTAAATGACATCAATACTTGCTATTTACTTATTTATTGCACTATATTATATGGTTATAAATAATTCTTAACTTAATTTGGAGATTACAATGGCTAAACACAAAATCAACCCCGAAACACTTAAAACGCTTCGGACTAAAGCAAAGCTTTCTCAACAGGGACTAGCAGATGTATCTGGAGTAAGTAAAAAAACCATTGCACGGATAGAGACTTGTACTGGTAAGTCATCTGCGAATACTACAACGATAACCAGATTGGCCCAGGCTTTTAATATCAGGCCCGAGCAGCTTTCGAAATCAGCCGAAAGTTCAGATTTCCTCGAATTTAATATGGGTTATCGGAAGGTAAAACTGGTTCTACCAGGGAACATGCTTCTTGCTCTTCAAATGGTTGAGAAATATTATGACATCCCCCAGTTTACACAACTTCGCATGCTTCCGTTGTTTACAGCATTACTGATGGAGAGTAGTCTTGCCTGGCGAAAACAAAAGGTTGAAGAGGCTGAGGAATCGTTCAATAAATATAAGGAAACTTATAAACACCTCCCTACAACTATACCAGAACATAAAATTGAAGAAAGTTTGATGGCGGAAAAAGGATCGATCGAACAACGTGATTTCTTCGGGAAAATTGATCTTTTGGATTCTTATTACAATCAATACCATTTCGATAATGATGACGAAGATGATCTCTATTCAATATGCCGAAACGGTGACGAAGCATTTTGTGACCGGTTTCAGCAATTTTTGAAATACCTTGTAGAAAAGTTGGATTCTGATCTCATAAGAGTTCAAGGAGAATCTTCCTATTCACGGAATATATTCGAAGTAACGAGTTTAATTGGAAATCAGGATCTGGAGTGGATTAACTACACAATCAATCCATTAGAATTGGATTTCATAACAGATGGAAATGAGTTAGCATGTAAAGCCTTACAATGGGGCTATGCCACAATCAAAGATATTCCCCAGGAACTTATGGTTAAGGAAAAGACAGCCGAAAGGATTGAGTGGCTAACGAACAAAATACCACAAAAGAGGCGTGAAGATTATGAGAAATATTGGGCTGATTTTCGAAACAAATTAGGTCCCATCAATTTGTAAAAACCAAAAGTCGGGAAGTAAATCAACAACATAGCGAAGGAACAAAATAATGATTGATGAGAAACTACCACCTCGTGTTGAGCCCAAGGTCAGAAGTGCCCCACGGATTCGACAGATCTATTGGTGTCATTTTCCCGAGGACGCACTACTTCCCGAGTTCTGGAAGCACCGTCCTGTCTTGATCATGTCTCCGACGTCCACCCTTTATGGCAACGTTACAGTTTTGCCCCTCACAACAAAATCCCAACCTGATAACGATATGGCTTACCCGATCAAAATACCGGGGATGAAGCTGTCATGGGTAATTTGTGATTATTTGACCACGCTTTCCGTGAGCCGGTTAAGTCAACTGGTGAGAAGAATTGGGCAGGATGATTTCGACAAAATTGTCGAATTGACTCTAAAAAACCTACCACGCTCTGACTATAAAAAGGCCTGACATCACATTTTATAGTTGTAAAACCATTTCTGTTGGTATATATTTGTGCAAGATGCGGTGCAGATTTGATCTGTGTCCGTTGCCTGCCTCGGCAGGATTCAGATACGAAGGGGCGACATGTCGCCCCTTTCGCTTTTCCAGACCTCTGCCTATTGATTTACCGGGAAATAAGGTTAAACATCGCTTCTATGCCTTTACGATTATTTGCTTTGCTTGCGCTTGTCCTCCTGCCTTGCCAGGGGATGGCTCAAACCGACTGTCTGAATGAGGGTGGCAGGTTTATTGACTTGCTTGACATCGACTGTATCCACGCTCGGGACAAAATTGGGCGAACGCCCCTTCACAGAGCAGCTTTATCCGGCAATGAGGAAACAACAATGGCCCTAATAAATGCTGGTGCCAACATTAAAGCTCGTTCCAATGATGGGTGGACGCCCCTTCACATGGCTACTTCTGAGGAAACGATCATGGCTCTCATCAAGGCTGGTGCCAACATTGAGGCTCGTGCCGTACATGGGCAAACGCCGCTTCATGGAGCTGCTGCTTATGGCAATGAGGAAACGGTCGTTGCACTGCTGGAGGCTGGGGCCAATGCCAAGGCTAGGGATGAAAATGGGCACGCCCCTTTCGACTTAATCGATAAGAAAAGCCCTATCTATAGGACAGAAGCCTATTGGCTGTTGCAAGAAGCCCATTATGAATGACCGCAGGGCTTAACAACGCCTGTCCATCCTCCGCTCGTCCCGACGCGCCAGCACCTGTCAATACCGATTGAAAATTACCCCATTATGCCGAATGAATAATGGTCCGCATCCAGGCCAAAAAAAGAGGCTGTTTCAATTTCCTGGTTTGGTCAGAATTCCTCACCTCCTTTCGGTTTTTTCTTACGCTCCCTTTTCCCTGGTGCGCTCGGCAATTAACGTGTCAATAACTAAATAAAAAATATACCAAAGTTACCGTTTAAAAATGTACCACTTTGGGCCAAAAGAGGTGCCTATGGTTTCATCGATTTCAGCCCCAACTGTTTGCTTTGAGTCGTCCCCTTTTCCTAGGTGGTGGTGGCGGGACCAGTGACTTGTTGGTCCTGACATGGTCCGGGATTAGCTCCATGTGTTCCCTCAACCGGTAGCTTTGTCCGGCAATGGTTACCAACCATCCGGCGCCTGATGAACCGTGTGCATCCGATGCCGGTTTGGAGGAGATGGGTTTGAAGGGTCTTCTTGCGGCTTCGAATAATCGTTGTGGCCGTAGTGAACACGCTCACGGGGAGATTAAGTCCGACTTTGCCGGTGGCATGCTGCCTTCCGGTTCCTTCGGTTCGAACAGCTGCTGGTTGATGCTGGCCTGTCTGAGTTACAATCTGGTTGCCCACTTTCGTCACCGAGCAACGGAGGGAGGCGACTGGATGCACTGTCGAATGAAGAGGTTGCGAACCATTTTTTTCCACACCAGTGGCAAGTTGGTTAAACATGCCAACGGCTATACCCTGAATATTACCCGGAACAAACTCCACCGACAGGTCCCCATACCTCTTTGACCAAAGTGCTGACCAAATATGGCTTAAAGCCTCGGCAAGGGGACAGGGGAGGTGTCTCTCCAATTGCAGCTGGAAATGAATTGATTCGGTCGTGGCCTCTTCGGGACTGGTTGTGGAGTCCGAAATTGGCGAAAAATCTTTTTTTTGAGTGTGTTTTTCGAATCAACACTCAAGATTCGTATAAATCTGTATTTTTGCTAATCAGTACGAATTAGATCGCGGATTATGGGTGTTCTTGCTGTTTTTACTGGCAATGCGTCCTGGAATAACGGAAAACGTTTCAACTTTTGATCGTTTCAAGTTATGGACAAATTGTCAACCATTGCAGTTACACGTTTATCATCAAGATGAAGAAAATGAGATTGATCTCACCAATGAAGACATAGAAATTGCCGTAAGGAGTAGATTGAGAAGTGCTCGTTTGTACACCGATGAAGCTGGTACTCCGCTACTATATTTAATTATCCATGTGGTTGGTCTGGCATTTGGGATAGACCTGTATTTATACAAGTTTGTTCCAGACTCTTTCTATTCAAAGGAAAATGGGCTTGCAATAACCTAGTCGGGTGGTGGTTTTACAGGAACACACGGTCGGGATGGTAATTACATTCTTCAGTCTGTATCGCAATTTACAGATCGTTTTATTGATGAATACTTGCGGATAAATGCGGACAACTGCTAATTTTACCAGTTATCATAGAGTGCGATAGCTTGTTCTGGTGTATCTCGGCACCTCGGAAATTGCCTTGCACATTTCATTATTCAAGTAATTGAGTATACAAGTGAAACCTTAAATCATTAAATGGGCAGGATATCATGACCGTCATCACCATTCTCAATCCCAAGGGGGGGGGGGGGAAGTGGAAAAACCACACTTGCCACCAACCTGGCACGTGCTCTCAATAATCGTAAACAGGGGGCATCGCCAATGGTGGCATAAATGTCTAGGAACCGAACCGGAATGCCAAGGGAATCAGCTCTCTTCCTTTATGTCGCCTATGTGTCATACTGGTTGATGCCGGATACCCACCCGTATTGTCGACTGTGAGGTAGGGAGTGGCGATGTGATGGATTCAGGTGGGTATCAATTGTTGCCGGATATGATAAATGAGGCTGAAGTTTGAGTTCAGTTCGCTGATCAGGGTTAATAAAAGGTTGTTGACATTTTTAATGGAATATACAAAATATTCATTATGGATATTCATTTTATGGAGTCATTCAATATGCCACTATATATTAGAGACGAATCTGTAAATACACTGGCTGATAAGGTTGTCAAAACAACAGGTATAAAAAACAAGACCGAAGCCGTTCGCCTAGGGTTAATCAGTATCTTGGAAAAAAAGAAAAAAGAGAAAAGCCTTCTTGAACATGTATATGAACTACAAGCTCAAGCTAAGTTAATCGGTGAGCCGGATCCTAACTTTAACATGAAGAAATTTACAGATGAAATGTGGGATGATTCCTGATGTTCATAGATGCTTCAGCAATCGTTTCAATACTAAATGAAGAATCTGGATTTGAAGATATTGTAAGGCGTATTGAAGATTACCAATCAAGACTATACGTGTCTCCTTTGGTTAGATTCGAGGCAGTGGTTGCCTTTGCAAGGTCACGTTCAGGTAAATTAACGCCAACAAAAGAAGCGCTTCAACTATCAAAGAAATTAATTGAAGAGTTCTGCGAAAGTGTAAATGCTGAAGATATTTCAATCACTCCTCAGATTGGAAAATCAGCTATTCTGGCAGCATCCCGATACGGGAAATTTGTGGGTCACGATGCAAATTTGAATTTTGGGGACTGTTTCGCTTATGCTTGCGCATATGAATACAATATCAGAATTCTCTACAAAGGTAATGATTTTTCAAAGACAGATATGGCATGATTCTAAAAGGTTGAAATAATAACCTGATTTTGAGTTATATTATATTTGGCCATCTTCAGATAGTTCAGTTTGCATTCCATAGATTTCCATGTTGAAATTTTCACATTCCCAACTTGAAGAAGCCTTTGTACAAAACCCCTACCCCTTTTATGAAAAAACCGAAAGCAGGTGAAGTGTTTTGATCATGCTTCATTTGTGAGCATAAAAAATGGTCCTTTTATAAATGAGCACAAAGGAGGAATTTAATTTAAATATTGACAAACATGGAGGTATGTCCTTCGGCGTGCCTTTGGCCAGATGAGTTTTGGTTTCCGTTTGGTTGGATCACAGCCATCAGCGACAACCTGGGATCGCAACCAGCTCGGTAAACTCATTTCCGTCTTGTCTGCTACCAGACAACAGACACTTGGCAAAAATTGTAGGCTTCAGTGGTTAGAAATCGTTCATTGTAAAAATCTTGACCATAAATCTCCATATCAACTAGACATCAATTTAAAAATTGATGTTCCTGAATCGTACACAAGATCAGAAACAATACTTTTGGCCTATGCAATGATGTTGACTAATCTAATAAAAGATAGTCAAGTTTGGGTACTAAATAATGGTTTTGATATTGATCAGTGCCGAAAAGACATTGCTTCAGTATTTTCAAGTACTTTTCCAGAATTTCAAAACCTTATCATGTTAGCTAGGTGGAAAAAATTTGATCTTTTGGCTGGATATGATTTTTATTAGAGGCTCTAAGCGACGAAGGCATAATTCCCTTTCGATGATTTAGGCCTCGATACTAAGATTTCTTAACTTTTTTTCTACGATTCCACAGACTGAATTGGAGAGTGTTTTTCAAACTTCATGTCCGTTCAACCCAACAATTTGATTCATTGTCCTTACTAGCCCAAGCATCATATCACCAGTAATATTTGACTTGTTTGACATATGATATAATATTTCAAGACATCTTTTAGGGTCTATAAATTCACCCTTTCCAGATTCAAGATCAATTTCATACCAATCTCCGATATCTGGGTGTGTTAATGTCATATTATGTTCATGATATTCCCACCCTTCTCTACTAGGACCCTTTATAATTTTTTCTAAGTTTAAATCTCTCATTTGTCAGTTCCTTTATTCAAGTCAAATACTGGTATTAGATTTTAAAAATTTTTAGCACCAATCACCTTTTGACTAGTTTTATGTAATTCTCCAGTTGGCTGACATAACAAAAAAGTGTTGTCTTGGCAATCCCCAGCTCTCTGGCCAATGCTCAATGATTTGCTGCTGGATCCTTCATGATCTGGATAGAGCCCAAAACTTGGGTTGCTGTCAATGAAAATTTATGTCCACCCATACGACCACGAGCTCTCGCTGCGCGATGCCTGCAAACACGTTAAAAAAGGGACGGCCCTCCGCTGTGGTCATGTCAATATTTGCTCCCATACCTTCAAGTATCCGGAGGCTGATGTACTGACCCATCAGATCATCGACAATGGTAATGAGATTCTGAAGACTTCTTCCCAAGTGATCGAGACGACTCGACTAGGTTATCATCCTTCCTCAACACCTAGTTGCAGAGCGTCTAGCCTGGATGAGGGCATCTCTCTGTAGATCGGTGGTCTGTTCATGAGTTGAAACCCGTAAATAGCCTATTTTCATGTTTACCCTTTACCTGTTCCAAATACAGCCGTTTACGGGACGGGTAATTCATCCTTCCAAAGTATACTGAAACCTGTCCCATAATCTAATTACCTTAATGTAGGTTAATTCAAGCTAATGGGACAATTTAAAACCATAATCCGGCATTTTTCTGCATGTATCTAGTAGTATGGCTAACTACATAAGGTACGAGGGAGGTAAGAGTAGATCAGTTAAAGAAATAAGTAAAGCCTTAATCAAGTATTAACTCATATGAGTATCTAAGCATATCTGGTTAGAGAAATGTAAGAAGCCCGTCACCAATCATGGCAGATATTCTGTTGAGTAGTTGGGTCCTGAGATCATCCGGTGTTTCCCAAACAATGTGATTGTATTGCCTAATGTCAAAATGGTTATCATCCAAATTTTCCTTCCGGCAGGTAAAGATGACCGGAATGCCAAAGCCATGGGCAAAACCAGCTTCTTAATAGAACCGCCCCAAGCACCATCTTCACCCTGCGAGAAATCGGCCACCAGTATCCTTGAGCGACGAATCTCGGAAATTATTTCATCAACAATCCTGTTGTTGTGTTCCATGCGATCAATACGGAAGGGATCGTATCCTGCCTCGGCGATGGCAGACTTGATACCTTCTGTCCAAGCTTCATCCATTGAATTATCAAATTACATGGTCTCGAAGGCCTAGTTGGACTCAACTTGAAGTGACTGAAGAGATTCCATATGGGCGTAACCTTCTACGGTTACAAGCACCTTCGTCCGATGTGTAAGAGTAGGATGGGGAAAATTTATAAATCGTTTTTTTTCTAGATATTTGAGAAGAAAATTTAAATCAGATTTGCCTAGGTTTTCTTCTGAATCTTGACTGGTACTAAACAAAAAACTTGAATCGAAATATGCAAGTATTTCAATTCGCATCAAAAACTAGTTTTTCCCAGTGTAATTTTGAACCTGTTCGGTCTAATTTAAAAGCATAATATTTCAATAATCTGTTTGTTCGTTCAATAACATGGAGAGTGCTAGATTTTTTTGCCTGATCAATCTGTTCCTTTGTAATCTCCGTTATTACATTGCCAAAATGCCGCTGTTTGAGCAGCCAGTCAATAAGGCGATCCTTGTTTTCGTCGGAAAGTACTTGCAAGGTTTAAACATATTTATTTGCAATCCGGTACTTGCCAGCTGCCCGTGATTAATTGTACATTGGATTTTTGATTTCTGAATGGTAAACTTAGGCGGATGGCCTAAATCAGGACTTTGGATATATTGCCTCTTGATCAAGATTGTTTTGCCAGTAATGGAATGGTTACCTTGGCAAGACTATAGGAATAGTAAGGAAGTATGTGGAGAAAACCTATACCTTTACTGATTGTGATCTTGCTTTCTTTGCTGGCACTGCGGCCTGGATTTGCGGAAGTTGTTCCAGACATAGATCGTTTTCGGTTATGGACAGATTGCGAACCATTGAGTTTAAACGTATATTTTCAAAAAAAGATGATGAAAATGATATTGACCTCACAAGGGAAGCAATAGAATTTGCCGTAAGGAATAGATTGCAAGGGGCTCATTTGTACACCGATGAACCGGGTTTTCCACATCTATTTGTAAGTGTCGATGTGGTCGGTTTGGCTTTTGGGATAGATATAGGGTTAAAAAAGCTTGTTTCAGACTTCTATTCGAAGGATGCTTGGTTTGTAGCAACCTGGTCTACTGGTACTACAGGAATTCACGGTTGGGAGGGTAATTACATTCTTCAATTTGTATCGCAATATACAGATAGTTTTATTGATGAATACTTGCGTGTAAATGCGGACAGTTGCTGATTGTACAAGTTATCGCCAACCCCTGCTAATGATCAAAATATAACAAATCGATGATTTTCCAAGGACAGGTTTGGCATGATTTCAAAATGTTATAAAAAGCTGATTTTGAGTTGCAATAAATTTGACCCTCTCCAGTTAATTCAGTTTGCATTCCATAGATTTACATGTTGAAATTTTCACAATCCCCGCTTGAAGAAGCCTTTGTACAAAACCCCTACTCCTTTTATGAAAAAATCAATGAAGGAGGAGATCTGATATTTTGGGAGGATTATGATCTTGTATTCGCCATTTCGCATCGTTCGGTCAACCATTTTCTCAGGGATCGAAAATGGGGCAGGGAAGTTCCCGAAGACAAAAAGTGTCCCTACTCGGATCATATGGCCCCCTTTCTGAAAATCGAGGAAAATTCCCTTCTGGAAATTGATCCACCTCGGCATACCAAGCTCAGGAAACTGGTTGCTAAGGCTTTCACCACCAGCAGTATCGCCAAACTAGAACCTGAAATCGAACTGATTGTGAAGAACATCCTGAATGATCTAACAGATGATGAAATAGAATTGCAGAAGAATTTTTCCGAGAAGGTTCCAGTACTCGTAATTGCCAAACTGTTGGGAGTGGAGGCTTCCATGGCCGATCAGCTCCTCAAGTGGTCCCATGACATTGTAGCCATGTATCAGGCAAATCGGGACTTGGACAAGGAGATTCAGGCTGGAAAAGCTTCTGCTGAATTCGCTGAGTTCATGGTTTCACTTATCAATCACAGGAAGGCGTCTCCCGGTGAGGATCTCATTTCAGGTTTGCTGGCATCGGAAATTGATGGTGACAATCTGTCAATGGATGAAATGGTCTCAACATGTATCCTGCTGCTGAATGCTGGTCATGAAGCGACAGCCTTTGCCTTGGGCAATGGAATAAATGCCATAATTGACGAGGGATTGGACGTTGCAAAACTTGATGATCCCCAATTTGTTCCCAAGGTGGTGGAAGAAGTGCTTAGGTTTGATCCACCTCTCCATATCTTTGAACGATATGCCAAGGATGATGTGGATGTTTTTGATCATACCTTCAAAAAGGACCAGGAGATTGGGTTGTTGCTCGCAGCTGCAAACCGGGACCCAATAGCATTCAACAATCCCAACAGATTTGAGCCGGAACGTCAAAACCCCGGTAATGTATCACTGGGTGCAGGGGTTCATTTTTGTGTAGGCGCTCCACTGGCTAGAATGGAAATGAAAATAGCACTCAGAGAACTGTTCAAATATTTCCCGAAACTAAAGTTAACAAGAAAACCCATCTATTCTGACAGATATCATTTTCATGGCTTTAATGAACTCTGGGTTGCTCCTTGATTTTCTCCTTGGCCACCCAAAAACATATGGAATAAGGGGCAGGGTCGGTTTACTTCAGTGAAAAGTAGAACTTCTTTTCTCCACCATAATCACTCTCCTTGACAAATTGGATCAATCCAAAACAAACAATTGCCACCAGGGCAGAGAACAAGAATGGTGCCCCGGGGAGATAGATTGGAAATTCCGGGTCGACAAACATGTAGAATATTCCGGTCATAATGAGGGGAGAAACAATGAATGCCAATGAAGTCAAACTTGTAAGAAGACCTTGCAATTCTCCTTGCTGGTTTGGAGCAGCAATTCTTGACATGATGCCCTGAAGGGCAGGTACACCTACTGCACCAAGCGCACCGAAGGGTATCAGGAGAAAGGCATATATTTCTTCCTTGATTATCCCATAACCCACGAATCCGACAATTTCAAAGAAGAAACCAAATATAACCGTCTGTTTTTCGGTAAGATACTTCAAAATGAATCTGATGAACCACCCTTGGACAAAAGCCAGCATGATACCATAGCAGGCCAGGGAGACACCTATCAGGGTAGGGCCCCAACCAAATCTTTCTATACCATAGAATGACCAGACAGCAGGATAAACGGCAAAAGCAATTTGAACGAGAAAGAATACAAGCAAGAGCAATTTAAGACCCGGTAGTTGACCTATGTGATACAAACTGCCTATTGGGTTGGCCCTTTTCCATTCAAATGGCCGCCTGATTTCATCAGTAACCGTTTCTGGTAAAACAAAATATCCCAAAACAAAATTTGCAAAGGCAATTATTGCTGCCGCAAAAAACGGTACCCTCGTGCCAAATTCGGCAAAAAAGGCTCCAAAAAGTGGACCAAGTACAAAGCCAATTCCAAAACAGGCCCCTATCAATCCAAAATTCTTTGCCTTTTCATCCGGTTTCGAGATATCGGCAATATAGGCACCTACTGTTGCTGGTGTTGATGCCGTAATTCCTCCAACGACCCTGCCGATAAACAGTAAAACCATAACATGAGCTACCCCCATGATTATGTAATCTAGGGCCATGAAGAGAAGGGAAATCAATAATACAGGACGTCGACCATAGCGATCGGACAAACTGCCCACTGTGGGACCGCAAAGAAATTGCATAAAGGAAAAGGAAGCTGCAAGAACACCACCCCAGAGTGCAGCATCCGCAATTGACGCCCCACCGACTTCCTGAATTAAATCAGGCATCACCGGAATAATGATACCTATTCCGATGGCATCTATGGTTACAGTCAGCAGGACAAATACCAGGGGCAGGTTTTTAGACATTTAATGTTTCGAAAAGAATAGGAGGCAAAGTTAAAACAATCCAAGGATTTATATCCCAAGTCCAATAAGGATTATGGTTCATTACGGTTATCCAATTCCCGTTCAAGGAGAAAGGAAAAAATCAATTCCCTGAATTCCAATGGTTTTTCTATACAAGGTAAATGTCCTGAACCTATAATGGTTTCATGGACAGCGTTGGGCAAACCCTTTGTGCCTTCGATAACCTCTTCGGGTGGTATTGCACCATCTTCCGAACCACTAATGACCAACGTGTCCACTTTCACCTCTCCCAACTGTCCCCTCAAATCTGTGTGTTTCAATACTCGACAACAATCCAGATAACCTCTTTGTGGGGTTCTAGTCAGCATATTCCTCCAAGCCAATAATTCCTCGGACTTGTTCTTTCGGAAGTCTTTCGAAAACCATTTTTCAAGGATGGAATCTCCAACGGCATCAAGACCTACTCTCTCAATAATTTTTATCCGATCATTCCAAAATGCTTCATCCCTTACCTTCGGAGATGAGTTTGAAAAAACAAAGGCCTTAACCAGATCAGGTCGATTCAATACAACCTGCAGGCCTATCAATCCCCCTATTGATACACCTACAAATACACAATCACTGATTTGCTTGTCATCCAGAATTTCTATTATGTCGGACGCAAGCCCTTCTATACCGAAGTCATTTTCCGAAATATCACTTAATCCATGACCTCGCTTATCAAATCTGATAATGCGGTACCTCCGGGGAAAATTTCGCAAAAACCTGTCCCAAATGCGTAAGTCGGTACCAAGAGAATTGGCCAGAACAAACGCAGGGCCATCCTTGTTGCCTTCATCGGATACATTGATTCCCAGGCCATTTATAATCTTCACTTCCATATTTATTTCCAGAGAATTGCCAT
This sequence comes from Paracoccaceae bacterium, assembly GCA_022823605.1. GTDB lineage: Bacteria > Pseudomonadota > Alphaproteobacteria > Rhodobacterales > Rhodobacteraceae > MPNP01. Next base: position 117,247 of record JAJEHS010000001.1, read on the forward strand.
ATAAACCATTTTGGGAGAATTGCTTGCTGTTTGGCGACCCCTCGAGGACTCGAACCCCGAACCTGCAGATTAGAAGTCAGCCGCTCTATCCAGTTGAGCTAAGGGGCCAATCAAACATTCCGACCAATATTGTTCTGATTTTTTCCTGGACTTGGCGGCCCCTGGAGGACTCGAACCCCCAACCTACTGATTCGAAGTCAGCCACTCTATCCAGTTGAGCTAAGGGGCCTCCTAGGAAAAACATAAATCTATTGGAATAATTACCAGGTTGCAACCCGTATACAAGACATTTTTCATTCAAAAGGTTCAAAAACAGAAGAATTTTAGTTGATAATTGGTTCTAAGGTATTCTTGAGTTCAGCCGGCTCTTAATCTCTGGCCCAATGGAATTTCGTTGATGGGGACATGTACTATGGCTGAAAATGTTGCGACCCCTACGCCGATCCACCAAACCATGTCATAGTTTCCCGTTCGGTCATAAAGAAATCCTCCCAACCATACACCGATGAATCCACCCAGTTGATGGGAAAAGAATATGATTCCGTACAAGGTTGCCATGTAACGCAAACCATAGATATGACCAATCAGGCCGCTGGTCAGGGGAACAGTTGCCAGCCACAAAAAACCCATTGCAAAGGAGAACCAGATAATGTTGAAGGGTGTGAACGGTAGCATCAGGAATAGAATCGTGAAAATTGCCCTTAATGCATAAATTATGGTCAATACCCATTTTCTTGAGTAATGCGTGCCCAGCCAACCTGCTCCCAAGGTTCCGATGATATTAGCCAGGCCTATCAGGGAAATAGTAACAGCTCCCAAGGATGAGGTAGTGGAAATACCAAGACTATCAATGAAACCACCCCTGACAATCGGTTCGCTGAATTCGGTCACAAATGCCGGAAAGTGAGCCGTAATCAGGGCCAACTGATATCCACAGGAGAAAAAGCCGACGAAAATCAGTGTGAATGAGGGATCACCGAATGCTTTCCTTAAAATACCGGTAATGGTTTCTTCCATCTCCTGTGGTGTTGCCTTGTAGTCACTCTTGAAAACTGGGAGAGTTACCATAACCAGCAGAATGGCACCTGCAAATACCAGAAATACCGATTGCCATGGCATCAAACCCAAAAGGTATTCCGCTAGCGGTGGGCCTATGATTTGTCCACCAGAACCCGCTGCGGTTGCAATACCAAGCGACATCGAGCGGTGTTTGTGTGAACTGGCCCTTCCAACAACAGCCAGAATTACTCCAAAGCCCGTACCTGCAATACCCAAACCAACGGCAAACTCCAGTAATTGATGAGCCTCCGGTGTTGTGGCTACACTCGATAAAACCAATCCGATGGCATAGATTATTGCTCCAAGGATTATGGCGATTCTGTCGCCTATTCTTTCAGCAAGGGCTCCAAAGAATGGTTGTCCTATTCCCCAGGCAAGATTTTGAATTGCGATGGCAAAGGAAAAGTCCATTCTGGGCCATCCAAACTCCTCCGCAATGGGGATTTGGAAAACACCAAAAGTAGACCTGATTGCAAAACTGACACAGATGATCAAGCATCCACATAGGAGTATTGGGGTGATCAGATTGCCGTTTTCTACCTTTGCACTATTGTTCATCGGTAAATCTGCCGTGGATGGAAATCTGTAAAAAAGAACTCAAAATACTGAACCGCAGGGTTCTGTTCAGTGGGTCCAGGTGTCTTTGCGTTCAAAGGCAAAGTTTTCGGCATAACCTCTGGGTCTGATCACCGGCTTTCTTTTCTTGGGGTCCTGTACACTGTAGGTCAGGTTTCTCTTGATGGCATATTCAATGGCTTCCTCTTTCGTATCGAAAGCAAGTTTAACCTGGGACTGGGTGTCGGCGGAACTGGTCCATCCCATCAAGGGGTCCTTCTTGCGAGGAGAACTATGGATAAATTCCAATACCCACTTGTTGGTTCCTGCAGTTCCTGACTGCATTACTGACCTGGAGGGTTGGTAAATTAGTACATCCATCCTGAAATCCCACAATTCATATAATAAATCTGAATCTAGTAAATACCTAATGCTAAATCAATAAATCACATCAACAATTATCCTAAATTTTTACTCATTTATTCACTGCCTCCTACCTAATCCTCTGGACCTTCATTTTACAAATTCTTAACTCTTTCTTCAAAGTCCCTATAATATTTACCCATGACTTCCGAAATCTTTACACTTACGAAAAATCCATATCGGCAAAACATTAAGCTGGAAGGTGGTAAACCTTTTATCCTCCATTCTGATTTCAAGCCGGCCGGAGACCAGCCCCAGGCCATTGAGGAACTAACCCGGAACATTGTCGAAGGTGAAACGAATCAGGTTCTCCTCGGAGCAACAGGAACGGGAAAAACCTTTACCATGGTCAAGGTAATCGAGACCTTGCAAAGACCTGCCATAGTAATTGCACCGAACAAGACCTTGGCTGCACAACTTTACGGAGAGTTCAAGTCTTTTTTTCCGGAAAATTCTGTTGAATATTTTGTCAGTTACTACGACTATTACCAACCTGAGGCCTATGTCCCAAGGACTGATACCTACGTTGAGAAGGAAGCACAGATCAATGAACATATTGATCGAATGCGACATTCTGCAACTAGAGCACTGTTGGAGAAAGATGATGTTGTCATAGTCGCTTCGGTATCCTGCATTTATGGTATTGGATCTTTTGAAAGCTACAGCGATATGTCCCTGGACCTGATTGCTGGACATGAATATGATCAAAGGAAAGTCATCAACAATCTTGTCGAGCAACAATACCGTCGTAATGATACGTTTTTTCAAAGGGGTTGCTTCAGGGTAAGGGGTGATATCGTCGAAATATGGCCTGCCCACTATGAGGATCGAGCCTGGAGATTGTCATTCTTTGGCGATGAAGTCGAGATGGTACAGGAATTTGATCCCTTGACCGGGGAGGTGTTTGATAACCTTGACCAGATAAGGGTTTATGCCAATTCACATTATGTAACTCCTCGTCCTACTGTTCTCCAGGCTATAGAGAATATCAAGTTGGAGTTACGACACAGATTGGCCCATTTGACCGAGGCTGGTAGATTATTGGAAGCACAAAGATTGGAACAGCGTACCAATTTTGACCTGGAAATGCTGACTGCTGCAGGGGTATGCAAGGGAATTGAAAACTACTCAAGATATCTTACCGGCAGAAACCCGGGGGAACCTCCCCCTACCCTTCTGGAATATCTACCAGAAAAGGCAATTATGTTCATCGACGAATCACATGTTACCGTTTCTCAACTTGGGGGAATGTATAAGGGAGATTATCGAAGAAAATCTACGCTTTCGGAACATGGATTCAGATTACCCTCCTGTATTGACAACAGGCCTTTGAAATTTGAAGAGTGGGAAAGTTATAGACCTCAAACTGTGTTTGTTTCAGCTACCCCCGGAGATTGGGAACTACAGAAAACCGAAGGTGTTGTCGTTGAGCAGATCGTACGTCCAACCGGGCTTTTGGACCCTGAAATTGTAGTCAGACCGGTTACCCATCAGGTTGATGAACTCCTGGAGGAAATTAGGATTGTTACCCAAAAGGGATATCGGGTTCTGGTTACAACCCTTACCAAGCGTATGGCTGAAGACCTTACTGAATACCTTCATGAACAGGGTGTACGGGTAAGATACTTGCACTCAGATGTTGAAACCCTTGAACGAATAGAGATCATCAGAGACCTGAGGTTGGGTACCTTTGATGTTCTGGTCGGGATCAATCTGCTAAGGGAAGGTCTTGATATTCCTGAATGTGGTCTGGTTGCTATCCTGGATGCTGACAAAGAGGGCTTTTTGAGATCCGAGCGGTCCTTGATTCAAACCGTAGGCAGAGCATCCAGAAATGCCGAGGGCAAGGTGATCATGTTTGCCGATAGAATTACCAGATCCATGGAAGCAGCGATATCAGAGACCGATAGAAGAAGGGAAAAGCAGAAGAAATACAATGAGGAACATGGAATCGTTGCTCAAACTGTGCAGAAAAACATTTCGGATGCTTTCGCTGGAGTTTACTCCTCGGACATTGATGCCAACCGCATCACTGCTGATTTGGAAACACACAAGATCGGTGCAAACCTTCAAGCACATCTGGATGATTTGCGTAAACAGATGTACAAGGCTGCAGAAAACCTTGAATTTGAAGATGCAGCTAGAATTAGGGACGAAATCAAACGTCTGGAAACGGTGGAATTGGTATTGGCTGATGATCCCCTGGCTAGGCAAAGCAAGGTTGAAGAAATGGTTTCGGAAGCTCTCGAAGCCCGTGGAAGGTCCAAATCGGGCAAACCTGGCACAAGAAAATTCAAAAGTTCATTAAAATAGGATATTTACAATCAAACTACTTTTGATACGGTAAAGTAAGTATCATACCCTGATTGAAACTGGACAACATTGGGCCTAAGAATTTCTGGAAGTAAAACTTGCATCTTTCAATCTCTGGGAAATTAAATCAGCTGTTTTCCTTGCACCGAAAAGAGCGATAAAACTGCCAAATCTAGGTCCCTGACTGGTACCAAAAAGTGTTTCGTATAAGGCGGAAAACCAGGACCTCAATGGGTCAAACTGGTGATTCTTTCCGATTGAATAAACCATTGATTGGTATTCCTCACCACTATTTCCCCCAGTCCAATCCAGAAGTTTGTCCCTTAACTCTTCTAGAGCAATCCTTTCCTTCTCATTAGGTGCTCGTAAACTTCTTGTCGGTGCTACCCTTTCATTGAAATAATTGATGGCACCCTTAAGATTTCTGTACAGTTCCGGATTGTCTGTTGGGTTGGCGACATTGGCATGTTTCTTAATAAGTCCCCAGATAACTTCTTCATCTACTGTTCCAGCAGCACCTACCAGATTTATTATCATTGAATAGGAAATATCACTTCCAACCTTAGGTGGATTACCTGCATATACATGCCAGGCAGGATTGTTCAATTGCTCAATCAATCCTTGAGATGGATAACTGGCAACAAACTTCTGTAAATCATCAACTGCTCGGGGAACAGCATCAAAGGTCAATCTTTTGGCAGTTTTCGGCTTCTGGAACATGAATAGTCCCAGAGAATCAGGTGATGAATAATCAATCCAGTTCTCCATGGAAATGCCTTCACCACCGCTTGATTTGGAAATTTTCCTACCATTCTCATCCAAAAACAGTTCATAAAACATCTCAAGGGGTGGTGGCTTGCCAAAGACACGACAGAGCTTTCTTGCAAGTTCAGCTGATGGGATTAAATCCTTGCCATACATTTCATAATCAACTTCCAATTGCGCCCATCTCATGGCCCAATCCGGCTTCCATTGCATTTTTACATTACCACCTGTTACAGGGAGTTCGATCATCTCCCCATCAGGTTCCTGATACAGAATGGTTCCTTTTGATGTATCCCAGTCTAAAATCGGAACCTGCAGTACCTTGCCAGAAACTGGACTGATGGGCAAGAACGGAGAATAGCTTTGTTCCCTTCCCTTGGTTACCCCACCTAGAGAGGGAAGCATGATGTCCATCAGTTGATCATACCTCTCAAGGGCAAGCAGAAGCATTTCATCAAATTTACCTGACTGATAATATTGAGTTGCCGATATGAACTCGTACTCAAAATCAAAACTGTCCAAAAAGCTCCGCAATTTCTGGTTATTGTAATGGGCGAAGCTCTCACACTCCCCAAATGGATCAGTGACCTTTGTTAATGGCAAGCCCAGATCTTCCTGCAACCTGTCTCTATTTGGTACATTCAGTGGAACTTTTCTGAAACCATCCAGATCATCAGAAAAACAAACAAGTTTGGTCGGGATATCGGAAATTTCGTGGAAGGCCCTTCTGACCATGGTTGTACGGGCCACTTCACCGAAGGTTCCTATGTGTGGCAACCCAGATGGTCCGTAACCTGTTTGAAACAAAACATAACCCTTGGCAGGAATTTTATTGTTTATCCGCTTTAACAGTTTCTTTGCTTCAACGAACGGCCAAGCCTTTAATTGATCCAGTTCTTCCGGTGTATAACCCATCAAATTATTCCAGTTTGTTTTTGATTTACCCTGCTTTCAATTGATTACAGCGACTTTTGAATTTAACGTCTACCAAGGGGGTTTCCTAGTCTTACTTCGTATAATATTTTATGATGAAATATAATCATTTGGTAATTTGTGGCGGATTTCAAAATACTATAAATCAATCTGATCACACTCTATAATGACCATTCAGCAATTTGGTGGTCGGAGCGAATGGCAAATCGTCTCTTCTGGAGACCGTCAAAAATAGTTTCATGATCAATGTTCTCCGAGAAGAGCGGTAGTGATGCCTTTGCTTCCATAAGAAATCTCTTTTCCACAGCTTCATTCTGGGTCCATGCTCGGTTCCACCATTCAAGAATGCGATCAGAACTTCTATCCAACATTTCTGCGTAAGGGAGTTTGTCACTTTTTCGACGATTTATAACCGGAGAGGATGGCAACAAGTTCCAAAGATCAGCACAAGGCCATGCTGCCCAAGAAAGACAGTGATCCACATCAAAATTATTTTTCCCGAGACGTTTTCCGCTCCATACACAATGAACAGGTTTGGATTGCATCAATTGCTTGGTTTGATCTCGAACAAATCTCACATTTCGACTTGGATCAAGCCATTGCATGGCATTGTAAATTACAGTTTGATCAATTTCCCTTCCCTGTGTTTGGGCATAGCCTTGCATCAACCTAATCCATTCGGCAACCAGTGCCGGTTCTATCCAAGCATCAAATCGTACCATCGTCCTCCAAATATTTCCAGGGATAAGCATTTTACCAAAGGAAGAAAGGTAGGGTTCATCTATGATAAGCTGATTAGAAATTCTCCTAGCTCTTCCCCTCACTACAGGAAATATAGGCTCATCCATACCCGGATATGTCATATGATAGGCAGGCATTCTTGTAATCGTTGCTGCAGCCTCTCGAAGGGCATTATGTACGGTTTTGGCATTTTCACCAGTAAACCTACTTCCCACACGAAAATCTATCGGTACTAACTCAGAAACAACATTCCAAGTTTCTTTTTTTACAAATCCAAGATTTTTTATACCTCTATTTTTAGGGCTTTGTGGTAAATCGGAATTAATAAGGGGATGGTAAAGCCTTAACCAATTGAGGGCTACCAGACCCAATGGAATGTAAACCTCACCTTCAGAACCATGCTCGGCCATACCTTGAGAACCATCAGCTGCTCTGGCAACAGAACGCAATAATCCAAGTTTGTATGTCGAGGACTTTGCATCGTTTAGAACAACATGTCTAAGTATTGGAAGAGCATCTGTGCCATCATCATGCAACTGTAGAACCAATTGCTCCCACAAAAGTTCAGTTCGACCCCATACATCTGGTCTTGATTGTTGATAAACAACCGACATGCCATTGACTTGAGCAAGTGAGATTAATTCTTCAGAACTAACTGGATGCATTGATCGGGATTGATCCACTTGGCCCATGCGGAGACTGATGAACAATTTGCCACCCGGTTTCAGAAGCCCGGCCAATTTTCTAAAGGCCCGTTCCCTGGCATTTGGAGGTACATGCATCCAAACAGCAGAGACAAATATGGCATCGAATGCAGTTCCGATTCTATAAACCTCTTTTAAACCCGGAAGGCTGTCATCAAGCCATTCAAATTGTGAATCCTTATGTCGCTTCATTCCAAATGAACGCATTGTTGCTGCAGGTTCTACCGCAAGTACTGTATAGCCCAGTTCAGCGAACCAAGCTGCATCCCTTCCGGAACCTGCCCCTACATCAAGGAAGGCCGCAGGTTGTGAAGGTAACAAATCGATCACAGGTGAAAATAGTTCCTCTGGATTAACCGTTTCGTAACGATTGGCCAACAATCGACCAGATTCACCCTCATAAGCCTCAATAGACATTTTGCAACTAAATATTCATTCGGTTGAAGTTAAACGGCATTCCACAAGCCTTTTGCCCGGTACTGTGATGAGGATACATGAATATTGGGGGTTTTGACCAATGTCCAGACTGGTGGTTCATGACAGGCGATGTTCCTAGCCAAATTCGAAGGTATGTAATTTTGGGAAAAAGCGCTTGCTGCCCTTGAAGCCAAACCTGGCAAGTCAGATTTTGTTCGGGACAATACCACAATGGGAATATTTCGAAAAATCCAGTCCCAATTTTTCCATTGGTCGAATTGAACAAGATTATCCGATCCCATTAACCAGATAAAGAGGTGATCAGGGTACCGATGATTGAGTTTGCTGATTGTCTCAAAGGTATTGTGGATACGATATGTATATTCAAATTCAGAAACCCTGATTCTTGGGTTGTGAATAATGGACTGTGCTCTTTCATACCGTCTCTGGAATGAAGCGGGTTTCTCTATCTTGAGGGGGTTTCCAGGACTAACGAGCCACCAGACTTCATCCAGACCAAACAACTTGAGTGCCAGGTTGGATATGTGAATATGTCCTTGATGAGGAGGATTAAATGAACCTCCCAGTAATCCGACCAATCTGCATTTGTGGCAAATCATGCAATTTCCATAAGATAAACATCAATTGACATCCATATCTTACTGATTTTTTCAGCCGTTTCTAATGTAGTATATCGTTGAAATGGTACCGATGGATTGGAGCAGTTCGGGCTATCTGATATGTGATTACATACAAGAAGAATCTGCCAACTTGCATTGAATTTCTCAATTTTAGTTGGCTTTGATTATCTGGGTATGGATTTTCTGAAAGGGTTCTGACAATTTCCCCCTTGTTAAATCCATGAGAGAAGATAAATGGGTTTATTCCAGAGATTAAATTTTTCCATGAAGGGTTAGAGATTAGATTACCAGTGGTTGATCTTGAACTACCCGAGAATTTACGGCTTTTCAATGTCAAAATACGAATATGTCTTTCATATGGAGGGGGTTTCAAAGACCTATCCAGGTGGCAAAAAATGCTTCGAAAACATTAACCTTTCATTTCTACCCGGAGTAAAGATTGGGGTCGTGGGAGTGAATGGATCAGGAAAATCCACCCTGATGAAAATCATGGCAGGTATCGAAACCGAGTTTGGGGGTGAAGCCTGGGCTGCCAAGGGAGTTGCCGTGGGATACCTACCTCAGGAACCGCAATTAAATCCCGATCTCAATGTCAGGGAAAATGTCATGCTTGGAGTCAAGGAGAAAAAGGATCTGCTGGATCGATTCAATGAGCTTGCCATGAACTATTCGGATGAAACTGCTGATGAAATGGCCATGCTTCAGGACAAGATAGATTCCGAGAACCTCTGGGATCTGGATACTCAAATCGACCAGGCCATGGATGCAATAAGGTGTCCGGAGGACGAAGCCACTGTTGCCTCCCTTTCCGGTGGGGAGAGAAGAAGAGTGGCCCTGTGTCGACTTTTGTTGGAAGCACCGGAAATTCTCTTGCTTGATGAACCGACCAACCATCTAGATGCTGAAACAGTCGCATGGCTTCAGCAATACCTCATTGATTACAAGGGTACCTGCCTGATCGTTACGCATGATCGATATTTTCTGGATGAAATCACCGGTTGGATTCTGGAATTGGATCGCGGTAGGGGAATTCCATACCAAGGAAATTACTCCAGTTGGCTGGAACAAAAGGCCAAGCGGCTGGAACATGAGGCCCGACAGGAAAAATCACGACAAAGAACCCTCAATAGGGAATTGGAGTGGATTAGATCTGGTGTACAGGCTAGACGTACAAAGCAAAAAGCCAGAATCAATGCCTATAACGACATGATTTCACAAACCGAGAGGGAAAAAATCAGGACTTCCCAGATTGTCATTCCAAATGGTCCGAGATTAAGTTCCAATGTCATCAAGGTTGAAGGTTTGAAAAAATCCCACGGGGACAATCTGCTGTTTGAGGATGTTTCCTTTGCTATCCCACCCGGAGGAATTGTGGGGGTCATTGGTCCGAATGGTGCTGGTAAAACGACACTATTCAGGATATTGACCGATAACGAAAGCCATTATGGGGGAAAGGTAAGTGTCGGTGAAGGAACAATCCTTTCCTATGTTGACCAGAACAGGGATAACCTTGATCCCAAAAACACTGTTTGGGAAGAAATATCTGGTGGCGCCGACATCATTGAGCTGGGTAATGCTGAAGTCAATTCGCGGGCCTATTGTTCTGCTTTCAATTTCAAGGGAACGGACCAGCAAAAGAAAACCGGTCTCTTGTCAGGAGGGGAAAGAAACAGGGTTCACCTGGCCAAACTCTTGAAAGAAGGTGGAAACCTGCTCCTGTTGGACGAACCAACCAATGATCTTGATGTCGAAACCCTTAGGGCACTGGAGGATGCACTGGAGGAGTTTGCTGGGAGTGCTATGATCATATCGCATGACCGTTTCTTTTTGGACAGGTTGTGTACCCATATTCTGGCCTTTGAGGGCGAAGGGCATGTCGAGTGGTTTGAAGGTAACTTCGAATCCTACATCGAAGACAAGACCCGTCGTTTGGGTCCCGACTCAATCATTCCAAAACGAATCAAATACAAGAAGTTTGTAAGGTGACCCGTTATTGGGATTGATACATCCTTTTTTTCCTTTGCCAGGTTTCGGTGGTAGCCTCTTCACTACCATCATGAAAGGAGCCGAACCACTTGTCCCAGGGCATTTCCACTGTACCATAATTGCATTCAAAATAGCGATGATGAAGTTGGTGAAAGAAATCTGCCAGCTGAATTTGCTTTTTATCCCTGTAAACCAAACTCTCAAATCCTGAATGATTGGCAACTGCCCCCAATGTCTGGAAATAGGCATGGAACAGGATATGAACTGGATGGGAAGGCACAACTAAATGGATCAGGAAATTGGTGAAATACAAGGCATGCTCAATCGGATGCATGGAGATACCTGACCAGGGACCGACATTAACATTCCGATGATGAAGTGCATGGGCAATTTTGTAGAGAGGTGGCCAATGCAGGAACCTGTGGACCCAGTAGAAATGGAATGAAGACCAGAGGGGAATCAGGAAAAACAACAGGACAAACCAGATCAGGGGTAACAATTTACCCCAATATCCACTCGAAAATTCAAATAACGGAGCCAATCCGCTGGCACCTGCGTGGAAAACAAGGCATTGAAAGAAGGTCCAGAATGATACGCCACTAACCAGGGTCCAGAACATATTGTCGTGAACCTGATTTCTAAAGGTGAATACCCCGCTGTCCTTGCCCAGGTCCCTTGGATCATATTTTAATTTATCTCCCTGTTTCCTCATACTGTAAAGGTAAAAATGCATGGAACCGGCAAAAGCCGACAATAATATGATATTGGTCAACCAAACCTTGAAAACCCAGCCAAACTGAAGTACTGCCATCTCCTCAAGGGGTGGAAAAATAAACAAATAGACAACAACAGCCAGAACGATTTGGATGGCCACCTGACTTAAGGCCAACCAGTTTTTTGCAAACCATCTGAATGCCAAACGAGGTTCGGGTGGCCAATTGAAAAGCGGGTTGGTTTGAATTGGCAAGGCCGGTTGATGGTTCCAGTCCTTGCTTTTAGAGGAATTGGAAATTGAGCTGTCAGTCATTTGGAATCCCCTCCAGTAGTCAGGTTGCGTAATCGGGTTCTTCCCGATCCAGAATTACCTTTATTTCTTCAAAATGCTTTTGACCGAGGCCGGGATAATTTTCTACTGCGGTGGCAACCTTCTCGGCAATGTGATCTGGCATTACCCTTAATTTTTGACCTGTTTGCAAAGCCCTGATGTAATTCCCAGCAGCCCTTTCAAACAGATATGTCCGATCAAATGTATCAGCAACCGTTTGTCCGATTACCAACAGCCCATGATTGCCCATTACCATGACCTGCTTCTTGGGATCCGAAAACAGGGCTGCACATCTGTTTCCTTCTTCCTCAAATGCCAATCCGCCATAATCCTCATCAATTATGACCCGGTTGAAAAAGATTGCAGCATTCTGATCAACCGGTGGGAGTGAACTGTCCACCAGACTGGCAAGAACCGTTGAATAGATGGGATGGAGATGGATGGCACAGCGTGCGTGAGGACAGAGTCTGTGTAGTGCCCCGTGCAAACCCCATGCAGTAGGGTCAGGACAATCGGGCCTGTTCATGGTTTCAGGATCGTTCACATCAACCAGCAATAAATTGGAGGCACGAATATTTGAAAAGTGAACCTGATTAGGGTTGATCAGGAATTTTGTTCCACTTTCATTGACTGCGAGGGAAAAGTGATTTGCCACAGCCTCATGGAAATTCATTTTCACCGACCACCTGAAGGCAGCTGCAAGATCCAGCCTTTCCTGCCAGTGGTTGTTATCTACCTGGTTATTTTCATCATGTGAATAATCTGTTTTCAACATTTCGATACCTCTCCCTCAATATCTTTGAATAAGAAATATATTAGGGAATAAAATATACTTTCAATTATTGGAAAGATTAATTTAAAAATTAGTTTTTCTTCAATCATTTTCTTTCTTTGAAAGCCATCCCCTTGAGAATTTCTCAGAATTGCCAAGATGCTGTCAAATAAATGAATTTGTCGAATTGGTATTCAGTTCCTTTAGTCTTGGATTAAGACCAGTAATTTGTTTGTATCGATATTTTAAACAACTTGAATTTGAGGATGTATTTTGGACAAGATCGGAGTTATGGTATGCGGGCACGGTTCCCGATCAAATGAAGCGGTAATGGAGTTTGCCAATGCTGTCAAGCAGATTCCTGATTATCTCCCCAAGGAATGGGAACTTGAATTCGGATATCTTGAATTTGCCAATCCTGTCATCAGAAAAGGACTTGACGGGTTAAGGGAAAAGGGATGTACAAAGATTCTTGCCATACCGGGGATGCTATTCGCCGCCATGCATGTCAAGAACGATATTCCTTCGGTGCTGAACAGCTATTCCAAAGAACATTCCATTCCCATTCAGTTCGGCAAGGAACTGGGAATTGACCCCAAACTGCTGGAAGCATCGGCCCAGAGAATTCGTGAAGCCCTGGACATGGAAAATGCCGATGACTCCATACCCTTGTCGGAAACATGTCTGGTTGTAATAGGCAGGGGAGCTTCGGACCCGGATGCCAACTCAAATGTATCAAAAGTGGCCAGATTACTGCAAGAAGGCATGGGCTTTGGTTGGTGTGAAGTAGGCTATTCCGGGGTAACCTTCCCGCTGGTTGAACCCTGTCTTGAACATGTTACAAAATTGGGATATCACAAGGTGGTGGTTTTTCCCTATTTCCTGTTTGGCGGGATTTTGATTGATCGGATATACGGCTTTACCGATCTAGTTGCCCAACGAAATCCCGAAATACAATTCCTGAAGGCCTCCTATCTGAATGATCATCCATTGGTGCTCGAAGTCTTTGCCGACCGGGCCAAGGATATACTAAGTGGAGATACAGCCATGAACTGTTCCCTTTGCAAGTATCGAACCAATGTCTTGGGATTTGAGGACGAGGTTGGGATGAAACAGGAAAGCCATCACCATCATGTTGAGGGACAAGGCGCATCGGCACCAGGATCAAATGTTCAAAATTGTGATCTTTGTGACGATTTTTGTTCAGGTGCATGCCGATTGCAACATACCCATGATCATGAGAATGGTCACCATCATTACGGAGATCATGATCACCAGCATGATCACCATCACCATCCTTACCCCCATAGCAAACATCCCTTGGGGCCGGAAAGTGTAAGAAAGTACTTGAAGGATTGATGTTTACTTACGAAAAGAACCCTGAAAGGATTTACCAAAAAAGTTTTGAAATCATTAAGGATGAAATTGATATTGAAACTTATCCCGAAGGTATCAGGGAAGTAGTAATTCGAATTATCCATTCATGCGGCATGACTGATATCACCGAGGATATTCACTATTCCGGGAATTTTCTTAGGGCCGGTCTTGAATCCCTACAGGCTGGCAAACCTGTTTTCTGTGACAGTTTCATGACCTCACACGGGATAATCCGAAAGAATCTACTTTGGGATAATGAAGTAAAAGTCACTCTAAATGAAGTACTCCCCCCTGAAGCATCCAATCCAAACATGACAAGGTCTGCAGCCGCAATTGATCAATGGTTTCCTTCCTGCAACGGAGCACTCGCGGTCATTGGAAATGCACCTACGGCACTTTTCCGTTTGTTGGAGCTGGTGCAATCCCACAAGATAAAACCAGCCCTTGTCATTGGTGTTCCAGTCGGATTTGTCGGAGCAATGGAAAGCAAAGCGGAACTGATCAATTCAGAACTGGGAATTGAGTTTATAACGATTGCCGGTAGGAGAGGAGGATCGGCCATAGCAGCCTCGATAGTAAATGCCATGTCCCTTTTGTTGAAGAATTCCAATTCCTGAAGGATTCCATGACCACTTCAAGAACCAATATCCAACCGTGGCTTCATGTCATTGGAATTGGGGAGTCTGGCCTGAAGAGTCTGGGGTCCGAAGCTTTGGATGTATTAAATCGGACAGATATCATAATTGGTGGCGAAAGACACCACAAGTTGACCAAAGGCTTCACGGCCAAGCGAATAAAATGGCCATCGCCCTTTTCAACCATGGTCGGCAAGATCGGTGAATTTCGACCCAAGAATGTAGCAATTCTGGTAACCGGAGATCCACTCTGGTACTCTGCTGGTGCCTTATTGGCTAGGGAATGGCCGAGTGAGGAAATAAAATTTTATCCACAACTATCGGCATTCCAATTGGCTTGCTCGAAGATGGGCTGGAGTTTACCTGATGTTGATAAGATAACCGTTCATGGCCGACCAGTGGAGCAAGTCATTCCATGGTTCAGGCCTTATAACAACCTTGTTGTGTTGACTGCTGATTCCAAATGCCCATCCAAAATTGCAAACCTGTTGAAGGAAAAAGGATATGGTGCAAGCAAGTTGACAGTTCTCGGCGAGTTGGGAGGACCAAATGAATCAATGATTCAGGGTCTGGCAGATTCATGGAATCTGACAGAAGAAAATCACACAATTCCTGAGTTTCATACCCTTTGCATCGAGTGTATTCCCACCGATAGGGAAGATATACTTCCATCACCGCCAGGTTTGCCAGACGATGCTTTTATTTCGGACGGTAACTTCACCAAGAAAGAGGTACGTTCCCTCACGGTAAACTCATTAAATCCGGGTAAAAACAAAATCCTGTGGGATCTTGGTTGTGGATGTGGATCAGTCGGGATCGAATGGCTGCTCTTGTCATTCAATGGACGGGCCTATGGGGTGGAAAAAAACCAAAAGCGGTGCGGAATGGCACAATCGAATGCCTTGAAGTTTGGAACACCCCGATTTTCAATCACATGCGGTTTATCCTCCGACCTGATTTCCACATTTCCTGACCCTGACGCGGTTTTTATCGGTGGTGGACTGGAATCTGACCTCGTTCAGGTGGCATTGGATCGTCTCAAGCCATATGGTTGTCTGGTGGCGAATTCTGTTACCCTTGAATCGGAAGCAATATTGGTTGATCTGCAAAAAGAATTCGGAGGCACGTTGACCAGAGTTGCTATCTCCAGAAGCAGAACATTGGGGAAACTGACCACCTGGGATCAATTACTACCTGTCACCCAATGGATGGTTCGGAAATGACAGGCAAGATAATCGGTGTTGGTGTGGGACCAGGAGATCCCGAGCTGCTTACTCTCAAGGCTCTGAAGGTAATCAGGAAAGCAAGGGTCATTGCTTATCCGTCGACTGAAACCGGTGAGAGTTTTGCCAGAAACATCGTCAAGGAATTTATGCCTGAAGATGTTCAAGAAATACCCATCAAAATCCCGATGGTGGAAAGCCGGTTTCCAAGCCAGCTCATCTACAATTCAGCCTCGGATGAAATAGCAACCCACCTTAAACGTGAAGTGAATGTCATTGTCCTGTGTCAGGGTGATCCCTTTTTCTATGGATCATTCATGTACCTTTTTTCCAGGTTTGTAGGAAAATACTCGGTCGAAATCATACCCGGAATATCTTCCTTGAATGCCTGTTCTGCCGTTGCACAAAGACCCCTCTGTTCCCGTCTTGAATCACTTTCGGTAATTCCCGGCGGAATGGATGATGAGGCCTTTCTGAAACAACTGGAGAAGGAAGATGCCTTTGCCATCATGAAAGTCGGCAGAAACATTGCCAAGATAAAGCGCCTGCTGGAACAGAAGGGCATGGCCAAAAGAGCTGTATATGTTTCCCATGCCACCCTTCCCAATCAAATGGTTTTGCCCTTGGCTGAAGCTCCCGAGACAGCCCCTTACTTTTCAATGATACTTGTGCCCAGCAAGGATGAATATGTCATCTATTAAACCTGGCATCTTTACCTTCACTTTGGGTGGGCAGCTGATAGGGCAGGAAATAGCCGATTTCCTGGGGTCGACTTTAACCTCGCCTGCAAATGTTCCCAGTTCGGAAATTGCTGCCAGGATCAGGGAAGCTTTCATCGCAAACGTCCCGATTATCGGAGTGTGTGCAACAGGCATACTCATTCGTACCATCAGCCCACTGATCAGGAACAAACAGACCGAACCTCCCGTGATTGCAGTTTCCGAGGATGGCCAATTCGTCATACCATTGCTGGGAGGTCATTATTCCGCCAACAAACTGGCTGTGGAGATAGGCAGTTTGTTGAATTCCAATCCTGCCCTCTCAACCGGTAGTTATGTAACTTTTGGTCTTGCCCTTGGTGAACCACCTGATAACTGGACGCTCTTGAACCCCTCTGATATCAAGGGCATGACCACAGCACTTCTTCGGGGAGAGAAAGTAGAAATTCTTGGTTATGACGAGTGGTTGTCTCCCTTACAAGCCAAGGACAACATAAAGATCACAAAAACGACAGACAAGAACCGAATTGTTGTATCATCCAACGATTTACCATCACTGGTCTACCAAAAGAAGGATTATGCCCTTGGGGTAGGATGCATCAGAAACTGTCCTCCTGATGAATTAGTGGAATTTGTCAATAGAAACCTGTCCGAACTTGGAATAAGTCAGGGAAGTATCGAGGGTATCTATTCGATAGATTTGAAATCAGATGAACCTGCCATCCACCTTTTGGCCCAAAACATTGGTGTCGAAGCCAGGTTTTATACCCCAGAGATATTGGAAACCCAGTACGATAAATTGAAAAACCCCTCTGAAGCCGTTTACAGGGAAGTAGGTTGCCATGGTGTGAGTGAAGGTGCCTGTCTGGCTAGAGCAGGACAGGATGGCAGGCTTGTGATTGAAAAAATCAAGTCAGATACGGCAACCATGGCCCTGGCAAAATTGGGAGGGGATACCGGCAATCACGGGATACCACGAGGTCAATTATCGGTTGTTGGTATTGGTCCCGGCAATAGGTTTTCTCGGACACCTGCAGTAACAAAGGTCTTGACTGAAGCTGAAGTCATTGTTGGTTACAAAGGATATCTTGATCTTTTGGAACCCTTACCGACCAACCAGGAAATTGTGGCCTTTGAGCTCGGAGAAGAGGAAAAACGCTGTCGGTATTCACTTGAAACGGCGGGACTTGGTAAAAGGGTTGTCCTGGTATGCTCGGGAGACAGCAATATTTTTGCCATGAATTCACTTGTCATGGAATTGCTTGATCTTCCGGAAAAAGGGGGAGGTGTCTCTGCAAGGTCAAAACGGGCCCATGTTCAATGTCTTCCCGGTATCACGGTCATGCAAGCCGCCGCAGCCAGGGGTGGTGGTTTGATTGGGCATGATTTTTGTGTGATATCACTATCCAACCTGCTGACCGATGAAAATACCATTCTTGATCGGGTACGAAATGCCGCAGAGGGGGATTTTGTTATTTCGCTTTACAACCCGGCTTCAACAAAAAGAAGAATCCTGTTGGAAAAAGCCCTGGAAATTATACGCCAACATCGACCGGACAGCACTCCCGTTCTGATAGCCAGAAATGTTGAACGTGAAGGGGAAAGTTATACCCTTCGGGATCTTTCAACTTTCCAGCCTGAAGAGATTGACATGCTGACCTTATTGATAATCGGAAACAGCCATACCAAAACCTTTGTAACCAATTCAAACCTTAATGGGCTCGGTGGACAGTGGGTATATACACCGAGGGGGTATAATAAAAAGATTCAGGCTGACAACAAGGTTGGTAAAGGGTCAAGCAAGTGACCGTATATTTTATAGGGGCCGGACCCGGTGATCCCGATTTGATAACCGTCAAGGGCCAGAAATTGATTTCCCAATGTCCCGTTTGTATTTATGCTGGATCCCTAGTTCCCGAAGATGTTATCACCTCCGCACCTGAAGATGCCCTGGTAATGGATTCAGCCTCCATGAATCTGGAAGAAATCATGGAAATAATCACCAAGGCACACAATGAGGGCAAGGACATTGCCAGGGTTCATTCCGGAGACCCCTCGATCTATGGTGCAATTGCAGAACAGATAGAAAGGTTGAAGAATCTTGATATTCCCTTTGAGATCGTACCCGGGGTTCCAGCATTTGCCGCAGCAGCTGCAGCTTTCGGGCAGGAATTAACGATTCCAAAAATCTCCCAAACGCTTATTCTGACCAGAACCTCGATGAAATCAACTGATATGCCGGAAGATGAGGATCTGGCCATACTTGGAGCATCCCAAGCGACCCTGATCATTCACTTGTCGGTCAGAAATTCCCTAGCAATCCAGAGAAAACTCATTCCCCTGTATGGTGAGGACTGTCCTGTTATCATTGCCTACAGGATAGGTTGGGCTGATCAACAAATTATTCGAACCAACCTGCAATCACTTCGGGATGAAATACGGGCTTACAAACTCACTCGTACCGTTTTGATTTTTGTTGGAAAGTCCCTCGATCCAAAAATCATTGAGGAAAGTGCTCTCTATGACAAAAACCATAGTCATATTCTCAGGTTCAAGAAACGCACCCCACAAGGTCAATCCTGACTTGCACAAATCAAATGCTGGTAGGAGCCGAAAACATTTCCATCGACCAGGCCAGCATCAGGCAATCTATTGCCAAAAGAGTCTTCCACTTTAAACAGGCCTTTACTGCCACCAGCAACCTCAAGGTTCGTGTAATGGAACTCATGGCCACAGAATTTTCCCCTGAAATGAGGATTGGGCAAGGCCTCAAAACGTCTGTACCCTAAATGCAAGCTAGTTTTTTGATAGGAAGTTACATGGTTCAGAAACCCCAACATTCGATGTGATTTACCCTTGGAATCCCTAATGGCATCCCCTAGAACCATAAAACCACCACACTCGCCATATATCAAAGCACTCCGCTCCCTGGCCTTATTCATCCCTGAAATGAATTTGGATTTACCTGCCAATTGGGGTAAATGAATTTCCGGATACCCTCCCGGCAGAAAAACAGCATCCGCTTCAGCATCCGGTCCTTCATCGGCGAGTGGTGAAAAGGGTAAAATATTTGCACCCCTTTCCTGCCAATATACAATCAAATGTGAATAAATGAAGGCAAAGGCCTTATCCTTGGCAATTGCTATGTTTTGACCCAGTGGGTCAATCCCGACTTTAGGATTTACATCATTGGGTTTGGTGATTTCCATCGCACCCTTCAGAATTGTGTCCACATGGACCAATTGATCCATTTTGACACTGATTCTTTCGATGAATTCTTCCATTTCCGGGTTCTCCTCTGGAAGGACCAAACCCAGATGGCGTTCGGGTATTTTGAATTCTGGTGATTTAGGAAGCCAACCCAATAACTCAATGCCGTAACTATCCAGACTTTCCCTTGCTCCTGACAAATGCCGTGATGAACCAATATTATTCAGGATGACTCCCAGAAGATTGATCTTCGGTCGGGCTTTCACCAACCCCATTGGAGCAAGTGCAACCGAGTGAAACTGTTTGCTGGCATCAATCACTAGTATTATCGGTACTGACAACATTTCAGCAAGGTCTGCGACACTTCCCCTGCCGTCCTTGCCACCTCCGTCAAGGATGCCCATAGCTCCTTCAATCAGCATCAGTTCATTGGAAGCGGATGTATCCACCCTACTGGAATTATTCGCCAAGTGTGAAACCAGATCTGGTTTCATCGCCCAGCAATCAAGATTTATGGATGATCTCCCGCCAGCAACCTGGTGAAACTTTGGATCGATGTAATCAGGACCCGATTTAGCCGGATATACGTTTATATTCCGCTTTTGGAGGGTTCGGAGCAATCCCAGTGTAATAATGGTTTTTCCGGCACCCGAATTAGGTGCTGAGACAATTAAACCCCTAATTTGAATTCTCCTCCTGAATTAGGGTGGATTCTTTATCACCAATATGTCCCTGTAGATTCAATCCGGTTTCCAGACTTGGATTGATCACCCCGTTGAGGATTCTAAGGAATGGAACATTTCTCCCGACACAAATTATGGCTGGTGCCTTCAATCCATTGTTCCGGACATCCTCAACAGCATGGGAAAGTGTGGTTTCCAGAACAATTTGATCCTTTAGGGTGGCATTGGACACGACTGCTACAGGTTCAAAAGGGTTTCTACCGTATTCAATTAGCTTGGCAACAATTTGGGAAAGGTTTTTCATTGCCATGTATATTACCAAAACCTGAGCTCCCTTGGCACATAATTCCCAATTTATGGCACTAGGGGTTTCACCGAATTGATCATGCCCAGTAAGAAACGTTATGCTTTGGTTCGTTTCCCTGTAGGTCAATGGAATGCCCGCATAAGCCATGGCACCTACCCCTGCAGTAATACCAGGGGTAATTCGGATGGGAATGTTCTCCTTCGCGAGAAATAAGGCTTCATCGCCTCCACGGGCAAATATAAACGGATCTCCCCCTTTGAGTCGAACCACCCGTTTTCCCTTTTTGGAATAATCAACCAACTTCAATGAAATATCCCTTTGGTGGAAAGATGGTTTTCCTCCTCTCTTACCGGAAAAAACCTTTTCTGCACCATCTTTGCAAAGGTTCAGGATTTCCTGATTGACCAAGGCATCATAGATAATGACATCTGCCTGCTGCAAGGCATGGATGGCATGGAGTGTCAACAACCCAGGATCACCTGGACCGGCCCCAACCAACCAAACCAATCCCTCGGGAAATGATGGTAACTCAACCCCTGATTTTCCTATGATATGTTCTAAGTCTGGCATGAAATATATAAATTAAGATTGAATCGACTCAGCCCAAAAAACCACCCTTTAGGCCTCAATAGTAATAAATGGCAATTTAATCATTCTATTCAAACAAAAGTAGATTCTTCCTAATTTCAATTGCCAGTCAATTTATTTTCAGAAGTGAGCTTTCATAAAAGTTAGTTACAATTTGGATATTAAATTACACTGGATATCCATACCAATTGAATGATTTAAGTAATCTTAGTAACAATTAGAATTAAACATGTTCATACAAATTTATCATTGGTGATAATGGTGCATTATACGACTCGTTCCATCCAATTCTGTGCGCTTTTGTTTACAGGTGCCATTTTCGGTTTTTTTTATGCTTATGTCGTGTCATGCTTGAACGGCCTGAACACATTGTCAGCACCCGATGCCATTGAAGCAATGAATGCCATTAACATTGCGGTACGCAACTTCGGGTTCATGCCCGTATTCTTCTTTACTCCCCTTGTCTGCCTTGCAGCAGCAGGGCTTAGTTTGGTTGTGGGTGAAAGACTTACGTCTTTTTGGATATTAGCTGCGGCGGTCTTATATTTTTTTGGAGCCCTCCTACCAACAATTTTTATCAACGTTCCCATAAACGATGGACTCAAGGAAGTTGATCTAAATGGTCTAAACTTGACGATTGCTACAGATATCTGGAATAGTTATGCACGAGAATGGCAATTCTGGAACATCATCAGAACCTTCTTCTCGGGTTTGGCGTTGATATGTCTCGGTGCCGGATTAATGAAAATCAGATCATGATAATCTTTCAGTAACCAAATAACCGAGTTAGATTATTTGTGAACTCAATTAGTGGTGAGATGGACAAAACCAAATTAAGGACAGGATATACCACTGGGGCTTGTGCAACCGCTACTGCAATTGCAGCCTTTTCTGCACTGCTGACAGGCCGATGGCAAGATCCCGTTACAATCGTACTTCCCAAAGGTGAAACCGCTTCCTTTAATCTTATTGACTGTGAACTTCACAATAATTACGCGATTGCCGGAACCATAAAGGATGCCGGTGATGATCCAGATGTAACTCACGGTGCTACTATCAAGACAAAGGTCTGGTTTGACCATTCAATTCAAGGAGTATCCTTCAAGGCAGGTCAAGGAGTAGGGATAGTTACCAAACCAGGCTTGCCCATTGGGGTAGGTGAACCTGCAATCAATCCCGTTCCCAGAAAAATGATCACGGAAGGGATCAACCATTTGGCTAGGTTAAATAACGTTGATCCAAATGTTGTGGTAGAAATATCTGTCCCGAATGGCGAACAACTTGCTCTCCAAACCTGGAACCCCCGATTGGGTATTGTGGGGGGCATCTCCATATTGGGTACGACAGGTATTGTCCGTCCATACTCATGTGCTGCCTGGATTGCCTCCATTCATATGGGCATAGATGTAGCCAGGGCCAACGGTGCTTCCCATGTTGTTGGTTCAACAGGATCGGTTTCCGAACTAACTGCACAAGAATATTTTCAACTACCTGATTGGGCAATGTTGGATATGGGTGATTTTGTAGGTGGTATGGTTAAGTATCTCAGGAAAAACCCCATACCCAACCTTACGGTTGCTGGTGGCTTTGGCAAAATTTCCAAACTTGCCAATGGAGCAACTGATCTTCATTCCAAAAGATCACAGGTTGACTTTGATTTTCTGAGCAGGATTGTAGCAAAATTTGATCCTGCTGTCTCTCGGCAAACCCTGGAAGCAATCAGAACTGCCAACACAGCCAATCAAATTTTGGATATTTATGGTGATAAAATTGCCGAACCCATAGCCTTAATGGCAAAAAAAGTACTCATGGACAAACTTAAATCCTCGAACATTGAAGCGGAAGTAATGATAGTTAACCGTTCAGGAAAAATAATAGCTGCAACCCATAAATCTGCAAATGGTGGTTGAATTCAATGAAAATACTGGTACTGGCAGGAACTGAGGAAGCTCGGGTACTTTGCCATAGGCTAAGTGAAATAAAGGGGTTAGAGGTCATAGTTTCCCTTTTTCAGAAAATACTGCCGTCAGATTATCCGGGGCAGATAATTGCTGGTGGATTTGGAGGTGCCGATGGTTTGGCAAACTATCTTCAAAAGGAACGGATAGATTTGCTGATTGACGCTACCCATCCTTACTCAAGTACAATCAATTCAAATGCTATCGCTGCTTCACGTAAGACTGGCACGGAATACATCCGGCTGGTAAGGAAGAAATGGGTTGCAAGTCCTGTTGATAAATGGTTGGAATTCCCAACCATTCTTCAGGCATGCCAGAAGATACCCTCGAATTCCAGAATATTTGCAGCCCTTGGAGGCAAGAACCTGGGTCGGGACATAGAAGAAATCGACAACTCCTTGGCTCATTCCCGAGTTTATCTAAGGGTTATGGAACACCCCTCTTTTCAACTTCCTCCAAATTGGATCATGTTAGAGTACACCCCGCCAATTACATTTGAGGGTGAAAAGGCCTTATTGATGAAGTATGGCATTACCCACATTCTTTGTCGCAATTCTGGAGGTGAAATCAGTAAACTCAAACTGAAAGCTGGGGCTGAATTGGGTTTGGACGTATTCATGCTTGCGAGACCTTGTGATTCTGATGGTAATCGGGATTTTAAAATATTTTCGACCGTAGAAGAACTCTTGAAGTCTAGATTCAAAATGGGCAATTACCTATTTGAACCGAATTGAATTCAATTCCGGATATTTGACAAGATTCTAGGGCATCAATGGCAAAAATACCCACTACAATCATTACAGGTTTTCTGGGAGCAGGTAAAACCACCTTGATCAGAAACCTTCTTGAACAGTCCAAGGGCAAGCAGATTGCCCTTATTATAAATGAATTCGGGGATCTGGGGATTGATGGTGACATCCTGAATCATTGTGGTATAGAGGATTGCGATGAGAGTGGCATCATTGAACTCACCAACGGATGTATCTGCTGTACGGTAGCCGAGGATTTCACACCTGCAATGGAGCAGTTGATCAGTAGAACTCCACAACCTGACCATATTATCATTGAAACCTCTGGATTGGCCCTTCCACAACCTTTGGTACGTGCCTTCAACTGGCCTGAAATAAGATCACAGGTTTCTGTTGACGGTGTGATCGTCGTGGTTGATGGACCGGCGGTTCTTGCGGGTCAGTTTGTTGCCGACAGGGATGCCATCGAAAAACAAAGGCTTGATGATGAGAATCTCAGCCACGAGACACCATTGTCGGAACTATTCGAAGACCAGATGGTTTGTGCTGATCTTGTGGTTGTGAACAAGACAGACTTGATTTCCGAGGAGGAGGCCGAACACCTGTTATCTGAAATCTCCAAGGTTTCGCGTGATGGCACCAAGGCAATTAAATCCCAAATGGGCAGAGTGGATCCAAAGGTTATTCTCGGACTGGGGATCGGTTCTGAAAAGGATGTGTCTTCCAGACATGAAGTTCATCATCACCATGGCGAAGACGATGATCACGACCATGACGATTTTGAAAGCCTGGTACTGAAATTACCCCCCATTGACAATCCGGATAGGTTCAAGAATACCTTACGGGAAGCCATCATTGAACATAATCTTTTGAGGGTCAAGGGTTTTGGTACAGTCACGGGATCACCGATGCGAATGGTTATACAGGCAGTTGGACCGAGAATTAACAGTTATTTTGACCGCCCCCTCAATCCTGGGGAACCCAACGATACCAGATTGGTAATAATTGGAGAAACAGGTATCAAGCAAGCCGACCTTTTCAAAATGTTGGATTGTGTTCCTGTCTAGCTGAATGCATATCCTTTCCACTACTTCCGGCCAGATAACAGATGGAAATGAACCAGTTGATCCAGATCATCTACCTGCAGACCTGATATTTCTATCGACTGCTGATACCGACCTAGCCATCCTCTCGCAAGCCAGCAGAAAATATACGAGCAAAGCCGATTTTATTCGTCTGGGGCAACTTGCCTGGCTTACCCATCCCTATTCAATCGATCTCTATCTGGACAAAACGGCAACCAAATCGAAACTGATCATAATCAGGGCCTTGGGAGGCGTATCCTACTGGCAACATTGCCTAGAACAATTCGCTATCCGATTGCAGGAAGCAGGATGCACATTTGTTGTACTGCCAGGTGACGACAAGCCCGATCCTGAGTTATTGTCCCTGTCCAACATCTCCAAAAACCATTGGGAGAACCTGTTTGGTTATCTGTTGGAAGGAGGTTTGAATAATGCTGACAATTTCCTCAAATACTGCTGTCACCTTCTTTATCATGATCCACTCCCACCCCTGCCCTCACCCGAGTTGAAGAATGGTCTCTATTATCCGGAAACAGACTATTACGGATTGGAAGAACTCCGACAAGTCTGGAATCCAGAATGGCCGGTAGCAGCCATTGTCTTTTATCGGGCACTTTATGTAAACGGCAATACCGATCCTGTCGAAAAACTGATATCGGGTTTAAGGAAAAGAAAGGTAAACGCACTTCCGATCTTTGTGTCTTCACTTAAGGATAAGGTCTCGATCGCCTTTTGCGAGGAACTTTTTCAAAAAGCCAATCCCGATATTGTCCTGAACATGACTGGGTTTGCCCTTGGTAAAATATCCAAGGGTATGGATTGGGAACCTACCATATTGGATAAAATCAACAAGCCTGTACTTCAGGTTGTCCTGGGATCGGCAGATTTGACTTCCTGGCAGGAAAATACCTTTGGATTGCCACCGAGGGATATAGCCATGTTTGTATCCCTCCCGGAAATAGACGGCAGGATACTGTCCCGGGCCATAGCTTTTAAATCCCAATCCAAGGCAAACCCCAATACCCAGTATTCAGTCAATCTGCACGAAGTCAAAGATGATCGATTGGATTTCGTTGCCGACTTAACTAAAAATTGGATAAGATTGGGTCAAACCGAACCCAAGGACAAGAAACTGGCCCTGATTTTGGCCAACTACCCCAACAGGGATGGACGATTGGCAAATGGTGTTGGATTGGATACTCCCGAAACGGCAGCATTGATCCTGGAAGCGCTACGTGAAAGCGGATACAATGTATCCAATCAGCCCAGGAATTCTGCAGAATTGATGGATATCCTATTGAAGGGTAGAACCAATAATCCTGCCAAGGTCAATGTGGATAAACAATCACCCCGGTTATCCGCCGAAGAATATGAGCTTTACTGGAAGCAACTGCCTCAGAGGATCAGAAACGAGGTTATTGACCAGTGGGGTCCGATCGAGAATGATCCCTTTCTGGTCAATTCCGAATTTGAATTGCCACTCCACCAGTTCGGCAATGTGATATTGGGTATCCAACCGGCCCGGGGATACAATATTGATCCCAAGGATACCTACCATAGTCCCGATCTCGTTCCTCCCCATAATTATTTTGCCTTTTATTTCTGGATTCGCCTAAAGTTTGAAGCCGATGCAATCGTACACCTTGGGAAACACGGAAACCTTGAATGGTTGCCTGGAAAAGCCCTTGCATTGTCTGAAAACTGTTATTCCGAAGCGGTCCTTGGTCCCATGCCCCATTTCTATCCATTTATCATCAATGATCCCGGTGAAGGCACACAGGCAAAAAGAAGATCCCAGGCTGTCATAATTGATCATTTGACTCCACCCCTGACACGTGCTGAATCATATGGCGTGTACCGTGACCTGGAAATACTCGTGGATGAATATTACGAGGCCATTGGACTTGATACCAAGCGGACCAAGTTGCTGGAACAACAGATTGTTGAAACCATGTCCAGAAGTAATCTTGAGGAGGATATTGGAATTGAAACACCTGACAATACCGCAAGCAAATTGCAAAAGCTGGATGCCTACCTTTGTGAGTTGAAGGAACGTCAAATCAGGGATGGATTGCATGTTTTTGGACAATCTCCACAAGGTGTTCAGGAACGCGATCTAATGGCTTCCCTATTGAGAGTACCACGAAACAGGGGTGAGGGTGGCGATTCATCCTATCTTCAAAGTCTGGCTCTGGATTTTGGTTTTCCGGATGATTTCGACCCCCTTGATTGTGAACTCTCTGCCAATTGGCAAGACAGCAAACCTTTGTTGCTTGCAGAGGTTTGCAATGATCCTTGGCGAACCAATGGTGATACCGTCGAAAGGCTTGAACTCTTCTTTCTGAAATTGCTTGAAGGCGAGGGAAAAGCAGAAAAACAAACTGAAAGAGTCATGACCTATATTGAGGATACGTTGAAACCACTATTGCGATCCTGCGGTGCACTCGAAATGGTAAGCTTGTTGAGTGGTCTTGATGGCAAGTTTGTTCGACCTGGCCCGTCAGGTGCCCCTTCTAGGGGTCGGGTCGATATACTGCCCACGGGAAGAAATTTTTATTCAGTTGACAGCAGATCAATTCCAACCCGAACGGCATGGACACTGGGTTGGAAATCGGCCAACCTGCTGATCGAGCGGTATGTTCAGGACAAGGGGGATTGGCCTAGGAAAATGGCCCTGACAGCCTGGGGCACTTCAAATATGAGAACCGGAGGTGATGATATTGCCCAGGCCCTTGCCCTGATGGGTGTAAAACCCCAATGGGATGACAACAGCGGGCGAGTAACTGGATTTGAAATCATACCACACACAACCCTGGGACGTCCAAGGGTTGATGTTACCCTTCGGGTTTCGGGTTTCTTTCGGGATGCCTTCCCCTCACAGGTTGATCTTGTTGCCTCGGCAGCGAGAGCAGTGATGAACCTTGATGAACCGGAATTCTATAACCCTGCTGCAAACCGATATAGGCAGGATATGGATCAAATTGGCGAAACGAGAGCCGGATTCAGGGTTTTCGGCTCCATGCCCGGTTCCTATGGGGCGGGCTTGCAATCACTCATTGACGAGCAGCTCTGGAACAACCGCGAAGATTTGGGACAGGCCTATCTTGAATGGGGAAGTTTCCCGCTCGGAACCGAAGCTGATGGTAAAAAGGATTTGGAAGCCTTTACCCTCAGATTGGGAGAAATCGATACCGTGGTCCAAAATCAGGACAATTATGAACATGATATACTGGACAGTGATGATTATTATCAGTTTGAAGGAGGGATTTCAGCTGCCATTGAAAAAATACGGGGAACCCAGCCCATGATTTATCACAATGACCATTCCCGGCCGGAAAGACCTGTCATCAGGACCCTTGAGGAGGAGATTGGCAGGGTTGTCCGCTCTAGGTCGGTTAATCCCAAATGGATCAATGGTGTCAAGCGGCATGGCTACAAGGGGGCATTTGAGATTGCTGCCACCGTGGATTATCTTTTCGCGTTTGCTGCCACCACCGGCGCAGCCAAGTCTCATCATTTTGATCTGGCCTATTCCGCCTATCTGGAAGATGATGATACCAGAAAGTTCATTCAGGACAACAACCCTGATGCACTAAGGGAAATCGTCAATCGGTTTCTTGAAGCCATGGACAGGAACCTCTGGAAACCGAAATTGAATTCCACAAGAAATTTACTGATGGAAATATTAAGCCTATACTCAGCAGAGGAGAAAACCGATGAGTACTGATGACTTTGAAAGACACAAGGTAAAGATGGCCAAGAAGAAGGTTGTTCGGGATAAAATCATGTCAACCAAGACCGAATCAAAGGGTTTGGTCATTGTCCATACCGGCAAGGGAAAAGGGAAATCCTCAGCTGCTTTCGGCATGATCTTCAGATGCATTGCCCATGAAATACCAAGTGCCGTGGTGCAATTCATCAAGGGTGGCATGTCAACCGGTGAAAGGGATCTGATCCAGAAACATTTTTCGGACCGTTGCAAGTTTTTCACCATGGGTGAAGGGTTTACCTGGGAAACCCAGGACAAGGAACGGGATATCCTGATGACCAGAAGGGCTTGGGACCTTTCGAAACAATTGATTTCCAACCCGGAAATCAAAATGATTCTGCTGGATGAGATCAATATTTCATTGCGATATGGTTACCTACCTGTTGAAGAAGTGGTTGAATTTCTGACAGATCACAAACCGGAAGATACCCATGTGATCCTCACAGGCAGAAATGCCAGTGAGCAACTCATCGAAATAGCTGATCTGGCTACGGAAATGGAAATGATCAAACATCCATTCCGATCAGGTGTCAAGGCTCAAAAGGGTATAGAATTCTAAACCCTGCTGGTATAGACTGTTAACAATGTCTCCCCTCGCCGTCATGATTCAGGGTACTGGATCAAACGTGGGAAAATCCCTGCTAGTGGCCAGTATTTGCCGAGCCTATACCAACAGAGGGTACAAGGTTGCACCCTTCAAGCCCCAGAATATGTCGAACAATTCTTCCGTTACCAATGAGGGCTTGGAAATAGGAAGGGCACAATCCCTTCAGGCCATTGCCTGCAAGTCCAAACCCTCGGTTCACATGAATCCGGTATTGCTCAAGCCGGAATCCAATCGAAGGTCCCAAATCATTGTCCAGGGTAAAGTTCATGCAATCTGCGATTCCAGGGATTATTCCAACCTGAAACCGTCCCTGATGCCCACTGTCATGGAAAGTTTCGGACTACTTGGCAAAACTTGTGACATGATCATTGCCGAAGGAGCCGGTAGTCCTGCCGAAATCAACCTGCGGAAAGACGATATAGCCAATATGGGATTTGCACGGAATTCCAGTACAACCGTAGTACTTATAGGAGACATTGATAGGGGAGGTGTCATTGCCCAAATGGTCGGAACCAGGCAGGTCCTCTCCAAAGAAGACAGGGAAATGATCAAGGGGTTTATCATCAACAAGTTCAGGGGAACAACTGAATTGTTTGAAGAAGGATACAGATATATTGAAGAACAAACGAAATGGGCTGGGCTGGGAATACTTCCATGGCTTGAAGCTGCCGGCAATCTACCATCCGAGGATTCACTTTCGCTGACCTCTTCAGGATCAGACAAGCAAGGTATCCTGAAGGTTTACTATCTGTTCTTGGACAAGATAGCTAATTTTGATGACCTCGATCCGCTGAATAACCATCCGGAAATAATTGTCAGGCCTGTCAAGCCCGGCAATCCCCTGCCCTTGGATGCCGATCTGGTCATTATACCAGGAAGCAAGTCAACCAGAAACGATATGGCCTTCATCAGAAAGCATGGATGGGATCATGATCTCATTGCATATTCCCGCCGAGGAGGCAGAATTCTGGGCTTGTGTGGTGGCTATCAGATACTTGGCAAAAAAATCAATGATCCAGGGGGTATCGAGGGGGAACCGGGTTCACAACCGGGGTTGGGTTTATTGGACGTCGAAACGAGTATGGCTGATGAAAAACAGGTAGGGGTTACCAACGCAAGGTGGAGGAATCATGCTTTCACTGCCTATGAAATTCACAAGGGAAAAACTTCCGGGCCTGATTGCAACCGGTACTTTGCCCAAACCGAGTGGGAGGGAAACTGGATCAATGAAGGTGCAACCTCACCTGATGGCAGGGTTCAGGGAACCTATTTGCATGGGTTGTTCACAAATGACAATTTTCGTTCCAAATACCTAGCTTCAATCAGGCAAGGTCTGGCTGATTACAATTATGGGGAACTGGTTGAAAAGACGCTGGATGATATGGCCCATCAGGTCGAGACACATCTTGACCTCGACCGCATGTTGAAATTGATGGAATCCTGATTGTTTCAGGCAACCGCCCGAGACAATGCGCATTGGGACCACAACACTGAAAGGGCGTTGGCCAAATACTCCACATCCTTCTCACCATGCAGGGCCGAGGGTGTAATTCGCAATCTCTCAGTTCCCTTGGGCACGGTTGGGTAATTTATCGGCTGAACATAGATGCCGAAATCCTCCAACAGCAGGTTGGCCACCATATTGCACTTGGCCGGATCCTTGATCATTACCGGTACGATATGACCTGGATTGTCAATATGGGGAACACCATGATCATCAAGTCTCGAACGAAGCAGATGTACCATGTTATTCTGACAAGCTCTCTCAACCTGGCTTTCTTTCAAATGCCTAACTGAAACAAGTGCTCCAGCCAAAATTGCCGGTGGAAGGGCCGTTGTAAAAATAAACCCGCTGGCAAAGGATCTGATGAAATCGACACTTTCTCTGGTACCTGCAATGTATCCACCGATCAAACCATACGCTTTGCCGAGTGTACCCTGAATGATGGACACCTGATCCATCACCCCATCCCGCTCGGCAATTCCACCCCCACGATTACCATAAATACCTACGGCATGGACCTCATCAAGATAGGTCAAGGCACCATGTTTATTGGCAACTTCACAGATTTCACCAACCGGTGCTATGTCTCCATCCATGGAATGAATGGATTCGAAGGCGACAATTTTCATGGTTGATGAATCATGGGCAGAAAGTTTCCTTTCAAGGTCTTCAACATTGTTCCGCTGCCAGATTTCTTTTCTGACTCTGGAATGTCTTATGCCTTCAATCATGGAAGCATGGTTTTTTTCATCGGAAAAGATGACTGCATTGGGCAAGCGGGATCCAAGGGTAGAAAGGGATGCCCAATTGGCAACATATCCTGAGGTAAACAGGAGGGCCGCCTCCTTGTTGTGCAGGTCGGCCAATTCCTGTTCGAGCAATTCATGATAATGGGTCGTACCGGAAATATTTCTCGTTCCTCCTGCCCCGGCACCACTCTGCCAGGCGGCATCGGTCATGGCCTGAATGACTTCCGTATTTTGTCCCATGCCCAAATAATCATTCGAGCACCAGACTGATACATCCCTTGTACCATCTGGGGTGTAGTTTCTGGCCTTGGGGAATTCACCCCTGTATCTTTCAATTTCGGCAAAAACACGGTAATTTCCCTCCTCCTTGAGGGCCCCAAGCTGCTTTTTGAATTGCTGGTTAAAAGAATGATCCAAAATTGTTTCTCCTAGCCTCTTTTGCATAACTCAAAATGGTATCGCTTGTTAAATCCATTTATACTGGTTTGCTGTAATTTTAACAGGTAATCCCGTAATATCAAGGTGCCTGAATACCTTCACGATTCAGTGCAATAGAGTAAATGGAATTTGTGGCGGTAATGTAAAGGGTTTGTTTGGCCCTTCCACCAAAACAGACATTGGAAACCACTTCCGGAATGTAGATCTTCCCAAGCAATTTGAAATCGGGTGATATGCAATGAACACCATCCCCTGCCGAAGTCCAGATATTTCCATCGGTATCCAGCCTGAACCCATCGGGTACCCCAGCGTCAATTTCAAGATACTCGAAACTTTTTGATATCTTTTGATTGACAAAAACCTTGAACCTGTAAAGTCCGGTTTTGGCATGCGGATCATGCCGCAAACCCGTTTCAGAAACATAAAGGTAATCTTCGTCTGGGCTGAAGGCCAATCCGTTGGGGCAATCCAGAACAGTTGAAACACACCTTAAGGAACCATTTGATGGATCAAAACGATATATTGCTCCAGGTAATTCAGGTTCAGCCTTGTGACCTTCATAATTGGTAATTATGCCATAGTAGGGATCGGTAAACCAGATGGTACCATCAGACTTGACGACTACATCATTGGGTGAATTGAGTTTCTTGCCCTTGTATTTCTGGGCAATTACCTTCACCCTGCCGTCATGTTCCATGCGTGTTATACTTCTGGAACCGTGTTCGCAGGATATCAACCGTCCCTGCAGGTCCCGGTAATGACCATTGGCAAAGTTTGAAGGGGCGAGGTATGTGGACAAACCCATTTCCTCATTCCACCTGTAAACCTTGTTGTTGGGAATATCCGAAAACAAAAGGAAACCCGAATCCCCCATCCACACAGGTCCCTCGGCCCAATCAAAGCCAGATGCCAATTTTTTCAGTTTCACATTAGCAAGCAGATAGGTACTGAATCTTTCATCCAGTATTTCATACTCGGGTTTGATGCGTTCTATCGTCATGACTTTACATTATTACCTGATTGCGGGAACCGTATTCCTGATTCTGAATTGTTTCATGCATGGAGGAATTTGGCCAAAGTCTAATCAGAATCCTCTGTATCGTCTTCCTGCAGATTAACTTGGGTATTTTCGGGTATTTCGATTATGAATTCCGTAAATTTCCCTACCTGTGAGTTTACACTTAACGTTCCGCCATGTTCCCTGACGATGTCATTTGACATGGCCAGGCCAAGTCCTGTTCCCTCATCAGTAGGTTTGGTTGTGAAGAATGGATTGAAAATCTTTTCCTTTATTTCGTCAGGAATACCATCCCCATTGTCCCGGATGATAATCTGAATCATATTATCTACTCGCAGGGTCTTGATTTTCAGTTCAGGATGGTAATCAGGGTTATCATCCGCCTCCAATTGAACCCGTTTTTTATGCGTTGCATAACATGCGTTGGTTACAATATTCAATATGACCCGACCCATGTCCATTGGTATGACAACAACCTCCCCAACGTTTGGATCAAACTCCGAGACAATATGCACATTGAAACCCTCTGTGGTTGCCCGAGAGCTGTGATATGCCAGTTTTGCATGCTCGTCAACCAACTGGTTAATGGGAATCTTTTGAGCCTGTCCTTCACCCCTGCCCATACTTAACATGTCATGAACAATCCGATCAGCCCTGCTTCCATGACTTACTATCTTTTCAAGGTTTTCCTTGATTATCGATGCCAAATCCTTGATTTCCTCTATCAGCTCCTCATGGTCCTCGATTTCCGTGGCCTCTTCCAGTTCATCAATCAACTCCAGTGACGCTTCAGAGAAATTCTTCACAAAATTCAATGGATTCTTGATTTCATGTGCAACACCAGCAGTCAATTCCCCCAATGCTGCCAGTTTTTCACGCATGACAATCTGGTTTTGAGCCTTTTGAAGTTCATCCAGTACTTTCTCAAGTTCCTGATTTTTACTGACAACCTCTTCAGCCAATTCTTCCACCAAATTCAACCTTTGGGCCTCAAGTGAATTCTTGCGGAATATCTCCAGGGCTTCGGCCATTTCGGCAATTTCGTCTCTACCCTTAACTACAACCTCCTCGTCAAAGTCACCCGTAGCCATGGTCCGCATTTTTGTTGATAATTCCTCCAGTCGTTTCAGAATGTGTTTTCCTACAAACAACCATGCAATCAAAAACGCCAATACGACACTTGCAATTGCAAGTATCAGGAGGAGTCTATTTGCGGCGGAAACAGTAGCATTAGCTTCCTCGATGGCAATATTTGCCTGTTCATTGCTGTTGCTGACTATGGCCTCTACCTGATTGACCAGTCTGGCTGAAATGATCCTGTTTTGTTGTAACAACTCGACCAGTCGGTTTTGAATTCTTATTTCATCGACCCGAAGTTGAAAACCATTTTCTTCGCCTGACCCGTAAAGGTTCAGCGCATCGAAAAGCGGGAGAGTATCTTCCAATATACTCCCCCTGTCAATTTCTTTCAGGGTTCTTTGAATACCGTCATAGGATGATTCAAATTGATCTCTCAAAACATCAATCAGGGCAGCATCATTCAGTGCTGCTGTCGATGCAAGCACTTGTATGGCGATATTGACTTCTTTCTCCAGATTTGACAAATGGCGGAATAAATTGATTTCCTTCTCGGAGCGGTAAGTATTGGGATCTCCGATTCCCTTGTTGAGACTCTCATAACCTGTCATCACATAAAAAAACTGATTGTCGATCAATGGGAGAAGGTCTGTTCTGATTGTTTGTTCAAGTCGATTAACCGAGATGTTAAATTTTTCTGATTTGCCTCTAAGAACAAAAGTTTCCTTCATGAGAGATTCAATCTCGTCAATATTTTGTTTCAATTCCCGGGCACTTTCAGTCAGACTATTCTCAAAATCCCTATTGTTTTCCAATGTCAAAAGATTTTCCAGGTTTCTTTCGAACTCCACTACGTAGGTATCAATTTCTTCTGAAACATTATTCAAATCGATTTCGTTTTGGGCCGTGGTCAATCTTGGGGCAGCTGCACTCAAGGCCGAATTTGTTCTTGCCAGTCCGAATGCGGAGATCATCTCAGGAAGGCTGACATTATTTACCTTTTGTTGAGCTTCACCGACTCTCTCAAATGACAACCAAGCAATTATGACAGCTATAATTGTAATGAGAACAGTTACAAATATTGCCGCATACAATTGCGTTGACAGTTTGTTAACGCTAATGGCCGATCCCCTTGTCATTACTGGTTACCCTGTGGATTATCCAAAAGGGATCGAACTGGGACAAATCCTTCCTCAGGAACAAACTGTGTTAAAAAAACTTCATCCGAACCTTGATTGTCAAATTCTCCAAAATAGAAATCCATGTCCCCAACAGTGATTTCATTGGTCTGGTTGAATTTATTCAAAAAGCAATCCCGGTCAACTTCACGACCACACTGTTTCAATGCCTCAATTGTTACCCTTGCTGCCAAATATCCTTCAAACGAACCAAAGCCATAGCTTTCACCCGGACGAAAAGTTGATATCGCCTCACGGTATTGTAGTGCCACTTCAGAATTTGTGGCCAAGAAATCAGGTACGACTTGGGTCATGTAAACATCCGGGAAATCCTGTTCACCCAAAGAGGAAGCAAGGGCGTTTCCTCCAACGAAGGAAATGGTCATGAAGATTGGCTTGAAGTCAACCTTGTGTGCCCACTTGATGGCTGTGGCTACAGGATCATAAGCCCCGACAACTATAATGGCTTCAGGATTCTTGATCATCAGATCATAAAGAGCTGTTTTTACCGCAGTCGTATTTCGGGGATATACGCTTCTGCCTATCAATTGAAGACCATAAATCTTCAAGGCATTAATTGTCCCATTATAACCAACTCGTCCAAAGGAATCATTTTGATAAAGGACTGCTATCCTTGATATTCTACGATCCTGGGTTAGCCGCTCAATCATTTCATTGATTTCCTGCTGATAGGAGGCACGAATATTTATAACCGTCTTGAATCTAGTACTGTCTCTCAGGAAACCTGCTCCCGTGAAAGGTGCTATGAATGGAACACCTGCTTCTTCACTTATGTTTACAACAGCTCGTGAGGTGGGGGTCCCTACTTCACCAATGACAGCAAATACATTCTGGTTTTCGATCAGCTCTCTGGTATTGGATACTGCTCTATCCGGTTCATAAACATCATCAAGGTGGATTAGATGAACTTCCCTACCATGTACCCCACCGCTTGAATTCACCTCTTCAAAAGCTGCCTGGATCCCAAGTCTCATAGCCTTGCCCAATTCACCTGCTGGACCGGTAAATGCCGCTGACTGTCCAAAGGTAATCCGGTTTTCATCTATACCCATATTTTCCTGAGAATTCATGGGGGTACCGAGTATTCCCAATAACATCAAAAAGGGGAAAAAAATCGATTTTGTCAAATACTTGCGCATAAATTTCATTTTGTATTCAAAATCGCTCAGATTTATTCAAGGAAGATTAAATTAATTTCAAAGTCCAGCTATTTAAACTCTTGAACTAGCCGGGCCATCGTACCAAAGTGAAATACAGGTTAAATCATCAGACTGCCGAACATCTTTGGAAAACTCCCTCACGTTACTTACTATTGCTTGGTTGAATTGCTCTATATTTAAATCCTTATTGGATTTTACAGCCTGTATTAATCCCTTATTTCCATATAATTCATCATTTGCGTTCATGGTTTCTGTTATGCCATTTGTATAAAATACCACTCTGTCATTTGGCTCAAGTGTAATTTGTTGGTCTTTGAATTCAATTTCTTCAAACATCCCCAAGGCAACTCCACTTTCCATTTCTAAAAACTTGGAACTACCATCCGGCTTCACGATCAAGGGAGGATTATGCCCTCCATTGGAATAGAAGAATTGTCCTGTTCTGGTATCAACAACACAATAAAAAACTGATACAAACATACCAGTCAAATTGTCTTCAACCAATAATCTGTTGACTTCCTTCAAAACATCGCTGGGATTTTTATTGCCGATAGCCGAGCCTTTTATCAATGTTCTGCTAGACATCATGAACATTGCAGCCGGTACTCCCTTGCCGGATACATCTGCAACCACAATGCCGATTTTGCCTTCTCCACAATTGATTACATCAAAAAAGTCCCCTCCTACATTCCTAGCGGGCAACATTGTACCTGCAATTTTGTAATTCTCTCCGCTGGGAAATATTCTCGGTAAAATAGATTGCTGCATTTTATCAGCAATTGACAACTCATTATTGAGTGAAGTCAGTTTATCCCTTGCCGCCAAAGCATCACGCCAAAGCTCAAGGTGCTTGGCTGTTCGCTCGATAGTTGTTTTCAAGTCCATAAAATCAATCGGTTTGGTTACAAAATCAAAGGCCCCTCGATTCATGGCCTTCCTGATATTTTTCATATCCCCATAGGCCGAAACAATTACCGATCTGATGTTGGGATTTATACTTGGGATTTGCTCAAGGAGAGTTAAGCCATCCATCTTCGGCATGTTTATGTCCGAGAGAACAATGTCAATTCCTTCGTCCGCATTAAGCTGGTCAAGAGCTCTAATACCATCATTTGCAAAAGCAAATTCGTAAGTATTGTTTCTTATTTCCCTGCGCATTCTTTGGAGAACCAAAGGTTCCAGGTCCGGTTCGTCATCAACTACTAGAATCTTGTGAGGTCTTGACATGAAAATCCATTCCCTAGGTTAAAAAATTAATCCGCTCGACTTAATTGCCCCAATTCTTGAATTTTGGATAAAGCCGCAACTTGCGGTTGTATGTTTATACGAAAATTAATAACTAAATATACATATTTTTTTTGTGGTAGAAAGTGTAGCAATTAGAACATTGTTCAAATGCTTGAATTCAATAACACTATAAAGGACCATCCATTCAAAAATCTGCTACATTTTCATATAAAATTATCGGAAATTATATGAAGTTAACTGACTACAAGGTGTTATCCTTCGATTGTTATGGAACACTTATTGATTGGGAATCTGGCATTCTTGAAAGTTTATGGCCCCTGATTCAAAAACTCGATTATACACCTGTGCCTGATAAGGTATTGGAAGCACATGCAAAATTTGAAGCCAAAACCCAGTCCTTGCATCCAGATCTGAAATATCCCCAACTTTTGTCAAGGGTGTATGAACAAATAGCTGCTGAATGGGATATCAGCATTGATCCCGAAGAAAGCAGGAATTATGGCAATTCTGTAGGTACCTGGCCTGCCTTTGATGATTCTGTTTCTGCTCTGAAAACCTTGAAGAAACATTTCCAATTGGTGATCCTTTCCAATGTGGATAACACTAGTTTCAGCAAATCCAATAACAGATTGGAAGTTGAATTCGATGATATTATCACGGCTGAGGATGTGGGAACCTATAAACCCAACCCAAATAATTTTAAATTCATGTTTGGAAAGCTCGCTCAAAAGGGAATTGAAAAGCATGAAATCCTTCATGTTGCTGAGAGCCTTTTTCATGACCACATTCCTGCAAACCACTTCGAATTAGACAATTGCTGGATTTATAGGAGGCACCAGAAAAAAGGGTATGGTGCTACTAAAACTCCCGAAACAATGCCCACATTCAACTTTCGGTACAATAGCATGAAAGAATTGGCTGATGCTGTTGTGAATGAGAACATTGCGGTGGAATGAAAAACTAATTCAAGTTTTTACAATATTAATATACAATACCCTTTGAACATTTGCTTTGTCTGTAAATTGGTTTTTCAGTTCTTTAGAATTGGCTGTTCACGTTTAATGACTGGGAGATGTACTGGGAGAATGGTTGCAGGGTTTTTATTTTGTTAACTTTCGTTCACACAATAACTCAACGAGCATATTCCCATTAAATTGTAAATAATTAGGGAGAGAATTATGGGGAATAATCTTGATGCATTGACTACGATTTTTACCGAGTTCTATTACTGGTTGACCGTAGCTTTGATGTTTTTGATTCACGTAGGTTTCTGCATGTATGAAGTCGGAGCCAGCAGGCGGCGCAATCATATGCATACCCTGTTGAAAAATTCAATGCTGATACCTTTGGTCACAATTACCTTCTTTTTCTTCGGTTGGTGGATTTATTGGGCATTTCCAAATGGTCCATTCATTACCGGGGGCATTGAATGGGAAGCGGCAAATGCCAATTCGCCTGTTTCCGATATTATGGGGACCAACCTTAGCGATCGAATAACCGGTGTGTTTTGGGCTGCATTTTTGCTCTTCTCCTGGACTGCAGCATCGATTGTATCTGGTTCAGTAATCGAAAGAATCAATTCAGGAGCCTTTTGGATTCTGGCAGTGTTGATTGGCTCAGGTGCCTGGATAATTGATGCAGCCTGGGGTTGGCATTACCAAGGTTGGATGGTCCAACTTCTTGGCTATCATGATGCCTATGCCAGCGGAGTAATTCACGCTGTAGCAGGTGGATTTGCCTTGGGGGTATTGGTAGTTCTTGGACCACGATTGGGTAAATTTGCTGCTGATGGGAAACCGAGGGATATACTTCCCCACAACCCATGGTTAGTTTGTATAGGTCTGTTCCTGATCTATACCGGTTTTTGGGGTTTCTATGTCGCCTGTAATGTTCCTTTGATTTCTCCAGAAGGGATCGGCGGAAATATTACCGGGGAAACCTGGACCGCGACGACGATTTATTTGACGCCCACAACTCTGGGTGCCATTACCTTCAATTTCCTCATGTCCCTTTCCGGAGGCATGATGATGGGTTACTTTGTTTCCAGGGGTAACGCCTTCTGGACTTACTCGGGGGGATTGGCTGGAATCATTACGGCCTCGGCCGGTAATGACCTGTATCATCCGATACAAGCCATGATTATAGGTGGTGTTGGAACATACCTCGCCTACAAGTTGCATTATTGGGTTGAAAACAAGTTCAAGATCGATGATGCCGTAGGTGCTGTTGCTGTCCATGGTTATGCCGGTTTCATCGGTTTGGTCATCTGTGGATTTGTACTTTGGGGACACCCAAGTTCACCTTACGATGGTTATGCCGCAATCAATCCATTGGGTAACTTCATTGGGGCCATCATCATGTTTGGTGTACTTGGTTTCCTGCCGGGATATATTGCATCCAAGATCCTTCATGCCTTTGGATTGTTGAGAATTCCAAAGGAAGTTGAATTGATGGGACTTGATTTCGGTACTGCCTTGGAAGAAGAAGCGGCCGCAAGGGAAGTACGTGAAGCAGAAATTGCCATGGCAAATGGCAAATAACTTTTAGAAAGGAGTAAATCATGAATACAACCGGAATATCATCCTGGGCGGTAGACCTCGCTGATGTTGGGGCCATTTACCCCTTTCAGGGCTTGGAATTGATCCTGCTCATCATTGCCTTGGTTTTCTGGATTTGGTGGCACATCGTCACCTTCCGCATGGAATTTGATCGACAAGATGAAAAAATCCGCAAATATGGCAATTCGGAACATATCACCCAAGCGATAGAAAACGATAAATAGCCACCATTTTGGTCTATTTTTTCAGGGGGCTTCAGGGCCCCCTGTTTTATTGAATTTCTAAATTTCATTTTGAAAGGGAATGGATTTCCGTATTTTTATGGACAAGTTTCGCATCCTCGTTCATTCTGCCAATTAGGGAGGCACCAGTGTCAATAGAAATTCAAGCAAATGTTTCTGTACCGGTTGATCAGGTTTGGGAATACTACACCAATCCAGAACATATCATATATTGGAATTTTGCTTCCGATGACTGGGAATGTACCCGGGCTGAAAGCGATCTTTGTCCAGGAGGAAGATTCATTTACCACATGGCTGCCAAGGACAGGAGTATGGGTTTTGATTTTGAGGGAGCCTTCACGGTTATAGAGCCAAGCAAACACCTAGCCTATAAATTGGATGATGATCGAAACGTTCAGGTTCTCTTTTGTCCCCAAAATAATACCAAAACCACAGTAAAAATCACATTTGATCCCGATTCAGTGCATGATGATGAATTTCAACGTCTGGGGTGGCAAAGCATTCTTAACAATTTCAAAAAATATGCTGAAGCCAGGATTTGTGATTGAGGCATTGCATATTGCCGGGTTGAATTTGTCCCAAGGTCATAGAGCATTTACACTCATATCTAGCCAGATCGTTTCCCCTGCCTTTACTTTTTGCATACCGGCAAATCTGTTCCATCTTTGATCATGCATGGCATTTGTTACATGACTGACAGGTTCTGCACAAATGGCATCAAGATCCTTATTGATATAGACATGAAGATTATTTGCACTTGAAGAAATAGCTACCTCTGCATCAATGCTTTCCAATGTCAATTTGGCACTTCCTTCCCAATTCCCAAAGCACGAATCAATCCCATTATTATGTTGGGAACTCAATAGAACTTCCTTGTTTCCCAATTCATTGTAGGAAGTAGGTATGTACCGCCGGTCAGTCTCGAACTTTCCACCGGCAACGAATTCCACTTTTCCCTCACCCCCTGAAAGGTTGAACCATGGATGAAAACCCAAACCCGCAAAAATCCAGTCAAACTGGTTATTGCAATACCCGACACGAGATACCAAGCCACTTTCCTCTGATACTTTAAATTCCTGAATACCAATTCCGACGTTCCGTCCCTCACTGGTTTTAAGTGGTGTTGACAGGGAACAGAAATCCTTCCTAACCTCCTGAGGTATCCATGTCATCGTTACCCCAAAACCATGAATGGCACAGGATTCCGGAGTCCAGTTTTTACTGACAGCCAAGGTTCCCTCACTTGTCACGATCTTTGGTTGTGATAACCTGTTACTAAATGGGACCATGACAAATGAGCCATAGAGTGGTATCCGGTCCTGATCATGATTGTTTGGCGGCTTGGGTTTCAATAAATCAATTGTCTTGCCCTTTGTTGTATAGGAAAGAGATTCGATCCTTCCACCCTCATCGGGATTGATTTTGATCACATAACTTTTTGACGAGATGTCCAGAAGCATTATTTCCTTCCTGCTTGACAATTAATGATTTGATAGTGAATAAAATTCTAGGTGCATTTCTGTTGTTGCTTTACCTTTGGTTTAATATTGCTGTACATCCAACTTTAAATATAATTGAACGCTCATTTGAAATAAATATCCGAGCCTTTTCCAACAATAGAGAAATCACATGACCAACAGTATTCCATTGAGCAAAGTTAAATATTATTGCCTTGAAGGCAGAAATGTCTTTATTTCCGGTGGTGCAACTGGTATCGGTAAATCCCTTGTGGAAGATTTTGCCAAACAAGGATCAGTCGTTGGTTTTGTCGATATCGCAACCAAAGAAGGACAAGCCCTGGCAGATGACCTTAACGAACGTGGGCATCAGGTGGAATTTACGCAATGTGATATCACGAAAACCCAAAATTACCAGGCTGTCATCCAGGACTTTATCGATCGCAATGGTCCTTGTAAGGCCTTGCTCAATAATGCAGCCAATGATACAAGACATGGATGGTCTGATGTTACACCAGAACAATTCAACAACATTATTTCGGTAAATCTGAAGCACAGTTTTTTTGCCATCCAGACCGTACTCCCCGGCATGATTGACTCAGGAGGTGGTTCCATCATCAACTTTGGATCCTCCAGTTGGTATGTTGGTTCCCAAAATCTCCCAGTTTATGGGACCTCAAAAGCTGGCGTACATGGTATGACAAGGTGCTTTGCAACCGATCTGGGAAAGCATGATATCAGAGTCAACACCATCGTACCGGGATGGATTATGACACAAAGACAATTGGATTTGTGGGTTGATGAAAAAGCCGAGGAAACACTTGATCAAAACCAGCGGCTTGCAGGTCGGGTTTTACCTGAAGATGTATCAGCACTTTCGCTATTTCTGGCCTCTGATCAATCTCGCATGTGTTCGGCCCAGAACTTTATAGTCGATGCAGGCTGGATTTAGGTATAGTTTCCACGAACTCGTTTCTTTTCCGGGTCGAAATGTGGGAAAGGTACAATCTTCGCCTTCAGACGTTTCTGTTGACCATCAAGCTGTCCAACCTCAAGTTCAGCTCCAAGTTCTGAATGGGTGATATCTACCCGAGCCAAGGCAATGGTTTTACCCAGGATTGGTGATTTCATGGCCGATGTGATTTCCCCAACCTGAGCCTTGCCCATCCTTATGCAATCACCATTTGAAGGCACCAGTCCAGTTTCAATATCAAGCCCTACCAGTTTTCTTGCCGGATTTTGCTTTCTTCTTTCCAAGGCCTTTCTACCTATGAAGTCATCCTTTTGAGACACTAGTGGAACAGTAAAGCCAATGCCAGCCTCAAACGGATCGGTTTGATCGGAAAATTCATAGCCAGCAAAGATGAGACCGGCCTCAATTCTCACCAAATCCAGGGCCTCCAAGCCGAAGGGTATCATGCCAAATTCCTGACCTGCATCCCATACGGCATCAAATACCTTTGCGGCATCTTGTGGATGACAGAAGATTTCGTACCCCAATTCACCTGTATATCCTGTTCTGCTGACAACACAGGCTATTCCCTTGGAGCCTCCTATCCGAGCTACGGTAAATCTAAACCATCCAAGTTCT
The DNA here is from genome assembly GCA_022823605.1 of Paracoccaceae bacterium. Lineage (GTDB taxonomy): Bacteria > Pseudomonadota > Alphaproteobacteria > Rhodobacterales > Rhodobacteraceae > MPNP01. The sequence continues at coordinate 160,752 of JAJEHS010000001.1, forward strand.
TCAATGGAGGATTCAACCGGTGGGGTCCAGAATACCTTTTGCAAAACCTCCCTCGACTTTGGACCTTGAACGGCTATGTTATGCAATTGATCGGTGGAGTTTCTAACCCAAGCGTTCAGACCCAGTTCCCGGGCCTGTTTCTGAAGCCATAAACCGGATTCATCATTGCCTCCAACCCACCTGAAATTGTCCTGCAGCCGAAATACCGTTCCATCATCAATCATGCCACCATGCTCATAGCACATTGCCGTGTAAACCACCTGACGGTTAGACAGTTTCCGGATATCCCTGGTTACACAATGTTGCATGAGTTGTTCCGCATCCGGACCGGTAATTTCATATTTACGCAAGGGGGACAAATCCGTTACGACGACTTTCTCCCGACAAGCCCAATACTCGCTGATGGCACCATGATTGCGTATTGTGTTGGGAAGCCAGTATCCACTGTATTCGACAAAATCGCGTGTATGTTTGGCAAAACTGTCATAAAAACCGGTTTTTTTCGTTTCAATCAAATCGCCCTCCTGTGACTTGCGATATCCTATCGATGGTTTGAAATCCTCGTCCTTGCCATAGGTACGAACCTGTATATCGGTGGGATTCCACCCATTGGCAGCGTCAATATCACAAGGACAGCCCGTGGAAACACAAACCAGATCCGTCAATGCCTTGAGCATGACATAATCCCCTGGTCGCGACCAGGGATCATCGAACATCATGGCATGATTACCATCAAGACCTGTATTGAAAAAGAAATTGATGGCTGGCCACCCTTCCCTTTCACGTATTTCATAGTGGGCAAGTTTGCGTGACATATTGGTGGAACAGTTCTTGTGACCCGGGTATCCCATATCCTCGTAATACTTGGCAGTACAGGCCAATCCGAATGCATCATGGCGACCACAGGTGTCCTGAACTATCTGTACCAGAGGGTCAAAGTTGACATTGAAAAACTTTGAGTAGAGACCCGGTGTCGGATAAATGGTCCCCCCCAGTGTTCTTGTGGCCGTTGGATCAATTTCCCTTTCAAGACCCTTGTCGAGATCACGCATCGAAAAGGCCTGAAAATCAGAACACTCCCTGCCTTGCACGTCCAGAATCTGGATGTATTCCCCAGCTTTGACCTCATAAACAAAGGCCTCTCCGGGCATCACATTGCTGTCCACAATCGGATCAGCCAATGGTGGGGGTGGTTTCAGATGATTGGTTTCATCAGATGGATGAGCACGTTTTACATAGAGGGCTATCTCCGTAAGGGCGTTTTGTTCCCAAGGCAACATTGCACTACCAGTCAAGGATACGATCAAGACGCCAGACTGGGAGGAATAGAACCTGTCCAATTGACCAGCCGGGGTATCCTGACCATGAAGCAAGACGGTATCACCATCCTCAATGTCAATTCCCATGTTTTGCAACGAATCAAGAGGAAAATCCTGACCGTGCAAGGGATGTTTTATCAGTGCTATTGTACCATTGGGTTTTCCTGAACCTTTTGTGCCAAGGAAACCGGCATCAGATTTTCCTTCATGGTTGAACATGATCATTTCGACAGCCTGATTGCCCTCCAGATTCAAAATGCCGATTTCATCACCTTCACAGATTGGAATGGTACGACTGCCACCTCCGGGAATAATGTACCTTTCCGTTCCTGGCAGCAGAATTGGTCTTCCAGGCTCAATAATTCCTCCCCGCTCAAAGGGAACTTCGTATCTGGGCCTATTCTGTTGGGCGACAGCTATCGGTATATCATCCATTCAACCTACCCCTTGTTCTCCGATGATCTTTCCCAGTCGGGTGTAAATCCCAGAACCTTTATGGCAGGGGACAGATTGGGATTGAACAATAAATTGTGCCAATAGGTCGCTTGCCAGAAATAATCACTGACAGGAAACTCTTCCACCTTGCAGGACAATGTGTACCTCTTGTTAAATGCTTCAAACCGCAGGACACAGGTACCTGAATGAAACAAATCCCGATACCTGTCCGAGTTTTCTTCAAAAGTTGCTGTAATTGTATCAGAAAATCGATCGAATTGCTGATAATATCTTTCGGAAAAGAACTTGATTGCCTTATCCCGGACCTGAAAGGGGTCATTGGTGGATTTAACCATGTGATGCATTTCCGGTGTAACCGAATGCTGGAGATTGCGGCAAAGAACGGTAATCACCTGAAAAGGTTCCCAGATACCGGTATCGGAATGAACGAGAGGCATGATGGAGCGGTCGGGTTTGCCATCATTTTCACGCACGATGATTTGTCGTAAACGGCACTGCCATTTGAGAAATTCTTCCCTCAGCGGTATCTTCTTTGGTGTGTTTTCCCTGTTTGGAAAGAAATAGGTCATCGATTCGCTATGAGTGTCTAGCTGATTTCATACTCTCTGTCATGGCTGAGGCTGGGTATTTTTTGCCTCATTTCCCTTGCTTTATCAATGTCTATTTCTGACACGATGACACCGGGGCTGTCACCACCATCTGCCAAGACCTGTCCCCAGGGATCAATGATCAGGGAATGACCATAGGAAGCTCCTCCACCCGGAATGTCACCAACGGCACAGGGAGAAACAACGAAGGCACCGTTTTCAATGGCCCTTGCCCTGTTCAGGACATGCCAATGTGCTTGCCCGGTCGTTTTGATGAAGGCTGCCGGTACGGTAAGGATACTTGCCCCTTTTTGAGCCAGGTCCCTGTATAGTTTGGGGAATCTCAGGTCATAACAAACCGACAATCCGAGGGCACCGATACAAGTTTGCGCTATTACTGCCTGTCTACCGGGCTCTACAACGGCGCTTTCCCTATATTCAAGGGTTTCCGACAGTTTGATGTCAAACAGGTGAATCTTGTCATAGCGTGCGACTATCTCACCATGATTGTTGATGACAAATGATCTGTTTTGGAAGAGTTCATTGGTACCTTCAATGGCAATCGAACCACACAATACCCACACATTGTCATTTTTTGCCTTGGCTTGAAGCTGATGAAGAACTGGATGGTTTTCTTCCCTTGCAACGGGAGGTGCGAGCAATCCATTCCTGCTTGTTAAGCCACCGCAATATTCTGGCAGGAAAATGAATTCCGCACCTTGGTCCACAGCTGACTGGAAATGGACCTCGATCTCTTCTTCTGCTTCCTTGAAACTTGCCCTCGGGGCCAATTGCAAACAGGCTACCTTTACCATTTTCAGAATTTCATGTAAGCCTTTCGCAACAATACCAGCGGGTGGCGATCCGACATCTGAAACTTGATCAGCAATTCTCGAGCAATCATATCCCGGTCCTGCTGGTTATCGGGCAATTCAATTGAATCCGGAACCCTGACCCAACCATTGATATTGCGGTCGAATACAGCCGGCTTGCCATCTTCATAACCCATGTGGACATCTTCAAGCCAATTGAGATCATCCCACCCCATGACTTCCATGTACTCTTTCAGGAACGGTGTCAATCGATCATGATCGGGAACCAGATTAACATCATAACGGTAGCCGATATGCTGACCAATCTCAACCTCTCGCTCCGAACCCAATCCATCCTTGTCCTTGATGAACTGATCGATGTCGGATATTTCCGAACCTCTATATTTTGTTCCAGCCATCTGGTTACTCCTTATAAATGGTGATAGTCTTCTATTCCGACCGTGTGGTTGGTACCAGCCAGCGGAACCCCGGCCATGGCCGAAGCTTCCATGGTCAATGCAGCCAAATCCTCAACCTCCAGGGAATGAATGTTCGTCTTACCACAGGCTCGAGCAAATAGCTGTGCCTCAATCGTCAGGGTGTGAAGAAAGTTGTAAACCCTTTCCGCCGCCTCATCGGGATCTAGCCGTGATCTCAAAACCGGATCCTGGGTAGCCACTCCAACCGGGCATCTTCCCGTATGGCAATGATAGCAATAACCGGGTTCAACGCCCATTTCCTCAGGAAAATTCGCTTCCGGAATATCCTTGTTACAATTCAGGGCCATCATTACCGAGTGCCCCAGGGCAATGGCATCAGCGCCCAGTGCTATGGCCTTGGCCACATCGGCACCATTCCTTATGCCACCAGCATATACGAGGCTTATCTTGCCCTTCATGCCCAGATCATCAATAGCCTTTCTGGCCTGACGGATTGCCGCCATACCCGGTACCCCGGTATCTTCGGTAGCCAAATGGGGTCCTGCACCAGTACCACCTTCCATACCGTCGATATAAATGGAATCCGGATCGCACTTTACCGCCATTCGTACATCATCGTAGACCCTTGCGGCACCTAGTTTCAACTGGATTGGAATCTGCCAATCCGTGGCTTCCCTGATTTCCTGAATCTTCAGAGCAAGGTCATCAGGCCCCAGCCAGTCCGGATGTCTGGCAGGTGATCTTTGATCGATTCCAGCAGGTAGGGACCTCATTTCAGCAACCTGATCGGTCACCTTCTGACCCATGAGATGTCCTCCAAGACCCACCTTACAGCCTTGGCCAATGAAAAATTCACACCCATCAGCCAATACCAGATGATGGGGGTTAAAGCCATAACGGGACTGAATACACTGATAAAACCATTTGGAAGAGTATCTTCTTTCATCAGGTATCATGCCACCTTCACCCGAGCAGGTCGCTGTTCCGGCCATCGTGGCACCACGTGCCAAGGCAGTTTTGGCCTCATAGGAAAGGGCCCCGAAACTCATGCCTGTTACATAGACTGGAATGTCCAACTCAAGGGGACGCTTGGCCCTTGAACCGATGATGGTCTTGGTATCACATTTTTCACGATAACCCTCAATGACAAATCTTGTCAAAGTACCTGGCAGAAAAGTCAGATCATCCCAGTGGGGAATTTTCTTGAAAAGGGAAAATCCCCGCATCCGATATCGACCCAGTTCCGATTTGACATGAATATCATCAATAACATGGGGTGGAAAAATGAACGATTTACCGAGATTGTACCTGTCCCGCTTCATCGGTTGCTTCTGACTGTCTTCAGATTTTAACATTCCGGTTGTCTCCTCTTGAATTTATAAAATCAATTTCTTCTCGGTCGGTTCAAGATTATCGTAGTTCCACAGCTGCTTGCCAGCCACGATCTTGGTGAAATGATCAATTCCCTGTTCCGGAACCATGCCGTATAGGTTGAGTTTTCGATGCAACCAACTCTTGTCCAGATCGGTCAATTCGGCCGTAACCGCATCAACGCCCAAACTCTGGATCTTGCCACCGATATAGATGGTGCCATCATACATGGAGTCACCCAGGTTTTTGCCGGCATTGCCGCAAACGATCATGCGTCCCCTTTGCATCATGAAACCCGAAAGTGCCCCTGTATCACCACCGACAATGATGGTACCGCCCTTCATATCTATGCCTGTTCTAGACCCCACGGACCCCTTGCAGACAAGATCACCCCCCCTGATGGCTGCACCAAAGGTTGAACCGGCATTCTTCTCGACGACGATTGAACCCGACATCATGTTTTCACCACAGGACCAGCCAACCCGACCATTGATCCTGACATTGGGGCCATCGTTCAAACCGACGGCGAAATAACCCAATGATCCTTCAAAAATCAGGTTCAGGCGGCTCAGAATGCCGACCCCAAGACCATGTTTGCCCCTTGGGTTCTTGATAACTATTGATCCATAGCCCTCATCCATCAGATTTCTGATTCGGGTGTTTATTTCCGTGGTTGTTCCATCATCCGCATCAATTTCAGTACGCTTGTTGTAATCCACGTCCGGAGCCCAGGGATAAAGAAATCTTTGTTTTTCATCAGGATCAAACTCAATTGCCATTGACCTTCCGGTCAACTGCTCCGTTGTCATCCCGAGAGCCTTGACCCGTTCCTCCTGGGTCATTTCCCTCAATTCGGAATCACTTAGGTGTGCCATACACGTACCTCCTCGTCATAGGGATCATAGGTATCAATTTCCTGCGGAAGTATTGACCGAATTGCAACCTCTTCCGATGCCATGGCAATCAGGTCGTCACTTTCATACAGGACCAGTGGTTTCGCTGCCATGGTATCCTTGGCCATTCCAAGTTCATCCCTGGTTGCGACCAAGTAGGTAAATACTCCATCGATTTCATGGATTGACTTGGTCAGGCTTTCTTCAAGTGTTTCACCATTCGAAAGATTGTGCGCGGTATAAACGGCAAGAAGTTCGGAGTCACAATTCGACATGAATCTGTGCCCCATTCTTTCCATTTCCCTCCGCATGATCCAGTAATTGGTAATTTGGCCATTGTGAACAACTGAAATATCGTTGTAAGGAAATGCCCAATACGGATGTGCCGACCTAATATCAACATCTGATTCGGTTGCCATCCTGGTGTGTCCTATGGCATGCGTGCCATTGAATGATTTCAAATCGTAATCCGAGGCCACTTCGGCGGCATCGCCCAAATCCTTCACCAATTCCAGTCTTCGACCGAGGGAAAGAATTTCCACCCCTTCAAGTTCCTCGATGGTTTCTGCCATCTCGGTCGGTTTGTCCTTGATTGAAAGGACATATCGCAGGGCATAATCAGTAGCCTGATCCTTGGATTTGATGGTTGCATGCTCTTTGACTATATTTTCCACCTCTCCGATACGTTCGCGAATCAAGGACTTGATTTTGCTTCCCTTGTCCAAATCCTCTCGTTCGGCTACCTTTACCCGCATGATTAGGTCACCATCACCAATGTCGCCATAGATGGCATAGCCTGTTGAATCAGGTCCCCTGTGCTTCAGAGCCTGAAGCATATCGGTCATTTCAGAACCAACACCAGAGGATTTTCCCCGATGAATTATCCCTGCAATTCCACACATTTCAAAATACTCCCAAAATGCTTTAGTGATAGCCAGGGTGTACTATCACACCCTGACTCTTGATTTATATTATGGTAAACAATCGATGTATTCTTCCTGATCCCAATCGGAGACCGAATGCATGAACCGTTCCCACTCATCGGTTTTGTATTCATGATACAAGCGGTACATTTCACCAGGCATGCCACCTTGAATGATTTCATCATTGGCCAAGGCTTCAAGGGCTTCACCAAGTGACATCGGCAGTTTACGGACATCCTTGCCGGCTTTGATTGCCTCGTAAATGTTTCTTTCCTCGGGTTCGCCCGGATCAAGGTTGTTTTCTATACCATCCTTGACGGCAGCCAGAATGACCGATCCCATAAGGTATGGATTGACCATTGAATCGACCGATCTGTATTCAAACCTTCCGGGTGCGGATACCCGCAAACCGGTGGTTCTATTTTGAAAGCCCCAATCGGCAAAGACAGGTGCCCAGAAACCGGTATCCCAAAGTCTGCGGTATGAATTTACAGTAGATGAACCAACTGCTGTCAATGCCCTGAGGTGTTTGACAATTCCACCGATGGCCATCAATCCAACCTTGCCAGGCATTCTGGGATTATCCGAATCAGGCATGAAGGTGTTTTCACCACCAACCGTATACATGTAATTGTCTTTCATGCCTGGCAGGTTGTTCGGGTCATTGCCCACCCTGCTGAATGATTTTTCACCACCTTTCCAAAGCGAGAGATTGTGATGACAACCGGAAGCAGAAACACCCATAAACGGTTTTGACATGAAACAGGCAATCAGATTGAACTCCCTGGCAACCTGGGCACAAATTTGCCGGTAGGTTGTAAGGCGGTCAGCATTCTTCAAAACGTCATCAAACATCCAGTTGAGTTCCAACTGCCCGGGAGCATCTTCATGATCTCCTTGAATCATGTCCAGTCCCATCTTGCGGGCATATTCGATAACCTTCATGTAAACCGGACGTAGTGATTCAAATTGATCGATGTGATAACAGAACGGTTTGGAGAACCCGCCTGCAGGTTTTCCATCCTCACCCCTTTTAAGCCACATCATTTCGGGTTCGGTACCCATCCTCAACTGCAAGCCATGCTTGTTCTGGAACTCATCATGGAGGCGACGCAAATTCCCCCTGCAATCGGCAGTCAGAAATGCACCGGGATCTTCCGGCTCTTCCCTGTTTCGGAAAAGGGTGCAATAAAATCTGGCAATCTTCGGTTCCCATGGCAATTGCATCATGGTTTCAGGTTCGGGTATACCTACCAGTTCGGCAGCCTCGGGTCCATAACCCAGATAATCGCCATGACGATTCGTAAACAGGTTCACGGTTGCACCATAAACTAGTTGAAATCCCTTTTTGGCAATGCTTTCCCAGTGGTCTGCAGGAATGCCCTTGCCCATAATTTTCCCGGTGACAGAGACAAATTGCAAATAAATGTACTCGACACCCAATTTATCAATTTTTGCCCTTACCTCCTTGACCTGTTCATCCCGACCAGGGGCATTAACAAATTTTTCGATATCCGTTTCTGGCATACTACCTCCTATTTTACTTTTCTAACTCCACGGGTACGGACTGTTTGAAACGGGATGCAATTCCCCATTTTCAAAACGGGAAAACCTGAATGGCTCCAGCAATTCCTGATTCTCACCCATAACTTCATCGGCCACAAGGTGACCAACACCTAGCATTTTCCAACCGTGATTGGAATCTGCAATTATAAACACATTTTCATTGAATTTATCAAATACCGGAAAACTGTCAGGTGTAAAACATCCTATTCCGCCAGATGGTTCTCTATGGTATTTGGGCATTGTTCCTTCAAATCGCTTGTGACAATGGGCCAATGCCGAAACCCACATATGAGCAAATTCCTGACTGGAAACAAACTCTGGACTTGAAGGTCCGTAGGGGTCTATCGCCACTTCATCAACCGGTGTATTCACCTTGTAGGGAGAAGCGCCTCCCTGAACTCCACCAAAATGCCAATCCGGCTTATAGTAAATGCCCCACATTTCCTCTGTAATTACCGAACCATCAACATCCGAGTAGAGTGGTGCATCGGTGTCCACATGAATAACCGGTGGCATTTTACCATCATCAGTTAGGAGGGCTTCGGGTGGAACCGTAAGAACACCCTCTTCCAGCTGCCAATATCTCCACATGTCAACATTCTTGTGAATTTCCCCATCCAGATCTTTCACTGTAATCTGCTTGGGTAGATCAAGCATGGACCAAAAATCCCTAACCCAGGGACCAGCACCAATAATTATCTGCTCGCAGGTTATATCACCCTTGTCTGTAACTACAGTGGAAACTGCATTCGATGTCGAATCAGTTATAAACCCCTTGACTTCAATCCCTGAAATTATTCGTACCCCGAGTTTCTCCACTTTTGCCGACAATCCATACATTGCCTTAGTATTGTTGGAGTATCCACCTCTTTTTTCGTGCAGAACCGAGGTAATGTTTTTTGCCTGCCAATCCTCGAACATGCCCCTCATGTAATTCGTGGAAGCATTTTCACCTTCTATGAAAACACTTTCGTATCCTATTTCCTGTTGCTGTTCAAAGATTGTTCGCACATCTTCTCTCATAGCCTCACATGATATCTGCATATATCCAACCGGATGATAGCTCAGACCTTCGGGGTCGGACTCCCAAACATCCACGGAATGTGCCATAAGCCTCCTCATGGCAGGTTGGAAATAGTTGTTTCTTACAACTCCACAGGCAATACCGGAGGCACCCGAGGCAATGCCGGATTTATCAAGAACAACTATTCTGCCTTCAACCTCTTCACCTTTGTCAATTAGTTTTTGTGCCAATCTCCAAGAGGTAGAGAGCCCATGAATACCGGCACCAATAATTACAAATTCCACATGTTCAGGAATAGCCATTAATCCTCCGCCAAAACCAAAATCATCATTAAATTCAATTTATGCATTTTGAAATATCTTAAAATGAACCAATTTTATAACAGGTTAAACCAAAAAAATGCCATTTATTGATTTTTTTCTTGTTTTGGTATATTTTTGGTTTGTTATTTTGGTTTGATTATATGGAAAAACGAAAATCATACTCTGACATTGCAGCTCAATTGCGTGGGGAAATATACGCTGGTGGTTACAAGATGAATGACCGCTTTCCCCCGGAAAGGGAGTTGGCAGAAAAAATGAAAGCATCTAGAGGAACCGTTAGAAAGGCCCTTGGGCAACTTGAGAGTGAGGGTTTGGTAGCCATCGCGAATAACAGTGGAACCTACGTTAGGTTTAACACCAAAAGTTTTCGTCAGCCCATTTTCGAATCAGCTCGTCCTCTCGAATTGATGGATGCACGTTTTGCTTTTGAACCACATATTTGCAGATTGTCTGTTCTGAATGCGCGTCCCATAGACATTCTCGAAATATCCGGTATCCTGGATTCCATGGAAACCAAGGTAAATGATGCTGTTGCCTTTGCCAATCTGGATACACAATTTCATATGAAACTGGTTGCTACCACAGGCAATCCCCTGCTTGAATGGATCGCCATGCAAATCAATTCGGTTCGAGGCAACCAGTCATGGACCCGAATGAGAAAACTTACACTTGAGCCCAACATAATTTACCAATACAATCTGCAACACCGACAAATACTGGATGCGATCAAATTCAGGGAACCTGAACTTGCTGCTGAACGGATGAAGGAACATCTTGAAACCGCCAGGCTTTCCTTGACTAGGGCATCTGCCACCTGAATTAACAAACAATTTCTCCTTGAGATAAGCATAAGTTAGTGAGATTTTCGATGAACAAACTACCGTATCTGTTTCTTGGTTTTTTGGTAATGCTTGCGGGATTTCCGGGTATCATTCAAGCCAATCAAAGTTGTGCTGATTCGTTAACTGGGGATTTCTACAAAAAAGTCATCCCCATCAATCTTGACCGATGTCTAGATGAACAGCCCGCGCTCATAAAACTAACCACTTCTGGTGGATTAACCGTCCTTCATCTGGCTGCAGGCAATACCCAAGATCCCGAAATTATCAATATTCTGATAAATGCCGGTGCCAATATTGAAACCAAGAGCAGTGAGGGATTTACACCCTTGCACATAGCTGCAGCACATAACACCAACCCCACAATCACCAAAGCATTTCTTGATGCTGGTGCCAACATCGAAGCCAAGGCTGAATTGGGACTGACCCCTTTGCATTCAGCAGCTGCCTATAACACCAATAACGAGATAATCGAAGTACTACTTGATGCAGGAGCACAAATCAATCCAAAAATTGTTTTGATTGGTTGGACACCTTTGCACGCAGCAGCTGCCTATAATGGTAATCCGAATATTATTGTAACCTTGCTTGATAACGGGGCTGATCCAGGGGAACCGGACTCACAGGGGAAAATCCCCCTCGATCTTCTATCTGAGAATACTAATCTGGCTTATGACAAAAATATTTATGAAAGACTTTCTGAAGGAAAGTAAAATCCTGATTTTTGTTCTGAAATGATCAGATGTTTTAAAATCAGAACTACAAGCAATGTAAATCCACATTGGTTTTCATGATCTACCGATATGTGTTCCTTAATTTCGTTCATAAAATGGTTGATTCCTATGGATTTTACAAAAGATAAATACACTGAGGCAATTAGTAAAAGCGAGATAACGATCTATGACACAACAAGATTAGATCTAAAGATACCCACCCCTAATCTGGAAATTATCCTAAATAAATATATGAAAGGTATTTCTGTAGAAGGCTATGCTCTAAGATCAAGATCAAAATTCATTAAGCAAAATGTATGTTCTGCCTTGGGTTACCCTGTACCCTTAAATTTTAAACGAACCAAACCTCGTTTTCCTGGTCAAAATTTTGATGTCTATAGTCAAAAATCAAATAATCTTCAGGTCTGGAATGAGGATATTGAGCTTGAGAGGCGTTATGTAATAATTCGAATTGGGGTAAATAATAAAATAGAAAAAGTAAAAGTAGTATCGGGCAATAAACTTAAGGAACTGGATAATACCGGTACTTTGACCAAAAAATATCAGGCAAGAGTTCGTTCGGAGACTGAACAATCTGTGTTGGTTACCGAAAAGGATTCGGATTTGCTGAAAAGCATCACTAAAAACGGTATAAAAATCGATCCTGAGTGGAGTCCAGTGAACTTTCCCGAATCCAACCAATTGATTTCGATTAATGATCTTTACAAGAAGCTTGAATCTCTTAATGGGAAATTAATTCCCAATAGTGGGAATGATCAAGAACGGAGGAGAGGAGATGAACTTCACAAAAAAATTTGTGAGGTACTGGGTTATAAATATATAGATGATGGACAGTTTCCTGATATTATGCATCAATTATTGGAAGTAAAACTTCAGACATCACCCACGATTGACTTGGGTTTAATCAATCCAACTTGTAAGAAAATCATGGATATCCCCAAAATAGAGGGAAAAAGAGTTAGGTATTGTGATGTTCGATATGCAGTTTTCTTTGGTAAATCAGAAGATGATAATATTAAACTGACACACTTCTATTTAACAACAGGAGAGAAATTTTTTCAATTCTCTGACCAGACCGGAGGAAAAGTCTCTAACAAAAAAATACAAATTCCTTTACCGGCTGGATTCTTCGACTAATGCAGATAATTCAAATTATACAATTTGAATTTCCCGTAAACCCCTTCCAAATCATACTATTTACCTCAAGTTTTAAACTATCAGCAATTTTAGATGGTGTAAGTTCAAATATTTGTTTTGATTTTTGTACAATAGATTGACCGAGGGAACTGTGAACATCGAGTAAAGGAAATTTTTCAACGTATTGAGTAATGAATCTTCTTCGACCTGCATATAGTTTATTATTGAAACAAAGGTCATAATAATAAATTATGAATGAAGAATTGCCTATGGCTGCTGCTAACCAAAGTAGATCAATTTCTGATGGATCCTTAGGTACAATCCAATAACAGTCACCATTAACCACAGAGCAACTAAAATCCATCCAAAATTTTGGTTGATCAGCAATGTCATTAAAAACAAGCTTTGGATATTTCCATGCATCAGGATCCTGAGGAACCCAAATTTCGTACCACTTCCGACCCGAATCAATTAGGTACTTTCTTTTTTCAAGTAACTTTCTGTTTGATAGTAAATAGGCGTGGGAACAGGGATATTTTGTTAAATCAACAGCCTTACGCTGGCCATCAACTACTTCATGTGGATAGAGTATTTGTCTTGGATTTTTTAATGTTAATGTTTTATAACTTTGAGCAATATGATGGGTACTAAGAGGTTTTAGGAGTTCTGGCCGACAATTCAAATTCATTTCATTCCAATCATTACGAATAAATATTTTATCAGCGCATGTTTTAACTCCCACTCGTATTTTACCGATATCTCGAAAAGTTCCCTTGCTGTTATCTTCTACTTTCCTTAACCAAGAAATATTTTTTTTCGTCAAGAGACGCCAAACACCATATTGATGTCCTTCAGTGTCCAATTTTCCATGCTTGACCTGAAAATTTCGACCATCCCTAATTTTTACGATTCCATTTTCATTTAGGGCAGAAATAGCATCTGAAGTTATCTTTCTTGAGGGTTTTGAAGTCTCATAAATCGTTGTAAATAATGGTTGTATACTTTGTTTATCACCCTTTTTTCTAACTACCAGTACTGCGGGTAAAATTGCAGCACTAAAAAGTTTTGTATCTCCCAAATCCCAAGTATGTAGCAAATCAAATTTATCTATTAGCTCATTTCTTACCTTCGACCCGGATTTAGTAGTCATAAAACGATTAGATACAATTATACCAGCAATTCCATTGGGCCTGAGTACTTTAGAAATACCCACAACAAATGGATAATATAAATCTATACGTCCTGATAAGTCGAATTGCTTCGAAATTAACTGCGACTTTTTAGTACCTAATATTTGGGTTCGAACATAGGGCGGATTGGCTATAATGATGTCAAAACCATTCAAAATATTTACTTGGGGTAGATTACCAAATTTGAACTCCTTGAAAATGTACTCTAAGAAATCACCTTTTTTGAAAAACACAGAAATATTTGGGAATTGCTCAAGTCTTATCTTTGCATTGTGCAAAGCATTTGAATTAATCTCAAACCCATAAACTTCAATCTTAACATTTTTAGGAAGATCAAGATTGTTTAGAAGGCATACGAGGAGCTCGCCATCACCTAATGCGGGGTCCAAAATACGTATTGTTTTGCTGGTTTCAATTAAATTAACATATTTGATTATTTGCTGTGAAACAAAATCGGCTAATTTTTTTGGCGTATAAACCGCACCTGATACTTTGTTATCTGAAACCAAATCATGATGATTTCTGACATGCATGAAATGATAGCTCCCTTAAATTATTATTGGTTTTTTTGACACTTCAATAAATTAAAACTGCCATTTAATTATAAACAATTTTTCTTACGAATCGGTCCTTAGGCTTTTTTTTGTTGAGAGCCGGTGGAAATCATAAATATATTTATATTATCGCCTAGATCACTGCCAATCCAGTATTTGGATAATTTTTAATCTTTTATTTGGATGCTGCATGTAACCAATTGATGTAGACTCGCTCAGCCATTGATTCAAAATTACTCATTACACGGTTGCAATCACTTCGCAAGCGGGAAACTCCTCCTTGACCAAATGTCTTGTCCAAGGCTGATTCGTAAGCAGGTATTTCAGCCCAGTTATCAACGGTATTAGGTTCAACTTCCAAATGAAACTGTACCGAGAATGCACGGGTGTACCAACTCATTGCCTGGATTTTACAGAGAGGTGAGTTTGCCAGACAAACCGCACCTTCGGGCATTTGCTGAACTTCGGCACCATGCCACTGCAAACAGTCGAAAGTGTCCGGTATACCATCAAAGAAAATACTTTCACTTCCCTCTTCAGTAAGATCTACTCCCATGACCCCGACTTCGGGGGATTCGGACTTGCCGCATTTGCCGCCAAGTGCTTCGGCAAGTAATTGATGTCCAAGGCATAGCCCCAAGAAGGGCAATCCCCTTTCCTTGACCGCTTCTCTGATGAATTCCTTTTCAGGTTTAAGCCAAGGGTGAATATCCTCTTCCCAGACATCCATGGGTCCACCAAGGACCCAAAGAGCATCATAGCCATCCAGACCAGGCAATTGTTCACCTTCATCAAGTTCAATCGGATCCCAGGTATGTCCATCATCTCGTAGCATTTTCCTGAATGAACCAGGATGTTCGACCTTGGCATGTTGAAGTACCAGAATATGCATTGGCTTTTCCCCCTTGAGGTTGGTTTAACTTTTAGTGGGCATTTCAGCCCTGAATGGGAAGACCCTATACGTCCAAGGCGTTTGCTTTCTCCCATGCTGAAAAATACCTCATATATTCATCCCATTCCTCTCCCTTCAGTTTGGTATAGGCAGTGTGGAATTCTTTACCAAAATATTTTTCAACAAAATCCGAGTTTTCGAATAACCGGAGGGAATCAAGCATGTTCAGGGGAAGTTTTGGGGCATTTTTCACCTTATAACCCTCGGCATACATATCCAAATCAATTCGTTCGCCTGGATCCACAGTGCGTTCAATTCCATCCAGGGCTGATGCAATCATGGCGGCTTGCAATAGGTATGGATTGGTTGCCCCGTCAGCCAACCGAACTTCAACCCGGTTATCACCGGGAATCCTGATCATGTGGGTACGATTATTTCCACCATAGGTTACCGTATTGGGGGACCACGTAGCTCCCGAGGTGGTTCTTGGTGCATTGATCCGCTTGTAGGAATTGACCACGGGATTGGTGATCAGAGCAAGACTCTTTGCATTTTCAAGCAAGCCGCCAATTACATTGTAGGCCAATTTTGAAAGACCCAACTCGCCATCACCCTTCATCAGGTTTTTGCCACTTTCTGCATCCCAGATAGACAGATGTACATGACAACCGTTGCCAGTAAGGTTGGCCATTGGTTTGGGCATGAACGTTGCCTTGAAACCATGGATTTCAGCCAACGACTTGACCATGACCTTGAAAAATGTATGACGGTCTGCTGTGGTGAGGGGATCAGTAAAACCCCAATTCATTTCAAATTGACCATTCGCATCCTCATGGTCATTTTGATATGGCTCCCATCCCATGGAAATCATCGCATCACTGATTTCGGAAATCACGTCATACCTTCGCATCAACGCTTGCTGGTCATAACATGGTTTGCTTCTTGTATCCGAATCATCAGAGAGCTCATCACCTGAAGAGGAAAGCAAAAAGAACTCTGGCTCAACCCCTGTCATCACCTTGTAACCCATGTCCTTGGCTCTCGATATGAGTCTTTTCAAAACCAATCTGGGCGCATGATCAACTTCTTGATCATCCATTTGAAGATCACTGGGAATCCACGCAACCTCCGGCTTCCATGGCAAGGGGTAAATATTGTCAGATGGCATGGCCAACATATCAGGATGGGCCGGTGTCATATCCAGATGCGCAGCAAAACCGGCAAACCCGGCACCCTCTTCCCGCATATCGTCAATTGCTGTTGCAGGTACGAGTTTCGAGCGGACAACCCCAAACAGGTCTGTAAAACTTACCAGATAATACCTGATTCCATCTTTAGTCATATTTCCTCCAATACTAATCCGGAATAATCGTTTTTATCATTCAACCAAAATGGCTTCGATCCTTCCAGTGATTTATTTCCCAATAGGCAATTGCCAAAAAATTTGCAATCGGACTTGTCCCGACAAAACTATTTTACCTATTCCATTTCTTCGGTCAAAATATACATCTCAGGATTTTTTTCCTTTTCTATAACTTGTCGGTGGTAATCCAAATTGTTCGCTGAATGCCCTTGAGAAGTGAACCGGAGAGGAAAAACCGGTTGCTTGCAATATTTCGTTGGTTGTCAGGGATGAACTTTCAATCAATTTTCTGGCAATCTCCAGTCTGGTATTTCGGCAAAATTTCATGACCGATGTTCCTATTTCCCGCTGGAATAATCTGTTCAGATGGCGGGAACTCATCCCGACCAACCTGGCTAATTGCTCCAAAGTCAGCGGGTCAGCTATGTGGTTTTCGATCAGTTCTATTGAACTGAGGACAGGCCTGACCTGTGTTCCAAACCGTTCTTCCAACCCCGATCTCTGTGCCTCACCCGGCTTGCGTACATCAGTATGAATAAACCAATCGGAAACATCCCTGGCAAATTTTGTTCCAAACTCCCTTGCAATCAACAGATGCATTAGATCCAGCGGCGCGGTACCACCCGAACAGGTTATTCGATTACGGTCAATGACAAAGAGCGATCTCTCCAAGATCAAATTCGGATACATTTGTTCAAGCAATGAAGCGTGTTCCCAATGAACTGTCATGCGGTAATCCTTCATCAATCCGGCTTTGGTAAGAATTACCGGACCTCCGGAAATACCCCCCAACACGGTATCGGTTTGGGGTACTTCGGCAAGCCACTCGAATAGTTCCGGATTGTCAACGTTGAAGGGATCACCACCTGCTACAAGAAACAAGAAATCCAGACTCGGTGCTTGATCATAACACCGGGTCTCTACCTCTGCCCCGGAGGAGCTCTTGATACGATTACCTTTTGCCGAAAAATGACTGATCTCAAATAGGTCTTCACCCGAAAGTAGGTTTCCAGCCCTCAATGGTTCAATTGCACTCGAATACGACAAAAGTGGAAAGCCATCTATCAACAGAAAGCCGATTTTGATTTTATTACCCAGCAAAAAACATGTCCCATTTTGTTAAGTTTTTGTCCTGTTTTGCAATATACATTTAATATGAATAGCAATATTATGCATCGATTGCGAGTTTGGTAATCAATGAAGTATTCAGTCTGGAACATATTTAGACAAGGTCTGAGAGGCAATAAGGATTGGCCTGTAATGTGGCGTGATCCGGAACCTCAGCAGCACTATGATGTCATAATAATTGGTGCTGGGCATGGAATGGCCGCGGCCTACTACCTGGCAAAGGTATATGGCATAAGAAAGGTCGCTGTATTGGAGAAAGGATGGCTTGGTTCAGGCAATACCGGACGCAACACAACCATAATCAGATCAAACTACCTTCTGCCTGGCAACGAACCCTTTTATGAATTTTCAATGAAACTATGGGAGGGACTGGAACAGGATTTCAACTTCAACGCCATGGTTTCACAACGAGGCATACTGAATCTGTTTCATTCCGACCCTCAACGGGATGCCTTTGCGAGAAGAGGCAACTCAATGCTTCTGGCAGGTGCTGATGCCGTTCTGCTAGATGAAAACCTCATCCGTAAAATGTGTCCTTTCCTGGATTACGAAAACGCTCGTTTCCCTGTCAAGGGAGCTCTTTGGCAACCACGTGGGGGTACGGTACGACACGATGCAGTGGTATGGGGTTATGCCAGGGGAGCAGATCGCTTGGGAGTCGATATCATCCAAAATTGTGAAGTAACCGGATTTGATATCCAAGATGGTGTCTGTCGGGGGGTCGAAACAACTAAAGGACCGATAAAAGCCAATAATGTTGGTGTAAGCGTCGCTGGATCCTCCAGCAAGGTCATGGCGCAGGCGGGAATGCGTTTGCCCATGGAATCCCATGTATTGCAAGCCTTTGTTTCAGAAGGATTGAAACCTTGCCTTCCTGGCGTCATTACCTTTGGTGCAGGTCATTTCTATGTCAGCCAATCAGACAAGGGAGGGTTGGTTTTCGGTGGAGACCTTGATGGTTACAATTCTTACGCACAAAGGGGAAATCTACCAACCGTAGAGGATGTTTG
Organism: Paracoccaceae bacterium; assembly: GCA_022823605.1. Classification (GTDB taxonomy): domain Bacteria; phylum Pseudomonadota; class Alphaproteobacteria; order Rhodobacterales; family Rhodobacteraceae; genus MPNP01. The sequence goes on from JAJEHS010000001.1 coordinate 179,313, forward strand.
TGAAGGAGGCATGGCGATCATGCCGATGATAGGAAAGGCCAGGTTGTTGAGGATGTGGGGAGGTCTAATGGATATGTCCATGGACGGTTCGCCCATAATTGACAAAACCCACATTTCCGGATTGTATTTCAATGGCGGCTGGTGCTATGGAGGATTCAAGGCTACCCCTGCTTCGGGATATTGCATGGCTCATTTGCTAGCCACGGATGAACCGCATCATACTGCAACCGCATTTCGCTTTGACCGCTTCAACAAGGGGCTGATGATTGATGAAAAGGGTGTTGGGGCCCAACCCAATCTTCATTAGGATTATAGATTAATGATTATTGACCATCCACTTCTGGGCCCGAGAGATGCCGCTGAATTCGTTTATCTGGGGGATGCAAGCCTGATCGATCGTCCCGACTTGAACAATCCGGAAGCCGGTAAGGAATTTTTTGAGTATCTCTACCTAAGGGACAACCCCGAAGGCATACACCGGGAACTCTGGTATCACGAGCAGGGTGACAGATCCTGGCTGGTAGTTACCAGAAACACACTTACCCATGAAATCTTGAATGTGGAGTTGGCCAGACAAGTAGCACTGGCAATGGGGCGTTGAGAGTCATGTTTTCCAGATTTCCAGAGGGCGGGTTGATTGACAGGGAGCATTCCTTTACCTTTTCCTTCAACAACAAAAAATGGACTGGGTACAAGGGGGACACCCTTGCTTCTGCTCTGCTGGCAAACAATCAACTGTTCATTGCACGGTCTTTTAAATACCATCGCCCAAGAGGTGTATTTTCAGCCGGTTCGGAAGAACCCAATGCACTGGTCCAACTCGGTCGTGCCAGTTTTTCGGAACCGAATACCAAGGCAACCAACATTGAATTGTATGACAATCTCAATGCCAAAAGCCAGAACTACAAACTCTCCCTTCAGTTCGACCTTTTGGGAATCAATGACAAACTTTCACCTTTCCTGTCGGCGGGTTTCTATTACAAAACCTTCATGTGGCCCAAACTGTTCTGGGAAAAGCTATATGAACCAGTAATTCGAAGTTCGGCCGGATTGGGTAAACTGTCCGGGTATCCTGATCCAGACAATTATGACAAGGGATTCCTTCATTGTGATATACTGGTTGTTGGAGGCGGTCCAAGCGGCTTGCTTTCCGCCCTTGTGGCCGGACGAGCAGGCGCGAGGGTCATTTTGGCTGACGAGGATTTTCGTTTGGGGGGCAGGTTGAATTCCGACAGGGAAGAAATCAACAACCAATCAGGTCAGGAATGGGTAGCCCAAACGATAGCAGAATTAAAATCCCTGGATAATGTAAGGTTGCTTCCCAGAACAGTGGTTTTCGGCAATTATGATCATGGTATTTTTGGAGCCCTGGAACAAAGACCTGATGCTTTGCCAGGCATCAATAAAAAACCCAAAACGGTTCTCTGGAGAATCTATTCCAAGCGGTCAATCATTTGTACCGGTGCTACCGAGCGGTCCATTGGTTTTGGCAATAATGACAGGCCGGGAATTCTGCTGGCAGGAGCAATGAGAACCTATCTCAATCGATTTGCCGTCAAGCCGGGAGATCGAGTTGCATTATTCACCAATAATGATTCGGGGTTGAAAACGGCCAATGACCTTGCCGATAAGGAAATTGCCGTAACAGTCATTGATACACGACCGAATCAGGGTCAAAATACCGACAAAAAATATCATGACTACATTGCGGGGGGAAGAATTGCCGATGTCAGGGGTCAAAAAGCAATAAACTCCATAATCCTGGCTGATGGAAAAAGCATCACGGTCGATTCACTGGCTGTTTCCGGTGGCTGGAATCCCAATGTTCACCTGACTTGTCATAAACGTACAAAACCTGTGTGGAACGAAAAAATCCAGGCGTTCGTACCAGGTGAGAATTTAACCGATGGCATGAGAGTTGCGGGCTCGGCCAACGGCCTGTTTGATCTGTCCTCAACCCTTCTTTCCGGTGTTGTTACAGCCAATCTGGCACTTGAGGATCTTGGCTTCCCAACGTGTCAGCATCCCGACTTTGAGACATCGGTTGAAACTACTGATATAACACCCTTCTGGTATGTGAAGGAAGTCCGATCAAGATCATGGATTGATTTACAGAATGATGTAACCACCAAGGATATTTCCCAGGCCCATGATGAGGGGTTTCGGGATGTTGAACACCTCAAAAGGTATACCACCCTGGGGATGGCGACCGATCAAGGCAGGACTTCGAATGTATCAGCTCTCGCCATCATGTCTGAACGTACAGGTAAATCCATATCCGAAACCAGCACCACAATTTTTCGACCTCCTTATACCCCTATTCCCATAGGAGCACTTGCAGGTCGTTCCCGAGGCAAGCATTTCCGCCCGACCAGATTTACTCCAAGTCACCGATGGGCTGAAAAGCAGGGAGCTGTTTTTGTTGAAACCGGCAATTGGCTCAGGGCACAATGGTATCCCCTTGAGGGTGAAACACATTGGCGCCAAAGCGTTGATCGTGAGGTGTTGGCCACACGTAACTCGGTAGGAGTTTGTGATGTTTCCACTCTCGGTAAAATAGATTGTCAGGGTACTGATGCGGCCGAATTCCTGAACAGGGTCTATGCCAATCCCTTCCTGAAACTCCCGGTTGGCAAGGTTCGGTACGGGCTTATGATGCGGGAAGACGGGATTGTTTATGATGATGGTACAGTAGCCAGATTGGATGAGAATCATTATGTCATTACCACAACCACGGCCAATGCCGTTTTGGTATTTCGACAACTGGAGTTTGCCCGGCAATGCCTATGGCCACAATTGGATGTGCATCTGATTTCCACTACCGATGGCTGGGCACAGTTTTCAGTTGCAGGTCCGAATTCAAGAAACCTTCTTGCCAAGATAACCGATGATTTCGATCTTTCAAATGAGGTATTTCCCTTTATGGCATGTGCCAATCTCACGGTTTGTGGAGGTCGGAAGGCACGTTTGTTCAGAATTTCCTTTTCGGGTGAACTCGCCTATGAAATTGCAGTACCGTCCCGCTATGGCAATTCCATGATGGAGACCTTGATGGAGGCAGGCCAAGAATTCAATGTCGTACCTTATGGTACAGAAGCACTTGGTGTCATGCGAATTGAAAAGGGTCATTTTGCCGGAAATGAACTTACAGGCCAGACGACTGCATTTAACCTCGGTTTGGAGCGTATGGTTTCAAAGAAAAAGGATTCCATTGGCAACAAATTGTCTGAACGGTCCGGACTGAACCAGCCAGATGGTATCCGGTTGGTTGGATTTGTTCCCGTGGACAAAAACATGCAGTTCAATGCCGGAGCTCATTTTGTATCCAAGGGAAAGGAAAAAATTCTTGAAAATGATGAGGGATGGATGACCTCGGTTGCCTATTCTCCTACACTGGGACACACCATTGGATTGGGATTCATCAAGAATGGTTTGAACCGGTTTGGCGAAATTGTTCATGCCGTTGACCCTCTCCGAGGCAACAACACCGATGTGGAAATCTGCTCACCCCATTTTTATGATCCTGACGGGGGTAGACAGCGTGGCTGATTATAAACTGGAACCATTCCCATTTCTCTGGGGTAGAGAACGCTATTTTGGTAACAATTATCTGGATATTGTTTCTACCCAGGCCATCGTTTCAATTGCAATTCCAAGAGGAAGCGAGAAAGATTTTTCCAGTGAATTTACCAATGCCTTTGGCACATATCTACCTGAACCCGGACATTCTGTTTTTTCCAAAAACCGGGAGTTTTTGTTTCTGTGGATGAGTCCTGACCAGATTTTTGCCCTCTTCGAGCGGGATGGGCTTTATCCGGAATTAACAGTTCGGGAAAAATTGGGCGATACAGGCTATATTACCGATCAAACCGATAATTGGTGCCAGATCAGACTGACCGGACAGGACATTGTTCAGGCCATGGAAAGAATTTGCCCCCTGGATTTGAATCAATTCCCCTTGGGAAAATGTGCCAGAACCGTGATGGAACACCTCAGCTCGGTTCTGGTTCGAGAATCCGATGAAGGTTTTCTGTTGCTGTCTCCCAGTTCCTCAGCTCAATCGTTTCTCGAAGCGATTGAACAATCTTTTCTTAATACAGGGGATTATTAGGAAGGATTTTCGGGATTCTTGTAAGCCAATAACTAGATAATTTAATCCCGATATGGTTCCTAAGTTTCTTGGAGCCAAAACCTTGTTCGATTCAATGTTTAACCCACTGAACTCCCCTGTGTCCCAAATTGTACCTTTGTGGCAAAGGTACTTCCTTGGGAAACGACTATATATCTTTCAAGAACCACATCACGATTCTTGGATAAAAAGGGGAACTATAATTGCCTTCTTCAGGCAAATTCCTTTTCACCAGCCATGAGGGTATAAGGCACTATACCTTCAACCTGCTTAGCCATTGAACGTTTTGCTTCCATTGTATCATATGTATTTTGTAGACGCAGGAAGTAGCCTTCAGAAAGCCCAAAAAACTTGCATAACCTGAGATCGGTATCAGCTGTTATCCTACGCGAACCCTTTACAATTGAATGAATTCTATTAGGCGATACACCAAGACAATCAGCAAGTTTATTCTGGCTCATCCCGATTTCGTCAATAAACTCATGTTTTAAAATATCACCAGGATGTGGATTCTTTAACATGTCCATTTTCGTATAATCCTTCCAAAAATCTTCCACTATTTTTGACAATAAACAGTTTGAACCTGATCAGGATTGCCAGAATTTCAAGGTCAGAATGACAAACACGGCCAATAACTCCAACCTTCCCGTGGCCATTGTAATGGCAAGTATCAGCTTGGCAACATCCCCAAGGCTTTGATAATTTCCGGTTGGGCCAATTATATCACCCAAGCCCGGACCGATATTTGCAAGAGCTGCGGCACTACCTGAAATTGATGTTATGAAATCCAGTCCGGTCATTGCCAAAAGAAGTGCAGAAACCATCAGGGTAAACAAGAACATTACAATGAACAGGATAACCGAAATCATGATTTCACCAGGTATGTTCTTGCCCTGATATCTTGGCTTGATAATGGCATGTGGGGAATAGATTTTCTTGATTTGCGCAACAAGGCTGGCAAAAAGGACCTGATATCTGAATACCTTGACCGAACAACTTGTCGATCCGGCACAACCACCAATAAGACCGATCAAAAAGAAGATGGCAACCGGGAAACTGCCCCATGCATTATAATCGGCACTGACATATCCGGTCCCTGTCATGATCGAAATGCTGTTGAACAGTGCCTTTCTTATGGCAATTTCGGAACCTTGACCATTAACCAGTATTTGCCATAAGGTTAGAGCTGTTCCGATAAACAAGATAATTCCAAAGAAGCCCTGGACCTGGCGGTCAAGGATGAGTGACTTTCCTGAATCATTGAATATTGTCAGGTATCTTATAAACGGTATCGAGGCCAAGATCATGAAAACAATTGCTACATATTCCGCTTTATATCCAAGGTTCTGAAAGGAACTGTCATAGTTTCCAAATCCACCAGTGGCAACCGTAGTCATTGAATGCACCAATGAATCAAATATTGATAAGCCGGCAATATTATAGGACATGAAACACAGAAGCGAAACTGCAAGGTAAGTTATTGAAATTCCCCTGGCCGTTGATATGGCTTGGGGAATGACAGTTGTGATGGTTTCAAAATTGCTTTTCATGAAATACTGCATTCCACCGATTCTCAGTCTTGGAAAAACAGTCATTGCAATAATGATAATCAGAATACCACCGATCCATTGCAAGATTCCGCGCCACAAGAGATATCCCTCAGGTAAATTCTCAATATCTGAAAATACAGTTGCTCCAGTGGTTGTAAGCCCTGAAACAGACTCGAAATAGGCATCAATGATACGGAAATTCGGCTCTCCCAATACAAAGGGGATGGCTGCAAAGAGTGGTATTACTGTATATAAGCATACCGTAATGAGGATGGTCTCTCTCAGACTTGTACCCTGAGTTGTCAGTTTTGTCGAAGAAGTGGCAAGGACAAGGACCGAACCAATAAATATTGTAAAAGCGGAAGAGATTGCGAAGGTGGTCCACTGGCCATTCATGAATATTATATCAACCAGCATTGGAACCAGCATCGATGATCCCAATCCAATGATCAACCATCCAATTACATATCCGACAGGTCGAGAGTCAATCATTGCTTAAACTACTTTCTGACAAGGCAATTTACCTGTAATAATTTTACTCGTATTATTTCGAAAAAAAATGTCGGGTGAATTTCAAAAAGGAAATCGTCAACATTTTTCAATTGGGGTAATAAATTTACGAACTATATATTGGTTGTATTTGCAATGGCATCAAAATTTCAGTCCCAATATTGAATTATATTATTTTTCGATGAAAGTAGCAAAATTATTTGATTATGGATGTGTGTGCAAACATCGAAAAAGAATTGATCCAAGCCATCATTCAAGCATTTACTTCCACAATGAGATAATTGCTGAATTCAAGGAAAGGTTAGATGATTCCTTTGAGACCTCTCCAAAATTGGCAATTGTTACAGGACTTCCGGAATTGTGGATTAAACATTTTTCTGGCGCTGATGTTTTGCCAGATACGGACGTACTGAATTTTTCAGGTAATCAATATGACCTGATCCTCCACAGTCTTTGTCTACATTGGTCAAATGATCCGGTGGGACAACTTATTCAATGCAAGCAATCTTGCAATCCAGGTGGGATGATATTGGCAGTATTGTTCGGTGGGCAGAACCTCGTGGAACTGAGAACAGCATTGATTTCAGGTGAAACCACAATAAAAAATGGTGCAACACCCCGCGTATCCCCAATGGGTGATATTCTGGACTTAGGGAATCTGATGGTCCGGGCAAATTTTACAAATCCCATTTCCGACCGCCTAGAGTTCAAGCTTGAGTATGAATCCCTACCTGACTTGATGAAGCATCTAAGATTGATGGGGGAAACGAATGCACTTGTGAATAGGAACAAGAACTTTACCGGACGTAAAATATTCCAGGAAGCTGAAAAAAATTATATCGAACATTTTTCACTTCCCTCGGGAAAGATTTATGCGACTTTTGAATTGATCTTTCTTACCGGTTGGGTACCAAAAAATGTATAAATCCATCATTCCGTTCAAGAGAGATTGAAATGCCAGAACCGAACATTGAAAAGAGCTTTCTACCCGAAGACCATCCTGAAATAAGGTTCGGCAAAACCGGCATCATACTTTCGAACCTGGGGACTCCCGACGGGTATGATTATTTCTCCATGCGTAAATACCTGAACCAGTTTCTTTCCGACAAAAGAGTCATTGATTATCCCAAATGGAAATGGCAGCCGATACTCCAATCAATCATTCTCACGAAAAGACCTTTCACTTCTGGAAAAAACTATCAGAAAATCTGGAATCATCAACTCGATGAAAGCCCTTTATTGACCATAACAAGGCACCTTACTGACAAGGTCAGGTCCAGGTTGGAATCTCAAATTGGTTCAGACTACCTTGTTGACTTTGCCATGCGTTATGGCAACCCATCAATCGGATCAGTATTAAATGGGTTGATCAAACAGGGATGTAGCAGAATTGTGTTCTTCCCCCTGTATCCGCAATATTCGGCAACAACCACTGCCACGGCCTGTGATTCCTTGTTTGATGCGTTGAAACATCTGAACTGGCAACCCTGTGTTCGTATCATTGAACCATATTTTGAAAATGGGGAATATATTTCAGCACTTGCCAAATCGATCAAAACCAAATACAACGAATTATCATTTGAACCCGAGGTGCTCCTTGCCTCCTATCATGGATTACCAAAGAGATATTTAATTGAAGGAGATCCATACCACTGTCAATGCCAGAAAACCACGAGATTACTCATCGATCGTTTGGGAAGCGATTTCAACCCAGTTCATACGACATTCCAGTCAACATTTGGGAAAGAAATCTGGCTTCAACCCTATACTATTGGTGAAGTCAAGCGTCTGGCCCAAAATGGGGTGAAAAATCTGGCCATCATTTGTCCTGGATTTTCATCAGATTGTATCGAAACCCTCGAAGAAATTCAGATGGAGGTTCGTGAGGAGTTTGAAGCTCACGGGGGAGAGAATTTTGCTTACATACCTGCCTTGAATGACACGGATGATCACAGTGATCTGATCTATCGGATCATTTTGGAAAATCTCGGTGGCTGGCTGAGTTGAGGAGGTATATTCTTCTCTCCCCTGAACCCAGCCTATTTTCCTGTAGGATTGTTTGAGAATATTGCCAAATGGTCAAATGCATCCGATTATATGGATTTGATAGCAGAGACCAAGTCGTCTAGCAAGTCATCAGGATTTTCCAATCCAACCGAAACTCGGACCAAACCATCTGTAATACCCAAACTTGCTCGTTGTTCCTCGGACAATCTCTGATGGGTTGTGGTTGCCGGATGAGTCACCAAACTCTTGGCGTCACCAAAATTGTTGGAAATTCTAGCGATTTCGAGATTGTTCATGAATTTGAAGGAAGCATCCTTGTTACCATCAAAATCTATTGCAAAAACCGTACCACCCTTGGTCATCAACCCTTTGGCTATTTTATATTGGGGATGATTGGGCAAGTGTGGATAAATAACATTGGAAAGGTTTTCATGACCCTCCAATTCCTGACAGATTCTCAGTGCCGAATCTGCCTGGCGGTTCGTTCGCAATTCAAGCGTTTCCAATCCCTTGAGCATGATCCATGCATTGAAGGGACTGATGGCCCCACCAGTGTGTTTTAGATATGCTTCGAATGGACCACGAATATAATCCTTTGACCCAATTACAATCCCCCCGAGAGATCTTCCCTGGCCATCAATGTGTTTGGTTGCTGAATAAACAACGATATCCGCGCCATTTATACCAGCCTGTAAAAACTGGGGTGATGCCAGTGCATTGTCAGCTATCAGAATTGCATCATTCCTTGCAGCAAGTTTACTGACAAAGTTCAAATCAATTACCTCCAGGGTTGGATTTGAAACAGTTTCAATAAATACGGCTTTTGTGTCCGGGGTTATCATGCTTTCCCATTGTGAATTATCTGTTCCATCAACAAATTCGACATTTACACCAAATCTCGGAAGAACATTCTCCAGTATGAAAAGACAGGAACCAAACAAGGCTCTTGATGAAACCACCTTGTCTCCAGCTGACAGAATGGAACATAAGGCGCCATTCACTCCAGCCATTCCCGAAGCCGTGGCAAAGGCATCCTCAAGACCTTCCACGAGAGCCATCCGGTTTTCAAACATCCGTACGGTCGGATTACCATACCTCGAATAGATAAATTCGTTTTCCTTGGACTCGATAAAACGTTCCTCAGCTTGTTCGGGACTATCGTATACAAAGCCCTGGGTCAGGAAAATTGCTTCGGAGGTTTCGCCGAACTGGCTACGCACCCCACCTCCATGGACAGCTTGCGTTTGTTTCTTTAAGGGTTGTTTTGCCATTGACAAAGGCCGGTTTTAAATTTGTATTGAGGTAGTTAATATAGTTGGAAAATTGGTAATTTCATTTCCCAATAAAAAATAATCCATATCACAGAACAGGATCTCCTGCAGAGTATAAAATGACGAACACAATTGAATTATTCTACTGGCCGACACCGAATGGGTGGAAAATTACGATCGCCCTTGAGGAGTTTGGACTCCCGTATAACGTTAATCTCATCAATATTGGCGCGGGAGATCAGTTTGAACCTTCTTTCCTTAAAATTGCCCCAAACAATCGAATGCCCGCAATTATTGATCCCGAAGGACCTGATGGCAAGGAAATCAGTATTTTTGAATCAGGGGCAATTCTACAATATCTTGGAAGAAAGCATAATCGTTTCATTGGTAACAATGAGCGAGAACAGGTCGAGGTAGAACAATGGTTGATGTGGCAAATGGGAGGGGTTGGTCCCATGGCTGGACAAGCCCATCATTTTCTCAAGTATGCCCCAACAATGGATCCACCCCAGAATTTGCCCTATCCCAAGATCAGGTATAAAAACGAGGTGAGCAGACTTTATGGCGTTCTTGACCGACGACTGGCCGACAGGGATTACGTTGCCGGCGATTATTCAATTGCCGATATGGCCATTTGGCCCTGGGCTTCACTCTGGGAAGGTCAGGAACAGGATATTGCCTCCTTTCCCAACATGGCCAAATGGCTTGACAGGGTAGGGTCACGTGAAGCGGTTATTGCTGGAAGGGCTGTTGCTGCAGATTTGAGGTCCAATATTCAAAACGACAAGAAAGCCCAGAAAATACTTTTCAAGCAGAAATAATCTTTTTGAATATAGCATTACCCCGATTTAAATCGGGGCAATGGCGATAAACTAGTTTTTTTCGATCATTTCCATGTTGAGGTGTTTTCTCAGAAAATACATCTGACTGCCAAAAAAAGCTAAACTAAGTCCTGTCAAGCCAAAGGTTTTGAATGTAACCCAGGCATCAGTTGACATGAAACGCCAAATAATTTCGTTGGTAATGGCCAGGAAAAGAAAAAACAGTGTGGTTCTTTGGGTCAATACCATCCATCCCCTATCGGTCAAGGGCAAGGCCTGCCCCATCAGCGATTGCAGGTAGGATTTTTTCTGCAAGAGGCCAAAGCCCAAGGTTACAGTAAACAGCAAATAGATGATTGTGGGTTTCATCTTGATGAATCTTTCGTCATTGAGAAAGACGGTCAGGCCACCAAATACTATAACCAGAAAAACGGTCATGATTTGCATTCTGGATAGTTCTCCGGTCAGTTTCCAGAGTAGAACAGTACTGGCAATGAGAACTGGAACAAATAAGGCGGTAATCATAATGAAGCCGTCGTACTCAGTGCTCCCGACAACAATGGATTTATCCCGAAGCAAAAAATACCCCACAAAAAATAGAATCAACGGGCCTATTTCCAAAACCATTTTCAAGCCCGGTTTACTGTTTTGTTCAGCCATATTTTCCCTAACTTTATTTCCCTATCATGATCAATGTATTGTGAAAATAATTGATCTCAACTGTCTCTGATTCCAAAGCAGATATTCAATGTGGTCTCATACCATGATGATAATTCTGAAATAAATACCCACGTGTATTTTTCAGATCATAATTTAATTGCAATGATTGCAAATTTAAACGAACCAGATTTCAATCAAGCACAAAAGATACTTGGGATCATTGATGATTGTCCTTGGTTGGTCTGCGTTTTGATCTCAGCAAAATGTTAATCGAAAATCTCTGGATTCACCCTATCCATGAATTGCGTGAGGAGTTTATAATTTTTTTTCTCATGGCGGATACGACCTGCAACAATAGAAGGATGAATACTAGCTTTTTCTGCAAGTGACAGAACGTTTTTTTCGCTTGGTTGATTTTTAACTGGATGTTTGTTCCATAAAGATGAAGGTATCAAGGCTTCTTTTGCCCATTGGTCAGCCTCATGCTCGTATTTGCTGGCTTGCCCTTTTGTAAGATTTCGGAGATCCAGGTCATCAATAAATACCTCACCATTTCCATCTGGCATATGACGCCCAATATGTCCGAGTTCATGAAGTAGGCAGAACCAGAAATTGTCGATTCGATCATAACGGATGGTCATACCTACTACAGGTGTATTATCGACGGTCCAGAATGCTGCTCCATCAAGATACGTCTTGGGTAGGTTTTTCTCGACAACCAAAGCTATGCCATGATTGGCTAATTTTTCCCTCGCAAGCAATGGTCCATTTTCAAAACAACTCAACTTAGCTAATTCACGTAGAAAGTGAGGGGTTATTGTACCTTTTTTGTAAGTTGTCGTAAGAATGATATTGCGAGCTTTGCCCAGAACGTAGATACACCACAACAATAATGCGTATTTGTCTGTATTTTCATTCATTCGCAAACCACGTCCCTGTCGAAGAAAAGGTTTGGGAATTGCTACCCAGCCACCCGCTTGGCTGATTAGCCCCTGAATAATCTCTTCATATTTATCCTTGATGTCTGGTATCTTCTTGATCCAACCTCGTTTTACAATTTCCATTATAGGGAAACGATCAAATTCAAAGTCAGCAGGAACCTCGGGTAAATCTCCTTCATTCCGGATTAGTATTTCAGCTGGTATCTTTAAATGTTTGTTCAATGCACGAATCATTTTCAAGGTTAGTTCGCGTTTGCCACTAAGTACTTCAGAAACTTTAGAACGACTCCCGATTATTGGTTCTAAATCCTTGCGCGTTAATCCTGATTGATCCATTCTAAACTTAATCGCTTCGATAGGGTCAGGCTTTTCGATTGGGAAATGTCTATCCTCATAAACTTCAATTTGGTCCACTAGCTCGTTGAATTCCTCATCCAGTTCAGGGGTCAGTTCCAAATCCATGAGAAATTCAATGCGTGCAAGAGCATCTGAATATTCCTGCTCAGAAAGAATAGGTTGAGTTATTTCCTTGTTCATCTCTATATCTCCTCAGCATTAATTTTATCATATTCCTTATGGGTCCCAATAAATCGAATGTAACCCAGACCTTTTTTATAATTAAATTTTACTACCAACCTGTACTTGTTTCCCCCTATTCTGAAAATCACTCTACTACCCTTGAGAATGCTCGCACGAGGATAAGACTGTTTTATATCTGACGGTTTGGTCCAATCAGCCCGGATTAATTCATTTAACCAAGCATCCAGCGGTGTTTTCGAATCCGGAAATTTTTCCATGTGTTCGTCCAACATACTCCGGTTAATAATTTTCATGGATACTTATATGATTAAATATTAAACATTGTCAATATATTTGTTCCCGTTTTGGGAACAAATATATTGTTATAGGGAGAACTACATATCTTCAAAAAAGCAGGAAATTTAATGGGTGATTACTGGAATCAATTCAACATGGCTAGTTGCATTAAAGTAAAAGATTATTCCCGATCTAAACCAGTCAATATGTTTGCAAACTCTTCAGGATCAAAGGGAGATAGATCATCAATGCCTTCACCTATTCCTATGGCATGAATTGGTAAACCGAACTTGGCTGCGAGAGCAACCAGTATTCCTCCTTTGGCGGTACCATCCAACTTGGTCATGACCAAGCCAGATACATCTACCATTTTCTTGAATACCTCTACTTGGGAAATGGCGTTTTGCCCTGTTGTGGCATCGAGTACAAGAAGCGTGTTGTGAGGAGCTTCACTGTCAATTTTCTTGATCACTCTGACAATCTTTGCAAGCTCCTCCATCAAGTCCGTCCTGTTTTGCAATCTGCCGGCTGTATCAATGATCAGTAAATCCTTGGCTTCCTCCTTGGCAAGAGCATATGCCTTGTATGCTAGAGCAGCCGGGTCTGAATTGGTTGAGGCCTTTAGAACTGGTACCCCGACTCTTTCACCCCAAATTTCAAGCTGCTCCACAGCCGCAGCGCGAAAGGTATCACAGGCTGCAATGACGATATCCTTGCCAGCTTCCTTGAATTGGCTGGAAAGCTTGCCAATGGTGGTGGTCTTGCCTGACCCATTGACACCGGCAATCAAAATGACCTGAGGTTTGGCTGAAAATAGGGGGATAGGTTTAGCAACAGGTTCGAGAATGCTAGTGATCTCACCGGACAAGAGGGTTTTGAGTTGATGTGTGGATAGTCTTTGTCCCACGTGGCTTTGGGCGATACTGGAAGAAATGCGAATTGATGTATCGTAGCCCATATCCGAAACGATCAACAGTTCCTCCAGACTTTCGAGCATTTCATCATCCAGACGACGCCGGGGGGCTTCATTACCACCACCACTGAAAATTTTATCAAGCAATCCGGATTTTTGCTTGTCACCATTGTCCTTGTTCAGGGGATTGCTTGAATCCAAGGCTGAAAGATTTTCCTCCTCTCCCTCTTCTATCAAATCCTCCAATCCCTGCTCCAACTTGGTAGTGGATTTTGTTAACCTTGATTTTAACTTCGAGAAAAATGACATCTGGATTACATTAATCTTTGTGGACCATTAAATTACCATGGAATGGTTCATTTCGCTTTCATCCAGATAAATTCAATCAACATTATGCAGTTGATTCAGGAAACCTCCTCGGGAAAATGTTTCATCGTCAATAGAATCGGATTGGGTGCGGCCTGACCCAAACCACAAATTGAAGCATCGGCCATTACTTCACATAAATCTTCGAGCAGCGGGTAATCCCACTTATTGTCTTGCATCAACTTTACGGCTTTCTCACAGCCAACCCGACAGGGTGTACATTGACCACAACTTTCATCCTCAAAGAATCTAAGCATGTTCAAAGCAGCATCCCTTGCCTTATCCTTCTGGGAAAGAACCACAACCGCCGCTGAACCGATAAAGGTTCCGTATGGTTGTAAGGTATCGAAATCCAATGGTATGTTGTACAGGGATGCAGGTAGTACACCTGATGAAGGTCCACCTGGTTGATAAGCCTTGAATTCATGGCCCTCGGCCATACCTCCTGCAGCCTCGATAATGTCAGTTATGGTTGAACCTGCAGGCAAAATGTAAACACCCGGTTGGGAGACACGTCCGGATACGGAATAGCTTCTAAGGCCCTTGCGGCCATTTCGTTCAACTGATGTGAAAATCTCCGGCCCCTCCTTGCAAATCCTTTGTACCCAGTACAGTGTCTCTACATTGTGAACAAGGGTTGGCTTGTTGAACAAGCCTACCTGGGCGACATAGGGAGGTCGGTGTCTCGGCAATCCCCTCTTCCCCTCGATACTTTCAATCATGGCACTTTCTTCGCCACAGATATAGGCACCGGCCCCTCGGCGAAGTTCAATATATCCTTCCTGCACAATGCCCTTGTTTTCCAGGTTGCCTATTTCCTTCAACAAAATTTCCCTTGATGCGGGATATTCATCACGAAGGTAGATATAGACCTTTTCTGCCTCAACGACCCAAGCTGCTATCAGCATCCCCTCCAGAAAGTGATGAGGATACCTTTCAAGATAATACCGGTCCTTGAATGTTCCCGGTTCCCCTTCGTCAGCATTGACTGCCATTAGACGCGGCTTGTTTTCCTTCCTGACAAAGGACCATTTTCGACCCGATGGGAATCCAGCTCCTCCAAAGCCCCTAAGGCCGGAAGATAATACCAATTCCTCAACTTCATCTCTGGTAAGCAAATCCTGATGGCATGATTTAAGGGTTTGATATCCTCCGTCCTTCAGATAGTTGTCCAAACCCGGGTAATCGGGAATCTCGGGATGAAAATCTCTCTCGGCAATAACCCTGCTGGTCTTTTCCAACGTAGCCTTGTCAACATGCTTGTGGCCCACTTCAAGGACAGGTGCTGTATCACAACGTCCCATGCAGGGTGCTCTTATTACCCTGACCTTGTTTGGATCGGTTCCCTCTTTCAGATATTGCATCAAGGTCTGGGCCCCAGCCATTTCGCAAGAAAGGGAATCACAAACTCGAACTGTAATTTCCGGTGGTGGTTCCTCATCTTCCTTGACGATATCCAGATGGGCATAAAAGGTGGCGACTTCATATACTTCAACCTGGGCTAGTTTCATCAATGTTGACAAAGCCCTCAGGTGCGCAGCAGACAAATAACCGTAACGATCCTGAATTATGTGGAGATACTCAATCAACATTGATCTCTCCAAGGGTGCAGTTCCCAACAACTCCTGGATTTCATTCAGGGCTTCGTCTGTAACCTGACGGCCTTTTGGGGTTTTCCTTCCCTTACCCTTGCCTGATTTCCATACGCCCTTTGGATGTTCTGTCATAAAATTACCGACTATAAAAACAATTTACCCATAAACATTTTTTCAGATTAATCAAAAAGAACAATCGTCTAGGAAGGAAATTTAACTTTTCCATCACTCCACTCAATCTCGACATCCTTTCCGATTTGAAAACCTTCCTTGCTGGTTATCGCCATGTTGTTTTGCCTGACAACGGCAAATCCGCGTTTGAGAGTATTCTTGTATCCAACCCCTTCAATAATCCGCTTCAAGGATTTTATACCAAGTTTCCTGCTCTTCATGTAGGCCTTGATGTATTTTTCCATCAGCAATCCCGTTGTTTCAAGACGTTCTTTGTCAGAGGCGACTCTTGAATTCAGATCAGTAGATGAAAGTCCCTTGCCCAGAGCTTGAAACTTGTATTTCGATTCGAATAAAACCCTCGGAACCGCAAGTCTGGCACCACATTCCGACAAATTCGTTGCCTTATGCTGGATATTCGACCTCAAGGCACGGGGCAATCGCAGGTACAAACCATCCAATTGCTGATCACGAAATTGGAATAGATTTTCCTTTATCGGAAGGCGCTTTGAAACATCGGAGATTCGCTGCCTTTTATTTTGAAACGCGATCCTTGTTCCTTCCGATATCCTGTTTTCCAGATTTTTGATCCCCCTTTCCAATTCAGCCCTTACCCGAACTGCGAATTCTGCGGCAGCAGTAGGGGTTGGGGCTCTTTTGTTTGCCGCCAAATCGATGAGGGTATGATCGGTTTCATGACCTACAGCCGAAATCACCGGTATCTCGCTCAGGGCAACGGCTCGAACAACATTTTCATCGTTGAATCCAACCAAATCCGAGAACGAACCTCCTCCCCTGGCGACAATGATCAAATCAGGTCGGGGGATTTCACCATTCGGCAGAAGGGCATTAAAACCCTCAACTGCTCGTACCACCTCGGGAGGACAATTATCACCTTGTACGGCAACTGGCCAGACAATAACCTGACGGGGGAACCTTTCATTCAACCGATGGAGAATATCCCTGATGACAGAGCCTGTTGGTGAGGTGATCACACCTATGGTCCTTGGGAATAGAGGCAATTCCTCCTCATTCTGCCAGGAAAAAACACCCTCTTGGGTCAATCTGTTTCTCAATTCCTCGATTTTGGCAAGGATGGCACCTTCACCGGCAAAATCAAGGTCATTGACAATAATCTGATAACGGGATGTTCCCGAAAAGGTCGTTACCTTGCCCAGGACACTGATTTCAATTCCCTCCTTGAGGATATTTCCCAATTTGTTGCCTAGCCTGTTGGCCGTACCATCCCACATGATTGCGGACAGGGCATGATTATCTTCCTTGAGGGTGAAATACAGATGGCCTCTTGGTGAACGGGACAGATCGGAAACCTCGCCCTTGACCCGCACCATTGGAAATCCCCGTTCCATTGTCCGGTTTATTTCCCGGGAAATTTCAGAAACCGTATACTCCTGGACCTTCAAGCCATCGGCCATATTTGATGTTTGGTTATTGGTCCAGTTCTGCATTGATCAAGCGATCTCTATTCCCTGTGGAATGGTTTACTTCAATTAAATTTGTTTTTCGGGCATGCGTACGACCAAGCCGTCAAAATCGGATGTGACCCGCAGTTGGCATGTCAGTCTTGATTTTACCGGATCCGGGTCCCATGCAAAATCCAGCATATCCTCTTCCATGGCTTCCTTTTCCGGCAACTTGTCAACCCATTCATCATCAACATATACATGGCAGGTTGAACAGGCACAAGCACCACCACAATCCGCCTCGATGCCCGGAATGTTATTGTCTCTTGCTCCCTCCATTACAGTCAGGCCTTCCTTTACCTCGATAACGTGCGGTTTTCCGTTGTATTCAATATAGGTAATTCTTGCCATACAGCCTCAAATAGAAAAATGGAAATGTAATACGAAAATTGTTGTCTGTAGATGGTACAATTAGGGTAAAGTTTCCAGAACCACAGGACACAATAATTAGAATAGACTAATCATTATGGTGCAAATTCACAATTAGTAAGGCCAACCACAATGGTTAAATGATCAAATTTGTCAGTCTAGATAAAATAATCAATTTGTTTTTATTGTTTCTTCAGTAAACTAGCCCTTTAGTTTTTTATTTGGATTTCAGGGAGATAAATGATGCGAACTCTGTTTTTGGTTTCAATTGGCTTATTTGGAGGATTTTGGCTTGGTACCACTACAGCCTATGCTGCTGACGAGGAACTGGTTATATTTGACTGGTCGGCTTACAATGATCCTGGGTTTTATCAGGGCTACATCGAACAACATGGTGATGAACCAACCTTTTCGTTCTTTGGTGAAGAAGAGGAAGCTTTTCAAAAGCTTAGAATAGGGTTTGAAGCCGATATCTCCCACCCTTGTTCACAATCGGTGTCAAAATGGCATGAAGCAGGTTTGCTTGATCCATTGCAGATTGATAGGATCGAACGGTGGGATCAGGTAAATGAAACCATGAAAGAAGCCTTCAAGATTGATGGAGAGTATTACTTGCTTCCAGCCGACTGGGGAACAACAGCTTTAGCCTATCGTGCTGACCTCGTTCCTGAAGAGGATGTACAAAGTCTTCATGTTTTTGTCGATCCCAAATATGCCGGAAAAGTCTCCATCGCGGATAATGTTGACGACGCCTATGCTTTGGCTTATCTGGCAACGGGTGTATCTGACTGGACATCGGTTACCGAGTCGGATCTGGCAAAGGCCTCGGCCTGGTTGAGGGAAGCCCACAAGAATGTCAGGGATTATTGGCAGGATGGTGCGGGGCTATCACAACTCATGGCCAGTGGAGAAGTACTGATTGCCTGGGCTTGGAATGAAACTCCTGTAGTCATGCAATCGGAAGGTCATGATGTTAGAATGAACCGATTGACAAAGGAAGGGTCATCGACCTGGTTTTGTGGATACGTTGATTTGGCCAACGGACCCAATGACGATTCCAAGGTCTACGATTTTTTCAATGCCTGGTTTGAACCAAGATCAGTGGAATACATTGTCAATGAATGGGGCTATGGTCATGGCAATCAGGCAGAAATGGATAAGCTGGGTTCCGAAATCCTTGTAGAAATGGGATTGGGTCCAATCAATGTACCTGTCCTGGCTCAAAAGCCCATGAATCATGAAATTCGTGAACAAATGATTGCCGAATTCGAATTGATCAAGGCAGGATTCTGATTCCTCCCGAATTTTACCGGAAGCAGGTCATGCTTCCGGTAAACGAATTGGGAACTTTTATATTTGTCGAGATAAAGAAGTCTTGTCCACTAGGATTTGACTCAGCCATGTGAAATGAATTTTTCATTTATCCAGAAAATCAGGGGGCAGTCAGGTTTAATTCTGGTCAGCCCCCCATTTTTCTATGCATTGCTGTTGCTGGCATTCCCCTTGATGGGTGTCTTTGCATTGAGTTTCTGGACCCAGGATTACCTTGAACTGAATAGGGACTTTACCCTTGACAATTACAGGGAAGCCTGGACGGGAGCAATTTATCAGGCATTGATGTTGCGATCCCTGAAGATTTCAATTTTGGTAACCCTTCTGACCGTGGTTCTGGCCTTTCCGGTTGCGTATTACATTTCCTTTCATGTCTCCCCGAAGAAAAAGCCTCTTTGGATTTTCCTGATTACCATTCCATTCTGGACAAGCTATCTCATCAGGATTTTCTTGTGGAAGGTCATATTGGGGTTCAATGGCGTTATCAACGGGTCGCTTATTGGTATCGGGTTTATCGATGAGCCATTGAAATTCCTCCTGTTCAATCAGGGTGCCATTGTGGTTACACTCAGCCATGCATGGATTCCATTCGCCATTCTTCCCATTTATGTTGCTCTTGAAAAAATCGACCGGTCCCTTTTGGAAGCATCCGAAGATCTTGGCGATGGACCTGTCAGACGATTTATGCGGGTAACCCTCCCCCTTGCCATGCCCGGAATAATTGCGGCCACGCTAATTGTATTCATTCCAACCATCGGAGATTATGTAACGCCCAAATTGGTTGGGGGGCCGAATGGTTTACTCATAGCCAACATGATTGAGGTCCAATTCAAAAAGGCAAACAATGCACCTTTGGGTGCAGCTCTTGCATTATCAGCCATGTTTATTGTTTCCGCCATCGCTATGGTGTTTTTATGGTTCAATCGCAAATATTTGAGGCAGGAACAATAATGGCCAAAACCAAGCAATCAAGATACCTGGTGGTTTATATAGGGATATTTCTTGTTTTCCTTTATGCCCCTGCATTGCTACTTCCCATATTTTCCTTCAATGACAGCACCATCGTTGCTTTCCCCCTTAGTGGCTTCACATTGGCCTGGTTCATTGAAGTATTCAAAACCGAGCCCTTGTTGACTGCTGCTCTCAATAGTCTGCTGGTAGCGGTCATTACATCTGTATTTGCAACCATATTCGGGATTTTTGCCGCCAGGGCCTCCACCCGATATCAATTTCCTGGTAAACGGGGAATTATGGGACTGATCATGGTTCCCATGGTGTTGCCGGAAATCATCATTGGGGTTTCCCTTTTGGTGGTAATCCTGCAATTGGGATTCAATCTTTCCCTGACGACCATCATCCTTGGTCATATCCTGCTTTGTCTCCCTTTCTGCACGGCAATTCTCAGTGCCGGCTTTCAGGGTCTGGACAAGAGCTTCGAGGAAGCCTCACAGGATTTGGGCAGGAGCCGATTGGAAACCTTCTGGTATATCACCCTGCCCCTGGTCATGCCGGCCATTATTTCCAGCCTCCTCATTTCCTTTACCATTTCACTGGATGAATTTATCATTGCCTTCTTTCTGTCTGGAACCGAAGCAACCCTGCCAGTCTACATCTGGGGACAATTGCGATTCCCCACCAGAATTCCAATAATCCTTGCCCTAGGTACCGTATTGTTGCTGGTTTCTCTGACATTACTCATCATAGCAGAATATTTTCGTCGAATCGGTGCTCGCAAGACAGGTACCGAAGTCAAGGGAGGTTTATTTTGAATCAGGAAGCCAAGCCCATTATCAGGATCGAAAGCATACTGAAAAACTATGGAGCCATTGAGGCCCTTAAATCCATTTCCTTCAATATATACCAGGGTGAGTTTTTAACTCTCCTTGGTCCGTCCGGTTGTGGCAAGACCACACTTCTCAGGGTTATCGCCGGCTTTGAAATACCCAACAGCGGCCTGGTTGAAATTGACGGCAACAACATGGAAGGGATACCAGCCAACCAGCGACCTACCAATATGGTTTTTCAAAGTTATGCCGTTTTCCCCCATATGACGGTCGGGGAAAATGTTGCCTATGGGTTGAAGGCACGGAAAGCTGACAAGCAAACCATTTCCGAAGAGGTAAACAAGGCACTGGCAATGGTGGGAATGCAAGGCTTCAATGACCGTCCATCCACAGCGCTTTCAGGAGGTCAGAGACAACGGGTGGCCTTGGCTAGGGCATTGATCCTGAAACCAAAGGTACTGTTGCTTGACGAGCCTCTTTCCGCTCTCGACAAGAGACTCAGGGAGCAAATGCAATCCGAGTTGAGGCAATTGCAGCGATCCGTGGGTATAACCTTCATTTTGGTAACCCATGATCAGGAGGAAGCCTTGACAATGTCAGACCGCATCGCGGTCATGTTTGATGGAAAGATAGCACAACTTGCCTCTCCACAGGAATTATACAGGAGACCAACGAACATTCAGGTGGCAAATTTTGTTGGTACCATGAATTTCCTGGATTTGGACCTTGTGGCCCTGGAGGGTAACGATCTCATAGTCGAGATAGAGGGGTTGGGTAAAACCACCTTGTCCATGGATCAGGCACCACTAGGGTATCAAAGTAACTCCATGGCGGGGATAAGACCTGAAATGTTCACCATAATCACCAACAAAAGTCAGTCAAAAACCAAAGTTGTAAAAGGTAGAATAGTTGAAACCCAGTATTTTGGCGACATGACCTATTTTGATGCCAAATTGGAAGGTACTGATAAGGTTGTAACGATTTCCATGCGAAATTCAGATATTTCCTTCGAGATAAATATCGGTAATAACGTGGAGATCGGATGGAATCCAAATTCCATACTGGTTTTGAGTTGATTGTTGTAATGGTGATGAGGTAGGGCACAAGAGTACCCTACCCCACGAAGTAACATTACGGCAATTGAATTATTACCTTGATGAGTACCTCATCCCGCACTACGAAGAAAGCGATCTCCTCATCATTGTTTTCAATTGCCTCGTCTACAATCATGCGAATGTCACCGGTCGAAACAACCATTTGGGAATTAACCATCTCAACCTGATCCAATACCTGGATACCCGCTTCGGCTGCTGGGGAATATTCCAGAACCTCATTCACAATCGTACCGGGTTTGGCGAATACATGATCTTCAAGTTCAGGGGTATAGCCAAACCTCATACCCAGAATGGATTCCCCGATATAATACTCTTCCTCGTCCGACATAATTTGTCCAGGGTTTTGAGGTCGATTACCAAGGGTTACTGTCAATTTCAAGTGTTCATTCCCTCGTAAAAGCTCCATGGTTACTTCCATGCCAGGCTCCATGCTCCCCACAAATGAGACAAACTCGCGTATATCCGAAATCTCCGTTCCATTTACAGATACGATCAGATCGCCTGGCAATATTCCGGCCTCGCTTGCCGGACCATCTGTGAATACCCCATCAACAAGTATTCGCTGATTGTTTTGTTCGTCCATCGATGTCGAGATATAGACTCCCAACCACCCCCTGCTGACTTTTCCATCATGAAGGATATCTTCAACCACCCGTGTGACCACGGCAGATGACATGGAAAATCCGACACCAATCGAACCCCTGCTGAAACCACTGGTCTTGATCGCTGTATTGACACCTATGACTTCGCCATCAAGGTTTACTAATGGACCGCCGGAGTTTCCAAGATTAATGGAAGCATCCGTTTGGAAAAAATTGTCATACGGCCCATTCAATGTTCGAAATTTGGCAGATATAATTCCCTTTGATGCCGATATGCCAACACCCAGTGGATTGCCTATTGCCAAGACGGGGTCACCAACTCTAACCATGTTGCTGTCACCAAATTTGATAAAATCAAATTCCTTACCATCAATAATCTGCAAAACCGATATATCCGTTTCAGGATCGCTGCCGATAACCTCGGCTTTGTAAACCGTGTCCTCATCGGCCATCCTGACCTTGATTTCAGTGGCATTCTCTATGACGTGGTAATTGGTAACCAGCTTGCCATCCTTCGAAATTATAAAGCCTGAACCAAAACCCAACCTTGGATATTGGGTTGTCTGTATATCAAACTCGTTGATCTGTTCTGCAGTCCCTCCCTGGTTCTGGTTATTGAACTCCTGATCAAAAAATCGCCGGAAAAAATCGTACATGAAGGGATGGTTCCTGAATTGATCCATCCATTCTTCCGGGCTTCCCTCCTGCTGTTGAGGGTTCTGATTCTGGGAACCCTGCATGACCTCCAGGGAAACGACTGCCGGCAATACCTTTTCAACCAAGGAACTGACATCCTCATGTGATTGGACTGATCCAGCATGAAACGCAATCATGCAAAACAGGGTAGCCAATCCTGCCATCGGCAACCTGATCCTTGGCAATTCAAACAAGTCAAGTTTCATTTTCATAACTAACACTTTGATCCTTTTTTCACCAAAAACATACTCTTAAAACATTTTGGGATGGTCGGTTTGATTTCTAAAACGTCATCCCGATGGGTGTCTGTAAAATCAATCCGGCTTAACCCTGAGACCCGTTCATTTCGATGCGAAATTACAAGCCTCGGAATTAGAATAATGTGAGGATTCACAAAAGTGAATTCAAAAATAGGTTACACTTTCGTCAGGCTCTGAGCAGACTTGAAATCCAGACCACCAGAACACCTAAACCAACAATGCAAAGTCCAATGGTCTTTCGTTTCTCGACCGGCAGGCTCGCCAGTATCTTGAGTGCATCCTCCAGCCTCTTTGGAATAAGGGCCAGCACCAAACCTTCAAGTACAGCAACCAGCCCCAAGGCCAGAACTATCTCGTCAATCACTTTCTTGTGTTGATCCCTTGAAGTAGTTGAAGAACTCACCCTCGGGATCGATCAGCAAAGTGGTATTGTCAGCCTGGAAGGACAACTCGTAGGCTCGCAGGGTTCGATAGAACTGGAAAAATTCCGGATCCTGGTTAAAGGCATCGGCATAAATCCTGTTTCTTTGGGCATCAGCCAAACCGCGTGTAATCTCGGCTTCCTTCTGGGCCTCGGAAACAATTTCCACTTGTGTTCTGTCGGCTTGAGCCCGAACCTTCTGGGCTGCTTCCTCACCTCGTGCAATCTCATCGGCGGCCTCCCTTTCACGTTCAGCCCTCATCCTTGCAAAGGTTGCTTCAAGGTTTTGTGAAGGCAAATCCGTTCTTTTCAATCGGACATCCACGATTTCAAGACCAAGATTGGAAGCCTCGATCTTGGCTGTATCCCTTATTCTGGACATCAGGCCAGCCCGGTCGGCCGAAAGAATGGTACCGGATGTAACCGAACCGAGTACTTCCCTTGTGGAAGCATTCAACACGTTCCTCAACCTGCTTTCAGCTGAACCTTCAACACCTACGGCTTCCCTGAACTGAACAACATCCGCAATCCTGTATCTGGCAAACGCATCCACGACCAAACGTCGATCATCCAGTGGAGTAACCTCAAGGGATTGTGTTTCGAGTGAGAGAATCCTGTCTTCATACCTGACAACTTCCTGAATCAACGGTATCTTGAAGGACAGACCAGGTGTTTCCTTAACCTGTTTTACCTGACCAAATTGCAGTACCAGGGCTTTTTCACGTTCATCAACTATGAAAATTGCCGAAAGGGCACCTACAACGATGAGTGCCAGTACACCTAAAATTATTGTATTTCTATTCATTAGTTCTGCTCCCGGTCGAGTTGTGGGATTGTGGCGTTCTTTACGATTTCATCAAGTGAAAGAATGGGTAGGAGATTGGAATTCCCGTCCATGATCAGTTTACCGACCGAACCGTAAATTTTCTCGGTGGTTTCAATATGTAATCTTTTTCGGGTTACCTCCGGTGCCTTTTGGTATTCTTCCAAGACTGCCAGAAACCTGCTGGCATCACCTTCAGCCTGGTTGACAACCTGTGCACGGTACCCCTCGGCTTCCTCCAGCAACTGGGCCGCTTCACCTCTGGCACTGGCCAAAACCCGGTTTGAATAGGCGTCTGCCTGTTTTTCCAACCGATCCCTTTCCTGTTCGGCTGCCTGAACCTCGCGGAAACTGTTGATGACGGCACCTGGCGGGTCAGCCTTGTCAAAGTTGACACGAACCACGCTCATCCCGGAATCATAATTGTCAAGATTGGCTTGTATCAATTCCCTTAGATTTGCAGCAACTACACCCCTGTCTCGGTTGAGAATGGGAGCAAGTTCCGATCTGGCCATGATTTCCCTCATGGCTGATTCGGCAACAGCAGAGATTGTTTCTTCCTGATCTCTCAGATTGAAAAGGAACTTTGCCGGGTCAGAAATATTCCAGACAACCTGAAAACCGACATCAACAATATTTTCATCCCCGGTCAGCATCAAGCCTTCATCGGAACGTGCACCTTCCCTGGCACCAATCTCAACGGTTCTTTCACGGGTCACTTCGACTATTTCCCGCGTTACCAATGGCCAAGGCGCAAAATTCAGTCCGGGAGTTCCAGTCGAGGAATAGGCTCCAAGGAACAATTCCACGGATCTTTGTTCCGGCTTGACCGAGTAGAAGGAATTGTAGCCCCAGAATCCGATTATGGCCAAAACCGCTATAAAGTAAAAACTCTTGGGGATTTTGTTACGATCCCCACCAGGACGACCACCGCTTCCGCCTCCTCTATCTTTGAAGACGCCTTTCAGGCGGTCACGACCCAAGTTAATCAGGTCATCAACTTCCGGCATGTTGGGACCCTTCTGGTTCCCATTCCCCCAAGGTCCATTCGAGTTGTTTGTCATTTCAATATATACTCCCAATCCGTTAGGGATACCTTACTGGCAACCCATCTGTAAAGTTGTTGCTTGTGTCTTGAATTTCAAGAACTATGAATTGGATTATGCAAGGTAACCAACTCTTCCGCAGCTGTGGGGTGAACTGCACAGGTCCTATCAAAATCCTCTTTTGTAGCACCCATTTTTACGGCAATTCCTACCATTTGAATCATTTCTGCCGAACCGGAACAAATCAGATGTACCCCCAAAACTCGCCTTGTGGCCTTGTCGACCACCAATTTCATGAGGTTCCGCTCATCCCGATTGGCTATTCCGTTAAGCATTGATTTGAATTTTGTCCGGTAAATCTCGACATCAAATTCCTTTCTTGCCATTTCCTCGCTGTATCCCACGGTACCGATCTCGGGACGAGTAAACACAGCTGTGGGGACATTTATGTGATCGACAGGAGTTGGCTCTCCCTCAAACACCGTTGCAACAAAACTCATTGCCTCCCTTATTGCAACAGGGGTTAAATTCAATCGGTTCGTGGCATCACCAATTGCATATATCGAGGGGATAACCGTCTGTGAATATTCATCCACAACGACTGCACCCGAGGAATCTCTCTGAACATGCAGTTTCTCAAGATTAAGCCCATTGGTATTGGGTTTGCGTCCGGTAGCATAAAGGATGAAATCAAATTCCTGTGAATTTCCATCCTGGAAATAAACTTTCAATCCCCCATCACCCCTGACTATTTTTTCCACAGTATGATTGAGCCTTATGTCGATCCCCCTGTTAGCCATCGAATCCGATAGATGTTCCCGAATGTCATTATCAAACCCCCTTAATATTTGTGGCCCCCTGTAAACCTGCGTTACACTGCTACCCATGCCATTGAAAATTCCTGCAAATTCACAAGCGATATAACCTCCACCACAAATCAGTACTCGCTCAGGCAATTCCTTCAACTTGAAAACATCATTGGATGTACTGACCAGATCCGATCCCTCAAAGTCAGGAATAAAGGGGCTTCCTCCCGTTGCGATCAAAATTATTCTGGATTTGTATGTTTTTCCATCATCCAGCTTGATGGTGTGAGGATCTTTCAGGGTTGCCCTGGTAGGGAAAAAATTGACCTTGGCATTGTCAAGCAAAGATCTGTAGATACTTTCCAAGCGATCAATCTCCTTGTCCTTCATCACCTGAAACCGTTCAAAACCGAATGTGGAAGTGCCGACCTCCCAACCAAAACCTCCAGCATCGGCAAAACAATCCCCGAAATCGGCAGCAAAAACCATCAGTTTTTTGGGAACACACCCTCGGATTACACAGGTTCCCCCAAGCCTGTATTCCTCGGCCAAGCCTACCTTGAACCCTTTTTCGGAAGCTACTCTTGCAGCTCTGACACCACCTGAACCACCACCAATTACAAACAAATCAAAATCAAACATCAAGCACCTGAAACCAACTTTTGGTATCTACCATTTCATACCAGCATAAACCTTATAGTATTTGATAGGTAAACATTTCATTCAACCATCACAATCAAAGACCTCGATTATTCCATCCCTGGTACCAGTAATCACCTGATCACACAACCCAACAAAAAGACCACATTCAACTACACCTACAATTTGGTTTATTAGTTGCTCCAGTGCGTAGGGATCATGAATTTGCTCGAAAGAATAATCCACAATAAAATGACCCTCATCGGTAACATAAAACTTGTTATCTTCTGTTCGCATTGACTTCGAATTGAAAGTGATCCCAGAGGAAGCAAAGAGGTTATCCAGTCTTTCCAGTGTAGATACCCAGCCAAAACGTATGATTTCAATCGGCAGGGGAAACTTCCCCAAGACATCAACTTTTTTGGATATGCTGGCAATGACCTTCATGGAGTCAGCCGAGGAGGCAACAATCTTTTCCTGCAGAAGGGCCCCGCCTCCCCCCTTGATCAGGCTCAATCCAGAATCAAATTCGTCAGTTCCGTCAAGCACCAGGTCAAGATGCTTAACCTCAGACAATTCGGAAATCCTCAAGCCAAGGGAATCAGCCAATTTTGTTGTCCTTGTTGAAGTTGAAACAAAAGTAAGATCCAGCTCATTCTGGAGATTTCTTGCTGCAATTTCCTGTACGAGGGCTTCTGCCGTCGAGCCGGTACCCAAGCCAACCTTCATTTTATTTTCAAAATATTTTAATGAATATTTTGCTGCTGAGCTTCTGGATAAATCCTGATCTTCGGCTTGACTTCCCATGTAATTAACCTCCACTTATTGGTGCTAAGTAAAATACTGAAATAGTTACAATTTAAAATAAGACTTATTTAGGTGGAGTGGCCATAATATGTATATCAGTGCCTTTGATATTTTCAAAATTGGTGTAGGCCCATCAAGCTCTCATACCATGGGCCCTATGGTTGCTGGCAACAGATTCCGCGATTCCATAAGCAATTACACAAAACATGCGCGGGGATTGAGAGCTACCCTTCACGGTTCACTTGCCTATACAGGTAAAGGTCATGCCACAGACAGGGCCCTGATACTGGGACTTGCAGGAATGTTGCCACAATACTACCACGAAGAACGAGCAGAACAAATTCTGTCCAGCATCAACAATAATCAATTTATCAAGATGGATAAGGGAATCAGGCTTGGGTTCAATCCAAGCCTTCACCTGGTTTTTGATTACAAGACCAAATTGCCGTTACATACCAACGGTTTGTCAATTTGCCTGGTGGACAAGGATGAAAAGACACTTTTTCAGGAAAAATACTATTCCATTGGTGGTGGGTTTGTCCTTACTGAAGATGAAATGATCAACCCGGTTCCATTGGAGCAAGAACCCGTACCCAATGAATTTTCCTCAGTGAAGGAATTACTGAAAATAACTGAAGAAAAACAAAAATCCATTTATGAAATTGTCTTGGAAAATGAGGAGACATTAAGGTCCCAAGAGGAAGTTCACGACCTGATCATAGAAATATGGATGGTCATGAATCATTGCATCGAAATGGGGGTGAATGCAAAAGGTATATTGCCTGGCGGATTGAAAGTCAAAAGGCGGGCGGGGGAGATTTATGAAGACCTAATGAAGGAAAAAAGTCTTACCAATCAGATTCCACCTCATACAATAAATGACTGGATTTCAGTATACGCCATGGCTGTAAACGAAGAGAATGCCAATAATGGCCAGGTGGTAACTGCACCCACCAATGGTGCCGCCGGTGTTATTCCTGCGACACTGAAATACTATCTGGAACATGTTCCCAGTGCATCCGGTGATAAGATACCGGAATTCTTATTCACAGCTGCTGCAATTGGTGGAATCATCAAATCGAATGCATCAATTTCGGGTGCTGAATGCGGATGTCAGGCAGAGGTAGGATCAGCTGCTGCAATGGCAGCTGCCGGACTATGTGCTGTGCTTGGCGGCACGCCCAATCAGGTGGAAAACGCATCTGAAATTGCCCTGGAGCATCATTTGGGAATGATTTGTGACCCGATTATGGGTTTGGTGCAGGTTCCCTGCATAGAAAGGAACGGTTTGGGGGCCATCAAGGCCGTTTCGTCTGCATCGCTGAGTTTGAGAGGTACTGGACAACATATCGTACCCCTCGATTCATGTATAAAAACCATGTATCAAACCGGCCTTGACATGAATGAAAAATACAAGGAAACATCCCTTGGTGGATTGGCGGTAAATGTTCCCAATTGCTAAAGTGGTTACCTAAGCTCCTGATTGAAGTTCCTTGGTCTTGGGCATATCTGTAACTTGAATTGGAATACCTACCAGAAATCGGTTTCCTGTAATTCCCCTATGACTGTTGGCAGATTTGAATTGGGTACGATCACAATCATGTCAGGGGAACTGAATTCCATTTGGATATTTGTATCAATACAATAGTTTGAAATCCCTGTCATCCCTGCAGGATCAAAATATATTTCATCGATTTCCCAATTCAGCCCTACCGATTTTCCTCTCATTTTCTTGAACGGGAAGAGAGAAATTCTCTCCTTCAAAGGAAGGGTCAGACCTAGTTTGGGTGGAGCCAGAAAGCATAAATCTGAATTGTTCAGAATCAGGAGATTCTTTTGCGGATATTTGAGAAGAATGTTGCAAGCCCCCAATCCATGATCAACCCTGTCCCCTAATACACCCACTGTCAATAGGAATGGGGCATTAATAGAACCAATGGCCTTATCCAGGTCGGTTCTGTCCTGATCAAGAATTTGAATGGTCTTGTGTCGGTATTTTTTCAGGTATTCTTCTGAAAGTGAATCAAGATCCCCGACAATCAGGTCAGGTTCAAAACCATAATCTATAATGGTCTGTGTTCCACCATCAATTCCTACAAGGTTGGAGGTATGTTTGATTACGGAATGAAATTCAGCCGGGGTGCAAATACCCCCTCCGACTAATGCAACACCATTTTCAAAATTAAATTGGGGTGGGGCAATGGACAATTATTCCAATACTCCCGGCCAGTTTTCATCACCCTGCTCTATAAATCTGTTCATTTTCAAACGCCAAAGCCTAGATACCCATTGGCTGTAATTCAGATATAATTTACCCTCATGAACGGTAAACGCATCAGGGTCGGTCGTTGCGGTATAACCATTGGCAACCGCATAGGCACAATATCCCCCATACTGGGGTGCATAGTCCTCAGGAGATGCAATGAATTTGTCAAGATTTTCCTGTGAGGAAAATTTCCATGTTGCTCCCATCCAATCAAATGAAAATTCATCTTTACCTTCAACGGCTGTTATATGTTCCAAGTAAGCAACCGGATCATAGCCGTTGATAGCCACCCCATCTTCAGCATATACCGGGGGCTGAGACGCATTTGCCCCAGAAACCACCAGGCCTACCACAACAAAAAGGGAGATAAAAATATTTCTCAGCATAATTCCTCCAACAAGATTCTTGTAACCTTCAACTTATCACACTTACTTTATTAAACCAATCGGGACCTTTTAATTGCCGCTTTAATGAAACCGGCAAACAACGGATGCGGATTGAAGGGTTGTGATTTCAATTCCGGGTGAAACTGCACACCAATGAACCAGGGATGCTTTTTCAGTTCCATGATTTCCGGCAAATTTCCATCAGGTGACATGCCTGAAAACAAGACCCCTTCTGATTCCAACCTGTCCTTGTATTTGATGTCCACCTCGTATCTGTGGCGATGCCTTTCCGAAATCTCACAAGAACCATAGATTTTTTCAACAATGCTTCCCTTGGTCAATTTGGCAGGGTAACTGCCCAATCTCATGGTTGCTCCCTTCTCGTCCTTTTCGGATCGGGTAATTTTCTTACCCTCGTGCACCCATTTCTTCAAATAGAAGATCACGGGGGTCAAATCTTCACTTGAATTTTCTTGTTCTTCCATACTGAATTCTTCCGACCCAGCACTGTCTATACCCAAAAGGTCACGAACCAGTTCAATTACTGCCATTTGCATGCCCAGGCATATGCCAAAATAGGGAACCTGATTTTTCCTGGCAAAACCGGCTGCCTTGATCTTTCCCTCAGAACCTCTTTTGCCAAATCCACCGGGAATCAAGATTGCATGGCAACCCGTGAGATAGGGAGCTGGATCCTCTTCCTCAAAAACTTCCGCCTGAATCCATTTGGTCTCGACCTCGACCCGATTGGCAATTCCTCCATGGGTCAGGGCTTCGTTTATTGATTTATAGGCATCTTCAAGACCTGTATATTTGCCAACAATGGCCACACGTACTTTCCCATCAGGGTTGTCAATTCTTTCCTTGACTTCATACCATTTGCTCAAATTGGTTTCGGGAAATGACTTGATTCCAAAGGCCTTCAAAACAGCCGAATCCAAACCTTCTTCATGATAGAGCGTTGGTGCCTCGTAAATCGAATTCATATCCGGCGATGAAATAACCGCATCCTGATCGACATTGCAAAACAGGGCAATTTTCTTTCTTTCCTTGTCCGGGATCGGCAGATTGGAGCGACATACCAGTATGTCAGGGGCAATTCCGATTGATCTTAATTCCTTGACCGAATGCTGGGTGGGCTTGGTTTTTATTTCGTTGCATACATTCAGGTAGGGGATAAGGGTTACGTGAATAAAAATGCAGTTCCCTGGACCTTTTTCCTGAGCAAACTGTCTGATGGCTTCAAAAAAGGGCAACCCTTCAATGTCGCCAACGGTTCCCCCGATTTCACATAGCATGAAATCGGTATCTTCAAAATCCTGCGAAATGAAGCGTTTTATTTCATCAGTTACATGGGGAATCACCTGGATGGTTTCACCAAGATATTCTCCCTGTCTTTCCTTGTCCAGAACAGTTTGGTAAATTCTTCCCGAAGATGTCGAATCAAGCGAACTTGCTGCAACCCCGGTAAATCTTTCATAGTGTCCGATATCAAGGTCTGTTTCGGCCCCATCATCAGTGACAAATACCTCACCGTGTTCAAAAGGGCTCAATGTACCTGGATCTACATTCAGATAAGGGTCAAGTTTTCTTAGCCTGACACCATATCCCCTGGCTTGAAGCAATGCTCCCAATGCTGCTGAGGTCAATCCTTTCCCGAGTGAGGAAACCACCCCTCCAGTGATAAATATATATCTAGTCAAATGAGGAAATTCTCCCGTAAATGATTATCCTATTTCAGAAAAATCCCAAATAGTTACGGGAATATTATCTAACGATTTCACAAAAAAAAAATCAAGTATATTGAAGGATTTATTTTACCCTGCCTGAAATTAATTGGCCAATTTATCCCTTTTGACCGGGAATCACTAAGAAAATTTTTCAAAGGAAATTATTCGGTCTTGGGAGGAAGTGCCGGCTCATCCGTACCGGATGGTGGAATCAACTCATCAGGGTCCAGTTGCAAGGTCTGGTTTCCATCACCTGAATCAATTCCCAGTCTTTCAACAACAGATTCCCTTGATTGATCGCTGGCCGTAAGAATAGTCAATGAAAGAGAAGTTACCAGAAACAGGACGGCAAACAGCCAGGTCAATTTTCCGAGTCCCGTAATTGATCCTCGACCTGAAAGCATGTTTCCACCACCGCCTATTCCAAGGCCACCACCTTCAGATCTTTGAAGGAGAACAATTCCTATCAGAATAAGAGCCAGTATCAGGTGAACAACCAGAACGATGTTACTCATTTAAGATCAACCTATTTGGAAATGTGTTTATTGGACAGTTGGAAAGTAATCAGACTTATCCCATTTTCAAGGTGAACTATCCCAATTCTTGGGTAAATGTTTTAATTGGGATATAGATTAATCAAAATCATCAGCACTCACATACTGTGAGTTTCCAAGAAAAGGAGATAATTATTGCGCAATATCGTTGTTGTTGGTCTTCAATGGGGAGATGAAGGCAAGGGCAAGATCGTTGACTGGTTGGCTGAAAAGGCTGATGTCGTGGTTCGGTTTCAGGGGGGACAGAACGCAGGACATACCATTAAAACCTCAAACCAGACCTTCAAGCTTTCACAATTGCCTTCGGGCATACTGAGGCCAGGCAAGATTGGTGTAATTGGAAGCGGCGTTGTTTTGGATCCCTTCAGTTTAATCAGGGAAATTGAAAATATTGAAGAAAAGGGAATCAGCATCACACCTAAAAATCTTGTCATAGCGGAAAATACCTCCCTGCTTTTACCCATTCATATCGAGATGGACAGAATCCGTGAAGAGAGATTAGGGAAGGGTAAAATTGGAACGACCGGCAAGGGTATTGGTCCAGCCTATGAGGACAGAGTTGGTAGAAGGGCAGTAAAGGTAGGTGATTTGAAAGATGCCAATGATTTGTCAAAAGCTCTCGATAAACTGGTCAATCACCATAATATTTTACGTAAAGGATTAGGGGTTTCCAAAACCAGAACAGAAGAACTGTTTCAACAGTTGAACAAGATCGCACCATTGATTTCGGGGTATGCCAAATCAACCTGGTGGATCAGTCAAAACCTGACAAAGACAGGTAAAATGGTCCTGTTTGAAGGGGCACAAGGTACTTTTCTTGATATAGATCACGGAACCTATCCTTTTGTTACTTCCTCCTCAACAGTTGCAGGGAATGCTGCAACCGGTTCAGCGGTTGGACCTAGGGATCTTGGTTTTGTGCTGGGAATCTGCAAAGCTTATCAGACACGAGTTGGTGAAGGTCCATTTCCAACCGAACTCTTTGATGATGATGGCACAACACTTGCTGCCAAAGGGCATGAATTCGGGACCGTTACCGGTCGTCCTAGAAGATGTGGCTGGATTGATATCCCCATGGTCAAAATGGCTTGTACCCTGTCTGGAGTTGATGGCATTGCTCTCATGAAAATGGATGTGCTGGACGAGTTTGATGAGGTAAAAATCGGAATAGGGTATCGTCTGGGTGAGAAGCAAATGGACCATTTGCCGTATCAGATAAGCCAACAGGAGATTCTAGAACCAATTTACGAAACACATCCCGGTTGGAGGCAATCAACTTCCGGTATAAGAAATAAGGAAGATTTGCCTACCAATGCCGTTAACTACATAAAAAGGTTGGAATACTTGATTGGATGCCCCATAATGTTGGTGTCCAATTCTCCACTCAGGGAAGATACGATTATTTACTCTCAACAAATGAACAATTACTTCGATAATTTGCCAAAATGATTTCCCTGACCAATAAATTGCGGAGGAAACTGACCGTAATTTACCTTCTGATTGTTCTACCCATCTACATCGGCCTGGTTGTTTCATTCATGATAAGCTTTGGCGATAGACTACCATTTTTACCTGAGTTGGTGCTTTATATCTTCTTTGGCCTGATTTGGATACTTCCCATGAAAATCATTGCCAGGGGAGTGGGCAAGGAAGATCCCGACGATAATTCAGGCTAGAGTTCAAGCAACGGGCAATGTTAAAATCCTTCTTTGAAAAATATTCAAAACCTGAACCCGTACCCTTGACGGTTGATGATTTCAGGCTTGCACTTGCGGTTTTGCTGGTAAGGGTAGCTCGGGCCGACAGGGATTATTCGGAAGAAGAAAAGCAACATATCTCGGAATTAATCTCCGGCTGTTTTGAAATTGCCAAGAGCGAAGCCAATGAATTGCGACTGGAGGCAGAGGAACTTGAAGAACGAACCCAGGACTCAGTTCAATTCACCCGTATCATCAAGCAAAAGATTCCTTTCGATCAAAGGGAGGAAATTCTGGAAATACTTTGGGAAATAGTCTTGTCGGATGGTGAAAGAAGTTATGGTGAAGACGGTTTTCTCCGATTGATAACAAACCTGTTGGGAGTTACAGACCGAGATAGTGCATTGGCCCGTCAAAGGGCAATGGAACGGATGGGAAAAAACTAATTTTTTTCAGAATAAATATGGTTGCTTGTTTCAAGGGCCCTTGGGAAGACTTCTTCCAGATAATCCAGATCAGTTTTGGTTCCGGCCGATATTCGAATACACCTATCCTGAGGTACTGCAAAGGGCATACGTACAAAGATATCTCTATTTACCAATTCTGATAGCAGTATCCTTGCAAAATCACCATCCCGGCCGGCATCAATAGCGACAAAATTTGCCCCTGAGGGTAAGGAATGCAAGCCATTTGTCGTGGCAATGTCAGCAATTCTATCCCTTGCATCCCCCACCATTTTAACGACTTGTATCAGATTTTCCTGATCATTCAGTGATGTCAAGGCACCTGCCTGGGACACACGACACATGCCGAAGTGATTGCGTACACGATTAAAGGCAGAAATCACCCTTTCTTCACCAAGTGCATATCCTACTCTCATGCCAGCCATGCCATAGGCTTTTGAAAAGGTTCGGAACCGCACTACCCTGGGATCATCTACATTCAAGGTCAATACCGCTTCGGAAGGCGCAAATTCAATATACGCTTCATCTAGAACCAATAGCGTCTCTTTTGGAAGTTCATCCAGCATTGCTGCAATTTCCTGCCCACTGCTCCAAGTTCCCATCGGATTATCTGGATTGGCCAAGTATACAAGGGTTGGTTTTACCTTATGGGCCATTTCAACTAAAGATTGTGGATCTTCCCGGTCATTGACATAGGGAACCGTTATGAGGTCTCCGCCATAACCGACAACATGGTAGTTGAATGTTGGATAGGCGCCGAGGGAGGTAACAACCTTTTTTCCGGGTTCAATAACCATTCTGACCAAATAACCCAGCAAACCATCTATTCCTTCCCCGACCATGACATTGGAAGGCTTGATATGGTAGAAATCAGCAATGGCATGTCGAAGGTTATGATTTTCCGGATCACCATATTGCCAACCCTCGGAAACAGTTTTCTGCATGGCCTCAATTGCTTTTGGCGAGGGCCCAAATACATTTTCGTTGGCTCCTATTCTGGCTTTAAATAGCCTGCCTCTCGTTCTCTCCAATGCTTCTGGACCAACAAAAGGTACCGTTTCGGGCAAGGTATCCATCAAACCTGTAAATTGCACCACCGGGAATCCTCTACTTTCAAATCAAAAAACTGTTTGTTGATTCCTGTATAAAGACGTAATCAACCTGAATGTTGGATAATATATTTTACCATTTCAAATAGGGAAATTATAATTTCCTTTGTATGATTTTTTTCAATAACCTTAGCTCTCTATGCAAGTGGATAATATCTTGAAATTGGGAATCTTGAAGGCCGGTCCGGTTGCACCTGAGTTATATGTAAAATATGGCGATTACGCTTCTTCCTTTGAACAACTTCTTGGACCGGGAAACTATGAAATCGAAAGTTGGGATATTTTCGAATCCTGTTTTCCCGAATCCGTTGATCAATGTGACGCGTGGTTGATTTCAGGTTCCAGATATGGTGTGTATGAGAAGCATTCCTGGATTCCCATTCTAATGGATTTCATTCGAAGTTGCTATTCAGCCAAAATGCCCTTGGTGGGGGTGTGCTTTGGTCATCAGGCCATGGCTCAAGCTTTGGGTGGTGAGGTTGAAAAATATAGTGGTGGCTGGTGTGTGGGCCGGACGGGTTATACCTTCAATGGAAAACAAATCCATTTGAATGCCTGGCATCAGGACCAGGTCGTATCCCTACCTCCAGGGGCAACAGTTTTGGGTTCCAATGATTTTTGCAAATATGCCTTTTTGAGCTACGGACCACAAACCTTCAGTTTGCAACCTCACCCTGAATTTCCCAATGACTACATTAACGGATTGATTGAATTGCGTGGCAAGGGGGTTGTTCCAGATGAATTGCTCTCCAAGGCGCAACAAGGTCTGGACCTGAAGATTAATTCAGAACTGATTGCAAACCACATGAAACAAGTGCTTATACCAATGCCACTAAATAATGATTCATAACACCAAACCAACCTACGGTTAAGTTTCAATGACCCGGATTTTTGGTGATTAGTGAAAAATCGCCTATTTTATGGCAAGCACTATTTAAGCGGAAAGTGACAATTGGGTTGAAATCATGAGGGATATACCGATTATTGATGGCCTCCAGTATGGCAACTGGTCAGAGAAAATCTTTCGGCAAATGCACGAAGGTCATGTCATTGCCGTGCATGTCACCATCTGCTATCACGAAAATTTTCGTGAAACAGTGGCGAATATCGGCACTTGGAACCGGCGATTCGCACAGTTTCCTGACCTGATCTTTCCTGTGGGATCGGCGGTGGACATTGATGAGGCAATTGCTGGGAAACGCACGGGGATCATATTCGGCAGCCAGAACTGCTCGGTCATCGAGGACAGCATCGATCTTGTGCAGATTTGCCGGGATCTCGGAATCTGTTTCATGCAACTCACCTACAACAACCAGAGCCTGCTCGCAGGGGGATGTTTTGAGGATTGTGACACTGGCATCACTCGGATGGGTCGGGAGGTGATTCGCGAAATGAATCGCGTTGGGATGGTGGTCGACATGAGTCATTCCGGGCAACACTCGACATTGCAGGCAATCGAATTGTCGGATCGTCC
This sequence comes from Paracoccaceae bacterium, assembly GCA_022823605.1. Classification (GTDB taxonomy): domain Bacteria; phylum Pseudomonadota; class Alphaproteobacteria; order Rhodobacterales; family Rhodobacteraceae; genus MPNP01. The sequence goes on from JAJEHS010000001.1 coordinate 216,927, forward strand.
AATTGCGGTCACCCATTCAAATCCGTTCAGCTGGCATCCGGTACCCCGGAACAAGTCCATCACGGTGATGAAGGAGTTGGCCGACAGCGGAGGCATGTTAGGATTCTCGCTTTACCCACATCATCTGAAAAACGGTTCGAGATGCTCACTTGCGGATTTCTGCGGTATGATTGCCGAAACGGTTGATATCATGGGAATCGATCATGTCGGATTTGGCAGCGACCTGTGTCAGGACCAGCCCGACAGTGTGCTAGCCTGGATGCGTAACGGTCGATGGACCCGCATGGACGAGGGTAACGAGGTTACATTTCCCGATCAACCTGCATGGTTCAGGGACAACAGGGCATTCGGAGGCATACTCGAAGGGCTTCGAGACTTGGGATTTACCCGGGACGAGTTGGAGAAAATTGCTCACGGCAATTGGCTGCGATTCTTCAGGGATTCGTTCGGAGCAATGGAGTCGTGATGAACTGCCAATACGGCATACACACATCTGTTCCACTACGAGCACCCGACCAGGTTATGCAACTGGAACGCATGGGTTCGTCATTCCAGACCCGCCTGAGTTTCATGCGTCAACTGGTTCGCCGCATGCGCAGGGAAAACTGGCAATTCAAGCGGTTGCGTTTTGATCTCGATGCGAAAGGATGCGGTGTTGCTGTTTATGCCTGCCATGGACCTGACAGATCGTATTCACTCGTTGCATTCATGCATGACATCAGCCCCGAGCAACGCACCGACCGTGTGATCGCTGATGCTTGGGATGCAACGTTCTCGCTCTATGATGGTGTGCCGGATGATGCTGATATCAAGCGGTTGCGCTCCCAGACTCCTTACCAGGAGGCAGGCCGGTTCACTGCCAGCGAACTCACACTTGCGCGGGCTAACAAGAGCATGCGACTCTTCGAGCATGTTGTCGAGCGGCTGGCATCTGGCAAGCAGCCTGACCTGAGCAACCTAAACAGGGTTGGATACCTGATGCGAACCACTGCCGTGTATGGAAGCGGGAAGTTCGGTTGTGCCGACCGAGAAAAACTGGCGGACCGACCCGAGATGCAAGGTCCATTTCAAGCCGAATTGCTTACGGTTTATCTTGTCAGATGGCTGAGCATGGACCTGGTCAACCACGTGGCTCGTGAAAGGGGGAAAGCGAGATCTGTACTACTTGATGCCCGGTATGCACGCTATCTCGGTATCGGCAACGCCACGGGACTTGGAATGGTACCTTTTCTCACGAAGTACCCTACACTGATCAACAATTGGGTTCTGGCCCGGGAAACTGCACTGGCAAGGGTAAGGTCGGTGCCAATGGCAGACCAGATTCAGATTGGGGACTTTCTCATGCTTTTAGATCGGGCACGCCATTTCGTCGAAGAATGGGATGTGGATGATGAGACCCAGAAAGCCAGGATAATGCAACTGCGCCTGGATCTTGACCAACTGAAGAAGTCGTGCTCGAAGGGAAATGGACAGCCTTATGCTTGGGACATGATCTACCGTTACACTGAGGAAACCCTGTCTGTAGAAGCCCAGGAATTCGTCGTGTCGCTACTGCTTGAGCAACACGGCGAGATTGTGGACGAACTTGCCGATCGAATGAGTGCCCGGGAGCCTCCACGACTTGATCCTGCCATGTCATTGGGAAGTTTGCTGGACATCATCGAGGCAAACTATGATTGGGTGATTTCCACCGATTTTTCTGATCCGGCTTCACTGAAGCGGTTCTGGTATTACTCAGAGGAAAAACTTGAACCCCGTGTCGGGGACCGCCAGACTGAACACGGCTCCGAATTCGAGATGCCCATCGGCATCGCAAGGGATGTCAACCGGCTCAGGAACGATCTGCATCGTTGTGACAGATCGCTCAAGGTTGCGGATTTTCTTCTCACGGCACCCGAATATCGTCCTGTTGTGTGGCGTGTACAACTGGCTCCCCATTATCCCTATGGCGAGATTCGTGACAATCTTCTCGGGGAGGGACGGCGTCCGCTTGATATACTTCGCTTCAAGTTGGCGTTCTTCGGTGTCGCCAAGTTCGATCCCAAATCCGACCTCTGGACCAGGGTCAACATGTATCAGGGTGCGCCCCAGCCTTACGAGCTGGCAAGCTGGACCGGACCGGAGTGGGTCTTTCCTTCCCTACCCGCAAATCGGATTGATGAGACGATCCAGTGAACGTGACGTCAACTCCTCTGTCACTCAACGAGATCAGGTTCTATTTTACTCGGGCTGCGGTTGGCGCCGGAGCGCCCTATGGAATCGGTGAGGTATTTACCGCGGCATCGATGTACCTGGCCTTTCTTGGCATCGATCCGGCAAGGGCAGCTGCTTCGGCATTGAGTAGTCTGATGACCGGTCAGAGTGGTGCATCGCTTACACTTCGAGATGATAACAATATCATTCATATCGAAAGCCGCAGACCTCTGGCGGTTTCAGCACTCTATGCTGCGCCTGTGGTTGCAGATCGGCTGTATATCGAGGCAGGATACGGTTCAGAGAGACGCTTTCGGATCCATAGGGTGGATCAACCGCTGGTCGTAGCGGGTGCGGTCGCGGCGACAGGCATTGAAAATGCAAGAATCGTCGTCTCGTGGACAAACGGATGCGGTAGTCCGTCACGGATGGACCTCAACGGTGACATTGCAACTCTGACCGGCATGCAGGAAAGTGTTGAACACCCATCCGGCCCGGCATCGGTCGATTTATTGCTAACCAGCTTGGATTCAGGCAGACCGCTCACAACTGCCCTGACAAGAAGCATTGTACAGGGCAGGTCCCGGGCAATTCAGCATGGTGTGGAAATGGACAGCTTGTCCAGGGAAACCATCATGACGTTCTTCAACCGCTGTCTCGTTCCCACGTCGCACCTGTCACGTGAGACTGGCGCGGGTACAGGGGCAGAAGATTCTGATTGAGACCTGCCAGCCTGTAGGAATCCAGTTTGTCCTGCCTTGGTGCCCGTTGTTTCTATTGGGGTTTTCAGGCCGTTCTCCAATTATTTGGTTATCGTCTGAAAATGATGACCGGTGTGACGGGAAATGGCCCGAAGGGAAGTTCCCTGTTGCTTCAACCGATGAAAATCAATAATATCCTTAATCGTTAACATGTTGACAATCTTTCCTGCTCAAATAGTGGTTTATCAAGCAGGATACTCTTCCTCCCTAGGGAGCCACCCATCTTTCCTGGGATAATGGACCCTTTTTCAACATAAAAAATTTGTCGGCATTTAAATATTAATGTTGAAATCATCATTAATAATACAACCGGTAGTGACAAATGGTAAGTGCCACAGCGTTACAGGCTAATTTAAGGCTCGCCCTCAATTCAGAGTTTTCGGGCGCTCGCTTCGGAAGCGACACGTGGAACCAATGCCCTAACCAGGTTGGTCATTTCAAGTACGCCAACTTGTGCACCATCACGTGTAACTATATAGGAATGTGACGTGTCGCCACCCGATCGCGTGATCACGTCCTCCAACGTGTCGTTGTAGTCGACCTCGCCATGTGCATCTGCTGGTGGGGTGTCACCCACAAGCGCAGACATGACCGAACGAACCTTGAGCACCCTGGCCCGGTTGATGTCGCTGACGAAATCCTCGATGTAGGGGTCACACGGGTTCAGTAGTATATGCTGTGGTTCGTCCTGCTGGACGATATAACCATCCTTGAGGATCACCAGCCGATCAGCGAGTTTGAGTGCTTCATCCAGATCATGGGTAATGAAAACAATGGTCTTGTGTAAATCATCCTGCAATTGCAGCAGGAGATCCTGCATGTCTGTACGGATGAGCGGATCAAGTGCAGAGAATGCCTCGTCCATCAACATGATGGGCGAGTTCGATGTCAACGCACGGGCGATGCCGACACGCTGTTGCATACCGCCGGACAGTTGGTGAGGATAGTGATTTTCGAAACCGCTGAGGCCGACTACCCCAAGCCACTTTTTTGCTTCAGCCAGGTATTCATTTTGACTGAAACCGCGAACCTGAAGTGTTGTGCCCGCGTTTTCGGCAACCGTGCGGTGGGGCAGAAGAGCGAATTTCTGAAAAACCATCGACATGGATTCACGACGCAGTTTGCGCAACTGGTGCTCATCGTAGGTAAGCACGTTGTTACCGTCCACTTTCACCTGACCCGAGGTCGGTTCGATAAGCCGGTTGAGGTGTCGGATAAGCGTGCTCTTGCCTGAGCCGGACAAGCCCATGATAACCGTGATTTCACCTTCGTGCATGTCAATGTTTATGTCCTGCAGACCAAGCACGTGTCCATGTTGTTCAAGCAGGTCGACCTTGCCGACACCGTCCAACACGTGTTTCAGTGCATTTTCCGGATCGAGGCCGAATATCTTGTAGAGTTCACGGATTGCGATTTTGACTGTACCGGTCATACCTGATCTACTCACCTAGCGTTTCTGGGCGGCGTTTACGCGATCGAGCGCTGCCTTGGTGACCCGGTCTAGAATGATCGCCAAAAGCACGATGCCAAGGCCCGAGATCAGGCCGACGCCCAGCTCCAGGTTCCTTATGCCACGCAGGACCAGGACACCAAGGCCCGGTGCCGACACCAGCGATGCGATCACGACCATGGCTAGACTCATCATGATGGTCTGGTTGATGCCGGCCATGATGTTAGGCAGTGCAAGCGGAATCTGGACTCCGATCAGCTTTTGCCTTTCGGTCATGCCGAAAGAATCTGCGGCCTCGATAACATCCTTGTCAACAAGGCGGATGCCCAGGTCAGTCAATCGAATAACCGGCACGATTGCATAAAGGATTATCGCTATGCCGTATAGTTTTGGCTCTGTAACGGAAAACAAGAAGATCAGGGGTATCAGGTAGACGAATGGTGGCAGAGTCTGAAGCATGTCTAGGATCGGAATTGTCATTCGTTGCATCCTGTCGCTGCGAGACATGGCAATTCCTATGGGTACGCCAAAGAGGACACAGAGGCAGGCGCACACGAATATGATTGCAAGCGTCTGCATGGAGTGGCTGTAGTGGTCGATGAATGCCAGGAAAGCTAGGCAGATGGTCACGAAGCCAACCATTCGAATTGACTTGGTTGCCAAGTAAACCACGATCATGAGTATCGGAAACATAATCCACCAAGGCACGGTCTCAAAAATCAGGAGGGTATATTCGAGCAACCAGCTCAGCGGTTGGGTTATAGGGTCGAGTACAAAGCGTAATACATCCTTGATCGCAAGAAAGCCCTCTTCCACCCCTTTTGTCATTGCGCGCGATTGGACGACTCGACCACATGACTCGTTCAGTGCATCAAGGGACGGAAATGGTATATCCAGAAGGGAAGATTCCTTGCCGGAATCGCCCTTTGCCAACAGGTCGGCCATCGAAAGAGGGCCTTTTTCGGTCTTGTCTGCATCGCACCAACTGCGCAGACCAAGTCCGTCAAAGATGAAATCGTAGGTTGCCATAAACGGTTATCTATCTCCAATGCCCGTGGGCCGGGCGGTTCCGGCCCATGGACAGTCAGTTGAATTACCCAGGTCCTGGTTCAACAATCGATGAACCATTTTTCATGGGCAGAACTCAGTTGATGAATTGCGACAATTTCTCCCGCGCAGCATCATTGACCCATTGGGACCAGACATCTGACTGAGTTGTGAGGAAATAGACGGCCGCTTCCTCCGCTGAGGCACTATTCTCCTCCTGCCAGGCGAGAACTGAACTCAGGAGTCCAATTTCGAAACTGATGTTGCTCATCAATTCGGCGACATCAGGATTGTTTTCGGTCAATGCCGCGGTAGCAACTGTCAAAACGGGTGCCGGTGGAAAATCAGAGACGCCTGGATTTTCATTATCCTTGTTCTGGTTGGCAGTATGAACATCCGTGTCAATGTCGCCAATTCTGACCTTTGCCATCTGGTATTTTCCCAGCACCGCTGTCGGTCCCCAGTAATAACCGAACCAGGGTGCATTTTCCTCGTAGGCGGCTGCGAGGGATGTGGCCAGGGTTTCTCCGGAACCATGATTGAAGACCTCCAGGCCGGCTCCCTCGACATCAAGTGCCTTTATGAGATTGTCATTGACGATCCTGCAGCCCCAGCCATCGGGACAGTTGTTGAATCTGCCACCAACAAGATCAGGGTTTGCCATGATACCTTCAATCGTTGTCAATTCTGGATTTGATTCAGCAAGATATGCAGGTATCCACCAACCTTCCACACCACCGGGATCAAAAACGTCAGCAAGGCGCATGACCTTTCCTTCAGCTTCCAGTTCTGCATAAACGGCACCGGTGGAGTTTAGCCACAGCTCGGTCACGATATCCGGCTCACCGTTTTCAGCCAGCGATGCAACCGAAGTGGTGGTAGCCGATGGGACCTTCTCGACCGTACAGCCATATCCCTGCTCCATGAGGAACTTGGAAACCTCGGTGATGATCTGTGATGATGCCCAGTTCATTTCGGTGATTGATACTTCACCGCAATCTGCTGAAGCCGTACCTGGAATCGCGAGACACAAGCCGGCAATAAGGGCAAAAGCACCCTTGAGAACATTTCTTTTCATAATCACTCCATTTATTGTAAAACTCCCTATTGGGTTTGATCTTGAGTTGTTGTAATTAAAGCCCATTAGAGTTGCTTTAGTATAACTATCCTTTGATCCCCCGAATTCGAGAAAAACCCATCCATGTCCGGCTATTTCTAATATTTTAACTATTCCGATTTCCGGCCAAGATCTGCTTTAATGGCACCATAACAGGTGAGCAGTTAATTGTAAAGGGTATGTTTTCCTATTTCCCGATTATTTCCAAGTTAAGGAAAACTTAAAAAATTAATTGGTACGAAAACAGTAAAAATCTGGAGTGGTCTATAGGTGATAATTTTAAGAAATGTTATTACATTCCCATAGTATCAAGCTTCTTTTGCATCTCTGCCATCTGCTTCTTCAATTCATCCAGTTCAGGGTTGTTTTTCTTCGCTTCACTATTTCCCTTTTGTGGGGATGTGGTCATGAAGGGAAACATCGCCGATAGGATTTCTTTTTGCGATTCCTGAAAGTCCTTCAGGTTTTTCAAGGGATCCGATACGTTCTGGAAATTTTCCATGATCTGGTTCTGGCTTTTGTTAAGCATGTCATAGGATGCCTCAAGAAACTTGGGAACCAATGCCAAGGTCTTCTCATTGTAGGATCTAACCATGTTTTGCAAGGTATCCAGTGGTAAAACCGGCAATTCCCTGGATTCATTCTCGACAATGATCCTAACCATATATTCCCGTGAGAGATCTTCGCCAGACACCTTGTCAATGATTTTTACATCACGACCGGATTTAATGATATCCGATACCTCCTCCAAGGTTGTATATTCACTGGTTTCCGTGTTGTATAATCGGCGGCTGGCATACCGCTTAATCAACAGTGGTTTTTGACCATCACTCATAACCCGCCCTTATTTTCTGCTGATTAAATTGTCATATGGATATACGTACCAGGAGCAGGTCCCAGATTGCTATCCCCTTGTTTGATCGCACCAACTTCAAGTGACTTGCCAGATCGTGCTGACAGCCATTTTTCCCAGGAAGGCCACCAGGTTTCCTTGTGGTATTCTGCTTTTTCCTTCCATTCATCCAGGGAAGAAGAATTCTTGTCGTTGGTATAATGACCATATTTTATTTTTGTTGGTGGATTGACCACACCTGCAACATGCCCGGATTCGGCCAGGAACAATTTCTTGCTGCGACTCTTCATCATTCTTATACCATTGAATGAGACTTTCCAATCGACCAGATGATCAGATTCGCAAGCGACAGCTGAAAGAGGCATGGTAATATCCTCCAGTGACAATTTGACACCATTCAGTTCATATTCTCCATTGGTAAACAAATTCTCCCTGATGATGTCATGGAAATATTCCCTAGCCATTCGACCTGGCAAATTTGTTGAATCTCCATTCCAATGCAAAAGATCAAATGCCATGGGTGGTTCCCCTAGCAGGTAACTTCTGATAGCAGGTCCATAAACAAGATCATTTGCGCGTAGGTAGGAAAAGGCATTGGCCATACTCTTTCCAGGCAAATATCCCTTTTCCCCAAGAATCTCATCAACACCATTGATGAAATCATCACCCAGGAAAATACCCAATTCACCGATATCGGTAAAATCTATCAGAGTCGTGAAAAAGGTTGCTGACTTCACCTTATTGGTTTTGGTCTTACTCATATACGCCAAAGCCATGGCAAGCAGGGTTCCACCAATGCAATAACCTATGGCATTGGTCTCTTTTGAACCGGTATAATTGCATACCTCATCGATAGCTTTTATGCATCCATCCAATGTATAGGTATCCATACCCACATCACGATGAGAACCGTCGGGATTTACCCAGCTTACGACAAAGAGCTGATAACCCTGTTCTATCACCCACTTGATGAAGCTATTGTCAGGACGCAGGTCAAGAATGTAATACTTGTTTATCCAGGGGGGTATGATTACGAGAGGAACCTCCTTGACCTTCTCGGTCGTGGGATGGTAATGAAGCAATTCGAATAGTTCATTCCTGAAAACCACCTTACCTTCTGTGGTGGCAAGATTTTCCCCAACCGTGAAAGCATCAGGATCGCAAAGAGTAACCTGCAGGTCCCCATTGTTCTTTTCGAGATCCTTGACCAGGTTTTCCAATCCATTTACCAGTGATTGACCCTCAGTCTTCATAGCCTTGTCCAGAGCCTCGGGATTGGTTGCCAGAAAATTTGCAGGACTCAACATGTCAGTTATCTGCTGGGAAAAGAACTCAATTCTCTTGCGATCACTATCGTTTAAACCCTCGATGTTTTCGAAATAGTTCTTTATCATCTGGGAATTGAGAAAGTAATGATCCTTGATGAGTTTGAAATAAGGTGTATCCCAAAGCTCGTTTTTGAATCTCTTATCCTGAGTGGCTGGTTTTGAACCTGTTTCAGAACTGGTCGGGAAATCCACCAAGGATTTCTGGGCTTCCATCCACAGGTTCAGGGACTGTCCCCAATAGGAAACCTGACTTTCGAATAGTTTTGAAGGATTCGATACCATATCATTCAGGGAGGCAAGACCTGTCCTTGCTACCAATTCCTGATCAGCCTGCATGAATTTCTGATTTTCGTTGCTCTTGTTTGAAAGTACCTCAATCAGGCGTTTGCTTAATTCCTCAATCTTTTGAAGATTGTCCTGAAATTTTTCAGATTTTTCATTTGTAGGAAGCATCTTACTTATTCCATATTTCAGCCAAGTAACCTATACCTAAATAAGTACCTAATAATCGTACTCAAGATTAAGATTTAAATATTTGGAAGGGATGGGGATGAGAAGCCATTATTCATATGATACAACGGAAAGTACCAGATTAGCCTTTGAATGGATGGGAGCATCCGCAAAAACCTTTTGGTCTTTCCCTTATTTTGGCTTCTCAAGCAGTTTCATACCCAAAACCTTTTCCTCATGGGGAAAGGTTGTTGAACGGTCATTCAGCAGAATAGTTGAAAAACCCGACTGGAATATTCACAGCATCGTTTCTAATCATACGGAATACCTGGTTACAGAATCTGTCCTACTGGACAGATCTTTCTGCAAACTCAAGCATTTCAGGGTAATTGATCGTACCCGAATACCTCAAAAGGTCCTGATTATTGCACCCATGTCGGGGCATTATCCAACTCTATTGCGAAAAACCGTGAGGAGTTTGTTACCTGATTGCGAGGTTTATATCACGGAATGGAAGAACGCACGTGACATACCCGTTTCAGAAGGAAAATTTGATATTGAGGACTTCACGGAATACCTGAGGGAGTTCATCCTGTTCATGGGACCTGATACTCATATAATTTCCGTATGCCAGCCCGTCCCGCTAACCTTGGCAGCTACCGCCATGATTGCCGAGGATGAACCGGAGAAACAACCCAAATCCATGATCCTGTTCGGTGGACCGGTGGACCCAAACGCCGCGCCGACCGAAGTCACCGACTTTGGTAATTCGGTCACCATGGGTCAGTTGGAACATTTGTTTATCCAAAATGTCGGTTCAGGGTATAATGGTGTCGGCAGGCTGGTGTTTCCAGGAATTATTCAACTCTCTTCCTTCATGTCCATGAATGCCCATAAACATTCCCTGTCCTTCATGAACCAAATACTTAATATAGCAAGGGGGGAAGCATCAGACCATGACCGTCATAATGACTTTTATGACGAATACCTAGCGGTAATGGATTTGACAGCAGAGTTTTACCTTTCAACGGTTCAAAGAATTTTCAAAAGCCGGGAAATCGCCAAGAACTGCTTTACTGTCAAAGGTCGCAGGGTTGATCTGGGCAAGATTTCCAAAACTGCCGTCAAAATCGTGGAGGGTGAAAATGATGATATTTCGGCACCTGGCCAATGTTCGGTTGCACTGAAGCTTCTTACTGGGCTACCAGAAGACAAGAAAGCGAGTCATGTGGAACCGAAGGCAGGTCATTATGGCATATTCTCGGGCAAGGTATGGCTGAATAATATCCGACCCTTGGTTCTGGATTTCATGCGAAAAAATTGATTTCTATTTTCTTATTTCCCTGCCGAACTTGTTCCAGCTTTCGGTTAACTGGTCTATGTCAATTCCTCCATCGCGGCGGGCTGCATGGATCACGTGACTTTCTCCCCGGATTAGTTTCTCAATACACTCCGGGATGCTGTTGATCAGGCTTTCGGGGATGACTGTAGCACCATGTTTATCTGCATGAATCAGATCCCCTTCACTTACCTCAAGTCCCATGACATTTACCGGTTTCCCCACATCGACAAGGTGTACAAAAGCATGGCTAACACCAATAGATCCGGCAAATATGGGAAACCCATCCACCAGCTCGTCCAGGTCCCTAACCTGACCATTGGTTAGTGCACCTTCCAGATCAAATCCCTTGTGAATGTTGGAGTTGACCTCTCCCCACCAAGCTCCACGGGTATCTGGAAAATCCAAATCCTCCATGACCAATAGGCATGGTTTCCTCGAAGCCTTGAGGTAATGATAGTATTCAGTTCTTCTCTGAATCAGCGTTTCCTGGGTTTCATTTGGGGCATGCTTGGCCCTGATCCGGGCAGTCACAGCCCAGCCGACAATGGCACCTGCCGAAGGGTCAGATGCGACCAGAGGTTTCTTGGTATAGTTATGAAAATCTCTTGTACCCAAGGCAACCTCAATGGCATTTACAATTGTCGGTGTGTCATATCCCTGGATAAATTCCAATACTTGTTTTATCATTGCAAACTGATCCATTCTTTCAATGCATTATCAAATTTACTCGGTTGTTCGATCATGGTCATGTGGCCTGATTCACTGATAGCGAAAATCTTGGCATGGGGTATAAGATTCTTCATGGCAAAATGATATTCCGGCGGGCAAAGCTGATCCTCCTCACCAAAAATCAGGGCCACGGGCACATCTACTTGGCTCAGGGTTGCCGTCTGATCCGGTCTGGAAATCAAGGCGTTTGATTGCTTAATGAAAACACTTGCACCCAAATCCAACGCCATAACCATGATGAATTTGAGGAATAGGTTTTTATAGGGGCCATCATGTAGATAGGCCGGTTTCATTTCGTCCCTGATTACTTCCCTGAGATTGCCCTTTTTTACTGAATCGATTCTGGCTTCCCTCTGGCGGGCAGCCTCTGGTTTTTCGGGCTTGTGGTTAGTGGATATCAAGGCCAAGCGGGAAATCCGCTCAGGTGCCAAACGATACATCTCCATGGCGATAATTCCGCCCATTGAGTGTCCTGCCAGACCAAAGTTTGGGGGACAGGAAGCAAGTGTCATTTCAGCTATATCGGTTATGCTTTCCGAACAGGTGATTACAGGTATTGATACATCCCGATCATTGAAAACGCCCTTAACCTGATCCTGAAAAACCCGGTGATCGCACATATGCCCCGGAATCAAAACAATCGGCTCGGGATTCATGCAATCATCTTTGCTCCTTGGGAAAGACTGGCCAATTTGGCATACGCAATCTGGGGATCAACCGCTCCAAAACCTGCGAAGGTTCCAAACCCGCAATCTGATCCCGCCATAAGTCTTTCCTTGGGAACGAACTCAAGAAACCTTTCCAAACGCTGCTTCACGACCTCCGGATGTTCGACGAAGTTTGTCGTGGAATCGATTACACCTGGAATCAGGACCTTGTCCTCCGGTATCTGCTCAAACCGTTCCCTGAAAATCACCCATTCATGGGCATGTCTGGGATTGGAAGTTTCGAACAGCAGGTATTTGGCATTTACCTTAATCAAGGTAGAGAATACCTTTTCCATGCCAATATCACAGGTATGGGGGCCTTCATAATTGCCCCAGCAAATATGAACCCTTACCTTGTCTTGATCAATACCTTCAAGGGCTTCGTTGAGTACAGCGACATTCTGCTCGGCAATCTCAACGAATTCGTCATCAGTCAGATCGGCAAACAACATGTGCCTTGACAGGGCCAGGTCCGGGCAATCCAACTGGAGGATCAGCCCGTTATTGACAATGGTCCTGTATTCCTCCTTCATGACCTGACCGAGCTCATGCAGGTATTCTTCCCTTGAGGAATAATAGTTGTTTGGCAGAAACAAACTGATAACGCCCGGTGAGGCAGCATTCATGAAACCACCCCTTGCACCCGCCTCCCTGATGGCTAGATTGAGGTTGTTGATATCCTTCAGCAATTCCTCCTGTCCTCTGGATTCAATTTTCCCGACACAACAGGGACGAGAATACTTTGGTGTCCCACCTTCGGTAGCGAGCCGCTCAAGGAATGAAGGATATTCAAGCAGATCAGCTGGAGGCTGTCTGGGGGCATCGCCTGCAAAACCTGAATATCGGTCCTTTACATAAGTGGCATAGGAAATCTTTGAGGTTTCGCCATCCGAAACAAAATCAATACCGACATCAACCTGCTTCCTAACTGTCTCCAGAGTGGCCTTCCGCATGACCTTATCAAATTGTAGCTGATCATAATCTTCACCCCTTTCCCGGGCAAAAAGAAAATCCACTACTTCCTTGCTTCTCGGCAGGCTGCCTACATGGGTGGTCAAAATTGTCATTTTTCTAAGTTTTACTACCACCAATCAAGTTTCAGGAGGAAATTTCCAAGTTGGTCCCGCCGGATCATCCGTACCAGTTACCCGAAATAAACCTGCCTCACCGGATACGGCAGACTCAATCTTTCTTTTGCCGCCCCTCGGAAGAAGGGATACATCACCAGGAGCCAATATTTGCTCGCTATCTTCCCACCTAATTTTCCAATGGCCCTCGGTTGCCATCAATACTTCACTGTGATCGGTTGAATAGGTTTCCCCTTCAGTATTGTGGGAAAGAAAACTGACCTCAAAACCGGGTTTGTCCACCAGCATTCCCCCACTTGAAATCACATCGGCAGGTGTTCCGTTGGAAAGGGCAACCATATCCCATTTTCTGGCAACATAATTGGGCACGACCTGCTCAGGTGTGGGTTCAACAAATTGCTTGAGTTCTTCCTCGGTAAGCGGGGGCATGGGTTTTATTCCATCGGGTAGGGATTCACCCTTCTTTGAATCATACAACTTGCCTGTATCGGCAAGTATCAATCCATGATCCCTGGCCTCCTCGATGACCTGGGGAGCCCAAATCACACCTCCTCCAGCATCATCTCCACCCAGAATGGCCAAGAGCATGCCATATTCCTGGCCGATATTTTCAAAACCACGGAAAATACCAGTCGGGATATTGATAATATCTCCCTGCTCAAGTGTTACTTCGCCTGTGGTTCCATAACGTCCCCAAAAAAACCTCCAACGTCCTTTCAGGGCAATGAATACCTCTGCAGTCCGGTGAGAGTGTAGGGAATTGCGGCATTTGGGGGGCTGGCCAGCGGCACCGATGTTAAATCCCGGTGTATCGACAATATGTACATGCTGGTCTGGATTCTCGGACACACCACCGCCAATGATGGTGAAGTTTTCCTTCAGGTTCGAACCCGGTGTGTGGGTATCTATAAAGGCTGTTCGGCAGGGGATGAATTCCCCATGCCTGACAGTTTTAATTGATTGTGTTTCAGAACAATGTTTCTTCGTCGTCATCATCTCCCTCGTCATCGTCATCATCACCCTCATCATCATCGAACATGTATGAAAAGGTGACTTCGTCATCTCGGTTGATTTGTTTCCAAACGGAAACATGATCAATAACAATGTACTCTCTCAAAATCCCCGATGGGCCAAACTCTGCATGGGATATGCCCATTACATCAACGAATTGACCACTTGGTGCACCAAACAGACCATATCCTGAATGTGGTCCCCTGAGCCTCCACCTGACAGAAGACCTAGGAGGTCTCCCTTCTTCTATTTGACCAATCCTATGGTCAATGACAAGTTCGGAATCCGGAAAGGAAGCTCGCAACGAAATCCAGAATTTCTCGGCCTCGTCAATACCGTGGACGGTACGCCCTTCTCCCAATTCCAAATGACAGGCACGATCATATGTTTTGGCAACAGCAGATACCTCGCCATTGACAATGTTCTTCAAATGTTGTTCGTAGACCAGACCAGGTTCAACCTCATTGCCCCGACCAAGGTAGGGACCCTTGACTTCCACACCAAGCGGGTCCATTGGATCATCCAGCGGATCCAAATAATGCTCATCCCGATCATAGGGTAATCCTATCTGCCTGTACATTGCACCCTGGTCACGTACCAACCACTCGTCATTGATAACCCAGCCGAACTCAGGATGCCTGACAGCATGGCAGTCGGCTATGACCCGGTAGATGATTTCCTTTTTGGAAGGATATCCATATCTTCCATCACCACTGTGTGTGGCCTTGGACAGTATACGGTGTGAAGATAACCAGCTGTTTTCTCCCGTCTGGGCCCAGATTACGTCTTCACCCAACAATACCCGGTCAGGAAATTCAGCCAGGGTTTCCCTGGTTGCCTTGATGACATTGTCATTTCCTTTTACAACGCCATCTGCCGACCTCACTATCGTATCCTTATGATAATAGTCCTTGATTTTGTTGATGCCTCTTTCTTCCCATATTTCGTAAGTTATTCCCAGAATGAATTCCGGAAATGAGCTGTATTTTATCATTATTTTTCCTTTAGTCTGTTAGTCGTGGTTCCACGAACTATTAGTTTTCCTTCTAATTGAAGCTGTTTAGGTTCGGTTAAATCATTATGAATTAAATTCATCAATCCTTTTATGGTCGATTGAATCATCTTGTTTATAGGTTGTCTTACCGTGGTGAGATTATATGCAGGCCAAGAAGACAATGGGACGTCATCAAAACCTACGATGGAAACATCTTCAGGAATTCTCAAACCCATTTCGTACCTGATGGAATCCATCACTGCAAAGCACATATGGTCATTGCCAACGAAAATTGCATCCGGCAAACCGTTTTTTTTCGAAAATAATTTTCTCGTGGCTTCAATTGCCTTCTCCCGATTGTACATTCCATCAATTATATCGTAGGGTTCCAGCCCGAATTTTTCCAGTGCACACGCAAATCCAGCCGCTCTTTCCCTACCTGTAGATGTTTCACTCCAACCTGAAATGTGGGCCAGTTTCCTATGTCCAGTAGCCAACAAATACTCTGTTGCCTTCTTGGCACCAAGAAAGTTATTCGAGGTTACGGATGAAAGTGAAGGATTGTCCTGCCTCCGATTGAACAACATGATGGGAATATTTTGGGTCTTGCATCTTTTGGCCAAACTGTGAGAAAGGGAAACCGAAGCGGCAATAATCCCATCAACTTGATAGTCTATCAACTCATCCACAACCTTCTGGGCTTCCTGTTCAGATTCATTCGAAGCCAGGAACACCAGTATGTGATACCCCTTTTCCTTGAGGGCCCTGGAAAGTTTTTCCAAGGCATCGGGATAGAACTGGTTATCAAGATAACCAACAACGAGAGCAATGATTCGAGATCTACCGGTAATCAGCGAACGGGCCAGAATATTCGGTCTGTAATCCAATTCATCTGCAGCCTTGCGAACCTTTTTGGCCATTCCCACGGAAACTGAAGCTCCCTCGGTAAAGGTTCTGCTTACAGCCGATTGGCTGACCCCGGCTTTCCTGGCTACATCTAGAGAAGTTACTTTGCCCATCAATTCAATCCAATTGCGGAATCCGGGATTTACCCCGCTGTCCAACCTCCATCAATAACTATGTTGGTTCCGGTAATAAGGGAAGAGGCATCTGAAGCCAGAAAAACCACTGCCCCCATGATATCTTCAGGTTCACCCAAGCGTCCCAATTTGATTTTTGATTTTATCCATTCAACCTTGTCAGGGTCGTTCAAGGTATCCCTGGTCAACTCTGTCTTGATAAAGGTCGGACAGATCGTATTGATCCGGATGTTCTTTTCTCCCCATTCCATGGCCATGGCCTTGGTCATTCCCTCAATGGCGTGCTTGGAGGCGCAATAAACCGTACGATCAAGACCACCCACCAAACCCATCTGACTGGAAATTTGAATAATTGAACCGCCTCCCAGTTGCTCCATTCCCCTGGCCGCTTCTACGGCAACAAAATAAGCACCTCTGGCATTGATATCCATGACCATGTCGTAATCAATTTCCTCAACCTCCAATGAGGATGCATGGCGGGCCATGCCAGCCGAATTGACTAGAATATCGAATGGTCCAAACTCTTGCAGGAAATTTTTTATTTCCTGTACACTGGAGATATCCAGCTTATACCCTGTAACCTTGAAACCGCGTGCATTCATTTCATCCACAACCCCGGCTATGCGGGCACTATTCCTTGAAGCTATCATGACTTCTGCACCTGCCTCGGCCAAGGCCGTGGAACAAGCCAATCCGATACCCTGACCTCCCCCGATTACAAGTGCCTTGCGGCCCTCCAACCGGAACGAGGGGGTTTTCGGAATTTCCATAACCATTGAGGCTTCTCCCACTCTTCTATATCTGTGAAGGTGGTTTTCCGTAAGGAACATTCAAGCCGCCATATCTACGCAACCTGATATTGGCCTGTTCGGCATGCCCGACAAATCCCTCCAGCAAGCAAAGCCTTGAGCAATACTCTCCCACAAAGGTTGCGGCCTCGTCACTGGTTATCTTCTGATAACTGTGGGTTTTCAGGAATTTACCTACCCAAAGACCACCAGTATACCTTCCTGCACCTTTCGTGGGTAGTGTATGATTGGTTCCAATCACCTTGTCACCGTTAGCAACATTGGTTCTGGGACCCAAAAACAAAGCCCCGTAGGAAGTCATATGCTCCAAAAACCAATCATCCCGGTCGGTCATGACCTGAACGTGTTCGGAGGCTATTTGATTGGCAACCTGGAGCATTTCCTCATAGGTATCACAAAGGTAAACCTGACCATAATTATGCCAACTCGGAGCTGCCAGGTTGGCAGTTGGCAGGATTTCCAACAAGCGGTCTATCTCCTTAAGTGTCCCTTCGGCTAACTTGCGGCTGTTGGTAACCAGAACCGCTGGCGAATTGATCCCGTGTTCAGCCTGGCCCAGTAAGTCAGTGGCACACATTTCCGCATCAACGGTATCATCAGCTATAACCATCGTTTCAGTTGGACCGGCAAACAAATCAATTCCGACAGGACCAAAAATCTGACGCTTGGCTTCAGCGACAAAGGCATTTCCTGGACCAACCACCATATCGACACTGGTAACAGTTTCGGTACCATAGGCCAACATTCCAATGGCCTGGGCACCTCCGACGATGTAGATTTCGTGTGCACCACCAAAATGGATGGCTGCGATAACGGCAGGAATGAGTTCACCCTTGTAAGGTGGGGTAGTTGCCACAATTCGTGGGACACCCGCAACCGAAGCTGTAACCACCGACATGTGGGCTGAGGCAACCATCGGGTATTTACCGCCCGGGACATAGCACCCGACCGATTGTACCGGAATGTTCTTGTGTCCAAGGATTACTCCCGGAATTGGTTCAACCTCAATATCCTGTAAGGCATCCTTTTGGGCCTTGGCAAATTCCCGTATCTGGGTTTGGGCAAATTTTATGTCATGTATGACCTGGTCGGATAACTGATTGATACAATCCTGGATTTGTTCTTCGGAGAGCCTAAAGGAAGCAGGGGAATAATTGTCCAGCTTCTCTGAATATTCCCTGACTGCACTGTCACCACGTGTTTTTATGCCAGTCAGAACATCCGAAACGATTTCTCTTGTTTTCTGCTCATCCTGACTTTTCTGCTCCTCGGAAATACCTTCCTTCAATATTTCTATGCTCAATCTAATTCTCCTCCTGTTTTTGGTGTCGGCGGAATTTTGTTACCATTGTCAAATTCCTCCCAACCTTCTCCTTTGTATATATCCACACCTAGCTGTTTGAGAACAAAAGGGAAATCAACCATGACCCAATTATCAACAATCTTTTTGTTCTCGACCTTCCAGAAATCCATGTATCTGATTTCCACCTTTTTTCCAGTAGGCTTGACCCCCATGAATTCGCCCGAATGTATTGCCTCCTGACGCCCGAAGGCTGCTCCCCATTCTCCCATAAACAATCGGGCCTCATCAACACAGACCTTCTCCGAAAAGGCTGCCTGAAATGGTTTTTGCCAATTCTCCTGAAATTCATGCACCCCATTCTTGATGCCACAGCCATAATTTCCCATCCATCGGAAATCATCTGCAAAATACTCACCTATATCTTCAATTCGATGATCATTCAATCCATCAACCATCTGTTCTATAACCATCCTGGTCTCTTCGGTCCTGGACAAGTCTGTATCCCTTGTCATGACAGCCTGTTCCGGTCGTTTACCAGACAAGACATCCTCCCCCATTTCTTGGTACAATCATGGTGACCTACTATCCCTTGACTGCCCCGGCGGTCAATCCGCTGACTATCTGCCTTTGGAAAACCATAACCAGTAAAAAGAGCGGGGCTGTAATCGATACCGCTGCTGCCACAGCCTCAACCTGATCGGTAGTTGTCGTCTCACGGTTGAAATATCCAGCGATGGCCGGGACCATGGTCTGGTTCTGTGCATCAAGCAAAAGGGAGGTTACCAGAAAGTCATTATAAGCCAGGAGGAAACTAAACAGCCCGGTGGTTATGACACCAGGCCACATGATAGGCATGATGATCCAACGGAAGGCCTGAAAATGCGTACACCCGTCAACCCTGGCCGATTCATCGAGCTCCTTTGGTATATTCTGAAAGAAGGACCGCAACATCCAAATGGTGAAGGGCTGATTTATCGCTACCAATACCATGATTACAGCCAGTGGCTGCCCGTAAAAGGTGGGGGCTTGTTCCCCAAGTATGGGACGCAGATATTCGGCGGAATTGACAAAGACGGGAAGATAACCCGATACCAGGACCGAATGGGGAAGTGCCCTGAAAATCAGTGCACCAATCAAAATCCAAAAGGCGATGTCAAATCCTGATCGAGCAAGCCCATACCCCGCCAAGGTACCGATGGAAAGTGAAATCGTTACAACCCCCAGGGTAACGATTATGGAATTGATGAAATTCCGATAGAATTCATTTTCGGCCCAAACTGCCAGATAATGTTCCGTGGTGAAGCCGATGATTGGGGTCCCCAGAAAACCTGTTAAGCCGTTGACAAAGGCCAGGATGGGTGGGAATAAAACACCGAAAACAAGAACCACAACCAAGGCAACAAATATGGCCCCCAGCAACCAACCAATGACGATGAGATTGAAGGGTGAATACTTTCTGACCCACTTGGGGAGATGATAAATTGCGAATCGGTAGATAAAGTAGATGATCGACAGGCCGATAATGATGTCAAAAACGGACAGGCCCTTGCCACTTTCCCGGGTTGAGGGGCCGAATATGACACTTAACGGATTGGAAGCAAAGGAATCCAGAGGCTCCTTGAAACTCATTACGGCAATCCAGAATATGGGAAAGGCTGCAATTACACACCAACAGGTAACAAAGCCCACCGTTGTTACCTTGAGGCCAATTGGCATCTGGAGGGCTTTGGGTACCGACATTATAGAACCCTCGCCCGATGATCCTTCCATGTCTTTCGCAGGAGTGGGATCAAAATAATGACGATACCGATCATGGTCAACATGGAACTGGCGGAAGCCCTCGATATCGACCTATTACCGGATTCATCAGGTACCAGAAAGTCATAGGTCAACCATTGCAGGGAAATGACATGGGCCTGTGATGAAAATCCGACAATTTCCTCAAATACCCTGTAGCTGTCCATCAAATGGATCAGGGATACAAAAATGATGAGGGGCATGAGGTGGGGTATAACAACATACCGCAACCTTTCAAAACGGCTTGCCCCATCAATTATGGCACTTTCCAAGGTATCGTTATTGACTGTTTGTAGTCCTGCGTAAAACACCACGAAGGCAAAGGGTGCCACATGCCAGACCCGATAAAACAGCATCATCAATTCAATGGTCCATGCTTGGGCAAACATGGCAATGTCCATCTGCAGCCACCATTCCAGCATTGCCGTCAAAATTCCATCACCGATAAAAAGCCATCTGATCGAGAGGGCACCGATTACCGGGGTAATGATGAAAGGAAGCAAAGAGACAAAAATCACCTGCCCCCTGATGGATTTGGCAAGGCTGTTGACCGCGACCGCAATGACCAATCCCAGACCAATGACCAAAGGCAGGGAAATGAGCGTAAACGTCAGTGTAAATCTAAGGGCTTTCCAGAAATCGATTGCCATCAAACCAGACCAGTTTAATTGCTTTATCGCTTCCCAAGCCTGATCCGGTCTAAGAATGTTGCGATAGCTTTCCCACCCGACAAAAATGGTTTTTTCCAAGGCTTTGCCGTCTTCACCCAGAACAGGTCGGGTTTCTGATTCGGTTATACAGGTCTGGGTACCAAAACCCGGGGTACAGGTTTCAATTTCAACGGTTTCAAAAATGGATTGAGTGTTATGGAAACTTTGTAAGAATACATTGACCAGGGGAATCGCAATAAAAATCAGCATAAGCAACAGTGATGGACCTGCAAACGCTGCAAAAACCCTGAACTTCACCCAAAGGATTCCTTGTTTTTATGAATAGCCGAGGGTGGATAACCACCCCCGGAAAAGTTCTGATTATTGGATCAAGCCTGCTTCCTTGGCACCAACCAGATATTCATTCTCAATGTCTGCCAGAGTTGTGGCAGCATCCTTTTCTCCCGTGATATAGGCTGCAAGCCCATTACCAAGAGCATTGAAAATGATACCAAATTCGGTACTTGCAGGATACGGCGCAGCACCATTGGCGGCCGTTGCAAAGGCGCCTTCAGCACTCTTGCCCGGAGCAAAACCATCAATGATCCAAATAGCATCATCATTGTTTGCCTGAACCATTTCTGTGTCCATTCCTTCCATTATCAACCTGAAGGCAGCTTCAGCTTCTTCATCAGTGATATTGGAAGCAATTACAGTACCATCCCACCAGAGGGTTGATGCCGGACGAGCTGATCCCATGGGTGCGGAAGCCATCGTGACCAAACCTACAACCTGGCTTTCTGCCTCATCATCCATGGCAGCTGCCCTACTTGCCCACAAGTTGGCCATGGCTATCTTGCCTTGCTGGAATTGCTGTTGGACATAGGTTGAATCCGAAACAAGAATTTCCGGATCCATGTATTCCTTTAAACGTCCCATGGTTTCGAGAACATACATTCCGGTTTCATTGTTGATTGATGGTGACAAATCATCATTGATGAGGGATTGACCCTCTCCAAGAAATAGATTGACAAAATCCAGGGCAATGTTGAAACCTGTTTTCCAGGTTGCTCCCAGAGGATAATCGACAACACCTGCATCGTCAATCTTGGCAGCGGCAGCCAAAACCTCTTCATAGTTTGCAGGTTCGGCAATACCCAGATCATCAAGGATGTCCTGACGATACATCAGGTGCTGGGCATTGACCATCATGGCAATTGCCACAACCTGACCATTTTGCCTGATAAGCTGATTCTCGGACAGTTGACCGCCATGTTGGGCAACAAGATCATCCAGCGGACGAACCAGATTGTTATTGACCAGTGGGACAAGGGTTGAATTCGATACCCCGCCAATGTGATAAAGCGATGGGTTGGCGGCAAAGGCCTCAACTTGCTTGTCTCTGAATTCCTGGTCCAGTTCGGCCTGGAAATTGCCACATTCAGCCATGGCATCGGTTACAGATTTCCATGCCTGGAATCCAGCTGAAAGCGATTTGATTTCTACTTGGTTGTCAAATGCACAAGCTGCCCACAAGGAACCGGGTAGCAAAAGTGCTGCAACAACTGCGGTGCAAAACTTCTTCATGCTTTTACTCCTCTTCTACCACAAAATACTATCAAGATACTATATTATTTATTTGTGGAAATAATTATGACCCAAGGGTCGTTCATGATACCGATCACTAATTGATCGTTATGACATTACCCGATGCCCTTTCAAACACCTGGCAAATTGGTGCAGGTACGGAAATTGAAACATTTTCTCCAATTTCTGCCCTGTAATCTTTCCTTGCCTTGACTGAAACAAGCGTATTGGCCACCTTGACTGTCAGCATGGTAGCATCCCCCAACAATTCAATGGTATAAATGGGAGCATTGATTTGACCTTCCTCCTCCACGAGATCAGCATCTTCGGCACGGAAACCAAGAGTAACCTCGCCATCCGGATATGGCAGGTCCGTAATTTTTATTCCCTCGGCTTCAAAGACGTTGTTACTGATAACCCCATCAACAAGGTTCATGGCAGGTGAACCAATAAATCCTGCTACAAACGTGTTGGCGGGATAATCATAAATTTCTTCCGGTGTTCCAACCTGTTGCACGATTCCCCTGTTCATGACAACAACCCTGTCAGCCAAAGTCATTGCCTCAATCTGATCGTGAGTTACGTAAACCGTTGTTACCTGCAACTCGTGACTCAGGTTCTTGATCTGGGCCCTAGTTGAAACCCTCAGTTTGGCATCCAGATTGGAAAGCGGTTCATCCATCAGAAAGACATTCGGTTCCCTCACAATTGCCCGGGCCAATGCCACCCTTTGTCTTTGACCCCCAGACAATTCGGCCGGTTTGCGATGCAGGAAATCCATCAATTCGACCATTTGAGCCGCCCTGTTGACCCTTTCATCGTGGGTGGTTGGATCAATTTTCCTGACTTTCAATGGAAATCTTATATTCTCGAACACATTCATGTTGGGGTAAAGGCCATAGGATTGGAAAACCATTGCTACATCCCGATCCTTGGGATCAAGATCATTGACTACCGCACCGTCGATTACAACTTCTCCCTCGCTCACCTCCTCTAAACCGGCAATCATTCTCATGGTTGTGGTCTTGCCACAACCCGAGGGACCGAGAAGTACTAGAAACTCCCTGTCCGCAATGGTCAAATCAAATTTTTCAACTCCAACAAAATTACCCCATCTTTTGGTAACGCTTCTAAGCTGAATCTCTGCCATATGCCTTTGGCCTTTCCCCTGATTATCGCAAAAAAATATTTTTTGCATACGATTGCAAAACACATTTAGTCTAATAATAGGCAAAAAGCAATTTTTTTCTGATTTAAATTTCAGGATTTTTTATTAATTGCTACCTTAGCCTGGCGATTTCCGATCAGGTACCTCACAAATGAGTAGATTTTAACCAGAGAGAAATCAGGTGGAAAGACAATTCAGGATCTTTGCAGCCGCCCTTTCCCCGGTGGATAGCATGGGAAATCTCCAGTCGGGGAAGTTGGGAGAATATTGTCAATATTTATTGAATGAGGGTGGATGTGATGGAATTGCACCGCTTGGAACAACTGGTGAAGGCACAAGCCTGCCATTTCATACTCGCAAGAGTATTCCGCAATTATTTTCCAATATCGGCATTCATCCTGGGGATACCATCATTGGAGTTGG
This sequence comes from Paracoccaceae bacterium, assembly GCA_022823605.1. Taxonomy (GTDB): domain Bacteria; phylum Pseudomonadota; class Alphaproteobacteria; order Rhodobacterales; family Rhodobacteraceae; genus MPNP01. Next base: position 240,774 of record JAJEHS010000001.1, read on the forward strand.
TTGCCCTGCCCTGCAGGATACGGTGGAACTTATCCACAAATCACTCGAATATGGTTATACGCAAGTGCTTGTTTTACCTCCCTTCTATTACAAGAATGTGACAGCTGAGGGTTTGTATTCCTATTTTTCGAAATTGGTTGAAACCATTGACAATCCCGAAGTCAGAATTCACCTCTATCACTTCCCTCAAATGAGTTCCGTTTCCTTTCCACCCGATATTGTGAAAAGTCTTTACAAGGATTTCAAACCGATGATTTGTGGCTTGAAGGACTCTTCCGGTGATATTTCACAGGCAAAGGCCTTTGTGGAAGCCACCGGGGGCATAGAAGCTGGATTTCATGTATATCCTTCTTCCGAGGAATTTATCCCAGAAGCCATTGAAATGGGTTGTGCCGGCATCATTTCGGGATCCCTGAACGCCTTTGGAACACTTGCCAAAGAATCATTAAGTCATGGCATTCAACCGAACCAGCTGTTCAGAAAAGTCGTGATGGCACGGCAATTGGCTCAAAGATACCCACTAATTCCAGCCATGAAAACATATCAGGCATCCAGGACAAAAGACAGTTCCTGGGAAAATCTCTGTCCTCCGCTTGTACCTTTATCAGAAAATGAAAAAAGGCAATTTTTATCAGATCTGGAACGGTTGGATATTCTTCCAAACACATAAGCCAAGCCCATTGCAAATCACAAATACTAGATTAAAATAGGCTTCTATCTGTTCGCTTATACCTTTGGTATTATTAAACGAAATTACCATCTTGTAATTTCAAACCCTAGTATTTCTGGCATGATCGAAGGCAAAACTGGCAGCACCCAAAATTCCGGCAAGGTTTCCTTTGGTTGCCTGAACGAATGTGACCTGCTTGTAATATTCCTTGATTCCAACTGATTTTGCTCGTTGATAAAGTTTATCAATAAATCCCTGCCCTGCAGCGCTCCAACCACCTCCGAAAGCAAAGCGATGAGGTGCAAAAATTTGCACAACATTACAGGCCCAAAGTCCCAACCAATCTGCAGTTTCATTTAATTTACCAATACAGACAGGATCATCCTTAAATGAGCCCTCGATAATATGTCTGACTGTAGGGTTCCTATTTTCCCTCTCGAAAACCTTGCCCAGAAAACTTTCAGGATATTTCTGGGCCAACTGTTTTGCATCCCGGCTGATTGCCACTCCTGAAGCGACCGACTCGATACAACCCCAACATCCCTTACGACATTGAAAAGTAAGGTTCCTGTCGATAATCATGTGACCGATATCACCTAGCGTACCATTACCCGTAGCGTGGATGCGGCCATGCTCAATAAAGGTCAAACCAATCCCCGTTCCCAAGGTAGCCAGAAGAAACCTTTCGGATTGCTGTCCCGATCCATATCGGTATTCTCCTACTCCTGCATAGGTTGCATCATTTTCTATCCATACAGGCAGGTGGAGATTTTCCTCCAGATAATCGGCAAGTGGAAAACGGTTTAAAAAAGGCAGGTTACATATGTCCGTGGCCCTGTGATTGTGGATAACATGACCCGGTACTCCGACACCGATAGCCTGTATTTGAAAATCACTGTACTGATTTTTCCATGATTTGATTTTGTTAACATAAACATCCAATAGATCTTCGGGAGTATCAACTTCCTTCAATTTCAAAATCTCGTTAACAATTATGTTCCCATCGGGCTCCACGAGACCGATTTTTGTACTGCCACCACCTATATCTATCCCCACTGAAACTAGCTTATCACCCATCATTTGACCCCTTAATTAGGGAATTATTTATATAATTACACAAAGCCCAAATTGATCCCATCTGCAGTGTGCAGTGTTGTTTTATTTCATGGAATGAAGGCCGATAATATTGCCTTCGGTATCAGCGATTAGTGAAACAAAACCGTGTTCCCCAATTGAAAATTTTGATCGAACGACTCTACCACCCGCCTTCTGAGCCCGTTCCTCTTCGACATTACAGTTTTCACATGAAAAATAGACCATTGTACCTCCAGGGCCAGGTTTGGCCCCATTAACTTTAACTAATGAGCCACCAGCGCCATGTGACTGGAAATCATCATTGAATACCCGCATTTGTACGTTGCTGTCATTGGGATCATCCATCTTTGAAAGTCGAGTTTCAAGAACGGTTTCATAAAATTCCTGTGCCCGGTCCATGTTATCAACATAAATATCAAAGAAACCGATTTTTCTCATTTAATTCTCCATCTTTTGTATAGTTAAATATATAATTTCCCTTGATTAGGTCTTGATTAGGTTTGGAAACAGAATGTCAAACAAAGATAAGGCTTATTTTCTTGAGGAATTTTGATTAAACTGCAATTCATTAACAAAATAGATAGTGTATAATTTTATCCACTGGTTAAAATAGCCGTAAAGAGTTAAGCAACAATCGTTCAAAGAAATTTAATTTTTTTGTTCACAAAAGGAAAAATATTCTTATTCAAGTAATCTCCTTCGTTTCGACCATAACCAAATTGAAAAAGCTAAAACAATGTCTTCTTCCAAACTACTAAATCAGGTCCGCTTTCCCAAAAACCTCAAATCTTTCAATTCCAGCAAGTTACGACAACTCGCTGATGAATTAAGGGATGAAGTCATTGATGTTGTCTCGGAAACAGGTGGGCATTTAGGTGCAAGCCTTGGTGTTGTTGAACTGACTGTGGCCTTGCACAAGGTTTTTGATACACCAAAAGATATAATCATATGGGATGTGGGTCATCAAGCTTATCCCCACAAGATTATCACGGGAAGAAGACATCGAATCAGGACTATTCGCAAGGGGGGTGGTTTATCCGGTTTTACCAAGCGTTCCGAAAGTGAATACGATCCTTTTGGGACAGCCCATGCCTCGACATCGATTTCTGCTGGTTTGGGTTTTTCTGTAGCCTACAACATACAGAACCAAACCAGATATGTCATAGCTGTCATTGGGGATGGAGCCCTGACTGGAGGCATGGCCTACGAAGCAATAAATCATGCCGGTTCACTAGGTTATAAAATAATCGTGGTCTTGAATGACAATAAAATGTCAATTGCACCACCCGTAGGGGCATTGGCCAATCATCTGGTTGAATTGGCCGAAGAGGATAAGGGTAATGGTAAGGATTCAACCAAGAACAAGAAAAGGTCAGACAAGAGAACTTCCCTTTTCGAACAACTTGGTTTCAAGTACAACGGAACCATAGACGGACATAATGTCGATGATCTTGTATCCGAATTGGAAAAGGTCAAAAGCGCCGAGGAAGACGGACCTGTTTTAATTCATATCCTGACTGAAAAGGGAAAGGGATATAAACCGGCTGAAGAATCCGCAGACAAATTCCACGGGGTGGGGCAGTTTGACAAGCGAACCGGACAAGCTCCCACAAAACTTGCAAATGTCCCTTCTTTCACCAAGGTTTTTTCCGATAGTTTGATCAAGGAAGCACATCTTGATTCAAAAATTGTGGGAATCACCGCCGCTATGCCCAGTGGAACCGGGTTAAACCATTTTGCCAAAATTTTTCCGGAAAGAACCTTTGATGTCGGGCTAGCCGAACAACATGGAGTTACATTTGCCGCTGGTCTTGCCGCAGGTGGTGTCAAGCCTTTCGTTGCCATTTATTCCACTTTTCTGCAAAGAGCTTTTGATCAAATTGTCCATGATGTCGCCATCCAGAATTTGCCGGTACGATTTGCCATTGACCGGGCAGGTTATGTCGGTGCCGATGGACAAACCCATTGTGGTGCCTTTGATGTGGCCTATCTAGGATGCTTGCCAAATTTCATCCTTATGGCACCTGCTGATGAAGCTGAATTGATGCATATGGTTGCAACCGCTGCAGCCATGGATGATCATCCGATTGCTTTCAGATTTCCGAGGGGATCGGGTTTGGGAGTCGAACTCCCGTACAGGGGAGAATTATTGCCAATCGGTAAGGGAAGGATTCTTCGAGAAGGGACACAGGTTGCCTTATTATCCTATGGCCTCCCATTGGAGGATTGTCTCATAGCCAGTCAAACCCTCGAAAAGCTGGATGTATCCACCACCGTTGTTGATGCGAGGTTTGCCAAGCCGCTCGACAAGGAACTAATTTGCTACCTAGCAGCCCATCACGAATTGATGGTTACAATTGAGGAAGGATCAATTGGAGGATTTGCCTCTCAGGTACTTTCCCTCCTAAGTGAAAATGGTTTCATGGATTCGTCCCTCAAACTGAGGTCAATGTATATGCCCGATATGTTTCTGGATCAAGACAAGCCTGAATTGCAAAGGGAATATGCCGGTTTGAACCATACTAATATCGTTGAAAAGGTTTTATCCTCATTGAGGGATACTTCCGAACATAATTTTTTGGATAGCCTGGTCATCTCCCGAGTGGAATAATTCGTCCTGATTCGCATTCCGCTTGGTCGTGATCATAAATCAACCCAGGCACCATTCCTTTTTGCACTTTCCAGACTGGCATCAATAAACGCCATTCCCTCAAAACCATCCTCAATACCCGGATAATCTACCTCGGATGGAATTGCCTTGCGGTTGTCTACTGAATAAATCGCCCTTGCCGCTTCCAAATAGAGGTTGGCAAAGGCCTCATAATAACCCTCTGGATGCCCTGCCGGTACATGGGTTGCCCTTTGGGCTTCAAAGGTTGTTTCCGCACTACCCCTAGTAATCAGCTGCTTGGGCTTGTTCAATTGATATAACCAGATTTTGGAGGGATCAGTGTGTGACCATTCCAGACTCCCCTGATCACCATATACCTTGAAATTCAAACTGTTTTCATGCCCTATTGCAGCCTGCGAGACCCAAATCAATCCAATGGCATCATTTTCCATCCTCAGGTTTACGATCGCATTATCATCTACCCTCCTTGTTTTTATGAAGGAACTCAATTCCGCCGAAACGGACCTGACCTTCAGGCCAGACACATATCTGAGCATATGAAATGCATGAGAACCTATATCGGCAATGGTACCTCCCTGACCGGATCGGGCTGGGTCTGTCCGCCATTCAAAGGTTTTCAGCCCTGTTTCCTCGATTGGAGTAGCCAGATGACCTTGGGGATATTCGACCTTTATCATCTTTATTTGACCAATGTCCCCCCTCTGAATTCTGGCCTTCGCTTCTCTGACCAGAGGATAACCAGAATAACAATAGGTCATCATGAATACACGGTCAGAACGCTGGACAATATCCTGAATCTCCCTTGCTTCATCGAGAGATATGGTCAAGGGCTTGTCACAGATCACATGGATACCCCTGCTAATGGATGACTTGATAGGGCCACCATGCAGATGGTTAGGAGTGGTTATTACTACAGCCTGGATGCCATCCTGTCTGGCACTTTCCTTTTCTGTCATTTCCTCATAGGTTCGATAGTTTCTGTCTGGTGAAACACCCCATTCAAGTGCAGATTCAAGTGAAACCTCAGGGTTGGAGGAAAAAACACCTGCGCAAAGCTTGAAGTGGTCAAACATTTCAGCCGAGGTACGATGGACCTTTCCGATCCCTCCCGTCTTTCCGCCACCCACCATGCCATAGCGGATCGGTGTTTTGTGATAAGTCAAATCCTATCTCCTTCGCTTATAAATACATTCAAGTATGAAAAAATCTCCTTTTTCGAAAGCATAAATTTGCCATCATAAAATTTACTGGAGACAGTAGTATATTTTTCTGTGTTAAAGTAAGCAAAATAACCAAAACAAACAAATACATTGGATGGAAATATTGTCCGGATTCGGGATTGTGGAAAAATGGATTTTGGTCTGAGCGAAGAACAGGAAATGATCGTTTCGACTGTCAGGGATTTTGTCGAAACGGAAATTTACCCTCACGAAAGCGAAATAGATAGAACCGGGGTGGTTCCCAGAGAGTTGGGGATGGAAATTGCAGGGAAATGCAAGACAATTGGTTTTTTTGCCTGTAACCTGCCAATTGAAGTTGGAGGTGGTGGATTAAATCACCTTGATTTTACCCTTGTTGAAAGGGAATTGGGCCGTGGGACACAGGGTTTGACGGTTTTCTTCGGTCGTCCCTCCGGCATATTACTGGGTTGTACGGATGAACAAAGGGAAAAATACCTGTACCCTGCTGTCAAGGGTGAAAAATTTGATGCTTTGGCAATGACTGAACCCAATGCCGGTTCTGATGTCAGAGGCATGCAATGCACAGGTAAACAGGATGGAACCGATTGGGTAATAAACGGAACCAAGCATTTTATATCTCATGCTGACATTGCCGATTTCATCATCGTGTTCATTGCCACGGGAGTTGAGGAAACACCTCGTGGTCCAAAAAAGAAAATAACTGCCTTTCTCGTTGATCGTGGCACTAAGGGTTTTGAAATTGCAAAGGGGTACAATTCGATCTCCCATCGCGGCTATCAAAACTGCATATTGAGATTTGAGGATTGTCGATTGCCTGAAGCCCAGATTCTTGGTGAAGTCCACAAGGGCTTTGAATTGGCTGAAACCTGGCTTTATGCAACCAGATTGACAGTTGCTGCCACAAGTGTGGGAAGAGCTCGCCGAGCCTTTGAACTAACCCTTCCCTATGCAGCCGAGCGCAAGCAATTCGGCCAGCAAATTGGCAAGTTTCAGGGGGTGAGTTTCAAACTGGCAGACATGATCACAGCCATTGATGCAGCTGACCTTCTTACCCTCTCGGCAGCCTGGCGACTTGACAGGCAACTGTCTGCCAACCGGGAAATCGCAAGTGCCAAACTTTATGCAACCGAAATGCTGGCCCAGGTAACCGATGAATGTATTCAAATTCATGGTGGCATGGGGCTTATGGATGACTTGCCGTTTGCACGGTTTTGGCGTGATTCCAGGGTTGAAAGAATTTGGGATGGTACCTCCGAAATACAGAGGCATATAATCGGACGGGATTTACTTCGTCCCCTAGGTGGTTAACTCCGATGGGGGATCTGAATAAAATTCTACGACCAAAAACAATAGCTGCCATTGGTGGCAACTGGGCCGCCAGCGTTGTCAAGCAGTGTTTGCTGGCCGGGTTTGGTGGAACCATATGGCCTGTCAATCCCAACCGAAAGGATATGTTGGGCATACCATGTCTGCCATCAATAAGGGATATTCCCGAACCACCTGACTGTACATTTATTGGTGTAAGCAGAGAAGAATCGATTTCAATCATGGAATATTTGGCCGGGGTGGGGGCTGGAGGTGCCGTATGCTTTGCATCCGGATTTGCCGAATCGGTTGCAGAAGACAAAAGAGGTAAGAAATACCAGGAAGAACTTGTCTCTGCCTCGGGTTCCATGCCTTTTTTGGGACCCAATTGCTATGGCATGATAAACTATCTGGATGGAATACCTATTTGGCCCGATGTTCATGGCGGGACAAAACGTGATACAGGGGTGGCAATAATCTGCCAGAGTTCAAACATTGCCATCAATATTACAATGCAGTCCAGGGGCTTGCCCCTCGGGTATGTAATAGCATCCGGCAATCAGGCTAAAATCAGCATGGCTGCTATTGCAATTGATTTGCTGGAAGACCCGAGGGTAACTGCCATAGGGCTATATATTGAGGGTTTTGGCGACATTCGAGAGTTTGAACTGCTCTCCCTTAAGGCAAGAAAAAAGAAAATCCCCATTGTTGTCCTGAAGGTCGGTGAAAGTGAAAAGGCTACGTTGTTGACCTATTCACATACCAGTTCCATTGCGGGCTCAGCAGCAGGTTCACGGGCATTCCTAAAGCGTTTGGGGTTTGGTCAAACCTCCACCATACCTGAAATGATCGAAACATTGAAAATCCTTCATTTGGGTGGACCGCTCAAGGGTAGAAAGGTGGCTTCCATGTCCTGTTCCGGGGGTGAAGCCTGCTTGATGGCCGATCTGGGAAGCAAAATCAACCTCGATTTTGTTAATCTCAATTCCAGGCAGAAAAATACCCTTAAAAATACTCTTGGTTCCAGGGTTCATCTGTCCAATCCCCTTGATTACCATACCTATTTATGGGGGAACGAAGAGGAATTGTTCAAGGTATTCCAAGGAATGATGCTGGGAAATCAAGATCTGCTTTATCTGGTCATGGATTTTCCCCGCGAAGATAGATGTCAGGGTTTTGGGTGGGATGAAACATTAAATGCATGGCTTAAGGCGAAGGAAATGACTGGTGCTCGGACAGCAATTGTATCCCTCTTACCAGAAAATATGTCTGAAAACCAAAGTGAATACCTGTCAAGTCAAGACATCATCCCTCTTTGTGGCCTGCAAGAAGCCCTTAATGCTACGGATATTTGTGCGGATATCGGTGAAGGATGGGAATCATCCGATCCTATTCCCATTATCAAGGGTAACTATTCGGGTACGGTTTTTACAGCCGAAGATAAGAAAATACGCCACATCCTATCAAACCGTAATGTTCCATTTCCAAGGGCTCTATACTTTGCCAGCGAAGTGGAAGTCGAATGCTGCATTTATGAATTGGAGTTCCCGGTTGTACTCAAGGCACAGGGCCTGTTGCACAAAACCGAGCACGGGGGTGTGATATTGAACCTGACATCGGGTGAAGCCTTGCTTGAAGCTGCAAACAGTATGGATTCCCCAAACGGATTCATTGTCGAAGAACAGGTATCCAACGGTGTGGCAGAAGTAATGGTCGGAATAACCAATGATATTGCTACCGGTTTGATGCTCACATTGGGAAGTGGAGGAATCCATTCCGAATTGTGGCAGGATGTACAACATCTATTGTTACCTGTCACCAAGCATGAAATTGCAAAGGCCTTGGAAAAGTTGAAAATATACCCTCTCCTTGAGGGGTATCGGGGCAAACCAGGGGGTGACATGGAGTGCCTGATAGAATCAATAGCCTGTCTAACCGATTTTGCCGTTGAAAATCATGAAACATTGGTTGAGATTGAAATTAATCCCTTTATTTCATTAGAAAAGGGGGGATATGCCGTGGATATTCTGGCTCGATTTACAAATGAAAGTGACAAATTATGAAACAAGCACCTGTAAAAACCCACATCAAAGGAGGAATTCTTGAAGTAACAATTGACCGACCAAAGGCCAATGCCATTGACCTTGAAACCAGTCGTCTGATGGGTGATATCTTTATGGATTTCAGGGACAATCCCGATTTGCGTGTGGGCATTGTACGAGCCGAGGGAGAAAGGTTTTTCTGTGCCGGTTGGGATTTGAAGGCTTCCATGGATGGAGATGCCGTGGATGGTGATTATGGTATCGGTGGCTTTGGTGGGATCCAGGAACTCGGAAACCTGAACAAGCCTCTCATTTGTGCAGTCAATGGTATTTGCTGTGGTGGTGGTCTTGAAATCGCCCTATCCTGTGATTTGATCCTGGCAAGTGCAAATGCCACCTTTGCCCTACCCGAAATCAGGGCAGGAGTTGTTGCCGATGCGGCATCGGTCAAATTGCCAAAAAGGATACCATATCACGTTGCCATGGATTTACTGCTAACTGGAAGATGGTTTGATACTGATGAAGCCTTTAGGTGGGGAATCGTCAAGGAAGTAGTTCCATTTGATCAGCTCAGGGACAAGACCTGGGAACTTGCCAGATTGCTTGAAGCAGGACCTCCACTAGTTTATGCCGCTACCAAGGAAATTGTTCGGGAAGCGGAAAATCTCAGGTTTCAGGATGCCCTGAACCGAATTACCAAACGACAACTGGTTACCGTGGACAAGTTGTATTCAAGTGAAGACCAGAAAGAAGGTGCAAGGGCCTTTGTCGAAAAACGGGATCCTGTTTGGAAAGGCAAGTAATAATAGACCTGTTATGGGTAAATGTTACATTGATCAGGAATTACATAAAGTAGCACTAACTCTGCGGTTAGATTACCTTAACTTTTCTGATCATCGTCTGTGTGCATGACGTTTTCCCAAAGGGGATGAGGTACAGGGTCCTTTCTGGTAAAGAAATACTGTCTGAATATCTCCAGGTAATTCTTGTACTGATAACCCTCATTTCTTTGTAGGTATCTTTCCCGGTTGGCATCAAAGAGCTTTGGCAATTTGTACCAGGGAACTTCAGGTTGCATGTGATGAACCAAATGGAAATTGTTGTTGAGAAAGAGGAAAGCCAATGGCCCCCTGTCATCAACGACGACAGTTCTACCTCGAGGTTGCTCATGTGCCCGGTGTTCCAGATAGGTACGTATTTTCAGCAAGCCGAAACCAAGATAGGCAGAAACAACATACAACCACAATGGGATGCTTCCGACCAACCAGACCCAGGCCAAAACGGGGATTATACCGACCAGATGCAAAATCCAGGCTCTGGTTATTGACCAATCTCCTGACCGTGCATTCCTGTAATCCTCCAGGCCCAATATCAACAGGGATATGGCCGGTCCGATCAATATTCTTCCCGACAAGGAGTTATTGAATAACAAGATCCCCTGAATTGGTCGTGAAAGATTGTTCCAAACCTTTGGATCCAGATAATTGGTTTCCGGATCCTCATATGGATCAGTCAAATTTGGATCATAATGATGTTTGAGATGGGTATCCCTGAACCTTTCATAGGGCACCAACAATCCGACCGCAGGGAAAACCAGTGCCTCACTCCACCAACGATTGGGCAGTGGATGCCCGTGGATGACCTCATGTTGAAGCGAGGAATGCAAGGTTACGGACAAGGTAAGGAATATAAAACCCAAAATAGCTGAAAATTCGTAAAGGATTGTCGTACTAATTCCCCACATTGCGTAGCAAAATACCATGACCCATAAGGTTGGCCACTCAATTCGACTTGAACTTGAAGAGATCATATTCACAAGACGTTGTTTTGTAACTCCTTAAGAATTCTTTTAGCAGAATATTTCGGGTGTTGCTTGAAAATATTTATGAGGTGATGATTCCTTCATCAAGCCATTGGTCAAATATTTTCAAAGCCTTATCAGCGAACTCCTGATCATTTATGTGACAATCCAGCTCGGTCAGTTTCACGGGTGGTTTACAGGAGTTCCTGAATTCTTTGACCAGTGCCACTTGTGCTTCAGGATCATAAAATGGTTGCCCTTCCTTGTCCCATCCCTGAATGCCCACCTTGGGGACAATCAGATTGACCGGAGCCCTGGATTGAGAAATGCGGTCACAAATTTCCCTGCCAACTCGACATCTTTCCTCTCGTGTTAATCCTGCTGAACATATGAGCCTATTATGGGCATGAAACTCACGACCCTCGAATACTGCAGGAGGATCTTGCCAGGTTGGGAAATCAATCAGATCGATGCAACCTGGTGCTACAATTTGAGGTGTATTTGATAGTCCTGCACCAAGCATCCTGTTTTCACCCGCACTAAGTACAGACCCATAAATTAGGTTGGTTATTTCTTGTGGTGCGAAATCCATAACACAGGAAAAGACACCCTTCCGGGCCAGATTGTCAAAAGCCATGCCACCCATGCCGGTAGCATGAAAAACCGCCAATTCAAAACCTCTTTTTTCGATCTCTGGCAACAATTTGATCATGTAAGTCAATACAGTGGATCCAAAACTGGTCATACCAACAACAGGTTTTGATTTATTCCATGGTTTTGCCGATTGGGCTGCCCCTAAAACTGCACCAGCAGCTAGGTTGAGGGAGGACTTGCAAATCGAGTTTAAGCCATACAATCCACCTGCCCACAGAGTCATTTGTATATCTGCAGCAAGGCGGGATGGAGCAATCATGGGTGAGAATGAAACGGTCGAAACCACTTGCTTGGGAATACCAATGGGTAATGCCTGACAAACTTCCAGGGCCAAATCAGTGCCCATTGTTCCACCCAAAATTATCACCCCATGCATCTGGTTATTGGTATAGAGATCCAAAGCCAGATTTGCGGCGCCTTTTGCCATGGCTTGCATGGCCAGGTTTTCGTCATCAAAGGAAATGATTTCCGGAATTGAACTCCCTCCTCGAGCTGCTACTTTCTCTTTGGAAATATCAACCTCGGAAACGGGTTCTCCCAAAACCCCTACATCCATGCGAATTACCTTTCCCCCTTCGGCCTGTATACAATCCGCTATAAAGGACAACTCACTATCCTTGGTATCGTAGGTTCCAATTATCAGGATGGTTTTTTGTTCATTGGGCATTTTTCTGTGGATAACTTTCTTTTTGCTGACTGTTAATTTTCAATTCGACTATGCGTAATTCATAGATTTCATTTCCCTATTCTTGCTTCCGAATCCTGAACATTACACTAAATCGAAACCATATCAGGGCCATTCCATCTCATGTTTCAATATTAATCCTCTTTTTTTCGGGCAGGAGACATCAATTGGAGGTTTCGGAGCACTTTACCCCGATCATCCAGCATGTGTTTTCTGCGGTTGAAAAGAAGCCTGCCAAATTTGGATGAGGATTTTCGGTAAGTCCATTTTCTTTCCTTCCGTGGCTCCCATTCCCTCATTACCCGAAGGAAATGAACCAGCAGAACAATGATGATTACTGCAAAAATCATCGCTGCAATTGGTCTGTCGATAAAGTCCAAAGGTTCCTTGACCCTACTCATGGAACTACGAAACTTCACCTCCATGATACCACCAAGAACCATACCAAGAATGATTGGAATAATCGGAAGTTTCAGTCTCCTCAGAATGTACCCCAATAGGCCAAAAACAGCTGCCATGGCACAATCGGAAGGGTTGTTCCGTAATGAATAAACACCTACAAACCCCAAGGTCAAAATACACACCCCCAGATATCTGTTAGGTATCCTGACCAGTTGTACAAGGAAATTGGTTGCAAACATCAGGAATATGACCACCACCACATTCAGAATCAAAAGAGCCAGGTAAAGAGCCGTTACAAAATCCAATTGGTAGAGAAACAATCCCGGTCCCGGGATTACATTATGAACATAAAATACGGATAACATCATTGCAGTAAGAGCCTCACCTGGAATCCCCAAGGCCAATAGGGGAATCATGGCAGCACCAGGTACCGCATTGTTGGCAGTTTCAGATGCAATGAGACCTTCAGAAGATCCATGGCCAAATGCCTTTGGCCGTTTGGAAATCCTTTCGGCAGTGGTATAGGACATGAATTGGGCGGTAAACTCTCCAACACCGGGAATTATTCCCATCACCACTCCAAAACACCCTGAAATTCCTGCAACAACCGGATGTCTGGATAACTCCCTGAACCCCTGAAACAGGTTTCCACGTACCTTGTTCACGCGTATCTTGACATCATCCCCACTCATCAGGAAATAGGCCTGGCTTATGGCAAACAGTCCCAAAACCACAACGATAAGATCAATGCCATTCGCCAGCCAGCTTTGATCGAAAGTGTATCTGCTTGAATATTTGACTGGTTCAAGGCCAACCGTATTCAGAAAAAGCCCGAAACAGGCCAACATGCCTGCTGCAAGAATTTTCCCCCGATGGGCGATGATGACCAGAACAAGTCCCAGAAGAGCTGCCAGAAAAATCTCCCTGGAACCAAAGAGGGGAGCTACCTTGGCCAGAATCGGTGCCATCAGAATAAGGCATATGACCGAAAAGATGCCACCAAAAAAGGAAGCAGCATAAGCCAGACTCAACGCCCTGCGTGCTTCCCCACGGGTAGTCATTGGGAAACCCTCGTAAGTTGTCAAGGCATTGACTGGCGTTCCAGGGGTATTGATCAAGATTGCCGGTATTGCCCCTCCATACATGCTGGAACCATAAATGCCGAGAAGTAGCGTAAGTCCTACTATGGGCTCCATGGAAAAGGTTGCCGGCAGGAGTATTGCAATGGCAACAGCAGGCCCAACTCCCGGAATGGCCCCGATGATTACTCCTCCAATTGAACCACACAGAATGGCCAGAACGACATCCCACCTCGCCAGAACATCAAACCCAAGTAATATGTTTTCCATGATGAGAAACGGTTAAAAATTCAAGATCAAAAAATTTCGGATGGCATCGGGAAAGAATTCGTATAGTGCAGCACCTGGAATCTTCACCTCAAGAATGACCTTGAAAAATACGACCACGCTGAAGACAAAAAGAGCACCGCAATAGAAATGGAATGGCTTCCGGTACCCTTGGCGATAAATGAGGGGGAGTACAAATATCAGTGTGGAGGGCAGGTATCCCACAATGGGTACGAGCGATACATATATCATGAACCACAAAACAAATTCGATTCCCCTGATCCAGAGCAGTGCTTCCTTGTAGTCCATCTTTTCCAGTTTTCTTCTTGGAAGTCGCCAAAAATGAAGTACTCCGAAAACCACCATCCCAATGATTGATACCATGGGCCAAAATCCCGGCTGCTTGTGCCATGAAGTATCTTCTACCCTGGTGGTCTGGTAGGGGAGCAAAAGAAACAGGATTAGAGCAAATCCCAGAAAACAAAGGGCAAATACGGATTGTCCCCGGGTCGCTATGGGAGGTGTTAGTACTTTAAGTTCAGCCATTTCATTCTGACTAGAAGAAATCCATTAACTACAACAATTTGGGCATTCGAAATTGTCGGATTTCCAAAAGATGGAATTCATTCGGTAAATACCATGGGAATTGCTGTAGAACAAAGCCCATGGTCTAGATGTAAACCAGGGTACAATGGGAGTACCCTGGTAAACTAAGATTAATTGGATAGGATTTGGCCAATCCTGTCCAGGGTTTCGATGTCTGCCGCAATTCTGGCTGCTGATTCCTCGGCATTTTGCCAGTAGACAATTGCACCTGTATTGGCAGAATGTTCCATGGCTTTTTCACCCTTGACGGATTCCATGGCCACAGCTTCTATTTTCTGACGCACCTCATCCGGAGTCCCCTTGGTGACAAAGAGTCCATTCCACAGGGAAATATTCAATTCAGGTTCCAATTCCCCAATCGTGGGAGTATCTGGTGTTGTTGAAATCCTGTCATCGGTAATCGAGGCCAGAACGGTAATTGAATCCAGACATGGGAAAATCAACTGAAGGGTTGTGTTGATTACATCCGCATCTCCTGAAGCCAGAGTGTTGCAGTCAATGGCATCAAAGGCAGCATCAGATGAGAAACTGAAATCATTCAAGACTGCAAAAGCCTTGGTAACACTCGTTGGTGCAAGTGCATCACCGAAATGGGCCAGGGTTACATCATTTGACTTGGCATATTCAGCCAACTCTTCCATTGATTGGTAAGGTGCATCCCCCGAGGTTGCAATAACGAACGGGTAGGTCAGAAAGATACCAACCGGGTCAAATTTGGCCGGAGTCAATTCATCAATACCGATTTGATGACCAAGGGTAGGTACGCCAATGACAAAGGAACCGATTACCGAACCATCACTGGGGGCCTGGGCAACTTCTATTGCTCCTGGAAAGGGCCCACCCCCTCCACCTGGCTTGTTGACCACGCCAGCAGAAACTCCATAGGCTGATTCAAAATCCTCGGCAATAATACGGGTCAAGACATCTTCTGAATCACCTGGAGGAAAAGGTACGATGAAAGTAACGGGCTTGTTTGGATATTCTGCCGTGGCTACTCCCATACTTAGAAAAATACCGCCCATGATAGTCAATGCGGCGAAAAAATACTTCATGATATTTACTCCTTTTGCTTCATCCAATTTTGGAAACTAAACTGATTTCGCTGTTTTTTCAATTAACCTATAAAAGTTGCAACTGCAACTAAGTGCTTCCGCTAAAACCCTTTACTCTTTACACCGAGGAATCTAATAGTCCAGAACTGTCAGAACCAATCCATCCAGTTCATCAGTAACCCTGATCTGGCAGGACAAACGGCTGTTTTGTGTTCTCTCGGCCTCGGTAAAATCCAACATGTCATCCTCAATATCGTTTGGTTCACCAACTAGGTCAAAACATTCATCCGCAACAACAACATGGCAGGTGGCGCAAGCCATATTGCCTCCACATTCACCGATGACCCTCGGTACATTGTTGCTTACAGCTGCCTCCATAAGGGTAATACCTGTTTTAACCTCAGCAGTTATTTCCTCGGTTGGAGATACCTTCCATGTGATTTTGGGCATGTCTGCAAATTCCTATATATTAAAGATATAAAAATCCCGGAGTTCTTCCCCCTCAAGATTTTTGGTTTTCTTGAACTCTTTTTCCTTCATGAACAGCAGGTTATCCACAATCAGTCTACCTACTGCTTCACCAAGCTTCCGATCATTTTCCAAATCCTTCATTGCCCGTCTCAAATCCGGGGCAACCCTGATTTTTGCGTCTGTGTGATCAAAACAATCACCTGTTTCCGCAGGTTGCAACTCGTATCCATTTTCATAACCGAGTCGGGATGCTTGCAGAACTGCCGCCACTGCGATGTACGGATTGGCCGTAAAATCAGCCATGCGGTGCTCAATACGGGCTTTCTCTCCCCCTTCCATGGAAATCCTGGCTGTAACACCTCGGTGATCACCTCCCCAGTTCTGCCAATAGCCCGACAGACATCCCTGCTGCAACCGAGCATATGAATTGGCCGTGGGTGCAAGTATTCCCGCCAAGCCCTGATGATGGTGCATTAGCCCTGCCAGACACCCCTTTCCAAGCTCGTTCAAATTCTCTGGTCCACCAATCTCACCGTTTGAAAGGGTATTTTTTCCGTCCTTATCAGTAAAGGAAAAATTGATATGCATGCCTGACCCACCGGCAGAGGGGATGGGTTTTGGCATAAAGGTAAGCAATACTCCATATTCCAAGGCGATTTCCCTAGCCATAAGGCGAAACAGAAACATGTCGTCAATGGCTTTCAAGGCTTCGTCATACCTCAGGGTGAATTCAAATTGGGGGGAATCGTATTCGGCAGTGATCATTTCGAGGTGAAAGCCCATTTCATGGGACTTTTCCCATATGGCATTGGTAAATCGAAGCGGATCGGTAAATGCTCCGGTACCATAAACGACTGCTCCGGGGGTTCCATAGGGAGTTAATTCACCATCCGAACTCTGGGTGAAAGCAAAGGCTTCCATTTCGATACCGACCTTGGGATGGAGACCATGTTTTCCCCAATCTTCAATGGCCCGTTTCAAGGCCGCTCGGCCACATAATTCAAGTGGCTCTCCATGGTGATCATATAGTTCACCGATAACTACCTTGGTCTTCTTTTCCCAGCAGTCCCTGATATCCTTTCCCAAATATCTGGCCTCCATGTCTGGAAGGCCCTCCATCATCATTGCTCCGGGTGCGTCCAAAAGATCCTTGTCATAGTGAACCCCAAAGGTACTTCGGCAGAATCTGGAGCAACCATCCTGATTGCCCTTGTATTGCAGGTACTTCCCTCTGGGAATGCTTAAATTGTCACAAAACAACAATCTTAAACGAACATCTGACAAAGTAACTTACCTCTTCAAATTTTGGAGCAAATTTTCTGAATTGTTTCAACTTTCCAATAATCAATTAGTTTTTCCTTGGGTTCAACTAAATCAAGTCGATTCTTACAGGAAGTGTTTTGATGCCACCAATAAAATTGGATCGAAGAAACCTGATCGAACCATTCAAATCCACATGGGATACTCGTTTGCAAAATTCCTGCATGAGGATTTTGACCTCCAGACGAGCCAGCCAGATTCCCAGGCACAAGTGTGGTCCTCCCTGTCCGAATGCCATGTGCCTGTTGGGAGATCTATATAGATTGACCCTGAATGGATCATCGAAAATCGATTCATCCCTGTTGCCTGAAATAAACCAATAAAGAACCTTGTCACCCTTTCTTATGTTTTTTCCGTGCATTTCAAAATCCTCGGTGGCCGTTCGCCTAAAATACATTGTTGGCGAGGCCCACCTGATAATCTCATCTGGTGCCGTTTCCCAGATACCATTCTTGTCCTCCCGCAATTGATGCAGCAATTCGGGTTGTTGACTGAAGGCATGTATGGCAGCGGCAATTGAATATCTGGTGGTGTCATTCCCGGCTGCGACAAGCAGGCAGAAAAAATTCCTGAATTCGTTTTCCGTAATTACGGTCCCGTCCTTGGCGGGTCGTAGAATCATGTGGAGAATGCCCTCGGTATCTCCCGCCTTTTCCTTGGCATGCATCAAATCCTTGGCGTAATGATAAAGTTCCATTCCAGCTGGTGAGTTAAAGGGCATCATCCGAAATTCATCAGTGTCCATTTTGTCCAGAAGATGGCTGGTAAAATCGGGATCAGTATTGGCAATCAACTCATCCCCTTTTGAGACCAACCATTCCAGGTCGCTTTCCGGCAGACCTATGATTCGACCCAACATCCTCATTGGCAATTGCCGGGCAATTTCCTTGGTGGCATCGAATTCCTGCAAAGGCAGGACTTTATCCAGAATATCCTTGCAAATGTCCCTGATCTGGTCCTCATACTGATTCATCACGGTTCTTGTAAAGGCACCTGCAACCTTGATGCGTGTCTTGGTATGTTCGGGAGGGTCTGTTTCCTGGAATGTCCTTCTGGCCAAATATTCCTCATAGGATTGATCCTCCATGCGAATTCCACGTGCCGAAGACAGCAATTTATAATTGCCATTTAGTTTCCAGATATCCTCATAGCGGGTTATATTCCAGAATCCCTTACCCTTGTCCCATTCGGTCCAGTTTATCGGATCCTCCCTCCTCATTCTGGCAAAGGTATTGTGCGGTGGACCATCGACAAAGCTGTCATAATCCGATAGGTCTGCCTGACCGTTATCCGATGGTACCCAGACCGTCATTTGATCCACCCGTACTGACAATTGAAAGCTACTGACATGATTGAATCCAAAATGATCAAACCCTTTTACCTGCCATCATTCAAAATGACATTCCACTGTACCAAGGGGGCCAAAATCGGCAAAGAAATCACTTCCGGAAGGCGCCTCAATTGGACGAATGAAACTCCCTGCCATGATGATGTCTCCTTTCCTGATAAACTTGTCATATTCGGCCAATCTCCTGGCAAGCCATAGAACGCTTGTTATGGGGTCGTCAAGGATACCAGCACCCAATCCTGTTTCTTCCACGGTACCATTGCGCTTGATTATTCCTCCTATCCACCTTGGATCGATATCCTCAAGACAAAAACGGTTATCGGCCAAAACGATGCCTGCATTGGCGGCATTATCGGCGATAGTATCACAGACATTCCTGTAGGTTCTGGTTTCAGGGTTATATCGTACAACTCTTGTTTCCAGAATTTCCAAAGCGGGGGCAATATGTTCGGTTGCCTCAATAATTCCATCCCTGTTCAAATCAGAGGGAGCCAGATCTCTGCCCATTATGAAAGCAATCTCGGCTTCTATCCTGGGTTCAAAAAAAGTGCCGTGTGGAATTCTTGAACCATTGGGGTAATACATGTCATCAAAGATGACCCCACTATCAGGTGTTTCGATTTTCAAGGCCATTTGCATGGCTCTTGAGGTCAGTCCGATTTTCCAGCCAATCTGTTTTCTGCCATCCCTCAATTTCAGATCAACCAGGGCATCCTGAATGGCATAAGATTCATCAAGGGTCAAACCCGGATGCCTGTTGGAAAGCAGATCAATCTGCCTTTTGGTCTTTTCGGCTTCATACAGGTCAAGGGCCGCCTTTTCGATTTGTGTGCTGGTCAGCATTGCTCTTTCATTACTCGATTTTTCAAGCAACCCAGGCCATCGGCCTCAATTTCGAGCAGATCACCTTCCTTGAGGAACAAGGGAGGATTGCGGAAACTGCCATTTCCTGTAGGTGTTCCGGTCAAGATTACATCTCCTGGTTCAAGCGTGGTGAAGGTTGTGATATATTCGATTATTCTGGCGAAGGTAAAAATCATTCTACCGGTTCTGTCCTGCTGCATAACTTCACCATTCAGCCTAGATTCCAGGTTAATGTCCGCAAGCTGATCCTGTTTGGAATAACGTACAAACCATGGTCCCATCGAACCGGATTTTTCAAAATTCTTGCCCTGCGTCACATTGAACTTGCCATGTCGCATCCAATCACGGATTGATCCTTCATTGGCAATACTGATACCGACTATGTAATCCATGGCTCTGTCGATTGGAACTCGCCGGGCTTCCTTACCAATCACGATAACGACCTCGGCTTCGAAATCAAGTTTCTCTGATTCCTTGGGTATGAGAATCGGGCGATTGTGCCCTACGAGTGATCGAGGGAATCTAACAAACAATGAAGGATTTTTCGGTGCCGGATTCTGGTCATTGAATTCTTCATTTCGGCCAGGATAATTGACCCCCACGCAGATTATTTTTCCCGGATCGGGAATGGGAATATCAAATTGAACCTCATCAAGGTAATAACTTTCATCCCGTTTGCAGGCAATTTCTTCCAACCGATCGAAACCGTTATCGATGATGACATTTTTGAGGGTCTTCCATTGGGGGAAACTGGTGGAAAGTTCAATAATACCCGTTTCGGTAGCCTTGCCGAAATATTGCTTGCCATCCTTGCTGAATGATACATACCGCATCAGTTTTCTCTTCAGGGAGCCACGATTGGTGTACCTGCCTGCAAGGGCTCCTTGACCTCTGCCCCTTCAAACAGGCTGCCTTCCTCAAACCAGGAACGTGGTGCCGGTTGACCCCAAAGGGTTTGACGTGTTGGATCCTTGAGATCCCATTTTATAGGCTCATGATCCGGATCAATGGTCTGGTAATCACAACAGTACAATTCTATCCGGTGATTGTCGGGATCCCGTATATAGAGAAAAAAGGCATTGGAAATCCCATGTCGGCCCGGACCTCTTTCAATATTGCCGAGATATCCGCTGGTTGACATGATGTCCAGAAGATCAATTATGTTAAGGGGGTTCATCAAGAAGAAGGCAACATGGTGCAATCTTGGTCCACTGCCGTTGGTAAAGGCCACATCATGAACCGTGCCCTTGCGATGTAACCAGGCTGCCCACATTCTGCCGGTTTCTTCATCTTCAGTATACTCCGTCAGCCTGAAACCAAGATTGTTGTAAAATTCTGCCGATGAATCAACGTCTGTCGAAAACATGTTTACATGATCAATACGCAGGGGTCTTGCACCCTTGTAGATCTCGTATTTTTGATGGATGGTTGGAAGAAGATCCATCCGGGAATAGAATTCAAGCGGCATCCCCAGATTGTCCCTGACCTTGAGAACCTTCCTTAAATGGGGTTTTTCGATCCAGTCAACCTCATGACCCTGCTCTGTGAAATAATTTTCAATCCCAGCCAAATCCCCTTCATCGAAAACCTTGAACCCCAAACCCCTGCATTGTGGTGTCGATCCCTTGGTTAGCACTATGGAGTGATGTTCCCGTTCCTCCATGCATCGAAGGAATAACTGGTTGTCATTCCGGGCAGTGACTACCAGTCCCAACAGATCTGAATAAAATTTCTCCGAGGCCTCTAGATCTGAAACTTCCAACTCAACATAACTCAACCGGATTATGTTGAAGAATGGATAAAGTACCGGTGAAAATTTTGGCATATCTACTGATTTCCTGAATTACCCATTTTGGGTATCCTGTGGTTGCCCAAGGCCAAGCCAACATGTTTCTGTTCCATGTAGAAATCGAAGGACCAGTCCCCACCGTCCCTGCCAATTCCGCTATCCTTGATACCTCCAAAGGGCGTGGGCAGATGTCGGACATTTTCGGAATTGACCCAGATCATACCTGCTTCCAATGCATTTGAGACCCTCAGGGAACGGGCCAGATTGTTGGTCCAGACATATCCCGTGAGGCCATACCTGACATTATTGGCCAGGTGAATGGCTTCCTCCTCATTCCCGAATGGAATGACCGTGAGTACGGGACCGAATATCTCCTCACGCGAAATGCGCATATCTCCGTTTGCATCCGTCAAGAGGGTTGGCTGGACATAACATCCTTCCTGGCCATCGCGTGAACCTCCAACCTCAATGGTTGCACCCTCGTCCCTAGCAACCTGGAAATAGGATAAAACCTTGTCCAGATGAACATTGTGTATGAGGGGACCTACCTCGGTTTTGGGATCAAGCGGATTGCCAACCTTGATGTTTCTCACTCTGGCAGCCAACTTCGAAGTGAATTCCTCGGCAATTGATGATTGTACGAGGAGACGGGAAGAGGAAGTACAACGCTCACCGTTAAGCGAATAAATCATGAAAACCACGGCATCAAGGGCCCGATCCAGATCGGCATCATCAAACACGATGACCGGATTTTTACCGCCAAGTTCAAAATGAACCCTTTTTAATGTATCTGCTCCCTGGCGCATTATGGCACTTCCGGTCTTGCTTTCCCCAACAAAGGCAATGGCCTTGATATCAGGATGTTCGGTCAAGGCAACTCCAGCCTCTTCACCAAAGCCATTGACCAGATTCCAGACCCCGGGAGGCAATCCTGCCTCGTGGGCAATTTCCAGCAACATACTTGCTGTCATGGGAGAAAACTCGGCAGGTTTGTGAACGGCCGTACACCCAGCGGCCAAGGCAGGTGCTATTTTCCAGGTCGACAGCATGAATGGAGTATTCCAGGGAGTAATTATTCCGACCGGTCCAATGGGTACCCGGGTTGTGACATTCATGAGGGTCGGAGAGGGAAGGTGCTTGCCGTCTCTGGCCTGAGGTGCCATATCGGCATAATAGCGAAAATTTTCGGCTCCACGTAGTGCTGCCTTGGACATGAACCTTATGGCCTGTCCGGTATCCCAGCTTTCACAAAGAGCTATTTCCTCGGCCCGTGAGACAATCAAATCGGCAATCTTGTGAAGAATCTTTTTTCTGGCCTTGGGATCGGTATCACGCCAGGCAGGAAAGGCCTCCTTTGCTGAAATGGCAGCTTTGTCTATATCTGCTGCATTCCCCTTGGCGACAGTGCAAATGAAACTGTTGTCAACAGGTGTGAAATTATCAAAGGTTTCACCCGAACTGGATGGAACACTTACACCGTTGATCAGATTTTGTATTCCCTTGCTCTGAAACCGTTCCAGCAAGGGCTCGAGATTTTTCTGGTTGACAACGAAACTATCCATTTTTCTTTCGCGCCAGATGTTCTCTGATGGAACTTGTCTTGGGACTGAGGGCATCATTGATATGTTGCATCTCCATCGAGAGTGAAAAGGAGTGGTTTTTCAAACATGATTCCAGGAATTCCTCAACTGCACTGTAGATATCATTCACTGCTTGTTCCCGAACCTTGAAGGGTCTACCCTCCCTTACCCGTGCCATGATATCCACGAAACCATGTTCATCACCACCATCTGCAATGGAATAATGGTAACATTTTATGGTTCGGACCCTTATGCCCGGCATGGGGAATACACCAGTATCAATGGCTGCCCTGCGAATGGTATCACATAATTCATCCAAGTCGATCCACTCCTCAACATTGGCTGAATGTTCTACTGTAAAATGTGGCAAGAATTACACCCCAGATCAATTATGACATTGTTTGCTTATACAACAGACAATCCTTCGGAAAAAGCATATAGCATATGATCCACCTCTTCGGAGGAGATGATCAGGGGAGGAGACATGAGGATTTTGTGCCCTGCTACCCTTACATTGACTCCCGATTCATAAATTTTCTGGTGGATCAGGGCCATGGATTGATTATCAAGTGGTGTTTTGGCTGATCTGTCCGATACGAGTTCCATACCGGTCATCAATCCTTTTCCACCCCTGACATCACCGATGATATCTATTTTTCGGGCCAAATCCCTCAACCCATCATAGAGCTGTAGTCCTCTTTCCCTGGCATTGTCCTTGAGTTTCAGCCGCTTTGTTTCTTCCAGACAGGCGATACCGGCCGCAGCACCAACCGGATGTCCCGTATATGTATAACCATGACCGATTGCACCAGCCTCAGGGTCGGCTCCCTCAAATACTTCGGCAATCCCCTCGGAAACCATTGTCGCACCAAATGGAAAATAACCTGAAGTTATTGCCTTGGCGATGGTCATCATATCCGGCTTGATGTCCCATAGGCGAGAACCCGACCATTCACCCGTACGACCGAAACCGGTAATCACTTCATCGGCTATGAACAAAACACCATGTCTGGCACAAATTTCCCTTGCCTGTTTGTAAAAGCCGTCAGGTGGAACGATCAAGCCGCCAGCACCCTGTATGGGTTCCATGATAAAGGCTGCTACAGTCCCCTTGCCCTGAAAGAGAATTTCATCTTCAAGAGCACCCAAACACAGTGTGGATAGTTTTTCGGGATCACTCTCGTTGAAGGGGTTTTGATAGGCATGGGGAGAAGGTATGTGAAAGCATCCCGGAAGAAGTGGCTCGTAAGATTCCCTGAAACGACTGTTTCCATTGACGCTGGCACCACCAAAATGGGTACCGTGATAGCCGTATTTGACACTGATGAATTTGGTCCGATTGGCCTCACCCCTGATTTTGTGATATTGCCTGGCCAGTCGCAAGGCAGTTTCAACACTATCGGAACCACCGGAAGTAAAAAACGATCTGGCCATCCCTTCCGGCTTGAAAAACTCCTTGAGAAGATAGGAAAGTTCTATGACCTTGTCATTCGAACTGCCCTTGAAGGTCGAGTAATAGGGAAGTGCATTGAGCTGATTGGTAATTGCATCCTTGACGGGTTGGTTTGAGTATCCAAGATTTACATTCCAAAGGCCTCCGACGGCATCAATGACTTCGTTGCCCTCGATATCCTTGATTTTTACTCCCCTTGATTCAACAAATATCGGGGGTGGGTTTTTGATACCATCGGCTGGATGCCCCATTGGATGCCAATTGAATTTGGCGTTGTTTTCCCGCAAAAAATTTGAATCAAACATGTGGTATCTCCGTCTTATCAAGCAGAACTTTACAATGGTGAAATCTAATTGAAACCCTACTGCATTTTTATACCCGGCAATACACAAAGCATTTCAAATAGGAGTTGGGCTCCGATCAATGCCGTATTTCCGGTGGTATCATAGGGTGGTGACACCTCTACGAGATCACCTCCAACAAGATTCATTCCCAGACACCCTCTCACGACTTCCAACCCTTGAATGGTAGTCAATCCGCCAAGCTCAACAGTTCCCGTACCTGGGGCGAATGCCGGGTCCATGCTGTCGATGTCAAATGATAGATAAACAGGTGTTTGACCCACCTTCTGGCAAATATCATCCATGATCGGGGCGAGGGACTTGTGCCAGCACATTTCTGCGGTATATACCTCAAATCCCCTATCTCTCCCCCAGTTGTAATCGTCTGGTGAATAACCGGAACCACGCAACCCTATCTGGAATGTTTTTTCGGGAATGATCAGTTGTTCTTCCACGGCCCTCCTGAAAGGAGTTCCATGTGCCACCTTTTCACCGAACATGGCCTCGGAAGTGTCCGCATGGGCATCAACATGAACCAAGGCAACCGGACCATATTTTTTGGCAAATGACCTTAACACAGGATAGGTCAGGGTATGATCTCCCCCCAAAACCAAGGGTTTGGTGTCACTATCCAAAATTTCATCCACACCTTCAGTGATAATGTCACATGTTGCCTTCAGGTTGAAGGTGTTTATGGCAAGATCACCATAATCGACAACCTGGAAAGATTCAAAGGGGGCTGCCCCTGTTCCCATGTTATAGGGCCTGATCAGACAGCTTTCAGTCCTGATTTGTCTGGGACCATGTCGGGTTCCTGCCCTGTTGGAAGCCCCTATATCCATGGGGATACCAACGAAACAGACATCAACATCGGCTAGATCAGTGCTGACCGGAAGCCTCATCATTGAAGCTATCCCACCAAATCTTGGCATGTCGTTGGCTCCCAAGGGCTGGTTGAAGTTTTTCGAAGCAGACATTCAATTTCTCCCCGTTCAATTTGGCTCAAACCAAAAAACTAAAATTTCTGACCTTGTTATTTCCAAAAAGAGATATGATAAAGTGGAAATAAGCAAGATCACTTAAAAATATCAGATTATTTAAGCATTTATTTATCTTGCGACCTCTTTCAACAGGGTTCTCCCCTTATGTGGTATTCGCTTCTTGTGTTTTGATTTTTTGGTAATCTTGTAAAGGGCTGAGGTAACCAGGCCTGCAGGAACTGCCAGAACTCCCATACCCGACATCACGATAATTGACGTGAATATCTTGCCTCCCGGAGTAATTGGATACAAGTCTCCATATCCAACGGTAGCAAGGGTAATTATCGCCCACCACAGACAGGAAATTATCGAAGAAAACCCTTCGGGCTGAACTTCATGTTCAAAGTGCCAAATTCCTGCCGCAGAGATGAGTAGGACTAGGGACGAAGCAAACAGGAATATCACAAATTCCTCCTTCATATCCATCAAGGCATCACCAAAACGCACCATGGCATTATCATAACTGGAGAGTTTCATGATACGAAAGATTCTGAGCAACCTCACAACCCTGAGTATACGCATGTCTATAGTTCCCATGGTCAGGATAAAAGGAACAAGTGCCAGCAGGTCCACAATGCCAAAAAAACTGAAAATGTATCCCGATTTCCTTGGAGCGGTCAAAACTCGCAGAATGTACTCCAGAGCAAATATTCCGAGAAAGATATATTCCGTACTCCTCAGATAGAGCCTTATACCTTGGGGCAAATCTGGAATTGAATCTACTATCAGTAATAAGACGGAAAGAACAATCAGGATAATAATTGACCATTCAAATACTCGTCCTGCTTTGGTATCATGTCGTTGTACCAATTCAGTCAAACTAACCATGGATTTCCCCTCACTTCATAAAATTTACTGGATGTATACTCTTATATCACTTTGGTTTTGCTGATACCCATGCCAAGTGGAAGAACTGCACAAATTTGCTGGATTATCGGGCTCGGGGATCTTTGAACCTAGGCAATAGCTTAATTTCATGGCAGGTTTGTCAATTTCAACAAAATCAAGCATTTCATTGGTGAAAAGGTCATTTTCGTTTTATTGAAACGGTGGCGTTAAAATATACTTGGGAGTTTGTTGTGATATATTTAACTTACAACCGAAGATCAGTTAATTTGAAACTCAATCCATGTATCTAGTTTGGCTAATATAACTTTGCATACTAAATTACATTGGAATGGTTCTGGAACAAAAGTGAAAATCATCGAATATCGTATTTGAATTATGAATACCCTGACCGAGGCATTCCTGCAATCTTTCCAGCTAATAATAACCCTGGATGAAACCCTTGTCGAAGTGGTTCTGCTTTCGTTATCGGTTACTTTCAAAGCCGTTTCACTGGCTTGCCTTATCGGATTTCCCCTTGGCACCGCACTAGCGGTACTTAAATTTCCGGGACAAAAAACCCTGGTTGTCCTCTTCAACTCCTTCATGGGTCTGCCTCCGGTTGTAGTCGGGCTGGTTGTCTATTTGATACTATCCGCCAATGGACCCCTCGGACCTCTCGGTTTGCTGTATACCCCGACAGCCATGATCATAGCCCAGACCATACTGGTAACACCCATAATCGTTGCCCATTCACGACAGATAATTGTCCTGTTGGCCGAGGAATACGATGAAACCCTACGATCGATGCAGGCATCGCGTATGGATATTATGGGAACACTGTTGTGGGATTCGCGATTTTCCCTTTTTACGACAGTTCTTGCCGGTTTGGGGAGAGCCTTTTCCGAAGTGGGAGCTGTGATGATTGTTGGTGGCAACATCAATCATTTCACCAGAATCATGACCACCGCCATTGCCCTTCAAACTGCCCGTGGGGACCTCGCCTTGGCCTTGGGTCTGGGTATTATTCTACTGGTGCTGACAATCTCGATCAACGCCCTGGCTTACGGACTGAAAACCACCTGGGAAAAGCATTCCTATGCCTAAAGCCAAAATACTTGATCTTAATGACTTCTCCGAGCAGAAGAAACAGCAGGCTTCCATCATTTGTTCGTCACTGTCCTTCCAGCGAGGTGAGAAAGAGATACTGTCGGATATTTCAACAACCTTCCCCAAGACAGGCATAAGTGTCATCATGGGCCCCAATGGGGCTGGGAAATCTGTCCTGTTGCGAACCATCATCGGGTTATTGAAGCCGGACTCGGGTTATGTCATTCTCAATCCTGAATTTGCCAGAAAAACAGCCTTGGTCTTTCAGAGACCTGTTCTCATCAGAAGAACTGTCTATGGCAATCTTCATCATGCCTTGGGAATTGCAGGTGTTCCGAGAAGACAGCGCAGGAGCAGGATTGAAGAACTCATTGCCATTGGAGGGCTTACAGGTCTGGAAAACCTACCGGCGAGGTCTCTTTCCGGTGGAGAACAGCAAAGGCTGCAAATGGTCAGGGCCCTATCCTCCAATCCCAAACTCATCTTGCTTGATGAGCCCTCGGCAAGTCTTGACCCACAATCAACCCACGCCATAGAGGAAATAATCAAATCCACTTCAGACAAGAATGTCAAACTGGTACTGGTAACTCATGACATCGGACAGGCCAAGAGATTGGCTGATGATGTTACCTTCATTCATAAGGGAAAGATACTCGAACAAAATTCTTCGCCAGACTATTTCAACTCGCCATCTACTCCTGAAGTGAAATCCTATCTTGAAGGGGACCTGCTGGTTTGACTAAAATACTTACTGGATGGGTCGGTCTGGTATTCCTCCTTCTTTGTACACCAGTCCATTCTTCCGATGAATACATACTTTTGCAATCTACAACCTCAACTCAGAATTCGGGATTGTATGAGTTTCTATTGCCTCATTTCGAGGATGGCCACGGGGTCAAGGTCAAGGTTGTTGCCGTCGGTACGGGACAGGCACTTTATAATGGTTCAAGGTGCAACGGGGATATTGTGATTGTCCACTCTCCTGCGGATGAAAGGGAATTTGTCGAAGCCGGATACGGCATTGATCCTCATAACCTGATGTATAATCGGTTTGTGATTGTTGGACCAAGCTCGGATCCAGCAGGTATTGGCAAGATTGAAACGCTTCGAGAAGCATTTGCCAAATTAAGCAAGGGACCGGCTCCTTTCGTATCACGTGGAGATGATAGCGGTACCCACAAGAAAGAACTTTCCTTGTGGAACAAATATGAAATTTCCACGACAGGAGATTGGTATTACGAAGTGGGTTCCGGCATGGGAGCAACCTTGAACATCACGGTCGGCCTGGAAGGTTATACCATGACCGATCTCGGAACATGGTTGAGTTTTGCCAACAAGACCAACCATGTAATACTCTATGAAAATGGATCAGAACTGTTCAATCAATACGGAATTATCATGGTGAATCCCGATCATTGTCCAAATGTCAATTCCGAACCTGCTCGGGAATTCCTGAATTGGATAGTTTCACCAATGGGACAGCAATTGATTGCTCAATACAAGATTGATGGTGAACAACTCTTTTACCCCAACGCATCCCCCAAAAGGTACAAATGATGGATTATGGCTTTCCCAGGTGAGGCATGAAGAAACCCCAAGGAACGGTTCTAGCCATCAAAAATATCAACTGGAAGCAGTAAGGGTATGTAGTGCGTAACATTTGACCATAAAGTTTATGCTTTGTGGTATATGTCAAAAACAAATCCCGCTTTATCTTACATACAATTTGGTACAGGTAGGGATTGGAAAAGATCTGGATAAAAGGATTCAGTCAGAATTGCATGCGTTTCAAAGAGTTGAGGCCTGCTGGCGATAGCGGGCCTCAACTAGAATTTACATTAGTTGCAAACCCATTTCATTGTGTGGAAATTAAACTCAAAGCTTTGCATGGGTACCCATGTGAAGCCATCCATACAGTTTGAAAACGCCTGTTGGCTGGTCTGTGTCAAAAGATAGACATCAGACTGATTGTCAACGAGGATATGTTGAATCTGCTTGTAGATTTCGTTTTGTCTGTCAACATCTGCAGTACCACGAGCTTCGTCGATCAAGGCATCCACCTCATCACTTAGAACCCATTCCATTGAGGCCCAGGTTCCCTGTGCTGCCGAATGGTACTGCGTGAAGAAGAAACTATCAGGAGAAGGATAGGTCGCACCATAAAACACTTCGTTGATTGCCGGAGTGGTTTCTGCCCTGGCTGCCAACTCAGTCATCCGATTCCATGGTTCAGGTTTCAGAATGGTATTAAATCCTATTGGATCAAGATTGGCTTTCATCAACAGGGCAATCTCTTCCTCGAAGGCAAGCCCGGCGACGAACATGATCTCGACATCGATTGGTCCACTACCAGCATAAGAGCTTTTCTCGACATGCTCCCTTGCTTTTTCCAGGTCGAATTTGGGTAATTCCAGATCATCAGCATAAGCACCGGCGAATACGGGAGGCATTGGCCCCGCCAGCGGTTCACCTGGCAACAGTGCTGAGCGAATTGTATCATAATCTGTTGCATAGGCTATGGCCTTGCGGATATTGACATCATCCGTCGGGGAAACCTGATGATTGAGCTTCAAATAAAAGTTGGTGGCGGTCGGATAGGAAATTATTCGATAACCATCCATCTTGCCGATAGCATCATAGGTTTCGATGGCCTGTGCGTCAGAGGACATTGACAGTTCTCCCGAGGCAGCCAAAGCCTTGACAGTGGCTTCTTCATGGGTGACGATAAACCTTACCTTATCAATGGCTTGATCATCCCAACCCAGATGATAACCTTCATACCTTTCCATGGTCATGGTTGCACCTCGGTCCCAACTGGTCAACTTGAAGGCACCAGCGCCCAAGGAGTTATTGGCCAGGAAATCCTGGGACCAGGGATCGTCATCGGACATGTTTTCCATGGAGGCATCACTATTGATAACAAACAGGATAGGTGTTGTGGTCAAAAACGGGGTATAGATCTTGTTGAGTTTGAACTCGACCGTGTTGTTGTCGATTTCCGTTACCGAATTTTCATCTAGTACCCCCTCAAAAAGATAAGAAGGGCCCTCGTTTAGAGCCAGCAGGCGCTTGACGGAATAAACAACATCCTTGGCCTCGACTGGTGATCCATCCTGAAAAGTTGCCCCATCCTTGAGGTGAAAAGTATAGGTAAGCGTATCCTCTGAAGCTTCCCAACTTTCTGCCAACAGGGGTTGAATGGCTCCATCGCCATCAAGAGTGGTTAGGGCATCATACATGTTTACCCCAGCCATATATTCAGTGTAGTCATTTATTTTTGCCGGATCAACGGTTCCAAAAATTTGAACCACATTTACCGTAGCAACATTTTCCGCTTGGGCTGAAAAGGACAGAAATGGAACTGTACCCAGCACCAGTGACATCAGAAAGTGTTTGATTTTCATCTTTTCTCCTCCTACAAAATTATGAGAAAGTCATTTGTATCCGTGTCAAGCGTTTCAACCAGACCAAACAATCCAGAACCAACCCCATCATGCTTTGCCAATTTAAATTTGCTTATCGTAACTAATGACAAACTCCTCTATCAATAAAGTAATGATTGAATAATGTAAATAATGATCCTTGTATCGTTGAGGCTTGTCTCAACAGGTAATGGATTCTATGGGCGCATATTCCTGATCATAGCCAAAATACCTGGGTCCAACAAGTTCCAAACCCTTTTCCGAACGCCATTGGGAATCACATGGCAAGCCAAATACAATAACCCTGAAACCGTATCGTATCTGTTCAGTGGTTATGGGTGACCCCGTTTCCAAATCCAAAAGGCAAATCAAGTCTGGTGTCATGGCCCTAACCTCACCCTGTTTTGTTTCGGCCATTAGAAATTCATTCTGAAACCTCAAGATCAACGTATCACCATCATGCGTTCCTATTCCTTCAATTTTAGCCATCCCTCGGGCAAAACCACCTTCTGTACGACGCTCTACATCAATAACCCTGCCCTCAAATAGGCTGATGCCATTAAGTTCCGATTTCAATCGCTCAGCAGGATTCCGGTTAGCCGACTGCTCAGCATAAAT
Source organism: Paracoccaceae bacterium (assembly GCA_022823605.1). Lineage (GTDB taxonomy): Bacteria > Pseudomonadota > Alphaproteobacteria > Rhodobacterales > Rhodobacteraceae > MPNP01. The sequence continues at coordinate 272,447 of JAJEHS010000001.1, forward strand.
TATCTTCCCTATGGAATGGATAAGTGACAATGAACCTCGTAGTACCGCTTTCTTGGCCTCAGCTCCTGTCATCGGATACAAGGCAATCAGAGCGGCACCACCCATTTCCACGGTAATGACACGAGCAAATTTTTCAGTACTTAGATTGTCAACCGTATTAAGTACGAGTGAGTTGCCCTTTTCATCAGCAATAACCATAGGACAGGCCGCAATGTTGTGGATTGTCATGGAAACCATCTGCAACTCGGGAAAAGCCCGACCCATACCATCCCCATCAATAATCGGAAGTCCTGCCGAAGCAGCTACGGCAATGGGTATGGTTGAATTCAATCCCCCCGCTTCAATGCAGAAGACAGCATCAGCCTTGTGCCCCAGATAGTTTTCCAGACTGGTCAATGCTGCCTGAGCTTCGTCCCCACGAGGAAGTTTTTCCAGTAACACTGTTGGGGCTCCCATCATGGCAACGGGGACCACAAGCGCTTCGTCAGCCAAAGAATCAACATTCAATACCTTCACCGGTCCGTTTTCACGGATTGCCTGTTCAGACATTAACCTGCCGATATATGGATCACCACCACCTCCAGTCCCCAAAAAAGCACCACCAAGTGCTATATGGTCCATATCTTCTAGACGTATTTCATTTATTGGATTAGCTGTCATGGTCAATTTCCTTCCCTAGATGAATTACGAACCAACGGTGTATAGGTGATTTCCGGATAACCAAATGCTGCCGGACCAATGACCTCAAGTGCTTCTTCTGATCGCAACAGGCCATGGCAAGGCAGGGCAAGAACAGCAACCCGCTGGCCATATCTCAACATTTCAGTGGTTATGGGCAAGCCGGTATCTGCCTCCAAGACAACAATGAGATCAGGTACACAAGCCTTTACCTCGCCATCTAGTTTAAACACCAGGAATTCGTTTTGCAGGTATATTTCACCCAACTTGCCACGAAAATCCCCGAAACCCTCGACATTAACATGCCCGACAGCGAATCCTCCCTTGAGATGGCGTTCCAGATCTATGATCTTGCCGGTCATCAGTAATTGACCATCCTCCTTTTCCAGTACTGTACTGATCGGATCTGAATTATTGATTTGACTTTCCAATACTGATCGCCCCAGTTGCAAGGCCTGGGTAATGGTATTTGGTATCGCATACCGTTTTACAAAACTGCCACGCATTGGGGCCAGGGCGATAGCTCCAGCTGCACCCATTTCGACAACCGTGGCTCGTGCAAATCTCTCCAGGGCAATTTCACTGGTCGTATCCCGGATAATGATTATGCTTCCCTTTTCATCTGCCATTGCTGATGGTGTGGATTTATGACCATAAATCGACCAAGTACACATCTGCATCTCTGGGAAGGCACGACCCATGCCATCGCCATCAACAACAGGTATGCCTGCCTGCGCACCGGTCAACATTGGTTCCATGGCATTGGCACCACCGATTTCACTTGAAATTACTGCGTCAATCTTGTTTCCTGTCTCTTTTTCCAAAGCATAAAGCGCTCGAAGGCATTCTTCACCTTGTTCAATTTTTTCCACACCAACTACTGGGGCTCCTATTCCACCAAGGGAAACTACCCAAGCATCATCGGACAACTCATGCAAGGGGATAATATTGATCTGGTGACCTTTCCTTAACTCCTCACGGCATCGCAATTTGCCGATATAGGGATTACCACCTCCTCCGGTGCCCAGAATGGCAGCACCAATTTCGATGGCTTCAAGATCTTCAGCCGTTACATGACGCAACAACTCATCCATCAAGATCACCAACAACTTTCAGACGAATGCGTGTTGCATTACCCGGCAGATAGGCTAGTGGTACGTCTTCCTGATCCAACACCTCAATGCTGTCGGCTTTCGCACCGGCTGCAATCGCTTTCTCTGTTGCCTCTTTTCGTGCATTTTCCAGAGCAGCATCCCGTGACATTTCGGTAAGATTGAAAATACGATCAACTTCACCTGAAACTTGACCTATGGCAGCTCCCACCGCGTTGGCAACGGCAAAATTTTCAGGTTTTACAACCGGAAGGTTTCCGACTGTTTCGGGAATTAAAATCGAACCACCCCCTACTGCCAGAACCGGAATTTTTTCTGGTGAAACCCTCATCCTTTCAACCGCATTGACAATCATTTCGTCAATCTTGTCCTTGTAATTTCGCAGCGTATTCACTCCGAGTGCCCTGGCCGGCCCGGCATCACCTATATCAGCTATTCCAAGTCCCACTGCTACATCAGTTGCTGTCAAGGTTTCGCCCCCGAAAAGCAACCCTTTTTCAAAAATTCGATATCCTACCGATTGTGGACCGATCTGAACTGGATTGCCCGGCTTGATTTCTGTTCCACCACCCAGAGCGATGGAAAAGACATCGGGCATGCGGAAATTTGTACGTACACCCCCTACTTCAACCGTCGTGGAAGCAGGGCGTGGGAAACCCTTGATCAGGGCACCAACATCAGTGGAGGTACCACCCACGTCACAGACGATTGCTTCCATTTCACCCGTCAAATACGAAGCTCCTCGCATCGAATTGGTGGGTCCCGAGGCAAAGGTCAGTACAGGATAGGTCTGGACAAACTCCGTCCCCATAAGGGTACCATCGTTTTGGGTAATGAAATACGGGCAACGCAACCCGACCTTTTCCAGCGCATCACTAAATGCCCCTATTGCTTGCGAAGACAATTGGCGTAAGGAAGCATTCATGATGGCAGCATTTTCACGTTCTAGGATACCGAGGCGACCAATCTCGCTGGAAAGTGTAAAATCAGCATCCGGAAGTACTGTCGTCATGATTTCCATGGCTTGCTTCTCCATGGCATCATTTACCGGGCTGAATACAGAACAAAGGGCCACCGAACCTATTCCCTTGCTGCCAATTTCCCTTGCAATGTCCTTTAGTTCCGTCTCATCAATCTGGGAGATTTCCCGACCATCGAATTCGTTACCTCCCTTGGCCATCCAATAGCTGTTGCCCACGGCTTCACGAATGTCATCCGGCCAATCCACCATTGGCGGAAGACATTGGGCTGCTGGTAAGCAAAGCCGTACAGCTGCCGTTTTCGACAGGTGTCTCCGTTCAACCACCGCATTGGTAAAGTGAGTAGTTCCAATCATGACCGAAGAAATTTCATTCCCGTTTATACCGGTATTATCCAGTGCCATCCTTAGGCTCTCGATTATTCCAGACATGATATCTTCGGTAGTTGCCGTTTTTACACCGGTCAAAACCTTGCCGTCCCCCATGATTACAGCATCCGTATTGGTTCCGCCTACATCAATACCAATTCGAAACATAATGACTCCTTCAGTCTGTTAACTCTGTTGTAGTTGTAAGCACCGCATCCCTTTCCGCCTTTGAAACCACAGGTTTCAAACGCTCTTCCTCAGCAGTAATTACCGGGATTGAGGAAAGCAGTGCACGGGTATATGGGTGTTGGGGATTTGCGAATATATCCCTGGTTCGACCCTGTTCACATATTTCGCCACGAAACATGATCGCAACCCTATTGCAGAAATTACGCATCAGGCTGAGATCGTGGCTAATAAACACATATGTCAGGTCAAATTCGTCACGTAATCGGTGCAACAGGTTTATGACCGAATTCTGAATTAGGACATCTAGTGCCGAGGTAGGCTCATCAAGAACCAGTATCTTGGGATGGCATGACAGTGCCCTTGCTATGGCCACCCGTTGTTTTTGCCCTCCGGACAATTCGTGTGGATACATTGACGCATAAGAGCGTGGCAATTCGACCATATCAAGCAATTCCTCGATTCGGGCATGGTAATTTTCGGGTGAAAAACCGGTGAATTTCAAAGGAACTTTCAGTTGATCAGCGACCGTACGTCGCGGGTTGAGTGATGAACCGGGATTCTGGTATACAATTTGTACGGTTTTTCGGAACTCGGTGGAACCCTGAAATCCGTCCAAATTCTGATTGTCAATAGTCACCTCTCCCGAATTCGGCTTGTGAAGGCCAAGTAAAATCTTGGCCAGTGTCGTTTTTCCTGATCCACTTTCACCTGCTATGCCAAAAATGTCTCCCCGGCTGATATCAAGGAAAACTTCCCTTACCGCATGATTAACCTCAGTTTTACGGCGAATAATACCAATTTTTCGGGAGAATATCTTATTGACCCCCCGTATTTCAATGGCATTTTCTTCATGATGGGTATCAGCCACATCCACTACCTTGTCACCATACAAAGGCAAGACGCTATTCATCAGTTCAAGCGTGTAGGGATGTTTGGGCGATGCAAAAATTTCATCTCTGGTTCCTTGCTCGACAATTCGCCCCTTCTGCATAACATAAACACGGTCCGCCATTTCCCTAACCACACCCAGATTATGCGTGATAAGCAAGAGCGTGAGACCCTCCTCAGAGACCAGGGTATTCAGCAAGTTGAGAATTTCTTGTTGGGTTGTAACATCCAGTGCTGTCCCTGGTTCATCGGCGATCAAAAGCCGTGGATTGTTGAGAAGGGACATGCCAATGAGAACACGTTGGCGCATTCCCCCCGAAAGCTGCATGGGATAGGAACCAAGGATGTGTTCCCCATCAGCCAATTGTACTTTTTTCAGCGTGTCAATGATATGCGATCGACGAGCCGAACGGCTTCGGGACTTATTGCTACGCATATCTGCATAGCGTACAATATCATCCATCTGCCGATGGATGGTGAGGACTGGATTAAATGACAATAGCGGGTCCTGGAGAACAATTGAAATACCCGTACCCTTGAGCCGATTGCGCTGTTTTCTGGAAAGTGTCAAAAGCTCTCGACCTTCATATCGTATCGAGCCATTTTCAACCTTCCCGGGTGGCATTGGCAAGGTTCCAATTATGGTTCGCATGGTAACCGTTTTTCCCGAACCTGATTGACCGATCAAGGAAACTCTTTCCCCTGCATCCAAGTGAAAGTTCAGATTGTGCAATACCTTTGTTCGCTGACCATAGGTAGTGAAACTCAAATCAAGGTCTGATACTTCAAGTATGCGGTTACTCATAACTCGACATCCATCATATCACGCAACCCGTCACCCAACAAATTGAACCCCAGTATGACGTACAGGATAGCAAATCCCGGCATTAATGCCTCCCACCAATACTCCGGCAGGTATTCGGAACCTGTCGAGACCATGGTACCCAGATCTGGCGTGGGGGGCTGTACGCCCAGACCAAGGAATGAGAGGGCGGCACCGAAGAGGATAACGAAACCTGCATCCAGTGAGGTCTTGACAGCAATCGCTGAAATGCAATTCGGCAATAGTTCTCGCAAGAGTATATGGACGTGACTTGCACCTGAAACCTTGGCAGCCTCAACATAATCCTCCGCCATCTGTCCTTTGGCAATGCGGTAGATAAGCCGTGTGTGCCAAGTCCACCATAACAGTGTTATTGCTATCATGGCATTTACAAGATTGGGGGACAGTACGGCTGTGACAGCCAGTGCCATGGCAAGTGGAGGTATAGCCAGCATGACGTCGGTAAATCGCATGATTACCCATTCAGTCCAGCCACCTGCATAGGCAGCTGTCAGACCCAAAAGTACACCGAAAGGAACGGCTATGCCAAGTACACCCACAACCAGACCAAGTGAAACCCTGTAGCCAAAAAGAACACGGCTGAATATATCTCGGCCAACATTGTCTGTCCCCATGAGATACACTCCACTGGGTGGGCTGTGTCGATTAAGAAAATCGACATGGGCACCTGCCGATTCTGGTGATGGAGCCAACCAAGGTGCAAAAATGGCACCAATAATTACCGAAATGATGATAAACACACCAATGAGAGCAGAAGGATTGTACTTGAAACGGTACCATGCCATCTGCCCACTACTGAGTGTTCGGACGGTCTCATCCTTGATCATGGGACCATCACTCATTTACTTGAACCATCCCGTAAGCGGTTTCGTGGATCAATGAAACCAAGCAAAACATCAATCACTAGATTGGCTACTACAAAAAAGATACCGGAAACCAGGACAACACCGATAACCGCATTGAGATCCTTCTGCAAAATTGTTCTTACACCATAACTGGCAATTCCAGGCCAACTGAAGACGAATTCTACAATGAATGCATTCCCGATCAGGGATGCAAATTCCAGTCCAAGAATAGTCAGGGGTGCAATGGAAGCAACCCTCAACATGTACCGAATTGTAACCACCTGTTCGGGAATACCATAGGAACGGGATGCTTCAATGAAATCTCGACTACCAACTTCAATCATGGCCGACCTGGTAATACGCATGACTTGGCCGATTCCAGCAGCAGCCAGTGCAATGGAAGGCAGAAACAGATGTAAACAGGCACTACCGAATACATCCCACCGACCGGCCAAAAGCGAATCTATGGTCAAGAGACCCGTTTTGGTTGCACTGAATTCCAACCCAGGGTCAAGACGCCCGGTCACTGGAAAGAAGGTAAGATAGTAACTCGCAAGTAACTGCAGTATGATCGCAAGGACAAATCCAGGTGTTACGACCCCAATCAAGGAGATAATTCGGGTGATATTGTCAATCCAACTGTCACGATAAACAGCTGCCAAAACACCAAGAGGAATCGATAGTGAGATTTGCAGGAAAATTGTTGCCAATACCAACTCAAAGGTAGCAGGCAGGGCTGCAACCAGATCATCCATGACCGGACGACTCGAAAGCAGGGATTTTCCCAGATCACCTTGCAAGAGACCGGTAAGGTAGTTCCATAATTGTACAAGGAAGGGATCATCCAAACCCATTTCACCACGCATTTCAGCAACCTGATCGGCTGTTGCCAAGGGGCCAAGTGCTATTCGTGCAGGATCACCAGGTACAATCCGGGCTATGATGAAGATCAGGATTACGAGCCCTAGCAGAACCAACAATAGGGCAACTGTTCGTCGAAACAGATAAGCTACCATCAGCAGCTAACACTACCACTAAATTGGGTTTTTCTAATCATATTAAGCTGATACCAAAGAGAAAATCTAATGTCTATACAATAAAATGGTTTGTTATCCAATGGTGTTTTCCCGACTCTGTTTTTGCAGGCGGTAATTAATGAGTGGTGAATGGTAGATATAAGGGGGGTATATCTGAACTGAACCAAGTCCTAAAATAAGACTTACCATTTTCAGGGGAAGGAAATTCGGTCCCTAGCGAATGACATGATACAGAGTGTCATTTATGGAGCATTCCAACATTTCAAGGGATATCCACTTAAGGTAGTTTTAAGTCGAGAAACTAAACGCTAAATCCTGCATTTAGTTGCATGGGGCAACAAGACGAGCCTGTTGGGGCTGTATCTTCAGTTCAGATACTTGTTGATGTCTTTGATTGATTGGTCAATGATGGTTCTGCGATCATCACCACCCATGCTTCTGAAAATAACTTCAGAGGCTGCATCAATTGCCAAGTCAATTGCCTGGTTTCTTATATTGGCTATGGCCTTGGCCTCGCTGGCACGAACCTGCTCCCTGGAATTCTGCAGTTTTCGATCGACCAACCCCTGAATGGAGTTTTGGGCCTCCTCAATGGCAAGTTCCTTGTCCTTTTGGGCCTGTTCCTTGATGCGAATTGCATGTTCTTCGGCTTCATCCTGTTTCTGTTGCAGGTTTTCAAGGAGAGTCTGAGCATCCTCCTTCACCGAGGATGCCTCCTCGAGCTGTCCTTCAATTTTGGCAATCTGACCATCAATCAACTTGGCCACAAATTTGGGTGCCTTGAAATAGATGATTGCCGCAATGAAGATAATAAACGAAATCGATACAACGAAATCGGTGTTTCCAAGGGAAAAGAACGGACCGCTTGCAGCCTGTGCCGATCCGGTACCAACCATCATGAACAGTCCCGGGAGAAGTATGTACCTATTCACTGGCCTTCCCCTGAACCTTGGCATCAACCACACCAGAAATCTCGTCAAGAATTCCCCTTTTCGGAACAATCTGGTTGACGATTTCAACTGCTGCCTCATTGGCGATGGCACGTATATTGGTGAGTGCCTCATCCTGTATGGCTTCAATTCTTTTCTCGGCTTCGGCAACTTCCGCCTTGACTGTTACCTCTGCCTCTTCCAATGCCTTGTTCTGCATCTCCAGAATTTCATTGCGGGTTTCAGCAGCTTTCCCTTCGGAAAATCGTTTGGCCGCGGCAAGCGTTTCTTCGATTGAATTTTCCAACCCTTCAATCTTTTCATTCAACTTGCGGGCATCCTCCAGATCAGTCTTGATTCTCTTTTCCCGCTGGGAGACAATCTGACCAATCCGTGGCAGCGCAATCATCCTGACCACGATAAAGATAGCCAACAGAAAAACCACCAACCACAGAATCTGGTTGGGAAACGAAGAAAACTCCAGCTGGGGAATACCAGCTTGTTCACTTACATTGTTTTCAGCAGCCACTCGTCAAATTCCCGAAATGCAAACGATGTATTGGTTTGTTGCCAGGCGTTGATTAGAGTGCAAACATCAAAAGCAGTGCCACGAGGAAGGAAAAGATTCCGAATGCTTCGGCAAAGGCAATTCCAATAAACAGCATGGCTGTCTGTGATTGGGCAGCAGATGGATTTCTCAGGGCCCCTGCCAAATAGTTTCCTGCAACATGACCGACACCGATAGCAGCACCACCCATTCCTGTACAGGCCAAACCAGCCCCGATGAGTGCTCCCATTGTATTCAAATCGCCTTCCATAATTTACTCCTTGTCTAGAATGGATATTTCAGATTAATGTTGAGGATGCAGGGCATCCTTCAGATAAACACAAGTTAGAATTGTAAACACATAAGCTTGGATAAAAGCCACCAGTAATTCCAGGCCATATACTGCTGATATTGCAATTATCGGAACAAAAGCACCAAGTCCCATGACACCGGCAAAGGCCGCGAAGACCTTTATCATTGCGTGCCCGGCCATCATGTTTCCTGCCAACCTGATCGAATGGCTGATTGGTCGAACAAAATAGGACATAATCTCAATCACTGCCAAAACCGGACGAAGAGGAAGTGGTGCCGAAGAAATCCAAAACAGTCCCAGGAAACCCAGCCCGTGCTTGACAAAACCGATCACCGTAACCGAAATGAATACAGTCAGGGCCAAGGTCGCAGTAACCGCAATGTGCGATGTCGGTGTGAAACTCATTGGAATGAGGCCCAGGACATTTGAAAAAATGACAAACATGAAAGCTGTCATGATATAGGGGAAAAACGGTAATGCATCGCGTCCCGCAACATCCTGTACCATGTTTCTGACAAAACCGTATATCAGTTCCACAACCATTTGAAAGCGGTCAGGTACATAGGATTTCTTGCGGGTTCCAACCACCAGAAAGATGATTACACCCAAGAGGGTAATGGCCATCCACATGGCGGTATTGCTGAATGAATACCACATCAAGGGACCATCACCCAGTACGGGTGTGACCAGAAACTGGTCCATTGGATGGATTTCTAACCCCTTTTGTGCTTCGGTTTCAGTAGCCATTTCAGTCTAATCGGGAGTATTTCCCTCGTTCTTATTCGTTTCAGGTTTCTTCATTTCCTTTGCAGTTCTCAACATCAAGTTAATTCCTGCTCCAAATCCTAATAATACAAACAAAATCATATTTAAAGGTTTGGTGCCAAATAAAATATCCAAACCATATCCAATCACAAAGCCCAACCCGACTCCAGCAACGAGATCAACCACCATTCGCCAACCCATATTGGCTTGTGAAATCGGACTTTCTCCCTTCTCGGGTGGATTGATCTCTTCCTCCAGGTTCCTTATGCGTTCCTGCAGGTTTTTCTTTTGTTCGGAATCGTCAGTACCGGCCATGTCAACCATTTCTCAATCGTTTCCAAAAATCCTGGCAACCTGTTCTCTGGCCCGGTCCTTGTGTTCATCCTTGACATGAGCCAGGACCATACCCATGGCAACAACAAGCACTCCCAAATCGTCCGAATAGCCCGCTCCCACAATTATGTCCGGAATGGCATCAAGTGGAAATATGAAATATCCGAGTGCACTTATGATAGGTGCTTTGGCCCATTTGGGAGTATCCTTGTCCAGAAGACAATAATACAAAACAAATACCTGGAAAATAACCTTTTGGCCGGCAACCCGTGCATAGCTGCTTATTTTCCTTGAAAGTGATCTCTCGTCATAGTTGTCTTCATAATTGGTACTCAGGATCTGTTTCGGAACATTCTTGCCCTTTCTGGAGCCGTAGTCGGCTATTTTATTCCAAAGATTTTTCCGGTCCGACCGACTGAACTCTTCAAGCGATTGCAGTTCATTACTGACTATTTCGTTCCACAGTTCTTCACCTTCACCCTCGGAAGAATCGTTTTCCCCTTGATGGTTTACATCCTTGGAATTCATGGGTTACCAATTGCTCCTGAAATACCTTGGTCACCCGATTAGATAATTTTGGATCACCAATGTTTCAACTTCATCAATTTGAGAGGTCTTGCTTTTCCAAGTGAACTCAAGCCTCTTCAACATACTCGATGAGACGGGGTAAATTGTCCTGAACTGGCTGTCTCAGTATATTTATCAATTGGTTGGGTTTCCTGACCCTGGCAAAAGGAATTCTGTAGGCCCTGGCAATGTGCTCGAAATCTGGTGGCGAGGGATCTACCCCAATTGGCTCGATACCCTGATTAATCATGTAGTTCTTGATTTCACCATATCCATGATTGTTAAATACCACGAAATTAACCGGAACCTTTTCATCTGCAGCTGTTCCCATTTCTGCAAGTGTAAACTGAAAGCCGCCATCTCCTACAAGACAAACCAAAGGGGCAGAGGAATCTGCTAGGGATGCACCAATGGCTGCTGGAACCGAATACCCAAGTGCACCATAACCTGTTGCGGCATTGAACCAACCGGTGTTCCTGTGAATGTGACAATATAGATTGCCGGCATAAGATATTTGGTTTGAATCACCAACCAGAATGCTATCGGGAAGTTCTTTCTGAATCGCATGGATGATATTTATGTAATTCAATTCCTCCCGAGACAGGAATGATTTTACCTCTTCGATGGTCTGCTTGGCTCTTTCCCTACCTCCACTATTTCTGTTGGTTGTCGGGAGCAACTTTAAGAGTCTCATCAAAAATCCTTCGACATCCGAACAAACGGCAATATCGGCTTTCGGTCCTTTGGTTAGTTGGGTTTCGTCAATGTCCACTCTGATCAGGAACTCGAAGCTGATTTCGGGAAGTGATTTGTAAATATTGAAATCCGTCGGGCCGAATTCTGTACCCAAGGCAATGACAAGATCAGATTCCTCCAACAAGTTTCTTGTGGATTCCAGAGATGGGCTGACAGGTACGGACAATTCACTACCCTTCCCAATCCCCCTGGCATTTATGGTGGTAATCAGTGGTGCATCCAAGCGCTCCGAAAGATTGGCAATCAAACCACCAGAACCGGTAGCACCACCACCAGCAAGTATTGATATTCTATTCGCCTTTTGACAGGCCTCGACAATTCCATCGATTTCTAACCGGCTTGATGATTCTATAATGGTTTCAGCTTCCGGTGATACCTTCCTGACACATGTCGAGATCACATCAAGGGGAATTTCAATATGAACAGGTCCGGGGCGATTTGACCTATGCCGGTTAAAAGCTTCATTCATCACCTCGGTCAGGCGTTCTGGATCATCCATTCTATGATGATAGACAGCAAGCTTCCTTAGAAGGCCGGTTTGATCGGGTAATTCGTGGAGTCGTCCAAAATCATTCCTCCCTCGGGATTCTGGATTTACGGTTGAGATAACAACCATAGGAATGGAATCTGCTCGAGCCTGAGCCATGGGAGTCAATGCATTGGTCAATCCGGGACCAGTAATTAAAAAGCACACACCCGGCTTTCCTGAAACCCTGGCATAACCGTCAGCCATAAATCCGGCAGCCTGTTCATGTCTTGGGGTAATGTGTCGAATTGTCGAGTTTCCGAGATACCTGTACAATTCAACGGTATGAACACCGGGAATTCCAAAAATATATTCAACCCCCTGCTCTTCCAGACAGGCAATCAGGACCTTGCCGAAGGGTGATTTCAATTGGGTATTCGAAACTTCATTCATGGAGATTGGTCCTAGATCTGAACAAAGGATCTTATTCTGTGGCATGCCTCAACCAGTAAATCGTCTTCCACGGTCAAACTTAACCGTACGAAGGAAGCAGCATTTTTGCCAAATGAATTCCCCGGCATCACGGCTACCTTCTCGGTTTCCAGAAGTTTCCATGCAAACTCTTCACCATCCATACCCGTTTCGGTCACATCTATCAGTATGAACATGCCTGAACTGGGCAAAAATGGCTTTATCCTGTTGGAGGGAGCAAGGGCTTCCACGATCAATTTTGCCCGACGGAAGTAGGATGAACCCATTCGTTCGACGAAATCACTAGTTGAATTGAGTGCAAAAGCAGTCGCATCAGCAATAAAGGGCACTCCGCCAAAAAGCATGGTTTCGGCCAGAGGCACCAAGTGGTTGCAAAATTCCTTCGGGCCCACGGCCCACCCGCTTCTGAATCCCGGAACACCATAGGTCTTGGATACCGAAGCAACACTGATTATCCGATCGCGATAATTTTCTTCCATCAACGGAGAATAAAACTCTCCCTCATATACCAGATTTTCGTATACTTCATCTGCAAGTATCCAAAGATCATGTTTTTCGCAAACCCGGCAGATTTCCTGTATTTCCTCCTTTGATAGAACCGATCCTGTAGGGTTGTTGGGGTTGTTGAGAAGCAGCAAGCGTGAATCTTCCCTGATTTCCCGTTCAAGGTCTGAGGCCTGCATTCTGAACCCATGTTCCTGCTTCAACGGTACAGAAATCCTTTTGGCACCTGTAGAAGCGATTAGACCCTCATAGGTCGCGTAGTAGGGATCGCCAACCAGAATGGAATCATTTTCCTCGGTCAATCCCAAAATGGTAGTAAAAATTGCGGTCTGGGTACCGGGAAAACAAATGACATTTTCCACATCAACCTGATATCCCCTTGTTTTGGTATATTTTTTTGCAATTGCCTCAAGGGTATCCGGTTCACCACGACCATAGGAATATTTGATTCGGCCTGAGAAGAGGGATGAAACAAGGGCATCCAGTACCTCCCTGTCAGGTGTTAAATCTGGTTCACCAATGGTCAATTCGATAACAGGTTCACCCTTAGCCCTTAACTCTCTCGTACGAAAATGAAGAGTCCATTTATCCGAACCGAGATTCATAAGCCGATCCGTAATCGGTGCAAATTTCATGCTTGTCCTTTTGTTATGGCCATCTATTGATAAAAAATCCGATTTTAACCTGCAAATAGGTTTGGTTTATTTGACAAAACCAAATATTAGGAATTTACAAAGATTTATTTGATATATCGTGATTTTGAACCCAAATTTTTTGTTCGAAAGCAAAAACCCATAATGTTGATAAATTCTGATTTAATAATTCGCAATGACTAATTCCAATACTCAAATCCTACCTGTCTTGCTTGCTGGAGGATGGGGAACTCGATTATGGCCTCTCTCGAGACTAAAACTGCCAAAACAATTTCTCCCCATAAGAGGAAATAGATCCCTCTTCCAGGAAACCCTTGATCATATCCCCCGGTTAAGGGAACAGGGATTTGATGTCCTCGATCCGATTGTACTGTGTCTTGATGAATACAGGTTTTTTGTTCAGGAACAATGTCGGGAGCAGGGTACAGAACCAAGCTTGATCATTACCGAAAACACTCCCAAAAATACTTTACCTCCACTTGCGATAACCGCATTGAATGCTATCACTATGGATAGTGATCCCTACCTGCTGATTCTTCCAATAGATGGTTATTTTGATGATCTTGATGTTTTCGTTCAAGCACTTGCCAAGGGAGTCAGCTGGGCAGGTAAAAACAGGATTGTCACTTTTGGAGTAAGGCCTGAAACCCATACCCAGGATTATGGTTATGCCCAAATGGGGCAACAGTTGGAAACTGATATCTTCAGGTTGGAACAGTTTCAAAGAAAACCGGATACCACTGGCAAGAGAGCTACCCTTGAATGGGATAAATCTCTTTGGAATCTCGGAATATACTTGATGAAACCCTCACTGTTTCTAGAAGAGTTGGAAAAAATCGACCATGAGTTCCTAACTGCCTTGCGGTTGGCATCTGGCAATGCTGTAGTCGATACACCACTCTACTGGCCGGGGTCTCCATACGAAACCTTGTCGGCCAGATCCTTTGAAAGAGGGTTTCTGGAAAAAACATCCAAAGCTGTCGTGGTCAAGGTCAGTACCAAATGGGCTGATTTGGGTACCTGGAAACGTGTCCATTCCTTATCCGATCTTGATGAGGACCATAATTCCCTGACAGGAGATGTGATTTCGGTAGGTTCATCTGGTAATATTGTCAAATCCACCAGTCGTTTGGTTGCCACTGTCGGTTTGAAGGAAACTGCAGTGATTGAGACCTCGGATGCCGTTTTGGTTTCAACCCTGGATAAGTTGGAACTTGCCAAGGGGGTAATTACCGAGCTCCAGACCAATAATCGAAATGAACTCATCGAACACAAGCGGGTATACCGACCATGGGGTTCCTATGAAAGTATTCGGCAGGGGAAAGGCTTCCAGGTCAAATCATTGATGGTCCATCCCAAGGCAAAACTCTCGCTCCAGGCACACAGGCACCGTTCGGAACACTGGACTGTCGTACGGGGTATTGCCAAGGTTACATGTGATGACACCATTCTTACACTAGAACCGAATCAATCAACCTATATTCCCTTGGGTGCAAGACACCGGTTGGAAAACCCGGGAAGTGCAGAACTGGAGGTAATTGAAGTGCAATGTGGAAGTTATTTGGGGGAAGATGACATTATTCGTTTCGAAGACGATTTCGGGCGTATCCGGGATTAAGATTTCCCAATCCTTCAAAATGCATGCAAGGCCAGTATATGAATTCTAATTTCCTTTCAAAGGTACCGAATACCTTATTGGGTGGTTTCTACATAATCCCCTCAATGTTTGTCATCGGTCTTATCGATAATTTTGTCCGGTTTATTGCCCTGGAAGCCAGTGTTTGGCAATTTCATTTTCTCAGATCAATCATTGGATGTATCGCGATAATAGTTTTTTGTATTTACAAGGGACATAGCCTTTGGCCACAGAGACCAGGAATTGTCTTCATTCGTTCGGTATTGATTGCCTCTTCCATGATCCTGTATTTTGGTTCACTGACACTAATGCCGATTGCAGAAGCGGGAGCAGCCTTGTTCAGTGCTCCCATTTTTATTCTTGGATTCTCGGTCCTGTTTTTCAAAACCAAAGTCGGGCTTCTTAGGATTTTATGCGTTGTGTTGGGTTCCATAGGTGTCTTGATGGTGCTTAAGCCCGATATTGGGAATTTCAGCATATTCACCATTTTCCCTTTGATGGCAGGTGCCTTTTACGCCATGGGACAAATCCTGACAAGGCACTATTGTGCTGACGAGAAAACTTCTGTCCTGTTATTCGGTTTTTTTGCCATGATTGGCTTTTTCGGTTTTGGTGGTTCGATCTTACTTACCCTACTGGACCTTTCACCTGAAACCATAAATATAGCCCCGTTTTTTCTGTCGGGTTGGAAACCCATAACTTCCGAGTTTATTTTCTGGACCGTAATTCAAGCGTCCGGCTCTCTCCTGGCTGTAGCTGGCCTGATCAAGGGATATCAGGTAGCTGAACCCACATTTGTAACCATATTTGAATACAGTTTTTTGATATTTGCCGGTTTTTGGGGCTGGATTATCTGGTCTCAAATTCCTGATGCGATGGGTATATTCGGCATTGCCTTGATTATCGGGGCAGGCATAGTGATTACCATCAGGTCCCTGCCCACGCAAGCAATGAAACAATAGTTTTTGGTTCAAGACCATGAAAAAGTCTTGTTGTTCCCTCATGGCAAGTTCGAGTAATTGCCATTGCAAACATTTACCCGAACGGCAAAGGCTTTGCCTTGAAAATTAATTTACAAAATCTAGTATCAAATCTCGTCTTGTAATTTAACTGACCATTGTTTGGGATGTTTGAAATTCATTAGGAAACAGGAAAAGTGATGATAAAAAATAGAGTGAAAAAGGCATTCGGCGAAAAAAGACCAGTTATTAATGCATGGTGTTCCATTGCCAATCCATTCATTTCCGAAATTCTCGCAGCCCAAGGCTATGACAGCATTACCGTTGACATGCAACATGGTGTCGTTGATTATACCGATGCTGTCAGAATGTTCCAAACCATGAGGGCAAGCAATACAACCCCGATGGCCAGAGTTCCCTGGCTGGAACCGGGAATTATCATGAAGTCACTGGATGCTGGTGCATACGGAATCATTTGTCCCATGATAAATAATCGTGCCCAAGCCGAAGAGCTGGTATCCTACGTCAGGTATCCCCCAAAGGGCACAAGAAGTTTTGGCCCAACCAGAGCCCTTTATGGTGCCGGTGACAACTATTACAAGGAAGCGAATGAGAATGTTACCTGTTTTGCAATGATCGAAACTGGTGAAGCCTACTCCAATCTTCGAGAAATCGTAACCACTCCAGGACTGGATGGTGTTTACATAGGTCCAGCTGACCTGACCCTGGGGGTTACCAATGGTAAATTGCCACCGGGTTTGGACCGTCAGGAACCGGAAATGATTGAATGCATCAAGAATGTAATGTTTGCATGCAAGGATGAAGGTATTATTGCTGGTATCCATACCGGGTCATCCGAATATGCAATCAGGGCCATCGAATGGGGATTTGATCTAGTAACCCTGCTTAGCGATGTAAGATTGCTTTCAGGTGCAGCCAAACAAAACATCTCCGAGGTAAAAAAGGGGTTGAACCTGATTACGAAAAGTGAAACCGACGATCAGACCTCAAGTTATTAAGTGAATGGAAAAAACTGCTGGCAAGGAAATAAGCGTAAATGCCTCAGCCATCGCCCTGGAGGAAAAAGGGGTTCTTATCATTGGTCCCTCAGGATCAGGTAAAAGCACCTTAGCCATCGAAATGATATCGCTTGGAGCAACACTTGTGGCCGATGATCAAACAAATGTGATGGTAGGACCCGATGGCTTGTATCTGAGCCCGCAGAAAAGCAATGCGGGACTGATTGAATCAAGATATTTGGGGATTTTGAAACTGCCTTGGCAGGAAAATATCAAGCTATCGACCGTCATTGACCTTTCAAAAACGGAAAAAAAGCGATTGCCTCCGTTTCGTACCCATAAGTTATTAAATTACAAAATCCCCTGTATTTATGCTAAAGGCAACAGAATTATTGCCAAGGCATTATATGTATTGTTGATCGGTGAACGGAAACACTAAAAATACCGCAATTGTTATAATCAATAACCTTGGGTAATATACCTTGAATATTATGACTGAAATGAAAAACAGATCACGACAATCCCGAAAAGTCATGATTGGGGGCAATACCAGGTGATAGGAATTGTTATTGTTGCAAATGGCAATTTTGCACTCGAATTGTGTGAATGTCTTGAACAGATCTTGGGCAAACAGCAAAATCTGGCAGCAATAACCATGGATGACAATATTGACAGGAATGAAAAGGAAGCCGAAATCTGTACCGCCATCTGTGAGGTGGATCAGGGAAAGGGAGTTGTTATCCTGACGGATATTTATGGCAGTTCACCCTCCAACCTGTCAGTTTGTGCCTGTCGTAAAACTCCTGGAACAATCCTTACGGGAGTAAATCTACCGATGTTGATCAAACTAGTGAAATCAAGAAACAAGAATATTCAAGAAGCCACAAAACTTGCTTTTGAAGCTGGTCGTCAACATATCAGAATCTATGAAGAAAGGTAATTGAATGGTCCTAAAATGCGACCTCGAAATAATTAACGAAAAAGGCCTGCATGCAAGAGCTTCAGCCAAGTTTGTTGAAATCGTCGAGCAACATGATTCTGAGGTAGAAGTTTCCTTTGATGGTTTGACGGTGGCTGGCGACTCCATCATGGGTTTGTTGACTTTGGCTGCCTCAATGGGTTCGATAATTTCGCTGGAAATCTTTGGTGATGATGCAAAAGAGCTGAAGTTAGCGTTGGAAACTTTGGTTGCCGAAAAGTTTTATGAAGAATCATGAACAAAGTTAAGGCACCCATAGTTGTATCCGAACTGACTGGGTTTCCGGAGGGGTATGAAAAACCCTTTACCGATGATCCCGATTACCAGCCCTACAAGAGCAATCAATTATCCTATGGCAATACCTTTCCTGGCTCTTACCGGGGAGCAGTTATCAGGACCATTGAATGGCTGACTGGCAAATTGACCCTGATCAGGCTGATCAGAATATATGAAAGCACCGGTCGTTTTCCGAACCAGACCTTTTTCAGCAAAGCTCTTGAGTTGTTGCAGATTGATCTCCTTACATCCATGGAGGAGATTCAGAAGATTCCCAAGACTGGATCTGTCATCATTGTTGCGAATCATCCACACGGATTGGTTGATGGGTTGATTCTTGCGGAAATCTGCGAGCGGATACGCAAGGATTTCAAAATTCTTACAAGGGAATTGCTCAACACCATCCCCGAGATTCAGGATCAACTTCTACCGGTCGCATTTCCACATGTTGAAAACCATCTCAAACAAAATGTTGCCATGCGCAAGTTGGCAATGGAGCATTTGGCTGCTGGCGGTGTTATCGTATTGTTTCCTGCCGGTCAGGTGGCTTCTGCACCCAGTTGGACAGCCCCGGCTGTTGAAGCTTCATGGAACCCCTTCACTGCAAAACTAATTCGGAAAAGCGATGCACGCATTGTACCTATTTACTTTCCCGGGGAAAACAGCCGTTGGTACCATTGGGCAAATTTGATTTCCCCGACACTCCGACAATCCCTTCTCCTTCATGAGATTGCCCACTCGATGAAGAAACCGCAAAAACCCATTATTGGTGATGTGATCGAACGTGAGGAAGTCAATAGCTTCGAGGGTAACACCGAAGAATTCATGAGTTGGTTGCGGGCCAAAACACTGGCGTTGGGAAAATAAGATTTTTGGTTATATGGGTTAGCGGGTCGGTTGTTTGGGATCAAAGTGATAGTCGTAAAAACCCCGCATTTTTTTCTTGCCTAGCCATTTGGCTTCGACATATTTTTTAAGCAATGGGCAAGGTAGATATTTGGTATCACCCAAACCACTGTGAAGAACTTCCATAATGGATTGGCAGGTATCCAGACCGATAAAATCAGCCAGTTCCAGTGGTCCCATTGGGTGATTTGCTCCCAACTTCATGGATTTGTCGATAGATTCAACATTCCCAACCCCCTCATAAAGGGCATAGATTGCCTCGTTTATCATCGGCATCAGTATTCGATTGACAATAAATCCCGGAAAATCTTCCGAGGATGTATGGGTTTTACCCAGTGTTTTCACAACCTTCTTCAATTCTTCATAGATCATGTCTCCGGTTGCAATACCCCGAACCAATTCAACCAGTTTCATTTGTGGCACAGGGTTCATGAAATGAAAACCCATAAATCTTTCAGGCCTGTCGGTTTTGGCACCCAACCTTGTGATTGAAATGGATGAAGTATTGGTCGTTAGCAGTGTATCCTCACCCAGATAATTTTGAATCTCCTCGAAAATACTGTTCTTTATTTCCTCGTTTTCCACGGCACATTCAATTATCAAATCGGATTCCCCGAGCTCGGGCAATCTTCGCTTGATGCTAATTCGACTCAAGGCTTCCTTTTTTTCATCAATGGTCAGCTTTTCCAGGTCAATGAGTATATTCATGTTTTTTTCGATGCTTTGAAAGCCCGTAAAGGCAGCCTCGAAGGAAGAATCATGGAGTAGAACCTGATATCCGGCCAAAGCAAAGACATGGGCAATACCGTTACCCATTTGACCAGCACCAATAACTCCGACTTGATTGATTTTCATAATATCCCTGCAATTTACCGGATCACTGAAACTTATAGGTATTTTCCCGAAATCTTATGTCAACTTTCAGAAAACCAAAGGTATAAATTCTTTTTGATAATTTTCTAACCAATTTTCTTATATTTTCACGGTTATTACCACTTAATGGTAATTTATTGTGGTTAAAATCTCCAATTTAACTGCTTACTTGGAATAACTGAATACGGATCAATCAGATTTCAAACATGAAATTTGTAGAACTGATGGTAAATGCAAGTATACGAGAGGAACCAATGGATAAGCGAACCATTCTCATTACAGGATGCTCATCAGGTATCGGTTTTGATGGTGCCATGACCCTTGCCCAGAGAGGTTGGCGGGTATTGGCCACCTGTCGGCAGGAAAAAGATTGTACCAGATTGCAGGAAATGGGTCTGGAAAGTTTTGTATTGGATTACGCCAGCAGGGAGAGCATCAGGGAAGGGTTTGAGGAAGCCATGTCGAGAACCGATGGCTCCCTTTATGCATTATTCAATAATGGTGCCCATGGATTTTTGGGAGCTGTCGAGGATACACCGGCAGATGCCCTTCGGGAAATTTTTGAAGTCAACTTTTTTGGATACCACGAACTGACCAAACTCGTGATACCGGTCATGAGAAAGCAGGGATATGGTAGAATTGTCCAAAATTCGTCAATTTTGGGTTTTACAACTTTACCTTGGAGAGGGGCTTACAATTCTACCAAGTTTGCACTTGAGGGACTGAGTGATACACTGAGAATAGAACTGAGAAACACGGGAGTTTATGTTTCACTAATTCAGCCAGGACCCATTGGCACAAAGATCAGGGTAAATACACGCCGGCATTTTGAAAAATGGATTGATTGGGAAACTTCTCCATTTGCCGATGATTACAGGAATCGTATTATTCCAAGATTGTATCAGGAAAATGGTAAAAAGGATCCGTTCGAATTACCTGCCTCGGCAGTTACGAAAGCGCTTGTTCATGCCCTTGAAGCAAAAAGACCCAAGGAAAAATACAGGGTAACTTTTCCAACACAATTTATGGCATTAATGAAGCGTATTCTTCCAACTAGTGCTGTCGACAGAATTTTGGCAAAACAACTTTAGGTGACACATGAAAGGTATTATCATTGGTGCTGCCCTCTTATTTGTACTGATTGTTCTTCTGGTTGGTATCATTGGTTTTGCAGCAGATACGGAATTCAACCGCAAGCATGGCAACAAGTTGATGCGCCTGAGGGTTTTGTCCCAGGCAGTGGCCGTGATTTTGATTATCCTTTTTGTAATGCTGGACGATTGAGGTACTTATGGTCGTACTTAACAAAATCTATACCAAAACAGGGGATAAGGGTGAAACAGCCCTTGGAGACGGTTCGAGGGTTGCCAAGACTTCCTCCCGGGTTGAAGCATACGGAACGGTGGATGAGTTGAATTCCATCGTGGGAATTGCCGTGTTTCATGCTGAAGGAAAAATCAGGGAACAATTGCAAACCATTCAAAACGACTTGTTCGACTTGGGAGCTGATTTGTGTGTACCTGAAACCCAAAATGTGAAGGCTGAATATCCTCCCCTTCGAATGGTTAAAAGCCAAATTGAACGGCTGGAAAGTGAAATTGACCAGGTAAATAAAGATCTTTCTCCATTAAGAAGTTTTGTCTTGCCTGGTGGTACACTTTTGGCTTCCTACCTTCACCAATGTCGAACTGTTGCCAGGAGAGCCGAAAGATTGACAGTCGGTTTAACCAAGCAGGAGTCCATCAATCCCGATACCATAAAATATCTCAATCGTCTTTCCGACTGGTTTTTTGTCATGGCAAGAGTAACCAATAACAACGGTAAAGATGATATTTTGTGGATTCCGGGTGCCAGCAGAAAAAAATAGTTGGGGAATCTGTAAAATCAGATTTTATTGCTTAATTGGGAATCCTTGAGTGATATGAATTGTACTTCCCTTTTTGAAAGGATTGGAAATGAAGGTTCTTGTTCCTGTTAAAAGAGTTATTGATTATAATGTCAAAGTTCGGGTACAAACCGATGGTTCAGGTGTTGATCTTGCCAATGTCAAGATGTCCATGAACCCTTTTGATGAAATTGCGGTAGAAGAAGCAATACGCCTGAGAGAAGCAGGCAAGGCTGAAGAGGTTATCGCAGTTTCAATTGGTGTTCCCAAAGCCCAGCAAATACTTCGAGCTGCCTTGGCCGTGGGGGCCGATCGGGCAATCTTGATTCATGCAGCCGATGATCCTCATGTCGATATTGAACCATTGGCTGTTGCTAAATTGTTGAAGGCTGTTGTTGATGAGGAACAGCCTGGTCTGGTACTGATGGGGAAACAGGCAATTGACAATGACATGAATGCAACCGGACAGATGCTTGCAGCCCTCCTTGGATATCCACAGGCAACCTTTTCCTCGGAACTCAATGTCGAGGGTAATGAGGCAGTCGCTGTTCGTGAGGTCGATGGAGGTTTGCAGGTCATAAAGATGCAATTGCCTGGGATTGTAACGGTTGACTTGAGAATGAATGAACCAAGGTACCCTTCCTTACCAAGCATTCAAAAGGCAAAAAGGAAGCCCTTTGAAACCAAGACTCCAGAGGATTATGGAGTTGATATCAGCAATCGGCTGGAAATACTCAAGACCGTTGAACCCCCGACCAGAAAAGCCGGGGAAATCCTGCCTTCGGTTGGAGATCTGGTAGACAAGTTACAAAATGAAGCGGAGGTAATCTAAATGGCAGTTTTAGTTTTAGCCGAGTTGAATGGCTCGGAACTGGCTCAGGACCTTACGGCAAAGACACTGACAGCAGCCCAAGAACTTGGCGAAGTTACCATTTTGTGTGCCTCGGAATCCTGTACCGAAGCTGCAGAACAGGCCAGTCGATTGGAGGGAGTCTCCAAAGTAATCAAGATCGAGAATCCAATTTTCGGAAATGGACTTGCTGAACCTCTGGCCGACTTGATTGTTAGCCTCTCTGATAATTATGACCATTTGGTGGGACCCGCCTCCACCTATGCCCAGAACATTCTGCCCAGAGCGGCTGCCTTGCTGGATTGCATGATGATTTCGGATATTTCGGGTATCATTTCCGAAGATACCTTTGAGCGGCCTATTTATGCCGGCAATGCCATCCAGACCGTTAAGTCAAGTGATCCCAAGAAAGTTATAACAGTCCGAACAGCTGCCTATCAGGCTGTAGCAGAAGGCAATTCCGCTCCCATCGAAGAGATGAGCCAGGAAATTGCAAACACCATCAGTGAATGGGTTGAAGACAGAGTAGCTTCATCGGATCGTCCGGAACTTACCTCGGCAGGTATTGTCGTATCAGGAGGCAGGGGTGTTGGATCAGTCGAGGATTTTGAATTGATTTCCAAACTGGCGGACAAACTGGGTGCAGCCGTTGGTGCTTCCCGGGCAGCAGTCGATTCAGGATATGCTCCCAACGATTGGCAAGTTGGCCAAACGGGCAAGGTTGTTGCCCCGAATCTCTATGTTGCGGTAGGGATTTCGGGAGCCATTCAGCATCTTGCCGGCATGAAGGATTCCAAAATCATTGTTGCCATCAACAAGGATGAGGATGCCCCGATTTTCCAGGTTGCCGACTATGGCGTTGTCGCTGACCTCTTTCAGGCAGTTCCGGAACTCATCGAGAAGTTGGACGAGATCCAATAGCATGATGTTTCCTGCCAGGGCAGGTAAATTCCCTTAACTCATACTCATAGGGCTGTTTCTTTTTTCAGGCAACAGCCTGTCATAATATGTTCACTAATTAATTCTTGACAGCACTAAATTGTGCATTAATTTAATTTCCGACTATTTTACTCGGAAAAGAAAGTTTCAAAATGAAAACACTCGATTGTACCCGTTTTTCCATATTCGGATTGATAGCAGCAATTCTGGGATTGCAGCCTGTCCTGGCTGATGAGGTGAATATCTACTCCTACAGACAACCTGAACTGATTCAACCTCTATTGGATGAATTCACCAACAGGACCGGTATTGAAACCCACATCATATTCCTGCAAAAGGGAATGATTGCCCGACTTGAGGCTGAGGGGACAAGATCTCCGGCTGATGTCATTCTGACGACTGACATTTCCCGCTTGCAGAATCTTGTTAATGCTGGATTAACCCAAGTAGTTGATTCAGATATTCTGAAACAGAACATTCCGACAAACTTCAGGGATCCAGAAGGTGAATGGTTCGCATTGACCTTAAGGGCAAGGATTGTTTATGCTTCCAATGAAAGAGTATCCGAACCAGTCTTGACCTATGAAGAATTGGCCAATCCCGAGTGGAACGGGCGGATTTGTACCAGATCCGGTACTCATGCTTACAATCTGGCCCTGATATCATCGGTAATGAATCACCACGGCATGGATCAAACCAAGGCTTGGTTGCAGGGTGTAAAGGATAACCTTGCCCGCAAACCACAAGGCAATGACCGAGCCCAAGTGAAGGCAATTTGGGCTGGAGAGTGTGATATTTCGCTAGGCAACACCTATTACATGGGACTCATGGTATCGAATGAGGAGCAAAAGGCCTGGGCTGATGCAGTCCGTATCATTTTCCCCACATTTGTGGATGGTGGAACTCACGTAAATGTCTCCGGCATGGCCATGGCCAAACACTCGCCGAACGAGTCCAATGCCTTGCAATTTATGGAATTCCTGTCATCCATGGATGCACAGCAAATCTATGCCGAAGTCAACCATGAATATCCCGTTCACCCCGATGTGGCTCTTTCAGCACTTGTTGAAAGTTGGGGAACCTTTGAGCCGGACAACCTTAATCTGGATACCATTGGAGCAAATCGCGAGCAGGCCCTTCAAATCGTAAATGAAATTGATTTTGACGGCTGAACGTTAATACCGCCACAACTCTAATTGGGGGTTGTATTTCAAGCAAAATGTAGTTAGTGGGGATCTTGATGATCCCCACTTCTCTTTTGGAGATGATTTGAAACTCCAATAGATTTGCCATTCAGCAAATAATGAATAAATTCTATTCTATGAATTTCAGGGGTACTTGTATCAATTCAAGATAACAAGTTATCCACAATGAAATTTTTCAGATAGCTGGTATCACTGCAAGTAATACCTATTTCAAAAATTTTACAGTGTAATTTACAATCAATTGTGGCTATAACATCAACCATTAAATCAGAATTATGAGCAATCCCGGGAATCTCACCATTAATGCCGAAAAACCTTTTTGATCATTTCTCCCAAGATATTCCGCTCAGTGAAGCTATCAGCGAAAGATACCTTCAATATGCCCTGTCAACAATCATGCACAGGGCTTTGCCTGATGCCAGGGATGGATTGAAACCGGTACAAAGAAGAATTCTTTATGCCATGCAGGAACTCAAATTGAGTTCAACCAGTGGATTTAGAAAATCCGCTAAAATATCCGGGGATGTCATGGGCAATTATCATCCCCATGGTGAACAGGCCATCTATGATGCCCTGGCAAGGATGGCCCAGGATTTCAACCTGAGATATCCCCTGGTGGATGGTCAGGGCAATTTTGGCAATATTGATGGCGACAAGCCTGCTTCATCAAGATATACGGAAGCACGATTGACAACCTTTGCTGAAAGCCTGCTTGAAGGATTGAACGAGGATTCCGTCGATTTCCGGCCAAACTACGATGACACCCTGGAGGAACCGGTTCTATTACCTTCATCCTTCCCCAACCTGCTGGCCAATGGTTCAACTGGCATTGCAGTCGGTATGGCAGCAAACATCCCTCCCCATAACATCATCGAACTCTGTAACACCTGCATTCATTTAATTCGATACCCCGATCCGCCCATTAAAACCCGGATGTCAAAACTGCCAGGTCCGGATTTCCCCACCGGTGGCATTATTGTAAGCACCCGGGATCAAATAGAGAAAGCCTATGTTGCCGGCAAGGGGCAAATCAGGGTCAGGGCCAGATGGGAAGTGGAACGGTTAGACCGCAACCAATGGCAAATTGTTGTTACCGAAATTCCCTATCAGGTTCAGAAATCCAAACTGATCGAGGGTTTGGCCAAACTTGTTCAAAACAAGAAGACACAGTTACTCGCTGATGTCAGGGATGAATCCACTGAAACAATCCGCATCGTTCTTGAACCCAAAACGCGGAAAATCGAACCCGAAACCCTCATGGAAGCGATTTTCAAGTTGACTGAAATGGAAACACGATTCTCCTTGAATCTCAATGTCCTGATTGATGGTCAGCGGCCCAAGGTATGTGACCCATGGGAAATCCTGAGAGCATTTCTGAACCATCGGATAGTCATTCTCAAAAGAAGAACACGTTTCAGAATTAAAAAGATAGATCATCGTCTCACTCTTCTTGAAGGGTATCTTGTTGCCTTTTTGAATCTTGACCGGGTCATTGAGATAATCCGATATGAGGATAAACCCAAGGAAACACTGATTGAGGAGTTTGAATTGCACGAAGTGCAGGCTGAAGCGATATTGAACATGCGATTGAGAAGCCTGCGAAAACTTGAAGAAATCGAATTGCAGAATGAACAAACCAGATTGACCAAGGAAAGATGTGACCTGGACGACCTTCTTAACAGTGATGAATTGCAGAAGAACAAAATCACCGATGAACTCAAGCAGATAAAAACCATTTTTGCAAAAAATCCCGCTTGCAAGAGAAGGACCGGTTTTTCAGACATGTCCGATGCGATTGATTTCGAACTGGATGATGTGATTGAGAGCGAACCCGTTACAGTCATTTGTTCCGAACTGGGCTGGATCAGGCTTTACAGGGGGCATGTACCCTTTGATCAGGATTTCAAGTTCCGAGATGGTGATTCATTGAAATTTGCACTGCATGGCCAATCGACTGACAAATTGGTCATTTTTGGATCCAATGGCCGGTTCTACTCTCTTGCCGCCTCAGCCATTCCCGGAGGCAGGGGATTGGGCGAACCCATTCGCCTGATGCTGGACCTTCCCAACGAAATCGAAATACAGGCCCTGCTTTTCCACAATCCCGAACGCCAATTGGTCGTGGCCTCAGAGACAGGTTATGGATTTATTGTGGATGAAACCGAAGTTCTTGCTTCCACCAAGGTTGGAAAACAGATTTTGAATCTCAAGAAAGGCGATATTGGAAAATCATGTGTTCCCTGTGAAGGTGATCACCTAGCCGTTGTGGGAGCAAACCGGAAGATGCTCGTTGTTCCCCTGTCGGAAATCCCTGTACAGGCCAAGGGTACCGGTGTTCGACTTCAGAAATTTCCAAAATCCCGTTTGTCGGATATAAAGACCTTTACCCTGGATGAAGGGCTGTTCTGGAAAGACCCCAGGGGCAAGACTCGTCAGGCCAAGGAAGTTGAGAAGTGGATTGGCAAGCGTGGAAGTATGGGATTGAAGGCACCTTATGGCTTCCCCACAAAAAATGTATTCTCGTAAACCCGATTTTGCTTAACCGGTATTTGGTACAACCATCATGAGCAAGAGCGATAAAAACAGCAAACTGGATCTTGGAGATGCGTATAATTTGGGAAAGCCGGCAAACCATGTCGAATATTATGACCGGATGGCCCAATCATATGACGATGAGTTCGTAGTCGAACACCAATACATATATCCCCAAATCGTAGCCAAGCATTTTCTAGAAATGTCAGGTGAGAATGACCAACCTGTTGCAGACCTTGGTTGCGGAACTGGTCTGGTGGGAGAACATTTTGCCGATAGAAACATTATCATTGATGGGCTTGATATTTCCCCGGAAATGATTCGCAAGGCCAGGGAAAAGTGTATTTACAGGAATCTGCAGGTCGCTGACCTGACCAAACCTATAAATGACAAGATCGGAAAGTATGGTGGTTTGATCAGTTGTGGAACTTTCACACTGGGCCATTTAGGACCCCAAACCCTGGAAGTATGCCTGATGTTGGCAAGGCCCGGGGCCTTTTGCGTCATAGGTATCAATGCACTTCATTTTCAAAATGAAGGCTTCGGGGATTTTTTTGAAAATGTCTTTGAAAAGGGGAAAATAACCAGACCGGATATCAGTGAAGTTCAGATCTATGAAGGCAATACCAGTACTGATTCGATTGATGTCGGTAATCTGGTGAGTTTTCGTATAAAGCAGGAATAGGCTTTATGCAGGTAAAATTTTCACTCGGCTTGATAATACAAGTTTAATGAAACCCCTTAAACTTTAGCATTTGATACCTATTTCCTATTCTCACCGGTAAAGGGGTGTAGCTCAGTTGGTAGAGCACCGGTCTCCAAAACCGGGTGTCGGGGGTTCGAGCCCCTCCACCCCTGCCAGTTTGTGTGTAAGGCTATTCTTACCCGGATGGGTTTGTTCTAATCACTGAACAAACGACGCAAGGGCAGGAATGAACGACGATGATGTCTCGAAGGCCCATACCGCTCTAGTGCCTCCAAATGCTCCCTTGTTCCATAACCCTTGTTGGTATGCCATTTGTAATGGGGTTCTGCCCGGGCCAACCGATTCATGAGATTATCCCTGTTAACCTTGGCCACAACCGAGGCAGCAGCAATGGAAAGTGATTTCTGATCACCCTTGACAACCGCAAGACCCTTGCAGGGCAGATTGGGTGGTAATCGATTGCCATCAACCAAGAGGAAATCCGGTGTAACCGGAAGTTCCTCAACCGCAAGAACCATGGCTTTCAACGAAGCCTGAAGAATGTTGATCCTTTCGATTTCCTCTACGGAGACATGAACAAAGGATACGACTGCCTTTTCCTTGATCTCTTCGTAAATCCTGGTTCTTTGGAGGGGTGTCAACTTTTTCGAATCATCAAGATCTGCCGGAAAATCTTCCGTCCTGAACATGACCGCACCAGCCGTTACCGGCCCGGCGATACAACCTCTCCCGGCTTCATCAACACCTACAACGACCTTGTGTCCTGCCAGAATATATTTCTTCTCCAGCTGGAAATCCGGTGTCAAAGGGTTTTCGTTCAATCTTCCTTCTCCAGAGCCTGCTGACAAGTATTCAGGATTTCAGAAATTTTCTCATTGTCCCTGACTTGATCGCAAAGGGAAATTACGACCATGATGGCAAATTCCATTCTTTTTGATTCATCAACCGCTTCAAAAGCCTCCAACAGGTTCTGATAGATTTCATCCACACTGGTTTGTGGTTGTTTGCTTGCTTTTGACCTCATTGGTCCAATCCCCAAATGCGATTGCTTTCATGTCTTAGGTGTGTCGGCTTGACTTCAAGCCACCTACTGGCAATAACCTGATCCGGCCGAATAAGATATGTTGCCTTCTCGTTCTCACCAAGATATCTGGTCCGGATAAATTCATTGGCTGTCACACATACCTTTCTCAACCCGTCAATCTCAGGGATTTCGGTATTGATACCAAATAAGGTCACATATTTTCCAAACTTGTCGAGTAGCCATGTATCATCTTCCAGGTGAGCATCGGGCGCAACCGAACCAGGCCTTGAAATCGATGGCAACTCGGGTGCCGGATCCTCGAATCCCGGATAAATTGCCGGAACCGACAATCGACCGGGATTGATCCAGTTTCTGGCAAAGGATGCAACCCTTGTCAATTTGAATAGCTGATCTCGAAACATCCTCTCGACACCATCGGAAGGTGTCATGAATTTGGTCGTTCTGGTCGAATGGGCAATGTTTTCGTCGGAAGCATATACTCTTTCGCTATTGTACGTTTCGAGTAGGGATTCAGGAGACCGACCCTTGATGATCGCTGCCAGTTTCCAGCCCAGATTATCCACATCCTGTAATCCACCATTTCCTCCCCTGGCCCCAAACGGGGAAACAACATGAGCCGAATCTCCCGCGAAAATGACTCGGCCATGGACAAACCTCTCCAGCCGGCGGCATTGAAAGGTATAGACGGATACCCAATCTATTTTGAAATCACTGGTGCCCACAACTTTTCTGATCCGAGGAATTACCCTTTCAGGCTGCTTTTCCAACTCGGGGTCTGCATCCCATCCCAGTTGAAGATCAATGCGATAAATATTGTCCGGCTGTTTGTGCAAAAGAGCCGATTGGCCTTCATGAAAAACTGGTTCAAACCAAAAACGCCGTTCAGGTGGAAAATCCTGGTGCATCTCTATGTCGGCAATAAGAAATCTTTCCTCAAACAATTCCCCAACGAAATCCAGCCCCAGCTGTCTTCTGACAGTTGAACGTACCCCATCACAGGCTATCAGATAATCGGTTTCGAGATGATAATCCCCAACCGGGGTGGATATGTCGATACTCACACTGTCCCGATTCCCTTGAATTGCTTCTACCCTGTTTTGAAATCGCAAGTCAATCAGTTCCAGGGATTGTGATCTGGCAATCAGGTACTCTTCGACATAATATTGCTGTAGGTTTACAAATGCCGGGTATTTGTGCCCCTCTTCGGGAAGAAGATCGAAATTGAACAACTCCTGATCCCGATGATAGGTCCTGCCGACCTTCCACATAACCCCTTTGGCAAGGGCCTTGTCACCAATTCCCAGACGATCGAATATTTCCAGCGATCGTTTTGACCAGCAAATTGCCTTTGATCCGGTTGAAACCCTATTGCCATCATCAAGAATAACCGAAGGAATGTCATGGTTGGCCAATTCAATCGCCATGGCCAGCCCAATTGGTCCGGCACCCACTATCACAACTTTCTTGGAGGGTTCCCTGCTGTCAAGTCCCGGTGGAGGGATAAACGGGTATTCCTTGGCTTGTTGAGGCATGGTTGGAAAAGTCCGAAATCTTCAATTTATCCCTGAAGTTTACTCCACATTTCAAGATCACGTTCAGCTGTCCAGATCCTTGGTGTATCTATACCCCGAGCCTCATCATATGCACGAGCCACATTAAACGGCAGGCAATGTTCATAAATGGCATAATCACTGAAACGAGAATCACAATTGGCCCTGACCTCATCCCAAGCTTCTTTCAGGGTCCCGTTGCGGGAAGCAACCCTGACAACAGGCAAATAGGTGGCATCAAGAAACTCCCTTGTGCCATCAAGTCCGGCAGCAACCATATTCGATCCCGTCAAGGCATCCCCCCTGCCCGGTGCAATAGCTTCGGGCTGGTAACTTTCAACCACATCAAGGGTATCCTGCCAATCCTCGAAATGGCCGTCACCACAATAACAGGCCGATTTATATTCGACAATGTCTCCCGTAAACATGACCTGCTCATCTGGTACCCAGACAACCGCATCCCCAGCTGTGTGGGCTCGCCCGAATTGCATGATCTCGACCTTTCTGTTCCCCAGGTAAACCGTCATCCTGCCATTGAAAGTCGTCGTGGGCCAAGTCAGGCCTGGAATCGATTCATGGCCCTCAAACAGTCTTGGAAACCTGTTGAATTCACTGTCCCAATCCTCCTGTCCCCTTTCTACCACCATTCCCCTGGCGGTTTCGGACATGATGATTTGCTGGGCATTGAAAGCTGCCGCACCGAGAACCCTGACAGCATGATAATGGGTTAGAACGAGGTGTGTGATCGGTTTGTCGGTTACCTTTTGAATTTCTTCAATTACCTTGGAAGCCAGCCTCGGGGTTGCCTGGGCCTCAATCACCATTACGGAATCATCTCCGACAATTACCCCAGAATTGGGATCCCCTTCGGCAGTAAAGGCATACAAACCTCTGCCGATTTCGGTAAAACTCGTTTTTTTCTCGCCAAGATCACTTCGTGATGCAAATTCTTTAGCCATGTTCATCTCTCATATTTCTTTACGGTTTGCTTGATCGAACCAAATATAGATTGCCCCTCCATATCGTCCATCCAGATTTCAACAGTATCCCCAAATTTAAGGAATGGTGTCCGGGGCTTCCCTTCATTTATGGTTTCTACAGTTCTGATTTCCGAAATGCAGGAATATCCTACCCCACCTTCGGATATTGATTTGCCGGGCCCTCCATCCAGCTTGTTGGAAATCGTTCCCGAACCGATAACCGTTCCAGCAGCCAATTCCCTGGTCTTGGCAGCATGGGCAATCAGCTGGAAGAAATTGAACGTCATGTCAACGCCAACATTGGCCCGTCCGAAGGGTTGGTTGTTGATATCCACCGACAAGGGAAGATGTATCGTGCCCCTGGACCATGATTCAATCTCGTCAGGGGTAACCGCAACCGGTGAAAATGCCGTCGCGGGCTTGGACTGGAAAAAACCAAAACCCTTTCCCAGCTCGGCTGGAATCAGATTTCTTAAACTGACATCATTGACCAGCATGATCAACCGAATATACCCGGGTGCTTCCTCCGGTGTTATACCCATTGGTACCTTGTCCACGATGACTGCAACTTCTGCTTCCAAATCAATGCCCCAACTCTCTTCAAGCAGTTCAATCGGTCCATGTGGTGTGTAAAAACTGTCGGAGCCTCCCTGATACATCAGTGGATCGACAAAGAAGGAATCAGGAACCTTGGCATTTCTGGCTTTTCTGACTAACTCGACATGGTTCAAATATGCCGATCCATCAGCCCATTGATATGCTCTGGGCAAGGGTGAATAGACCTTTGTAGGATTGAATTCCTGACCAAAATCACCTTTCTCCAAATCATCTGCCAAAACTTCCAGCTGTGGCCCGATTTGCTGCCAGTTGTCCAATGCAGCCTGCAGGGTTGGGGCAATGCCAGTAGCATCAGCATAAGTCCGCAAGTCCCTGGCTACAACAGCCAGTTGACCGTCGAGGGTTCCGTCATTTAATGAAGCTAGTTTCACTCTATTGTCTCCTGATCTCCAAACCGTCTCTGGCAATCACGGTTTTTCCCTTCCATGTCTTGGCAATTTCGTCCAACCATTCCTGTTCATTGATACCCTTTGGAGTAACAGGTACCAAATGGTTCAACACCAATAATTCAACCCCTGCACCATGGGCAATCCTGCCGACATCCTCAACCGTCGTATGACTTGCAAACAGATGCTTTTCCAGGCTTTTGGCACTATTGGTAATCCTTATCAACTCCTCGATACCACTTGCCAGCATGGCCTCATGAATCAGTATGTCACTTCCCCGGGCAAATTCCATTAAGGGTGTAAAATAGGCCGTATCCGCTCCAAAAGTTACCTTCCACCCACCATGTTCCATTTTCAGGGCATAACATTCTTCTACCGGTGGATGTGGCACTTTCAGGGCAGTTACCCGAGGAGTATCTGCCAGCACCAACCCTTCTCCATATTCCCTGATCAGTACCAACTCCCGCAAATCCGGTCGTCCTTCGTCATCAATTCTAAGATCTATATCGAATTGGAGTGATTGATAGAAATGATCAAGATATTCCGTTGTACCTGCCGGGCCGAAAATCGTGATTCGTTTGTTCAGATTGGTTGTCCAAGCAGTATGAAGGAGAGGACCAAGTTCCAGAATATGATCAGAATGCAAATGGGTTATAAAGATATAATCTATCTCAGCAAGTTTGATGCCGGCATCCACCAATCTTGAAGTAACCCCCAGACCACAATCGACCACACAAACCTTGCCTGCGATCTCAAGGAGATTGGATGTAGGCATTCTTGTCGTTGTTCTCAGGGATGGCCCACCCTTGGACCCCAATATTACCAATCTGTCGACCGTCACTTGTCTTTCCTCAGGAAAATATCTTGGATATGGATCAGGGTTTTCCCGAGAAATTCTTCTCTAGGGAACCCCAGCAGTCAATATAATCAGTTTGAAGTTGAGCTTCAAATGCTGCAAATTCCGTCAAATGTTGCGGGAACCTTGTCTCGAACATGAAACTCATGGTATTTTCGAGTTTCGAGGGTTTCAGATTGACTGTCGTGGCTGCTTCAAATGCCTCCTTATCGGGTCCATGGGGAAGCATCATATTGTGCAGACTCATGCCTCCAGGAACAAACCCCTCGGGCTTGGCATCATATATACCATGAATATTGCCCATGAGTTCCGACATGATATTCTTGTGATACCAGGGTGGACGAAAGGTATGCTCGGCAACATTCCATCTATCCCTGAACAGAATGAAATCAATATTGGCCGTACCTGCAAAACCCGATGGTGCGGTCAGAACCGTATAGATGGAGGGATCAGGATGATCGAATAAAATGGCACCCACCGGTGAAAATGTTCGCAGATCATATTTACAGGGCGCATAGTTTCCATGCCAGGCAACAACATCTAGCGGGGACTGGCCAATGGTGCTGGCATGAAAGGCACCACACCATTTCACAACCATTCTGGAAGGTATTTCCCTATCCTCGAAGGCTGCCACGGGAGTCTTGAAATCCCTCGGGTTGGCTAGACAATTGGCACCGATCGGACCCCTGTTGGGTAAATCGAATTTCGAACTGTAATTCTCACAGACAAACCCTCTGGCGGGACCGGAAAGCACTTCCACCCGAATTACCATTCCCCTTGGAATAATGGCTATTTCCTGTGGTTGCAAATCAATGATGCCCAATTCGGTACAAAATCGTAATTTCCCCTGTTGGGGCACTATCAGCATTTCCGAATCAGCTGAATAGAAATATTCATCCTCCATTGATTCGGTAATAACATACACATGGGCGGCCATTCCGGTTTGGGTATTGACATCACCAGCGGTGGTCATGGTTTTCATGCCGGTCAGAAAGGTTGTCGGACTATCCTCGATGGGAAGCGGATTCCATCGGTATTGACCAAGAGATATTATATCATCATTAATGTTGGGGGCCGTTTTCCAATAGGGCAATTCAATTTTTTCATATCTCGTTGAATGGCGAACCGAGGGTCTGATCCGATAGCACCATGTTCGTTCATTCTGCCCCCGGGGTGCGGTAAAGGGTGTTCCTGACAATTGCTCGGCATATAAGCCATATCTACAATTCTGGGGACTGTTCTGTCCCTGGGGGAGAGCACCCGGCAATGCTTCGGTCTCAAAATCATTTCCAAATCCGGGCATATAGTCTTCTGCTGACCTGTCCCGGGTTTGATTTGTCAATTTATGCTTTCCATCCAAAAATTGATCCATTTTTTTGGTCCTAATTTTGCCAACTGTTAAAATTATAGTCTAATTAGTTGCAGTTGCAACTAATTTTATTTGCTTCCGAATATTGTAGAAACAAAAATGAAAAATATTTTCATTGCTAATTCGAATATATTCTGATCTGGGAGATAAAGGAATATAGATCAAAAGTTACATTGACCGGACAAGATCATAATTTGAAATATTACCCAGATTCTTGTATGACAGAGTATAATCTATCAAACTTTTTACCTTACCAGGTCAGTGCATTGGCTGGAAAATTAAGCCGTGAACTGGAAAAAAGATATAATCTAGATCACCATTTGACCGTACCTGAATGGCGTGTCTTGTTCCACCTGTCCCAATCGGGCATAATCAAAATGAACAAACTACTTATCAAGGTTGACCTGCACAAATCGCGAGTAAGTAGGGCCTGCAAGCGATTGGAGAATTCCGGTCTGATCAACCGTGAAAATAATCCTGCCGACAAACGGGAAACCTTCCTTTCCCTGACAGGCAAAGGTGAAAAATTGATGTCCGAGCTCAAGCCCATTGCGGTCCAATATAACGAGAAACTGATTCAACTTCTCGGGAGTGATGGGCCAGCATTTACCAAGGGATTGAAAGTCCTGCTGGAAAGTGAGGAACCTTGAATATTACCCTTTATGATTATTGGCGCTCATCGGCTTCCTTCAGGGTACGCATAGCCTTGTATCTCGCAGGGTTGGAATTCAAAACAATACCTGTTGACCTGATCAATAAGGAAAACCTGAATGAAGAGTATCTGGCCCTGAATCCACAGGGCCTCGTTCCTACATTGTTGATTGATGATCAGGTCTTGACCCAATCCCTAGCCATCATGGAGTATCTTGATGAAACTGGCCGACTGAACATCCTGCCCGAGAATCCGGTAGATCGTTTACGTGTCAAAACACTGTCCTTTGCCATTGCCATGGAGATTCATCCCGTCTGCAATCTTTCTGTAGCAGCTTATGCGGTAGAAGCATCGGACAAACAGATAACCATGAATCATTGGATGGAAAAATTTGTACCCAAGGGGTTACAGGCAGTTGAAAAGCTGCTGGCTCATCCCCGAACGGATAAATACTGCCATGGAGACCAGATTACCATGGCTGATATTTGTCTGGTCCCCCAAGTGTACAATGCCAACCGATGGAATATTCCCTTAGATGACTATCCAAAGATCAGGAGTATAGTGGAAAATTTAACCGTAATTGAAGCTTTTTCCAAGGCAAGTCCCGAAGAAGCACAAAAGTTGTAAGGAAATTGAAATGACTGAGGAAATAGTAATATTGGACGGAGCAAGAACAGCCATTGGTACATTCGGAGGTTCCTTGTCTTCCCTTACACCGATTGAACTGGGAACCATAGTTTCAAAATCGGCAATGGAAAGATCCGGGATTGAAGCAGACAGGATAGGACATGTTGCTTTTGGCCATGTTATCAATACCGAGGCCAAGGACATGTATTTGTCCAGGGTTGCCTCCGTTAATGCCGGTGTATCGGAAGAAGTACCAGCCATGAATGTCAACAGACTTTGCGGAAGTGGTGTTCAAGCCATAGTATCAGTAATACAGTCCTTGATGCTTGGAGATGCCGATTTTGGACTGGCCGGTGGTTCCGAAAGCATGAGTCGGTCTCCACATACGGTTCCAGACGTCCGTTGGGGCAAGAAAATGGGAAATACCGGGATGGATGACATGATGATTGGAGCTCTCAGTTGTCCCTTCGGAACTGGTCATATGGGTGTTACAGCTGAAAATGTGGCTTCGGAATATGGTATTGAACGTTCGTTGCAGGATGAATTTGCCCTCGAAAGTCAACAACGCGCAACTACGGCCATCGAAAATGGTTATTTCAAGAGTCAGATTGTACCGGTGGAAGTTAAACAAAGAAGGTCCACTGTCGTTTTTGACACTGATGAGCATCCGAAACCGACCTCATACGAGGATTTGGCCAAACTCCGTACCGTATTCAAGAAAGATGGTTCGGTCACGGCCGGTAATGCATCAGGAATTAATGACGGAGCAGCTGCGGTGGTACTTGCGCGGAAGGAAGCAGCCGACAGGGCTGGCCTGACACCAAAAGCCAGAATCTTGGGGTACGCACATGCTGGAGTAAAACCTCAAACGATGGGAATCGGGCCTGTACCTGCAACTCAAAATCTGCTGCGGAAAATTGGTGCCAAAATATCTGACTTCGATGTCATTGAATCGAATGAGGCCTTTGCTGCCCAGGCTTTGGCTGTATCAAATGAGCTCGGACTTGATGCCAAAAAGGTTAATCCCAATGGAGGTGCCATTGCATTGGGACATCCGATTGGTGCAACTGGTACGATTATTACCCTCAAGGCCTTGTATGAACTTGAGCGAATCGGTGGCAAAAGGGCCCTGATCACAATGTGTATCGGTGGAGGTCAGGGGATTTCCCTGGCAATTGAGAGGATTGAACCTACCAAGCATTAAAAACGGTAAAACGATTTCCGGGAGTCATCGGGATCGTGGATCATTCGGTGACTTTCGGCAATCCCTTGACCACACCTGACTGAATATATTGGGGATCATAGGCCTTGCGATTGAATACCTCCCTGATCATCGGTTCAAAAAACTCGATGCTTTCGGAAGGATAGTCCGGATCAAATGAGGCCTGATCCCATCTTTCGCAAAAATCCTCACAGGATTTGAAATACATATTGTCCCTGAATTTTTCCCGGGCATCGGGTTCCCATCCATAATGGTGGGCAAAATAGATCATTTGGAAAATACCATGATGTTCTATTACCCAGGTTACTTCCTCGCGAACATAGGGACGAATGACTTCTGCCGAAAATCGATCGTGATTCTGGGGAGCAAGACCATCTCCGATATCATGTAAAAGTGCACTGACAATCCAATCCAGGTCGGCTCCATCCCTGTATGCCCTGGTACCTGCCTGCAAGGCATGTTCAAGGCGTGTGATTTGATAACCCGAAAGGGTATCCTCACCTTGCCGTTGCAATTCGCTGATTATACGGTCGGCTGTTAGGGTAAGATAAGGTTTTTCAAGTTCGGACAAGAGTAGATAATCCTCCTTGGTTCCATATTTCATTTCAGTAAATGATACTTTTTTCATTTTCATATAGTATAATAAAAAATATGTGGAAACTAACCAAAATGCAGTTGTGATTCTGTATAAATCAAAAAAGTGGTTTTTCCACAATTATTTAATTTCAATCTACTGGAACATACCCGTTCAAATATCACTTTGTTCTAAAGTCCTTTTTTCAAAACGCCACGTGAATATAGATCCATGTCCCAAAATACCATCAAGCCCTGGCATGAAGTAGCGCCACATTTGAGCCAAGTGGCATTGGGAAAAGCCCCTGCAGATCTGGTCATTACCAATGTACAATGGGTCAATGTACAAAGTCGGGAAATCATCCCAGACACGGATATTGCCATAGCCGAAGGCCGCTTTGCCTATTGTGGTTCCAATGCCAAACATTGCGTCGGTACAGATACCGATATTCTCAACGGCGAAGGAAAATATATCATTCCGGGGTTTTGTGACGCCCATATGCATATCGAATCAGGTATGCTGACCCCAGCCAGATTCACTGAAGCCGTGGCTCCCCATGGTACAACCACCCTGTTTGCCGACCCGCATGAAATGGCAAATGTCATGGGGCTGGAAGGTATTCGACTCATGTACAACGAAGCTGTCTTGCAGCCCATCAATATTTATCTTCAGGTACCTTCCTGTGTTCCATCCTTCCCAGGTTTTGAGGATGCGGGATCAGAACTGAATGTAGCTGACATCGCCGGCTTCATAGATCAATCAAACATTATTGGTCTCGGCGAAATGATGGATTTTCTTGGTGTTATCAATGGTGATTCGAAATTGTTTGGCGAAATGGCCGTTACCCGATTGGTAGGAAAAACCATCGGCGGGCACTATCCCTCCCCGGATCTTGGCAACCATTTCCATGCCTATTTGGCAGGCGGACCAGCTGATGATCATGAGGGTACCCGTGAAATTGATGCCATTGAACGGGCCAGGCGTGGAATGAGGACAATGCTGCGATTGGGGTCGGCATGGTATGACGTGGAAAAACAAATTACTGCAGTCACCGAAAAGGGATTGGACCCGAGAAACTTTATCCTTTGCACGGATGATTGTGATGCTGCCACCTTATTGCATGATGGTCATATGGACAGGGTTGTCAGACATGCGATTGAGTGTGGCTGCAAGCCCCTGGTTGCCCTCCAGATGGCAACGATAAATACGGCAACACATTTTGGACTTGAGCGGGAGTTGGGCTCAATCAGCCCTGGCCGGAGGGCCGATTTCATTCTTACCGGTGATTTGACTGAACTGCCAATCGATCTTGTTTATGCCTATGGTAGAAAGGTTGGCGAGGAGGGTCAGTTTGTAGGTACCCTGATGCCTCTTGACTGGCCGGCAGGAATGAAACAAACCGTTAGGGTAAAACAGCCAATAGATGCCAATCAATTCGAGATCAATCCTCCCAGGGGTAATAACAGTGTCACCTTGAAGACACATGTAATAGGCATTATTGAAAATCAGGCCCCAACCAAACTTCTCGAAATTGATCTTGATGTTAAGGACGGATTGGTTGAAGGTGATGAGGACAAGGATGTCTGTCAGATCGCTCTGGTGGAACGGCATAAATCATCCGGAACGGTCATTAATGGGTTTGTTAGCGGGTTTGGTTACAAGGGAAATATGGCTCTGGCTTCAACCATTGGCCATGACAGTCATCACATGATTGTGGTTGGAACTTCCAGAG
Source organism: Paracoccaceae bacterium (assembly GCA_022823605.1). GTDB lineage: Bacteria > Pseudomonadota > Alphaproteobacteria > Rhodobacterales > Rhodobacteraceae > MPNP01. Next base: position 312,089 of record JAJEHS010000001.1, read on the forward strand.
ATGACATGGCCCTGGCTGCCAATAAGCTCATCCAGACCAATGGGGGTATTACCCTGTGGCGTGATGGCCAGCAAAGAGGGTTGGTCGAATTGCCCATAGCTGGCTTGCTTTCCGATGCTCCACCCTCTGAAGTTGCCAGTGATCTGATTCAACTCAGAAATGAAATGGTGAATTGTGGTTGCAACCTTAATAACGCCTTTATGCAACATACCTTGTTAGCGCTTCTGGTGATTCCTGAAATCAGGATATCCAACAAGGGTATTTTTGATGTAACCAAGGCAGAATTCGTGGATTTATTTATAAAATGAAAAAGTCGGAATTTGATCTGGAAGAGAGGGAAATCATCTCCCCCGATACCTCTGAACCAATCACCTGCACTTCAGGAGAACAAGCTGTAGAGGAATTGGTAAGACTTTATGATTCCGCCACAGCATTCCTGAAGGAAAAACTGCAACTGGTGGAAAATAGTGATCCGGTAAAAAAGAAGTTCAGGGCCTTTTATCCTGAACTCAAGTTTGAAGTCCTGACCTATGGATACGTTGATACCCGGTTATCTTTTGGTCATGTTACCGAACCGGGTGTTTATAAAACGACCATTACCAGACCGAGATTGTACAAGCAGTATCTGGTCAACCAGATCAACCTCTTGATTGGAAACCACCACGTACCTATTACGGTCGGTGTTTCGAATACACCAATCCCAATCCACTTTGCCATAGGGGACGGTGAGGAAATTGACTTTTCACCCCAGGAACTCAATTTTTCACTGAGGGATGTTTTTGATACCCCTGATCTGGCCATCATGCACGATGAAATCGTAAATGGTACGGGCTTTGTCTATGAAGATGGAACCAAACCCCTTGCTCCTTTCAGTGCACCACGCATCGATTACTCACTGGCCAGACTTGAACACTACACCGGGACAGGAGTGGAGAATTTTCAACAATTCATCCTATTCACCAACTACCAGTTTTATGTTGACAAGTTTGTTGATTTTGCCAGATCACAGCTCGCAGAACCCAGTTCGGGATACCTATCCCTGGTAACTTCAGGGGGTTCGGAGTTAACCAATTCGGAGGATGAAATAAATTGGCCGGCAAGAATGCCCCAGATGCCTACATGCCATCTAACTAGGAAGGACGGAACGGGGATCAGTCTGGTGAATATCGGGGTGGGCCCCTCAAATGCCAAAACGGCAACGGATCATATAGCAGTATTACGACCTAGTGCCTGGATAATGCTGGGACATTGTGCAGGTCTTCGCAACAGTCAGAACTTGGGAGATTATGTTCTGGCTCATGCCTATCTTCGTGAAGATCAGGTCCTTGACAATGATTTACCCCTGTGGGTTCCGATCCCCCCTCTGGCAGAGGTTCAAGTGGCAATTGAAGATGCTGTGGCCGAAGTGACCAAGAAAAAGGGTTATGATCTGAAAAGAGTCATGCGTACTGGTACCGTTGCTTCTGTCGATAACCGAAATTGGGAACTGGGTGTCAATTCCGGCTCGGTCCGAAGCCTTAGTCAATCACGGGCCATCGCCCTTGACATGGAATCAGCTACAATCGCTGCCAATGGTTTTCGTTTCAGGGTACCCTACGGAACCTTGCTGTGCGTATCGGATAAACCCCTTCATGGTGTATTGAAGATGCCGGGTATGGCCAGTGAATTTTTCAGAACCCAGGTGAACAACCATCTTCTGATTGGAATATTGGCAATATCTTCACTACGTGAAATGCCACAGGAATTCCTGCACTCCAGAAAATTGAGAAGTTTTGAAGAAACTTCTTTTCTTTAATAAATTTGGTAAATTGCTTATTTTCTTGGTTTTAGGTTGTTATCTTGGCAAAGATAATTATAAATTACCTTCAAAATCTGGATAATCTTAGATTTTTATCCACAACTTTTTTAAAAAGTGATATTGGGTATTGTAATAAACCTACACATTGAATAAAGTTCGTTTCATCAATTGTGTAAAAAACAAGAAAGATAAAGGAGTTAAGATGTCAGGAAGTATTCTTACAAAAAAGGAAATAATCGAAGCAATTGCGAGTAAAACCGGTGGAGAGAAGAAACAAGTAAATGCATTTCTTGATGCTTTGAGTGATACCATCATTGAAGAAGTCGCTAATGGAAACACCATCCCCTTGAACAAAGTGGGAAGAATTTCTGCCAAAATGAGAAGTGAGCGAACAGGTATCAACCCTTCAACAAAAGAAAAGCTTGTTATTCCGGCTAAGCGTGTACCACGCATTTCTTTTGCCTCAGCGATCAAGGACGCTGTCGGGGGTTAATTCATCCAAATTCCTTACGGAACATAATTAGTTTCAAAGAAATCTATTGGTCGGCTAGAAATGCCGACCAATTTTTTATTACTTCCATATTCATGGGGGTATTGTTTGCCTTCATGTGGTCCAGTGCCTTTTCCACTGCACGTATTATCGTATTGGAAGTACCCCCGTTAACAGCCCTCACCCTAAGATTTGCCATATCCGGCTTTCTAGGAATTGGTGCCGCCCTGTTGTTGGGGCAATCATTCAAGTTGAGCCCACGCCAGTGGATGGGAATGATACTTTTTGGCATATGCCAAAATGGAATTTATCTTGGTGCCAATTTTGTGTCCATGCAATGGATTGAAGCATCTCTGGCAGCAATCATTGCCTCCACCCTGCCAATCCAGGTTGCCTTTCTGAGTGCAATCTTCTTTAGGGAAAACATTGGCTGGGTCGGCATTGCCGGAATTATATCGGGTTTCATCGGGGTATTGGTCATAATGTCAACCAGATGGAGTTTCGGCTTTGAAATGGTTGGAATTATCCTGTGCGTAATCGGGTCCCTTGCTCTCTGCATCGCTACCCTTACCGTCAAACAGGCCCTGTTGAGCAACAATCTGTTGATGGTTGTCGGCTTGCAAATGGTGGTTGGTTTTGTGTTTACCCTGATCCCCGCCCTGCTATTTGAATCCCTCGAACCCATTAAATTCTCTTGGGAATTGCTCGGTGCGTTTACTTACCAGATAATTGGACCGGGATTATTTGGAACCTGGCTCTGGTTCAAACTTGTCAACAGAATCGGACCGACCAAGGCCTCATCCTTTCATTTTCTCAACCCTTTTCTGGGTATTACCATAGCGGCGATTCTCCTCAGCGAGGCAATAACATTCGTTGATATCGTTGGGGTAATAATAATAACGACAGGGATTATTGCTGTACAACTTGCCAAAAACCAGGCAGAGGGCGATTAGTCGCCTGTAAAGGAATAATCCCTTATTTCCCCGATTTGTCCTCGGTGAATTAGCAACTGATCGGCCAAAACCAGGGCAACCATTGCTTCGGCCACCGGGACAGCCCTTATGCCAACACAGGGATCATGTCTGCCCTTGGTTACCACCTCGGTGGGAGCACCCTTGATAGTTACCGATTTTTTGGGGATGAGGATTGAGGAGGCTGGCTTGATGGCAATTCTGACGATGACATCCTGGCCCGTGGAAATACCACCAAGTATCCCCCCACTATGATTGGAATCAAATTCGATTGTTCCGTTTTCCATCAATTTAATATCATCACTGTTTTCGCTACCCTTGAGGGAGACAACACCCACGCCATCACCGATTTCAACACTCTTTACGGCATTGATGGTCATCATTGCAGCGGCCAGTTCACTGTCCAGCTTGGCATAAAGGGGGGAACCTATTCCGGGGGGAACACCTGAAATGCGAACCTCGACCATTGAACCGATTGAATCGCCTATCTTGCGAATGTCCATAATATAATCGGACCATTTTTCCTTTATCGACGCATCAGGACACCAAAATGGATTTTTTTCTATCTCTTTAGCATCAAATTTTGAACGATCGATAGAGTATTCTCCAATCTGGGTCATGTAACCCAAAATCTTTATGCGGGTGGGAGAAATTTTCTTGATGATTTCCCTGGCTACCCCACCGGCAGCTACCCTTGATGCCGTTTCCCGGGCGGAGGATCGGCCACCTCCTCGATAATCCCTGTTACCATATTTATGCCAATAGGTAAGATCGGCATGGCCGGGTCGGAATTTTTCCCTGATTTCAGTATAATCCCTGCTTCTTTGGTCCTTGTTCCAGATCAGCATTTGGATCGGTGTTCCCGTGGTTTTGCCTTCAAAGACACCGGAAAGTATCTCTACCTTGTCCTCCTCCCGCCTTTGGGTTGTATATTTGTTTTGTCCGGGTTTTCTTCTATCAAGCCAATGCTGGAGCATGGACTCGTTTATTTCGATGCCTGGTGGGCATCCGTCCAGGGTAGCTCCGATTGCAGGCCCATGGCTTTCACCCCATGTACCGAGTTTCAAAAATCTTCCGATGGTATTTATAGACATTTTTATTCACCCCTACTGGGGTCCATTCTCAAAATGAATTGTGTTCAACATGTTATTTGGTCTACAGGCCAAGGTAAATCTTTCCGCCTTCAACCTTTACAGGATAAGTTTTCAAGTCCTTGTAAACGGGTGCGGTGAGTGCTTCCCCGGTTTTTATATCGAAGGTTCCGAAATGCTTGGGACATTCCAGCTCACCGTCGAAAATCATACCCTCACATAATTTGACATTCTCATGGGTACAAAGGCCAGCCAATCCGAAATATTCACCCTCGCTGGAGCGGCATACTATATATTCATGGCCTTCAACCTGGAAACCCTTCAATTCCTCCGGTTCGATTTCTCCTTCTGTACAAACCTCAACCCAATTGGACATACTTTTACCTATTTTATTTCAGTAATATAAATTGAATCCCTAAAGCAAAACATTAAAGGATTAACTAGATAATAGGTATATTATTGGGATTGTGTAGACCAGTTGGGATTGCCGCGAAGATAGAATTGTATCTTCACTGAATTTCAAACTTGACAATCCCCCAGGAAATTACCCTATCGCAAGGAAAGGAACCAAGAAGTGGCGAAAACAGTTGTTAACAGTTGGAATGAATGGGACCCTCTAAAGCATGTGATCGTTGGTCGGGCAACGGATTGTCATATACCACCATCGGAACCTGCCCTTGATGCGAAAGTGCCCGAGGATTCAGACATGAGGGGAGTTTGGGGTAAAAGGCCCCAGGATACGATCGACAGGGGAAATGAGCTTCTTGATAAGTTTGCCGATCAACTGACAGATATGGGAATAAAGGTTGATCGCCCTACTCCCATTGATTTTTCAAAACCCGTCACAACACCGGATTTTCATACGGACAGTCAGTTTGGTTGCATGCCTCCACGGGATGTTTTGCTTACCGTTGGCAATCAAATCCTGGAGGCAACCATGTCCTACCGATGCCGGTGGTTTGAATATCTTTGTTATCGGCCACTTTTGAAAAAATATTGGGAGGAGGATCCACATTTTCGGCATGAGGCCGCTCCCAAACCACGCTTGACTGATGATGATTACCGCAAGGATTATCTTTCAGACAGCATAGGAGTTGCCAAGCGGTTGGAGTGGACTGCTGAAAAGTTTTTTGTAACAACAGAACACGAACCGCTGTTTGATGCCGCAGATGTCTTGCGACTTGGTAGGGATCTTGTTGTTCAACATGGATTTACTACCAACCTCAAGGGTATCGAATGGCTCAGGAGACACTTTCCAGATCACCGTGTGCATGCAGTAAATTTTCCCGGAGACCCGTATCCGATTCACATTGATGCCACGTTTACACCCCTTAAACCGGGTTTGATCCTGAACAATCCCCAACGCAAGCTACCTGAAGACCAAAGGGAATATTTCCACAAGAATGATTGGGAAATAATCGAAGCTGCCCAACCGGCGCATAACTCACCCCCACCCCTTTGCTATTCATCAATATGGTTGTCCATGAATGTCCTGGTTTTGAATCCCAAAACTGTTTGTGTTGAAAAAACCGAGGTGTATCAGGCTGACCAACTTGACAAGCTTGGCTTCGAGGTTGTCGAAGTGGACCTACGTGATGCCTATGCCTTCGGTGGAGGTCTTCACTGTAGTACGGTTGATGTTTTTCGGGAAGGCGATTGTGAAGATTATTTTCCGAATCAATCATGAGTTCAGGAAAATAATCAGGGTAAAGTGCACGTTGATGAAGATGATCTTGACATAGAAATGAATCATGTCCTTTAAAGCACCTCCCGATACTGACCTCGGTATCCCCTTGTCATCAATGGATGCTGTTGCCATCGATAGTGAAACCACAGGTTTGAATACCAATTCTGACCGTGTCATTGAATTGGCAGGGGTTCAGGTTTCCGGTGGTTGGATGAATTTGGAAAAAACGAGATCGGTTTTGATTAATCCAGATATTCATATTCCGGAAAATAGCACTAGGATTCACGGGATATCTGATTCAACAGTTGCAAATGCTACAGGGTTTGAAGCTGGTGTAAAGGAATTCGTCAGTTGGATAGGTCCAAGATTTATATTGGGATATTCCCTAGGGTTTGATTTGTCAATTCTGGAAGCTGAACATAAAAGACATGGAATGGTTTGGTCGGAACCAAGAGTCCTTGATGTCGAGGAACTTGTCCAGGTACTTGCACCGGATCTTCCAAACCTGGCTCTGGAAACTGTTCAATCATGGTTGGATATACCAGCACAGAAAGAGCGCCACCGAGCTCTTCCAGATGCAATTGCCACTGCGGAAATCTTTATCAAACTAATTCCCATGTTGAAGACTCATGGTGTTGCAACCTATGCCGAAGCAGACCGCATGTGCAAGAATGTCCGAAGACGGAAAGGAGGAATAGACCGATCGGAAGGTACCATCAGTTCAGAAATTTCCAACGTCGATACCTACCCCTACAAGGTCAGGGTCAGCGACATTATGACAACCCCCGTGATTGTTGATAGTCATATCACCCTCCAAACGGCACTGGACACACTCATCAAGGATAAAATCGGATCTGTCATTGTCAGATTGGAAGGTGAGAAACAGTTTGGCATTCTGACCGAATCAGATATCCTCAGGGCAATCCATGCGCATGGTTCAGGGGTTTTATCTGCACCCGTTGCAAACCACTCGAAAAAATTGCAGTCAATCATTCACCCAAAAGAATACTTATATCGCGCAATGGTATCCATGGGGACAACGCATTTTCGTCGACTGGCTGTCGCTAACAATGAAGGAGAAATTGTTGGAATCGTCAGTTCAAGGGATATATACGGCAACTATTCAGCTGATGCGATCGGGTTGGGCAAGGATATATTGGAAGCTCAATCCACCAACGATTTGGGAAGAATATGGTCTGGATTGACCTCTGTTTCCCGCTCTCTTATCAATAGTGGTGTCGATGCTAGAACGATTACCGCTATCATATCCAGGGAATTAAGGGGATTGACACAAAAGGCCTGTCAGATGGCAGAACAAATGGTCCTTACCGATAATGGGTGTGATGATCTGGCCGATTATGTAATGGTTGTACTTGGTTCCGGTGGCAGGGGTGAAAGCATGTTGGCCATGGATCAGGATAATGCCATAATATTTGATGAGGCTGATCCCGAGGGAAAGAAAGATAGTTTATTGCAATCAATTGGAACCCATACCTCGGAAATTCTCAACGAGGTAGGTGTCCGCTTTTGTGATGGTGGAGTCATGGCTTCCAATTCCAAATGGCGAAAGGACTTTTCCTCCTGGGAGAAGGAAATTTCGAGATGGATGTCAGAAACCCAGCCGGACGATTTACTCAATTCGGATATCTTTTTTGATGGTTTTCCCGTTCATGGGGATTTCCAATTGGCCCATAGATTAAGGGGTAAGGCCATGGCAAGGGCCAGAAACAACAGGCCTTATCTGAGCCTTTTGAAAAAAAGGGCAATCGATTACAAAATTCCGATGGGATTTTTTGGCAAGTGGAAACTGGAAAATGGTCGGATAGACCTCAAGAAGGGTGGCATCATGCCCATTTTTTCCACGGCCCGGGTCCTCTCACTCCAGCACGGTATCTTTGCCCGTTCAACCGCAGATCGACTTCTAAAATTCAGGGCCTTGAACCTGGTACCCGACAAGCTGGTTGATGATTTGCTTGAGGCTCATGGATTGTTGCTGGCACTTATCCTGCAACAACAGCTGGATGACCTTGAAATGGGGATAAGTCCTACCAACAATGTGGCGGTCACCAGACTTGATGGTCTTGATCAACACAAGTTGAGATGGGCCCTGGACAAACTTGATACCCTCCCCAACCTACTGGGTGTTCCTGTCTTGTAACAAGGTATTGTCGAAGAAAATTTGCCGGTTCGGCAAACCGGGATTAGTCTTCCGTCCTGGTTCGGTGCTTGATCGGTGCCCAGATTTTCTTGTTGGTCAGATAAAGCAATACGGACAACAAGATGAGAAGTGATACTGATATGAAGCCCATTTGCTTGCGAGCCATCATTTTCGGTTCGGCTGCCCAAACCAAGAATGCCGTTACATCTTCAGCCATTCCTTCAACAGTACTGGGCGTACCGTCGGCAAACTCAATCAAGTCGTCTACCAATGGGGGAGCCATGTTGATATAGCCACCCGAGAAAGCCGTGTTCTCGTAAAGCAGATTGCCTGTCTCTTCCTTTTCCTTACCCGTGTATCCCGTGAGCAGGGAATAGACGTATTCCGGTCCCCCGATTCCCTTGAACAATTGGGCCAAACCAGTTCCTTCCGGCCCATGGAAACCGGACCTTGCCTTGGTAATCAAGGAAAGATCGGGTGCCCCAACACTATCATTGGCAGGAAAATTGTCAGTGGGCAAGGCTGATCTGAAGTCTTCCAGTTCCTCATCATAAATCTCGAAGTTACTGGCAAAGGTTTTGACGGCAGCCTCGCTGAGGTCAAGTCCACCCTTGTCACCCAACGTTCTGAAGGGTACATATTTCAAGCCATGGCAGGCCGCACAAACTTCCTGATAAACAACTAAACCCCTTTGCAACTGTTCTGGTTCGAAAGTTCCAAATGGTCCTTCATAGGAAAAGGAAATATCTTCAATATGGCCCGAAGGTCCAGCGGCATAAACATTGCTGACGCCAAAAAGAAGGCCAATCAAACCTGAAACAAGTAGTATTCTTCTCATAATTCAATCATTCTTTCGTGGGTTCTGTTTCCGGTGTCTCGGGATCCATTTCCGGATAATGCTGGTTGAAATCCTCTTCAATGGAAACCGGTTTTCTTGAGGGTGATTCCAAAATCCCCAAAAGGGGCAGCACCACAATGAAAAACATAAACCAGTAAGTGGAACCAGCCAAGGCGATAATACTGTAGATTCCTTCTGCAGGTCGGCTACCTGCCCAGGTAAGGACTATAAAATCAATGACCAGCAACATAAACCACCACTTGAACATCGGGCGATACTTCCCCGATCGAATAATTGAGGTATCAAGCCATGGCAAAAGTACCAAAACCATTATTGATCCAAACATGGCCATAACACCAAAAAACTTGGCGTCGATAATGCCACCCGTTACAAAACTGACCAATTGAACAACCCATACATCTGAGGTAAAGGCCCTGAGGATTGCATAGAAAGGAAGGAAGTACCATTCCGGAACGATGTGTTCTGGAGTAACAAGTGGATTTGCCTCAATATAATTGTCGGGATGCCCCAGATAATTTGGCATAAATCCGACAATGGCGAAGAAAACCACCAGTATGACGGCCAAGGCAAAAAAGTCCTTGATGACAAAATACGGCCAAAATGGAACGGTATCCTTTTTTGCTTCCTCCTTGGAAGTTCGACGGACCTCTATCCCTGTAGGATTGTTGTTCCCTGTCGTATGGAAGGCCCAGATGTGGACCACAACCAATCCGGCGATGACAAAGGGTAAAAGATAATGAAGCGAAAAAAACCTGTTGAGTGTTGCGTTATCAACTGCCGGGCCGCCCAACAACCAGGTCTGGATTGATTCACCAATACCTGGAATGGCTCCAAACAATCCCGAGATAACCGTTGCGGCCCAGAACGACATTTGGCCCCATGGCAATACATATCCCATGAAGGCTGTTCCCATCATCGCCAGGAATATAAATATTCCGATTATCCAGGTAATCTCCCTGGGTGCCTTGTAGGAACCATAGTATATGCTTCGGAAGATATGGAAATAGGCAGCCAAGAAAAACAGCGATGCCCCATTTTGGTGCAAATATCGAAGTGCCCATCCGGAATTCACATTCCTCATGATATGTTCAACACTGGCGAAGGCCAGATCGACATGAGGTGTATAATGCATTGCGAGGACAATGCCTGTAACTATTTGATGAACCAAGCTAAATGTAAGGACAATTCCCCAGATCCACATCCAATTCAGGTTCTTGGGAGTTGGTATCATCAATGTATCGTAAACTATCGAAACCACAGGCAAGCGTCTGTGCAACCACTTTTCGATGGACGTTTTTGGTTCGTAATGATCGTGAGGTATACCCGACATAATAAATTACCTAGCCAAGTTTGATTGTTGTTTCGTTTACAAAGGTTGCTACGGGAACCAGAAGATTTTCCGGTGCGGGTCCTTTTCTTATTCTTCCGGAGGTATCATAGTGGGAACCGTGACAAGGACAGAACCATCCTCCGAACTCACCTGCTCCATCTCCCAGCGGGACACAGCCCAGATGGGTACAAACCCCCATCATTACCAGCCAGGTTCCTTCTTCATCCAGGGAGCGATTCTGATCAAGGGCAATTGTTTCTCCATCCAGATTATCGTTTCTGGCTTCACGGTCCAACAGTTCCTCAATATTGACACTACGAGCAGCTTCTATTTCCTCGCTTGTACGTCTTCGGATGAATACCGGCTTGCCCAGCCATTTTACGGTAATTTGAGTTCCAGGTTCAACTCCAGAGACATCTACTTCAATTGAGGAAAGGGCCTGGACATCGGCACTGGGATTCATCTGATCGATCAGCGGCCATACGGCGGCTCCCCCTGCCACGGCTCCGGTTCCGGCCGTTGCATAATACAGAAAATCCCTTCTGGTTGCCTTCGGATTGGTTGTATCAGTCAAACAGACTTCTCCTATAACTCTCATCTTGGTTTTCTGACATGATTTGGGTCAGAACCAATTAATTCAATTCGATCAAATTTGAAATACCTAAATCGCAAATTCGTTTTTATATAGAAAAAATCGAGTGGTTTTTCACTATAAAACTTTGTTCGAAATTTTAACTTCCATATTTAAACGAACTCAAAATACTTTCAATAGTCATCATCAGGAAGTGCCAAACAAAAAAATAAATAAAATATGTTGAAAAAAATATTGTTTGTTATAGTATTAGAGCGGGTTGTCAGCACCACTGTTTATGTTTGGGGTTTAACATTAGAATCCTCGCCTGTGCATGGTTCGAGGTGGCGAGGATCGGGTGTTGACAACCACCTTCAAAAATATTGGAGATACAAGCGGGGTACGCGATAGGGTTGTTTCTTATGCAACCCCACTGACAAGGAAACTATTGGTTTTTCCATTTGGCTCATGCACCTATTATTCTGTCCAACCACCAGTTAAGATAATTGTAACTTGATGTGAAATATTAAGCTGCCGAATCCTGTGGAATTTATTCATTGGGAAGTTTACCATTCATTGATAAAATTCTTTTATTTTAGGAAAACCATGCGTTTTCAAGTTCATGAAGCCAGAAACCAGTTGTCGAAACTCATTAACGCAGCTCTGAGGGTAAAGAGATGATCATTACCAAGTGGGGCCATCCTGTTGTATGATTGGTTCCGTTGCCACAACAGCACCAACTGTTTGACTTGCTTGAAGGCAAAATTTCTGCTCCAGATGACCTTCTCAAACCAATGTACAAGGAAGATCTCAAACTTTGGTAAAGTGACAAATCCTTTCCCCGGAAGTTTTTTGAAACGGTTTAGTTCTGAATTTTACCCCTTGCAATTGACTTATGCCGGCTTGGTGGCAATCATGCTTGGACGGTGGCTAATTACTTCACTCCATTCATTCAGTTTGGGATGTCCGCTTCTCCAAGCTCGATCCGAGTGACGAAAATCCAAATAGTCCAAGGCACTTCCGAGGGCAATATGAGCAATATTGAATGATGAGTTCAAAAATTCCTTGCCTTTACTTTCCAGAGCATCAAGAGATCTATTGATTTTTATCCATTGACCATCCATCCAAACCTCCGACTGTTTATCTTCACTTCTGACTCGTTTTTCGTAGGTCATCAGAACCGCGGCATCCATAATGCCGTCAGCGAGGGCTTCCATTTTCAGTGTCTCAAATAATGTGGAAGAGGGATACAAACCGCCATCATAATGGTGATCAATAAACCGAGTAATCACACGGCTGTCATACAATGTGCCAAAAGGAGTATCCACAAGCGTTGGAAGCTTGCCAAGAGGATTTTCCGTGATTGGAATGTCACCGCTGTCTACAGGATTGCCGATCACATTGATGACTTCAACATCATCTATGGCATTGACTTCCGAAAACCCGACAATGACTTTCCTGGCAAATGGTGAAGCCGGATTACTGTAAAGTTTCATAATGATCTCCAACTATCATACTGATGAGTGATGACCAATGAGGTTTCCATCCTCAAAACCTGTTATGGTCAGTGGTATTATTGATCCGGGAACCTCCTTGTTTGGTAGTTTCACTACCGAATATTGACCGGTACGCCCTGTCATGGGAGATTCGACCAGTGTATCAAAGGTTCGGCCAACCTGTTCCTCAAGGTGAATACCAACTCTCCTTTTTCCTGATTCCCTCAATTGGAAAGCCCTTTCCCGAATGGTTTTGTCATTGACCTGCGGCATTCTGGCAGCAGGAGTACCCTCCCTTGGACTATACGGAAAGATATGCAACCAGGTTAACTGACAGTCATCGAGAATATTCAGGGTATTTTCGAACATTTCATCGGTCTCGGTAGGAAAGCCTGCAATCAGATCTGCCCCAAAAGTCATTTCGGGTCTCAGTTGCTTGATCTTATTGCAAAATTCAATCGCCTCTTCCCTGGTATGTCGGCGTTTCATCCTTTTGAGAATCATGTTGTCACCTGCTTGCAGCGACAAGTGCAGATGAGGCATCAATCTTTCGTTGTTTGAAACCACCTCAATGAATTCCTCATCGATCTCGGCCGGATCAACCGAGGAAATTCTCAATCTTGGTAGTTCCGGTACAAGTTTCAAGATTCTGGAAACAAGGTTTCCTACGCCTGGTTTTCCCACAAGATCCCCACCCCAACTAGTGAGATCAACCCCAGTCAGAACAACTTCATTGTAACCAGCCTGAACCAAATCACGTATTTGGTTGACAATTACCCCTGCTGGTACCGAGCGTGAATTCCCGCGCCCATAGGGTATGATACAAAAGGTACAACGATGATCACAGCCATTCTGAATCTGCAGATAGGCAACCGCACGAGCTCCAAAACTCTTGGCCAGGTGAGGAGTTATTTCCTTGACCTGCATGATATCTTCAACCAGAATATTCGTTTGGTTTTCAACATTCGAAAATTCGGAATCAGCCAATTTTCTCCAAAGTCCGGCTTCCAATTTGGAATCATTGCCTATTACCCAGTCAACACCCTCAATCCTGCTGAAGGAACGGGGATCAATTTGAGCAGCACATCCGGTTACAACTATTTTTGCATCTGGCCATTTTGATCTGGACTTGCGGACCAGCTGCCGGGACTTTCTGACTGCCTCCTTGGTGACTGCACAAGTGTTTATTATGACCGTATTGGCAAGGTTGGCATCCTCTGCCAATCCTTCCATTACCGAAGATTCATAGGCATTCAGGCGACAGCCGAGTGTTTCTGTCTTGATCTTGTCAGGAAGCAAGGATGTTCTCCTGAAACTCACGGGATAATGTACCATTGAAGACATGGGAAGTAGGACCTGTCATCCAAACACCATCCTCCAACCATTCAATGTTCAAACATCCTCCATCAGCCTTTACATCAACCTTATTGGAGGTCAACCCCCTTCTAATTGAAGCAATCACGGCAGCACAGGTTCCGGAACCAGAGGCCAAGGTAATTCCTGCTCCCCTTTCCCAAATTCTGGCCCTGATTTCCGATTGAGACCTTATGGAAACAAATTCAACATTGGTACGTTCCGGAAACAGGGGGTGATGTTCAATTCGTGGACCAATTTCCGCAAGGTCAACTGCTTCTGCATTATCCACAAAAAAGACACAATGTGGATTCCCCATTCCAACCGCACAGGGATTTCCCTCAATGGGGAGTTCCAAGGTGTCCATTTCTTCAGCCAAAGGAATTTCATGCCAATCAAGCAAGGGAATGCCCATATTCACCCTGCTCAAACCGTTCCCTGCGTCATGACAATCCAAAATGCCGCCATCGGTTTCAAGTTGCACCGTTGGGACATTTTCCTGATCCATGAAATACCTACCCAAACATCTGGTTGCATTTCCACAGGTTGCGGAAGGACTACCATCAGAATTGAAGAAGATCAATCTGGCATGAGCCACATCACTCTCTTCAATCAAGACCAATTGATCATACCCGATTCCAAAACGACGGTCGGAAAGAGTTTCAGCAACAATTGATCCCACAGGTAAAGGCTTACCTCTGGTATCAATAACTACAAAGTCGTTACCCAGACCATGCATTTTCATAAAATCTATGGATAAATTCTGATTTTTCATGGTAATTTCAAAATTCTTCTTAAAATTTGAACTTCTACATCCTAAATACTTGGAAAAGAGCGAAACTTAACTATTGATATTCCTCTCAATTTAGTGGGCCCGTAGCTCAGCTGGTAGAGCAACTGACTTTTAATCAGTGGGTCACAGGTTCGAATCCTGTCGGGCTCACCAACAATTTGCCTTCCCATTATCTAGTCCAATAACCTGCTTTTTCGAGGGTCTCGGGGAAATATCAGCTATTGAATTCGGTTTCTTGTGTTACCAGGAAAAGCATTTCTCCCCTGTTTACCATCCCCCGATTCAAGTGAGCGAGAACAAATCCCGAATTGGGGAACCTTATTGTAACTGACGCTCTTTCTGGTTCCTCAAGCCAATGAAAATATCCGGCAATGTCGCCCTGCTGCACATAACTTCCGGCCCTACAATCTCGATCGAAAAGCCCTCTACCCGGGGCAAATATGCAGTGGTTCAAATCTTCCGTATAAACGGTCCTTGCTATCCTGGTGCCTTGACCCAATTCCTCGTCAAGTGGGTCAGGATAAACTCCCAATTGTGCCAGACATCGGTATAGACCCTCTTCAGACGCCTTGGTCAACTCGGGTGAACTTCCCCCTCCCCCACCCAATTCAGCAGCAATCATGGGTACTTCATTGCGAGCTGCTGCAGAATTTACTGATCGATCATCATTATACTCCCCCAATTTCCACAAGGTTGGCAAACCGAATGCCTCAGCCAAGTCAAGGCTTGCTTTCATGACCTCCCTGCTGGTGACTTCGGTGACAAGGGTGCATGGAGTGAAGTAAGATGCTTTACCACCTGAATGCAGGTCAATAACAACATCACAGTTGGGAATTACGACTGATTCAATATGGTAGCTTATCAACTCCGTTGGTGTTCCCTGTGCGTTACCCGGAAAGGACCTGTTCATATTTTTTCCATCCAGAGGGGAGTTTCTTCCGGAAACCGATACAGCTGGCCGATTTAGAGCTGGTATTATCATGATTTTACCCGAGACTTTCTCAGGGTCAATATTCTGAACGAGCCTCATCAGGGAGGACGGTCCTTCGAATTCATCACCATGCACTCCTCCCAGAAGCAATACATTAGGTCCCTTGCCCTTGCGAAAATAAATCAAGGGAACAGCATGGTATCCCAATGGCACCAAATTATCCGACCATTGGACTCTCAGGTCTCCAACCTGCTTGCCTTCCTTTTCCCAATCAATTGAAGATGACACAAATTTTGTTGACATTGGATGATCCTACAACAAGCACTAACATATAATCCAAGTATAAACTATGAGCCTGTTCCAAAAGTCCAATTATGTTGTAAATTCAATAAAATTCCAGACATAAAACCATTATTGAGTTCAAAATCAGTTATAATTTATAGGGCAAGCAGCATTATTTTATTACTTTTATGATTTATGATTTAGGCTCTAAAACCTTGAGGATTCCGCCTACCCGGTAGGGATCGTTCAAGGGAGCTTATTTCTTTGCCATCCTATTGGTTATCCCTCAGTTTATTCCATGCAATGGTAAAACAAAATGTCCTAATACTCATGATTAAAATTACCAGCGTTGATTAAGGGCATGTCTGAAAGCTTTCGTGTCCCTGCTCAAAAGGGACTTGGACCAGATACCCCACGGTAAAGGTCAGGGTCCTGCGAAGAACCGTTGCTGTTTTCGGGGGTACCTATATTGGAGGTTGATTCGGCTAGCCGGCCGTCTACCGTCCTGATCACATGTGACATGTATTCGGGCCTATCAATAGTTCGGGTTATGACGTCAAGCGGGAGGAATCGTGCCATCTCTTCCCTGAAACGTGTTTGGGTTTCGGCTTGTTGAAGCATTTGTCGCATGGCCTTCACCCGTTCTCCAAAGTCTTCTATTCCGAATTCGCCGATTCTTCCGGCGATCCATTCATGATTGGTTTGAATCCCTTGCCGGTCTAGCCAGGCTATATCCCAGATATCACGGAAACGAATACGGTTCCGGTTGACGGCAACCGGTAGGGACACGAGCTTGTTGGCCATGATCTCTTCTCGACTCATGACCGGGACAAGCAAATCATCGAATCCGCTTGGCAGAACCGCGTAGTTTGGCCTTAATGAATGCAGGTCCCTGCTTCTGGATTCCATTGTGGCAATGTCGATCTTGATCCTCTGGCGTGGCAGGTGTTTCTGCTGGGGATTGGTAACGACTGAAATTTGCCAAGTATCAACCGCAACCGCAGAACCTTCCTTTTTTTGGGGTTTTGGTTCCTTGACAGTAACCTCCAGACCATACCGACGTGTCAAATGCGTCCGGAGTACCTCCGAAATCCCATCCACATCCTGACGGGTAAAATCGGAACCGCCGGCAAAATCCAGATCCTCGCTTAACCGATTGGCACCGAAACAGAGGCGCAATGCCGTGCCACCATGAAAAGTCAATTGACCGAGAAATCCCTTCCTGTCCAATGCCCACAGGATCTCGTAATGGATCAGTTCCTTGATTACCACTGATTCCAATGGCTGCAATTCGGGTTTTTGAACCCATATCTGCCCTAGCATGTTCTGTAAATCAATTCTGGCCTGCATCGGCAAGAACCTCCTTCAATTCCCCCTCGTCAATCAGGTGAACGTTCCGCCCGACCCGTCGCAGATCCCTGACAGCTGCCTTCGGGGTTGCCAGGCGCAACGGGTGACCAACGTCCCTGGTATGGGCAAGGATGTGGTCGCCACTTCTTTTGGTGTGGATGAATTCAATCCTTCCAAGGGTTGTGTCAAAGACTCCGGAACGGCCCGTTGTCATCACTGTAATGCCTGCCAGCGGGACCTGGGAGATGATTCCGTAAGCTGACAAGGCCGACTCCAGGCTGAGATAGTTGTAATGTCCCCTTCGAAGGGTGACGGCAATCCGTTCAAGTAGATGCTGCCCAAGGTTTCCCGACAGCTTGTACATGTAAACCCCCCGTGCCACCCGCTGCAGAAAACCGGTGGCCGTCAACCGTTCAAGACTGGCCTTGAAAGTTACATCACTGTCCCCCTGGAAAAGCTTCCGCAGGTCATTGCGAGTGTAGACAAGGCGGCCTCTCCGACTCCACCGGTCAAGGATTTTGAGTGCTTCTTCAAGGCGCATGATATCTAAATCCATTAATTTACACTTAAGATATAATCATATATCATTTGTGTAAACTTATTCAAGGTTTGCCTGTCTCTCTTTCCTTCGATATCCTTTAAAATTGCTTCATCTGCAAATACATGCAAGGGTTGGCAAAGACATGAACCAGCAGTTCCTTATCATAACTGCTATCCTGTAAAAGGAACGACAGAGAAGAAATGGATGACAATTGCGGTCTTATTTTAGGTTAGGGAATAAATTAAAATAAGAATCCTGTTAATTCAAAAAGTGAAATAAAATACTTCTGACAAAAACCCATATTGGACAATTGAATTTCTAAATGACTTATACCTTTACAACCGTGTAAATAAACACAAGATCCCAATTTTCCAATCCAGATGACATTCGAAGAAGCACAGTCATATTTTAGCTTTAAAGAAGCAGCAACATGTTTGGAAGAGCTTGATACTCCCATTCCGGTTATTGATCTGGAGATGGTGCTTCAAAACCTGACCAATGTTCAAAGGCATTTTGATAATTTGGGGATAGCTTTTCGCCCACATGTCAAAACCCATAAAATGATACCTTTTGCTAAAATCCAACTGCATTTGGGTGCCTGTGGCATAACTGTCCAAAAGTTGGGAGAAGCTGAAATTATGGCGGAAGCCGGCATAGGTGATATTTTGATTGCCTATAACATTATCGGCCAACGAAAATTGACCAGATTGATCAATCTAGCCAGACAGACTAAACTTACCCTCGTTGCCGATAATGAATTTTGTATCTCACAATTGAATACAGTAGCGGCAAGCAAAAACATCAACCTAGATTTGCTAATCGAATGTGATACAGGTTTCAAACGAAACGGTCTTGCCAATCCCGAACAGGTATTGCAATTGGCCCAAACCATTGTTTCAAGTTCGAATTTACGTTTCAAGGGTCTTATGACCTATCCACCGTCAGGTGAAAGGAAAGAGGTTTCTGCTCTGTTGTCTAACTTGCGAATGGTGCTTGAGGGTAATGGCATCCCCGTGCAAACCATATCTTCAGGGGGTACCAGGGATCTCTTTTTGGAAGAGGGGTTGGAGGGAATAACAGAATACCGGGCTGGTACCTATATTTTCAATGATCGTATAATATTGGAAAAGGGTAGTTGCCAACTTCGGAATTGCGCAGCGAGGGTATTAGCCACCGTCGTTTCAAAACCCACAGAAGACAGGATAATTCTGGATGCGGGTTCAAAGGCCCTGACAAGTGACCTTAACGGCTTGATTGGTTATGGAATAGATCCAGGTTCTCAGGCCAAGGTAAGAAAACTGAGTGAGGAACATGGTCAGATGGAGGTGATGGGTGAGCCATCACCGAATGTTGGTGATCTTGTAGAGATACTCCCAAATCATATTTGTCCCGTTATTAATCTATACGATTACATAGCCCTGAAATCAGGGAACAAGATATTGGGGCTCGTCAAGGTTGACGCCAGAGGTCGTGTTAGTTGATTTTGGTTTTATTCAGGAAAAATCAGATTGCAGCAATCTGCCCGCATTTGAAACTCTGATACTGCCCGAGTATAAAGCCTCCTTGCCATTAACCCAGACCGCATTGATGCCCTCACTTGGGACCTTGGGTTTCTCGTAATCTGCTTTGTCGATGATGGTCTTTGGATCAAAAATTACCAAATCCGCAAAATGGCCTGGAGCTATCCTTCCCCGCTCGCCCAATCCGAATACCTTCGCTGGCAAACCAGTCATTTTGTTTATTGCTTCAGACATGGTCAACAAACCAAGCTCTCTTGCATAATGGCCAATTATTCTTGGAAAGGTCCCCCAGAGGCGTGGATGTGGATGTTCGTCTTCGGGAATGCCGTCTGATCCGATTATGGCTATATCAGATTTTAATAATCTCTGAACATCTTCTTCATGCATCTGGAAATAGATAGCGCCCGCAGGCTTTAGCCGTCTTGCTGCTTCCTTGCAGGAAACTTCCCACTCCCTCGCTATGTCACCCAATTCCTGACCTGTTCTTTCAGGATGTGCTTTTGACCAGGTAACCATAATCCTTGTTTCCTCACTTACCTGATCCTCTTGCAAGATTGTGGAACCAGCCGTATAGGGATAAATATCAAAGTTCAGTGGTAATGATGGACGATGCTCTTCCAGTAATTGCAGGGTTTCCCGGGTTCGACCCCAGTTTTGACGGCCAGTACATTTATGATGAGATATGAGAAGGGGAACACCTGCCTTTTTGGCTGTCGAAATGGACTCGTCAATACTCTTTATTACATCATCTCCTTCATCCCTCATATGAGTGGTGTAAATGCCTCCATGGTTTTTCATTGCACTTGCAACCCCCACAACCTCTTCCTCACTTGCGGCTTTGTTTGGAGGGTAAAACAGTCCCGTCGAGAAGCCGCTGGCTCCTTCATTGAGGGCCTGGGTCAACAGATTGTGCATTGATCTGATTTCTTCCGAATTCGCTTCCCGATTTACATCATCCATCACCTTAATTCGCAGGGACGAATGTCCGATGAGGTAAACGAGATTCACGGCATGACCATTCTTGGTGAGGCTCTTGCGGTAGGATGCCATGGTGGGGAATTTGAACAAACCACTGTTGCCAAGGAGGTTCAAGGGGGGTGGTGGCATTTGGCCATTTAGTGTCAGGGGAGGCAGTGAAATGCCACAATTACCTGCAACGATGGTTGTTATCCCTTGCGACAGCTTGGGATATATTTTGATTGGGTCTAAAACCGCATGATCATCATGGGTATGAGCATCAATAAAGCCTGGAGCGAGGGCCATTCCTAACAAATCATATTCCTTATCGGAAATGACTTCAGAACGTTCGCCAGCAGGTGCCACGAAATCGATTTTCCCGTCTGAAATGCCAATATCGCCCTTGAAAGGTTCAGTACCATCGCCATCAAAGATCAAGGCATTTCTAAAATGGAATTCAACCTGAAACCTATTATTCATCAAAACAACATACCTGAACAAATCATCATATGGCAAATCTATTGGTGATTACAGTTGGAGTACAGCACGGTCCAATACTGAAATTATAAAATCATGACAATATTGGAGCAGAATTTCGGTTGTAGCAAAAAAACATGTCATCAGAAAACTGGCTTGTCACTGGATGCTGGAATTTCTGACCTGTTTCAAGCATTAGTTCGAGGTATGCACTTGTATTGTTAACTCAAGTATATCTTCAGTTGTTAATGGGAAATTATTTTATATCTGGAATTCGTGATCATTTTGACCATCATTATTGTTGTATAACCTCTGGACCCATGAAGAGGGTAGGAAGATAGGTTGAAATCCAGGGAACATACGTAACGATAACCAAGAAGATCAGCAGGATACCCAAAAATGGAAAAGCTGCCCTGACAACCCTCATGACAGACATGCCGGATACCCCTGAGGTCACAAAGAGATTCAATCCCACTGGGGGTGTAACCATTCCGATTTCCATATTGACTACCATTATTATGCCTAGATGGATGGGATCAATGCCCAGCTCGATGGCTATTGGAAAAACAAGGGGAGCAACAATTATCAACAATCCCGAGGGTTCCATGAATTGCCCCCCGATCAGGAGTATGGCATTAACGATAATCAGGAACATTATAGGTCCCAATCCAACTTGCAGCATATAGGAAGCTACATGTTGTGGAACCTGTTGGTCAGTTAGCACATGCTTTAGTATCAATGCATTGGCAATAATAAACATCAGTGTGATGGTCAACTTGCCTGCATGATACAATGTATCTATGGTATCTCGATGGAAAAAAACCGTAATTATCGATGATGGACGTGATATTATGGTTCCCTTGATACCTTCAACCTGTCTGGCAAGAGGTCCCATGTCCCGATAGACAAAGGTAGCGATCAAAAAGGAATATACAGCTGCAACTGCGGCTGCTTCGGTAGGTGTGAACAATCCTCCATAAATTCCGCCAAGTATGATTATGATCAACAATAATCCCCAAAGGGCATCCCAAGCAGAGGCAAAAATCTCATGCCAACCCTTCCATTCTTCCCTCGGCATGTTTCTGATTACCGCTATGACAAAAATTGCTATCATCAGCATGAGACCCGCAAGCAGACCCGGAATAATACCGGCCAGAAACATACGGCCTATGGAGACATCAGTAGCAGAAGCATAAACAACCATGACAATTGAAGGAGGTATCAATATCCCCAGAGTTCCTGCATTGCAGATGACACCTGCAGCAAAATCCTTGGAATAGCCTACCTGTATCATTCCACCTATTACAATAGGGCCAATGGCAATCACGGTTGCGGGGGAAGACCCCGACAAGGCTGCGAACATCATGCAGGCAAATACTCCGGCAATGGCCAACCCACCCGGCAAGTGCCCGACAACTGCTATCGAAAATCTGATTATCCTTCTGGCAACACCCCCGGTAGACATGAAACTGGAGGCCAATATGAAAAAGGGAATGGCCAGCAAGGTATAATGCCCCGCCATTGCTTGATAGAACGATTGGGCAATGGAAGCCAATGAAGCATCCGACAATACCAGAAGGAATACAATTGAAGAAAAGCCCAGGGAAACAGCAATGGGAACCCCGAAGATCAAAAGGCCTATGATCATTACAAAGAGGATAACAACCGACACTTGATCAATCCGTTTCTCTTTGTGAATCAGTACCAATGGCGTCCTCTACCTCATGGCTGACTATCAAAGTCTCTGCCTTCCCATTCAGAATCATGATCGCTCCCTGAACAAATCTGACAAATATGAGCAGTGAAGCAAAAGGAAGGATGACATAGGGAATAAATCGGGGAAGTTTTTCGTATTCTTCCCCCTCATTCAACAGCGGTTCAAAAAAACGAAGAAAATCAAGCATGGGTATCTGGTCCGTCTCGTACCAGGCACGATCCCTCGTATTCCAGTCAAAACCCGTAGGAAACCAGTGACCTGTCGTTTCATACAATCCGGCAAATGGTGCCCAGTAATCCCAGGATCCCTTGAGCAACAGGAAAGCATAGGCAATACAAATGACAGATGCAAATATCCCAAACAGCTTCCGCCATCCTTGTCTTAAACTGTTGACTACGAAATCAACACCTATATGGGCAAATAACTTCATACAATGGCTGATCCCCAAAAGCACCAGCCATGCGAACAGCACCAGGGTTACTTCCAACCCCCATATCAGGCTGTCATTAAACACATATCTCAATACAACATTCGTAAACGTAACTATGGTCATCAAGGCCAATATTACGGCTATGGATACTCTTTCGATCTTGTCGACATACAATCCGACGGTATCAATCAAGTTTGATTTGGTTTCCATGAGATTTCAATGAGTACCCAACCGCATTTGATCAAAAATGCGGTTGGTCAATAATTACTGATCAATTCGCGGCGTTGATCTCTTGGGCAGCAGCTATATTCTCCGCTCCTACATCTCCCTCGAACTGTTCCCAAACAGGCAACATGGCATCAACCCAAGCCTGACGCTGTTCATCGTTCAAGGTACGAATCGTATGGCCGGCATCAATAATGGCCTGCTTGGCACTTTCATTAACTGCAAAGGCTTCACCATTTCTTTGTTCGGTTACTTCCCTCAAGATCTGGGCCAGCTGATTGCGAACATCCTTATCAAGGCTTTCCCACCAGTCAACTGAAGTTACAACCAGATAGTCGATGATACCATGGTTGGTTTCGGTAATACCATCCTGTACTTCGAAGAATTTCCTGCCATAAATGTTTGACCAGGTATTTTCCTGCCCGTCAACCACACCGGTTTGCAAGGCTCCATAGACCTCGGAAAAGGCCATGGGTTGTGCCGAAGCTTCCAGAGCCTCGATCTGGGCAACCAGAACGTCGGATTTCTGTACCCGGAACTTCAACCCCTTGGCATCATCAGGGGTGATCAAGGGCTTGTTGGCTGAAAACTGCTTGAGTCCGTTGTGCCAGAATTCAAGACCAACCAGCCCACGTCGCTGCATGGAGTTTTTCATGGCTTCACCCGTTTCCGACAACTGGAAGGCATCGACTGCCTCTATGTTCTTGAACATGAAGGGCAGATCGAAAATCCGGAACTGCTTGGTGAATTTCTCGAACTTCGAAAGGGAGGGAGCTGCAAACTGGACATCTCCCTGCAGCATGGCTTCAAGTACCACATCATCGTTATACAATGTGGAATTGGGGAAAACCTCCATGCAGGCAACACCATTCATCTCATTGTTGACCCTTTCCTGAAAAAGGGTTGCGGCAATGCCCTTCGGGTGTTTATCGGTGTTTGTTACGTGGCTGAATTTAATGACAATCTCACCCGGGTCACAATTGGCCCAAGCGAAACCTGCGGACAGCGAAAATGTTGCTGCCAAAAAGAAAGTTGTAATAATTCTCATAGGTATTCTCTCTTGCTATTGGTCTGAAAACATTTCCAATCCTTAAGGGGTAATTCCATATGGATTGGAATCGAAATTTCGGTGATTATAGTAATCAAAGACAATCCTTCAAATAAAAGGTTGTGGAATCGAGGTTTCAGGAAATGGTTTTCAAAACCCTGAACAATTTGAATTTTGAAATTGTGTGTGGGTTCTATCTGGCTAGATTTTCAAATTCCTGAAACTTGATGCTTAATCGTTCTGGATCAGGAAAGTTATTTCTGTTCTTGGGTAAAAGCAGTTTTTTTCCTTCAACGCTCTTTAACAATGCAAGGGTTTGACCATCCTTTGCATTGATTAGGGTTCGGGACAAATGCAATCCATATTCTGGATCAATACCAATCAAATTGGCGTCATAGGCGGCATGGTGCAATTTGGTTAGGGGTAAGCCATTTACAATTTCTGGTTGGCCAAATTTCGGGTTTTTATCTTCCACAATATGAGCCACATCAATTAACGGAACCTTATGTTCGGGATGTATTCGGCGGGGTTCAGGAAATCCCGAAATGGCACATTTGTAGTCATAGGCCTCCATAACTGCAGTTCTGAATCTTGATTGGTGAAGCCTGGTCTTAATGTTACTAAACCTATATTTTCGCTCAATATAGGTCGAAAGTTGTTCATCAACCTGGATTTTCAAATTCTGCCAATCACCAAGTCGATCGATTTTAATTTTGACTTCTAGTTTATGGGGGTTCCAATCACTTATAAATACAGGGAATTCAGGTAAATAGTACCCCTTACCCGTTCCTATGAAATATATTATTGGTGTATTGTTTTCGCATGCCTTCAAAAGGTATTGATTTTCTTTTGCATTGGGGTCTGTTCCCATAAATGAATAGTCCAATTCATCCACACCCGCATAAATTTTATTGTATATATCAATCTGATCACGGTAGGTAGCTTGATAGAGGGATCTTGGAAAAACCGTTTTGACAGAAAGTAGCGACGCCATTTGCCAGGGCTTGTGTATGCCTTTTTGTCGATTGTGCAAGGTTATTCTATTATTATCGAAGGTAAACCCCTCATCAAGTTGTGTATAATGCAATCGCCCATTCACTTTGGGTAAATTGGCTAAATGTTCAAAAGCCTTCAGTCTAATCTGGTGATCGATTTCATCTGAACGGCTAGACATATGTTTTTGCCCTTATTGGATAATTTTCTTGTTGGTATAAATTGGATGTACCAAGTCAGAATTATACATTTTAAAAATTCATAATATAACAGAATGTCATTGGAAATCGGAGCTCCAGTAGAATTTGCCTTACCGAATAAGGTGATATCAGGTCATTTGTATAAAAAAGGCACCAGAAGGAACCGTGCTCAAGTAATTGATGCTTCGAACAAAATTTGGCGGATACCCGAGCATTTTCTGAAAGTCAAACCGGGGCCAAATCGAAATACTATCGTTACACCTGTTGATCTGGAGAGATCAAAATATCGGGTTGGTGATTTGGTAAGTTTCTCTCTCCATGGCGACCTTTTTTCAGGCAAAATCCTGAAACTGAATCCGGTGCGTGCAATTGTGATCTTAAAAAGTGGAGATAAATGGACTGTACCCTATCATACCTTAAACCTTGTAACCTCTTCCAAAACACCACGACCGAGTGCCGATAGATTAAATGAAATAAGTAGCCAGGCTCGGAACCTGATGGATTCTCATGGGTTGCATGATTGGAATTTGAGGTTTGATGAATCAAAACGTTTTTTGGGGAAATGCAACTACAGGGACAAGACTATACATCTCAGTCGCAGCCATGCATTGGACGGCAAGGATTCTGAGATCAGAGATACCATATTGCACGAAATTGCCCATGCTATAGCAGGTCCGAAAGCAAGACATGGCCCCAAGTGGAAGACGATTGCAAAGCAGATTGGGGCAAAACCAAGGGCTAGTTTCAAACCTGATGCCTAGTTTTTCTTATAATCGCCGAAATGTTGTGATAAAGTCCTTTGAAACAATGAACACTACCAAACAAGGATAGAAATGCCGGATCAGATCAATGATATAGGTAAGGCCGACAATATAGCTGCAACGGTAAGGAAAGTAGCCAAAAAAGGCTTGCCGCCAGTCCATCTTTGGAATCCACCCTTTTGCGGTGACCTGGACATGAGAATTGCCAGAGACGGTACCTGGTTTTATCTGGGAACACCCATTGGAAGAAAATCATTGGTCAAACTCTTCTCAACGATACTAAGAAAAGATGACGATGATTACTTTTTGGTAACCCCTGTCGAAAAAGTGGGAATTAAAGTTGATGATGCGCCTTTTGTAGCACTGGATTTTGATGCACAAGGTACTGGTAAAAGCCAGGAAGTAACGTTCACTACAAATGTTGACGAGCATACCACTGCTGGAAAGGATAAACCCATTCGGGTCATGCGAGATCCAGGTACGGGTGAAGTTTCACCTTATGTATTGGTCAGGACCAATCTGGAAGCCCTAATCGACAGGAAGAGTTTTTTCCGTCTTGTAGAGATCTGTGTAAATGAAGAATACAATGGAGAAAGTTGGTTCGGATTATGGTCAAAAGGGATTTTCTTTCCCTTTATACCATCAAGGGAAATGGATGTTTGATATAGAGCAATTTGCTTGAGGATTTGAACTTTATTGCGAACTGGTGATTCGATCCAATCTTGACAATGAGATTATCTTAATGTGCCTCCAACCAGTTTTTACCCACTCCGGAATCTACTACTAAGCCAGGTTCAATAGCCACGACCGGACGATCAGCTTTTTCCATGGACTTGGTTGCCAACTCGATTAGGTCTGGGACTGCATCCTTTCTTACCTCAAAAAGAAGTTCGTCATGGATTTGAAGAAGAAGTTTGGCTGGCAATTTGCTGATTACATCAGGTATTCTTACCATGGCCCGCCTGATGATATCAGCTGCTGAACCCTGAATGGGTGCATTTATGGCAGCTCTTCTGGCAAAGGCTTTCTGTGGACCACCCTTGTTTATGCTGGGTGTGCCAACCTTCCGACCAAAAAGGGTCTTAACATGGTTTTGCTGTTCTGCAATTCCGACAATCTTTTCCATATATAGCTTGATCTCGGGATATCTGGAAAAATAACCCTCGATAAAATTGCTTGCTTCCTTACGGGGAATCTGAAGATTGCGTGCCAGGCCAAATGCCGAAATACCATAGATAATTCCAAAATTAATTGCCTTGGCCTTTCTTCTCATTTCCGATGAAACCTCATCAAGTGGTATTTCGAAAACTTGGCTGGCAGTGGATTGATGAATGTCCATCTTTTCCCTGAACGCTATCTTCATTCCTTTTACATTGGCCATATAGGCAAGGATTCTCAATTCAATCTGGCTGTAATCCAGAGATACTATTTCGTATCCTTCCCTGGCAACGAATGCCTCCCGTATTTGTTTGCCTTCACTTGTTCTGATGGGAATATTCTGCAAGTTTGGATTGATGGAGGCCAAACGCCCCGTATTGGCACCATCCAATCTGTAGGAGGTATGTACCCGTCCCGTATTTGGATTTATGCAAGTCTGCAGTGCATCGGTATAGGTTGATTTGAGTTTGGCTTTATGGCGCCAATCCAAGACAAGCCCAGGCAGTTTATAACCACTGGCTGTCAGGTCCTCCAGTATATCGACACTGGTTTTATAACCACTGGCTGTTTTGGCCTTGCCTGAGGGGAGTTGAAGTTTGTCAAACAGGACTGTACCCAATTGCTTGGGGCTGCTGATCAGAAACTCCTCGCCAGCCTCGGCATGAATTCTTGCTGCCAATTCGGTAAGTTCCTCCTGAAAGTTACCCGAAAGTTCTTCAAGCTTTTTTGGATCCACAACTATCCCGGTTTCCTCCATGTCAGCCAATATGCCGATTAGTGGCCTCTCCAGGGTCTCGTAAACAGTCGAGACCTTGTTGTGGATTAGTTTGGTACGGAGATGCTTCCAGACCCTTAATATTATATCAGCAGTCGTGGCAGAATACTTTGCCGCCTCATAAATATTTGTATGGGAAAAGGGTAAGGCATTTTTGCCTGTACCCAAGAGGTCGGAAATTACCGGTGCTTTAAATTCAAACTCCGTTTCAGCAACCTTGGCCAGATCAAACTTGTGGTTTCCTTCATTGGCAACGAATGATATGACCTCTATGTCATCGACAATTTCTACCTTGATCCCTTGTCTGGCAAGCAGCTTGACCAAAAACTTGATATTTTGACCTATCTTCAAAATTGAGTTGTCCTCAAACACCCTTTTCAGGGTTTGAAGGGCACTGGTGAATTCGATCTGATCAGGGAATTTGCTTCCATCGGTTCTCAATAGACCCTGCGTATCCACATGCCTAAGGGGCAAATAGAAAGTCTCCTGCTCCTTGACGGCCAAGCCCAACGCAATCAGTTCAGCCGTAGACTCCTCACCTTCGGTTTCAAAGGAAATTGCCACCTGACCATTTTCGTATATTCTGTCAATCAGATCATTGAGACTGTCCATTGTGTTGACAAGTTTGTATTCCTCAGGGTTTAGAGGTTTTTCCCCTGATTGGGCATCACCATCCGTTAGGTTTCGGGAGGGAAGTTCGGGCGGAGCAACCTTGAGATAATCCGCTGCTCTCAGAACCAGGGTTCGGAATTCCTGGGCAAGCAGGAAGTCAAAAAGTTTCTCTGGATGTGGTGGGGCAAGTTTGAGATCATCAAGCGTAACGTCAATTGGTACTTCCTTGAGAAGGGTTACCAATTTCCTGTAGATCAGCACATTCTCTGCATTTTCATCCATTACCTGCCTGAGTTTCGGTTTTTTGATCTCATCCCTTCTGGCAAGGAGTGTATCAAGATCACCATATTCATTGATCAGCCCTGCGGCTGTTTTGGGTCCAACACCTGGGACGCCGGGTATATTATCACTACTGTCCCCCATCAGGGCCTGTATGTCAATGACCTTGTCGGGATAGACTTCGAATTTCTTCTTTACTTCCTCAGGTCCGATTTCCTGGCGCTTTTTGGTATCGTACATGACAATACCTTCACCCACCAATTGCATGAGGTCCTTGTCGGATGATATGATGGTTACCTCACCTCCGGCCTCCTTGGCCTGGGTAGCAAGGGTAGCGATGATATCATCAGCCTCATAGCCTTCCATTTCAAGACAAGGGATATTGAAAGCCCTGGTTGCTTCCCTGGTACTGGCAAATTGAGGTATCAGGTCTTCGGGTGGTGGTGGCCTATTGGATTTGTAGGGTGGATAGATTTCCGATCGGAAGGTTTTTGATGATTTGTCAAAAACCACTGCTATATGGGTGGGTTTCTTGGAACTCTGGAGCACATCCGTCATCAACATATGACAGAATATGTGAACCGCACCAACCGGTGTATTGTCACTTCGATATCGAAACCGGTCTGATGCCACGTTCAGGGAACTGAAATAAGCCCGGAAGATATAACCCGAGCCATCTACCAGTAGTAACCTGTCCCCCTCGCCGAATTTACTCACGCAATCTCACAATTTCAAACTAGGTTTCTTCGGCCCTTTTGGATTCAAATCCCGCCAATACAAACCGCTTGTCGCAATAACCGCATTCAACCCAGCCCTTGTCCAAGGGTATCTGATACCACACCAGGGGATGCCCCAAGGCTCCACCTTGTCCCTGGCATGAAACCCTAGCGGTTTCAACAACCTCTATCTCTGGTGCTTCCAACTCCATTTCTCACCCAAAATTCATTCTTACCAACTATACCAATTCACACCAATCGGTTTTACAAAGAATATTAATCAAATGTTTTATAAACAACAAATCAATCTTTGAGGCATTAATCCTCAGACAGGCATGTTTTGATCCTTGATTGAGCTTCAAGGGTCTTGTGAACAGGACATCGGTCAGCAATTTCCATTAACCTGTTCTTTTGCTCATCAGCCAGTGGACCACGCAATCTGATTATCCTCTCAAACACATCAATTTTGGTTCCCTTTTCCTCACAACTTTTACAATCCTTGGCATGTGATTTCGAATGAAAAACATCTACTTCAACATGTTCCAGTGGCCATTTCTTTCGTCGGGAATACATTCTGATGGTCATTGAAGTGCAAGCTCCAAGCCCTGCAGAAAGAAACTGGTAAGGATTAGGCCCGGAATTGGTTCCACCAAAATTGATGGGTTCGTCGGCCAGCAATTGAAACTTGCCGTCAATGGAAACAAACTGCCGGAAACCTTTGGCATCATCTTCACTGACTCTGACCGTACCATCAGGTATCTTTCCGACTTCCCTTTTGGTCATGGGAGGTAGGTACTTTTCCACCCAGGCTGCAATGACTGAAGCCGCGTAAGCGGCATCCTCCTTACGGGTAATCAAGTGGTTGGCATCATCAAGTGTTACAAATGATTTGGGATGCTTGGCTGCCCCAAATATCTGTGCCGCATTTTCTATACCAACAGTATTGTCCAATGGTGCATGCATAACCAGTAGAGCTTTTCTTAAACGGGCAATTGCTGGTTCGAGATTCTCCTGGGTTATATCCTCAACAAATTGCTTTCTGACCGTGAAGTTACGACCACCCAAATTGACTTCTGCCTCACCTTCAGCCCTTATTTTGTCGAGGTTTTCCTCAAAATGATGAGACACATGACTCGGGTCAGCAGGAGCACCAATAGTTACAACAGCCTTGACTGATGGTATCTCCGATGCAGCCTTTAAGACCGCAGCACCACCCAAGGAATGACCAATGAGTATGGAGGGAGGAAGCCCTATACCCTCCAGGTGCTTTGCAGCCAAAACCAAGTCCTGTACATTCGAGGTGAAATTGGTATTCGCAAATTCTCCATCGGAATGCCCCAATCCAGTGAAATCAAACCTTAAAACAGCGATACCAAGACCGGAAAGTGCCTCGGCTATACGCCGGGCAGCAGGAATATCCTTTGAACAGGTAAAGCAATGGGCAAAAAGAGCAGTAGTGCGTTCCGGAACATCAGGGCGATCAAGTCTGGCAGAAAGCTTGTATCCAGCATGACCTTCAAATTCATACCTCTCGGTTGTCATTTTGTCCATCCCCAATTTAAATTCTAGTAAACCATTTAACCCAAAGTAGATACTTCTCCGTTTACTGTCCCTTGATCATATCTGGCAACATTCTTCCCAACGGTTTGCCACCAACCAGGTGAACGTGTAAGTGTGGAACCATCTGGACTCCATCCTTCCCGCTGTTCGACAATAATCTGTATCCTTCTCCGGAATCACCTGGAACCAACCCCAGTAATTCCGCAACCTTGCCAATGGTCTTTATGTAATCAACGATTTCCTCTGTACTGGCATTATTGGAAAAATCATCAAAGCATACATAATGTCCCTTGGGTATCACCAAATAATGTTTTGGTACTATGGGCGCTATATCTTCAAAGGCCAGGCTATGTTCAGATTCATAGAGTTTGTTGCAAGGCAATTCACCCCTGAGGATTTTTGCAAAGACATTTTGGTCATCGTAGGTGTATGGCATAAATAGTTCCAATATTTTGTAATGATATGATTGCTAATTCGTTGGGATATTAAATAGTTTCCCTGAACCTTGGTAATAAATTCTCTTCCGGGCGCGGCCCGACATGGCTTATTACTTCGCTTGCTGCCAAACAGCCCAGCCTTGCTGAAGTTTCCAGATCCAACCCTTCAGAAATACCATAGAAAAAACCAGCTGCGAATTGATCACCAGCACCAGTTGCATCAACAATTTTGGTAGGTACGGCATCAACCTCTATTTTGTTTCCCTGACCGGCAACAATGACTCCATCCTCCGAAAGTGTTGCAACGACAAGCAAATCTTCCCTGTCAAGCATTTCCAGGGCATTCTTCAAGTCATTGGTTTGACAGAGTGAGAGTATTTCCGACCTATTGGCAAAAATCAGGTCTGTACCACTTTTGATCAGGTTCCAAAAGGCTTGCCTATGCCTTTCAATACAGAAGGGATCAGAAAGGGCCAATGAAACCTTACCTCCATATGTTTTACACTGTTCGACTGCTATTCGAAACGCCTCCTGGCTCTCAGGTCCATCAAACCTGTATCCCTCAAGGTAGATCCATTCCGTTTTACCGAGTAAATCCCTGTCCATGTCTTCAATGGTCAGGAACTCAGCGGCACCCAGGTATGTATTCATGGACCGCTCACCATCAGGAGTAACCAATATCACACTTCTTCCTGTCTCATATTCCTCATTCGCAGAAGCTAGTTCGGTCGTGAATTCGACTCCGATTGATTTCATGTGTGAGGCATAGACCTTGCCAAGGTGATCATCCTTGACCTTGCCGATATACGCTGATTTAATACCCAACAAGGCCAAACCCGCCATTGTGTTGGCAACCGATCCCCCGCTTACCTCCTTGGCATCGTCCAGCAGACTATATAGTTTTCGAGATCTTTCCAGATCGACAAGCTGCATGACCCCAGGATTAATATCAAGGTCCACAAGTAGTTGGTAATCAACATGGCAAAGGATATCCACAATGGCATTTCCTATACCGACGACTTGGAATTTTTTCTTGGTTAAGTTCATGTAACTACCAACCATTATACAAAATTATTCACTTACGAAATTCGGTATATGTATTTGATGACCGAGGGTAAATTCAACCGTGTGTTGGTAGGATTTGGTTGTAATAACATTTTCAAAAAGTAACCATGAATAGATTTCTACAGAACATGCGAATTATCCAATCTCATTTTCAACAAAGATTTTACCTTATCAAGGCCATCCTGATAATAATCTTGAGACGGAAGTAATAGCCGTCAATTTATTTTCGCAATGAGTTATTATTTTTTTTCCTATTCAGGTGCTTTGGGCCGATTACAAGCAACGAAAGGAGATGGAAGATGCCACTTAGTCGAGATTCCAGGGAAGCGGCAAAAGGTTGGCTGAACAGTACCCGGAATTCCGTATCGGCTTGTTGCAGGATGCCAATAAGGCCATAAAATGACATAGACATCGGCAAGGGGATGTTGAGGGTTTATATCAATGCGACGATGAGTTCAACTAGCTTACTGCTGAGCTCGGAAGACAACCCAGGACCCTTATGCGGATGCTGTCTTCAAGTGATGCTCCTGTCGATACTGCCCCTCATAGTCCTACTAATAGTCAACTATCTGAAAAATCGGGAGGGTGTGGAGTTCAGCCTCACGGTAGGATGAAGAAATCATCCTAATTCCATTTTTAGACATCAAATCCGGATAGGCTACCTGCAGGTTGGGAACAAAAGGTTTTTCTACTTGACTCCAAGCATCTTGGTGATCAGACCCACTGGCGGGAGATCTACGAACTCAATGGCTAGACCCCCGACCATGAGATCTGGACCTACGACTGCTTCCCGTTGCCGGAAGAATAGATTTATCGATTTGACTGTATGGCAGGGAAAACCTTATCCCATCTGGGCAAAAACCTGTAGGGGTTGGGTGAAATGGGTTAAATTTCCTTGCCTTGGTGTCGTTCTATTATTATATTAGGGTTGAAGCCAGAGGAAAGAACAATGCATCGGTTGATTGCAGACAAACAGGATGAAATCGCGGCCATCTGCCGCAAGCACAGGGTTGAAAAACTTGAGGTGTTCGGCTCTGCAGCTCGGGCAACCGATTTCGATCCCCTGAGAAGCGATATCGATTTCCTGGTGGAGTACCAACCTCCACTCCTGCCGGGGCTTCACAAACGCCGGGTAAGGTTGCAGGATGATTTGCAAGCCGTGCTGAAACGCAAGGTTGACCTAATCCGCAAGGGAACCATAAACAACCCGTACCTGCTAAAGTCGATCGAGGAAGATTGCGAAATCATCCATGAAGCGTGATTCGAAGGTTTTGCTTGATGATGTCATTCAGGCAAGTGAAGAAATCCGGGAATATACCGCAGGTATGGATTTGTCGGCCTATCGGAATAGCCGGGTCAGAAGAAGGGCCGTTGAACGCTGTTTTACCATTATCGGGGAGGCGCTGAACAAGCTCAAACACCACGATCCCGATTTGACTGCCAGACTGGGTGACCCAAGGGAAATTGTCGATTTCCGCAATCTCCTGACACATGGATACCATAAAGTCGATGACAAGGAGGTTTGGGATATCATCACGGATGATCTCCCTGTCCTGCACGCGACTGTCAGCGATCTCCGGAAAGGGCTGCAATAAGATGACAAACCCGACCCCATACCGTCTTCCTTTGGGCCAGGCATGTAATACCATTTCCAAAAATAATGACTCATAGCAGATAATATTTTATCGATTGCAGCACCAGCCTTCGAAACAGCAAAATGAGGTCATTGCTAAAGATGTAATCGACATTGTTTATCCTTATTCTAGGGAAATGGACTATGATCAGAAATGAAGGATTACATACCCGCAAGAATTGTACTTACTTTTTACTTTAAGTCCTTGATCCCGCCACTGTCACCCCCAAAAAGGGAACGGTCCAAATCAAACCAGCGAAGAAACAATTGATGAAATAATGCATCATTTTTGTCTCAAAGTGGCGATTTTCTAATTGCCAATATTGAGTATTTCTAATTAGTGTTTGCCCCAAAAGCATAATAAACAGTATTTGATACCTTGACAACAGAGGTCTGGAATCAAGATGTTATCATGAAGATTGGTTTCACAAATGGTGTTTTCCCGTTTCCGGCCTGTTTTTTCTTAATCTTCGCAGGTTTTGACCGATGAGACATGTAATCAAGCCCCATCCCGAACTTGGCGACATGGACATTACCGGCTATCACGATTGATCCCAGGTCCCGTAAGACATTCCGGCCCTATTGGCTTGTAACAAATTTATTGCTACAAGGAACTGTGGGTTCGTCTGTTTGCCCTTCTGGAGGAGTACCTTCTTCCCCATGTCCGCCATGATCTTGGCCGTCCGGGCATGGAGATGTGGCAGATACTTGTCATGGGTTTGCTGAAGCAGAGGCTGGACTGAGACTTTGAACGCTATTGACAATTTAAGTAATCCTATTTCCAAACAATTCTTTTATTGAAGTAATCCTGGAACCAATGTAGCCAATTATGTGATATTGTGAATGTTTCCAATAAAAAACACTATACTTGGCAGAACAATGCAGATAAGTTTTCATACACTCTTTTCCGTCAAGGATTTTATTATGAAATCCCGATGGCAAAATCCTGCCACGCTAGCATGAATCCTACGAAGGTAGATTGCTTGTGTTGGTCGCATGGTAGTCATCTAACCATCTGCGAATAAAAACAATCTACCGGGTAAAGGAAAATTGGTGGCCAAACCGAAATTGTATGAAGAAACTGGAATAACTTAAGAAAATTTGTCTATCTACTGCCAAAAAAATGTGACAAATTAGAATTAGTTTAATGTGTAAACAACAATACCCTACGGTTGCTTTCAGTATTTCTTTCTGTCTTCCGATATCCATTGCGATATTGGGAGTTAGTCATGCCTCCATCCGTCAGGGACTAGTGCAACACCGTCGCGCCAGCGTTCTATTATTGAAGATTTAAACCAATCTTCTAGTAATTCAACGTGGTCAGTTACAATAATCTGCACCCCGGGAGTATAATCTAAACCGTATTTATAAACCAAATAAAATAGCTTTCGAACAGCGGCTTGGTCTTCGTCTGGGAGATCGTCGATGCGACTAGAATCACCTCGATCGGGTGGATAATGCGCTTGTGAGGGTTGGTCTAGCATAAGCAGGCCTGGGACTGGACGGCCGCGGCGAGAGAATAACTTGTGAAGGCTCAGGTGGACTGCAACATGGTAGCCGACCCAGTTTTCGCCACTGCCCATTTGTGCAAGGGCCAATGGACCGTTATCGGTATCGGCGACTACACTGAGGCGCTTTATGTCGAGGCGTAAAGGGTTTTCACCGTGCTCAAGATTCAGTTGCTTGGCGAAAGCAGTCAAATCCCTACCAACGAGATTAAGCACTGTTAGAAGACGATCCTGTACTACGTCGTCGTCCAAGACTGATTTCAGTTCGCTAATTTCCGCACGAAGCTCGTCGAGCTTTCGTGGCAACTCGCTGCCTTCCTCAGCAACTTTTGCGTTCTCCAAATAGAACGAAATCCGGCCGGCCACACGCGCTTGTTCAGCAAATTGGTGCTGTTGGAGACGTAGTCGCTCATTATTTTGTATGCGTTTCGCAATTTCGGCCTGTACGGTACGAAGTTGTTCAGTCAAATTTTCTCGGTGCGACATCAACTCAGCAAACCTCTCCTGAAGACGCGGAGCATCGCGTTTCACGGAGCGGAGCTGATCTTGAACATTGGTGAGAGATTCACGAATCTCATCAACGCTAGGGACGACGACAGCCAATTTGCTTTCACACAGCGGGCACATAGTACCTGCACCATCAGCCGGTTCCTTGATCAGGTCAATGGAAGAGAGTCGAGCCTCCTGTTCGAGCACCTCTTTTTCGAAATCTGTAGCTTCGTGCTTAAAACGGTCTAACTCTGCGATATCCTCGCGGACCTCCTGAAGTTTCACTATGAGGGAGCGGCGTTGTTCATCGAGTGCTGTATGGTCAACTTCTGGATAGTCCACAGTTAAAAAGTTAATGGGCTGGGGAACGGCAGCCTCTCGGAGAAGGGTGAGTATACTGTTTGAATCTTCCACTTTTGCCTTATGCTCAGTTAGACCGACGCGTTGCGCCTCCCCCAGCAAGACACTTTCTTTATTTGATGCGTCGCTTGCGATCTCCTGTGCCTCTGCGTACTCGCGTTCAAGCCGACGTAACCGTTTACGAATGTCCTGATAGCGTTTGAGAGCATAGAAATGATCTTCATCAACGACACCCAAAAAATATGGCAGCACGTCACGGATTATCTGCGGCAAGTACTGATCCCCCTGCCTATGGAACAGGTATCTTCGATTTGCTATCTCATCCTGTGCCTGAAGGCAGAAGAGGATGGCGTGACGCGCAGAGGCTTCAAGTGGATTTCGAGTGGCTCCTTCTGCGGGTATATTGAGGTTTTCCGAAATACCCAGTATTGCTGACAGCTGAGTTTTGAGGCTGTCACGGGTAATATTTTTATAAAAACCACTGGGGTCTGAGGGAAGTTCATCAATGCCACGTACGAAATAAATTTCATTGCTGGCTCGACCAGTCGGTCCAGGTTTTTTACGGGCAATAAGAATTCCTTCACCGCTATTGTCAAAATGTACAGCAAACCAAGAAACAGTACTGCGGATTTTACCTTCAGGAATGGTACATTCGGTGCGACCCCAACAATATTCAACAATATCCAAAAGAGCCGACTTTCCAGTTTTGGAGGCACCAGTGACAATGTTGAGAGTTCCAAGCTTAAAGTTAACATCACGACGTTCACCCTTGTGGGAATAGATGGAGATCGAGCGTATCTGAAGCGTCATGGTATGACTCCCATTCCCTGCAGTATGGAAGATTGTGTACCTTGCGCGGCGAACCAGCGGCCAAGCAGACTAGCGGCTCTGCGTGTTGCTTTGACCTCATCGGTACTAACGACAATTCGGGCATTGCGATTGATAGGAACTTTTCCAGGTACCAGACCTTCGGTATCTAATGCAAGAAGTTTGTGATGGACTGCGAATAATATTGCTTCGCGACTAACAGGTCGCAGGCGTCTTGCTCGGTCGGGCAATTCGACAAGTAAGGGAGCATGTTCGGCAATCCAACCAGCGAAGACTGTGTTGGCCCTTTGAGGTAGAGCTTCGCGGGTTGGCCCGTGGAGTGTGAGAGGGAGAACAAGAAACGCGGCAACCAGGTTGAGTGTTGTCTGTCGGGTTTGATGATACTCACCGACGGTACGGCCGATTAGCTCCGCACAAAATGCCGGATTGAATATGCGAGCTTCTTCGATCGGGCGTTCAGTCCAAGACAGACTCCAGTGTGCAACATCAGCCATTGGGTCCTCCGTGGTCTGTGTCTAAGTTACGGTAATCACGGTGCCAGCCTACACGCAGATCATTCGCAAGTATGTGATAGGTGCCGACATTGAGAAATCGGCTTTCTGTTTTGCGCAGCGGAAAGCGTGCATCTGTCTCGACCCACCTGTAAAGCTCGCGACCGGCATCACACAGGTCTGTTTCCTGAACATCGTCGGCAAGATTTTCACACATCCCTACGTAGTGCGGTTCCCATTCTTCGACAAGATTCCTGTCGAACCGATCGACTTCGTCGTCTAAGAGTAAACGCTTTCTCGCCCACTGAGCGCGCTGTGTCGAGGCACGGTAGAAGTCGCGCTTTGCGTAATTCAGACGGATCGAGGAGATTTTTATGAGTCGTAGTTGCTGAACGAAGCGAAATTCGTTGTACGCTTCGAGTTCCTCTTGAGGAGGATCAACTTCTTCCATGTCGAATGGCAGAGCATCGCGCCTTAGGTTTTCACGGATATCATCAAGCTTTAGCAAGATTTCGGAGATCGGTATTGTGTCAAACTTTTGGTTCTGCAGGGCGGCGCAGATCCGGTGCCACCACCAACCTTCGAGCTGCTCCCGGGCAAGGGCTGCTTGGCCGCAAGGTGCGACCAATTGAATCTGATTTTCAATGTGATTTTCCATGTTAGAAATACGGGAGGCGCCATCAATAATTTCGATGTTTTTGAGAAGGGTATTGCGCATTTCCGGTGTCAGGGATTTGAAGGCAGTTTTAGCCTTTAGTATTGCGTTGTTCTTCGAAATGTCAGCAGCTTCCATCAACATGGCCTCGGCCTTGACAGGATCACGGTTACTAACAAGGGGTGATCTTAAATGTGCAGCCGCTGATCCTATAGGTGCTTGCGCTGTTGTGATAAGCGCAAAACGAGTACGTCTAGGAATTGAAGGATCTTTCTTAACGAACTCGGCCCAAATCTTCAGAGTCTTCCATAGATCGACGCTGGTGTCGGTTAGATCACCGGATTTCTTAAGATGGTGTTTGGTCTGGATCAATTCGAGTGGGGTACCTTCCCTTTCGAAGGATACATCGTCGAATTTCTCGACGGCGACTTCGAGACCCGAATCGATATATATGTATTTAAGCGATGCAAGCAAAGCGAAGCGGCATTGATACAGATAGCCGGCTGTGGACTGCGCTGCACTGTGGCTGGCTTGACCATTAGCCATGGATTTTAAGAATCCTAGATTGGGTTCGGACAATCTTCATCGGACACGGTAATCACGATTGCATGTATTATTGATGTGAAGGTACATATTGGGCAAGGCGAGTACCTTGCTGTCAAGTACTTGGAGTAGACACCACATATTTTCATGACGGACATTGGACACCCGATCCGTGATGCAGGCCATTACATTGTTGTCCCTAATTTCCCCATTGTGGAGGGTACGCAGACACTGTATGCAGGTAACCTTATCCCGTGCTATTCCGCTATCTACCGAAAGCTTCGCCTCGACTATTGCCACAGGAATGAATTGGGGTTCATGATAAATAGGCACGGTCAATTGTTGTTCCCATATAATTTTTCTTATTTCTTAAACAGTTGTTAAGCGTGAAGTAGTGATAGATTTTTTGTGTCTGGTAACATATTATTCCTGATTGTATCTAATTTCTCCACAACTTCTTGTGCATAGTCTATAGAAATTATTGGCTTCCATTTTTTCATTTCCTTAGCCCTGTTTTCCAATAATATAGATTCTTGGTCCTCTGCCAGTCGCGTGAAAAAAAGTGCTGTAGCCAATTGTTCCAGTTCCAAGATTGGTTTTGTTCCTAGGGAATTAATGATCAATTCCAATTTATTCTTGTAAGACTCCAAAGTATTTGGGAAAGCCTCTTGATATTTTTTTCCCAAGTCGGTCGTGACATATCTGGGACCAGAATATCTGTCTGCCTCTAGTTTCAACAACCTGTTGGCACGTAATGAGGTTAATTTGTCCCTTAGATAGAAAGAGTATGGGCTATACTTGTATAGGATAAATTTATAATCCATTTTTACTTCAAGCAAATATTGCAGAAAATAGACAATCCTTTGGATACGTGTTTCACTACTCCAACTGTCTTTTTCGGCCAAACTATCAATTATACATAAAATTAGTGCCGATTTCTCACTATTATCCATAATCAATTCACCTCTCTTAAATTTTGAATTATTCTTGTGCGGTTTTCCCTAAACCATTCATTTGCCTCTGTAAATATTTTACTATCGCAAAACACGAAATCAATTGAAATGGCTGGAATCTGATTCAATACATCAGACTCTGAAAGCGCCGAAACTACATCATCGTTATTTAACTTTACTGGAAAATCTGGTGATCCTCCACTTTGTGAATAGCTATCATGCCTAAAATTCTCCGCACCGAACTTATTTGCCAAGGCCTCGGAAACTGCCTTCCCCACCATCAAATTTTGTTCTCTATTCTGTTCAACATCCTTTGAATTTCTTGTATATATCAATTTGAAATGTTCTCGATTAACTATTCGTATGGCATGCTTATGACCCTGATTGCCATTTCTTGCTGCATCCAAGAATCCGCTGGTAACTTCGTTATCAGTCAATGCAAGATGGCTTGAAACTTTGATAGGAAAATATTCTTCCTCAAGCCAATCCACAAGAAAATCTTTCAGGTGGATATCGTATATTCGACGTATAGGATGAAAATACACTTGCGTATACATAAAATAACGTGCAAGTAGCAAAGCTTCAGCTGAATGTAACCCTCCCTTTTCAATGCCTAGCTTCGGTTCTTTTGTTTCAGGATCTGGAAGAATTCTGAGAGTATCTATAAGTCGAAAATGATCAAACCTTCCATAGCTGACACCGGCGTGATGCGAATCACGCAGGAGGTAATCCATCCGATCAACACCAAAAGCATCTCCAGTTATGATTTCCGATAGTATTGCTTCCCATGCATCAAAATTGAGATCTTCATCTTCTTTAGGCCCAATAGCTAACTTAACTATATCTTCAGGTCTAAGTGGTGGAGTTGTGCTACTCCAAATTTTGGCCATTTCCTCACTTTGGATAATCTCTCTGGTTATTTTTTCATGGTCCCATCCCTTTGGTAGTAATTCCCTTTCAGCTGCATGGGAAAAGGGGAGATGACCAACATCATGTAATAAAGCTGCTATCCTGAGGACAGTTCGCCAATAAGATAATTTCTCAGGATTTCGAATTTGTTCCAAATTATCATGAATTTCTGGGGAAATACTGTTCGGGTTCGTAACTATGTCAAATACCCGGCTGGCAAGTTCCATCACTCCGAGCGAATGTTCAAAACGTTTATGAGTTGCACCAGGATAAACGAGATATGTAAGTGCCAATTGATGTATGTGACGCAATCTCTGAAATGGTTGAGAGTTTATAACCTTACGCTCCTCATCAGTAAGTCTTACAAAAACGTGAATGGGATCACGTATTTCATGTAAATACTTAACCATCTAAGAATTCAATCATACGTTGTCTTTCCTCATCGATTCCAACACTCAATTACCAACCAATTATGACTAATTGCAGGTGGATTATACGGTTGAATATTGTTTTGGCAATCTGTATTTTGCTATGAAAATAAGCAATAAAACAAGAGAAGACCTTTAAACCATCCCATATAGAGTGTTAGGTTAATCATCTCCCAGAATTTACCTAAAGGCAGTCTCAAATTCACTATCTGTCATATGTTCGTCTTCACAGCGTGATTTTCCTTTAGGAAACCATTTTTTCAACAGAAATTTTATTCTAATCAATAGGCCTGCCCCAACCACCACCCTTGGCAGTTTCGATAATGATTTCATCACCATTGTCCACTTCCAGATCACTAACAAAGGCATAACGAATGGGATCACTTCCCACTTTCCTGACCTCAAATTTGTTGGTTCCTCCCGGGTTTCCACCGTTCAAACCCCATACCGGATTTTTACTGCGACTGTAACCGGCTGATACCACTGCCTTCCCTTTCATGCGGTAGGAGGTCGAAAGGCTTTTACCACCCTCGTACAAACCCTTACCAGTTTGATCATCAAGAAGTTTTTTCCATCCAACTTCCATACCATATCTGGCTTCACATATTTCAACCGGGCAAACATAGGTTTCGCCATGGCTAAAGGAATACATGCAATTCAAACCATTCCTCGTCGATGTTGCACCCCACCCACCGAGCTGAGGTTCTACCATGGTATACTTCCTGCCCGTTTTCGGATGCACTCCGGCAATGACCGTTCCACAGATGGAACTGAAATGTCCGGCCGGCAGTTGTTCAGGCATTGCCCTGGCCATGCATTGCAACAATAGGTCGAAAAGTCGAATGCGGGTTTCAAAATAATAACCATGGGGTGCTGTCCCGGTGGCTTCGAATACTGTTCCCGGTTTGGTTATGACCTTGAGGAATTTGAAGGATCCCTCGTTACAAAACAGATTGGGGTCGGTAAGTACCTTAAATAGCATCTGGGATGAAATAACGGCTCCGTCCCTGCTGGTATTGTAGGGACCTGCCTTTTGTTCGGGATTGTCAGTCAAGTCAACGACAAAGTCATCATCCCTGATGGTTATGGCAACCTTCCATAGATCATCGTTTTCCTGTATTTCCGAAGCCTCGAACCGGCCCTTGGGTAATTCCAAAAGCCCCTTTCTGGCCCTTTTTTCCCCTTCTTCAAACAAATCCTTCAACGCAAGATTGTAATTCCCCATGCCATAGGTACCGGCAAGTTCGGTAATTCTCTTTCCGGCCCTTCGACTGGCGGATATCTGGGACCAGAGATCACCCTTGGCGATTTCGGGCAGTCGGGAATTGCAGGTTATGATTTCAAGGAGCGAAGTTACCAGTTTCCCCCTTTCAAACAATTTTACAGCAGGTAGTCTCAAACCCTCCTGAATTATTTCACTGACCCTGGTTGACATGGATCCAGGTGTAGACCCACCAACATCAGACCAATGTCCTATGGAAGAGGCCCAGGCAATGCATTCGCCATTGAAGAAAACAGGCAACGAAACCACGACATCATTAAGATGGGTTACTCCACCGTAATAGGGATCGTTGGTAATGAACAGATCACCTTCCTCAACCTTCTCCAGACCATGGATTTCGATTATCCGCTTGACAGCCTTATCCAGTATGCCAACAAATGTTGGAATACCGGCACCTGATCCCACCAGGTTGCCATGCTTGTCCGTTATACCGGTACCAACATCCAGTACCTCATAAATAATGGGACTCATGGAAGTCTTCTTGAGTGTTTCGAACATCTCGTCGGCAGCAGCGACCAATCCGGCCTGAATGACCGATATCGTGAAGGGATCCCTGGTCATGGCTTTACGCGAATGATGTCCCTTGACAAGGAGGAAAGAATCTCGGGGCCATCTTCCCTGAGGATCACAATTTCCTCCAGCCTCACTCCAAACTTGCCTGGCAGGTAAATCCCCGGTTCGATGGAAAAGACCATTCCCGTTTCCAATATGGTTTCCGATGAGGCCGTAATATAAGGCGGTTCATGGACTTCAATTCCCAATCCATGTCCGGTCCGGTGAACAAAATATTCACCATATCCCGCTTTCGCAATTACTCCTCTGGCCGCCCGGTCAACTTCCCTTGCCCTGACCCCAGGTCTGGTAATTTCCAGGGCGCTGTTGACCGCCTCATTGACGATACCGTGGACCTTGACCATCTCCTCGGATGGTTCACCCAATACGGCAAAGCGGGTTATATCACTCGAGTATTCCCCTTTCTGCCCACCGATATCAATGACTATGCCATTACCCATTTCCAGAATACTCAAACCGGTATGATGATGCGGCAAAGCCCCATTCGGCCCGGCCCCGACAATGGCAAATTTCATCGCTGTATTCTGATCCTTGAATTTCCCCTCTATGATTGCAGCAACCTCCAGTTCACTCATACCAGGCTTGATGGCAGCAATGCCGGCAAGCATGGCCTGATCGGCTATGGCTGCATTTTCCTTGAGGCTCGCATACTCCATTTCATCCTTACGCATTCTGAGGGCACCAACGGTATTTTCCGTAAAATTCCGATTGGCCCCTGGCAAGTGGTCAATCAACAGCATGGCAAAATCTGCCCGCATCGTTTCATCCAAGACGATGTTTCCGGCATTTCCGGCCCCAACATCATCAAGGGCCGCAAGCAAGGCTCCGGTCGGCCCTTCATCATCGGCCCATTCATGGCAGGTAATGGAACATCTTTGCCTGGTATCCTCGGAATTGAGTGCAGGCATCAGAAAGGCCTCCCTTTCCTCCCCGATCAGCAGGAGGCATGGCCGTTCGTCAGCATGCGTATGAAACCCCAGAACCCATTGCATGTGGGCACCAGGTCCCAAGGCTACCAGTTGGGTATTGGTTGCCTTCATGCTGGCCCTTATCTTGCCCAACCTTTTGACAGCTCTTTCACTCATTTATATCTCTCTCCTCATATGGTTAACTTCATGATGCCTCAACAATAATCCTATTGCCGAACACATCACCATCATTGATAATGCCAAAACGATCGATTTCCTCTTCGGGCGGTGCTTCACATGACCATCTGCTGCTGGATATCCAGCCGCACTGACGCTTGAGATTGGCCGCATACTCGGCCCTCTTGAGGGCTGCTATGGACGGGTCTATGACGGGTACACCCAATTCCTTCTCCAGACTTTGGTAAAATCCCACCTCCCTGGTGCAACCCAATATTATCGCTTCGGCAAAATCCTGTTCCACAGCCCGGCGACCGGCATCAATCAAAAGCCTTTCCGTCCTTTCAGGATTGACCTGAAAGTCATTGACACCGAGTTCAACATGATAAAATCCGCTCAGCTGTTCACTTTTACCATATGCCCTGATGGTCGAAGCCATTTGATCGACCCATTTGCGACGACCGACAATGACACCAAACCGGTTGGCCAGACTGGAAGCGATTTCCACTGAAG
This sequence comes from Paracoccaceae bacterium, assembly GCA_022823605.1. Taxonomy (GTDB): domain Bacteria; phylum Pseudomonadota; class Alphaproteobacteria; order Rhodobacterales; family Rhodobacteraceae; genus MPNP01. The sequence goes on from JAJEHS010000001.1 coordinate 356,970, forward strand.
CTATGCAGGGTCCCGTAACGGTCATTGCACCTGATACTTCCCTGGCATCATGCAGGGCCGTATCATAGAAACAACTCAAGGCAACGGCATCAAATCCTTCCTGGGCAGCAACCCTGGTTCCCCTGACGATACCAGCGGATACAACAGCTTCATAAGCCCTGTATTCAATATGGGTAAATCCACCATCGGTTTCCTTGAGGGATGTGATGTGAACCTCGGTATCGGGGTTCTTGTAACTCCTTACCATGCCGGCAAACAACTCATCAAAAGCTGCCGTACCCACCGGTCTGAGATACATTACCTTGAGAGGCAAATCACTGCTCACACCCAAACCCTTACCTTAATACTTCTGCCTATTCGGCTTCAACGATCAGCCGGTTGCCAAAGACATCACCGTCATCAATTATACCGAACCGCTTCAGCTCCTCCTCCGGAGGTGCTTCACAGGACCATCTGCGACTGGGTATCCAGCCGCATTGACGCTTGAGATTGGCCGCATACTCAGCCCGCTTCAAGGCAGAAATAGAAGGATCCAGGACCGGTACACCTAGGGTTTTGGTCAGAGACCGGAAAAAACCCAACTCCAGGGTACATCCGAGAATGATGGCCTCGGCGTAATCCTCCTCAACCGCCCTGCGGCCCGCTTCGGTAAGCAACCGTTCGGTTCGTTCATGGTCAACGAGGAATTCGTTCACTCCCAATTCAACATGATAGAAGCCGCTGAGTTGTTCACCCCGGCCATTTTCCCTGACGGTTGCCGTCATCTGGTTGACCCATTTACGCCGACCGACAATCACACCAAACCGATTGGCCAGACTGCAGGCGATCTCGACTGAAGCCATGCAGGGGGCAGTGACAATCATCTCCCCCGAAACTTCCCTGGCGTCATGCAGGGCTGTATCATAAAAACACCCGATGGCCAATGCATCAAAGCCTTCCAGGGCTGCTGCCCTGGTCGCCCTGATGATGCCGGATGTTACAATCGCTTCATAGGACCTGTATTCGATATGGGTAAAGCCGCCATCAGATTCCTTCAGGGACGTGATATGCACTTCCGTACCCGGCAGTTTGAACTCCCTGGCCATATCGGCAAAGACCGGATCATAAGCCGCGGTTCCAACCGGGTTGAGATACATGATTTTAAGTGGTTCATTGGCTGTCATGGCAATTCTCCTTCATAACTATCACTTTTCCAGCATCAATCCTTCAGACCAAACACTTCCCAGGCCTGACTATCGGTAATCAAGCCATTCCTGAGATCCCTCCGAACAAGTTCGGGATCTCTTTCCCTTGGGTCTCCCAATCCGCCCCCATTGCCGGTATAAACCCGAATGACGTCATCCTTCTGGGTGGTCAATCCCGATATGGCGGCAAAGGTCTGCACCTCGCCCTCCTTTGGTATGAACTCTATGTAATTGGGTGAACCCTCATGGCCGCCATCAAGGCCCCAGGCCGGAAATTTTGAACGGGTATAGCCAGCCGTCAGAAAGCCATTGTCGGCCCTCACCCGGTAATCCAGCACAATACCCCTGCCTCCCATGTGCTTGCCCTCACCACCCGGGCTGACATTCAGGGCCATCTGGTCAACAATGAGGCCGTTCCGTGCCTCATTGATCTCGGCCGGACAATTGTAGGTTTCGCCATGGAAGCCACAGAACATACCTGAATTGCCATCCCCAGACCGGCTTGCACCCCAACCCCCAAGCTGAGGCTCGATCACCGTGTATTGACGCCCCGTATCCGGATGGATGCCACCAATAAAGGTACCGCACACTGAGGCAAAATGACCTGCAGCCAGCCGTTCGGGCATGTGCCTGGCCAGACATCGCCACATGACATCATAGACCCGCAATTCGATTTCGTAATAAAAACCGAGTGGTGCCGGCTCCCTGGCATGGAAAACCGTTCCTTCCCGGGTCAGCAGTTCAATCGGCCGAAAGGATCCGCCATTGGCTGGCGAATAGGGATCTGTAAGCGACTTGAATATCATCTGAACGGCAACCATGACCCCATCACGGCTGGTGTTCAAGGGGCCATCAAGTTGATCCGGATTGTCCCTCAGATCAACGACAAACCTGTCTTCGGCAATGGTTATCTTCACATTGTAAAACTGGCCGTTATCCTGCTCTTCCGTCAATTCATAGGTGCCCTTGGGCAATTTGGCCAGTTCCCGACGAGAAACCCTTTCACCATAATCCATGAAGGCCTCAACTGCCCGGGCAAAGGTCTTGGTGCCATACTTCTCGGCAATCGACATCAATCTTCGCTCACCAATCCTGACCGAGGCAATTGCTGCCCAGAGATCGCCCTCCAGTACATCCGGCATACGGGAATTGACCTTGATCACCTCCATGACCGGAACAATCGTTTCACCTTTCGAAATGATCTTGACCGCCGGCAATCTCAATCCTTCCTGGAAGATGCTGGTGGCCTCGCCGGTCAATGACCCCGGAGCCATACCACCGACATCGGAGTTGTGGGCAATATTGGCACACCAGGCAATCAATTCCCCTTCGGAGAATACCGGCATGATGACGACGATGTCATTAAGGTGTGTAACCCCACCATAATACGGATCATTGGTGGCAAATATGTCGCCGGGTTCAATATCCCCAGGCTGATCAAACTTCTCAATGATCACCTTGACTGATTTGTCCAGGACACCTACGAAGGCCGGAATACCTGCCCCTGAGCCGGCGATTTCCCCTTGGGGATCCATGATGCCGGTTCCCATGTCCAGAACTTCATAGATAATGGAACTCATGGCTGTCTTGCGCATTGCCGCAAACATCTCATCGGCGGCAGCCTGCAAGGAGTTCTGGATAATTTCGATCGTGATCGGGTCGGTTTCGCTAGTGGTCATGTCCATCCTCCCTCAAATTGCGATAATATAATTGCCATAGTCATCAACAACGGTCCTGTTGCCGGGATGAACGACAGTCGTCGTTCCTTCCTCCTCGATGATGGCGGGTCCCTCGAATGCCATACCGGGTTCCAGTCTGGAACCGTCATAGATGGTTGCTTCGTGAATACCCTCCAGGGCATAATCCACCTTGCGGACGGCCTTGACAGCCGTGGATACATCCTGGCCTGTCGCTTCCCTGACGGGTAGTGACAGTTTGCCGACCTCGGCTACTGCCACGAGGTGAATGCCCACCATTTCGACCGGTGCATCCAGCCGATAGGTATATTCCCGTTCATAGACCTCCTTGAAACTGTCCACGATAGCGGAGATTTTCTTCCCGGTAATGGCACCCTTCAACTCCACTTCGGTCGTATGTTCCTGGTTCTGGTATCTGAACTTGGCAAATCTCGTGAAGGAAATCTCCGCGCTACCGATGTTTTCCCCGGAAAACTGCTCCAGGGCTGTCTTTTCCGCTTCCCTGAAGGTTGCCTCGATGTGTTCAGCCGTACCCTCATTCAAATCGGTGAGACAGGTAACGAAGTAATCCCTCCTGAGGTCCGACATGGTCATGCCCCAAGCAGAAAACACGGCGGAATTGGCCGGAATGACGATCTTGCCAACCCCCAGTTCCTGAGCCAAGGCCACGGCATGCATGCCTCCACCCCCACCAAAGGTCACGAGGGTAAAGTCCCTTGGATCAAATCCCCGGTTGAGCGATACAAGTTTCAGGGCATTGACCATGTTGTTGTTGGCTATTCTGACGATCCCCCTGGCAGCTTCCCGTGCATCAACCCCGAGCTTCTCGCCAATGGTAGCAATGGTTTTCTCCACATTGGCCATGTCGGCGGTGATTTCGCCACCACAGAAGTAATCACTGTTGATTCTGCCCAGAAGCAGGTTGGCATCGGTGGTCGTAGCTTCGGTTCCACCCTTGCCATAACCGGCCGGACCGGGAACGGCACCGGCCGATTGGGGTCCGACATGCAGCTTGCCGTAATCATCCACCCAAGCGATTGAACCTCCCCCATTGCCGATTTCAACGAGATCTACCACCGCGACCATAACGGGATAGCCAGAGGATTTTCGACTTTTCTCAATCCAATAGTCGGTAACAATCCTGATATTGCCATTTTCGATCAGGGAGCACTTGGCGGTCGTACCCCCGATATCCAGGGCAAGGACATTGGGATCACCGATCAGTTTGCCCAGTTCGGCTGCTCCCCATATCCCCGACGAGGGGCCTGATTCAATCATCGTAATGGGTGTCCTGGCAATGGCCTCAAGTGTATCAACCCCACAATTGGACTGCATGACATAAGGACTTCCCCCAAAACCGTTGGCCTTCAGTTTTTCATCCAGCCGTCTGAGGTAACCTTCGGCCACAGGTTGGACATAGGCCGAAAGGACAGCCGTATTGGTGCGTTCATATTCCCGCCACTCCCGGGCTATGCTGTGCGAGGACACTACCCTGACCTCTGGCCAGAGTTCCCTGACAGCCGCCTCGGTGGCCTGTTCATGGGCGGGATTGGCATAGGAATGGAGATAGCTGATGGCGATGGCCTCTACTCCCTCGTCCTTGAAATCATTGATGATATCCGCCAACCCATCAAGGATCAGCGGTCTCATTTCCTCCCCCTGATAGTTCATTCGACCGGGGAGTTCCCGGCGCAGATAACGGGGGACGAAGGGTGGTGGCTTTTCATAATGCAGGTTGAAGAAATCGGGTCTGTTGCCCCTGGCGATTTCCAGAGTATCCCGAAAGCCCTCGGTAGTGATCAGGCCAACCTTGACGCCCTTTCTTTCCGTCAGGGCATTGATGACCACGGTTGTACCATGGGCCAGGAAATTGACCCTGGCGAGATCAACCCCGGCCTTCTCAATGACATTCATCATGCCGGTTTCATAATCAGGTGGTGTGGTGGCCGACTTGGCCGTACTTACACTTGATTGACCGGTCTTGCCGGCGATTTCAAAACAGACCAAATCGGTGAATGTTCCACCGACATCGGTCGCTACACGTATTGTTGAGTCAACCATTTATACTTCCATTAGTGACATACTCGTTGAAAAGAAAACAAAAGGTACCGGGGACCTTGAGTTGTTCGGCGAAGGGGAGGGTTGCCGGTGGATAGGCACCAGCCGGTCCCAAAATGTTAAGGGTTCCCTGAATCACCCCCCTGATGACGATCGGTACATTGATTATGGCCTCACAGCCAAGTGACCTGATCACTTCATGATCGGGAAACACTTCAACCAGAGCCTGGTAATCATTGGCAACAAAAAGCCGTTTTTGCCCGATCACGATATCTGCCCAATTCCCGGTGGGAACCGGTTTGGTACCGGACATGGGATAAACCTCCGGTTCGTTGGTGTAGATACGGCGGGCCTCTCCTCCAGCCAAATCGACTTTCATTACTGAAAACAGTTTTATTTCCAGCTGGGTTCTGGCAATTCGTTCCAGCTCCTCAAACAGTTGGCCGGTCTGGCAGTTTGGATCCTCGACCAGACGAATAAATCCTTCCATCATTGTACTGCCTCCATTGCCAGCCCCTCCCTCAACCTGTTTCTCATTTCGCGTTCCTCTTCAGTAATGACAGGGGATGCGCTGATCAGACTTCTGGTATAGTCGTGCTCGGGATTATCAAATATCTCGTGGGTGGGTTTCAGCTCGACCAGTTGACCATCCTTCATGACGGCAACCCGGTCGGCCATGTTGCGAACCACAGCCAGATCATGGGTTATGAAAACATAGGTAAGATCCCGTTTTTTCCGCAATTCATTCAAAAGGATCAGAACCCGTGCCTGCACCAGAACGTCCAAGGCTGAAGTCGGTTCATCAAGGACAACCATTTCGGGCTGACTGGCCAGAGCCCTGGCAATGGCCACCCTTTGACATTGACCACCCGAAAGGGTCGATGGGGCTCTTGCGGCATAATCGGCCGGCAGACCCACTTCACCCAGCAACTCCTCCACCCGGGCCATGCGTTCACCCTTGGTACCTATGTCATGAACATTCAGGGGCAGTTTGAGGGTTGCGCCAATTCTTCGACTTGGATTGATCGAGGAAAAGGGGTTTTGCTGGACCAGCTGTACGGCTCTTCGCTGGCTTTTGGTCCGGCGTGCTCCTAAGGGTGCCCCCTTGAAGCTGATTTGGCCCGAGGTTGGTGGGTAGACACCCAAAATCATGTTGGCCACCGTGCTTTTTCCGGAACCTGACTCACCAACTATGGCCAGACATTCCCCCTGCCATATATCCACGGTAAAATCCCGAACCGCATGGATCTGATAGCTTTCCAGATGGAATGTCTTGGCAAGTTGATTGATCTGTAGCAGGGGAGCAGTCATCAGTCAGGCATCCTAATGTACTTCCCTTGGGGCCAGAAAGGCCGAAGTGTCATTGATGACATCAGAAATGGTATCGCCACTGGTAATGCTTGGTACCGCAGCCAGCAAGGCCCTGGTATAGGGATGTTTCGGGTTGGCAAACACATCCTCCGTCTTTCCTTCCTCAACAATCCTGCCCTGGTAGATCACATAGAGACGATCGGAAAATTCCCGTACCACCCCGAGATTGTGGGATATGAAAAAGACCGAGGTTCCCCTTTCCTCGACCATGTCATGCATCAGGCGAAGGGTCTGGTCCTGGACTGTTACATCAAGGGCCGTACCTGGTTCATCGGCTATCAACAATGTCGGTTCATTGATCAACCCCATGGCAATCATGACCCGCTGGTTCATGCCGCCCGAGAGTTGAAAGGGAAAGGACTTCAATACCCGTTCCGGTTCGGTTATGTTCACATCACCCAATATGGCCGTGGATTCCTCTCTGGCTTCATCAAGGCTTACAGTGGGGCGTTTACGTTTCAGAACCTCGTGAAACTGGTTTTCGATGCGATATACCGGATTGAGGGCTGATACCGGATCCTGAAAGATCATTGACATTCTGGTACCACGCAACTGGCGTCTTTCCCTTGCGGTCATCCAGGCCAAATCCCTGCCCTCGAAATTGATTGTGCCGGAAACCCTGGTCTTGTTCTGGGCCTGCAGCAAACCAAGGACCAATCTGGCTGTTACCGATTTGCCCGAACCCGATTCACCAACCAGCGCGACCTTCTCCTTTTGACCTATGGTGAGGGAAACATCATGCAGCACCTTGGTTGTTTCCATCAGTCCCTTGAAACTCAGGGAGAGGTCAATGATTTCCAGTGTCAGGTCGTTCATTGGTGTGTTCCCAAAACTTCCCGCATGGCATCACCAAGCAGGTTGAAGCCGAAGACGGCCACCAGTATGGCCAGACCGGGGAATACGGTCAGCCACCAGGAATCCGGCAGGTACCGCGCTCCCTCGGCCACCATGGAGCCAAGATCGGGTGTAGGTGGCTGGACCCCTAGGCCCAGAAACGACAGGGACGAGGCAATCAGGATGACAAAACCGAGGTCCAGAGTCATTTTGGTCAGGATGGCCGGAAAACAATTTGGGAGTATTTCGACAAACATGATATGGAATCTGGAGGCTCCGATAACCTCGGCTGCCAGGACATAACCCTCTTCCCTTTCGGCCAGGGTCAGGTTATAGACCAAGCGGGAATACCAAGGCCACCACATGACCGTGACGGCCATCATGCCATTGATGAGGGTGGGTTCCAGGACACCCATGATGGACATCGCCAGAACCAGGGGCGGTATGGACAGGAAGACCTCGGTCGTTCGCATCAGGACAAACCTGACCCTTGGGCCAAGATAACCGGCCATCAGACCGACGGTTACGCCCAAGGGTACGGCCAAAAGGAGAACGACAATGCCCAGTATGAGAGAAATCCTGTAGGCATAGATGATCCTGGTAAAGAGATCCCTGCCCACAAGGTCGGTGCCCATAATGTTGGGCCATCCGGGTGGTTGATTGAAATTGGTGAAATCCACGACCGTCCCCCGATGGGTCGGAAATGGCGTGATGAAATCAGCCAGGATGGCCGAACCCACCACCAAGCCAATGAGAATGACCCCGATAACGGAAAGGGGGTTGGCGAGGATAATTCTGACCGTTCTCTTCAAGGGTTTCTCCGTGCATACCTGATCTTGGGATTGAGGAGGGCTATCAACAGGTCAACAATCAGGTTGGCAATCAGAAAGGCTGCCGAAATGATCAGGACCGTACCAACAATGGCATTCAGGTCCTTGCGCAGGATAACGGCAACACCATACCTTGAAAGACCGGGCCAGGCAAAGATGGCTTCAACCAGGAAGGCATTACCCAGCATGGCGGCAAAATCCAGACCGATAATGGTCAGGGAAGGTATGAGTGATGGCTTGAAGGCATACTTGCGGGCCACCCGCCAGCCCGGAAACCCGTAGGAGTGGGCCATTTCAATGTAGGGTCGGCGGTAGGTTTCGGTCATGTTGGCCCTGGTCAACCTGGCGGCCTGCCCAATACCCGACAGGGCCAAGGCAAATGCGGGTAGAAAAAGATGCCAGAGGGCATCAACAAAGGCCCTCAGGTTACCGACCAAAAGGGTATCGATCAGCAGAAACCCGGTTGTCCGGTCTATATCAAAATCGGTATGTATCCGACCGGCTATGGGAAAGAGGGGCAGGAAAAAGGCAAAGAGCAGCATCAGGATGACAGCCCAGACAAAACTCGGGGCCGAAACCCCCAGCAGGGCTATGACCCTTATGAGATTGTCCAGAAACCTCCCTTCGTATTTGGCCGAAATGATGCCAAGGGGCAGTCCGATCAGGACCATCAGAATGCCGGCGGCGAAGACCAGCTCAAGTGTTGCCGGTAGAAACTGGGCAATATCCTTGACGACCGGTCGGTTGGTATAGAGTGATGTGCCCAAATCCCCCTGCAGCAATTCGCTGGCAAAATAGCCATACTGTTTCCAGATCGGATCATCAAGGTGGAGTTCTCCCCTCAGCTTGATGACCTGCTCGTCCGTTGCGTTGGGACCAAGGGCAATACGGGCCGGATCGCCGGGGATGACCCTGGCTATCAGAAAGATCAATATGGAGACACCAACGAGGACAAGGAGGGAAATCCATACCCTCCTTATCAGTAAGTTCAGGACATTACCCACCAGTATTCAAATGGCAAACCGGATCACCAGCCCGGCCGGAGCCGAGTTGGTGATTGGCAATCTGGTTACTCGATTTCCATCAACCGGAAGGCAAAGCCCATGGTATCAAGACCAAAGGCATGAGCCGGATCGGAAAGAGCCGGAACCTTGATGTTGGGTCGGGCCACGAAGACCGATTGCCGGTCAAATCCGTAGATGGATGGAGCAATGGCAACCAGCCTGTCATTGAGGGCCGAGTAGGCTTCTTCCCTGGCTTCATCCGAGGTACCCGTACGACCCATATCCAGAAGCCTGTCGACCTCGGCATCATTCAAGTGCTCGGGCGATTGCCATGATCCTGCCTTGGTTGAATGATACATGCCATAAAGCAGGGTATCCGGGTCGCCGGTCACGGCGGTCACAAAGATCTGGGATACATGAGGTGTATTCGCCGGATCATTGACTGAACTTGAGAACAGGGCCCATGGAACCTTGGTAATGGTTGACTTGATGCCGATTTCCGAAAGGTTGGCCTGAAAGAGCAGAGCCAGTCTTTCCTCCAGTGGCACTTCGGCAATCCAGGTGATTTCGATTTCGAACTCCGCCGGATCGTAGGCACAATCGGCCAGATTCTGGCGGGCTGCATCCAGATCCCTTTGTCTCTCATTGCCGGTCGGGTTTGATCCGAACATGCCAACCGGTATGGCACCCGTCGATCCCGTACCGCTTGATACCTCATCGGTAATGGCAATCAGTTTCAGGACCGACTCATAATCGAAGGCATTGGCCAATGCCTGTCGGCAATTGACATCATCCAGCGGTGCCTTTTGTGTATTCAGCTTGAAATAGAAAGCACCTGTACCACCCTCGGTCAGGAACTGGTTGCCGTCTTCAACCAGAGCCCGCATGACCTCTGGCGGCAACCACTGGGAGGTAATGTCATGTTCACCCTGGGCCATGAGTGTACGAACCGTGGCTGCTTCCAGACCATAGCGCAAGCGGACGGTATCGGGTGCATTATCACCAACCCCCAAGAAATAGTTGGGGTTTTTCTTCATGACCGTTTCCTCTTGCGGATTGTGTGATTCCACCAGATAGGCACCGGTTCCAGCAGCATTGGAAGACAAGAAGGCCTGGCCCCAGTCACCCATTTCTCCTTCACCCTCTCCAAGATTGTCCATGACCAGCTGCTTGTCGACAATCGGCAATCTTACCAATGATGAGACAAAGGGTGCATAGGGTTCGGTCAGGGTAAACCTGACACTGTTGCCATCAACCACTTCTACCTTGTCAACGCTGACAAACAGGAAGGACAGGCCTTGACCGATGGTCTTCATTCTATCAAAGGAGAACACGACATCCTCGGCAGTCAGAGTATTGCCACTCTGAAACTGGACGCCATCCCTGATCTTGAAGGTATAGCTGGTTCCTTCACCTTCCCAGCTTTCGGCAAGGTGGGGAACAAGTCCCGGTCCTCCCTGACGTGGGATTACCAGCGAGTCGTACACATTGAACATCAATATTGTGTCGGCATAATCCGAAGCCTTGGCCGGATCAAGTTCCCCGACGGCAACTTCATCAAGGCGCAGGACTGTTTCAGCCTGGGCAGCAAGACCTGCAATAGCTATCAGGACAGCTGCAAATAGTAATTTACCCATTCTAATCATCTTCTTTCCTTTCATTTTACGTTGGGGATGAACAATCAGTTGTCGTTCTTCCCCGATTTATCCCTGGAGCCTTTTTCCGGCTCGGAATTCCCGCTTAAGGTATCGCCAAATATCTCCATGGTGCAGATGACCAGGATACTGGCGGTTTGCAAAGTATGGTTCCATGTCGAGTGCAGTTCGTTGGAATTGAAATGTATGGAATCGCCCTCTTTCAGGATTGTTCTCTTGCCACCGACCTCACAGGTTATGGATCCCTCAAGCACATAGAAAAACTCCTCCCCTTCATGGCGCATGGGTGGACTTCTGTGCCCCGGTTCCTCCTTCATTATGACCCCACTCAGCTTGTGGCCGGGAAATCTTGAAGTAAGCCTTTCATAAATCAGGGAGCCCTCATTGATGGTATAGGGTTCGCGCTTATCCGATCTGGTCAGGGACGATTCTCCTCCCGGTACAACCAGAAAATCGGCAATTTCGGCCTTGAGTGTACGGGCGATGGTAGCCAGGGATGACAATGAGGGAGATGTCAGATCCCGTTCGAGTTGCGAAATGAAACCGACCGACAGATTGGTGGCATCGGCCAATTCCTGCAGGGTAAGCCCCAACTCCCTTCGGCGGTTTCTTACCTTTATGCCGATGGGTTCCAGATTGTGCCCCGGTTTGGTTTGCTCTAAAGTTGACGCCAAGTGTTCATCCATTTTTTTAGTATTACTAAATTTTTACTAATACTAAAATCCAAAGTCAACAGGAAAATTTCCAGGGGAGAAGTTTCACCTTGAGACTGGGGGTAATTTTCTTTTCAGCAAAAGGAAAAAATGTATTTGGCTTTGGGGGGGGGGATGAAATTTCATGAAACAGTACAAAGGGAAATGTCCAATCTGGTGAATTGGTGTCTTACTCAACTTGCTGTTTGTTATTTCATGTTCAATGGCTTCGTTCCCAGTCAAAATTTTCCAGCCTGGGGTCGGTTTGCCAGATTTCGGGTGAAATGTGTACTTCCTCATCCTGAAACCCACAGATGGCATAAACACCAGTCTTGTTGAACCACAGCCGCCAGGTTTGGAAGGTTCTCGGGACCGATTCTGCGAATGCGTCACAATTCAGGATTGCGATATTTGTTTTCTTTTCTGGGGTCCGGACTGAATTATAAATGATTATTTGGATACCTTCAGCACGTGCCATTTCTTCAAGTATCTGACAGGGCCCGTAATTGGTTGGATTTATCCAGAGATCGCTGGCATCGCTAAAGGGCTTGGCAGTTAGGTCTATAGCATGAGATGTTTTGACAGGAACATCAAATACCGTATGTTCACTAGGCTGTGATGGGAAGGGTGTACCGGGAGAGTCTACATAGAACAGAAGCAGGTGGAAAGCAGTTTCGATGATCGCTGTAGAAGGCTCTTCGGATACATAATATACACCCGGGGTTGGTCCTGCTTTTCGGAAACGTGAGCCGTTAGGATATGCCCCGTATCGGAATGGCGTCATATAAAGATAGTGCAAACCAATGCATTCAGCAGGTACTGATGGTTTTGTTTCTTCAAGTATTTCTTCTAGCAGATGCTGTTCATCCGGTGTATCCACAAGCTGAAGTGTGGAGACAATATGTTGGGCCTCCACGCATCTCCAATAAGTCTTTTCGATATACCTCTGCTCAGAGTGGAGCGCGTCTGGAATCCAGGTAGGCAAGGTCAAGGGTTAATCCTGAAATTGTCATGATCTGGTCGAGTGGACGACCTCCAAGTGCCTTGTTCTCATTACGCAACCAGGCATTCGCAACCTTGCGATCACCCCCCGTTATTGCATCAAGTGAACGAAACAGGCGAATAAAAAGTGCGCCAAGTTCAAAAGACTTCGATCCTTCTTCCAACCGAAACTTATCCTTGCGCATTCTGGACACGGTCGGTTCTGATACACCCAGAATCCTGGCGAGATCCTTACCCGATAATTCTAGATTTTCTGCAGCACGTACAACAGCCATGGTTAAAACCCGTGCTCGCTCCTGGCTATCAACTGCAAGTACTTGAGTCATCATACTATCCTTTCTTGTGAAAGATAATATATTGTTTCTTTTTCAAGAAATCAAGGTAAGATATTCCTTTAGACTAATTTATGATTATTTTCGATTGGTTGTGACTTACTAGAAGCCTGCCCTGAATTCAACTTTTGGGCCTGAATGTATACCCCAAATCCTTCGGGAGCAATTTATTGGTATTCTCCTATCGAGTGAGACTTTTATCAAGGTATAGTTGATCTGTCATCAACATCTTTCGCAATCAATAATTTATCATACGTGATAAATATGAGTATTTTTAATTGGAATATGTGTGTATTTATCACTCGGGATAAAAAATAGGTTTAATCTCTAGGAATAGTTCGTTATTTATCCTCCATGATAAAGTTTGTGCCCAATCAGTCCAATACCCTATTTTGGGCTGCAAAAATCGGCAGTAAAATCAGGGAGCAACGAAAAAAAATTGGGTTAAGTCTTGAGGAATTCTCTCTGCTTTCTGGTTCTACCGTCTCAACCCTCTCCAATATTGAGCGAGGAAAAAGGGATGTGAAGCTCTCTACCCTGGTATCGCTAGCCTCTGCCCTCAGAATCAACTTATCAGTGCTGTTTCAAACAGAAAGTAACAAACTGGAAAAACGAGACCCTCACCCTAGGGTGAAAGGCTACGATTTGGATGATAATTGATGTGGCAAGCAACGAAATAAAAATTTACTACTATAAGTACGTTGTTGGCCGGATTAGCATTCACGGTCCACAACACGTTGATTGGACCTAGGGAGGAAACCGAGGCCAGCAGGTTTGCCGCCAACCTGCTTATGCTCTTGGAACTGATTGCAAGGGAATGGAATGCCCGAAAAAGGGACAAATCCCCAAAAACCGTTGAGGAAATGGTAAAATTGTTCAAGGTTTCGAAACAGTCAATGGACATTTGCCAGGATAATTCCATATAAGAATGAGGTTTACTGGCTGCTGCATGATGCCCGATTTGACTGATCATTTATCTAGGGCGTTGCTTGTCCAGAAAATCCAGATGGTGACGCAATTGATGCGGAAAAACTTCCTGAGGTTGCGGTGCAACTCCGAGTCGACCCTGTTCCTGAGGGCATTGGTGTTGATGTCGGCATTTGTCCTGCTCACTGCTCTGACTTAGGGGGATTATTGAACTCATAATACCCTGTTTGCGTCGACAAGTCTACAAAAAAGGAGATGCAGAGATCCCCATGAATACGGGGTAATAGACGTTAGCGGGAATAACTGATCAAATACCCTGAAAACACCATTATTATTTCCGTAATCGTTTCAAAAGTTCTAGAATAGAAGTCGAAAGAGTACTCATAATTGAAGTGTCCTCCTTTTTTTCAAAGGTAGGTTTTTTGAGGTACTCCTGGTGTTCGGTGTCATTATCCGCTACCCATTTCATGATTTTATCGGTGGCTTCTTCACCACAATCAGATTCTTCTTTAATCCTGTTAATGATATCGCCAGTTGTTCCTTCTTCATCTTTCATTATTTTTCCTCTTTCCAACTGTTCTGCTATATATTATGAGTAGTTAGTGACTGCACAGATAATACCCTGTTTTTGTCAAATCGCCAAAAATCAAGGCAACATAACCACTCCCGATTGACCAAATATATTTGGATTGGAACAGATTTTCCACAAAAACACCTCCCACTCAGAGAATGTAGGAAATTGCATTTTACGTCAAGGTGCAGATTGGGAAATTTAACTGGCAAATTGCGAAAATTAAAATGGGGTTGCTTTGAATTAAATATGACGGGAGGAAAAGATTCAACCCTTTCCCTAATGACCTTGAGACCGCTTGGACGCAATTCTCCCGTTTCCGACACGTAATTGTTAAGCGTTGGAATGGATATCCCCAATTCCCTTGCCAGTTCAACTGGTTTGGCAGCTGGTTCCTTCATGGCCTCTGCAAGGCCCAGCCCTGGTCCGTTTGGCGATGAGTGAACGTTCATATTCAGCAAGTGAGGCAAAGAAACCAAAGAACAAACGACTTTCGGCAGTAGATGGATCGATATTGGCACCCTCCTGAAGATAACATTCACACCGGGCACTCAATGCGTTAACACGCTTTTTGGTGATGGAGAGTTGATTATCCCCGGCCTGTTGGTTGGCCGCAATCATTTCGTATAACAGTGTCGCCATCCTGTCGGCCCATGCCTCTCCCTTCTCCGCCAATCCAACACATTAATGAGCCAGATGAGCGAGGCATGTCAATATACGGGACTTCAGGAACCGGCGTCAGGTTGGGAGTTGGGCTGGCCTGACATCTGCCCCTTGGAGTTCTGGCAACATGGGCAGGGATCAGGGGATCACCAAAACTGGTCCGGCCAGGGTTCGCTCACACCTTATTCAGATGGCTTGGCGCTGGCTTCATCACCAGCCTGAGAGCAAATTGTCTCTCTGGTATCGTGAAAGGACCAAGGATTGGTCAGGGTCGCAATCGTAAAAAGTTGATTGTTGCCCTGGCTCGCAAGCTTCTGGTTGCCCTGTGGCAATTTGCAATCCGAGGTGTCATCCCGTAGGGATCCATTGTTCAATGCGAACACCACCTGGAAACAGGAGATATTCCACCATAACCGGACGCGGTTGTGGAGGAGACCGGGATAGGATATGCCAAGACTGGAATGAGAAAGGTCAACCGATTAGGGGATTGGTCACCAGCGATGGAACCGTAATTGTAGATTGGTTTGACCTCCCGGTGTGTCGTCGCCACGAATGTGGGATTTTGGTCTCGGAGCTGATTGGTATCGGCAAACCGAACCGGATAAGAGTTTGGTGCCACGACAAAGTTGTGTCCTGCATAGAGAGATATGCAGTCTAATGACACTCAACCCG
This sequence comes from Paracoccaceae bacterium, assembly GCA_022823605.1. Classification (GTDB taxonomy): domain Bacteria; phylum Pseudomonadota; class Alphaproteobacteria; order Rhodobacterales; family Rhodobacteraceae; genus MPNP01. Next base: position 372,462 of record JAJEHS010000001.1, read on the forward strand.
GACTCTCCAATACGACCGTTTGAAATGAGGAGATGAGTATGTTTTAATAAAAATGTGATTGCAATAAAAAAACTTGCAATTATGGCCCATAAGAATCCCCTAAAATATTAAAATGAATCCTAACCCTGTATCACGCATCTGTAAATCCATTATTCTCTTCTGTCAATCTTTGGGCCTCATGAAAGATATTGGAGTTGTCACAATATACAAAAAACGTTATTTGGATTTTTTTGCATTGTATTTTCTCTAAATCCAATATTATGGATTCCAATAGGATTAATGTCCACATAACTCGAAACAAAGTCGAATTCAAACAAGTCAGAACTGAGTATTCCAACCTACAAATCAAAATCCAAGCGTCAATTGATTTAGCTTGACGACAAGAAATGGTACAATTTGAAACATTCATTTTTTAAAAAAGTTTATAAGATTCAGCACAGCAATTGCGTTATGTGGGTTGGAGTAAATCTCAAGGATACAACAGAAATTAATACTTTTCTCGAGACAAAAGTGCTAAACCGCCTTATGGATGTGGAGGGAGAAAAACAGTTTAAAAATCATATAGCGGGACTTGCTTCTGCCAAAATGGGTAAAGAGAATCTCGCTAGTCATAAGAGTTTGAAACCTAAAGAAGTAACAGATTCAGATGCTTGTGAAGCCTTGGCTGAAGCCTTTCTGGAGATTCAAGAAAGGGTAGTTTTTCCTTGGAATACAAAACGGGATTTACGTAATTCCAATGCATCACTACAAGGTGCAGATATTGTTGGAATTGTAGGCGAAGGTACTGAAACAACCTTTGCTTTTGGCGAAACCAAAGGGTCTTATCAACAAAAGTCCCCACCCACTGTTATGACTGGCCAAGGTGGTATGAGGGAACAGTTATGTAGTTTGGTTAATGAGCCTGAAAAAAGAAGTACCCTTATCAAATGGTTGTACTATAGGGTTTTTAATACACCGTTTCAGGAAAAATTTGATGCAGCAATTAAAACCTATTATAAATCAGAACAGCTTAACTATGTACTTTTCGGTGCCTTGGTACGCGATACAGAAAAGAACCCCAAAGATCTTTCTGGCACAGGAGAAAAAATTAATGAAATTATAAATCTCCCTACCAAGTGCCAATTAATTGCACTTTATTTGCCTTGGCAATTAAGCAATCTTGTTCTCAAGATAATAAATCATGGTACCGAAAAATGAGCCAGTGCTTATTGGATAGTTTCTCTTCGGAAAGGGAAGATGCATTAAATATTTATAGCCAATATCAAATTAATCGCGAGTTATTGAATCATGAAATTGATATAGATTCAATGTTTTTAAGCAAGGTATCAGACGTACTTGAGCTCAAAATCATGGAGCTCATTTTAAGTAGATATGAAGAAGATTTTGAAAAGCTAAAATTAATGCGAGAACTCGCTACTGAAGCGTTCCGCATCAATCAGATTTTACCTCTACCTGCAGGAGCCATACCTGCAGGTAGACATTTACTTAAACTATCATCATTAGCAATTTTGGGTGATAGGGGAGCGGATGCAGTAAGAATATTAAATCAAAACGAATGGCCAAATTTACCAATTGATTCCGATGGATGGAATGAACGAACATGGTCAACCATTATAGATGTATGGCTAAGATTGATTCGAAAAAAGGGTTGGAAAGACAGAGATATAGTATTAGAGAGAATCGCTGGTTTGCGAGAACACCAAAATGAGTATGAAAAAAAATATCTCGATAGTGTGGACGATGAAATTGCAAAGTCAGCAGCACTTGAATTAATTGGGTTATATCACTTGGCAAGAGCAGCGGAGATTCTAGCCCAATTTATTACTGACGGACTTGTTGAAGGAGATTTTCAAGTTCGACATTTGCTAGACGCTCAATTTGAAAGAATACTCAATGTTTGTATCCCTGCACAATTAATTGAACTAGAACTTTTAACGAGGATACTTCATGCAGCATCCTCCCAAATGGTTGAAAATTCAATTTGGACTGTCACCCGTGCAGTCAATTCAAAAGTATCAAAATTTGTAAAAACTCTCGTTGATAGAGGACGGGGAGATAAGGTATTATTTGATGTATTACCTCCTCAAAGGCATACATTGGCTGATGAGGGATTACTAGGATCCAGTAGACGAGCTGTCGTGGTAAGTTTGCCTACATCCAGTGGAAAAACCCTGATTGCTCAATTTAGAATTTTGCAAGCGTTGAACCAATTTGATCAAGAGCAGGGTTGGGTGGCTTATTTGGCTCCAACAAGAGCATTGGTAAATCAGGTTACAAGACAATTCAGGTCTGATTTTTCTCCCATGTCGATTGTCGTAGAAAAAGTAAGTCCGGCACTTGAAATTGACAGTGTGGAAATGGACCTACTGAATGAAACTTCCCCCGAAGAATGTTTCAGGGTACTGGTTACCACACCAGAGAAACTTGATTTAATGTTAAGACAAGGTTGGGAAGAGAAAATAGGACGACCGTTGTCATTGGTTGTTGTAGACGAGGCCCACAATATACAATCAACAAGCAGAGGATTAAAACTGGAGTTGCTTTTAGCAACAATCAACAGGGAATGTGCCAATGCTCAGTTCCTACTTCTAACTCCATTTATCAACAATGCCGACGAAGTTGCCAAGTGGTTGGGAGGTAGGAATTCAGATGATATTAACCTTTCAATTGAATGGCAACCTAACGACAGGGCTATCGGTATTGTCAGGGCTATAAAGGGTAAAAGACTTAATAAGCAAAGTTTCAATTATAAAATTAGTTTTGAAACAATCCACACGAGTCGCAATACGATTAAAATTGATGAATTGATTGACATACCAAAACAAGTTGAAATCGCTAAAACTTATAAAAGTGCGAACACCCAGAAAAATATCACATCGCTAGCTGCTGAATTTTTCAAAAAACGAGGACCGTTAATCTTAATGCACGGTCAATTGAGATGGGTAGAGTCACTGGCTGAAAATTTGAAAATAGAATCAAACAGAGAAGATGTAATTCATAATGATGTTAGACTATTACAAGAATACCTACGCTTGGAATTGGGAGATAACTTTCCATTAATTGAGCTACTGGAATATGGTATTGCGATTCACCATTCGGGGCTTCCCGATGAGGTCCGAACACTGATTGAATGGCTTTTCGAAAAAGAGAGATTAAAGTTTCTGGTTGCAACTACAACAATAGCTCAAGGTATTAATTTTCCCGTAAGTGGTGTGATAATGGCATCACATCAATATTTTGGTTCGAAAAGCCCTAAGGAGATGCCTCCAGAGGATTTTTGGAACATTGCCGGTAGAGCAGGTCGCGTATCACAAGGACAACTTGGAGTTGTAGCTTTGGCAGCTGACAGCGATGAAAAAGCAGATAAATTAAGAGAGTTCATCAATGCCCAAACGGAAGATTTAAACTCTGCCCTGGTACAATTGGCACTTGAAGCTGGGGAAAAACTTAGTGACCTGGGAGGAATAGTCTATAGCAAACCTGAATGGTCCAGTTTGTTGCAGTATTTAACCCATACATATCGGCAAATGGGGAAGCCCGAATATTTTACACAGCAAGTTGAACAAGTTTTACGTGGTACACTGGGCTATGAAAAACTCAAAATTAAGCATAGTAATGTTGCACGAAGGTTGCTTGAGGGTATAAACAAATATTGCGATGATATTCAAGAAATAAATCAACCTTTGGGACTGGTTGATAGTACTGGTTTTTCACTCCAAAGCATAAAAACAATTTTAGTAAATAAAGGTGATATAAACGAAGATTCCTGGAATAGTGACACGCTTTATTCAAGAAATGACATAACTTTACAAAAAATGATGGGGATTCTATTACAAGTACCGGAATTAAGGGACAACTTAAATGATGTCACTGGTGGCAAGGGCCCAGATGGAGACAAATTGGCTCAAATTTTAAAGGATTGGGTCAGTGGGGCATCTATCAATGAAATTGCTAATTCACATTTTAATGAAGATATATCAAAGTGTGGTCAAAATCTTTTTGGTAGACTCGTGCAAACTGCATCATGGGGGCTTGCAGCTCTACTTACGATAACAGCAAATAACTTGGACGAGGAGGAGAAGAAAAATCTAAGCAATCTGCCTGCAATGGCATTTTACGGAGTTGATAATGAAGCGGCAATTAAACTTAGATTACTCGGTGTTCCTCGCAGTGCTACCAATTCGATTGCTCATCATCTAAACCAACACATTTCGGAGCCCATTCCAAATTTAAGGGATAGATTAGTCAATTTAAGCGATGCTGAATGGCATCAATATATGGGTGAAAATGGAGCTACTTATAGAAAGGTTTGGAGAATAATTGAGGGGATAGAATAGAGGATAAAGTTAAATTCATTGAACTTCATGCAATGACTGGATATCAAAACCTGGTGCATAAAGCAGGAGATGTGTAAGGGAATTGAGATTTCCAAAATGGAGAGTAAATTCGGGTTGAGAAAATATGTGATTTCAATAATTCAAATGTTTATTGATTGGTATCCTTTTTATGGTCATTTTGGTTTCCTATTCGACCGGCGAAATAAAACCCTGTAACTGCACCGGCCAATGTTCCAAAGGCAGTAATTACCTGTTCGAAATCATCGTCCAAGACGTCAGAACCAAAAATAAGTACATTTACAAAGGATCCTACAATAATTAGGGCTAAAATAGCACGAACGGAACCCTCAGGTAGATTTAAACCTTTTAAAGGAGTTTGACTTTTCTTTATCGCGGCGTAGGAAGGTGCTACTATAAGAGTTAAAAACAGTAGAGCGATCTCTGTAATCACCAATGGATGATTCCATAAAAGGATCGGTACTTCATTTTCAGACATGGATTTTATTTTCCTTTTTGCTTGAAAGAGAAAACTCTAACAAATCCCAAAGATTCTTAGGCAAATCGTTATTAAAGGGATATGGTTCAAATACTTAAATTTACAAGTGGAAATTTGGAACCTTATAGCACCAATATATCGTACGCGGTACAAAGGTTTACATTGTTTTGGAATTAGTTCATTGTAGAATTTGGAGAGTGTACCAAAGGATATGATCTGGATTGATATCCAAACAGGAGAAAATGTCTGAAGTGTATAATCTTTATGGTAATGTTTGGCAATCGTTTCACGAGATTGTTCCAATGGTGATACATAATAATAATGTTTGATACCTGAAACCTATATTCTGATAAAAACATTGGTGTATTTGGGGGGGGGCTGGAATGTCTATGAATAGACTTAAAATTTTCTGTATATTCAAGTATGTAGATACCATGGGCTTGACAATCACCTAGCCGATTGAGCACAATGGCTGGTGAGCGGAGAGGTCTCCAACCAAAAGACCCCTCCTTGAAACCAATCAGTAAAGGAGTCATTCCCATGAATCTTGAACAAACCACTTTACCGATCACCGAAAATCATAGCACAATTTACATGTCTGTGGAAGTCAGTCGTTCTTCCTGGGTCATTGGCGTTTACTGCCCGGCAACGGATGAAAACATAAGAACCCACAAGATCAAGGCCGCTGAGACCCGGGAATTATATGCCCTGGCTCTCAAGGCACAACATCGTGCTGGCATGCCGACCTCCCTGATGTTGGCCCATGAAGCCGGATATGAGGGTTTTTGGCTGGCCCGCAAACTGGAGGTCATGGCTCCTGAAATCGAGGTTGTTGTTCTTGATCCGTCCTGGCATTCTGGTGACCGCGATGCTTTGTCACGGTTGTCACTTACCGTTTAAAATTGTACCACTTTTCCCGGGAGTGGATCCCTGGGAATAATCTATTCTGCTTGAACAAGCAACAATCGAGCAGGAGATTAAACATGCTAGCATTGGAGGATATTATGGATTTCCATCAGTTAAGGCAACAGGGAATGTCCCTTCGAATTCCGTTCCCATACCAAAAGGACAATAATGTCAATTTTTTAATTGTCCGTTATCAACAACAGAAGAAGATTGTTCTTGTCCGACCTTGCTATATCGAAATATTCCCTGCCACTCAAGCCATTTTCCCGAATGGATGAAACCAAGTGAGGTCTGGATGACAATCTTCTATATTGCTCATGAATAAACTGGTCCGTTTGTACAGCCTGGCTGGCTATCAATCGTCGACGGAATTCACTCGCATATTTTGAGGGTTTGTCTTCCCATTCCAGATTGCACTCTTTGTCTTGTTCAATTGCGTACCTGATCCTTTCGGAATTCAAGTTCCCGGCGATGCTGATATACCTGTCCTTGGGCATATGCCAGAAAAGCTGTTCCAGTTTTTTGCAATGCTTGATTGAACGGGCTCTAGCGATATCCAGCTCTTCCATTTCAAGTAGTGCCTTGAATTGGGCATCCGCACATAATGAAAGACAATACAAAAGAACCTGCAGCAATTCAATGTTGTCAGATTTTTCCGAAGCAATTGTCATGCACCCATCAAGGAAGATGTTGAAACCGTAATCCAGATCCCTCTCAATATGTTGTACAACCGGATTGACCTGTCGCCATTTCGAACTTTCCTCCAGACGTTCCAGTTCAGTCTGCAGGTCCAGGATCTTTTCCTTCAGTCGCAATTCGTACCACCTTTGGGGTAGTGCTTCAACCTTTTTTTCAATTCTTTCCAATGCCAGGCTCACTTCCTGAAGGCGGGAAAGTATGATCATGGTACTTGCCACCGTAACACCGATGCCGATGATTTGTAACCCCAGGCCAGCAATTTGCAGCTGTTGAATATGTTGAACAGAATTTTGCAATTCTACAAGTTTGTTCTTGATTTGTTCATTCTGGACAATTCCTGCGACCCCTGTAATTGCAGAAACCGGATTGGCTATGTTGGACAACGTAGAGGTTCCCTGCATTGCAAGCCCCTGAAACATTCCTGTTTCCTGAAGATGGGCAACTATTCTGCCGGTATTACTGTCTTTCAGGATTGCACCGTGGCGGACCAGGTCTCCCGAAGCCCATCCGGGAAGTTGCTCTATACCAATTTTAAATGGAATCAAGGGTGAGGCCACTGATATTCCTCCAATTTCAGGGAAGCCATATGATCGACTTCCAGAAGAAGTATTTGTGCAAGACTCATCTCGTTCTCCGGCAATTCCGGGTTGTTTTCATCTGACGGCATCATGTACAGGTATTCTGTTCCCAATACCTTCTCCCTTAATGCACTTACAACTTGTTTCCGATACTCCGATGTCAACTTATCAATTGCAATTGCTCTATCGATTTTCTTGATACCAAAATAAGCTGCCAAAGCTGCACTGCTTACAGCAGCTGCAATTATGGGAAAACTTACAACCGTAGTCGTAAAAATGAATAGTGTTGTGGTAGTTGTAATCCCAACACTTAATCCAGCTGGAAGTGCAGAGATTGCCCCAATTACCGATATTGTACCTCCCCAGCCTGAAGTATTGCATTCCAGTTTCGAGCAAACTTGTCAGGTCCATGAGTATTGTTAATACAATCAGAAACCGGCTTTTCTGGAATATCCTGACAGAGGTTGTTATAGGTCTCGATCAACCATTTATTGATTACAGGAGCAACTTTCTCGTCATGAAATTCCGTTGCTTCCTTTTGGAATCCAGCCCCCACCTTAAATTTTTGAAATGTATTCAGTTCATCAAATTTTCTTGAGATCTGTTTATCCATTTCGATTGCTTTTTCCTCAAGCTTCTTTTCGAGACATTCAATGATTTGCTGTCGTGTCTTTTCACGCCACTCAAACACACCATCTCTTTTAATTGCTGAATTAACAATCGATTCTGTATTATTCAGTTTCTGATTCATGCGGCCTTATTAGAAACTGAATTCCATCTATGCAAGAGTTCAACCGTAAATATTTGAAATGTAATGAGGTAACTTAACATTGCCGTGAACTTGATCGTTCAAGCCAGGTCAAATTGCATACAAAAACTGAAGCCATGCGAATTGTTTCAGAGTCGGTAATATTCAAGTGCAACCCTCTACAATTCAATTTGATTTCAGGTAGGAATTACTGTCAATGCAATGGTTCATCCGATCCCTCGTTGACCAGGGAATTCGCAGGTTTGATTACAAAAGTTTCGTTTTTACCAGTGGCTTCCATCCCCTGGATAATCTTTCAGACCCCATGGTTCCGTTCCTGGAGGTAGATATTTCAAGCAATGTGCAAAATATTCCCATGATAAATGACCGAGTGTTCCAGCACGTTCCAGTTTTTCTTGCGTAAAGTAGCCATCCAGGGTATTGATTATGGTGTTGTTTTTCGTTCTGTACATGCTGCAAACACCGCCCGATATCCTCTTCTGTACTTGCGCTGCCTGAAATCCTTTCCTGTATGTTTATCCCCTGTAATCAAGTACTCCAGATTTCTGTGAAAACCAATTGATGTTCTTGTTCCGGACAGGAAAATCGGACTTGTTATATTACCTTGGATGATTATGGAGTTTTTATCTGATGCAAATTACAAGGAATAAGTATGAAATGCGTTGAACGACAGAACTTAATAATCCGCATGAGGCGTTTATCAGGACTCATTCTTGGCATAATGGCAGGAATTCTGATTGGTCTGGCCGCAACTGCAGAGGATCTTGGTGACCTGCTCCCATTGGCCAAAGCCGGGAATGCCGAGGCCCAGAACAGTGTGGGGGACATGTATGCCGATGGGAATGGTGTCCCACAGGATTATGGTGAAGCTGCAAAATGGTATCGCCTGGCTGCAGAACAGGGTCATGACGAGGCTCAGAATAACTTGGGTAGCTTGTATTATGCCGGTGATGGTGTCTCACAGCATTTTGGTGAAGCCATAAAATGGTATCGACTTGCAGCAGAACAGGGTGATTACGAGGCTCAGTACGAACTCGGAAACATGTATTACAATGGTGTCGGTGTCCCACAGAATTATATCCTTGCCCATGCCTGGGCAAATATTGCCTCTGCAAATGGGTATACTGATGCCCAAGAATTACGTGATAGCATAGCGTCCCACCTGACACCAACACTAGTGGTTGAAGCTCAGAAGCTTGCAGGTTGTTTTCAATTGGGCCAAGCCCTTGAAGAATGTAATTAGGTGGACCCCCGGACCGGACTGACGAGGATGTGTTTTGTTCTCACCGGCGGATGATTTTCTGGCAATTGTGCTCGGTCGATTTCTCGTGATCAGGTAACAATCGTTCCAAGGGTTTGAAAGTCCTGTGCACTGTTTCAGTCGATATACTATCATCCATCTTAATTGAGAACTACCAGTTACAGCCTTTGCAATTTTCAACGATGGAATTGGGCCGAGATCTTGCCAATGTCAATCTGATGATTCAAAAGTGAACAAACTTTCACCACTTATTTATCCCTTAATTCTTTTTGACTGTCTGTTAGGATCACTTGTCAGCTAAAACCAATCCTTCTGCCCCATCCTTTGAATTGGTCTATCTCGAACCGTTTTCCATGATCTTTCGGTTTCAACAATTTCAATTGATCATATTCACCAATAGAAAAAAGGGCGGGATAACCCGCCCTTTGTATTCGTTATTCTTCTATGATTTAGAAGGACATCGCAATCTTCAACTCAAGAGTTGTGGTATCTTCTGGAGTGATTGTACTAGCATTAGTTACAGTATCAGGTACCGTAATTTTCTCGGCATCTTTCTTGTCGATACCGGCACTAAGGGTAGCACCACCACCAAGGTCATAGCTGAAATCAACTTCAATCAACTTGGTTTTTGCAGTTCCATTATAACCAATATTATTGCCTGCGTTGATTTTTTGTTCAAGCTTGAGTGTGGAGTAACCAACCGAAAAACTTGCCCCTTCACCTGCAGGTACTGAAGCCTTGACACCCAAACCTGTATTTTCTCGTGATCCCAATTCAATACTACCAGCTTCTTCTGCAACATTTAATGCGTTATCATCTGTATCAGTAGTAGCAGCTGTTGTTTTACTAGGATTAAGGTCTACATTCTTAAACTCAGATTTTGACCAGTAGAGGAAGGTACTTACACCTGAAAGATCGGTACCAACTCCAATGGCAATACCACTCTCAGAATCCATTCCAACACCCACATTGATATTATTGAGTGAATGGCTGACACCAGCTGACCAGTCATCATTGGCTTTCATTGCATCTTGAACTGCATCATAGTTTGCTGCTGAAGTTTGATCAGTTGTATTAGCACTTCTTAACTCTGGTACACTAATTCCCGGATCTGCCATGGTAATCCTGTAAGAGGTACCACCAAAGGAACCAGACAGGGCAATGGCTACATTGTCTTCACCACCGAAGTGATCATCGGCAACACCAAAACCACTAGCCAAATCTATCCCCGGATCATTGCCACCGAACTGCAACTTCCATGAACCGTCAGCACCACCGACATAAACGTGGGAACCCTTGACTACCGGCTCATTTTCCTCACCGGTATCGTCCCTGATGGACATGCCAGCACCAAACATCAGACCGCCATCAGTTACACCTGAAGAAGCAAATGTAACCTTGTAGGCTCGAATTAACTTGAAATCCTCGGTTGCTTCATTGTCGTCATCGACATTCTTGATTCCGATTGAGGCTGAACCTCCAACGGTTACCGACGGGGTCGAGGCTTCCATCATCTCATCGTCCATTGCGCCTTCCTCCATGGCAAAGGCCATGCTGCCGGAAAGTGCAAGGGCTGAAGCGAATACGATAAGTTTTCTCATTTTACCTATCCCTTTATCCTTGATAATATAAAGTAACAAGAAGTAACAGGAAAATATAGAGGTGTCTCAAATCACTACTAGAAAGCATTCTAAGCTTTATTAGACTAAATAGGACTTCCTAAAATTAGAAAACGAGAATCATCGAATCTTACTGTAGTGGTATGTTCAGTTAAAACCTATGACCGTAAATTTTTCAAACGAAATCGGATGATCGAAGGAGAAAAATTGTTTACTAAGAATTAGCAAAATACCCTACATGATTACTCTACCTGTTGAACGGCTTTTTGTTCAGATTTGAAAAATTTTTTATCTCAATTTATTATTGTGTAAAAACCCTTAAAAAAAACAATAGTCAAAAATTTATATAAACTATTTTCTCATGAATCATAAAATCTATCCTGTTGTACTATGTGGTGGTGTTGGGAAACGATTGTGGCCAATATCCCGACAAACTTACCCAAAGCAATTTTCTAAATTCCTAGGAAAGCATAGTTTGTTTCAGAATACATTAAAAAGATTTAATAACCCGAGGTTTGAACTACCGCTAATTCTATCAGGCCATGAATACAGGTTTATAATTGGGGAGCAATTGGATCAGGCCAATATAAACAATTCAGGTATCATTATCGAACCAAATCCCAAGAATACAGCCTCTGCAATTTTAGCAGCTGCTTTGCATCTGAATAAGGAATCTGGAAATTCGAAAATGTTAATCCTTCCATCAGACCATTCGATTGGAAATGTTGAAGAGTTAATTTCCCTGATTTACAATAGCCAATCATTTGCTGAGGCTGGAGAAATAGTCACTATAGGTATTAAGCCTGACCGCAGCGAGACAGGATACGGTTGGATCGAACCATCGGAAACAAGATACAAGAATAGCAATCTATTCAGAGTAAAGCGATTTTATGAAAAACCAAAGTTGGATAAGGCCGAATACTTTTACAAACTGGATAAATTTCTTTGGAATTCTGGAATTTATTTTTTTACAACAGAAACCATTATTGAAGCATTCAAAGAGCATTCACCCAAGCTCTTGAAATATGTTTCTGCAGCGGTAGAAAATGCAACAATGGATTTGGATTTTATAAGATTAGATGAAAAGAACTGGAATTGTATTGAACCGATTTCAATTGACTATGCGCTAATGGAAAAGGTTCCTAATATGTTGGTCGCCCCATATGAATTTGGCTGGGATGATCTGGGTGATTGGAATGCAGTTTGGAGAGAAAACGAAAAAGACCGGAATGGTATATCTTCTTCGGGAAATGTATTTTTTTCAAATTGTAAAAATTCTTACCTTCGATCTGAAAGTGCAAACCAAATATTAGTTGCTCTTGGATGCGAAGATTTAGTTGTAGTTTCAACACCCGATGCTGTACTTGTTACCAAAACAGATCAAACACAGTATGTAAAAACTGTTGTAGATCAAATAGAAATAGCCGGCTATCCCCAAGCATGGCAAAATTTAGTAGAAAATAGATTTTGGGGGAAAGTTGAGACGCTTTTGAACGAAAAAAAAGTACAAATAAACCTACTAGAAATTAACCCAGGTAAGAATATTGTACTGCAAAGGCACAGCTTTCGATCTGAGCATTGGATAGTTCTCAAAGGCATAGCCAATATTACTTTGGAGAATAAGGAATTTATTTTAAATGAAAATCAATCATTGGATGTACCAATGGGAACTAAACACAGCTTAAGTAATATGAATGATGAACCATTAATTATTATTGAGGTGAAAACTGGAACCCAATTGGATATAAATGATACTGAAAGGTTTGAGAGTAAACACTCATTCGAGAATTAATGTACATTAAATTACTAAATTATTTCCTTCTCATTACAGACAGATTTGCATCCATGATTTTCAATATTCATATCTACTAGATGCTAGGGTCATGACTCTTTTCAAGGTGAAATTGATTAAGGAACCATTTCAGGGATACTCCTTCCCAGTCTTTTTATCAAAAAAGGTTGGAGAGTTATCAAGCCCATGATCTCTAGTAATTATTCCTATTAGTCTATTAGTTTGGATAGAAGGAGAGTCATTCGGTGGATTACATTCTTGATTTTGGAACATGAAAATAATGCCAAACAGCATGATCTTCTAGATATCATTTTTTTTAGAATTATAAAGGACACCTCTTTTTGTACCATTATCTGAGATTCTCTGATTTTCAAAAGTCGATTTTCCAGATTTTCCATCCCCTTGAACTACAGTTTTTTGCAGGATTTTCATAAATCCCGTCATTTCCTGGCCCAATTGATCCTTTCAGGGCAGCATGACACGCATCTCTCCCTTCATCTGGCCAACCTGACATGATTCGCTCTATATCGCCTCCCCAACACGCTCCAGATAACTCAACCTCCTGATGTTGTAGCAAAGATTGCTCAAGCCAATCCAAACCCGGGAACAACTGAGCCCCAGACAGGTCATATAACGAGCATTCCGGTATTTCTTATTTACGTATTGATTTTAAATGTGGTTGCTATTACCAATTTTTTGTAGACATGTGAAAAGTTTCCACTAGTGATTGGTATTAACTTCAAAATGTTGGGGAGTGTTTCTATAGATTTTAATCCACGGAATTTGGCTATTCCATAACAATGTGAGTATCCAAGTTGAAAAAGGTAATTCCATACACCTTCGAAATCATTTACCTCAAAAGCAATTACGGGTTTACTAGCCAAAATTATTTTTTCTGCGCCTTGTAGCGCTTTTTTTTCATGCCCCTCAACATCACATTTGATAAATCCTACACTTTTGCGTGATTCCTGAGGAAAATAGTCATCTAATTTAATGAGATTAAATAAAGTTGTTTCCACTAAATCCTCATTTGTAGGGAAGTATGGATTGGGTTGTGAGGAATTAAGCCTCGCACCACCAATATTTTTTTTGGGAAATGAAGCCAACTGATTTAAGGCAGGTTTGTCTGAACAACCAAAATTATGAACAGTAATGTTTGATGTCAGCATAGCATTTGCTTTTAACAAAAGAAAGGACCTTTTGTTTGGTTCAAATGAGTGAACCTGATCAAAATGCTTAGCAAACCAAAGGCTATGATTTCCTATATTGGCTCCCAAATCCAAGGCAATGGAACTCTGATTAACGTTTGGAAATACATAATCTGTAAGTTGTTCAAGAAAGTATTTTTCATACCAACCTTCAGTAATAACAGCCCGCCCCAATACATCGTTAGAAAATATAGCCATATGCGGATAATCATAAATATTATGTAATTTCTTAATGTATTTATTTGCAATCCTTTGAACAAACTTATTGGTAAGAGTTTTTAATAAAGTTCTCATTCTGTAAAGTGAATTAGTGTATAAATTTATGCTAAAAACAACTTGTAATTAAGTCGTTGGAGAAAGGTATTAATACTGTAAATCCTCAATTGTCAACGTAACCCATCAGGTAGAAGTGGATATCGCTGAACCCCTTCTCCGTATATTTTGAATTGCTCGTAATCAAGAATTCAATTCTTTACATGTCGGTTCGCTTATAATTTTTTTGGTAATTCAATTTTGTTTCGTTGACACGGTGTCAGTCTAAGTGTTTACAAGTCTTCGGCTTCTTTGTTTCTGTCCAAGCTATACCTCACTTCGCTTCCTAGGGTACTGTTGACCTCGGTTCAAAGACATCATCGATATCATTAAGTTGCAACGACCCTGGTTCTGCTCCCATTGGGCATACCGTTGCGGAGTTCAATACTGTGGTTTCTGGGTGTTTCGTTATCACTCTCGGACCTAGTATAAATGCCCCTATATCAATCGTCTCAAAGCACATTTCTGGGATTTGTGTGGTCAACCGCTGAGATCATCGGATTTTCTGACAATTGCCTAACAACATAAGAGTTCTGATTTTGGAGGATGTACCTCTGTTGTCCAGATTGAATTACAATGAGGCAAAGAGATTTGTAATGTTGGTGGATACCCTATATGAGAACACGATAATGTTTTTTCTATCTGCAGCATCCAGCCCGGAAAACCTTTATATCGAAGGGAACGAATCCTTCGAGTTTAACTGGGCTGTTTCCCGATTGTATAAAATGCAGGGCAAGAAGTGGGGATGTTAAATTCAGCTGAAATTATTTAAACCATTTTTACAAGTTATGTTGCAATGAACTTGCTTTCATTAACCCGATCCCAACTTCTAGCTTGCTTCTTTGCAGATACGAGAAACATCTGTTTTGATTATGTGGGAACAAGGTGAGGTAACCTGGAATATAATAATGGGGCAGGATAGGTAACTTCATTCCTTAAAATCATGGTACAAAAAAGGGCGGGGAAACCCGCCCTTTGCATGCGTTATACTTCTATGAACTAGAAGGAAAAGGCAATTGCTGCTTCAAGGGTAGTGGTATCACTTTCCTCGAAAACAGTGTCAGTGGCATCAGTAAGTGTCTGTATATCCTTTTTGTCAATACCGGCACTCAGTTTAGCACCACCGCCAAGATCATAGGAGAAATCAACCTCTATCAACTTGGTTTTTGCGGTTCCATCTCGTCCATGGGCATCTGCACCAGCATCCTGCTCAAGTTTTAACGTTGAATAACCTACCGAGAAGGTGGCACCCTCGCCTGCAGACATCGAGGCCTTCACACCCAATCCTGAATTCTCTTGCGTACCAAGTACTGCAGTTCCAGTTGGTGTTGCTAATTGTTGGTCAAAATCAACATCTTTAATCTCAGACTTTGACCAGTAGATGAAGGTACTCACACCGGAAAGGTCGGTACCAACGCCGACGGCAAGCCCACTCTCGGAATCCATGCCAACACCGACACTGATCGTGTTGATCGAATGGCTGACACCCACCGACCAGTCACCGTCTGAATCACCGGTTGCTTCCGGATCAGCGGCTGTAATCCTGTAAGTTGTATCCCCAAAGGAGCCTGACAGAGCCATGGCTACATTGTCCTCGCCACCGAAGTGGTCATCGGCAACACCAAATCCGCCGGCCAGGTCAATGCCCGGATCATTGCCACCGAACTGAAGCTTCCAGGAACCGTCGGCTCCGCCAACAAATACATAGGAACCCTTCACAACGGGCATGTCCTCTTCC
>JAJEHS010000005.1 GCA_022823605.1 Paracoccaceae bacterium
CCGTGGAACGTTGGTTCATAACGATTGGTGAAGCAATGAGACGGCTTCGTGAACACCATCCTGAACTGGCAACAAGAATACCAGACATTTCAGACATTATTGATTTCAGAAATGTACTTGTTCATAATTATGATGATCTGGAAGAAACGATTATCTGGTCCACAATCACAGACGATCTTCCCTTGTTATACAGAACTGTTTGCGATCTCATGAATGAACTGGATGCACAACGGCAGATACTTCCTTCAACCGGACCAAAAATTTAGGGGCTTATATACATATATGGACAAATCCGATTTGCCACCACGGCCCTGAAACAAAACCTCCCGTCATGTTGATTATCCCTCTAGGGACACCCGGGCACCAACCACACTAGGAAGTTCCACCCTGCCCCCATGACCATTGCAACCCATCGCCAGATCATCTATCCCTGTGGTCATGCGGCCTGAATGCGGCCCGCACCATATTGGCCTCAGGGATAGGCGCAACAGCACATGGAGGAAATTTGGACGGGAGGTGGCCTTGCCGGTGAAGTGTGAAATGGATACGAGGGTTGACCTGTCAACTCAAGTATATAATTCCCAAAAGTATGATAGCTCCTGGAGTTTGTCGTTGTTGATAATTTTCAGGCACACAAATTCTCACAATTTCAGACCAATTCAGATTTTGGACAAATCCTTCGGATGATTGATGACAGCACAAAAAGCATAAGTTCATCAAATCCCACATCCGAAAAGTTATCAACAAAGAAATTTGCCACCGACAAAAAAAGTGTTGGGAGTTTCACCATACTGTCGAATTGTTGGTCCTAAGCAAACATGAAATTTTCTTAGGAGACTAATGTGATGATGGTAAAAGGATTTGGATTTTCATCCCACGAAAGAAAGCAGGGTGAAAAAGGTGCCACCTTGATTGAGGCAGCTCTTTTCACGGTTTTGGCATTGGGTACCATAATCGGGGGAATAGTGTTCTTTCAGCAGGCATCGATTTCAGCCAAGACCAATGAAATGGTGCGAACGATGGCTTCCTTGCAAACCCAGGTGAGAGCCCTTTTTCAAACTCAGGCAACCTTTGGAACGACCGGGATAAATTCCCTATTGATTGCTTCCAATGCAGCACCCTCAAATATATTGGAGGATTCAGATAATGATGGAACCATGGATGCTTTGGTCCACGGGTTTGGAGGTAGCATCACGGTTACCGGTGCCACAAGGCAATTCACCATCGCAATGGCAGATGTGCCCGTAGGAGTTTGTACCAGAATAATACCCTTTGATGAGTCAGGCAACGGAACAATTGGCAGTGGCATTGCCTCCGTGACAGATGGAACCGCAACTGATACTGACGGTATAACTTCCGGTTCAGCAGAAAGTTTCTGCACCACCAATGCCAGTTCCGGTGAGGTATCACTGACCTGGACCTTCGACAGGTAGATAAATTTAATTCCCAAAAGAAAGTCAAGGAATATCTGCCATGAAAACCGGTAGGAATTACGGTGAGGTGGAACATGTCCAGCGTAGATATGAGACCTGGATGAAAAGCCATGAAAGAATGTCCAGAACCCTTTTCGTCTTGGTTCTTGTAACTGCCATGCTTCTGGTATCGTTCCTCGTGGTCCTCTACCACAAGCCGGAACCGGTTTACTTTGCCACCAGGGTTGATGGTGGTGTCTTGCCACTGGTCCCCTTGTCAACACCGTTCCTGACTGATGGACAGGTTACCAATTTTGCGGTTGAGGCAGTAACCCATGCCATGACCATAGATTTTGCCAACTGGCGGAATGATATGGTCAGTGCATCCAGGTATTTTGAAAAGCCGGATGGATGGAACAACTTCCTTGATGCCATGGAGACTTCAGGAATGTTGAGTTACATTCGTGACCATCGCCTTGTCTCAACGGTGGTTGCCAGCGGAGCAGTGATTACAAGCTCCGGTTTGTCCCAAGGCAAAAACTACACGTGGGAAGTCCAGATACCGTTGGTTATAACATATGAGTCAGCCAGCGAAATCAGTCGGGATTCACTTCTGGCAGAACTGGTTATAAAACGCTTGCCAACCTGGGAAGCACCAGATGCAGTAGGTGTTTCAAGGATTGTCGTGAAGCCAGGCAAGGGAATTTAGGATGAAGATCATTAAGTTCCTGGTTGTCTGGGTTTTCCCCCTCCTAATAGGATTGCCAACAAACACCGTTCATGCCCAGGTATTGATACAGGATCAGGAAGATGGTTCCGTGGCTGTTAACAGGATTTCCGAGGAAAAACTATCGAACTTTTATGAGGCCCTGGAAAGTATCTTTCCCATGACACCTGAAATGGTGGATAAATTCCTTGCAGCCTATTTTGAGAATGAAGTTGCCATTTCAAATCGGCCGGAACCTAATCCGCTGATAGATTTTCAATTGATTTCGCTCGATCAAGGTAGGGAGCCTCCGGTTGTTCGGGTAACACCCGGAATAGCCTCGGCCGTAGGTTTTTTTGATGCGACCGGTACTCCTTGGCCGGTCAATCAGTTTATCGTGGGTGATGGTACCAATTTTGAGATACTTCAACTGGGAGATCAATCCAATTCATTGACAATTTCCCCCTTGGCAAGGGTTGGTCAAACCAATCTGGTTATTTCCCTCAAGGGGGAAGCAACACCATTGGTATTGAAGGTCGAAATATCTTCCGAAACGGTTCACTATCAGGTTAACTTTCAAATTACCAGACCGGGACCGGAGGCCAGAATATCAAATCCTGATCCTGCTGATCATTTTCCCTTACCCGGCAATCAGGAATTGCTGAAGGCATTAGCAGGTACCTTTCCCGAGGAGGAGGCCAGCAGGGTTGAACTTGATGGAATAAATGCCATGGGTTGGGTAAGGGGCGAAGAACTGTTCATACGTTCAAGGCATGTGCTCCTTTCACCCCCTTGGCTTGGATCTTTAACTGGTCCTGATGGGGTCGTTTCCTATCAATTGCCCTACACTTCCATCCTCCTTTTTTCCGTAGGAGACCGGGTAATTAAAGTGACTCTTGGTCCCCAAGGGAAAAACGAGCAATGAATTGCCTTGCTGCCATGAGGATACTGAAACTATGATATCCCGATTTATCAGTTCCCGTATCGTGGCTGTTGTGGAGGGTCTTGTCCATCCATTTTCACGTATCAGGATCAAAACTAATCAAAAGGTAAATGGCGGCAAAATAATCCATTCCCGCAAGCCCCGATTTCAAAAGTCGCTGGGAGTAGCCATTATTCTGTTGGGTTTGGTGGTTGGTTTATATCTGAGCATTCGGGCAACCAAAGAGGACATATCCCTTTTGACCAGAATCCCCAACATGATTACAACACCTGGCGGCGATACCCAGAGAAACTCCAACCAGTATCAGAAAACGGTAAAACTTGCCAATCAGAAGAATCTGGCTTCAATCAAGAATACTAGTGAATCCTACATTCTCATACCCGAAGTGGTAACCGAGACCATTGAAACCGAAACGATTTCAGATCCTCACCCATGGTCCCATGCGGATCAGGAAATTCCATCGGTACAAGAACAGGAATCCAAAACGGAAATGGTCGGGGATTACCATGCTCAGGATAATATAGAGATAGCTGACAAAGGTAACACCTCGGAGGATTTGCTTACCGAATTAAATTATTCCCTGAATTCGGAAACCTCCCTCCCACAATCCAATATTGAGGAGGGGTTACCTGCTCAAGCCAGTGTTTCAGCTACAAGTCAATGGTCCAATTCGGGCTTCACGCAAAACAGTATTCATGAAGGTATTTCGTATCAGAAGTCAGACGAGGAAAAAGAAGCAACACCACAACAATCAAAATATGGGTTGGCTGTACTCAATCAGATGAATGCCATTGCCAATACCTTGGTTGTGCAAACTCCGAAAACGGGATTCTTTACCGATCAGATTGTTCAATCGGCCCGCCCATCACCATCAGTCATTTATGGCGACAATTCTGAAAAGGCATTTCCAGATCAGGATGGTGAAAGTGTTAAAGATGGCGCGATACAAAGGATCCCTGCCGGAAGCATCCTTTATGGTGAAGTCATGGCAGAGGTAACTTCGGATTTGCCCGGACCGGTTTTGGTAGAAATAACCAATGGTAGATACGGAGGGTGGAGGTTGATTGGACAATTTAACACACCTCCCGGAAGTAGGGGTGTTTTGGTATCCTTTGACAGGTTGGTAAACCTGGAAGGTCAGGAATTTCCTGTCAAGGCCCTGGCCATAGATGGATTTGAGGGTCAATCACTGATAGCCAGCAAGTTTGAGCCAAGGCTCTTGCAAAGATATGGGCCGGTATTTGCAACATCGTTTATTTCCGGTCTGGCAGAAAGTCTTGCGCAACCCCGTTCCACCATTGGTGTCATCGGGAATTCACATGTTGTGATTGAAGAACCTTCAACACTGGAACAGGCCGGATATGCCGGGCTGACGAAAAGTATCAATGCCATTTCGACTGATATTGCCAGCCAACGTCCAAGGGGTCCACTTGTCACCATTCAAAGTGGCCATCCTGTCGGAATCCTGTTTACCAGTTCAACTAACAACCTGATTTAACTTAACCCGTACTAAGGACCAAACAGTAATGAAAAAAGCAAATGTCCAAGATGTGAATGAAGCAACTACGAAAAAAACCGGAGCAGGCAAGCAGTCCAATAGGACAATCAAGGGAACACTAAGGTTAGGATCCAATATTTCGGAAAGCATTGCAGAAAATCCTGAAACTTCCGGTACCAAAAAGACCAAGGCTGGTTCAGGCAAACCAAGGGGAGCAATCAGGAAAACCGCCAAGCAAAAAAACGGAACCACCAAAACAACAAGAAAGGAATCAATTTTAAGAAGGCCACAGGATAATCCGGTTATGGATGAGTGGAATTCGAAGGAAATGGATGATCAAGTGGATAAGGTTTATGCAAACCCTGTCGAGCAATTTGCATCGCAAGAACAAAAGCAGAAAAGGAACAAGATCAAGGATAAATTGATGCAGGAAGTCCTTCCCGAATACAGAAACGATCAACAAACATCTTCATCCTTGCAAGAAGAAGATTGCAAGGATGGTAGGGAAAGGACAATCCTGTCTAGCAGTTCATGGTCAGGATTGAGATGGCGCAAACCTACGGGTCTTTCCCTTGTTGGCAAAACCTTGGTGATCAAGATAATGTTTGCGCTGATAATCCTAATCGTTTTTTTGTTAGTCAATCTTTTTGTGTTCACTGAAAATGCCTCACAAAAAGCCTTGCAATATCTTTCCATTGTGACCAAGGAAGATCAAAGTTTAAACCACATTTATACCCCTGACATAAGCGAAACCATAGTGGCTGATTCAGCTGATCTGAATTCCCGAAAACAAACAAAGGTTATAACAGATATTATAACAGAAACCAGAGTATCAGGGATTGGAAATGAAAAGCCTTTCCAAGAAACTGTAGAAAACAAGCCTGATCTGGAAATCTCACAGAAGGAACTCGCATTCTGGCAGAATCTGGCCAAAACAAGTTTTGAGGAAATAACCGAAATCCGTACAAATCTGGCCAAATATCAAAATTCCATTCCAACAAACCATGATATTTCAAAGGATATTTCAGGTATTCCGGAGTTGGACACAGTTGACCGGGAGTGGTCGCGATCTGATGGTGGTTTACAACAAGATGAAGACCATCTGGAAACTTCCTTGAAGGAGGAGATTGCCGGGTCTAGGGGGTTGGTTGATGACGCAGGTAAAAATCAATACTTGAACGTCAAAATCGGTATGGAAGAGGAAATATCCTTGCCTAATCCTTGGGAGTTTGGTGAGTCCATTGGAGATATTGACACCAACCGGACCATGTCAGAAAATCTGTCTATCTTTCCAGAGGGTGGTGAATTAGAGGCAAGGTTACAATCAATCATCGTACAAATTGAAAGATTGAACACAACAACCAGCGAAATTTTGAGTGTTTTGAGGGAAGCAAGACCGGTGTTGGGCATCCATGGCATGAATCCCGAACAGGATTTATCCACAAGGTCAATCCCACATGTACCGATTCCGTACATTGAGTTAAACATGGCTGAGAAATTCAGAATTACCAGCTTCCCGGGTAAGAGCTCAGCAAAAAATGGAGATAGTTCAGTGATGGTTGGTTCAAACCGAAAGAGTATGGCGAAAAATGTGGACGTGAATGTTTTGTTCATGAGGAATTTAAGGAAAGGTTTCGAGGGTGAAGAGACCTTGGAACAAAGTGAAGTACAAACCTTTCCCTTGCTGAAATTTACCTCCGATGAAAATCTGGTTATTCGTTCCTTATCCGAAAGGGACACGGGCTATGAACTCATGAAGGGTGTAACACACGGTGAAGAAATCCCCGGTTTTGGGTTGGTTCTTAACATAAGGGAGGATGAAAAAGGTCGCATGATCGTTATGGAAAATGGCATTCTGTACCTTAATTGACCAGATTTGAATCAGTGTCTGAACTGGTCGGAATTATTCAGTCATTCGAAAGCTTGCTCAGGGGAATATTCTATGTGGTTGGACTCATTCTTGTCATCCAGAGCTTTCGCAACGCTGCCAAGAGATCAGAAATGGGGCCACAATTCAGTTCCTGGCTCAGCCCCCTTGCAGGTTTCGCAATTGGCCTGTTTTTGCTTGCCCTTCCAAGTGCAATATCTCTTTTGAGCAAAACCCTGTTTGGAATCAGTGAGCAAATAAAACCGCGTTCGATATTTCAATATGACACTGACCTTATCTATCCACTAAACATTGGGAATGTCGGTAATTTGATCGAACTTGTTGTCATGGTCATTCAGTTTTTGGGATTTATTGCCATTGTTCGTAGCCTGTTGCTTTTCAATCAGATTGGTACCCAGGGCTCAAGGGTGGTTGGACCAGGGATAACCTTTATGATTGCAGGTACACTATCAGTAAATTTTCCACTGTTTTGGGGTTTGCTCGTGGATTTGTTTCTGGGTTTGTCGGGTTAGGTTTGGCAGAAATTTTGCAACCACTTTTTGGCTCTGAAGTTGTCCGGGTAACAAGTATGTCAAATGTTTCAATGGTTGACTAATCTCGGTTATTTTTAAAATATACATTCCTTTCCAAAATCAGAGATTCCGTTTTCAAATTAAAGAAAATGACCATTATTTATCAGGTCCTCAGGGCCAAGGAACAAGAGTTGGAGACGAACTTGTCCACGGATTTTCAACTCCGCATTCATAGGTCAATCAGCTGGGTTGCCCGGGCACAAAGCCTTGATGGTGATGAAGATATGAAGTTCATTTGCTATTGGATCGCATTTAATGCCTCCTATGCCAAGCAGGTTGGTTTTGAAGCCCATCTCCATTCGGACAGGGATCTTCACATGGAATTTTTCAACAAGTTGAATGCCCTTGACAAGGATCGAAGGATCTATGGAACCATCTGGGATGAATTCTCCGACAAGGTCAGAAATCTGATGGTCAACAAGTATATTTTCAAACCTTTCTGGGACTTCAATGCGGGATTGATTACTGAGCAGGAGATGAACGAAAAATTCACTACTTCCAATAATACTTTCCTGCGGGCATTCCAAAGGGTTGAAACAGGACGTGTTCTATCCCTTATATTTTCGCGACTTTATCTGCTCAGGAATCAGTTAATTCATGGTGGTGCAACTCATAAAAGCAGCAAGAATCGTGAACAGGTGGTAACCGGTTCAGGCTTGTTGGGTGCATTGGTCCCGATCTTTGTTGATATTATGTTGGATCATCCAGAAGAGGAATGGGGAGATCCTTATTTTCCAGTAATTGAAGAGTAAAATGAGTTACTGAATTGATATTGATTTAGAAATTTAATTGAAAGAGACAAATGGGATATAGAGTAGCTGTCGTAGGTGCAACGGGTAATGTTGGGAGGGAAATGCTCAACATTCTTTCGGAACGTGAATTCCCCGTGGACGAAATCAAGGCTTTGGCTTCTAGCAGGTCGGCAGGAGAGCCGATTGAATTTGGGTCAGATGAGTTGATTGTTGGAGATCTGGACCAGTTTGACTTTACAGGTTGGGATATAGCACTCTTTGCAATCGGATCCTCGGCGACCAAGAAATACGCTCCATTGGCTGCCCAAGCAGGTTGTGTGGTGATAGATAATTCATCCCTTTATCGTTACGAACCGGATGTCCCACTAATCGTACCGGAAGTCAATCCGGATGCCATTACCCAGTATTCAAACAGGAATATCATTGCCAATCCGAATTGTTCAACTGCCCAAATGGTTGTGGCCCTGAAACCACTGCATGATTTGGCAATCATAAATCGGGTTGTGGTTTCCACCTACCAGTCGGTCTCCGGTTCCGGTAAGGCGGCTATGGATGAACTGTTCAATCAAACCAAGGCCCTGTATTCGCAGGAAGAAACCGTTGAACCCAAGGTTTACCCCTGCCGTATTGCCTTCAATGTCATTCCGCATATCGACAGTTTCATGGAAGACGGTTATACGCGTGAAGAATGGAAAATGGTTATTGAAACAAAAAAAATAGTAGACCCGCAAATTGATGTAACCGCTACCTGTGTGCGAGTTCCGGTTTTTGTCGGACATTCGGAAGCAATAAATGTTGAATTTGAAAATTCCATTGATGTTGATGAAGCAAGGGAAGTCCTGAAGGAATCACCCGGCATAATGGTTTTGGACAAGCATGAAGATGGTGGATATATGACCCCCATGGATTGCATCGGAGAATATGCGACATTCATCAGCCGATTAAGGCAGGATTTGACCATACCGAACGGATTGAATTTCTGGTGTGTTTCAGACAATCTCCGCAAGGGTGCCGCCCTGAATGCTGTACAAATTGCTGAATTGCTGGGCCGAAGGATTTTGAAAAAAGGTTAAATCAATAGTTCATTCCGGGTAAAATTGAAAAATGCCCAAGCCGACAAAATACATTGATGATCCCCGATTATTGGCCGCCAACGAGAATGTGGCCGCACTGGAATTGAAGGGATCGGTGAAGGCCAAGAAATTTGTGAAGGGAGACCGGTATCAGGGATGTCAACCCGTCACCGGAATTTACCAGAAACCAAATGGAACGCTAACCTGCGAGCTTTTGTGCGGTAATGATTTCAGGGTATTGGAGCAGGTCAAGGGTTGGTGTTTCGGGCAGGTAATCAAGGATGGCTATGTTGGCTATACCCTTGCCGAAAATCTGACTCCAGCAACTGACAAAACCCATTATGTAAATACCCTGGGCACCGGGATTTACCAGCAGGGAGATATAAAATCAAAATTCCTCAAGTGGTTGCCCCACGGTACGAGATTGAGGGTTGCCGGTACAGAAGGAAGATTTGCAAGACTTGCTTCTGGTCAATTTGTCACCGTCAACCATCTTCGTAAAATCGGTGATTGGGAAGGAGATTTTGTCTCGATCGCGGAAAGGTATCTTGATGTTCCCTATCTCTGGGGAGGTAATTCCCCATTGGGAATTGATTGTTCGGGATTGGTAAGCAACGCCCTAACCCATGTGGGGATTGAAAGTCCCAGGGACAGCGATCAACAATTTGCCGATCTTGGAATATTATTGGACAAAAGTGAAAGACCAAGGCGTGGAGATCTGGTATTTTGGAAGGGACATGTTGGTATCATGGTCAATGAGCATATGATGCTCCACGCCACGGCACATCACATGCTCGTTGTGATGGAATCCCTCAAGGCTGTCATGAGCAGAATTGAAGCCTCCAAAGAGGCCAGGTTTCTAGGTTTGAAGAGACTTATCCGACAAGCCTGAGGTTTCGTTTGTCAAGAACACTGACAACCCTTTTGAGTTCATTTCCCCTTTTCAAAATCTGCCCATCCATTGCCTTGACAAGGTAAAGGGAATTTCTGGCTTTCAAATCCGGATGTTTTTCAATCCGGTACAGGGGAAAGTCAGCAGTTCGACGAAAAATCGAAAATATGGCTACATCCTTGAGGTGTGAGATACCATAGTCACGCCAGATACCGGAGGCAACCATGCGACCGTATAGTGACATGATCACTCCCAATTCAGAGCGATTGAAACTGACTACAGGTAGGGAAGATTGAAAGTGTGCGGGCTTGTTGCTTCTGTATTCTGCTAAGTTGTAAACTGGCATCTAACTATCAATAAATTATTTTTGTAATGCCTCTATATTCAGAGCATTTGAAATCATTTTGCAACCATTTATTTTTACTCTCGCCAGATTGATGGAAAGGTCGAATTTCCCAATGCCCCTTGTTCTCAAAAAGAAGGTTTTCAATTGATTCCAAAGCCATTCTAATCATGGTAAGGGAATTGTCTTCTTGAAGGGGAAAGGATGAATTGTCGAATCACTCTTTCCATCTGTCGAATTTGCGGTAATTAAAGTAATTCCGCATCTAACAAGACGTCGGGATTTGAAATCTATTTTTCAAAAGTTTACATCTATAAATCGGGAGGAATAAGTTACAGAACATTCAAAATATAGACTTCATCAGGTTGATCTTTAAATTGAATAATTGATTGCGGTAAATGTTTTTCACAAAATCTGCCGGTGAAAGAAAAAAGAATGGTTTGGAATTACCATTTGGGGTTTCGTAGTGTCTGAGTTGAAGCATCTGCATACATATGTTGTTGTCTCCGTGGGTTACGGCGCTTTCATGTTTACCGATGGAGTAGTGAGAATGATTCTTCTCCTGCATTTTCATACATTGGATTTCACTCCTGTTCAGCTGGCAATGATTTTCCTGATGTATGAGCTGGTCAGCATGATTACCAACCTTTATTCCGGCTGGGTGGGGGCAAAATTCGGCATGGCTAGGACTTTGTATGGTGGACTGATTATCCAGATAATTGCCTTGAGCATTCTGGCCCAAATGAACCCGGAATGGTCAATTGCCGCCTCATTGGTATTCATCATGGTCCTGCAGGGAATGTCAGGTGCAGCCAGGAATTTAACCACAACCATATCCAAAAGCTCCCTGAAAATAATTACCGACAATCAGGAGGGCGCATTGTTCAAATGGGCAGCAAGATTGACGGGTTCGAAGAATTTTATCCGTGGAGCGGGTTTTCTTTCTGGTGCTTTGTTGTTGGGCCTGTTAGGTTTTTCCACCTCCCTCATCATTATTGCCGGTTTTCTAGCAGTTGTAACCGTCGGCGTGGTCATTGTTGGGGTTTCCAATCTTCCCGTGGGTGAAAAAGGTATTCACTTGAGGGAAGTATTTTCCAAGAACGAGAATGTGAACAGTCTGGCTATGGCGAGAATGTTCCTTTATGGAGCACGTGATGTCTGGTTTGTTGTTGGATTCCCGATTTACCTGTTTGAGGTGATTTCGGATGGGTCGCTTGCAGGAGAAATGAGGGCTTGCCTTCTGGTGGGTCTATTTACGGGGGTATGGATCGTAGTCTATGGCATGATACAAACCTTTTCACCCAATTTCGTCAAGTATGACAATCTACCTGTCCTAACCTTGGTCCAGTACCTGAAAGACTGGGGTAGAGGAATACCTGCCATCCTGTTTATCCTCGGTGGATTAACCTTTCTGGAGCATATGGATTTTAACTGGATTCCAGCTACCCTGATACTGGGTCTGTTTATTATCGGATATATTTTCGCAATCAGTTCATCCATACATTCTTTTCTGATTTTGGCTTTTTCGCAATCTTCCAGGGTTACCCTGGATGTTGGTTACTATTATATGGCCAATTCAGGAGGGCGGGTGATTGGTACATTCCTATCGGGGTTGAGTTTCCAGTTGGGTGGTATCAGCCTTTGTCTGTTCACAGCCAGTGCGATGGCATTGCTTGCTTGGTTTGCGTCATTAAGAATCAAGCCGGTTCCAGCATCTTAATTTAGGGTATAGAGTATAATGAGAGATTTTCAGAATCCGGGTCGATCCCCGGTATATGCTGCCAATGGCATGTGTGCCACGTCCCACCCCTTGGCAGCAAGAACAGCAGTACGTATTCTTGAAGATGGAGGCAATGCTGTGGATGCAGCCATTGCTGGAGCAGTCCTTTTGGGATTTTGTGAACCGCAATCGACCGGATTGGGCGGAGATTGTTTTGCCTTGGTTAAATTGCCAAATGAAGAGAACATAATTTCGATTAACGGGTCGGGTCGAGCACCGGCAGCAACAAATCCCAATTCCTTGAGAGAGGCTGGGAAAACCTGTCTGGACGAATACCGGCCAGAATCAATCACCATCCCTGGTGCCGTGGATGCCTTTTGCCGGCTAGAAGAGGATTATGGCAAGATGGGTATGGAGGGAGTACTTGCCCCAGCAATCAAATATGCCCGGGAGGGAATTCCCGTATCACCGAGGGTTGGATTCGACTGGCATAATGGCAAGGATGTGCTACAGGGCAAGGCCAGGAACTACTACCTTCTTGATGGTCAGGTTCCTTACCCGGGAGCCATATTTCGAGCCCCGAAGCAGGCTGAAGTACTGGAAAGAATAGCCCAGGAAGGTCGGGATGGTTTTTATCTGGGAGAAGTTGCTGAAGACATGAGGGATAGTTTGAAATCATGGGGTGGGGTCCATACCTTGGAAGATTTTGCCAACAACTCCCCAGACTACACTCAGGTCATTGCCAGTTCCTACAAGGGTCATGAGATCATCGAGCATCCACCAAACGGACAGGGGGCCATGGCCTTGCTTCTTTTAAACATTCTCAAGAATTTTGATCTGGGCAGTCTCGGTCCGTTTGGACCTGAAAGAACCCATATTGAGATTGAAGCCGGGAAACTTGCAATGGATGCTCGTAACAGGTTTATTGCTGACATGGATTATACTTCCCGGCTGGATCATCTGTTGTCCCAGGAAACAGCAGACCTCTTGGCTAGCAAGATAAGTATGAATGAGGTCAATACCGACATACACAAGATCACGGAATCCGTTCATAAGGACACCATTTACATAACGGTGGTTGATTCCGATAGAATGGCTGTATCACTGATTTATTCCATATTCCATGGGTTTGGTTCGGGAATCGCTTCCGAGAAATTCGGCATACTCCTTCATAACCGTGGTGCAGGATTCAACCTGACCGAGGGGCATCCCAACGAAATAGGGCCAGGGAAAAGACCCATGCATACCATTATTCCAGCCATGTTAAGGCACAATGGCAAGATGATCATGCCCTTTGGTGTTATGGGTGGACAATATCAGTCGGTAGGCCACGCAAGATTCCTGACCAACATGCTGGATTACGGTTTTGATCCTCAAACCGCCTTGGATGGACCAAGAAGTTTTTTTGAAGAAAACACCTCCTTGCTTGAAAGGGGTTATTCCGATGCCACGATCAGGGCCTTGGAGGCATTAGGCCATCAAGTGGAAATCCCACCGTCACCCCACGGAGGAGGTCAGGCAATCCTGATTGATTATGACAAGGGTTCTTTGATGGGGGCGTCCGATCCCAGAAAGGATGGTTGTGCCATCGGGTATTGAAGAAGGATTTCAGAAAGGGTTGCAATCAATTCGGAATTCTAATTGACCGTAAATCCCAATTCATATCTGCCGTCGTTCAGATCTCCGAAGAGGGTTTCCACACCGGGGTGACCGACCGGTTTACCGGTCTTGTCGAGAACAAGGTTTTGTTCTGAAACATACGCTATGTAATAGGTGTGATCATTTTCGGCCAAAAGGGAATAATAAGGCTGTTCTTTCTTGGGGCGGATGTTTTCAGGAATTGATTGCCACCATTCCTCGGTGTTTGCAAACTCAGGGTCTATGTCGAAAATGACACCCCTGAAGGGGAACCTTCTGTGCTTTACAACCTGGCCAATGGGAAACTTTGCTTCGGCATATTTGATGTACTCTTCATTCGAGTGGTCTGAATGCTTATCCATTTATAAGTACATATCCCCCAAAAAAACGAAGGTCTGGTTTCAACCTTCTTAATCCCATACCAAAACCGGTAAATTACTGACAGTTTCTTATAACCTAACTGAACATATAAATTAACAATAAACGATTACCAGAATTTTAACTGAAAAATACCGATCGTCAAAATCAAATCCCAATCAAGATAATTTTAATTGATCTGCAGAACAAACCGAAGTAGTTGGTTTATATCCGATTTCCCGAGGGGTAAGTTGGCTGAAGTTAGCAGTTTGAAGGAGGATAAAATGAAAACCAAGATTCCTTTGTTGGTTCTGGAAGATGAAGTTGAACAGAGGCAAGCTCTGGTTAATTGGCTCAAGCAACTGAAATTCCCTGATTTTGTTTTTCAACCGATCTTTGAGGCAGATACTGAATCGAAGGCAGAAACCATTTTGTCGGAAGAGCAAATAGAATTTCTTCTCTTGGACAACAAAATACCGGCATCTCCCGGATTGAAGCCAAGTTTTCGAGGAGCGGACTTGATTGGGAAACTTCGAAAGAATGGTTTCAAATACCCAATCCTGATGCTTACCGGACAAACTACAGCCCCAAAAGGTAATCAGGAATCCGATATTGTCGGTGATCCATTGACCGATTATGTTTCGAAGACTTCGGGTTATGAACTTCTCGGAGCACGATTGCTCTCCCTGCTCAAATCATATGAGAGCTCACTTGAAGCCAGATTGAAAATCGGCAACTGGTACTTTTCCCCTGGCAAGGGAATATTGGAACCGGTTGACGGAGGTCGTGAGGTGTCATTGGCCGGCAAGCTTTCTGATCTTCTATTCTACTTGTACAAAAAAAGGGGCAAACCGGCTTCCCTTGGGGAACTGCAGGAAAATGTCTGGAATTACAGTGGTAGTGCCGAAACCCATACACCACAAACGCATGTTTATCGTTTGAGGGAACTTTTGGAGCAGGAGAAAGACAGAAAGTCTCCAAAGATCTTGCAAACTGTTGGCAAGAAGGGGTACTGTTTAAATCCTTATCCGGCGTAATTTGCAGGAACATTCCAGTATTCCCATTAGGGCACATTTGGATATAATATCGGTTCAGCAAACCTGAATTTGATTGATGGGTAAATTGGTTGATGGATGATAAATGCACCTTTAAAACACCGGTAAGGGCTTTGGTTATTGAAGATGACCCAATTCAGTTGGAAGCTCTGGTCGAATTGTTGGAGAATCCCAACAGTTTTGAGAGATTCGAATTCAAGGAAGTTCTGAAAGCCAAAAACTCTACTTCAGCAACCAAATATCTAAGCGAAAATGTTTCTGAGTTGGGTTTGATCCTACTCGACAACCAGATTCCAGATTCCCCCGGCATGCGACCCCGGGAGTTGGGTCTGGATATAGCATTGAAAGCCAGACAAATGGGTATATCCTGTCCCATTATCATCAATACGGGAACAGCCACAACTGCCTCGGATGAGGAGAAGTTCCTGATGAATTACAAGGAAGTCAGCGAATATGTTCCCAAGACCAAAGGGTATTCGGTCTTGAGGGTACGAATTGAAAAACAACTGTTGGATTACGAGCTTTCGGGGAAGGCCCCGCTAGATATTTCGGGCATAATCTTCCATCCGGATACCCAGGAGTTGGTCCATTCCGACGAGCAAAGGGAAAAACTGACAAGAAGGGAATCCCTACTTTTGCAAAACCTTTATTTTGCCCACGGAAAGGTCAAGTCGGTTGAGGTACTCAACAGTGAAATTTGGAAAAACAAGAGTAATGTAGAGACTCAAACGATTGTCCAGCATATAACCGATTTGAGAAGGAAACTCCGAGAGAAACCCAGATCACCGAATATCCTGATCTTTCAGGACGGGGGATATTGTCTTTCCATTTGAATGCATATGAATCCCAATGTTGGTTCCCCATGATATCGAGAATTGGATTCATGGGTTGTTTGTGTAATTTCATTATACTCCAACAACAAAATACTTAGGTTTAATTCTCTTAAAGACTGTTGTTCTGCCTTGAAAAGATACTATCAGTTGTAGAAAATTTGTAATTCCAATATAGACCTGATAGGCCTGATAATTGGCATTCCATTGCTGATATATTAATATTGCGTAGTTGTTCAGTATTATATTTATACTTAAAATGAATTAATTCTCGTACGGATACTTTACGTTGAAATACAGAATTGAAAGTTGTTCAGAACATAACTAATAACGCGATATTTCGCTGTAGTCAGATGGACTTTGTATGACAACCCCTAAAAACCCCAAAATCTATCACATTGTTCATTTGGATAATTTAAACTCAATCATTAATGATAATTGCCTATGGCCATACTCAATAATGCAGGACAACCCCTCGTTGATAAAAATAGGACTGCCTGATATTAAGCAAAGGCGGCTTAAGAATTCACTCACCTCACATCCAAAGACCTATGTTGGTGAATATGTACCATTTTATTTTTGCTACAGATCAATTATGCTTTATTTGATATATCGTAGTAATAATCCTGGCCTTGAATATAGAGGTGGGCAACAAGCGATAATTCATCTTGAAGCAGATTTAAAAAGTGCAATTCATTGGGCCAAGAACAATAATCATCTTTGGGCCTTTACGCTATCCAATGCAGGGTCATCCTATTTTATTGATTATGCTGATTTGAAACACCTCGATAAAGTAAACTGGAACGCAGTAAAATCACACGATTTCCGTGATCCAGCTATGAAGGAAGGAAAACAGGCAGAGTTTCTGATGGAGAAGTTTTTCCCATGGGATTTAGTTGAACGAATAGGGGTATATTCCGAGAATGAAAATCATGATGTGATTGATAGCTTAAGGATTGCTGCTCATAAGCCTGTTGTAATAGTCGAGAAAAATTGGTATTACTGAGGGTGAAAAGCTATGATTGAATATACAACAGGTGATATTCTCAAGGAGGAAGCTGACGCGTTGGTTAATACGGTCAACTGTGTCGGTGTTATGGGCCGAGGTATAGCTCTTCAGTTCAAGAACCATTTTCCCGAAAATTTCAAAGCTTACAAAGCGGCATGCGACCGTGAAGAGGTCCAACCAGGTAGAATGTTTATTGTTAAAAACCAAGAACTATTTGGACCGCGTTACATCATCAATTTTCCAACTAAACGACACTGGAAGGGCAAGAGTCGAATGGAGGATATCGAGGCTGGACTTGAAACATTGGCTAAGGAAATTATGGATCTTGAAATCCGTACCGTTGCCATCCCTCCATTGGGAAGCGGACTTGGTGGCCTCAATTGGGAAGATGTAAGATCAAAGATAGGAGACTATCTAGGTGATCTATCTGATGTTCGTATCTCCGTGTATGAACCATACGGATCACCTGAGAACGTTAAATGCCGAGAAGTACCTAAAATGACACCTGGGAGGGCAACATTAATTGCCTTGATGGATAGGTATCTCTACGGATTGATGGACCCGTTTGTAAACCTGCTTGAAGTTCATAAACTGATGTATTTTATGCAAGCTGCTGGCGAGCCATTGAAACTCCAATTCAAGAAGGGACATTACGGACCTTATGCAGAAAATCTCAGGCATGTCTTGAATGCCGTTGAAGGACATTTGATCACAGGTTTTAGTGATGGTGGTGAACAACCTGATAAGCAGCTAAAATTACTTCCAGGTGCTGTTACTGATGCAAGGAACTTCCTGGAGAACAAACCAGATGCACGTAAACGCTTCAACCGTGTCACAGAACTTGTTGAAGGCTTCGAAACATCATTTGGTCTGGAGCTACTCTCAACGGTGCATTGGGTGTCTACACATGAGAAAATCAAGACCAACAAGGAACTTTTGGATAATGTCTATGAATGGAATAACAAAAAACAAAAGTTTACTCCCCGCCAGATCAATATCGCAAATGATACATTAACGCAGAAAGGATGGTTAAACTGATATAAACAACTGCAATAGCAATCCTTTTCAATTTTGGCTCTTCCCCAAATATAGTGGGTAACCTGCATTTATGGAATGTCAGGTTGTGCCAAAAGTGTTGTTGAAGTACAGTCCCAAGTGGGATAATTACCGTGCAACAATTTCAATTAGGGGAATTATTACATATTTCGGTAATTTTTACTAAAAATCATTCGAAGTGTTTACAATATCATCAGTATAATAAACTGAAAATATTTTTGCCGGCTTTTGGGAATGCCTTCCTTTATTCAAGGTACATTGTCAAAATAGCCTGACAAAGGACTCAAGCCAATGAACGAAACCCATTTGTATGACCAGCTCGGCTTCCTGGATCAACCAGATCGAACGCTGGTTTGCCGAGTTGACCAGAAAACAGCTCCTAACGACAATCCGAAGCCATTTAATGGACGAAATCAGCTGATGACATACTTTCTTCGGTGAAAAGATTCTGCCACAAAATTACACCAACAGAATGAGGCGAACTTTAGATTCAGGACACTAGCGTGTTCTGGCGTAAAACGCTATTCGTCGTTCCAACAGTTCAACCAGGCCTATTATGGTAAATGACATAACGAATACCACTATAATTAGGGCCCAAAAGCGCTCCATTAAAAAATAAGATAGGTAGGTATTAAAGAGCCCTCCAAATCCAATAAGTGCAATTACAATCTGCCCTACGATAACACCTTTAACAGCCCTAACCACTGAAAGTCGAACACCGGTTATAATTTCTGGCAATGCAGCTGGAATAACTATCCAGATAATGATTTTCCATCGCGAGCAACCGAAATTTCGACCCATTTCTACCAAAGAATCTTTGACATGAGTGATGCCAGCCTGAGTATCAATTATTACTACCCATATGGAAAATAAAATTACCGTTGCGATTACCGTTGCATCGGCAATACCGAATATTGGCATCAACGCAGGTATAACAGCGGTGATCGGTGCAGAAATAAAAAGGTTAACCCATATCGATAAAATTTTGTCTGCTCGCGTGCTTATTCCCATCAAAACACCAACTGGAATGCCTACCAAAATAGAAAGGCCAAGACCAATACCAAAAGTTCTAGCGGTCATTGCAAATGCTTCCCAAAAAGCAGTCTGTTCAAGTAGTTCTGCAAATGCAAACCAAATTCCTGACAAGGGCGGAAGTAAGGTCATCCAACCCATTTGCCCTATGAACTCCCAAATTCCTGCCCAAAAAATTAGTGACCAAAAAGGGGATGTCCACATAAGTCTTTTAAACGACAACTTACGGTTTGAAGGTTTACTTTTGGCCATGTCACTATTCAACATAACTTTTCAGACTGCTCCAAATCTCGTCAACAAGTTCAACATAACGGGGTTGACGCCTGATTAAATCAATTTCACCAAGGCGATCAATTTCGGGATATACAATCTCTGCAATGGAACCCGGTCGACCCGAAAGAATAACGACCTGATCGGCAAGATAGACAGCTTCTTCAATTGAATGTGTAACGAAAATTACAGTTTTATTCTCTATTTTTAATAGTTCAAGCAAATCTTCTTGAAGCTTTCTTCTCATCTGCTCGTCAACGGCGGAGAAGGGTTCATCCATTAGAAGTATCTCAGAGTTTACCGTCAGCGCACGAGCAAGTCCAGTCCTTTGACGCATACCTCCCGACAACTGGTGAGGGTACTTATCTTCAAATCCCGAAAGACCTACTTCTTTAATATAGGTTAGCGAGGTTTTTTCTCTTTCTCTTTTTGAAACACCTTGAGCGCGAAGACCAAATGCAACATTTTGTAATACCGTAGCCCACGGGAGAAGAGCAAAATCCTGAAACACAAGCGCCCTATCCGGCCCAGGACCAATAGTTTCTTTGTCCCGGATTTTTACGGTACCGGAGCTGGGTTCGATAAGTCCAGCAATAACCTTAAGCAAGGTAGTTTTACCACACCCGCTTGGACCCAAAATGGCTGTTAACTTACCTGTTGGTACATTGAGTGAAACATTTTCCAGAGCGACAATGGATCTATCGTAAATCACTCCAACATCTTCCGTTTTTAAAATTATATCATCCATCGTGCTCGCCTGTTATCAATCATAGCCAACAATTAATATTCATTCATTTAATATTCACCAGGGCATCTCAGGGATATGAATAAAAAGAGGTTCCCATCATTCATTCTTCTCTGATGGAAAAAGCAAGTCTTCGAGTTTACTCATACCTCCCAAAGTCAAACCTGCTACCGCAAGGATTGAAACAATCGTTGCAAACATTTTATCATAATGTGCAACGAATCTGTTGTACGTTATCAGATCACCAATACCTGTAGGAGTTATCAGCAATTCAGCCAAAACAATGCCGATAAATGCCCCTGAAACACCAAGTCTTAGTCCCGCAAAAATCATTTTTTGGGCTGATGGCAGTATCACAAAAAGTATAGTATCAAACCATGAAGCGCGAAAACTTTTTGCCATTTCCAATAATGATGGGCTTGTGGCTTGAATACCCTTATAAGAATTCAGTGCGACGAGTGGCATGCCTAAAATAACTATAGCCACCACTTTTGCTGTGTCGCTAATTCCATAAATATAAGTTAGCATAGGAATTAGAGCAGAAACAGGGGCGGTTTGGAAAATAATAAGTAAAGGCATAATAAACCATTCGGTGCTCCTTACCAGTCCAATGCTAACGCCTATAATCACGCCTCCAATTATGGTTATGCAAAGTCCTATAAGAAGAGGAGGTAAACTATCTGCATAAGCTGCAGTAAATTCTCCATTAAATAACATTGATACAAATGCTACTGCGACTTTGCTAAAAGGAGGAAAAGCGATGCTGATGTCAGCTCTACCCGCTAGTTCCCACATCAAAAATACGATCAAAAAAGATAACAAGCGCCATAAGAGAATATTCGATTTTGTGCCAAACTTAACCGAGTTAAATGTAGTATTTGTTGGCGTCTGGAAATTGTTATTTGGATCGCTCAAAAAGGTGGCTCCATGCCAAAGTAAACTGTGGCAGCAAACGCCACCACAGCTTGAGTCTTCTAATTAAAAATTTAGTTTAAGGCTGCTCTGGCCTTGTCTAATAGTTCGAAGTTCCAAAAATTGTCTGGGTTAAGGTCGGACGATGGACCTTGAAGTCCCCCTGACGCTGTGAGAAATTCAAAGTCTCCTAGCGCCGCTGGTAGACCACCGCCATCTTCAGCGAACATTCCTTGCTTAACCGCGGTTTCGAAATATGGCGTTATTTCGTCTACCAACTCTTGAGGCAAATCAGGCAGTAGTCCCATTTCTTCACGTAATCTTGCGGGCAGAGTTGGGTCAGCATTAATTTCGCGTGCGGCGCGCATTAGTTCTTCCAAAAGAATTTGTATATCACCAGCGCGGTCACTTAAAAAATCATTACGTGCGAACAAAAGACTATCAGAACCATCAACGTCACCAAGTGCCAAGATCCCAAATTTCTCTGGGTCCTCTGCAAGAACCAGCCGAGTATTTGTTATATCCAAGAATGTCGCGTCAATTGTGCCTTTCAGTAAAGCTATCGCACGAACTTCGGAGCCGGGTACAAAACTCAATTCAGAAAATTTGATATCGTGAACCTTTTCCATATAATACGAGATAGCTTCCGTACCTGATCCTCGTGCGTGTATAGTAATTGGCTGTCCGTCTAAATCTTTCCATGATTTGATTTTATTTTTGTTGACAACGCAGAGAAACCCTAGCTTTTTCAGTTGGTAAAAATTCCTGACAGGTGCTTCAGCGCCTAGAGTTTGCAAGGCAGCGTAAGCAGATCCTACACCAACTTCTACTTGCCCATTCAGCACTGCCTGAAAAACAAGATCATCAGACTGAAGTGAAATTGCTTCAGCGTTCACGCCGCGCGCCTTAGCTCTCTCAAAAGCGATCAAGTTTATTAAGCTCTCGCCTGTAATTGTATCAGCTTCGGCAAAAGTAATAACATCATCCGCAAACGCCGCTGAACCAATGACGATAGAGCTGACAATGAGGGCGATCGTCGTTCGGACTTTTCTCAAGTAAACCATTTTTAACTCCTTTACGAGGTCTATTTATTTGTAAACATTCATCAAGAATTCAACACACGACCTCAAAATGCATCGTTTTGATGTTTGAATTGCATCCAACGATTCATTTAATGTATTCATATTACGTTATCTTGCATTTTTTTACAATAAAGAAAAATAATTTATGCAAAAACTGAAAAAATATCCATCTTTAACCACTTTGTTCTCTTATTAATCGAATTAATAAAGGAATTTTAATGCATACTCTTGGGCAGTTTCGAAACAGCTGGAGCCCATTCTGACAACCATGAAGTTTCTTTTCCAATGGATTTAAAAGCACCCCAAACAGTAAGTACAACACTGTCCAGAACGGGCACGCCAGTTTTTTCCTCAACAATGCGGGCAATGCCCGCCCCCGCTAAGTTGGTACATAAAATAACCACGGCTTCTGCACCCTCGTTTGTAACTTCTTCAACTGCACAAGAAATTTCAATCTCAGAAATTTCCCCAAAACTAAAGTTATCAGTCAAATCAAAATGCCGTTCAGAAACACATTCGAATCCTTCTAATCTAAAATTCGCGATTATCTTTTTTTGTATTGGCCCAACGTATGGTGTGACAAATCCTATATTAGTTACTTTAAGTGCCTTGAGCGCTTCTAAAATTGACAGAGAAGCTGTAACAACCTGGCACCCAGTTCTTTTGTAAATCTCTTCGGCTAGGAGACGATCCCGATCTAAACCCAACCAGGACGCAGACGTTCCATTCCAACCAATTACACTAGGCTTTACATGTGATAATAGGTCAAAGCCTCTGAGTATATTTTCATCCTGAAATTGCGACAAACTTCCAGGATCATCATCTATCCAAAGAACTTCAACTCTGCCAAAATGTATCGATGTATCAGTTTGCGATCTGGCTAACTCATAACACCAAGGCTCCACTACAGAATTCGAAGATGGTATAAGCATTGCAATACGTATTTTTCGCATATTTCAAACCTAAATAAGTTCAAATAATGTTTATCGACTCAATGGAATGGAAAGTGAGGCTATGAAATCTTCTAATTCGTTGCCTATTAGGCGCATATGCGACCGAGCGGCCTCCATAGCTAATTTGTCTTCACCCTCATTAACGGCGTTTAGAATCTCTAAGTGCTCGCTTAGCGTCGCACGCATTCGACCTGGCTGATACGTTACACGCATTCTGTATGGAGACAGTCGACGCCTTAACCTGTGTGCCTGCCCAGCCAAAAATTGTGTATGAGCGGCAGAATATAGTTGATCATGAAATTTCAAATTCACATTATAGAATTCTTTATGATCGCCACTTTCAAAGGTACTTTTCAATTGCTCATGGGTAGCAATCAAACCAAGTTTATCATCATGTGTGGCACGTCGTGCCGCTAATTGGGCGCACATACCCTCCAAAACTGCCATAAGTTCAAACATTTCGATCAGCATCGAAACTGACACTTGCGATACTTCAGCACCTTGCCTACCAGCATTTTCAACCAACCCAATTGCTGTCAATGCGCGAATTGCCTCTCTTACGGGTGTACGAGAAACTCCAAACTTATTTGCTAAAACCGTCTCGTCTAATTTTTCACCAGGTAGTATTATCCCATCGACTATCATCTGCTCAATTTTATTCAACAAAACTTCTGCGCGGGTACTTTTCCTAACTGCTGACTGCTGACTGTTCATAGGATAATTTTTTGCACTAAAATATTTCATTCTTAGAGAGGATTTTCTTAAAGATACAACATTTACAAAAAAAGGGCTAGCCAAAGATTTATTTAAAGCCTAATAATGAATGCGGATTTTTAAATTTTGTATACAGTAGTGGAGTTTATTATGGATTTAATGCTAAAGGGGAGTACCGCTTTAATTACCGGCGCGTCAAAGGGAATAGGTGCAGGACTTGCAAAAGTATTAGCAAAAGAGGGTTGTAACTTGCATCTAGCTGCAAGAGACGGTGAAGCAATGCAGACTTTGGCGCGTGATTTAAAAAGTAAATTCGATATTTCTATTCGCGTGCACGAAGCAGATCTGAGTAACAGCAAATCAATGCAAAAGCTTGATCAGGCAGCCGGTGATTATGACATTTTATTTAACAACGCTGGAGACATCCCATCTGGCGATATTGAAGAAGTATCCGACGAAGCTATTCGTGAGGGCTTCGATTTAAAGGTATTCGGATATATCACATTGTCGCGATCGTTTTTGATAAGGCGGAAAGGCAGAAGTGGCGTTATTGTAAATGTCATTGGAAATTCTGGAGAGAATTGGGACGCAGCATATTTCGCAGGATCGACCGGGAATGCAGCTTTGATGTCTTTCACTAAGGCTTTGGGTGGAAGAAGTCTAAATGATGGAATCAGGATTGTAGGCGTAAATCCTGGACCGGTTGCGACCGATAGAATGTTGAAAATTATGAAACGTAAAGCCATTGATATATTAGGCGATGAAGCGCGATGGGAAGAGCTTTATGATCGTTACCCCGGCAAACGTCCTGCAACTGTCAAGGAAGTTGCTGATTTATGTGCTTTTCTTGCTTCGCCTTTAGCAGGATACATTACGGGAACAATTGTAACAATTGATGGTGGCATTGCCGCGCGCGGGTCCGTGATTTAAGTTCATTATCCAGGCCCAAAGGGCCGGACGGTTGCAAGCCAAGATGCGCTCCTATACCTATCCCTCGCTGCTGATCATCGACGAGATCGGCTTTCTGCCGATTACCCCGGGTGGGGCCAGCCTGTTTTTCCGCTGGTCCATGCCCGCTACGAAAAGGGGGCCATGATCCTGACTTCCAACCTGGGGTTGCCGACTAGATGTTCGGGGATCCAGTGATGGCAACAGCCCTTCTGGATCGCCTTCTCCATCATTCGCTTTCCCATGGTCTTGAAGGTCAGATTCATCATCTGATCTTCGGTGCTATAACGCCAAACATTGATATGTCGCTGTAGAGGTACCTGGAATATACTGTAGTAAACACTAGAATGCACCTGTTTCAATATAGTGCCAACGTGACTCCATTTGTGGTAGCTGGGCTCAAATAAGTACTGCTTGCAGCAAGAGATTCCAGAAATCAAAATCATATAATTTATATCACTGCACAGAGGTTTCTCTGATTATTCAAATTGTACTTAAGCAACAAACTGTGTTACTTATTCACATTTCTGCCTCCAATATTTGGTTGGCATATCGATAAAACTTTGACAATTGGGTAGTAGCAATTATCAGAATCAGATGGGTTTGCATTACTGGGATAAATATGAATTATCCCGGAATTATACTAAGCGGATTGCACACTAATGGCGTTTTCGACTGCTTTTGCCAAGCGAAGCAATCTGGTGTCTTCGTTGTGATGGCATATAATGGAAATACCTGTTGAGGGAACACCCGTTGGTAGTGTCAAGGCTGGCCAATTGAACAGATTGCTTACCCTGGTGTTCTGAAGGGCATGGAAGTTCTCGGTGGTATAAAATTCCTTGTCGTTCAGCAACCTTTCCGTATTAGGTGGCAAGATCGGGCAGGTGGGCAGTAGGAAACCGTCATATCCACAGGTTTTCTTGTTCAGGGATTTGCGGAGGGATTTAAGTTCCCTCATGGCAGATAAATAATCATCACCAGAATATTCCTTGCCGTGAAGAAATCTATCTCGAATGGGTGCAAACATTAAGTCTGGATTGGCTTCAATTGCCTCTTTCCATGTTGAATAGCCTTCAACACAATATAAACAGGCTGCCAAGGCCAAGGCTTGATCGATTTCCGGAAAAAACCCCTTACTGATGATAGCTCCCTGGTCCTTTAATTTCTCAACACTGAGTTCAAACCCCATTCGAGGTTCTTCACGAATGAATTCCACGGATTGTGATTGGAGAATCAGGAAGGATTTCCCCTTTAATGAGGTATTGGTTAAGTCTATTAGATCCCGTTGGATAAAGGTCGAGTACAACATGGAAGCGTCAGAGACGGTACGGCAAAGCGGCCCAACCGTATCCAAACTGGAGCATAATGGTACAACACCTTCCAGGGAAATTTGACCATGGGTTGGTTTGAATCCTACAAGATCATTCCAGCAAGCGGGTGCACGAATCGAACCACCGGTATCTGAACCAATTCCGGCTGCAGTCATGCCAAAGGCAACTGAGGCCGCAGCACCTGATGATGATCCCCCTGCAACAGCATCCAGATTATTGATACATGGTGGTGTTCCAGTATTTGGATTTAATCCCAAACCTGAAAAGGCAAGTTCACTCATATGGGTTTTACCTAAACAAACCAACCCGGCATTGGTGGCAATTTGAAGTACCTTTGCATCGGTTTTGGGATGTCTTCCCTTCAAAAGGAGCGAACCTGCTTCAGTCAGGTAATCATGGGTATCATAAAGATCCTTCCAGGAAATCGGTACACCATCGAGAGGTGAAAGACGTTTGCCACTTTTTGATCTTTGCGAAGCAAATTCCGCTTCCCTGTAGGCCCTTTCCCTTGTCAGAGTAACAAATATCCTGCTTGAAACTGGATTGCTATCAATGACCCTGTAGTATTCTTCCAGAATTTCCCGGGGATCCAATTCCTGACGAGCAATTGCTTTTCCTATTTCCTCAGCGGTTTGATGTATGATATCTGTTGTCATGATGAATTATATATTCCTGAATTTCACTTCTGCGAATTTTGGCAAACATTAAATCTATTTGGATCAAATATGAAACCCGAATTTGAAATTGTTGTTGTCGGTGGGGGATTGGTTGGATCCCTGTTGACCCATTCCCTGTCCAGAGCAGGATTCAAAGTTGCTTTGATTGAAAAGGGGGATCAGCAAAAAAGAACTTTCCATACAGGCAGGGCATTTGCCCTTTCCCTGGCTTCGTGCAACTATCTGAAAGCGTTGGGTTTTGTAGATATCCTTGAACAATACGGCAATCCTATCAAGGGAGTCATTGTAACAGAAGGAGAAGCGGGCAAAGGCTCCCGTGAAGGAATATTGGAATTCATGCCAAGTGAAATCGGTGAGGAGTCATTCGGTTGCATGATCCAAGAAGAAAACCTCCTTGAGGCTGTTGGTGAAAGGCTCAAGAAGAATAAAGCAGTCAGAATTTTTTCGAAAACTGCTGTGGAAGATGCTGTTTTTGACGATGGTTCCCTGATAGTAAATCTTTCAAAAGGAAAATCCATTCCTACCGAACTATTGGCCATTTGTGATGGCAGTCAGTCTAATCTGGGTTCACGACTTGGTTACTCGTATATCAAGAAGAATTACAGGCAGAGGGCCATCACTTGTACGGTCAGGCACGAGAAATCCAATGAAGGTTTGGCCTATCAGTTTTTCATGCCGACTGGTCCCATTGCGTTCCTTCCTCTTTCCGACCACTCAGTCTGCATCGTATGGACCAATACCCAGAAAGTGGTAAATCGATTGGATCAATTGGACAATGATCAGTTTCTGGAGGAGTTAAGGCCGGCTTTTGGTACATTTCTGGGTGACATTTCGCTGGAAGGTCCAAGAGGATCCTGGTCCCTGGAACTCTCGATGGCCAGAAAAATGGTGAGTGCCAGATTTGCCCTGCTCGGTGATGCTGTCAGAAAAATTCACCCCCTGGCAGGTCAAGGATTGAATTTGGGATTGAGGGATGCAGCTGTATTTCTGGAAATTGTCGAGACAGCAAAATATCGAGGGGAAGACATTGGTTTCCCGACCGTATTGGAAAGGTATCAACGATGGCGTATGTTTGATTCGGTTTCCTTTGCTGCGGCAACCGATTTCTTTAATTGGGCATACACCAGCTCCATACCGGGGAATCAACTGGTTCGTCAACTCGGAACAGGTATTATTTCAAACATCACACCCCTCAAAGGGTACCTGATCAGGGAAGCGGCGGGTTTGTCTGGTGATATACCTGAATTGATGAAAAACAGGTAGGGTTTATGGAATTACTCTACCGTTCGGGCTTCATCCGGAAGCATGATGGGTACCCCATCACGAATTGGGTATGCCAGATTGGCAGCCTTGGATATCAATTCCTGTTTTTCCTTGTCGTACGCCAATTGACAATGGGTCAGGGGACAAACAAGAATTTCCAGCATATGCCGGTCAAATTTGCGTTCTTCTTCCATCTTCCATCAACCCTATGAGAATATCAGCGAGGAAAGTTTTCTTCGACCCTTGAGAGCAATGGGGTCCTCAGGTTTCATGGAACTGAATATTTTCAGTAACTGTTCCTTGGCTGCTCCGTCATTCCATTCCTGATCACGCCTGAATATCTCCAACAATTCATCAATGCCTTCCTCCAATTGATTATTTGAATACAAGGCAATAGCCAAATCAAATCGGCCCTGCAAATCATCAGGATTGTTTCTGACTTGTTCGGCCAGCTGGTGGGTCGAACCCGAAGCCTTGGCCTGTCGCTTGAGTTCAATGTTGGAACGAACACCATCGATTTCCCTGGAATTGGCAATAGCCGAAGGTGTCGAATACAGCATGGCCTCGGCTTGATCTAGATTGTCCGAAAAAATATGACAGGAAATCAAACCGGCATAAGCAATGGGGTTTTCAGGATAGTCCTGCAAAACAGTGGCAAAGATCTGGGAAGCTTCGGCCACACCCCCACTTGCCAACAATTGATTTGCCTCTTCCAAAATCTCCTCAACAGTAGTTCCACCGCTTTTCTTGACAATTTCAGCGAGGAATTTTTCAATCTCGGCAGCCGTTTTGGCCCCAGTGAATCC
This sequence comes from Paracoccaceae bacterium, assembly GCA_022823605.1. Classification (GTDB taxonomy): domain Bacteria; phylum Pseudomonadota; class Alphaproteobacteria; order Rhodobacterales; family Rhodobacteraceae; genus MPNP01. Next base: position 28,478 of record JAJEHS010000005.1, read on the forward strand.
ATCGACTGGCTGGCCATCCATAAAGACATATACTGTAGGAATTGATTGGATTCGCAACTGAGCAGCAATGTTTTGATTGGCATCAACATCCAAGCGTACGAGTTTTATCTTGCCCTTGGTCTTATTGACTGCATTTTCGATTATCGGTCCCATGGTTTTGCATGGACCACACCAGCTGGCTGTAAAATAGGCCAATACAGGGGTTGTTTTGCTTTCTTCAACTACATCCGTCATGAAGGTCTCTGCAGAACCTTCCTTTACAAATGACTCTGTTGAGGTATTATTGAGATCTAGCATTAAGATGTTTCTCCTGCGAATGAATTGATGAAGATATGGGGCAGAATGTAGGTGATTTCAAAAAATACTTTCAACCATTGACTGAAATTTCAACGGGGCTTTTTTTGAATTGGTATGACTTTTCGCAATCAAAACTTTATTCGAAATCGAATGAGCCGCGATTGGCCTTGAGGAAAAATACTCAGGTCTCCTGAAATTATGAGAGAAGCCTGTGATCATTCAAATCCTAGGTCGCATAAGCGAGAGCCTGTTCCTGATCCCAGGGATTATCAAAAATGTCCTTTAACTTATAAATCAACTCCTCAGGGGTAGTACCTTTGAGCAAAAGTCTGTTCCGTTCCGCAAAGGAACGTTGGACATTCAATGCAGCTGAATAAAGGTTACCCTTGAAACCCAGCATGGAATCGGCAATGCGGGCAATCTCCCAATTGCTGTCAATTTTCACATATCCTGCCAGAACAAGTCGGATGGCAGAAATAGATGGATTGCCGGTAATCATGCTATGGGCAGCCAATGCGGTTGCCGCCGATCGATAGTGACCCGCGGCACAGCGAATGAGGATGGAAGGGGCTCCGTCGGCAAGCCAGCCCTTCAAATATTCAACTACAGGTTCTACATTGGCCTCTGAAGGAGGATTTGGATCTGGTGCAGCCCGCTGGTCCCAATCGCCTATTCGAAAACCCTTTGCGTTAAGGGAGTTCTTACCACGAATTGTGTTTATGGTTTTAAAGTCCTCATCCTCCAACTCAAGACCTACATAAGTAAAGAAGCGAATTTCAGGATGGTCAATTAAAGTTTGTTCCCATGTTAATTTGCCGCCAACATAGATACATGGTCTTGACAGGTCATGATAGGTTTCGGAATAAAATTCGGCCTCAATTTCACCTAAATTAATTCGATCAAAATCAGGTAAAGGTTGACAGATTCTGTGAATTGGGTCGGTATTTTCGTTGGTTAGTTGGTCAAGTAGGCTGTGTATCGTAATCCACGGGTTTTCTTTGTACATAGCATTTGCTCACATTAAAAATGGCTGTTGTTGCCAGCAGGGTTTGGATCCAAACCCAAGGTCGGTAGCCACCCATATGCATTTTGCCAAGGATAGTACTGATGGGGCCTGAACTGTTCGGCAGGGTATTCCTGATAATTCTCAAATAGGCCGATGTCGAATGGGATATTACCACGTTTGTCCTGGACAACGGTATTCTCTTTGTCAAACCATTCACAACAGTTCCATTCAGGGTAATTCGGATCTTCTGCCCTGATTTGCCCGTATTGATTCGAGTAGATTTACCATTTAAGGATGGAAAATGAAGACTACAAATATAACCAGAGTTATTTTTAGACAACTTATCGTATCGAAAAGCCTGACCAACTTCATTCAGGTATGAAAAGGAGAAAGGCAAATTAAATGAATTTATGGCCACCTTGGAAATTCAAGCATTTATTCAAATAATGTCAAATAGTCTCTTCTGATTGTCGGATTTACTCGGCAGGCAGGAGAACCGGACCGATCTCGGAGAACGACAACAAAACCTCGGATCCCACCCTGAGAGGTTTATCAACATCGTCCATAACCATGAATACCTGCCCAAATGAACCTTCTATCGTATATTCCATCCTGACTCCAACATAGGTTGATTTGACAATGGTTGCAGGAATGCCTGATTCATGACCCACCAACAATCTGGACGGGCGTACTGCAAGAACGGCGGACCCCGGTTTAAGACCACGAGAAGGTAATTGATGTTGGTACCCCTCTATCTCGATTGTTGCCACATTATCCTTGACTTGTGTTATTGTGCATGAAATCAGATTTGCTTCACCAATGAAGTCGGCAACAAAACTGTCGTTTGGGGAATCGTAAAGTTCCCTCGGGGTCCCGATTTGGGCAATGGCAGCGTTTCGCATCACGACAATTTGATCCGAAACTGCCAGAGCTTCCTCCTGATCATGAGTGACATATACTACCGTGAGTCCAGTTTCTTGCTGGATAGCCCGAATGTCCTCCCTTACCTGACGGCGAAGTTTGGCATCAAGATTGGAGAGGGGTTCGTCAAAGAGGAGTACCTGCGGTTCCAATACCAAGGCTCTGGCCACGGCGACCCTTTGCTGCTGACCTCCCGAAAGTTCACTTGGTAACCTGGCTCCGAATCCTTCCAGGCCAAGCAAGGCCAAGCCCTGATTTGCCCTATCTCGGGCTTCCTCCTTGTCAAAACCGGAAAAGGTCAGGCCATACATGACATTTTCAAGAACATTCATATGGGGAAACAATGCATAGGACTGGAAGACCATGGTAACATCTCGTTCCGTAGCCGGCAAAAGGGTAACATCTTGGTCACCTATGAGAATGCGCCCTGAAGTTGCCATTTCCAGTCCGGCAATCATTCTGAGTGTTGTCGTTTTTCCACAACCAGAAGGTCCCAGCAGTGTCACAAGTTTTCCAGCTTCAATATCCAGGTTGATATTGTCAACAGCAACAATATCCTTGCCAAAAATCTTGGTTACACCCTCGAACCTTACGGGAGAAGCCCTTCTTCCCAATCCTATGTTGTTCATACCCTCACCTCAGTCCCTTGTAGGGTTCTTCTGCCAATCTGTACCCTGCCAACAAGTAGTTGCAGCATTCCCACAACAGTCAGCATGACAAAGATCAATGTTGTTGAATAAGCTATGGCAAGACCATAATCATTGTTCTCGACACGCCCGATTATATAGCTGGTTGCCATATCATATTCTGCCGAAACAAGAAAAATTACCGCCGAGATGGCAGTCATGGCACGGACAAAACTGTAGATCAGCGCTGCAAGAATTGCTGGCTTGAGAAGGGGTAAAATTACCTTGCGGAAAGTATGCCAACTATTTGCACCAAGCGTCAGGGATGCTTCATCAAGTGATTTGTCCAGTTGTGTCATGGATGCAATTCCAGCCCGTACACCGACCGGCATATTCCGAAAAATGAAACTTACCACAAGAATGACACCCGTACCGGTTATTTCAATCGGCGGTACATTGAAGGCAAGGATATAGCTTACTCCGATTACAGTTCCAGGAATGGCAAAGGATAACATGGTTCCGAATTCGAATGCTTGCTTTCCGGCAAAATTCTTGCGGGTCAACAGATATGCAGTCACAATACCTACTGCAGCCGTCAAGGGGGCAGCTATTCCGGCAATTGTAATCGTCGTCCAGAAACTATCCCAGGCAGCCCCTGACCACCGGATGCCCGAATCTTCTATCCTGACCGAAAAGGCTGTAATATAGTGCTTAAATGTCAGTGTGTTGTTTACACCCCAGAGTTCAACCACACTGCCGTAAACGATCATGCTGTAGACAACGAGGGTAAAAAGAGCCCAAATGACTGCAATTGTGATGACAACAATTGATAGCCCACGGGGCAGGTGGGGATGCATTCCCGCATCTCCCTTGCCTGTTACAGTGGTATAGCTTTTTTTTCCCAACCAGGCACGTTGGGCATAAAAGGCTGAAAGGGTAAAGCATAAAAGTACTATCGCCAGAACGGCGGCTCGTCCCTGATCGTATTGTGCCCCAACGATTGCAAAGAAAATCTCGGTTGACAATACATCAAAATTCCCACCCAGAACCAACGGATTGCCAAAATCTGCCATGCTCTCGATGAATCCAAGTAAAAACGCATTGGCTATACCCGGGCGCATGAGTGGCAATGAGACAGTTTGAAATGTCTGGGAGCTATTGGCCCGCAAGGTCTGTGCTGCTTCCTCCATTGCCGGAGACACTCCTTCTACAACACCTATCAGAACCAGAAAGGCAATTGGGGTATAGGCCAAGGTTTGTGCGATCATTATACCAGGCAAACCGTACAGCCATCTGGTAGGTTGTACACCAAATAGGTCCGCTATGAATACCGTAACGGAACCAGATCGGCCAAACAGCAGGATCAAGGCAAGTCCTATCACGAAAGGTGGTGTGATAATCGGAAGCACGGTCAGGGCACGCAATGATCGCTGGTATCGAAATCTGGAACGGGTAGCAACAAGGGCAAACGCCAAACCAAGCATAGTGGTGGTAAATCCTACTATAATTGCTAGGAATAGAGAATTCCATGCAGCCCCGCACCTGCCATCGGATAAACAAGCCAATCCCCATAACCTGTCATCAAAAAATTTTGTGAAAAATACACCTATTGAATACTCGCCACCATCATCAATGAAAGCTGAGAAAAGCATATTGGCAATAGGATAGCCTACAAAAACCAGTACAATTACAATTACACCACCAATCGCCCCGGCTACAAAAACATCCCCACCAACCGTACCACGTGCAGCGATCCCTTGGGTAAACATGAACAAAAATGAAATGGCACAAAGCATTGCACCATACCCCATTCCGAATTGGCGATCCCCGAGATCACCAAGCAAGGATTCCAGCCAGGAAAAATTATATCCTCTTATGCCAATTGCGAAACCCTGGGCGAAAAGCCAAAAGAATCCAATCCCCCCGACCAAGATCAAGCCCCTGGCAAAAAGCGGGTCAGATTTTCTGAGGCCGATAAGGGTAATGGGAAAGGCAAGGAGAATTAAAACAGGTGATAGCCATAGCTTTTCACCTTGAACAAGCAGAAAGGCTGCGGGAGCATAATCCGAATCCATTGGATAGCCATCAAACACCCATCCAAAGGAGAAAAAACCATCCTCAATCCCATACCAGGGGAGGAGGCAATAACCAACCCACCCGACAATGATCCAGAGGATCAGTACCGGGCGGGTTGGATTGGTTACATCAAATGTCAAATGTCACTGAGGTAGGACAGATACTTCTTCGTCCCATTTCTGCAACAAACGCTTTCGCTCGGCCGAAGAGCCGTATTTCCTGAAGTCGTAATCTATCAATTGGATCTGACTCATGTCCGGTGCAGACGGTGAGGTCTCTGATGAACGATTTGATGGTACCTGAAAAGCGTTTACCTGTAGGGCCAGATTTTGTGCATCCGTGCTTAATGCCCAATCGTAAAACATTTTTGCTTCATCCAGATTTCGTGAACCATCGATAATTGACATCGACCCGATTTCGTAACCAGTTCCCTCACAAGGTGCAACCACCACAATCGGGAAACCCGATACTGCCTGCTGGACGGCATCATGCATAAAAACGATCCCGATGGTATTCTCACCACGCCCTGCAGCCTTGATTGGGGCCGACCCGGATTTTGTATACTGGTTGATATTTTTATGAAGCCCCTTCATGAATTCAAATCCTTCATCTTCACCAAAAATCTGAACCATTGAGGCAAGGGTGGTATAGGCTGTTCCCGATGAGTTGGGATTGGCCATTTGGACATGACCCTTGTACTCGGGCTTGAGAAGATCCTTCCAGCACGCCGGAACCGGTAAATTGTTGGCTTCCACAATATCGGAATTATAACCATATCCCAATGCTCCGGAATAGATTCCGATGGTTCGGTTTCCGGAACTCTCGGCCTGACTGATTGCCCAATCGTGCAGTTGGTCCCGCATTGGTGACAAATATTCCATGGTCAAACCTTCCTCGGCAGCCTGCAGATGGGGATCACCAGTACCACCCCACCAGATATCCCCTTTGGGATTTGAGGATTCTGCCCGTATTTGGGCAAAGGTCTCACCAGAAGATTTACGGGTCATATTTACGTCAATGCCGGTAGCATCTTCAAAACTGCGGGCCAACAACTGGCACCACTCTTCCTGGGCGCTACAATAAAGGGTTAGTTTGTCTGCTTGTGATGCATTAATCGATGCTCCAAGTGCAATCAATGAACTTGCAAATACAATAAACAGTCTTTTCAACATAGGTATCTCCTCCCACTATTATAGGTCAATAATCAAAGATCGATTTAACCCCAATCCAAAGTAATTTTGGTCTGCCCTTGGGAGGTTACCCTCAAGACTCAAAGGTGTCAAGAAAGTTTTACCGGGTATTTGAATGCTGAAATCCAATTATCAGAACCATGAGTCACTTTGCAGGTCATTTCATGTTATTTTTTTCTAATTCCTGATCAATTGGCCTGATGACTTGGAAATTATGAGTGTTAGTATTTGTGATTTTTTAGCTAAAGACTGAATTTTGTCATAACAGGTACGTGATCAGAAGGTCTTTCCCATCCTCTTATTTCGCGAAGAATAACCGATTCCCCAATATTGTTCGCAAGATCGGATGATGCCCAGATATGGTCAAGACGACGTCCGCGGTCAGAGGTGTCCCAGTTCCGTGCCCGATACGACCACCAGGAATATAGCTTCCCTTCGGGAATATTGGTACGAACCGTATCAATCCATCCTCCGGCTTTCATCAGTGATGTCATTCCCGTGACCTCGATCGGTGTATGGCTAACGACTTTCAGCAGTTGCTTATGCGACCAGACATCATTTTCAAGTGGCGCGATATTGAGGTCGCCAACCAAAATGGTTTTCTTGGGAGGATGATTTATTGACCATTGTTTCATCCCTGCGATGAAATCAAGCTTGTCCTTGAACTTGGGATTTTCTTCAGGGTCGGGAATGTCGCCGCCAGCTGGAACGTAACAATTTTCTATGGTAATCCCATTTTCCATTCTTGCTGATATATGTCGGGCTTCTTCCTTGTTAATGAAGTTTCTTCTTGCAACCTCGACCATGGGGATTTTGGAGAGAATGGTGACCCCGTTATAGGCCTTCTGCCCATGTATTAGAATATAATTATACCCCAGAGATCTATAGGCTTTTGTATCAACCAATTCGGTGGGGGATTTTATTTCCTGCAGGCAGAGAATCTCGGGTTTATATTGATCCAGAAATTTGCAGACAAGGTTTTCTCGCAGTCTTATTGAATTGATATTCCAGGTAGCAACGGTGAACTGCATGGGATTGATGGCTTTCTACAGGATTTGTGATGAAAATTCAGGTGTGATCTGGTATCCCCCATCAACAGTCACGATTATCTGGGGATTGGCTGAATCTGCCTCAATTTTTTGTCTCAGCCAGTGTATGTGTGTGTCAAGGGTGTTGGTAATTATATCCTTTTTGTAACCCCATACCTCCCTGAGCAGGTATTCCCTTGACAGGGTTTTACCCCTGGCCTTGTAGAGAATATACAGAAGTTCAAATTCCTTTTGGGTCATGCGAACCGCTTCTCCCGATTCATTTGTCAAGGTCAGGGATGACGGGTCAATAACGATTTCGTCCAATTTGAAAGTTACCTGCTGCTTTATCTCATACCTTGTGACTATACCCTGTAATTGGATCAACACTTCCTGATACGAGAACGGCTTTATAAAACAAACAAACCCAAACTCATCGAGTTCCTTGTTTGACAGTTGAGCTTTCTGTTCATCCGAAAGGATCAGTATCGTAGGAGGAAAATTTTGGTTATCATTCACAAGTATGTCCAGATCATCAGGATCATCAAGTAAAGCAATCACTGTTGAAATTGTGCTCATCAAGGGGGATTGAATATCAGAAATATGATCCAATACCTCGACCTCGAATTCTCCACCAGCCATTAGGAGATCCTGAAAAGTATCGCGAATTAATCTGTTGGAACCAATGACAAGTATTTTGGGTTGGGAAGCCATGAATCCTGATGAATGAAAAATTGGAAATCAAAGGGAATAATTACTATAATTGAAAATTCAGTAAAACCCTTCTCAATCCCAATTAATTACTTGAATTTTTAGGCTATTAAACCCCAGAAAGACAGTTTTTCCAGTTTTATATTCATTAATAAATGGGCAAGCAAGCCTATTACATGATGGTATTTTGATATTCGAGGATTTAATTTAACGGGGATTGTTAAACCTTATTGCTGCGTTGATTTATTCCCGATTGTAGCATTTTTGTGCCACAAAACCTACATTTGAAAAAACCTATTGATTCTCTGAAAAGAAGAAATAGAATCAATACCCTAATGGGCAAAAAGACCCAAAAAACAGATAAAATTCGAGGCAGGTCAAAGACCATGGATATACCCGGGCGGTTTTCCCAACTGCCAGAATATACATTTGATCGATTAAGATTACTCCTCGGGAATACCCCTCCCGGTGGAGAGATCATTGATATGTCCGTAGGTGGGCCTCGCCATGCATTTCCAAAGTGGATAATGGAAGAGATTGCCCGATCAGTCGAACAGTTTGGTAAATATCCCCCCAAGAATGGTACCAATGGTTTGTTGGAATCAATATCGCATTGGTACCGAAATCGGTATGGGGTGACAATTGATCCCGATAAGAATATTTCCGTTGTAAATGGAACGAGGGAAGCTCTCTTCAATGCCTGTATTGCTTTATGCCCAGAGAATAAAAAGGGTAAGAGGTCCAAGGTCCTGATTCCCAATCCGTTTTATCAGGTTTATGTAGGAGCAGCACTTGCTGCTAATGCCGAACCTGTTTTTGTGGACGCTGAAAAAAGCAATAATTTTCTACCGGATTTTGAAAGAATATCCCCCCAGACTCTCGATGAAGTTGCCATCGTTTATATGTGCTCCCCGTCAAATCCCCAGGGATCAGTCGCATCAATGGAGTATATGGAAAACCTGCTCAAGTTGGCTCACGAGCATGATTTTCTGGTCTTCTCTGATGAATGCTATTCGGAAATCTACCGGTCCAAACCACCACCAAGCATGATTCAAGCAAACTCGGGTTTCGAGGACGGTCTCGACCGCATGATGATTTTCAATTCACTGTCCAAAAGGTCCAACCTGCCCGGTCTAAGAACCGGTTTTATGGTAGGTGGAGAAAAACTGATCACCCACTTCAAAAAATATCGTTCCTATTCTGACCCAGCTGTTCCCATACCTTTGCAGGCAGTTGCCGCACGTTTGCTGGAAGATGAATCCCATGTCATAGCAAGCAGGGAGCGGTATCAGGCAAAATACGAACTTGCCGATCGGATATTTGATGGGTTTGAAGGATACAATCCACCTGAAGCAGGCTTCTTTCTATGGCTGGATGTGGAGGATGGAGAGCATATTGCCAGACGTTTGTGGAGACAGCGGGGAGTGAAAGTAGTTCCAGGTTCATATTTCAGCTTTGAGGACCGTGGACGTAATCCAGGCAAGAGATTTATCAGGGTGGCAATGGTTGCCGGGCAGAAAGAATTGGAAACTGGATTGGCAAGCATCAGGGAACTGATTTAGGAAGGAGAAGGAAAGGTGACCTACCAGATTAGACAGAGACAATCTTTGGTTGATCAAAATTGGTTTAGGGTTTTGATTAAGCGAAGTCAGGAATTATGGGGGCTTTTGTTGCTACTTCTCAGTGGAATACTGGGATTGATTCTGGGTTCCTATTCGCCATTTGATCCCGGTATTTTTTCATTGACAAACGGTGGAGTAAGCAACTTGTTGGGTCATTTTGGCGCCTCGGTTGCCAGTAGCCTGATTGTTATTCTTGGCCTGGGATCCTGGATCATGGCACTGTACATGTTTTTCTGGGGAATTCGGTTCATGTCACATGCGGGTACGGGGCGATTCATGAAATCCTTGATTTATTTCCCCATACTGATTGCCACAGCTTCTGTATTTTCATCAACCCTACAACCCCTTGCTTCGTGGAATCATCACTTTGGGCTCGGGGGAATCTTCGGCGATACTTTTGTTGGTGCCACCATGAATGCTTTGCCATTGGATAAGGCCACATTTTTCGAATTTGCAAAATTTGTTGTGGGCTTTCTTCTCTTGATCATTTGTTTTTATACATTTGGTTTCACCCTTAGAGAAGTTGTTGGAAGATTGACCCAAAGGCAGGTAACAAGGGAATCAAATTCACAAAATGGTCCATACCAAATCCCTGCAAATACGTTAAATCAGGAAGAAGTACCCCCCTCCAGGGGAGTATTGAACAAATTGGACAATTTCCTGAGGAGAAATGACAAGGAAGAGTCCAGAAGTCAGGATTTTTACGAGTATTATGAGCAGGAAGAAGAAGTTGAGGAGAAGGTTAGGAAGAAAGGGCCGGTCTCAAAAATCTTCAAGGCCGGAATCAGCCAATCTGTCGCATGGTTGACCAAGGAGGAAGAAACTGTACGTCCCCGCAAGCTGACCCAGATTAGTTTTGCCAAAAGACAAGTTCATAGTGAACATGAGCAACAAAGTTCAGCTACCCTGCCCCTGTTGGGTGATGTCTCACAGGAACAGCCTCAGGACATTGATGAGGAGGATCCGGATACTATCGTGGTTCCAAGGGATCCTAGACAACTTAAAGTCAGTGCTCGTGCAACTCAAGAAACCCTGCAATCCCTGGATAATTTTCCTGACCAGAATACCTATAACCCTCCTTCACTGTCATTCCTGACTGAACCTGATGAAATCATCAAGAATGAGAGAAGTCAGGGAGAATTGGAGGCCCGGGGTGAAAAACTGAAACGCATACTTGCCGATTTCAGTGTTCAGGGAAGAATCGAGAAAATTCTTCAGGGACCAGTGGTAACCCTTTACAAGTTCAGGCCTGCCCCTGGTGTCAAAACCAGCAGAGTGATACAGCTGGCCGATGACGTAGCTTGTTCCATGTCCGCTTTGTCCGCTCGAATATCGACAATTCCCGGTGAACCATATGTCGGGATAGAACTACCCAACGAAATCAGGGAAACTGTTTACCTTAAGGAGTTGGCTTCCTCGACTACATTTTGGAATTCCCGACACAAGCTTCCCCTCATATTCGGGAAAGACATCAGTGGCTTGGCGGTAGTTGTTGATCTGGTTTCCATGCCTCATCTTCTCATAGCTGGAACCACTGGATCAGGTAAATCGGTTGGATTGAACTCGATGATATTGAGCATGCTGTACAAGCTCTCACCCGATCAATGCAAATTGTTGATGATTGACCCAAAAATGATCGAATTGAGTGGTTATGACGGTATCCCGCATTTGATTTCCCCGGTAGTAACCGACCCGAAGAAGGCAGTTGTGGCCTTGAAGTGGGTCACTTACGAAATGAACAAGAGATATGAGAAAATGCAAAGCATGAGATTGAATATCAAGAATATCCAATCCTATAACTCTCATATGTTGGAGTTGATGGAAAAGGGAGAAAAGGTTTACTCCATCAAGATACAGACCGGTTACAACAAGGAAACCGGGCGGGCAGAATTTACCACAAAGGAATTTGAGGTAGAGTATTTACCCTATATCGTTGTAATCATTGATGAATTGGCCGATTTGGTTCAAACGGCTGGAAAGGAAATTGATGAATGTCTCCAACAGTTGAGCCAAAAGGCAAGAGCAAGTGGAATCCACCTCATTGCTGCTACCCAAAGGCCATCGGTTGATGTGATGGGTGGGATTATCAAATCCAATTTCCCGAACCGCGTTTCTTTCCAGGTTTCATCCAAGATAGACAGCAGGACAATCTTGAATACCCAGGGTGCTGAACAGCTCCTCGGCAAGGGTGATATGCTGTTTATGTCCGGTGGAGGCAAGATCCAGCGAGTACATGGCCCACTGGTGACCGACGAGGAGGTTGAAAAGGTCGTGGGATACTTGAAAAAGACCTATGGCAGCACCGAACACCAATACCAGATCTTTGATGATCCCGAGGGTACAATCGAGGCTGAGGTTGATCAGGCTCTGGGATTTGTAGGTGGCAAGAATTCCGAAGACAGTTTATATCCCCAGGCAGTGGAAATTGTCAGAAGGGATCGGCGGGTTTCCATCTCCTATATCCAGAGAAAACTCGGAATTGGTTATAACAAGGCAGCAAAAATAGTTGAAAGGATGGAAGACGAGGATTTAATTGGCAAGGCCAATCATGTCGGGAAAAGGGAAATCTTCATACCCGAGTAATTCCGGTTCCGTTCTAAATCCTGAAATATTTTGGGATATTAAATTCTGCTTAACAAATATTTAAGTGGCTTGAAATCGTTGTGCAGGTATCCAATTAAATTTTTGACCAATAAGAATCCCCAATCAAAAAATAGTTAATTTATTTGCCTAATCCCAGGAATTATACTTTATATTTAACTATTGGATTACCCACAATGCAGGGAGACAAGAAATAAACATCATTGGAAAGCTGTCTATAAGCAAGATTTGCAAACAGACCGGTTACCTGCTTTTTGGCTTCCTTGCCCTTTCAATACACCTTCCGGCACAGACGGAGGACAAACCAACACTTCAGGACCTTGAAACCTATCTTGAAGAAATCGATACTCTGTATTCGGAGATTCTGCAAATAAATTATGACGGTTCAAGATCAGAAGGCAAGCTGTATCTGGATCGTCCTCTGAGGGCCAGACTGGAATATTCCCCTCCCGATACAGGTATTCTCATTGCCCATTCAGGGAGTGTTGCGGTATTCGACAAGAATTCCAATACCGGTCCAACCTTTTACCCGTTGAGACATACTCCTTTTTTTCACCTTCTGAAAAGGGATCTGGATTTTAATGACTCGGATATTGTCCTGGATCATTTGATTGGTACCGACTACAACGAGTTGCATTTGAGGATAACATCCCAACACCTCCAGGGGCGTCTGGAACTGGTGTTCCAGAATGACCCCCTGCTGTTGGTCGGCTGGATATTTGTCGATGAATTCGAAAACAGGACAATGGTTCAGCTACTGGATATAAAATCCAACATCAAGATTGATCCCAGATTTTTCAACATAGAACTCCAAAAGGACTTGTTGAATTTGGATTAAACCAGTTAGGATCAGAACAAGCCGATTCTACATCCTCTCAACTGGCCCCGATATTGACGTTCTATGTCGGCAACCTTGTTAGAAACATCAATCAACCAGGCTTTCTGTCTGTAGCTTCCCTTGCGATATCCACCATGCCCCTCATGATAGGCCAGATAAACATTTTTGGCATCACTTTTGGAAATATTCAATTCACGTGCAGAAATGTCCGTGTACCAACCGATGAACTCGACGACATCACCATAATTAGTTCGACTGACCCTTCGATTGTCAATGGAATCCTGATACCATTTCCAGGTGCCATCCAAAACCTGGCCATAACCGTATGCAGTTGTTTCATAACCGGCTGGAATGATACCCATCCTGAACTTGCGAGGAGGTCTGGCATTTCTTTCAAATTTACTTTCCTGATAAATTACAGCCATCTGGACTGACATCGGGATACCCCATTTTTTCTCGACCCGATCCATGTGTCTATACCAGTTGGGATTAGTTTTCACGATATTACAAGCATTGTCAATTCTTTCAGGAGGACCAAAATCGACAATACTACAACCAGCCAAACCGACTAGTAAAATTATAAGAAGAAATTTTTTCACAATAGTATCTTTGTTATCTTGATGAGAACAAATTAAGGGTCCCACACCTACCCTATATTCTCGAAATTGAACTGCTCTAGTGCGGATTGTTGTTATATCCTAATGAAAAATTCAAAATTATCAACCTAAAATTAACATTGGCATTTTGTTGCAGACCTTCTATTTGTACTACTGAAATTGTAACTATTCAGGTCTGGAACTTGTCAATATATTTAACTTCAGTAGATTGTTTATCCATGTCATGAAGGTTTTAGAATTTAACAGACAAAAATGTAAAGTAATGTGTGGAAAAATATATCGGGAGTTACCGATTTCATCTATTTTCAAGGCACTCAGGATATCTGAATAGTTACTTTTTCTTTATCATTGGTTTCCGTTTATTCTTTGGGTTTTTCCATTTTGGGTGACAATTTATTTGAGCCAAAAGATTCCCCAAAAGAACATAAAACACCCAACAGTGTGATTTATGACTCAGGCTCTCGAAGATTGAGAACGCCTTTGAACGAATAACTGCCTAGATAATGGGTCAAGTCAATATAATCATGGGGTTGTTACAATTGAAAAGTCCCTCCAACATATGCCCTTTTCCAATGACATGTGGGAGGGCCCAAATATGTCCATGATCATTGACATTCAATTCCTCGGATATCTTGAAAACAAGGCTCCATGGTTTATGTGTAACCCTAATCTGATTGTAGGAAAAATACATGGCCATCAGCTTTGATAATAACCCATTCAAACCTGGTTATGGTGCACTTCCACCCGTGTTGGCAGGAAGGGATGATCTTAAAAACGAGGTTAATAGACGACTTGCAAATGCTGGCAAGGGAGATAAAAATCCAACTGCCATTGCCCTTATCGGACCAAGGGGTTGTGGCAAGACGGCCTTGCTGGGCTGGATTGAAGAGAAGGCCAAAAAGAGGAAATTACCAGTTATCAGGCTGACCAAGGAAGATTTTGCTTCTGTTGGAGATTTGGAATCAGTTCTCTCTGACCAGGTAGTCCCTCCCAACAAGTCCCACGATTTTTCAGTTGAGGTCAAGGACCCTACCTTTACAGGAGCTTCCTTAAGGGGCGGATATAAAAGGGAAACAGAATACAATCATGTCGAAAGGAAACTGAAACTGAAAAAACTTATGGCAGCAGCGTCCACCAAGGGGCTTGCCATCCTCATTGACGAGGCCCATGACATGCCTGCCGAGGTTGGTCACATATTCTACGATTCTGCCCAGTCAGCAGCCCAGAGCAATCCCATCATGCTGGTCATTGCAGGAACCCCTGACCTTGAATCGGTATTGGGTCGTTCCGGTGCCACCTTTGTCGAAAGAATGAATACAGAGCGTATAGGTCGGCTGTCATGGGAGGACACAAGCCGGGCCTTGATCGAACCCTTAGGCAAAAATGTAACTTTCGATGACTTGGCCAAGGGGGTGGCTCTCCGGGAAACCCAGAACTATCCCTATTTCATCCAGCTTTGGGGAAGTGCACTCTGGAATGTACTGGCCCGGAAAGGTGTAACCCATGTCGG
Organism: Paracoccaceae bacterium; assembly: GCA_022823605.1. Taxonomy (GTDB): domain Bacteria; phylum Pseudomonadota; class Alphaproteobacteria; order Rhodobacterales; family Rhodobacteraceae; genus MPNP01. The sequence goes on from JAJEHS010000005.1 coordinate 43,521, forward strand.
TTATGAGGAGATGAAAGAGGCTCGCAAGACTTTTGATCAAGTTCGTCATGAACTCTACAATCGCCGATTACACGAGTTGGACCGTGAGGGCATGCTGGTTCCGGTGGCAGAGATTGCCTTTCGCATTGGAGAAGATGGCAAGCCATCGAGAAGGGATTTTATAGCAATTACCCAGAAAATGGCATATACCCGTGACCAATGGGAAGCGGAGGAGAAGTTGTTGCATACCGGATTTATCTGGCAGGAGGGCATAGGCAATTGGCAGTTCGGCATACCCAGTCTTGCCACCCATGTTCGCAAGGAAGCAGTCTCAATGGTTTTGGACCGGATCAAGGAAGAGAATGCGCTATTGTCTTTTCGAAGGATTCGTTCGTACTTCAAGCTTGCATCTAAATTGCCGACCTCATATCTGGAAGAAAATTTGCGAACGGTTCTCAAGGAAACCAGTCAGGAGAATCAGGCTGACGATCATTTGGCATTTTTCTCCGAGTTGGGAATTTTATGCCCCAGCCGTAAGCCAGATCATTGTCTTCTTGCGGCTCCGCTGTTGACTGAGGCTGTCATTGAAAAGGCAGACAGGTTGGAGGTTAAACCCGAAATGGAACCAAATCAGGAACCAAACCTTCAAACCAGACATGAGCCTGATGATTATACCCCGGGGATGTAAACTGATTTCAACTGTAACTATTCAGTTATGAAACTTATCAATATATTGAAATTTAGCTGATTTTTTGTTTTTTGTCTGTATCTTGAAGGTTTTAGATTTTACAGATGAAAATTTACATGATTGTGTAAATATATTGGAAGGATCCGATTTTACCCATTTCTAGGGTACTCAGGATACCTGAATAGTTACCTGAAATTTAGTTTCCATAAGGTATGCTGTTAAATGAAGATGGCTAGAAAATGGTAATGGGTCTCGGCTTGAATGGAATGGTACGAAATTTCACCCAAAATTGGCAGCCGTAAAGGGCTTGATCTCAATGGACCGAAGGAACAAAACGGAAATGCATCTCACCTTGCGAAAAGATGAAGTTCTGGCCAGAATTCTGAGCGATATGAGGCTGGGCATACCGGTTGTCATCAAGGACAATGATGATGCTTGTGTTGCACTGCCGGTAGAAAACGGATCATTACCCCGAATGAGGGAATTCCTTGCTGAGGGTACGACCGTAATTGCTCTAACTCGAAGAAGGGCCAATACTCTGAAGGCAAGGGTTTATGATGATGATTTGGCTCGTATCATTATCCCCGACGATGCTAGCTTGGACTGGGTCAGGGCCATTGCCGATCCCTCTCGTGACCTGCAGGTCCCTTGGAAGGGTCCCCTGGAAACAGAAAGAGGGGGCAAGGCCCATTTGCACAGGATGGCGATTGAGCTTGCCAGAAAGGCCAGATTGCTGCCTGCAGTCCTGGTTCGGATGTTGCAGGGTGAGGAGGTAAAGAAAACCCGGTTGTCCTGTCTGGAGGTTGAGGATTTTGACCAGAAACAGAAACCGGATATTTCCCTTGAACTGGTTTCAAAATCCACTCTCCCGATTTCCGAAAAAGTTCCTTCAATTATTTACCTTTTTCGGGAAAAGCTTGGGGGTGATGAACATTGTGCAATTGTTTTTGGCGCTCCACCAAGGAATAAACCGGTGCTGACCAGACTTCATTCGGGCTGCTTTACGGGTGATGTGCTTGGTTCATTGAAATGTGACTGTCAATCGCAGTTACACCTTGCCTTGAAGAGAATGATTAACAACGAGGAGGGGATTCTGCTTTATATCAATCAGGAAGGTAGGGGAATTGGCCTCATTAACAAAATAAGGGCCTATTCCCTACAGGATCAGGGTTTTGACACGGTTGAAGCAAATCATCGTTTGGGTTTTGAGGATGATGAAAGGGATTTCAGATTGGGATCGGAAGTCATGAAACTGTTGGGATATCGAAATGCCAGACTGATGACCAACAATCCAGCCAAGATAACCATCCTGGAATCACAGGGAATCAAAGTACATGAACGAATTCCCATTCTGACCGCGGTCAACAAATACAATGCAGAATATATGGCTGTAAAGGCACGAAAAAGCGGTCACAGACTTTGACCTTCCCGGAAACCATATTCATCAACAAATGGCATGGATGGTTCAGGGGAACAAAATTTCCCTGCTCTATTGGTCGGAGTGGCATAAGCGCCGTTAAAACAGAAGGCGATGGTGTTACCCCGGCAGGTGTCTATTCACTTGAGAATGTCTTGTACCGACCAGACAGGGTCTCCCGATTATTCCTGCCACCACAGGCAATTCCCATCAGAAAAGGCTATATCTGGTCCGATGATCCCCTGGACCCTCATTACAACAAGTTGATCGCCAATGGTACCAATTGGAAATTCAGCCATGAAAAGATGTTCAGGGCCGATTCACTGTACGATATTGTCATACCAATCGATTACAACAGAGCCAATCCGGAACCGGACAAGGGATCGGCGATTTTTCTGCATGTCTGGCGAGGGCCTAGAATTCCCACGGATGGATGTGTGGCAGTTGACTGGGAAACCATGATCTGGATTGCAGGCAATCTCACTGGAGAGACCCAAATAGTCATCAATTCTTGAGTCAGGTGTCCGGATTACCGTTTGGAATAATCCCGTTCTCCAAAAATGGCTGTGCCAACACGGATGTGGGTTGCACCCATTCTAACGGCCGAATCAAAATCATTGCTCATGCCCATACTCAGGTTGGATAATCCATTTCGTCTGGCGAGATTGGCAAGAAGGCCAAAGTGCAAGGCTGGTTCTTCATCAAAGGGGGGTATGCACATCAGACCCAAGAGTGGCAAGTTGTACTTCCTGATTTCTGCTATCAGTTGATCGGTTTCACCAGGCGAGACACCAGACTTTTGTGTTTCCTCACCGGTATTTACCTGAACAAACAGGTCCGGGCAGGAACCGATTTCGTCGGCGATACGAACAATTCTGGTGACCAAACTGGTACGGTCAATCGAGTGAATGCAATCGAAGAGTTGCAAGGCTTGTCTAGCCTTGTTGGACTGCAGGGGCCCAAGAAGGTGTAGTTTGGTTTGAGGATATGTAGTCAGAAATTCCGGCCATTTGCCGGTAGCTTCTTGGACCCTGTTTTCCCCAAATTCCGTGTGACCTTCTGCCAAAAGGCCCAATACCCTTGCATTGGGTTGCAGTTTGGAAACGGCAATTATTCGGGTTGAACCAATTGGCCTGTTGGCTTCCATCTCAGCCTTTTGAACCTGGGAAACAATTTCGGATAGAGACATTTTGATTATAATGACCTTGGTTGGATAATTTTCAGTTATTGATAGCAATATCGTAAATAACCATTACTCCGGCAATTTCCATTTTGAACAAAAAAATTTATATCAATCCTGTTGGAACTGGTTAATCAAATAAAATATTTGTAATTATTGAACTGGTAATGAACATAGGTTAATTTAGGAATGTTCAATCTGACCAGATAATTTGATGCTTTTATGGCATCAGTTTTTGATTTGTGCCATAAAGGTCAAATCAGTGGCATGGGTCTAAGGACGAAAGGTAACTTGATATGATTAGGACAAAGTCTCTCGGCTTTATATTGGCACTATTGGTAGTATTTTCTTTGAGTGCTTGTTCAAATGGCTTGAACATCTTTGGGGGTGGGGATAGAACCGTACCAAAGGCAGAGGAAAAGGCGGAAGTTGAATCCGAGGGAAGACCACAGCGATTGAGAGACCTGTTTCTTATGCAGAATTCCTCCACCGAGTTGAAAGTCAACAGGTTTATCTGGAAGGCAACTCTGGAAGTACTTGATTTCATGCCCATTGAGGAAGTTGATCCATTTACCGGTGTCATTCAATTTGGATGGGCAACACCACCAGGTGGTACCAGGGAGTACCAGGCAACGGTTGTCGTCAGCGATCCTTCCCTGGATGCAAGATCACTCCAGGTTACATTCAGAACAAGAGCAGGAGTGGTTGATCCTGATCTGAACAGGGAAATAGAAAATTCCATCCTTGCAAGGGCTCGCCAACTCAAGATTGCAGAGTTGGGCTTCTAGACATACCCGGGAAAATTAATGACAGAATATAATTTCCTGGAACAGGAGTGTTTCTGGCAGAGGGAATGGGACAAGGCTGGAGTTTTTGAGGCTTCGTCGGACCGTAGCCTGCCCAAATACTATGTTTTGGAGATGTTTCCCTATCCTTCAGGGAAAATCCACATGGGTCATGTCCGCAACTATACCATGGGTGATGTCATTGCCCGGTACAAGATTGCCAAGGGCTTCAATGTGCTTCACCCGATGGGGTGGGATGCTTTCGGCTTGCCGGCCGAAAATGCCGCTCTCAAGAACAATGAACATCCGGACAGATGGACCCGTCAAAATATCTCTGAAATGAGAAAGCAGCTGAAGACGTTAGGATTGTCCATTGACTGGAAAAGGGAGCTGGCTACCTGCGACAAGGAGTATTATGGTCAGCAACAGGCCCTGTTTCTGGACATGATTGACAAGGGTTTGGTTGACAGGAAAACAACCCTGGTAAATTGGGACCCAGTGGATGGAACCGTTTTGGCCAACGAACAGGTTATTGATGGAATGGGGTGGCGTTCCGGAGCCAAGGTTGAACAAAAGGAACTCTCCCAGTGGGTATTCAGGATAACCGATTTTTCTGAGGAACTGCTCGAAGCCATTGACGGGCTTGAGGGCTGGCCGGACAAGGTCCGCCTCATGCAACGAAACTGGATCGGCAAATCCACAGGTCTGGAATTTGATTTTGAAACCATTGATTGTCCTGAGGGAATTGACAGGCTCACGGTTTACACAACAAGACCGGATACCCTGATGGGCGCCACCTTTGCAGCAGTATCTCCGGAACATCCACTGGCTAGGGCGATTGCCAAGAAAAATCCTGAAGTTGAGGAATTCATTCGGGAATGTCGTCATGCTGGTACTTCGGAGGTGGAACTTGAACTGCTCGAAAAGAAAGGTGTGGATACCGGATTCAAGGTCCGTCATCCACTGGACCCAGATGTAACCTTACCTATTTGGGTGGCAAATTTCATTCTCAATACTGTTGGTACCGGGGCAATCTTCGGCTGTCCGGCCCATGATCAGAGGGATTTGGATTTTACCAGAAAGTATGATCTACCGGTCATAGATGTGTTTTTTCCCGAGGATTCGGATACGCCCGTGGCCAATGAGGCCTATGTTCCCCCAAAAACCCAAAGGGTAAGATATTTGCGGAGTTTTGCGGGCGATGAGTTGCAAACGGGTGACGAGGGTATCGCTGCGGCCATAGCACATTGTGAGGATAGGGGAATAGGCAGGAAGGTTGTCAGATACCGATTGCGGGATTGGGGTATCAGCAGGCAAAGATACTGGGGGTGCCCCATTCCGGTAATCCACTGCCCCAATTGTGGCATCGTACCGGAAAAAAAGGAAAAATTACCGGTTGAATTGCCAATGGATGTGAGTTTCGAGAAACCCGGCAATCCCCTAGATCATCATCCAACTTTCAAGAAGTGCACCTGCCCGAAATGTGGATCTGATGCCGAAAGGGAAACCGATACCATGGATACCTTTGTCGATAGTTCATGGTATTTTGTACGCTACACGGCACCCGGCGAAAAAACACCAACAAACTTGGCCATGGCTGATTATTGGATGAATGTCGATCAGTATATCGGTGGCATCGAACATGCCATCCTGCATTTGCTGTATTCCCGTTTTTTTGCCCGGGCCATGCAGCTGACCGGCCATTTGTCAGAAAAGTGCAAGGAACCCTTTGATTCACTCTTTACCCAGGGGATGGTCAATCATGCCATTTACCAGACCAGGGACAAGAATGGTCGACCGATCTATCACTTTCCCACCGAGGTCGAGGTATCGGGAACAGAAGCCAGATTGAAAAGTACCGGAGAGCCCGTTGAGGTTATTCCTTCGGCCAAAATGGCCAAGTCAAAAAACAATATCATAGATCCCCAGAGTTTAATCAAGCAGTATGGTGCAGATACTGCCAGGTGGTATATGGTTTCAGATTCACCTCCGGACAGGGATATTGAATGGACAACAACAGGGGTAGAAGCTGCTTCCAAGCACTTGGAACGGGTATGGCGACTTGCCAATGATATTAATTTGATGGATGATGTGGGAACTGCCGATGAGGATTTGAAACTTAAGAAAATCCTTCACCAGACCATAAACGAATTTGCCAGGGAGATCGAAGGGTTTATCTTTAACAAGGCCATCGCAAGGCTTTATGAACTGTACAATGCGATGGTCAGATCCAAGGCTAGTGCCAGTGTAAAAAAGGCAACTATGTTAACCTATGCCCAGCTTTCGGCACCGATTACACCCCATTTGGCAGAGGAAATCTGGCGTTTGTTGGGAGGCGGGGATTTTGTGGTCAAGACCGAGTGGCCCAAAGCCGATCCCGAATACCTGAAGGTGGATCAAATCACCATGCCGATTCAGATTAATGGAAAATTGAGATCAAGGATTGAAGTTACCAAGGGTCTTCCAAAGGATCAGGTTCTCAAGATGGTGCTTGAAGATGAAGCTGTTACAAGGTATCTTGATGGTAATGAACCTCGTAAAACAATTGTAGTACCAGACAGGATTGTGAATATTGTTGTTTAGATGGAAGGTAATCGGACTGGTCATACTTTGCTCGCTGGTCGCTGGATGTGAATTCTCTCCATTGTATGGTCCGGATTCACCACGGGAATCCTATGTCAATCAAATCGATGTAACGGTAACCGGCAATCTTGATCCAAGAAAGTTTGAATCGGTCCTCCTTGATCAGTTCGGCAAACCAACCGGAGAAAGAAGCCATCACCTCACCGTAGACTTTGTTATTACCGACGAAAGCGGCCCCATTATGGGATCAGGAGGTGTGCATCAATACATCGTGGTCGGCAAGGCCAAGGTGGCTTTTTTTGATTTGAACAATGGTGATCTGATTTACTCGGATGCCATTAATGCACGGGCAAGATGGACATCATCCAAAGAAATTGAAATTAATGAAGATGGGATGGTAATGGTGGCAAGGAATGAGGTTCTGGCCAATCTTGAGGCAAGGGATGATGCTTTGAACAGACTCAGAAGGTTGATGGCCGACAGGATTTATACCAGAATCATTGCGATAAAGCCAAATACAGACATCCAACAATGAAACTGTATCCCAACCAATTGCCTGCCCATCTGGAAACAGGAAATTGGAAAAGCGGGTATTTGATATTTGGTGAAGATCAGGCACTTGTTGATCAACATCGGGACCGGATTGTAAATTCTATAGCTGGTCCGAAGGCCATGCAGGAAATGCAATTGGATAAAATTGAAGCCACCGATCTCAGCCAACAGCCTGGCTTGCTGGAATCACTGGTGAGAGCTCAAAGTTTTTTTGGTGGAAAGCGGGTTGTTTGTCTCGAAAAGGCATCGGACCAGCACAACAGGTTGATTTTTTCCGAATTGGATGAATGGAAAGAGGGTTTTGCCCATATCATTGTAACTTCGAGCCGCTTGCGACCTTCGTCTAACCTTCGGAAAAGATTCGAAAGTGACACTGACTTGGCTGCCCTTGGGATTTATACTGAAAACCTGAACCAGCAGGATATTTCATTCCTCCTTAAAGAGGCCAATCTTACAAATGTGGATCCCGATGCTATGAAGCTTTTGGTTGCAGTGGTCGAAGAACAGGAACCCTCGACCATCAAATCACTGATTGAAAAACTGGCCCTCTACAAATATGAGGATCTAACACCCTTGAGCGAAGAGGACATAAGTGCCTGTGTTCCCGAGTTTGGAGAGGCCGGATTGGACAAACTTTTGGAAGCGGTTGCAGACAGGAAACTGGATGAAGTGGGACTGTTGTACAGAAAACTGTCCAAGCAGGACAGTGAACCGGTCAGGGTCTGTTTGTTTTCCAAAAGGAAATTTCGCAATATATTGACCGTGGCAAGCCATGCCGGCGGTCCCGAGGCCGGATTGTCCAAGATAAAACCACCACTATTCGGCCCCCGTCGCAACAATATTTTCAGACAGTCAAGACTTTGGGGTGCATCAGGTGCTGAATGGGCTTTACTTGAATTGACCAAGGTTGATCAAATTATCCGTGGCTCGGGCACCAAGCCCGTTGAGGTGATTATGGAAAGAACCCTTCACAGGATAGCAGGTTATCACTGATGGACATCAAGATTTATGGCCACAAGTTCAGCCGTGCCTTCAGGGTCTTGTGGATGTTGGAGGAACTCGGTCTGAATTATGTGAGTTATCCGACCAAACCCCACACCAAGGAGTTGCTCAAACTATCGCCCAAGGGGAAAATCCCTGTTGCAGTTGTGGATTCAGTAGTAATTACGGACAGTACGGCGATATTGACTTACCTCGCTGAAAGCAATTCATCGTTTACCTTCCCGGCTGGTACATTTGAACGTGCCAAGCAGGACAGTTTGACATTCATGCTATTAGATGAACTCGAAACTTGTGTCTGGAACGCAGCCAAACACAGTTTTATATTACCGTCTGACAAGCGGGTAAGTTCGTTAAAACCCACATTGAAATGGGAATTCAGTCAATCCCTGGAGAAGATAGCTGCTCACATGAATCTAGAGAATTTCCTGATGGGTGAGATCATGACCATACCGGATTTCATCCTGATCCATTGTCTTGATTGGTCCAAGGCGGCCAAGTTCAAGGAATTTCCTGAAGCAATTTCGAATTACCATTCCAGAATGGTTCAACGACCAGCTTACCGGAAAGTAGCCAATAGCTAAATGAAAACTGGGCGTTTCAATATTATAGAATGAGAAAACCCTTTTATCGTGGGTTAAGTCAATTCCAAAATATCAGGCACTGTGCTCGGCAAGATCAAGATCAAAACTATTAGGATCTTTTGCCTGTAAGGTATCGGCTACCATCTGAGGGTTCCTGTTAATCAATTCCAGCAGGACCAAGGCTGCACGGTCAGGAGATCTTCTTTTCTGTTCCCATTCCCGCAAGGTACTCACTGCCAGACCATATCGGTTGGCAAAGGCAACCTGGGAAAGTCCGAGTTTTTTGCGGATAGCGGCAACCTCCACTCGGGGAGGAACATAAACGGCCCCCGGTTTGGCCTCACCCTTGGCAATGGCCAGGGCTTCCTCAGCGCTCTGGACAAGCTCTTTACCAAAACTCACGATTTTCTCCTTCTTTCTCTTACTTGATCAACTAGTTAATTTGCCCGATATTCTTCAGCAATCCTTGGTAACAGATTGGCCAATGCGTTCCGTTCCGATTTTGTCAGGTTGGCTTTTGTACCCTTGCCATAGACTGCCAACAGAAAAACCGGTACATCAGTGGCTGCGTAATAGTGGATCGTTCGGTAGCCTCCACTCTTTCCACCACCCGGACTTGCATGCCTCAACTTCATAGCCCCACCAGATCATGTTATTACATTTCCTTCCAAAGGGTTATTGGACAATCTGTTTACGATGGCAATAACCTCTTCTTCCGAAAGCCCACATCTTTTGGCTTGGGCAAGAAATTGCTATGTCAAAATCACTGAATGCATGACGGATTATATACGACAATGCCGTAGTATTGAAAGTGATTTTTTGAATTTTTGTGAACAAATCTTTATTCCTGTCAATAATCAGGCAGTAGGAAGCAGTCTCCGATCTTAATAACTTGGCCTTCACTTATGTTATTGATCTCGTAGATTTTCCGCCAGCGTTCATGGCCCCCCAGACCCCCAGATGCCTTTCGGTCAGGTCGGAAAAGTGTGTGTCCCCTTCACGGAGTCAGCCTTTTCGGGGTTCGGAGGCTGTTTCCTTGCCGTCTTGCAACACCTTCCGGACATAATCCTTGGCTGCCCGGATCCTGATGAGTTCGTAAATAGTGGATGGATTGCTCCTAATCATGGCATTCCAGGACAGGTAGTCATATGGAAAGTACCCTTTGTCATCCCTTGCCTGAATATCGCTTCCCAGCAATATCAAACGTTTGGCAATTTCGGGCGTACCATTCATGGCGGCCCAGTGCAGGGGCGTAAGCCCCCAAGTATTCCGGGTATTTATATCGGCACCCATTTCAACAAGTCGGTCAACGTTTTCAAATCTTTCTGCCTGGACGGCTCGGAACAGGGGTGTCAACCCAAACCTGTCCATGGCATCAATATCCGCACCAAGGCCAACCAGAAGTTCAACAAGGTCGGGTGAACCTTCGCCAGCAGAATAGTGCAGTGGTGTCAGGCCATCCGATGTGCTGGCATCAATATCCGCACCCTCCCTGAGGCATCTGACAATGTCGGCTTCCTTGGCGTTGGCATAAAAGGACATCGTCAACCATCCGGAACATGATTGTTCCTGAGCCAATGTATGTGTACCGGTTCCGGCCAAACTGAACAGAAGGCAGGCAACTAGGGTTGAAAATGATTTCATGGCTATTTTCCCCTTCCTCCCGATTTATTTTAACTTCTTTCCCATTTCCAGTAAATATTCCTGCGGTGATATTCATTATTTCCACCATTTCCCAGGTGAAACGTCAGATGATGCGATATTGTTCTATCCTGGCCAGGTAGTTGAAAGAATTTGTCAACTTCGTGGTATCCCCCTGCAAAGGATATTCGCAAAGGTTGCCCATCACGCTGTCAAGATATTTGGCAAGTTTCCGGTCTATTCACTTGAGATTTGCAAGTTACATGATCGCTTCAGTGGTCAATTGAAGCTTTAGTATTTTGGATACTGTTCAGAAGTTTCTCGGATTTCTCAACACTGGCAAAACCATTCTTTCTTGACTCTTCGGCCAGCTCATCCCATCGTCCTGTCTTCCTCTTCCCTGTCCTTACGGATACGCTCCGTCAGGGCATAAATCACATAATTTAGGGTCTTTCGTCTGAGCCATGTCCTTCACTTCCTCATGGAAATCAGTTGCAGATCAGCCAACAGTCTTGTTGATTCACTTGTTTACATATCACCTAGGCAAGTAAAACAATAACCGGGTCGAAAGGGATTTCGCTTGGCCGTTGGCATAAGGGGGCTCCTATAATTTTCTAAAATATAGATGGAGTGAAATTATCAACTATACCAAACCGATAGTGTATTGAATTTAAACCTAATTGGAAAAAGTACTCGGCTTTAATGTTTACAATCTACATTGTTGTATTAGAAGCAATCTGATCGAAAGATTGATCGACAAATCCAACCTTGACATTACAGTGGGATTGTTTTTAACTTTATCATTACCTGTTAGGTTGATTTTGGTTTTAGGTTGTATTGCTCATTAACCTATGCTTGGCGGGTGAGTTCCTTATTTTCAAGCTAGTCAAGAGTTAACAAAATAAAGATCAAGCCGTTATTTATTTCCATGACAATGATACTTTCCCTTTCGGGATCAAAAGGATACTCAGATCTGTATCCCAGCGAGTTGTTTAAGGATATGATTTCCCTGCTCAATTCAGTTGAAGTCGGGGTTGACTATATTGATCTGGAAGAAAGTAATGACGAGGTTTTCGCCAGGAATCTGACCCTTATTGTTGAAGTTGACTCTGGCGAGGGTATCCTCGGTATTGATTTACCAACCTTTCGCATGTCAAGAAAGGGAACGGATTTGGTCGAAATATATTTGCCCGATACATTTTCCATTTTCAGCAGTTCGGGAGATGAAGTTCCCGTCAAGGTTGGTGAGGGAACCTTTGCCGAAAACAAACGTATCATCATAGAGCAAAATTCCGACGGCATGAAAATTGACTATTCAATTGCAGAAATGGAAGTCAAGCATCAGGATGAGGACATCACCTATCTTGTCTTGTTGAAAGATGCCCTGGGCATCTATCTGTTTGATGATCTGGCCAAGATGTATGAAGATGGTTTTTCAGCCACCGGTTCAACAGGGGAGATTTCAGGTAGATTACAAACAAGAGCGGGTAATGGTTTGGCATTCAAGTTAACAAATTACCAAAGCAGCACTACTGATGGAGGATTATTCATGAATGACACAATGGGGATGGAATTTCCCATTGGTGATTATTCCGTCTCCATGGAGACGGCACAATTCATTCTTGAAGGTTTGGAAAATTCTTCTCTCGGATTGCTGGTCAACCAGCCTACCAGTGATATGAATATTGATGAAAACGGATTAACAATGAATGCCAGTACCTTGGATTTTATCATTGCCTTGGAAGGACACATCAATGAATCCGTTGCCGTTTCGAACACCGACATGAACTTACTCATTGATTGGAACAATGAAAATGATTTATATAACGTGGAGACCGGGATTTCACTGGATAAAATCAGGTGGGAGAGCACTTACAAGGATCTAATGGATCCCGATGGTGAGTTCGATGAGGATGTAGGATCACTAAATACATCCATAAGGTTTTCGGGTAATAAAGCCCTTTTCGACCAGGCATACTTCGAAGAACAAAATAATGATGATCCAAGTCCGGAAATTTTTCACTTTTTTGTCTCTTCGGATTGGGAACTCAGAATTATGGATCTATTCGTCAAGGTTGTTGGGGAATATGCATCAAGTTATGTTTCAAATGGTGAATTTGACGTAATTGTAGAAGGTGCCAAAAGCTTTATTGACAGAGTGATCGCTGCTGATTTGGCACCACAGGCATATTTGAGCGGAATACTTGGATACATGATGGTTCTGGATCCGAACAGCTCTTCGCCAAATGCATTGCAGTACAAGATTGAAATAGAAGACGAATTTGAAATCTGGGTAAATGGCAACAATCTAAATTAAATTTTTTGATTTCTCGATGAGAACAACTTGGTTGAAACCTAAATACTGGCCTTCATCCTGTTCAGATACAGGTGATGTGTTCATTTCCACCGTTGGTAAAAACATTTTTTGGGAATTGGGGTTGGATAATAAAGAGGTTTCTTTCTCGCGGAACACATTTGTATTCATATGAAGATAGACTTAAGAAAAGTTGCAGAACAATCCATTGACCTTGCCAAAAGGAAAGGTGCTGATGAGGCAGATGTAATCGTTCTCCAGTCAAGGAGTTTTTCGGTTAGTGTGAGGGAAGGCGATTTGGAAAATGTTGAAAACAATGACCAGATTACGCTTGGACTAAGGGTTTTGGTCGGTAAAAAACAGGCTTGCGTTGCCGGTTCCGATTTTCGAACCTCGGCTATTGTCGACATTGCTGAAAGAGCAATTGCAATGGCAGGTGTGGCCCCTGAAGATCCCTTTCTTGGCCTTGCCACGCCAAGTCAATTGGGTCCACCAAACGAAACAACCGAATTGAGGCAATATAGTGAAGAGGGCTTTCCTTCACCGGAAGAGTGCACAAGGTTGGCGCAAACGATGGAGGAGGCCGCATACGGGGTCAAGGGTGTTACCAAAACGGATTCATCGTCTGCAGGTTATGGTGAAAGCCGTTACTGTTTTTTGGCCAGTAATGGATTTGAAAATGAAAGCAGAAAGAATTTTCTTTCGGCAGGCTGTTCTGCCATAGCAGGTGAAGGCTTGGAAATGGAAACCGATTATTACGGTGAAACAAGAATTTTCCAGTTGGACATGTCAACTCCAGAAAGAATAGGTAGAAAAGCCGGGAAACGAGCCTCAGCCAAATTGGGTTCAATCAAGCCCAATACCATGAATACCGCCGTCCTCTTTGATCGAAGGGTATCCGCCACTTTGATTGGTCATATCCTTGGGGCCATCAATGGTGGTGCAATTGCCCGTGGTACAAGTTGGTTGAAAGATGATCTTGGAAATGAAATACTACCCACAAACCTGGATTTGTACGAGGAACCCTTTCGGCCGAAATCACTGTCCTCAACCCTTTATGATGGAGAGGGGATAGCCAAGCAGGAAAGGAAATTCATCGAGAAGGGAGCGCTGAAATCATGGGTGATGGATTTGGCAACATCACGAAAGCTGGGAATGCCAACAACAGGAAATGCCACAAGGGGTGTTGCTTCACCGCCTTCACCGGGGACCACCAATATTGCCCTTACCTGTGGCGACAAGTCCCCGGGTGAAATGATGAAGGAAATTGATTCAGGCATTTTGATAACTTCCCTGATTGGCTCTACCATCAACAGCAATACAGGTGACTATTCCCGTGGGGCCTCAGGGTTTCTGATTGAAAATGGGGAGGTGACCCAACCGATTTCAGAATTCACCATAGCCGGTAATCTGCGGGATATGATAAAAACACTCATACCTTCCAATGACCCGAGGGAATTCAGTTCATACAAGGTACCAAGCCTTCTGATTGAAAACATGACGGTAGCCGGGAGTTAGGTAATGATTTGTAAGGAATTTGACCAATGACTAAAAAACTGCATTTGGTGTTTGGTGGTGAATTGTCAAATCCACGTACCAAGCGCTTCAAGGATCCTGATAATGTTGAGGTTATAGGGTTGTATTCCAGTTATCAAGCAGCCTATGATGCCTGGAAGGAAGCATCCCAACAAAATGTTGATAATGCCAATTACAGATATTTTATCGCCAAGCTTTATCAACTTATGGATGAAGAAAAATCGGAAGGACCCATCAAGGAATTCCCTTCCTAAGCCATTTGCACATGGGCACTCTATGCAGCAACCACATTTTTGGTTTCAAAAAAACTCCCTTTTGTCCCATCTTTTATTACCTTTCTCGGGTATCTGGTTGCTTGGTACAACAATACGCAAACGGTTTTACACCAGAAAAACTGTCGAGAAGCCGGTAATTTCCATAGGTAATGTAAATATTGGCGGTACAGGCAAGACTCCCTTGGCCATTACCCTGATACAGAAGTTGAGGGACAAGGGGCACAATCCGCATATTGTATCCAGAGGTTATGGAGGGAAACTGCAGGGTCCAATTCAGGTCAATGAGAGAGAACATTCCGTTCTTGATGTGGGCGATGAAGCACTATTACTTTCCACTTTCGGTCCAACCTGGGTTGCAAGGGATCGATACATGGGGGCGGTTAGTGCTGTAAATGAAGGTGCATCAATAGTCATTCTTGATGATGGTCATCAAAACCTTACCCTTGAACCAACCTTTTCCATAATTGTTGTGGATGCCGTGCGAGATTTTGGCAATAAAAGAGTAATTCCCTCCGGCCCACTTAGGGAACCTCTTTCGCAAGCCTTGACAAGGGCCGATCTGCTCGTTGCCATTGGTACTGAAACCCAGGTAGAAAGGTTCCAGAACCATTTTGGGAAGGATTATGACCTACCCGTAATACCGGCCCGATTGACCTTGCTTGAATCGGGCTTAAGTCTCGACAACCAGAACGTTGTGGCCTTTGCTGGTATTGGAGACCCTTCCAAATTCAGAACAACATTGAATGAATTAGGAACAAACGTTATCAGGTATGTCCCTCTGGATGATCATGAAATTCCCAACGAAAGCTTTCTCCTGAGGTTGGAAAGGGAAGCAAGGAAAAGCAACGCCTTGCTTGTTACCACTGAAAAGGATGCCGTCAGATTGAACCCTGCCTGGAAAAAAAAGGTTTTGACCGTACCTGTCCGGCTGGAATTGAACAATTGGGATTTGTTTGATACCTACTTCCAAAACAAGGCTGAGGGTTTCATTAATTCTGATTAATGAGTGATGAATTTAAAAGCAGATATAAGCTACGTTAAATTCTTCGCTGAATACAAAGGCTTAACAATACCCAAGTCTTTTTCATAAAGACGGAAAAGCGTGGAACCCTGGGCCAAATTCCTACGATGGGACATACTGATTAAATCTGAAGAAAGTGGCCAAGGATACAAAAATATTACCAGATGTTTTTTTGAACTTTTTCCCGACTTCGACAGTTTGAGGTCTCTATTTGCCGAAGTCAGGTTAAGTTCACTAAGTCCTGTTTAACAGGTTCTCAATGATTTCAACCATCTCTTCATAACTCATGTTGGAATAGTTCTTACCGTTTATCCGAAAGGTGGGTGTTGAGTTGATGTCGTTGGCTGCAGCCCCATCTTGGGCATTTTGCAGGATCAGTGAATGAAAATCAGTATCCCTGAGGCAACTGTCTAATTCTTCCTTGTCGAAGCCCACGGACAAGGCAATTGAGGTTAACCTGGATGCTGCTTCACCAAGTGTTTCCGCACGTGACCATTCCGCTTGCTTTTCATAAAGCGGGTCGAGAAAATGGAAAAACTTTTCCGGGCCGGAACATCTGCCGATTATGGAAGCTACCCAAGCTGGCTTGTCCCAGATGATTTCCCTGACTTCGAACTTTATCAAACCCGTTTCAATGTAGTTTTCCCTTAGTTGGGGATAAGCGTTCCGATGGAAACTGGCACAGTGAGGGCAGGTAAAGGATGCATATTCAATAATTGTTACACTACTGTCATGGTTGCCGATACTCATCTCTTCGATTAACCTCGGGGATTGGTCTTCCTGAGCTGTTACTGAAGATATTCCCAAGGCAGTAGCCATGAGAACGGTAAAAAGCAGAATTACGGTACGGTGAATATGGAGGTATTTGTTTATCATTTTCTATCCTTATTATTTGTCCTGAGCCAGTACATTCCTGCCAAGCTCAAGCAGGGCTGTTCTAAGTTCGTCTTCCTCGATGTCTTTCACAATTTGCCAAGATTCACTTTCACACTCACTGGCCGGTTTTCTGGTCTTGCGTTGACCTGATTTTGAATTGTGGAAAGCGTCATAGCTCGTGTGTTTTATTTCCAGTCTCCTGATGGCCCCAAATCCATAGGCAATATTTACCCTTTCAATGATTTGATCCTTTTGCATTTCAACCTGTTGTGCATATCCTCTTGGGGTTTCAACAATTAATTTTGAACCCTTGGAAAACTGATAACGATGGTTTACCTCCATAGGGCGGCAAATGGCGGCAAGGCTTTCCCCTACTATTTCATTCCAAGACGAGAGAATCTCGTGTTTTGAAATTCCCTTCTGCTCGGCATTGACTCGTGCAATCTCGCGATAATACTGATCGGCCGACTTGAAATTGCCATTATAAGACCTCCGCTGCTTTTTTCGGTTATAGAATTTGATGATCTTGGGAATGGTACCACTCCTGGTAAATGGACAATATTAAATTATTATCCATATATTAAACATTCATAAAAATTTGAACAATGGGTAGTAGGTCACTTTCAAATTGACAAAAAATACTCAATTAATAATACGATACAATGCTCCTGACATTCAAATATCGTTTGTTGACAAGCCTTAAGAGCAGGCTTGTGTTGGATGAACTGGTGGAAAGCCAGCGTGTACTCCACAACGATGTCCTTTGAATGTTACAAGCGAACTGTCAAGACAATCAGTTATTTTGACAAATGCAAGACATTGACGGAATGTCGGTCAAGTGGCCGGGACTTTCACCAATAACCCTAGAGGAGGAACCCCATTCCCGTATTTGATCCTGACAACGACCTTCCACCAGGTGGCCGGTTTGACCGAGGAAGCAGAGAATGTGGCCGAGAACTTGATACGAGGGATTTTGGAAGGGTTGGTCGAGGGACAGCAACCGCCGGGCCAGATTGGCCTGTCCAGTCGGATCCGTGATCGGTTGGATCAAGAGGGAATCACCACCAGACTGGATGAGGTTGCTGCCCGATTGCTCCCCAACCAGGTTCGGTAAAATCGGTAAGGTAGGTATGGCAGATCAGGAAAACAGCAAGGCGAAATATTGGTTGGATCTTCTGAAAGAATGTGATTCCGAGGACGAGAAAAAGTTTAGCTGGAACACGTGCCTGTTTATAAAATTTCAACAAATACAATCCCTTTTTCCCAGCAAAAGCCATGAAAAAGTTGAGGCGATAAAGAATGAGTATCTAAACAGGCTGAGCGATCGTGAATTAAGGAAAAAATGGGAAAACTACCCTGCTTTGCCGCCATTGCCGCAACAAACTAACCGGCCAATTGAATCATACATGAAGTTTGGAAATGTGGAGTTTTCGAAGAACATCTCATTTGCAGGAATGGTGTTGATCGGTGCCGATTTCAGTAATGCCGTTTTCAAGCGGAAGGCCGATTTCACAGGTGCTGTCTTTCTGGGTCTTACCCATTTTGAAGGTGCAAGGTTCGAGGGACAGGAAACCATGTCACCCAAACCTTGGGGGGTAACATTCAGGAATTCGGTTTTCTGCAATGCAGCTTATTTCAATGGTACAGAATTCCCAAGTTGTTCGACGTTTGAGAATGCCGAATTTCTGGCCGCCGGATTTTTTCAGGATTCAGTTTTTGGGAAAGATCGAGAAATGGGTGGAGTGGTTTTAACCAATGCCAAAATAGGGGCAGAATCCAGTTTCTCGAACGCAAGGTTCTTTTGTGATGTTGGTTTCGATAATGTAGAATTCAATTATGGTGCCACCTTCGAGCAAACCGAATTTCTCGGTAATGCCTATTTCAACAATTCCAAATTCAAGGGTACAACAATCTTTCGAGAGGCAACTTTCAGTCAACCGCCCGAGTTCTTTGAAGCCAATGTCCCTGAGGATGTCAACTTCAATGGTATCGATTGGCATAAGGCCGAACTTTCCTACAGCATTTCCAGGAACAAGGATGAAACCGACAAAATTAAAGCGGCAGAAAATGCAGTCCTGGCCTGGGAGAGACTTGCCCTGATCATGAGCAGGCAGGAAAAACCCTGGGAACGGCATGAATTCTTCCGATTGAGGATGAGGGCCAAACGCCATGCTGATCGTAGGTCAATTTCAATTTCATCAAGTGCAAACTGGTTATTCGATAAAATGTCGGATTATGGCTGGGGGATAGGCCGTTCATTCACTTGGTGGTTCGGACATATTGTACTATTTGGGGTAATCCTGACAGTAACTGCCGATTACCAAATCCATGAAAATGGTGGTCAATCGGATTGGAGGATACCACGTAATGGATTTCTTGTCAGCTTATCCAACTCCCTTTCATTTCTACGCCTTCAAGGTGGTTATCTCAACAGTTATTTCGAAGACCTTAAAACGAATCTGGATCAGGTGATGTGGCTATTTTCAACGGTGGGAACCATTCAGGCAATACTGGGACCAATCCTGCTGTTTCTAGTTTTGTTGACCCTTCGAAACCGTTTCCGGATCGGGTAAATTCAATTACCAAAGACCATCACGGCATCATTCCCGACCTGTTGTGCCTTCAGATGACGGGCTGCAGTTCCCGGTTCACCAAACCAGAGATCCAGCCAGGGGAGCAGATTCCGGGTCCTCAACCGAATACCCCCTGAATTGCCCATTCCCTCGATTGCCAATGGTCCCATCCGACTTACCGGTAATCTAGGACATCAAGGGGAGGTACTGGCAGAAAACGATTGCAGGAGCCGGGACCGAAACGGTCGATGAAGCAGGCATAAGGAATTTCAACGCCAAGTTTACCAACATTAGGGACCGGCGGGAATTCAAGGGAACAAGAATGTGGATTCTGTCGGTCCTGGCACTGGTGCTGGTATTTTTGGGCTTTTTTACCTTCCCGATCTGGGGAACATTTGCCATCTTCAGTTTTGTACGGGGCATTTGCCGGTGGGTCAAACGGTTTGCCTGAACTTCTCCTTTACGACATCTTACCAAAATTTAGGTGATGGCTCTAGGTTGTGGTTCATTTTCAAATTGACAAAAAATACTCAATTAATAATACAATACAATGCTCCTGACATTCATATATCGTTTGTTGACAAGCCGTAAGTGCATACTTGTGTTGGATGAACTGGTGGAAACCCGGCGTGTACTCTACAATGATGTCCTTTGGGAGTGTATTGAATGTTACAAGCGAACTGTCAAGACAATCAGTTATTTAGACCTATGCAAGTCAATGACGGAATGTCGCAGGGATATTCCTGAATTGGCAGCCATTCCTGTACAGTTGAAACGGGGAACCCTGAAACGACTCGATGAAACCTTCAAGGCATTCTTTCACCGGGTAAGGTCGGGTCAAGAACCGGGCTTTCCACGTTTCAAGGTCAGGGGTTGGTTAGATACCCTGGAAGTTGCTAAAATGAAAATCATCAAGTCGATGGTTGGACTTGATGTCGGCTTGGAGAATCTTGCCACATTGAGCACCGGGGAGCATAAGGTAGGGGATTGCCTCAAGCCTGTTCCCGGAAATGTCAGTTTGGTTTCAATGTGACACACTACCGAACAATAACCTAGTGACAAACAGACCCTCAGACAAATTGCTTGCCTGGTATGATAATTTCGGCAGGACACTCCCCTGGCGCATGAAAAAGGGAAGTGATTGTACTTCAAAACCAGACCCCTACAGGATTTGGATATCGGAAATCATGCTTCAGCAAACGACAGTTCCTGTTGTCACAAAATATTACAACAAATTCCTTGATCTCTGGCCGACCGTGGAGGACCTCGCCAATGGGGATCATGACGAAGTGATGGCATGTTGGGCTGGTCTGGGCTATTATTCCAGGGCAAGAAACCTGATACCCTGCGCCAAAAGAATCGTCAGGGACCATGATGGAAATTTCCCTTCCACATCCGGGGAACTGCTTGCATTACCGGGTATTGGACCATATACGGCAAGTGCAATTCAGGCTATTGCCTTTGATTTGCCGGTGCCGGTTGTCGATGGCAATGCCGAAAGGGTTTATTCTAGGGCCAAGGGATTGACCACACCACTACCTCAGTCAAAACCGGAAATCAAAAGAATTGCCGAACAGATGACTCCTGCAAGAAGATCAGGTGATTATGCACAGGCCATAATGGATCTGGGATCAACTGTTTGCAAGCCGAAAATGCCGAACTGCCTCCATTGTCCATGGAACGGTGTATGCCAAAGTTATCGATTGGGGTTGCAAAACGAGATTCCCTACCGGCAACCCAAAGCCTCCAAACCAACCCGCATCGGTATCATGTTTGTCTGCCTGAATGAAAACAATCACTTCATGTTGGAAAGACGTCCCCAGAGTGGATTATTGGGTGGCACCCTCGGGTGGCCCGGATTTGGTTGGGACAAGAGGTCAGGGGGCAAGTTTCCGGAACTGACAGGGGGGATTGAACTTCCAGGAGAAATAAATCATGTTTTTACCCACTTTAAAACGTCAATTGCCGTCCGGGCTGGAGTAGTGGAATCATCGGAATTTTCATCTCTGGATATCGTATGGGTTGACCGGGAAGAGTTTGATGTTACCAAATTACCAACCCTGATGAGAAAGGTATTTACCCATACTGTCACAAATTTTGATTTTGGGAAGCGGATTGAATCGATGAAAATCACCAGGTGTTGAATGGCGGCCTCGACAGGATTCGAACCTGTGGCCTACCGCTTAGGAGGCGGTCGCTCTATCCTGCTGAGCTACGAGGCCGAATTCATTACACAAACACCATATATTTATACATTAAAGAGTTGCAAACCAATAAATTTTTTCAGGCGCTACAAGTCACCATAATCAGAAATCCATGCTTCATCCCATTATTACCAAACTTGAACTGAAATCCTTGGCTGATCTGGAATTCGGCAATTTTGACGAGATAATTGATGTTCGCTCACCTGCCGAATACAATGAAGATCATATACCTGGTGCAATAAACCTGCCTGTTCTTGATGATCAACAACGACATCAGGTAGGGCTGGAACACAAGTTGGGGGGTCCTTTTTCTGCCCGTCGCAAGGGGGCTCAAATCATTTCCGAAAACATTGCGGCCATTCTGAAGGAGCATCTGGCTACGAGGGATAAGGACTTCAAACCGCTGATTTACTGCTGGCGGGGAGGTAAAAGATCTGGGGCCCTGGCTGAAATTTGCCGCCAGATCGGCTGGCAAACCACCGTTCTGCATGGTGGATACAAAAGTTATCGGAACCTTGTGGTCAATTCTCTCTACCAGAACACTTATCAAATTAAAATTATTTTGCTTGGCGGATATACCGCCACCGGCAAAACAGAAATTCTTGAGACACTAGAATCCAATGGCATGCAGGTGTTGAATCTTGAATACCTTGCTGAACACCGAGGTTCCGTTTTTGGTGAAACCCATTCAATCCAACCATCGCAAAAACAGTTCGAAAGCAGGATCAATGAGGTGCTCAGATGTCTGGATTCTTCACGCCCCATAATTGTCGAAGCGGAATCAAACAAAATTGGTCAAGTATCTATTCCCCCTGCCTTATGGGGAAGCATGAAGAATGCAAGTAGAATCAATGTTCAAGCTCCATTGGAGGCAAGAGTGCAATATTGTCTGCAAAAATACAGTAACCTGGTTCGTAATAATGAAGATTTGAATTTATTGTTGGCCAGACTGTCTCCCTTTCATTCCAAAACCAGAATTGAGGAATGGAATGCATTGGTCAAGAGCAATAATTTTGAAGAGTTGGTGTCCCAACTCCTGCATTATCATTATGATCCCAGATATGGTTCCAAGGATTGTATTGATACGATTACGATGAAAGATCTGACGAAAGTCTCAATCCAAAAGGCCTCAAAAAACATAGCCGATATCATCAACGGGAAATATTGATCAAGAGATTTCAATCAGAGAAGGACCTTCGGTTATTTTCCCGATGGGATGGATATCCGAAGCAATTTCATCGTCCCTTGACTGTAAAAGGGCAAGATTTTCCTCGGAAATCGTAGCCAACAATCCCCCGGAAGTTTGAGGGTCAAACAACAAATTGACCGCTGCCGAATTGTTGATAACTTTCAAGGGGATATTTGAATTGGCTTTCCAAAGAGATGATCTTACCCCGTCGGCAGAAAGTTCCATGGCTCCTTCAATCATGGGAATGGATTCACTTTGCAAGGTAACCCCAACCCGGGAACTCACCAAGATGTTTTGAAGATGTCCGGCCAATCCAAAACCAGTAACATCCGTCATGGTGGATACGTAATGTTTAAGGGTTTGAGATATCTCTTCAGAACTTCTTGTCATCAAGTCAAGGCATCTGTAGAGCGTTTCTCCATTGACTTTCCCTAGCATCAATCCTGCCAGGATTACCCCTGTACCTAAGGGTTTTGTCAGAACAAGAACATGTCCCGGTTGTGCACCCTGATGGGAGATATATGGATCTGATGAATCTCCCAATACGGTAAATCCGATTGTCAATTCTGCCCCTTGGGTGGTATGCCCTCCTATGATTTCAACTCCACTTTCCTTGAAGGTTTGAGCGGATGATTCCATTATTTCCCTGAGTGTTTCCCTCTGCAAAGTTTCAGACATTCTTGGAAGGGTAATGGAAGCCAGTGCATGCCGGGGCTTGGCGCCTTTCGCCCAAATATCACTCATGGCATGAAGGGCGGTAATTCTGGCAAAAAGGGAATGGTCACTGATGAAACTCCTAAGGTGATCTGTTGAAATGACCATTGTATTGGAGCCGATGTTTATTTCGGCAGCATCTGGGTTCAATTCGGAATGCCCGTTGGTAAAACCATGTAATGCAGATTGAAGACTTGTGTGGGTGACCTTTGCACCGCAGCCACCACAAAGCATTTTGGAATCCCGCAGGATTTCATTGCTGCCCTTCGCAGCTTCGAGTGGCAATTCGATTTTTGGCATGGGCATCTCCTGTTCAAATTTGCCCATGAATTTTCGATCAATATAATCCTTTAATTTCCAGATGGAGCCACCTTCAAAGGTGATCCCGTTCTTCAGCCCTACAGCATGTTTTCTGCCGGTGGAAATCAATTTCAGGAAATCCGCCTGTGGTCTGTAAGGTACAAGTTTTTTGCCAGTGAGGCTGGCTTTGAGGTTTTGATACAATATCGGTGCCTGTCGAACCGCGTAAACACCTGCCTTTGGCAAGGGATTATCCTGAAAAGCGGCACAATCTCCCACTGCAAATACCGAAGGGTAGGACGGAGATTTCAAATATCGGTCAACAACAATAAATCCCTTGTCACAGGGAACACCAATTTCCTGTACCCACCCGAAGGGTTTGGCCCCTGCAGTACCTACGACAAAATTGGCTTGGAGAGACTTGCCTGTTGACAATTCAACCCTTTCTGGAAGGATACTTGTGGCAGTAGTATTGCAAATCAACTCAATTCCAAAGCGATTCAGATGACGCTTGAGTTTGTTTCTGGCAGGTATGGGGATTTCCTTTAGAATGTCATTTTCCTGTTCCACAATGACAACCTTGGAATGAACCCCACTGAATTCTTGGAGTTTGTATTTCATGGCCATTGCCAACTCCACACCACCTACCCCACCACCCAAAACGACAATATTGGGTGCAATTATTTTATCCCTAACCTTTTCAAGGAACTGGTTCCACCTTTGGGCAAACATAGGCATGGGTTTTGCAGGTGTGGCAAAATCATCAAACCCGGTCAGTTTTCCCATTGTTAAGGTAATTCCAATATCAAGCGACAAGATATCGTAATAAATGTCAGGTCCGTTTTTTCTTATAACCCGTTGCTTCAGCAGGTCAACATTGATGACTTCATCAAGGACAAATTTCACTCCTGCTAATTGTGATAAACGTACCAGATCAATGTTGACTTCATCAAGTTGGTAATGACCTGCTACATGACCAGGTAACATTCCAGTATAGGGACTTGCGGGATTGAGGTTGATCAGGGTTACCCTGGCTCCAGGTAATGGTTCCATGGCCCATTTATGCAATACAAGTGCGTGGGTATGCCCACCACCGACCAAAACCAGATCTTTAGATTGAGGATGTGAGTTTTCCCTCATGGTTGATAAACAAATAAATTTACGGCTACAAATTAATGGAAATTATTGTAATCGTTTGGTTGGGTCAACAGGATGTGGGTGATATTGTTTGGATTAATTATTGTCCCAATTACATACTATATTCGTCTTGACAGTACATGAAACCGGGATTGGAATCCATCTCAGGAGTGTACGGTATGTTTACTGGATTCAATTATTTCAATCCTGATACCTTCGTGCTTTTTCAGAAAATTGATTATTGATGTCAGGTTTTTAGCTTGGGGATTTCCATTTGCAGACAGCATCCGCATAAGGCTTTTTGGATGCTTGCCGAGGTTTTCGCCAAGCTTTTGAAAACCGATCGTGGCATTGATATAGGTACGCAGCATGGACTTACTGGTTGCAAGGTCATCATTGATCAGGGCTTCAATTGCCTCAAGCAAAAGCACAGTTCTGAAAGCAGGATCCCTTTCTGCCCGTTGCCTGACCAATTCTTGGAATTTACCTGTTAAGGCCATCCTTTGTCTCCTTTCTTTTGCAATAATCGGCCCAGTATTCTTGGGCTAGAGCAATATCCCTTGATTGCCACTTTTTTGTTCCACTGGTCAATAAAATCACAACCTTGTTGCCATCCTTCCCAAAATAAATCCTGTAACCGGGGCCATAAAAGATCCTCCGTTCTCAAATACCCTTTCCTAGGAATTTGACATCACCGGGGTTTCCTTTTCCATTCTTGAAATTGCCGCAGTCACTTTCCTTGCTGCATTAATTTCAAGATTATCAAACCATTCTTTAAATGGGGATGTATCTTCTCCGGTTTTGTAATATTCAATTTCCAATTTTACCATGCATGGTAGCATATAAGGTACCATCATTCAATTTCTAGAACAGGATTGAATACATACATGCATCAAAAAATATTGTTCAAACATTTTATTTCTGATATTTGATAAGTAATCGTCCTATGGGTATAGTTTTCATAAGAACAAAAATAGGGAATTTACAGAATCCAAAAAAAGGCAGGTTTTCAAGTGAATTTTATAGATATGAAATATATAACCGTAAGGGGTTTCCAGCATGATGGTAAAAATCCCACTAATAGACGTAAATCCATGGCTCAACTAATTTTGCAGAGGCTAGTATCTCCTGGCAGATTGGGTATTGCACTTTTTATTGTACCATTTCTTATTGCCACAGCTTCGGTGCAAGGAGTAAATGCGCAATCAGAGGTTGAGAAAGGTTTGGAGATAGCCCAGAAAGCTAGAGATGCCGATAGAGGATTTGAAAATTTCATTGCCGAAATGGTCATGATTCTTAGAAACAAACAGGGCCAGGAAAACAAGCGTTCCCTTAGGATCAAGGTAATGGAAGTTTCAGGGGATGGTAACATGTCCCTTTTTGTCTTCGATAATCCTCGTGATGTAAAAGGTACTGCATTGTTGATACATGGGCATTTGGACAAGTCGGATGATCAGTGGCTTTATCTTCCAGCACTAAAGAGGGTCAAGCGTATCAGTTCATCAAATCGTTCAGGTTCCTTTGTAGGAAGTGAGTTCGCTTATGAGGATTTGGGTAGCCTGGAAGTTGAAAAATATACCTATAAATGGCTGCGTGATGAAAAATGTGGTGATCTGGACTGTACGGTAACTGAATATAAACCTTCTGAAAAGGGTTCAGGTTACACCCGAATGTTGTTATGGCATGACAAGGATGAATTACGGGTTTGGAAAATAGAATATTATGATCGAAAAAATGCCCATCTTAAAACGCTGGTTCATGAAGATTACGAACAATATCTTGATCAATATTGGCGATCAAAGCGTTCGAATATGGTCAATCATATAACGGGGAAATCCACAGAAATACTGTGGGACCAGATTCAATTTCGAACTGATTTGAACGAGGGTGAATTTACAAAGACAGGACTGAGAAGGGTCCGTTAAATTACTTGGCTCAAAATTTCCATGGCAAAGTATTGTATTGCGATTTTTACATACTTGCTACTGATAGCAAATCCGGGATTGACCGAAGAGCATCAGGATTGGTCGGTAGAACATTGGGGTAAGGTAACATTCGGTACCAGGATTTTTCTTGATGACCCTGCACACCAAGGGCAGAAAGGAGATAACTTTAGCCTAACCTTTGAGCCCACGATTTATTCTGAATCGGCTGAAGGTAACAGTTTTACATTCACCCCCTTTATCATGATCGACAGCGTTGATAGCGAACGTACGCATGTTGACATCAGGGAAGCCTATTATCTGACTTTTGGGTCTATGGGAGAATCTGAATGGGAACTTCGAATCGGTATAGATCAGGTATTTTGGGGCACTGCCGAATCCCATAATCCGGTGAATGTCATCAACCAGACCGATTATGTTGTTCATCCCAATGGTGAAAGTAAATTGGGCCAACCCATGATACATGGAACCCTCGCTGGGGATTGGGGTATGCTTGATGCCTTTATATTGCCCTATCATCGCCCCCGGACTTTCCCGGGTATCAAGGGACGATTTCGAACAGCCCTACCTGTTCAGACTTCTCGAAAAACGATACGATATGCTTCCTCCAAAGGAAGAAACCATATTGATCTGGCAGCCAGATACAGTAACAGTCTTGGGGCTTTGGACTTCGGTGTGAGCTATTTCGATGGAACAAGCCGAGATCCACGTTTGGTACCAAACCCGCTTCCACTTCCACCTGACTTTAATGAACCTGTACCGAGAGAGTGGATTCAGCATTATGATTTGATCAAGCAGTTCGGATTGGATTTGCAACTGACCTTGGGAGCATTCTTGGGCAAGGCTGAGTGGATAACCAGAGAGGAAATCAAAGCCGATAATACCCGGTCAAGATCCCATGTATCCGTTTTGGGTGGGGAATATGCCATCTATGGCATATTCGAGTCAGAAGCTGACCTTACCTTGTTTGCCGAGTGGAATCATGATACTGGTGGGCAATCGCTATTGCAGGATGATCTGTTTTTTGCAGCCCGCTACTCCTTTAACGATATTCTGGATACGGATATTACAGTTGCCTTGATAGATGATCGTGATTTTGACACCAAAACACTGAATATTGAATTTAATCGCCGATTGTCGGATTCATTTTCATTGACAGTTGAAGCGTTTAAATTTCTTGAGGATGACCCAGGGGATATTACAAGCCAGCAAATTGTCAATGATGAATATGTTGCCCTTGACCTGAGTTTCAGTTATTAGGTAAGAAATGAGTTGTTGAGACCGCCATGGGGCAAGAAGACTCATCACAGGAAGCCAGGGGATATTACGATAAGACCTTTCAACAAGTATCAGATGATGGTTAAATGACTGTAACACATGTTCCCAATCCAACTGGCACAACGCTGTCCCATGATGAGTGCATTGCATTTCAGGACAGGTTCCTTGAGGATGTTTCCAGGACCTTTGCCCTGACCATACCACAGCTTCCGCCACCTTTGTACCTGGCTGTTGGCAATGCCTATCTGCTATGTCGCATTGCCGATACGATTGAAGACGAGCCAGAGTTGCCCCCTGAGCAGAAAACAGTCTTTTCCGAATGGTTCAACGAGGTAGTCAAGGGGACAAGGGAACCTGACGAGTTTGCCGATAAACTAGCCGGGGAGCTATCATCTGCAACAAAACAGGGTGAAAAGGAACTGATTGCCAGTTCCAGCAAGGTGATACAAATTACTCATGGGTTTACACCAGCCCAAAGACAGGCGATTGAGCGTTGTGTTGAGATCATGACCAAGGGAATGGGACAATTTCAGCAAAATGCAGGTATAGCCGGGTTGAAGGATTTATCCGAGCTGGACCATTACTGTTATTGCGTAGCTGGTGTTGTGGGTGAAATGTTGACCGATTTGTTTTGTGAGTATTCACCCGAAATAGCGAATAACAGGGAAGAATTGCTTGATCTTGCAATACAGTTTGGGCAGGGTTTGCAAATGACCAACATTTTGAAGGATGTCTGGGATGACCGTCAAAGGGGAATATGCTGGTTGCCGAGAGAAGTTTTTGAAAAATATGGAATTGAACTGGATACCGTGAAACCCACCGAGCCTGGTTTAAGCTCGGGTATTCATGATCTTGTGGCAATAGCCCATCGGCATTTGCAAGGTGCTTTAAGGTATATATTGACCATCCCATCAAATGAGACAGGTATCAGGCAACACTGTCTGTCTGCTTTGGGAATGGCAGTACTTACACTCAAGAGGGTAAAAAACAACCCTGAATTTACAAATGGTAATGAAGTTAAAATTTCTCGCAGAAGTGTTAAACTGATACTTTTCGTTACCCAATTGTTGGTGAGATCCAATCTGGGTTTGAAACTGCTTTTTACAGTTTTGATGTTTGATTTTCGTGGTTTGCAACAGCCAAATAAAACTTGAATTTTTCTGAACTTATTGATAGTGCCATAGAAAAAAACTACGGGTAGAATTCAACAAAATTTGCATTTATCGAGGTCTAATGGTTAAATTGGAGAGTTTGTTGTTTTGAATAGGTCTAATTTTGTTTCTTAACTCCCTATATTTACTTTACGGGCTGAATTGCATCAGGAAATATTAACTTTATGACGATGAATATACCTACATCCTATATTGAGGGGTATGACAAGGCTCTGAAGGAAAATCCAGCGATTGCCAAAAATTATATAGCCCATACCACTATTGGTGACCCTTTGGCTGATGACCTCATAAGGGATACCATATCTCTGGAGCCAAAACAATTCCAAAGATATATTCGATTGGGCATGGTTGGAGAAACGAATCTGGAAGAATTCAAGAGTGCCCCCAAAACCATCAGGGATTTTTTTGAAGCCAATGCAACAACTCCAGATTGGGTTGATATCGATGCTTATAAACCTGGTATAAAGATGTTTCACAACAATACCCGTCTTGTGCTGGCAAGTATGGTTGGTGGTACGTTGGTTGAGGGATTCGCGACAAATATCGCTAAATCCTTTTTTCTTACCGGTCGGTTAGTTGACAAGGGTATCAGGAGGTTGAAACAGAATAACCGTCACATGCTTGAAATTTTCATGCCCAATGGAATGGATAGGCATAATGATGGCTGGGTTTTATCAATCCGAATACGATTGGTTCATGCCAAAATCAGATGGTTGTTGTCACAATCCCCTGAATGGGACCATGAAGTATTGGGTATGCCCCTGAGCAGTGCCAATTTGGGTTTTGCCATTGCCTCATTTTCTGCAAGGACTCTCTATTTCCTTGAAAAGCTGGGCGCTACAATGACTGAAGAGGAGAAAGCCAGTTTCATGCAAGTGTGGAGATATTCAGGATATTTGATGGGTATCCCGGAATCGATACTTTACACCAACGAGCTGGATGCAGTGGGATTGAACCGGATTGCACGTATATGTGAACCTCCTCCATCAATGGAATCAATAATTTTGGCTTCGGCACTCATCAATTCAGCACCATTGTTTGCTGGCATCACCCAGCGAAAGGAACGAAAAGAATTGGCTGGTTACATTTCAAAATTATCACGTGCCATGATAGGGAATGAGCTTGCAGATAGCTTGCAGTATGAACCATCAAGTACAATCGGGGTTATTTTGAGGTTTAAATTGGTGAACAAGATACAAGATTTAATTGGATTTTTCAGCACTGGTAACCACAATACCAAGAACATGATGACAGCTTTGGAGGTATCAATGTATGACGATAGAGGGATACCCTTCAATTTGCCAGATCACTACATTTCCGAAAGTTCATCCCATTGGTGATATTATCGTTTACCTCCAGTCAAGATCCAGCAGAAGTGATATTGAGACTGGCCTGATGGGTTTTTTGAATGAAATATTGTAGCGTTTCAGATTGACATGAAAATTAACGCATTCACCGAATTCCTGTTCCGCTTTCGATGGATAGTCATAGCAAGCACATTGATTGTGATGCTTGGAACATCTGTCGGGATCGGTTTTCTCGGAGTTACGAATGATTACCGCAGTTTGTTTGATGATGATAATCCACAGTTGGTTTTGTTGGATGCACTGGAAAATATCTATGGTAAATCTGAAAGCAGTATAATCGCCATAGAACCCAAAGGTCAATCGGTCTTCCAAAGAGATGTATTGGCAGCAGTGGAGTCACTGACAGATTCAGCTTGGCAAGTACCATATTCAACCCGTGTGGATTCACTTACCAATTATCTTCACAGTTGGGCAGAGGAAGACGACCTAATTGTTGAGGAACTGGTAATTAATGCTCCTTCTCTGTCAGATGAGGAGCTGATGAGAATCAATGAAATTGCCATGACTGACAATGATGTTGCAGGTCGGCTTGTTTCGATGGATGGAAGGGTTGCCGGATTGGTAATTACTCACTCCCTCCCGGAAGGCAATTCGGATGATGCTGTATTTGAAATTACCGATTATTTGGGGAGGATGCTTGAGCAAGCTCACGCAGAGAATCCTGATATTAACTATTACCTGACCGGAGACATTCCACTCAATAGGGCGTTCTCCGATGCCACAAGGGATGATCAGCAAACCCTGATACCGATTGTCTTTCTAGTAATAGCCGTCATTGCCACCCTTTTATTGCGATCATTCTTGGCTATGGCTGCATTGATGGTCGTTGTGGTTTTTTCCGTGAACATGGTCATGGGTTTTGCCGGATGGTTGGGTGTCGTGTTCAATCCTGCTAATGGCGGTGTACCTATTATTGTTATGACCGTAGCGGTGGCACATGCTGTACATATTGTGGAATCCACACTTGCCGGGTTAAGTCGTGGCCTTGATCGACGGGTGGCAATTGTGGAAGCCATGCAACATAATGTGTGGCCGGTATTCCTTACCACTTTGACAACCATGATCGGGTTTCTCAGCCTGAATGCTTCCGATTCACCACCATTTCGAGTGCTCGGCAATCTAGTGGCTTTTGGCGTGTTCTGGACATTACTGTTTTCCCTGACCCTGTTGCCGGCCTTACTTGCCGTCATGCCACTGAAATCCCGCAAAAGAATTAGTCTTTCATCCAAATATTTTGATTGGTTCAGTTCATTCGTAATTGTTCGAAAGAAAATCCTGCTGGTGATTACGTCCCTGGTAACCATATTCCTGGCCAGTGGGATATTCCAACTAGAATTAACTGATAACTGGTTGAAATATTTTGATAAACGTTACCAATTCCGTCTGGATACCGATTTTGTGGCAGACAATCTGACAGGGATCTTGACTCTGGAATATTCACTTGATTCCGGATCGGAGAATGGCATTACAGACCCAGATTATCTGCTGAAAGTGGAGCAATTTGCCGAATGGTTCAGGGAACAGCCAGAGGTTCTACAGGTACAGTCCTTTACGGACATAATGAAACGTCTTAACAAAAACATGAATGGCGATGACCCTTCCTTTTTCAAACTTCCCGATTCTTCGGAACTAGCTGCTCAGTACCTCTTGCTTTATGAATTGTCCCTACCTTTTGGAAGGGACCTGAACAACAGGATTGATATCGGTAAGACCTCAACTCGTTTGACAGTCTCACTCAGTACACTCACAGCAAACCAGCAGCAGGTTCTGGACACTCGTGCCCAATCCTGGTTGAACGAAAATGCACCTGAAATGGTTACGGAAGCATCAGGTGTAAGTATCGTTTTTGCCCATTTGTCGCAGCGCAATATCAAGAGTATGCTCAGTGGAACAATAATTGCCATGGCTCTCATTTCCCTGATTTTAATCATTGTGTTCAGAAACCTTCGAATTGGTCTGATAAGCCTTATTCCAAATTTCATACCGGCAATGCTAAGTCTGGGACTTTGGGGATATCTGGTAGGCAGGGTTGGGCTTGCAGGTTCGGTAATGACGGCATTTGCCTTTGGAATTATTGTTGATGATACAATTCATTTCTTAACAAGTTATCTCAAGGCACGGCGTAACAACGATGACCCCGAGGAAGCCATAAGGAAAACATTCAGGAACGTTGGACACGCCTTGTGGACAACATCCATGATCTTGTCATTGGGATTTCTGGTCTTTGCATCGTCAGGTTTTGAAGTAAGTTGGACCCTTGGGCTGCTTGTCATGTTAACGATCTGGTTTGCCTTACTTGCAGATTTTCTGCTTTTACCCTCATTGTTGCTGGTTCTAGACAAAAAAGGTCCTGAATCGAAATACTTGGATAAATAAGCCCACTCTGATTATGAGGTTCAGCGATTTACCCAATCCTCTTCATCAGTAATTCACATCTGACTTCACCTGAACACTTGAAATTTAAATTTCCTTCTACAAATCAATACCCCATCAGCGAACAGAAAAAGGTATAAAACTCATGGCCAACTCTCGCCAAGCAAAAAAAAGGGCACGACAATCTGTAGTCCGCTTCAGGGTAAATCACTCCCGAATCATGCGGGTAAGAACCTTTATCAGAAAGGTTGAAGAGGCAGTTGCCGGGGGTAACTATGAGGAGGCCAGATCAGCTCTACGCCAGGCACAAAGTGAAATAATGCGCAGTGTCTCAAAAGGGATTATGCATAAAAATACCGCTAGTCGTAAGGTTTCTAGGCTATCACGCAAGGTAAAACTGCTTGCTGCCTGATTGATCCCCTTCAAAACCAACGATAGTTTCGGAAACAAAATTGCCCAACTTTCCATTGCCCAATGACTGGAACGGAGTTCCAATACCCGTTACCCACCCTAGGAAGAAAATGAAAGCCTCTACAGGATTATTCGCCACTGCTAAGCAGCAAAAGAGGATGTTCAACCATAAGACGCCGTGGTACCCCCCCCCACACGATGCTACATGGTAGGCCACTCGTCGGAGGCATGCAGGACTCACAATGAGCACACAACCACGTGTTATCGTTATAGGAGGGGGAGCCTCGGGACTGAGCGCGGCATACACACTGATGAAACGTGGACTGCGCCCCCTCCTGCTGGAGGCAACCGATCAGATCGGCGGGCGGATGGGTGGCGACCGGATCGATGGCTTTTCGACCGACAAGGGCGCGGATTTTTTCCCGGGCTCCTACGACACGACGTTCCGCCTGTGCGAAGAGTTGGATGTACCGCTGAGACGCCTCAGCATGGACATCGGCTGGCATAGGTGCGGACGCTGGGCCGTCACGACACCAATCACCTCTGCGGGCACGCTCTTGAGGAATATCCGGGCCGCGCGGACTCTGGATCTCCAGTCGCTGCAGGGTACATGGGCGATCCTCAAGCTGGTCAGGAGCCTTAAAGCCGACGCGAAGTACCTGAACTATGCGAGCTCGCACCGCATCGCGGAGATGGATACGGATGAGACATACGGTGCGTATCTGGACAGGCTCGGCGTGCCCGAACCATTGCGGTTGACGCTGGACGGATTTCTGGGATTGACCATGGGAAATCCCGAGGAATTCGGCTCCACCTGGATCCGGGCCTTCCTCGCTGAGGTTCTGTTCAAACCGGACAAATTGTTCACACCGGTGGGCGGGTGCAGCCATCTAACAGAGGTGCTGGCCGACAGACTGGGCGGTACTGTTCACGTCTCAACTCCGGTGAGGCGGGTTGTCATCGAGAACGGAAAGGCCACGGGCGTTGTGACTGACGACGGCTTCATGGAGGCCGACGCCATCATTTCCAGCATACCAGCAACGAAGGCGTTGGCGATCATGCCGGATCTGCCGGAGAGGATTCGCGATGCACTGGACAGGGTGCAATATTCGTTCGGCATCCGTGTGGTGATGGGTCTTGACCACCCGCCGCTTCCTCCGGGCTGGAGTGTTGCGCTCTATCCCGGGGACGATACCCCGTCACTGATGGACCGTACCGTCAACCTGCCGGAATGCGCGCCATCCGGCAAAAGCCTGCTTGACCTTTGGGTCGGAGAACGACGCGCCAAGGATCTGATGACCCTCGACGACGAAGCGGTTGTCCGCGCGCTTCTGGCCGATGCTCATCGAAACGCTCCCCCCGGTTCGACGCTTCCCCAGTATGAAGAAGCGGTCTGCAAGGGATTGCCAGGGATGTTCACGGCCATAAATCAAATGCGGCAGAACATTGGGTCGGACCTGCTGAACCTCCGTATCGCGGGCGATTTCATGCGCGCGCCGATCGTGAACGGTGCGATCACAAGTGGTATTGAAACCGCCAACGAGGTTGCCGATTTTCTGGAGGCTTAGAGCCAAGATTTGCCGACACGCATCTTTGTGACCGGCTCAATACCGATGAAATGAACCGCTATCTTTAAGCGATAGTGCCGTCGTACAGAAAGGTCACCATAGCGTGGTTGTCCTTAATTGGGCAACTTGGAGCAGGTCCAGGACATTGAAGATTCCGGCCAACCTTTCCCTTTTGGCATGCCTCCCTATTGACCAGATATTATTTCTTAGAATATAATTATTTCGTACACATATAAGAGTCTTGTACAATAGACAGTCTGTGTAAGTGAACAAGTAAGAACAAGACAAGGAGCCAAATCTAAGGTTTTAGGCATAAATAACCTATCAAGGTTGGTACTAGAAAAGTTCGTAAATTTTCACTTGGTTGGATTAATTTACCCATCTGTATCCAATCAGGGCTAGATGAATGCAAAATTGATTGAATCAGATCATTACTTTCAAGAATTCTCTACTTGGAAAATTTTAGAACTAACGCAATTTTTATCATTGATTGGTGATTCGGTTTTAAGGATTTGGGCTATTTCAAATTCGCAAAATTTAATTTGAATCGCTTAAAACTCCCTTTTTGCTTGGGTTTCAGTCGTGACTGGTTAAAAACTTGACGGATTGTCATGTCTCAAAAGTGAATTCTGGAAAATTATTTTTTACAGAAAAAATTGTTACCAATTCCAATGGTTCAATGTTCCCATTTCAAAAAGAAAACAGGGTAATTCGGGGCATCGAATCCTGATCAAGCCAAGTAAGAATTTATAGAATACGATTTACTTTGTAGGATTGAAAACATTAGAATTCAAACCATAAAAAAGGATAAGAAAATTTATGGTTGAATTGCCAAAAAGGGATGTGGTTGATCAGGGTCCAAAGACAGTTTGGGACGGGCTGACAAACAATCCGGATTCCGCCTTGATAGATGTCAGAACCCAGTCGGAATGGGCTTTTGTCGGTGTTCCAGACCTGACTGAATTGGGACGGAAACAAATAATGGTTGAATGGTTGACATTCCCTTCCATGCAAATTAACCAGGATTTTTTTCACCAAGTGGAAGATCGATTCCAAGGTGAAATTCCTTCAACATTGTATTTTATTTGCCGATCTGGTTCCCGATCCAGAAGTGCTGCAGGTTTTATTGAAAATGAATTGGTCCAACGGGGAAAAAACGTGAACTGTATAAATGTTTCCGAAGGTTTTGAGGGAGATCTCAATCATGAAGGGCATCGGGGTACAGTCAATGGATGGAAAGTTAAGGGTTTACCATGGAAACAGTCCTAGGGTTGAAAATCCGGAAAGGATTTTCGTAGGTGCAAAAAGATTGGGAACAGGTCAGAGCCAAGCTCAAGTATTCCTTGGGATTGAACGTATTCAATAACTGGATTGAGGATATCAATCTCATATCCATAGATGGAGGCAGGGTCATCATTTCGGTTCCCAGTCGGTTTACGGGCGAATATATAACCGAAAACTTCGGCAAGGAAATAATCGAGAGTTTCAAGAATGTCGGGCGAGTTGTAACCTCAGTAAAATATCAGGTTCGGCCATCGGACAGTTCCGGCCGCAAATCCATGGAAACCAACACCAAAACTGCCCAGGGCAGTACAACG
Source organism: Paracoccaceae bacterium (assembly GCA_022823605.1). Lineage (GTDB taxonomy): Bacteria > Pseudomonadota > Alphaproteobacteria > Rhodobacterales > Rhodobacteraceae > MPNP01. The sequence continues at coordinate 79,778 of JAJEHS010000005.1, forward strand.
AAGTCAGGGATGAAGCCCGACAAACGGTATACCTTTGAAAGATTTGTCGTTGGAGATGCCAACGGCAAGGCCCATATTGCCTCGTGGCAAATTGCCAATGAACATGAGGAAAATTCCAATTCCCTTTATTTGCATGGCAATGTGGGTTTGGGCAAAACACATTTGCTGCATGCCATTTTCTGGATGAAATTGTCAAAAAACACGAAACTCAAGCATAGCTTGCTTACCGGACAGCAATTTTCGGATTACTTCGTGGCTGCCACTAAGCATGGCAAACTATTGGAATTCAGGGAACGCATTCGATCGGTGGATGCAATATTTATTGATGACATTCAGTTGATTCATGGCAAAAGGGGAACAACCCAGGAACTGGATCTAACACTTGATACATTCCTCAGCGAGGGTAAACTTGTTGTTGCCACCGGATTGAATACCATCGATGAAATGGACGAATTCGGCCCCAGAATAAAATCCCGATTGCAACATGGATTTGTAGAAAAACTTGAACCTCCGGATTATGACCTTCGTCTGAGGATTCTGAAGCAGAAGTTGAAGGACCGACGGAGCAACAATTTTGATCTTCGCTTTGCGGAAGGTGTACTTGAGTTTGTTGCCGATAACATCTCGGGTGACATTCGAAAAATGGAAGGTGCCCTACAAAGGCTGATCGTAACGGCCGGTTATCTCAATTGCAAGACGATTACACTTGATCTGGCAGAGGAAGCGATTACGGATCTGGTCAAATTTACCAAACCGCCAACTGTTGAAGAGATTATGAAAGCCGTTGCCGATTATCACGGGCTGAACCTGACTGACCTTACAGGCCCGAAACGGGTTAGCAATGTGGTACGAGCTAGGCAAATCGGTATTTACCTGTCAAGTGAATTGACTTCCAAGTCATTGCCAGATATTGGAAGTTGTTTTGACAGGGATCGAACAACAATAATTCATTCTATTAACAAGATAGAATCGCTAAAAAGCAGGGATAAGGAATTGGAATATTCCCTTGTAAAATTGCGTAGGGAATTGTTGCAGGGTTAAAAATCATTATTTATTGAAAATAGTGATTTAATAACTGGAGAGCAAAAAGATGAAATTTAGTATGGGGGTAGATGTATTGGACCAGGTGGCAACCCAGGTTCAATCGATAACTATCCAAAACGCAGTATCCCCTATTGATTCATTTGTACGTATTGAGGTGGGGACCTCAACGGCTAAATTTACAACAACTGACAGAACTTGTGAACTTCAGGTTACGGCCCCCATATATGCCGAGCAAGAGGGATCGCTAACCGTTTCGGCCAAAACGCTTTCACAAATTGCCAAGGCACTTGATAAATCCGAAACATGCAGTTTGAAATTTGATGCCGTAACCCTGAAACTGACTGTTACTTCCGGTTCTTCCTATTACGAGCTGCAAACATTGCCCGCCGAGGACTTCCCTGAATTGACTAACGAGGAATTTGACGGTTCCTTCAGCATGGATGCCAATGATCTTATCAAACTACTCGATACGACAAAATTTGCGATTTCCAGGGCTGACCAAAGAAAATATCTGAAAGGTGTTTTTCTAAATGTCGCCAAGAAAAAGGAAGAGGAATGTTTTGATGCCGTAGCGACCGATGGTTTCAAGATGGCACTTTATTCAGCTCCCAAACCGGAAAATATTGGTGATTTCAAGGGGGTGATCATTCCTGAAAAAACGGTCAATACAATTACCAGGTATTTTGAACATAAGGGATTGGTAACCATCTATTACACGGAGCAGAAAATACGGTTTGTCAGTGATGGCAAGCAGTTGACGTCGCTTCTCATCAGTGGAGATTTTCCCTCTTACCACAGGTTGATTCCGCAGGATACCAATCTTGTTATGTCCTTGAATATCGAAGAGCTGTTACAGTCTTTAAGGAAAGTCCTTACCGTATCGTCGGATCCAAATGAGGCTGTCGTCCTGACCCTGACCCCAGACAAGCTCAAACTCAAGGTTACATCCATGGGAAGAGGCATAGCCGAAACGGAGATGCCTGTATCGTATCCAGGTGATACCCTTGTCCTGAAGTTTGTATCCAGCCATCTCAGTGGTGCTTTGGAGGTGTTGGGCAGTGGAATGGCTGTATTCACCATAAATGACGGAAGCACGGCAATCAAATTACGCAAGGAAGGTGATAACAATGCCTTGTTTGTAATTATGCCTCAAACCGTCTGACACATAGTCCTGATTTTACATAGGTTTGCTTGCTTGAACCTTTTGCAATTTACATAACAAGATTTGACTCCCTTCAATATCTCCAATTTAGGTTTACGAAATTTTCGCTGCTTTGATAGCCTGGATCTTGAAGACCTGAGACAGGTTGTAATTCTTGTTGGCAAAAATGGTTCCGGCAAGACGACCATTCTTGAGGCCCTGTCACTATTCTCGCCCGGCAAGGGGTTGAGGAGTGCCCAATCTGAAGACCTGAAACCATACGGTTTGTCAGTTCCATGGCGGGTAAAAGCATCATTTGAAATCAATCCTGCCGAAATATTATGGCTGGAAACCCATCTTGGCGAGGAAAAGACAAGAAAAGTCCTGATCAATGACAAGCCATCACGTCAGATCGAATTAAACAAAATCCTGAAGGTCATCTGGATTACTCCCTTGATGGATCGCTTGTGGGTCGAGGGACCGGAAGGTCGCAGGAAGTTTCTGGATCGCCTGGTCATGGGATTTTATCCCGAACACCCGACTTTGATCAACAAATATACCAGAGCCTTGCGGGAAAGAAACCTTTTGCTGAGGGAGCGAAACAATGAGCAATCATGGTTCAATGCCGTAGAAGCCCAAATGGCTAGTTTAGCAGTTCAAATTACCAAACACCGTCTGGCGACCCTGGAACATCTCAATCATTTTCAATCCTTCAATTCGAACCTTTTTCCAGCTGCCAATCTAACCCTGTTTCACACCTACCCTAAAAACGAGGTTCTGGACCTGACCAATGAAGATATCATGCGGGAATGGTGGGCACGGAACAGAAACAGAGATTTGACCATCGGCAAGACGTTGGAGGGGCCTCACAAGGCTGATTTGAAGGTTGTTCACTCACTTTCCGGTCGGCCTGCCCAATCCTGCTCTACCGGTGAACAGAAACTGGTTCTTCTTTCAATTGTAATCGGGAATGCACGGGCCATTGCCGAATCCTTTGGCAAACCACCCATATTGCTGTTTGATGAAGTGGTTGCACACCTTGATCCCAAGCATCGGGCTGTCCTCATTGCCGAAATTACAAACCTGCAATCCCAAATATTCATGACTGGAACTGAGGCTGACCTGTTTCCGGAAGTCGGGACGGATGCCTATATTATCAATACGACAGACCTGATAAAAAACTGACCGTAATTAACCAATCAGGTCTCCAAAAATAGTTAAGGAAACATAAAAATTGTAAATTTTTGAAATATACTGAACGATAAATCTACTCGTAAGGTGGTTGTGGCACCCTTCTGGCAACAAACAGACCGATCACTTCAATATGTGGAAAGATCCTTTGTAAGGCAATCTCCATACCTTTAAAATGACTACCGGTAGTCAATACGTCATCAACAATTATTGCTCTTGTGGTATTATCTGGAATCATGTTTGAGTTAACAGCATAATTTTCTGCCCTTTGTTCAGGATTTGGTCTTTGTTCCTGAGTTTGGTGATCTGCTTCTCTATTTTCATTTTGGGTAATACAGTTGCAAATATTTGTGTCTGTATGGGATATTTCCTTTGCAATATTCAAGGCATCTTCAATTCTTGAATCATAGTTTGGATCTGTCTTGACTTTTGAAGGTGGGGTAGGAACCCAAATACAATTACTTCGACAACGTTTCATGTATGGGGCAATTAATTTTCCAACCTTTTTAATTGCCTTAATCTTGTATTTCCATTGGGGAGTTCCTTTGGTAGACATATCCTTTTTGAAGTTGAGGATGAGTTGATTTGTATCACTAAAATTCCAGTCCTCTTTAGCTGTATATTCTCCAAAATAAAAACATTTGTCATTTTCCCTAAGATAGGAATGATCTTCTATGCTCTCCTTATCAATTTTGCTTAGGCGAGGTTTTAGGGACAAAGGACTTCCCTGATTTCGTCATAATTTTTTACCCTTAATGCTCCCAATTCGGCGAATTTCCTCGGCCAAGTGAGATTTGGGTTCCGAAAACAGTTGTCCAGAATGAACAATTTTCTTTTTTGTGCTATTGCTGCACGTGCCTGAACCAAAGTACCTGAAGTTTCCCCGGCTTCTACAATTATTGTAGCTTGGGACATGGCTGACATGAGTTTGTTCCTTTCAGGAAAAAACCATTTGTTTTGTCTAGGGTTTTGCTTGGAGTATCTGACAAAAGGAACCTGACTGACAATCAAGAAATATTTCCTTAAATGTTCTTGCAGCTTTTTATTTTCTTTGGGGTAATTTTCTGACAAGGGCGTACCAATGACGGCCATGGTTCTTCCATTGTTATCCAAAGCGGTTAGGTGGGCTTCGGTATCAATTCCCTTTGCCAAACCCGAGATGATCGTGAAATCATCTTTGATCAGGTGCTTTACTAGCTTTCGGGCTCTCAGTTTGCCTTCCTCGGTGGGTTGTCTGGTTCCAACTATTGCCACAGATGGGGAACTGGCAAGTTCCCAGTTTCCTTGAAAATATAATAACTCTACAGGATGTACGGCATCCCTGAGTTTTTCGGGATAATCAAGTGTTCCATAAATCCTGATACCAAACCTGCCTATTTCTGCTTTGTTTGCTATTGAAGTGGCTTTGGCTTCATATTCCTCCGCAGTTTCCGAATTGACAAAGTCGGAGGGGACAGAATTAGGTGAGAATTGGAATTTTTTGGCCAAGCTTTTGAAACTTGTACCCCATTTATCCCATAAGGCTTCATAAGCTCCCATTTCCCTCATTGGGCGGATATAGGGAAGGAAATCATCGAACAAGGAGTTATGGGTCACAATACCACGAAATTAATTTAACTTTTCAGATACCAAATCTTTGGCTTATTTTACCACTATAATTTTTTGGTTTTCATGATCAAGTCATGAGATCTGATCATGAGTCAAGGTAATAATCGATTTAGTGTACAAGTCACCAAATTTAGACCAATTTATATAACTTAATTTTTACGATCAGGTCTGGAATTCATTGGCTAGAGTTGCCGCAAAACCCCGTTTGTAGCCTTGGTAACCCGCTGCTCTATATCATTGGTCAACTGGCTGATGAAATTTTCCTGATCCTTGGATTCTTCGGGATAGAATTTAATCCTGAAGGCAAGTGATTTATGGCCACTGGAAAACTGCTTTTCAGCTTGCGGGCCACTGAATTCATCAAAGATATGAACGGAATGGATTTGGTTGCGATAGGAAGAACCATTGATCGCCCTAGTAATGTCTGAAGCTTCAACCTGATCGACCACAATAAATGAAAAATCCCTTTCGATGGGTTGGAGATCATTGATCCTAATCGGGTCCCTGGTTATTTTGGATTTCCTGGAGAAAGGTATTTTCTCAAGGAGTAGCGAAAAGCATACCACCTTGCCACTGATTTTGAGTTTTCTCTTGACCTTTGGATGGAGTTCACCATACCATCCCAGCGGATCACCGGGCTTCAGAAAGACACCCCCTGTTCTGGCTGGGTGATGTCCAGCTTGCTGATGCCTTTCCAATCGAAACCGTGTTCCCTTTCCAATCGCATTGAGCAGCAGTTCCAAATCCGCCTTGGCATCAAACAAATCCACATCCCTGTTCTGGGCATGGGGAGAAAGGGAATCTACTGACCCTACCAAAACGCCACACACCTGAATATTTTGCTGCTCTGGGTCTGGACCATGAAATACCGGTCCGATTTCAAACAGGGCCAAATCATTGTTTCCCCGGGCCTGATTCTTGACCACAGCTTTCAAAAGGCCTGGCAACAGATCTGGACGCATGACATCCATTTCCGATGATATCGGATTTTCGAGGTTTACAAGTGGGGTACTCCCTTGAAAATATTCAGCTGTTTCGCGATCAACGAAGGAATAGGTTACACATTCATTATAGCCCAAATTAGCCATGGTTCTGCGGGCAATCTGCTCACGTTTCTGCAATTGGGTCAGGGTTGAACTGGTAATTTTAATTGTCGGTGAGGGGAGAGGTGAACCCATTAGCCTGGTGAGTGAAGCCAATCTTCCAATCTCCTCGACAAGATCAATTTCACCACCAATATCCGGTCTCCAGCTTGGTATCTCGGCATTTATGTAATCACCATCCAGCACAGGCTTGAATCCAAGCTTTTCTAGAAATTCCACCTGATCGGTAACTTCAATTCCCATGCCAATAAGTTTTTCGGTACGATCCTTGTGAATTCTGAGACTTCTCGCAACAGTGGGTTCCTTGCCATCGTATATGATATCGGATGGAACACCTCCACAAAGATCAAGAATCATACTTGTTGCCAAATCCAGACCAACTTGGGTAAAGGCAGGATCCACTCCCCTTTCAAACCTGTATCGGGCATCAGAAGTAATTTTCAATTTCCGGCCTGTTTCGGCAACCAGGATTGGGTCCCAAAGGGCACTCTCGACAAATACGTTGACAGTTTCGTCAGTACACCCAGTTGCCTCACCACCCATGATACCTGCAATGCTTTCCGGGCCCTCGTCATCAGAAATAATCATCATTCCTTTCTGGAATTCATGGGTTTCACCATCAAGGGCGGTTATGGTTTCACCACCTTTGGCAAAATGAATTCTCAGATTACCCTGAACCTTGTCGGCATCAAAGGCATGGAGTGGGCGATTGTGTTCATAAGTGATGTAGTTGGTAATATCGACCAATATTGAAATCGGTCGCAATCCGATTACCTTCAAGCGCTTTTGCAACCACTGGGGTGAAGGGCCATTCTTCACTCCCCTGATCATTCGACCCATGAATAATGGACATCCTGCCATCTGGGTATCATTATCGATATTGATACCGATGGAAGATTCAAATTCACCATTTATGGTGGGAAAATCCACATCCTTGAGTGTACCCATCCCACGTGCTGCCAAGTCCCGGGCAATACCTCTTATACCAAGGGCATCGGGTCGATTTGGCGTAACGGCAATTTCAACGACGGTTTCATTCAAGCCGAAGATATCCGAGAATTTTGTACCAAGAGGAGTATCAGAAGGTAAGTCAATTATTCCGTCATGCTCATCTGAGATTTCCATTTCCCTTTCCGAACAAAGCATGCCATAACTTTCAACACCTCGAATAACTCCCTTTTTCAATTCAATACCTGAACCAGGAATAAAGGAGCCCAGGGGTGCATAAATACCAATCAGACCGGTTCGGGCATTGGGTGCACCACAAACCGCCTGGACAAATTCGGATTTACCATCGGTTCCATCGGGCCAAACTTCCAGTGTACAGACCTTGAGCCGGTCAGCATTCGGGTGCTGTTTTGCTTCCTTGACCCTACAAACAGTAAAGTCCTTGTACACATCGCCCGGATTCTCGACACTTTCCACCTCAAGACCAAGATCAGTCAGTGCATCGGTTATTTCGTCCAGAGTACATTCCGTATCTAGGTGATCCTTGAGCCATCCAAGTGAAAATTTCATTTTGCCTTAACCCTGCCCATCTTCCACGAATCCCATGAGGCAATTTGTACCTGGAATTCAATCAAGTGAAAATTGCTCAAAATAGATAGTGCGAATTGTTGAAAAAGTAAGGTTGAAAATGGAATTGGCAGATTTTAATTCCATTACAAGACAATTTAGCAGCAGTTGACACTCTTATGTTGTGGTGACATGTTGCAATAGTATCCCGATAAATCTAGAATACCCGTAAATTTATATAATGCCCTCCTGTTGGGCATTCCTGTAAGGAAAACACATTGAAAAGATCACGTAATCTGAAAATAGTGGCCACTCTTGGTCCGGCCTCAAGCAGTTATTCTGCAATAAAGGAGATGTTTGTAGCCGGTGCCGACGTATTCCGTTTGAACATGAGCCATGGGGATCACAAAACAATCACGAAATTGCATGGCGTCATCAGGGACATTGAAAGCGAGTTCAAGAGACCGATTGGGATACTTGCCGACCTGCAAGGCCCAAAACTCAGAATAGGAACCTTCAGCAAGGGCAAGGAAATACTTGAGGAGGGTGATCGGTTTCGTCTTGATTTGGACCCCTCCGAAGGTGATAAAACCAGGGTTTGCCTGCCACATCCGGAGATTTTCAAGGCCATCAGACCCAATTCCACCCTGCTCGTCAATGATGGTAAAATCAGGCTTGAAGTCATGTCTTGCGGCAAGGATTTCGCCGAGGTAAAAGTTGTTGAGGGAGGAGAGATCTCAGGTCACAAGGGGGTAAATGTACCCGATGTCATACTCCCTCTGGCAGCCCTTTCAAGTAAAGACCGCAGTGATTTGCAATTTGCCTGTGAATTGGGAGTGGATTGGCTGGCCTTGTCTTTTGTTCAAAGCAGCGCGGATGTAAAGGAAGCCAGAGCTCTCGTCAAGGGTAGGGCGGCGATTATGACCAAGGTGGAGAAACCGGCTGCAATCGACCAGTTTGATGAAATTCTTGATGCTTCCGATGGGATCATGATTGCTCGGGGTGATTTGGGTGTAGAATTGCCAATCCATACCGTGCCTCCCATCCAGAAACGCCTTATCAGGAAATGCCGAGGGGAAGCCAAACCTGTAATCGTGGCCACGCAGATGCTGGAAAGCATGATAAATAGTTCCACACCGACAAGGGCCGAAGTATCGGATGTCGCAACAGCAATTTATGAAGGGGCTGATGCCGTGATGTTGTCAGCAGAATCTGCAGTTGGCAAATATCCGGTCGAATCCATTCAGACCATGAACAATGTTGCCATATCTGTCGAGAAGGATCCCACCTACTGGCAAGTCCTTGAGGCTTCTCGAACCGGAATTAGGAAAACGATTCCAGATGCGATAACCCTCGCTGCCCGGCAAATTGCCGAAACCACAGATGTCAAGGCCATTTGCTGTTTTACCCACTCAGGTACCACGGCCAGATTGGTATCTCGGGAAAAACCCAAGGTTCCAATTATTATCATGACGCCATTTGAAAAATATGCCAGGAGATTATGCTTGGTTTGGGGTGGTCATTGTGAAATTACCGACAAGGCGTTGGGATTTGATGATGCCGTGGAAATAGCTACTTCAGTGGCAAGGTTTGCAGATTTTGGCCAGGGAGATGACCAGATCATCATTACAGCCGGTGTGCCGTTTAATGTATCGGGTTCCACCAATATAGTTCAGGTCGCCAAAATCGGCTTGAGTTGAGCAGGAGGAATCAGGTTAAATCTAGGGATTTAAGAAATTCCTGCAGATTGTCCTTGAGTTCAGGTCGTTGGAGGGCCAACGAGATTCCAGCCTGCAGGAATCCCAGTTTGCTACCACAATCAAACCTTTGACCTTCGAAGACAAAGCCGAAAACACCTGGATTGGTGCTTGCTTCACTGGCGATGGCCTCGGTAATCTGGATTTCTCCCTTGGTATCGGGTTGCGTCTTCGCCAGCACATCAAAAATTCTGGGAGTAAGAATATACCGTCCAATAATGGCCAGATCAGAGGGAGCCTCTTCCTTGGCGGGCTTTTCGACCATCCCCTTCAGGCGAAGGACTTTGCCCTCGGAAGTTTCAGGTTCAACGATACCGTAATTCGAAACCTTGTCCCAGGAAACCCTGGAGAGACCAACCATGGTACCACCAAGGTGCTCATATGCAGCAATCATCTGGCCGAGGACAGGTTCTTCCGAAATTATCACATCATCAGTCAGTATGACCGCAAAGGGTTCATCGCCGATCAAATGCTTGGCACACCAAATTGCATGCCCCAGCCCCTTGGGATAATGTTGTCTGACATAGGCAATCGTTCCACTGTCAAGTGTGGTTTCTTGTACGATACTGAGTAAATCCGGATTACCTTTCTCCCGAAGGTGGTTTTCCAGAATGGGTGAGTGATCGAAGTAATCTTCCAGTGCTCCTTTCCCTCTGGAAGTTACAAAAATGAATTCCTCGATACCCGAGGTTCTTGCCTCGTCCAATGTATATTGGATCAGCGGTCGATCCACAAGTGTCATGATCTCTTTGGGAATGGATTTCGTCGCAGGCAAAAACCTTGTTCCAAGCCCGGCAACCGGGAAGATGGCCTTTTTGACTTTTGTCATCATTAAACGTATCCTTTACCCTGCAACGGAGTTATCAAATTTCTGCCAGTACCGAAACAATATTTTGAACAACTGTTTATTCCTCAACCCATGTCTCCCAAAGTTCCCCTGCTGTTTTTGATTTCCGGCTTGCCAAGAACCGGTAAAAACAGGGCAGGAGCAATTTTATCAAAATATTTCAAAGGGGATCACTTTGCCCTTTCCGATATATTGAAGAAAGAAACCCACAAATATTACGGATTATCCGAAGATTTATCCATCTTTCACTTTGAGAATAACAAGGATGTACCGAACGAAGCATTTGATGGATTAACCCCCAGAGAGGCATATATAAATTACAGTGAAACGATAATCAAACCCAAATTTGGTAAATCCCATCTCGGGGAACTTGTACTCAAAAGGGTCATCAACAACAAGAATAAACGGAAACCTTCGATAATTTCCGGAGTGGGTTTTATTGAGGAGGTTTTGCCCTTGATTAATTGTACCGGACCGGAACATACTATTCATTTGATCATAACCAGGGATGATTATCAGCAACCCCAGCTGGTCGATAGTCGTCAAACCCTAGGCTTGAAGGGCAAGGGTGTAGCTGAATTGACAATAGGACCGGCAGATGAAATTGATTTTATAGCCAGGGTTGAACGTTTCATCAGTCAACACTTTTGATGTCAATTATCTTGAACATTCCCATCATCTGATATCAGGGAGCTGTTGTTCAGATACCATTTGAAAAAATCAGCTTCTTTCCAGCCCACCTCCAGTGAGTCGGCCAGGTCCCAGCCTGACTTTCTATCAGTTTCAGGATAAACCCGTCTGAAGTTGATTGTATCCTGATCAAGCCTGTATTTTACCATTGCCTTGCGTATCTCGGATTGCCACTGGGAAACAAACTTGTCCTGAGGATTCATGCTTGAGCCATCAAATCTTTCGAGAATCGCATCAGCATCCGGCCACAGGATGATATTTACCGGGGAGAAGGAGGATGCAGATTTCTGTAGGGCTTCCATCAACCATGACCAATCAATCTTGTTGATTGCTCCCGTGCTTCCGAGATTGCATAGGACCAGCACGCCCAAGCGATCAAGTGGCAGCATCTTGGCTGCAGCGTCTCTGGTTTTTTCACCCTCTACAATCAGAATATAACGTGCCGCCTTCTGTTGCCAATGTGGTATATCTTCCATTCCGTAAAGAGGTCTTTGACGATTGGGTTCAAAGGCTATTTGGTACCAATGGCCCTGCAATTTCGGATTGGAGGGGATTCCTCCTTTTTTCCAGGTAACCTGATGAAAATATTTGCCACCCTTTTCCGTTGCAAAGCGAAGTACAATCAGCAAGGGTTCCCCATCCGTATTCCGGTAAATGTGGACGTGAGAAGGGGTGTTTATATGGGTTGTTCCCTTTCCGGGATTATGGATAAGAACCGGTTTTCCAACTGTAGGCAATTCTACATCGGGAGTGATGGCTGGCAAATCCCAGGGTATGGGTTTTTCTGATCGGACTGTTGCTCCTGCCGGTCGGTTGATGGCAGGTGAATACTCATCCAGTGGTATGTTTGCCAACTCCCGTGCACAGTTAAAGGCCTCCCTGAAACCCAGGCCCTTCCACTTCATGAGGAAGGTAATCACATTCCCCTTTTCACCACAACCGGCCCCAAAGCAGATATAATTTGGTCGGTAAGAATTGTAGATCACGAAAGAGGGAGTTTTTTCCTGATGGAATGGGCACAGACCCTTGTAACCCTCCTGACTTGGCTTGAATATTGTACCAGCTTCCCTGGAGATCACTTCGTGAAGGGGTACTTTGCTAATAACCTCGTCAATAAGGGCTTGGTCTATTTTCATGAGGGACCGGTTCTGAAAAATGACACATACTAACCCCTTTCGGTGACTAATCCAAGTTAATTTCCTCCAAGGCCAAGTGAAGGTCGGTACCCGATCGCCAACTGGGATGTTCCTTGCAATTGGTACAAATACGATTTCCAATACCCATCGAAAAAAAGAGACTCATGCAGTTGAGGCAGGGTCTTACCTTGGCTTTCTGCCCCTTGGCATTGCGAACAAGCTTCAACTCGCTTCTCCGTGGTGCCAAGCCCAAGCGCAAAGCCTTTACTTCTATGGCATTTCCCGACCTTTTCAGAACCTTGGAAATATATGCCGCCGGCACATCCTGAAGCCAAAGATCGGTTAAGATCTTGACTTCATCATTGCTCCAAAATTCGTGCCTTGACTTAAATTCAGCCAAGCGTTTTTTTCTGTTTTCAACCATTTCCGAGTCCTCCAATAATTAAAGCCTGAGGATAAATTTCCGATGGTGAAAAATATTTCAAGAAGCCTCCAGAAAGGGAAATGACACAAAAATGGGAGGCAAAAATACCAACCGAAATAGTTGAAGGATTTTGGGAATGTCCTATTCGAAGTACTCTTGGAATCCAAGGGCAAAAATCACAAGCCGGAAAATGGCATCCGATTTATCCACAAGAATATTTTTCTCAACCGGAAAAAAGTCTGCAACTTACACCAAACTGTGCATGTTCGGCATTAGGGCATCATAACCTGTTCCGACGTAAATCCATTTTGTCAAAGGAAAAAACATGCATCTATTACCAGTAATTTTTTTAGTATCGATTTATCCTTTCTGGGTAAATCCGGCGGCAGCCCAGGTCAACAATATTGGCGACATGGCCTCGGAGTTACAAAGTCAGGTAGGTGATATCGCTGACCTGATCGGTGCAGCTGCCTTCCTGTTGGGGATTGGCATTGCCCTTCTGGGTCTCCTTAAATTCAGACAGCACGCAATCAATCCCAATGATCCCTCTGCTCGATTATCAACAGCATTTACACTGGTATTTGTAGGAGCGGCCATGGTTGCCATACCCACCACTCTGGGTGTTGGCATCGGATCCCTGTTTGGTAACGGTACCGCCAATGTTTCGGTTGACGGTTCCCTGAGGACCATCAATTAGCAGCCATGGCGGGCTTGTTGAAGGAAATGCTTCAAATCAGTCCAGAGGAGGCCTCATTCGGCTCAAGGTTTCATGCTCAATTGAATTACGACTCTGTTGCTGGCATCAGGGAAGCATTCAATCGGGATGACTGGACCTGTCAAACATGCAAGGTCAGAATTCCTGGTTATATGGAAGTAGATCACCAGATACACAAACCATTCTGCCATGCTCATGAATTAACCACGATTTGTCAATTCTGTCACAATTTGAAGCATCCGGTCTGGGCCTCCTTGAGAGGACGGTTGAGGCTTATCTGGTTACCAAAAATACCTCAGGAAATGGTTACCAGAATGGCTTGGGCAGTATATTTTTCTTCATATCACGAAAACATTCCCCTCTATCACGAAGCAACGGAGAATATTCTTGCAGTAGTTGGTCGGAGAGAAGCGATTTTGGCGGAACTTTTGGGTAGTTCTGATCCCGAAGGATTATTCGAATCCCTCTATATTGCACGTCGTTTTGCTGATGCGGATAGATTTGAGGAGAAAATCAGGAAGATTGACGAATTTCTCCGCATTTGGCCAGGTGCAGCAAATGGTTCCTTCGATCATGCGACAAGGGTGTCGGCTTCATTAAGCTATTGGTCCGAGGGTAAATTTATTGACCTGACTGAAAAATCCAAAATAGAATTTTGGCAGGATGTAGAAAATCCTGACGAATATATGGAAGGGTTAATAGGTACAGGAAATGCAACCGTGACAATGTTCTGGAATTCATGGGAGGACAGTGAATGACCGGAACTAATTCCAGCACGGCAATTATTTCCGATCCGGGGATATTATACAGAACCCATGATGGTTCCGTGATTGCTTTGCGGGACAAATGGTTCAGGGAATTTAATCCACAGTCTGGGGAGTTGAAACTCCCGACAGGAATTTGGTTTACTTGGGGTTTGGAACCTGGGAACTCGTTGTTTAAACCAACCATTGACCACATTTTGCTGGCAGATGGCTGGTTTGGAATTACGATAGGGGAAATTGCCTCTGAATGGGGTTTGTACCCCACCAGGGAAAAACATCACTTACAATTGATTCTCTGGATTTTCAAACGAATCTTGTTCTTGTCGTTTCTGGTGATTAATACCAGTTCCCAAAAACGAATTGATAGGGAATTTCTGTTGGATGACATTCAATGTTTCTTGATGAGTCCAAGCCTCTACAAGGTAATAAACCAACATCGGAAAGGATTGCAAAGACAAGAAAAAAAACTGCATCGCATAAATCCGCTAAAGAAGGTTGATCCGGTTCTGTTTAGGCCGGTCGTCAACAGGTCTTCAAATGAAAGATGCTCTGAGCAACCCATTTCTTGTGCGAGTTTTCCCAGACTTGCATATGTATCGGAATTGGCACGTTTACCCTTGCCACGTGAAGGTAGCTGGAAGAAAATCCAGTTTGTTGAACCGGGTAGGAATTTGACCTCGGATTATATATCGAACCTCTCCAAAATTGATCTACCGATTTTATGCTATGGAAAATTCATACCAAAGACCCTGGGTACCTATCCATGGGATTTGACTTGGCTCAAGGGAAAGGGCAGGCAAGTTGCATATACCTTCAAGGAAGTAGAATTTCTGATGGGATACGGGTCATTCAGGATTGAATCGTTTTTTACAGGTCCCGGTTGGGATAAATCAACATCGGCCAATTCGCATCTGCTACGCTCACTTGATGAACTGGCAAGGATTTGTGGTGGTACTAAGTTTGCCAATTTGTCATGGTCTGCGAACATTGTTGCCCAGTCGCTTTTCCATGGTTCCATTGTTTATTCCTGTATGCTGAATCCACTTTCGTACTGTAAATATGCTTGGTTGGCTGCCGAGGATCGCATCAGAATGATGCCGTTAATAAAACTGCTGATCCAGAAGGGTGCTTCCATCCTTTCGGCTTGTGGTGGTGAGGTCAGGTTTCAACTGCCCTTGGAAAGCACGGAAATGAAGAAGATTGCAAGTGAATTTTCAGCGCTGGGAGTTACCCTTTCAGTTTGCCAAAAAGACAATGGCGGGGAACAACGATGGGATTACCGAAATGAGGTTGGCAAATTCATGGGTCCTTTGGGCAGGCAAAACGTGCAATACCTTATTCATCACCGATTGGGAAAATGGCTCTGGAGGTATGATTCCCTAATTGGATTGCCTCCCGAGGAAAAAGAGGCACAGTTCAATGCATTGTGTGCCGATTTGGACAATCATCATGCTTAGTTTCATGGCCGGCTTGACTGATGGATTGGCCAAATTGGCAGGTGAAATAGCCAACCCATCGCTCAAGGAAATGATTCCCTTGGAAACAATCGAGGACAATAGAACACTTTGTCTCAAGGATGGGACTCTTGCTTCGATGATATGGTTGAGATCAAAAAATGATACCTTGGAAGAAAGCTCTGCTATTGATTGTCTTTCCAGGTTGAGATTTTGCTTCATTCCCTTTTTGAAACGCCATCAGCATTCCTTTGAAGTTTCATTCATCAGAAACCCTGGACCTCTTGGGGATAAACTGGAGCTAGACAGAAAAATCAAAAGTGAAAAATGCCTGCAGATGGGGTTGGACATGGAGGATTTGCTTGAAGAACAATGCTGGTTTCAGACTGGGGAACTTACCGAGGAAATGGTTATTCTGACCCTTTATACATGGAGCCCCATGGTAAAAGGGAGAAAACAACATGGAAGGGAAGAAGGCCAAGGCTCTGAAGCAGTGCAGCATGAGTACGATTCCTA
Source organism: Paracoccaceae bacterium (assembly GCA_022823605.1). Lineage (GTDB taxonomy): Bacteria > Pseudomonadota > Alphaproteobacteria > Rhodobacterales > Rhodobacteraceae > MPNP01. Next base: position 95,683 of record JAJEHS010000005.1, read on the forward strand.
TGAAAGGCACATTGCGATGGCGGATTGCCTTGCACGGGATTTAACCACCAAAGGTTATGTGATCAATCAATTGAATGTTGATCAGTATCTTCATCATGTCAGGATGGGATTGTATCCACAGCAAATACCCAAAGCAGTGAAGTGGTTTGAACAGCCGGAGCGCATCGAAAATCATGTAACAAGATATCGTAATTCGCTTGATGACGAGTTATCAAGGGAGGATATTCACATTCTGGATGACGACCTTGTTAAAATTGGGAATCAACTGTTTGGGGGATTTGATATAACCCTGTTTCCCGAATTTATTGTTCCGTTCAATGAATTGATCCGGTCGGTTGCGGATTCTCATCCCGAAATACCCTTCAGATGTTCGTTCAAATTCGATGGAATCAAACCGAATGTCATGAAGGTAAAGGAACAGTATGTAAAATTCTTTGGCTTCACCAATCCATTGAGACACAAAAACATCAGATCAGCATTCGAGCAACTGAAGGAGGATGAAGGAATTGCCGACGACTTGATCAGACTTCGAATTGGTTTTGCCACATGGTTTGCCAGTACGGAAATCAAGCAATTCCGACATAATCTGTCCTTTCTGAGAAATTCTACCGAACAATGGGGCAATATCACCACCGACAGGAATAGTGGTGATCCCCTGTCGACGATGTTGTGCACCGTACCGGGATTTGGACCCATCAGTACTGCTCCGGAAGTACTGGTACCCTTGGGGGATGCATTGAAGATGTTTCCACTGGCAAGGCAGACGAGTCCTTGGACAAGGGGAGAAATAATGTTTCGTTCCACCGATGGTGTTGCCTGGCCCTATCAAAGGGGATCAATGCTCCAGAGCAGTTGGTTGGAAATCCTGGTCGGTTCTTCCGGTTCAGGCAAATCCGTTGCTTTGAACGCCTTGAATCTGGGCAGTGTACTAGACGGTTCTGCCCTTGATTTGGCAAGAGTGGAACTTCCCAAGGTGGTAATTGTTGACGTTGGTAATTCTTCAGCGGGACTAATCAGGGTATTGCAGGAAGCACTGCCTCCCGAAAGAAAAAATGAAGCTGTTCATCTGGAATTCAAATTGCTACCGGAATATACAATCAATCCCTTTGATACTCCCTTGGGGTTTCGCAAGCCACTAGGCAGCCACCGGAATTTTCTGATCAATTTCCTATCCATTCTTGTCAGGGAACCATCATTCGATACCGCCATTGATCTGGCAGGCATCTTGGGGATATTGATAGAAAAGACCTATGAACGATTTGCAGACTGGGGGTCTCCCAAGAGATATTATCGTGGAGAAGAGGAGAATATTGATTGCCTTTTGGATCAAACCCGCTTTGACTTTAGTGAGCATACCTCATGGTGGGAAGTAACCGATTGGCTTTTTGCACAAGGGTGTCCACGGGAAGCCAACCTTGCCCAAACCAAGGCCGTTCCAATTCTGACGGACCTGATACAAGTTCTTTTTTCTCCCAATTTTACTGCAAGTACTGGAGGTCAGGATGATAGTAATGACAAGGCAATGGGAGATTTGATTTCCTATCTGCAAATCAGGTTTTCAGAGGCTGTGAGAGATTTTCCCATTATTGGAGGTACGACCAAATTCGATATTGGTGTGGCCAGGGTGATGAGCATGGATGTTGGTGAAGTGCTTGACAAGTTAAAGGGGTTCGATTCACAACGAGGCTCTTCCCTGATGTACATGCTGGCACGTCATGTGGCCATAGGCAATTGGGAGGTTGATGAGAAAGAGGTTCTATCGATGATTGAGAAGGAGAATGTTCCGGAAGCATACAAAGGGTATCATTTGCAAAGGGTCCAATCGTACCGGGGACAACCCAAGGTCTTGTGTATTGATGAATACCATCGGGCAAGTGGTGTCAGGGAAATCAACAACCAGTTGATCAGGGATGCACGGGAAGGGAGAAAACGCAATTATCGAATTACCCTGGCGTCTCAATTTGTAAATGATTTCAATGGGGAAATTTTGAACCTTGCCTCAACGATTTTGGTTTTTGGTAATCAATTGCCCAATGAGGTAAGGAACTTGACGGAGTGGTTTCCATTATCCAGGGATGCCGAAGAAATCATGACCCGGGAATTGACGGGTCCAACAAGGGATGGCTCTCCATTACTGGGTATATTCCGCACGAAGGAGGGTACCATCATACAAAAATTGATTCTGAAACTGTGCCCTAGTGTTTTATGGGAGTTTTCGACCACTGCCGAAGATGTGATGTTGCGGGAAAGTGCCTATAAAGCATTTGGGATTACTGATGGAAGAAAAAAATTGAGTCGAAGATTTCCTGCTGGTACAGCAAGGAACAAAATTCTGAACCTGAGTCATTCCACCGAGTGTCTCCAGGGTGAGGGTTATCAACAAGATGGGCAATCGACCGTGATTGAAAAAATAATCAAGGAACTCTATGCCCTTGATATCTTGGGAATATCGAAAACCTGACCTTTTTCACATTGTCGGGGAAACTTGTTACATCCCCGTGATTTTATACCAAATGTGATTGTAGGAATTGCCAAATTCATGGTAAAGACAAAAATGAAAAGAGAACCGGTCGAATCAATTCAATAAAGTTCAAAAAAACACTTTTGGAAATCATTTTCGTTGAATAGGGTATTATGGCAATACCTGGAAAACTAAGTCAGAATTGACAGCATTTCCTTTGGTTCGTTAGTTGAACGCAGAAACTGTTGTGTTTCTTCCTCCCTAAGTTTTCTGGCAACCCCACTCAAGGATTTCAAATACTCTATGCTGGAATTGTTGGGGGCAAACATTCCAAACACAAGATCAACTGGTTTGCGATCAATGGAATCAAATTCGATCGGGGATTCAAGCCTGATAAATATTCCCACGATTTGTTCATAATCATCAGATCTTGCATGTGGCAATGCTATGCCCTGCCCCATGCCGGTAGAGGATGCCATTTCCCGTGCTTCAAGGGCTGCACAGGAGCTTTCCAGATCCAAACCATAAACTTTACTGGCAATTTCGGCCACCAAACGAAGCAAATCCTTTTTTGAAGGTGTGTTTTCCTTCGGTATAAATACCACTGCTTCAGATGAAAGAAACTCCTTAATTTCCATTTACCATCTCGTCACTTTTTCCAACTTTTGAAAAAAATACATAAATCCTCAAACGTTCAACGCGACATTAAAGTATGTCGCACCTATTATTGATCAAGCGAAAATATGTGGCCTTTTGGAAGGGGCCGTGCTTCAGCCCATCCAATTTGTAGTGATACAGGCGGGAAGGATATATTGCAATTCCATCTCAATAACAACCACAAATTATTGTTTAGTGATGGTCTTTCAATTTTCTTTTGTATCTTCGCAGCTGCTTTTCCATTTTCGCATAGGATTTATTGAATGAAGCATAAATATCATGCGATTCAGCTCTTGCCAGGGTCGATACGCCTGTGGACAAATGCATATTTACCTCACATTCGTAATTATTTCCATTTCTGGTAAAAGTAACCTTTGCTTCCGTTGGGCGTTCTGCATATTTGGCTTCTGCATTGTTGATATACTCGTTGACATATTCGGTTAAGGCATCACCAACATCAAGGTGACGTCCGCTAATCAATATTTGCATAATTTTTCCTACTCGAACAAAGAACCAAACAACTCCACATTCATTCAGGTAAAAGTAGGGGAATGAAAGGATTTCCCAATCTGGATTACCCCAATCATTAATACCATGGATTTGTACGGAAGTTATTCATACTGATGTTCAATCATTCTAGCGAATTTCAAATCAAATTTAAAATGATTTTAGATAATTTTGTAGCCATTCCCATGTTTGAACAACCTCAACCAAATTGCCAGCACTCTCCATTGACACAGATTCTATTTACATGCACTCAAAATGCTTTCATATCTCATCTAAAGAAAATTCATTCCACTGCAGCGAGATTATCAATCTGGAGGCGGAAACTATCCTCAAAAAACATAAGGTCCCGATAAATACCGAGGCGTTTTGCCGACCGGGTATTCCCAGTCCCTTACTAAAAATAAGGAAAGTATATACTTCCCAAAATTTTTGAGAAATGATATCAGGTTCCCCGATATCCCTGATACTGGATTTGGTAATCCAATTTGAAGTCTGTACCGAGATAATGTTCCCTGACAACCTGATTGGAACTAACTTCATCAGGAGTACCATGAGTAATTATTTTCCCGTCCAGAAGGATATATACATGGTCAACCACTGCCAAGGTTGCCAGGATATTATGATCTATGATCATGATTCCCACCCCGAATTCCACGAGAGTGCGAATATTCTTGGTTATTTCCTTTATGATGATCGGGTCAAGGCCAGCAAAGGGTTCATCCAGTAGGATATATCTAGGATTGCATGCAAAACATCTGGCAAATTCAACCCTCCTTCTCTGTCCACCTGACAAATTCGAGCCCTTGGATGTACGTATCTCCTCGATGGCAAACGTTGTCAGAAGGTTTTCCAGATATTGCCGGCACTTTGACCTGTCTTTGTATTTGACCTCAAGGGCTGCCATGATGTTTTGCTCAACAGTCAATCCTTGAAAAATCGAAGATTCCTGAGGTAACAACCCCAAACCTTGTTGCGCCCTAAGATAAAGGGGTAAATTTGAAACATCAATTCCATCTATGATAACATTACCCCTGGTGGGGAATTTCAATCCGGATATGGTATTGAACAGGGTGGATTTTCCAGCTCCATTGGGACCTAACAAACCAACTATCTCACCTGGATAAACCTCTAGTGAAACGTCCCTGACAATCTCTCTTTTGTGTATTCTTGAGGTGAGATTGTTAACCGATAGACATTGCGACTGATTTCGATCTTTCTGTAAGGCTTCTTCCACCGTATATTGTTTTCCCAGCAAAGGAATTCAAAATTATTCTGAATTCCAGTTATATACCAGCCGGTCACGACCGGAAAATTGGTTGGGGCCATAAAACCCTGAAACGTTATTTAAAAGAATCATGGTTTTACTATCAAAATAAAACTCCGCCATATCGGAATTTATCTCGGTTTGTTGATTCGGTTCCTTATTGACCAAATTTACTTGGTCATTGAATATTATCAAATTGTCGTTTGAGGAATAGTCAGCCTGTGCGGATTCAACCTCGATTGTATCGATTTCCAGCATTACATTACCCTTCAGGGTAAAATTATCAGTTGAAACAAAATATTCCCCTTCATCTGCATTGATTAGTTCGTTATTGCCCTGATAAAAATTGATTATTTCCAAGTCACCGCTGAAAAAGAATTTATTGGCTTCCTCAAAAAATTTACCTTGATTTGCATTGATTTGGGTTTGTTTATCCTTGGCCAGGATCAGGTTAAATGGCCCAAGGATTTCAAATTCATCTATTTCAGATGGGTTATTCTCGTCAGTTATGATAATTACCTTACTATCGGTTGAGAAACAATATTCCTCACTGGTTACATAAATGTTGCCCTCCAATTGAAAGGTCATTGTTTTTTGATCCAGGTTGATATTGTCGGAAGTTACATTCAATTCTTCGCTTCCCTCACATGGTTCCAAACCATTTTGAGTAGAAGTTTCCTGAGCGTACCCCAAGGTATAAATCAACAAAAATAAGGAAAGGCTAACTAGGCGGTGAGTATATGAAAACAATTGGTACTCCTAATTTATGTAAACCAAAAAAGGGCTAACTGAAATATAAATGAAATAACGAAACTAATGATTAAAGATATATTCGAGTCAACACAATATCCAAATCGGATGTTAATGGGTTGAAATAACAAAAGTGACTAGAATTAGAATTAAAATTTCTGAAATGAATAAATATTCGCAGAGATCTTGAGGAAAAGATATCCCTTTGTTTTTAGTATACAAATTGCCATTTGGGACAGGTATTATTAGCCCCGATTCCACTAACGGATTACTGGCAAAAACAGGTAATTATTTTGGGCAACGGATTGTTACCAAAAATATCCCTGACTAAACCACACCCAATCTGAGACAATCATGAATATGGAGAATTCCAACAACCTTTGAGTTGCTTTTTTGGTTAACAACGAACAAGCAGGTTACCCCTTTTTCATTCATCAGTGCCAATGCTTCTTCTGCCAGGGAATCCGGTGAAATTGTTATGGGCTTTGGTGTCATGACGTCACCAGCAGTATGACCCAGTAACCCATCCATATGCCTGCGCAAGTCACCGTCAGTAATTATGCCAATTAAATTTCCATCTGAAGAAACAATGCCGGCTACTCCAAACCCCTTTTTTGTCATTTTTATTAGTGTTTCATCCATGGGGGTTATCATTTCAACCAGTGGGATTTCAGATCCGCTATGCATGATTGCCTCGACTTTGGTAAGCCTTGCTCCCAGTTTTCCTCCCGGGTGAAACTCACGAAAGGAATCAACCGAGAAATTTTTGGATTTCATTAGGGTTATGGCCAGTGCATCACCCAAGGCAAGCAACATGGTAGTGGAATTGGATGGTACAACTCCTGTTTCACAAGCCTCTCCGGTATTGGGCAGGATGATACCAATGGTTGAATTCTTGATCAGGGTGCTGTCTGAGACACTCGCAACTCCTATGGTTGGTATGGAAAACCTTTTGACATGGGATATCAAATGGGCAAGTTCGGGAGTTTCACCGGAATTTGATAGAATTAAGACGGTATCACCCTTCGCCAGCACACCCAAATCACCATGACTGGCTTCTGCCGGATGAACAAAGTGTGCCGGATTTCCCGTCGAAGACAAGGTGGCTGCAATTTTCCTTCCGATATGGCCGGATTTTCCCATACCAGCTACAATAATCTTGCCTTCGGTATTTATGAGAAGTTCAATTGCTCTGGAAAAATCCTCCCCAAGATGATCAAGCAATTGTGTCAGTGCCCGAATCTCACTTTTGATTACCGACCTGCCTTGTTCAAGGAATTTCATTCCTGCAGGTTTCCTTTCACTCGTCATGAAATCAACTTACCCCGTGATGTAAAAGGTTAGTGTGCAAATATATCACCTTTCCATCCCTCGATATCCATGGCGGTGATCGTGGGAAGAAATTTGAAACAACTTTCGGCAAGATGTGTTCTTCCATCCCGCTTTAGCCTTTGATCAAGAATTTCCTTGAGGGAATGTAGATAAAGTACATCGGAAGCTGCATATTCCAACTGCTCCCGTGAAAGCTCTTCTGCTCCCCAATCCGAGACTTGTTTTTCTTTTGACAGTTCAATTCCCAATAAATCCTCCACCAGGGATTTCAAACCGTGAGATTGGGTATTCGTACGGCACAAACGGGAAGCAATCTTCGTACAGTAGACAGGAGCAACATCAACCCCAAGGTTAAATTTCAACATCGCCATGTCAGCACGGGCAAAGTGGAAAATCTTTAAAACCTTCGGGTCTGACAACATGTTGGTCAAATTGGGTGCCTCACTTTGGCCGACGTGGATTTGAACCATGGCTATCTGTCCAGCTTCGTTTCTCATTTGTATCAGGCACAAACGGTCTCTATGGATAGTCAGCCCCATGGTTTCAGTATCAATAGCCAGTATGGAACCTGGATCAAAACTGTCAGGTAGATCCTTTTGGTATAGTTCAAATTCCAATTTGTTTTTTCCAGTCGCTTGAAAATGACAAGTCACAGAATAGCAATTCCGAACCATCACCTATGGTTGGTGCCCAGAAGAGGACTCGAACCTCCACACCCTTTCGAGTACTAGTACCTGAAACTAGCGCGTCTACCAATTCCGCCATCTGGGCAATAAGAGTATGCAATAATTGATTGGGGAATAATTTCCAAGTATAAAATTGAAAAAAACCACAATTGTACTTCGGTAGTCTGAATTCGGGAATTTAAACTAAAATATATTCCAGAATATTGAAACATAAATGGTTCTGGATAAATCTTTATCAAGCATATAATATGATGTGATTGCAGGTAAGTAATTCCTTTCCTGCAGTATGAATAATTTAAGAGGAAAGATGACCAACGTTGCTACAATTTTTGGCGGTTCCGGATTTTTGGGTAGATATATTACCCAGAGATTGGCTGCGAGGGGTTTTCGGATCAGGGTAGCTGTCAGAAGACCAAATGAAGCCGGTTTCGTCAGAGTTTATGGTCCACCGGGGCAGATTGAACCTTATCTGGCCAATGTCAGGTATGACAATTCGGTTCGGGAAGCCATTCAGGGTTCGGATACGGTTATCAATTGTGTGGGAATTCTAAATCAGGTCGGCAAACAGAAATTCAATAATATCCATGTTAATGCCGCTGAAAGAATTGCCCGATTTGCCACTGAATCGGGTGTTTTAAACCTTGTCCATATTTCTTCATTGGGCTCAGGCCCTGAGAGTGAAAGTGTCTATTCCCGAACCAAGGCACTTGGAGAGGAAGCAATCTTGAGGGATTATCCCGATTGTACGATTTTCCGACCCTCGGTTGTTTTTGGCAACGAGGATGAGTTCTTCAACAAGTTTGCCTCGATGGCAAGACTTTCTCCCGTTCTTCCTCTTCCTGGAGCCAATGCCCGTTTTCAGCCTGTATATGTCGATGATGTTGCCAAGGCCGTGGAACAGGCGGTGTTTTCCAAGGATATCAGGGGAATTTATGAGTTGGGTGGAAATGAAATACTGACCCTGAGGGAACTGATTGACCTGATGCTTGAGGTGATCCGCAGAAAAAGACTGGTTATCCCCTTGCCACCTGAAATCTGTTCTCCATTGGGATGGGCATTGGACATGGTTCAGATATTCAGTGGTGGTTTGGTAAAAAACAACCTTCTTACAAGGGATCAGATCATCCAGTTGGGAAGTGACAATGTCGTTTCAGGTGATTATCCCACATTGCAGGATTTGAAGATTGCACCAACTTCGCTGGAAAGCGTATTGGAGGATTATCTCTACAGCTATCGACCGGCAGGTCAATTCACGGCTATTCATGAATCATCAGGTGGACTTGGAAAGAATCAGGACGTCTAGAATACTTTTTGGTTAGTCATTTCATCCAAAGGCCAGGTACAGCAATACCAAACCAAGAATAATGCGATAGATCACGTAAGGTGTAAAACTTACAAAGTTCAACAACCGCATCATTAGGCCAAGTGCCCCTAGGGCTGATAAAAACGAAATAAAGACAACAATCAGACTATCGGTCAGTTTCCCGGGATTCGAATTGCCGATCAAGTCCAGGCCCGTCAAAGTTCCTGCAGCAATAATTGTCGGTATGGACATTAACATGGCAATTCTTGCAGCTTCCCTGCGTGAATAACCTAGAAGCCTGGCACCGGAAATCACAATACCAGACCTTGAGGTTCCGGGTACCAGCGACAGGACTTGAAAGAGACCAAGGATGAAGGCATGCCTGACTGAAAAGTTGCCAAGGGTCAGATTGTTTTTTTTCACTCGGTCACATGCATATAGCACTAACCCGAAAAACAGGGTGGTCGATCCGATAACCGCCATACTTCGGAAAAGGATGCTCAGATCCAGCAGGAATATTATGAAACCGATTATGATCACGGGTATGGTTGCTATCACCAGACCAAAGAACAACATGGAATCTGGTGTCTGGAATTGGCCCTTGCAAACATCAATCGCTCCCAGAAGAAGTCTGACCACTTCCTTCCGAAAGTAGACAACAACAGCCAACAGGGTTCCTATGTGTGCTGCTACATCGATGACCAGACTTTGATCTTCCCAATCGGTCAACAGGGGTATCAGGACGAGATGACCCGAGGAAGAAACGGGTAGAAACTCGGTTATTCCCTGGATGATGGCAACAAGGATAATGTGAAAAACCAACATGCTGGGTATGTTCTCCCGTTTATTGTCATTTGGTACCCGAAGTATGGGTTATTTACTGACCAGATAGTTTCCGTCTGGTAATTTATACTGCAATTGCGTTCTTCTATCATTAGAGATTATTGTAAAAAAAGAAACCTCGCTGATAGTGAATTACTTGCAATTCGAATTTATAAAAGGTAATAATATATGACCTATAAAATGAAATTTGTTTGTCCATGTTTTCAAAAGGAGTGTTGATTTATATAATTTAGGTCATAAATACTGCCTTTATTTTCTTGGCTGGATGCTTTATATGGTATCTCCCTTAAATATTGTTTGGTAATAATCATGTCCAAATTGGAAATGTTGAGTTTTGTCGAGGTCCCCTCGGAAATGCCTGATAAGAGGTTATGGGGTGAGAGAGTCGGGGATTTTGATGAAATATACCGGGATTATCCTCCCGAAACGGCTGCTGTCCAAGCCAGCCGGTGTTCACAATGTGGAGTTCCGTATTGTCAAACACATTGCCCATTGCACAACAACATACCGGATTGGCTGAAATTGTCGGCAGAGGGGCGATTGAAGGAGGCTTATTACCTAAGTCAGGAAACGAATACATTCCCCGAAATCTGTGGACGGATTTGTCCTCAGGACCGACTGTGTGAGGGTAATTGTGTCATTGAACAAGCCGGGCATGGTACGGTTACCATTGGTTCCATCGAAAAGTACCTGACCGACCTCGCATGGGAAAAGGGATGGGTGGAAGCAATTGCTCCATCCTTGGAACATGAATATTCTGTGGCCATAATCGGAGCTGGACCGGCAGGTCTTGCCGCTGCAGATGTCTTGCGGCGAAATGGAATCAAGGTTGTTATCTATGATCAGCACGATCGACCTGGTGGCTTGCTGACCTATGGAATACCAGGCTTCAAACTGGAAAAACCCGTGGTCATGAAAAGGATAGACCAGCTGGTTGACGGAGGGGTTGAGTTTCAGTTGAACTGCCGTGTGGGGAGAGATATATCCTTCCATGAAATCAGGGAGAGATTCGATTCAGTCCTGGTTGCAACTGGTGTGTACAAATCCCGTGATATCAAATGTCCTGGTATTGGTCTGGACGGGATTGTCCAGGCCATTGATTACCTAACCGCATCCAATCGCAAGAGTTTCGGGGATAAGGTTGCCGAATTCGATTCGGGAACCCTCAATGCCAACGGCAAAAGGGTTGTCGTCATTGGCGGTGGTGATACGGCCATGGATTGTGTTCGTACTGCCGTGCGACAGGGAGCAAAGTCAGTAAGATGCTATTACCGTAGAGACCGGGAAAATATGCCAGGTTCCAGAAGGGAAGTACAAAATGCCGAAGAGGAGGGTGTAGAGTTCATTTGGCTTACGGCACCCAAGGGTTTTGCGGGCAAGGATGCTGTTTCCATGGTATTGGCAAATAAAATGAGACTTTCCGACCGTGATGCCACCGGAAGGAGAACACCGGTGCCAGTCGAAGGTGGAGATTTTGACGAGGAGGCCGATCTTGTCATCAAGGCTCTGGGTTTCGAACCAGAGAATTTGCCCCAGGAATGGGAAGAACCGGATTTGCAGGTAACCGGATGGGGAACATTGAAAACCAACTTCCGGACACACGAAACAAATCTTTCCGGTGTCTATGCTGGTGGAGATATAGTCAGGGGTGCAAGTCTGGTGGTATGGGCCATTCGAGATGGGCGTGAAGCTGCTGAAACCATTTTGAAGCAATTTAGAAACACGTTGTTGGATCGTGCCGCCTAGGACAAGTTGAGGATTGGCAGGAAAAGAGAAAAAGTTCAAATCTTGGATAGATGATGATGAAAGAACATGAGGAATTGTATCTGCAAGACAGGGCTGTGAAGGAACAAAGGGCTCTGAGCGGATTGTATCGTAAAGAGGATGAGCATGACGCCTGTGGTGTCGGTCTTGTTGTTTCAATGGATGCCATACCTTCCAGAAGGGTTGTGGAATACGGGATCATGTCCCTGCAAGCCGTCTGGCACAGGGGTGCCGTGGATGCCGATGGCAAAACCGGTGATGGAGCAGGTATAGGAACACAAATCCCAAGGGAGTTTTTTCGCAAGCAAATCAAGCGAACCGGCCATGAAATAGGGGATGACAAACGACTGGCCGTAGGAATGGTATTTCTGCCAAGAACCGATTTTGGGGCACAGGAAACCTGCCGAACCATCGTTGAAGCGGAAATTCTGAACATGGGTCATACCATCTACGGATGGCGTCATGTCCCGGTCAATACCAATGTCTTGGGAGAAAAGGCCGGTGCTACCAGACCGGAAATCGAACAGATTCTCATTTCGGATGGCCGCAATTTGACCGAAGACGAGTTTGAGCGGAACCTCTATATCATTCGTCGTCGAATCGAACGGGCCGTGAACCAGGCACAAATCAATGGCATGTACATCTGCTCGCTCTCCGCCAAGACAATTGTCTACAAGGGCATGATGCTGGCCGAGCAGGTTGCTGAATTCTATCCCGATCTGAAGGATCCTGACTTTAAATCCGCCTTTGCCCTCTATCATCAAAGATATTCAACCAATACGTTCCCCCAATGGTGGCTTGCCCAACCCTTTCGCATGATGGCTCACAATGGAGAAATCAACACACTCAAGGGTAACCTGAACTGGTTGAAGAGCCATGAAATCAAAATGGTATCCGACAGTTTCGGTGGTTTTGAAGAGGATATAAAGCCAATCGTCTCGCAAGGATCGTCAGATTCCGCAGCTTTGGATGCTGTCTTTGAAGTCATGGTGAGAGCCGGCCGGAATGCCCCCATGACCAAGTCAATCCTTGTTCCCGAAGCCTGGTCCAAGAAACAGGATTCGATGTCTGAGGAATTGCGGGATATGTACCATTATTGCAATGCCATCATGGAGCCTTGGGATGGACCGGCAGCCCTGGCCATGACAGATGGCCAATGGGTGGTCGCCGGGGTTGACCGGAATGGATTAAGACCGTTCAGATATATGGTAACCAGCGACAATCTTCTGATTGCCGGTTCGGAAACGGGAATGGTTCCCATTGAGGAAGTGAATATCATCGAAAAGGGTGCACTTGGACCAGGACAAATGGTTGCAGTGGATTTACATGCAAAAAAGCTTTACCGGGATGATGAACTCAAGACAAAACTGTCTTCCAGTCAAGCTTTTGGGGAATTGACGAACAAGATTGTCAAACTCGATGAACATTTGGATGAGGTGTCAGAGAAAACACTTTATTCCGGTGAGGAATTAAGACAGAGACAAAGCATGGCAGGCTTGACCCTGGAGGACATAGAGGTAATTCTGATACCGATGGCCGAACAGGGAAAGGAGGCAGTCGCCTCCATGGGAGATGATACACCACCTGCGGTATTGTCCGATCAGTATCGACCGATGAGTCATTACTTCCGGCAGAATTTCAGTCAGGTGACCAATCCGCCGATAGATTCCCTCAGGGAAAGTCGGGTAATGAGTCTGATAACCCGATTTGGCAATTTGAACAATGTTCTTGATGAAAAGACGGATTCGGTTGCGACAGCCTATCTGGAATCGCCATTTCTGAGTAATTCGATGTTTGATGCAACCATGGAATTTTTCGGTGATGGAGTTGCCGAAATCGATTGTACCTTCGACCTCTATGATGGTTCCAAGGTCCTGAAAAAGAATTTGCACAGGGTTCTTAAGGAGGCCGAGGAAAAGGTATGTTCGGGGTTTTCACATCTAGTCCTGACTGACCAGAATCAGGGGCCTGATCGTATACCATTGCCCATGATACTTGCGACCAGTGCCGTTCACAGCTGGTTGACCAGAAAGGGTTTGAGAACTTTCACCACCATCAATGTTCGATCAGGCGAATGTCTTGATGCCCATTATTTCGCGGTTCTCATCGCTTGTGGAGCCACTACAGTCAATGCCTATCTTGCCCAGGATACACTATCTGACAGAATTGAGAGGGGGCTTCTTGATGATACTCTGGAAGGAGCTGTCGATAAATTCAGGGAAGCCATCAACCAGGGATTGCTCAAGATCATGTCAAAAATGGGTATTTCCGTTATTTCATCCTATCGGGGCGGGTTGAACTTTGAGGCAATTGGCTTGTCCCGGGCCATGGTTTCCAGGTATTTTCCCGGCATGCCAAGCAGAATATCAGGTATTGGACTGAGGGGACTTTACAAGAAACTGGTTGAACAGCACGGGAAAAGCTGGTCATCTACTGTAGGCATACTTCCCGTAGGAGGCTTTTACAAGCAGCGCAATTCCGGGGAGGCACATGCCTGGCAGGCTAGAGGCATGCGATTGCTCCAGACGGCCTGCAATCAGGATCGGTATGATCTTTGGCGTGAGTATTCAAGGACAATGAACGGTGGACCTCCCTTGAATTTAAGGGACCTGCTCAAGATTTCCGTAGATGAGCATGGGGTAAATCTGGATGAAGTAGAATCCATAACATCAATCAGGAAGCGGTTTGTAACTCCAGGTATGTCGCTGGGAGCACTTAGTCCCGAGGCACACAGGACCTTGAACGTGGCCATGAACAGGATTGGTGCCAAGTCGGATTCCGGTGAAGGAGGTGAAGACCCGGCTCATGCCACCCCTGATGCCAATGGTGATAATCCTTCCGCCAGAATCAAGCAGGTTGCCAGTGGAAGATTTGGGGTAACTGCAGAATACCTCAATAACTGCGATGAGCTGGAAATCAAAATTGCCCAGGGTGCCAAGCCGGGAGAGGGCGGCCAACTTCCGGGTATGAAAGTAACGGCATTGATTGCCAGGCTGAGGCATTCAACCCAAGGTGTTTCATTGATTTCCCCACCACCTCATCATGATATCTATTCGATTGAAGATCTTTCCCAATTGATTTATGACCTCAAGCAAATCAACCCCTTGGCAAAGGTGTGTGTGAAACTGGTTTCCTCATCGGGGATCGGAACCATTGCCGCTGGTGTTGCCAAGGCCAAGGCCGATGTAATTCTGGTTTCAGGTCACTCTGGTGGAACGGGGGCATCGCCCGCAACTTCCATCAAATATGCCGGTCTGCCCTGGGAAATAGGTCTGGCCGAGACCCACCAGGTACTTACCCTCAACAACCTTCGGGATCGGGTAATTCTTCGTACCGATGGCGGATTGCGTACAGGTAGGGATATTGTGATTGCAGCCATATTGGGTGCCGAGGAATTTGGCATTGGTACTGCAGCTCTGATAGCCATGGGTTGCTTGATGGTCCGTCAATGCCAGTCCAATACTTGTCCTGTTGGGGTGTGTACGCAAGACGAAAGGTTACGGGAAAAATTCACCGGTGAAGTATACAAGGTTGTTAATTTGATTACCTTTTATGCCCGTGAGGTAAGGGAAATTCTTGCCGATTTGGGCCTGAGGTCCCTTGATGAGGTTATTGGTCGTACGGACCTGCTGTATCAGGTTTCCAAGGGGTCGGACTATCTGGTCGATCTGGACCTCAATCCGCTATTGGTCAAGGTTGATGACAATATCAGGGTTGGTAAGCGATCTCAAAAGGTCAGAAACGAGGTTCAGGAGTCCCTGGATGAGGAAATTAGAACGGATGCAAAAGCCTTCCTTGAAGAAGGAGAAAAAATGCAGCTTTCATATGACGTTCAGAATACCCAGCGAACAATCGGGGCAAAAACCTCTCATCGAATTGTAAAGCGCTTCGGGATGAACAATTCATTACAGCCGGATCATCTTACCATTAAACTTACCGGGTCTGCCGGACAATCATTGGGGGCATTTATTGTCAATGGTCTTAAAATCGTCATATTTGGTGACGCCAATGATTATGTCGGAAAAGGCTTGTCAGGGGGAACAATCGTGGTGAGACCGCCCAATTCCTCCAAGTTGGTTGCTGCTGAAAATACCATAATCGGCAATACCGTCCTTTATGGTGCTACAAAAGGTAAAATGTTTGTGGCAGGAAGGGCCGGCGAACGTTTCTGTGTCAGAAATTCAGGGGCGATAGTTGTTGTAGAGGGATGTGGAGCCAACGGTTGTGAATACATGACTGGTGGAACAGCGGTTATACTAGGATCAGCCGGTATCAATTTTGGAGCAGGCATGACGGGAGGAATGGCGTATCTATACAATCCTGACGGTAAGGTTCAACAAATGATCAATTATGATTCCCTTGTTTCCTGTCCAGTTTCCGTTCCCTATTGGAAAGATCAGCTGTTTGAACTTATCAATGAACATGTTCGTGAAACAGGAAGCGTATTGGGTAATAGAATATTGAACAATTGGGAAGTCGAAGGTGATAAATTCCTTCAGGTATGCCCCAAGGAAATGCTGTCCAGAATCCCGGTACCCATTACCGAATTTGAAAGCCAGTTAATTGCCTAGATTAAATAGGACGGTTCCCCTTTCAAGAGATTAAAATATTCGACATGGTCGTCAATGTTTGCTGGACAAACGAAACTGTCTATTGGCTTTATTGCTGTTAAAGTTTGGGGGAGTATATACTTTATTAGCCAAAAGGAAAATGAAATGAAACTGGACAAAGATAAGTATAAACCGATTATAGATATAAGCATTTTACATCAAAGAAAATGTTATGGGAACTGCAATGCTTATTACAGATAGGGGTTCCAAGCTGAAGTCTGCCAGTCTGCTCATCTTAGGGATTGAAGCCCTTCAACCTGGCAATATTATCCCGGTATCGACAGCGGCCGTTAGCGCTGCGAGTTCGACAAATGATGCTTTGGATCGACAGAGACTCGGGATGGCTCTCACCGGTACTGTCCTCTATCCGATCGTGGTTGAGTTGGTCCTAAAGCACATATGGGAGCAGGAGCGAGGAAGAATCGCCCCACACACCCACAACGTGTACAATCTTTTCACGGATTTGAGACAGGAGATTCAACATGAAGTGAAATGTCTTTTTGACCAGTGCTGCCAGAAGTACATGGTGGCAGTAAACGAAGGTCAGAAACAACTCGGTGCTACTGTCGTGGAAGTCGACATGGCGAACCTTGTTGAAGCCTTGCAGTGGAACGAAGACGCCGTGAAAAACCTCAAATATGAGTTGACTCCAAGTGGCAAAAGCGTGCCGACTGGAATAATTTGGAATTCCCAGACTTTATGGGTTTTACCCGGTACATTTCCGAACTTTGCTATCGAACTAACACGCTGGGCAACTGACCGATACCCTCACCGAGGTCATCCAGGCCGACGCTAGGGTCTCGGCATTCATTTCGGGGGCGACTCCAGCCCATCCTATTCACTCATCCCGTCCGCAACTGCTAGGTCTGCGAATCAGCCAAGCGTGTGAAAATCGAAGCGGCTGCGTGTCCAGCAGCCTCACTGGAAGATATCCCTAACTGATTCAGAGCTTGGATCAGATACTCTGAACAAGTAATCGCATATGGTATTGTGTTTATGTTCATAGGTGATATTGTACATTTGAATTCGTGATGCATTGGAAATGAGAACAATATCGATAATCAACCAGCAGGACGTGGAGTGGGAAAGACAACGCTCGCGTTGCATCTTGCGGGTACCTGAAGCTTGTCTGGCCGCAATACCGCCGTTCTTGATCTTGACCCGCACGCTTCCGCCGCGAAATGGTCCGACCTTCGGGACTCTTATACTACTCAATACAATATTTGGAATAATATTTACCAAAAACCTCGTTTTGAAGATCTAATCCTTTATCATCCAATTAAATTCCCTAAAGAACTAGTTTTACAATGTAATCGGCAGTCTTCTGGTGGTAGTGTAGATGAAAAGTATCCTTTTGAAGTATTGAGTATTGCATATAATTAGTTAGATACAATCATTATTCTTGATGTGTGATGGTGCTCTGTGGGTGCCAAAGATTGGCTAATAAATCAAGCTGGTAAGAACAATCTGAAGTATGTTTTCAATAAAGGTGAGTTTATAAGATTTGTAAAAAAAAGTACTTTAAGAATTATCAAGTGTATAAACCCTAATTGTCACTTAATGATCAGGGGGAAGCTCTGAAAATCATTAAAATAGAGGTGCCCTATAATTTTAAGAATGCAAGATTTTTTGGCTAATACAGTTTATACTCCCCAAAGTTTGACTATGGTGCAAAGTCGGGATCTGGTATCCAAGTGACTTAACGACAAGCAAACAACGGCTTGGCCCATTTGATCTAGAAATGGCCTGAGATGCACCAATTCGGAGCGGAAAGTATGACCCACTTTTCACAGTGGCTCGGTACCTTGGCTCAATAAGGCAAAATAGCGGTCATAAACAAAAACCTTGTTACGTTCCTTCCCGGTAATTTCTCTGGCTATGCCTATTGCCTCCAATGTTATCAGGCTTCTCAAGACGGTAGGTAATGATAATTTACACTTATCACGTATAATGGTTGTGGAGGAGATCGGATGGTCTTGTAGAAAATTATAAATGCTTTGCACTGCAGCAGTGGACTTTCCTGAATTCCTAATTTTAGCCCTATCTTCATCAAACAAGGCAACTATTGCTTGTATTGTTTTTGCCCCTTGTTCGGCGGTCTCAATAATCCCGGTTAGGAAAAACTCAATCCATGATTCCCAATCACCTGTTTCAGGTATGGATTGGAGATGGTCATAATACTGTTGCCGATTTAATTTCAAATACATGCTCAGATAAAGGAGTGGGCGAATTAACAAACCTTCATGTCGAAGAATCAAGGTAATGAGCAATCGTCCAAGTCTACCGTTACCATCGTGAAATGGAAGGATTGTTTCAAAATGAGCATGGGCTAAAGCCGCTTTTACAAGCGCAGGCATTTTTATGTTTGATTGGTATAGGAATTTCTCAAAATTGTCTAATGTTTCTATTAGGTATTCTGGCGGAGGGGGTACGAAACTTGCGTTTCCAGGTCTGGAACCTCCAACCCAGTTTTGTGATGAACGAAACTCACCCGGAAGCTTTTCACCATCATATTCATTGTTCATTAATATTTTGTGGATTTCTCTTATAAGTCGGAGCGAAAGAGGAAAAAACTCCAACCGCTCAAGCCCATAATTCATGGCGTTTACATAACAAGAAACCTCAGTTAAATCGTCTATTTGGGCTCGAGGAACTTCACCATTCTCAAATAGGAGGAAGTCAGAAAAGGAAGTTTGTTTGCCTTCAATTTGTGAGGATAAAACGGCTTCTTTTCTGATGTACATGTATAAGAATAAATTGGCATCTGGTAAAACCATGCACATGCCATCTAGCCGTCCGATAGCAGTATTGGCCTTGTCAAGCAATGGGTAAAGATATGACAAATCCAGTGGGGGTGATGGCGGGAGAGGCTTGGGGATATAAGCTTTATATGTTTCTCCTGCTATTATAGGACTTTGTTTAAAGCTACCGATTCGTTCCAATTTATCCATTTTTTGTTCTTTAAATAAACTTATTTAAAAATTATGTTACTTAGAATGAATTAAACAGCATGGATGATAATTGTAATATAATAAGTAACAATAATTATATAATATATTATTATAAGTAATTTAAGTAACATGAATAATCATTTATTTAATCAATTCATTAATTGTTACCCAGAATTTTTACAGTTTTAGTTGATTTCAGGCTATCCAAACAGTGATATTATTGAATTTTTTGTTACAATCGGCTTCTATAAGAAATATTATCCTTGTAATTAGTGGTACTTATTTTTATATTGGACCTGATCGCCTTACCTCCTCCCTTTTTGGTGATTACACTTCGACCTTTCTATTTGATGGAAAGGTCGTTTTTTTGTTTGGTAGAAGTTGTTGGATAAGATGAGATCAGAACGTCGGATCAGTTTTCATTTCGATAATAAAGCATGGTGGTGTGACGTGATTCAGCAAAAAACAGCCATCTTGATATAAAGATACCGGAAAGAACAAAGCAGAATAGCAATATCCGCGAAACATTGGCGAACCCTGAATCCTGATAAATGAAAACAATACAATAAAGAAGAATCGGAATTATAAGGCCTAATGCAACTGCGAGTCCCCTTAACTGGGTGGATTTGCTTTTTGATAGTCGGTATCCCATTTCCCTGGTAAGGTAATTCGGTCCCATATGAGGAGGTTCAAAGGGCTTGACCGTGCCCAATTTACCCAATTGGGTGGCTGTTTCAACACTTGACGCTCCCATTCCTATACGGTCTCTTCTTAAACTCCATAAAATCCATATTACCCAGCCTCCAACCAGCAATATAAGAATGATAAACTCAAAGTCCCGGCTGAGAAACTCTGGCAGAAAGGAAAAGTAGAAGGTGCCTCCACCAAGTAGGGAAAAACCAATAAAGATAAGGGGTGTCAGAACCGTGTTCCAAGCAGGTACAGCCTTTAATTGGGTATAGATCATGGCTGTCGAATACACCGTCGCCAACGAAAGCAGGGAAATAATCCAGGCCAATACCAGCACGCCTGGACCATGGATATTGAAAAGCCGAAGTACGATGTAGAGGAAAATGCAACCCAGGGTCAGAATGGCAAGTATTCCTTCCCTTGATAGCCAGGAGGAACGCCATTGTGAGAAGGCACGAATGGCCCGTGCTGGTCTTCGTAGATGAAAGACGGAACTGATCAATCCAACACTGGCCCAAACCAGTGCTAGGAGACCTGTAATGACAACGGCTGGTGATTGGTTTCCATTGCCCAAAATTCCCAACCAGAAACCAATGCCAAATCCGACACCGGAAAAGGTGGAAAACACAATGATGGATATAGCTGGATGCAATTCAGGTCCTAATTTCCATTAAGAAGGTTATCAACCCAGGAAAGGATTCCTCCGGATTTTCGGGATGCAAGCGAAGCAAGGTTGAAATCCGGACTGGCAAGCTCGTCGGTACCATATCTTTCTATGGGTAGTAGGTATTGATTTACTGGACTTGTTTCCTGCTCCGGCATCAAATCGGCTGATTCCCTGCGAGCTACCAGTTGGGAAACTTCTGAATCAGGATCTGATAGATCACCGAAGAATCTTGCGTTCGTAGGACAGGTTCTGACACAAGCCGGTTCCCTGTCTTCTTCAGGCAGGTTTTCATTGTAGATTCGATCAACACACAAGGTGCATTTTTTCATAACACCTGCAACCGGGTCCATTTCTCGTGCACCATAGGGGCATGCCCACGCACATAATCCACACCCCATGCATTTTGATTCATCAACCAGCACTATACCATCGGAAACACGTTTGTATGAAGCACCGGTTGGGCACACCGTAACACAGGGGGCATCATCACAATGCAAACAACTTTTGGGAAAATGTACGAGTGCACTCATATTATTTTGTTCAGTTTCAAAACTGTGAATCCTGTTTAACCAGACACCTGAGGGGTCATGTCCATAAGGGGATTCATCAGCCAGGGGGGCACCGTACCCACTGGTGTTCCAGGCTTTGCAATTGGTTACACAAGCATGACAGCCAACACATACATCCAAGTCTATGACAAGACCGAGTTTACGATCAGTGCTTTTTGGAAGGGAGGTCATTCGGTCCACTCCTTCCCATATTGAAGGGTTGATGGCCTTCGTCTTGAATCTGGCGGTTCATGCTGGGGCTTGAATTCAGGATATATACCTTCTTCACCTGCCTTGGCTTTTTTTATTCTTACCTTGAGATCATACCAGGCTGCCTGACCGGTGATGGGGTCGGAATTGGCCCAGCGCATTCCGTCGGGTTGTACTGGCAGCAATTCGGAAATCAGATGGTTAAGTAAAAATCCCTTTGTTGTTTCCGGTGAGTTGGGAGAAAGGTTCCACGCTCCCGAACGCTTGCCAATAGCATTCCAGGTCCAGAGTGTATTCGAATTTACTGCCTTCATGGGCTTAATCTGAACCCGGATTCGGTTCGTGGGTGATTCCACCCAAACCCAGTCATCTTCTTTCAGGTTTTCCTTTTGACAAATTGATTCTGGTACAAACAATCTGTTTTCTGAATGGATTTGCCGAAGCCAGGGATTAAAGGAACCCCAGGAGTGGTACATGGCCATAGGCCTTTGGGTTATGGCCGAATAAGGAAAGTCTTCCTCCGATATATTCCCGGGAGGATACCAACTCGGGAAAGGATCAAATGCCTCGGCTATTCTTGTTCTCAATTCCTCAGGCGGCTGGTTGGGACCATGCCCTTCACCAGCCAATTGAAACTTGCGCAGTGTTTCAGAATAAATTTCCAGCTTGAAGGGGTTGGGAGAATCATAAAATCCCATGTTCATTGCCCATTCCTGATAATCCTGATTGACATTTTTCAAATAGAGAGCCCGTTCGGGTATTTCGGCTGACCAGAAGCTTCCATTTTCAATATACTTATCGATTTGACCAGGGTTTGGCTCCCCCTTGCCAGATACATCACCTTTCTTGCCTCGCCAACCAGCAAGGGGACCAACACCCTTTTTTCTTTCATGAGTGGCCAGATAATGGGCATAATTCTTCCATTTCGGTTCATTGATCTCATCAACAAATCCGGGAAGTTTCAAACGACCTCCCAGTTCCAGCAGAACATCCTGAAACGGTCTGACATTTCTAGTCACCTCGACGACCGGGTATCTGATGGCATCAGCAACCAGATCGGGCTCGCCGATCGGACGATCAAGTAATGAAATGCCATCATATCTTTCGAAATAAGTCGTGTCAGGCAAGACAAGATCGGCAAATGAAGTCATCTCTGAAGAGAAAGCGTCGGACACGATAATCTTGGGAATCTTGTAATTTCCATCCTGATCTTTGGCCTTCAGGTCGTTCATTGCCGAAGGAGTGTTCATCGAGGAATTCCAAGCCATGTTGGCCATATACAGGAATAGAACTTCAATCGGGTAGGGATCCTCTGCCGCAGCATTGGAAATAACCGAATGCATCATGCCATGTGCTGCCAGGGGAGCTTCCCAGGAATAGGCCTTGTCAATTCTTTGAGGAGTTCCATCAGGTTCGATCAAAAGATCTTCAGGACCTTTGGGATAGCCTAGGGGGGAACCTGACAATGGGGTATCCGGACCTGCATATCTTGCAGGTGAAGGATGAATATTATAGGGTTTGGGGTAAGGGGGTTTATAGCGTGTTCCACCAGGAGTATCTATGGTACCAAGTAATATTTGTAGCAAATGAAGGGCTCGGCAGGATTGGAAGCCATTGGAATGGGCCGAAATCCCCCGCATGGCATGAAGTGCAACCGGCCGCTTTTTTATGGTCTTGTGTTCCCGGCCGTAAATATCCCGCCAGGAATGATTGATTTCATCTGAATGTTCGATTGCAACCTGATAGAGTTCACGAGCCAAACCCTCAATGATCGATGCTGGTACGCCGGTTTTTTCACTGACATTAGCCGGCAGAAACTCCGGTTGAAGATACTTTTCGACCATTAGACTGAAAACGGTAGCAATCTCTTGACCTTCAGGTGTGGTAATTGTTTTTGACAACAGTGGTTGAGCGTTAGGATCCATATGGGAAACCAGCTTGCCGTTCTGACTGTCAACTACCATGGGATTATCTTGGTCATCCCTGATGATCAGCCCCTTTTCCGGCCCCTCTGACAAATTGACCAGCCAGGGGGCATTGGTATGGTATCGCAAACTATCAACATCTATACAGCCGGATCGGAGCAATTCGCCAATTATGGAAAGAACAAGCAAGCCATCAGTACCCGGATTGATTCCAATCCAGGTATCGGCTACAGCCGAATATCCCGTTCTGACTGGATTGACAGAGATGATCTTGCCTCCGTTTCTGCGAACTGCTGACAGTCCCATTTTAATCGGATTTGAATCATGATCCTCCGCAACGCCAAAAAGCATGACCAGTTTACATTCTTCCCAATCAGGTTGTCCAAACTCCCAAAACGATCCTCCTATGGAATAAATCCCTCCAGCAGCCATGTTCACCGAACAAAATCCACCGTGAGCAGCATGATTGGGTGTACCGTATTGTTGAGCCCACCATCCGGTCAGGGATTGACTTTGGTCTCTTCCGGTAAAAAAGGCCAGCTTTCTGGGATCTTCGGATCGAACTTCCCCCAACCAGCCTGTAGCAATGGACAAAGCCTCATCCCATGAAATTGACTTGAATTTGCCTTCACCCCTTTCACCTGTTCTAAGCAGCGGGGAATTCAATCTTGAAGGTGCTTCCAGATGAAGCATACCCGTAGAGCCTTTGGCACAAAGCACGCCACGGTTGACCGGATGCTTTCTGTTACCCTGAATATACCTTACTCTTCCATCCCTGAGATGGACATCTATTCCACATCGACACGCACACATGTAACATGTGGTTTGCTTAACTTCATCCGAGACTTTTGGTGATGGATTCGGGAGTGTTTCCGGCATTTTTGTCCTAATTTATTTTGTTGCCGTATTTAAATATTTTATTTCGAATAAATTAAAACATATAAATTTTTGAAGGGCAAAAAAAGCAGAAATTCAATCCATGAACATTGAAATTCTGCATTGCAGCATTAAATGGGTTTCATCATGTTTCATCATGAATTTCAAGTTAAACAA
Organism: Paracoccaceae bacterium; assembly: GCA_022823605.1. GTDB lineage: Bacteria > Pseudomonadota > Alphaproteobacteria > Rhodobacterales > Rhodobacteraceae > MPNP01. The sequence goes on from JAJEHS010000005.1 coordinate 119,904, forward strand.
GTCAATAAGGACATAGCATGACAGATAATTACACCCTGACACAAATCACGGAAAACATGGATAAGACAGCAGATCTGAACAAGAATCTCGTCAAGATTTCACTGACTCTGGCAGAAAACAACGTGGAATATTCAAGAAAGTTTAACCAGGACATGGTTGATGGCTGGATGAAACTTGTTTCCGAATTCAAAAACCCCGAACAATTTTCCAAAACCATGTTCAACATCGTTTCAGCATCGGGTGAAACAACAACGAATTATTTCATGAATTCAGCAGATTTAATCAAAAATGCCCAGAAGGAAACACTGGACATTTTTCTGGCAAAATCAGAAATGGAAGCCACGCCTGAAATTGAAACTCCCGAACCCAAGGCACCGGCCAAAAAAGTCAAGAAGGCTGTCAAGGAAACTCCTGTCGCCTAATTGATCAATTAGCATGCAAAATATTCCCCCTTTCAGTTCATGAAAGGGGGAATTAACAAAAATAATATTTTTGACAACCGTCTGAAATGGCTTGAAATACACTTCCATAAATCTTTAATTTATTTACTTTAATCCACCGATGAATCTGGTAAGGAAAAACCAGTTCACCAGTTGATTATAATCCATTTGAATTGAATTAAGTGATTAATGGAAAATTCTTATATTCTTTATCATTACCCCCTTTCTCCCTTTTGTCGCAAGGTTCGCCTGGTTCTGGCAGAAAAGAAGATTGATTTTACCCTCAGAGAGGAAAGATACTGGGAAAAAAGGGTTGCCTTCCAAAAATTGAATCCCGCAGGCAAGGTTCCGGCCCTTAGAAACGGCAAGGAAGTATTTGCTGATAGTCAGGCCATATGCGAATATATTGAAGCCATAGCTCCTGATGATACAATACGGCTGATCCCCGAAGACCCGAGAGAGCAATGTGAAATGAGGAGGTTGATATCCTTTTTTGACGAAAAATTTAATCAGGAAGTAACTTCCGTTTTGGTTTTTGAACGAATGTTGCGTAGAATACAGCAGAAGGGATCACCTGATGAAAGAAAGGTAAAATTCGGGTTGGAACAGCTGAAAAATCATACCAAGTACCTACAGTTCCTGATCATGCACAGGAGGTGGATAGCCGGCGACCGGCTGACCTTGGCGGATTTCACCGTGGCGGCCCATCTCTCATGTCTTGACTATGTGGGAATGATAAATTGGAAAAAAGAAGAATATGCCGAAATCAAGGGATGGTATTCCAGAATGAAATCCAGACGCGCATTCAAGCCAATTCTTTCCGATCATGTTCCCGGATATTTTCCAGCCGTTCATTATGCGAATGTAGATTTTGATTGATTTAAAGCTTGAACTAAAACAACAGGCCTTGAATGAAGGGTTTGATGCAGTAGGTATTTGTTCTCCGTCTGCCATTCCCGAAGCAAATTCCAGATTACACCATTTCCTTTCCTCAAAATACCATGGAACCATGGTCTGGATGGAAAACAGATCTGAGTGGAGAGGCAATCCAACAAGTTTGTGGCCTGAAGCACGTTCAGTTATCATGCTTGCAGATTCCTATTCACAAAGAGCAAATTCGCTGGAAAACCTTAAGCATGTGGACAAGGGAACAATAGCTCTTTATGCCCGTAACAGGGACTATCACGATTTGATCAAAAAAAGACTCAAGCGAATTGGTCGATGGCTCATTCAGCAGCAACCACAGTCAGAAATCAAGGTTTTTGTCGATACGGCACCTGTTATGGAGAAACCATTGGGGCAGGCTGCAGGCATTGGGTGGCAGGGCAAGCATACGAACCTGATCAATAGAAAAATAGGTAACTGGTTTTTTCTGGGTGCAATATTTACCACGATCGAACTTCCACCTGATGAACAGGAAAGTGACCATTGTGGCAGTTGTCGAAGATGTCTGGATATTTGTCCCACCAACGCATTCCCCGAACCATACCAACTGGATGCGACAAAATGTATTTCCTATCTGACCATTGAACACAAGGGACCGGTACCGGAGAACCTCCGCAAAAGTCTTGGTAACAGAATCTTCGGTTGTGATGATTGTCTGCAGATTTGTCCCTGGAACAAATTCGCCAAATTGGGGAAAGAAACAAGGTATCATGCCAGAAAAGAGCTGGAATCACCCTCCCTGAAGCAATTGGCCTGCTTGGATGATCGCCAATTCAGGGAAATGTTCCGAGGAGGCCCAATCACCCGCATTGGCCGAAACCGCTTTGTAAGGAATGTACTTTATGCCATTGGCAATTCCAATCTAGAGGAATTCCTGCCAGTTGTCCAAAAACTGAAGACTGATCCGGAACCAATAGTTGCAGATGCCGCGTGTTGGGCCGAGAAACAATTGGCCGGTGACGATTAGATTTGGAACTCCATTCAAATTGAAACTTAACAGAAACAGGTCGGTTTATGAAACATATGCTTTGTTTTGGTTGTGGATACAGCTCAACCCAAACTGCCAAAGAACTATTAAAGTCTGGCAAATGGAGAATAACCGGTACAACCAGATCACTGGATACAAGCAATTCTCTGGAAAAAATCGGTATTGGTGCAAAACTTTGGCCTGGAACCCCTCTTGAAGATGTACTCAGGTTGGCAACCCATTGGTTGATTTCGATCCCTCCAAAACAGGGAAAGGACATTGTCATAGAGTATTTGAATCAGCAGCCAGATGACCAATTTGTCAATCTTCAATGGATCGGTTATTTCTCGACAACGGCTGTTTATGGTGATCATGATGGCAATTGGGTTGATGAAAGCACTCCTGTGAATCCAACCACCCAAAGGGGTAAGTTCAGGGTAATGGCCGAAGATGCCTGGGAGAAATTGGCAGGCAGACTGGGGATACCACTCTGCATTTTTCGACTGGCTGGAATTTATGGACCTGATAGAGGGCCAATGGAACAACTTAGAAAAGGAAACAGAAGAAAAATCCTCAAGCCTGATCAATATTTCAATCGTATTCATGTCGAGGACATTGCCGGGATAGTAAACAAGGCCATATCCACACCGGCAGCCAGCGGTATTTTCAACCTTTGCGACAACCTTCCCGAAAGATCGGATAAGGTCATTGATTATGCAGCGGATCTCCTCGAAATACCCAAACCTGCAGGTACTAATTTTGAGGATGCTGAACTAAGTGAAATGGCGAGAAGTTTTTATTCCGAATCCAAAAGGGTCAGGAATCAAAGAATAAAAACAGTACTGGGATATGAACTTGCATATCCCGATTACAAAACAGGGCTAAGGATACAAGTTCAGTCGTTGAACTGCTAACCCCATGGAAATTACCTGGACAAAATACTGTCCAGGTAATTTTATATTGTTTTTACTTAAATGCGACTGCAAGCAAAGCAACCAAAAGGAGGGTGAGCATGTTAAAACCGCCACCTCCTTCAGAGGGTTCTTCTACCTCAGGTTCCATCATTTCAGGATCAGCAGCCATTTCATCCGAAGTATCGGCTTCATCCAAACCTCCGGCATTGGCACCAAATGCCAACCCTGCAAACGCAACTGCAAGAACCAGTTTCTTCATACAATCCTCCAAATTTTATTTTAACGAATAGTAAACAAATGCCATTATGTAATTTGTTTGTCTAACATAAACTCAAGATTACAGATTTAAATAAGAAAAATCAAATTACCTATCAAATTTTTTTTGGTCACTAGTCCCTCCCGTGAATCCGTGAAACATTTTGAGCATAGAATTGATACCAGACTGCATAAATGTCATTCAAAAAGTCAAATTGTGGAAAAACGGCAGTTAAATCCCGACAGATTAAACCAACAGGACTTGTGTGCCAACTTCTGCCAAATCGAAAAGCGTGGCAATATCTTCGTTATATAGTCCAATGCATCCCTGCGAAGCACGTCTTCCAATCTTTCTGGTGTCATGAGTTCCATGGATACGGTAATATTGCCAGGAAAGATAGAGGGCATGTGTTCCCATCGGATTATCAGGTCCCGGAGGCATATATGCTGGCCAATCGGGGTTTCTTCGTAACATGTCTTGTGTAGGGGTCCAGCTGGGATTTTCTTTTTTATTTATGACTTCAGTATATCCCAACCTGGTTAGCTCGGGTGTCAAGGGAACACTTACGGGATATAAATGATAGATTGACTCATCCTCGGACCAATAATGCAAAACTCTGTTCTTGGTATCAGCCAGAATGGCACCATGCTTCAGAGTGTTGAAGTAATCTTCCCAAACTTCATATCGAAAACCGGAGATGTTTCTCAGCCTTTTCTGGGCAAGAACACTGTTTCCACCCAGCAAGGCAACACCGAGTCCGGCACCGAGTGATTTTCCAAAATTTCTTCTGCTAATCAAACTGCTCATAAGGTTTACCCATTAAATTTGAACGATCTAAGATACAATTAACTCAATTTTTACAATAAATGTAACCCATTGATCGGGTAAAATTTCTGTTAATTGTTTATGTATTGCACATTTACAATTTTTTGTGGATATTTACAAGAAAACTAAAACAATCAATCATTAAACAATTCGCCGGACTCCAAAATTGAAAAAAACATACTCCAGAATCGTATTATTTTTAGTGACACTCGGTTTTCTCGCAGCCTGTACGGCTGACCTTGACAACCTTCCAAGAGACGATAGTAATTACAATCCCAAGATTTATCGAATTGACAACAGGCAGGCAAGGTTGATTCCGGGACGAATGCTTGAAGCAATCAACAACATCAGGACATCCACGGATGCTTCCAGGTTGAGGTATTCATCCGAACTTAATGCAGCGGCATTTACGCATGCAAGAGACATGAGTTTGCAAAATCGCCCCTGGCATTTCGGGTCAGACCGATCTTCACCGATAACAAGGGTTGCCAGAGCTGGTTATGAGGGAGAATTGATTGGTGAGAATATTGCCGAATCCTTTGAAGTTCCGCTTGATATTTTGGGTGCTTGGCTAAATGAAGAGGAAGCCCGCCAAAATATCTTGGACCCCCAGGCGAGGAGAATGGGGATAGGGTGGAAACAGGATAGCGATGGAAGGATTTGGTGGGTAATGCTGGTTGGCACCTAATAACCTTGTTTATTTCAAGCTACTGCTACCAAGAAACTTCGGCAATGAAATCAGGTTTTTCGAAACCGGGTTTACAGATTTCGAAGTATTGCAATGGTTGATCACTCAGAAAGTAAAAAACACGGAACAAAAAAGGGGCAAAGCGTTGGTTATTGCCTAACAATTCTTCAATTGCAAACAGTTTGGATCAGGGGCTATTCGTAGATGATTATGGGTGTACCTACATCCACTACCTTGTAAAGGTATTCAATCTCTGCGTTGGTAACGGCTATACAACCTCTCGTCCAATCCCTACTCGAAGGGATATCTCCATTACTGGGAAGACCATGGATCATGATATCACCACCTGGCGAATATCCCCTTTTCCAGGCCTGCCTCTTGTCGCTGGCATTGGGATACGAAATACCCAAGGACAAATGGAATGAACTGAAGGGGTTCTTTCGGTCGATGTAATAACGACCATGTGGGGTTTTTCCGTCACCTTCCCTTTTCTTGTGGCCCTGAGGACTGAAACCCAATCCAATATCAAAGGTACGAATGACATCCGGGCCGTTGTAAACCCGAAGTTCACGATCGGATTTATCAACCTCCAATTTGGTCACTCTTTGCGACTTGTATGCAGGTTGTTTTTCAGAGCAAGAAGCGATTACCATGATGCAAACCAGAAATATCGTACCCAGTTTCATTTTTGACAAAAAAGCCCGCCAAAATAATAAAATCGCCCTGTTCCCTCTGAAATTTGTAATTGTCTGCATCTGAACGCCAACTCATTAATTTATTTTTTCTAATTTACAGAAATTCTTTTCCGCCGCAAGCGGGAAGTCTCAGATTTTAATTGCCCACAGGCAGCCAAAATATCTTCCCCTCTGGGAGTTCTGACTGGAGATGGGTAACCTGAATTATATATGATTCTGGCAAAATTTGAAATTTTTTCCGGGGTGGATCGTTCGAATTGTGCTCCGGGCCAGGAGTTGAAGGGTATCAGATTGACCTTGGCAGGTATGTTTCTGATGAGGGAAACAAGACGACGTGCATCCTCCTCACTGTCATTTAGGTCTTTCAACATGACATATTCAAAGGTTATCCTGTCCGAATTGTTCAATCTTGGATAATTCCGAAGAGCTTCAAGCAGGGTGGCGATGTTCCATTTTCTGTTTATGGGAACAATTTTGTCCCTGATTTCATCAGTCGTGGCATGAAAGGAAATGGCCAGACGACAACCAATTTCCTCACCCGCCCTTTTGATACCCGGCACCACACCTGCGGTTGATAGGGTAATCCGCCTTCTGGAAATGCTCAACCCGTCGCCATCCATGACAATCTTCATGGCATCCCGAACATTGTCAAAATTATACAAGGGTTCTCCCATACCCATCAAAACGACATTGGAAATCAACCTTTGCTCCGAAGTGAAGGTACTTCCAACCGTGGGCCATTCATTCAAGTCATCACGTACGGCCATGATCTGACCCACAATTTCGGAAACGGTAAGATTTCTGACCCAGGCCTGGGTACCGGTATGGCAAAAGGTACAATTCAGGGTACAACCCACCTGGGATGAAACGCACAAGGTCCCTCGACCTTCCTCGGGTATATATACCGTTTCGAATTCATGTCCCCCTTCGCCCCTGAAAAGATATTTCCTGGTACCATCTTTGCTGATTTTTCTTATTCTGCATTCAGGAACCCGAAGTGCCGAATTCTTGTCCAAAAGATTCCGAAAATCCTTGGCCAGATTTGACATAGCCCCAAAGTCCCGACATCCCCTGACATAGATCCAGTTCCATAATTGGTCGACCCTCATTTTCAATTTCCGTTCCGGAACACCCAACTCAAGCAGGGTTTGAGACAAGGATGATCGGGTTAAACCAATCAGGTTTTTCTGGTCACTTTCAATTTGAGTCATGGATTCAGTCGGACTCGGAAGTCTTGCGGGAAAACACACTACAAACTAGTGGGAAACAAAAATTATTGACAGGCAACAGCGGCTCTTTTCAAACCGGCTGTTACACCATTCAGGGAGTAGGTATCAACTACGGTTGTACCCCTTTGTGAAAGCATGGTGACCACGGCTTTTCCTCCTCGTTTCAAGGCAGATACGATTTTTTCATCATCAGAATACAATGGCCATGCATAGGTCAAAATCTTGTCTTCCGGATCAAGATGTAGGTTGAATTTCCGATTGTCATCAATCACCAGTGATACCGATGATTTTCGCTTGATATTGAAGCCGGCTTCAATGGAGACGAGTTCGGTACCTCCCCGACCTCCCAAAATCGATATGGTAAGGCGGGTAATACCACGTGAAACCTTGACCGTCTTTCCGTTCTGTGTATAGGAACTGCTTGCTGGCTGTGCCATTATGCCACAGTGCAATTGTTCGCTGGAGGAGGTAGTCTTGTAAACTATCCAGTCATTAATCTGATCAATGCCCTCAATCTCCTGCTGTGATAACAAGGGGGTCGCTAAAGCCACCCAAAAAGCAATACAAAAAACGAACCTTATTTTCACCACTCTGCCTCAAACTACTCAATATTATTTTATTCTTGCTAATGCTATTATTTGTAAATCCTACAAATATACCAGAATTTTGAAATGACCATAAACTTATAGGCCCTTTCCATGTGGAAACAGGGAATGATATATTTTACGATAATACACCTATACAAGTTACAATTCAACAAATTTGCAATTCAGCAAATCCCTACTATTTTTGTAAATTCATAAATTGCCATCTGTTATTCAAGATTTTGTGAACCAAAACAGCAAGGATTGAGAAAATGTCAAAACCGAGAACCCTCTACGACAAGATTTGGGATGACCATGTTGTACATCAATCTGATGATGGTACTTGCCTGATTTACATCGATATGCACCTTGTCCATGAAGTGACCAGTCCACAGGCCTTTGACGGATTGAGGATGGCCGGACGGTCTGTCAGGGCTCCTCACAAGACCATTGCCGTTTCCGATCATAACGTTCCCACCAATGTTGGCAGGGAGAAGGGCATTGAAAACGAGGAGAGCAGAATTCAGGTGGAAGCCATGGAGCGTAATGCCGAGGAGTTCGGCATACAGTATTTCGGTGTCAATGACATAAGACAGGGTATCGTACATATCATCGGACCCGAACAGGGTTTGACCCAGCCTGGTATGACAATCGTATGCGGTGATAGTCATACGGCTACCCACGGAGCCTTTGGAGCCTTGGCACATGGTATAGGAACAAGCGAAGTTGAGCATGTTCTGGCAACCCAGACACTCATCCAGAAGAAATCCAAAAACATGAAGGTCGAGATTACCGGTTCCTTGGGAAGTGGTGTTACTGCCAAGGATGTTACCCTTTCCATAATTGGCAAGACTGGAACAGCTGGCGCAACGGGTCATGTCATCGAGTACTGTGGTGATGTAATAAGAAACCTTTCAATGGAAGGGCGAATGACAGTTTGCAACATGGCTATCGAAGGTGGGGCCCGAGCTGGCTTGATTGCTCCAGATGACCAAGCCATCGAGTATTTGAAATCAAGGCCCTATTCACCCAAGGGAGCTTCATTTGAAATAGCCCAAACCTTCTGGAATTCCCTCTATTCCGACGAGGCTGCCTATTTTGACAAGGAAGTCATCATTGAAGGGGAAACGATTTCACCGGTGGTAACCTGGGGCACCAGTCCTGAAGATGTTTTGCCGATTGATGATTATGTACCTGCTCCTGAGGAATTCGAGGGGTTGAAGGCTGATGCTGTAAGGAGAAGTCTGGATTACATGGGGCTCAAGCCCGGAACGAAATTGTCCGATATAGATATCAATACGGTTTTCATCGGGTCCTGTACCAACGGCAGGATCGAGGATCTTCGGGAAGTGGCTAAAATCATGAAAGGCAAGAAAGTCAAGTCCGGTCTTCGAGCCATGATTGTTCCCGGTTCAGGGCTTGTCCGCGAACAGGCTGAAAAGGAAGGTATTGCCCAACAATTGGTGGATGCAGGGTTTGAATGGAGAATGGCCGGTTGTTCAATGTGTCTCGGCATGAATCCTGATCAATTGGCACCAGGCGAACGCTGTGCCTCGACATCCAACAGGAATTTTGAGGGACGCCAGGGCAGAGGTGGTAGAACCCATCTGGTAAGTCCGGCAATGGCTGCGGCCGCTGCCGTTACTGGCAAACTGACTGATGTGCGTCAGTTCATGTAATCCGGTTTATCCAGAAAGAATGATTTGGAGTTAATGATGAAGAAGTTTGAACAATTTACCGGAATAGCCGCACCAATGCCTTTGGTCAATATTGATACGGACATGATTATTCCAAAGCAGTTCCTCAAGACTGTCAAAAGGACAGGTTTGGGTGTAAGCCTGTTTTTTGAAATGAGATATGATCTCGAAGGCAAGGAGAACCCTGATTTTATCTTGAACAAGAATGCCTGGAAGAACGCTGAAATAATCATTGCAGGGGATAATTTCGGTTGTGGTTCATCAAGGGAGCATGCACCTTGGGCCCTGCTTGATTATGGTATCAAGTGTGTCATATCCACGGGTATTGCCGATATTTTCTACAACAATTGTTTCAAGAACGGCATCCTGCCAATTACACTACCCAAGGAACAGGTTGACATGTTGATGGATTTTGCCGAGTCAGGTTCAAATGCCAGAATGACGATTGACCTTGAAAACCAGGAAATTACAGCACCAGATGGTACCAAAATTCACTTTGAGATTGACAGTTTCAAGAAAAAGTGTCTCATTGAAGGTCTTGATGACATCGGACTAACCATGGAGAAAGAATCCCATATCGACAAGTTTGAAGAGAATTATTCACTAGCCAGGCCTTGGCTATAAGTTTTTCATGCAAGATTTATTTTTGGGATGGTGACCTTTAATCGGAAGACCATTGAGATTGAAAAGGCAATTTTTCCCACTCTTTATTGCACATTATCTCATATTGAATCACGAAGATCTTAGTGCAGTAAAATAAGTCACACCGCTGATCATTTCATGGTGTTATTTCTACTCCTCACGGGTTAATTTATACATCAAAGTGTGTAAAGCTACCTATTAAAATCACTCCAAAGAAATAGCCAGATTTCTTTATACCAGGCTATTACTCCTCACAATCTACATTTATTTCACTTATTGCATTTATTGCATTTATTGACTATATTGAGCCAAAAGGAAAGGAGCAAAACCATGACAATGACCACATATAGGGAATTGCCACCCTCAGCTAGAGATGCAGAGATTGCCCGGTATACAAGCCAAAGGTTAGCTAAATATGTTACTGCAGATAAGCCACTGAGTTTACGTATAAATAAACCTCAACCAGCTGAAGTTATCGACCTTCCTGAAGGTGCAGTGAAGCTACTTCTTGGGATCCTTGATGCCATGGCTGCTGGAAGAGGCGTCATAATTATCCCAGAGAATGTCGAACTTACCACTGTTGAAGCTTCGAATATTTTGAATGTCTCACGACCTTACTTAATCAAACTGTTGGAGGAAAGAGCTATCCCGCATCGTAAAGTAGGGAGACACAGACGCATCCTGTTGGAGGATGTCATTGCTTACAAAAATTCGATTGATGCAGACCGAAAGAAGGTTTTGGAGCAACTAACCATCGAAGCCCAAGAAGACAATATGGGTTATAATTTATGAGTCTATACACTGCGCTTCTAGATGCTAATGTCTTGTACCCAGCTCCCATGAGGGATATCTTGATGGAATTAGCTGTAGGCGACCTTTATAAGGCTAGATGGACGGATGACATTCACCGGGAATGGATTAATTCCCTCTTACGGAATGAGCCGGAACGCTCTAGAGAAAAATTAGAGCGTACCCGGGATTTAATGAATGAGCACACAAGAGATTGTCTAATTTATGGTTATGAATGCATTATACCTTCATTAGAACTTCCCGACCCAAAAGATCGTCATGTTTTGGCAGCAGCAATTGTAGGAAGATGCGATGTAATTGTCACTCAAAACATCAGGGATTTTCCTGCAGAGGTTTTGAGCATTTTCAATATTGAAACCCAACACCCGGATGAATTCTTGTTAAACCACCTTGATTTGGCTCCAGGTTTATTTTGCGTAGCAATTAAGGAGATTCGCTCACGCTTGAAGAAGCCTCCATATGATATTGACCAATATTTGCAAATATTGAGGCAACAAGGGCTTGTGGCTACTGCAGCTAAACTCGAACAATATAAGGGCCTCATCTAAGCCAGCCTGAAAGACCAGAAGGAACCATTATTGTTGCCGGTGACCAGTGAGTGAGATATCACTTTCAATCCCTACTCACATGTGTTCCAGCCCGATAGGATTGGATAGCATATAATGAAGATAGGGAAGATATGATCTTTGTTTGGGAAAAAAGTCATAATAAAGGAAAAGCGAATCGTTTGAATTGCTGATTTTTATTTCCACCAGTATTGCTTCCGATAGTGGTTCAAAGAGTGGTAACTAATGTTGTTGACAACCGCAGGTAAAAATTAAATTTAAATCAGGTATCAATAGATTAATCAAAAGTTAAATTGTACATGAATACTCCTAGAATCAGGGATGGCTGTCATGTTCAAAAAGTATATATTTACAACAATTAACCCAGTCGCAAGCCGCTGTCCTGATCGAAAAAATAGGTTTTTTCGGGGATAAATTGCAGACCGATGGTTTGGGAAATATCGGGTTGATCTTCCCGGTTCCCCTTGCAGGTAATCCTTTGTTTGCCCAGGGAAATCGTAATCATAATGCTCTCGCCGGTGTTTTCCGTTGCAAACACGGTTCCCTGAATGGATCCCTTTTCGGGATCAGTGACGGAAATGTCTTCGGCACGAATGCCAAGAACGACATTTTTCTGATTGGGAAAGGATGTGCTGACTATTCTATTCCCTTCCTTGGACTTGGAAGACTCCTCGATATCATGAACACCCTTGGCATGAAACCAGCCATCCTGTATCTGTCCCTCAATGAGGTTCATGGAAGGGGAACCTATAAAATCGGCTACAAAGATGTTGGCCGGGTCGTGATAGATTTCGTCTGGGGTTCCGAGTTGGACAATCTTGCCGTTATTCATCACTCCTATGCGGTCAGCCAGGGTCATGGCCTCGATTTGATCGTGGGTTACATAAACCGTGGTGATTTTCAATTCATGGCTGAGATGCTTGAGCTCGGCCCGCATGGAAACCCTCAGTTTTGCATCAAGGTTGGAGAGGGGTTCATCCATCAGAAAAACCTGTGGTTCCCTCACGATTGCCCTGGCAAGGGCTACCCGTTGCCTCTGGCCACCTGATAATTCACGAGGTCTCCGATGAAGAAAGTCACCCAGTTCGACACGGTTGGCGGCTTTGTTTACCAACTCCTTTATTTGGTTGGCGGCTATCCTTTTCCTTACCTTGAGAGGATAGGCAATGTTCTCGTAAACAGACATGTGGGGATAAAGACCATAGTTTTGAAAGACCATTGCCACGTCCCGGTCTTTTGGTAAATCCTCATTGACCATCCTGTCACCAATCCAGACCTCGCCTGAGGTAGGTTCCTCCAGTCCCGCAATCATGCGCATGGTTGTTGTTTTGCCACATCCCGAAGGTCCCAGCAAAACCAGGAATTCCCTGTCCTCGATTTCGAGGGTCTGGTTGTCTACGGCGACGAATGAACCCCATATCTTTGATAGATCTTTAAGTAGTATTCTGGCCATTATCTAACCGCTCCCATGGTCATTCCTTGGACAAAGTGTTTTCTGATGATGAGTGCAAGAACAAACATTGGTACCATGATGATTATCCCGGCAGCAGACAACAGGTTCCATAAATCCCCTTCCTCTGCCTTGAACAACGCCAATCCGATGGGGAGGGTAACCGAATGCTTGTTGGTAAGGATCAGGGCAAACAGGAATTCGTTCCAGGCAATGATGAAACAGAATATGCCGGAGGTTATCAGACCTGGTGCTGCCATCGGTAAAACGATATTCCTGATTACCTGAATCCTGCTGGAACCGTCCACCAGAGCTGCTTCTTCGGTGTCAAGCGGGATGCCGTCAATAAAGCCCTTGATCATCCAGATCGCGAAAGGCATGACGATGGCCAGATTTACCAACACCAAACCGGTCCTTGTATCCAGCAGGGATATATCCCGGAACATGACGAAAAAGGGAAGGATTATCACCACCGCCGGGACAAATTGAGTTGCCAGGATCATGACCAGCATGACGGTCTCGCCCTTCAGGCGAAACCTGGAAAAAGAATAGGAGGCACAGGTTGCAACGGGTATGGCAATCAGCACGGTAACGGTTGCAACAATGGTGGAATTGATCAACTTGTCCAACAGGTAATAGGGTGGATCGAATACCACTGCAAAGTTTTCAAGTGTTGGTCTGAACCAGATTTTGAGCTGGTAAACATCGACATGGGTCTTGAACGCTGCCATGAATATCCAGATTATGGGAATAATCATGATCGCCGCCCCGGTCAGAATGACAATCAACTGAACATATTGCCAGAATTTTCGCAACTTGAGGCCAGTCATTGCTGATTCTTTCGAAAGACCAGCTTGGCATAGGCATAGGTCAGGAAGATCATGGGAATTACCATCAACCAGGCCGCCGAGGCCGAATATCCGATCTGGCCGTATTTCATGCCATTGAAATATATATAGTGGCTCAAGGTTTGGGTGGCAGTTCCCGGCCCGCCATTGGTCAACATGTAGACCTGGTCAAAGGTCTTGATTGAAAAAATTGATTTCAGGATGATGACCACAGCCAGAACGGGACCAAGTTGGGGCAGTGTTACATCCTTGAAGACCTGCCAACCGTTGGCGCCATCAACCTGGGCCGCTTCAAGGGAATCTCTTGGTATGGCTCCCAACCCACCAATCAGCACCAGGGTCAAGAAGGGTATCCATCCCCAGACATCCGCCATCACACAAACTGCAAAGGCCAATTGGGGATCAGCCAACCAGCTGATATCGGCCAGGGGTGGTATGAGAAAGCCGAAAAAGGCATCGAACAAACCGAATTCCGGATTGAACATGAATCTGAAGGAAACTCCGATCAAGGCCGGAGACATGGCAAAGGGCAAGATCAGCAAGGTCTGGACCGACATTCTGAAACGACCACCGGGAGCCAAAAGCAACGCAAAACCCAAGGCAATAATAACGGTCAGGCCAACAGTCAAGATGGAATAAACCGTTGTTACCAGTACCGAATTCCAGAAGGCAGGTTCTTCAAAAAGGGCCCAATAGTAGTTTTCCCATCCCAGAAATCCCTGCGGGAATCCTGGACGGGTCAGGCGACCCTGGTAAAAGGAAAGGACAAAAGAGCGAACCAGAGGCCAGATTGCTGTTGCAAATACAACAACAACGGCTGGCAGCACCAACAGATATTTTAATACGTGGTCTCGCACTTAATTCCGACAAATAAAAAAAGGGCAGGAACTGTCCTGCCCTTTTTTGGTTTAATTATTGAATCCTACCGGATCTTCTGAGAACCCTGTCGGACTGCTCGGCAGCCTCTATCATGAGTTCACGGACGTTACCTCCCGCAGCTGCCTTGGCGATGGCTGCAGAAAGAATATCACCGACTTCGGGCCATTCAGGAATTTGGGGCATGATGTCAGACTCCCTGAGTGAATCCCAGGCAGCTGCCTGAATACCATCATTAGCGGCATTGACCTCGGGATCAGTCAAACTGGAAATGTGGGTCACAACATTGTTGACAATCTTGGTACCCATGACCTCGCGTTCAACCGCATTGGCCTTGTCCATATCCGGATTGGAAAGCCACTTCATGAATTCCCACGCAGCGCCCTGGTTTTCGGAATAACTTGAAATCGAAAAGGGCATGGAAATGGCATAGGTCTTGGTTTTCCCTTCGTATGAGGGCATACCTGCAAAGGCAACCTGATTCTTGGTCAGGGTCGAGGCGTCGGGGTTGTAAAACCCGGAATAAGCCCACCACCAGACGGGAATCATGGCGGAATTACCCTGCATGAATGACTGGCGTGCATCCTGTTCCACAAAGGACAGGGAGTTGGGATTGGTAACCTCGTGCACGGTGTGCAGGGCTATGTAATCCTCGGTTGCCTGCAGGGCTTCTTCGGAAGTCCAAGCCGCAGTCCAGTCATCATTGAAGATATCACCACCGGCAGCCCAGATGAAGTTCAACCAGATAAACAGATTTTGTCGGTTGCCGTCATTGTTGTAATACAGGGCAAGGGGTGAAATCTCGGGATTGCTTTCCTTGAGCTGCTTGCCAATTTCCACTAATTCTGCCCATGTTGTCGGAGGATTGGGAATCAGATCCTTCCTGTAGAACATCAATTGCGGATGGGCTCGTAGGGGGAAACCGAGGGTTTCACCTTCGAATTGAGCAGACCTGGCGAAGGCTTCAGGGTATCGCTCCATGGAAATACCATCCCTGGCCATCAACTCGTCAATACGAACAAGCCAATGGGCATTGGCTGGACCCCAACTGTCCAGATAGTTGACAACATCATAGGTACCAACCGCAGCCAAGCCTTCGGCTACGAGCTTTTCCTGCAGATTGGCAAAGGGGATAAAGGTCCATTCGGTTTCAATACCGGTCAACTCCGTAAATTCATCGTCACGCAGCATCAAGCCGTCGAATTGAGGAGTAACAACCGAAAGGATATTGATTGTTGTACCTTCGAATGGTTTTCCAGGCAATAGATTATGTTCAATGGTTTCAGCCCGTACGGACGATAGACCTGTAATCAAAGCCAATGCGGATAGGATTAAAGTTAGTTTTTTCATCATTTTTTCTCCAAAAAATTACTATGAAAATTCTTTTGGCTTACCCTTAATGAAATCAGGGCAAACCATATAAATCATTTTTGAGGATCAAGTATAATCAAAACGATCAAGTGATGGAAATAGGTAACCATCATCAATTTACCACGCCCATAATTGTTCAAAGAAAAATTGCAATGACCATCATTCTTCCATAAAATACAACTATATTAAAGGGTACTGAAAAGTCGCAGTAGAAATGAATAAAACTGTCATTGCCAAAAGAAATACAGGTGCCGATATCCGGTATGCATTATATGCCAGACATTTGCATCGTATCAGGGCAAGACCTGACACTTTGGTGATTAATGAATTGGGTTTGGCTCATGCCAAGTGCAGAATTGATGTGGCCGTGATCAATGGATGCATTCATGGGTATGAAATCAAAAGTGCAATAGACACTTTGGGGCGACTGGACAGACAACTCAAGATTTATTGTCAAACTTTACAAAAACTTACGCTGGTTGTAGCGACAAAACATGTTGATGCTGTCATGGGGATAATACCAAAGTGGTGTGGCCTGATTGAGGTAAAGGAGGGACCAAGGGGAGGCATTAGCTTTCATAGAATGCAAAAGTCCCAATCAAATCCCCATGTCAAACCATATATGGTAGCCCATCTTCTGTGGCGTGAAGAAGTCAAGGATTTATTAAAGGAAAGGGGGGTTGCCCTTAGAGACCTGCAGGGAAACCGAAAACAACTTTATAAAATGCTTTGTAAAACCATGAGCCTTAATGAAATAACGACCTCAATCCTGGGGTGTATGGAACATCGAAAAGCTTGGAGAGATTTTCCAACACATGGGTAATGTGGTGGTTGATTGCCACCTGTTTCCAGATTGATTGATTGCCTGGTCCATCTACTCTAGCAGCGCATTTTTCGATGTAGTCATCACCGAAGGAGTAATTGCCCCCTTTGAATTTATCAGATCTCACAATTGATTCACAATGTTCATGCATTTGATTAGTGTTTTCAAGGAAAGGACCACCTTTGCGCACTTCCCAGACCTCGGGTGTGGTATAAACGAGTTTTCCTGCAGGCTTGGTCATGCGCATATCTACAGCCTGAAAATTCGGATGAACAATTGTGAAGTCGCCAAAATTCGGTAATCGTACTTTGGCTAATATCTGATCATGTAGCGTACAGTAAAATAGCCATTCATGACGAGGGATTTGGTCGCTACCTTTGGCAACATTTTGAAAAGTTTCTGGATATGATGTTCCTATTAACAGGAAATTCCGATAGGCATTCAGGTTATCAAGATTAACGAACATTTGATTCAACAATTTCGCAAATATGTCATAAGGTAGAAAATTTGGTGAACCGAGGTTAATCACCAAATCAACCTCATCAAATTTAACTCCAAGCACTTTTATCAATTTATGGATTTTGTTAGATGTTTCAGACTTCATCAGGTCCTCAATACTGATTGTAACTGCTAATCCATTACCATCAGTTTTTATAATTGACCTGATCGAGTTTACAAGCGTAGGAGGTAGATCTAGATGTATTGTCGGCATTGCTTTTTCTCGCAATGAACGTAGGTTCTGGAATAAATAAGTGTATATATCTTGCCCATCGTTCATTAACATATTTTCTATACCCCGATGAACACCGATCCATGCAGGTCGTTCTCCCCACTTTTCTTTAAACCTTTTGGGGAAAGGAGAGACATGATCTTGAATTGTTTTTTTCATCTCCCCTGTATCAAAATCAAATTCGATCTTTGGAATCGTCAAGAATGGAACAATCCGGTCCTTGACGTCATCGGTAAGTCTGAATAATGCTTGATATTCGCCTAGCCTCCAACTAAGAGCCGGTACATACATGTCTTTAGTCAGTGTTATCACTTGATTCCTCAAATTGTTTACGTACCTGATCCTGTCCAATCAAACTGTTCAGGATTGTATAGTTATCAAGTTCTTTCCGAATTCTGCCGGCAATAATGCTGGGATCAATTCCGATATTGTTTGCGTCTATATCGACGGACTCTTCTGAAAGAGCAAAGCGGGATAAACACTGGTTCCACTTTGTTTCAGGTATCAAATTATCAAGGGCAAATTGATCAGCTTCAGCTTCTATTCCATCAGATTTTCCAGTGTCATCATCAAAGAAATCAAAGTATTGTCCACCCAGCAAATGCAAATAAACATGCCCCAGCTCGTGCATCAAAACAAACCAGAAATTGTCCCGACGGTCATATCTTAGGGTTAAACCAATTACTGGTGTTCCGTTTTCAGCCAACATGGCGGCACCATCAAGGTAGGTTCCCGGCAAGTGCTGCTCGACAACCAATACAATTCCTTTCTTAGCAAGAAGGTCTTGGGCCTGCTTTGGTCCATCCCTTTTATTTGTCAGACTTACCAATTCTGGGAGCCAATTATCGTTCCAATCGAATTCTCCGGATAAGTTTTCTTTTACAATCCTTTGTTGTGCCAATTCCAGAATACGGACTTGCCATGCTAATAAGGCATATTCATTTGGTACATTTGAACCTCGCATTTTCTTGCGATGTAAAGCTGTGACGAATTGTGGACCAGCTATGTCCATAAAATATTCCTTGATTTTCTTAAACTTATCCCTGCCATATGGGACAACAAACCAATTACGCCTAATCATTTCATTACAAGGAAATTGTCTCCAACTGACATCCTCAAGATCGTTCCATATAAACACGGAATCTTCAATATTCTTGGTCCCTTCAAAAGTTCCTGATACCTCTATACCAAGTTCACGCGATACCTTGATAAGCTTTGCCAAGTTTGCACCCAAATAACCAGATGCTTCATATCGCTGTATCTGTTGTGGTTTCATACCCAGTTTTTTGGCTAAGTCGGTTTGACTCATACCGGAGGCAATTCGAGCCTGTACAAGTACACGTGGTAAATTCTCAAGTGAATAGGTCTTAGCAAAAGAAATCTGCTTGGATTTCAGACGTTCATAATCATCAATTTCTGCCTTAATATCAGCAATTTGACTTTTGATAGCATCAATCTCTGCCTTTGCAATCCAGGTTCTATCAGACGTGCATTCTTGTGCTTTTAAAAGTGCATTCTGAAATTTATTCAATTGTGCTTTTGATAACGTGTATTGCTTTTCGCTATAGATCATGGTTGGATTCCCCTTACAAGAAGTGGATCGCTTTGAAGTAGGACTGAGATTATACCTTTTTGCATTCCCGTGAAGCGATCCTGTTGAAAGAAATCAACAAATGATTGTCCTTTTCTTTTTGTTACTGGGAAAAACTCTCCACCGAATTCTGCCTTCTGAGATTTTCTACCTTTATCAAATTCTAGAAACAGAGGGTTCAGTTGAGAAACATTAATACCAGTTGGGTCCCAGCACCCATCAAAATCACCTGGGTTGGGTTTTCCTGTCACAAAGCTTCCATCAAGATATATCATGGTACAACCTGCCAAACGAAGCTGATTGGAAGCATCAACAAATCCTATAAATAATTTTCGTCGCTTAGGGTTGGTTGCAAAAGCTGATTCAACTTCATCTAGGGTTGCAAGATGAACACCTGGTGGTAAAACTGGCCAAGGAGACCCTGATAAATTAACAAGTGATGGAATCATTTATACAACAATAATGTTGTATAATTAAAACTTCAAGTGAAAACAGTCAGTTTCTTTTTGTAGAGAAACGATAATTTTATTTGCTTAACTAAAGTTTGATACGTCAGTTACAATTTCGCAAATACAAAGAAATTAGGACGAAGTGTAGTTATCTTTCCCTCATGGTTTCGGGAAGGTAGGTGGCAAGTTCGGGGAAGGCAATGAGAACAAATACCATTAAAACCATGATGGCGAACATGGGTAGGGCCGTTTTGGCAATATAGTTCATTTCATGTCCCGTTATGCCTTGCATGACAAACAGATTGAACCCGATGGGGGGAGTAATCTGGGCCATTTCAACCACCACCACGATGAAAATACCGAACCAAATGACATCAATCCCGGCTTGGCGTATCATGGGCTCAACAATGGCCATGGTCAGAACCACGGATGAAATGCCATCAAGAAAACATCCGAGGATGATATAAAATATCATCAGCGCTATCAGCAGTGTGAACGGTGTAAGCCCCAACTCATCTATCCAGTTGGCTAAGGCTCGTGGCAAACCGGTAAAGCCCATTGATAATGACAGAGCTGCCGCACCACCAAGGATCATGGCAATCATGGCAGAAGTCCTGGTTGCTCCAAGCAGGCTTTCAATAAAGGTTTTCCGATCAAGGGAACCTTGACTTGCAGCCAGAAGCAGGGAACCAACCACCCCGAATGCTGCTGCTTCAGTAGCCGTAGCCCACCCAAGATACATTGAACCGATAACCACACTTATAAGCAACAGGACCGGGATCAGGAACTTTGATTCCTTGACCTTTGCCATAAAACTCATTCGGTTGCTGATTTCCGGAACCTCGTTTCGCCTGAAAACCGACCACAAGGCAACATAGGCCATGAACATCAGGGCTAGGACCAATCCGGGTATGACTCCTGCCAGGAAGAGTTTGGTAATGGATTCATTGATCGTAACGCCGTATACGATCAAGGTCAGGGAAGGAGGAATCATGAGACCCAAGGTAGCTGCACCGGTCAGTGTTCCGATTATCATGTATTCGGGATATTTTCGCCGCCGGAGTTCCGGTATGGCCATTTTCCCGACCGTTGTCAGGGTTGCTGCAGAAGAACCGGAAACAGCTGCAAATACCGTGCATCCAACGATATTGGTGTGAACCAGTCCCCCGGGCAAGCGGGCCATCCACGGGGACAACCCGCGGAACATGTCCTCCGATAACCTTGTCCGGAAAAGTATTTCACCCATCCATATGAATAAGGGCAGTGCGGTAAGGGTCCAACTGCTCGATGATGTCCATATGGTCGTAATCATGGCATCCCCGGCCGGGCGTGTTGTGAAAAGTTCCAAACCAACAAAGGCTACGCCAAACAGGGCCAGGCCTACCCAGACTCCAGTTCCAAGCAAAAGAAATAGGACAAAGAGAAAGATCAATGTCAGGTACAATTGTTCCATGAACCTTATTCCTCCTCTTTCAGAATTTGTGCCCCAGCAGAGTGGGTACCAAACAAAACAACCCTGACCAGATTGTCAAAAAGGGCAACGGCAAATATGACTGAACCTATCGCCATGCTCATTTGGGGAATCCACAAGGGTGTGGCGTCCTGTCCCTGTGATATGTCATTTAACTTGTAGGACCACCAGGTTGTCTTGATAGCATATCTGGCCCAGTAAACGGCCAAAATGGTGGCCATGGCAAAACACCAGATTTCTCCAATCCTGCGATATTTACCCAATGTACCCAGAATCAGGGTAACCCGTATGTGATTGCCGTTGTTCAAGGCATAGGCAAAGGCAAAAAAGGATGCTCCGGCCATGAAATAACCAGCATAATCAGGACCACCGGTAAACATTTCACCAGTCCATCGAGCCAACATCTGTAGTAGGATAAGTACCAGAATTACAATCAGGAACAGGGCTGCCAAATAACCTGATCCCAAATAAATGCCATCAAGGAATTTGCGTAATTTCGGTCCGATTATTTCAATCAATCTCTTGTCCTATTCAAGTTACGGGTTGGCAGAAATCTGCCAACCCGTTATTTGAATAAATCAGTGTCTAGCGAGCCAGAAAACCGTCAACGATTCTTTGACCTGCTTCACCAGCACTTTCCAACCACTCGGTTGTCATGGTTTCACCGAAGCCCCTGAGCTCATCAGTCAGAGCATCACCTGCCCTGCCAACAAACATGCCGTTCTTGGCCAATTCACCCATGGTGAATTGGGTGTAGTGAACAGCTCTCCAGTACCCGGCATATTCGGCCAGGGAAGCACATCCGTTGATTATGTTTCTGGTACCATCATCAAGACCTTCCCATGAATCCTTGTTGACCATTACGTAGTTCCTTGGAAGCCAGGCATCCACTTCATAAAAGTGAGTGAGGCTTTCCCATACCTTACGGTCATAACCAGTTGAACCTGAGGAAATCATCGCTTCAGCCACTCCGGTGGCAAAGGCCTGTGAGATTTCCGCTGCCTCGATCTGAACCGGAATCATGCCGGCCAGTTCGGCAATCCTGGCAGTTGCCGTGTTGTAGGAACGGAACTTGATGCCTTCCATGTCGGCAACGGAATTGACTTCCTTCTTGAAATACAATCCCTGAGGTGGCCATGGTACGGAATAGAGTAGATGGAGATTTTGTGAATCAAGCAGTGATGACAATTCAGGTTTGGCAAATTCCCATAATGCCACGGCATCCTCGAATGATGTCGCAAGGAATGGGATTGAATCAAATCCGAAAAGTGCATTTTCATTTTGATGTGCTGACAACAGCCGTTCACCAATCTGGGTCTGACCTGTTTGTATGGCGCGCTTGATATCGCTTCCACCAAAGAGTGAACCTCCAGGGTGGGTTACAATTTCAAGGGCACCCCCGGTTCCGTCGGTTACACAGCTTGCAAATTCAGCTCCCGTCTGGCTGTGGAAATTGGTTGCCGAATAGGCCATAGGCATGTCCCATTTTTCGGCCACAACAACACTTGCAGAAAACAGCATTCCCAGCACCGCAAGAGTACTTACAACAATTCTTTTCATTCTTTCTCTCCAAAAATTAATTTTGTATCTTTACAATTTAACTGAATCGTCTAGGGAAATAGGGGGAAATGTCAATCATATACTGATCATTGGCTATCAGTTCAGCCAAAATTCTGCCGGTTTTCGGCCCACCTGTCAATCCGATATGATGATGTCCGAACCCGGTATAAATACGAGATTCACCTACTTCGCCGATAAATGGCAGGCTGTCACATGGTGCAGGTCTGTGCCCTAGCCACTCTTCGGTATCCTCCCATTCCAGATCCGGATAAGTGTTTCGGACATGCCTCTTGATGATTTCCAATGGCTTTTTGGAAGGAGGTGCCGTTAATCCCCCAAATTCCAGAATGCCTGCGCATCGTAACCCTATCGCCATAGGAGTCATGACGAATTTTCCTGAAGCAACCATGACTGGGCAGGGAGGTACGATTGAAGGGGACCGAAACAGGATATGATATCCCCGTTCCGATTCCATGGGTACGGTCAACCCCAACTTTTTCATGAGGTCCCTGGACCAGATCCCCGCGGTGATTACCAGATCGGTGCAATCGAAACTCCCCTGATCGGTTTCAACCGAGTTTATTTTTCCATCAACCTTGCTGAAATCCTTGACACGGGCCTTGATAAAGGTTCCTCCCTGTTCCCTGAAGGTCGTAGCGAGGTCCTTGACATATTGTCCGGGATTCAGGACAAAACCATGAGAATCCATAACCGCCAGTAGATTTATGCTGTTGCTGGTTCCGGGAAGAATTTCCCTTACTTCCTGCCCCTCGACGATTTGCGGTTCAAAACCGGCCTCGGTTCTGATTGACCAGACATAACCATCATTTTCAAAGGCTTTTCTTGATTCGTAGGCAAAAATGTATTTCGAATCCTGCAACCATTGTTCCGCCTTGGTGCCATGAGCCAGATCCCTGTGTTGAACCACCGAATCGGCAACTATCTCGGTGAGACCCCTGGATATTCTTCTTGTGTCATCGTCATTGGCATTGAGCAGATAGCGAACTAGAAAGGGTGCTAAAAAAGGCAATTTTTGCCAGATGACATAGAGGGGAAAATCAGGATTCAACAGATATCCTGGAATCTTGGGTATCATTTTTGGTGCGGTAACGGGTGTAATCGAACATGCGGCCAGAACACCGGCATTGCCAAAGGAGGTACCTTCACCAGGTTCGCTGCGGTCCATGAGGGTTACATTCTCACCAAAGCGCTGAAGCCACAAGGCTGTGGAAACACCGGCTATGCCGGCACCCACAACAATGATTTGCTTCTTGTTGCCGATAGTCATATCAGTCTTCAATCACCCCATCCACCTCAATACCGGTGCCTCGGCCTGTTCCAACGGTTGACAGACAATATCGACCAGGGTTGGTTCTTCGGTCTTGATTGCCGAATTCAATTTTGGTTTCAAATCCTCAATGCTCTCCACCCGCCAGGATTTCAATCCGTAGTCAGAAGCAATTTTGGCATGATCCGTTCGGGAGAAATCAACATTGTGATAACGTTGTTCATAATCATCATGCTGACTTGCCTTGATCCAGCCAAAACTTTTGTTTGAAATCACGATAATGGTAATCGGAATGCCAATCCGGGTCAGGGTTTCCAACTCGCCACAGGAAAAGCCGAACGAACCATCACCCATGATGGCGATGACTTCCTTGTTCTTGGTTCCGCACCAGGCACCCATTGCCGCTCCCAGGGAATAACCCAGTGCACCATGGGCCCGGTTGGTTATGAAGTATCTGCCTGCCTTTGGAAAACGGTAGAATGCTGATATGTAAGGGCATGGCGTACCTGGGTCACATACGATTATGGCATCATCCGACAATGTTTCCTGCAGACCGAGAACAATGGCCTCTGGGTTTATCATGTCATTGGCAGATCGAGCGATATCATGGAATTTTTGAAATTTTTGCTCGGTGGCCTGTCTGACTATTGAGGCACCATTAAATCCCTTGCTGGGAATTCCACCCTCGGCAAGAAGTTGATTCAGTTCCTTTAATGCAAGAAAGAGGTCGGCCACAATACCGAGTTCCGTTTGGTAATTGGCACCAATTACTTCAGGATCGCTGTCAATGTGGATTATTCTGGTATCCGATGTTGGTGCCTGCCATCTGGAAGTGGTCGTGGAACCTGCCCGACAACCAAGAAACATTACCAGATCGGCTTGCTTCAAGATTTCCCAGGTTTCTTCGGTACTTCCATTCGAACCGACCACCCCGGCACAGTTGGGATGAAATTCCGACAGGCTTCCCTGACCCGAAATCGAGGTCAAAACCGGCATATCAAAATATTCGACAAATTTCTTCAACTCTTCCATGGCATTGGCAATGACAACGCCACCACCGCAGACAATCACGGGCCTTTCAGCAGATATGACAAGTTTCAGAACCTCTTCAGTCATTCCAGGCTCTGGAGCAGCCCGCCAGGCGGGGAAATGGAGATGTGATTTATCTGCCCAGATATCCTCGTATGGAACATCTTCATATTGTATATCATAGGGAATGCCCAGATGTGTTGATCCGGGTCGTCCGGTCGTCATCATTCGAAACGCCTTTCGAATCATGCGTGGAATATGATTACCCCGTCTGACAACGGTATTCCACTTTGTCAATGGACGCATCAACGCTTCCTGATCGATTTCGGTCAAGGGGAATTTCCCATAGGAGGCAAGCGAGATGTCCGTTGTAATGGATAAAATGGCCGAGGAGGATTCATTCGCTTCGATCAGGCCAGGAAGTATGTAGGTGGCGCCACCTCCCGAAGGACCTTCACACACTCCAACCTTGCCTGTCGTTCGAGCATAGCCATCGGCCATATAGGAGGCTGTACGTTCATCACGGACCAGAATGTGATTTATGGGGTGATCAAGGGTCAGAATGGAATCGTAGAAAGGAAGGGTTGTATCACCGCATAACCCGAAAATGTATTCGACCTCGTACTTTTCAAGCATACGTACCAGGGCATCTGCCCCCGAGAGTGAGGAATTCATCATATAAAATTCAAATTATACAAACAGTGCGAACGAATGTTGGTAATTCCCTAAATTAGAACATAAAGCAACCAATTATTTGGACCTAAATCCTTCAAAATGATCTATTTTTCACGGAATGAAAATCATTAATTCCATGTAGATTCTTAATCAAATAGAAGGATATATGAGCATACATCCATGATATCGGTAACACAAAAAACAGTTGTTTGGAATACAGGAAAATTTCTTGGTGTTACCCTTATTCACCTTATATTATACCCATCGATATCGAATTATCATTAGGATAAAGTAATGAACAAACTTCACAAAATCATTCCCCACGAAGAGGTAAGCAAGGGAAAGAACAAAGCTCCAGATAATAGACTCGAGTCAATAAAGGTCTCACCAACATCAGAGCGGATCATAAAGCAGACATCTTTGAAGCGAAAAGCACTGATGATGTCCTTGGCAGACCGGTGAGAAACTATCAAGTAACCTTGGCAGATGCAATTTGCGCACACAGGGAGGCTCTAGAATTTGGGGGTGCCGAAGGCATTCGCGATGAGAACGCCATCCTTTCTGCCCTTGCCCGTCCTTACCATGGTTATCATCATCGGATTTATCAGAAGGCGGCTGCTTTGGTTCATGGGATCATCAAGAGTCATGGATTCGTGGACAGTAACAAGCGTACATCTTTTTACCTTGTTGATCTGCTGGCTGAAAGGAGCGGTTATGTGATTGTTGAAAGCGACGAGGCTATTGGAGATATGTTTGTTAGCGTTGCCAATGGGGAAACTGGTTACCAGGAACTCGCCGAATGGTTTCGGGATCGATTACTAAGACCAATACAGGTCAGCCGCCAGCCTCAATGACTTCAATGTAAGGATAGCTGAAAGAGTCATTATTCGGGTTCAATAGTAAATACCACTGCATTTAGCATTTTACTTCCTTTCCCTTTGGTTAGGGTTTGAATTTACTTGATAATTTCATAAATCTTTGAGGGGAAATTATTGAAAATTATTTGCAAGTGGGGGAAATGAAATGGTTATTGAGCGAGGTGGCAAGACTATTTTTGGTGCAACGGTCGGCGTGATGATGCTTGATACCCAATTTCCTAGAATATACGGGGATATTGCCAATGCCAATACATGGCCATTTCCGATCCAGTATCGTATAGTCAAGGGGGCTTCCCCCGACATAGTCGTGAGAAAAAAGGCTGAGGGTCTTTTGGAGGGATTTATCAAGGCCGGCAAGGACCTGGTCGCTCATGGAGCCGATGGATTGACTACCAATTGTGGCTTTTTGGCACTCATTCAGGACAAGGTAAGGAATGCCATTGATGTCCCGGTCGCAACCTCTTCCCTAATGCAGGTTCCAATGGTCAACAGCATGCTGGGTAATGACAGGAGGGCTGGTATAATCACCATTTCCAAGGAGCATCTTACCGATGAGCACCTGAGGCTTGCCAATGTTCCCCTTGATACCCCGATCGTTGGTACGGAAGGAGGCAGGGAATTTACCCACAAGATTCTGGACGATTTGCCCGAAATCGATTTTTCCCTTTGCCTGGAAGATCTGAAGGATGCAGCCCGGGATATGGTCAACAACCACAAGGATGTCGGTGGAATCGTACTTGAATGCACCAATATGGCCCCCTATGCAGCAGCCATTCGCAAGATAACCAAGTTGCCTGTTTATTCGATCTATACCCATATTTGCTGGTTGCAGTCCGGTCTGGTACCACGGCGTTTCCCTTATCAACTTGATGATCCAAGATTATAACCCATCTGTTTCATCCTTATTCACAATCGAAATTCAATTACAGAAAGGAGAACTGAACGGCCATGTACAACTTATTGATTCTGGCTGGAGACGGCATAGGCCCAGAGGTAATGGAGGAAGTAAAGAAAGTTATTTCCTGGTTCAAGGACAAGCGGGGTCTGGAATTTGGTGTTACCGAGGATTTGGTCGGTGGTATCGCCTATGACAACTATGGAACTCCATTACATGACAAGACCCTGAAACTGGCCTTTGAAACGGATGCCATTTTGCTAGGGGCAGCTGGTGCTCCAAAGTATGATGATCTTCCCTTTGAGGTCAAGCCGGAAAGAGGACTTCTCAAACTCAGAAAGGAGTTGGATTTATATGCCAATCTGAGACCTGCGATGTGTTTTGATGCCCTTGCTGAATTTTCCTCATTGAAAAAGGACATTGTCTCCGGACTTGACATCATGATCGTTCGGGAACTTACCTCGGGTGTGTATTTTGGTGAACCTCGGGGAATCATGGATGACAACGAGGGAGGAAGAATTGGCGTCAACACGCAAAGATATACCACTTCGGAAATCCGACGGGTAGCACGTTCAGCCTTTGAACTTGCCAGAAAAAGAAACAACCGGGTATGCTCAATGGAGAAGGCCAATGTGATGGAATCCGGTGTACTCTGGCGAGAGGAGGTCCAATGGGTTGGAGACAATGAATATCCTGATGTTGAGTTGAGCCACATGTATGCGGATGCTGGAGCCATGCAACTGGTCAGGAATCCCAAACAGTTTGATGTAATCGTTACCGACAATTTATTTGGTGACATCCTATCAGATGCTGCAGCCATGCTGACAGGTTCCCTGGGAATGCTTCCATCAGCGTCCTTGGGAGACAATTCCCCCAAGGGCCTTCCCAGGGCACTTTACGAACCGGTACATGGTTCGGCACCTGATATTACCGGTCAGGCAAAAGCCAATCCCTGTGCCTGTATTCTCTCCTTTGCCATGGCCCTGAAATACTCCTTCGGTTTGCTTGAGGAAGCAGGCTTGCTGGAACGGGCTGTTGAACAGGCACTGGCCAATGGCGTCAGGACACCGGACCTTTTGCAGATTGAAGGAAAAAATCCAGCCACTACATCAGAGATGGGTAAAGAAGTAATCAATTGTCTGAATGATTTGAGTTAATCGCAAAACATCAGTATCATGTCGTTGAATTCGGAGTGTAGCTCAGCCTGGTAGAGCACTGTCTTCGGGAGGCAGGGGCCGGAGGTTCAAATCCTCTCACTCCGACCAGGAAATCAGAATTTGGATAAACCAACTGATAGAGATAACCATTTACCCTGAAGGTCTGTTGAATTTACGGTGAAGAAATGCCGAAAAAACACATTCACCCCTATCAAACCCGCTATCATGCCAAGGCGATTTATTCCAAGGCCATCAGGGCAAGTGGTGACCTGGTCTTCATGCAAGGTCAGGTTGGTGTTGATGACAATGGCGATCTGGTTGGGAAGGGTGACCCGGGTCAGCAAGCTGATCAGGCTTGCCGCAACATACAGAAGTGGATGCGGGAGGCAGGTGGTGAATTAACCGATGTATGCAAGTTGACAGTTTATGTAACAGACATTTCCTACCGACCAGCCGTCTATAAGGCTATCAATAAATGGTTTGACGGTGTGAGGCACTGCAGCACGGGAGTGGTTGTTTCAAGTTTGGCTGATGAGGATTTGTTGGTGGAAATCGATGCCATGGGGATGATTGATTAAACCATGGTCATTGGTTTTTCGCTTCTTTCCAAATTTTTCCAGTCAATAAATCTGTTCAATAATATTTGATTTCTTGAAAAGCCCCTCTTTTTGAACCGGAAATCCTGAACTCGAATACGGCTTGTAGACAACAAGGCATTCTTCAGCAATCATATTTGCAAAGTCATGTGGAAAGAAACATCATGATACATTCCACTCCGGTTCATATGCTGGTAGTTTTTCTAGTTGATAAACCAAATCCAATAAATAAAATGTTCCTTTATGTTGTTTAAACGCTTTATTGCAAAATGGTTGCAGAGGAAGACCAGAACCTTCCCCTTTTTCATGGGCTGGGATAATGAGGATTTTGTTCTGGCGGTTAATGTACAAATAAATGGTCGCAACTGATCAAACCCTTACAAGAGTACGGCCAAAAGCCACAATCAGTTTCAGCCAGACGGCCCGTACAAGCCTTCAGGTGTTTCAGGCCATTATAATTTTCAGCATACTGGCTTGGGTCTCGTACAGGGGTGCCCAGGCAATGGAATACAACTGGCAATGGTACAGGATTCCAAGGTTTTTTTATCGGGTCATCGATGGTGAAATAATTTGGGGCCCATTGGTAATGGGTTTCATTGAAACGCTTAGACTGGCAGGCGTATCGATAATCTTTGCCATTCTGATTGGATTTGTTACGGCCTTTGCCAGATTGTCCAATTCATTTGCCGGCAAATGGATCGCTACCTTTTATCTTGAGGCCATCCGGAATACCCCTTTGCTGGTCCAGCTCTTCCTGTTTTATTTCGTGCTGGCCCCAATCTTCGGGATGGACCGATTTTGGGCCGGTGTGCTCTGCCTGTCTTTTTTCGAGGGTTCGTTTGCCTCGGAAATCATTCGAGGGGGGATCATTGGGGTACCCAGGGATCAGTATGAAGCCAGTGATGCCATAGGGCTGACACCATATGACAAATATACCAAAATAATCATCCCCCAATCCATGCCACTTATTCTTCCTCCCCTGACGGGATTGATCATTTCACTTATCAAACACTCAGCTATCGTCAGTGTCATTGCAGTATCGGAATTGACGACAGTAGGTATGAATTTGATTTCGGAGACTTTCATGGCCTTTGAAATCTGGTTTATTGTTGCGGGCATTTACCTGGCCCTGACAGTCACACTTTCAGCAGGTGTTTCCCTGTTCGAAAGACAATTAGAGAAAGGTAAGCATTAGTAAGAGGAGTTTTGTTATGAAACTGAAAAATATCTTCAGGGGATTTCTCATAGCCCCTGTCATTGCCTTGTTGGGAGTGGGTTTCTCCTCCGTTCAGGCACAGGAAGAAAGCGTTCTGGTTGAAATTCAAAAGCGGGGCGTATTGAAAGTGGGCATGTCAACCTTCGTACCTTGGGCCATGCGTGACAAGGAAGGCAACCTGATTGGGTTCGAAATCGATGTCGCCACAAGGGTAGCTGAGGACATGGGTGTAGAAGTTGAATTCGTTCCAACCCAGTGGAGTGGGATCATTCCGGCCCTGCTCGCCAAGAAGTTTGATATCATTATCGGCGGGATGTCAATTACTCCCCAACGAAACCTGACAGTCAACTTTACCCGTGCATATGCCAATTCGGGCCAGCAAATGGCAGCGAATATCGAGCTGGCTGGGGATAAATCGACACTGGAGGATTTCAATTCACCGGATGTAACGATTTCCTGTCGTCGTGGTGCAACACCTTGTACCATTGCCCAGAAAATGTTCCCGAAAGCGGAAATCAGAAGATTTGATGATGATGCCCAGGCCTTTCAGGAAGTTGTCAATGGCAATGCCACGGCAACCATCTCAAGTGCACCAAAACCCCGCTTCTGGACCGATGCCAATCCGGACAAGGTATTCCTGCCTTTTGAAGATCAGAACCTTACCAGGGGTAATGAGGCATTTGCTCTGAGAAAGGGTGACCCAGATGCCCTCAACTACTTTTCCAACTGGATTTTGCTTCGTCAAGATGACGGTTGGTTGAAAGAAACCCATGATTTCTGGTTCAAAAATCAATCCGCCTGGATTGATATGGTTTCCATTGATCAATAGTTGACCAATTGACAAGGCAGCCTTTGTCAGGCTGCCTTGCCCTTCCCATTAATGGATCGTAATTCGCCACCTCCCCCCTTGCCCAGAAGGAGGGTTACCCTTGTTGATCTGGTCCTGATCGGACTTGTCATCGGCATGATCGTGTATGCCGTATACAGGGTTAATGATGTTCTGGTTTACCATTGGAACTGGGAGCGGGTATTAAGTTTCATCATCAGATTTGATGAAGAATCCGGCCGGTGGGTAGCCAATCTGCTCCTACAGGGTATGTTTACAACCCTCAGGCTTGCTGTTTGGGCTACCATTCTGGCTACCATTATTGGTGTCATCATGGGTTATTGGCGAAGGTGCAACAATCTCACCCTGCGGATCATAAGCAGAACCTATGTCGAACTCATTCGAAATATTCCACCAATTGTTTTCATATTCATTTTTTATTTTTTCATTTCCAGTCAGATATTCCCCCTCATCGGACTGTCGAGCCTGAGATATGACAGTCCCTACATGGACAATGATTTATTCAGGTTCATGTTTGGTAATCCCAGATTGTTTGAAAATTTCATCGCAGGAATGATTTGTCTTGCCGTATTTGAGGGTGCCTACATCACTGAGATCGTACGGGCAGGAATTCAATCGATCGGCAAGGGGCAATGGGAGGCCGGGAGAGCCATAGGCCTGTCCCATTTCAACATCCTGAGGGATATCATCCTTCCCCAGGCCATCAGGAAAATCCTTCCTCCGCTCGCTGGCCAATTCATCACCCTAATCAAGGATTCAGCAATGGTTTCCCTGATTTCCATTCAGGAATTGACCTTTCTTGCGAACGAGGTGGCGGCAACCACGACCAAGGTGTTCGAGACCTGGATACTGGTCGGGGCGATGTATTTTGTATTGTGTTATTTCTTTGCGTATGTTTTTGCCAAACTGGAGCAAAGGGGAGCCCGGGCCAATCGCTAGATCAAATTGAAAGACACCACCCATGAATGATAAAACCGCATCACCCCTGAAGGTTCCCGAGACCAAAGCGAAGGACAAGCCAATCGTGGAGGTTTCCGGGCTTTGTAAATGGTTCGGGGATTTCTGCGCCCTGTTTGATATAAACTTTTCGGTAAATTTTGGTGAAAAGGTGGTTATTTGCGGACCTTCCGGGTCTGGCAAATCAACCCTGATAAGATGTCTCAATCAGTTGGAGGAACATCAACTTGGCACCATCAGGATTGATGGCAGGGAAGTAAAACCGGGCATGAAGGGCATCGAGGAAATCAGGCGGGATGTCGGCATGGTCTTTCAAAGTTTCAATCTGTTTCCCCATCTATCCATTTTGGATAACCTGACAATAGGTCCCATCAGAAACAGGGGGATGTCCAAGTCCGAGGCTTCCGAAATGGCCATGGAGTTGCTGGACAGGGTTCACATATCGGAACAGGCCAACAAGTATCCCATGCAATTGTCTGGCGGTCAGCAGCAGAGGGTGGCAATTGCCAGGGCTCTGTGCATGAAACCCAAGATAATGCTGTTTGATGAACCTACCTCGGCCCTGGATCCCGAAATGATATCCGGTGTACTGGATGTCATGGTTGAGCTGGCCGAGGATGGCATGACCATGCTTTGTGTAACCCATGAGATGGGATTTGCCCGCCAGGTTGGTGACCGGGTGATATTCATGGACGATGCCGAGATTGTCGAAACCGCCGACCCTGAAAGTTTCTTCAACAATCCGGAAACGGAACGGGCCAAATTATTTCTGAGCCAGCTTCTATCCCATTAGTCAAGGGTTGTTTCGGCCCGGAATCCATTATTGCCTGATTGATTCCGTGATTGGGATAAAATCTTGCCGGTATTGATATTGAATTTGCCGAACAAAATACCTATCAATAATTGACTGCAATTCTCTAGAGGGGCCATAGCTCAGTTGGGAGAGCGCTTGAATGGCATTCAAGAGGTCAGGGGTTCGACCCCCCTTGGCTCCACCAGAGAAAACAGTTGGTACCAAACTCCAACAATAATTTCCTAAAAATATAATAAGAATCCCTGAAGGGACTGCCCATTCTTCCAATAGACCTTTGATTAGCGGAATTATACCATTTCCAGAAAGTAACCATCAAAAGACATTTCCAGATTATACTTCCAATTTAGGAGAAACAGCTTCGATTACACCTTTTTATTGGTACCCAATGGTGCTGTTTCTGGGGTTGATGACACCGAAATATTGTAAACCGCTATAAGTCATTACTTTCTGTAAATGGTATAATATCAAGGTAATCGCTTTATTGAGTGGAAACACAACGGGTCATTCAAAACGGGGAAACAGGTGAATCCCAGGGAAACTAGACTATACGGTTCGTAAAACCCTCTTCATGTATATTTAGGCAGGCCGTTGAAATTAAGAGATGTGCGAAGCACTTTTGGCTAAATGAGTTAATCTCGTCAATGTTTCCCGTTTATACGGGGATGAACCGCAGTTAATAATTCCAAGAAGTGATTTATCCTTGATTGATCCAACCCAATTACCCATACTGGTACTGTTCAACATTTTTAGAGGTTTCCGTGCCCGCAAAAGATACCATAGAGATGAAGCTGCAAACCAGTGCATCCCTTCACCCAGCCAAGAAAATCACTGATTCTTGGAAAAAGCACAAGGAACCCAACAAGGAAACCCTTGAAGCGATGGTTGAACTTGACTCCGGCAAGGGTGTAACACACGATTCCATTTCCTCCCTGATGGCTAGCCTGGATGCGGACGACTAGGAATTAAAAAGGGTTCAGGAAAGTTTTCAAACGCTGCAAGGCCAATCCGGACCATAATGATAATTTGGATGGGGTGTTGGAAACTGTTTTCCAACCAAACCTGTATTTTGACGGTCTATAATGATTGAATTAAACCATGTTACAGATTATGAGTTTTTGGATTTTGAAAAACACCCCATAATTCAATTATTAAAGTACTGACTTTTCTTGGTTTCATACAATTACTGGAGCGAATTTATGCATGAAGAATTTCAACAAAAAAACAAAATCTTCACCGAACAATTCAGAAAGGCAATGTATGACTTTAATCCGTTTCAGGTACTGGGGGTATTTTAAAGAGTTGCTTTGCCAAAGATTCTCCCATTAATTTGGCAGCCTCGTTTGAGACACTCAATGATGTGGAGGAATTCTATCTGTAGGCTTTGCATCCACTTTATGAGGCAATTCCGGATCTTGAAAGAAGGGAATTGATCGTTCTATCCAACAAGTTCCAGCTGGACCAGGATTGGGTAGGTGTTTGCGGTTATTATACGGGTGTATTCAATAAGCACTGGTTGGATATACTACCAACAGGACATCAGGTTTCCATGAGTTTTCATGAATTTTATAGTGTCGAGGAAGGCAAGGTTTCTAATTCGGTTGAATTAGTACTCTCAAATATTCAGGTATAGCAGCGAGTTTTTGGGAAATTATCATTCAAACTCTTGGTACTGGTATTTGGTACCTTAGTTCTGATGATTCAAAATTTAGAAAAAACCTATTCAACCGACGATAGGATTCACTCCCCAATCAATTGGGACCTTTTTCTCTGGCCATGGCTGTCCAAACCGCGAAAGCTGTACGATGCCTTGGGTTTGACTCCCGCAATTGCCTGATAGCAATTGCAGCAGTTTCAATATCAATATAAACATCATTCCGGGTTAACCTGTAGGATGGATTATAGTCAGCCTGGTGGCGCTTGTCCTGCAAAACCACAAAATTTTTGGCAAATGCCCGAATGCCGAAAGGAAATTCCGAAATTTTATCCCTTTTGCACTGTTCCTTGGCAAAACCGTGCCTGATGGATCTGTAGGCCTGTTGCCAAGCCTGTTGACTCCTGTTGGCCCCAGTTGTACCAACAAGGGAATCTGCACAATTCAGGCAAAGGGCATGGAACATGGAATAATAGGCCGTACTCAAGGCCCTTTTCAGGTTCGTTTGCCGTGGGCGGCCCGGATCGTCAATGTGGGCCAGGATAAGGGCGGTTTCGATTAAGTCAGATGGATTCAAGGGTTTTGGCTTCCTCGGGAATCATGAAGGAAGGAATTGGAAACCTGTCGACGGACAAGGCTTTGAGGGACCCTTGCAGGTGTTCAACCAAACCCAGGACTTTCTTCGGATCCAAACGATTGTCCTTGGCCTCGTAAATCACCCTAATACGCAGGATAGGATCGCCATCTGCATCTTCGGCCTCAACAGACTTGAGATCAACAATTTTGGCTGGAGCCAGCTGTTTCTGGACAATCCTTTTCAATTCCTTGTCGATATCTTCATGCACGGTCCTTCTCCTTCTGAAACCTGAATATAATGTCTTGCCATATTCATGGCAAGAAAAAAACTGACCACGTATTAGAAAAAGGAGGCTATCGAAACAAATGTACCAAATACCTGAAATCTTTATTCTATGATCAAGTGACAACAACCCCGAAGTTTTGCTTTGCAAATACAATCGGAGGATGGTCCAAGAAATCTGGTGCCACCCACCCGATGATATGCCGGGAATTACTGGGAAAAATCGAATTTTCTATAGCTGTTTAGAAAGCTAGGTTGGATTTTTAAATTTATGGAGTAGCCTCTTCCTCCAGACGTAGCCTCCTTTCAGAAAGTGTTTCACCTTCATAAAGCCAGTATAGCGGTCCCGATATAGTTTTAGAATTCCTTCCATGATCCCTAGTGAGCAACTTACCTGCAGATCCCGACAAGGATGTAACCTCATCCTCGAAATCCACCTTTTGATCATCAACAACCTTGGCTGTTACATTCTCGTCGCGAACAAAATGAAGGATGGAGCCCACGGGGATATCAACTGATGAAAATGTAAAACGGCTTCTTGGATTTCGATTACGCTCCTTATCCAATGATCGTTGTTCTTCCTGATTTTCGACGAAATCATTGCCAGGTGTTACATTTTCTTCTTCAACCAGTTGGAGGATTGATACCACCCTTTCAGGATTTATCCTGAAGAATTCCCTTTTCGGATTAATACGATGGTCACCAAAAGCATGTTGTACCTTATTTTCTACTTTCACCGAGTCCCCAACCACACAAGCATAATAGACCTCGAATGGAACCGGAATACCGGAGTGCGATGAGAGTTCTTTGACCCTTCTTTCAAGATTATTTGTTCTTCCTATCTTTATCAGGTCGGGAATGACCTGGTTGGTCAGAATATAAATGGTTTCACTCATAATCGGTTCTTGCAATCTTGATTGTCTTCAAATCATTGGGATCACTATTATTTTGCTAGCAGCATTTCAATTTCAAGGTCTAACCACCTAATTCTATCGTCCATATCCTTGACCAACAACCACTCTTGGAATGTACTCAGGAGAATAACATTTTCTGATTAAGCTTTGGTATCTTTCGATTGGGCCAATAGTGGAGAGAATGCGTAGGAATTTGGATATTATTTTAGGAACCTCTTTTAATTCAAACCATTTTCAACAGTAGCTTTTTCATTTCATTTACATTTGAATCAAGGATTTTCAGCAAAATTGTTATCCATCAGGTCATTTCCTGACCCATTTCACACCTTTGCGGCACCATCAGGCCCATCTCTCCCTTACTGTTTGACCATCTTGACACAATTACCCCATCAAGCCTCACCATCATTTGCGATTTAACGCACATCTTCAGCCTTCGGAGTATGGCCAGCTA
Source organism: Paracoccaceae bacterium (assembly GCA_022823605.1). Classification (GTDB taxonomy): domain Bacteria; phylum Pseudomonadota; class Alphaproteobacteria; order Rhodobacterales; family Rhodobacteraceae; genus MPNP01. The sequence continues at coordinate 156,558 of JAJEHS010000005.1, forward strand.
TCCCTTACTGTTTTCAATGACTGCAGAGTGGAGGTGCTAATTGACAAAGGCTATGTGTAGTGCTTATTAGTCATCGTATATTTTTCTTAGATAGGGATTGCGTATCATGGGAACCAAAACATCGACCAGGTTATCAATCGATCTTTTGCCTGATTTACATGAGGAATTGAACGAGATAGCCCAGGCCAGTGACAAGAGCGTGAAGACTTATGTCGTTGAGGCCTTGGAGTATTGTATCCGGAAAGATACCGAAGAAGAAGATCGATTATGGGATAAGTTGGCTGAAGAGGCTTTGGAGGAGGGTCTGATCAGTATAGAAGAATCCAGGATTCTTACGAAACGCATGAAAAATGCGTGACCTGCTGTATACTAGCAAAGCTAAAAGGCAGATTACCACTCTCATCAAAAAATATCCAGAAATAGCAAAGAAACTGGCTGAGAGTATCGAGAGTATCTGTTACAAACCGTTGCAAGGTAATATGAGGAAGTTAAAAACAGCCTTAAATATTGGGCCCGGGTAGGAAATTACCGCATTATCTACAGTTTCACCGATGACATGGTGACAATAATTACTGTTGGACATCGTAAAGATATTTATCGGAAGCACTCTAGGTGATTGTATCAGTCATCGGTGAGCTTGAACACCGCTATGAACTTTTGAAGGAGGTGCGGTCAAGGTGCATGTATTGCAACTGTTCATCACTCAACCCATTCATCACCCCCAACAGCAGGGAGCGGAAGATGACAAGGTAGTCCCATGGCCTTCGTTCCAGACTACAGGTACGGGGAGGACTGAATACTTCCTCAAGGATTGGCATGAAAGAGTCCCAGTCAGCCAGTTCCTTCAGGGCTCCGAAAAAGTGGAGATTTTCCATTTGGATACTCCAGAATTTCATCAAAAGGGAATTATTTTTTGTGTGTGGCAAGTGAATTACGAAAAAGGCATGAAATGCCAGCCCTTGAGGGCTAATTTGAAAAAAAAATATGGGGAAACTAATTAATAGAGGTGCCCTAAATACATGGTCCTGATTATGAATCTTTGAATTGTCACATATTCTCTCATAATTCATTCAAGGAAGAATTGACTTTTCCTGGTTTCATTAAATTTCTGGAGTGAACAAATGCCTGATCTTCAACAAAAAAACAAAGATCTCACTGAACAATTCAGAAAGGCAATGTATGACTTTAATCCGATTCAGGTACTGGGTAGTTTAAAAAATTGCTTTGCCAAAGATGCTCCCATTCATTTGGCGACTCCGTTTGAAACACTCAATGATGTCGAGGAATTCTATCTGAAGGCACTACATCCACTTTATGAGGCAATTCCGGATCTGGAACGAAGGGAATTGATCGTTCTATCCAACAGGTCCCAATTGGATCAGGATTGGGTAGGAATTTGTGGTTATTATACGGGTGCCTTCAAAAAGCCTTGGTTGGATATAATGCCGACCGGACATCAGGTTTCCATGAGGTTTCATGAATTTTACCGGGTAGAGGAAGGCAAGGTTATCGAAATGCAGGCCTTATGGGATATTCCCGAACTGATGATGCAAGCCAATAGCTGGCCATTGTCCCCAAGCCTAGGGCGGGAGTGGCATGTTCCGGGACCATCCACACAGGATGGGTTGGCAATCAATGATGACGACCGAAACAGAAGTGAAGAGAGCCTTGCCCTTGTTTCCGAAATGCTGGCCAAGCTTGGAGAATTTGCAAAGGGTGGTGTTGAGGCCATGCAACTGGATCGTTATTGGCATCCAAGATGCAGTTGGTACGGACCATCGGGAATCGGGACCTGCAGGGGAATAGAAGGGTTCAGAAACTGGCATCAGATACCCTTTCTCAATGCAATGCCTGATCGTCTTGGTGCCTTGGGCAAGGGTAATTTGTTCGCCGAGGGTGATTATGTCGGTTTTACTGAATGGCCCGGCATGAAAATGACCATTTCAGGTGATGGGTTTCTTGGTATAGCTCCTTCAGGTCAGAAAATCACCATGAGAAGCCTGGATTTCTGGCGATGCGAAAATGGCATGATAAGGGAAAACTGGGTCTTGGTGGACCTGCTTCATGTCTATGCCCAGATTGGTGTAGATGTTCTTGCCCGAATGAGAGAGTTCAACAAGGCCAGACAAGTACATCTACAGTAAAGCGTAATAGTTGTTACCGGGACTTACTCCACTTTGATACAAGCTAATTCTGGTTTGCAGGTAATCAGTAAACCACAACCGATCTTATGGATTCTCCTGCATGCATCAGATCGAAACCGCTGTTGATATCGCCCAATTCCAACTGGTGGGTAATCATAGGATCAATCTGGATTTTTCCTTCCATGTACCAATCAACGATTTTGGGAACATCTGTTCGTCCTCTGGCACCCCCGAAGGCAGTTCCCTTCCAGACTCTGCCGGTTACCAGTTGAAACGGCCTGGTTGCAATTTCAGCCCCAGCTGGAGCCACACCAATTATGATCGATTCTCCCCAACCCCGGTGAGCACTTTCGAGGGCAACCCGCATGACATCTACATTGCCGGTGCAGTCAAAGGTATAGTCCGCACCTCCCATGGGGTCGGATTTCGTCTGGGTTAATCCAACCAGATATGATACCAGATCGCCATCAACTTCAGTTGGGTTGACGAAGTGGGTCATGCCGAATTTTTCACCCCATTCCTTTTTGCCCTGATTGACATCAACTCCAACGATCATATCCGCACCAACGAGTTTCAAACCCTGAATGACATTCAATCCGATACCGCCAAGACCGAAGACAATTGCATTGGCTCCCGGTTCGACTTTGGCTGTATTCATGACAGCACCAATGCCGGTTGTAACTCCGCAACCAATGTAACAAATCTTGTCGAAAGGTGCATCCTCCCTGACTTTGGCAACGGCAATTTCCGGCAGAACAGTATGTTGGGAGAAGGTTGAACAACCCATGTAATGGAGTATTGGATCTCCATCCAACGTTGAAAACCTCGAAGTTCCGTCAGGCATCAGCCCCTGACCCTGGGTCGCCCTGATCGAAGTACAAAGATTTGTTTTCCTGGACAGGCAAGATGGGCAGGTTCGGCATTCGGGTGTATACAGGGGGATAACATGGTCTCCCGTGGCGACGGATGTCACTCCTGGACCAACATCAACTACAATACCTGCACCCTCATGTCCCAGGATGGATGGGAACAGACCCTCAGGGTCGGCCCCGGACAGGGTAAATTCGTCCGTGTGGCAAATCCCAGTGGCTTTGATTTCAACCAGTACTTCACCTTGTTTTGGCGGAGCAAGATTGACATCCATTATTTCCAAGGGCTTGTCTGCTTCTATGGCAACTGCTGCTTTTGTCTTCATTGTATTATTCTCCCTGTATATGGCTTTCAGCATTCTTAAGAGGTTTTAATGGAAATAATATAGAAATTTTCCGGCTAGGCAATTACCAAATTTGGCAATTCTTCCAAATTGCGGTTTCCCTTCACTTACAAATACCCTTAAAACGATTGGTGAAGTCTGCAGATCAATAATGCTGAAGTTTTTACTTGTATGTTCCGCCCAGCATTTCCTCACCTAATATTTACGTTGGAAGCAAGCAAGGAGAGTATCATGAAAGACCCGATGTGATACGAAGCCGAACAATATATCCGTGCATCGGACGTTCTTTCTTTAGAACTTCAGGGTTGATATCAGCCGATCCAGGGAAATTAAGTTAAGGTCTCTTCAATATCGCTTGTCTAGCTAATTTGTGGTCTGTATAAAGAACAGGAATTTACCAAGGTAAAATTTGAGTGAATTACTTGGTAAAATTTCATGAACAAAGGAGTGATTATGTCATACATTCTGGCAATTGATCAGGGTACAACTTCATCCAGGGCAATATTGTTCGATAAGGAGTTCAATCCGGTTTCAACCTCCCAAAAGGAATTTGATCAACATTATCCAAAATCGGGCTGGGTTGAACACGACCCGAAGGATATTTGGGAAACAACCATTGTTACTTGTCGAAAGGCCCTCGAAGGTCGGGACACCTCAAAAATACTGGGTGTGGGAATAACCAATCAAAGGGAAACCACCTTGGTTTGGGATAGAAACACAGGTCAACCGATTTACAAAGCCATTGTATGGCAGGATCGACGTACTTCCGATTATTGCTCAAGTCTCAAGGAAAGGGGCTTGGAACCGGAAATTACCGAGAAAACAGGCCTGTTGCTGGATCCCTATTTTTCAGCTACCAAAATAAGGTGGATATTGCAGAATGTTGAGGGGGCACTGGAAAAGGCCAAAGCAGGAGAATTGCTCTTTGGTACGGTTGATACCTTCCTAATCTGGAAATTGACCGGCGGGAGTAAACATGTAACCGACATTACCAATGCATCCAGGACATTGCTGTTCAACCTTGCCGAGGAAAAATGGGACCAGGGTCTTCTGGACCTTTTTGAAATACCCCGATCCATGCTGCCGGAAGTAAGGGAATGTACCTCTGAATTTGGTACAACCGAAGAACAGCATTTTGGGGTTGAACTTCCCATCAGGGGTGTTGCCGGAGATCAACAGGCAGCTACTATAGGACAGGCATGTTTCAGCCCTGGAATGTTGAAGGCAACCTATGGTACAGGTTGTTTTGCATTGCTAAATACAGGCGATACCCTTGTACCCTCCAAAAACAGACTGTTAACTACCATTGCCTATAAAATAGATGGCAAAACACACTATGCACTTGAAGGTTCGATTTTTATTGCCGGTGCCGTTGTCCAATGGCTTCGCGATGGATTGCAAATAATCAGTGATGCTGGTGAAACCCAAGCCCTTGCCTCGGAAGCAGACCCACAACAGGATATCATTCTGGTTCCGGCCTTTACCGGTTTGGGAGCACCTTATTGGGATTCCGAATGCCGTGGGGCACTGTTCGGGATTACCAGAAATACCGGGCCCAAGGAGTTGTCAAAGGCAGCATTATCCAGTGTAGCCTTCCAGACTGTAGATTTGTGGGAAGCCATGAATATGGATTATCCCGGATTGAAGAATGTCGGACTCAGGGCAGATGGTGGCATGACCGAAAGCAATTATACCATGCAGAAAGTTGCTGATTTCCTGAATACCACCGTGGAGGTTCCGAAGGTACCTGAAACAACGGCCTTGGGAGCAGCCTACCTGGCAGGCTACCAATCAGGGTTATTCACCTCACTTGATGAAATCGGTGAAAAGTGGGTACGTGCGAAAAGTTTTCAGCCGAAAATGGATACTACCGAGCGAAGCAAAAACCTTGCCAGTTGGAAAAAGGCAGTTGCCAGAACCTTGACCAACCCTGCATGATCATCGGTCCACATCATTCTTTTTTGTAAGTTTTTGGCAATTCGTTCGGACCGAAATACTTATAAGGTTTGTACAATTCCATATTTTTTATTTCAATCCATTGCCTGATTACGAGTGTCCAAATAACTCGTGAATTCCCTTTAATGTCAAAAAAGTTCGCTATGTGAACCGATTCTTGCCAATTTCAATTCGCAACCATCTCTTGTCTGGCAATAGATGAGTAGTAAATCAGCCTTGAGATGGCACTCTCGATAACCCCGCCAATTTCCAATGAGTTTATGATCCTTGTAGGATTCAGGTAATTGTTGATCATCGCAAAGTAACTCTAGCACCTCGATAAGTATCAAATCCACTATTTCTTTGTATTGTGGATTTCTCTTTACAAGCTTGTAATCCTGTTTGAATTTTTTTGATTTCCTAATTCTCCGCATTTAGATCGGCCATCAAAGCATCAACAGAATCGAAGGATTGACCTTTTCCGGCTTCAAGTTCAGCTATTGCGGCTCTGGTTTCCTTGTTTGGCACTTTGATTTCAAAAGGTAGACGTTGTTCATCTACAATGCTTAACATCAGTAGGCGAATGGCGTCGGACACGGTCAACCCCATTGCCTCAAGCGTTTCAGAGGCTTGCTGCTTAGTGACCTTATCAATTCGGGCACGGACATAAGTATCAGCGGTAGACAAGTTGAGTTTCCTTAAATAAATTAAAAAATTAGTTTAATTTTGTAGTACTAATGTAGTCAAGATAGGACTACATTTCAAGAAAAGAAAACTATCGGAAGCAGAAACTACGTGACTTACTTAAGCAGGTCTTCGACGAATAAATTAACTGTTGTATTCAAGCGTTCGGGTAAGATTTTCCTGCCCTGAGTTTCTCCTTGTATGGGATTTAAACGGTAATGAAATTCCCCATTACTATTCTCCTTTTTTAGCCTTAAGAGTCAGTAAAGATATGAGAATTTCAACTCCTTGTCGGTGTTGATTTATTTATAGACAAAAAACCATCTAAAAAGTTATCCACATGTAAATTGCCTGACCTGATGGATTAGGGCACTTTTTTCTTTCGGGTTTCACCAAAGTGGACATTGTTGAAATCAAACACTGATTTCAATGGATGTAATTATGAAACTTATTTTGGTGACCGCCATCCCGGTACTTCTTGCAATGAGTACCCAGGTTCTTGGCGATTGGGCCTATGACATGACCAGCGAAAAGTGCAGTGATGAATCAAGAAGGCTGTTGGCGGAAAGTACCAGAAACCAGATTGAATACTCGGTAAGAAGGGCTGAAGCCTCCATAGATGCACCCACTCCAGTTGGCGATCTCGGTTGTCTTGCAGGTTTGATGCAATTGCCTCTTGGCACCTTTGCTTCAACAGGGAATCTTGGTGGTATCTTCAACAACTCATTGAACAGCCTGGTCAACTCCAACGGGAATATCATCAACCAGTATTGTGCACGGGCAGAAAGGGAATGGCGCAAGGCAACCAGATCACTTGGGCGGAATAACAATTCCTACAACAAATTTGTTCTGCCAAGCTATTTCTTGACACGAATGACAAAGACTGAAACGGATCAGGAGAATATTCCAACTGATCCGGTGGTAAGTGAATCAAATGCACCAACCGCTGGGGGTACTCCTTACAGCACCCAAAAAACCCTGGTCAATCCACAGGTATCATCAAGTGCTGATACCCAAAATGAAGAGCCGTTGGATATGGATCAATCCATAGAAGGAATCTGGGACACGATTTACGGGAAGGAGTCAAACCAATGATAAATATCAGGAAATCAAATTGTATCAAACTGCTTGTTCCGTTTTTATTCCTCATCACAACTGCCTCTCCTGGATGGGCAATCTTTGGTCCCGGATGCCAGTGCGGTACCATCGGATCATTTCATCAATCGACCAGATACCATGTAAGCAAGGAGGCAACGAGGGCTGCCAGAGACATTATTGAAGCCTTGCAGGCTCACTCGCGTCAGCAGAGTTCATATCTGGACCGACAGGTCGAGGCACAAAAAAGATTGGTGGATGGTGAACAGCAAAACCATTCAATGCGTCTCAGGGAAGAGTTTCGGGCGGAGGCTGAAAGTGGCAGGTATGACCCGAATGGGGATTTTTGCCATCTGGTTGATCTGTCATTGATCAGGGAAAGGAATAGGGTCAAAAAGGTACCTCCCCAGATTATTACGAGGGCAGTGGGTGACTGGTCTGGAGGCAAGCCGGAAATAGTCAGGAAAAATGGTATTCATCTTGCGGCATGGTTGCATAGGGAAAAAGAGACCATTGGATCAATCGGAACTGTCGAACGACCTACAACCGACTGGGGTTTGGTAAATGATCATGCAACCATTGCAGCAGGACAACCCAAGGTAATGGAGGCAGTTTACAGACTTGTTGCCAATACGGTAGACCCACTACCACCCATTCCACTCTCCGAAAAAAATCTGCAAACCCCTGGTGGCTTGTCGGAAGCTGTATTGAGGGATTCGATTGCAGCCAGAAAACAGGCAGCCACTTCCCTGATTGAATTTGCCATTGGTCTCTCATTGCCAAGTGAATCATCAGACGGTTACATGGCTTTGGCCGAACAATCCCATTACCAGTACGAGATACCTGATCGGATAAGCCGGTTACAAGCTCTGGATATTCGTTCCTCGGCTTATTTCTCACCAACCGTGGAAACCCTGCAGGCAAGGCATGAGAAAAACGAAAGAGCCCTGTTGCAGGACCTTATTGACTTGAACAGCCTGAATACACGCTTGAATTATTTGAGGCTGGTTCAGGAAACCAGAACCTCAATAGCCCTTGCTGCCATTCTGGGGACCATAACCGATAATTCCTACGGGAATATTGCTCCTCAATGATGGTATCTATCATCAGGGTCCAACCCGGCAGAAACAAAACGCATCCGACAATGAACCCCTAAGGAAGAGACAGATTTCAGAAACAGAGCCGGACAATTCACATCTGAGGGTAACCAACAACAACCAGCTCATTCAGACCTTGTCCAGACCAGATGTATATGCCGCCCTTATTGTGCTTGGATACTGTTCCTTTCTCCTTGTACCAGCTATCTGGGCTGTTGTCATTCCCCTCGACATTGTCTACTCCCTTTGGTTCTTCAACCAGAAAGCAAGGCTTCCATTCAGGTTGCCAGCCAGCTGGCGGAAAAAGGATTATTCCAATCCTGAACCCGGGGGTAATGGCAGGTTTCGCAAGGGGGAAGGTCTTCTGTTTCTGGGTAATGATTACGACAGTAATGAAGAGCTGTGGATGTCCAACGAGGATGCCAGAAGGCATGCTCTGGTCCTGGGAACCACGGGATCAGGCAAATCATTGACAAGTGATACACTTGTCCTTGGAGAATATGGGTGGATCCCCATTGGCAACCTAGAGCCGGGAAACAGGATCAGAACACCATCGGGCAGTTTAACAAGGGTATCGGGTGTGTTCCCACAGGGTAAACTTCCAGTTGTCAGATTGCATTTCGAGGATGGCAGGTGGGCTGAATGTTCCAGGGATCATCTCTGGTTGGTCAAACGCCATGCCGAAGCGGATTGTCTCAGTACGGATGAAGTACCCAAATGGGAAACAATGAGTGCCGGTGATCTGGGCATTCAACTGGAGACTGGCAGGTTGTCAGGCACAACCAAACCATTGGTGCGTTATTACATCCCCTTGGTCAATGACATTCCGGAAATCAGAGGCAAACTCAACAAGTTGACTTTCAGAAACCATGCAACAAGAGGCATGGGCTGGAAAACCAGAAACCTTGATCAGAAGGGTACAGCGTCTGAAAGAAAAGAATGGCTACTGGAGTTTCTGACTCTTCGGAACAAAGCCGAGCCGATAGAGGAGATTGAGGGTTCCCTGAAAATTCCTGTTGTGTCAAGTGAGGAAGGCATTCAACTCAGATATCTCATTTGGTCGCTGGGAGGCTTGGCCTTGCAGTTGATCATCGAAGGAAGGATTTATGTCAAGGCTTCCATACCCGGTTTAAACAAAACCTCTGATGGGGATTTTGAACTCACCGATAAATATGAAAAGCTCGGATTGGAAATAGTTGAGGTGGAGGGTTTTTACTCCCAATCGGAAGCCCTGGTCAAGAAGGAACATATCAAGAGACAGGTTGCCCTGGGGAAAATGACACCCCGGCAGGGAGGTGAATTGATAAAATCCTTCAAGGTTCTGGAAAAGGACATGACGTGTATCAAGGTGGAATCTGCAGAGGGGTTGTTTGTGATGGAATCCTACCTTGTTACGCATAATTCCGAATTCCTCCTTGGGTTGGTTTCCCAATCAATCATGTGGAACTCGGGGTTTCTGTTTGTGGATGGCAAGGGTACCACCGAGTTTCACGGCAGAACATGGTCGCTGGTATCCAAATTCGGCAGGGAGGATGATTACCGTATCCTGAATTTCACCGATCTCGGAGGCAAACAGGATAACCGAGCAGGTGGGCCAGACGTTCAGTCCAATACCCTGAATCCCTTCTCACATGGAACTCCAGATCAATTGATGAATCTTATAGTTTCCCTCATGGGTAATGCTGCTGGTGGTTCAGACATGTGGAAACACAGGGCCATGTCACTCGTAACATCAGCAATCAGGGCCCTTTGTGAAATGAGAGATGCTGGAGATGTTCTTTTGAATGTACAATCGATCAGGGATTATCTCCCATTGGGCCAAGGGGTGGACAAAACTCATTTGGTGGATGGTAAAATCGATTGCATAGCAGATATACCTGATGAAGCCTGGAAGGACATCAGGTCAAGGGGAGGAATGATTGAACTTTATCTTCGTTCACTGAAAGGGGAATTTTCGGACACCTCGAGATTGGCCCTCAAGGGATTTTTTGACTCGCTACCAGGATTCAACCTATACAACGCAATCAATGGACTGCCGCAGGAAAGCAAGACAGTCGAACAGCATGGCTTTTTATCAATGCAACTTACCAAACCCCTTGGATCCCTTGCTGATGATTATGGACATATTTTCCGAACTCCCTTTGGCGAGGTCGATATGGAGGATGTTGTTTTAAACAGGCGCATATTGGTTGTTCTATTACCAGCGCTACAGAAAGCACCAGAAGAAATGCGGAGTTGTGGCCGGATCGTTGTGGCTGTGCTCAAAATGATGATGGGGAAGGTTTCGGGTTCAGCCATCATGGGAACCAAGCAAAAACTGGTCGATGCCAAACCAACCAGATCCCCCACACCATTCATGGTCATTCTTGATGAGGCTGGTTATTACATGGTCAAGGGTATTGATACAATGATGGCTCAAGCCCGTTCCCTCGGGTTCATGATCGTTGTTTCTGGTCAGGATATGGCCGCCATGCAAGCGGTGTCGCCTCAAATCGCAGAATCTGCCGCAGCCAATTCCCGTCTGACCGTAGCAGGTGCCATGGAGGATGCCCACAAGACCTGGGATTTTATTCGAAAGAAGTTCTCGACCCACAGGGTTCCCGTTGTATCTGGTAGAAAACAGAAATCCGGACTGTTTGGCACCAAGTGGGTTGATCGTCAGGATGCGGAATTCGTTGTGGAAAGCAGGGTAAAAATAGGTGATTTGCAAAAGCTGCGGGAGGGTGAGTTTTATTTCATGATGGGATCCGTTCTGGTCAAGGCCCGATCCTTCTACACTGGCCAGTACTGGATACCGAACATAAGGGCCAACAAGTTCTTGCTGGTCCGCGGTCCAACTGACAAGGCACCAGGCTTGGACCAGTCGAGGGATGTTAATTTCATGGAGTCGGTCGAGGCCATTACCGAAACTCTCCTTAGTGATGAACTTCTGGCACAAAGGCAGGAGGAATTACCCCCTTCTTCCCCCGATGAGTTGCTATTGGGCATTCTGCTTTCCGAAAAGCGTTTAAGAAAAGGAACACAAACCCAAGAAGGAAACAAAGGTATATTGGACAGTTATTTCGCAGGCATGGTTATGGGCGTTCAATAACTAACCAATCCATAACTACTAAGGGTCCTTTTTCGGTATGTTAAAATGTTTGGGGAACTAGTGTCCTGAATCTGAAGTTTGTATCATAATTGTGGGTTGATTTTATGGCAGAATCTCTTTACCGAAGCAAGGATATCATCAGCCGATTTGGTCCACTTGAACGGTTTCGGATTGTCGTTATGAGAGTCAATAAATTCCACGATGGCACTTTCGAGTTGCTCAACTGATCGGTGTAACCCGCTTTGCAGTTGTCGACGTGACAATTCGGCAAACCATCGTTCAATCTGGTTAATCCATGAGGCTGATGTCGGTGTAAAATGAACATGCCAGTGAGGTCGACGGGCAGCCAGTCCCTGACCTCTTTCGTTTTATGGGTGGCGTAATTGTCCATGATTATATGAACATCAAGCTCCTCGGTTATCGTGTTATCCATGACCCTGAGAAAGTCGAGGAACTCAGATGAACGGTGGTGTTTGTAGCATTTGCCCATCGCTAGGTTTTCTCCGGGGCGGAGTAAGGCTGCCTGTCACATGCCCAACTATGGGCCCGCGTCAAGATCCATTACCACCTTCCGGTGAGTACAGTGGAAAGGTAAGTGGTGGCTGAGAAGCTCAGGGATTGCCTGAAGTATTGATTCCCTTTGGTTTTTAGGGAACTCTACTCTCTTCCCCAATAGTCACGGATAACAAAAAAGGGGTTGATTTCGGGGGAGTTCAGAAGCCTCGAAGGTCGAGATGGTGCGTTTAATCGAAAATGACGAGGAGGTAAATCGGTTTTTTGGTGGTTTTCAGGGGAAAACAGTTCAATTCAGTACAAAACTCAGAATTGCAACACCTGCACCTACAGCTCCCAGAATGACCAGAACCAATCTTGTTTCCCGCTTGGCCGCTTCAGTATTGTTCCGTTCCATGTCCGCCCGTATATCCTTTAGGGTACCGTCAATATTGGCTTCCATGATTTGATAATCCTTCTTCAGAAGTTCTATTCGATTTTCAAGCTCTTCACTCATAACAGGATAATATAGATTTGTTTAACTAGCAAATTATTTCCTTATTTTACCGCCTCTTTATTTTTCTACCGTGAAAATCATGGCAGTTAATCCAGAGAATAGTTATCCTCACTACCAAACATTCCGGTGTGTCCTTGCACGCTTCCGGTTTATTCACCCCTTTCAGGGTTTCGTTCAGCAATTCCTCGAGTTCCCTGTCCTTACATAGCTCGCCAAAATCCAACGCCTCCGGCAGTATCAATGCCGAAAATCCGGGCAGGACCAGTGATTCTTCCAATTCTTTTGGTCCTCCCTCTGTCTGCAAGGCCAGAATCTCAACGTTGTAAGGGTCACTATCACTATCACAGTAAACCCGCCACATCTCGGTTACCCCGAGATCGGCATAGTGTCGTGGATTGTCTTCATCGAAGTGGGTTACCTCCACCTCTACCACCAGGTCGGGTGGGGTACTGGCTTCTAAGGCTACCCTGTCCCTTGCTGCAAGCAATTCCTCGGCATTTTTCCCGATATAGTTGGCGGCATCGGCTTCCAGCCGGACATTGCCAGGCCCACTAATATCCTTACAGTGTAAGTCACGCATGTCCTTGACGGGTATTTTCAAAAGGGCAGCAGCCAGTGAAACAACCTTGTCTCTGGCCGAGACCTGCCTCACATGTAAAGTTGAGGGATTCATTCAGGTGACGATACCTTCCCCGACGTCGATCATCACTCGTCGGCCCATGCGGTTCCAGTCAATTTCACGGATCCGTTCCTGTGGAACCCTGAGTCGCCAGAAATCCGAACCCAAGGGGCCTATAAAATGTTCTTGGGCTGTTGTTGTTGTCAACTTTTGGGTTCATCCTCATTGCAATGGTACATGGTGTCTGACGCCCCTGGACCCGTTTGCCGAAGAATGGAATAAAACGACAAACTACAAAAACTACTTACAATCCGGGGACGTGGATGGGTAAATCCGAAAAACATCGCAGGATTGCAAATTCTTTTTGTGTATACTCACGGGTTTTTTATCGTTGGCCTGAATGAGTTGATTGAGTTGACAATGCAACCGTCGTATCCATTTCACACTTCAAAGGTATGGCTTCGGTTGTCGGCAAGGCCTACACCCTCATCATTGGACGTCGAAAACCATCAGTCAGCCGCAGGCCCTGTAGGGATTGTCCCTCGTGATGCCGTTCAGTTCGGCAAGCTCCGGCAAGCGATCCGGATCACCGCAGACCTTTGAGGTAATACTACATGCCCGGGCCAGAGGAAGGTGTTGATGGTTCTGGTTCGTTATCCCCATTTGTTTTTTTGGGTGGCTCAAGTTCATCCATGAGGTTCTGAATGGATGTCTCAAGGTTTGGTAAATTGTTCCGCACATAACCCCAGACCTCAACTGTATCAATATCTTCATATTCATGGGCCAATTTATCCCTGAAACCGGTTATCTTGGGCAGGTCGGGTATTCTTCCTGCAAGTACCGGATGATGGTCACGAATACGTTTGATTGCCTCGCCGATTATCACGAAATCGCGTTCAACAGCCCTTATGGTCTTGAGATCGGCCAACCATTCCCGGCGATCCATTCCGGCGGTGAATTGCCTAATTTCTTCACAGCAGGTCAGGACATCATAAAGCAGTTTTTTGGGGTTAGTCCTCAAAGACCACCTCCCGGTCCTCGTCAATGGATTCCTTCAGGTAGGGATTGCCAATGGTTCCCTTGCGGATCAGGCCAACCTTGCGTTTCAGAATGGCCTGCAGGTCGTCCTGCAACTGCAACCTACGTTCCAAAAGCCCCGGAAGGAGTGGTGGCTGGTATTCCACCAAGAAGTCGGCGTCGCTCCGATCCGGATCAAAATCGGTTCCACGGGCTGCGGAGCCGAACACCTCTAGGCGTTCAACCCTGTGCCTGCGGCAGATGGCCGCGATCTCCTCCCTTTTGCTTGCAATCAGCTGGTGCATTTCTGTATCCTTCCCGATGTACTTGAATATAATGGCTGGAGGATGGTTTGGCAATGATTATTTCCCCGAATGGTATGCGGGGTGCCCCCTCCATTCGGTAAAACAAAATATCAATGTAGGGAATCAGGAAATTCTTGGAAATTGCCCCTATCACCGCGCCATGATTTAAACCTTCAGGTACTGCCAGCACGATATTGGTTTTCCCCGTTCCATGGGTGTTCAAGGGACAATATTCCTTTTCCACCCGATCGGCCGACCATCAGGGCGTTCCAGGTATCGGTGAAACCAGCAGACCAGGTCCCCATATCCGGATCCTCCATTGGCGACACTGACGAACATGCTTACAATTTCCTTGTTAACGGAAATGAGCACATAATAGGGATCACGGCATTTGTCCACCAGTTTCCTTACCAAGTACAATGCTGTTCGCTTATTGCCATCAACGAAGCCATGACTGGTTATGATTCCATGTACCTAGGCTGAAGCTTTATGGTATATCCAATGGTGATAACCATGGTAGGGACGTGCAAGGGCGGCTCGAAACAATCCTTCATCGCGTATGCCATCCAGACCACCCTCCATAAGGGACAGCCTGTGGGTTTCAATGGTATCCTGCCAAGTTACCCTGTAGTGCACCGCTATTTGTCGGCTAGGGCAACCAGGGCCGAGCGGCATTCCCTATACGTTTTCAGAAATGATTTGTCAGATGTCGGAGGGACAGGTTTTGCCTGCCTTGCCTGTTGGGAGGTCTTGGTGGTGCTTTTCCGTCCAATATTTCCCTGTCGTTCAATACCTGTTTCTTCTTCATCATTAGGTCCAGCCAATACTTTCCAATCTAATTTACCTAATTTGAATATAATTCCATTAGGAAAGTTTGGTAAGGAATATTCCCTACCACTCCACGTTGAACAGCTTCAGGCACTACCCCATTGGTGGTGTTACTTTTCCGGCAGCAGGAAACAATCCCTGGCCCTGATGGCTTGTCCCTTCTTCATGTCGTTGAGTATCCGGATCTCCCGCCAGTGTCAATACTTAAATTAAAATCCCCCATTGTGCCGATTGAATAATGGTCCACATCCAAGCCCAAAAGCAGGCTATTTCAATCTTCTGATGTGGTAAGTATACCTCACCTCCTTTCCCTTTTCCCAAGTAGCGGCGGAGGCAACAGAGACTACCTGGCCCTGATATGGCCAGGATCCAGTTCCATATGATCTCGCAACCGATATCTGTTACAGGTAATGGAAAAGACAATCGAATGATGCAGGAGACGATCAAGCAGGGCTGTTGCCATGACCGGATTACCGAACATGACACCCCAGCCCGCAAACCCCAGATTGGAAGTAAGGACGAAAACGACGACGCCCGGGTCATAACCAGGCGTGTCGGCTGAGTACAGTTCGGGATGAAGTGCTCTTTTGTCTTCGTAAGCCACTTGTTGTTCCCGCTACCAATAATATCTCGGAAAGACGACTGTGCCCCTTGAAACTCAAGCAAAAGATCTCCGGAAGTTTCAGAACCAAGGGAGGAGGAGCACAGGACTTCGCAATCCTGAAAAGTACACTTGAGACGGCAAGTAAAAGGGGTGGATCGTTTTTGAGACTCTGGGCACCGGAACAGGTGATTTATTGGCTTGGCTTGATTCCCTGATACCGTTACCTGAGACCTAACCAAAATAACCTTGCACAACGGATGTGCCTTCATTAGTCTACACTGAGACTACCTGAGTAGTTACCATTTTTTCACTATAATTATGATTTTCAACAGGTGGTGAAAATATCTGATTTAGTTTATTATTATGAAAATCCACCATAACCAAACTCGCTCCTTGAATCTTGGCGGGTAACTACCAACAGCAGTCTGGTGAAATATTTGGAGGATATATAACTCCACATGGAGACCAGTTAATCAATCAACTTGCAGAAACCTTGGGTTTTGAGCAGAAATCCCCCACAATATCAGGGTGTTGGAACTTCGTGGGTAAAGCTGTTATTCTATTATAAAATAAATTTCCCAACTTGTAATCATCCCAAACTACATCTCATCGATTTCAAACCCGTAGGAAACAGGGTAACGTTGGTTTTTGTAACCCTTGGCTGGGATGTAGTTACCTATCAGGTAGGTTTTGATATAGCGGTGCAAATGCATTACTTTCAGTCCCCTGCTTTCCAGCCAGATGTTGAATATCGCGGCTGAAACAAACAGGGCTATGGTCCATACCTTCAGGTGAAGGATTACCAATACCAGAAAGAGTACTATCCTGGGGTCAAGAAAAAAGAACCTGGTTGGTCTTTGTGTTTCCCGCCAGTAATTGTACTTGTCAGTCATAAATTCAAACCTTTTCCTGGTTGGTTTTGGCAATCAACCTCAGGATGAAGTCAAAGCATTAATGTTATTGTTTGGGTCATTGAGTATTCCTTGTTGGAAGGATTTGGCCTTTGGATAGGGTTCAGCACAAAGCACAGAAGGGTCTCGGATCAAACAGTTAACAAGGCTGGGCCATTCATGGGATTCAGTAGAAAGCATTTTTTGTCTTACCTCTGCGGTAAACTCCAGATATTCCCTTATGGCATGCAATTTTTGTTTGCCAGTAATGTTCGGTATCAGTTTTTGAACCATAATGACTCTCAAGCAGGTAAGTATATCAATAATCCTGTGGGTCTCGTTATCTCCACTGAATACAGTCAGTAACCTTTGTATGGTGTTGGAAACCGAGTAGGAATGGGTTGTCGTATATACCAGGTGTCCTGTTAAACTTGCTTCAACTGCTGCCGTTATTGTGGTTTTGTCTCTGGCTTCACCGATTATGATTATATCCGGGTTTCTACGAAGGGCCGAACGTACCCCACCAGCAAAAGTGGGTATATGAAACCCCACTTCGGATTGACCAACGATTGTGGGTGATCCGGATTCCCTTGCCGGTATATCCCTGTAGGTAAATTCGATGGGGGAGTCGATAATGACAATCTTCTTGGGTGTTTGTCTATCTTCAAGATGATGTCTTACCATTGCTGCAAGGGTTGAGGATTTACCGCTTCCAGTTGATCCGGCAACAACAACAAGACCATCGGAAGGAGTAAGGAGACTTGTTTCCATTGTGGTAAGTCCAACACAGCTTGGACCTGGTGTATAATTGGGCATGATGCGGATGGATATTTCGACCCCTGTAGCATCCCATCCTTGGACACCCACGGCATTTACACGAAATCTTTGTTTGGGACCTGAATCCGGTTTGATTTCATAGGCAAAGTCGAGGATTTTCTGACCACTGATTTCAGCCAAGGCATTGGCACTCCTGTAAAGTTCTTCGAGGGTGGTCTGGATATCCGTTGGTGACCAGTGTCCGGTTTCAACCAGATACAGTATACCTTCAATCAATACCCTTGGTTGTTGGTCTGTTTGCAGGGTTATATCCGAAGCCCCACTGGCAACACATGACATCAGGAATGATCTCAGCTGTCGTTTGGATAACTTGCCGGTTTGGGGATCATCCATCAATGCTTGTTTGATTTGATGGTTTATTCTGAAGGGAGTAACCGCTTTCCCGCCAAGGGATGTTGGTTTCTCTGACGTTGATGACTTGAGCATATTTTGAGTTCAGAACGGTTCGGATTTAGAGGTGGTTGGTTTCAGTTCCTGCTTGGGTTGAATGCTGTTCATTGTGTTTTGCATGATTGGTTTCCGGGTAGTGTGTATTCATTGTTCATTCTGGCAATCAGGGGTTGGAATTACTCCAGGGCATGATTGGTCTTTATGGCTGGATTGTCACTGGTGTCTGTCTTACCTGGTAATCGCCATTTGTCGGGATTGGTTTCAAAGGTGGATTGGGAAACAATCTGGACAATGTGGTTGTTTATCCTCAAAGAGTTCTTGTCCTTCAGGTTGGCCATATCAGCATTTATTACTACCATTTTGGTGATTATTCCATGGTTGACCAATTCCAGGTAGTTCAGCATGCCCTGATAGGTTTGTTGGAGGTTTCCTATTCTTATTTGGAATTCATCATTCGCCTGGGACTCCCCCAACCGCCATCCCCTGGCAAAAAAATGATCAAACAGTTTTCTTTCGTCCTTGTCCCTTGGAATAAGGCTGGAGGGTGGATTGTTGACCGGGGTTGTTGCAATTAGCAGGTAATCCCTCCAACTGGGCAAGACAGGACTTAAATGTCCCGGTTGTTGAATGGTGAGGTATTCATCGGAGGATGTAAGGGTATTCCCATCCGGATCGGTTTGGACTGCATTGTATGATCTGGCAACTACCGGTGGAAGCAGGTAGCCATTTCGGGTTTCCAGCAAGCTTGCCACCCGTCCGAAGTCAAACACAACCGAGAGATTATTGCTTTGTGTCTCAAGTTTACGGGTCAAGGCCTTATACCGTTCCTGATAACCGATTTGACTTCCAAACCCGAGTGCAGTTTCCTTTAGGGCATTGTATCGGAGTTTCTCGATCGGCAATTCCTGCCGATTCGAAAACAATTGTGAAAGGTAATGGTGGGAATCCCTTGGTGATTGGTTCAGTTGCGCCAGTTTATCGGGACGGCCGATTGTGGAGGGTGTATCGGGTAGTGGTTGAGATATTGTCTGCTGGGTTTCACAGCCGGCAAGCAAGATGGCCATTATGGGGAATTTCAGGAGTAAACCAAGGTTGATCCGGCAATCAGAACGAGACATAGACCAGTTTGATTTCGTCAGCGGTTATCGACAGATTGATCCAGTCAGGCAGGGTATCATGCTCTGCCATTGCCTTGATGATTTCCTCCAGAGAGGAATCTTCCCTGCTTACATTGATCATGACCGGTGTTATTGGGCGATTGCCCATTATTTCCACTTCCCTGTCATAACTTTGACCCAACAACAGCAGCAAGGTTTCCAGGGGGCCATTCCATTTTATATCAATGAGTCTTTCCTCTTTGCCAACCGGGGTTTGTCGGGTAGGAGATGAAAGGGGAATGTCGTTGGTTTCCAGCTTCCTGATATTTTCCGAAATGTTCGCAACGGCATTCAGGATCATCAGGTCAGCAGGGTCCGGCACTTCAATCGGGGGTGGTTCATTCCGTTGATTGGAAGAGGAACACCCGATTAGAAATACCAGTGATCCCCAGAGAAGAAATCCCTTGAATTGTTTTGAATATGAAATGATACAGTTATTGACCATAATTTGGTCATAGCAGTGAATGGTGAAACTTCAGTCAACAAATTCAGGGTGGGGATAATTTTGTTGTGGATAACCTGTAGTCAGAAGAATGTGGTATGAATCCCGGTTATGTCTTACCGGAATTTATGTGAATAAGAATACTTGTCTTGTTTGTTCACACGGTTAGTATCTATATTTCAAAGATTGATTAATTTTTCGTAGGTGCAGGAATTTTGAATAATAAGGTAGCCCTGATTACAGGGATAACAGGTCAGGATGGTGCGTATTTGTCTGAATTTCTTTTGGACAAGGGATATCGGGTACATGGCATAAAACGACGTACATCACTTTTCAATACTGCAAGAATTGATCACCTGTTCGAGGGTGAACCCGGATTGTCGGGTCAATTCGTACTCCATCATGGGGACATGACGGACAGCAGCAGCCTGATGCATGTACTGAACGCCACAAGGCCGGATGAAATCTACAACCTGGCGGCCCAAAGCCATGTTGCCGTTTCATTTGAAGAACCGGAATACACGGCGAATTCAGATGCTCTGGGTACATTGAGGCTGCTGGAGGCCATGAGAAACCTGGGAATGGAAAAGGAAACAAGGTTCTATCAGGCTTCAACTTCCGAATTGTACGGCCTGGTACGGGAGACCCCGCAAACGGAAATCACTCCCTTCTATCCCCGAAGTCCCTATGCAACTGCCAAACTGTATGCACACTGGATTACGATCAATTACCGCGAGGCATATGGTTTTTATGCATGCAATGGCATATTGTTCAATCATGAAAGCCCCTTAAGGGGTGAGACCTTTGTCTCCAGGAAAATCACCAGGGGGTTGGCCAGAATAAAGCTTGGCCTTCAAGACAAGCTGGTCCTTGGCAATCTTGACGCCAAAAGGGATTGGGGACATGCCAGGGATTATGTCGAAATGATGTGGATGATACTCCAGCAGGACAAGCCCGAGGATTATGTCATAGCAACAGGTGTTCAGTACTCGGTCAGGGACTTGATCAGGGAGGCTGCAGGTTTCTTGCAGATGAACATTACGTTCAAGGGAGAGGGAATTGATGAAGTCGGTTATGATGACAAGGGAAATGGTATCATTTACGTGGATCCGAAATACTTCCGGCCGGCTGAGGTCAGTTCATTGCTCGGTGATGCTACCAAAGCAAGGACCAAATTGGGTTGGCAACCCAAGGTGATATTCGAGGATTTGGTGAGGGAAATGGTTGATGCCGACCTGGCTGCTGAACAAAAGGCAAATCCCCTGTAAATGACAACACTCAAAAACAAACGCGTATTCGTGGCCGGTCACAATGGCATGGTGGGTTCGGCACTCGTTCGTCGTTTGGCCAAGGAAGAATGTACGATATTGACTGCTGACAGGATCGAGCTTGATCTGAAACGGCAGGAGCCTGTTGAACAATGGTTCAAGGAGAACAAGCCGGACTATGTGTTTCAGGCTGCTGCCAGGGTGGGTGGAATTTTGGCGAATTCGCAATACCCGGTGGATTTCCTGGCAGACAATCTGGCCATTCAGTCAAATGTCATCCAAAGTGCAGCTTCGAATGATGTCAAGAAACTTTTGTTCCTGGGCTCATCCTGTATCTATCCGAAATTCGCCAAGCAACCCATTCGGGAGAGCGAATTGCTTGAAGGTCAACTTGAACCCACCAACGAATGGTATGCTCTTGCCAAGATAGCAGGCATAAAACTCTGCCAGGCCTACCGGGAACAGTATGGGTTGGATTTCATATCGGCCATGCCCACCAATCTCTACGGCCCAGGAGACAATTATCATCCCGAAAACAGTCATGTCCTGGCTTCCCTGATAAGAAAATTCTGTGAAGCCGTTGAACATGATTATGATACTGTCAATGTTTGGGGAACAGGTACACCACTCAGGGAGTTTCTGCATGTCGATGATTGTGCCGACGGCTTGGTGTTTCTGATGAAACACTACAATGGCCATGAACATATCAATCTGGGTTCTGGAGATGAATTATCGATTGCCGAACTTGCCAACCTGATTGCCGAACTATGTGGATATAGAAAGGGCTATGAATTCGATACCACTAGACCTGATGGTACCCCTCGAAAACTCATGGATTCTTCCAAAATCAACGCAATGGGTTGGAAACCCAAAATCCCTTTACGAGAAGGGCTTAGGCAAACCCTAAATGAATATCGGAAGATGAGGGAGGGGTGATTTCCATCCAAGTTGATGGTTAAATTCCGTATGATGAAAATTCAATCCATAAGTTGGTAAATCTCATCAATTCTTCATAGATTTATCTTACATTCACTATTTATTGATAAAGGCAGTAGTGATCCCCTACCTCTTTAAACATCCAATCTAATCCATTTTACTTACTGTCAAGCAGATATAATCATAACTATTAGTGTTTATTGAATACTTTGAAGGATTTATTGCCTTATGAAATGCTTTGTTATCAATCTTAAACGGGCAGTTGAAAGAAAACAGTATATTTCAGACCAATTGCTTCAACTTTCTCAAGAGTTCGAGTTCTTTGAAGGAGTAGATTGGAAGAATATTGATCCAACCTGCCTTTCGCAAACAGCCTGCCATATTAAAATCAAGAATTCATATAGAACCCTAACCCTTGGTCAGATGGGGTGTAATCTGAGCCATCGAAAAGTATTGGAATGGCTAGTGGATAGTTCCGAAAGGATGATCGCTGTTCTGGAGGACGATGTCAGGTTAAGTAACGATTTCCCAAATGTACTTGATGTTATTGAGACCACAACCCAACCATTTGATATTGTGTTTTTGGGAAGCAGATTTACAGAAAAGGGGTTGGTTAACCTTGTACCATTGAATGACAAATTCAACTTCTCGCTTAGCAAGGCTAGAGAAAAGGGTGGTTGGGGTTATGTGATTACCAAGGAGGCAGCAAAAAAGTTCCTGAGCATTTTGCCTGAAGTAACTGGACCAATAGATGATGCCCTACATGCATATTATCAGCATGGTTTAAAAACATATACTCTAAATCCCCAAATCGTATTCCATGAAGAAGAAGCAAAAAGGTTTTCTTTCAATACTGAAACCAAAATAGAAAACTTTGTCTTAAAGGAAGAGTTAATGAGGTTTGTAAGTCTGTTTTATGAATTTTATGCTCATAAAACTTGTTTTAGTAACAGGGTAAAGGCTGAAAAAATTAAGTGATGATTACCTAAGGACAAGTAGATTTATTGTCAAATTAAGGTATCAAGCATACTCCAATTTTTATTAACTGATGCAAATCCGAGGATTGAATCCAGTTACAGGTTCTGCCCTTGAATTAATCAATGGTGCAGATGGTTTTCGTATCAATCGGTTTAGGGGAGAATTAGTTCCAGTGAAGAACCCGTGGCAATGAAGGATCTGAATTCACTCGCATCCAGTTGTTCCTGTTGCAGGGGAAACCATTGAAACATAACCTGAACCAGTGCAATGGCTGCAATGCGTGCAGTCTTTGCCTTCTTTTTGGTTTCATTGTTTTGGCTTTCTTGTGAGTTTATTTCCGACAGAGCAACTTTCAGTACATTATTGGTTCCACCATCAAGTTCCTTTCCTTGTACTATCTGAACTCTTGCCAGAGGCAAATCATTTATCTTGATTAAACCGGTAAAGGCATTTTCCGAACCCGATGTGGTTGCTTGGAAATCAACGGAAACATCATCCCTTGCTTGTAATACCCAGAGATTGTTTTCAAAAGACCATTCATCATCTAGGTACTTACGAACTCCACCAAGTTTCAGACCCTTGATTGTTCCCGTGAAAGTACTGCCCGGTTTCCACCAATCAAATGGCATTCCAGTTATCTTTACGGTTTTTGGAGATATGGTTTCATTTGAATGTATAAGGAAGGCATCAAACCCGATCAGCAGATCATCTTCATCAATTTGAAAGGTTTCGCTGCAATGGGTATTGTTCCTACAACCTAGGAAGATGTCCTGACCTGATAGTAAGAACCCCTTGTTGTCATCTCCAAATATCCTGAATTGATCAATGAAGACTCTCAGCCCTTCTATTCCGGGGATGCCATCTATTTCTGTTTCAGCATATAGTTTCTGGATAACAATATTGGCCTTGTCGATAACCTTTATTCGACCGAGGTAGAATTCTACCCCTTCCAGATTGAAACCCCACTCGGCCCGGCTGTAACCGGGCCGAGGCAAAAAGGATTCCTTAAGTTGATAAAGATCCATGGATGAATGATCCACTGCTGCCTTCACTGGTAATACCTGCAAGGCACAAAGAATACATACAGCAATCATTTGCCAAACCCGATTATTGATCATGATTCAAAACCTGTCAGTTCGTTAAAGTCAGGATCGGGTAGGGCCCAAGGATCTTCATGTCTCAAATCGTATTTCTGAACCAGCAACTTTTTGGACTGCCAAACCTCCCTGGTTCGAGCAAGGGCGTTTTCTTCAGGCTTTGGAAACCAGCGACTGCTTTTCCTTTTCCGGCTGTATCTGGAATATTTGCCACCATATCCTCTCATTGTCCTGATTGATGTATGACCACTTAGTGTACCAACTTCCTCGGGTGGCAATGATTTCCTGGCTTCATCAATGAATGCATGCCGCAGAGTATGAAACGTTATCCTGTCCCACCTGTTCGGAAAAACAAGTTGGGAGACTTTTCCAAGATTTCTAGTACCATAATTACTGAGGACGCGTTTCTGTATTCTTGACAACATTCCTTTCCTGATACAGGATGTCAACAGGATGGTTTTCAAATCGTCCCTAGCTATTCCCTCTAGTCTTTGAACACGGGTCTCATTGTTTATCAATTTGGAAGAATTCCTGGTCTTGGAAGTCAATATGTGCAAAACGAGACCACTGTCTTCATCTTTACCTGAATGGGACTCAATGATCTCGTCCAGGGTTTTGTCAAAACCTTCAAGCCAGTTGGCGGATACTACCTGATAGGGAGCTATATTGTCCTTCAGGAAATAACTGGGCTCCAGAAAGGAAAACACCTCCTTTCCGTTCTTATTGTCAACAACCTTGCAGTTGAATAATTCACTTGATCTCATGCCAGTCAACCAGATTGTTCGCGCCAATAATCTGACTATTCCTGGGCTGTTGGTTCCCTTGGCAAACAGGGTACAGAATCCCTCCATCTCTGTACCGGGCTGCAACCTGTCCAGAATTTTCTCCAGATCGTTCCTATTGATGGGTTGCCAGTTTTTCTTTGGTGGCTTTCTTTTGGTTGGACTGAATATCTGATCACTGATACCGGTGGCCATAAAATGTATGTCAGGTGTAAGTAGCAATGGATAATGAGGTATAAGCGGTGCCGATACCTTGTCTATGATTTCCCAGCCCTTGACCTTCAATTCTGTTAATGTGATATTGGTCACTGCTTCATGAAGTAGGCGAAGATCTGTCCAATGGGCCGACACGAACCATTCGGGGAGATCACTTAACTCAGTAATAGTGGTACCGAAATCCACCCTGTTGCCCGTCTTTGCCATTTCCTCCCTCATTCTGAGGGATCGGGCAAGAATATCCCTGATCGTTTTTCGTTCCCATACAATCGTGTTCTTGTTGAGATAAATCGATCGGATGGCCAATTGAACAAAAATATCATCCGGCCTCGGCGTTCTCCCTGAATAGCTGACCCTTTGGTTTGTTTTCAGCACCAGTTTCCTAGTCAATTCGATGTGCTTGGCGGGGATTTTGTTTCCCATTGTATTTGTAATTATCTTGCCCTCTCCATTTCCTGTTACGATAACTGCAAAAGCTTGCATTTGACTTTGGAACTAAATCGGTTTCCCGAAACTATCAAGGCATCTCGAACACCTTCGGAAAATCTCTTGTGGATAAGTGAAGTGTTTGGTTTGCAGGGGATATTTCCACCCTGCTTTGATATCAGGAGAGGTAAACAGACTGTTTCTGCCTCTGGTGTTGTTGGTTTACGCTATCTTGGATGGGTATACTTGCAATCAACCTTGAGTTGATTGCATCATGATGAATTGGGGTAGGGTTGGGGAAGTTATGCTACAATCCCTTATGGAAAAGGGTGGTAGGATTTTCAGCAATTAAACTTGGGTTTAGGGGAGATTTCAGGAATTCTTTGTCCTGATTCCATTCCGACACTCCCCTTTGGCTTACCGTATCAGCAAAAAGGAAAGCGGGGCGGGTTAAGGATTTACTATTCCTCAAAACACGGAGTTATCCTAGGATTGGCTTTATTGGCCAAAGCTGACAAGGAAAAGTTTTCAGATAGTGATTTGAAAGAACTAGTAGAAGATTTCTTTAATTTTGAAGTAGGGGAGAATGAAACCAATGGGGATTAATTAGTTTTAAAGATTTTCCAATCGATTTCCCTATCAAGACCACTAATTGTCCCAATATTATGATGATCTTGAGGCTAGTGTTTCAATTGCAATTTTTTAATTCGCTACGAGTCATTTCTTTTTAGAAATGGTGTTATTTACTCTAAAGTTAAATAGCTGGCTTTCTTGTGTTCGACAAGAAGGTACTCTATTCCTGCGTAACGCATGTGTACGAATCCAAGGTTCCCTAGTATTTATTGGTAGATAAAGCAGGAATTAGAACCAAGAATTTTAATATTCCTTCAATCAAAAAAACATTAAGGAATGAATAACCATTTGAGTAATTGGTAATTTATCAAGGGGGTAAATACATAACCTTTTCTTTGTTACTTTCTTCCACCTCCTTGAGGTAATCAAAACCTGAAATTTTTTTCTTTATTAGTGTCTCGGCAATACTAATTTGGCTTACTAAAGAACTGATTTTCAACTTAAATTCATTGAATTTATCCCCGGGTTCCTCTTTAGTTTTAGGATTTTGCCTAATTTCAAAATCTTTACCACCCTCAGAACTATTTACCAGCATCCTTAGGTTGATTTGAAAAACTTCAGATAATATTCCCTTAAGACGAGGTAGTTCATGATCTCCATATGGCCTTACCAATCCAATTTCATCGGCATAAAATAAAACCTTTATTTGAGAATTTTGGATCAACCAAATGAGTTCAAATTGCATCTGAAGGTAATCCAAATATTCAGTATAGTTATTTTCATTAAAACCGTGAGATTCATCATTCCATCTAGACAATAATCGATGATAACTTTTGGACAATGAGTGGTGTAATTCTACTGCTGCTTGTCTTGGTTTGGACCAGTGTTTGAGCTTATCTATTGATCCGATATCTGAATAAATATCAGATAACAAGTCCTTTAGAATTTCAATCCTGATCTTGTCTATTTTTTGGGATAAATCCTCAATATTTTTCTCAACCTTATTTAACCTCTCAAGAATAATCAACGTAGAAGCAATTGTTACCCCTATTCCTAATGTAGAAACTGCTATGTTACAATATTGCAAATTCTGCAATTGTTTTATTTCAGCTAGTATTTTTTCAAGTCGAATTTTATTTTGATGATTTTGATAAATCTGGATACCGTCACCTACTAGCCCAAGGGGAGTATTGAAGTTTGGAAATAGGTTTAATAATCCATTGGTTTGTTGAACGTGACCTAGTATTTGTCCAGAACTTGTATCTTTAATAATTGCTCCTATGAGGTTAGCTTCTCCTGAATATACTAAATCCACCAACTTGGGAGGTATTTCGTAAAGGATCTTAGAACTTGTCATTCTTTCATTTGATTTTCAGTGGCTTTAATTATTGCCAATTTAAACTTTTTTGATACGGTAGTTTTACTTGAAGTAAAAATATCGCCAAAGATCAATGATTTAGATTCAGTACTCCATACTTTTGCTATATCTTGGAAGATGTGATTACGTTTAGGTAAATCTCCAGGGTTAGGAAAAAAGTAACCATAACTACCATCCGGTAAAGTTTCAAAAGAAATATCACTTGGTACATTTGAATCATCTAATTCCTTAAAGATATTTGAATCCAAAATTAATTTCCTCTTTGTTGGATCTATTTTGAATTCGTTAATCCATTCCCCAAAGTGTAATCTTGTATTCTCTAATATTTTATTTAGTTGAATCTTTATCCAGACATAGAGTTCTTGATCATAAGTATCATTTGAATTTAATTCAAAATTATCCCTTAACTTGGGAAATTCTTTTTCAAGTTGCCTATCCACTTCTATGAACTGGTTTTCAAACCATTCCAACAACCCTGCTTTGGCTTCAATTACATAGATGTAGTTTAAATTATCAACCGGTAGATTTGGCAATTGAAACTAACCTTCCTCAATTATTAGAAACATTCATTGACTTCTTTTTTCTAGGTCAAAGAAAGTAAAATTTACATAATGTTGTCAAAGGGTAAATGTAATTACTGGACAATCATTATTCGTGAAATATTACGAAAAATTTTGACATTAATATTTTTTTTGCAGGTCATATTCAAGCAGAAAAAAATAGGTAATAGTTTACCTAGGTATAAGAAAAATTACTGATTTCTACTGTACAGAAATTCGAGAATGTCATGGTTGTCTGTTAGGTGAAAATTTCGAAGTTCATGAAATCTTGTAAGCAGAACAAAAAGCAATAATCAAAAAAGTTTGATGAACCAATCCCTAAGGCAGGTAACGAAAGATGTCTGATGTGTATAAGTCAATTTGAGCCTATAGCCAAAAAGGTTTGGCCTCGATGAATATTAACTGACAAGTTTCGCTAAAACTGTCTAGATGCCTATTCTGTTACTTTAAAGGAATAGATAAATGAAAGAAGCACCAAAATATGATCATGTACCAACTATTTTTTCAACCTTTGAACATCCCCCTGAATTCTGGGAAGAGTATGGGAGGGTTATTGCTACTTATGGATTTTTGGAACATGCTTTGTATGGTGCAATCTGTTTGTTCTCAGGATACCTAAATTACCCAACAGAAGAACTTCCTGAAAAATTAAAGAGGCGTATGAGGAAGGCGATTACAGATTCTTTAAGCCCATTAATCAGTGATTTTGAGAAGGCTATAAGAGACTATCCTAATGCTAAATTGAGCGGTTTGGAAGTATTGTTAGCCAAGCTAAATGAAACTATAGAAATCAGAAACATGCTTTGTCACGGATTTTGGGGGCCTCCTGATTACTATGGTTCAACAATACCATTTTATTTCGACAAGAGTCATAAATATTTTGGCCAACCGGTTGATTTGGCTTATCTATATCGAACAAGACAACATGTCACAGAACTAATTAATGACATAGGTATTTTGATAATTATTAATGGATTGAAATTTAAATCCAAAACTAGAAAGGATGCATAGAGAGGAATGTATATTTGATCACTTCAGAAATTAAAACGTTGAATCAACAGAGCTAAAGTTAATGAGATATTACATATTTCTTTTGAGACTTTTTTCTTATACTCTCATTGCCACAGAGAGGTTCATGCATTATCCATTATGTCTTATGGAACCCTAAAGGTATTTAGGTGGGCAAGTAGTTGCTGCCTCACTTCACCGATGAAAGGCTATCCCATACTTCAAACTTGTTGTTAGACTGATTCCAGATGAAGTATATTGGTCAACACCATCATTAATACTCTAATTCTAGATCCACAGGATCAAAGGTACATGCTATGACAATAAATAATAGAAAAATACTGAGTTTGATACTTTTTGTTACGATGTCATTCGCAACACAGTCATTTGCATTTTGCATTCAACCTTCAGCATGGCATATTTCTGCACCCACCAAACCATTTGTACCCTTTTGTATCAACCAATTCACGAATACGCATAATTGTGATAGTTTGACAATTTCACGATATAACAATGAAGTTGTATTCTATAATGACGCGTTAGAGAGGTATTACGCTAAACTGGATGATTACATTGATGAAGTGAATGACTATATCCGATGCATGTATAGAGCGGTAGAATGAATCTTCGTAACCCGAAATGATGCAGAGAACAATTCCATCTGGAATTACTTACATGTAATTCGAAACTCGCCAATTATCGTAGTGAAATAAAACCGGATCACATGATCATTGCAGATCTCAGAGGCGGGTTGGGTAACCAGATGTTCCAGTATGCAGCTGGAAGGGCTTTGTCGTTACGTTTGGGTGTTACTCTGGGTCTATATGATCATAACTGCAAGTCAGAAATAATTCCCAGCCAACTTGGCCAATTCAATATTCAAGTTGAAAATATCCCTAAATCCCTACTACCCCCGAGTAGATCTTCGAACGGATTTCTTTGGATGCTATGGAAACTGGGTCTTACCAAGCCAAAGGTGTTTCGCCAAGGAGGATTGGGGTATAATCCAAAATTTGAGGAGGTGACTGACAACATTTACTTGAGGGGATATTGGCAATCCGAAAGGTTTTTCCAGGATTGCAAAGATGTGATCAGGTCGGATTTCGAATTCATCACGCAGCCAACAGGTCTAAATCTGGAAATTCATCAGGAAATTCTGGAGACAGAATCGTCCATATCCCTTCATGTCAGAAGGGGAGATTACCTTGATCAGAAAAACAAATCCATTTTCAGCAGGTGTTCCCAGGAATATTATGAACAAGCTGTCGGGTTGATTGCCGAACAATGCCAGATAACACCCAAGGTTTATTTATTTTCAGATGATCCCGAATGGGTTTCCAATCATTTCAAACTACCATTTGAAATGAGGGCAATAACACATAATCCAGCCGACAAGGCCATTGAGGATTTAAGATTGATGACGGCTTGCAAACACCATGTTATTGCCAATTCAAGTTTCTCCTGGTGGGGAGCATGGCTGGGGCAAAACCCAAACAAGATAACCGTAGTACCTGCTAGATGGTTTGCTGATCCAAAATACTCCAACCCTGACATTTATTGTAAGGGATGGATCAGGTTGGAGAATTAGCTTTGCAGTCTATACCAGAGTTGAGAATTGATTTGTTAAAACAATTGTGACTATTCTACATCCATAATTACAGTTTCAGCTCAGTTATCGCTTAGGTATACATCTGATTCTGACCAGTAAAACCGGAAAAGATCAAGCCATTCTCGCTGAATTTTTTGGGGTAGGTCTCTTAGCCTTATATGAGGATACACTAATGAATTACGTCTAAAGATAAAATTTGGTATTCTATATCGTAATTGTTCATTGGCTTCATTGAATCGTTCATTTTCTGTTATATACAACCATGAATAATAACTTGAACTTGCACTGGAATTATAGCCAGGATCACTTTCCCTTCCCAATTCATTATCATTTGTTCCCAAGTAGGATTTGAGATCTTCTGGTGTAATGGTTGCATCTAAAAATTTTGGATAGAGATCTGGCCGTACAATCCTGGAAATGATTAGGTCATTCATAACATGAAAATATCCTGGATCTATATTTTCATTTTTCAAGAACACATCGTTTGCCAATTTTACCGCCATTACAATATGTTCGATTTGCCTTAAGGTGATGGAATTATTACGGGCCACCAGTTCAATCTGAAATTTCAACGGTCTTCCAACATGTTCAGGAACCTCCATTTGCTCAAGGAGTCGATCCAGATATACCGATACATCCCAATTTTGATGGGTTGTGTATTCCACCTCATCGTTTAGCTCAAGTTTGATTTGAATGAATTTCTGTAGGTAAGTTTTGGCATCAATTAAATTACCATACCGTACACTAATCATGCTCTCCAGAACTTCGAGATTGACTCCAAGGACAAAGTGAACATTGTCAACCGAAAAGAAATGCTTGATGATCTCCAGAACCTCCAGGGCATAATCCGGTCGGCATCGGTCAAGTTCGTCAACAACGATAATAACCTTGTTGACTTTTCCTGCAGTGAACATTGATTCAAGTCCCTTTCGGAATTGTACCATGGCAGTTTTTTTTCCTTCCTCCCTTTTCCAATATTCCTCTAGACTCTTTTTGGCTTCATCAACCAAAGATTTGGTAAGTCTTTCACCTACCTTGCCAATGATCTCCGAAGATCCTGAGGTTAAACCTGCTAGGCCCACACGTGTTCCTACCTTTGCAAATTTGAACGCTGCTTTCTTCAGGATATTGATATTTTTGTCCTTAGTACGCCCCTGAAGAGCAGTAACCAAGGCTGGTAATGGGTCGCTTATATAATCATATGCAAAGGCATCAAAATAGACTACGGTTGAGGCTTTGTTTTCATTGGCATGTTCGGTAACCCACCGCTTCAGGAAATAGGTTTTGCCAGAACCCCATTGACCTTCAAGGGCAACGACCAAAGGATCCTCAATATAGTTCAAAAGCCAGGATAGGGTTGCTCCCTTTCTCCGGCGATGCAGTAGGTCATTCCCATTGTCTTCAAAGCCATCTTCGTATAGATTGATTTTTTGTTCGAAATTGAATTTCATTAGGTCACCTCAATAAATTTGGCAGGAGATATGTGTAATAGGGTATTTACCCGGTAATGATTGGCTAAATACCATCTGGGGTTTTTCAGGAACCAGATTCATATGTCAAATGACAATAAAACGATGCTTGAATTTTCCAAATATAAGAAAAAATTATGAAATCAAAGGTCGTTCAACTGTAAAAAAAATAAGCAAATTGCAGTTTTTTATACAAATTGAACAAATACCAAGGGTTAATTTTCCTAATAATTATTCTAAATTCGAATTTTTTTGTGGTGTGTAGAGGCTCTAAATAGATTGGGGATTGTATCATATTTTACCCAATCCCAATCACCATTGGCCTAGTGGTGCCTTCGCGTGGTCAGTTGCACGGATTACTCTTCAAAGTGTGGTTGTACTATCCCTTGAAGCATAAACAATCGGATAACATCACCCGATATTAAGGCAGGCATTTTCAGGACCGGGGATGGAATGCTGTCGGAAATAAGATGTTTTTTTATCCACAAGTTAATTTCCCAAGGTGGGTTAGTTGACTTGATAGTTTAGGAAAATTTCTATAGTTCCCTTGCCAAATGCAAATTTTTGCTATCGTGGCAATTGGCAATATCGAAAGGTAAAACCATTACACATACTTCGGGAAACAATCTCTCCAGTAGATACATCAACATATCAGGGAGAACTCACAAAACATGTGATTTCCTTGACCTACTACCCATAAGGTCAATTGAACCTAAGAGGAACTATATCAAACAGCAACTGGGAACATTAATGACCATTCTTGACCGATCCCTCAGAATCAGGCAACTAAAAGCACTATCAGTCAACAGGGCTGATTGCGTTCCTGCCATTACCGAAAAAAAGGATCTTACCAAATGGTTGGTTTCAGCTGGTTGGACAGATCTTTACCAGCTTACTTATGAGATGCCAAATATCACATTTGAAAGAGTGAAAGGCAAGGGCCGGGAGATCATGAGTGGATTTTTTGCATGGTTTAGGCCCCATTATCCGTTTCCAATAGCCAATGCTGTGGATTTTCCAGCAAACGGTAATAGTAATCATGTTTTCGGTCCAGCCAATAGAAAACCACTCAAGGCAAACCGGAAGCCCTTCCATCGGGATAACCTGGAGAAGTATCCGGATGGGTCAAGACCGGTTTCTGAAAATACCATTACCGGCTTGATCAGGATAAATGGATTACCTCTGGCAAGAGACCTAATACAGCAAGGAAAGGATATCATTGAGGAAATGGATGGTATCTTGGAAGATGCACTGTCGGAAATAAACTCTCGGGAAAACAGGAATACTGGAACCGAAGGAAAGGCCAAGGCAGGCTGTATGGCAGCCATCAACCCGATCCGGAATTCGTTTCTATTGTTGCCCTGTCAACAAGGCAAACCGGAATTCAGTCAATCCAGCTCCTTTGTTACCACGGGTTCTTCACTGGAGAACATTCCCTCCTTATACGATTTGACTTATAACCTTTTGACTGGAAAGAACTCCCCCAAACCATTGGCGGGTTTAAGGTAACTAGCTTGCCTTTTTGCTAGTCCAGCAATCCCTTTCCATCAAGGTAAATGACACATCAAAACAACGGAAAGGGTACTACAATGGATTAATCATTATTTTTATATCAGGAGCATTACTGCCTCTTATCTAAGCCCCATGAAAACTCGTTGATCAGTTTAACTGCTTGATAAATTTCCATGGATATTCTTTTAACTCCAATCTCGCTTCAGGCCGGTCGGCAAATAGAAAGAACCGGACAGCTTGAATAAACTAAAAATCAAAATTTTGAGGACATAATGAAAGAAATCATTCAAAAAATCCTATCGAGCAGTATCAGACAGAATGTTGGTATTCTTATCAGGATTCTAGATAATATAGCCATCGACAACTTGCCGTTGAAGAACAGCATAACAATGGAAAACAGGGAAGGGAAGGTGCTGTGGGTACAGATCAATTCATCCATCTTCACCTTTCTGGCTGCTGAGACCACCTTTCGTCATATCAACCATGTTGTACGCAAATCGAAGGCAGGCATCAACCGGATCGTTGTAACACCTTTGGAAACCGAAGATGGGAATATAACCAGACCTGTTTTTCTAAGTTGGATTGTCAATACCAACGACCGCCGTTGCAAGGTCATTCACGAGAGGCATTTCACCTCCTACTGCAAATACCTGTGGTGGGATGTTTATGTAGGGAAAATACTCGGGAAAGTTAGTCGCAGGAAAAAACGCTCACTCAAGCGGATCTTCACAGACCAGTCAGTTCAGAACGAGTTCATTATTGAATCCCTTAAGAAATTGCAAAACAAGCAATACTTCACTGATAATGATACCGATGTGGAAGATGTCTTCAACAAGATCCGAGAGGAGTGGGAACTGAGATATGCCAGGAAGGGTCTTGGACATGCCATAATGTACCGATGGCAAGCCCTCAAGATCGGAACCGAACTGGGCTTGCTGAAACTTGATCGCATTATTATCAAGGATATTTGTGACAGAGACAGGATACCACCCCAACTCTTTGCGGAAATCATGGAAGAATCCGAACAGATGGAAAAGGGGATCATCAATTCCAGGACACGCAAGATGGATATTGTCATGAGGCGTCACATGCTGATGTACATTATTCACCAGACGACACCCCATTCCCTGCAGGAAATCGGCAAAATCATGGGTAGCCGCGATCACACTACGGTCATCAATGGTCTTCGGAAGGTCACTGAAAGAATGGAGACGTCACCGGTTCAGCAAGCCCTTCTGGATCAGTTCTGCATTCTCTTTGACAACATCAGGCTCTTTCATGACAATCCCAAAATCGGTGACGAAGACTAGCCTAAACTCGTCCTTGGTATTGATATCCGGGTAACAATACCGGTCTCCAGACCCAATACCGGGATATTCATTAATCAATCTGAATTGAGGTATGCTTGATACCTCAATTCAGAGCCACCGAACCACCCTTGCCTGTATTGTTTGCAGCAGGGTCTTTTGAATTCCTCCGAATGTTCTCTTGAGGTTTACAACTTTATGAATGGGTAGGGTAACTTCGGGTCTATATCTGCCGGAAGTGTGTTGCCAGGGATTGATTGGGTTTCACCTTGGCCCCGTGAATATTTCCAGTCCTTAGGTTAGTACTACCAGATGAACGAAACTGTACAGGATTGTTAGGGAAGTGGCAGGGGATTTTCAGAGAAGATAGGTGAGATTTTCTGGATTATAAAACATTGGGAAGGTACTCAAATTATCCCCCTTTTTCCCCATAAGCAAGTACCGTAACAAAGCGAATACAAATACAGAATTACAAGATAAAATATGAAGGGTCTTAACCCCTTTTTACATGACAAGTTTGGCTTTCGGTGTACCTGAATACCCATATGAGATTGGGATTAGAGCAACGATCTTGGCATTCAACCGACCGAGTAAAATGTCGCTACGTTACAAGATTTTGAACATGCTTGTAATTTAGGAACAGATGTAATAGATATCGATTTGTGTAATCGGTGTAGGTGCCCACTACTGCAACGGGCATTATTTTCTTCCATGTTAGATTTATTTCGTACCATTACAGCTGGAAGAAGCAATACCGGTTACACTTTTCCCAAGACTTCCTTTAATCAATATTGTGGAAACACAATCAGCCGTTTGTACATCAAATACGAGGTTTATTTGCAATTTTCTTACAATCCTGAGTCACATAAAATAATTTGAGAGAATCTATAAGAGGCCTAAAATCAAGGCTCTACCAGATCAAAAAAATATGCATGTTGGACAAAAGAACTCGTATGACCGGAAATCCGAAATTCTGGTTAATTAAATCAAATTACGACCGATCGTTGGTTTCCTTATCAGTAGAAACTTTCTGGAAATATGATTTTATTGAACGATAAAAGTACCACCATGTGATTGCAGCCAAGATCCAAGGTAACGTATCGCCGATAAGTACATCATAATTTGTAAGGTTAGCCAGAATTATGATTTCAAAAATTGGATATTTTGTTAAATAAATCAGGAAGGTTAAACCCAATGCAAAAATTAACCGCTTCACAACAAATGATACATCTGCAAAGAATTTTTTCATTTTTTTCAAAACCTATCATGGCAATGATGATATAGCGCCATCAAGAAAGATTTTTGCCTAATAATTGATTTCACAGTAAATTTCCAACCGTAACAGATAACAATTTGTTTAATCCAGTGTTAGGTCCTTCTAATCGTTCTTGCCCAACTGTTTCTACAACTATTGCCACCTAATCTTTACTGTTTTTTCAATTTGATCATTTGTTTCTCACAAATGAATTTGCACACATTAAGGAAAAACTCGGTTGGAAGTATATTTTCCGTATTATTTACTCATGTGGATAAAATAATTTAATAGAAATAACCGATATGATTATTCTCATAATGTCAGGGTGAACCTTATCGGATTTAAGTCTTTGGAAAAAATGAATAAAACCATTGTTATAATTCCAAATCATCATTGGCAATTTAACCTTGCAGCTTTTCTTTCGTTAAAACCTTCTTTTTTCTTCTTATATTGCGTTTGTTCATATACCAATAGTGCAAACCGGAGAGCCTTAATTCAATTTTGGGGTCAATCATGATTAATGATGATCTCAGCAACCAGTCAAATACGGTTCCCTTGCCTATACCGTCAGGCCGCAAAGAACGGTCAGATCTGATCAATCGTGTTTTCCTTGGCCACTCTACGACTGGTCTATCCATGACAATCTTGGCAACCTCGGAGAACCTGAACATTATATTGAATTCTTTAAGCATCAAATTGCGGGCTTCCTCTATCGCTGACAATGATTTTTCCCAAAGTTGATTTTGTATGGCATTGACCATTTTTTCTGCCGAACCCTTGGGATCATGTAAATCCACATATTCAAAGCTATCAGGGGGTATATCTACTTCCAGGTTTGTACAGCCAAAATAAAACGGGTAGGACCAGCACAGGAATGGATCGGCAACTTTTTCTGTCCAGGTAAAACGACCGGTGCAATTTTCCAAAGCGAGGTGGTACTTGTACGGTAGCAGGATTTCGGCCTTGTCGCCAACAGATCTAAAACCTCTCCCATACAATTCCAGATGCTCTGGAATTATATTCTGCAACTCCTCGATAAACTGCAGTCGCTTACCATAATATGGTCTCTTTTTTCGGTTTTTATTGCTAGTGACAATGGAAATTTTATCTATCTTGTTTGATGGCTTTAGGTTTGCAAACCAATCATAATTTTTTTCATATTTTATCCCTTGGGCAGAAAAGTCTACTCCGACAAACCAACCACTGAAATTGGTTTGTTGCCATTTTTCGGTTTTCAGCTCTTCCTCACTGGATGTTATGACAATCCCGAACTGGTTCAGGAAACGGATATTTCTGGGGTTAACAGCATCCGGTTCAACTTCACAGAAAACCGTTCTTTCCCTTGGTAAATTAGTGGGAATGGAATATGAACCCCGACCGAAAACAAATAATACATCAATATCTTCAGGTACTTCAAGTCCAGCAGTATAGGTTACACCTTTCAAAATTGGGTTACTCCCAGGGCACTGACGAAAAAAGAACTCTGTTTGTACTGGTGAAAACAAATGAGCCTTAATCAAAGGGTTGTTTTCATCTGATTCGGTTTCAGGAGTTTGTAATAAATCCATAAGTAATAATTTTAGCCAATGGAAAAGTTTCGACTGAATTGAATATAGTTTCCCTCATTTGATTGGTAGTAAGGTCTTGAAGAAAATTCATTCAGATTAAATTTTTTGAAGTGGTTATAAATTGAGTAGTTAATGCGTATTGAAAATCATACTGTAATTTGATTATGTATCAATTTATCAGGATAGTGAATGATGTGGGATTTGTATCCACGGGATTTGGGTTTCCTTTAGGTTTATAAAACCTTTTTTTGTCATTATCCCATTACCTAACCACTCATCCTCAAGTTGTGGGTGGGCAAATTGCACATAATATGCAAATTCGCATGATTTTGAAGGTCTAGGGATAACATTGAGGATGATGTTATCCAGACCGCTTGAAATGTATTCCTTAATTTATCTTTGTGATTTTGGATAGACAGATATATAAGCACCCTGATAAAGAAAGCGGGTGAATTCCAATCCGTATCAATAATTTACAGAACTAAACGGTAAAAGGTGGCAGAATCCCATTTGTTGAATTCCTATGTGTTCCTTACCAATTTTTTACCAGGATTGGCAAGGTTGATTTCCCTATACAGGGCTAAACAGGGGTTTGAAGATCCAAATCGCGTTAAGGAGCGTTTGGGTATGCCTTCAGCCAGTCGCAAAAAGGGTACCTTGATTTGGTTTCATTCGGCCAGTATAGGTGAAACCTTGCTTGTGCTATCCCTGATTGAGAAAGCTTCAAAATTTTTCCCAGACCAAAATATTTTACTTACGACTCAAACCGTTTCGTCCGGGGAAATGGTCACATCTAAGCTTCCAGAAAATGTTGTACATCAATACCTGCCCTACGATTTGTTGCCTGGTGTAAGGAGGTTCCTGAATCACTGGCAACCCTCGGTTGGTATCCTTGTTGAAAGCGAGTTTTGGCCGGTATTGATTTCAGAAGCAGATCATCATAACATACCTCTTTTGGTCATTAATGGAAAAATGACCAGAAAATCATTCCACAGATGGAGGAGATTTCCAAAGTTTACCCAAGCCCTATTCAATAAAATAAACCTGTTTCTGGTTCAGTCCCCTGAAATCAAATCAAGGTTTTCAAAACTAGGTGTAAATCCAGACAAGCAAGTTGTAACTGGGCAGCTGAAACAGGATTCGAAACCACTTACCCATGACCCTGAAGAATTTTCCAATCTGAATGCATATTTTCAAAACAGACAAGTATGGGTTGCAGCTTCCACCCATGAGGGGGAAGAAGAAATCATTGCAGAAACCCATGTCAGGTTATCTAGCAATACCGATAATAATATCCAATTGATTTTGGTTCCACGCTATCCAGAAAGAGGAAGGGAGATAGCGGAACTGTTAAGTACTTATGGTTTAAACTCGGTACTTAGGTCAAAAGGGAATTTACCTAGTGAACCGGATACCGTTTACATTGCTGATACCATGGGTGAGCTGGGCTTATGGTACAGGTTAGCCAAAGTTAGTTTTATCGGAGGCTCCTTGGTTCATAGAGGTGGTCACAACCCCTACGAACCGGCTCTTCTGGGATGTCCAATCATACATGGGAAGTATTATGAGAATTTCTCAACAGAATATGAACAACTCAAGGAACAGGGTGGATCCCAAATGGTTACCAATTCAAAGGAACTTGCTAGAGCTATTGAAAGGGCCTTGGATCCCAAAAACAGTTTCAGTTATATCAACAATGCCAAAGTACTGGAGCAGAGTGGTGAGAATGATGCAGTTGATAAAACTCTTGATCACATCAAGAGTTTTATCAATTAGCAAACATAAATTTTGCAATTAACACTAATTTGCCTTGTTCATAGATAATTGGAACTTACCTCTGTCATCTATTTTGGTAAGTTTAACTTTTACTTCCTGACCTTCACTCAATACCTCGGAAGGATGACCAAGCCTTCTATTGGTAATCTGGCTTATATGGACCAAGCCATCTCTTTTGCCCATGAAGTTAACAAAGGCACCGAAGTCCATTATCTTGACAACCTTTCCAGTGTATATCTTGCCAACCTCAGGTACGGCTACAATTTCTTCGATCATGCTGGAGGCCTTTTCCAAGGCATTGCCATCTGGTGAAGCAATTCTGACAATACCATCATCGTTGATTTCAATCTTGGCGCCAGATACTTCGGTAATTTCACGAATGACCTTTCCTCCAGACCCAATGACTTCCCTGATTTTATCCACTGGAATTTTCTTGGAAATGATTCTGGGGGCAAATTCGGAAAACTCACCGACACCCGATATGGCTTTCGACATTTCTCCCAAGATATGCATTCTTGCTTCTCTGGCCTGATCGAGTGCCTGAGACATGATTGCCGGTGTTATGCCAGCAACCTTGATATCCATCTGCAAGGAAGTGACACCATTTTTGGTTCCCGCAACCTTGAAATCCATATCACCAAAATGGTCTTCGCCGCCCAGAATATCCGTAAGGACTGCAAAATTACCATCTTCACCCAAGATCAGGCCCATTGCGACACCCGCAACATGACCCTTAAGGGGAACAGCTGCCTCCATCATCGATAGGGAAGCTCCACAAACCGTTGCCATGGATGACGAGCCATTTGATTCAGTGATTTCCGATACCACCCTTATCGTATAAGGAAATTGGTCTGGTTCAGGTAAAACCGGCTTCAAGGCACGCCAGGCAAGTTTGCCATGTCCGATTTCCCTTCTGCCCGGTGGGCCAAGCCTGCCTGTTTCCCCAACAGAATATGGTGGGAAGTTGTAATGGAGGAGAAAGTTCTCCCTGAAATTCCCATGGAGGGCATCTACTATTTGTTCATCATCCCCTGTACCAAGGGTGGTCATGACCAAGGCCTGGGTTTCACCCCGGGTGAACAAGGCCGAGCCATGTGGTCTTGAAAACAATCCCACCTCACATTCGATGGGTCTAACTTGTGTTAATGACCGGCTATCTATTCTGCGGCCTTTTTCTAGGATGTTGTTTCGTAGGATTCCTGATTCTAGCGTTTTGATCTGGCCGGAAATTTCACGCTCCGAATATTCTTCGCCAAGTTCAGATTTTATTTTTTCCTTTGCTTCCGAAATTGCTTCCTGTCTTTCTGTCTTTTGGGA
Organism: Paracoccaceae bacterium; assembly: GCA_022823605.1. Classification (GTDB taxonomy): domain Bacteria; phylum Pseudomonadota; class Alphaproteobacteria; order Rhodobacterales; family Rhodobacteraceae; genus MPNP01. The sequence goes on from JAJEHS010000005.1 coordinate 196,950, forward strand.
AATTTCGTAGGCATCAGCAATCAATCCCTGTCCAAGGGAAGTAACTTTCTCATTAAGTTCATCCGTTTCTGGTAAAGCAAAACTGTATTGCGGTTTATCCACTTCTTTTTTCAATTCGTTGATCAGGTCAATGACAGGTTGCATATTCTCGTGACCAAAAACCACAGCACCCAGCATTTCTTCTTCCGTCAATTCATAAGCAATGGATTCGACCATCATTACCGCTTCAGATGTTCCAGCTACTACCAAATCCAACTTTTGGCCATTCCCCATTTGTTCTATTTCGCTAATGGAGGGGTTGAGGATAAATTCACCGTTGACAAAGCCTACCCTTGCAGCACCAATGGGACCCAGAAAAGGTGCACCAGAAATTGCCAAGGCTGCCGATGAGGCAACCATGGCCAGAATATCAGGATCATTCTCCAAATCATGTGAGAGGACAGAACAAACAATATCAACGGGATTTTTGAAACCTTCGGGAAACAAAGGCCTGATTGGACGATCAATCAGGCGTGATATCAATGTGCTAGCATCCGAGGGTTTTGCTTCCCGTTTGAAAAATCCTCCGGGGATTTTACCGGAGGAATAGTATTTCTCCTGATAATTGACGGTCATTGGAAAAAAATCCAGCTCGCTGTTTTGTTTTTTATCAAAGGTAACAGCAGCCATGACACAAGTTTCACCCAAGGTTGCCACTACACAACCATCTGCCTGTCTTGCAATCTTGCCGGTTTCTAGGGTAAGAGTTTGCCCACCCCATTCAATCGTTTTTGTAATTATATCAAACATCTACTTCTTTCGTGTACACTTCCCTGATTGATCAGAGATTGAACAATACCTTAATGGAGGGAAAATAATTTGTGAGTCCATTCATCGTAAATGGACCTGGTTGAATATTCAGGTTAGCGTCGCAAACCCAAACTCGTGATGATGGCTTTATACCGCTCTTCGTCCTTACGTTTCAAATAGTCCAGCAATTTCCTTCTTTTGGCAACCATATTGAGAAGACCCCTTCTGGAGTGGTTATCCTTTTTATGAGTTTTGAAATGTTCGGTCAATGACTTTATCCTGAATGAAAGTACTGCAATCTGAACCTCTGGTGATCCAGTATCATCCAAGCGTCTGGCGAATCTACTGATAAGCTCCTTTTTTTGTTCTGGTGTTATCGACATCTCATATCTCCTTATATCAATTTATTTCTTTACCACCGCCAGGATGCCGACCAGCATAAACAGAGGTAAGTTAAATTATAACAGGCAATGATATAATGAGGAATTGATCATATTCCAGTTGTTTACCTGATTTTAATGCCTTTTGTGTTTATTTTCTCTCATTTCTCGGGAAAATTACCTTGCGAGACTGTGAAAGTATTCAATTCAAATCCTGATCAAGTATTGTTCAACTGCTTTTTTTATCCTGAACTCATCCCCCAGTCTATTATTCCCGGTCAATACCTTTGAGATTGATAACGAAACATTTCATGAGTAATTTAACTTACTGCAATGTAAGTTCGAATATTTGATTTTGATTTCAACTTCCCATAAATTGAATCTTATATACTGTACCAACACTTTGGTAGAGCATAATCTACCCTATTTGGTACATTTGGTTCATCTAGTGTATGTGGGAAAGATAATTTATTGCTTAGTTCCAGTTCCCCATTTTCTTGATTTAATTTCTTTATTCTGTCATTGCGGAGAAAAGTGAATTCCATTACAGGCGGAATTTTTACATCTTTATAGGTGAAGGGTTTTTTGCAGTTATTTGGGTGAATATGTACCACCTTAAAGTTTGACAATATTTTTTCAAATACTGAACTTATTTTTTTGAAACCTTCTTTCGAAAATAAAATTTCCAATTGATGAAATTCTATAACAATTATTCTAAATTGTTTAAATATTTCAGCGGGTGTATCGTTAATTACTAAATACTCTCCCCCTTCAATATCCATTTGCAAAATCAAGTCACCATTTACCTCATTGAGGCTTGTTGTAATCCAATCTTCCAACCGGATTTTTGTATTTGTGTTTTGATCACCTAAATATTTGTTTATAAAATGGAGCATTTTGTTTTCTGACTGCAATTTTTCCAAGCTTCCATCAGCCAAAAAGGAACGAATCCCAATTTGGGCTAAATCTTCTTCAAAATTAGTGCTAAAACCTACACCAGGTGAAAAACAGGCTTCCACTCCATCAAAATCATCTGGAATCAAATATCCTCCATCGTTACGAGATCCAATTCTAACCAATTGGCAATCAATTTTTGCAGGGTGTAATTTGGCTAGAAAGTTATGTATTTCTTGGACTGGAACATATTTTGCATAGTAAATACCTACCCAAATCAAAAATCTTTTTATTCCTCTAGTTCTCATATAAATTCCTATTTGAGCTAGTCACTTACCAAGTGAGTAAACATTAGTATTTCAGCAAGCTATTGACAAGGCACAACATTTGAGTGAGAGGTTATTCTCATTATGAATCCAAATTCAATGAACAAACAAGTCCTTTTAAATTAACTGAATTTATATCATCTAGAACACCGCATTTGATTAACCCAGTAGAAATATTTATGGCTTTGAAACTTAGGTGATGGAAATAATGTTAATGTTATTAGGGTGTGGACTCAATTTACAACTTTAACCATTTCACGTAGCAAAAGACGTGTTACTATCAATAGCAAAGTTGAAAGATCGTTGTGAGCCCGCTTTTCATAACGGGTTGTCACGCGCCGATACTCCTTGATCCGGCCGAAGAAACGCTCCACAATGTTACGTGTCCCTGAAGATTACGATCAAGACATCTCTGGACCTTGCGGTTGGATTTGGACGGTATCACACCCACCCCCTTCACATCTTCCACTTGTGCGAGAAGGTCATTGTTGTCATAGGCCTTGTCGGCAATCACCACAACACCCTCAGACAGCTGTCACTTATCGTTTAAATATGTACCAATAATTACCGTTTAAAAGTGTATCACTTTTCCCGGGAGTGGATCCCTGGGAATAATCTATCCTGCTTGAGCAAGCATCAATCGAGCAGGAGATTAAACATGCTGGCATTGGAGGATATGATGGATTTTCATCAATTAAGGCAACAGGGAATATCCCTTCGGGCCATTTCCCGTCACACCGGCCATAATCGCCAGACGATAACCAAATATTTGAAGAGCGGCCTGAAGGAACCCGGTTACAAGCCGCGGGCACCGAGGCCGGGCAAACTGGATCCCTACAGGAATTATCTCGTTGGGCGTCTCAATGACCTGTCACTACCGATTGTAGCAATTGACACAGGTCGTATAAGGACCATAATTACGGGGAAGATCACGCTAGGGTGCTCCCGTCCAGAGTATATAAAAGATACCATTCATAACTTTTCGGTCGTCCTAGCGCTTGGGACCGCGAAGATCGGTCGGAAGGACTTGTTGCACAAGTGCCATTCTTCATCCGTCATGTCATATCGGTCGCTGACATTGAAACCTCAATTCAATATTTGTATGTAAACTGATAGTTGATATAACGGATTTTAATTAAATTGGGTAAATACAATTGTGGGCACCTCTATTAAATAGTTTCATCGCTTGATCCCATCATTTTTTTCAAACATGGCCTGGGGTCGGGTATATGGGGTCGTTGCCGATCCCCATCCCCCACAGAGCCGGACGTGCCCACATTAGAGCATCTGGTTCCTCACATGTCAGGTTCGCTAAGGTTTTGTATAAATCACCGTCCCTGATCCTCAGGTCGAAATACTCCCGCAGGTGATCTCGCCTGTTTGGCTATCTGAATTTGTTTCGTTGACACAATCTCAAAGCTCGGAGTCTTCATGTGATGCTCCGCTTCCCTCCACTGGGTCCCGATGGACACGGTTCCCCACTTTAACGGGTACTATCAGAGCACTACGACTTCCCACCTCGCCATGTCCTTCTGCTTATTCGTTCACCAACCGGTTCCGTAACGTTTCAAACATTGCGGGGCAAGGCAGGATCTCCCAGGTTCCCTGACAGTCCATCCTACAGCTTTGCGATGGTCTCCGACCCCGGTCGGTCTGAAAGAACCTCACCTTTTACGGTTCTTCCATTACAGCTCCCGTTTTCACAAACTCGAAGGCACCAGCATTACCAATTTCGAGGCTCAATGGCATCGCTTTACTGTCTGCTGTGTACGCTTCACGACACCTGTTACCAAGTGCCATGCAACACTCGCTTCCGGCTGGTGGGTTGCACCTTTAACGGGTGGGAGTCGAACCCGCTGGATTGCGATGAAAGGTTTCAATCAGTTCATTCTATCCTCCTTTCCAGAACTTGGCCTGGCGCAATGTGAATCTCGTATTGTGCATTATTTATCACTTTAAGCTGCCTTGTCCATCTTTTGATTTGGCTCATGATTGTCGTTGACTGGCATTCTGTTATCAAACTCGACCATCACCCGGCTCCAGATAAAGTCAAAGCGATCGGATTTAACCCACGATCTTATGGTCAGGATCCCTTGCCCACCTGAGATACTCCATCGCATGCCGGATTTCTTGAGGTGCTCTCCGACATGGGTTTTGAAATGCCTTTATCAGCATTTGTCTTGTTTTCGGCGATTTGTCCCGCGTATCATCAGGGTGTTGCCCACCTGTGTGCGAGATCCAATGCTGTTGAGATGAACCGGCACTTGGGTTCCATCGGTACCAAGGTGCAGGAAGGTTATCATGCCGTTGTTATCTTGGACCTGGCAACATGGCACCGTTCCAAGGATTTGAACGTTCCGTTCAATCTCACTCTCTTGCACCTGCCTCCCTATTCCCCGGAACTTAATCCAATGGAGAATGTTATAATTATCTGAAGTCCACTTATCATACCAATCGAGTATTTGAGAACCTGGAATATGTAAAGGCCAATGTCTGAAGGGCATGGAAGAAGTTCATGGATGATCCCATACTGAAATCATCAATGAACTGTGTTAATTTAAATGTAAACTAAGTTGCTCAGCAAAATACAAACTACCAGATGTACTCAAGTGATCAGGGTCAGAATACAAGTATCCGTAATCTTCAAGAAATCCGTTACAAATTTTATCATTACAAAAAGCTGGAGTTGGATCAAACAAAATTACTCTTGGAAAATCTCTAAGCACTCTAATTACCAGGTCTTTATAATCCCTAACCCTCTTATCATAGGTACTCCTCAAAACGTTACATTTAGTTGGGTCTAAATTTCTATTTTCTACCAAATCTGTAATCTTGAAATTATAAAATTCAATTAATTTTCCTTGACCTCCACAACCATAATCAATTCCCATTTCGGGTACGTCAATTGCAAAAACAATACGCAGGTTACTTTGCTCCAAAACAGGGTAATCGCTTTTAAAATTTTTATTTCCTCTTTCGGTTATTTAATCCCATACTGTCTCAAAAATGACAACACAAAATTGAGGCTAAAAAGATGCAGAATTATTCCCATGTTTTCGAGGGGATTACCGATCCCCGACGT
>JAJEHS010000007.1 GCA_022823605.1 Paracoccaceae bacterium
TTCCGGCAGATCACGGCAATTTCCTCTTTCTTTTCAACGATGAGTTGATGCATGATACCACTCCATTAACTACATGACCTACATTATATAACGGAACTGGGCCAGCTGGCAAGAATTGATATTGGGTAATTTGTGAATAATATAGTTTTATAGACAAGTCACCTGTCGGGCCAGGCCGGTGAAGTGTGAAATGGATACGAAGGCTGCTTGTCAACTCAAGTAAATAATTCCCTTTTTTTGCAACTAATTTATTTTGTTGGTGGAAAGAAAATGAACGAAAAATCAAGGGGGCAGGATGACAGTGTCAACCTGTTGGCCAAAGCCATAGGATAGGTTTTTACTGAATTGCTACAAATGTCGCATTGGAAATCAGGGAAGTTATGGAAAGACACCTTAACGGTAGTTTAGCTGATTTCAAAGATGAATTTTTAAACAAAATTGATGAAGAAGGTAAAATGAAATCAAAACAGGAGTCTATAGTCAACTTGCTTAACTGCAAAAACAGACAAGAGAAAAAGTTCCCTCCCTCCAGCGTCCGGATTCAATCCGTTATCGACTATCAACTTCTTTTAGGATAAATCCTTACCTGTAGCCATTTTGATAATTCCACCCATCTGGTCAATTGTACCTTGATTACCAGGAATAATGGCAACCCACAAACTTATCCACATATCTTTGTAAATGTCTGGAACACATTTAGTGAATTGGCGGTATTGGGTTGTAATAATCAACCATATAGGTAAAAAGTTGTCCGGAGTGTCCTTAATTCTTAGGGCACTCAGAATTGAAAATTTTAAATTGGAGAAAAAAATGTCATTTTTTCGCTTGTTTCTGGTTGGTCTTCTTGTAAGTGGCTTCACAGCCATGGCACAGGCACAGGATTATCCAGATAAGACAATTGAAGTTGTAACCCACGCCGGCGCTGGTGGTGGAACCGACGTTACTACCCGTATGATGATGTTGCGTGCAAGACGTGAACTTGGTCAGGATATGGTGGTTGTCAATAAGAGAGGCGGTGGTGGCTCAGCTGCCATGGATTACTACCTAACTGTTCCCGCCGATGGTTATACCATACTAACCTTTACCATTGGTCATGCCGCTGAATTGGCCAAGGGTAATACCGACATGAAACTTGAAGACATCCGGCCTATCGCAAGAGGAACGGATGATCCTCAAATTCTGATGGTTCGATGTGGTGTATATGGAAGTGCCGAGGATTTTGTCGCAGCTCAGATGGATGCCGGCCTTACCTATGGTACTACCCATGTCGCAAACATTGATGATGTTTCTGCTTTCATGTTTACCTTGAAGGGTGGTATGGCCACTCCAACAATTTTGCCTTTTGATGGAGGTGGTGAACTGGCAACCCAACTAATCGCGGGCGCAGTTGATGTGGGTGTATTGAATCTTGCCGAGGCTGTGAGCCAGATTGAAGCTGGCGATATCTGCCCAATCGTGGTCCTGGCAGATCAGAGAATGGCTGCTCTGCCTGATGTTTCCACTGCCAAGGAGATGGGGATACCGGTCAGTTTCTCGACAGTACGTGGTTTTGTGGTTCATGCTGATACACCGGATGATGTCGCTCAGAAAATCGAGGAATCCCTTATTAAGGCCATGAGTCATGGCATTTATCAGGGCTACCTTACTTCTGTAGGCCTTGATTCAACCTCGGTCGCTGGTTCAGAGGTCTGGGGAAACCAGATTTCAACCATGATTAACGACATGGAATCGGCTCTGCGTGAACTTGGCTTCATCGAGTAGAAAATAGTTAACTCACCGTCCTGAACTGGAATTATATTTGTGGACAGTGATTTAAAACAAAGCATCAGGGGAGCCACCCTGGAAACATGGTTGGTTCCCCTGGTGATTCTCATATTTTGTGGATTTACCTATTGGTTGACTACCGAGTTTGCCCGTATGCCACCAATCCTCAAGCGGGGCATACAACCATCTGATTTTCCACAGCTGTTGATAGCCCTGATGGTAGGTCTAACAGCCCTAATTGCCTGGAAGGATCCGATAAGGGTATCGGAAAGAATCCACAATCCAACCCTTATGGCTTTTGGTATGATCGGCGCATTTGTACTTTTGGTGCAATTTGATTTCTTTTTTGCGTTGACCGTTTCTTGTCTGGGATTAACCCTACTTTGGAAAAAGCGAAACTGGTATACCTTCCTTATTGTGGGATTTCTGGTACCCATAGGGGTCTTTTTCCTGTTTGATCAGGTGTTTGAAGTTCGTTTTCCACGCGGTTTCCTGACCAATTTGTGGTACGGTTAGATGGATTCTTTCATTACCGGCCTATTGGCTCTGGCAGACCCATCCCTTGTTGTACTTCTGATTGCGGCCACTCTTGGCGGGGTCATCATTGGAGCTTTGCCCGGTTTGAATGCCACAACCGGTGCGGCACTATTACTACCATTCACCATAACCATGGAACCGGTCGCAGCCATAGCTGTATTGACGGCAATATACTGCTCGGCAACCTTTGCCGGAGCGATTACGGCCATTTTGATCAATACTCCGGGTACATCGGCAAGTGCAACAACCTGTTTGGATGGCTTCCCCTTGGCTCAGAAGGGAGAAGCGGGACGGGCTTTGGGGCTGGCCGTTGTTGCCTCAACCATCGGAGGCGTTTGCAGTGTCATTGTTTTGATGTTGGCTGCCCCGCTTCTGGCTCGTGCAGCCTATAGTTTTGCCCCGCCGGAATATTTTGCCCTTACCCTATTTGGCCTTTCCATGCTGGCAACCATCGGAGGGGGTTCACCAATAAAAAATATTTTGGCTGGTTGTTTGGGCATTTTGGTTTCAACGATCGGAATAGACTTGATGACCGGTGTTGAGAGGTTCACTTTTGACATGTCGGTACTGTCTGACGGTATAGGGTTTGTTCCGGTCATGATAGGTGTCTTTGGTATTTCGGAAATGCTGGTACAGATATCAAATAGTCAGGAAGGGCTGGAAAGAATCAAACTTAAGGCAATCAAATTGCCATCCAAGGCCGATTATATCAAGGTATGGAAAACCATATTGCGTTCCACGGGGATTGGAACATTCATCGGCATTCTACCTGCTGAAGGTGCTACTGTCGCGTCAATGATTGGTTACAATGAGGCCAAGAGATGGTCCAAGACACCGGAAGAGTTTGGCAAGGGGGCAATCGAAGGCATAGCGGGTTCTGAAGCAGCCAACAATTCTGCTACGGGTGGAGCGATGGTTCCAACTCTGGCATTGGGCATTCCGGGAAGCCCGACGGCTGCTGTCATTCTTGCTGGCCTGATGGTTCATGGGCTTCGTCCCGGCCCCACAATGTTTACCGAACAATCGGATTTTGCCTTCTCGATATTCTGGTCAATGATGTTCGTCAATCTGCTGTTTCTGGGAGTCGGGCTATACGGGGCCAAGATTTTTGCAAGGGTAACCCTTGTTCCGGTTCAAATACTTTGGCCGTGTGTATTCATTTTTTCAGTTGTTGGTGCCTATGCTCTTGACCAGTCAATGATGGATGTATGGGTGGCTCTTGGTTCCGGAGTTCTGGGTTATTTTATGCGTAGATATGGCTTTTCGGTAGTTCCCTTGGCCATCGGTCTAATCCTTGGTGAAATCCTGGAACAAAGGTTTGGTCAGTCGATGGTCATGCTCAAGGAACAATGGTGGCTGCTACCTACAAGGCCTCTAACCCTCTTTTTCCTGGTTTTGACTTTCCTGGCACTTTTTGGCAAACCGATTTGGAACCGCATCAAGCAATTAAGGACATAGGTTGTAGGCAATGGTCAAGATTACTGAAATCAGAACGAGGGTTTGGAATTGGGTTGGGCCCACAGTTCCGCCAAAAACCAATTTTTGCACTTCCGCAACGGATGCCTTGCCTTCAAGTGAAGATTCAATGGCAAGCTTTCGGTTTCATCAATGGCTTACCTGCGAAGTGGTTGCAGACAATGGCATGATCGGCATAGGAAATGCTGCTCTGGCACCACCACTGATCAAGGAAACCATAGATCAGTATCTGGCTCCCCTGGTGATTGGAGCTGATCCTTTTGATTATGCCCTTTTATGGGAAAGAATGTATCGAAAGACCCATGCATGGGGACGCAAGGGAATCGGAATGACGGCGATTTCCGCCATTGATATCGGTATTTGGGACCTGATGGGAAAAATCGTCGAGAAACCCGTTTTCAAGCTTCTGGGAGGACGAACCAAACATAAGATACCCGTCTATTACTCCAAGCTCTATGCCGATTCGGTAGATGCCATGCAACAGGAAGCCGCCAAGGCAATGGAAGGCAACTTTCAGGGTTTCAAGGCCCGTTTCGGTTATGGGCCCAAGGATGGTATGGCAGGTATGCGGGAAAACATCAAGAGGGTCGAAGCTCTTCGTGAGGTCATAGGTTATGATCGAGACCTGATGCTTGAAGCCTATATGGGCTGGAACCTGGACTATACCCGAAGAATGATACCGAAACTTGAAAAGTACGAACCTCGCTGGTTGGAGGAACCGGTCATTGCCGATGACATTCTTGGTTATGCCGAACTGAACAGGGGGCCCATTCCCATTTCGGGAGGTGAACATGAGTTTTCCGTCATGGGATGCCATCAGCTATTGCACCATCGTGCCGTGGCCGTGTTGCAATACGATACAAATCGGGTGGGAGGTATCACGGCTGCCAACAAGATCAATGCAATAGCCGAAGCTTACCAGATTCCGGTCATACCTCATGCCGGGCAGGTCCACAATTATCACTTGACCATGTCCAATATCAATTGTCCAATGAGTGAATATTTCCCGGTATTTGACGTGGAAATAGGGAATGAACTGTTTTACTACATATTCGAAGGTGATCCAGAACCGGTGGATGGTTATCTAAACCTTGACGAGAACACTCCTGGTCTGGGTATCAAGATTTCTGACCGGCACCTCAACAATTTCACCATTGATGAGTGATGGGTTTTGGATTTTGTATCGTATCAATTTACCACCAATAATATTACGGACGGAATGAACCGATGAAGAAATACAAGGGAATTTGGCCAGTGGTACCAACTGTCTTTGACGATCATGGGAATCTTGACCTTGAAGGTCAGAAGAGAACTCTGGATTTTCTCATTGACCAGAAGGTAGACGGTGCCTGTATCCTGGCCAATTACTCGGAACAGTTTTCGCTTTCCGATGACGAAAGAAACCTGTTGCAGAAGGTATGCATCAACCATGTTGCAGGACGAATGCCATTGATTGTCACCATCAGCCATTTTTCAACGAAGATAGCATGTGAAAGGGCAAAATCGGCCCTTGCCGAAGGTGCCTCAATCGTTATGGCCATGCCACCTTACCATGGTGCACTTCTGAAGGGTTCACCAAAACAGATACTTGATCACTTCAAGGAAATGGGTGATGTTGGAATTCCAATAATGCTCCAGGATGCGCCTCTATCGGGAGTACCCTTGTCAGTTCCACTTTTGGCAGAATTGGCACAAAATATTGAAATGCTGCAACTGTTCAAGATTGAGTCAACGGGTGCTGCAGAAAAAATCCACAATCTGCTCAAGCTTGCCGATCAACATATTGAAGGCCCTTTTGATGGTGAGGAAGGCATAACCCTTTATGCCGATCTGGAAGCAGGAGCTACGGGGTCAATGACTTCAGCATTGATTCCAGACCTGATCCGTCCTGTGATCACTTCATTTTTGACAGGCAGTAAATCCAGTGCCAGAGAACAATATGGTGCTGTTTTGCCCATAATTAATCATGAAAACCGGCAATGCGGGTTCAGAGCTACCAAGGAAGCAATGGTTGAGGGTGGAATTATCAAATCAAGCTATTGTCGGCATCCGATCGAAAGGTTGCGACCTCAAGCCAGGGATTTGCTTATGGAATTACTGAAAATCCAAGATCCGGCGGTCTTGTCCTGGGGTAAATAGGAGAGTTCCGATAATCTGAAAATTGTAATTCTATATTATGAATATGACAGAAAGAAAACCAAGGATTGGTATAATTCCCGGCGATCCGAGTGGAATCGGAACCGAATTGATTGCCAAACTTCTCAATGTCGAGGAAGTGTCAAACAGCAATGATGTATTACTGATTGGCGACAGACATGTTTTTGAATTGGGACAGGCACAGGCTGATAAAGGCTATGATCTTTATCCGGTTGATGCATGGAAGGATGATTGGATAAATGTCCCTTCTTTTGCCCATTTTGAAAATCCCACCATCAATCCGGAGGAAATAGTAATAGGAGAGGTAACACTTGCTTCGGGAACTTCAGCCATGGCAAATTTGAATTTGGGATTGGATTTGTTGAGGCAGGGAATTATTGAGGCCCTTGTTTTTGCACCCTTCAACAAGGAAGCCCTCAAACTGGGTGGATTGAGGTTCCAGGATGAACTTCACCACATGAAGGATTATCTGAATTATGAAGGTTACATTACAGAGCTCAATACGCTGGACGGATTCTGGACCAGCAGGGTAACTAGCCATATCGCCCTGAAAGAAGTATCGGATGCCATAAATGAAACAAGAATAATCAACTCGATAAATCTCATCAATAAAACCCTGAAGCGATCTGGTGTAAAGCGACCCCGCATAGCAGTTGCCGCCTTGAATCCACATGCCGGTGATGGAGGTAATTTCGGAACCGAAGAAATCGATGTCATTGCACCTTCGGTAAAAAAAGCTGCCTTGAAACAAATTGCTGTGGACGGTCCCTGGCCTTCGGATACGGTTTTTTTGAAATATAAAAACAACGAGGTTGATGCGATCGTAACCATGTATCATGATCAGGGACAGATAGCTCTCAAGCTAATGGGTTTTGATAGAGGTGTTACGGTTTTGGGAGGTATTCCGTACCCCATAACGACAGCAGCCCATGGTACAGCCTTTGATATAGCCGGTTTGGGTATTGCCGACATTGGTGCATTTCGCAATGCATTCGAACTTGCCGGTACAATGGTCATGAATTGGGAACAGGCTAATGGTTAAAGTTCGAAAAATTGGATTCTTGGGTGCAGGACTGATGGGTTTTGGCATGGCCAAATGTCTGCTTGAAAGCGGTATTGAAGTTAAGGTACTGCAACACAGAAATCCTGAACCAATCTTGAAGTTGAAAAAAATGGGAGCAAGTGTGGCCACAAGACCCAAAGATGTACTTCTGGATACAGATGGCCTGGTTTCATGTCTTCCCAACGCTGAAATCGTTGACAAGGTTGCAGAGGCTCTAGTTCCCGAATTCAAGTCTGGAATGTTCTGGATAGACACCACGACATCCAAACCTGAAACGAGCAAGGGAATTGCTGACCGCCTAAGGGAAAATGGAGCAATATTTGCTGATGCACCTGTAACCGGAGGTCCAATCCAGGCTGTTGAGGGCCAGCTGGCTTCGCTCGTTGGCTGTAATCAGGAGGATTATCACCTGATAGTATCCATAATTGGAGTTTACTCCAAGGTCATGCGTCATTTTGGTGAAGTGGGTTCAGGCAACATTGCCAAGCTATTGAACAACCTTGTATCCCAGGGAATGACCATTCTGCTGGCTGACGCCTTTTTGTGTGCGGAACAAAAGGGTGTTGATAGACAGGCATTATATGATGTCATGAGTGCGGGTGCTGTTCGATCAGGTACGCTGGAAAAAATGGTAAAACCGTATCTTTCCGGAAATTATGATGGCAGTAGGTTTACCATCGAAAACTCACTCAAGGATCTGCGTTACGTCACCGAGATTATGAATGAAAAGTTACCGGGACATGCAGGTTTGTCCGAATATCTTGCCAACAGGCAAGCAAGACAGGTAGAAAAGGGACGTGGTAAAAGTTATGTCAGCAACTTGTTGATGCAGGAATATATCTTGCGAAGTTAATATACGCTTGGGTTGCAAATTGATAATATTGTTAGTCTCCAATCAAACAATCTGCCAGTCCTTCCGCCTTTATCGATTCAATTTTCTCAACAATCCATTCGGCCCTCAATTTCAATTCAGGGGGCAAATCGAAAGGATCAACACCATTTGGTGCTACAAGCATAACAGTCAATAATGCACTCTCTTCCGTGGTTAGGGTTTCGATATTTTTATCCAGAATTGTTTGGGAGGCTGCAGCCACTCCAAAAACTGAGGTAGTGGTTCTTACGTAATTAAGATAGAACTCTAGAATTCTTTTTTTGGACCAGAAGATTTCAACCAAAAGGCTAAGAGGAGTTTCTAGAATCCTGCGTAAATTATGATCGTTGCTCCCCAGAAAAAGGCTTTGAACGGCTTTTTGGGTAAGTGTTGTTGGTTTTTTCCTATCGAGGTCACGGGAGGAATTAAGGTCAAACCCCCAATGCATGCAGAAAAATTTGTCTTCTGTTACCAAATGGGACAGAATCAATGTCTCAGGCAATTCTTCAAAATCGGTCCACTCATGATTGATAGTGCCATGACTGATGAACGATTTGGCCATTTGAAAGGAAAAGGGTGGGTTAATAAGGCTGAGGGAAAATAGTATCAAAACCAGGATTACTGGTATGATTATTACTATTTTGAGCAATAATCTGATGATTTTCTTCCAGAAACCGGGTTTTTCATCAAGAGGCCTTTTTTTTAAAATCTTCAAGATCGTTATACCTGTAAATGAAATTCTGATTAATGATTTTTATCGTGATCTATCAATAACACGACCTCTCAAATTGTATCGGGATAATTGAATTTACCAGCATCCCGATTCGTTCGTTACTCCGGTCTGTTAACTGCTCCTCAACTCAACCATATCCACAATAATCCTTATTGCCTATTTTGGTTATGAGTTACTAATTCTAGTGAATAAAAAATATATGTAAAGATAACGGAAATTGGATGAGTGTCCGTATAACTAATTAATTGTTGATATTGGCAAGAAGTTGTTACTGAGGAAATTAACATGATTAGGTTAGGTTTTAGGGCAATGGGTGTAATGATCACAGGTATTTTGACAATATGCCTGTATGGATATTCTGCCCAGGCCAATGATAGTGAAAAGGGTGATTTCGGCAAATCGATGCGAGGCATGGGTTATCAGATTACTTTCGAAGAATTGGATATCGATAATGATGGTATGATTACCGCCGAGGATATTGAGGTCCACCATGAAGAACGGTTCAATAACATTGACTTGAATGGGGATGGCTTGATTTCCGAAGAGGAATGGACATCAAACCTTGATGATCAGATCTCGGAAAGGAGAAAGTCTCATATAAGCAGAATGTTTGACAAGATTGATGTAAATGATGACGGAATGATCAGTTCGGATGAAATGCCCGCCAAGAGGATGGATTTTGACAGGATGTTGAAAAAGTTGGACAGAGATGGTGATGGTGCCATCTCGGAAGATGAATTCAATGAAGCCAGATCCATGGACAAAAAAGGGAATTGGAAATCTGAAAAGCGTGGTAACAAAAAATACAAAGATGAATAATCTTCAAATTATCTGGTCCCGAAACGGGACCTGATATGTTTATTTGGCCGTCAGAGGATAATTGTTTTGAATATTTCGGGATAGAGATTTCCTTTGAATGAGGATGATGAATTAGTAAAGAGGTTCGTTCAGGGTGAATCTGTGGCAGCCAGAATATTGATCGAGAAATATTCACCTCAGCTCTATAGGATGGCCTGTAGAAGTTTGGGAAATACAAGTGATGCCGAAGAGATTGTCCAGGAAACAATGGTAAGATTGTGGCGATTTGCACCCGAATGGATACCTGGCAAGGCCAGAATTTCAACATGGTTATGGCGTGTTGCATCAAATTTGTGCATAGATAGGATCAGAGAAAGGGAAAGATTCATTGACAAGGCAACTGAAGAAGTGGATGCATCGGAAAGTCAGGTTGCAGGTCTGATACATCAAGATCGGGTCAGGGCAATCCAGATTGCCTTGGGACAATTGCCGGCAAGGCAAAATCAGGTCATCGTTCTCAAGTATTTTGAAGGGCATGGGAACAAGGAAGTTGCTCAAATTATGTCGGCCAGCGTAGAAAGTATCGAGGGGCTTTATTCCAGGGGCATGAAAAAAATGAGGGAAATTCTGATGGATCAACATTCCACGCTGGGTTGGAAAGAGTAAATTTGATGGAACCTCAAGATAAAGTTGAAATGGAAAAATTTCTGGAGGAGGCCAAAATCCAGGAGTTCCCCCTCCGGAAGGATTTTGAAGAGGCTTTATTTCAAGATGCACTTGAGGTCCAGTCAGGCTTCACCAGGAATTATCGTGTAAATGTCACCAAAGTTCCCCTGACCCAGCGGTTGTTGCAGTTTGGGCGTAGAGTTTCCCCGATTGGAACCGGTATTGTCCTTGCCTCCACAGCGATTGGAGCAATACTCGGATACTATGCTGCCGATGAATTGGAAGTCATGACCCTTAGTGCCTTGGGCATGTATCCCGATCCCAACGGCTTCGAAATTTATGGTAATCTTGAGGAATTGCTCCAACTTGACGTAGGTTAATATGATCCATTCCGGGAGGGGCACTTCCATCTACCAAGCACCAAGAAAGCAAACCATACTGAAACCACTTTTTCATTTCCTGTTTCCTTAAGTTTTATCCTTTTGTATTTAATCCCGTTATAACCGATCAAATCCACCAATACAGTCGATAAAACTGGCCAGTTTCCACACTACGAAGCTATGAGGAATGGTAACTGTTCATGTGCTTTCCAGGCTAACATCCCGAAGGAGAATCCTTATTAGGTCGACGACTGCCTGAAGGTGAATTACAATTATTTTTTCAGGTTAAGATTGACTTAATGACAATAAGTATATACATTGCCCTTACCAAAACCCTTAGGAGTATGAAAAATGAAACAGTACATAAACATAAACAGGAAATTAGATTATGAAACTTCAATTCGAATGGGACGAAAGCAAGCGTCTCTCAAATCTCAACAAGCACAATATCGATTTTGAAGATGCAACCCTGATTTTTGAACATTCTGTACCGCATGCCCCTTCAGGTTTCAGGGGCGAAGAAAGATGGATCACATTAGGAAAACTGAACGGTGTAATGATCATGGTGTGGACCTGGAGAGACCCGAGGATAAGGATCATTTCGGCCCGGAGATTGAGAGAAGATGAAAAAAGAAGATATCAGGACAATTACCCTTGAGGAAGCAATCCGCAATAGGGGAAAAGGAAAAACCGACTGGGAGGCCTTGCGCCGTGAGGAGGCCGCGGGGATTGATCCCAAGCCAGACCCGGATGAGGGCGAAATCGACTGGTCGCGCATGCAGGTTACCCTGCCACGCCCCAAGCAACCCGTATCGGTAAGGCTGGATGCTGATGTCATTGATTATTTCAAGGCCCAGGGCAAGGGTTACCAGACCCGTATTAATGCGGTACTACGAAGCTACATGCTGGCCCATTCTGGGGAAGGTACCCGTTCCTGACCGTGGCAAGATGATGGAGCCAGGTTTCAGGAACAGCAGAATTCTCTGAAGAATTTCAAGAAGATTGCCATCAGTCAACTATGATCCCATGTTCATGATTGGCCAAGGGGAGATAGCCAGAATCAAGCACCGAGATGGTTTAAAGCCGGTACTGGTAAATGTAATATATTGATACAATCGTTTAATTGTCTTTTCCAACAAAAGAATCTAAATTGCAATGTGCAAACAAAGGGAAGGGCAATGACCCAATCAACAATAAAACACGAGGTTAGTTTTGTCGGAGCGGGGCTTCACTCCGGCAAGAATTCTCGTGTTACAATACTCCCGGCACCTTCCGATTTTGGCATTCAGTTTTATAGAACCGATTGTAAAGGTGAGAATAACTGTATACCCGCCAATTTCACGAATGTGGTAGATACCCTCAGATGTACAACCTTGGGCAACTCCTCGGGTTTAAAGGTAAAAACAACAGAGCACCTACTTGCTGCTTTCGTTGCTTGTGGGATCAGAAATGCCAAGGTGTTGATTGCCGGTGAAGAGATTCCCGCGCTTGACGGCAGTGCCAGGGAATTCGTTTTGAAATTTCTGGAATCCGGTTTGCAAAACCAGGGAACACCCCAAAAAATTCTTAAGGTACTCAAGCCGGTCCATTTTGAGGATACAAGCACCGGAGCAAATGCATCGTTTTATCCATCGGATACTTTCGAAATGGAATTCACCATTGAATATCCCTTGCCAATCGGTAAGCAAAGCAAGCGAGCCAGTCTGGTTAATGGTTCGGTAGTAAGTTCGCTCAGCTCGTCCCGAACCTTTTGCATGAACGGGGAAATTGAATACCTGTGGTCTAATGGATTGGGACTGGGCGGGAATTACGATAATGTAACCATCATCGACGAAAAAAGTAACAAATACCTTTATCCCGTCAGGCATGAAGATGAACCTGTCAGGCATAAAATGCTTGATGCAGTTGGTGACCTGTCGCTTTCCGGTTATCCAATTCTGGGACTTTTTGTTGGGTACAAATCAGGACATCATGCCAACATTGAAATTTTACACAAATTGTTCTCTGACAAGGATAATTACGAGATAATCGATGCACCTGATTCCGTTTCATCCAGGCTTCCGGGCATGAAGGTGCAACTCTCGGATTTGCCTGAAATCTAGGACAACTTTTCAAGGGGTAGCTTCAATACCACTGCCATAATTGTGACAGATACCGCTAAAAACCTAGCACCTGCGAAAAAAATCCTTAAATTATGAAATAAATAAAGTTTCTTGGATGACAATCCGGGCAGAAATGTTAGGATTTCTTCATGGGATTGCATGGTCAGTTCTGTGGATAATAGGTCTGCGAGGGTAAAGGGAAATAAACAGTGCAACTATTTCGACCACTAATTTTGATTATCATTAGTTTCAGCCTTCTGTTCGGATGCGGCAGAAAAGAGGATGATCCGGAAATCGAGGATTTTACTGCTCAGCAAATTTTTGAATCGGCGTCCAAAAACGTGAATGACAATCGATTCAGATTGGCTGCTCGTAAATTCGAAGAAATCGAAAGACTCTATCCCTATTCGGATTATTCCCGACAAGCAACATTACAGGCAGCCTATGCCTATAACCTCGCTCGTGAATATGATTTGAGCAGAGATGCGGCTGAAAGGTTTTTATCATTCTATCCAGGTGATCAGGACGCTGGATATGCCCAATATCTCGTAGCAATGAGTTATTATCATCAGCTGGACCTGAAGGGAAGGGACCGGGCCATAGCCAAGAATACTCTTGATGCCCTATTTGAGGTTGTTCAGGAATATGGTGACAGCCAATATGCACAATCTGCCTATCACCAAATAGATATTGTCGTAGATCGGTTGGCCATCAAGGAAATGGAAGTTGGCAGGTTTTACTTGAGCAAACAGCATTATGGCGCAGCCATAAAGCGATTCAGCAAGGTGATCGACAATACCTTCCTGGACGATTTCCAGATTCTGGACGAGGAAGATGATATTTCCTTGGCTGATGAACCTCAAGCCAAATTCAGCGACTTGTATAACAAGGCCACAAGCCATGTCCCTGAAGCCTTGCATCGTTTGGTGGAATCCTATGTTTCCCTGGGGCTAATCACCGAAGCCGAGGAGGCAGCTGCAATCCTGGCTTATAACTTCAATGATACTGATTGGTATAATGATACCTACAATTTGCTTCAAAGGGTTGGTGCCGATATCCCCCCGGAAAAACCTAGGGATGGATTTTTCCGCAAATTCAACAGAATGACCATAAGGGGTGAATGGTTATAGGGTGTCATAACCAGTATTTCCCATGCTGAAGGGTATTTCACTCAGAAAGATCCTTTTTGTAGAGGAATTGGATTTAGAGTTTTCTCCCAACCTCAATATATTGTCTGGTGAAACTGGGGCGGGAAAGTCTTTCATTCTGGATTCATTGGGCTTTGCACTTGGCTTTGAATCACCCAAAAACTTTCCGGTAAGTGACGAGTCTAGTGGTGAAGTAACGGTATGTTTTGAAGTTTCGGAAAGGAATCCGGTCAGAACCATTCTGAACAAAAGGGGATACCAATCGGGAACCGAGATATTCATCAGAAGAACCCATTCTCCAGGCGGCAGGTCTGTTGCATTTATCAACAACAGCAGATGTTCAAGTGACTTCCTCAAGGAAGTTGCTTTGTATTTGATCAACATCCATGGCCAACATGACACAAGCCAGCTTCTTAACAAAAGATCTCATAAAGAGCTCCTCGACAAGTTTGGAGACCATGAAAAACTAGTCAATCAGGTAAGAGAGTCATGGACCGAATACCAACTACAAACCAAGTTATGTCAGGAACTTGAGAATCGCATCGAGGTACTTGCCAGGGATCAGGAATTCATTGCTCATTCGTTGCTTGAATTTAGAGATTTTGATCTCAAGGAAAACGAACATCAAACACTGGAATCGAGAAGAACCGGTATGAAATTTGCTGCCAGAAACAGGGAAGCAATTGAGATGGTTGCTCAGAATATCGGTTCCGGAGGTATTACCAAAATGGCTATAGAGGCCATCAATGCCCTTGGCAAGGTAAAGGGTGGTTCAGAGGAAGTTTTAAGGAATGTCCAGGATGCCTTGGAACGTGTTCTGGTAGAGATAGAGGATACAGAAAGAAGCATGGATGAACTCAAAAAGAACATGGATATTGATCCTTATGAGCTGGAAAATCTGGAAAACAGATTGTTCGCTATACGTGCTTTGGCCAGGAAGCATAATGTCCAACCTGACGAGTTGTTTGGTTTCTGGAATAGCCTGGAAGATAAAAGTTCTGAACTTGATGTTGAGCAAAATAGGCTCAAGGAATTGGAAAAAGCCCGCAATACCAGTTATGGGGAATATAATAAACGTGCCGAATTACTTACCAAGACACGCAAAAGGGTAGCCCAAAAGCTTGACAGGCAAATCAGTGCCGAGTTACCACCCCTTAAATTGGAAAATGCCGTTTTTCGGACTTCGATTGAAACTGGGCAGGAAGGGTCCACCGGAAAGGATGACATACAGTTTTTGGCATCAACCAATCCAGGGGTACCTATAGGTCCAATAAACAAGATAGCATCTGGGGGAGAATTATCTCGATTTTTGTTGGCCCTGAAAGTCTGTCTAACCAACATGGACACTGATGTAAGTATGGTTTTTGATGAGATTGATAGTGGAATTGGGGGTGCAACAGCAGATGCAGTTGGAAAGAAACTAATGGGTCTTTCGGGAAATTCACAAGTTGTCGCCATAACCCATTCACCCCAGGTCGCTTCCCTGGGTTCACATCATTTCAAGATTGAAAAACACGTCAAGGGAGAGGATACAAGAATTTCGGTGGAACTGCTTGATGAAGAAAGGCGAATTGATGAAATAGCCCGCATGCTCTCAGCTGAAAGCATAACCGATGAAGCCAAGTCAGCCGCGAGAGTCCTTTTGGGAGAATAATAGGGGCTCTTATGGGCCTAAATTGCAATAAGCTTTTTCGCTGGATAAAAGAAATTGGCAAGCGGTTTTTTGTCCTATTATTGATTTATACCGCCGGGGTTGTCCGCGACTTTGGATAAGCCGTCCAAGGGCGGCTTTATATTTTTTATTGAGGTACAAGGTTTGTCAAAGAGGGTTTCGGCTTAAATCGACGGGTTCAATCTTTTTCAAGCCAAATTTGCGGACTACCCAAACTTCTGCAATCCTGTCGGGATTATGGTGTTGCATCATTGCCATTTCTGAAACGCCTTGAGTTGTTAAAGTGGTTGACAAGCCTTCCTTAACCAGGCTTGAGCTTTTGTACTGAGCAGAGGATACAGTCTTGAATACGTTTCATCGTGATAGCGGTTAAGCCAATTCATTTCCTCACGGATCAATTTTTCAGGTAATATCATCGATAAATCAATTGGAACATATGTCAATGTCTCGAAGCAGTATTGTTGATTATCAAATTTCGCATTAGAAACATTACGGGTCAAGGCAAGATTTTCAATTCGAATACCATATTCCCCCTCTCGATATAACCCAGGTTCAAGGGACAAAATAATGCTGTCATGAATTGGTGTGGTGCTTTTTTGGGACAGTCTGTGTGGTCCTTCATGAACTTCAAGAAATTGCCCGACACCATGCCCTGTTCCGTGATTGTAGTCCTCACCAACTTTCGAGAGGGGAATTCTTGCAATGCTATCAATGAATTTTCCCGATGAGCCACCTTCCCATTTTGCTTCTGATACGGATACCAGACTTTTGAGAACGATAGTGAAGTCCATTTGTTGTTTGCGAGTAGGGGTGCCAATACAAATGGTTCGGGTCAGGTCAGTAGTTCCCTCTATATACTGGGCACCGGAATCGATGAGTATCAGATCACCATTTTTCAATTTTCGATTGGTATTTTCCTTGACCCGGTAATGAACGATCGCACCATTGGGACCAGAACCGACAATCGTTTCGAAACTAGGACTCTTGATACCCGGTTGTTTTTGTCTAAATTCCCATAACTTCAAGGACAAATCAATTTCTGTCAAATCGGTTTGCCTTGGATGATTGTAAAACCATGACAGGAACTCGACAAAAGCCACTGCATCACGAGTTTGCACATCTTTGCAATGCATGATTTGGGTTGCGTTCTTGTGTGCCCTTGCTGCCAGACAAGGGTCAGTATGAAGCTTAACTCTACAGGAATTTCGAAGTATTTCATGGTACCTTTGTGGAGTTGTGTCTGGATCAATTAGGATTGTTCCTTCAACCTTGCCCAAAGTCGTTTCGAATTCCTTGTGTGGAATAACCCGTATCCCACGGTCAGTTTCAAGATTTTGATTTCGGGGCAATTTCCCGGGATCCACAAAGAGGTCAATGTTCCCATTGGAATACAGGATAGCAAAGGCATGAACAATGGGAGTATACGGAATATCATTTCCCCTTATATTCAATAGCCATCCGATTGAACATGGATTTGTAATCAAGAGGGCTGAAGCACCTGATGACTTGATTTCCTGGGATATGCGAAGACGTTTGCTCTGGTGGGTTTCACCAGCCAATTCTTCAGGATAGTAATATATCTCAGAAACCGGGGGTGATGGCTTTTCCTTCCAGATATCATCAACAAGATTGCCAGTTGAAACAAGGCTAATGCCAACTTCCTTCAGTTTATTTTTCAGGTATTTCACTTCGGAAACCGAATGAAATAGACCGCAAAACCCAACCTGTCCACCATCAGGTAAATTTTCAGTCAACCAATTAACAATCTCTTTGTTCGTGAAAGAACATACTTCAAATACATCGGGTAATGTTGTTCGGGCTTCTAGGGCATATCGGCCATCTACAAAAAGTACTGCCTTGCTCAAACTTACGGCTAACAAACCCGCTGTACCCGTAAATCCGGTTAGCCAAGCTAATCGCTCATCACAATCAGCCAGTGTTTCACCGCGATAAATATCAACTTTGGGAACAAGAAAGGCATCAAGGTTTTCTTTTCTTATTTCTAGTTGAAGGTTGTTCAATTTCCAACCTTCAAAATGATGGTTTGGATTTGCAGTAAAGGTTTGGGTCATTACCCTGTAAATGTAAGCTGGTTGCCTTGCAGGGATCTTTTTTGTGGTAAGGGGTTGGCTTCAAACAGTTCTGCAAGCTGTTCAGTCATGACACCGGCCAACTGGTCCACTTCAGAAATCGTTACAGCCCTTTGGTAGTAGCTTGTTACATCATGGCCTATACCAATGGCAATCAGTTCGACTTGCCTTTTTCTGGCTATCATGGCTATGACCTTTCTAAGGTGGGCCTCAAGGTAATTGGAAGAATTGACGCTGAGGGTGGAATCGTCAACTGGGGCACCATCGGAGATGACCATTAGAATTTTTCTACTTTCAAATCGGTTGACCATTCGGCTGTGTGCCCACTCCAGAGCCTCGCCATCTATGTTCTCCTTGAGCAAGCCCTCTTTCATCATCAAACCAAGGTTTGCCCTGGCTCTCCTCCAGGGAGTATCACCATTCTTGTAAATTATGTGTCTGACATCGTTCAATCGGCCAGGGCTTGGATTACGCTCCCCATTGGCCCATTCAATTCTGCTGTTGCCACCTTTCCACAATTTTGTGGTAAAACCGAGTATCTCCACCTTGACCTGACACCTTTCCAGAGTCCGGGCAAGTATGTCAGCGCACATGGCTGCCAGTGAAATGGGTCTACCTCGCATGGACCCTGAGTTATCCAACAGCAGTGTTACGATGGTGTCCTTGAATTCCGTGTCTTTTTCGACCTTGAATGACAGAGGTGTGGTTGGATTGGCGACAACCCTTGCAAGTCTTCCAGCATCAAGAATTCCTTCCTCTCGATCGAACTCCCAGACCCGGTTTTGTTTGGCCATCAATTTTCTTTGAAGTTTGTTGGCCAATCTGCCTGCCGCTCCCTTATAGGGTTCAAGCTGCTGATCAAGGTTTGTTCTGAGTCTCTCCAGTTCTTCTATTTCCGTAAGATCCTCAGCCTTGATAATTTCATCATGCTTATTGGTGAATATTTTATAGTCAGGATCAGCTTCCGAGTATGAGGTCCTGTTGATTTCGACCTCCTGTTCGTCACTTGGGGCTTCTTCAGTCTCACCCAATTCCAGAT
Source organism: Paracoccaceae bacterium (assembly GCA_022823605.1). Classification (GTDB taxonomy): domain Bacteria; phylum Pseudomonadota; class Alphaproteobacteria; order Rhodobacterales; family Rhodobacteraceae; genus MPNP01. The sequence continues at coordinate 18,497 of JAJEHS010000007.1, forward strand.
TATCGGCATCAATTTCCTCGGACGGGTCACCTTCCTGACTTTCATCAAACGATTGTTCGTCAAAACTATCGGAATCCTCGGGCTCCTGTTTATCTTCATTTTCAACATCAGGTCTGTCCTCGTCTGGGTCGGGCGACTCTTCGTTGTTCTCCGGTTCAGAATCGTCAGGATCATTTCCAAGTTGATCACCATAACCAAAATCACCAATCAATTGGCGAACCAATCGGGCAAAATCCACCTGATCTGACAATGCATCGTCAAACCCCTTCAGTGTTTTGCTTCCCTTGGACTTGATTTCGTCAGAATAGAGATTGAGAACATTCTTTGCCTCTTGAGGAAGGGGCTTTCCAGTTACCCTTTCGTGAATATAATAGGTCAGGGCATCAGCGAGTGAGGCCTGATAAGCCTCCTGGATATTGCCATGGTTCTTTTTTTGGGCATCATTTTTGATCCTGGCCGTTATATTTTGTGCAACGCCCTCCATTTGTCGGCAACCCAGAGCCTCACAACGGGCATTTTCCATGGCAGTATATAGTTCCCTTGCGGTATTACCGGCAGGTAGGTATTTCTGAAAGATATCGGAATTCTGATACTTTGTCTGCAAGGCAAAACCATCGGCTAGACCCCGGGCAATGGTAAAGGCATTTTTGGATGATTTTACTCCCAGATTGGGAAGTCTGACAATGTCCCCATTTAATCCGGGTGGGTCTGCTGAAAACCTGACCGTAATCTCATCTGTCCCTGCTATGGAACGTGTCGTTTCTGTAAGTGCCTTTTTGAAGGAATCCAGGTGATTTTTGTCAATGTCCGCCATAAGGAAGAATCGTCATTATTGATCCATCAGCATGATACTACCAATGAACACTGGAATTTACGGTTGTTTCAGGCAATTCTTCTCCAAAACACCGTTGGTAGAATTCAGCAACGGTCGGTCTTTCCAATTCGTCACACTTGTTCATGAAACTGACCTGAAAGGAATAACCGACATTGCGGAAAATTTCGGCATTGTCGGCCCATGCCATTACAGTACGTGGGCTCATGACGGTAGAAAGGTCACCATTCATGAAGGCCGATCGGGTAAGGTCGGCCACGGAAACCATTTTGGAAATAATCGCTCGCCCCTTTTCGGTATTGTAATGCGGTGCCTTGGAGAGTACGATTTGGGTTTCAGCATCATGGGAGAGATAATTCAGCGTTGCCACCAGGGACCAGCGGTCCATTTGTCCCTGATTGATTTGTTGAGTGCCATGATACAAACCTGTAGTATCACCTAAACCAACGGTATTGGTTGTAGCAAAAATCCTGAAATGCTTGTGAGGGTAGATGATTTCATTCTGGTCAAGCAGTGTTAATTTGCCCTCGGTTTCCAGTATCCTTTGGATGACGAACATGACATCCGGTCTACCAGCATCATATTCATCAAAGACCAAGGCAACCCTGTTGCGTAATGCCCAGGGAAGGATGCCTTCCTGAAACTCGGTAACTTGCTTGCCATCCCTGAGTTTGATGGCATCCTTGCCTATTAGGTCTATCCTGGAAATATGGCTATCAAGATTGACCCTTACACATGGCCAGTTGAGACGGGCTGCAACCTGTTCGATATGGGTTGATTTACCAGTTCCATGATAACCTTGAATCATGACCCTTCGGTTGTGTGAAAATCCTGCCAGAATGGCCAAGGTTGTATCGGGTACGAATTTATAGGTGGAATCAATGTCAGGAACTCTTTCCGAAGGTTCTTGAAACCCTAATATTTCCATATCCAGGTCAATTCCAAAAGTTTCCCGGACTGAAATCCTTTTTGTTGGTTCTGTTGACATTATTATTCCTGTATTGATTACCTAATAATTCAAATACTCCTGCGATGGGAGAAAGAAGTCAATATTTGGCAAGGAAATTGAATTTATCAACCACAAAATGGTTGAAGTTAAGAAACTTAAATCAGGGATCAGGAATCTTGCGGCTTCGCTTGATTTGATCCCAGGCCCAAACTACCTCCTTCAATCGATCCTCATCCGAACGGTTGCCATTATTCATGTCAGGATGCAGATCCTTGACCAGTACCCGATAGCGCTTTCTGGCATCGGACTTGCTAAAATTCCCTTCCAGATCAAGAATTTCACTTGCCCTTTGTTCCGTTTTACTCAACCTTATAGTGGTACTGGCATGAAAGGAATGATGATTCCTGGTGGCCTCTTCGACGAAATCAAAAGGGTCGTTGATCTTGAAGTTGGACCCTTGAAATTGACTGTACCTGCTCTCGTCACCCAAGACAAAGTCATCATTTGTGTTTTTAATTTTCTGCTCATAGTAATTCCATTGGGTATTATAGGTTGTTATGTGTTGCTTGCAGAACCAAATGAATTCCTTGAGATTCTCAGGTGATACAGGAGCCTTGAATTTTCCCATGCGTTCACATCCGGTAATATGACAAGGTTTCTTTGAACCTTCTTCCTCACCGGGATAACTCTTTCTTGAAGTGCTCTTTTTTTTCTTTGCAGCAGAGACCGAAATATCGAAATCTAAGTAATCTTTTTCCATTCCCGTAATTTCCAGAAAATCTTCATTAATTTCAAGTTCAACTAAATAGTATAATCGGTGATATTTTTCCGAATCAAAGGATTAGGCAATTGAAAATTAAAAAACTGATTTATAGCAAATTATCCACTTTTTTTCAACCGGAGTTACTTGAGGTGGAAAACCAAAGTCACCTGCACAAGGGGCATGTAGGGTGGAATGAAACCGGAGAAACACATTTTCATGTCAGAATATCCTCCACGAGGTTCGAAAATCTCAACAGGATACAACGACACAGGTTGGTACACACGGCGATTACACCAGAACTCATGTCCCGTATTCATGCACTTTCAATTGAAATCCTGCCTTTGGGAGAGTGAATAACCAAGACAATGGGTAATTAGATTTCCGCCAGAATTTTTTCCAGGATTTCATTAACGAGTTTCGGGTTGGCCTTGCCGGCAGTTTTCTTCATTACCTGGCCTACAAAAAAGCCGGCCAATTTTGGATTCTTCTTATACTTCTCTACCTGGGACGGATTTTCGGCCAGTACCTCCCTTATTATGGATTCAATGGAACCGGTGTCAGACACCTGTCTCATCTGGCGTTCATCAACGATTTTCAGGGGATCCCCACCTTCAGACCAAATGATTTCAAACAAATTCTTGGCGATTTTGCCTGAAATTTCACCATTTTCGATCAAATCCAGTATGGATCCCAATTGTTCCGGTGAAATCGGGGATTCCTTGATCGTAAGCCCTTCCTTGTTTAAGCTTCCAAACAGTTCGTTGATAACCCAATTGGCAGCCAGTTTCCCGTTTCGATTTATCACAACCTGTTCAAAGAACTCGGCATTCTCCTTTTCGGATACCAAGACATCGGCATCATAATTAGATACACCATACTGCCTGATCAAACGATCCTTCAATTCATCGGGAAGTTCCGGAATATTATCCCTTATTCTTTCGATCCATTCAGGTTCGATTTCCAGAGGTAGAAGGTCTGGGCATGGAAAATACCTGTAATCATGTGCTTCTTCCTTGGACCTCATGGATCTGGTTTTACCCGTTCCCGGATCATATAATCTGGTTTCCTGCAGTACGGTACCGCCATCTTCCCAGATACCCACCTGACGATTGGCTTCAAAGTCAATTGCCTGTTGAATGAACCTAGTCGAATTCATATTTTTGATTTCACATCTGGTGTATAATTCATCGCTTCCCTGAGGTCTTACGGAAACGTTTACATCGGCACGAAGATTGCCATTTTGCATGTTGCCATCACAAGTTCCCAAATACCTCATGATCTGGCGCAATTTCAGTATATAGGCTGCGGCTTCCTCGGGGCTTCTCAAGTCCGGATGGGAAACGATTTCCATCAGTGCAATGCCGGTTCGATTCAGATCAACGTAGGAAAAACTTGGATGAATATCATGCAGTGATTTGCCTGCATCCTGTTCAAGGTGGATGTGTTCTATGCGAACTCTTCTGACAACTCCCGGTTCAAGCTCGATAAACACTTCACCTTCACCTACCAAAGGATGATAGAGCTGAGAAATCTGATATCCCTGAGGAAGGTCGGGATAGAAATAATTCTTGCGGTCAAATACGGAGTAGGTATTGATTTCGGCCTTGAGGCCCAATCCGGTTTTTATCGCCTGTTCAACACAAAACTCATTCAGAACCGGTAACATGCCTGGCATTGCTGCATCTACAAAATCCACATTACTGTTGGGTGATGTACCAAAAGTAGTAGAAGAGGAAGAAAAAAGCTTGGCATTCGATACAACTTGTGCATGGACTTCCAATCCTATAACCATTTCCCAATTATCTTTGGTACCAACGATGATCTTGGATTCTGGTTCTCTTAGTTTTGTATCCATCGGAAAATAAAATCCCAAATTTTTATGTCAAATATTCACTTAATGGTTTGCTACCAACGATCAGATTGGTACATGGATCATAAATGAATGGAAATGCAACAACGAAGGTAACCTAAATTATCAGGCTACCATCCTTTTAGGTAAATTGTGTTTCATTTTCTTCCATTCAAGCAAGGCTTCACCAAAGGCTTTAAATAACCCCAATGAAACCGGATCTCTAGTGGCATTATATTCCGGGTGCCATTGAACGGCGAGTGAAAAGCCAATACTGTCCTTGATTGAAAGGGCTTCCGGTGTTCCATCTGGAGCATATCCTTCGATAATTACCCTTGGGCCACATGTTTTGATTCCCTGTCCATGCAAGGAATTCACCTGTACTGTCCTGGATGACATCATCTTCTCGAAGATACTTCCCTCAAGAAATTCTACCGAATGACGAAGGGCAAATTTCTCATCCACTGAACCTTCGGGCGGCATACGATGGTTCGTAACCCCGGGCAAGTCCCTGATCTCGGGATGGAGGGTACCACCAAATGCCACATTAAATTCCTGGAAGCCCCTGCATACTCCCAGAATCGGTTGACCTCTTTTTACACATTCCCGGATCAGGGGCAGGGCAACACGATCCCTGTTTCGATCAAAATTACCATGTGCTGGAGTTGGTTCCTCACCGTATTCTTCTGGATGAATGTTGGGCTTACCTCCCGTAAACAGAAAACCATCACAAGTATCCATCAATTCTTCCATAGTGAAATGAGTAGGGTCGGAAGGGATTATGACAGGAACCGCATTGGCGACATGGGAAATCGCCTTGGTATTCATAGTTCCTGTTGAATGTACAGGGTAATCACCTTCAAGGTAATAGAAATTTCCTGTTATCCCCACTACTGGTCTGGTCATAATTTGGTTTCAACCTTCATTTCAAATAAATTCCTGCGTCTTGCGATTTAACTAATCCTAAATGTGTTTATCCATTAAATTATCAAGAAATACATGATTGTTAGGTATTATCAGATATTAGAAATCAGAAGAAAACAATCAATTTGGCCGAAAGTTTGTTACCAGTAAAGGATTCACCTTTAGAGAAATATCTTGAATATCCTATCTCACCATTGAGGTTATTGTCTGGTCTGGAGAGTTTGGTACCAAGGAAATAGTTGAATTCGGTTTTGGGTAATACTGTTGTGGACAGTATTTTATCTCCGCCAGCTGCAAATTTTGAATAGAATTCAATTGAAGGCTTTGTTCTATGTAATATGCCACCCCCAACCACCGGTTGAATATCCAAGGTTTGGAAATTACGGCTTTGACCAACAAATTCAAACCTTGGATTAATGACAAGGGATTTTGTTGAGGTTTTGTCCACAATCAGGGCAAAATCCTCACCACCGGTTTCAGTATATGACTTGCTTTTGACGCCAGCAAAACCAACCCGAGCATACCAGTTTAAAGTACCATTCCAAATTTTAAAGGAGTTGGAAATTTCTGCTGAAATACCAGCTGACTGGGTATCCAAGGTTCCTTTGGAAGTTGGTGATTTAACATCAGTAACTCTAAAATGCCTTTTAATGTCATGGGTACCCATACCCAAATGGGCAAGCAACGATAGTTTGCCATGGTCCCCCTCCTGGAAATATCCCAATCCCAGGGTTCCAGAATAGCCATCAGATTTAGCAAAGTCAGAAATTTCAATGCGTGTATTATTGATTTGACCCAATAGTTGGATTTGTCCATCAGCCTTGTTTTCAAAAAGTGGTACTCTGAAAATACCTTCAAGCAATTTGTCCTTATGTGCTCTTTGTTCAAAATTACCTGAATGCGAACCGTTTTGTATTTTCGCAGTAAAGAATTTACATTCTTTTGATGAGAGTTTGTTGAAATCATCCGCTTGCCCAGTTGGTTTGCTTTCACAGTAATCAATGGGAAGGGCCAAATGCCCCATATTTCGAAATTCCGAACGCACGGCTGCTCCTGCGATTTCATTACCAAAGGAGTCCAGGGTTTTTTGCAATGCCGTTAGTTCTACTTCGGAGAATAGGGCAAAAAACACATCATCTATATCGTCACTTTGAGACCTTGCGTCGTTTAAGCCCCAAAAGACATTGGTTTGGTTTCTGTTGAGAGGTTCCAAATCGAAAGTTAGGTCCAAATACAAATTTTTACCATCGGTTGACTTGGTAACACGGTTTGAAAGAAGTGGTGAGGTGCGGGAAACGTATTGAAAATTACCCGTGATAAGATCTGTAACATCTAGAAATTTTAACTGCTTGATTTTCTGATTAGTAAAATCATCCCCCCGTTCAAAGTTAAATGAGGAAATAACTGGAATCCCCAAGGTGTTTACAACCAGATTACCATCCAGATTTGCACTTCCATCTATAGAAAGTAGATCTATTTTATCTTCGGACCAATCAACATCAATTTTCAGTTCACCTTTACTTGTCTGGATATAGGAACCGGTAAATTGTGTCGTTTTGATTTCATTTTTCCCACCAACATCTAAAGTGCCGAAATTAAAGAAGCCTGACTTCATTCCAATAGTTTCACAGTTTGTCGATGAAATTGCTATTGAACTCTGTGAAATAGTTGTGCCATGGTTGTTGAACTGTGCACAACCCTCCATTAGGATGTTGCCATTAACCACCCCTCTATTTTCAACTACAGCGGTCTTGTTTTCAAAAGTATTTCCACCTGATTGTGCGCCTACAAGTGCCAGTGCAAAAGTATTGGCATCAGTATTTTCTGTGATCACCTTAGCTCCAGGTTTTATATCAACCGTTATTTTTGAATCTGGAATTTCAACGATGATTCCATGAGCAAACATCATGCCTTTTGTCCTGATGGTCCCGTTGACGGTTATGTCGATTTCCTTTTCCAAGGATGGCACATAACCTATTGAAGAAATGCGAATACCGTCTGCGTCACTCCCTTGTGTTTCAATATCGTTTACGGAAATATCAATGTTTCCCCCATTGGCATCACCTGAATTTTGAATCAGAATGCCATCTACACGATCGGCCTTGGTAGATATTTTTCCTGTCGAGGTTATATCAACCCGACCTGATGATCGTACCTTGATACCTGCAAAATCACTTGTTGAATCAAATGGATCCGAGTTGGACATTGTGATGTTGGCAACCTCGATGGTGGTTAAATTACCCGGGGTTGAAGGGCTGAATTGAACCCAAATGCCATTAACCCCTTTTCCTTCCAATTCGATATCATTCAATTTAAGGGTTAGGCCTTTGGCTTGATCACCTACAACACCATGTTGAGAATTTCCGGTTGCTTTTATCAATGTATTACCCCTAGCGATGATGGAAACATCTTCACTGGTCCCAATCGATATACCATTGTTGGTGGTTGGTTCTATCTTTACCCCTCTTTCAAGGATTATCTCGGTGTTGCTCGTTGAACAACTAATGCTATTGGTTGTATCTTCAGAAATAATCTCGGGATTGCTGTCACAGTTAATCTGTGCACCGACATCATCGACAAAAAATAGAAATAGTGCACCGAGGAATAGAAATATTTCCTTGTTTGGTACGATGCAAAATAGGACACAATGATTGTATGTACGGGTAGAAGAGTAGGGCATTAATTCCGACTGTTTTTATTGTTATAACAGCCGAGATTAACTGCCAAAAAATCGAATAAAGATATTTCAGGTAATTACAAACAGATATTTTAATCTACAACAACACCTGAAAGAGTAATTTCAAACCATGGTATGGTATTTGCCTTAAGAGTTGAATTCACCCATTTATCTTATTTTGGTGTAAATGTTGCAAGGTAACTTTGAGTGATCGGACTTTCCAAAAGGATTTCAGAATCGCTGCTTTTTGAAATTTTCCCGCTTAAGAGATGTTTTTGCCATTCACGCCACAGTTGTAAGTGAATATCCGGTTTGTCCCAATTCTCCCCGAGAATTCTTTGCCAGGCAATCTTGGGTGAAAGCAGACCGGATCTGTGAAACTTGTCCTGATCCCTTCTCTTGTTTACTTCAATCTTCCAGTCAATTACCTCCTCGAGATTTAATTCAAGACGTCCCGACTTGATCTCATCAACCCATTGGGAAAGTGCTTCCGTACATTTTTTTGGCGGTACCCTGTTTTTCCTGCCCTTGTGTTGACAGACGGTCACTCGGTTCAACTCCAGAATCGGGTCTTTGGTGTTTGGAGGACGAACCTCGAATGTTGAAAAGCTCGTGGTTCCATCTAGGCTCTGGACAGAAAAAATATGACATCGACCCTTCTTGGCAGAGTTCACGTACAGGTTCCCGACACAATGATCAAGCCGGTCTGATTCCTCCTTCAATGATGCCATGGATGTTAAATTGCGTACGGCCAAATCGTTGCTGGTAATAAAATCATTGGTGAGTTTCGGCCAGGCATTATTCATCCTTTTTTCTTCAAAGTCCTTGTTGATGGGTATTTTTTCCTTCACCGGATTTACAATTTGAAGAAGTTGAGGATATCGATTTGACCACCGATATCCCAGATTGAAGAGATAACCCAAGAGGTTTGTTGTTTCCCCTCTCAACAGGTTGAAGCTGGCGATGCTCGCCTGGAGAAGATCCGATGTAGATGGCTGGGGGAGGGGCTTGCCTATTGCCTGGGTATGAAGCAGGATTCTTGGCAAGTAAATGGTTCTGGTAAAATCATCAATGGCCTCCAGGGCATCCGAAGCAGCAAAGGTAATGTGGTCAAGGTGGAAACCTTCGACCGGTATATTGGCATTCTGGGCAAGGGATTGATGAAACCTTTCCCAATTTCCTTTTGAGGAATTCAACAATTCAGGGAGTGAAATCCCCAATCGGTTTTCTAATGTTAGGGCACAGCCGGAGGTGATTTGAAGAAACCTGTCCCAGTCATTGAATGAATTTGGAAGTATACCGGTATCAACCTTTCCAAGTGCCTTAAGTATGGTTTCTATCCTAAGGGTATTGGTCAATGCAAACCTTCTGGTTCGTTGTATCTCGATTGGGTGGTTATCGGCATACCGACTATCCTCCAATCCATCATCTAAAGCTGGGTTCTCCATTTTAGTTAGTCGCTTGAGTTTCCCCTTATTCAAACCGGTTACTTCGGCTATGATGGGTTGAATCGGTTCGCCGGAATCGATTGCTTCAACCGCTTTTTCGATTTTAAGGAGATATTCGGCTAGAAGGGGGTAGGATTGTGCTGCCTGTATTCGATACTTGTGGTTCGGATGATCTGTATTACAATAAAACCATATGGTTTGTGCAGTGGGGTTGGGAACCAATTTTAACACATCCGATACCAGTTTTAAATTCAGCTTATCAAAGCCGTTTGGCAAGGTGATGTTAAATGATTTGTGGCATTCTCTCAGGATTCCAATTGATTCTAATGCTGTGTCGAGTTCACCCATCAAAATTTCGATATTTTCTGCAATAACAAAATCCGAGCCAACATCATGCAAAATGTTTGCTTCCAATCCATGTTCGGCAATTTGTTTCGAAATCGGCAGGAATTCCTCTTGGCCATTGTCAATTTCCAGAAGTTCATTCAGGTTCAGGCCGAGATCATCAATTAGGTCAGAAGGGGTGGTATCAGTTTCCTCTTTGATTTTGATGGGCAGGTTTGTACCCATTGATAGACCACCTATGGCAATGAGCTCCAGAAGGTTCAAAATCCTGTCTTGCGAGTTATATTCAACAGCCATGTGAGGAGGTAGTGAAATTTTCAGGGCTTGAGGTTGTAAAACAGGCAACCCAATATCAATGTGGATGGTACCTCCTAAAGTAAAATCCACACTATTGAGAGAAAGTGAGATAAAGTCAAACCTGGGATCTTCATCACCGTCATCGGGTTGAATAAAACAGAAATAACGTAGGGTTGTTCCCTTTGATTCTGATTTGGATATCAATAACAATTTACAGACCTGTCAAATATTTCATTTTTCCAGAAACCCAATTATGACCAATGATAAAATCTGATAATATCCTTTTTCGAAGCAATTCACACTTGAACCAATTTTAGGATTCAGGAAATGATGGTTCCCTCGCATACTTTTTCCATTGCTCCAATGATGGATTATACCGACCGTCATTGCAGATTCATGTTTCGTCAAATTACAAAGCATTCCCTGTTATACACAGAAATGATTACAGCACCCGCACTTGTACATGGGCCTAGTGAAAAACTATTGAAGTTCAATCAGGAAGAACATCCTGTAGCCTTGCAATTGGGTGGGTCAAAACCCGAGGAGTTGTCTATTGCTACAAAGTTGGGAATCAAATTTGGATATGACGAGATTAATCTGAATATGGGGTGTCCTTCAGATCGGGTTTCACAGGGTTGCTTTGGAGCAAAATTGATGACCTTACCTGATGTATCGAGGGATTGTATCAAGGCCATGCAGGATGCATCAGACGGCACTGAAATAACCATTAAGTGCCGAATTGCTGTGGATGATGCAAACCCTAATGAAATGCTGCCTGAATTATTGAATTTGTTCAGTTCACTGGAAATCAGACGGGTGGTTATCCATGCCAGAAAGGCTATATTGCAGGGACTAAGCCCAAAGGAAAATCGGACCATACCCCCATTGGATTACGATTTGGTTGTCAAATGTAAAAATTGGTTTCCGGATTTGACCCTGTGTATCAATGGTGGAATCAACTCCATAGAACAATCGCAAGAGCTTCTGGACAAGGGTTTGGATGGAGTAATGGTAGGCAGGTCGGCTTACCATACACCCCTTGCAATGCTCAAGGAAGTGGATCAAAGGATATTTCATTCACCACTCGAAAATGATATTGGTCTCATTATGGATAACCTGATTGGTTATGTTGAGCGTGAAATAGAAAAAGGGGTTCCAATCAGGAGGATTACCCGACATATGTTGGGGTTGTTTTCTGGAATTAATGGTGCCCGAACCTGGCGCAGGAGATTATCTTCCCCCAAATTTATTGATAATGCTGGCATAACTGGATTGAGGGAGACTCTGGATAAATTACTTCCACAAAGTAATAGATAATTTATTGAGAACATTTTGTACCCGAATCAATTGATGGATGATGACACTCCAACCCTCGCCAGTTCATTGGGGATCTTCTGGAGACCGATCACCCGGGTGTCGATTTTGTCGGAGTTGAGGAGAAGGCACATGAAACCCTCCGCGATTTTGGCAGCACCCTGATGGCGAAGGCTGCCGAGAACCGCGATGACGGTGCCCGTACAATTGAGCGTGATGACAAGTCGTGGTATTGTCTTCCCCCTTCCAGGGGAACGTTCCACCGTCTTTTTGGCAAAGTGGAGTACGACCGTTCCCTGTACCGGAACAGTACGGTCAGGAACTCAATTTGTCCCGTTGATGAAGGTCTTGGGATATTAACAGAAGGGACAGACCATCAGGGCCGGCGACTGTTTCCTGCTGCTGGAAAGGTAGGGTTCCAGGGTTAAATAGGAGAAATGAATGCATTGGGCATTGCCTAACGGTGTTCGACATGGAGTGGTGACATTCACTGTTAGGCAAGGGACCTTTTCCCGATAATCCCACTGCCCGGATTTTCGGTTTCACCGAATGGCGGGGGCACCACGCTCCCCACTTGATAAAATAATCATTGCCAAACCACCCTCCAGCCATTATATTCCGGAACATCGGGAAGGATACAAAAATGCACCAGTTGATTGCAGGCAAAAAGGAGGAGATCGCGGCCATCTGCCGCAGGCACCGGGTTGAACGCCTGGAGGTGTTCGGCTCAGCTGCACGTGGAACCGATTTCGATCCGGACAATAGTGATGTTGATTTCCTGGTGGAGTTCAATTCCGAAAAAAACCCGGTAACCTTGGAACGCTATCTGGGAATGATTGATGACCTGAGTTCGGCCATGTCCAGGGAAGTGGACCTTGTGGAGGAAAAATGGATCCGGAACCCCTACCTGAAGGAAGCCATCAACGAGGAACGGGAGGTGGTCTTTGAGAAGTGAACCCCGGATATTGCTTCAGGACATTGTAACCGATTGTCAGCGGATCATGGATAATACGGCCCATTTGCAAAAGTCTGACTGGCTCGCATCCGGCTGGGATCAGGATGCGGTGGAACGGAATATTGAGAGAATCGCCGAAGCCCTGAACAAGATCAGGGATCACAACCCGGAGCTTGTTCCTAGAATACCTGGTTATCGCCAGATCAGGGGCATGAGAAATAAAATCGTTCACCAATATCATGCAGTCAACCTGGATATTGTCTGGAACAGCATTATCAAGGATATTCCGGTATTGCACGAAGCAGCTTCACGATTGCTGGATGAATTTGATCCACAACAAATCAAGGACAAGGACCCGGATCCATCACCACCATCCCCTTCCATGTAATGACCGTTATCAGGAACAGCTTCAAGTTCCATGTCGTGGAGTGGTGAACAGGTGAAGTCCTGATCCAACAATCCAGTTTTTTCTTGAATATTAGGGTAGGCCTGTTCACGGTTGTGATAAAAAATGAGGTTCTTCGTCCTTTTTGGTGGGTAACTCACCTGTTTACTCCCTCGGGATATAGGTCCAGACCTCCCAAATGGAAGTAGATGTCGGTAATGAACCGCTCCTTGTTCCGATAACCCCTGCTCTTCACCTTGATCATCTTGATCCGGCTGTTGAGACTTTCAGCCAACAGGACAGTTCCGAAATCGGGTAAATCAAATTCCTGTCCTTCAACCTCCCGGGTTTCAAAAATCGGATGAATGGTACCGTTCGACCTGGCAATTTGCAACCAGGCAAGGAGATCATAAGGAGTCCATGCGATTGGTTGATTCCACTCAAATGTAAAGATGATTTGTGATGTTGATTGATCCAGCAGAAGCTCACCTCGGTCAATGACATCACCACTATCCCGATCAACCTGCCAGACTCGGGACTCCCTGGTTGAGAATACATAGGATGTATCCCCATAGTTATTCTCTTCTGTAGAACCTGTTATGATTTCACCCTCATGTTTCCGTATAAAGGAGACTATATCCTGAAGGTGATTGGCCTCAAGCGAGGAGGCAACCATTAGGACAGGTACAAGCAAGGCCCAAAACAGGATATTCTTCCTGATGGTAATTAAGTATTGACAACGGCGCGGTTTGCGGATTGGGTCGGGTCATGTGGAGGCAGCTAACAAAACTCACATCGCGGCGAGGATGAAGAGGTCAACAATGCGTTGGAGCATGGCGGGTGACCAGGCCATACTGGACATTCGCTCATTGATCAAGTCGGGTCGTTTTGACAAATCCTGGGAATATATTGTAGAAGAACTGAAGAAGAGAGATCCTACCAATGGCAATTGGAATCCGTGGAAGGAAAAAAGAAGGCCGCTTGATCAAATAATGAACCGCAATACAAGAATCACACCCCAATATTCTTTGGGTATACAAGTTGAGTACAACAATAGACCAGAATAAGTATCACTCATTCATTAACTATTGAGTTAATTTCGATCTATGCACTGGGGAATTTTTCTTACAAAAAAAGGGTATGTTTAGTAAGATGTTCCCGGAGACCTTTTGTAGCGGATTCTCTGTCGCTTTCCACGTCGTTTCTTAATCCTTCCACTTCTTTGAGAAAGTTCATTGAGAAGTGATTGTCTTTTTGTAGGCGAAAACAACGCCCAGTTACTGATCTCTTCCGGAGTTCTGAAACAGCCGATGCATATTTTCACATCCGGATGTATAAGACAGACTTGTTGACAAGGGCTGTCCGGTTCCTTTCGCTTCCAAACCTTGTCCTTGGCCATTAAAATTTCCTTTTGTTTTGAAAATATTCCAGAGCTGTCTGAAGAATGATCGATGCTGCAAAATTATCCTTCTTGGAGGCTCTTTTTTTTCGTGAGGTCCCAGTTTCCAGAAGGTATTTTTCAGCCGAAACTGTAGAGAGTCGTTCATCCCAGAAAGTTATCGGTAAAGATGTATACTGGCACATATTTCTTGCAAAGGCCCTGACAGATTGGCACCTGGGACCTTCAGATCCATCCATGTTCATGGGCAGGCCTAAAACATAACCTGCCAAATCCCAATAGGATTCGAGTTTTAACAATTTATCCACATCATTCTTGAATTTTGTTCGTTGCAACGTTTCAAGTGGAGTTGCTATCATCAAGTTTGTATCGGAAATGGCCAATCCTATCGTTTTTGTTCCGACATCCAGAGAGGCAATCGGCTTTCCTGGCATGAGAGCATCTACAAATTCTACAGGTGAAGAATAGGGTATATTTATTGACATACCCGATTCAGTTGATTTTTTGTCAGAAGCAATCATCAATACTCACCTAGGTTTCAGTTCGGGCCTATTAAAACAGATTAATACCGGCCTTTTGAGCAACTTTACCGATATGGGATTTAATATAATCAATTAATGGGCTGTCAACATTGTTATTGGCAACTAATATATCATTCCAGATTTCGAAAGTCAGATCAGGTCTTGCAACCTGTTCATACATCAACCCCAAATAAAATCGCGCATTAACATTTGTAGGATCACGTTCAAGAATTGCCAAAATGGCTAGTTCGGCCTCAGGTGACACATAAAGCTGGGATGAGTAAATCATGAGTTCAACCTGGGTAACCAGGTCATCAAGTGAGACTCCTTCACCCATATATGAAATCAATTGGTTGTAAAGTAGAGTAGCCAAATGGACTTTTCCCTCGGCCAAACTGGTTTGAATGAAAATACGAATTAAATCTTGATAATCCTCCTCGTTTTGAGACTTGACCTGATTCAATCGCTCGATTGTATCAATAAATTCTCGTTCCTCATCTTCAAAATTCCCAAGGGTCTTAATGTAGTCCGATTGGCTTAACCTGCTTTCCTTGAGGGTCAGAGACACTTCAATTCGCTTATTTATGGGTTGGTCACCATATCCGGGATTACCAAGAAAATTATGGATAAGTTGAGAGCCTATCATCAAGGAAAAAAAAATGATGATTGAAAGGAAAAATGTTCGGCGATCAAACTGCCTAACGTCAGTAATTTTGGTATTTTGAAACTGCTTGTCCGAGTTTAATATCTTCCTTCCCAATTCACTTTTGGCTTGGGATAATTCACCTGAGGGAATGAGTTCTTCTCGATGCATTTGCTCAAGCTCATCCAGTTGCCTGGCATACACCTGGAGCTCAAGGTTCCCTTCTGCCTTTCCTGGCCTTTGCTTGAAGAGTATCAAGACAATTATGCCTGATGCAATGGCTGATAAAATTATTCCGGGGAGCCAAATTTCCATTCTTTAGATTTGAGATTTTATAGTTGCTATTCAACCGATGAATTTTTCTCTGTTCCCTGAGCAAGGTGTAAATGAATTGAGAAATAAATCCGAAGAATGGGAAGAAATAGAAAATTAAGGGGTTTGCAGGTTAAAAAGCTGGGGGTATTCATATTGAGCCAGGGAAATAATTGAGCCAGTATCATTTATCCAAAATTACTTTCAAGGATTTATCTGGAAATCATGCTCCATTAAGAATAAGTAACCATTTTAATTTTTGTTAATTTGTACCCTGGGCTCAGTTTTGAAGAAGTATTCGCTTTTTTCCCTTGTCAGACAATCCCTTAATTACCATACCGGTTGGGAAAGGGCCTGGAAATCGCCCGAACCTAAGGAAAGTTATGATGTCGTAATTGTAGGAGCAGGTGGGCATGGCTTGGCGACAGCCTATTACCTCGGCAAAAACCATGGCATTAAAAATGTGGCTATTCTGGAAAAAGGATGGTTGGGTGGCGGGAATACCGGCAGGAATACAACCATCATCAGATCAAATTACCTTCAGGATGCTTCAGCAGCAATTTATGAAAAGTCCCGAAGCTTATATGAAAGTTTAAGTCAGGACCTGAACTACAATATCATGTTTAGCCCTAGGGGTGTCATGATGCTGGCCCAGACCCATCATGAAGCCAGAGGTTATCAAAGGATAAATTCAGCCAATGTCATTCAGGGAATAAAGACCGAATATATTCTTCCGGGTCGGGTCAAGGAACTGTGCAAGATAATCAATATTGATTGTCCCAGATATCCCATTCTAGGAGCTTTATGGCAGCCACGAGGGGGTACTGCAAGACATGATGCCGTAGCATGGGGGTATGCCCGGGCCTGTTCGGATATGGGTATGGATATAATCCAGAAGTGCGAGGTCACTGGTATCAATCCACAAGCCAATGGGGCCCTGGAATTGCAAACATCCAGGGGAATGATCAGATGTCAGAAGTTGGGAATGGTCGTTGCTGGACATTCCGGCGTTCTTGCGGAAAAGGCCGGTTTTCGACTGCCGATTGAATCGGTTGCCTTGCAGGCCCTTGTTTCCGAACCGGTCAAACCTTGCCTTGATGTGGTGGTCATGGCCAATACGGTGCATGGTTATATCAGCCAGTCGGATAAAGGGGAAATGGTAATTGGCGGAGGTGCCGATCAATTCAACAACTATTCACAAAGGGGTTCCTTTATCCACATCGAGAATACGGTCAGGGCCTTGGTAGAGATGTTTCCGATTATTTCCCGCTTGAAAATGCTGAGGCAATGGGGTGGTATAGTTGACATGACCGGTGACAGATCTCCGATAATCTCAAAAACTCCCATTGACAATATCTTCATAAACTGCGGATGGGGAACAGGAGGCTTCAAATCGATTCCCGGTTCTGGCTGGGCCATGGCCGAGCTGGTAGCAAAAGGGGAACCCGGGGTTTTGGCAAGTCCCTTTAGTTTGGACAGGTTCAAGCAAGGCAGATTTATCGATGAGAGTGTTGCTGCCGGGGTCGCCCACTAGTAGTATGAAGAATGACAATGATGGTTTCCCCGAAATGATTGTAGGTCAAGGATGTTAAAACTCGTTTGTCCCTATTGTGGAATTGAAGCGGATGAAACCGAATTGGTATCGGGTGGTGAAGCGCATTTGAAACGGGAAGGGCCGGATTCTACAGATGATGATTTTGAGGGTTATCTTTTTCTGCGGGATAATCCCAAGGGAATTATTCTGGAAAGATGGCGCCATGCCATGGGCTGTGGTAAATGGTTTCATGTTGCACGGTGTACGGTTACCCAGGAGGTTTTTGGAACCTATCCTGCCCAGACATTCAAGCCACCACCCCGTATAATGGAGGTAATCAAAAGCAGAAGCACAGGACAGGAAAAAGGTTTGAATTCGGATAATGCGGAGAAGTTTTCATGAGCACACGACTCCCAACCGGTGGCAGATTTATCAATCGAAGCAAGCCCCTGAATTTTAGATTCAACAACAGGAAACTAAAGGGTTTCGAGGGAGATACGGTTGCCTCGGCCTTGATGGCAAACGATCAAAAAGTGGTTGGTAGAAGTTTCAAATACCATAGACCAAGAGGGATTGTTGCCAGTGGACCAGAGGAGCCAAATGCCTTGTTTACCATTGGCAAGGATGGAGAACAAGAACCCAATCAGGTAGGAACAATAACAGAACTTGCAGAGGGGTTGGAAGTAAAAAGCCAAAACCATTGGCCTACCTTGGAGACCGATATTGGGAGTATGGCAAACCTTGGTTCCAACCTTATTCCGGCCGGATTTTATTACAAGACATTCATGGCCCCAAGACAAGCCTGGAAACATCTTTTCGAACCGGCAATTAGACAATCAGCAGGTTTGGGACAACCTCCAACTGAGAGTGATGTCGATCACTATGAGCACTTCTATTTACACACTGATATACTTGTCGTTGGCGGGGGAGTGGCCGGGTTGCTTGCAACCAAGCTACTGGCTGAAACAGGATTGAGGATTCTTCTTTTGGAACAGTTACCAAATTTTGGTGGAAGATTGGTTCAGGATCATGCCGAGTTTGGTGAAGGGGCTTCTCAGGATTGGGTGAATTCAACATTGCAGGAACTTTCTTCAAGCAAAAATGTAACCATGAGGTCCCGAACCTCGGTTTCCGGTATTTATGACCATGGTTTTGTCATTGCTGATGAAAGGCTTCCAAATACATCGGGGAAGAGTGGTTACCTTAAGAGGAGATTGTGGAAGATCAGGACCAAGCGGATTGTGTTGGCAACTGGGGCCATTGAAAGACCACTTTGCTTTGCCGGAAATGACCTTCCCGGAGTAAGATTGGCTTCCGGGGTCAGAGACTATCTGATTAATTATGGCGTATCACCAGGTGATCGAACAGCCATAATAACCAATAATGATGATGCTTACAGGACTGCCATAGTTCTGGCAGAAGTAGGACTATCAGTTCCCTTGATACTTGATACCCGGATGGAAATCAGGGGAACATTGCCAACCAGGGCCAAAAACCTGGGATTAAGGATTGAACCCGCCCGGGGTATCGGTGAAGTTTTGGGCAAGAAAACCGTTTCGAGTCTGGAAATGTGTTCACAGGTAGGGGAAGGGACATCCCTTGAAAAAATTGGTTGTGAGTCAATCGCCGTATCCGGGGGGTGGTCTCCAACCGTTCATTTGTGGTCTCATTGCAACGGCAAACTTAAATGGGATGAAACGAAGGTCATGTTTGTTCCCGATTGGAAACACCCACCCATAGACAGCCATGGCAAACAGAATATTTTTCCTGTCGGTTCAGCGAACGGATACCTGCAATTGCATGAGATTTCTTCTCAAGTTGAACAAATTGTCAGGCAGGTTGCCCGGGAATTCGACAAGGACCTTCCAGAAATACAACGTCCCCATACCCGGGAGATCACTGAGGACAGATGTTATGGTACCTGGTTGATACCGTACAGCATGAAGCCCAAGAAGAAGATGAAGGCTTGGGTGGATTACCAGAATGACGTCAAGGTATCAGATATTGATCTGGCTGTCCTTGAGGGATTTGAAAGTATTGAACATTCCAAACGATATACGACACTCGGGATGGCCACTGATCAGGGTAAAACTTCCAACGTCAACGGCATCGCCCTGGTTTCCCACAACCTTGGCATACCGATGGACAAGGTGGGTACCACGACTTTCCGCCCTCCATACTCACCCATACCCCTTGGAGCAATAGCAGGTTCCGCCGGCAAGGAGTTGTTCAAGCCCACCAGAAAAACCCCCATTGATGCCTGGCATGTGTCACAAAATGCCCATTGGGAACCGGTTTCGGATTGGCGACGTCCATATTGTTACTTGCTAGAGGGGGAATCGGTTGAAAATGCCGTGAATCGTGAAACCCTCAGGGTAAGGACGACTGTGGGCATGCTGGACGCAACCACGTTGGGAAAAATACTGGTCAAGGGAAAAGATGCAGCCAAGTTTCTTGACTTGATTTATACCAATGCAATAAGCACCCTCAAGCCCGGTCGATGCAGGTATGGATTGATGTGCGATGAAAATGGCTTCCTGATGGATGATGGGGTTGTGGCTCGGTTGGATGAAACGACTTTCTTGTGTCATACAACGACTGGTGGTGCAGACCACATTCATGGCTGGCTAGAAGACTGGCTACAGTGTGAATGGTGGGATTGGCGGGTTTATACTGCCAACATTACCGATCAGTATGTTCAGATCGGTGTCGCAGGACCGGAAGCCAGAAACGTTTTGGACAAACTAGGAGGAATGGACCTCGGTGAGGAAGCATTGCCCTTCATGTCATGGAAGAAGGGAATTCTTGGAGGGCATGAGGTTCAGGTTTACAGGATTTCTTTTTCCGGTGAACTTTCGTTTGAAATTTCCGTTAGGGCTTCGGAGGGACTCGAACTATGGGAGAAGATCCATGCGGCCGGTCAAGAGTTTTCAATTGAACCGTATGGAACAGAAGCCCTTCATGTCCTCAGAGCTGAAAAGGGCTTCATCATGATCGGAGATGAGACTGATGGAACCATAATACCCCAGGATTTGGGTTTGGACTGGGCCATATCAAAGAAAAAGGATGATTTCCTTGGCAAGAGAGGTCAACAAAGATCATATTTGACTGATCCTAACCGTTGGAAACTGGTGGGCTTGGAAGTCCTGGATAATGATGAGCCATTACCACATGGTGTTTATGCACAAGGTGAAACCAAGAATGAATTCGATCATCCCAGAATGGAGGGCAGGGTAACTTCCACTTATTATTCGCCGATCCTGAAACGGCCAATAGCAATGGGGCTGGTTGAACGGGGAACGGAAAGAATGGGAGAAGTAATTAAATTCAACTGTGGCAATAAAATGATAAAGGCCAAAATTGTCAGCCACATTGCCTTTAATACGGATTAGGTAAAATACAAAATGGCTAAATCGACTGTTGGAAGTACTCCTAAGCTAAACTTGCTCGATGATATCGGGATGATATTGTTTCGTGGCGATCTCAAGTCAAAAACGCTGCAAAATGCAATCGTCGAGGTAACCGGGGTAAAGGTACCAGTCCGGGGAAAAATCAGCACCGAAGATCAAACATCAATTGCCTGGATGTCACCTGATGAATTGCTTTTGTTTATACCTCTTGAAAGGGTAGGGGACCTGATCGTAGAACTGAATAACCAGATGGGTGAAGAGGATATCCTCATATGGGATATCAGTGATTTGCGTTCGGTTTTTGAAATAGAAGGAAATTCTATCAGGGAGGTTCTGGCCAAGAGCACTCCGATCGATCTGAACAGGGATAAAATGAGGAAGGGGACGTTTCGGCGGACCAGATTTGGACAGATTGCTGTTGCCATGTGGTTTGAATCTGAAACCAAGTGGTTTATGATATGTCGGAGATCCGAGGCTGAGTATGCCCAACAGCTTTTTGAAGTTTCATCCAAGCCAGGTGAAATACCATCAGTATTCTAATATCATTTCAACTAAGTAACCACCTATAGCACAATTCTCATCATATGGTTTTCCGATATCCTTTATCAATAGAATTTTAGCCTAGGAATCATGCCAATTGTTTGAATCCATTCGGTTTGTTCCGCAAAGGTTTCCCAAACCGCTACCCCCCCCCCTTTTCAGATCTGTAGCGGTTTCAAACACCTAGTTGGCATACAAGTTATGCCCGTTTCTGTTTGAAAAAATTTATTCTTTTGTGATGAGTAGATTGGCAAATTTGCCACTGACTTTGTTCAGGATGTCTGAACAGCACGTCTGAAAGCTTCAGGTTCACGTGCCATGACCTTGAGGAGGACTTCGGCCGGACCGCTTACCGTTCGCTGCTTCTGTTCCCACTTGCGGTAGCCCGAAACACTCATTCCCATCAGGGGAGCCATCTGTTCCTGGGTAAGTTTTGCGGTCTTGCGGACCTCCTTAGGATCAATGGGACGATGCACCCGATACCCGGCACACTTCCCTTCTGCATGTGCAACGGCCTCCCTCATGGCCTTGATCAACTCTTCACCAAATTCCGTCA
This sequence comes from Paracoccaceae bacterium, assembly GCA_022823605.1. Taxonomy (GTDB): domain Bacteria; phylum Pseudomonadota; class Alphaproteobacteria; order Rhodobacterales; family Rhodobacteraceae; genus MPNP01. The sequence continues at coordinate 40,150 of JAJEHS010000007.1, forward strand.
TTTTCCTTCCTTTCCTTTCTTCCTGAGTATTGCAGCCAGGCTTTTCAGAACCTTGCGTTCCCCAGGGGTGAGGTCTTCCTGGGTTGCCTTGGGATAAATCATCAGCAAATAAACCGGTATGCTAATTCCCCCTTAGAAATACACCACACGGGCACCACCACTCTTGCCCCTCCCCGAGGCTGCAATCCGCATTTTACGCACGCCACCGGTTCCCGGGATCTCATCACCTACCAATGGATTTCTGGCCAGATAGTCAATCAAATCTTGATAGGCTTCATTGCCCAAAACCTTATCAATCTGTCGGGAAAAATTCGGTGTTTCAACAATGGCATGCATATCCCATAAATTAACCCGATGGGTTATTAATTTCAAGATACCTACAAACTTTTTTCAGAAACCTCTTGCCTGCTTTGGATATTGGATTTCCACACTAGGCAAATCAAGAATCCATTAGGACCAGCTGGTACAAACAGGCGTTGGGGTCCGAGGTTCAAAATATTTCATTCTTCCACTCGACTTCAATCACCCTGGGTCAATCATGCGGCCCGGTAGGGATTCTCCACGAGGTAAAGAATTGTGGTAGTAGGAGAAAATATTCCATATAGAGCAGACATTGTGTGGTTTACATTTTGTCTGCAAAGCTAGCGAGCATCTTGAAATATTTGTTTATTGCCTTCGTATTTTTAGTGGAATTCATTTAATGGATTTATTTTAATTGATACTTTACAAGTAGGGGGTAGAATGAAAGACTTCACAGATATAGAACTTGCAACGCGTTTTTTGGACGTGATTGAATTCGATATTATCCCTTTGACCGAAATCGGTGTTGCCCGTGGAGATAAGATTTTCGGTGCAGCAATATTAAGGAAAGATGACCTTTCCCTGGTAATTGCCGAAACAAACAAGGAAACGCAGAATCCCCTTTTTCATGGGGAAATATCAACTCTTAATGCATATTTTACGTTACCTAGGGAACAAAGACCAAGCCCTAAGGATTGCCTGTTTTTATCAACGCACGAACCATGTTCCCTCTGCCTGTCTGCAATTACTTGGTCTGGTTTTGACAATTTTTATTACCTCTATGGATATATTGATACAAGGGATGCGTTCCATATACCCCATGATCTCAAGATTCTTAGTGAAGTTTTCCGTATCCAAAATGGCAACTATTCGAGAAAAAACCATTACTGGAAATGTCGCTCAATTGATGAGTTGTCTATTGGTATGGAAAATAAACTAGGTTCGCAAAGAAGGCGAATTGATGAGTCATATTCAAGATTATCTTCAATCTACCAAGATTCAGAGGGTCACGATCATATACCCCTGAGTTGATTGAATGCATTATAAAAGTGCTTAATCAATTGCATGAAGATGTCTGGTTCTATCCAAACCCTTTATGGTACAAGTATCTGAGTCAACTAATCTGGAATCAATTCCAATTAGTTCCAGTGCTTTCAAGTAATTTTGTGCCAATGTTTTGGACCCGATTATGGCAATATTATTTCTATCCCAGTATTTTTTTGAACCTGCCAGCTCAAGGCCGATAAGAAATCCAGCCAATCTGGAAGTTGCATTTTCTGGTTGCAGACCATCGAGCAAGGATTCTGACCTGATTGAAAACAGCCTTGTTGTAATTTCTTCCGGATGATTAAGTGAAGTTTCTACTGAAGAGACGAATTCATTTTCGTCCCAGGAATCTGTATTCACAGAATGACGCAGAATTGAGGATTTACAAAGCACATCATAAAGTTCGCCTGTCATGAATGTTTTGAATCCCATAACCTGATCTGATTTAATTTCTACCCATTTGGTATGAGTGCCTGGCAAACATAAGACACCCTCAAAGGCAGGGTTATCTCCAAGAAAACCGCAGATCTGGGTTTCTTCGCCACGCATGACATCATGGTTGGGCGAATAACTGGCAATACCTGGAATAATCCTTACCTCCAAATTTGGAGATTTTGTGGGAACTCTGGTTATCTTTTCAGTAGATACCGGAAGACAAGGGGTTGACTGGTACTTTGCCTCCACCCATCCATTTGCGGCACCTACCATGCCACAGGCAATGACATCAATCGGTTCTGATGGCTGAAACCATTCCCCAACCATTTCAATGATATGGTTTTCGTACTGATCCCTTGGGATTAAATTCATTCCCATAGAAGAATTTTTTGAGGACAGCAATTCTCCCTTTCCGGACATCAACCAGAAACGGACATTCGTTGTGCCCCAATCAATGGCTACCCAATTCATGAGAATTGCTCCAATCCAGAAATACTCTTAACCATTATTCATTGTCTTTGGACTGCATTTTCAAAATTCCGTAAGCAAGTTGGATGTAGGTTCACAGTCAGGTTTTGGGTGGTGCACCACCAGCAAAGAAGTTTGGCTTGTCGTAATTGCAGGGTTCATCCTGCATCTCAAGGTGCAGCTCATTGCCCTTGTAAGGCAGCGATCTTGCCAATTCCTCATTGAAATCGATTCCCAATCCCGGTCCTTTCGGGGGTAGGACATAGCCCCTGTCCCAAAGAGGGATATCACCAATCAGTTGACGATGGAAATCACCACCAGTTCCAATGGTCTCAAGAATCAGGAAGTTCGGTATACAGGCTGCCAATTGGATATTGGCTGCCCACTCGACTGGTCCTGCATATAAATGTGGGGCGAGGGATGCGTTGAAAACCTCTGCTATGGCGGCGATTTTCTTGGTCTCCAGAATGCCACCGGACCTGCCGAGAGCCGGTTGAAGTATTGATGCACCGCCGGTTTTCAATACGGCCGCAAATTCGGCCTTTGTAGTTAGTCTTTCCCCAGTCGCAATTGGTATGCTGCAAGCATTTGAGACCTTTGAAAACTCCTCAAGGTTATCAGGAGGGATCGGTTCTTCAAACCAGAGAGGAGAAAACTCCTCCAGAGCCTTTCCAAGCCTGATGGCACCCGAAGTGGTAAACTGCCCATGGGTTCCAAAAAGTAGGTCTGCCCTATCACCAACGGCCTCTCGAAGTGCACGACAGAAAGCAACGGATTGCTCGATGTCTCGCATGGAGGGTTGATGGCCACCGTAAATCGTGTAGGGTCCAGCCGGATCAAACTTGACGGCAGTAAACCCTGCCTCGACCATCCTCAATGCAGATTCTGCATTCATTTCGGGACTTGACCAAAATCCCATCAAATCATGTTCCGGCAGGGGATAGATGTAACTGTAGGTTCGGATTCTTGGATTGACCATACCCCCCAGAAAGGAATAAATAGGAAGGTCATGGGCTTTACCCATGATATCCCAGCAGGCGATTTCCAGACCTGAAAACGCACCGATAACGGTAAGATCGGGTCTTTGGGTAAAGCCAGATGAGTAGACCCGGCGAAACATGAGTTCGATGTCACCCGGGTGATGCCCCAGTAAATGCCTTTCAAAAATATCCTGAATGACTGCCTTCATCGCTTCAGGGCCTACGGAAGCGGAATAGACTTCACCATATCCGGTAATTCCACAAGAGGTAACCAGCTTGATGAAGATGAAATACCTTCCTCCCCAGCCTGGAGGCTGATTTTCGACAACAAAGACCTCTAGATTTTCGAGTTTCATGACAATCAATCAAATACAATCACATTGCGACGGACCTTGCCCAATTTAACTTCCTCAATCGCCTTATTGATCTGCTCAAGCGGGAATGTACCGGTTATCAATTCATCCAGAAGCAATTCCCCCCTTTCGTAAAGGTCAATCAGGAAGGGTATATCTTTCGAAAGTACAGCGTCTCCCATTTTGGAACCCCGAATGGATTGACCCATATATGCAAGATTAACCGGAACCCAATTGGCAACTACATCTGAAGGTGGCATCCCGACAGCAATGACTTCACCCTTTGGGGCAAGATACTTGAAGGCAGTATTGTAGGCAATACCTGCCCCAACAGTTATGAAGGTGTAATCAACACCCCTTCCTCCAGTCAATTTCCGTATGGTCCTGTGGGAAGTCTTATCGGCCAGAACTACATCGGTTGCTCCAAATGCTCGTGCTTGCTCAAGCCTGCTTTCATCAATATCAACGGCGATGATCCGTTCTGCCCCACATATCCTGGCTCCCTGAATGCTGTTCAAGCCAACACCACCAACTCCAACCACTGCCACAACACTTCCCTTTTCAATTTGTGCAGTATTTTGTACGGCTCCAAAGCCAGTAATGACACCACAGGACAGGAGAGCAGCCACATCGGGAGAGAGGTTTGAAGGTATTTTTTGAATTTGTGAGTGGTGAACAAGTGCCATTTCAGCAAAGGCGCCGGTACTCAAACCATGTTCAAATGGACCATCATTGCCTGTGATGGGACTCTGTGCCATACGATCGTAGGGTTCTTCACAGATAGCAGGGGCCTGCTTTTTGCAGGAAATGCATTCCGAACAGGCTCTGATGAGGGTTACCAATACCTTGTCCCCAACACTGTAATCCTTGACTCCTTCACCTACTTCCAGAATTTCTCCCGAAGCTTCGTGCCCATATACGGCAGGCAGGGATCCTCCCCAGGCGCCTTCCATGAAGGAAATATCTGAATGGCAGACGGCACATGCCATAATCTTGACCAAGACCTCATCTTTCCGGGTTTCCCTGAGTGTAACTTCCTCTATAGTCAGAGGCCCACCGAATTCTCGACAAACAGCTGCTTTCATAACCCCTCTATATTTACATCCAAATTTATTTTCCCGAAGCCCAAAGGCAAATAAGATCAACTGCAACATGGGCTCCGGCGACTGAAGTTATTCCCGAGGTATCGTAAGGTGGTGAAACTTCAACAACATCCATGCCGATCACATTGATACCCATGATTTTTCTCAGGATTACGGCAACCTGAATGGGAGTCAATCCTCCCCAAACCGGTGTTCCGGTTCCTGGTGCATAGGCAGGATCAAGTGAATCTATATCAAAGGTCAGGTAGGTTGGATTGTTGCCCAGAATTTCCCTGATCTTGTCGGCGACAAATTGTGCACCCCTTTCATGAACCTCAAATGAATCAATGATATTCATTCCCATCGGTTCCTGGTTGGTGGTTCTTATCCCAACCTGTACGGAACTCACCGGATCAATCAAGCCTTCGTTAATGGCATGATACAGCATGGTTCCATGATCTATGTCGGTGGGTTCGTTGGCCTTCCAGGTATCGGAATGTGCATCAAACTGCAAAAGTGACATTCTCCCATGAATTTCTGCATGGGCCTTCAGGATCGGATATGTAATATAGTGATCTCCACCAAGTACCAGGGAGGTTACATTCTGATCGAGAATCCCGGCTACATGATTTTGAAGTCTTTGTGGAAATCCCCGAACATCACCGTAATCGATCTGGACATCTCCATAATCAATAATCTTGTAATCGGAAAAGGCATCAACATCCCATCCATAGGGAGGTTCGTGGATTTGCAAAAGTGATGCCTCCCTGATTCCCCTCGGTCCGAACCTTGTACCGGGACGGTTGCTTGTTGCACAATCGAAAGGTACACCCGATACGGCAATATCGACATTTTGCAAATCTTGGGTATATGGTTGACCAAAAAAGGTAGGCAGTCCGGAAAAGCTTGGAGTTGTCGAGTATCCAAAATTTCCAAGGGGATTTTTACCTTCTGCCATCAGATCAAATCCAAATGCTGATAATGAGTGTCAAAATCCATGATAGCAAACCAAAGGCAATTGCAAATGACAAACCATAATGGAGTTTGTCCAAGTGGGATCCCTTTTTCTTGTGAGCCAGGTAATATCCCCAACATACACCTAAGAGGGCTCCAAAAATTACTAACAACGATTTTACCTAGTTGAAAAAAATAAACTGAGAATGATTACCTATTCTTCACTTATATGTGGAATTTATCAATTGAGTGATAGAGTAAAAATCTAAAATATTAAAGTAGTAATCCAATGTATTGTATATTGGCTCTATGTTGGGTTCGGGAAATGGTTAATGGGTAAAAACTACCTTGACAATATTGCAATAGTAGGGAGTGGTCTGGCAGGATTGACACTGGCAATCAGTTTGGCAAAAAAAGGTATTGTCTCCACCATTTATGAAAAGGAAAACGAAGATAATTTGGGAGGAATGGGAATTCAGATAACTCCCAACGGTTCCAGAATCCTTTCGAAATTGGGTGTTGAAGAACCCCTGAGAGAAATTGCCAGCAAGGTGGAAAGTATAACCGCTCTTGATGGATTGACATCAAGAAGACTCTTTTCATTGGAATTGAACCAGTTTAGCAAAGGTGATGAGTTGGGATATTTTACCTGCCATCGTGGCAAGCTGATCAGAATACTCTGTAACAAGGCCATGGATTTGGGGGTAAGGTTTTGCTTTGGTAAGAAAATAACTCCACAAGGTCTTTCTCCACATGGTGTTGGCTTCAGTTCTGATGACGGTGAGGAATTCCACGCCTCCCTTTTGATTGGTGCCGACGGTTATGGTTCGCAAATCAGTCAAATACTGAATCCGGCTGGAGAAAAACACAAAACTGATTTTGTTGCCTTGCGAGGGCTTGTGCCTACTGAAAAGTTGAGGAAAACAGAGTTTGCTAATGGTGTCAATCTTTATATGTATCCTGCCCAGCATTTGGTAACCTACGGCATTGACATGGGAAAAGTCCTGAATGTCGTTGCGATCAGGCCCTTTGAGCACCTGGTTGACACCGAAATGGATCCTGAAACGATCAAGGCCGGGTTTAAGTACTTTCAGTTTCTGGAAAGTTTACTTGCCAACGCAACCGAAATCAGAACAAATCTTCTCTACAAGGGTATTATCCAACCACAATGGTTTGCCGGGAAGATTTGCCTTTGTGGGGATGCCCTGCATCCAATGCCCCCATTTCTCGCCCAAGGAGGTAATATGGCCATGGAAGATGGGTGGGTTCTTGCTTCCTCACTTTGTAATAACTTGAATCTCACCGATGCCCTCAATTTGTTCAAGTCCAAGAGGCAGCAAAGGTTGGAAAGAATGGTGAAGTACACCAATTCACAGGCCTGGATCAATCATCTGCAAGGCGGACTTATGTATCAACTCAGAAACACGACAATGACCCTTGCCGATAGAACAGTTCCGAGCTTGATTTCAAGCAGGTATTCCTGGATTTACAAGGGAATATGATTGTTATTAACTAGAGTTCATCTTCAATCAACAATCAAGCTTTACCCAGATAGGGACATGATCGGATGGTTTCTCCCAACCCCTGACTTCCCGGTCGATTTTAGAATCCAATAACAAATCCGCAGATTGTGGGGAAAGCAATAGATGATCTATCCTGATACCATCATTTTTGTTCCAGGCATTGCCTTGGAAATCCCAAAAGGTAAACTGTCCTTCCTGATTGTTCATCAAGCGGAAGGCATCTTGGAACCCCAAATTAACCAGCTTCCTCCATTCGGTTCTTGTTTCAAGACGAAAGAGGGCATCATCCATCCATTTTTCTGGATTTTGGGCATCCTCAATATGAGGAATAACGTTATAGTCGCCGGCCAGGATTAAGGGTTCCTCAAATTCAAGTAATTCCGCTGCCCTTTTTTGTAGCCGTGTCATCCAGGCAAGTTTGTAATCAAATTTTTCACCAGGTACCGGGTTGCCATTGGGAAGGTAAAGACAACAAACCCTGACAATTTTATTGTTCCCCTGGATTACTGCTTCTATCCATCTTGATTGTGTATCTGACTCATCACCTGGTAATCCCTTGATGACATCGTCAAGCGGATATTTTGACAAAATGGCAACACCGTTATAGCCTTTCTGACCATGTATGGCGACATTATATCCGAGATCACTGAAGTCCTCTTCAGGAAACTTGTCATCTTCGCACTTTATTTCCTGAAGCAGTGCCACATCGGGTTTGGACTGCTTTATCCAGTCAATAATTCTTGGTAGTCTTACCCTGACACCATTGATATTATATGTGGCGATCTTCATTAACAAAACGCTATAATGAAAAACTCAATGAGCACCCGCAGGTCGATTTGGCATTGGGATTGACAATGGTGAATCTTGCCCCGATCAATTCTTCCGAATAGTCAATGGTAGCATCTTGGAGAAAAGGTAGAGAGATTTCATCAATCAGAACAGCCTGACCATCCTTGGCCAGTATCAAATCATCATCTTGTGGTTTGTCCAGCAGGATTTCATACTGGAATCCTGAACAACCCCCACCCTTGACTGCCACTCGGAGGCATAGTTTTTCGTCGCTTTCCGAGTTGACTTCGGCCAATTTCCTGTAGGCTCTGTCTGAAACCTTTGGTGGAATGAGCATAATCTTGACTGATGATATAATTTACTATGTGTAATCCTGGACAATTTGGATATAGTTAACATAGCCGATCGGACAAGAAAAACCAAGAATAGTGATAAATCAAAGTTAGGAATAGTGTCATTTTGATCGAGTGTGCAGTAAATCATGATGTTGATCCCCAGCGGTTGTTTCCGGAAAAAGATTATCCTCAAAGATCTCCATTCAGTAGGGATGGCGACAGGATAATACACGCTTCAGCCTTCAGAAGGCTTATCGGCAAGACACAAGTTTTTATCAAGCCCCAAAGTGATCATGTCAGAAACCGATTAACACATACAATTGAGGTTTCGAGAGCTTCGCGTCAAATTGCTACAATGTTGGGATTGAACCCTGAGTTGGCAGAAGCAATAGCACTCGTTCATGATATGGGACATCCACCCTATGGACATATAGGCGAGAATATTCTTGACGAAATACTATCAAACTCTGGAGGATTTAATCACAATGTTCAGGCCTTGAGGGTTGTCACCCACCTTGAAAATCCTTATCCGGATTTTATCGGACTTAATTTATCATGGTACTGCTTGGAAGGAATTATCAAGCATAACGGTCCATTCAGAACTGATATACCTTCATATGTTCAGGAATATAATTCCAAACATGACTTGCTATTGAATACCTATCCAAGTTGCGAAGCCCAAATTGCCTCACTTGCCGATGATATTGCCTATAATTGTCACGACCTTCAGGATGGATTGAGAGCAAGGTTGTTTTCACTAAATGAAATTTCCTCTATTCCCTTGGTAGAATTTTACCGAAACAAAATTTCAACTATTCATCCTGGCATCAGTGAAACCCATCTTAGTTTGTCGATAGTACGTAAAATCTTTGATTATTTTGTAACTGATTTGAATCATACATCGAAAAAAGCATTGGATGATGCAGGGCTAAATTCCCTTGAAGAAGTAAGGAACTTCCAAAGGGGTATTATTTCATTTTCAGATGAAGCAATGGAACACCTCAAATCACTAAAACGTTTTCTTTGGACCAACATGTATGAAAAACAAGTGGATTTGTCCAAGGAGGACAATCCCGAAACTGTGATTACGAGCGTCTTTGAATATTTCATGACCAAAACTGATGCACTCCCTGACAGTTGGCAAAAAAGGATAAATAAAGGTCAGGAGGAAAAGATTCGGATCATTTGTGATTATATTGCGGGCATGACCGAAAAGTTTATCTACAAAACCTATAAGGAGAGAATACGATAAACAGTAGTTTTTCAAAGAGATAATTCTCTGATACGTCCAGCATGAGATTTTGAGGTTGTTTTCGTCTATTGATTTTACCTTTATGTCATTTTCATTAGTTTCAAAACAATAAATTATGCTGTATTCAGAGTGGATAATCACCGCCGACTGAAATTATTTGTGACGAAGAATAGTAGATTCAAACAACCTCCAGTACTTTGCTATGTGAATCCCCCCAAGAAGCTATATCAGGATAAATCCACTTTACTGGTAGCAAAATACTATTAGAGTCTTGTTCTAAATGTCGAGCAAAGATTGGTTCATGATGAGTAAGTCTATTTCTAAATTTACGAATATGATTGAGATGACCATGAATTTCGAACCGAGGTTTTCTTGCATACGGAAAACTATTAGGGAACCTCTTTTAATTCAAACCTCTGAGTTTCCGTGATTTTCAACTGTAGTTTTTTTCATTTCATCTACATTTGAATTATGGTTTTTCAGCATATTTTCTATCCATCCGGTCATTTCCTGACCCAATTCACCTCATCAAGCCTCCCCAACACGCTCCAGATAACAGTACCTCCTGAGATTGTAGCTTAAATTGCCCAAGCCAATCCAAACACGACTGCGGCACAAACCCAGACAGTTCATGTAACGGGCCCTCATCTCGTTCCTCATGGCACCAAAGACATGCTCAACACGACACCGAACCTTCGAATTACCATGGTTCAAGGCCTCTTGACGTAAACCCCGGGAACGGCCACGCTTCCTCTTGTAATTAAGCCAGGGCTTGTAGCCCCTCCATCGCAACTCCCTAACCCGTGTCCCTAACGGTTGTGAAAGGGTCCACTGATTTAGGAAAAAGGGATGGAGGAAACGTGAGGAGGTGGGTGAATTTTGAGCGAAGGTAGGTTGAAAATGAATTTGGAACAGGGGGAAATGTTACACTTTTATTGAGAGACAGAACCCAATGGTAAAGGGAGTTTCCGCTCAAATATTTTGGAAGTCAAGACATATAATTGACTCAATTGACGAAATCTCCAACTGGGTCAGTTGATTGGAGATTAGATCAAAGTTCGCTTTGAATTTCATCAAAGCATTCAACAAAGCTTTCGAGGAGTGATTTATAGGCATCAATATGCATCCTGTGTTGATCGTTGTCTGCTTCCAGTTCTTTGATAAAGCCGTTGATATTCGTTGGGATTATTAACTCATTGCCAGAGCTGTCGCCTAAGGTCAGAATTAACTGCTTAAGTTCAGCTATGCGATTTTGGCATTTGTCGGAACTTGCCTGATGGTACTCTACGTAATTGTTCAAAATCTGTTGTATCCCTTCCCGTATGCCAAATTGTGGTAATTGGCCGTTGATCTGGGTTAAGACTTCGTTCAGCGGCTTGCCCTCGACCTTATACCACTTGCCGTAGCGGGCACTATACATTCCAATTCCCGAGCAGGGGATAGAATTTTCTTCGATAATTCCGTGTATATGTTTAACTATCTCATCATACTGGCTGGCTGGTTTTTTGTCACATTTATTAACTACGATATATAGTTCTTTATTGTTATCCAAATTGCTAGAATTTCCACGTACAAGAAATTTTTTTATGTAGGTTATGTCAGTCTCGGTCAGTGTGGCTTTTCCGCAATCCACGAGCCATATGAGGAAATTTGAAGAAAGGACCTCTCGCAATGTGACATCCTTTTCATCCTGCATCAATTCGTCCTTATCCGGTGAGGTATAACCAGGAGTATCCACGAATGTGATCCGATCATAGTTTTTAAGTTCCGGTGTGTATACAACGATACGGTCTGCAATTTCGTTGAAAGGGATGCCAGAGTACTCCTCATTCTCGTAGGAAATTGTACGTAAGGTTTGTGCATTAAGACTCTGCCTGCCCCCATTGGTATTGAATATGTAAATTTCCAATTCCTTGTCTTCTTTTGAATGACATACATAGGTTGGAATTGAGGTGGTGGGAGTAATATCAGCAGGCAGCAGATGGGATGGTTCTCCAATTAATGTATTGATAAAACTTGATTTTCCGCAACTGAATCCCCCAGCAACTGCAACCATGTGTTTGTTGGCAAGATTCGGGGCAATTCTAATTCGCCCTAGGGTGGATTCAATATCAAGTATCTTAGAATAAGCCTCAGCTTCTTCCGGAAAAGTATCAAGTTTTGCCTGCCCAAGGAATTTTGATTTGAGTGTAATGAATCTATTGTATTTTTTCTCGAAATTATGATTCAAATCGGGTGTTGCAGAAAGAATACTGCCAACCAATTCCATATGGCCGGATAGACTTGTGGAGGATATATTTAATTCGGAAACCAATTCACTTGATTTCTTTATCTTTTCGAAGGAAGAACCGATCGCTTCCATGACTTGATTTAATTCCCTGGTTAATTCCGAACGACTGGATTTTGCCAAAAAGTTCTTGGTGGATTCAATACCGTCAACACTCAATTTATGATGATATTCTTTGGCTAAAATGACAGTTTTTACGTCATCGTGAAGTATCTTCAAATCGTCATGTGTATCGACAAGGATATCAAGCATTTTCCTGATTGATGTTTTTTGTTCCTCTATGGACTGTAATTGTTTATCCATGGGAATTGTCGGATCATTCTCTGATTTCCATGGATTGACGCTGTTTATTAGTTTTTTTGGATAAACCAAGTATTTTCGCCAGGAATCTAAATGGTTGACCAATTCCTCATAATGGTTGTTTGTTTCCTCCTGCCTTCTGCTTAAGTCATTAATCAGATTGGTACAGGTATCCAATTTGTCCTGAATGGTGATATTGGTAGGTTTCGGTATTGATGAAAGCGAATTATCCAGTTTGCCGATATCTTCAAATAGTTCAGTTGCCTCTTCATTGACATTTTCCATTTCCGAATGGACTTTGCTTAAGTAATCTTCCAATTCATAAATTAATTGGGTCAAATTCCTTATTTGATTTGATGACTCGACAATATATCCGTATTCTTTTTGTGTTTGCAGCATGAATTGATGTCTCCGATTTCATTGCCACCAAGCTATTTGAGATTGACCTTGTTTAATTGATCATGGCACTGTTTTACAGCCTTGAGGGCAAATTCATATCTTTGCTTGCGGAATTCCCTGTTTTTCAAATCCGCCTCCAGTCGAGCCTTTTCTGATTTCAGGATATTACCAATTTCCGGCATTAATTCTTCTTTGAGCTGGTTACCGATTTCCAGAATTTTTTCTTTCAGGCTTTTTGTCTCATGTATAAGGTCATTGGCAATACCAATAACAATATCTACAAAATGGGAATCGGTTAATTCTTCCTCTGGGTCCAGTTTTATAAGCAACTCCGCTCCCCTATCTTCTCCGGTCTTTTTATACAATTGCAAATTGGCTTTTTCCAGATTTTCCTTGGCCGAGATACAAAGTCGTCCAACTGCCCGCCAGATCAATTGCTTCATTTTCTCAATATCCAAATTAGTTGCATTTTCACTCGTCAGGTTCTGCGCAAGGACCCTAATCATCTCATTTCTTGCATGGTCCCGGTATTCCGGTTGAAACATTCTTTCTACGTACTTTTCAAAGTCCATTCTGATACGATCAATATAATCATCAATCTGATTTTTTATCTCTTCTGTAACCTCAATTTTGTTTGCATAGGTAACGATCTCTTTCCCCCCAATTCCAAAAACTCTAAGCAGCCATTGGAAAAAACCAGGTCTGTCGACTTCTTCATATTCTGTTAGTAAAGATTTCTGATTAATTTCATCTTTTTTGACAATTTTTTCCTCAATGGTTTTATGAGTCAAATCAATGAATTGACTTAAATGGTTATTCAGCAAATCGTTCCATTTCTCCTGCAACTGGTCATGGAATTTAGACTGTTCCAGCGTTAAATTTTCAATTCTCATTTTTGTCTCCTGGACTGAACCCTGATCCAGATCTTGAAAATTACTTTCCAGTATTCTTTCTAAATGACAGATTTGCTGGTTCAAATTGCGACATTTGGCATCCAAGAAATCTCGGGATTTCTCATCCATAATCGAATTCTTGTTCAACTGGATTGATGAGATGTAATCCCTTATGCCTTGCATATTCTCAACACGCTTGAGATTTGCTTTGGTACTTTCGTCAATTACCCCGTTTACAGGTTTGTCAAACCAGTCAGGGTAGGCCTCGTAAAGGTTGTTGAACCCTTCCTGCTCATACTTGTTCCAGGTATGTATCGGTTTTTGTAGAAGTGATCCACAAATAGCAGAAACAAACTTCACCATTCCTTCAAAATCCTGGAAAAGGTGATGCAGTCCCTCTTTATGAATGACATTGGTGGCATGCTTTCTGAGGCGTTCGGTGGTTGATTGTACGGCATCAATGAGATCCCCATCACGGTCAAACGAAACATCAATTAGGACACTGTCAAATTTGCTGCCAATCAAGAGCCTGTTCTCAATTCCTGAATCAGGTATGGCTGACTTGAAAAACTTGAGATCCTCGACTTCGATGAATTGACTTGAATAACTTAACATCAATACAGCATCACATTTCCTGAGATATTGTTTGGTTACCCTTGAACGAGAAATTACCGGGTCGTTTATACCCGGAGTATCAATAATATTCAGCCCCTTAATACCATAGTCACATCGGATGTTGATGCTTTTAACCAATGGTGTGAATGTTCCTTGCACACCTACCAGATCAAGCAGAATTTCGTTAAGATTATCATTTGATGCCTTGTGGGTTTCAACCTTACCCAGATAATCATGGACACACAACTGTCTTTTTCGGGCCATTTGAATTAATTCATGGGCAGAACGCAAAATTTGTTCCTGCCTGACAGTCAATGTTTCGGATACGATGCTTTTGTTTGTAGTTTGTTTGTCTTGGTCAAGATAATTATTGTAAATTTCAGCATGTTTTTCAAACTCTGCCCAATCTTCATGGCTGTAATACTCAACATCAATCTCGTTTTTGTTGCTCCATTGTATTTTGGTTAGAGATGCGGTCATGGGTGTTGCGGAATGTGGCAATACCTCCCTACCTTCAAACAACAGTACATTGAGTAAGGTTGATTTTCCAGAATTTACTTGCCCAACTATTCCCAAATTCAACAACCTTTCTACAATAAGATCCTCTTCCGCTTCTTGCAGACTTTGAACTGTTTCTTTCAATTCATTTGCATAATCATCATCAATAACATCACGATAACTATCTAGGGTATGTTCTAGATCGGTCAGAACTTTATTGATTTTTTGATAGGTGGTCTCAATATCTTTGGGAGTGGAATTTACATTTTCCTTAAGCATCACACACACTTTTTTTTGCTAAAGCTAACCTGTTTATGGCTGTTGCCAAATTTTCCCTGTTCTTGTTTGCTTCCAACTCGCCAGCCTCTTTAATAGACTGTGCTTTTTGAATATTGTTTTTTACTCTTTCAATTTGATCATTTATACTTTTCCTCATTATGGACAATTCATTCTCAGTGAGTTTCGCATAATCTTCGGATATAACCTTGCGCAGGTCTGATGCAACCTTGGGTGAAATATCATTTTCAATAATCAAACATATTTTTTTCAATTGCTCTTGCTTTTGACCCTCCTTTTCGAACAGATTCATAACCCAGGGTACCAGTTCAAAAATTAATCCCAGCCAAGGTGTGACAACCGAAGTTACCGCACCCAGAACTCCAGCAATGGTAGAATAGGTTGATTTCATCCTACCTGGTTTCATCACACCAGCGGCATTTTCAAATTCTCGAGAGGATTTTTCTGCGGCATTGCGTATCGCACGAAAAAAATTTTCACCAGCCTTGAAACTGAATTTAGGTTCATCGTCGACAACATCGTTTATTTTGGATTTTAGGCCATCTATGTTGGTCTGGTAATATAATTTGATGTTATGTCTTGTCTGGAGAAGTTCAATTTGCAATAGGTAGTTCAATTTGAACCTGACTAGCTCGTTAAGCTGTATTTCAAATCCAGTCTGTCCATTTTCTATGTAACTCAATGCCAGTTCCTTGGCTTTGGAACGAATTCCATTGCGCACACCATGGACAATTTTGCTGGTAGCTAGATCTGAGTATTTTGATCTGATTTCCTGCTCATCGGTAATTAATTTCTCCTCAAGTTTTTGCTGATCAAGTTTGAGATTCCGAATTTGCTTTTCAGCTTCTGAGGGTGAGAAATTTATCGCATTATATCGAGTATGAAGGCTAATGTGCGCAACATCAAAGAGGTCAATAATCTGTTGCCGCCAATAATTTCGCATAGCAAGTTCGGGATCAATGGATTCGAAGGTTTCCACGAAAGCGGATAATTCTCCCTTTAATGCAGATACGGTATATACCGGAATCTGCTTGCCCAAAGTATCTCCCAACTGTTCACGAAAGAAATCCTTTACCATGTTTTTATCGGTTTGTTTCCTATCTGCCTTGTTAAGGAATACAGCACACTCTATTTCCTGATTGAGAAACTCTCTTAACTGGAGGATTTCACTTTCCCTTAATGTTCCACGCTCTATGTCGAGTACCAATAGAAAATAACTTCCCAACGGTAAGTATCGCTGGATGGCATCATTATGTGTCTGGATGCCTGAATCCAATCCCGGCATATCAACTAAAACTATTTGTCGATTGGGATTGATTACATCTGATTTCAGAAATGCTTTGGCAAAATAGGCATTATTAGGTAATCCATTAGCCTCATCCTGGCCTAGTTTCCTGAATGATTCAAAATCTAATTCACTGATTACATGATCATTTTTGTCAATTATTTGTACCCTTTCGTCTTCATCTTTTCCTACCCCATGAATTTCAGTGGCCAATGCAGTGGTTGGAACTATATCAGTTGGTAACTTTTGATCTCTCTCCAGATGCAGGTAAGCATTTACCAGTGATGTCTTTCCGACATTGAACGAGCCAATTACAGGTATCAAAACACGAAAATTTTTTACCTTAGCTATGTATTCCTTGCCTTGATAAATTAAATCGGGATGCAAATCTGAATCTTGAGCAACATCATTATAGGTATCCAAAGCAGTTAATAATATTTCTTTTATATTCATTTAATCCTCATGAAATTTTTCCGAGCGTATTAGCCCATTTTTAACGAGCGCACTACACGAATTCCCCTGAACGGGGGCGTACAGGTAGATACACCTGTCAGTGGGTCACTACCGTTATGACATCCATATAATTTTATAATGGCCTTTACAACACTATTTTCCGCCTCGTCTTTCCCGGTACCGGTTATCCCCAAGGCTCCTTAAATAGCCAGCTGTTTCTCCTCCGCCTGCGTTGAGCGACGAATCTCCATCCGCTTGCCATCCGGCCGACAGAAACTGGCCGAGGCCCGCTGATGACGGTTGAGAATCCGCCTGATCCCCGACCAGCACTAGGTAATCTCCGCAGCCTTCAACCGCAGACGGATCATGTGGACCAGTAGGCCAGAACCGTCATGAACAGATGACCGTCGGCCCGACCCTGCTTTGTGTCAATACTTAAATTAAAATCCCCCATTGTGCTGATTTAAAAAAGGACCACGATCAATACCCTCCACCGCCACCAGGGCAAAGAGGGCGAAAGAGAAAAAGGAAAGGAGGTGAGGGGTTCTAACATGTCTAGGTAAGTAAAGTAACCATTCTTTTGCTGTGGAGTGGACCAATATTCGATCGGTATAATGGGGCATTTTTAAATCAGTATTGACAAGGGCGAGCTCTCACTCTGGAACCCATCCTCTCAGGGATCCACTCCCGGGAAAAGTGGTGCACTTTAAACGGTAATTATTGGTACATATTTAATCGGTAAGTGACAAGTGTAGTGATCGTAGAGACAGGCAATGAAAAATACCGAAACGAACGAGAAGCCCCGCGCCGCGAAGAATGATTGGGCGCGGACAAGACGTCTCCACCGCACCCTTTGGCTGGCCACCGGTCTGGCTCGCAGGCTGCTGGTGACAGCGGCATTGGCCCTTTCGCTCCTGTTCAACGGGCTTCTTATCTTCAGCGACGCTGTGCAGACAGCAGTGGCCACGGTTGCTTCCACAGCAGGGCTGCGCACTGTCGCCGCCCGCCAGGCTGACGACATTGCCCGCACTTCGGCCATGCTTGCAGATGAACGCGATGCCTCCCGGAAGACAAAGTCGACCCTGGCTGAAATGCGGAAGG
Source organism: Paracoccaceae bacterium (assembly GCA_022823605.1). Lineage (GTDB taxonomy): Bacteria > Pseudomonadota > Alphaproteobacteria > Rhodobacterales > Rhodobacteraceae > MPNP01. Next base: position 57,796 of record JAJEHS010000007.1, read on the forward strand.
AAAGAGACGCCGCCAGAAACCGGGCGAAGAACTTGGCCGAGCGCGTGAACCGCCGCTTGCTAGCGGCGGCGGCGAGAAAAGTTACGGTCATACCGGCCAAGGCCATACCTGGCTTTGGAGCGGGCGTGATCGTGGCCGCTACGGCATGGGAACTTCGCGACATGTGCGAAACAATGAAAGATATGTCCGAACTGACGAGGACGTTCGACTCAGAAACCGAACCCACCGCGGAGGCGCCGACCGTCTGCAGCATGGATGTCCCGCAGGACGCCTTCCAATGGTCGAGGGAAGCATGGGGGGATCAAGTAAGGAATTTCAATCTGTGGTGGCATGGCGGCGAATGACGGTCCTGAAACAGACCTCTCTCGTCGATCTCACGGCCACCGGCTCACATATCTGTCAATACTGATTTAAAAATACCCCATTATACCGATCGAATATTGGTCCACTCCACAGCAAAAAAATGGTTACTTTACTTACCTGGACTTGTTAGAACACCTCACCTCCTTTCCTTTTTCTCTTTTGCCCTCTTTGCCCTGGTGGCGGTGGAGGTAACAGAGACTTTTTGACTCTGACATGATCAGGAACCAGGTCCATATGTTCCCGCAGCCGATAGCTGTTTCAGATTATGGATATAACAATCGAATGATGCAGGAGACGATCAAGCAGGGCAGTTGCCATGACCGGATCACCGAACATCTCTCCCCAGTCGGCAAACCCCAGATTGGAGGTGAGGATTATTGCTCCTTTCTCATAACGGGCATTGACCAACTGGAAGAAGAGACTGACACCGTAATTATAGATTGGTTTGTCCTCCCGGAGTGTCGTCGCCACGAATGTGGGATTTTGGTCTCGGAGCTGATTGGTATCAGCAAACCGAACCGGATAAGAGTTTGGTGCCACGATAAAGTGGTGTCCTGCATAGAGGGATATGCAGTCTAATGACACTCAACCCGGACTCTCTAATACGACCGTTTGAAATGAGGAGATGAGTATGTTTTAATAAAAAAGTGATTACAATAAAAAAAGCTTGGAATTATGGCCCATAAGAATCCCCATATTTAAATATTATCTCAAGCAACCTTTAGGACTTTTTGCTAAAATAGGGTCAAATTGATTTTTTAGAAATCCCTTCGAGATTGTCTTCTTTTGCGGGTTCGGGTAATTCAAGTCAGACTAGGAATCAATTATGGAAGTTTGGATTGTAATCTGAACCCTTAAAAGTTTGTTTTAGGGTCTATACATTGTTAGAAATTGTGAAGGCAATTTATATCAACCCAAAATTATTCTGGATAAAATGGATATATTTTCTGAAATCAAGTCGATGATTGAAGCCATGATCCTGGATTTGGTTAGTGAAGGAGCACTGCCCCGGGATGCAGCAGGACATGGTTTTTCGGTCGAGAGGCCAAAGAATAATGATCACGGTGAAATTTCAACCAATGCATCTCTGGTTGTTGCCGGTAGATCCAAATCCAATCCAAGGAAAATTGCCGAGTTGTTGGCTGCAAAGCTGAGTGATCATGACAGGATAGAATCTGTCTCGATTGCTGGACCGGGATTCATCAATTTGGTTCTTACTCCAGATTATTGGCTGGATATTATTGGCGAGATTATCAAACTGACCAATGAATATGGTCGTAAGGATATCGGTAAGGGGCAAAAGGTTAATCTTGAATTTGTTTCGGCAAATCCAACGGGCCCTCTGCATGTCGGTCACGCCCGAGGTGCCGTTTATGGTGATGCTCTTGGAAGATTACTAGAATTTTCCGGTTATGACGTTACCAGGGAATATTATGTCAATGATGGGGGAGCTCAGGTCGATACACTGGCCAGAAGTACCTATCTGAGGTATCTGCAGGCAAATGGGAAGGAGATTTCCTTTGGACCGGACAGCTATCAGGGCAATTATCTTGTTGACATTGGTGAAAAGCTGAAGGACAGGTTCGGTGATCTATTTGTGGATAAACCTGAAAAGGACTGGCTGGATACCTTTCGAGAGTTCTCCATCAACGAAATGTTGAAACTGATCAAGAATGATCTCCTGTCCCTCAATGTTGTAATGGATCAGTATGTTCATGAAAAATCCATAGTTGAAACAGCCAGAATAGAAGAGGCCATTGATAAGCTGAAGGAAAAGGGATTGATTTATTGGGGGGTTCTTGAACCACCCAAGGGCAAAGCGTCCGAGCATTGGGAAGCCCGTGAACAAATGCTGTTGAAGTCTACCGAATACGGAGATGACGTCGACAGGCCAATCAAGAAATCGGATGGAACCTGGACTTATTTTGCACCTGATATTGCCTATCATTTTGACAAGGTTTCAAGAGGTTATGACGAATTGATTAACGTATTCGGTGCTGATCATGGTGGTTATGTCAAGCGATTGACCGCTGTGGTTGATGCCCTCTCCGAAAGCAAGGTAAGTTTTGTGATAAAACTTATTCAGATGGTGAATGTCATATCTGAGGATCAGGTATTGAAAATGTCCAAACGTGCAGGCAACTTTGTATTATTGCGTGAAGCCATTGATGCCGTTGGCTCGGATGTTACTCGTTTTGTGATGTTGATGCGTAAAAATGATGCAAATCTGGATTTCAATTTTGACAAGGTGCGTGAGCAATCCAGGGAAAATCCCGTTTTTTATGTTCAATACGCCCATGCCAGGATATGTTCTCTCTTAAAACGAGCTGAAGAAAGCGGAATGGATACCAGCGATCAGGATTTGTTGAATTTTGATGGGGAGCATCTCAGGGAACCGGAACACATTTTCTTTATCCGTAAATTGGCCGAGTGGCCACGAATCATTGAACAGGCCACGAGCCATAGGGAACCACACCGGATCATTTTCTATCTGATTGAGGTCGCATCCGGATTCCACAGTTTCTGGTCATCCGGCAAGGAAAAGGACAGTCTTCGAATTCTTCAGGGTGGCAATCCTGAGAAGACACTGGCCGGGCTGGCATTGGCCAGGTCAACTGGCATAATCATTCACCAGGGGCTGGAGATGATGGGAGTCAAACCCTTAACGGAAATGTGACCATTGTTTTGACAATCCATCTGACACTCCGATGAAAACCTCAATCCTGGATTATCCTGCTATAAACAAAGGGCCGAATTTGGCCAAAAGGGTTTTTCAGGTGTTAATTGTCCTGGCATCCCTCGGCATCCTGTTTTTTCTGCTTCAAATCGTGTTGCATTATGAGATATCAGGCAATCAGGATCAATCGAACATTCCTATAATCAAGGCAGAAACCAACCTTTGGGTCAAACCTGAGGACCCTGGTGGTAAGGAATCCAAACATACCGGTTACAGGGTAAATGTATTGGTTCATGGTGATCCGTTCAATGAGGAGTTGGTTACCACAGGTTATGCACCTATGCCAGTGGTACTTCCTGCCGACCTACTTTCTTTGAATTCTAGGGGTATTCCTTTGCAGTTGGAAGGAGATTCAGAAGAGGATGATGCCAAGGTAATAAAAACAGGCAAGGAAATCCTGGATGAATTTTTCATCCAGGTTGAACTGGGTGAAATACCATGGGAAGGGGAAACTCCTCCTCCTGCCCCAGAGGAAGCAGAACAAAACGAGGCTGATCAAGCGCTGGTTATAACCGGCAGGGAGTTAATGCCTGCCGAAGTACCTGAGGGAGAAATTATTGCCTATGTTGGAACTTATGCCAATCATAACCTGGCTTCAAATAATTGGCGAGAAATTTTCAAGAAGTACCCCCGGGACCTTGCCTCCAAGGATTGGGTAATAAAAACCTTTGAAGGCTCAACATCTATTTCGTATAGACTCTATATTGTAGGTTTTGATTCGGAGGATGAAACCGATTCCCTTTGTGCTAGGATTGAGGCAGGAGGACATCCTTCATGTATAAGGACCTTGATGGGACAATGAATTACGGAGGATACATTTTCGGTTGCAAGGGTACAGGTTTGTCCCAAGACGAGATTGCCTTTTTCAAGGAAGTTAAACCCTTCGGATTTATATTGTTCAACCGTAACCTGAAAAACAAATCTCAAATAAGGAAACTTACGGACGAACTAAGGGAGACGGCCGGATACTTTGCGCCAATTCTGATTGATCAGGAAGGAGGTAGGGTACAACGCCTGACTTCACCACAATGGAGTGATTGGGAACCGGCACTGGATATTTGTACCCGCTTCCCATTAGAGGTGGCAAAAAAACTGATGTGGCTTCAATACAGATATATTGCTGCGGAACTGCTTGAGTTGGGAATTGATACCAATTGCGTACCACTCGGAGATCTGGCAACAGAGAATACGCATCCGGTCTTGAGGAACCGGTGTTATGGGTTCAGTCCAGAAGTGGTTACTGCCATTGCCGCAGAAGTGGCTGATGCTTGCCTTCAGGGAGGTGTTTTACCTGTTCTAAAGCATATTCCGGGTCATGGCAGTACCACGAAGGATAGCCATGAGGAATTGCCGGTCTGTGATAAAACAAGGGCAGAATTGGAGGAAAGTGATTTCTGTTCATTCAGGAATCTGAATACCATTCCCCTCGGCATGACAGCCCATGTGCTATATCCTGAAATTGATTCAGACAAACCGGCCACTATCTCTGCCAAGATGATTGATATCATAAGAAACTCAATTGGTTTTGATGGCTTGTTGATGGCAGATGATCTTTCAATGGGTGCCTTGGGCGGGAGCATTAAATCACGAGCAAGGGAGTCCATTGATGCTGGGTGTGATATTATCCTTCATTGCAATGGCGAAATGGATGAAATGGTTGATATTGTTTCTGAATCCGGGACAATGAACGATTTGGCTCAGGAAAGAGCTGAAAAGGCCCTGTCCCTTCGTCAAAAACCCGAAGAGATCGATTTAGAAAAACTGCTGAAGGACTATACGTTATTAGCGAATTTTCAATAGGAATTAATTGGAAACCTTGAAATGCCTTGACAGTTTCAGGCTTTGGCCCTGATAATTTGAATAATTCTGCGAGCCATAGGGGTTTTCCGGTTCTGCCATCATTTTTTCAAATACAAGTTTGCCCATTTTCTGGCCATGTTCGAGTAAAAATGGGACTTCATGACATCGTACTTCGAGTACACCACGGGAGCCGGCACCACCAGTTCCACGATAGCCGAAGCCGGGATCGAAAAAACCGGCATAATGTACCCGGAATTCGCCCACCATTGGTATGTAAGGTGTCATTTCAGCGGCATACCCGGGAGGAATGGTGACTTCCTCCTGGCTGGCAAGTATGTAAAAGGAACCGGGATCAAGGATGATGTGCTGGTTGATGGAATAAACCGGGTCCCAGAACTCCTTGGGGGAGTAATTATTGGACTTGGCCAAGTCAATGATACCGGTATGCTGTTTGGCCTTGTATCCAACCAGATTGTCTTCCAATTTGAGGTCTACCGAAAAATCCAGGCCATCTTCAATATTCACCTTGTTCGAATCAATTCCATTGGCCTTGCAAATCTGGTTGTAATCATCCTCTGACAATTGGTTGGTTCCATTGCCAAACCTGACCTGGTTCAACAGGGTTCCCTGCCTGACAAAAACCGAAAAGGAACGTGGGCATACTTCAGCATACAGAGGCCCATTGTAGCCGTCTTCAATTCGATCGAATTCCGACCCATGATCGGTAATAAGCCGGGTAAGGAGGTCCAGCCTTCCGGTCGTGCTTTTGGCGTTGGCCACTCCAGATATGCCCTTGGGGAGATGCAATGATTCCATCAGGGGTATTACATAAACACAACCCTTTTCCAGAACTGCACCCTCTTCGATACTGATGGTATGCATGCCGAATTCTTCGATTCGATTTGTTATCCGCCCCTGCTTGTTGGTCAAAAAGGAAACTCGTACCCGGTGGGCAATATTGCCCAGTCTCAAATCCAGGCTGGCCGGCTGGATTTGGCTCTCAGTGATTTGATGGGTGGCCTGAATCAAGCCCTGATTACACATTTGCTTGATCTTTCGGTCCGGCAAGATGCCTTTTGGTTCGAAAAGGTTCTCTTCCATTAACAACTTGCTTTCTTGACTGAATGTGTAACTTAAATGGTCGGGCCAGTGAGATTTGAACTCACGACCTCTCGCCCCCCAGACGAACGCGCTAACCAGGCTGCGCTATGGCCCGACATGGTGGAATTTTCAGAATTTTTGGTTTCTGCCACCATTGGTGAGATATATTATAATGGTGCAAATGTTCAAATATTCAATCAGGCCATTCCTGTATTAATTTTTTCCAATTTTCCGTAAATTTTTTCTAGATTTTCCCTGACTGATTCATCGAGGGTAACCTTACCATCTTCCGGTAAGCCCAGACTTATGCCGAAACTGGCTGATTTAAGTATCTCCCGCAGGTTGGAGAGATCAACAATTGTGCCCACAGGTTCAGGTTCATTCTGGATTTCGATATCAACCTCGGGTTTCTGATGGGAGAGCAAACTATCCCATTCCTCTTCTGGGTCAATCACTTCAGGTATTGAATCTCGAATCAAGGGAAGTTCTGCTATCTCGATGATATGGTCCCCACCCTTTTCCTCAATCAATCTTTGAACCCGTTTCGTGGTATATCCCTTCTTGGTGATCAGCAGATTGATTCCCTTCAAGAGGGTTATCAAAGCTTCATCATAAAGTCGCTTGTTGTCCAGAAACTGTGGTTTGACAATCGGAAATTTCGTTTCCCAGTACCTGAGAGTTGATTGGTCCAGACCCAGTTCCTTGGAAACCGTACCTATCTGCTTATGGTTTTTGTATTCAGGGGACAATTCAAAACCGTTCCCGGGAAATTACCCGTTAATTTTTTCCTTGAGTTTTTTCGAGGGTATGAACTTGACCTTGTAATGGGCACCAACTGTTCGTTCCTCTCTCGTGATTACATCCAATATTTCTTGGCTTGCCCTGAATTTGAGCTGAAATGTACCAAATGATGATATCTTGACCGTCTCGCCCTTAGATAGGCTATCAAGAATATTCAGGAAAATGGAATCAACAAATTTTTTCGAAACAGCATAGGTGAGACCATATCGGTTACGAAGAAGTTTAATCAGGTCATTCTTTGTAAGTACTTCATTATCCATTCATTTTTCCTTGCGATTATGTAAAGTGTAGATGCATTCTAACAGATGGATGCAAATTGAAAAAGACATTTAGTGATTTGGGAAACAATAAATCACATCAAAACGAAATGGTTTTACCACCTCAGAAGGAATGAGCCCCAACAAAGTCCTCCACCAATTGCATGAGATAGAATTAAGTCCCCTTTCTTGAATTTGCCTTCCTCGTTGGCAACTGACAAGGAAATGGGAATTGAGGCAGCTGAAGTATTGCCATGGTTTTGCAAGGTAACAACAACTTTTTCAATTGGTATTTTCAGTTTTTGGGTAGTTGATTGAATGATTCTTACATTTGCCTGATGGGGCACTGCCCAATCTACCTCGGCACTGGTGACATTGGCCTTTTCCATAACACGTTCAGTGGAATTCACCAGTTTTGAAACTGCATGGCGAAAAACTTCCCTGCCCTTCATTCGTAAATGACCTGATGTCTTGGTGGTGGATACGCCACCATCAACATAAAGGATATCCTTGAAACTCCCGTCGGAATGCAAATCCGTCGCCAATATTCCCCTGTCAGAGCCGCCATTGGTCGTTTTGGCCCCTTCAAGGACAACGGCACCGGCACCATCCCCAAACAAAATACAGGTTGTCCGGTCATTATTATCCAAAATGCGTGAAAAGGTTTCCGAACCGATCACCAGAGCCTTGGTTGCCTCACCGGATTTAATCAGGGCGTTGGCATTGGCCAGGGCAAAAACAAAACCGGCGCAGACTGCCTGTAAATCAAAGGCATATCCTCTGGTTATACCAAGACCATTTTGAATCTGTGTGGCGGTAGATGGAAAGGTATGATCAGAAGTGGAGGTGGCCAAAATGATCAGATCAATGTCCTCGGGCTTGCAGCCACTGTTTTTTAAGGCCCTGCGGGCTGCCTTTATCCCCATCGTGGAAGTTGTTTCTTCGGTGGGGGCGTAGTGTCTTCTCTTGATGCCTGTTCGGGTGGTTATCCACTCATCGGAGGTATCAATATACTCCTCAAAATAGCTGTTTGGTACTATATTTTCCGGGAGGTAATGTCCAGTACCGGTTACAACTGACCTGATGGTATCCATTAAATTTCAAAATTCTAATTATGTTCAAACATTCTGAATATATCAGAAAGATTTCGACCTTGCCAATTTAACGCCAAGATCAATTGCTGCCTCAATGCCAACAGCATCTGAACTCCCATGGGATTTGATGACAATGCCATTCAAACCAAGAAATACGCCCCCATTTGCCCTTCTTGGATCAATTCTTTTGAAAAATCTTCTGAGCGAAGTGTAGGCAAAAAAGCCACCGATACGCGAAAAGAGTGTGTGGGCAAAGGCCTGTCGGAGTTGATTCCTGATAACTCGTGCGGCTCCCTCGGAGCTTTTGATGGCAGTGTTTCCGGTAAAACCATCAGTTACAATGACATCAACCTTGTTCGAGAAAATTTCGGTACCTTCGACAAATCCTACGAACTCATATCCATTCGGCTCCTCATGTTCGGCAATGAGGTCATAGGCGGCTTTTATTTCCGACCGTCCCTTGTGTGATTCTGTTCCCACATTCAACAGCCCGATGCGGGGTTTATTCAACTGCAAACCATTTTGGGCAAATTTGGAACCCATGATACTATAACAGAGGAGGTCCTTTTCATCGGCCTTGATATCGGCACCTGCATCCAGCAATACATTGAAACCACTGGCATTCGGCGAGGGGCATAGACAGGCAATGGCGGGGCGGGATACGCCGGGTGCCTTTTTCAGATTGAGCATGGCAGTTGCCATCAGTGCACCCGTATTTCCACATGATATCGCTACATTGGCAAGACCGGTCTTGAGTGTTTCGATGGTTGACCACATCGAGGAATCCTTACCGTTTCGAAGGGCGGCACTCGGCTTGGTATCCATGGAGATCACCTTGGTGGTGGGTTTTATTTCACATCTGTCATTGAGGGATTTGTATTTTTTTATCCGCTTCTTCAATTCGTCTTTGTTCCCATGAACGACAAAGGTAACATCCGGGTCCTTTTTAGCCACTCTTGCCATACCGGCAACAACGGGAATGGGACCCTGATCTCCTCCCATTGCATCAATAGCAATAACAGTAATTTTCTACCCTATAAATTTACTTTTGCCAAGTGTAGTGTAAGAGGTTGGAGTTATAAATCCTCATCCTCAAATTCTGGTTCCACAATTTCCATTACAGATTTACCATTATAATAACCACAAGCAGGGCACATGTGATAGGGAAGTTTCAATTCCCCACAATTATCACACTCAACCCATATTCCCGCTTTTAAGGCATCATGGGACCGTCGCTTGTTTCTTCTTGCACGACTAACTTTGTTTTGTTGAACAGCCATAACTATTACCTGAAAATACCATAAACCATTGGTCCCAAGAACCAAATCAATAATCAAATTGCAGGGTTCACCTACAGATTTTGACGCTTCAAAAAAATAATTCAATAGCGAATAATTTCAAGTGACATAAGGTTTACTTGAGGTCATTTTACGAATTGCTTCTGGCAAGGGCGGCAAAGGGGTTGTCTCGATTGTCATTTTCCCTCTCATCACCTTTGTCATCATTGATGGAAGAATCAAACTTTGAATCCGAACTGGTGGGGTAATCCGGTACTTCAAGAAAAAGGGATTCCTTGACGAGTTCATAAAGATCATAGGTTGGTGTAAGTAATTCAAGCGTTTCGTCTTCGGGAATCGAGAAATCCTTCTGGGGTGATAGCAGATTGGAATCAGCGACAAATCTTCTTTCAACCCTGGTGTTCAATGACAGGGGGAAGGGATTTAGGGTCAATCGGCATTCGAGAGTTACCCTGGATTTGAGGAAGGCGGTCAAATGCCAGTCGTTTTTGCCCGATGCTTTGATGTAGCCATGAAATCTGAAATTATCAATTGAAATTATGCCCAGTTTCTTGACCAAATCCACGCGGGAAGCCTGATTCAGATAAAAGCCAAACCAGTTTTTTTTGTCACGGTTCAATTCGGAGAAGATTATCTTCTTCCAGTAAGGGAATTTTTGTGAAGATTTCTTGGACACCAAATTTCGAAAAGTTTAACAGTTAATGAAATTCAATATATCTGTGATAAGTGATGTATCAGGATAACTCAAGGTTACACGATAAAATTGAATTCCTACCAATGCAATTAGACCAATATCTGGACAAAATAGAGATATGTTAGGTGGATTTGTATGGTAACATATGAAGGATAACAAATGTTGACCAAGTTTATCATCGCTTTTGACATGGGATTATCAAGCGGATAAATCCTATTTAGTTTTATAAATTGGAATTAGGTCTAGGGTTCTATTCCAAATTATGATCATAAAGCATAAATTGATACTTGGTAAATTTGAGTCAATTGGCAAAGATTCATAACAATAAATTAAACTCAGAAACCTTCTACGGATTGGAAAAACAATGGTTCGAAACGTAATATTTATCTTGTTAGTATTCTTCCTTGCGTCATGTTCAGGGATTACGACCCGGCATGGATATATCCCCTCCGAAGTGGAATTGAGTACCCTTGAAGTTGGAGAAACAACAACCGAGGATGTACTGGGTAACATAGGTAACCCGGCCTTTGTCAATGAGGAGTATGGAACGACTTGGGTCTACATCGAGACAAAACAATTCAATCGAGGTATTCGCAAAGTGGAAACTACGGAAAGGAATGTCGTAGTTTTGTCATTTGACGGGGATGATACCTTGGCCAACGTGGAGTATCTTGGCTTGGAAAACGGCAGAACCGTCAGATTTACCCAGAGGGTTACAAAAACCTATGAAGGTAGATTGTCGGTAATTCAGCAGATCCTCAGAAGTTTTGGAAACTTCGGGTCAGGTGCACTGATTGCTCCTGCAGAAAGACAGTTTGATAACTAAGATTCTTCTAGATTGAATTTAAAACTGCTCCGTTGATGCAATATCTCGGCCCGGTTGGTTTTGGACAATCCGGAAACACATGGCCAAGGTATGAATCACAACTGCTGCAAATGATTTCCGTTCGTTGACCCGTTGCCAAATTTTCTCGCTGTTCCGGACCGATTTGACAATCTGGATATTAATGTGGTCTTGGGCATTGAATTCCAGATATCTCTGAACCGCTAAAAAAAGCGAGCGGAAAAGGTTATTTCCGCTCGCTGTCATTTTGAAAGGTTAGTCTTCCAGGGGCTGATCAAATTCACTTCAATCTGCGTTTTCCCGGAAAAACTGATCCATCATCTCAAGTGGCTACCGGATTAGTTGATCCACGAATTGACGATGTCCATGTTGTTTGCAACCCAATCTTCAGCGACATCCCTTGGATCTTCCTTATCACGGCCAATCTGCAGAATCCACTGGTTCACAGCGGCCGGGTCAAGCTTGATCTGGCTCAGGAACTTGGCAACCGGAGGATTACGCTGCTCAAGGGATTTTGAATAGGCAACATAAATCATTGCGTCGCTGCTGACACATGAAAAATGGGAGACCTCAAGCCAATCCTCGTTGTCTAGGTCGTGGTCTTCGCAGCCCGGTGTCCTTTCAGGCTCTTGAATCGCAGTGATGTCGTAGGCTGCATGCACCCATTCCGGGGTCCAATAATAAAACAGAATCGGTTGCTCTCGGGTGATCGCAGTTTTCAACTGTGCCTTGAAGGTGGCATCCGGGATGATTTCTGGTTCCCAGAGTTCGTCAAGACCGTAACTCTTGAATTTGACCTGCCACATTCTCGTGGACTTCCAGCCAGCATCACCTGCCCAGTATTCACCTTTGCCATTGCCGTCTTTGTCAAACATAGCCGCGACTTCGGGTTTTCTGAGGTCATCGACTGTACTGACTTCGCCTGCCATGTAGGTTGGCACATACATATGCTGTGTGCCGAGATAGGGTTCATTGTGTCCGACAGAATTGGCTTGAACAACATATTTGTCCCAGATACCCTGTCTATTCGGCATCCACAGATCGGTGTAAACGTCAGCGGAACCATCTCCCTTGTCCATTCCTGCGGCAACAACCGACCCATCTGAAAGCCCTTCTACAATTATAGCTTCGGAGTTGAGAGGGCCATTGATGACCGCCTTGATCACATGCGCGATGGCCTCAGCCCCTGTCCAAGTCAGATCCGAAATGGTAACCGTGGAGGTGTCCGCAGTCATTGAGCCAGACATACCCAGCGAAATCGCTGCACTGGCCAATAAGGTTTTAATTAGCTTCATGCTTTTTTCCTTTCATATGGTGCATTGAAATGCACCGGTTAAAATTAACGGCGACCCAAGTTCGCCTTCTGTACCACCCTGTCGATCATCATCGCCAACAGGGCAATTCCCACTCCGGCCAACACACCGCGGCCGGTTTCCGTGTTTTCAAGAGCTTCCGTTACTATATATCCCATACCGCCCGCCCCGATCAATGCTGCGATTACAACCATGGACAAGCTCATCATGACCACCTGATTGATGCCTGCCATGATAGACGGCAGGGCAAGCGGTAGCTCCACTTTGGTCAATAGCTGACGTGGATTGGCACCGAAAGCCAAAGCGGCTTCTTTTGTATCTTCTGAAACTTGCCGAATTCCAAGTGCGGTCAGACGAACCATGGGAGGTGCTGCAAAAATCACGGTCGCAAGGATTCCGGGAGGCTTTCCAATCGAAAAGAATGCGATCGCGGGCAGCAGATACACAAACGAAGGGATGGTCTGCATGACATCCAATATCGGAGTCACTATGAATTGTGCACGTTTCGACTTGCCGACCCAAATACCAGTAGGTAGCCCAATGACAACACAAATGATGGATGCCGCCACGACGAGCGACAGAGTGTCCATCGCTGTCTGCCAAAACCCGAACAGTGCCAAATATATCAGCGAAGCACCGACAAAGATTGTCGTACGGATTCCTGCCATTCTGTAGGCAACAAACAACAGAACCCCCATCGTTACAGGCCACGGTGTTCCAACAAACACCGACGTGATGGCTGTCAGCATAGTGCGGAGCAATCTTGTGATCTCATCGAACAAAAATGCGTAAAACACAGTTACATAACCAATCCCGTCATCGATCTTCTGCGCAACCAACGTGTTAAGATTGACTGGAGGCGAGCCCTCACGGGGAGGAGTTCTCTGAACGATCCGCTCACCATTCTCATCTCGCGGAAAAGAGATTTGATCTGGGCGGTCGATCCAGAAAAGCGTTGGAAATTCTCCAATCGCAAAACAGTCAAACCGAGCCTTGAATGAAACTTCCTCCCCTCTGTCTATTGCACGATCCTGCTTGATGCAGGTTCGGGCATCAGGTGAAAACTGAGATGCTCTATAAATCATCGGCGGTACAATCAACACTGACACGATGGTGACGATCACAAGCCTTGTCAATGAGACTCCGCTGTTGACGGAATTGTTGATCCGCCAACGGTTGTATTGGATAACATAGAGGCGGTCCGCTAGCCAGGAGAATAGCAGCCGCCCCAAAATAAAGATCACGACAGCAGCGATGATGTGTGACTCTGACCATCCTTCGTATCGTTCGACCAAATACGCCCGATCGACATTATCCACAGCAGCTTTGGCGAACTTGAAATACAGCGCTACGTTTATGGCTGCGACTAAATCAATCACAAATCCAATAGTAAAAAGTAACCAGCTTCCGCGCAGAGCCGCCCAAACGAAACTTCCCACTAAGGCAACCGGATTCAGATGGGTCCGGTTAAGCGTTGCTTTTTGAATCTTAAGAAACACATTTGCATAGTAGGCACCGTTAGGCCCGGCAAACTCCAGAAATGGTTTTCGGATGTCGTCATCTGATGACATTGCTCAGGTCTCCCCCTGAATTCCGCGTAGTAACGCGTCTTTAGTCACGACACCAACCGGCGTGGAGTCGTCCATAATGATTACTGGATTTTCTTGATTAACCGCTAGCCCGATCAATTTGTCAAGGTCGTCCTCAGGATGAGCCCGCGGGCATTCTTCGATTGCTGGTAGCTTGCTGCCCCGGGATTCAAACTCCTCAATGTGAATCATAACTGTATGTGCATAAACAAGCCTGAGTTTGGAAATGCCGGCAACAAAATCGGCGACATAATCGTCCGCGGGTTTAGTAACAATCTCCTCCGGTGTTCCGGTTTGCACAATCTCTCCGTCTTTCATGATCGCAATGCGTGATCCCATGCGGATTGCTTCGTCGAGATCATGTGTGATGAAGAGTGTGGTTTTCTTCATGGATGCCGAGAGTTCTAGGAATTCATCCTGAAGTCCGCGTCGGATCAACGGGTCCAAGGCTGAGAACGGTTCGTCCATTAAGAGTATGTCAGGATCGGCCGCCAAGGCTCTGGCAAGCCCGACTCTCTGCTGCATACCACCGGATAATTCTGAGGGATACCGATCTCCATAACCTTTTAGACTGACCAGTTCAATGACCTTATCAGCGACATTGTTTCGGGTAAATATGTCCACATTCCTTAATTCAAGTGCGAATGCGATGTTGTCACGTACAGTTCTGTGAGGCAGAAGCGCCATGTTTTGGAATACCATCCCGATTGATTCCGCACGCATTGCCAGAAGCTCCTCGGGCTTCAGCATACCTACATTGACTCCATTAACCAGAATCTCGCCAGCGGTAGGTTCAATCAAGCGATTAATGTGACGCACGAGAGTGGACTTTCCTGATCCCGACAGCCCCATGATGCAGAAAATCTCTCCAGCACCGGCACTGATCGAAACATCCCTCACACCAACGACGGCATCAAATCTCTCCAGTACCTCATCCTTCGAAAGGTTGTCCCGGCGCACAGCTTCAAGAGCTTCGCCCGCCCGGTCGCCAAAGATTTTCCATACATTGCGTGTTTCAACTACATTGGCACGGCTGCTATCTGTCATGTTTCGGGCTTTCTCCTTTGCTCATCCTTACCTTCATGATTTTCAAAAGAATGTCAAGTTATCGAAACAACAAGGTAAATTATCGTCCTTCATGTAATTGGATGTGGATAACCCTTTGACTTGTGTTCAGACTTTTTTGAGCTGAAACTCCCTTAGAATGGGATTCTTCAATCAAAAAAGGGAACTACATTTTGTCCCGCACAAGAAACCCGTCTTGAAGACCTGAAAATGGGAGTTCATTTTTTGGAAGATGGTTAAATGCCTTAGGCAGAAAGACAGTTTGAAAACTAGGATTCTTCAGGATTGAATTTTAATGCTGCTCCGTTGATGCAATAACGCAGTCCGGTTGGTTTTGGACCATCCGGAAACACATGCCCAAGGTGTGCATTACACCTGTTGCAAATGACTTCCGTTCGTTTGCGGAATAGGGAAAAGTCGCTTTTCTCTCCAATGTTTTCTTCGACTTTCGGTTGATAGAATGATGGCCAACCGGTACCCGAATCAAATTTGTGGCTGGAATCAAACAGTTCAGTATCACAGCAAATACAACTAAATACACCATTCTGCTTGGGGAAATTGTCATTTGTAAATGGTCTTTCAGTACCACCCTTCCGTGTAACCCTGAATGATAGATCGGAAAGTTGTTCACGCCACTCCAAATCGGTCTTGATAATTTTGTCTGTCATTGTTTGCTCCTTAGTCCTATCCACCTGTATGACTCATAAATCTTGAAACCTGACCATCGATCTTCTGACGGGAATAATCAAAATCATGTCCTTTTGGTTTTCTTGTGATGGCCTCCCTGATTCCCTCAATGACCTTGGAATCGTCATCCGGATATTTTCTCATCAAGGTTTTCAAATCTGCATTGTCCTCTTGTCCCAAACACATAAACAGTTCACCAGTACAGGTTAGCCTGACACGATTGCAACTTTCACAAAAATTATGGCTGAGGGGGGTAATGAATCCAATCTTTTGGCCGGTTTCCCTGACTTGTACATAACGGGCGGGCCCTCCAGTTCTTTCGGCAAGTTCCTGCAAGGTAAATCGGGTACTCAATTGTCTTCTTAGATCTTGCAGGGACCAATATTGTCCAAGTCTGTTTTCATTGCCAATATCTCCCATTGGCATGACTTCAATGAAAGTTAAATCGAATCCATTAACATTACACCAATCGCAAAGGGCAAACAATTCAATCTCGTTAAATCCCTTGAGTGCAACCGTATTGATTTTGACCTTCAATCCTATTTCCTGGGCTTCCTTGATTCCCTCCATTACCTGTTCGAGTTTCCCCCATCTGGTAATTTGTTTGAACTTTTCCGCGTCCAAGGTATCAAGGGAGACATTAATTCTCCTTATCCCGGCAGCATAGAGGTCTTTTGCCTTTTTGGCCAATTGGGAGCCATTGGTGGTTATGGTTAGTTCATCAAGTGAATTGTCCTCCAAGTGTCTGGACATTCCCCTGATAAATTCCAGTATGCCTCTTCTTACCAATGGTTCGCCACCGGTCAACCTAACCTTTCTTACACCCAAATGGATAAAAATGGTGCAGATACGGTCTAGTTCCTCTAGCGAAAGCAAATCCTTTTTGGGAAGGAAGACCATATGCTCAGACATGCAGTAAACACAACGAAAGTCGCACCTGTCGGTAACCGAAACCCGCAAATAGGTAATTTTCCTTTGAAAGGGATCAATCAGTTCTGCCCTATCCATAATTGAAGGATAATTCGTGAGGTTCTGGGAGTTTATTGTCTGATAGGAAATTTCAAGCCACCTTTTTGTGCAGATTCCCGAGAAAACAAGAGTTCAATTTTCCTTCCAAGAGGAAAACTACTGTTAAACTAGGTATTTCAAAATTGGAAATTCAAGTGTGCTGGTTCCGTAAATAGCAAATTATGAAACTAGAAGTTGAATATTGTTCATATTGTATTACAATAGGATATCAAGGTATCCGTAAATCAAATTGAAAAACAAAAGGGTTTCAATGTTAACTTTCCCAGAAGAAATAATGCTGATGTTATTGGAAGACGAGGATGGGAAAATCCTCCATGTTCCAGAGCTTACCTTGCGATGTGTCCTATCTGGTTCCGTTCTAATGGAGCTCGCCCTCAGAAACAAGATTGATACTGATTTAAGTCAACTGGTCGTAATTGATTCCAGCCCAACCGGGGATGAAATGCTTGATCCCACCTTGCAAATGATTGTTGAATCAGACGAAGTCAACAATGGCAAGTACTGGGTTGAAAAATGTGCATTGAATGCTGACGAAATCAAAAAAATGGCTTTGGATCGATTGATCGAAAAGAAAATTCTTGAAAAGGTTGATGACAGGTTTTTGTGGGTTTTCAGAACCAGAAGATATCCGGTTGTTGACGGTAAGGCTGAGCAAGAAGTAAAACTCAGAATCCTTGGCTTGTTGTTTAGTGACAAATTGCCCAACCCCAGGGATATTGTAATCATCAGCTTGGTTGAGGCCAGTGGAATTTTCAAGCATATATTGTCTGAAAGCGAGCACAAGCGTTCACTTGAACGAATCAAGCAGATCAGAAACATGGACTTGTTGGGTAGGGCGGTAACAAACTCGGTGAGGGATATTGAAGCCTCTCTTGCCCTGGCCTTGCATCCACCTTTCTGAGTATTCTTTTTCAGTTATTGTCCCCATGTTCATAATTGGTTGAACCAGGGAAAATCAGTTTAGTATAGAAGTTGAACCAGTATGTCTTTAGTGAAATTTAATGGAGTTGGATTTTCACATCAGGACAAGTTGGTCGTTCAAGATGTTTCGTTTACCGTTGAGCGAGGAATCTTTCTAACGATTGTTGGACCGAATGGTTCTGGCAAGACAACGATTCTTAAGTTGATAATTGGTGCATACAACCCTACCAAGGGAACAATTACCAGAGATGCTGATTTGCGGATCGGTTATGTTCCACAAAAATTGAATGTCAACGACACCATCCCCATTGATGTAAACTGTTTTTTGAATCTGGGTCAAAAATTCCCAAGCAAGAAAATCCGAAGTATTGCCGAGGAAACAGGAATTACCCACCTTATGAAAGTTCCACTCTTGAGTTTGTCGGGTGGACAAACTCAACGGGTTTTGTATGCAAGGGCACTTCTTGCAGAACCAAACCTTTTAATAATGGATGAAGCAACACAGGGGATGGATGCAGAAGGTGAAGAGAGATTTTACCGTCTGGTCAATGATTATCGAGCCAGAACTAATTGTGCCATTATTTTGGTTAGCCATGAAATGCATGTGGTTTCCTCATTTTCCAACTGGGTGATTTGCCTGAACGGGCATATTTGTTGTCAGGGGGAGCCAAGTTTGATTTTTGAAGATGAGAAATTCGTGGAACTGTTTGGCAAGTTTCCCCAGAACGAATTGGCCTATTACCCACACAAACACGACCATTCACATGATGTTGTGTAGTAATTCGAAGAACAATTCGATTGAGTATTTTTAGTTTGGATAAAGAATTCTTGCAACTCGATTGACATCAACTTGTCTCAGCTCATCAATCCAATACAATTACTAAAATACCAATTGTAGTTGGTGATATTAATTTGGCCAATGTACTTATCCGCAATTGAAATCAACTGTATTATTCAACTGTAACTGACTTGGCCAAATGCCTTGGGTTATCAACATCCAATCCTTTGATTACTCCAGAATGATAGGCAAGTAGTTGAAGGGGGATGGTGTAAATTATTGGAGCAAACAAGGGGTTAACCTTGGGTAGAGTCAAGGAAAAATCGACATCCTCACCCACATCATCAATGCCCTCCGCATCGGAAAGAAGGATAATCGGGCCATTGCGAGATTGGATTTCCTCCATGTTGGATTTGGTCTTATCAAACAAATAATCACTTGGAGCAAGGACTATGGTGGGAAAGGTTCGTTCAATTAAGGAAATAGGCCCATGTTTCAACTCACCTGCTGCCATTCCCTCGGCATGAATATAACTTATTTCCTTGAGTTTCAAGGCCCCTTCGAGGGCGGTTGGGAACATCAATCCCCTTCCTATAAACAAGGCATTTGGACATTCGGTTAGAAATTGTGCAATTTTCCGAATATCTTCGCTTAAATCCAGAATGATGTTGATATACCCTGGAAGTTTAAGCAAGGCTTCCCTGTATTGCTCGTATTCTTCCAGGGAAAGGGTTTTTCTAATCTTGCCAAACTCCAATGCCAAACCTGCCAAAACCACCAATTGGCAAGTAAAGGCCTTGGTCGAGGCCACACTTATTTCGAGGTCGGCATGGATTGGTAGCGAATAGGCCCCTTCCTTGGCCATGGTACTTGCCAGATTGTTCAATATGGATAAATTGTGCCCGTTGTTTTTGATCACATATCTCAAGGCAGAAAGGGTATCTGCAGTTTCACCCGATTGACTGACGAAGATTGATAAATCATTGGGTTTGATTATCGGATCCCGATATTTGAATTCCGAGGCGATTTCGGTTCTTCCGGGTAGTTTGGCAAGATTTTCAAACCAGTATGAAGCAATCATGCAGGCGTATTCGGCAGTCCCACACCCCAATAGGTTAACGCCCTCGATTTCATCAAAGGGAAGTTTACCAACTGAAGCCTCATCCAACCAATTTTCAGAAGTTACTGTCTGTATTGATTTGGTAAGGGCTTTCGGCTGTTCATGAATCTCCTTCAGCATGTAATGTTTGAATCCACCTTTTTGCAAATCTATGGCATTGATGGAAACGAAGGTTTTCGAACGATGGACTTTCTTATGTGATTTATCGAATATAGTTGTACCTTCCCGGGTAACAGCTGCAGTATCGCCATCTTCCAGATATGTTATTTCTTTCGTCAAGCCCGCCAGGGCCAATGCATCAGAGGCCACATACATTGTAGATCCGCTGTGACCAATTACGAGCGGGGAACCGCTTCGAGCCAAGAAAATCAAATCATCATTGTTTTCAAACAAAAAGCAGATGGCATACTGACCTTTGAGCAAGTCCACCGTCTGATGTACAGAATCGGTATATGAAAAACCCTGGTCAAGGAATTTTTGGCAAAGTAAGGGAATAACTTCCGTATCAGTCTCGGAGCGGAAAACATAACCCTCCTCAATAAGGTGCTTCTTGATTTCCTTGTAATTTTCTATGATTCCGTTGTGGACAACAGAGACATTATTCGAACTTTGAGGATGAGCATTGATTGTGGTGGCCTTGCCATGGGTTGCCCACCGGGTATGGCCGATACCGATTTTTCCCCTAATCGGCTCCTTAACAAGTAAATCGGCTAGGTTAACCAATCGACCAGCGGCTTTTTTTACGAATAGTTTTCCATTATGAATTGTGGTTATTCCAGCACTGTCATAACCCCTGTATTCCAATCTTCTCAACGATTCCAAAAGTATGGGGGATGCTTCATTCTTGCCCAGATAACCTATAATTCCGCACATAATAACTGCCTCTTCTTCATTTTTTCCTGCCCTGACGGATTTTGGTAAACCCTTCTATGTTCTTTTGTTTTGATCGAGAAATGCCCAAAGCACCATCCGGAACATTTTTATTGATAACCGATCCAGCTGCTGTCATGGCATTTTTGCCCACCTCGATCGGGGATATTAATAATGTGTTTGACCCTATGAAAGAGTCATTGCCTATCGTTGTTTTGTGTTTATGTATTCCATCATAATTACAAAATATGGTACCGGCTCCGATATTGGTGTTTTCACCGATTTCAGCATCTCCTATGTAGGTCAGGTGTGATGCTTTGGTACCTGCTTTGATGTCTGTCATTTTAATTTCGACAAAATTACCAATGCGGCAGTTTTCTCCAATGGTGGTTCCTTCCCTTACTCTTGTAAATGGACCAATCACCGAATTTTCACCGATGATGCATCCTTCCAAATAGGTAAATGCCCTTATCCTTGCTCCCGACTTTATTTTCACTCCGGTACCAATGAAGACATTGGGTTCAATAACAACATTATTGTGGATATCGGTATCCAGGCTAAAAAAAGTAGTATCGGGGGACTGGAGCGAAACACCGCTTTCAAGCATTTCCCGACGCTTGTTTTGTTGAAATACTCCTTCAGCTAAGGCGAGATCTTCCTGGGTATTGATACCGATTGTTTCCTCTTCAGCACAAATCGTAACTGAACAGCCGAGGTTATCCCGCTTGGCCAGTTCGGCAATATCTGTCAAATAAAATTCACCACCGGCGTTACTGGTATCAAGTTGTGCCACAAGATGTTTTAAAATCCCGGATTTGCCACAAACGATGCCACTATTGCAAAGAGTTATGGCTTCTTCACCGGGTTGCAAATCCTTGTGCTCGACAATACGGGCGATTGTCTCTTCATCATCCAAAATCAGTCGACCATAGTTTCCCGGATTTTGTGTCTGAAACCCAAGGAAGGAAATGGGTTTGCTTTTAGTTGTTTTGGCAATCAGCCTAACCATTGTTTCCTTTCTGACAAAGGGTGTGTCCCCATAAAGGACAACCACCATTCCATCAAAACCACCCAAGTGGTCCAAGGCACATTTGACGGCATGACCGGTACCGAGTTGCTGCTCCTGTACCACAATTTCCGGATCACAACCAAACGTGTCGAGAGATGTCAGGATTTGTTTATTGTCATCCCCTGTTATCATCAATTGTCGGTCAGGTTGCAGTTGTTGACTTGTATTGAGGGTATGGTAATAAAGCGGGAAGCCACCCAAATCATGAAGGATTTTAGGGAGGCTGGATTTCATCCTTGTCCCTTTTCCTGCAGCTAATATGACAATGGCAATTTCCAACTTGCAATCCTTTCAGACCATAAACAGTGTTGGTGATTTTGAAACACAAATTTGGTTAGTACTTGTAATCAATCCTCTGTATTTATACCAAGTGATGGAAATAAAAATATGTTTCAGTTTTATATTTCATATTGGATCAAGATAATCTGAAACGATCGAATTCGGGAAATCCAACTAGTTGAAAATTAGGGCCGGTATTTTGATTCGAATCAGTGATTGGTACATAATTGGTGTTTGAATAATATGAAATCGTTGGTTTTTGATTTGGATGGTACCCTGGCTGATACAAGCAGGGACCTTATTTGTGCAGCGAACAACTGCTTTATTAATCAGGGAATGGAACCTCCGCTAGATCATGAAAGGGACAAGCTGATAGCTTTGAATGGTGGCAAGGCCATGTTGAAACTGGGATATAACCGTATTCTGGGTTCAGCTCCTGAATTACTTATAGACAATCAATACCAGAATTTGCTCGACCATTATGAATCAGCACTGGATAAATACACCACCTTGTACGATAGGGTTCAAGAGACACTGGAAGAAATGAAGATTCATGGATGGATCCTCGGCGTATGTACCAACAAGCCGGAAAAACTGGCATTAAAACTCTTGGAAAGCCTTGGAATATTGGGGCAATTCAAAGCCCTTACTGGGGCTGATACCTATCCCTTTCGGAAACCCGATCCCAGGGCACTGACTCGAACCATTGAGAAAATGGGTGGAACAAATGACAAAGCCATTCTGGTTGGTGATTCCAAAACCGATCTGAACACGGGTAGGGCAGCTGACATACCGGTTTTCCTAGTGGGATTTGACCAACAGGGTAAAAATTCTTTCAAACTCGAACCGGATGAAATATTCATGAGTTATGAGGATTTCCCCAAACTAATAGCAGAGTTCACCAAAGGCTGGTAATACTTATTATTTTGATGGAAACAGGCAATTCAAATAATCCATAACGATACCCATGCAAGTTGGCAGGCAATCCATTGAATAGTTATTTTGACAAAAGCTTTACACAACAGGAACCTTTACCGGGGGCTGCACTTGAATCAGCCATGAATGTTCTCAGGCATGGTCGGCTTCACAGATATAATGTCACAGAAAATGAGGATTCGGAAACGTCACTTTTAGAGAAGGAATTTGCCGATTACATAGGAGTAAAATACTGTCTGTCCGTAGCCTCCGGCGGTTATGCCTTGGCCTGTGCCCTCAGGGCAGTGGGGGTAGAGCCAAATGAACCGGTATTGACCAATGCATTTACGCTTGCACCCGTGCCAGGTGCTATTGCAAGTTTGGGCGCCAAACCTGTTCTGGTGGAAATAACCAGGGATCTGTTGATCGATTTTGACGATTTGAACAAAAAGATAGATGAAAGCAAATCAAGGATTCTCCTGATTTCCCATATGCGGGGTCACATTTGTGATATGGACGAACTTTCATCCCTATGTGACAAAAGAAAGATAATTTTAATTGAAGATTGTGCCCACACGATGGGAGGTACTTGGGACAGTACCAACTCAGGATTACATGGCTTAGTTAGCTGTTATTCGACCCAGACCTACAAACACCTGAACTCGGGTGAGGGAGGTTTGCTTGTTTCGAATGATCCCGATCTCATGTCAAGGGCAATCATACTGTCTGGTAGTTACATGCTTTATGATCGTCATATCGCCCGTCCTGAAACCAGAGATTTTGGTGAATCCAAATATTATTCTCCCAATTGTTCCGGTCGGATGGATAATCTCCGAGCTGCGATTTTGCGACCTCAATTGAAAGAGCTTTCCATCAAATGTGAAGAATGGAACAAGCGTTATGGAGTTATCGAGAGTATTTTGGGTAAAAGTAATCGGATTGGATTGATTCAACGGCCATCAAAAGAGGGTTATGTTGGATCTTCCATACAATTTTACCTAGATGGTATATCCAGTCAGGGAATTACAAAATTCGTAGTCAAATGCAGGAAGAGGGGAGTTGAACTGAAATGGTTTGGTGATAAGGAACCTAATGGTTACACTTCCAGATTCGATAGCTGGAAATATATTGCACCACAGGATTGCCCCAAAACCAAATCTACTCTGTCAACGCTGCTGGATATGAGAATTCCATTGTCTTTTACCCTTGCTGATTGTGAACTTATCGCATCAATAATTGTTGAGGAAACCGGAGAGTTGGACTGACTACCATGCCTAAATTTGCAGGGATTTGAAAAGATGTTTTCATCTTCTATGAATTTTGACCTTGGAACAGAAATTGTCGAATTGCAAGAGTTGGTTCACCGATGGGCACAGGATAGGATCAAACCGCTGGCCGAGGAAATCGACAAAAACAACCTTTTTCCACATTCATTGTGGAAGGAAATGGGTGACCTCGGCATTTTGGGAATGACCGTCGAGGAGGAATATGGTGGTGCCGGAATGGGTTATCTGGCCCATGTGATTTGTGTGGAAGAAATTGCAAGGGCTTCAGCCAGTGTTTCCTTGTCCTATGGCGCACATTCAAATTTGTGTGTTAATCAAATCCGATTGAATGGTAACGAGGAGCAAAAGAGGAAGTATCTCCCTGGTTTGATTTCCGGTTCAAAAGTTGGTGCATTGGCAATGTCAGAAGCCAGTGCTGGTTCTGATGTAGTTGCCATGAAACTGTCGGCCAGAAAGAGAAATGGATATTATCTTGTCAACGGAACCAAATACTGGATTACTAACGGACCATCGGCCGATACCTTGATTGTATATGCTAAATCGAATCCTGACCAGGAGGCACAGGGAATTACCGCCTTTATTGTCGAGAGTGAAATGAACGGCTTCTCAGTATCTAAGCCTTTTTCAAAACTGGGCATGAGGGGATCAGATACCTGTGAATTAATATTTGATGATGTGGAGATACCCTTTGAAAACGTACTTGGTAAAGAGGATAAGGGTGTTCAGGTTCTTATGTCCGGACTTGATTATGAAAGGGTTGTACTGGCTGGAATCGGAATTGGCATCATGGCCGCCTGTCTTGATGAAATCATGCCTTACATGAAATCCCGCAAGCAATTTGGACAATCGATTGGTGAGTTCCAGCTAATGCAGGCAAAGATTGCCGATATGTATACAACATTGAATTCGGCACGGGCCTATGTCTATGAAGTCGCAAAGGCATGTGATCGGGGTGAAGTAACAAGACAGGATGCAGCTGCCTGTGTCCTTTATTCTTCGGAGGAAGCAATGAAGCAGGCTCATCAGGCCGTGCAGGCCATGGGTGGGGCCGGATTTTTGTCAGAAGCCCCGGTCAGCCGACTTTTTCGCGATGCAAAACTTATGGAAATCGGTGCTGGAACCTCTGAAATCAGGAGAATGCTGATCGGAAGAGAATTGATGAAACTTGTCGATTAACCAATTTGCAACAGTATTCACCTTAAATAAAAAACACTGTTGGTGATTAAACCAATGACATAACGCAATTGTGTCATTTTAGTTCTAAATTATTGGGTAGAGAGCATTGCTGCAATGTTTCGTGCCTTATGATTCAGGATCTCAGGATGATTAGTGTAGAGCCGAATTGGCTCTACACAATTGCAAAATATCGATTCGATATTGCTCAGATCATGTATTGACCGCCATTGGCACTAACAGTGGAACCAGTGATAAAACCGGCTTCATCAGAAACCAGAAAAGCCACACAACGTGCGATTTCTTCCGGTTCGCCCAGCCTGCCAACGGGAATTTGCTTGATAATCTGTTCCCTAACGTTTTCCGGTACGGCCATGACCATTTCTGTCGCAATATACCCCGGGCAGATGGCGTTGACGGTAATACCCTTGAAAGCACCTTCCTGGGCTAGGGATTTGGTAAACCCAATATCACCAGCCTTGGCAGCAGAGTAATTGGTCTGCCCCATTTGCCCTTTTTGACCATTTACCGAGGAGATATTGACGATTCGGCCAAATTCTCGGGATCGCATTCCCTCCCAAACCTGATGGGTCATGTTGAAAAGACCGGTCAGATTGGTGCTGATGACATCATTCCATTTCTGTGGTGTCATGCGATGAAACATGGAATCCCTAGTGATACCTGCATTATTGACAAGAATTTCAACCGGACCCAACTGATCTTCGACTTCCTTAACCCCTTGTGTACAAGCCTCATAATCTGCCACAGACCATTTGAAGGTTGCAATACCGGTAGCCTTGGTGAAATTCGCTGCAGCCTCCTCATTGCCAGCAAAATTGGCGGCAACGTTATAACCATCAGCTTGCAATTTTTTGGCAATAGCGGCACCTATTCCTCTGGTTCCACCTGTTACAAGTGCTACTCTACTCATGATAAAATCCTTTGCTAGAAAATTGAAAACTATTTGCGTTCCACACACATGGCAACACCCATACCACCCCCAATGCATAGGGTAGCAAGTCCTTTTTGAACATCCCTTCTTTGCATCTCAAAGAGTAGAGTATTGAGGATTCTGCAGCCGGAAGCCCCGATTGGATGACCTATGGCTATGGCTCCACCGTTGACATTAACGATTTCTGGATCCCATCCCATTTCTTTGTTGACTGCACAGGCTTGAGCAGCGAAGGCTTCATTGGCTTCCACCAGATCCAAGTCCGAAACCGACCAACCGGCTTTTTCAAGAGCCTTGCGGGAAGCGTTTACAGGTCCTATACCCATGATTGATGGATCAACTCCTGCCGTTGCATAGGATTTGATGGTTGCCAAAGGTTCAATTCCTCGCTTTGCAGCTTCATCACGGGACATCAGCAGAACAACAGCGGCACCATCATTGATGCCTGACGCATTACCGGCGGTGACCGAACCATCCTTGGCAAAGGCCGGTCTGAGTTTTTGCATGTTTTCGATGGTTGCGCCATGGCGGATATATTCATCCTTATCGACAACCACTTCACCCTTTCTGGTTTTTACAACAACTGGTATAACCTCATTATCAAAACGGCCATCCTTTTGGGCTTTTTCGGCCTTGTTTTGCGAAGCCAGGGCAAAATTGTCCTGAACGTCACGGGATATTTGCCACTTTTGTGCCACATTTTCTGCCGTTGTACCCATATGATAACCATTGAAGGCATCCCAAAGGCCATCCTTGATCATGGAATCGACAAATTCGAGATTCCCCATTTTTTTGCCAGATCGCAAGTAGGCCACATGAGGGGATAGACTCATGCTTTCCTGCCCTCCGGCCAGTACGATTTCGGCGTCTCCCAGTTTGATATGCTGTGTACCGATGGCAACAGCACGCAACCCTGAACCACAAACTTGATTGATTCCCCAGGCTGCGGATTCAATTGGCAGGCCAGCCTTGATATGTGCCTGACGAGCAGGATTTTGACCCTGACCGGCAGTTAAAACCTGCCCAAGAATTGTTTCTGAAACGTCTGCTTTATCAACATTTGCCTTTTCGAGAACGGCTTCTATGACTTGTGCACCTAGTTCATCGGCCGGTACGCTAGCAAATGATCCATTAAAACTACCTACAGGTGTTCTCCCAGCACCAGCAATTACAACTTCGTTCATAATATTACCTTCAGATTTAGGACCCATTTCAATAAAGGAACGGGTTATATGACATTACATAGAAATTATGTAACTGATGGACCAAACCAGACAAATAGTATTTGTATTAGTCTGATACTGTATTGTTTGTAGAAGATGTTAGGACTAATACAATTTTCAAGTTTGAATATTTTATTTTACAAAAGTTTAATGTGCCAGAAATCGTTAAACCAAGTTAGAAAAATATGTATATTTGAAATATTGGGGATGATAACTGCTGGAGAAAAACAATGCCGTTGGAAATGAGTCGGGAAGTCTTCATAACCTGCGCTGTTACAGGGTCGGGAAGTACACAGGACAGAAGTGAATTTGTACCAAGATCACCCAAGGAAATTGCGAATAGTGCCATTGAGGCCGCGAAGGCCGGAGCAGCCATAGTCCATTGCCATGTTCGGGAACCCGATACCGGATTTCCTTCCCGCAAGGTTGATTACTACAGGGAGGTTACCGACCGGATCAGGGAATCAGAAGTAGATGTTGTGCTGAATCTTACTGCCGGGATGGGAGGAGACCTGGTGATGGGTCCTCCAAATTCACCCCTGCCTCTTGGTGATGGTACGGATTTGGCAAGTGCCGAAGACAGGGTTGAACATATCAGGCTTTGCCGGCCGGAAATTTGTACCCTCGATTGCGGTTCAATGAATTTTGCCGAAGCGGATTATGTCATGCTCAATACCCCTGGAATGCTTGATGAGATGTGTTCATTGATGATCGAAATGGGGGTAAAACCGGAAATAGAGGCCTTTGATACCGGCAATCTGTGGTTTGCCAAGAGATTGGTCCAAAAGGGCATATTACCCGAACCCGTCCTGGTACAGCTCTGCATGGGAGTACCTTGGGGTGCACCGGATGATTTGAATACTTTCATGGCAATGGTTAACAATGTTCCTGAGAAATGGACCTTTTCGGCTTTTTCACTTGGTAGAAACCAGATGCCATATGTTGCTGCAGCCGTTTTAGCAGGAGGCAATCCCCGTGTGGGATTGGAAGACAATCTATTTTTGAGCAAGGGTGTTCTTGCCCAAAACCATCAACTGGTCGAGAAGGCCGTGAATATCGTGGAATCACTTGGTGCCAGGGTTTTGGGTCCCGGGGAAGTCAGAAAAAAATTGGATCTCACCAAAAGAAGTCCCTTATCTGAATAGCGGTAATAGTGAAGCAAATAGGTATTTGTAATCATGGATTCTTTGAGATTTGCGATTCATCCCACCGGCGTTGCCAAAGTTGTTCTCAATCGACCGGACAAGAAGAACGCCTTCAATGGTGAAATGATTGCCAGGCTCAGAGAAATTGCTGAGGTTATAACCAAGGATCGGGAAATTAGGGTCGTCAACCTGATTGGGGAGGGTAACTTTTTTTGTGCAGGGGCAGATCTTGAATGGATGAGAAAGCAAACCACAAATTCACTCGAGGAAAAATTCCGGGAAGCCATGGAATTGGCCCGTATGCTCAAGGCGTGGTATGACATAGGTGTTCCTGTCCTTACAGGCGTTCAGGGCGGTGCCTTCGGTGGGGGCTTGGGATTGGTGGTACTGTCAGATGAAGTCATCGGGGCAAGTGACACATTGTTCAGTTTCTCGGAAGTAAGGTTGGGTCTAATACCAGCTACCATATCTCCTTATGTACATAGGGTTCTTGGCAACAAGGCAGGTGGCAGGCTTCTTCTGTCTGGCAAGGTTTTTTCTGTCGAGGAAGCCCAATCCGTTGGGTTGGTGGATGAAATTGTACCCCTAGACACGATGGAATCTGCCCTGGTTCAAAAAACGGCAAGTTATCTTGAAGGTTCACCTGAAGCAATCAAGTCCACCAAGAGGTTATTGCGGGAATATGGTGAGCCAATAACCGATGAAATAATCAAGAAAACCGTGCAAGACTTGACAAGAATCTGGGAAGGAGAGGAAGCCAAAGAAGGGATCAATTCATTTTTCTTGAAAAAGAAACCATCCTGGAGTTCAAATGCAGTTGACATTTGACTTCAAAGATATTGTGCTTTATGTGATCAAAGAAAATTGAGATGAATCTGCAATTAGGGTATTGCATATCAAGTAAATTCATTTTATTTTCTTTGTAAATTTAAAAGGCTTCCTATATAAGTGTAGGTGTAAGTAATAAAGGGTCACAGTTTATGGATATAAATGCCACCAAAGAGGGTAACATCCTGATTTCAAAACCGTTGGGCAGATTGGATGGTACCAACTCCAGGGATTTTGAAGAAAACTTAAAATCACAGTTGAATGATGATGTAAATAACTTGATTATTGATTTGGAGGATCTGGTCTATATCAGTAGTGCTGGTCTGAGGGCGATACTATTGTTGGCAAAAACTCTCAATTCCAAAGGCCAAAAGCTTGTACTTTGTTCCTTGTCGGACCAGATCATGGAAGTTTTTGAAATTAGTGGATTCAACAAGGTCATTTCAATCCATGCTGACAGGTCAAGTGCCATTTCCAGCATGAGTTGATTGAATTACAAGAAAAGTGGTATAAGTAGGTCTTTTCAGTCCCAATCTTCTAAATCACTCAGATTTATCCACAGAAATTCTAATGGTATTTTTGTCGTTTGTCCTTTCATAGGAAATTTCTGATACCATTGTTTTAACCAAATGCACACCCAATCCACCAATGGGACGGTCTTCTAACAATGCTTCCGTATTGGGAACAGGTGCTTCTTTCAATGGATCAAATGGTCTGCCATCATCAATTATTTCCATGGAAACATCCTGCCCATTGTCAATCAATTTGAGACTGACGTTCGTTTCTTTCCCCGGATGGCCGTAATTTAGGGCATTCAATATTATTTCCTCCAAAATCAATTTGATTTTGAAATTCAGCGCAACGGGCCATCCATGGCTGTCCGAAAAATCCTGGACAACGTGCTCAAGCTTGGCCAACCCTTCATCAGGGTTGCTAATTTTCATGTTCAATTCATTGCTCAAGAAGGTGACCCTTGGTATTTCGATGGTCCATCGTATCTAATGACCAAACAGGTAATATCATCGGACTGTGGTATACCCTTGGAAAATTCATGAACAGAATCAACCAATGTTGTAACCAAATCCTTATCACCCGCCCTGATGATTTCCTGGACAAATTCGAGTAATCTGGCCTCGCCATACAGTTCACCATTGACATTCATTGCTTCGGTAATGCCATCGGTATAGAATATAATTTGATCACCTTTCTCCAAGGTAATCTCCTTGTCTTCAAAAATGAATCCTGGAAACATGCCCAGAGCAATTCCACCTGGCATGCCAAGGTATTCTGCATTACCGTTTTCGTTTACAAGAATTGGTGGATTGTGGCCTCCATTGGCAAATATAAAGGAACCTGTTTCGATATTGAACACTCCATAAATGAGTGTTACAAACATACCAGCATCATTATCTTCAATAAGCAGCTCATTTACATCTTCAAGAACTGTAGTGGGATCGCTTTTGGAAATTGCCGAGCCCTTGAGCAATGTTCGACTAGACATCATGAACAAGGCGGCTGGTACACCTTTATCAGACACATCTGCAATGGAAATAGCTATTTTGTTATCAGGTAGCTTTACCGTATCAAAAAAATCCCCACCAACATTTCTGGCGGGTTTCATGGTTCCAAAAATCTTGAAGTTTGGTCCTTCCGGGAGGACGGAAGGTAAAATTGACTGCTGCATCTTATTGGCGATTTGCAGCTCCTGATCAAGTGCAATTAGCTTTTTCTTTGAAGCTTGTGCTTCCCGCCATAACTTGATGTGATTGATTGTTCTCGTGATGGTTACCTTCAGGTCCTCGAAATCAATGGGCTTGACTACAAAATCAAAAGCACCCTCATTCATGGCCATTCTTATATTCTTCATATCACCATAGGCTGATACGATGATAGCCCACATATCCGGATTTACGTCGGGAATCTTCCTGAGAAGGGTTAACCCATCCATTTGAGGCATATTGATATCGGAAACAACCATGTCAATTTCCGGGTCTGCAGAGATTAAATCCAGTGCTTCAATACCATTTTCAGCAAAAACGAACTGATAGGTCTTCTTGCGAATTTCTCTTCGAAATCTTTGCAGAACCAGAGGTACTAGATCTGGTTCATCATCAACAAACAAAAGTTTAAAAGTTTCTTTCATCTAATTCGTCCGAAAATCTTGTCTATTATATAATTATTTTTGTTTTCCAAAAGTTTATTACCCAGAAAAATCTTCTGCTTAGTTAAATTTTATACTAGAATAAAGGAATTAATAACAAACGGTAAAATGTCAAAAGGAATAGCTGTTTCGAGTCAATAAAATATACCAAATCTATTTAAGGAAATTGGATTGGTATTTCTTGTTATTTTGTTAAATTAAATTACTTTCAAACTACTTTCGAATAATGAGTTTAAATTTGGACTTCAACCATACGCTATTTGAAATTTGGGCAAATAGTTTTATCAGAATATTGTTTCCTGTGATCAAGGTATGGGAATGATTGTCAAAAAATTGAAACATGTTTCAGGTTGAGGAAAACCGGTGGAAGAATTTCTAAGAGAATATCTAGCGGTATTGATTTTTCTGGGCATAGCCATCGGGCTTGGCATAATGCTCATGCTATCAGCTGTTGTCATTGCCATTTATCGTCCTGATCCCGAAAAGGTATCCACCTACGAATGTGGGTTCAATGCTTTTGATGATTCCAGAATGAAATTTGATGTAAGATTTTATCTGGTCGCTATCCTGTTCATCATATTTGATCTCGAAGTAGCTTTTCTGTTTCCCTGGGCCGCCTCATTCAGCAATAACGGGGCTTTTGGATTCTGGTCAATGATGGTCTTCCTTGGTGTACTTACCGTAGGATTTGTCTATGAATGGAAAAAAGGAGCACTCGAATGGGAGTGATTTCTACACCTGAACAACAAGCCTCCAATGCCATCTCCATGACGGAGGTGCCCAGCAATGAATTACAGGACAAGGGATTTATATTAACATCTGCCGAGGATGTCATCAATTGGGCACGTACGGGATCCCTTCATTGGATGACTTTTGGTTTGGCCTGTTGTGCCGTGGAAATGATGCATACCTCCATGCCGCGTTATGATCTCGAAAGATTTGGAACTGCACCGCGAGCCTCTCCAAGACAGTCGGACCTGATGATTGTGGCAGGCACACTTACCAACAAGATGGCACCGGCACTGCGAAAGGTATACGACCAGATGCCGGAACCTAGATATGTGATTTCCATGGGATCTTGTGCCAATGGAGGGGGGTATTACCATTATAGCTATTCCGTTGTCAGGGGATGTGACAGGATTGTTCCGGTGGATGTTTACGTTCCAGGTTGCCCACCAACGGCCGAGGCCCTTCTCTATGGAATTTTGCAATTGCAGCGAAAAATCCGCCGAACCGGAACGATTGTCCGTTAAGATTTGTCCATGTACCCGAAAGACCTTACACATCTCTGTGAAATTGTTCAGAAAGAACAAAATGATTCAATTGAATATGTTGAAATCAAGCATGAAGAACTGGTAATCACCGGGCTCGCAACCAGAATACCTGATCTTGTCGGCTTCCTCAAGAAAAATTCCGAGTGTCAGTTTACAACTCTGGTTGATATCACGGCAGTGGATTACCCGGGGCGGGAAAAAAGATTTGATGTAGTTTATCATCTCTTGTCAATGAATCTGAATCAAAGGGTAAGGGTGAAAGTCTACTTGGCTGAAGACGAAATGGTGCCAACTTTGGTTAACTTGTTTCCGAGTGCCAACTGGTTTGAGCGAGAAGTATTCGATATGTATGGCATACCCTTTGCCGGACACCCTGATCTGCGAAGAATATTGACGGATTATGGTTTTAAGGGACATCCACTTCGAAAGGACTTTCCACTGACCGGATTTAACGAAGTCAGATATGATGAGGTTCAGAAGAAGGTCATTTATGAACCGGTGGAATTGGTTCAGGAATTCAGGGATTTTGATTTTGAAAGCCCTTGGGAAGGAATGGGGGAAGTCATTCAAAAGGCAACCACGGAGAGTTCCGGTGAGGAAGGTAAATAAACCATGCCCATTTGCAGGAAGATAAATTTCTTAGGGAGGAAAAGCTGACCGAATTACCGGCCGACAATCAGGTTAGAAATTTCAATATCAATTTTGGCCCTCAGCATCCTGCAGCGCATGGCGTATTAAGGCTGGTTCTGGAGTTGGATGGTGAGGTCGTTACCCGTTGTGATCCACATATCGGACTGTTACACCGGGGTACCGAAAAATTGATGGAAAGCAGGACCTATCTGCAAAACCTGCCCTATTTTGACCGCCTGGATTATGTAGCTCCTATGAATCAGGAGCATGCCTGGTGTCTGGCCATTGAAAAACTGACTGGAACCGAAATACCCAGAAGGGCGTCCCTGATCAGGGTTCTCTATTCCGAAATCGGACGAATTCTCAATCACCTTCTGAATGTAACAACCCAGGCAATGGATGTTGGCGCCTTGACGCCACCACTGTGGGGCTTTGAAGAGCGTGAAAAGCTGATGGTCTTTTACGAACGGGCATGTGGCGCAAGATTGCATTCGGCCTATTTCCGTCCAGGAGGTGTTCACCGTGATCTTCCACCGGAATTGATTGCCGATATATACCAATGGTCCGAGGAGTTTCCCCAAAAAATCAATGACATTGATGAGCTGTTGACGGAAAACAGGATTTTTAAGCAAAGAAATGTGGATATAGCCATTGTTTCACAAGCCGAAGCCCTGGATTGGGGTTTTTCAGGTGTGATGGTCAGGGGGTCCGGAATGGCCTGGGATCTAAGACGCTCACAACCATATGAATGCTATGATGAACTGGATTTCCTGATTCCGGTTGGAAAAAATGGTGATTGCTATGATCGGTATCTTTGTCGAATGAAGGAGATGGAAGAAAGCATCAAGATCATCAGGCAGGTAATTGAAAAGCTTGAACACGCTGATGGTGATGTCTTGACGCGGGGCAAGATTTCACCTCCTACCAGAAGTGAAATGAAACAGTCCATGGAAGCACTTATCCATCATTTCAAACTATATACCGAGGGATTTCATGTTCCCGAAGGTGAGGTTTATGCAGCAGTTGAAGCACCCAAGGGTGAATTCGGGGTCTATTTGGTATCGGACGGTTCGAACCGGCCTTACCGGGCCAAGATCAGGGCTCCAGGCTTCCTCCACCTGCAAGCCATGGATCAGCTTTGCAAGGGGCACTTGCTGGCCGATGTTTCGGCTGTAATCGGATCCCTTGATGTGGTATTCGGCGAGATTGACAGGTAAACATCAAATTATTCATTGAGTTATGTTAAGACGATTTCATCATACCCAGCCCGACAGTTTCGAGTTTTCGGAAGAAAACCTAAAATGGGCCAGGGAACAGATTGCGAAATATCCTGAAGGCCGTCAGGTTTCAGCTATAATTCCCCTCTTGTGGCGTGCCCAGGAACAGGAAGGATGGTTGACCAAACCGGCAACCGAATATGTTGCCAACATGTTGGGCATGGCCCGTATTCGAGCCTATGAGGTGGCTACATTTTATTTCATGTTCCAATTGCAGCCGATTGGGTCAATTGCCCATATCCAGGTCTGCGGAACAACCTCCTGCATGATCTGTGGTGCCGAGGACCTGATCTCCGTTTGCAAGGAGAGAATTGCCTCAATACCCCATCAACTTTCACCTTGTGAACGGTTCAGCTGGGAGGAGGTGGAATGTTTGGGTGCCTGTGCCAATGCTCCCATGATACAGATAGGCAAGGATTACTATGAGGATCTTTCCCGGGAAAGCTTCGAGTCCTTGCTTGATGATCTTTTTGCAAACAGGAAACCCATTCCCGGTTCCAGAAAGGGGCGATTTTCATCCGAACCACAGACTGGTGTGAAATGCCTGGCCGAATATGAGAATGGGAAAGCAAAATTCAGCCCTGCCGTAAGTTTGGCCCGAATTGAGGGGGATCAGTAAACGATGCTTGCCGATCAGGACCGCATATTCACCAATTTGTATGGCATGGGAGATTGCACACTTGCCGGTGCCCGAAAAAGAGGTCATTGGGATGGTACGGCCGAGTTAATCAAGAAGGGTAAGGATTGGATTATTACCCAAGTCAAGGAAAGCGGTCTCAGAGGTCGTGGAGGAGCTGGTTTTCCGACTGGCCTGAAGTGGAGTTTCATGCCCAGGAATTCTGATGGTCGTCCGCATTATCTGGTAGTCAATGCCGATGAATCAGAACCGGGAACCTGCAAGGATCGGGAAATAATGAGGCATGACCCCCATACACTCATCGAGGGATGCTTGATTGCTGGTTTTGCAATGAATTCGAATGTGGGATACATCTACATCAGGGGTGAATACATCCGCGAGAAGGAATTGCTCCAGGTAGCCATTGACGAGGCTTATGATGCTGGTCTTCTGGGTGGGAATGCCTGTAATTCGGGTTGGGATTTTGATTTGTACCTTCACCATGGGGCAGGTGCCTATATCTGCGGTGAGGAGACAGCACTTCTCGAAAGCCTTGAGGGCAAGAAGGGCATGCCCCGCATGAAACCTCCCTTTCCGGCAGGAAGCGGATTGTACGGATGCCCAACTACGGTCAACAATGTCGAATCAATTGCCGTGGTACCCACCATCCTGAGAAGGGGGGCGACCTGGTTTGCCTCATTCGGCAGGGAAAACAACACTGGAACCAAGATTTTTGCCATTAGTGGACATGTAAATTCCCCCTGTGTGGTTGAGGAGACCATGTCCATTTCGCTACGGGAACTTATTGACAAGCATTGCGACGGTGTACGGGGTGGTTGGGACAATCTCAAGGCAGTCATTCCGGGGGGTGCGTCCGTCCCATTGCTTCCCAAATCCCTTTGTGATGATGCCATAATGGATTTTGACTGGCTTAGAGATCATCAGTCTGGTTTGGGTACGGCAGCGGTAATCGTCATGGACCAATCAACCGATATCATTAAGGCCATCTGGCGTCTGTCAAAATTCTACAAGCATGAAAGTTGTGGCCAGTGCACACCATGTCGGGAAGGTGCGGGCTGGATGATGAGAGTCATGGATAGATTTGTAAGTGGCAAAGCCGATATTGAAGAAATCGATACCCTGCTCCAGATAACCAAGCAGGTTGAGGGACATACGATCTGTGCCTTGGGTGATGCGGCAGCCTGGCCTGTTCAAGGGTTGATCAGGCATTTCAGAAACGAGATTGAGGATAGAATTCTTCAGGAAAAGATATCGGTGTAATGGATAGTGAAAAAGACAATAGGACAGTTGATTAATTTACCTTTTGGGGTTTGCTAATTCGATAGATGAAACAATGAGTGATCTGCGAAAAATAATTATTGATGGTATCGAAACCGAAGCATTGGGTGACATGACCCTGATTCAGGTTTGTGAACAAATGGGAATTGAGATTCCCAGATTTTGTTACCATGAGCGATTGTCCATTGCCGGGAATTGCCGAATGTGCCTTGTCGAGATTGTCGGAGGTCCACCCAAACCCGCAGCATCCTGTGCCATGCAGGTAAAGGACTTGCGACCGGGGCCGGAAGGAGCACCACCTGAAATCAGGACACGCAGTGACATGGCACGTCAGGCACGAGAAGGCGTCATGGAATTCCTTCTCATAAATCATCCTCTTGATTGTCCCATCTGCGATCAGGGAGGCGAGTGTGATTTACAGGATCAGGCTGTGGCCTACGGTATGGATTTCAGCCGTTACCGGGAAGCCAAACGGGCCATTGATGATCTGGACCTGGGTCCTCTGGTCGAAACCCACATGACCAGATGTATCTCCTGTACCAGATGCGTGCGATTTACAACCGAGGTGGCTGGCATCACCCAGATGGGTCAATCCGGTCGGGGTGAGGATGCAGAAATCATCAGTTACCTTAACCAAACCCTGCATTCCAATATGCAGGGTAACATAATTGATTTGTGCCCGGTCGGGGCACTGACTTCAAAACCATATGCCTTCACAGCCCGGTCATGGGAGTTGGAAAAAGTGGAATCAATTGATGTCATGGACGCACTCGGTTCCAATATCAGGGTTGATTCGAAGGGTCGAAGGGTTATGAGGATTCTTCCTCGCAACCATGACGGTGTAAACGAGGAATGGATCAGCGACAAAACAAGATTTGTCTGGGACGGATTGACCAATCAGAGATTGGACAGACCCTTCATAAGGGTAGATGGCAAGTTGGTAGCATGCAGTTGGGATCAGGCCTTGGACGAGGCAGGCTCATTGCTCAAATCGGAACAGGTAACCTCCATAGCAGGTGATTTGGCTTCCGTTGAGGCCGTTTATGCTCTTGGCCAATTGACTGATTCTCTCAAGGGTAAAAAGGAATGTCGGGTTAACAATGTAGACCTTCCAATCGGAAATCGATCAGGCTATGTCGGAACATCAAGGATAGAGGATATTGATTCGGCCGGAAGAATTCTGATGGTAGGTACCAATCCCGGTGTCGAAGCACCCGTTTTGAATGCGCGAATCAGGGCATCCTGGCTGGCTGGAAGTCATGTCGAGCTGGTTGGTGAAGCTGTTGACCTTACTTATGGTTACAAACATCATGGAACCGATTTGCTATCCTGGCAAAAGCTGGCCAAAAATCTGGAGAATGTGGATCTGGCAGATACCCTGATCATATTGGGTCAGGGAGCATTGCATGAGAGTTTGGATAATTCTGCCTTGGGTATAGCCATGAATCTTGCAGACAGGGGAGCTGGTTTGTTGATTTTACACACAGCAGCGGCTAGGGTAGGGGCCATGGATCTTGGGTTTGCCACGGAAGGTGGAATGGATCAGGCCTTGGATGGAGCTGGCGTGATCTACAATCTTGGGGTTGACGAGATTGATATACCTTCTGGTCCAAAGGTCATTTATCAGGGCAGTCATGGTGACCGGGGAGCTCACCGGGCAGATATAATTTTACCTGCGGCCGCTTACACCGAGGAGGCAGGGATTTTCGTCAACACCGAAGGTCGTCCCCAACTTGCTTCCAAGGCAACCTTTCCAGTTGGAGAGGCAAAGGAAAACTGGGCTATCGTCAGGGCTCTCTCGGGGAAACTAGGCATGCCACTTGAATATAATTCCCAGATTCAACTCAGGTTGAAGTTGGCCAAGGAATTTCCACACCTGATGGAGATTGACATGGTTAGGCAAAATGAGTTGCAACCAATTGAAACGGAACAAGCCGGCAACGCCGAACTTAAAAATGTCATCAATGATTTTTATTTGACCAATCCGATTGCGAGGGCATCGGCAGTCATGGCGGAATTGTCCTACTTAACCAGATCTAGAGATGGTGAATTTAATGAAGCTGCATAGTCTTCAAGTTATGAATTCAGTTCAGAGGTTAGGGTAAACCGGTATGTTGGAATTTTGGGATTCATATCTCGGGACCTTTATCATTATCATTGCCCAGTGCATTGCTGTAACGGCATTTGTAATGATTTCCCTTATTTTTCTGGTCTACGCCGACCGGAAAATCTGGGCTGCCGTCCAATTGCGCAGGGGGCCGAATGTAGTTGGACCATTTGGATTGCTTCAATCCTTTGCAGATTTCTTGAAGTATGTCTTCAAGGAGGTTGTGATTCCAGCCGGAGCTGATCGGTCGGTCTTCATCATCGCCCCCCTGATTTCATTTGTATTGGCAATCATGGCCTGGGCCGTCATTCCCTTTTCAGAAAACTGGGTTCTGGCCAACATCAATGTGGGAATACTTTATGTTTTCGCCATTTCCTCCCTGGAAGTCTATGGAGTGATTATGGGAGGTTGGGCTTCCAATTCCAAGTATGCCTTTCTTGGTTCCCTACGATCTGCTGCCCAGATGATTTCCTACGAGGTATCGATCGGTTTTATCATAATCGGCATTCTGGTATCCACGGGTTCCCTGAACCTCACAGCCATCGTCATGGCTCAGGACGGTAATTACGGATTTTTCAGCTGGTACTGGCTTCCACACCTTCCCATGGCCCTCTTGTTCTTTGTCTCGGCCCTGGCCGAAACCAACAGACCGCCATTTGACTTGCCAGAAGCGGAATCCGAGCTTGTGGCAGGTTATCAGGTCGAGTATTCGTCAACCCTCTTTTTGCTATTCATGGTCGGGGAGTATGCCACCATATTCCTGATGTGTGCACTGATGTCCATCCTGTTTTTTGGCGGATGGCTTTCACCCATACCCGGTCTGCCTGACGGGGCCTTGTGGATGGTAGGGAAAATGGCTTTTTTCTTTTTTCTGTTTGCCATGGTAAAGGCCATCGTTCCAAGATACAGATATGACCAGCTGATGCGATTGGGTTGGAAAGTAATTTTACCTGTCTCACTCGGTTGGGTCGCTGTCTCCGGATTTTTTGCCCATCTGGGATGGGATGCCTATGCCCGTTTTGCCATAGGAGGATGAGAAATGTTTGAAAAAGACCAGGTCAAGAAAGCAGCCAGATATGTTGTCATGGGTGATTTTCTGGGTGGCATGAAGAAGGGAATGGATTATTTTTTCACCTCCAAGGCCACCCTCAATTACCCACATGAAAAAGGAGCCCTGTCTCCTCGTTTCAGGGGGGAGCATGCCCTGAGAAGATATCCCAATGGTGAGGAAAGATGTATAGCCTGCAAATTGTGTGAGGCCATTTGCCCGGCACAGGCCATAACCATTGATGCCGAACCACGAGAGGATGGTTCAAGACGAACCACCAGATATGATATTGACATGACCAAGTGCATCTATTGCGGATTTTGTCAGGAGGCATGTCCGGTCGATGCAATTGTCGAGGGGCCAAATTTCGAGTTTTCCACTGAAACCAGGGAAGAGTTGTTTTATGACAAGGAAAAACTGCTGGCCAACGGTGATCGATGGGAGGCCGAAATTGCCAGAAATCTCGAACTGGATTCCAGGTACAGGTAAGGTTATCCATGCAAAAGATATTCATACAGGCAGTTAGCCATTTGCTGCAATACCTGATCGGGAGATAGGAGACAGTGCTTTTCACGTTGATATTCTATTTCTTTTCCTTGCTGGCCATTGGTTCCGGCTTGATGGTGGTGTTTTCTCGCAATCCGGTTCATGCCGTCCTGTGGCTGATCCTGGCATTCCTGTCGGCAGCAGGACTCTTTGTCATTCAGGGAGCAGAATTCATAGCCATGCTCCTGATCATCGTATATGTCGGTGCGGTTGCAGTCCTGTTCCTGTTTGTGGTTATGATGCTGGACGTTGATTTTGCAACCCTGAAAGCGGGTATGGCACGATATATACCCTTGGGATTGCTGATCGGGGTGGTCTTTCTCCTGATTCTGGGGATTGAACTATCGGATTGGAATAGCTCGGAGATAGCTCCAGATTTACGCCAGGTAATACAACCTGCCGATATTCAGAATACAGAAGCGCTGGGAAATGTAATCTACACCGAATATGTCTTCCTCTTTCAGATTGCCGGTTTGATTCTTTTGGTCGCAATGATCGGTGCAATTGTCCTGACTCATCGCAAACGCGAGGGTGTCAAGAAACAGGATGTGGTTTCACAAATGTATCGTGATTCCGCAAAGTCTGTTTCACTTGAGGATGTTCCTTCCGGAAAGGGGCTGTCATGATCGGACTTGAACATTACCTTGTCGTTGCTGCAGCCCTTTTTGTGACAGGAGTATTTGGAATATTCCTCAATCGCAAGAATGTAATCATCATCCTGATGTCCATTGAATTGATTTTACTGGCCGTCAATATCAATCTGGTATCATTTTCCGTCTATCTCCAGGATTTGGTTGGCCAAGTATTCGCCATGTTCGTTTTGACCGTTGCTGCTGCCGAAGCGGCAATCGGTTTGGCCATTCTGGTCTGTTTCTTCCGCAACCGGAAGTCTATCTCCGTTGATGATGTCAGCCTGTTGAAGGGGTAGCAAAGTGGAATTGATCATTCTCTTCAGCCCCTTGCTTGGTGCCGTATTAAGTGGTTTCGGTCATCATCTCTACGGTGAAAGGATCGCGATCTATTCAGCCACGGGTCTGCTGTTTCTGGCGGCTGTGTTGAGTTGGATTGTTTTCTTTACCTTCAATGGCGAAACCCAGGTAACCCAGATATTTACCTTTATCGAAAGTGACAATTTCATATCCAACTGGTCGATAAGGCTGGACCGTTTGACCTGTGTGATGCTGGTCGTGGTAACCACTGTTTCGGCCCTTGTTCACCTGTACAGTGTCGGGTATATGCACGGAGACCCGCAGTGGAAGGAAAATGAGAGTTACAAACCCCGTTTCTTCGCTTATCTTTCCTTTTTCTCCTTTGCAATGCTGGCCCTGGTTACATCAAACAACCTGATACAATTGTTTTTCGGTTGGGAAGGTGTCGGTGTCGCTTCCTACCTGCTTATCGGTTTCTATTATCGCAAACCCTCGGCCAATGCTGCAGCCATCAAGGCCTTTATCGTCAACAGGGTTGGTGATTTCGGGATGGCCTTGGGCATATTTGCCCTGTTTGCCCTTACCGGTTCGGTCCTTCTTGATGACGTTTTTGCCCAGGCCGAGAGCTTGTCCCAAAGAACCATCGGGTTCCTTTGGATGGAGGTCAATGCTGCCGAGCTTGCGGGTATTCTTTTGTTTGTCGGTGCCGCGGGCAAATCAGCACAGCTTTTCCTGCATACTTGGCTACCTGATGCGATGGAGGGCCCGACCCCCGTCTCGGCATTGATCCATGCAGCCACGATGGTAACAGCTGGTGTTTTCCTTGTTTGCAGAATGTCCCCCCTCTATGAATTTGCACCTGTCGCACTGGCATTGATCACCATCATTGGTGCCATCACGGCCCTTTTTGCAGCTAGTGTGGGATTGGTCCAGAATGACATCAAACGGGTCATAGCGTATTCCACCTGTTCCCAGTTGGGGTACATGTTTGCTGCTGCCGGAGTAGGTGTGTACCAAGCCGCCATGTTCCATCTATTTACACACGCTTTCTTCAAGGCATTGCTGTTTTTGGGTGCCGGTTCGGTAATCCATGCCATGCATCATGAACAGGACATGCGCAACTATGGTGGACTCCGATCAAAGATTCCGGTTACCTTCTGGACCATGATGATCGGTACATTGGCCATAACCGGTTTCGGGGTTCCCTTGACCCAGATCGGTTTTGCCGGATTCCTCTCCAAGGATGCCATTGTTGAATCGACCTTTGCCGCAGCCAGTGAAGCAGGTCTGATGGCATTCATTCTTTTGCTGATTGCTGCCGCGATGACAAGTTTCTACTCCTGGCGTCTGATTTTCATGACCTTTTTCGGAGCAGAGAAGGGTGATAAAGAGACCCACTCCCATGCTCACGAATCCCCTTGGTCAATGCTGATACCCCTGATTGTTCTGGCTTTGGGATCGGTCTTTGCGGGAATGCTGTGGTATCCGGAGTTTTTTGGTTATTATGTCGAGGAGTTCTTCGGACCTTCGGTTTATGTTGGGGCTGATAATCATGTTCTTCATGATGCCCATTATGTCCCGGGCTGGGTCAAGGCCTCACCTTTTATTGCCATGTTATTGGGATTTGGATTGTCTTGGTTGTTTTATATCAAGTCCCCAGATTTACCTGTTGCACTGGCGAGGTCTCAAAGACCCCTTTACCTGTTCCTGCTTAACAAGTGGTATTTTGATGAAATATACGAGACAACCCTTGTCAGACCAGCCAAGTGGTTGGGAACCTTCCTCTGGAAGGTAGGTGATGGCAAGACCATTGACGGTGTTCTGCATCTTGTGGCCAAACGCAGCGTACCGGCATTGACCCAACTGGCAGTCAGGTTGCAATCGGGTTATCTGTTCCATTATGCCTTGATGATTGTATTGGGGATGGGCGCAATAGTTGTCTATGTTGTACTGTTCGGAGGTCATTGAGCATGAATAACCTCCTAACGGTAATTACCTTTACCCCTTTTATCGCTGCCCTCATCATGATGTTTTTCATCAGGGGGGAGGAAGCCGCCGCAGCCAAGAACATCAAGTTTTTGGCCTTGGTGGCAACAGGTGCAACCTTTCTGATTTCACTGTTTCTGATTTTGGGCTTTGAACCCGAAGTGGAAGGATTTCAGTTTGTCGAGGAATATACTTGGCTACTTGGTCTCAGATACAAAATGGGGGTTGATGGCATCAGTGTCCTGTTCATTGTCCTGACAACCTTCCTGATGCCGATTACCGTTCTTGCCTGCTGGAAGGTGGAGCATCGAATCAAGGAATTCATGATTTCCTTTCTGGTATTGGAAACATTCATGATCGGGGTATTTTGTTCCCTTGATCTGGTGCTGTTTTACTTTTTCTTTGAAGCCGGTCTGATCCCCATGTTCCTTATTATAGGCATCTGGGGCGGTGAGCGGAAACTCTATGCAACCTTCAAGTTTTTTCTGTATACGCTTCTCGGTTCCATCCTGATGCTGATCGCAATGGTCTACATGTGGGTTGATGCCGGAACCACTGATATAGAGGTACTCCTTACCCACGAATTTTCCCATTTGCCGCTCTCGATTCTTGGCTGGGACCTGATTGGTGGTATCCAGTCACTGTTATGGCTGGCCTTTTTTGCTTCCTTTGCAGTCAAATTGCCGATGTGGCCCTTTCACACCTGGTTACCGGATGCGCATGTCGAGGCACCAACAGGGGGGTCGGTCATTCTGGCTGCAATCCTTCTGAAAATGGG
Organism: Paracoccaceae bacterium; assembly: GCA_022823605.1. GTDB lineage: Bacteria > Pseudomonadota > Alphaproteobacteria > Rhodobacterales > Rhodobacteraceae > MPNP01. The sequence continues at coordinate 101,678 of JAJEHS010000007.1, forward strand.
AGGTTATGGTTTTCTTCGATTCAGTCTGCCAATGTTTCCCATCGCTTCAGAAATTTTTGCCGATTTCGTGATTTGGCTCAGTGTCATTGCCATCATCTATACCTCGCTGGTTGCCATGATGCAGGAGGATATCAAAAAACTGATTGCCTATTCTTCCGTTGCCCATATGGGGTTTGTCACCATCGGAATTTTCTCGTTTACCCATCAGGGCCTGGAAGGGGCCATCTTCCAGATGCTGTCGCATGGGTTGATCTCAGGTGCCTTGTTCCTCTGTGTCGGTGTTGTTTACGACCAGATGCATACCAGAAAAATAGCTGATTATGGTGGACTGGTAATAAAGATGCCGGTTTATGCACTGGGTTTCATGTTCTTCACCCTCGCCAATGTGGGTCTTCCGGGTACAAGTGGTTTTGTTGGTGAATTTTTGACCCTGGCGGGAATCTTTCAGGTCAATACCTGGGCTGCCTTTTTTGCCGCTACCGGAGTCATTCTCTCGGCCGCCTATGCCTTGTGGGTATTCAGGCGAGTTGTCCTTGGTGACCTGGTCAAGGCCTCTCTGGCCGGGGTTCGGGATTTGAGCAACAGGGAGAAACTCGTATTCGCACCCCTGATTGTCATGACTCTTCTTTTGGGCGTTTATCCCTCCCTGGTTACCGACATTACCGGTCCTGCAGTCATGGAATTGAAAAATCATGTCCTTGCTGCCTTGCCGAAATGATGAATTTATAGTTTTAGTGTATTGATATGTTTCCAAGTGATCTGACAACGATACTACCTGAACTGGTACTGGCATCCTACGGTTTGGCTGCTCTGATGTGGGCTGTATTCTCGAATACCCAGAAGACTGGAACGGCGCTGGTATGGCTGACAAGCATTTTTCTGGTAGGGTTGAGCCTTTGGATTGGCTTGGCAACCACAGGAACGAAACAGGCCTTTGGCGGGGCCTTTGTCGATGACGGTTTCTCGCGATTTGCAAAAGTGGTCATAGCCCTGTCCTCGGCAGTTGTTCTCCTGTTGAGCCGGGATTACCTTGACAGGGAAAGAATTCTCAAATTCGAATTCCCGATACTGGTGGTATTTGCCGTTCTAGGAATGATGGTCATGGTTTCGGCGCATGGGTTGATGGTGTTGTATATGGGTATAGAACTGCAATCGCTGTCACTCTATGTGCTTGCCGCATTCCATCGAAATCATTCGAAATCAACCGAGGCGGGTTTGAAGTATTTTGTCCTGGGGGCATTGTCTTCGGGCTTGCTTTTATATGGTGCTTCTCTTACCTACGGTTTTTCCGGAACAACGTTGATGAGTGGTATATCGGAAGCCATATCAGACGGCGAAACGTCGGTCGGATTACTGTTTGGATTGGCCTTCCTGATCGTAGGATTGGCCTTCAAGGTTTCGGCGGCACCTTTCCACATGTGGGCACCGGATGTATACGAAGGGGCACCGACACCTGTCACCCTCTTCCTGGCCACGGCACCCAAGGTGGCTGCCATGATTTTGTTTGCAAGATTGTTGATGGAAGCCTTTGGTCCGGTAGCCGATGATTGGCAACTGATAGTTGGTGGAATTGCCTTTGTATCCATGTTCCTGGGTTCGATAGCAGCCATTGGTCAGATTGATATCAAGCGTCTAATGGCCTATTCCTCCATTGCCCATATGGGTTATGCCCTCATGGGGATTGCATCGGGAACGGAGAAGGGATTTCAGGCCATGCTGATTTACATGGTGATCTATACGATCATGAATTTGGGCACCTTTGCCTTCATTCTTTCGATGCGTAAGGGAGGCAGACCTGTATCTGACATATACTCGCTTGGCATGTACTCTAAGCAAGCTCCAGTTCAAGCCTTTTCACTGCTGCTTTTAATGTTTTCGCTGGCCGGGATTGTTCCCCTGGTCGGTTTCTTTGCCAAACTCTATGTCTTTCTGGCCGTAATCGAGGTTGGAATGTACTGGTTGGCACTTGGAGGGGCGATAGCTTCGGTAATTGGTGCCTATTATTATCTGCGTCTTGTATATTTCATGTATTTTGGTGAAGACGGTGAAAGTCTTGATGATAACATGACCAGGACATCCCAGATCACACTGGTACTTTCCGGTGTTTTCGTAATAGTTGGGGTGGCCAACCTGTTTGGAATCATAGATATCAGTCAGGCAGCAACAGGCATGTTGTTCAACTAGGAAAATAATTTGGAGAGAAACTACGAAATTCTTAGTTTTGACAGGTTGGAAAGTACCAATTCGGAAGCAATAAGGCATATTTCAGGATTTACCAAACCCATCTGGATCTGGACGAAAACCCAAACCAGGGGACGAGGCAGATCAGGCAGGAACTGGCATTCCGGTTCGAAAAATTTTTTTGCAACCTACCTTCAAAAGCCCAATGAACCCTTGCAGGATATTCCCCTGAGGTCATTCCTGGCCGGGTTGGCCCTTCATGAAACACTGTGTGCCTTTACCGAATTCAAGCATGATTTTTATTTGAAATGGCCTAATGATGTCATTTTGTCCAGAAAGAAGGTTGCGGGTATCCTGCTGGAAAATAACCGACTATCGGACGAGAATTATTTGATAACCGGATTTGGTGTCAATCTCCATGAGGTTCCGGCCCTGGAAGATGTACCCGAAAGGAAATATGATCCGGGAAGTATTGCACAACTGACAGGTTTTGATATTTCCAGCAGGGAATTCTTGGACAGGTTGATTCAAAAAGTAAATAAATACGAGGAAGTCTATCATTCTGATGGATTTTGGCGTATTCGTGAATTATGGCTTGAAAGGGCGTTTGATTTGGGAAAAGGGATTTTCTTCAGACATGGCAAGATTGAAACAAGGGGAATATTCGAAGGTATCGACCATAATGGAAGGGCTATTGTTGTGACTCCGGATGGTATCAGGTATTTCTCGGCGGGTGATATGTTTTTTGAGGACTCGAAAGATGTTGTTGGCAATTGATGTAGGAAATACAAACACCGTATTTGCGATCATAGAGGGAAGTACAACCCTGGAAAGTTGGCGTTGTTCCACTTACACCGCCAGAACGAGTGACGAATATTATGTCTGGTTGGAGCCCCTCATCGGATTAAAGGCAAACATACAGGACATTGAATCGGTTATCATCTCTTCGGTTGTTCCGGGGGTCTTGTTCAACCTTGAGCAACTATGTCAAAAGTATTTTGATACCGAACCCATCATAGTGGGTACCGGTAATTGTCGTCTGCCGGTAGAAGTCAGGATTGACCCGGGCGTTCATGTAGGTTCAGACAGGCTTGTCAACACTGTATCGGCCTTTGAACAATTTGGCGGGGATTTGATTGTAGTAGATTTTGGTACAGCCACCACATTTGATGTTGTTGATAATGATGGGGCATATATCGGAGGAGTCATCTCTCCAGGAATTGATCTTTCTCTTCGTGCGCTCCATGAAGCTGCCGCAGCACTCCCGCATGTAGGTGTTGAGATACCTCCTTCGATCATTGGTAAAAATACGCTTGATTGCATGCATTCGGGCATTTTCTGGGGCTACGTGAGTCTAATTGAAGGTATTTGCAGAAGAATTCAGGAAGAGCAGGGACGGGATTTGAAAGTTATCGGGACAGGTGGATATTCCACAATCTTGGCCCAAGCAGATCATCTGTTTGACAAGTTGGATGCAGACCTGACCATTCATGGTCTGGCAGTTATCTATAACTATAACGCTTTTGGAACGAATGACCAAGCCTAGGCTGATATATCTTCCCTTTGGGGGTGCCGGTGAAATCGGCATGAACATGTATGTCTACGGGTATGGTTCCCAGGACAGGGAGCAATTCATTGTCGTGGATGCGGGTGTCTTGTTTCCTGATATGGAAACGGCACCGGGTGTGGACCTTATAATCCCTGATTATTCCTGGTTGGTCGAGAGAAAATCCCAGGTAGAGGCAATTTTCATAACCCACGGCCATTTGGATCATCTGGGTGCCATCTCCTTTTTGAACGGTGAATTGGATGTACCAGTCTATGCACGTGAATTTTCCAGGCAAATTGCCTTGGACCGGATTGACGAATATGGTGGCAATCAAAGTCGGTTCCACACGGTTGATATCTATCCGGATAAAATTACGGCTGGTCCATTTGAAGTTTCCTATGTACCAATATCTCATTCAATACCGGAATCCTCTAGCCTGATCATTGATACTCCCGATGGGAGAGTTATCCATACTGGTGATTTCAAATTGGATCATGAACCGGTTATTGGCGAACCCTTTGAAGAGGAATTGTGGGAGGAAATATGCAGTGAGAAGATTCTAGCCCTGATATGTGATTCCACCAATGCTTTGACTCCCGGGAAAGCCCGATCAGAGGCCTCGATTGGTACAAATCTTGATCAACTTATACAGGAATGTGAAGGGATGGTGATTGCCACGACATTTGCCTCGCACATTGCCAGGATTTACCAGATAGCTCAAGCAGCCGAACTTTGTGGACGAAATGTGGTCCTGCTGGGGCGAGCCATGAACAGATTGGTTTCCCATGCAATCGATGTTGGAATTTTGGAAGATTTGCCAAACCAGGTTTCAATTGGACAGGCGCGTAATTTGCCAAGAAACAGCCTGCTTGTTTTGGCAACGGGAAGCCAGGGTGAGGGGAGGGCTGCAACGGCCCAATTGTCAACAGGCGGTTCCTTCAAGGGATTGAGGGTAAAACGGGGTGATACGGTCATTTATTCTTCCAAGACCATTCCCGGTAATGAAGTAGCCATAAGCAAAATACAAAATCGATTTGCAGAATTGGGTGTCAATATAATTGATGAATCTTCGGGTCTTTATCATGTATCGGGACACCCCAACAAAACAGATCTGGAGAAGCTCCATAAACTCGTCTTGCCAAATCTGGTTATCCCCATGCATGGGGAATATAGGCATTTGAAGATGCATGCGGAGATAGCCATTGATGCCGGTTTCAATGCCATCGTGGCACCCAACGGTTCGATGGTTGAATTGCTCGGGGGAAAATTACTTGATTCGGAAAAAGAACAAATTGGGCGATTGTGTATTGATGGGAATGATATTGTCGGATTCGAAAGTGATACCATCAAGGAAAGATTGCGAATGGCACATAATGGACTTGTTTCGATTTTTCTATCAAGAAAATCCGGCAGGTTCAACCGGGAAGGAATAATTGTACAGTGCTCTGGTCTCAATTCGGATGCATTTGAGGAATTTCAGAAGGAGTTGATTTCTATGATCTTGACCAAGCTGAGCCAATCCACCAAACAACAACTGGCACATGAATCCAAGCTGAAGGATATTTTGGGCAAGGCAACCAGGAAATTGTGCCTGGACTTTTACAACAAAAAACCTGTCATTCAGATAGCTATCAGATAAGACAAGGTTTAATATCATCAATCAATCGAAATCATAGTACACAAAAGCGGGTGTTCTGCCCTCAAAACCCTTGTTCATCGATTGCTTGTTACCCCTTTTGGAGCCTCTCTGACCGGATTTGCCAGCCCCTTTTTGCTTGGAAGGGCTCTTGTTTTTCTGCTCGCTGGCTTGGATTCCATCAGGTTCAGGTGATTCTCCTGAAACCAGATCGACATTGATTTTGTCATCAGCATTGTCCGGGGCAGCATCATTTTTTGATTTTCTAGTATACAAATCTTTTTTGCGGTAGGACCACCTTCTTCTGACAGGTTTGACTGTTTCAGTTTCTTCAGTATCACTTACTGCTTCACCGGACGTCATGTTATCATCTCCAGCATCGGCACTGGAAGCACTTTCAAGATCAGCTGGTTTTGGGGATTCTCTTCGCTTGGTATGCTTGCCTTTTTTCTTTTTCCTGCCTTGTGATTCAGATTTGTTTTTCTCGGCAGTTGAAATATCTGTATCTTCGGTTTCCATATCCATCATTCCCTTGGAATTTTCCTCATCATTCTCATCAATCCGGTTTAAGGGAACAATTCTCAAATCCTGTGATTTGCCCTTGAGCAGCAATTTGAATTTATTTAGAGGCTTGGAAATCAGTTTTTCAATGCTATCAAGGGTATTTAGTTCCTTTTTGCTGCACAAGGTCACCGAGGTTCCCTTGTTTCCAGCTCTGCCCGTTCTACCAATACGATGAATGTAATCTTCCGGATTTACGGGTACATCAAGATTGATGACATGGGAAACGAGCGGAATATCCAAACCGCGTGAAGCCACATCTGAAGCGATGAGGAACTGAATTTCCCCGTTTCTGAATTTGTTCAGGGCTTCTGTTCGTACTGACTGGGTATGATCCCCATGAATGGATTCACTTTCGAACCCATGAAATTTCATGGATTTTTGCAAAATATCAACGTGATTCTTGGTATTGCTGAAGATTATGGCGTTGGAAAGATCGTCACCAAAATGATTGATGACCTTGCGCAGAATATTACGCTTTTGCTTGAATAAATCCCTTGAACCACCCTTATCGACAATAAAAACGAGCTGTTCGATATCCTCGGATACCGAAGCTCGCGGACTGACTTCTATCCGCAGGGGATCTGTCAGGAAATCATCTGCAAGCTTTTCTATTTCGGGGTACATGGTGGCCGAGTAAAACAGGGTCTGGCGGCGTGGAGAAGTTCGGGAACAGATCATTTCAATTTGGGGTATAAACCCCTCGTCAAGCATTCTGTCAGCCTCATCGATAACCAGATACTGAATTCCATGAAGCATCACATTTTGACGTTCCAGATGATCATAAATCCTGCCCGGCGTGCCAATAATTATATCAACCCCGGTGTTCAGGGCTTTTTGTTGTTCCTGATAAGAGGTACCACCAATGATCAGAGTACTGGTCAATTTGATATCGGCAGCGAGATTGCTGAAATTTTCGTAAATCTGGGCAGCAAGTTCCCTCGTGGGAGTAATGACCAGCCCTCTGGGCATTCTGGCTTTTGCCCTCCCTTCGGCAAGTTTCTTGATCATAGGGATCAGGAATGCTGCTGTTTTCCCACTTCCTGTTTGGGCAATTCCCAGGATATCGCTACCGTTGATGGCAGGTTCGATTGTATGTGCTTGAATTTCCGTAGGTTTATCATAACCTAGTTTTTCAATAGCATTTAACACTTTGGCATCTAGGCCAAAATCCTTAAATGTTACCATATTGTCTCCATGGTGTAGATATTTGTAATCACCCCTTTTTCAGACAGTAATGTTTTTAACTGGAAACTGGGGAAAGTAGGTTTGAATTTGGTCATTATATCATTTGTTAGGATAGGATTTGGAAATGGATTTTGGAATTAAAGGTAAGTGGGCAATTGTTTGTGCTTCAACAAAGGGTCTTGGTTTCGGTTGCGCCAACGCTTTGGCGGAAGAGGGAGTCAACCTTGTCATTAATGGGCGTGGAAAGGAAAGCCTTGTTTCGTCCGGAAATGAAATCAGAACTAGATTTGGTGTGGAAGTTATCGAAATTCAAGGAGATGTGACTACCGAGGATGGCAGAAACAAACTCTTCGAGGCTTGCCCTGAGCCCGACATTGTCGTCAACAACGCTGCCGGACCCAAGGCCGGCATGTGGACAGATTGGGGCAGGGAAGATTTCATTGCTGCCTTTGACAGTAACCTGCTTGCGCCCATTGCAATGATGAAAATTGCTCTTCCAAAGATGATTGACAAGGGTTGGGGAAGGGTCGTAAACATTACTTCCCAATCGGTCAAAGCTCCCATAGCGGTATTGGGTCTGTCAAATACCGCAAGAGCAGGACTGACCGGATATGTTGCCGGCACTTCGCGGCAGGTTGCCCAATATGGCGTTACCATAAACAATCTATTGCCTGGAATCCATGCAACTGATCGATCAGTCTATCTGGACAACGAAACAGCCAAAATTACCGGTATTACGCTGGAAGAGGCGGAAGAACAAAGAAAGAAAACAATTCCCTCCCGGCGTTATGGGCAAATTGAGGAATTTGGAGCTGCCTGTGCTTTTCTTTGCTCCCAGCAAGCCAGCTTTATAGTGGGTCAAAATCTGCTGCTTGATGGAGGTGCAGTCAATACGACAATGTAGCAGGAATTAATTATTAAACTGCTAGGTCAACTTATATTTCCATGACAAACTTCATTGGGTGAATGCCAGGAATTGATTTGAATTTTTTCCTCAAAAGCCTTCTGGCTGTATGAATCAACTGTTTTCAAAAAAAATTGTAATTTCGAATATAGTGCATTATTTTAATTCCCATTAAATTACTCGGGAATAATTACAACATCAAATCATTGGGACAGTGACAAGGCTAGAGCTAAATGGAATATCCCGCAATCTTGGGGGAAAAAAGATATTGGATGATATCTCGCTAACCTTAAAGGCTGGTGAGCTGACTTGCCTTCTTGGACCTTCAGGTTGTGGCAAAACCACAACTTTGAGAATTATCGCGGGTGTTGACCGTCAAGATACTGGAGAGGTCTTGATTGATGGTAAGGTTATATCAAGCAAGTCAATAAATGTTCCTCCCGAAAAGAGATCGGTAGGGCTTCTCTTTCAGGATTTTGCCCTGTTCCCCCATCTCACTGTCGAGGAGAATGTTGCCTTTGGACTCATCGGAAGAGGTTCAAACAGGAAGGACAGGATTACCGAATTGTTGCAACGGGTCAATCTTGAACCTTTGCGAAAGAAATTCCCACATCACCTTTCCGGTGGTGAACAGCAAAGGGTAGCTCTGGCCAGGGCCCTCGCACCCAAGCCAAGAATAATGTTGTTGGATGAACCATTTTCCAACCTTGATGACAGATTGAGGGATTACGTCAGGGAAGAGACCATCAACATACTCATGGAAGAAAATGTAGCAGTATTGCTGATAACGCATGAACCTTCCGAGGCCATGCGTATGGCTGATGAAATCGTATTGATGAAAGAGGGTAGAATTGTACAAACCGGCTCACCCTACGATCTATATAATTTTCCCAAAAACCGGGATGTTGCCTCGTTTTTTTCCGATTTGAATGTAATTCACGGGGTTGTGGAGAATTCGGAAATCAATACTCCCTTCGGGAAATTTGCCACTCCCGAATTCAGGGATGGGGCTGATGTAGAGGTTATTATTCGTCCCCAACACATGCGAATTGACTTTGACAGAAAAGGCAGAGGGCCGGTTCCAACCGCCGAAGATGGTGTGCCGGTACCTGTTACAGTGGTCAAGTCCCGATATATGGGAAATACCAGCCTTGTAGAATTTCGGATGGAGAATGACCAGTCAGTGCTGAAAGCTTCAGTTCCTTCGGTCTTTTTACCCAAACCCGGAGCAAGGATGTGGTTAAGTCTCAAGCGAAGCAAATGCTTTCTTTTTCCCTGTATCGCACAGACCAGGCTGACTGATCCCTACCATAAGTATAGGAAAGACGATAATTCGCTCCATAACGATAATTCCCCGTTACCTGAATCAAATTAATGGAGATTATCCCTTAGAACCTGTTACTTAAATTTCTAAGTTAATAAACAGCCTTATAACCCTATGGTGTACTCATAGTATAACCAAAAATATAAGCTTAATTAGCCAGACACTTTAACCAAGACCATTTTATTAACTCTAATTTTTAGTAGCTATTCTTTCGAGGTATTTGTGCAACCTTTTTGAGTTGCATATAAAGAAAGCAACCATTTTTGGTTGCATTAGAGATCACCCAATGCCGGTTCATGAATTTTCAAGGTTGCAAATGATCTTGAAGCACTTTACGGTGTCTTCCCAATCCATTACCGTAAAACGAAGCAAAGGCATAAACCATTGGACATGATACTGTTTGTTGTTGCCAGATGTCGCAATTTTAACCCGCTTCCTTTGCTTTTTCCCGTTTTTCTCACCGCCTGCGTTGGAGGCTCGGAAATTGCAGGGCCAGAACCTTTTAATCCCGGAGCCAACCAAAGCAAACTGGAATTGCGTACCAGAACCGACAACCCAAGTGCCAAGCGAATTGTGGATTATTTCCGTGTCAATTTAGGTAGTCCAAAGGGCAGCAAATTTGACAACAGGAACCAAAGTTTCACTCGTTTTTCTTCTCCGCCTGTCGTCCGCCTCACTAGCGTAGGAACTAGTAAGGAACGGGCTTTACTGCACCACGCCATTGGCCTGATAAACCGCGAATTTCCACAGCATCTTCATCTCAGGATAGGTAGCGATGTACCGCACATTGGCAATGTAAAACATCACGGGGGTGATGCAATCAGCTCTATTCCAAATGGCGAAATTCATGTGTATTTTTCCGACAAGAAATCGGTAGGCTATCCTGCCAACGTTAATGCAGGTGGCTTTGCAAAAACACGCACCACATATAACAATTCTCAAGAACCTCGTGTAAATAAATCACTTGATGCCTCTTTTGTCTGGGTAAACGACAGTGTACGCATGACTGAACAGCAAAGATTGGCCATTCTTTTGCATGAAATGATGCACGCCCTTGGTTTCATGGTGCATACCAATACAAAAGGCCATCCTTCTTCACTTCTTGGTCCCGATGGCCCTAAAGGTGGTTTTCATAAACAATGGGGGTCACAAATACCCGAAATAGACGGAGCTGCATTACGTGCCGTCTACAGATTGCCCATAGTAACAACACCTGATCAATTTGACGTTTCCTCACTCGGCGATTGGGATACAAACTCAATTGAGTTATATAGTTCTGTTTCAACCGGAAACCGACAGCAGCTGCGTTTTGGTGTCAACCATGTCAACGATGTAACAGTACCTTGGACTAGTGGAGTCATTCCCGAAACCGAATTTACTGTCAACCAAAAGCTTTCAGGTTTCACTATATGGCGAGGTGAGTTGTTGGGTTTCACACCATCACTCAGGCCAGTCCGTGGCAATGCCGAAATCCGTATCAATCACATCGATTCAACTGTTACAGCCACCTTTACGAACTTGCAGGTATGGAATATCGGACAAACCCCAGGTGAAATCGGAACAGGTGAGAGTTGGCATTCAGGAAGCATGGAGTATATGCTTATTTCAAGTGGTAATTTCCTGCGAAATAAAGACGGTCAGGAAATATTGATAGGACAATTTTATGGGTCCACACATGATGGGGTTGCAGGATCGGTTGAACTTGACGACCTTACCGCCAGTTTCGGTGCAAGACGCTAACCAATCAAGGGCTTTCGCAATACCTTGAATTGCTCAATTTTTATTAACTTAGCCAACCAACCTCGCGTCCAATTGGCAATGGTGATTTATTCCATGGTACAAATTCAGTTTGCCAAGTTATTTCTGGGGAAGTGAGACATGGTTTATCACCAATTGTTCCTTGACCATATCGTGCTGTATTCAAAGATTATTCGACATGAGGCCAATTTAGGGTATAAACATACTCAATGAAATTCGGATTTGAATTCTTGTATAAACTGTAAATGAAATTGGAATCAAGAAATGCTGAACAATATCGGAATACCCCTACAACTGTTAATATTTGTAATATTTGTGGTAGTATTGATTATCGTAATAGCACGAAGGTTAATTCGTTAAAGTCATTTTAAGGTTGCTTCAATTATGAAGGAACTAAAAATTCCCAGTATCGGTTGTGCTATTGTTGAAGATAAATGACTTTGCACGAATGTGGTTAAACAGGATGTATTAGCATCTCCGATTTTTCGAAGCGGTAGATGGATTCTCAAAGAAGAAAAGAAGCATCAATCAAATTGAATAATTTTGAAAGAAAAGGTAAAATGCAGGTTGATTCAATCACCTGAATTTCTTGAATAGCAGCAGGTATTGGTTTATATCTGATAGGAAGGGCTATGTGGTCCTGATTGTAACTGGAGTGTGTAAATGTTGAACAATATTGGAATTCCCGGACTTTTGTTGATTACTATAGTTGTATTGGTTCTGTTTGGGCGTGGCAAGATTGCCGGGCTCATGGGAGAAGTCGGCAAGGGATTTTCTTCCTTCAAAAGAGGGCTGAAGGAAGGTCAGGAAGAAATTACCTCTGAAAGCGAACAAGAGAAGTAATCTGATAATTTTGTAAAGACTGCCGTGTTTGACCTTGGATGGGGTGAACTCCTGATTGTTGGAGTTGTAGCCTTGATTGTAGTCGGTCCCAAGGACCTGCCCGGAATGTTCAAGTCCATTGGACAGGTGATGGGACGGATGAGGGCAATGGCCCGCGAATTTCAAAGAGCCATGGACAGTGCGGCTAGTGACACCGGAGTCAAGGATCTTTCCACGGGGATAAAGGCCGTCACTTCGCCCAAACAGCTGGGATTGGACAAGTTCAGTGAGATAGCCGACAGGATGACTGATGGTTTAAACCTTCCAGATAATAAAATTATGTCTACGGACCTTAAAGAACCCCCCAAGAAAAAGATACCTTCCAAGCAGAAAGATACTTCAAGTGCCATTGAGGAAATCAGCAACGATAAAGAACCAATGAGCTTGAACGATAATCAAATACGAGCAGAAGAAAATGAGCCATCAGTTTCAGTTGATGAAAATGCCGGAACAGAAATGATTTCTGACCAAACTGGGGGTGAAACAAATAAAAATGCCTCGGTACATTGAGATTGAGTCATGCCTGACAAGGAAGACATTGAAAGTACCAAAGCCCCACTAATCGAACACCTGACCGAACTTAGGAAAAGGCTGATCCACTGCGTACTGGCCTTTTTGGTTTGTATGGTGATCAGCTTCGCTTTCTGGGAACCAATCTTTACATTCCTGACCGATCCGATTTGCAATGCGCTTCTGACCAGAGGACAAGAATGTAACCTGATACTAATCAAATTGCAGGAAGGATTTTTTGTTGCCGTCAGGATTTCCTTCATGGGTGGGTTTATTCTGAGTTTTCCATTTCTCGGATTTCAATTGTGGAGGTTCGTTGCACCTGGGCTTTACAAAAATGAAAAAAGTGCTTTCCTGCCATTCATGATTGCCTCGCCCTTCATGTTTTTACTGGGGGCATCATTTGCCTTCTTCATCGTAATACCCCTGGCATTTAATTTCTTTCTCAGTTTCCAGCAGGAAAGTACTCTGACTGCCCCCGTACTCACAGAGACCGTTATTTCAGAGGGCTTGGAAACCGAAGCAGATCAGGTACTGTCAACAGAGAATGGTACTGAAGTTGACATTCTTGCCGATGGTAGGGAAATTATCGCCGATGTTGGGGTTACTTTCCAAGGCTCGGTTGCCGAATATCTTTCGCTGACGATTAAATTCATTCTCGCTTTTGGAGTGTGTTTCCAGCTTCCTGTATTATTGACCTTAATGGGTAAGGCCGGTCTGGTTACCGGTAAGGGGTTGGCAGGCTTTCGTAAATATGCGGTCGTGTGCATATTGGTTTTGGCGGCAGTGGTAACTCCACCAGATGTCATAACCCAGGTAATTTTGTTTACAGCTGTATATGGTCTCTATGAAATTTCCATATGGTTAGTAAAAAGAGTTGAGAGGAAGAGGAAGGAAACTTATGCCGAGGAAGGAATACTTTTCGACGAGGAAGAGGAAAGAACATAAAAACGGTGTTTTTCATCTCTACTGAAAATCTCTGTGGAATGACCTGATCCTATGACTGATAAAAAATTGCTGGAACAAGTTACCAGGATTGCAATGGCAATCGAAAGGTTATCCCCAGCTCCACCCAATTTGACTGATTTCACTTCAGCAGATGCCTTTGTATGGAGGTTAAATCCAGATACCTTACATCCAGTTGAAAAGGTGAACAGGGTTGGGCTGGACCTATTGTTGGGTATAGACCGAACCAAGGAAACCCTATATCAAAACACCCTGAACTTTGCCCGAGGGTATTCAGCAAACAATGCACTGTTGTGGGGTGCTAGAGGAATGGGCAAGTCTTCATTGGTCAAGGCCATCCATCGTGAAATTTCTCGCACAGACAATAATTTGAAGATTATTGAAATCCATCGGGAGGACCTGCCATCACTTGATCGCCTTCTGGATATATTGCGGGAAGCAAAGGAGAGATTTATCCTTTTTTGTGACGATCTTTCCTTTTCGATGGAAGAAAACAATTACAAGACTTTGAAGGCTGCACTTGATGGGGGAGTGGAGGGCAGACCAAAAAATGTAATTTTCTATGTGACTTCCAACCGACGGCATTTGATGCCCAGAGACATGATTGAGAATGAAAGATCAACGGCCATAAATCCCTCTGAATCGGTAGATGAGAAAGTATCCCTTTCCGACCGTTTCGGATTATGGTTGGGTTTCCATCCCTGTAGCCAGGATCTTTATCTGGAAATAATCAGAAAATATTGTCTTCATTATGAACTGGATGCAACTGAACAAATGCTAATTTCGGATGCGATCGAGTGGCAACAGACCCGGGGAGCCAGGTCGGGACGAGTAGCCTGGCAATACATTCTCTATCTGGCTAGCAAACTTCAACGAAATATTGAGACTTGAATATATCAAGTCTGTAACTTTCAGTTCATCCCCTGCCAATAAAGGGCATTTTGGTGGCCATGATGGTTAGAAACTGGATATTGGTTTGCAAGGGGAATTGCGCTATAAAGGCAATGGCATCTCCACAGTGTTCCGCATCAAATACCGGTTCCGTACTTATTAATCCCGATGCTTGAGGAACACCAACCTTGAATTTGGCTGCCATGTTCGTATCGGCATTTCCTATATCTATTTGGGAACAACAGATATCAAATTCACGACCATCCAGAGACAGGCTTTTTGTCAAACCGGTTATCGCATGTTTGGTCGCTGTATAGGCTACTGTTTTTGGTCGAGGGGCATGGGCAGAAACAGATCCGTTGTTGATAATTCTTCCTCCCATTGGGGTCTGCGATTTCATAATCCTGAAAGCATGTTTGGAACAAAGAAACGAACCCGTCAAATTGACCCTTACACAATTCTCCCAATCATCAAATTCCAATTCATCTATGCCGACGGGTGGTGTTCCAATGCCGGCATTGTTGAACAACAGGTCCAACCTGCCAAATTGCTTCATCAATTGCGCGAACAGCTTTACAACCTGATCCGGGTCCCCGACATCACTGGGAATGCACAGGGATTCTGTGTTCTTACAAATGGAAGCAGTTTCATGCAATGGCTCTGGACGTCTGCCAACCAAAACCAATTTATAACCGATATTTGCGAGTGATATTGCAGCCGATCTGCCAATACCTGTTCCCGCTCCAGTTATCAGGGCAACTCGATCGGTCATGATGTCCTCTTACGAATATTATTAACCAGATTCCCTATCAGAATAGGATTGTATTACAAGAAATTGAGAATTGTATGGCTTCTCAAAGAGAATGATTACAAGTAATAATATATGAACTCAATTGGTAAAACTGGAGGTGGGATTTTCCCATGGTTGTTTTTCAATGTTATTATTTTCCTCAATTCTCCTTCATGAATATGAATCAGTGATATTCCTCCTGTCTGCAAAAGCTTGGCAAAGATAATCGACGAAAGCTATTGCAGATTGACTCAGTTTTTTATCTTTCTTCCAAACCAAACCTGTATCCATGGATGGTATATGATCAGATACTTCTCTAACCTCAACAAATTGACCTTCAAGGGACCATGGGCGGTATACCATGTCTGACAATATAGTAATACCCATACCTGTCGCCACAAGGCTACGAACTGCCTCAACTGAAGAGGTTGTGAACACGACATTGGGTCTGTAGGGTGTTTTTTCCCAATATTTCATGGCTGTTTGATTGGCTTCATCAACTGTCAGCATAACATATGGTTCCATGGCTAAATCCTTTAGGGAAATTATGCTGGAATTTCTTAGGGGATGATTTGTGCTCAACCAAAGGCGCCTTCGAGACCGGGTAAGGGTTCTGGAAGAAAGTAAGTTTGTATTTTCCAAGTTTGAAACCAGCAAAACACCAATTTCATATTGATTGCTAATTATTCCCCGTTCAATTTCCGTTCTTTGTTTCTCTATCAGATTAACCTTTACTTGTGGAAAGGTGCGGTTGAATCGCATAAGTAAATCAGGCAGAAAGTAACCAGCAACAGTATAGGTTACACCGATGGTCACCTCGCCCTTGAGTGTATCACCAGATCGTTTGAGACTCCGTGAAGCTTCTGATACTGCAAACATGATGTTTTGGGCATGCCGCAAAAACTGGTGCCCCTCATAGGTTAACGTAATACCACCTGCCTTCCGGTAAAAGAGGGGTGCACCCAAGTCATCCTCCAGATTGTTGATTGCTGTACTCACAGTTGATTGCGTAACGTTGAGATTGGCTGCTGCAAGAGACAACTTTCCTGCCTCAGTGGCGGCAATGAAATAACGTATCTGTCGAAATGTAATTGCCATCAAAAAAATTGAATTTAGTTAACAAAAAATATCATTTTACAAAAATATTTTTATCAATATTTTGTTACCTGTCAATTCCTTATTTCTATTTTGATATGTGAGAATTGACTAGTTTGAGTACAATGAAAAGGTAGGTGTGAAATGAAGAAAATTGTTGTTGGGGTCTCTGCCTTGGCAGGACTTATGTTTGCTACAGCCGTATCGGCCGACGATTGGTTTCCTTATTCGGTAGAAGTGTGGGATCCCCCATTTGATATGGCAAGTCCCAGAACTGTGGTAGATTATGTACCATTGGAAAAGGCTGAGCAGCAATGGGACATTTGTGTTTCCTTTCCACATATGAAAGATGCTTATTGGCTTGCGGTTGACTATGGGGTAGTCGCGGAATCGGAACGATTGGGTATCAAGATGCAACTTGTAGAAGCTGGTGGCTATACCGAGTTGAACACACAAATATCCCAGATAGAAGATTGTGTGGCAAGAGGAGCTGACGCTGTTGTCATTGGGGCAATTTCATTTGATGGCTTGAATAATCTTGTGAGTGAAATTCGTTCACAGGGAATTCCGGTCATTGATGTAATCAATGGTATTTCATCGTCTGAATTGTCTGCTAAATCCCTGGTATCTTTTGGTGAGATGGGATACAAAGCCGGTGAATATTTGGCCAAACTCCATCCTGCGGGTTCAGGCAAGGTACAGGTTGCATGGTTCCCCGGCCCTCCGGGTGCTGGTTGGGTTGAAGCCGGTAATCTCGGATTCCAAGAAGCTGTAGCAGGTTCAGATATTGAAGTTGTTGAAACAAAATATGGCGATACCGGTAAGGAAATCCAGGCTAAATTAGTGGAAGATACCCTGCAGGCTTATCCTGATATTTCCTACATTGCCGGCACCTCGCCGACAATTGCAGCTTCAATTGGAATATTAAGGGCTAGAAATCTGACTGATCAGATTAACCTGGTGGCATATTATTTCACCCCCGAGGTACACCGAGGAATTGTTAGAGGGCAAGTATTGGCTGCCCCAACTGATTCTGCCGTAATACAGGGTCGAATTGCCATTGACCAGGCTGTCAGGATTTTGGAAGGAAAGGATTATGTCAAACATGCTGGACCAGCATTATATGTTATTGATTCCGATAATATAGACAGCGTGGACATGTCATCCTCACTTGCACCAGAAGGTTTCAAACCTGTCTTCACAGTCAACTATTGATGACGATTCTTGCCTGTAAGATAATTGAGGGAGGTCTCATTTGAAATGAGGCCTTCCTTGCTTGAATTAAAAGGAATTAGCAAGAGTTTTTCAGGGGCATTGGCCCTTGACGAAGTTGACTTTTCGGTTGATTCGGGTGAAGTGCACGTCCTGTTTGGTGAGAATGGGGCGGGTAAATCAACCCTGATTTCAATTATTGCTGGGGCACTATCTCCAGACAAGGGGATATTTAATTTCAAAAACAAGCAGATAGACATTTATTCAGTGCACCACGCAAGATCACTGGGAATAAGTGCTGTTTTCCAGGAATTTTCCCTTGTACCCCAGATGACAGTAGAGGAAAATCTCTTTTTGGGTTCGGAAATATCCCGGTTCGGACTATTGAACAAACAAAAATCAAATAAACAGGCCAAAGACATACTTGATAGGCTTGGCTTTGATTTGAAACCAAACCATCGTATTGATTTTTTATCCCGTGCAGAGCAGCAGATGGTTGAAATTGCCAAGGCTTTCCGTGACGATTTGTCTGTACTGATCCTGGATGAACCGACCGCCTCCCTGACAGAAAAAGAAACTGAACAGCTTTTCGATTTGATTAATTTGGTGAAACAAGATGGCGTGGGGATAATTTATATCACACACCGTATCAGTGAAATCAGACGGATCGGTGATCGGATTACCGTTTTGAGGGATGGCAAAAAAGTAGGAACAGCTGCCGCTGATGTTCCAGAAAAGGAATTGGTAAGAATGATGACCGGAAAGGTTTTCGACCAGATATTTCCCAAAATTGACTTTAAACCTGGCCGCAAGGTATTGGAAATTATCAATCTTACAACGCGAAATGGTGCGATACAGGATTTGTCATTAAACGTAAATGCAGGTGAAATAGTCGGAATTGCCGGCTTGGTTGGTTCAGGCAAATCTGATATCGGAAGAGTTTGTTTCGGGCTTTTGGATATCGCTTCCGGTCAGGTTCATTTTGATGGCATAAATGTCAGTGGCAATTCACCAAGAGAAATGCTTGATTTGGGACTATACTATATTCCTTCAGATCGGCGAGATGAGGGGTTAATCATGTCCAGGCCCTCTCGTGAAAGCGTGTCCATGTCTGCATTGTCAACATCAGACTTTTCGAAAGGGCTGTTTATAAGGTTGCGTCAAGAAAAAAAGAAAGCGAACGATCTTGCCGGCAAAATGAATTTGCAGCCGCACAATATTGAGAAAACACCAAGCATGTTTTCTGGTGGCAATCAACAAAAAATCATGCTTGCCAAATGTTTGACCCGTGAAGTAAAGCTGTTTGTATTTGACGAGCCAACCGTAGGTGTCGATGTCGGGACCAGAATAGCTATCTATGAATTTATTGCAGAATTGTCTAAGAATGGTGCAGCGATTCTTGTCATATCATCGGATTTGACAGAAATTTTGTACCTCCCTAATAGGGTTTACGTTATGTGCAGAGGTCATTTGTCAGCGGAATTATCAGGTGAAGAAGTTAACCAGGAAACGGTATTGGAACATTGTTTTGGGCATGTTGCTGCCTAAAATGTCAGGATAATAAATTAATGGAAACCAACAGTCCCAAATCACGAAAGACAATAAGCCATTACATCCGAACGGCATTTATCCGTCTCGGTGTATTACCTTTTCTCCTGGTTGCTGCAATTATCATATTTACGGCCCTGTCAGACAATTTTCTCACTGGACGCAACCTTCTGAATGTGGTCCGTCAATCCACCTATCTGGCTTTGGTTGCGGTTGGACAAATGTTTGCTTTGCTTACAGGTGGTTTTGATCTCTCTGTAGGTACCATTCTGGCCATAACATCTGTCGTCGGTGCACTAGCCATGGCCACGGCATACTCATTCATGCCGGATGCATTGTTTCTAGTTATATCCATTGGAATTATAGCAGGTGTATTGGCAGGGACCATGATAGGAGTCGTTAACGGAATTGGCGTAGCCGTTTTCGATGTTTCACCATTTATGATGACTTTGGGAATGGCTTCGGTTGGTTTCGGAATTGCCTTGTATTTGACGGGAGGAATACCGGTTTATGGCATGCCAATTGAATTTGGAGATATCTTTGGATTCGGAACATTCCTTGGATTACCTGTTCCTGTCCTGGTGGCAATTCTCTTAATCTTGGGTATGTATATTGTTGTTGATCGAACACGATTGGGCCGACATTTTTATGCCGTGGGAGGAAATATAAAGGCATCGCATCTTTCAGGAATAAATACCAACCGAACTTTGTTTCTGGCATATGTTTTTTCAGGGTTAATGGCAGCGATATCGGGTATTTTGCTTACAGCAAGACTTGATTCTGGCGAAGCCAATATCGGAGCATCAATGCCACTTGAATCTATTGCAGCTTGTGTAATTGCAGGGGTAAGTTTGAGGGGTGGAATCGGTAAGGTTGAGAACGTTGTTTTAGGCGCCTTGTTTATTGGAATTGTCCAAAATGGAATGAATCTCGCCAGGATAGAATCTTACTTACAGATAGTTGTCATCGGCCTTCTATTGATCTTTGCCGTAATTGTTGATCGTTTCCGTATGAAACTGGTTGCAAGCTATCAGGATTAATAATGAAAAAAATTAGAGCTGCTTCAGTTGGATTGGGTTGGTGGTCAAACGAGCTCGCTAAATCCATCCAGGGAAAATCAGACCTAATAGAAATTGTATCTTGCTATTCACGCAATCAAAGCAAGACAAGTGCATTTGCAGAAGTATTTGATACCAATAACCACTCTTCCTATGAAGAGTTACTTTCCGACGAGAGTATAGATGCCGTTATTATCACAACACCCCATTCACTCCATGCCGAGCATGTAATTGAAGCGGCAAATTCAGGCAAACATGTTTTTGTTGAAAAACCCTTCACCTTGACCTATGAAAGTGCAAGGAGGGCTATCAAGGCCTGTAAAGACGCAAAGGTTGTTTTAGCCGTTGGGCACAACAGAAGATTTGCTAATTCAAGCAAAGAATTGAAACTTATGAGTGATGCCGGCGATTTTGGTACCATGCTTCATTTGGAGGCCAATTTTTCAGCATCAAGTGCGATGTCCTACACGCCCGAAAAGTGGCGGGCAAACAGAGAAGAAAGTCCGGCTGGTGGTATTGCCGGTTTGGGCATACATTTAATTGATTTGATGTGCTGGATTGCCGGCCCCATTGAAAGTGTGACTGCATTGGCCAAACGCAGGGCACTTTCCGTCGATATTGATGATACGACATCTGTATTGTTTGAATTTCAATCAGGTATGACAGGATATTTGGGATGTATGTTTGCTGCACCATATACAACAATCTTCAATATATACGGTACAAAAATGAATGCCTTTTCAGATATTGATAAAGATTTTCTTACCGCAGTTACTATCGAGGGTAAACTTTACAATAATAGTTTGGATAAAATTGATACTCTCAAAGCTGAGTTGGATGAATTTGCCAAGAGTTGTATGGGTGAATGTACATTCAGGGTTACACCAGATCAAGCAGCAAGTAATGTCCGTGTTATGGAAGCGATAGCTAAATCGGCAAGCCTGGAAAGGAAAGTAAGGATAAAATCTACTATGGAATGGGTTTGATAATTCAAGTGAAAGGTAAACTAGTGAAACCATTGATTAACTGTGATATGGGTGAAAGTTTCGGGTTATATAAAATAGGAGAAGATGATAAACTCATGCCACTGATTTCCTTGGCAAATGTGGCATGTGGATTTCATGGTTCCGACGCAAATCACATGCGCAAAACAGTACAGCTTGCCAAGGAATACAATGTCAAGGTTGGTGCCCATCCTTCATTACCGGACTTGCAGGGATTTGGACGCAGGGAAATGAGAATATCCCGCAAGGAGTTGGCCAATATCCTGATTTACCAGATAGGTGCCCTGGCAGGTATGCTTAAGGCTGAAAACTATGAGCTAAATCATATCAAGCCCCATGGTGCACTTTATGGGATGGCCGCAAGGGATGAAAGCGTTGCACATGCGATATGTGATGCGGCGGATGTTTACAGGGTACCTTTGCTTGGCATGGTCAATACCTGCCAT
The DNA here is from genome assembly GCA_022823605.1 of Paracoccaceae bacterium. Taxonomy (GTDB): domain Bacteria; phylum Pseudomonadota; class Alphaproteobacteria; order Rhodobacterales; family Rhodobacteraceae; genus MPNP01. Next base: position 123,181 of record JAJEHS010000007.1, read on the forward strand.
GAACGGGTCTATAAAATGAGAGGTCATGAATTTTGGGCAGAATTCTATGCAGACCTAGACTATAATGATGATGGCAGCTTGATCATAACAATGGAACATGAATCTGTCCCACCAGAGGAAGTTGAAAAAAGATGTACCATGGCTTTCAAGGAGAACAAAACGCTTTCCGTAAATGGAAAGGAAGTACAGGTTGGATGTGATTGCATTTGTATCCATTCGGATACGCCCAATGCAGTTGAAATTGCCAGGGTGACCAAAAGAACCCTTCAGTCCCTATAGAACCAGAATTAAAATATCAGCAATTACGGAGTAAATAATCATGTCAGACAACACCATCCAATCTCCACTTCCCGGTACATTCTATCGCAAACCGGCACCAGATCAACCTCCATACAAGGAAGTTGGCGATTCAGTCTCTATAGGGGATACCATCGGACTTATTGAGGTCATGAAATCATTTCATGAAATTCAGGCTGATAAAGCCGGCACCATCACTGCTTTTCTTGTTGCGAATGAGGATGCAGTTACAGCTGGAAAATCAATCGTTGAACTGAAAATGTAAACTTGTAACCATGTCGATTTCGAGTATTTTAATAGCCAATCGTGGGGAAATTGCAGTACGGATTATCCGAGCCTCGCAAGAACTGGGAATAAAAACCATTCAAGTCTATTCTGATGCAGATAAGGACTCCCTCCCAGCCAAGATGGCAGATGAAGCTGTCAACATAGGACCTCCACAGCCCCTGAAATCCTATTTGAATCAGGACAAAATTATCGAAGTTGCACTGGATTCAGAAGCTGATGCGATACATCCTGGTTATGGTTTCCTTTCGGAAAATGGTTCATTTGCCGATAAGGTCAAAAAGGCTGGATTGAAATTTATCGGCCCCAAGGGTGAAACCATCAGTCAACTTGGGGATAAGGTTGTTGCCAGAAAACTGGCCGAGCAGAGCGGACTCCCAACCGTACCGGGAAGCAATGGACTGGTTGAATCTCTTGAAACGGCCAAATCGGTTTTGAAGGAATTTGATTTTCCGGTTCTCATAAAGGCAGCAGCTGGTGGAGGTGGAAGAGGTATTCGGACCATAAATAATTGGGAAGAATTCGAACGGTTGTTTCCCGTTGCCAGTCTGGAGGCAAAAACCTTTTTTGGAGATGGTGGATTGTTCATTGAAAAATATCTGCCAAGACCACGCCATATTGAGGTGCAGGTTTTGGGGGATGGCGAAAATACAATCCATGTATTTGATAGAGAATGTTCACTTCAAAGGAGAAGGCAAAAGATTTGGGAAGAAGCCCCGGCTTCACCACTCAATGATGTGATACGTAATACCATTTGTACAAAGGCAAGGGATTTTGCCCACATGGTCGGTTATTGTGGAGCAGGTACAGTGGAATTCCTGTATGATGAAACAACCGAAGAATTTTATTTCCTGGAAATGAACACGCGAATTCAAGTTGAGCACCCGGTAACCGAAATGATAACCGGAATTGATTTGGTCCGTGAGGGTATTTCTATTGCAGATGGTAAAAAGATAAATATCAAGCAAAATGACATTGCAATCAGGGGGCATGCCATCGAGTGTCGTATAAATGCTGAAGACCCAAGGAATAACTTTTTACCCCAACCAGGGCACGTTGAAAAATTGCGATTTCCCGCTGGACCTGGAGTAAGATTTGATACTATGCTTTATGCAGGTTACAATATCCCACCATTTTATGATTCCCTTCTTGGAAAATTGATTGTTTGGGATGAGAACCGCAGCAACTGCATCGAACGCATGAAACGAGCTTTGACCGAGCTTGAAATAAGTGGAATAGAAACAACGAAAACCATTCATCAGGCATTGATTGACGACCCACAGGTAAGGCAAGGTGATGTATATACATCTTTTCTTGATGACTGGTTGGTTAATGGGAAATTTACATAGCTTATAAAGGGAGTATTGCTTATGGGTACCAGATATTCTTTTGGAGGTGATGATCACATCTTTGCTGAAGTTAGCGAGGAAATGTCTCTGAATGCGTTTTTTAAAAGTCTGTCAATGACAAAAGCAGTCAGGGAAAGCCAAATCAAGGGTTTGATAGAGATCTGTCCTGCCAACGCCTCTTATCAAATCAAGTTTGACCCAGATCAAATCAAACCAAATGATCTTTTGGATGAATTGAAAAAAATTGAGGGCCTAACTTCAAAAACAGATGCGATATTGAAAACGCGAGTAATTGAAATCCCAGTATTTTTCAATGATCCCTGGACGCATGAAACCCTGATGCGGTTTCGGGAAAGACACCAGGAACCCAATAGTACTGACATTGAGTTTGCCGCCAGTATCAACAACTTTGATTCAGTTGATTCCTTTATCGAGGCTTACACCGATTCACCCTGGTTTGTCAGTATGGTCGGATTTGTTGCAGGATTACCATTCATGTATCAAATGGTTGAAAGGGAGCGGCAAATCGAGGTGCCGAAGTATTTGAGACCTCGTACTGACACTCCAAAACTAACTGTAGGATATGGGGGGTGTTTTGCATGTATATACTCGGTGAGGGGTGCCGGTGGGTATCAGATGTTCGGGATTACACCCATGCCAATATTCGATCCCAAGCAGGAAATCAATTACCTTCGTGATTTCATGGTTTTCTTCAATCCTGGCGATATTGTTAAATTCAAGCCAATTGATCGTGAGGCCTATGACCATTATTGCGCCGCGGTGGAAGCCAACAGATTTGAACCGAGAACAATTGATTTTGTCTTTGCCCTTGAAGAGTTTCAAAGTGGCATTGTTGCATATAATCGCAAAATAGGGGAAAAGCTATATGTCAATTAAGGTTGTTAAACCAGGGTTGGCGACTTCAGTACAGGATTTGGGTCGCCCTGGCTATTACCACCTGGGAATTCCGATTTCAGGCGGGATGGACCGGTATTCATTGCGGGCTGCAAATTTGCTTGTCGGTAATGATGAAGGGGCAGCGGTTCTGGAAACTGTATTCATGGGACCGGAGTTGGAGTTTCACAAGGATGCAACAGTTGCCGTAACCGGTGCAGAACTTCCACCAAAGGTTGATGGTGAGTCAAAGGAAACTTGGTCCAAGTTTCAGATAAAAGCAGGGCAAAGATTGACCTTTGACTTTCTGAAGTCAGGTGCACGGGCCTATATAGCCATTTCTGGAGGTATTGATGTGCCATTGGCCCTTGGGAGCCGTTCAACCTATACCTTGGGTGCCTTGGGAGGCTTTGAAGGACGCAACCTTCAGTCAGGTGATTTATTGCCGCTAGGGGAGTCATTCAATTCTTCACGGGATAAATGCACGATTCCAGTCGCACTCAGGCAATCGGTTGGTTCAGAGGTTGAATTGCGGGTGGTTCCCGGTCTCTATTGGCATCGCTTCACTGCTGAATCACAAAATCAATTTTTTGAAGATGTATGGAAAGTGGCTCCTGAAGCGGATCGTATTGGCTATCGCTTCCAAAAGGGTCAGCCCTTGAAATTCATGGGTCGGGAACAGCCCTTCGGAGCTGGTTCAGACCCCTCGAATATCGTGGATAGTTGTTATCCTTACGGATCAATTCAAATTCCAGGTGGCACTGAACCAATTGTCCTGCACCGTGATGCAGTTTCGGGTGGTGGCTATTGTATGTTGGGTACCGTGATTTCTGCAGATATGGATCTGATCGGTCAACTTCAGCCCAATTGGTCAACCAGGTTTGTAAAAGTCGATCTGGACCAGGCACTTAAAGCCCGGGAAGAGCGAAACACCAGGCTGGGTCAATTACGGGATGTCATCTGAAAATTCCAAGAGTTAATGCAAAATTACGCTCAATAAGCTGAATTTAGCAGATATTGCAGTGATTATTCAAATGGTACTGGAACCATTTGAATAAGATCACGATCAAATGGAATTTTGTTGCTCCCTACTAAGACATTTGCAAGTTGTTGACCTAGGGTATCAATTGGAAAAACTGGAGGATGGGATGTATTCCTTAGGATCGACTGAATCCGGTCCTATGCGAATTTCAAAATGCAAATATCCCAAGGTTTCATCCAATGTTCCGATCTTTTGTCCCTGTGCAACGACATCTCCTCTTGCCAAGGTAATATCCTGAAGATTTTGGTAAATCGAAAAGATGTTGCAATCATGAAGCACCAAAAGAACCTTGGTTCCTTCGGCCAAATCCGATATCAGGGCAACCTTGCCTTCCCCAATCGCAAAGACGGGGGAACCGACAGGGGCTGAAATATTCAGTCCCTTGTTGCCATCTGATTGATTCGAATAATCCTCGATCAATTCACCTCTCAAAGGTGAAATAAAACCAAATTGTGCCGGTGAAAAATTATCACAATCAATTTCATCAGACTCAACTGCCTCGGCAGTTTCCACTTCAGATTGACTGGTTTCTTCATCAACGACCACTTCTTTGAAAGTACTCTCCTCTTCATTTATACTGGGAGTAGGGGTTTCCTGCTCTTCATCCGCGACTGTTTCTGGGGCTGTATTTTCGGAGGATTCTGCATTTTCTTCCTCAGAAACTTCTTCTGATTGGGGAGTTTCGGAACTGTCGGGTGATTGCTGTACATTTTCTTCAATGTTTTGTTTCGGGGCCGGAATAATGAGTACCTCACCTTCCTTCACCGAGAAATCAGCATCAAGCTCATTCCAATCAGCAAGGGTTCTTACTGATATATCATAGAGATTGGCAATGGAATAAGCGGTTTCACCCTTTTGAACCCGATGTCGGAAATAGTTTTCCGTTCTTCCGGAAATATCAATTTCTTGTACTGATGTTGTTTCTTCACCGACCCCTGTAGCTGTTTCATTTGCCGGTGCCCTGTAGGGGAGCAAAAGTACCTTTCCGGGTTGGAGCGTCTGGTCGGGGCTGATCTTGTTCAATTCAGCAATTACCAAGGGGTCTTCGTTTGCCCGCCTCGCAACGTCATAGAGGGTTTCATCTCTGCGTACCTCTACATATCTGCGATTGTCGAATTGAAAAATACCGTCAGAATCAGCCTTGGGCCATCTTTGCAATTCATCAAATGGTACTTTGGGGTCAGGGGTTTTAGTGACATCCTGGCGGATATCTGGAGCACAATTTGCTAGTAATATCAGACAAGAACTTACAATCAAACTCCTTATCAAATACATTTTTCCGTTATTCTCGCGTAAATCTATTGGTTTTGGGTTTTCGTTTCTAAGCATCCTCGATCCCCTCAATAAGTGGGACAAACCTCACAGCACATACTTCCTTGTATTCTACTTCAGGTTCCGTTTTGTTTACAACTACCAATCTTTGCTGCCATTCACTTTCGACAACGGGTAAAACCATGATACCACCAACCTTCAACTGTTCCATCAATTTTCGAGGTACTTCCTCGGAGGCAGCGGTAACAATTATCCTGTCAAATTCGGCGGCTTCAGGCAATCCAAGGGCACCATCAGAATATATAAAGCTGATATTTTCACGTCTGTATTTTTTCAAGATGAGATTTTTGGCCTTTTGATGAAGGGAACGTATCCTTTCGGTTGTATATACATGTCTGGCCAAATGGGAAAGCACCATGGTCTGGTATCCTGAACCGGTACCTACTTCAAGAACCCGGTGGGTTGATTTCAATTGCAATTCCTGGGTCATCAAACCAACCACCGTGGGTTGGCTAATGGTCTGACCACTTCCTATTGATATGGGAATATCCATGTATGCACGGTGTTTGAATGATGACGGAACAAAGTCCTTTCTATCGACTTTCCGCATTGCTTCAAGAACTGACTTGTCCTCAATTCCTTGGTTTTGAAGAGTATTTATCAATTCTTCCATCTACCAGTCCCTACTTGACCAATGCAATGTCTATTTTACCTAAAAGTTCGTTGTCGGTTAAATCTGCACGCATCGGAGTAACTGAAATGTAATGGTCCAGATTGGCATTGATATCAGTTCCCTCACTGCTCCGGCTTGTTTGCAGACCCCCCTGAATTGATAGCAATTCACCATTTGTAGTGGAATCCACATATCTTGCAGTAAACTTTGAATTCTCTCTTTGACCCTGTCTGACTACCTTTACTCCCCTTACTTCATAGGCACTGCAGGGTGGAAAATTAATATTGAAAAATAACCGATAGTTTTTATTGTCCCAAGGAGCATTATAGTATAGCTGTTTGACAAGGGTCAAGCCATGTTCGACAGAGGCATCAAATGGATTGTTCAAACTTTTGTTTGCCATTCCCATATATTGTGACAAGGCAATGGACTTTATCCCCTGCAGGGCACCCTCCATGGCTGCACCGATGGTTCCAGAATACATGGCATTTTCACCTGAGTTGTTGCCACGATTGACTCCAACCAGAACAAGATCAGGCATTTGATCCATAATCCTGTACAGACCAGCCAATACACAATCGGCAGGGTATCCTTCAAGTTTGTATTTCCTCGGCGCCACCTTGACAATCTCAAAGGTTTTGGAAAAGGAAACACAATGCCCCGTTCCTGATTTTTCACTGCTTGGTGCAACCACCCATACCTCGCCATTTTCACCGGCAAGTTCATGGGCAAGAGTTTCCAGAATCTTCAGGCCGGGTGCATCAATACCATCATCGTTGGTAAGCAATATCCTCATAAGGGTAAACTCTAATCTTTCGAAAAAATGCTGTTATTGTCTAAATTCACCGCTTGGAAGAATAGTTGTCGCTCCCCTTAGATAAGGTATCAACACTTTGGGAATTGAAATACTACCATCAGTTTGCTGGTAATTTTCCAATACAGCGATCAGGGCTCTACCGACAGCAAGGCCCGAACCATTCAAGGTATGAACAAAGTGAGTGTTTTTTTCACCTTTGGGTCGATATCGGGCATTCATTCTCCGTGCCTGAAAATCACCACAATTCGACACCGAACTGATCTCCCTGTATTTTTGCTGACCTGGTAACCATACCTCAACATCATAGGTCTTTTTTGCTCCAAATCCCATATCCCCAGTACACAGAACAACTGTTCTATAGGGTAGTTCCAGCTTTTCAAGAATCCCTTCCGCACACCGCAACATCCTGCTTTGTTCGTCTTCACTTTCGGATGGTTTGGTGATCGAGACCATTTCCACCTTTTCGAATTGGTGCTGTCGCAACATACCCGATGTATCCTTGCCGGCGGATCCAGCCTCGGAGCGGAAGCATTGCGAATGTGCGCAATATCTTCTGGGAAGATATTCTTCATCAACGATCAAGCCACTAACAATGTTGGTCAAGGTGACCTCTGAGGTTGGAATCAACCACTTGCCTTCTGCAGTCTGGTATGAATCTTCAGCAAACTTTGGCAATTGGCCGGTTCCCAACATGGTTTCTGGATTGACCAATACGGGTGTCCAGACTTCCGTCAGCCCATTCTCTTTGGTCTGGACATCAAGCATGAATTGTGCAAGTGCCCTGTGTAGACTGGCAATACTGCCTGACAAAATGACAAATCGTGAACCGGATAATTTGGCTGCTGTCGTGAAATCCATACCTGGTTTTACGGCAGGAATTTCAAAATGCTCAGCAGGAGCAAAGTCAAATTTCGTAGGTTCACCCCAGCGGTTTATTTCCACATTTTCATCTTCACTCGATCCAACAGGAACATCTGGAGAGGGCAGGTTGGGTATGGTAAGCAGCAAGTCCTGCAATTTCCGATTTTCCTCTGATGCCTCCTTTTCCAGTTTTTGTGCAGCTTCCCTGGTATCGGATATGGTTGCTCTCAGTCGCTCGAATTCGTCGAGATTTCCCTTGGATTTGGCCAATCCTGCCTGTTTGGATTGCTGATTGAGACCTGCCCTGAAATTTTCGGCCTCCTGAATCTTTTGACGGCGAGATCTGTCAATCGACAAAATTTCCGCCGTTATGGGTTCAAGCCCGATGCGGCCCAACTGATAGTCAAACTCCTCCGGGTTGCTTCGAATGTATTTTATGTCATGCATAAATCAAAACTACAGTTTAAAGATAGGGTACGGGTAAACCTAATTGAGAATGGTACAAAAGTTAAGGTTATTTACTGCTATTTTTTTGTTCAACCCGATATGGTATCATAGAAAAAATGTGACAATTCCTCTATCCCAGTTTGTCAAATTACCGGAATGTGAATTTTGTATGAGTTAAAATTTTCTTTGCCCAGGAATGAACCGTTTTTGTTTTCGTAAGGCAGCCTAGTTCAAGACGGGAGAATTTGTTTAAAACATTTACAACCAGATACAGGAAATAATCTGGCACAGTTGCAAGGTTTATGGGTAATCAACACACTTGCCCAATTATCAACATATAAATTGGTTTATTGGGTTTAATTGGCTTCCTCCTGTCTTGCAATTATCACCTGCAAGAAATAATTAGAGTCAATTCAAATCTCAAATTAAGTCGCACCAGAGGAATAAATATGTTCGTAACACCAGCTTTTGCACAAGCAGCAGGCGGAGGAGGATTGGGGCTAACCAATCTCCTGCCCTTGATACTGATTTTTGTAATCATGTATTTCCTCCTAATACGTCCACAGCAGAAAAAGGTCAAAGAACACAAGGCAATGGTAACGGCTTTGAAAAAGGGTGATAAGGTTGTTACCCAGGGTGGGGTAATTGGCCGGATTACAAAGGCCAAGGAAAATGAAAACGAGATCGAAGTTGAGATTGCTCCTGATGTGACCGTGAAAGTGGTTAGAAGTACCATTTCCCAATTGATGGAAAAAACAAATTAAAGTTATTGATACGCAACAATTTCACACCTGATTATTCGATTTGTATGATGGTGCGATATTTGACAAACTTCGATTGGGTTCAGGCAAGGGTTGTTTGAAATAATCGTATTGATCGGAAACCTCCAAATTCACATTCACATGGCATTATGTTAAATATACCTTCATGGCAAAGGCTGTTCATCCTTATCTTCTGCCTGGGTGGGCTTTACCTTGCCTTCCCGAATTTGTTTTACTCTACCGTTGAAAAGCACAACGATGCAGTGATCATGGTTGAAAGAGGCCAGGTTGCTGCCAATGAAGTATCAGAGGAAATAAACAGCTGGCCCTCATGGATGCCTTCCAACCTTGTAAATCTGGGTTTGGACCTGAGAGGCGGTGCCCATCTGCTTGCCGAAGTTCAACTTGCTGAAGTTTACGCTGACCGGATAGATGCTTGGTGGCCAAGGATACGTGATGAATTGAGGAAGAATAGAAACATCGTCGGGTCAATCAGAAGGCAACAATCCCCTCCTGACCAGTTGCATGTCAGGATAGAAAATGCCGATGCCATGGAACAGGCTATAGGGATAGTTGACGAGCTTGCTTCACCAATAGTCAATATTTCGGGTATAGGGACCAAGGACATTCAGGTAACGAGTCAGGGTGACATCCTAATGGTTGAACTTTCGGAAGAGGAAAAATCGGCAACGGACAACCGAACCATGGAACAGTCCCTGGAGATCATCAGAAGAAGGGTAGATGAGGTAGGAACCAGAGAACCGATTATCCAAAGACAGGGGACTAACCGAATAATCATTCAGGTACCGGGAATTGGCTCGGCCACAGAATTGAAAGAGCTGATTGGTACGACGGCAAGACTTACCTTCCACCATGTTGTCCGTACTGCACCAAGCCAATCCGGCAATAATTCAGGACTTGAAGTTTCCTATCCTTCAATCGAGAATCCGGACCTATTTTACATATTGGAACGAACTCCTGTCGTATCAGGTGATGAATTAACCGATGCCCAGCCGGATTTTGATGAAAACGGCCGTCCGGCAGTTTCCTTCAGGTTCAATCCCTCAGGAGCAAGAAAATTTGGTGATTACACCGCAGAAAACATAGGTTTGCCCTTTGCCATTGTCCTTGATGAGGAGGTTATTTCAGCCCCTGTTATTCGTTCTCATATCCCCGGAGGATCCGGCATAATTACCGGTAGTTTTTCAGTAGAGGAATCAACCAATCTGGCTGTACTTCTAAGAGCAGGTGCATTACCGGCAGAAATGATTTTCCTTGAAGAAAGGACTGTAGGACCCGATTTGGGCCAGGACTCCATAGATGCAGGTAAAATTGCCTGTATAATTGCCTTGGTTGCCGTCATGATTTTTATGGCCCTGAGTTATGGTTTGTTTGGAATCTTTGCCAATATAGCCCTGACCATCAACCTGTTTCTGATATTTGGGGTTCTATCAGTTCTGGGTGCAACCCTTACCTTGCCGGGTATTGCAGGAATCGTACTGACAATAGGTATGGCAGTAGATGCCAATGTACTGGTGTTTGAGCGAATACGCGAGGAGCTGAAATCGTCAAGAGGACCATCCCGAGCGATAGAACTTGGTTACGAAAAGGCCCTTTCAGCAATTATTGATGCAAATCTCACAACCTTGATCGTAGCCATAATACTATTCACGCTGGGTTCTGGACCGGTGCGAGGTTTTTCCGTAACCCTAGGAATTGGCATAATTACCAGTGTCTTTACGGCAATTTTTGTTACCAGACTAATGGTGGTTTTCTGGTTTTCAAAATATCGTCCCAAAGAGTTAGAGGTATAGGCCAGATCATGCGTTTGAAACTTGTACCAGCCGAAACCAACTGGGATTTCTTCAAATACACCAAATATACCCTGTGGGGTTCAATCGGGGCAATGGTTCTATCGATACTGCTTCTTCTCGTGGTGGGATTGAACTTTGGTATTGATTTTCAGGGTGGAACGGTCATCCGAACTCAGAGCAAAGAGGCTGTGGATATCGGTGAATACCGGGACAGCGTTTCTGGATTGGGACTGGGTGATATTTCCATAACAGAAGTTTTTGACCCAACCTTTGATGAGGATCAAAACGTAGCATTGGTAAGGATAAAGGTTCAAAGTGGTGATGAAGCTGTTACCAAGGAGACTTTGGAACTTGTTCAGGAATCCCTCAGGGAGGTTGACCCGGATATGCAATTCCCCCTGATTGAAAGTGTTGGTCCAAAGGTTTCCGGAGAATTAATTCAAAAGGCTGTACTTGCTGTACTTGCCGCCATTTTTTCCGTCCTCGTGTACATCTGGTTCAGATTCGAGTGGCAATTTTCCCTTGGCGCTGTCGCTGCATTGGTTCATGACGTTATTCTTACCTTGGGTATCTTCAGTATTTTTCAAATCAAGTTTGATTTGGCCATTATCGCTGCCCTATTGACCATTGTGGGTTATTCACTCAACGATACGGTTGTTGTGTTTGACAGGGTTCGGGAAAATCTGAGGAAATTCAAAAAGAAAAAACTGTTGGATGTCATGAATCTCTCGATCAATGGCACACTTTCAAGAACAGTAATGACCTCGGTAACTACCCTTTTGGCATTGATAACGCTCATCATTTTCGGCGGTGATGTAATACGGGGCTTTGTATTTGCGATGACCTGGGGCGTAATCGTAGGCACCTATTCTTCCGTATTCATTGCCGGCTTTGTATTGGTAAAACTCGGAGTCAAAAGGGATTGGTCAAAAACCGAGGATGTCGAAGCGACACAGTTCAAATCAAAGAATAGGTAAATAGATTTTTGGCATCTTTCCTTGGAGAGTTCTTATCTGAAGTATCCTTGCAAGGACTACTGATTTTATCAATAGGTGCCTTTATTTCCGGACTTGTCAGAGGATTTTCCGGTTTTGGAACAGCAATGGTATATCTACCATTTGCAGGCTCACAACTGTCTCCTGTCTGGGCCTTGACTTCAATGGTCATAATGGACCTGATTGCACCTTTAACCCTGGTTCCCAAAACACTCAAGGACACATATCTTCCTGATATATACAAACTAGGTTTGGGGGCATTGATTACCTGTCCGCTTGGGGTATTGGTTCTTGTTCTTCTGGAGCCTGAATTATTTCGATACTCGGTATCCGTATTGACCTTTGTTTTATTGACCCTTCTGGTAATTGGCTTTCGTTACAGGGGGAAGCTGACTGCCCCACTGATTGTTGGTACGGGCGGTTTTGGGGGCTTTCTATCTGGAACCGTTGGACTTCCAGGACCTCCTGTAATCATGTTGTATATGGCCAGTACCCTACCAATAAAAACAATCAGGGCAAACATTTTCATCTATCTCATTTTTGCAGATTTGCTGTTGCTGGGAATATTCGGGTTCAGGGAACTTCTGGATTTATCGGCTGTCATAATAGGCGGGATAGTAATGTTTCCTTATTTGACTGCCTTGTGGATCGGGTCATGTTTTTTCGATTCTGAGAAGGAGAAACAATACCGAAATATAGCCTATCTTATTATTTTCTTCTCAGCCCTAATCGGTTTGCCTATCTGGTACTGATTTCTGTAATGCTTGGTTACCACATTTAACCAGTAACAACCTGATGATACATTACTGTTTATAGTTGAATTACAATAAGATATCATGAATATACATTTTGTTTCAGTTATTCTTAAGTGGATTGGTTCACCCAATCCACTATAGACAGATATTCGGAAATCCTAACATGACAGACAAGACATACATTGAGTCAATAAATATTTCTGGATTTAAATCTCTAAAGGACATCAATTTGAGTTTGGGTAAGTCAAACTTGCTTATAGGATCAAATGGTTCTGGAAAATCCAATATTCTTAGTTTCATAAAAATGCTGAAGTTTATGCATGATTATCGACTGGGAGAATTTGTAGAACAACAGGGCGGGGCCAATGACCTACTTTTTGGTGGTATTCGTACAACCGATAAACTTAAGGCAGTGATTGGTTTAAGAACGAAAAACGGATCAATTAAATATGAATTTACACTTAAGAAAAATCCCAATGATATATTATCATATGATTATGATAAAGAAAAGTATACCTTACCAAATCAAGAAACAATAGAAATTGCGGTTGGCAAAGTAGATTCTAGTTTTGGTACAGAGGTATTCCGGGAACAACATTATACTAGCGAACATTTTGCAAAGAATATTGTTACTGAAATTTCCCAATTTCTTAAAAAACTAATCATATATCATTTTAATGATACTTCGGAGAAATCCAACTTCAATATACGATCGGATTATCAAGACAATAACTTTTTACACCCCGATGGTGGAAATCTCGCAGCCATACTTTACCGGTTGGAGCAGGAAGAACGCAAACGATATGATTTGATTTGTAATCAAATTGCCCGTGTTCTACCCGTGTTCGATCGTTTTATAATTGAAGAAAGCTATGGAAAGGTGCTTTTAAGGTGGAAGGCAAAGGCTATGGACAAGACTTTCGGAGCCCATCTAACCTCAGATGGATCCCTTCGTTTCTTTGCACTCGTAACTTTATTGAATCTACCAAAGGAAATGCTCCCTAATGTTATCTTACTTGATGAACCCGAACTTGGGCTTCATCCCAAAGCGGTGGTTCTGATTGGAAATATGATAAATCACGTTTCCCATCATGTTCAAACCATAGTAGCCACTCAATCACCTTTACTTATTGATCAATTTGAAATTGAAGAAATCACAGTTCTAGATCTTGTGAAAGGGTGTACAAAATGTCGTAAGTTGAAATTGGAAGAATATAGGCATTGGCTTGATGATGAATTCACAATCGGGGATCTTTGGCTCAAGAATGTTATTGGAGGGCGACCTTGATTAGATTGGCTATCTCAGTTGAGGGCCAAACTGAGGAGGAATTTGTCAAAAAAATATTAGCCCCACATTTACGGCAATATAATGTTTATGCGTGTCCGATCCTACTTGGTAGAGCTAGAGGAAGGGAACAAGGTGGAGGGAACGTCAATATAGACCGTCTTGTTAGAGACATGAAACATCTTGCACATAGTTTTGCCTATATAACCTCTCTTGTTGATTTTTACGGTTTCAAAGATAAAGAAAATTTTACTGTCAATAAGCTAGAAGACCAAATACTTGAGCGATTAAAGCAGAATTTCCCAAATAAAGAAATATTCATACCTTACGTACAGTTGCATGAATTTGAAGGATTGTTATTTTCAGATGTAAAGCAATTTGTAGAGCAGTTAATTGATTTGTATGGGACATCACAAAACAAAACCAATGAACTGATTAGTATTGCCAGGGAATTTCCCAACCCAGAAGATATCAATAACGATGAAAATACTGCTCCGAGTAAAAGAATTCAAAGAATTGAACCTGATTACAATAAAGTTATTGATGGTCCATTAATCGCCGAAATGATAGGGCTGCATAAAATACGTGACAAGTGTCCAAGATTCAATTGTTGGGTTACGAGTTTGGAAACCCTTCAAAACCATTCAAATAGTGAATTGTAATTTAGAACTATTTGTTAACTGATTGGACTTTGAAATTTCTGTATAGCATTCCTTGATACCAAATATTGTCAGAATACGAATGGCAGGCGAAACGAATCTGGAAAAAAATGTTGAAAAGGTTATCTAATCATAATAGGCAGTAGTTTCGAATTTTAGTTAGGAGAAAAGTATGACATTTAAATTACCCGAACTTCCCTATTCGCATGGTGATCTTGCCAGTGGAGGTATGTCCCAGGAGACATTGGAATATCACCACGGCCTCCATCATAATGCCTACGTGGAAAACGGAAACAAGTTGATTGCCGGGACCGAATGGGAAAACAAATCACTTGAAGAAATAGTGGTCGGTACCTATCAAGGTGGTGCTGTTGCCCAGAATGGTATTTTCAACAATGCGTCCCAACACTGGAACCATTGTCAGTTCTGGGAAATGATGGGGCCAGGTAATTCGGGGATGCCATCCGAACTGGAATCAGCCATCGTCGATAATTTCGGTTCAGTGGATTCTTTCAAGGAAAACTTTGTTGCATCCGGTGTTGGACAATTTGGGTCCGGCTGGGTTTGGCTGGTCAAGGATAAAGATGGTTCCCTCAAAATAACCAAAACCGAGAATGGTGTTAATCCTCTCTGCTTTGGACAAACTGCCTTGCTGGGATGTGATGTCTGGGAACATTCCTATTACATTGATTTCAGAAACAAGCGACCGGCTTATCTGACCAATTTTCTTGATAATCTTGTCAATTGGGAAAACGTGGCAAGCAGGATGTAAATTTACATCATACCCTTTCCAACATAATTCATTATCAAGATGAGAGAGGGTAGCAAGGGTGTACTGGCCATGGCTTTGGCCAGTACAATTTGGGGATTTACCGGCTATTATTTCAAGTTGCTTGACCAAGCGTCCCATTGGGAAGTCTTGGCTCATAGAATTTTCTGGTCACTGCTAACATTCCTATTGATTATTTTCCTTCGAAAAAAGATTAGGGAATTCCTGTTACTGCTATTTTCAGACACACGAACCACCATCAAGTTCTTTTTCGGTAGTACAATGATTACCCTGAACTGGATAATTTTCCTGTTTGCTGTTCAAAACGGTTATGCCACCGAAGCAAGCCTGGGGTACTTTATTTTCCCTCTCACGGCTGTCTTGGTGGGATCAATTTTCCTTAAGGAAAAATTTACTCGCTGGCAGTGGACCGCTTTGGCAATAGCTACTATAGGGGTGGGAATACTGACAATCAGCAAGGGAGTTCTCCCCTGGATACCGTTGAGTTTGGCAATTACCTTCCTGGCATACGGGCTTGTAAAGAAAAATCTGACGGTTGACCCGATCATGTCCGTTACAACTGATGTACTACTTGTAGCACCAATTGCCTTTGGTTTTTTAGTTTATGTACATTTGACTGGTGTCGAGGTGGTGGGAGCCAAGCCAGTTGGTTTTTTTGGAATTGATCCCTTTCATACGGTCATGTATTTATTTTCCGGCTTGTTTACTGCAGGCCCCTTGATCCTGCTAACCTATTCAACTTCTCGTATCAAATATACAGAGGTTGGATTGATCCAGTATCTCAACCCGACCTTGCAGTTTCTGCTGGCAACTCTTGTTATTGGAGAAGTTGTTACCAACGCGACATTGGTATGCTTTTGCTTTATCTGGATAGCCCTTGCCATCTATTCGTTTGAACAACTACGACTTGAAAGGGATTCCCGTAATCGAGTAATCAAATCAGGCAAATTTCTTTCAACCGAATAGAGTTTTTGACTATCGGCCTGGGCGAATTCATTATCGACAATGTTGTCCACCAATTTTGGAATATTGTCCCAATAACCCTCGAAACTGAAGAGTATTACAGGTTTGTCATGCCATCCGAGTTGTTTCCATGTCAGCACTTCAAAAAATTCTTCCAGGGTTCCGATACCACCCGGTAAAACAACAATGGCATCGGAACAGTTGAACATAACACTCTTTCGTTCCTGAATGGTCGTTGTTTTGATGGTATAATAAAGATTGGGTAGAACCTCTTCCGGAAAACGTGAAGGTATAACACCTATAACCTTTCCCCCGGCATCCATTGCAGCCTGGGCAGCTGTTCCCATTAATCCGGAACTTCCGGCACCATAAAGCAGAGTCCAGCCCTCAGAGGCGAAGGCCGTACCGGTCTCTTGTGCTATCGTAACAAAACCGGATTTTTTCCCTGGTCTGGAACCGCAGAACACACATATGGTTTTTTCGGTTTTTGTGATTTTATTCTTTTTCATATTTATTATCTGATAAATGGTGTAATTAGTTCAGGTAAGATTATTTTGCAAAATGTATGTAACACACCAAATGGTATAAAGAAATAGAGCATGGCAGACAATTCATCCAACTCAAATAGAAATATTGTAATTGGGATTATTGCCCTTGTTATAATTATGCTTCTGGTATTTTTCCTGACAAGGGAACAGGAAGAATTTGTCACACCACCTGAAGAACCTGTTGTAACTGAACCCGAGGCTGAAGAAGTATCGGAAGAACCCCAACCCACAGAGGAAAAAGCCCTGGAAGAACCTTCAGAAGTGAAGGATGGGGATACAACGGCCCAGGCTGAAGTTGTATCCGAAGAAGAAACGTCCGAGGAAGTATCCGAGCCTGAAGAAAGTGGAGACCAGGCTGAGGAAGAAACCGAGGAACCCCAACCCACAGAGGAAACAACCGCGGAAGAACCTGCAGAAGTGAAGGATGAGGATACAACGGACCAGGATGTAGTTGTATCCGAAGAAGAAACGTCCGAGGAGGCATCCGAACCTGAAGTAAGTGAAGATCCGGTTGATGAAGAAACCGTGGAGCCTCAACCCACAGAGGGTACAACCACGGAGGAACCTACAGAAGTGAAGGATGAGGATACAACGGCCCAGGTTGAAGTTGTATCCGAAGTAGAGACGACTGAAGAAGTATCTGAATTGGAGATTGATGATAAAGAGGTTCCCCTGCAAATTATTCCACCAACATTTGATGCAGCCAACTTCTCCAGGGATGGCGCATCTGTAATTGCCGGAAGGTCATCACCTGAAATACAGGTTAGGGTATTGGCAAATTCCATTTCGGTGGCTGAAGAAACAACAACCCCAAGTGGTGAATTTACCGCAATTTTTTCATTGGAATTATCCCCTGAACCAATTGAGATAAAGTTGGCAGCGGTTTCACCAATCGATGGATCGCTGGTTTATTCAAGGGAAACTCTTTTCGCGATTCTGCTCGAAGATCAGGAGGGAAGTGGTGCCGATGAGATTGAGCAGATTCAGATTGCCGAGTTAGAGGAAGGCATAGTTGTAAGTTCTCCTGATAAGGATCTGTTACTTGAGGTTGTTACCTATGAGGATAGTGGCGAAATCAGCCTCTCCGGAAGTGGGGACCCTAATAACGAGGCAAGGATTCTACTGGATGGAAATCTCATTCAATCCGAGGACATTACCGAAGAAGGCAAGTGGACCGCTGAATTGAGTGAAGTCGAACCTGGTGATTATTTCCTGACCATTGATGAAGTGGGTGATGAAGGCAAAATAGTCGAAAAGGTGGAAACCCCACTGAGGATTGAACCACCCGAACAGGCCATGGAAGCCCAAGAGAAAATTCAGGAAAATCCAAAACTGGCAACACTTGTTACTGTGCAAAAGGGATTTACGCTATGGGGTATTTCCAGAAGAAATTATGGGCTGGGCAGACTGTATGTAAGAATCTACAATGCCAACAAGGATCAGATTGATGATCCTGATTTGATTTTCCCGGGTCAGATATTTGTCGTACCAGTTGGCGATAACGAAACAACCGCCCCACTGAAATAGAAATTGCAAAATCAGGTTGGTTGAATCAACCTGTATACATGATATCCCTAATTTGACTTAGGGGGTGGAGTATCCTCGGATTCAACATCGAATTCGCCAACGGAACCAGTCTCACCATCGATGATTTCCCCTGGTATCGGTTCAATTGCCTTGTTGTCCTGTGGCAGTGGGAGGAGCACCTGTTGAAATTGATCCCAGTCAATATTGATTTGAGGGAGGGCCCCTGCAGCAATTCTCAATTTCCTGTCCAGGGAAATGCGACTATTGGGACCCAGAACCAACGCCGTTAGAGAATTGGAAGATGCATAGGCACCCTTGGCCAACCAAATCCTGATGGCAAGCATGGCTGGGGTAAAGGCAAGGGTTAGAAGAACCGAAGTACCAAGTCCAAAGACGACAGCCGTGGCCAATGGCTTCCACCAGATTGAATTCGGCGAGTCAATCAAATAGCCTCCGTTGGCAAAATCGAAGGATATTCCCAACATCATTGGAGTTAAACCTGCCATTGTAGTTATCGTCGTCAGGAAAACAGGTCTGATTCTGGCCTCTACTGTTCTGATGATTGCTTCAATCCGGGGCATGAAACTTGAGTATTCATTGTAGGTATCTATCAAAACAATATTGTGATTGACGACAATACCAGCCAGGGAAACAATTCCAGTACCGGTCATGATAATTGAGAATGGCTGGTTCATTACCTGCATTCCGATTAGAACGCCGGTAATTGATAAAACGACAGCAAAGAGTACAAGTATTGAATTATAGAAGCTGTTGAACTGTGCAAGCAATACACCGAACATCAACCCCAAGGCGCCAATGAAGGCGAACAACAGGAATGTTTGGCTTTCGTCCTGTTCTGCCTGATCACCTGTCCATTCCCAACTGAAGCTTGGATCTGATCCAAATGTTTCCTCCAGCCATTTATCCAAATATGCGACCCGTTCGGTCGGTGTAATTGCCTCACCAAATTCATTGACCAGATCAGGTGTGAGGCCGGCACTGATTGTAATAAACCTGTCACCATCATGACGTTGAACCTGATCCAATTGCTGTACCGGTTCAAAAGTAAGGAAATTCGATACGGGTATCAAACCGTTAACTGTTCTGACCCTAAGTGTTTCAAGTGTAGTAAGAGTTCTGAATTCCTCGGGAAAACGGACCCTGATATCAATTTCATCATCCAGGTTGTCCATTCGAATGGTATCCAGAACAACCCCGCTTGTTGCCATCCTGATCATGGAACCGACCGAAGTCACATCCGCCCCGAATCTGGCTGCCTTGTCCAGGTCAATATCGATCTGCCAGTCAATACCCGGCAAGGGTCTGGTATCCTCAACAAAAATCAGGGCCTGGGTTTCTTCGAACTTGGATTTGACGATTTCGGTTTTTTCAAGCAGGTCTTCCCAACTTGCGCTCTTTATCCTGAGATTGAGCGGTTTTCCCTGCGAAGGCCCTTGGGCCACTAGGTTGGTATTTGTTCTGATACCGGGAATTTGAAGCATTATTTCTTCCAGCTTCTCTATGATCAATCGGCTGTCCTGAACAGATTCACCCATTGATTGCCGTTCTTCCCATGGGTTGAATTCTATTTGAATTTCCCCGACTGAATCGACTGGATCTTGGTCAGTGTCCCTAAGACCGGCATCACCGGAGAATGAAAATATCGAGCCGATACCCTCAGTGTCCATGATCTCATTTTCCACCGAGGTTACGAGAAAATCCTTTTCATTCAAGCTCAGGTTGCCTCGGGCAAGAACATTGATGCCTATCATGTCCGGCTCGGCATCGACAAAGAAATTGACACCATAATTGTTCTTGGAGTAACTCATGAAGGTAGCGACAACAAAAGCCAGGATACCGGCTATCACCACTATCGGCATAATCGGGTTTCCGACGATCAGCTTGATTATTACCCCCACAATGGTTCGTGATGATCTTGCAGAACTGTAAACGGGGACTTTTTTCCGAAATACGGATCCCATCAAAATGGACATCAACATGACGCTTAGACAAAACCCCAAACCATTGAGGAAAAGAGTGATCAAGGAAGCGTCTGACTTGTCCATGAAGGAGAGTGCGGTAGTTACCAGCGATGTACCGGAAAAAACAACAAGGACAATTGCTATGCAGGTAAGAAATATTCGCAAATAGAAATTCAGATTTCTCAACAAATCGGTTAGTTGGCTCAATTTGACCGATATTCTGCCGGCCAATCCACCGACGACCGGCAGGAAGATAAGAGCTACAACCATGGAGGCAGAAAGTACGAAAATCAGGGTTATCGGCAAGGTTCCCATGAACTGACCGGCCATGCCAGGCCAGAACAGCATTGGCAGAAATGCACATAAGGTGGTTGCCGTTGACGAAATGATGGGCCAGAACATTCTTTTGGCGGCACTTGTATAGGCATTCATGGGCCCTACACCTTCTCGAATCTTCTTGTCACCCAATTCCACAACAACAATGGCACTGTCGACAAGCATTCCTACCGACAGGATCAATCCGAACATGACTATGTTGGATATTGAAATACCCAAAACGGCCAGGAAAATGGAACAGAGGAGAAAAGATGAGGGAATGGCAAATCCCACCAGTAGGGCGGATCTAAAACCAAGCGATGCCAAGATGACGATCATGACCAGGGCCACGGCAGTGAGTACCGCTCCTTCGAGACGCGAAATCATGCCCTGTGTGTAGAAACTTGAATCCTGGACAAAATCCGCGGTAACGGATTTTCTCAATTCTTCCGGAAGGGATTCCATGAAATTCCTGGTTTCTGCCTTTACCAGATCGGCAGTGTCAATTTCATTTGTACCACGGCGCTTGACGATTTGAAGACCAAGTGTCAATTCACTGTTATAACGGGCATACCCGGTCCTGTCTTCAAAGGTCAACCTTACCTCACCAATGTCTCCTACAGTAATGACCCGGTCACCATTGATTTTTATCGGGAGGTTTTCAACATCGGAGGGGGTTTGGAATGAGGACGGTATCTTTACGGCAAAGGAACCCTTGTCGGTTTGAATGTCTCCTGCGGCAACAAGCTGGTTGTTTCGGGTTATTACCGCGTTGAGTTCATCAGCCGTTATACCAAAAGCCTCCAGTCTGAATGGATCTATGATGACCTCGATCATTTCCTTTCTGTTGCCGGACAAACCAACCTCAAGTATGGGAGGAAGCGCTTCTATTTTGTCCTTGAGGTCTTCGCCAATCTTCTGGAGTGACCTTTCTGGTATTTGACCCGCCAAAACAACCACCAGAATGGGGAACTCGGCGAAACTCAATTCGTTGATACTTGGTTCATTGGCGCCAGGGGGGAATTCGGCTTGGGCTTTATTGACCTTTTCCCTTATATCGGCAAGAGTTGAACTTCGATCCAATCCAAACTCCAATTCGAGAACAACTCCTGCATACCCTTCCGAAGCTGTGGAGTTGATGTTTTTCAATCCCTTGAGATCCGAAAGATTATCTTCGAGTGGCTTGACCAAAAGTTGCTCGCTGTCCTCTGCTGATATACCCTGAAAGGGTACAGAAACAAAAAAGGCTGGAATGGTAATGTCAGGTGAACCTTCCTTGGGGAGGTTTACATAGGCGGCAATTCCTGCAGTAATGGAAAAGATCACCATCGCAAAAATCATGCTGGGGTGTTTTGCGGACCAATCGACTACCCCCTTCATAAGGTGTTCTCCCTAAAGGTGACGGCTACTTTTGCTCCATCCACAACAAATTCCTGACCAACCACGATTATATCGACCCTTGGAGGTAATCCGACGACCCAGGCGCCGTACGGTGAATCGAGTAGCAAATCAACCTTCCGGAACCTGACTGTGTCATCGACAACTGTACGAACACCCAATTCACCGGTGTTATCAAGGGTTAAGGCAGATTGGGGAATTAAATGGGCCATGTTCTTATCGGCGAGAATTGAAATTTCTGCAGTCAACCCGTCTCTGATGCTCAAATCACTGTTGTCAACCGTAATCTCAACCTTGAAAGTCCGGGTGCTCTCATCAGCAGATCGGGAAATAAAGGTAACCTCTCCGGTCACGTTCCGACCCGAAATCAATCTAGCCTGGGTAGGATTGCCAATTTGCAACTTATCCACATCGCTCTCGGAAACAAAACCGACTATTCTGATTGGGTCTAGTTGGATAATCGTGGCACAGAGGGAACCAGTCTGGAGCAGGGATCCAACTTCCGCAGCATCAGTTTCCAAAAGACCATCAAATGGTGCTCTAATCGTTAATCTGGAAATTTCCTTTTCGGCCCGTTCAATCGCAGCAAGAGTAGCTTGCAAAGCTGCTTGCGCCGAAGTCTTGCTGGCTTCTGATCCCAAACCTCCATCGGCCAACCTGGTAGCTGTCACGGAATTGATTTCTGCCGATTTCAATTGGGCTTGGGCTTCTTCCAATACAGCCAATCTTGTTCCTGGGTCCAATTCGCACAGGATGTCGCCTCGGGATACATTCTCACCTTTTCTGAATGGTTCAGAGATGACGAGACCTGAAGTTTCGGATTTAACATCAACATATCTGGCGGCACGGGTTGTACCGGTAAGGGTGATTGAGGTATCAACCATTTCCTGCTCAAAGGTCGTTGCCACTACATTCACGGGCCTGACTTCAACCATCACCAGCTGATCCTGTTCCTGATCTTCAGCTGGTTCTTCAAGTTGTAGGTTCTCCTCCTCAGTTGAGGAAAAACCAATCAGGCCCCTTAGGAGGTCTCTTTCGACTACAAATAAATAAAGTAGTCCGGTAACCAAAAGAGCAGTTAGAATTGAAAAAATACGCATATTACTTTTGCTTACGTACAATCCCTGAACAAGGACAGGCTGTAAAATATATATTTTTCACTAATTTTGACAATGATATAGGTAGGCCTTCGGATTTAAACTGAAGATAAATTGACATCTTGAGTTTGGGCCAAAAATTAGCAGGATATGTTTGTAGTATGGCAATTCCAAAGTTAAACAAATTGATTATTCTATAACTTAAACTATATCTCATTTGTTGCTACTATATCAAATATCTGTGAACTTTAACGCTTTATAGAACGAGGGGAATCTTGAGTAATTCAGAATCATTTATCGAGGAAGTATCCAGTGAAGTCAGGAGAGACAGGTTATTCTCCCTATTCAAGAAATGGGGATGGATAGGAGCTCTTGTCATCGTGGTTGTTGTGGGTTTTGCCACCTACAGGGAAATTCAAACCCATAATTTCGAAACAACTGCCCAAGATTTGGGAAGTGAGGTTGTAACTGCTCTTAATGAGGAAGATCCCTTGGATCAAATAGGTGCCTTGAGGCAAATCCAGGCTGACGGACCAGATGCCAAGGCCATCGTGGATTTCTACCTGGCTGAACTCTACCAGCAAAACGACAACACCAGGGAAGCGCTGGATACCTTGGAAAGTCTTGCAGGTGATGATGAAGTATCAATTGTTTACAGGGATTTGGCCGAAATAAAGGCCATTTTGCTGTCCGAAGGCTCAGTTCCATATGACGATTTGATCTCAAGGCTGGATGCTCTGTCAATTTCCGGTTCGCCATTTCGTACCATTGCCACCGAATTGAAAGGGTATTACCTAATAGGTTTGTCGGAGGAATCCTCTAATCAGGAGTTGAGACAGGAAGGCTTGTCGGTCCTTAGAGAGGTGTATGCTGATGCTGAAGCATCAGCCAATTTAAGGTTTAGAGTAAGTCAGTTCTTGACGGCACTCGGTGAGGAATCGAGTATTCAGAATTAGGTTTTCTGCTGAAAAAGGTTTGATTTAGGGGATTTTCAACGTGTTTGACAAAAAGGTTGTAATTGGGATTTTGTCCCTTTGTGTTCTGGTTGGTTGCAGCCAAAAAGAGGAAATTCTCGCTGGTTACAGAATTGAGATCGAACGTCCCTTGACTGAATCTGCCGAGATAGTTTCGGAACTTGATGGAACGACAACCGGCAGTTTGCTTGTCAACAATCCGATACCTGGATCAAAACCATTTGATGCACCCCCGACAGTAGACCTGACTGAATGGACACATGTCAACGCCAATCCCCAGCATAATCCGGGAAATCTGAGAATTGATGGTAGATTGGCCCCGATCTGGCAAAGAAATTTCGGAGTGGGAAACACCTTGAGAAATAGGCTTGGCTCATCCCCAATCATTGCCCAAAACAGGATATTCACCATGGATGCCGTGTCTAACGTCAGGGCATATGATACCAGTGGGAACCTTATCTGGGGAGCCTCCCTCGGATCGGATATTGATGAAGGAGAAGCTTCCAGTGGCGGGTTGGCCTATGGGGAAGGCTTGCTTTTTGCAACGACCGGATTTGGTAACCTCCATGTACTTGACCCGGACACGGGAGGCGTTTATTGGACACAGGAATTTGATGCTCCTGCGGTATCATCTCCGACCGTACATAATGGATTGGTCTATTTGATTACACTGGACAGCAAGGCCTGGGCATTGGATATAAGAAATGGTCGATTGAATTGGAGTCTCGAGAGCACAGGTGGCATTGCGATGGTTGCAGGTGACACCAGTCCGGCAATTTCAGGCAATGACATAATACTTCCCTTCCCATCCGGTGAAGTTGTAAATGCAAATGCCAAAAATGGCAGTGTCAATTGGCGTGAATATATCAGTGGCAGCCGGAGAACAAACCCAAGTTCAACCCTGATCGGGATTTCCAGTTCGCCCGTCGTTGCCAATAATCAGATTTATCTGGCCAATCAAAGTGGCAGTACCGCTGCCCTGAATCCATCCACCGGAACCATCAGATGGTTAGCACCTGATGGTTCATACAACCCGCCTCTTCCGGCAGGAGAATCCGTATTCCTGGTTTCGGACAATTTCGAATTGGTCAGGCTTGATGCAGCAACTGGTTTGAGAATCTGGGCTACTGATCTTCCGTCCTTCAAGGCAGACAAACCCAGAAGGAGGAAAGAGGTTTTTGCTCATTTCGGCCCATTGCTTGTTGGAGGTGAATTAGTGGTTGCTTCCACTGATGGCTTGATTCGCTTTTTCAATCCTGAAACAGGAGAGGTCGCTAGGACGATTGCTATTCCGGGAGGTGCAACTTCAGCACCAATTGTTGTTAACCGGACGATGTATCTGAAGACTTCCAACGGAATCCTTTACGCCCTGAATTAGCTATCTCGGGATATTGCCAAGTCCCACTATACGGAACAACCTTTTTTCGGACAGGTTCGTAACTAAGGACAATGTGGTTGCTTTCCCAATCACAACTGACTGTATTATCTACAGTCAGCATGCTATTTATGGTGATTGGTGTCTTGGTACCCAACAGGAGTGTGTTTAAAATTCATTCCGGAGGCAATTTCACACTTTTTCCATCTAAAAAATCCGCCTGAGAATTTTTTCCCTATGCAAAGGTAATACCATTTGCTTCCATCGGCAATTGGGTCACTCTCCTACCCATCAAGGCAATGGCATTCGCAAGAGCAGGTCCTGATGGTGGAGTACTTGGTTCTCCAACTCCGGAAGGTCTTTCGGTGGAGGGGACAATATGTACTTCAATGGCACGAATATCATTAATCCGCATCGGTTGGTAATCGGGGAAGTTCCATTGATCAACTTCACCATCAGTAAAGGTTATTTCATTTCGCATTACATGACCAATTCCATAACCAATACCGCTTTCCATTTGTGCTTTGATAACATCTGGATTTACAGCTATACCACAATCAACGGCACAGGTAACCTTTTCGATGACCACACCATTATCAATATCGCCTGAAACTTCTACCACTTCCGCAACATAGGTACCAAATGACTTGTGGGCCGCGATACCACGATAGTGACCTTCAGGGGGTGGGGTACCCCATCCAGCCTTGCTTCCTGCAAGTTTCAGAACTCCAGCCAGACGATTTTGATCAGGAGTACCTGATTCCATATGTGCAAGGCGATACTCCAAGGGATCCTGGCCAGCTTCCACAGCAGCCAAATCCATCATGGATTCCATAACATAAGCAGTGTGGCTATGGCCCACGGACCGCCACCAATTAACTGATATTGGTGATTTATCATCGGTGAGACCAACATAGAGCCCTGGGATGTCATATAGCGTATCTGCTACACCTTCAACAGAGGTTATATCTACTCCATTCTGTACCAACGCCGCCTCCGAGGGGGTTCCCTTGAAAATCGGTTTTCCAGAAATGCGATGATCCCAGCCGACTATTCGACCGTCATCATCCAGGCCGACCTGAACCTTATGGGCAACGGCGGGTCTGTAAAATCCTCCTTTAAGATCATCCTCCCGAGACCAAACCAATTTTACGGGAACTTTTCCTCCACTTAGAGCAAATGCGAAGGCAGCTTCGACATGATAATCAGCTGAAGGGGATGCACGACGACCAAAACTGCCACCTGCATAAAGTGTCTTTACCTGTACATTTTCTGGTGGTATTCGCAATATTGCACCCAACGCCATCTGGGCACCTGTTGGCATTTGACAACCATCATAAAGAATCACACCTGTTTCGGTTGGGGCAATGGTACAGGTAAGAGGTTCCATGGGGGCATGAGCCAGAAAGGGTAGAAAAAATTCCTTGCTTATCACTTTAGTTGCCCTTGACAGGCTTTCAGCAGCATCCCCCTGGGTTCCCCTGGCATTGAATTCAGCATCCGTGTTGACTGCAGCAAGGAGGTCAGCCTTGATTTGGTCCGAACTCCGGTTGTCGGCATTTGAGAAATCCCATTCAACAAAAATGGCATCACGTGATTGCAACGCAGCCCATGTGTTTTTTGCATAGACTATTGCACCTGTTCCTGTTGGCAATTTTGCGGTTCTAATAAATCCCGGTATGTCCTGTGCCCCACTATCATCCAATGAAACCAGGGTTCCTCCAAATCGAGGACTCCTGATAAATACAGCCACTATTTGTCCATCCAAATAAACATCCATGGCATATTGTGCTGTACCATTGACCTTTCCTTCATTGTCCCTGCGATTGGTATCGGGATTTCCAATAAGGGTAAATTCTGAGGGGTCCTTGAGGGGAGGTTCGGCCGGTACCTCAAGCATAGAAGCAGCTGCAACGAATTCCCCAACCGATGCCTCTTTCCCCCCTGAAGAAAGTTGGCCATTTGCAAGGGATATTGATTCGGGTGACACTCCCCATTCATCTGCCGCAGCCTTGATTAACATTTCTCTGGCAGCAGCTCCAGCGGTCCTGTATTGCATAAAGGAGTTGGCCATGGCAGTAGAACCACCAGTACCTTGTATTCCAAAAAACAGATTGGCGTATTTCTGTGTATTTGCAGGTGCGAATTCAATTTCGACTTGATCCAGATCCATATTCAGTTCTTCTGCAATCAGGGTAGACAATCCTGTGGTTGTTCCCTGTCCACATTCAAAATGCTTGATGATCGCAGTTATGGTTCCATCAGAGGATATTCGGACAAAGGGAGTAAATTCTCCATCGGCATTACCGGATGCCAAGATATTGCTGCCATTGAAACCAATGAGAAGTGTTGTAGTAGCCGAAGCGGTTTGTAGAAAAGTACGGCGTGTAAGTTGAACAGTCATAAGATTAATCCTCCAGGTTCTTGGATGCGCTCTGGATTGCAGAACGAATACGTTGGTAAGTAGCACAGCGACAGGCATTGCCCCACATGTGGCTATCAATTTCCTCGTCACTGGGTTTTGGATTATCAGTCAAAAGACTGATTGCCGACATGATCTGCCCAGATTGGCAATAGCCGCATTGGGCAACATTTTCATCCTTCCAGGCCTGTTGCACAGCATTGGCAACATTTGAGTCAATTCCCTCTATCGTTGTGATATCCGTATCCACCACATCCTCAACATAAGTTTGGCAGGATCGGACTGGTTGGCCATCGACATGCACTGTACAAGCACCACAGAAGGCCACACCACAGCCATATTTGGTTCCTGTCAATTTCAATTCATCGCGTATAACCCAGAGCAGAGGCGTCCATTCGGGAACATCAACCTCATATTTCCGGCTGTTGATTGTCAAGGTAGTTGGCATAATATCCTCGGTTTCAAAAAAAGTTACTAGTATCTTCCAATACCAGAATATACAATTAGACAATCAGTGTATTAATGTCAAATTTAATTTTGATAAATCAACAATAAAATGTAATTTAATATTGTGAACGAAAGAAACATCAAAATTGTAGAAACTGCTATTCGCCTGTTTGTACAATACAGCGTGGCCAAGACTTCGATGGCAGAAATTGCTGAGGAAGCTGGTGTGGCCAGGCAAACCGTATATAATTCCTTTGAGAGCAAGGAAGATCTGATATTTGCAGCATTGTTGCATTATGCGGATTATACCAAAAACAACATAGAACTGGATTGTAAAGGATTTACCGAACTTGGTCCACGATTGGATGTATTATTCAAGCATATGGCAGTCGTTCCCTTTGAAGCCATGCAAAAATTTCCTCATGTGGATGAAATTATGGTTTTTGCAGAAAATTTATCAGAGGAAAGGAAAGCGATAATCAAGAATACCTACAAGGATGCAATCCGTCATGTTTTACTTCCTTTTGAATCTCAAATCAGGGATTTTAAAATAGAACCAGAGAGATTGTATGACCTGATGAAGGCCATGCTAACCCAGATTAAGCGAGAGGCAAAAGATGTAGAAAACTTGCGGCAATTATTTGAACCAATTCGTTTATTACTAACCAATCTGCTAAACACTCCGATTCAAAATGAGACTCCCCATGAAAATTGATGATTCCTTTTTGAACCCTTCATAAGTAAGCCTTTGCCAATTTCCCCATTTGATTGGTTACCAATTGGTTTTGCAAATAATTAATGAATCCCCATATCAATTTTACAGAAGTTAATCCTATGGTCATAAGCCTTGCAATTGTCGGACGGCCAAATGTTGGCAAGTCGACGCTTTTCAATCGCCTGGTGGGGAGGAGAACCGCGATCGTCAATAATTCTCCTGGGGTAACACGGGATTTCCAGGAGGGCAAATCAGTGGCACATGGAATGTCATTCAAGGTTATTGATACGGCTGGTTGGGATACCCGTCCCGAGAGTGAGCTGGATGAAAATATTTTTCGCATGACTCGCAAGGCCCTGGAAAATTCCACGGCCTTGTTGTTCACGGTTGATGCCCGGATTGGAATACTGCCTGTTGATCTTGAAATTTCCCAACGACTGCGCAGGCAAAATCTTCCTGTCATCTTGGTTGCAAACAAGTCTGAAGGCAGGATTCATGATTGCTTTGAAGCAGATGTTCACAGGTTGGGGTGGGGAGAACCGGTTTACATTTCAGCCGAACACGGGACCGGAATAAGCAATCTTATGGAACAAATCCAGCAAAGCATGTATTCCATCCCTCTGGAGGAAGAGGTGGCGGCCTTGCCCGAGGCCACTAGGGAAAAAGGTTGGGATGAAGAGGTATTGGATAATACTAAGCCTTTAAGGGTCGCGGTAATCGGAAGGCCCAATGCCGGTAAATCATCGCTGATCAATCAGATCGTTGGTGATGAAAGATTGCTCACGGGTACGACCCCGGGAATTACCAGGGATGCCATTTCCATCAGGACCAAATGGGAAGGTACGGAGGTCGAGATTTATGATACTGCAGGTATGCGACGAAAAAGCAGGGTCGTTGATGATATAGAAAAAGAATCCGTTTCTGAGGGGCTAAGGGCAATCAGGTTTTCCGAAATCGTCATCGTCCTCATCGATGCAACAAGCCCCCTCGATACCCAGGACCTTCGAATAGCCGACATGGCCGAAAGAGAGGGTAGGGGAGTGGTAGTTGCCATTAACAAATGGGATCTGGTCAAGGACAAAGCAGCAAGGCAAAGGGAATTGCATCATAAAATTGAAACATCCCTACCCCAATTGAAGGGGATTAAGCTGGTTTGTGTTTCTGCCCTCTACAAACGGGGTTTGAAGTCATTATTACGAGAAGTCAGGAACATTCACGAGATTTGGAATCACAGGGTATCAACCGGAGAGTTGAACAAATGGCTGGAACACATGGTGTACAAACACCCACCTCCCGCTGTTGCAGGATTGAGGATAAAGCTTCGATTCATTTCTCAAATCAATAACCGACCGCCAACTTTTGTCCTGAAATGTAGCAAGCCCAAGGCCCTGCCAACAAGTTACAAAAGGTATCTGATTAATGGCTTGCGAAACAGATTCAATCTGCGGGGAACTCCCATCAGGCTGCTGCTAAGAAATCATTAGGGTAACACTCATCCTGATCAAATCAGGTATATATTGTATCAATCAATTTTCTTGCTTCATCATCAGGTGTTGATATGTCGGTTTCCCTGATCCCGGGAAAAAAGGTCAGTGTGGTCTTGGTATACATTTCTGAAGGAGTATGGATTATCACCTCAGGGCCCAGATTGGTAGTTTCCATACTCCACGCTCTGGCCAATTCGATTTGTGCCCGCTTGGTGCTGCCGTAAATTCCCATGAACTTTTTACTCAATCTTGGGTCGTCGAGGAAGACAGCCTGACCGGTTTTCTTGAGCAATGGATGAATGCAATTAATGAGATGACTGGTTGCCAGTATGTTCACTGCAACAGATCGTTTAAGGGTTTTTTGCTCAATTTGATGGGTAAGATTTAGAGGTGCCGGATTGATGGCGGTATGAATCCACAAATCAATTTGGCCGAATTTCGAGCATATGTTTTGACAGACAGCCTGTACTTCACTGTTATTGGTTATATCCAATACGCAAAGGAAAGAATGACCTCCCCTTTCCCTAATCCTGTCATCCAGTTCTTCCAAGCCACCAACTGTTCTTGCAACCGTGATAATGGTGTAGCCTTTTTCGGCAAGCAATAACGATATTGATGCACCAAGGCCTCTTGAAGCGCCGGAGACCAATGCAATTCCTGCTTCCCCCACTTGGGTTATCATTGGTCGAGTTCCCGGGTTGTAGGATTATGTATGAAGGGAAAATTATTCCTGGGGCAATTCATCGGAAGTTAAATCATCAGTGGGCAATTCACTGGTGCTATCTACAGCCATCTCAATGACATTACAAGATGCCATGAGGTTTTGGTAAACATAGGTAACCCAATCCGGTGTTTCACTTGGAATACTTTCTTTCATCAGGTTTTTGGAATATTGAAAAATCTCCGCCGAGTTGGATTGGGTGATCGCATCGAACATTCCACCGGTAGGTAATGCCGTGTCAACAACCAGGAGGATAATGGTAAGAATAAATCCTCCACGCAAGACACCAAACAATAGTCCAAGTGTTCTGTTGAATATGTTGATACCTGGTAGTTTGGTTATCGTAAGTACCACGCTGGTGATGACTGTAGAAGCAATCAATGCCAGGGCAAAAGTTACTGCAAAAGCTCCAAGAATACCCAGTTCACAACTGTGCTGGATGATATTCCCAAGATACGGTATTGAATTCATAAGGGGAGCAAATAGGGGAGCAGCTAGGTAGGCAAACAGTGCTGAAACAACCCACCCGAGGATTGACATTACCTCTCTTGCTAATCCTCTTGAATAGGCAAATGCACCTGAGACAAGTACCAGTACCAATGCGAATATATCAAAATAATTTAAACCACTCATGCAGTTAACTAGGGGTTACGTCAAATCTTTTGGAAAAATATACTGCTTAATCTACTCGAATTAGTTTGTCACAACATACCATAATATAATATATGTTGAAACAAAAAATGTTCCTCATCCGATTTAAACCTATTTGACCTACTTGAAAGATGTAAATAAACCAGACAGGAAAAAATTTACATTGTTAGACTGAAATTATTGATAGTCTGGATTCATATCAAGAAGGTCAAACAAAAGGAGTGGAACTGCGTTATGAAGAAGACTTTACTTTTCTTGATTACCGCTATTGTTTTTCATATAGTCCAGGGATTGTCGACAAATGCTGAAGGAGATTCCGAAAGGGGGGAAAGGGCTTTCGGACAATGCAAGGCTTGTCACTCTGTTGTGGCGGGAGAATCCAAAAGAACGGGGCCAAATTTGTTTGGCGTTTTGGGGCGTAAAGCCGGTAGCGCAGATTTCAACTATTCCGACATCATGATTGCAGCGGGAGAAGCAGGATTAATTTGGTCAAGCGGGAATTTGGATGCCTTTCTTTCGGACCCGAGGAAATTCCTGGCCGAGTACATGGATGTTGGCGCAAGCCAGGCCAGGACCAAGAAAACCATCAAGGTGGGACAAGGTTCCCGACGTGAGGATTTGATTGCATATTTGGGCACATTGAAGCAATAAATCTTGGCTCTTCCCAGAATAAGACAGGGCAAATCCATTCATGGAATAGGATAGTACCCAAAGTGTTTTGATGAGCACTGGTCCAGGCGCGATAATTTCCCCCACCCAATCTCAATAAGCTGGACAAGGATACAAACGAATTAAGGACGCCATGAAGATTTTTTCTAGATTGTTGTTTTCTTTCCTTCTCATTGTCCTGGCTGGAAGTGCGGCCTGGACTGGTCCACTTGCACCGGAATTTCGTGTCATTACTTCAAGGGATCGTGACTTTATTGAAAGATCGGGGGCCGCGACACTTGAGGAACTGCTTGATACCGGTATCGTCCGTTACTTCTATGCCGGAGGGCAAACCTTGCTGATCCTTGTTGATGGCAGACCATACGCCACGAGCACCAGCGACCTTGATACCTTGCCTCTTTCGGCAATCGAGCGTATTGAGGTTTTAAGTGGGGAAACCCTTGGCCAATATGGTGGTGTTGCAATTAATGGTGCAATCAATGTGATAATGCGTAAGGATTTTGATGGAGTTGAGACGAGAACACTTGCGAGGGTACCAAGCGAAGATGGTGGTGAAGGTTGGCAAGGCAGTGTTTTCTGGGGAGGTAAAATTAATGATAGTGGGGGACATATGTCCATAGGTGTTGATGTCCTGAGACGTGAACCAATTCCTTCACGGAGCCGGGAATTCAGTCGTTCGGTCTGGAAGGAGGGTGGTACATTCAGCGAAGCAAAGAATGTCAGTATAGGTGGTAATACTCTTTACCTTTTTGATGTTCAAGCGGGTAGGTACAGAACAGCATCATTGGGAGACTGTGAAACTGAAAAAGGATACACTGGCCCTCTCGAAAGAGCATTGGCATTTGCCCCTCCAGGTGACAAGGGGTGTGGATTTGCTTATGGCAACATTGCCTGGAATACCTCGGCATTCGAACAACGAACAGCGATCATCAATCTGGACCAGCCGCTAGAGAGCGGACAAAATTTTCACCTTTTTGCAAACCTCGGACAAGGCAAATCATCATTCAGATATGCACCCTCCATTGGAATCTTCATGATCAATGATCCCAATGATCCTAACCTTACTATTCCTCTATCACTTCAAAATGATATAGTAGACACAAATGATTATGTTGCCATTGCACATCGGTTCCTGGGTCATGGTAATCGTGATTGGCATACAAACTACAATGAATACGACATCTCGCTAGGCATTGATGGACAGTTGACAAATAATATCGATTACAAGACATCAATTAGTACCTACAATCTGGATGGCTCACGTATCGGAAATACTTTTGTCCATCTCGAAAAAATTCAGAAAGAGATTACTGATGGAAATTACGATTTAATTAATCCGACCTCTCCGAATAATCGGGCAGCCATAGAACGTACCAGCCTGCAGGAAGAGATTGATTTCGGTCAGGAATACTTTGAGGCCCGGGTAGCACTTGAGGGGCAGACATTTGCCATTGCCGATCGCCCGGTATCTTGGACTGCTGGACTTGATGCTAGTATAATCGAAGCCCATTCCATCCTGCGGTTTGTAGATAACCAGAATGAAGAATACGACGTAACTGAAGTACTCGGTTCAGGAGGAGTCAGTTATCAGGGAGAGCGTAAGACCATTGGTGCTTTTGGCGACATGGTATTGCCCGTGACAAAGGATACTGATTTCAGGGTGGCGGCTCGCGGTGACAACTATGACGATTTGGGGCAACTCAGTACCTATCATCTTTCAACCGAGCATCGACCAAACAATGTTCTGACATTGCGTGGTTCTTGGGGCAATGGTGAAACTGCTCCCACAATGCGGAGTCTACATAGCACAGCGGCACAGGACCATCCCTATGTCCGTTGTGTTCCCAATATTGACCCGGATGATCAGGATGAACAATTACCACGTACATGTACAAATCAATTTGGTAGGCAGGTTACAAGAGAGTACGTAGGTAACCCCAAACTTGACCCGGCTAAAGTCGAGCGAGTGGCGATTGGTACTGGATTCAATTGGCAATCATTCTATCTGGATGTTGAATGGTATCGTTTGAAACGTATGGGGTTGCCAGGGCTTCGCAACGCGAGTTGGGCAATACTCAATCTGAAGCAATGTGAAGAAAGTGAAAAAACCAAATGCATTGAATCCGCTGCTGGTGGAGACATCACGATCTACGACAGCTTTGAAAACATTATTGACACAAAGATTTCGGGTATTACAACTCGGTACAGAAAAAGCTATAAAACGCATTGGGGAAAGATTGTTTTGAGCGGTGCATGGAGACGTGTCAACAATGCTAACCGTATAGTGGAAGGTAACACGGGACGGTATGCAACTTCCAAGAATATAGTGCGTAGCCGGTTTGAGGCAATACGAGGTGATGTAACAGCAACCTGGACAGTGAATTACCGCGAAGGTTTCCGAAACCAATCGGATACAGGCAACTTTGATGACTGGCTAGGTCATGATTTCTATGTGGACTGGAAAAACCCGTGGGGTATAGATAAAGGTCGTATAACTGCAGGCGTTTTCAATCTTACCAATGCCAGTCTCTCCGTCGATACAGCAGATCCGAACAGTGTTGACGGACCGGAGGCTGCTGGCTGGGGTCGTACATTTTTCCTGACTTTTAACAGAAGTTTCTGATTAATGGCTGAAGGTAATATATTTTTGGGTCTTCTTTTGTTTTGGTGGGCAATATCTGTTTAAAATGTAGTGTTCATGTTGAACTGCAAGGGCATTTTTATCACAAACCATCTTCAGCTACCGGGAAAGGAATAAAGACCAAAAGATGTTTATCGGGTACAGAACTGGCACTTTTCAGGAACAATCTGAAACCATTGCATCCCTGACAGGTTGTGAACCAAGAGTTTATCCCCGTGGGGAAGGGATACACATTGACCAGAATGGCAGCAAACCACTGACATGACAGGAATTGGGGCAGGATTTATATCCTGAGGGATTCAATTGGTAAATTACCCACCAAAAAGGACGAAGAGCTTTTTATTTTAATCGCCGATCAAGGAATTCCCCTCCTATCCAAGGGTATGGGATGTTTTCAACTTTCTACTTCGGTCGTATCGGGTAGACCCTTAACAAAGTGATAAATTGTCCCCTCACTTATATTTTGAAATTCTGTTTCCGTACCAGACCAGGCGATATAACCACCTTTCAAGAAATGCACCTTGTCTGCAATCTGCTTGACACAAGTCATGTCGTGTGAGACCGTTAATGCCGTTGCCGAATTCTCATCAACAATTTCCCTGATCAGGGCACTGATGTTTGCTGTCCGTATCGGATCCAATCCGGTTGTGGGTTCGTCAAAAAACAGGATTTTCGGACTGTCTGCAATGGCCCTAGCCAAGCCAGCCCTTTTTTGCATGCCACCGGACAGTTCAGCTGGATACAGATCTGCAACTTCACTTCCCAGACCAACCCTTTCAAGTTTTTCCTCGGCAATTTTTCTGGCTTCCCCAACGCTGTATTTTTTTCTGTCTCTAAGGAGTTTGAAGGCGACATTCTTCCAGACGGGGAGTGAATCGAACAAAGCTCCCCCCTGAAACAACATTCCGATCTGCGACAGAAACCCTTCGAACGGTGGTTTTGATCGTTCGCCATTTATGAGAACATTGCCAGAATCAGGGTAATAAAGCCCCAAGATAATTTTCAGGGCTACGGATTTGCCTGTACCGGAACCTCCGATAAGCGCAACACTCTCACCTACATTGATTGTCAGGTCCAACTTCTTCAAAACATGGTTTTCCCCAAATGATTTTGAAATTTCCTGTAGCTGAATTAAGGGCTTGGACACTTTAAAAGAATATTTCTGTAAGGATAAAATTGGAAGCAATGATCAATATTGATGAAAGTGCTACCGACTGAGTGGTTGCCTTGCCTACTCCCCGAGCACCCATACCCGACCTGAAACCGCAATAACATCCTATGGTTGCAACGATGAAACCGAATACGGCACCTTTGACCA
The DNA here is from genome assembly GCA_022823605.1 of Paracoccaceae bacterium. GTDB lineage: Bacteria > Pseudomonadota > Alphaproteobacteria > Rhodobacterales > Rhodobacteraceae > MPNP01. The sequence continues at coordinate 159,427 of JAJEHS010000007.1, forward strand.
AACCGGATACAACGTCTGCCGTTTCCAAAAACTGTACAGCCTGATTCAAATAGGTCTGGGAAGAAAAGCCCAATTTAAGGGTACCAACCAGAAAACCTCCCATTATACCCAATATATCACCAACACCTGTCAGGATTGGAAGAACGAGTGTGGCAGCAGCTACCCTTGGAATGACCAGGTACTGCAGTGGATTGGTTGAAAGGGTAACAAGGGCATCAAGTTGATCCGAAACCTTCATCGTTCCTATTTCTGCTGCAATTGCAGAGCCGACCCTACCAGCTATCATCAAGCCACATAGGACAGGTCCCAACTCTCTCACCATTCCAATCGAAACGATTGCCGGAACAGCCGATTCAGAGTTGAATCTGGAACCTCCCGAATAGATTTGCAGGGCCAAGGCACCACCCGTGAACAGGGCAGTCAAACCTATGACCGGCAAACTGAAATAGCCAATAGAAACCACCGACCGCAGGAATTCCTTGAAATAAAAGGGACTTTTAAAAAGACTTCTGATGGTTGATATGATGAAAAAGGTAAGGTTACCTACCTCTTCAAAGATATGAAAGGTACCTCGTCCTATGGCTGCCAAAAATGAAAAGACCAGTGACATATTCGGATTTAAGGCAAAATGACTGCTGAACGGGAATAAAAATTTTTACTAGACATAAACCTTTTTGTATCTTTGGCCAATGGCAGTCAATATTTCATGGCCAATTGTCGATGCTTGCCTTGCTAAATCATCCAATCCTTGGATAGGCCCCATGAATTCTAAGTATTCAGGTACATCCTGTAAACCAGAAACATCTACCGTGACCAGATCCATCGAAACCCTGCCAACCACTGGGCATGGCGTGTTATTGGCATAAGCTAGGGAATTATTGCTCAAACCTCTGATCAAACCATCGGCGTAACCAGCCGCTACTGTAGCCAAGGTGGTATCACGGGGTGCAATCCAGGCACGGTTATATCCCACACCCTCACCCTTGTATACCTTTTGAACCTGAATTACAGGTATTTTCAGGGACAGCACGGGAACTCCATCCATGAATGGAAGTCCACCAAACAAACCAATCCCCGGGCGGCACAGATCAAAGAAGTAATCCTTTCCCAACATCATACCTCCGGTAGCTGAAAGGGACAATGGTGCCTTTATACCTCTTGTCAGATCATGAAAATTCTGCAATTGCTTTCTGGTCATGGTCTGGTCTTCTTCATCGGCGCAACCGAGGTGACTCATGATCAGTTCGGGTTTAAGTGAAACTATTTTTTCCCTTAGCTCGAGAAAATGCTCGGGTTCCATTCCCAAGCGGTTCATGCCAGTATCAATCTGAATACCAAATTTATGTTTGGGCAAGTCTTTAATAAATCGCAAAAACTGTTCAGGGGTTACAATGACAGGTATTAAATTCATCTTCTTTATTAGAGACCTGTCACCCTTCATATACCCTGATAGTACAAATATCCTTGCCTTGTCCGAAACATGCTTTCTGAGTTCCTTGCCCTCTTCGGCCAAGGCAACGAAAAAAGATTTTGCGCCGGTTTTTTCCAGATATGGGGCAACTTTCCCGATTCCCAAACCATAACTGTTTGCTTTCAGAACGGCCCCTGTTTCAACCGATGGAGGGCTCAACCTGTCTAGTCTGCGCCAGTTTTCGGCAATTGCCTGCAAATTGATTGTTAGGATTGATTGTGCCAAGGACTTTCCAATTAACTATTTTACCCAAGTGGATTTAGGCATATTACTTACCGCATATACGCTAAATCAAAGCCATTAAGTCAAGATTTGATTATTGTTAGATTTACATCATTGGTGAAGATGTAGGAAAGTAGGGATCTTCAATGGAAATTTCGTGTTCACCAGCTAGTTGGGAGGATTCTGCCAGATTCCCGAATTTGGTCAATCTGCCATTGAATGTGGTTTTGATTGATCCAACAGGTCCATGACGATTCTTATCAATTATGATTTCTGCCTTATTACTATGCTTATGCATATTTGCTTTCCAGATTTCAAATTTCTTTTCATCTTCTGGAGATGGCTCTGACCTTTTCAGATAATATTCCTCACGGTATACAAACATTACCAAATCGGCATCCTGCTCAATTGAGCCTGAATCCCTGAGATCACTCATTTGAGGCCTTTTGTCCTCTCTCGTTTCAATGGATCTTGAAAGTTGGGAAACACCAATCACCGGAATATTCAAATCCTTGGCGATTTTCTTGAGGCCACCCGTGATTTCTGCAATTTCGAGGGTTCTGTTTTCCTTTCTGTTCATTCCCTGAATCAGTTGGATATAATCCACGACCAATAAACCCAATCCACCAACCCTACGATGAAGCCTGTTGCATCGGAGGGAAATGTCTGCGATGGTCAACCCGGCCGTATCGTCTATATACAAAGGTAGTTTGACTAGGTCCATGGATGCCTTGGCATATTTTTCAAACTCTACCTTGCCAATCTGGTTTTTCCTGATTTTTGTGGCCGGCACCTCAGAAACCTCGGCCAAAATTCTGGATGCCAACTGTTCACCGGACATTTCGAGTGAAAATATTGCCACTTTTCCTCCCAGAGGGTCAGATTTCCGGATTTTTGAAGGATCCTTGAAATTTTTTGCAACTGAATAGGCTATGTTGGTAGCCAAAGCTGTTTTACCCATGCCCGGCCGGCCGGCAATGATGATTAAATCAGAAGGCTGTAGTCCTCCAAGAAAGTTGTCAAGGTCAATCAATTCGGTCGAAAGACCTGAGATTTCATCTTCATTCTCGGTGGCAATCTTGGCCCGTTCGATTGTTGCAATCAAATGTTTTGAAAAGTCCTGAAAATCAGATTCCTCCCGTCCAAAATTCCTTAATTGGTACAATTTGCTTTCGGCATCATTGATGATATCCGTGGTAGGATTTTCCACTTGCTGATCAATGGCTTGGGTCGTCAAGTCATTTCCAACGTTTATAATGCCCCTTCGTATTGCAAGTTCACGAATTTCCCTGGCATAGGCATGGGCCTTTGATGGGGCAATATTAACTGCGATCAATTCGTTGAAATAATCTTCACCGCCAGATTCGGTTACTTCAACTTCGTTCTGAATATATGGCCAGAGAGTTGTTGGGGTGGCCAGCCTGTATTGTTGAATCAAGTGAACGATTTTTTCGAAAAGGATTCTGTTGACAGGGAAATAAAAGTGCTCGGGTTGAACGATCTTGGAAATTTCCGTGTAGATTTCATTGTTGAACAACAGGGCTGAAATCAGGGCCTTTTCATGTACAAGGCTTTGCGGAATGGTATCGTCTGAAAGAGGATTGACAGCTTCCTGCTGCGGAATATCAAATAGGACAGAGGTATTCATAATTCGTCTTAGCAAATGAGGATAAAAAAATTATTTTTTTAAGCCTGAAACCTCCTTAAATGGAATTTGCAAACTATGGCAAGTGTAATTAGTTTAGGAAAAATTGGGGAAAAATAAATCAATATCTTGATGTATGTGATCTTAAAATCCCTAAATATTGAAAGATATTAATTTTTTTTTCAAATTGGTTGAATTCACTTCAGAAAGTCGGTCAAGGTCCAGTTCCAGATTCAATGTTCGGATTTTTCTGATCCAAGTCTGTTTGAAATTCCCCTTGTTTTGTAGCTGAGCCGTAATGAAATTCTAATGATTTTGACATAATTTATTGGTCATTGTGTGACAGAATCAAAAGTTGAATCCAGGCCATTCCGAATCATGATTATAAATTAAGAATCAATGGTTGTTTTTTAAAATTGCTTTGGTATGGGATTGCAAATTCAGTTTGCCATTCAAAAAGAATCACTGGTACTTGTGAATCTGCCAAGAGCATCAAAAAATGATTCGAAAACCTGATTGCTGGATTTTACCCACAATTATTTTTTTGCCAATCCGCAGGGTTTTCCAAAAAGGTCGATACAATGTTGATTTCGTTCGAGGAAAGTAGGGTTTTTATATTCCTGGAGTTGAGTATGGCTTCCCAATTGGTGAGAAAAAACAATTCTATACCGTGTTCCTGCAATTTCCGGTTAGCTTCAGGGAATATATCGTAATAAAATACGACCGAACTGTATTGGCAAATACCGCCGGCTTGTCGAATGGCATCCACAAAACTGAACTTTGATCCACCATCCGTGGCCAAATCCTCAACCAGAAGGGTGTTTTCACCAGATCCCAATAATCCTTCGATACGCGCGTTTTTGCCATAACCCTTGGGCTTTTTTCTTATATAGGTCATAGGTAGATTCATCTCATTGGCAACGAGTGCTGAAAAGGGAATGCCGGCAGTCTCGCCGCCAGCAATATTTTGGAAATAATCCGTGCCAACCCGTTCTCTTACTAGGTCCACCATCATCCTGATAATTTCGGTACGGGCCTTCGGAAATGAGATGATGCGGCGACAATCAACATAGACCGGTGAACATTTGCCTGAAGCCAATCGAAAGTAGTCTCTCGTATTGAAGCTAATGGCCTTTATATCAAGAAGAATTTCAGCCGTTCTGGCGGCATGGGATTGATTGACACTCATGGCTGATTCCTAATCAATTACTTTCCAATGCAAGTCAAATTCGGGGTCGAAGATTGATACCTCCAATCCATTCCTCGAAATGGATGCCGATGGTTTTATGGGTACGCTTTCCCTCTTAAGGGTCAGAAATGATGGATTTGGCGGTTGACCATAAAATTCTGCACCTAACAGTGACGTAAAACCCTCCAGCTTGTCCAGTGCATCCTGATTTTCAAAAACATGTGCCAAAATGGCCATTGCAACAGGTGTGGTAAATATTCCCGCACAGCCACAGGCAGATTCCTTGGCACCAATGGTATGGGGAGCACTGTCTGTCCCAAGAAAAAAATTGGGATTGCCGCTGGTTGCAACCTTTACCAGGCTTTGGCGATGCACTTCCCTCTTGGCTATTGGAAGACAAAAGTAATGTGGTCGTATGCCTCCCTTGAACATATGGTTTCTGTTAATGACAAGATGATGTACCGTTATCGTGGCAGCGATGTGGTCAGGTGTATTCAGGACAAAGTCAATGGCATCCTGTGTTGTGATATGTTCTAGGATAATCTTCAAATCCGGAAAATCCTTGTGGATCGGTGTCAAGACCCTTTGGATGAATTCTGTTTCCCGGTCAAATATATCAACCTTACCATCCACAACCTCACCATGGACACACAGAGGAACATTTTTGGCAGACAGGATCGCAAGGGTTTCACTGATTTTCGAGAAATTCCTTACACCACTTGATGAATTGGTAGTTGCACCTGCAGGATAGAGTTTAACGGCCTTGACGATACCTTTTGCTATTCCATCCTCAACATCCCTTGGGTCCGTATCCTCAGTCAGGTAAAGGGTCATGAAGGGTTGAAAATCCATATCATTGTCCAATGCATCCATGATTTCACGATGATAGGATTCTGCATCCGAGGTGGTAATGACAGGTGGTATCAGGTTTGGCATGATCAGGGCCCTGCCAAAATCCTTGACCGTATGTGGGAGAACAAGTTTCAACAACTCCCCATTCCTCAAATGAAGATGCCAGTCATCCGGTTTGTGTATTTTTATTTTTTTCATGTGAAACAGATAAATTTATGCTTTCAATTTGATTAATGGACAAATTGAAAATGTGAAAGCATGTCATTGGAGTTTGGCCTTTTCAATTTCCGGCAGGATTGAATCATACAAAACCCTTTGCGTAATGGGACCCGGAAAACGCAGTGTCACCTTCCCTTGACCATTGACAATAAATGTTTCCGGTATTCCATAAACGCCCCATTCCAATGCCACCCGGCCATTTTTGTCCGTACCTATTTTAGTGAAGGGATTGCCCAACTCGTTAAGGAATGCCAATGCATTTTCTTCTTCATCCTTGTAATTTATACCTATGATGGGAATTCCCATGTCAGCCAGAAACTTCAGGCTGGGATGCTCTGCCCTGCATGGAGTACACCAACTTGCCCAATAGTTTACCAGTGTCACACCACCATTGGATAGATCCATGTTGGTTGGAATGGGACTATCTGAAAAGGAGGTAAGGTTTAATTCAGGAGCATCTTTTCCAATGAATTGTGATGGCAATTCATCATTGCTGGAATTGAAAATGCCTGAAACGAAAAAAAAACCAAATCCCAGAAATACCAATAGTGGGAGAGCAAGAATTAACCTGTTGTCAAACATGAACTATTTCTCATTTAACCTTGCAAGTTTGCGCTTGGCTGATTGATACTGGCTGACTGTCAGCATACACAGTCCAAGCAAAACCAATATTGTTATGCCGTAGGACGTCAGAACAAAGAATGAATATGCCCCCAGATTAGGCATTGTGTTTCCTCCCATGCTTTTCCAACAATTCAATTTGATTGTGAATGATTTCGGTTCTGGTTCGTACCAGTACCAGCGTTATGAACAATAGAACAAATCCCAGAATGCAGATGACAAGGGGAATGTAATAGGCATTATGTATGTTGGTTTCCTGATCGAGGGACAAGGTGGCCCCCTGATGCAGGCCCTGGTTCCATAAGTTGATGGCGTATCTTGACAGCAAGGCAAAAACAGAGCCAACCAGACAAACGAGGGAAGATATGTTAGCAGCAGATTCCTTGTCCGCGATATATATCCAGGTCAGTTGGTAGGTGATGTAATGAAGAAACAGAATTAAAAAGGAGGTCAATCTGGGATCCCAAGCCCAAAATGTACCCCACATGGGTTGGCCCCAAAGCCCCCCGGAGATCAAGGCCACAAGAGTGAAGGATAATCCAACTGGAGCAGCGGCCTTGGCTGCCAAAATTGAGATTCGATGCCTTCTAACCATCCAGATAATGGAAGATACCAACATCATCAACCAACAATTGATGGCCATGAGGGCACTGGGAACATGAACAAAAATGATTTTTACCGTACTTCCCTGACGAAAATCATCCGGTGTAAAAAAGAAGCCCCACAGCAATCCCGTCATCAAAAACAGAAAACTGAATGACCACAGGACCGGGGTAGAAGCTGCCACCAGTTTTCCAAAATGGTGAGGGTTTGCAAATTTCCAAAATCTGGTGGCCATTAGGTCAACTTGTTCATTCTGTTACGATCATTCTTCTAATACCGTTTTCAGGGTATAGGATATGAAGAAGGGAAATATAGCTATCGAGGCAAGGGAAATGCCAGACAACTGCAGTACCCATGGAAGATAAGGTTCCCCATTTGAATAAGCAATAACGGACTTGGTACCAAATATCAGGATTGGTATGCTCAGGGGAAGAACAATAACGGTTTGAAGCAAATTGCCGTGTCGGTTGAAAGTACCAATTCCCCCACCAAGACAACCGATGGCAGCCAGAGCTGGAGAACCTACCACAATGGAACTTGAGCAAATAAGGCCAACCTGCAATGGGAGGTTGAGTAAGAGACCCAGAAAGGGAGCCAGGATGGTCAGCAACAATCCGGAACTTATCCACAAAACGATTATCTTGCTCCATACATATTTTTCCAGGGGAAGATCAGATGCTGCAATCCTGTCGAGGGAGCCATCTTCCAAATCAGGGCCAAACATCCGATCAAGAAATAAAAACAGGGAAAATACGACACCAATCCACAGGATAGCTGGTGCAATTTTGGAATGAAGCTCGATATCAGGTCCAATGCCAATCGGGATAAGGACGACAATGGTCAGGAACATCGTAAGAGGAAGCCAGATGCCCGACCCCAACCTGAAATTGGCCCTTAAATCACGTGTAATTAACGTAAGCAAGACATCACCGATTGTTAAATGACTGCATGTTTCAATTCACCGGTTTCTACTATCGGTAATCATCCAGTGCAAGGTACCGGGTCGGGCTGGATATCGGTTCCAGATGAGATGTCAAAATCACAATTCCCATTTTCTCACAGTGCCTTTGAATTAATTCGGCCAATAAATCCTGCCCTTTCTGATCAAGACCATTGAATGGCTCATCCAATACCCAAATCCTTTTTCCCGTTTCAAGTGCTCCTGCCAAGGCGACTTTTCTCTTTTGTCCCTCGGAAAGCAACCTGACCGGTATTCCAGTGAGATCATCAACCTCAAAATACTCCAGCAAATTGTGAGAGGTTGGAAGATTTTCCAGCTTCAGCCAAAAACGATGATTATCCCCAACGGTCAGTTCTGGTTTCAATCCGTTGAGATGACCCAGATAAGCCGTTTCATGCGGGGGAATATGAATGTCTCCCTCAAATTTACTTGATAGCCCCATGAGAGTTTTAAGCAAGGTCGTCTTGCCTGAACCATTGGAACCTATGATGAATAACTGCTCACCCTGATGCAATTGGAATGATACATCCGCAAAAACAGGAAAATCGTTGCGATAACATGTAAGATTTTTGACACTGACGGAGAGAAAATTCACTTCCGAGGTTTTTGTCTCTTCTATTTCGGTCATATGTCGAAAACCAATCCTCTGCCTTCAATGGAATAAAGTGGGCAGTAATTTCAGGTTACCTATACTCATATATTTTTGGTTCATTATATAAGTTAGTGCAGATTATAAATTGTGAAGTCCGGGAACAGATTTTTGTGGTTCAAGCCAGGGTTCCGTGGCTGTTAGAATGAATTAATTTTTGGCAAGGAAGAAAAATGAGTCTCAATTTGGGTAATCGCTCCGACGCAACCAGAAAAACCCTGAAAATAGGTTCAACTGAGTTTGACTACTTTTCAATTTCCACAGCAGAACAAAATGGATTGGGAAACTTTTCCAAAATACCTGCCTCATTGGCAGTTGTCCTTGAGAATCTGTTAAGGTTCTATGACGAGTCCACTGTCAAGACAGATGATATCAAGGCTTTTAGCAACTGGAGTGATCTTGGTGGTAAAAACCCCCAGGAAATCATGTTTCGACCAGCACGGGTCCTAATGCAGGATTTTACCGGTGTTCCAGCGATCGTTGATCTTGCCGCAATGCGTGACGGGTTGGTGAATCTGGGAGGAGATCCAACCAAGATCAACCCCATAACACCCGTTGATTTGGTTATTGACCATTCGGTCATGATTGACGAATTTGGCAACCCCAGGGCCTTCCAGTTGAATGTCGAAAGAGAATACCAAAGGAATATGGAACGATATGAATTCCTCAAATGGGGACAAACGGCCTTTGATAATTTCCGGGTTGTTCCACCAGGTACAGGAATATGTCATCAGGTCAATCTTGAGTATTTAAGCAAGACAATCTGGTCTGGACAAGACGCTAGTGGACGGAACATTGCCTATCCCGATACTCTGGTTGGTACCGACAGTCATACAACAATGGTCAACGGTCTGGCTGTACTTGGATGGGGAGTGGGAGGCATCGAGGCCGAAGCAGCAATGCTGGGGCAACCGATTTCACTTCTGATACCAGAAGTTGTCGGTTTCAAATTGACCGGTCAAATGGTTGAGGGAACTACGGCTACCGACCTCGTTCTGAAGGTTGTACAACTCTTGCGTGAAAAGGGAGTCGTCGGCAAGTTTGTTGAATTTTATGGCGAGGGTCTCGATAATTTACCTCTGGCCGATCGTGCCACAATTGCCAATATGGCCCCGGAATATGGTGCAACCTGCGGATACTTCCCGATTGATAGGGAAACCCTGAGATATCTGGAACAAACCGGACGAGATAGTGATCTCTGCAAACTGGTTGAAACCTATGCCAAGGAGAATGGCCTATGGCGAGGGGAAAATTACGATCCGATTTATACGGATACCCTCGAACTTGATATGAGTGAGGTCATTCCGGCGATTTCCGGTCCAAGTCGTCCGCAGGACCACACGCCTCTCAACAATGCCTCGAAAACCTTTTCGAAGGTGGTTGGCAATTATCGCGGAGCTAATGGTTCTGCTCCGAAAATCAAGTCAAGTGCTGTTGAAGGTGAGGATTACCGGTTGAATGATGGTTCCGTGGTCATTGCCTCCATAACCTCATGTACAAATACTTCCAACCCCTATGTAATGATCGGTGCCGGACTGGTGGCACGCAAGGCCAGAAAGCTGGGCTTGAAACCCAAGCCATGGGTCAAGACTTCTTTGGCTCCGGGTTCCAAGGTCGTTTCAGAATATCTGGAAAAGGCAGGTCTTCAGGATGATCTAGATGCCATGGGATTCAACCTTGTCGGATACGGGTGTACAACTTGCATCGGAAATTCTGGACCATTGCAAACCGAAATTTCGAAAGCCATTGGCGAGGAAGATTTGATTGCTGTCAGTGTCCTGTCTGGAAACAGGAATTTCGAGGGTAGAATCAGCCCCGATGTTAGGGCAAATTTCCTTGCCTCGCCACCCTTGGTCGTTGCCTATTCGCTAGTGGGTGACATGAATGTGAATATTGCCGAGGATCCAATTGGTACGGCCCATGATGGATCTGAAGTCACCTTGAAGGATATTTGGCCATCCAATGAGGAAATATCTGAATTGGTCAGGCAGACGGTCACCAAGGAAGCTTTCACGAGTAAGTATTCTGATGTATTCAGTGGGGACGAGAAATGGCAATCGGTCAAAACTGTGGATAGCCTGACTTATGGATGGCCGGAAACATCAACCTATGTCCGTAATCCTCCCTACTTTGAGGGCATCACCATGGAACCCCCGGGGGTAACGGATATCAAGGATGCACGTTGCATTGCTGTTTTGGGTGATACAGTGACAACCGATCACATCTCCCCGGCTGGATCGTTCAAGGAAACTACACCTGCTGGACAATATTTGACTGAACGGCAGGTTCCGCCCAGAAATTTCAATTCCTATGGTTCACGGCGCGGAAACCACGAGATCATGATGCGGGGAACCTTTGCCAATATACGGATCAGAAATGAAATGCTGGATAATGTTGAAGGGGGTTATACACTTGATCCCGATGGTGGCCAGACATCGATATTCGAGGCTGCCATGAAATATCAGGAACAGGACATTCCGTTGGTTGTAATCGCTGGCAAGCAATACGGTACCGGTTCTTCTCGTGATTGGGCGGCCAAGGGAACATCTCTTCTTGGAATCAAGGCTGTTATCGCCGAAAGTTTCGAACGTATCCATCGATCCAATTTGGTCGGTATGGGCGTCATTCCATTCGAGTTCATGGATGGTGTCAATCGAAAAAGCCTTGGTATCGTGGGGAATGAACGGATCAGTATTGCAGGGCTTGAAAACGGTATTACACCACTAATGGTCAATGATTGTGAAATCACCTTCGCTGATGGGAGAAAGGAAACCATCAAAGTAAAGTGCAGAATCGATACTGAAGTGGAGGTGGATTACCTCAAGCATGGTGGAGTTCTCCATTATGTTCTGAGGGATTTGGCATCCAAATAGTAGAAATAAAGATTACATTACCCAGTCATAAAAACACAAACATTCTTGACTTACCCACCGGATTTTTCAACTTGGTTAGTAATGTTCTCAAAAAAGTGATTTGTTTTCTACCTTGATTGGGAGTAGTTGTAAGGTCCCACTTGTTATTTAATTGTAGATGAACAATGAAAATCACCAGACTGACTACCATGAAACTCCTTGTTTTGGCTTTAATGTCCGGATTGATAAGTTCGGCGGCATTAAGTCAGGAAAGAATCTGGAAAAGTGTAATTCTGGCGGAATTTTTCACTTCTCAAGGATGTAATACCTGTCCACCTGCTGATGACTTCCTGCTTGAACTGGATACAAGAAAGGAAGTGTTACCCATTGCCTATCATGTGGATTACTGGGACTATCTTGGTTGGAAGGATACCTTTGGAGATAAAAAATTTTCCGACCGGCAAAGGGATTATGCCCGCGGCATAAGTTCTACCAGATATTATACTCCACAAGTGATAATAGATGGTCAATACCATTTGGTCGGAAGCCATAGAAACAAGGTCAACAGGATACTCCACAACCTTGATCACCAACCGTCTTCAACACCTGAAATCAGCTTGGATGAAGAAACTCTGAATATTAGTTGGAAAAGGCCACCTGCCGAATTCGACACGGTATTTTTTGTTCTTATTGATCACAGGACACACAATGTTCAGATCAATGCAGGTGAAAACAGGGGAAAGGTAATTCCCTACGGTAATGTAGTCACCGATATCATTGAACTCTCCGTCAATCGTTCCAGCCAACTTGGAAATATCCGATGGGGTGGTTCGGTTATTGCCAACATGGGATGTCCAAAGGACCATATAGCAGCACTGATTTTTCAGCAAAAAAATGGGAAATACCCAGTACAGGTAACCGATACCTTTTACTCTACCTGCTGATTGAATAATTTATAACCAAAACAACAAAATAATCACTGGTAGGATTTATTATGCTGTTCTGTACTTACGGATTAATTCAACTCGTGCTATGAGTCTTTATTTAGTAGCGTTTGACTCTAATTTGTGACAAAGGCCGGATAAGTTGCCAATAATATTTGCCTTTTTGTTGAATAAACCCTAATTTGTATTTGGATTGGGAATTTACCGATCGTAAAAGGGTCCTGCAAAATCGGGACCCTTTTGTTATGATTATGAGGGAAAAACATCGATCTTTTTGATCTTGTCCTGAATTATCTCGTAGGGATGGTTATTCTTATCCGGATGAATAATTTTGTAAGCTATCGGTCTTGCCGTCAGGTCGGCAATCTGCAGTCCGGTAGAATTGACCCGTTTATTGGCAATAACCAACTCAAAATTCAGGGAACTGCCTTGAAAACTTGAATCCTCCAGGATCTGTTCAAATTCCTTTTTAAGTATTTTATCCTCTGTTTTCCCTCTACTTTCACATACAATATGGTTGACCGTATTGATTTGGTTTTTTTCAAAAAGATAGTCCGAGAAGAGGTCCATTCCCCGAATCATGGCTAGATGATAGGGGTGAAACATTTCCATGTATTCCTCTTCCAATTCCCTTTTCTTAATCACTACGGAAAAAATGGCAAAGGGGATTCTAGAAACCAATTCGTTAAGGTCTTCCCGGAATTCCTCCCGTTTTTGCTTATCATATCGAAGCCAGGCAAAGGAACCATCTCTTGGCGGTTTTCGAATTTCCATTTCGTGTAGTACTACCATGTCATGTCCCCAATATTTGAATTTCAATTCTTGTATATCCGGGACAATCTTTTCCAAATACTCATCTTTTCTTACCAAGCAGAAAGACAGGGCAAAAACAGGAAAATGCCTGTTGATATTTTTTAGTCCGTGATCGCCACTTTCATCTACATAAACGATATATTCCGAGTAATTTGGCATGTATTATTTAATCCGTTTTTTTTGAAATAAGTGCGGAGTGTTTCAAATATCGAACACAATAAAACTCACCGCGCATTGATTTTTAATTTTTATTTTAATAGGCGCAATATCGTAATTGGGGTAAGCGTAGCAAATCAGTCCTGAGGCTGCCACCCTGTTCACCGGTATTGAACTCGACCGAGAATGTGTTCCAGTTCCTCGAGTCCAACCATTTTCCAACCAGGTGTTTGAAACCGCAGAGGATGTTAAGACGAAGGTTGCAGAGGTTTAGGAAACCTTTGGCAATAGACCTTCCAGTGATTGCTCATCATCAGGAGCATCAAGGGGCATTCCAATATCCAGTACCATATGCTTGCCTTGTGCCTCAATTTCGATACAAGTTCCACCAATTTCCTTGGTTCCCCGATGGATACAAATTTTCATCTAACAGATACTTTCATCAGATAATTATGCTTCTCGACAAAAATAATTCATCACTTCCAGAATCCGAAATCAAAATGGATTGGTTTTTTAGAAACATAATAGCAAACATCGGTTATTCGTTAGTTGCATTGGTATTATTTAATGACATTCCCAAAAAAGTGTGTTATTAAGGGCTAAGGAATAAATGGAGGCACTTGGATTTAGACAATAAAAGACAAATCAATGTATGGTTGTATTGAATCACAATAGCACAAATAGTTCAAGATATAGATCGTGAGAAAGAGAAACGATTTGAGGTAAGAGTAGATAAAATAATTATACAATAGGAGTGCTCTTTGAGTTAATAAGTGATGTCGGGTTCATTAATATTCGTGTTATTAAATATAATGACATTTCTCAAGGGACGTAATCACTCCCCCCCCCCCCCCGCGCCATACAAACGCCCTTGCAACAAGGGGTTTCCCCTGGGATACCAATTACAAATATGTAAATATTTGGGCACCGATATTTGCCAAAATCTTTGGATTAAAGTAGGGGGATTTGTGATCTCCTTATACTTTGCCTTATCCAATTTAAACCGCCCGCAATTGAGAAATTGTTGGCCAATATATATCGACTGTTTAGCAAAATTTCTCCTTCCTTCAACTTGCAAGCGTCTAAGTTTAAGGAATATCGTTTGGCTAATTCTGCTGACTGTGAGTTTGACGACTTTATCTACCGAGAAGGTTGGGGCTCAGTCAAAACCAATACTTGTAGATCCAAGTTGGGAACTAATCCCCAGTGGTTTAGGACCCTTGGATGAATTTCGCCTTATTTTTGTAACTGCAGAAAAAAGGAAAACAAATGACAATACCGCTGAAATTACTGTTTTTAACAAGTTTGTCCAACAACAAGCTGGAAATGGTCTAACAGCATTGCGTGCGTATAAGGACAATTTTCGGGTTGTTGGTTCAACTTTAAATACAAATGTTAAGGATAATACTAATACTAGCGGTAATCACCAGATACCCATCTATTGGGTTAAGGGTGAAAAGGTAGCAACCGGTTATAATGACTTCTATGACGGATCATGGCAAAGTAAGAATCCAACAGACCAAAATGGCATAATTTTAAGTGGAACTGTCGAAGTTGCTACCGGATCCAATAACAACGGTACAACTGCAACAAGGGGTAATCAATTTCTTGGAGAGCCCGCTGGTAATGGAGGCTTATATGTTAGGTATGGTATTCCAGGAAAGGGAGGTAACGCCAAACCTTTGGATGCTGGTACAAAAAATAGAAGAGATGAATTAAGGTATTATGGCCTTTCACCAGTTTTCAAAATTAAAGGCAAAATTGAGCTTTTGCCAATAAATGTGAGTAAACAAGAAGGTGAGCAACTTGACTTTAGAATTAAAGCTGTTCCAACACCTTCTTCCACTAATCCAATAAAAATTGAATATATCCTAACTGATGATAAGACAGCCAATTTCCTTGCTAAAGCGTACGAAGCTCAAAGATCCTATACAATAACAAGTAATCAAGGTAATTTAGACACCATACAAACAAGGGTTGATCCTTACACAGATGTTGATGGGAAAATAAGTTTAGAAATAACAAAATACCCCTATGGTTATGAAGTTCCAAATGGCAAATCTTTAAAGGATGAGGTGGTTATAACTAACAACAGTTTGGAAACGTATCCCCAACTTAATTTTTACACAGTTAACAATACAATAAATGAAGGAGAAACTGCAACCTTTACTTTAGAATTAGATAAAAAATGGAACAGGGATACCCCCCTAGAAATTGATGTTAGAATAAACGGGGTCGGTTTATTCGAAAAGAATCAACTGGGCATCAAGAATTTACGCTTCAACAAGAATGAAAAGTCAAAAAGCATTGATGTAACCACACGGGCCAATGTGATCAATGATCGCAATGGGCTTATCAATGCAACAATTACAAAAACTTCGGTACCATTTAGGTTTGCAGTATCGAATACAGTCAAAATTGAAATAATAAATAACCCGAAGTTAACAGGACAAATTCTCAAAGTAAGAAAATTTTCCTTTGATGAGGGTACTACCGCTATATTATTTTTGAATTTTGATACTCCATTGCAAGAAGCAATGTCGATTGACATTAAATTGTTATCAAAACAAGAACTCAAGTCACATCTTAATCTCAGTGATGATTTTATTGCCACGGTTGATCAGGACTTTACATCAGGATTAACTAACTCGAAAACAATAAATCTTCCAATAGGTTATAAATCAGGACAAGCAATTACTGCTGCTGTAATCAAAGACGACGATTTGCATGAGTATGATGAGATATTTGGTGTAAGAATATCAAACCCGGTAAATATTGCGCTTGATCAGAAAAATTCACCTCAAAAAGATATCTTATTTACTATTAATGATGATGAAGATATACCTGTACTCACGATTGAATCGCCAAGTAACGATGAGGGTAACAACAGTTTAGAAAGTGGCAAACCATTAAATACACTTGATTACAAACTTACACTAAGTAACAAAAGCGTAAAAACGGTAAGCTTAAGAAAGCGACGAACTTTAAAGGGCACAGCCAACAAACCAAATCTGGCAGATACGGAAAACATTACCCCTGAATTAATTGAATTTACACCGGGAGATTTGACTAAGACTATTCCGATTAAAATCAATGGTGATACCATCCAAGAGCCAGATGAAACAGTTATTCTTCGGTTCAGCCAGCTTACAAATGCAATACTATCGGATAAAGGCCGAAGTGTTGACATAACAGGAACTATTTTGAATGACGATGCTGAAACTGGACAGTATATAAGATTTTTAGATGCCAAACCAGTAACAGAAGGCCAAGATGCAATTTTTATTGCCGAATTGGTTGATGGAAAAAATCCTCCTAACAAGGTTTTAGCAACGGAAGAGTGCCATTTTTCGTATAGATTCAACAAGAAACCCAGTAAGGGAAAGGCTGCATCATATGGTAGTGATTTCAAGGCTCATGGGATATATCAATCATCTGTGATACCCAAGGGGAGTTCAAGTTTTGAAATAACCGTTGAGACAGTGCAAGATGGTGAAGATGAGGGTGAGGAAACATTCAAAATCACTGCAGTGCAGATAGAAGATCAAAGTAAATGTAAATACTCGCTAGAACAAAGTGAAGCTTCAGCTACGATTTCAGATGGCCCTGTTATATTTATAAAAGATGCAAAAAAAGTAACCGAAGGGCAAACCATGCTTTTCCCTGTTGAGTTAAGCGTAGCCGGCAGTACAGATGTGACCTTAACCTGGAAAACTGAAGACGGCACGGCTCAAGCCGATAATGATTATATGGGAAAAGCAGGCCAAACGCTTATCATACCTGCTGGAGATACGACAGGTACCATCAAAGTACCTGTTTATCAAGACAATATTGATGAACATGACGAATCATTTTCAATAGTATTGGTGAATGCAGTTGGCGCTTACCTGCCTCAGCCATCTAAAGCCAAGGGGTTGATCAGGGACGATGACTCACGCCCAACCATAACAATTTCAGATGTGACTGTTAATGAAGGCGAAACAGCAAAATTCACTTTGAAACTAAGTGAAGCTTCCGAGAAGGAAATTGCTATAAGTTGGGCTACACAAGATGGTACAGCGTTTTCAGGTACAGACTATATCAAAGCGCGAAAATCGCTTACTATTTTACCTGGTGATGTGCAGGCTGATTTGACAGTACAAACATTGGATGATGATAAAGACGAAGTTGAAAATGAAACATTCCGCGTGTTTTTATTCCATACTCCCGAAGGAAAACGGAAAATGGGGGAAGCAACGGCAACAATTGTGGACAATGATTCATCAAGGTTATCAATACATGATACCACTGTTCAAGAAACAAGCGGCAGTGCCACCTTCACAGTTAGACTGTCATCACCAAGAGAAAGTCCAATAACTGTTGATTGGAAAACCCTAAACGGTGATGGAGATAATCCAGCTATTGGTGATGGTATTTATATACATGAGAAAGATTTTACCCCTGTATCTGGAAGGACACTTACCTTTCCGATTGGTGTTACAGAAAAAACAATATCTGTAAATATTTTGAATGATTCAGTAGCAGAATTTACCGAATCTTTTCGTGTCGAATTAGAAAACCCATCATCGGGTGCTGTCATTGAAAGGGGTACTGCATTTGGGCAGATTGAAGACGATGATGCTATTCATTACAAGGTTGTCAATACAAATACCGAGGTCAGAGAGGGTGAAAGCATTGTTGTGCGTATACGTCGAAACAAAACGGCTAATAAAGAACATCGATTCCGTTTCTGTCTGAAAGGTATAAATGGAAACATTCATGGTGGCGATAAGGATGGTGGAACAGCAGTAATTTCGAATCCGAAAACGGAACCGAGTAGTACATCTGGATTCGCAAATCAAGATGATGTACGTATATTTGGACGGTATTCTAACACCAATGATTGTATAATCGGTTATGAAGCAGATCCATTCTACACAGTTAGATTTGCACCTACTGATCTAGAAAAGAATATCAGGGTCTACACAATAGACGATCAGCGTGTTGAAGAAGATGAAACATTTACGTTCAGTTCAGGAACTGCAACGAATTTTGGTAATGAGGTTTCAATTGTAAAAACAAGACCCGAGGCTGTATTTACCATCATTGATGATGATATCAGAAGGATAGAGGTGATACCCCGCAAAGAAGCAGTGTGGGAGGGAACAGAGGCAATTTTTGATCTCAGACTGAAACCACCCCTCAACCCTGGAGAAACTGCGTCGGTAGATTATTTCACAACGGATGTTACAGCAATAGGGGGTAATGATGCTTCAAAATTTGATTACGAAAGTAAAGCAAAGACGACTTTGACCCTTACTCCTCCAGACCCGAAAGGTAATGCAGGAACGATCAAAATTCAAACATACGATGAACAAATTACGGAAGAATTATATGAGCCGGATGAAACCTTTACCATTACACTTGCAAATCCTTCTGAAAAATTGGAATTACCTCCAAATGGTGGGCATGTACTTAATGTAACAATACTAGATGATGACTTGACTACAATCAATGTAGAAGATTCAGTCGTTGATGAAGGTGATAATGCATCAGTTTGGCTTCGCTTGACGCAACCACGAGAAAAGAATGCAAGGGTTACTTGGGAAACAGGTTATATCAAGCATGGGGCTGAATCTCCTGAAGATTTCAAATCTGTTATGAGTGGTAAAGCAACGATTCCTTCTGGACAAGCGGGGGTTCAAGTAGAAGTAGAAACAGTTGAAGATGATAAGCCTGAACCAGACGAAGATTTTGTTGTTAGGATAAAAAAAATAGAATTGCCAAATTTTGTTATTGGGACCGAGGGGACAGTAACTATCCGTGATGATGATGTCAAAGAACTTGTTTTTACTGGGTACGAAAATACAACAATTGAAGAAAATACAGATTGGGAACCAAAAAAGCCGAAAGTTACAAGTATTGTTGAAGGTGATGTCACCTTTACAATTGAAGGTAAAGACAAATCGCAGTTTACAATAGATGCTGATAACGGAGAATTAAGATTTCCAGGTAAAAAGAACTTTGAGGATCCTCAAGACAGTGACAAAGATAATATTTATGAAGTTACAGTCAGTGCAGTTGACGAAGATGGGAACATAGGTACCCAGGATATAAAAGTAACGATAACTGATGTAACCACTGCACGCATACGGGCTCCCCCACCTAAGCCGTTGCTTGAAGGCGAATTAAATCTAGAAGCGTTTAGTTTAGAACGCGTAGATTCAGGTAAAATTTTACTAACATATGATTGGGAAATCAAAGAAGATAAAAAGGGTAGGAGCCCAGCTACAGATGGGAAAGATTTCACATCTGTTAAACATCTAGGGGAAACTTTTCATACTAATGTTACAACTAAAACAGATCATTTAGTTGCCACTCTTGAAGATTCCATTGATGAGAATCCTGAGACGTTCTTACTACGCCTCAGCAATCTTAGCGACGGTAAAACTGACGATGCAGTTTTTGTTGATGAAGATGATAATATTATCAATTCGGGGATAGTTGATTTAATACTATCAATCTATGATAACGATCCAACTGTTGCGACACTTTCCATTAAGCCAGACCAGAATGATATTGCTGAAAATGGGGAGATCAAGCGCATTTCAGTGTCTACAGGAAGGCTTTTGCAAACTAAGGAAACTCTTGTAGTACCTTTAAGTTTTAAAGGCACCAGTGATTTCGGGACAGATTATGAAATCAGTATACCAGAGGCAATAGCAACAGGTATTACCTATGACAACATTCCGAGTAAAGATCTTCAGAAAAATCCTCCTACAATAACTTTTACTGGTTCTGATAATTCTCCCAAATCAGCTTCTGTTATCCTGACGTCAAAAGACGACAATCTTGATGAAGGATTGAAAGAATCGGTCGAAATTAGTTTGGGTGATTTAAGTAAGTCAAAAATTGATGGTGGTCTCAGAGGAGATGGAAATCCAAACTTTAATATCACCGATGATGACACCGCAGGCATAACCATCACCGAAAGCGGTGATCCCAAGACCACCACGGTCAGTGAAGACGGAACAACCGACACCTACACCATCGTTCTTGACAGCGAGCCAACCGACCCCGTCACCATCACCATG
>JAJEHS010000004.1 GCA_022823605.1 Paracoccaceae bacterium
ACGTCGGGGATCGGTAATCCCCTCGAAAACATGGGAATAATTCTGCATCTTTTTAGCCTCAATTTTGTGTTGTCATTTTTGAGACAGTATGGGATTAAATAACCGAAAGAGGAAATAAAAATTTTAAAAGCGATTACCCTGCCTGCAGCCTTTTTCTCAGGATATTTTTTGTGGTTAGATGGTAATAAGGAGGTGAATGTTTTGATAAACCTGACAAGTAGGGATTGGATGACCTAGCCTTGTGTAACTGACACAAAACTTCTTCCCTTATAGCCTTTTGAGAAGGAAACATGACCTTCGGTCGTAGCAAAAATGGTATGGTCCTTGCCGGTACCGGTGCCCTCACCTGCCCAGAATTTATTACCCCGTTGACGAACCAGAATATTTCCAGGAATTACTTTCTCTCCACCAAACTTTTTTACACCCAGCCGTCGACCTGCTGAGTCACGACCGTTGCGTGAAGAACCTCCAGCTTTCTTGTGTGCCATGATTTATTCCTTAGTTGAATTTAATCTGCTGATAAAGAATAGTGTTAAATATTTTTCTGACAATAGGAATTGGGTAAACCGGGTATTTCAATACTCTTGATCATGAATAATGTCGATTTTTGCCTGTATCCTCTGGTTGTTTTCGAAGAATTTTTCCTGCGTCTTTTCTTGAAACTGATAAGTTTCTTGGTTCTTAATCCAAGGGATTCAAGTACAATTTTGGCATCAGGTATGTACGGATTCCCCATGACCGATTCTGATCCGGAACCCATCATGACAGTATCAACGGTCAACTCTGATCCAACCTCAGGTACTTCGAGATCAAGGATTTTGCATCGTTCACCGGCCTTAACCGGGAATTGCTTACCATTATAGGAAAAGACCGCAGAAACTTCTGGATTGACTACTGTATACAATCCAATACTTTTGTCATCCGTATCATCATTCTCATCAACATTTTCTTCCTCCGAAATGTCGATTGTTTCCTCTTCTTCCAGAGATTCTGAATTGTCCATAGATCCCTCAATAAATCCGGGGTAATTTGTACCACCTTGGCCAGTTGACCAAGTAAAAATATTCTTTACACAGCTGTTGGTGCTCGGTGTTGAATATTGAACTTATCGGGGCAATTTCAACACTTGATGAAAAAAACTGTTGTTCACCCTGCTTCCAGTTGAATTTTTACCAGGTTCTTTCAAATTTATTCCTGAGGAAGATTGCCAAGGCATTCATCGTTATCAAGAAAGTAAGCAAAACCAGAATTGCTGCCGAAGCTCTGCTTACGAATCCCCTTTCTGGACTGTCGGCCCAAATGAATATTTGGGTTGGCAAAGCTGTTGAGGTATCCAATGGAGTACCTGGGGCTGAAGTGATAAAGGCATTCATTCCGATAAGGAGCAATGGTGCCGTTTCTCCCAATGCCTGTGCCAAACCGATGATGGTTCCGGTCAAAATGCCAGGCATGGCAAGTGGAAGTACATGTCCGAATACAACTTGTTGTCTTGAGGCCCCTACTCCAAGTGCCGCTTCCCTTATACTTGGGGGTACCGCCTTGAGGGCAGCCCGGGTGGCAATAATTATCGTGGGCATGGTCATCAAGGCCAAGGTCATGCCTCCGACCAGGGGTGCCGATCTTGGTAATCCCAGCCACCCGATAAATACTGCAAGTGCCAATAAGCCGAAAACAACCGATGGTACGGCTGCAAGGTTATTGATATTGACCTCGATAAAATTGCTGAATCTATTCTTTGTGGCAAATTCCTCCAGATAAATTGCTGCTCCTATACCCAGTGGAAATGAAATCAGAAAACAAACCAGAAGTGCCCAGAAGGAACCTATCAGGGCACCCCTTAAACCTGCCAACTCAGGAAAACGGCTGTCAGTATTCAAAATCAGCCCCCAGTTTAGGGGTTTGGAAATCAAGCCTTTCTGATCCAGAGAATCAAACCATAAGATTTCATTATCCTTTAAGCGTCTGAATTCTTCCTCTGTTTGTCGGTCGATCAAGTTTTTGTTTAATTGATCGTAAGGATCCGAGGTTGGTACTTTCAAGGTAATGCTTTGACCAATTAGACCGGGGTCAGAAATGACACTGTCCCTCAATTCGAATTGGGCTCCATTGCTCAGTATTTTCGCCAATTGTTTCTGTTCGCTCTTGGACAATTCCCCTTCATGGTGAACAAATATGGAATCCTGCAATACACCCTTGAAATTTCCTCTGGGAAGTCTTTCTGGCTTGATTTTGGCCGGATCAATATAGACACTAAACTCTATATGAGTTTGGGTAAGAGCCTTGTAACCGCTGGTTATCAGGGAAGACATCAGGATAATAAGCATCAGGAAGGCAAAAACAATTGCCAAAACCCCCAATCCCTTGAGAATTATCTGATTACGGTTCCGTCTGGGAAGACTTCGTTTTACAAGATTGATGGTATCCATTTTAGTTTTCATTCATCCTGAGTTCAATTTGGTGCTTGATGAAACATCAATCATAGATTTCCCTGTATTTCTGAACTATGCGAAGGGCAAAAATATTGATGATCAGAGTTACGATAAAGAGCATCATTCCAAGTGCGAATGCTGCAAGGGTCTTGGGATTGTCAAATGAAGTGTCACCAATCAACAGGGTAACGATCTGAACCGTTACTGTCGTTACACTATCCAGGGGATTAAGTGTAAGTTTTGCAATTAAGCCAGCAGCCATGACAACGATCATTGTTTCCCCGATTGCCCTGCTGACAGCAAGCAGGATCCCACCTACGATACCAGGTATAGCTGCAGGGAATAAAACCTTCAACATCGTTTCCGAAGGGGTTGCTCCCAAGGCAAGGGATCCATCCCTGAGGGATTTCGGAACTGCGGATAGGGCATCATCCGCAAAGGAAGAAATGAACGGAATAAGCATTATTCCCATGACGCCACCTGCTGCCAAGGCAGTATTCGGAGAAACATCTATTCCGACTGAATCGCCAAACCTTCTGAATGCAGGTGTCACAACCAAAATGGCAAAGAACCCATAAACGATGGTTGGTACTCCGGCAAGGATTTCCAGAACGGGCTTGCTTATGGATCTGACTCGATGATTAGCAAATTCATTGAGATAAATCGCTGACATCAATCCGACAGGTACCGAAAGAAGCAACGCAACAGCTGTTATTACCAGTGTTCCTACAAAAACCGGAATCCATCCGAAAGCACCTTCGGCAGCAACCTGATCTTCCCTCATCGGTATTTGTGGTTCCCAATTCAATCCAAAAAGAAATTCGGTGATTGGAACCAGGCTGAAAAATCTACCGGTTTCTAACATCAGCGATGCGATGATACCAAGGGTTGTAAATATTGCCACTACAGAACAGGCTATCATCAACCAGGTGACAATTCTTTCCACATTCTGGCGTGCCCGAAATTCAGATCGTACCTTGTATCTTGCGATTAAAATCAAAATGAGTGCCAATACAGATACTGTGAATACAAGTAATTTTGAAAATAGATCTTGTAGAGCTGCCAATTGTTCACCGGCAGCAAGCTTCCATCCTTCAGGTTGACCAAATATGGTTCCCCCAGCTATGGATCGAATTTCCGCCAGTACAAGATCTGTTTCACCCTTGCTGGAACCAGCTAAATATTCATCCAGAACTGATCTCAGGAGATAGAGTTCCAAGAGAGGGTCTTGGAGGACCAACCACAGCAATATCAATATAAGTATTGGAATTAAAACAAGGAATAATGAAAACAAGCCATGATAAAGAGTGATGGACGCAAGCCTTATTCCACTGTTTCTAATTGAAACCGCTGATCGATGGTTGATTATGCATCCGAGAGATGCAAAAATAATTAGCAGAACGAAAGCAAGGGTGGTCATTTTTTAGGGCAAACTAGATTATTTAGGATCCATGTTTACAGCATTTATGACAGCATTTTGCAAATTTGATCTGGCATCCTCATTCAAGGTTACCAAACCTCGTTCGGCAAGATAGCCATCCGGACCAAGTGCTTCATCAGACATATATTCTTCGATGAATTCCTGGAAATTGGGAATTACACCGCGATGTGCATTCTTGGTGTAGAAATACAGGGGTCTTGAAATCGGATAGGATTTATCCCCAATGGTATCAATATCAGGTAATACACCATTGATAGACACAGCCTTAAGGGTATCAAAATTTTCATAAAGGAATGAATAACCAAAAATACCAAGAGCATTGGGATCTGCATTTAATCGCTGTACGATCAGGTTGTCATTCTCACCAGCTTCAACAAATGGGCCATCCTGACGCATTCTGGAGCAGTTTTCGCTGACCCAATCCTTGTCCTTGTCCAAACCATTTTCAGATACATAAGGTAACTTTTTACAACCGACATGCATGGCCAATTCAACAAAGGCATCCCTTGTACCCGAGGTTGGAGGTGGTCCATAGGTCAATATTTCGATATCTGGAAGATCCGGGTTTATTTCTGACCATTTGGTATAATAATTTGGTACCATTTCATTACCTTGAGGTACTTTTGCGGCAAGTGCCAAAAATATTTCCACCAAAGAAAGGTCCCAGTCGGATTCATTGGACCTTGAACCTGCGATGGAAAGACCATCAAAACCAATCAACGCTTCTGAAATATCAGTTACCCCATTCTCCTGACAAAGTTCGTATTCTGAAGATTTCATAGCCCGTGAAGCACCAGTTAAATCAGGAAATGACTCTCCAATACCACTACAAAAAAGCTTCATTCCACCACCCGTTCCGGTTGATTCCACAATCGGTGAAGGCGATCCTGTCAAATTGGAAAATTCCTCGGCTACAGCCTGGGTATAGGGAAATACGGTAGATGACCCCACAATGCTAATCTGGTCCCGGGCTGAAACAGAAATCGTGCCACACAGCATAAGTAACAATGCTGGTATCAGAATTCTAAAAAAACTCATCATAAAAAATCTCATCAATATTCTCCTAAGAATTGTATAACAACTTGGAATGGGAGATAAAGTTTCTTTATTTCGATTCTGTTGAAGAAATATTAAACTTTTATGAAAATCTGAAACTCACAAGCAAAAATCGGTGAAAAATTTTTGCAATCAAATTGCACCCGTCGACACACCGATATAATATTTCCTTGAGATTACATCCCCTCTGATTATTTATTAATGATAAATATTCGCGGAGAGGTGCCGGAGTGGTCGAACGGGGCGGTCTCGAAAATCGTTGTACCTTAGGGTACCCAGGGTTCGAATCCCTGTCTCTCCGCCATTACCAAAGCCACTTTTTTTATCTGATGATATAGCCTTAATAACCCAGAATTTACGGGATTTATTACAGTTTGCAATTGACATCTTCGCTATAACAGTCCCTGCAATTTTTCAAGTATGTTCAGTAGGACAACAGCTGACCCAACTGTATAAACTCATCTGACTTATGGGCTTGTTCAATGGAACCGGGACAGTAGAAAACAGAATCCATGCCAAGTGATTGAAAAATACCTGCCTGGGTAAGGCTACCCAATCGGCTCAGTTTTGTCCTGTTAGGTCTGCAACAAGGTTTCTGGCCATGTTTTCCACCATCACAAACATGTCCAATTGTTGCAAGGATATTAGCTTTGGTAGCAGTTTCATCCTTTGAAAACTTTAACCTTGATGTTCAGGTCATCCAGATAATCGGCAGTGTATTATTGCTAGGTTCGAGTCTGATGATAAAGTGGGAAAGGCAATAAGTTCAGCCAGATTGTTATTGGGATTATATCCTTGGATATACAACGCCATTCTTAATTCCTATTTTTTATATGTAATGGGATTTCATATTTTGAAAAAGTAAAGTATCATCAAAGTAGTGTAGCGTCTCAGCTTGATGGTATTTGCATAAATATAAAAACGACAAATACATCTGGCGACATGAAGGTACCTAAATTGACCTGATAATTATGTAGGTTCCCACTATTTTCTTTTTGAGTAATATATATTTTAATCACCGATGAATTCCCTTCCCTTTGCAGAAACAGCTGAATTTTATCGATTCGGCGCTGGGCTACAGCTTGACCCAAAACAACGTTCAGACCTAGGCCAGTTCATGACACCAATTTGTATCGGAAGGTTTATGGCAAGTTTATTCGAAAACCTAACCGGTGATCTTCGAATTTTAGATCCTGGTGCAGGAGTTGGATCTTTAACAGCTGCTTTTGTTGAACGTCTATGTGAAGCAAAGGTTAAGCCCCGTAGTACATCTCTTACCTGTTATGAAATTGAACCTTCACTAGCAAGCTATCTGCGAAATACACTTGTTGAGGTATCAAAGTACTTTGATCTGAACCAACTTGAGTTGCAAACAACAATTCACGAGAAGGACTTTATTGTGGATAGTCGGATTGGTATGAAACCAGATTTGTTTCAGCCCAAAGCGAGTACAGCGACGTATACTCATGTCATAATGAACCCACCATACAAGAAAATCACTTCATCATCAGTACACCGGTCGGCTCTAAGGAATGCCGGTATTGAAACGACCAACCTTTATACCGGTTTTATGTTCTTAGCCGCCCGTGCGCTTACACAAGGAGGGGAGTTAGTTGCAATTGTTCCCAGGTCATTTTGTAACGGTCCATATTTTAAAGATTTTCGAGAAAAATTTTTTTCTGAAATGTTGTTGAGACATATACATATCTTCGAGAAACGCAATATTGCCTTCAAAGGAGACGAGGTACTTCAAGAGAACATCATTTTACATGCTATAAAGAAAAAAAAACCTTCAGATGTAAAAATTACGACAAGTAGAGGTTGTGAATTCAGAGTAGATGCCATCAAAGGTAAATATTTCACAAAAGAAATGACACATCATACTGTTCCTCACACATCAGTTATACGTCCTTTTGATCCAGAAATGTTTGTTCACATCACCTCAAACGATTTAGAACAAATCATCGTTGATTGCATGGACCACTTTACAGCAAAGTTAGATGATCTTGGTGTCAGCGTTTCAACTGGACCTGTGATTGATTTTCGTCTCAAATCGGAGTTATCAATGAATCTTGAAGAAGGGACAGTTCCGCTTTTATATGCCCAACATTTCCAAGACAGGAAACTTGAATGGCCCAAAGATACGCGTAAACCAAACGCAATCAGAGTTTCAAAGAACAGCCGTAAATGGTTATGGAAAAACAAGGGGCACTTTGTCGTAACTCGTAGGTTCACAACTAAAGAAGAACGACGCCGTATTGTTGCTACAGTCTACGGTTCCGAACTACCAGGGAGTCTAATTGGTTTTGAAAACCATCTAAATGTGTACCATGTAGAGGGTGTCGGCCTCCCACTAAATTTGGCAAGAGGAATTGCAATCTTTCTTAACAGCACTTTAGTTGACCGATATTTTCGCCAATTTAATGGACATACTCAGGTAAATGCCACCGATCTCAGGTCCCTCAGATACCCAGATAAGGAAGTTCTGATACGTATTGGACAAGAATCTCCTTCAGTTCTTTCCCAAAATGAAATTGATACAATAATTGAAGAGGAACTACGGAATATGACAAAAGATGTAGATAAGTTTCGAGTAAAGAAAAAGATTGATGAAGCCCTTACAATTCTAAAAGAGCTTAATATGCCAAAGGCACAACAGAATGAACGATCTGCACTCACTCTACTTGCTTTATTAGGTATGCATTCCTCTAGTTCATGGAACAATATTGAAAAACCACTCATAGGTATTTCTTCTATAATGGATTCCATACGGCGACACTTTGGTAAAGAATATGCTCCAAATACAAGAGAGACCATCCGGCGAGAGACGATACACCAGTTTGTTGAGGCGGGTATCGCCCTCTACAACCCTGATAATCCCGGTAGACCAACTAACAGCCCAGATACGTGTTACCAAGTTAGTGGTGAAGCCTTTCAGTTGATACAATCCTTCGGAACAGACTTGTGGAAAAAAAAGCTACAAACCTATAAGAAGAAAAGTCCAGACCTTGCGGCCAAATATGCAAAGTCTAGGGAGATACAAATGATCCCGGTGATGATCACAGATAAAACGGAGATTACACTCACTCCAGGTGAACACAGTGAACTGATTAAGAATATCATTAGTGAGTTTGCTCCACGATTTGCTCCTGGTTCTGAAGTCATCTATATTGGTGATACAGATAATAAAAGGAAATACTTCCAGAATGAACGCCTTTCCCAGCTAGGTGTCGTCATTGATAAGCATGGGAAAATGCCTGATGTGGTACTCTATTTTAAGGACAAGGAATGGCTTTTTCTGATTGAATCTGTAACTAGTCACGGGCCTGTAGATGCGAAGCGATATGGAGAGTTGTCATCCCTTTTCGAGGATTCCAATCTTGGACTTGTTTATGTGACTGCTTTTCCTAATCGAAGAGTAATGGGGCGATTTTTGAGTGATATTTCGTGGGAAACCGAAGTTTGGTGTGCCGATGCACCTTCTCACTTGATTCACTTTAACGGCGAACGGTTTCTTGGACCATATGATCTAATGGTTTAATCAATACAAATGATTCCATTGGGATTGACACACTTGTATATACATTTTTACAAAATGAAAAGGAAGGTCGTCACCTATCTTTTCAAGACTGTTACAACTGCCCCACATGTGGATTGAGATTTTTCTTTGATCCCACCCCTATATAATCCTTAGGTTCTTATTTTATAACGGACACAACCCGTATTTTCTGACCGTGTCTCCCTACATCCCACAACGTGAAAGGCTCTGATTGCCTCCATAGTAATCTCCTTTAGTGCTGCCAACGCTACGGAGGCAAGGTCAATGGTAAACATTTTTATCATATTACCCTATACAGCCTCAATTCTTATAAATTGCTACAACATTACTGACGCTTGGCAAGGTTCATGCATCTGGTCCATAGGATTTACGCGGTTTAAAGATATGTACTTATTGGAACTCCTCGTTTATTGCGATAAAACAAGTTGAGAGGACTACTACTTAGGCTTCAAATCAAAATTTGTGAACTTTTAAGATAAAGTTCTAAACACCGATAAGAAGGGGTTTAATGAAAATTTCTTTATTCAAGTATCTAATCCCCATTGTTTTTTGTCCTCTGAAACGTTTAGCTTTTCACAAACAATTTTCTTGGGAAATCAATCAGGGCTTCTGCAGGTCCATTTTCTTTTATCAATATGGTTTCGGTTGTCTCCAACCCCCAGTCATCCATCCATAGCCCTGGCATAAAGTGAAATGTCATGCCAGGCTCCAAAACAGTTTCATCTTCCTCGCGGAAAGAAATAGTACGTTCACCCCAATCGGGGGGATATGACAACCCAATGGGATAGCCTACGCGCCCTTCTCGATCAATTCCTGCCATTTTAAGTTCAGCTTTCAATGCTCGGGCAACGTCTCCGGCGACATTTCCAGCCTTTGCCGCTTTGAGGCCAGCTTCCAAACCATCAATCAGAGCTTTGCTAGCGTCCTGCATATCTTGGGGCGGGTTTCCTAAAAAGAGTGTACGGCAAAATGGTGCATGATAACGTCTATAGCAACCCGAAATTTCAAAAAAGGTTGCTTCACCCCTTCTGAGTTCTCTACCGTCCCAGGTGAGATGTGGGGCGCTGGCATCCCTGCTGGACGGCAAAAGCGGTACGATTGCCGGATAGTCCCCCCAAGCCCCATTAACACCAACCATGGCATCACGGTAGATTTCACCAACCAGTTCATTCTTTCTGAGGCCAGGTTTAGCCCGTTCTATGATACCAGTCATGATTTTCTGCGAAATGCATGCAGCCTTGCGCATGAAGGCAATCTCTTCATCGGATTTGACTGCCCGACACCAATTCACCAAAGAAGTGGCATCTACCAGTTTAGCCTTCGGCAATTCTTTTTGTAAGGTCAGAAAGGCATTTACTGTAAAATAGTAGTTTTCCATTTCCAGACCGATGGATTTACTTTCATAACCCCACTCACGGATTTTGTCCGCTAAATCCTCCATAGGGTGGCAGGTGGTCGATTGCACAAAATGGTCCGGGTAATAGGTGACATCATCATCCGCCATCCAAACCGTTCTCAAAGCGCCATTTTTATCCTGTTCCCTACCCCACCAAGCGGGATTTCGATCATGAAAGACGATTGCACCTTGATGGGTATAAAATGACCAACCATCATAGCCGGTAATCCAAGCGATATTAGAGGGATCTTCAACAAAAAGAAGTTCAATATTTTTGTCCATCATAGCAGTGCGGAGAACCTTCAATCTTCGCCAATACTCTTCTGAACTAAAGGGTGCATTTTGGCTTGCCATTTTTTTCCTACCCTAAATTAATTGTTTGCAAATACGAAAACCCCAATTTTGAGGGACTTTTGCAGTTTTTACCAGTGGAGAACACTTCATCCAAGTGATAGTGTTGATAACGAAAAATGAATGTTACCCGATGTTTAGTGGTTTTCCTGAGGGGTCAAAATCTTTACCACATTCATATTTTTGGACATAACTCGGATATCCACTTTGATTTGAAATTATCCTGGTCTTTTCAAAATAATGGTCATCACACTCATGAGTATGACCGTAAATCCATAAATCGGGTTGGTATTGCTTGATAATTTCTATCATATCAGTGGAATTAAAAGCGGGTGAGAGTGGACTGCCTATATATTTCGTCATTGGCTTGATGACAGGTGCATGGTGTGTAACAACTATGCGCTTTCCTGAAAGAGACTGCTGGAACCATTGAAGTAGTTTTTCAACAAATTGGCTATGAAGTTTTGTGGTGTATTGCGGGGTTAGTGATACTCCATCTTCCATTTTGATAAGTCTGAAGTCATTCATTTGAGTTTGTGCTTGAAACATGGCCTGTTCTGAGCCTCCAAGAAAATCCGTCCACATCGTACCGCCAAAAAAGTGAACCCCATCAATGGTAATTGAACGATCCTGCAAGAAATGGACGTTTGGATGGTTATTTGATAGCCAATCCTGAAATCTTGCAGCCTCCGTATGCATATTTGTATTGGTGTAGTATTCATGGTTGCCTGCAACAAAAATGACTGGCCGCTTCCATCTCTCAAGAAAAAGGTCTAATGGTTTATAATTACGGAAGTTGATGAGATCTCCTGCTAGAATCATTAGATCAGCAAAGCTGTCCTCTGGAGGCTTGATAATGCTGCCGAATTCCATGTGCAAATCACTGTAGGTAATAATTTTCACAGTAAAAAGCCTGATCTATCCAGCTTGCTTTCTAAACTCATCAATAAAATGTGCAAGAGACAAGATAGTTGTTTCATTGTTGGTTGGAAATATCTCTTCACCCGTGTACACAACAAATTTCTTTTTCATCCCCAAATCCTCACATGCCATGTGAAATCCCTTAGCGAGGTTTGGGGTACGACTTGCCTTGATTTCAACAGCCCAATACTCAAATAGTCCGAACTCAAGAACCAGATCAATTTCGGCTCCGACTGACGTACGATAGAAAAAGGGCTGGACGTGCCAGGGCAAAGCGTTAATAATCGTTTCTATAACAAACCCTTCCCAGCTTTTACCCAGAATAGGGTGTCCCAGCAAAGTTGAATAAAAATTCAAATTTAACTTTTTCCTTTCTAAAATAAACATATGGACCAACTAGAACCAGTAATGTTGAAAGAAGTTGGAAAAAAGCCATTGCTTTGATTGACAGAAAAGTTGCAAATAACTTTATGAAAAGCATGGACTCTCAAAGAATTGAATTTATTAAGATATCATTAATTAACGACGCGAGGTAGTATGCCAAGTCAACTGCCAGAAGAGGATAAGAAAAACTCGAGTATGGAAATTTGTAAAGGAGTCGAGAATACCGACCGGAGAAGTTTTCTTAGGCAAACCAGTCTAGCAATACTATTTGCGATGGTAGGTACATCAATACCATTCTACCGCAATCTGCCAGATGGTTTTATACCTGCCGCTGTTGCACAAGAAAACATATTGATGGGTAAGGATGGATTAACATTACTTGAAAATCAACCGCTGAATGCTGAGACACCACCTGAGCTATTGGATGATGCGATTACACCAACAAGTCGGCACTTCATCCGCAACAATGGTATTCCTCCCTTGGAAGTTGATCCAGAAACCTGGATGCTCACTATTGATGGTTTTGCTGATAAACCGCTGGCGTTAACCATCAATGACATGCGTGAGCAGTTCGAGGTTGTTACAATGGCACTTATACTGGAATGTTGTGGTAATGGACGCGCTTTTTTTGATCCACCTGTGAAAGGTAATCAGTGGACTTATGGTGCTGTTGCCTGTTCGGAATGGACAGGTGTACGGCTTAAGGATCTATTGGAAAAGGCTGGTGTTCAGTCTAATGTTGTTTACACCGCGCATTATGGGGCGGATACTCACCTGTCCGGAAACCCTGATATTTTACCGATCTCACGGGGATTGCCTATTTCCAAGGCAATGACCGACAATATCCTAATTGCCTTTGAAATGAATGGTACCTCGCTTCACCCTATGAACGGAGCTCCCCTGCGACTTGTGGTACCGGGTTGGCCAGCATCGACATCCCAAAAATGGCTAACTCGGATTGAACTTCGCGATCAGGTACATGACGGTGCCCTGATGACTGGGATGTCCTATCGTGTACCTGCTTATCCAATATCACCCGGTCAGGAAGTTCCAATTGAAGATTTCGTCATCATCGAACGAATGCCGGTTAAGTCACTGGTAACTTTCCCAGCGAACGGGGCCACGACGGGCATGGAAACGCAGGTACGCGGCCATGCTTGGTCAGGTGATCGCGCCGTCAGAAGAGTTGATATCTCAATCGATTTCGGATCGACATGGATAGAAACTGAACTGGACACACCTATCAATTCCGGCGCTTGGCAAAACTGGCACACAAACATAAAATTCCCACTAGAAGGATATTATGAGGTCTGGGCACGTGCAACTGACAGCGAAGGTGTCATGCAGCCCTTCGCCATAGACTGGAATCCAAAAGGCTATATCAACAACACGATGCATCGTGTTGGAATCCTTGTGAACTAATAAATTTTTAGTGTCATAACTACAGGTTAGACATCATACTCAATTGAAGCGTATTATTTTATGCTACTGATTGTCAGTTGCGAGCATATTTAATGAAGGGAGTCTTTACACCTATTTTATCATACAATTTCCTAGCTTCAGTATTGAAATCCTGGGTGGTCCAATAGACCCCCTGATATCCCAATTCATCGGTACGTTCATAGACTCTCTTGATTAATCTGCCACCAATGCCTTGTTTGCGAACAGTATTGTCAACAAACAAATCCTGGAGGTAGCAAATCTTTTGTTTTTGCCAAAGATGAATGTGATATAGACAATTTACCATCCCTACCCCTTGATCATCGGATAGTGCAAGAAAACCCTCACATTCAGTAAAATCGGGATCAATCAATCGCTCGAAACTCAGGTTGAAAATTTCCTCGCTCCTAGTAGTTTCATAGAATGCAAGATACAAACCCCAAAGACGCATCCAACTGTCCCTGTGGTCAGCATTCAGTTTTTCAATCCTTATTTCACCTGACATTTTGATCCTTTCATTTTGCTTCACCTCCCTGAGGTCCATAGAAGATCACCCAAGCCTCCATTTCATCACCAAAATTGATGAATCTATGTGAAATTCCTGCCGGTACGAACAAGAAATCACCCGGTTTGAAATCAACTGTTTCTTCCCCCATCACGAACTGCCCATTACCTCTGGTTACAATATAACATTCATCTTGCTCGTGTGGTTTCTGCAGGTCCTTTCCCCGAGGGACATACAATTCGACCTTAAGCGAGCCTCGTTCCAGACCAATATGAAACCTTATCTTGGCCTCTTCGGGAATATGGGCAATCATTTCTTCCCGCGTAAGTTTAACCCCTTTGTTACTCATTATTTCTTTGGAATCCACCACTTAACTTCCTCATTCTCTGAGTTAATTTGATAACACATATTGATTTTAATTTACCAAAAAATCTCTAATTGAAACTTTATTCATAAATAATACCGAAATTTTTTGGCAAACAATCTGAATGTTATTCTCCAAAATACACAAAAGTAAGTCTCTATCGGTATTGCCTTTTAACAATCATGAAACGAAATTCGATGGTTCACTATAATTCAAATCTGGTCAATACAATCAGCCCGCCCGTGATGGATGCCAGGAGATGGCTTCAGGAAACACCCATTGAGACCAATCAAGTACTGCTTAACTTATCACAGGCTGCACCAGTAGATCCTCCTCCAGATGATTTGTTGAATCATATGGCAGAATCAATCAAAATGAATCCTGCCTCAAACATTTATGGTCCTGTTCTAGGCAATCCGGAGCTTAGGGAAGAAATTGCGGCTAGATGGTCAATATTGTATCAGGGGGAAATAAACCCTTCTCATGTGGCAATTACTTCAGGATGCAATCAGGCTTTTGCAGCCACTGTAGCAACCCTTGCTGAGCCGGGAGATTCGGTTATGATTGCTGCCCCGTGGTATTTCAACCATAAAATGTGGTTGGACATGATGGGGATAAACACAACGGTACTAACCCTTGAAAAAGATCTTAAACCGGATGTTGAGAGAGCCAGGAAATTAATTACCAAGGGCCTGAAGGCAATTTTGCTTATCACTCCCAATAATCCCTGTGGAACCGAATACTCCAGGGATACCATCTGGGAATTTTATCAACTGGCAAAAGAAAACAACCTGACGCTGATAGTGGATGAAACCTACAGGGATTTTCTCTCCAGCGATAACGAGTTGCACGAAATCTTTCAGGATCCTGACTGGGACAAGCATTTTGTCCACCTCTATTCATTTTCCAAGGCCTTTCGCCTGACCGGTCATCGAGTAGGTGCAGTCATTGCCTCGGAAAGTTTTCTACCACAAATAGAGAAGTATCTGGATACCGTTTCAATATGCCCAAATCAGTTGGGTCAATTGGGTGCCTTGTTTGGTCTAAGAAATCTCATGAGTTGGCTGGTTGAGGAAAAGGAAATAATTTTGCAACGCAAGGAAGCAATCAAAAAGGGATTTGAGTTTCTGCCAGAATGGAATTTACTCGGGTGTGGTGCCTATTTTGCCTATGTAACCCACCCCTTTGATATGCGTTCTGACCAATTGGTCAAGCTTTTCCTACGGAAAACGAATATGCTGATGTTGCCCGACACCATGTTTGAACAACCAAATCCGGCTGATGAGATAAGAAAATTTGGTCAGCAAATTAGAATTGCCTTTGCCAATATTGATCAGAACCAGATAGAGGACTTCTTTGAGAGAATGACCAAATTTACAATGGATCACCAAGAATACATATAGGTTTCAATCATGATTACCTTAGTTTTAAAGCAAGGCAAAGCCCTTGAATTATCACGGTTAAATATTTAGGTAAAATCACTCATTTCATAACTAGAGAATAATAGATGGCAAAGTTTTCCCACAAAAAAGCCATGAACGTCCCAGTTTGGATTCTCCTAGGGTTGTTGATCCTGGGATTGATGGGGTTCGGTATTGGTAATTACTCAGGTGTTACAGACAAAATAGGTTCTGTTGGTGATGAAGAGATTACCGTTGATGAATATTACCAGGCCTTGCAGGAGGTAACCCGGAATCTTTCTTCAAGGGTAAATGTCCAATTAACTTATCCCGAGGCAATTTCATTTGGAGCCGACCGGGAAGCCATAGGAATTGTATCCCGAACCGCAGCGCTTGACAACGAAGCTTATAACATTGGTATTTCCGTAGGTGACAATGTCGTTCTGGAACAGATCAGGAATGAACCCGGTTTCCGTGGTTTGGATGGTAATTTTGATACAAATGCCTACAACTTTACTCTTGAAAATCTTGGTATGACCGGTTCCGAATTTGATGAAGTAGTTAGGAAGGAAATTTCCAGGAGCCTATTGAGTGGTTCGCTGTTGTCGGACCTTGTACCTTCTGAAGTTTTTTGGAACAAGTACATTGATTATAATTTCCACAGGAGAACCTTTCGCTGGATAGAAATTACGGATGACATGGTCAGGAATCCTGACCCACAGGCTTCGGATAGTGATTTGAGGGCCTTGTACGATGAAAATCCCGAAGATTACACCCTGCCCTCCTCAAAGGAAATAACCTATGTTTGGTTGACACCGGACATGATATCCTCTTCATTTTCTGTATCGGATGAAGAACTGCAAACATTGTATAATGCACGTATTGATGAATATAAACGACCGGAAAGTCGAATTGTCGACAGGTTGGTTTTTCCAACAACCGAGGAAGCCAACTTGGCTCTTGATCAAATCAATTCCGGGATCACCGATTTTGATCAGGTTGTGATTGATAGTGGCATCAGAATTGAGGATATTGATTTGGGTGAAGTTTTCCGCAGCGATCTTTCACCCGAGGTGGGTAATCTACTTTTCTCGACTGATGAATTGAGTGTTCTTGGACCTGTTCAATCATCGATTGGTCCTGCCCTGTTTAGAATAAATGGCATAATTTCGGCAAGGGAAACCCCCTTTGAGGATGCCCGTGAGGAATTAATGGTTGAAAGAAACCAGGAACTGGCAATTGCCAGTATCCAGAGCAATTTTGAATCTTATCAGGATTCATTGGCTGCAGGAGCGACTTTGGAAGAACTTGCTCAGGAAACAGACCTTGTTTTGGCAACCATTCAATACAATGCCCTTTCGGATGATCCCATAGCCGAATTCGCCACCTTCCGCAATACAGCTGCACAAATAGATGAAAACAGTTTTCCGGAGTTGATGGAACTGGAGAATGGCGGGGTCATGGCCATGCGACTGGATCAAACCATACCACCTGCATTGCAACCATTTGAAAGTGTCAGGGATGAAGTGCAGGGCAATTGGGTCGCAAGTGAATTGGGCAAGCAAAAGTTTCAGTTGGCAGAAGAGCATTTGGCAGCCTTGGAGGGAGGAGCTCCCTTTGGAGCCATTGGTCTTGGAGAACCCAGACTTGAATCAGGAGTTCTGAGGATAGACAGCATAAAGGATGCACCTCAGAACCTGCTGCAGGAGGTTTTTGAGATTGATGTTGTTGCGAAGGGTGCAGTGGTTAGTGGTGAGAATAACAGAATTGCCCTGGTTCTACTGGATGAGATTCTTCCTCCAGAGGAAGATTCAGAGGAATTTGCCGGGTATCTTTCATTTCTAGAGTCCCAGATTACGGGGGGTCTTTCCCGAGATATAATCAACTCATATACAGTGGATTTGATCAATAATGCAGAGTTTGAAATCAATCAGGAAATACTGAACTCTGTTCATTCCCAGCTTCAGTGAAAGAATTTTCATGATAACCCCTTCTTTTGATCAATTTCGTAAAGAATATCAGGAAGGTAAAAACCAGGTCCTGTTTGCCAAAATTCCAGCAGATCTGGAAACACCAGTTTCACTTTTCCTGAAATTGGCCAACAACAGGAAAAATTGCTTTCTACTGGAATCAGTTACCGGTGGAGAAGACAGAGGCCGTTATTCCATCCTTGGTATGGACCCGGATTTGATCTGGCAATGTGATGGTAATTCATCGTTTGTTACTTGGATGAGTGGTTTTGACCAAATACCTTCACATGCTCCTGAAACAGAGGATCCATTTCTTTCCCTCAGATCCCTGATCAAGGCAAGTTCAATTGATTTACCTTTCCATCTTCCTGCGAGCTCCTCTGGTCTGTTTGGATACCTTTCCTATGATATGATCAGGTTAGTTGAAAATCTGCCCCAGAATAATCCTGATACAATAGGAACTCCTGATGCCATTTTGCTCAGACCATCGCTAATTGCAGTACTTGATGGTGTACTCGATGAACTGAATTTGGTCTGCCCGGTCTGGTATAATGAAAACATTGAGGCTGAAACTGCATATCAAGCCGGTATTGAGCGGTTGGAAAAAACCCTGGATACACTTCAGAATATCACCTTTAATTATTCATCAGGGCCTACCAAAGCAGGTACTTCTGCAAAACTGGTAAACGAAATTCCCAAAGAGGAGTTTCTGGCAATGATCAGAAAAGCCAAGGATTATATCCGGGAAGGCGATATTTTTCAGGTTGTACCAAGTCAAAGATGGATCAAGAGTTTTCCCCATCCACCCATTTCGCTTTATCGTGCATTGAGGAGGACCAACCCTTCCCCTTACATGTTCTATTTTAATTTTGGTGAATTTCAGGTCATTGGAGCCAGTCCTGAGTTACTTGTGAAAGTAGAAGGGAAGGAGATTACCATACGGCCACTTGCCGGAACAAGACCGAGAGGACAGACACCAGAGGAAGACAGGGAATTGGCAGAAGATCTCCTCGCCGATGAGAAGGAAATCGCCGAACATTTGATGCTCTTGGATTTGGGCAGAAATGATGTTGGCCGTGTCTCGAAGATTGGAACAGTAAATCCAACCGAGCAGTTCCAAATCGAAAAGTATTCCCATGTCATGCATATCGTGTCCAATGTAGTGGGTGAATTGTCAGAGGGTGAGGATGCGCTCTCCGCATTGATGGCTGGATTACCGGCAGGTACCGTTTCAGGGGCTCCCAAGGTTCGAGCCATGGAAATCATTGACGAACTCGAAATCTCCAAGCGGGGTGTTTATGCCGGTGGTGTTGGCTATTTCTCGTCCAGTGGCGACATGGATATGTGCATTGCTCTCAGAACAGCGGTCATCAAGAATAACAAGCTATATATACAGGCTGGTGGTGGAGTGGTTTACGACAGTGATCCTGAAACAGAATGGCAGGAAACCATTTCCAAATCAATGGCCTTGCAGAAAGCAGCCGAGGCAGCACCACAATTTATTCCGGAAATAAACAAATAGAATTTCCCGGTTTTTGAATGTAAACACAATTTATCTGGAAAAAGTCATTCTGAATAGAATCAAATTCATATTACCTTCATACCCATCAAAATATTTCGATGTACGTATTAATTGATAATTTCGACAGTTTTACCTACAACCTGGTTCAACATCTTGGAGTTCTGGGGGCAAAGGTAAGTGTTTACAGAAACAACGAGATTACCTCGGACGAAGTTGTTGCATTGAATCCCAAGGGGATTATCATATCCCCTGGCCCTTGTGGTCCGGAAAATACGGGCATCTGTATCAGCCTGACTCAGGCTGCCGCTCAATCCCGTATTCCACTCCTTGGTGTTTGTCTAGGGCATCAGGTTATTGGCGTAACCTTCGGGGGCAAAACAATAATCAATGATGAAATCGTTCATGGAAAAATAGGCCGGATTGAGCATGATGGAACTGGTGTGATGGCTGGATTAGAGTCCCCCGTTCATGCAACTCGCTATCATTCACTGGTGGTGGAACGTGAATCGCTACCCGAGTGTCTGAAAATCAATAGTTGGCTGGAAAACGGAACAATCATGGGGCTCCAGCATGAGAGTCTACCTATCCATGGGGTTCAGTTTCACCCCGAAAGCATAGCAACCGACAAGGGCTTCAACATTCTTGATAATTTTTTGAAGTTAACACATTGATTTTGGAATTATGGAAACGTTTAAGGAATTG
Organism: Paracoccaceae bacterium; assembly: GCA_022823605.1. GTDB lineage: Bacteria > Pseudomonadota > Alphaproteobacteria > Rhodobacterales > Rhodobacteraceae > MPNP01. The sequence goes on from JAJEHS010000004.1 coordinate 19,441, forward strand.
ATCTCACTTGCCTGTGAAGGGCCATTAAGCAGGACACAGGCTGAACGGGCCTTCTTCGAAATTATGGATGGGGAAGTATCACCCGTATTAATTGCCGGATTTCTCATTGCCCTGAAGGTACGGGGCGAGACAATCGACGAGTTTGCAGCCGCTGCTTCGGTCATGCGTGACAAATGCCTTGCGGTCAAGGCTCCTGACCGGGCCATGGATATTGTTGGTACGGGCGGTGACAGCAAGGGTACCCTGAATATATCAACAGCAACAGCCTTGGTGGTAGCTGGAGCAGGTGTAACCGTAGCCAAGCATGGCAACCGTAACCTTTCGTCCAAATCCGGTGCTGCCGATGCCCTTACCAATCTTGGTATCAATGTAATGGTTGGTCCTGATACTGTGAACGAGGCAATCGACAAGGCTGGCATCGGGTTCATGATGGCCCCAATGCATCATCCAGCCATGAAACATGTCATGCCGGTTCGCCAGGAATTGGGAACAAGAACGATTTTCAACATATTGGGACCATTGACCAACCCAGCCAAGGTCAAATATCAACTAACAGGTGCTTTTGCGAAAGAACTAATCGTGCCCATGGCCGAGACACTCAAGGAATTGGGAACAAAGTGTGCTTGGCTGGTTCATGGTGCTGATGGAACGGATGAGGTTTCAATTTCAGGCATAACCCATATTGCTCAACTTGAAAATGGTGTCGTCACCGAAAAGATACTCCACCCCGAAGACGCAGGGCTTCCCGTCCACCCGCTTGATGAGATAAAGGGTGGCACACCCGAGGTCAATGCAGAGGCCATAAAGCTACTATTGGGTGGGGAACACTCGCCCTACCGTGATGCCGTCTTATTGAATTCCGCCTGTGCCCTCGTAATCATTGGACTGGCAGACACCCTCAGGCAAGGAGTTGAAATTGCCAGGGAGAGTATCGATTCCGGCTCGGCTAGGGACAGACTCGGGCAGCTGGTCTCAATTACCAACAGTTGATTGTTGTGAATTCAATTCTAGAGAAAATCCGAGCCTACAAGATTGAGGAAATAAAGAACCTCAAATCCAGGTATAGCCTAAGTGCTCTGGAGGACATAATTCGCGAACAGCTTCTTCCCAAGGGTTTTCAAAATTCACTGAAAGCCGTCAGCAATCAGAGCTATGGCTTGATTGCCGAAGTGAAGAAAGCCAGCCCTTCCAAGGGAATAATCAGAGAAGATTTTACTCCTCTGGAGTTAGCCAAGGCCTATGAATCAGGTGGTGCCACCTGTATCTCCGTACTAACTGATTATCCCAGTTTTCAGGGTAAGGGGAAGTATTTAAGCGAGATATCAAAAACCGTTAAACTCCCTACCCTTCGCAAGGATTTCATGTTGGATCCCCATCAGATATATGAATCCCGATCACTTGGAGCAGATTGTATCCTTTTGATCCTTGCCATGATTGATGACTATCTGGCCCGGGAACTTGAAGAAATTGCACTGAAACTGGGCATGGATATCCTTGTGGAAGTTCATGACAAAGATGAGTTGGAACGAGCACTTGAGTTGAAAACCAGCCTGATTGGTATCAACAATAGAAATCTGAATACTTTTCATGTAACTTTGGGTACCTCACTAGAATTGATAAAGGAAATACCTGAAGGAATTCATGTAGTTTCGGAATCGGGTCTCTTTACCAAGGAAGATCTTGATCTGCTGGCTGAACAGGGAATTAGAAGTTTTCTGATAGGTGAAAGCCTTATGAGGAAGCAGGATATTGTATCTGCGACACGGTCCCTGCTCATGAATCCCCTTCCTGAAAATTGAGCCGATGACCAAGTTTACCCATTTTGATGATCAAGGTAAGGCCCATATGGTCAATATCTCGAACAAGGAGGAAACCAGGAGAATTGCCATTGCCAGAGGTGAAGTACTGGTTGATCAAAAAACCCTCAAACTTATTGAAACGGAAAGTATTGGCAAGGGAGATGTTCTTGGTGTTGCCAGATTGGCGGGTATTATGGGTGCCAAAAATACTTCCGGTACCATACCCTTGTGTCATCCCTTGCAGATATCCTCGATTGAGATTGATTTTCAAATCCAAAATGATAATCACACCATTTTAATTGAGGCCAAGGTAACAACAGTTGGTAAGACAGGCGTTGAAATGGAAGCACTTGTCGGAGTATCGGTTGCGGCCCTGACAATCTATGACATGGTAAAATCCGTTGATAAGGGTGTTACCATAAACAATATCCATCTTGCCTATAAAGAGGGCGGGAAATCAGGAACGTATGTGGCTTCATGATTTCTGTCGGTGAAGCAACTGAACAAATAAGGAAACTGCTGGTTCAAACAGATTCCGAAGAAATTCCGATCAACCGAGCAAACAACAGAATCCTGGCCGAGGATTTCTATTCAGAAAGGAATCAACCGCCATTCGATACGTCAGCCATGGACGGTTATGCCATACAATCCAAGGATGCCATACCCAAGAAGGTACTCAAGGTAATCGGAAATATACCGGCTGGTGCGGAAATTCCCGAAATTACAATTGGTTCCGGCGAGGCTTATCGTATTTTTACAGGAGCTCCAATACCCCTCGGGGCAGATCGGGTAATCATACAGGAAGATGTTGAGGCAAGTAAAAACACCATAAGGATTAACGATACTTTTGAAAGCAATCCATTTATTCGCCCGCTTAGGGGTGATTTTCAAAAAGGATTCTGTATCAAGGCACCCCAACCACTCAAGCCCGGTTTGATATCATTGTTGGCGGCCATGAATGCTGGTATGTTTAAGGTCAGAAAAAAGCCTGTGGTTTCCATTATTCCCACTGGCGATGAATTGATGATGCCTGGTACAGCTGTACCTGACAACAAAATTGTTGCCTCCAATATATTTGGACTTCAGGGGATACTTGAAAACAGTGGGGCAGAAGTGAGAATATTGCCCATCGCCAAGGATAATTTCCAAGCTATTTCAACATCACTGAATCTTGCCTTGGATTCTGACTTGGTTATAACTGTTGGTGGGGCCTCAGTTGGGGAATATGATCTTGTCAAGGAGGCAGCATCCAGTTTGGGATTTGAACTGTCTTTCTACAAAATTGCCATGCGACCTGGAAAGCCGCTCTTTGCTGGCAAGAAGGGATCAACTGTGTTAATCGGATTGCCGGGCAATCCAGTTTCGGCTCTGGTCTGTGGTTACGTATTCCTTATTCCTGCTATCAAGTACATGATGGGTTTGATAGATTTCGCCAATCCTAGGAAAAAAGCGCGATTGACTACACCACTTGGTAAAAATGGAGATCGCGAGCATTACATGAGATCCATCGTGGAACATACGAATGGAGAAGCAACAATTTCGGTTCATGAAAGACAGGATAGCTCATTGCTAAAAACCTTTTTCAATTCAAATGCCTTGTTGGTTAGACCTAGATCTGATCATCCCCGTCAGGCGGGAGAAATTGTCGAGTATATGGAACTTCTTTAGCTTGTTGAGGGAATTCCCTAGGCAAACTTGTTAAACTCGAATTATTAAATCATATATTCAGGTACCTACAAATTAATCATCAGGTGCTATAGTGACCTCTTCAAGGATTGTTACAAGATTTGCTCCCTCCCCTACTGGAAAGCTCCATATCGGGGGTGCCAGGACAGCATTGTTCAACTGGCTGTTTGCCAGAGCCAATAACGGGAAGTTTCTACTCCGTATTGAAGACACTGACAGGGAACGGTCATCCGAGGAAGCAACAGAGCAAATTCTGGTCAGCCTGAAGTGGTTGAACCTTGATTGGGATGATGCTCCCATCAGCCAATTTTCCCGTAAAGCCTTACATCACGAGAAAGCCCTGGAGTTGCTGCAATCTGGTGGCGCTTACAAGTGTTTTGCCACACCTGAAGAAATTTCAGATATAAGGGCAGAACTCAAGGCCAGGGGAAGTACTACCTTATTTATCAGTCCTTGGCGTGAAGTTCCTGAAGAACAACATCCAGAATTGCCTTATACTATCAGGCTTAAAACTCCAGAAACCGGAAAGTCAATCATCAAGGACAAGGTGTTCGGCGAAATCAGCATCGACAATGAAACGATTGATGATTTGATCATCCTTCGATCAGACGGTTCACCAACTTACAATTTTGCCGTTGTCGTTGATGATCATGATATGGAAGTATCCCACATTATACGAGGTGATGATCATATTGCGAATACCTTCAAGCAAAAATTAATTTATGAGGCCTTCGGTTGGGATTTACCGGTTTTTGCACATGTTCCGCTTATACTTAACGAACAAGGCAAAAAACTTTCCAAGCGTGAAGGTTCAACTGGTACGGAATTATATCAGGCAGAAGGATATCTTCCCGAGGTGGTATTCAATTTTCTTGCCAGGTTGGGATGGAGTCATGGCACGGAAGAGATTTTTACTGCAAGCGAGGCCATAAAGAGTTTTAAATTGGAGGATTTGCGCAAATCCCCTTCCCGGTTAGATCACGGAATCCTAAAACATCTTTCCGGTCAATATATTGCCAACCTCAAGCCTGAAGAGCTTTATCTGAATTTGCTTACCTTTATGGAACACAGCAAATCCGGGAATATTCCAAAGGCCAAGGAGGAACTGGTCAAGAAGGCCCTTCCATTGGTACAAACACGCTCCAAGACCCTGCAGGAAGTTTGGGATGGTCTTGAATTCGTATTGTGTGAAACTGTTAGTTATGATGAAAAAAGCCAAAAGGTCCTTGAATCAACTCCCCCAGAACAGATTTGGAAGTTTTGGTATGAGCTGGCCTACCTTTCTTGGGAAAGAGATGTCCTTGAGGAATATGCCTCTGCATTCGGGTCCGAATTAAATTTGGGTCTCGGAAAGGTTTTACAACCAGTACGAGCCGCTTTGGTAGGAAAAACGGTTTCACCGAGTGTGTTTGATGTAATGATTGTTCTTGGCAAGGAAGAAAGCCGACACAGGCTTGCTTCAGCAATCAAAATGGCCCTCGAATATCAACGAGGTTGATTTTACTGGGCAATAGCCTTTTCTTCATCCGAAGACAATTTATACTTTCGAATAAAATTATTCTGAGGATCAATCCCTTTTTGCCGATTGATACTTTCAATAAATGATTGGGGCAATATTCCAAACGAGTGAATCATTTATTGATATTTGACAATCCAGCCTGTGATATGGTTGACAAGAATGATTACCATTAGTATGTATTACAGTAGTTGTAATACTCCTGAAAATCACAATAGGCACCTCCTTACGCAGTCAGGTGCGTCGGGTTTACATCACTTGCTTGGATTTGGTTCAACCAAACAGGACTTACTTTCAAATATTGATATTCAGTTCTCCAACTGAACACGATTACATACATGAGGTCATATGACAAAAGCCAATAGATTTGTTTCAATGGATATTAATGGCAAAGAATACAAGTTTCCATTTAAATCTCCAACCGCCGGGCCGGATGTTATTGATATCAGGAATCTTTATAAAGAAGCCGATGTGTTTACCTATGATCCCGGATTTACATCCACTGCTTCCTGTGAATCGGACATAACCTTTATTGATGGAGAAAAAGGGATTTTACAATACCGGGGGTACAGCATTGAGGACCTTGCCGAACATTCCCATTTTCTAGAGGTTTGTTTCCTTCTGCTCTATGGTCATTTGCCAACCTATGATGAAATGGTCAGGTTTGAAGAACGTGTTACCATGCATACCATGGTTCATGAGCAGTTGATTAATTTCTACAGAGGATTCCGTCGGGATGCCCATCCAATGGCGATTATTACAGGTGTAGTCGGAGCACTCTCGGCATTTTATCATGACTCCATTGATATAAATGATCCCCAGCAAAGGGAAATCGCCTGCATCAGGATGATTGCCAAGTTGCCAACCATTGTTGCCATGGCCTATAAATACTCCATTGGTCAACCGTATATGTATCCAAGCAACGATCTCGATTATTCTTCAAATTTCCTGATGATGTGTTTCTCGGTACCACCCGAGAAATACGAAAACAATGAAATCATCAGTACTGCTATGGATCGCATTTTCATGCTCCATGCCGATCATGAACAAAATGCCTCAACCTCAACCGTCAGGTTGGCTGGATCATCAGGTGCCAACCCGTTTGCCTGTATCGCTGCCGGAATTGCCTGCCTTTGGGGGCCAGCCCATGGGGGAGCCAATGAAGCTTGCCTGAAAATGCTTCACGAGATTGGTTCACCAGACAAAATTCCGGAATATCTGAAAAAGGCCAAGGACAAGAATGATCCCTTCAGGTTGATGGGTTTTGGTCATAGGGTTTATAAAAACTTTGATCCACGGGCTCATGTAATGAAAAAATCGGCTGATGCTGTACTTGATCTGGTTGATAGCAAGAACAAGCCCATTCTAAATGTTGCCAAGGAACTGGAAAGAATTGCCCTGGAAGACGATTATTTCAGAGAAAGAAAACTATACCCGAATGTGGATTTCTATTCAGGTATAATTCTCGACGCCCTGGGTTTCCCAACTTCGATGTTTACTCCGATTTTTGCCCTGTCTAGAACTGTTGGCTGGATTTCTCAATGGAAGGAGATGATTATTGATCCCACACTTAAGATTGGAAGACCCAGGCAGAAGTACATGGGCAAGGTCAATCTGGAATATATTCCCGTTGAAAATCGTCCGAAGTAGTTTTTGATTGGGACTTTACCCAGTAAGTATGTCTGCACCAATAGTCTGTTCCATTATAATCGCACAAGTAGGGCTAACGGATTCAAAACGATCAATAAAACCTGTATTGATTTGTCGGGGAAAATTAGGACGTATTCTTCCTACTTGCCCTTGACCGACGTCGATTGGTTCTGGTTTTGTTGGTTTTCAGGCCTTCGCGTAGGATCCCAGTCATGGGATGATCGGGATACTCCTTTTGGTAAATGGTCAAAAGGTCGATAATCAACCCAAAAGTGTCCTGATCTATTGGTATACCCAAAGCCCAGTCAAGAAAAATGCTTCTGTATTCTTCATCCTTCAGGGGCTCCATCCGATAAGCTTCGTAGATCAACCCCCTAGGGTCTGCTGAATGATAATGTAACTTTTTGTTCATTTATCCATCTGCCCACTTTATCCAACGATTGTCAATCAAATCTGAAATGATTGCCTTGGAATTTTTTGTTTGATCTTGAACCTTTCCCCTCAATGTCTCAAGGGAATTCATACCGGTTTGTTGCAATAAAATCTCGATAACGCCCTTACCCGTAGTGTCTGGACTGAAATCACCTTCAACCGTTAATCTGGCAACCTGCATGATCTGCCTTAGCAAGGAATAATGAGAAGAAAGTTCCTCGTATTCTTCCCGGGTCACCAAGCCATTAGTTGAACTGGCCAGCAATTGCGAACCAATATCCCTCTCCATGCAGTTGGTCATCAATGCACCTGCTTGGGCAAGCAATTCAATATCCAGCAATTTTCCCTTGCCCAAACGGCATTCCCATACATCTTCCTTTTTTTCGACAGGAGTGTTTTCAGATAACCGTCTTCTCATGTCGATGACATCCGTAATTATCTTGGGATAATCCTCAAGCTTGTGGATAAGTTTCTGTCTGAAATCCTCAATTTCAACCCCCAATTCCTCATTACCGGCAAGTGAACGTGCCCGTGTAAGAGCAAGATGTTCCCAGGTCCAGGCACTATTTTCGTGATAATGGATAAATGAATTGAGGGAGGTCGCAACTGGCCCTTTTCGTCCCGAAGGTCGAAGTCTCATATCGATTTCAAAGAGCTTTCCTTCAGCCATCTGGGATGAAAGTGCTGAAACCATTGCCTGAGTAAGGCGGGCATAATATACTTGTACTGCCAGGGGTCTTTTGCCTTGGGAATGTTCTTCCTCCCGGGGATCATAGATCATGATCAAATCCAGGTCAGATTGTGAAGTCAGATTTTCGGCACCCAGCGAACCCATTGCCAGAAAAACAAATCCTCTACCGGGTGGTGGGCCATAGGTGCTGGAAAATTGCTCAACAACAAATGGTACCAATGACTTGATGACACAATTTGCCAGTCGGGCATAGGATTTACCGGCCTGCTCACTGCTGGATAATCCTTTCAGCAAGTGCACACCCACCTTGAAATTGTTTTCATTGTTCCATCTTCTGGCCACTCGGAGTACACTTTCGAAGTCCGAAGCCCTGTTAAGACCATACCTAAGGGTGCTCTCAAGTACCTTTTCGTTCTCCAGGGGAACGATAAAATTCTGCTCAAGGACAGCATCAAATACCTGTGTGTTATTGGACAGGGATGATGCCAATCGAGGAGCCATGGCACAAGTATCCACCAAAAGTTCCAGTAAGTGCTGGTTGGCCTCGAATAATGAGAAAAGTTGTACACCCGCTGGCAATCTCCTCAGAAAACCATCCAATTGCAGCAGGGCTTCCCGTGGATGGCTTGATCTGGCCAATCGGTTGAAAATCGTGGGGTGCAGTCTTGCGAATATTTTGGATGCCCTCTCTGTTCTGAAGGCAGGCAATTGTCGCCAGTTGTTTACCGTTTCCCAATCGCTTTCCTCCATGAAGGAGGTATCATATTCGACTTGGCTTTCTTTATCGGTTGAAAAAAAGGTCTCGGTGGTTTTATGAACCCCCTCAAGTGTCACTTTTATTTCCTTTAGGAATTTATCCAGATTATCCTCGCCATAAAGGGCGGCCATGCGAACGATTTCATTTTCTACTTTGGGTATGGCATGTGTCTGGGCATCCCTGATCATCTGAACTCTGTGTTCCCAAGTCCTGAGTTTATAATAGCTTTCCTCCAACACCCGTTTTGAATCATCATCTACCCATCCCTTGTGGTTAATGGCTGCCAAGGCTCCCATGGTGTCTGGTACCCGCAAGGTTTGATCCCTGCCTCCAGCTACCATTTGGAATGTTTGAACAAACAGCTCAATTTCCCTGATACCCCCCTTCCCCAGTTTCAAATTGAAACCGGGCAGGTCTTCCAAATTACCAGTTCCCCTGTTTTCCCAAATCCTCAGCCTCATTTCACTTGAGTCCTGAATGGCGGAAAAATCCAGATTAAGCCTCCAGACAAAAGGTTCTATATTGGAAAGGAAATTTTGAGCTGAAGCGATATCTCCAGCACAGGGCCTAGCCTTGATGTAAGCAGCCCGTTCCCATGTTCTTGCAAAGCTTTCATAATATCTTTCGGCCCCTCCGACCGAGATGCAAACGGGGTTCACAAAAGGATCCGGTCGCAATCTCAAATCAGTTCGAAACACGTACCCGTCGGCAGAAACCTCACCCATGAGTTTGGCAAATTTCCTGGTGATTTTGACAAATTCCGACTTTACAAAATTGAAACGATTCACAGGATGTTTCTTTTCATCAAACAATACCACAAGATCAATATCAGAAGAGTAATTAAGTTCTCCTCCTCCCATTTTTCCCATTGCAAGTATGAATATTCCGCCCAAACCATCTGAATTCATCTCGGTGTCCAATTTCAATCTTCCTTTTGCGACAGACTCACCGACAAGGGTTGATAAAAGTGTTTGGCATGAAAAATCAGCAAATTGGGTAAGAGCTCCAGTTACCTCAAAGAGGTTCCAGATTCCTCCTAAATCTGTTAGCGCAGTTAAAAGAGCAATCTTTTTCTTTCTTGATCGCAGGTTTTTGATTGTTTGGGTAACATTTTCATGTTCCAATGAAGAGCAGAGTTGGCTAAGAATGTCTTTCGGATTTTGCTCTGCAATTTCTTCCAACCACAGATGATCTGTATTGATCAAACTATTCAAATATGGGCTGCAGCCCGCTGTATGAGAAAGCAATTGCTCGAAATTCGGATATTGTCTGGCAACAGATTCCGGCAAAATATCCGGGGCTTCTCCTTCGAAAGGAACAGGAGTTCTGGTAATCCCTGTTTCAAAATTAATTTCGGCTACCATTCTTAACCTTCGAAAAACTGAATTTATCTTATAACACAATTATATTTTGTTAAATTAGCCTTATACAGATTTCTTAAACCCGGAGAGAAATTAATGAGAGTGGTAATTACCGGCGGTTCCAGTGGAATGGGTAGGGAATGTTGCAATCTGCTATCGGGGATTGCAGAAGAAATAGTGATTATTGATATCATGGAACCCGATATCAAGGATGTTACCTGGATCAAGGCAGATTTTACAGATGTGGACAGCCTGCATGAACTCGAACATGAATTGGCAGGAAATTTTGATGTTTTGATAAATTCTGCAGGCTTGCCTCCCAGGGAATCGAAAGAACTGGATATTCTTCTGGTCAATTTTATGGCCTTGAGGAAGGTTTCAGAAATCATCATACCTAAAATGAATCCTGATTCTTCAATAGTAAACCTTGCCTCCAAGGCAGGTTCAAATTGGAAAGAAAACCTCCCCCAGATAAAGCGTTTGATCCCTATAGCGAATCTTTCTGATCTGACTTCGTTTTGTAAGCGAGAGGAATTAAATCATGTTAGAGCCTACGATTTATCTAAGGAAGCAGTAATCGTCTGGACCATTGCAAGTTGTGAAGGACTTAAGCAGAAGAACATCAGAATTAATTCGATTAGTCCAGCTGCCATAGAGACCAGGATACTTGACGATTTTATTTCTGCCTTTGGCGAGCGGGCTGCCCAAATGATAAACCGTATAGGTCGACCTGGAACACCACAGGAAGTAGCCGAAGTTATAATGTTTCTGATCAGCAAGAAGAGTAATTGGATTACGGGAATTGACCTTCCGGTTGATGGTGGGACTTCGGCCGTAGTAAATTGTATTCAATTAGATTTGTCTCAACTTGGATATAATTAAAGCAATAGATTTGTTGACTTTAATACACAGGTACAAATGATGGCTGATCAGAATTTATCTTTACATGACTGGGATAAGCTCAGGGTCTTTCTTGAAGTGGCCAAGTCAGGTTCTGTCTATCGTGCTGGTGAAAATCTGCAATTGCACCAATCTGTGGTAAGCAGGCGGATAAGGTCACTAGAAGCAGATCTATCCACTCAACTTTTTCACCGTCATGCAAGAGGAACTATCCTTACCGAGCAGGGAACGATTCTTCTGGATGCAGTTGAAATCATGGATAAGCAACTGACGAAAGCCACCAACCAGATAAAGGATTTCAGGGAATTGGCCCGCGGTGAATTGCGCGTAACGACAACAACCGGGTTTGGTACTTTATGGATTTCTCCTCGCTTACCCAAACTGTTCAAAAGCTATCCTGATCTCAACCTGACATTGATATTGGATGATAAAATTCTTGATCTCCCTATGCGTGAGGCAGATATAGCAATCAGAATGAAGGAACCGTCTGAAGCTGACCTTGTTCGAAAAAAAATTATGTCGACTTCCTTGGGACTATACATGACCCAGGAATATGCCGGTACCGAGGGGATTCCTGAAAAGATCGAAGACTTGAGAGAACATCGCTTGATCAGTCAAAGGAATTCTGCTTTGGATGCACCTAAAGCAAAGGCTTTCATTAACCGGATAATGAACTTGAAGGTAAATCATCAAATGATAATCAACAATTATTATGGGGTTTTTCTAGGGGTAAAAAATAATTTGGGTATCGGTTTACTCCCTGGCTATGTTGCTGAAATGGTACCGGATCTAATACAGATATTACCCGATTTGGAATCTGATCCAATTCCACTGTACTTGGCATATTCGTATGAATTGAAGGAATCTAAAAAACTGAAAGTTTTTAGGGATTTTATTTTATCCGAAGTAAAAGGAATGAATTTAGCAAAATCAAAAAAATGATCAGAAATTGGACAAAAGTACAACCATAACGGACATTAGTCCGTAAGTTTGTTCATCATTATTCGAAAGCGGGTAATGTGGTTTTTGACTTTTCCAGACATTCATACATACCTAGACGAAAAGAAGGTGGGTCGTCGTCATTTGGGGCTTGTTATGGATCAAGTTTGGCGAGTAGACGTAATGCAGCCTCTTGCGGCCGAGCCAAAGACCTCAAGCCGTTCCATCCTGTGCTTGTGGCAAATGGTCGCGATTTTCTACTTTTTGTCGGCAATGGTACGGAGCATAGTTTCTTCCTCTAGTTACACCCCCAATTTAATAATCAAATAAAACCTGGGAAAGGTAATTTTATAAGGCCGATAACCGCATTGGGCTTTCCAAAAGACCTTGCCGATATAAAGTGGTTATGAAATCATGATTAATTTGATGGAATGACAAGAGATGGCAAGTCAAACTTGTCAATTTCCTCTACAAACCTAAATGGTATTCATATACATTTTGAAGTTATTATTACACTTCACGAAAGTTCTAAACTACCTATAGTTTAATTGTTAAATAGTAGATATGGCCATTTCACAACATGAATTAGAGGAGCTCATCAGATCGGCTTTCCCGGATGCTGAGATCACCATCAGGGATTTAGCTGGCGATGGCAATCATTATTCTGCCGTGGTCATTGATGAAAGTTTCAGGGGCAAGAACAGAGTACAACAACAACGGGCTGTTTATGCGGCCTTGAAAGGCAAGATGGATGGCTCAAATGGCGAATTGCATGCCTTGGCATTAACCACAAAAGCACCGGAGTAGAGGTTATGGATCAGGAAACCAGCAAAATATTACAGGAAACAGTCGATAGTTCAGATGTGGTATTGTTCATGAAGGGAACAAAAAACACGCCACAATGTGGATTTTCATCAAGGGTTGCCGGGGTATTGAACTACCTGAATGTTGAATATCAGGATGTAAATGTCCTGACCGATAATAGTATCAGGGAGGGTATCAAGTCTTTCTCGGACTGGCCAACCATACCCCAGCTCTATGTCAAGGGGGAATTTATCGGCGGTTGCGATATAATTACAGAAATGACCCTTTCTGGTGAACTTGACCAACTATTCCAGGAAAAGGAAATTCCCTTTGATCAAACTGCCGCCAAAACGATAAGAGAGCATAATTCCTGATTGAATCATAAGATCAAGCCTAGGTCAGGGGTTATCAATTTTTGAATCTTAAAGCAGCTTCCTCGGCTTTTTCTACTAGAGCCTTTATCTGGTTGATCAACCCTTCCCTAACACGGGGCTGCGTTTCAATCTTGTTCAAAGAGTGGGCGATATTTATGCCTGCAAGTAAAATTCGGTTTTGTGGACTCTCGTTTGGGAGTGTTTCTCCAAGTTTGTTGATTTCGTTCTGAAATCTCTTCGAGGCCTGCGAAACGGCACTCGCTTCATCTTCATCACACGTGATGGCAAGCTTTTTTCTACCTACCTTGACTTCCAGCAAAATATTTGAATTACCCATTTTATATCTGATCCAGCATGCCCTTGAACTCAGTCAATATAGATTGTAAATCCTCCCTGTCCTTGTTTCTGGAACTCTGGATAGAGTCAAGTTCGGATTGAAGAGTTACAATTTCCTGCTGAAGTTCTTTTTCCCTTTTCTGATATTCACTTATTTTTTCCTGCAACTGTTCATTAGTAACCTGGTTCACTGAGTCGGCAATCTGGGAAAGATTTTTTTGGAGTTCCTTGTTGTTCGCCCGTTCGCTTTCCAATTGCAGTTCTATCTCAAAAATTCTTTGACTTGCCACCTGCAATTTATGATCAGCACCCTGTATGATTTCCTCAAGAGCACCCTGTAATCGATTTATGTATTCCTCGAAATCTTCAGCCATGATTTGTCAGGATTAATGTTTCCAAAAAAAACAACAGGTTCAAATTTACTTAAAAATTAATTCTATGTAAAAACCTAACCTTAGTCAAAGTAGGCGAAAGTTCATATAGGATTTGGATGCACTGATTCTTAAAATTCCATTTATACAACCTGAGAGTATTCGAATAACCAGTGTATTTCATCTAAATTTCAAATTCACACCTTTAGATTAAGATTATTTCCCTTATTTTCACAACAGAAACAATTTATCGAAACTTCTTTTTTCTAATGTTAAATTACGGGGAAGTGAATTAATGGAAGTATCCACATACAAAGCCAGATTTCCAGAGCACTGGCATTTATCGAATGCCATCAGGGTCCTTTCAATGGATGCGGTTCAAAAAGCCAATTCGGGTCATCCGGGAATGCCCATGGGTATGGCTGATGTTGCAACAGTATTATTCAGGAATCATCTGAAATTTGATGCCAGCAATCCAACTTGGCCGGACCGGGACAGGTTTATTCTTTCAGCCGGACACGGGTCGATGTTGTTGTATTCCCTTCTATACCTCACTGGATACTCAGAAATTACCCTTGAACAATTGAAAAATTTTCGACAAATCGGTTTCCATACGGCCGGGCACCCGGAAAAATACCAGGAAGCTGGCATTGAAACTACGACAGGACCCCTTGGTCAAGGATTGGCCAATGGAGTAGGATTTGCCATTGCCGAAGCATATCTGCGCAAGAAATTTGGCAAGAAAATTATTAACCACAATACTTATGTTCTGGCTGGTGACGGTTGTTTAATGGAGGGTTTGAGCCAGGAGGCAATCAGTTTGGCAGGCAAATTGAATTTATCAAACCTTGTCGTCCTTTGGGACAATAATGAAATAACGATTGACGGCTCGATTGCCTTGAGTGACAAAACTGATCAGGGCAAGCGGTTCGAAGCATCCGGTTGGACAGTTCTTGATTGTGACGGGCATAATCCGGAGGAAATCGATTCCAGACTGAATGAGGCCAGGAAGTCATCAAGACCTACCCTGATCTCCTGTCGAACCGTTATTGGTTTTGGAGCTCCAAACAAACAGGGGACAGCATCTTCACATGGTTCTCCACTGGGAGATGAGGAAATTCAGAAAGCCAGGAAATTCTATGGATGGGTGCATGAACCTTTTGTCATTCCTGAGGATTGCCTACAAAGTTGGCGGGCAATTGGTAAGAAAGGTAAAGCGGAAAGAGAAATCTGGCAGAAAAATCTTGCCAGCTTGGGTGCAGGTAAACGCCGGGATTTTGAGCGTATGTATTCTGGTGAATTACCCAAGCGTTTTACCGCGACAATTAGCAGTATCAAGAAAAAAGCATCATCTGATGCAGCAAAGGTTGCTACCAGAAAATCTTCGGAAATCGTCCTTAATGGATTGAATCCAATTTTTCCGGAAATGATTGGTGGGTCAGCGGATTTGACCGGTTCCAACAATACCAGAACTGCCGATTTGGGAGTTTTCAGTGAAAGTGATACAGGAAGCAGGTATATTCACTATGGTATTCGTGAACACGCCATGGCAGCAGCAATGAATGGTATGATCCTGCATGGAGGCCTACGCCCCTATGGTGGAACATTCCTCTGTTTTGCCGATTATGCGCGACCCTCGATCAGACTGTCAGCCTTGATGGAACTGCCAGTCATATATGTTCTCACCCATGATTCAATCGGATTGGGGGAAGATGGGCCTACTCACCAGCCTGTTGAACATCTGAGCATGTTGCGGTCCACACCAAATCTTCTGGTTTTCAGACCTTGTGATACAGTTGAAACTGCTGAGGCTTGGGAAATTGCCCTAAAGCAAACGAAAACCCCTTCAATTCTGGCTTTATCCAGACAATCACTTCCAACAATGAGAGTAAGGCATACCCGAAGTAATCTAACCTCCAGAGGTGCTTATGTTCTTGCTGATTACAAGGGTTCAAAGGATGCAGTTCTGCTGGCTACCGGTTCGGAAATTTCCGTTGCCATGGAGGCACGTGATATTCTCCTAGGTGAAGGTATCGGGGTCAGGGTTGTTTCCATGCCAAGTTGGGAATTGTTCTCCAGGCAGGACAAGGCCTATCAACAAAGGGTTTTGGGCCCAGGCAAAGCGGTACGGATTGGTATAGAGGCAGGCATACAAAACGGATGGGAACGTTGGTTGTTTGGTTTCAGGGGCGATGAGAACAGATCTTCCTTTATCGGCATGTCAACATTTGGTGTCTCTGCCCCGGCCAACGATGCATATGGTCATTTTGGCATAACCAGTAAAAACATTGTAAATCAGGTTAGGGAATTGCTTTGAACAATTTTGAAAAACGTTTCTTGACCTGTTCGCTTTAATCAGTTTTTCAAATGAATGAAGTTATTGAACCAGAAATTAAAATGGAGATATGAATGGCCATAAAAGTAGGAATTAATGGTTTTGGGAGAATAGGAAGAAATGTTTTCAGGGCCATAATGGAATCCGGAACAAAGGAAATCGAGCTTGTCGGTATCAATGATCTGAGCAGCATTGATCAACTGGCCCATCTGTTTAAATTCGACTCCATTCATGGGCGGTTTCATGGTGATGTGTCGGTAAATGGTGAACATCTGGTTGTCAATTCGCACAAACCCATTGTATCAGCTGTACGTGAACCTGAAAATCTGCCCTGGCAAAATGTTGACATCGCCCTTGAGTGTACGGGAATATTCACCAACAGAGATGCAGCTGCACGCCATTTGAAGAATGGATCGAGTAAAGTCATTGTATCAGCTCCCTGCACAGATGCCGACAAGACGATTGTATTCGGGGTGAATCATCAAACACTGGAAAATGGTGATCAGGTTATATCGAACGCGTCATGTACCACAAACTGTCTTTCACCCGTGGTAAAGGTGATTAATGATGCGATCGGGATAAATCGTGGTTTCATGACAACCATCCATTCCTATACGGGTGACCAACCAACGCTTGATGCCATTCACAAGGATCCGTACAGGGCTAGGGCTGCGGCGATGTCAATGATTCCTACAACGACAGGTGCTGCTCGTGCTGTCGGGCTTGTCTTACCTGAATTGAAGGGCAAATTGGATGGAGTGGCTATAAGGGTCCCTACCCCGAATGTTTCAGTAGTGGATTTCAAGTTTGAATCATCAAGAATTACTTCACCTGAAGAAATCAATGAATATATTAGAACAGCAGCTGAAGGTTCCTTGAATGGTATTTTGGGCTATACGGATCAGCCAAATGTTTCAATCGATTTCAATCACGACAGCCATTCATCAATTTTCCACATGGATCAAACCAGGGTCATGGATGATACCTTTTGTCGAATTCTGAGTTGGTATGATAATGAATGGGGGTTTTCAAATAGGATGGTTGATGTCACCCTAGAATTGGGGAAAACCCTCTGAACAAAATAATCAACATGAAAAAGTGTCCTTTTTTGAATCCCAACACCTGATTTGTACTGGAAATCAAATTGTCTTTCCAAGCTGTGAGAAAACTTGCCGAAATGGATCTACAGAACAAGAAGGTCCTGATTAGGGTTGATATCAATGTACCCATTCAGGATGGTGTGGTTGGTGATACAACCAGGGTGGAAAGAATAATTCCTTCATTGGAAACCATTATCGACAAGGGTGGTCATCCTGTCATTATTTCCCATTTGGGGAGACCCAAGGGCAAACGTTTGGAAGAATTGTCACTTATCCAACTGGTGAAGCCCCTTGAAAATCTTTTGGGCAAGAGTGTTCAGTTTCAACCTGAAATAGGTATTCCCGATTTTTCAGCCGCTGGACTGTATTCAAAATCAGCAACCTTGCTGGAGAATGTTCGATATTACCCGGGTGAATCAACCAATGATCCGGATTTTGTAAACCTGTTGGCCCAATGGGGTGAGATTTATTGCAATGATGCCTTTTCCGCATCCCATAGAAATCATGCCTCCATCGTGGGGCTGGCCAACAAGCTGCCAGCATGTGCCGGGAAGCTGCTGCAAGTTGAAATCAACAACATTGAAGGTATTTTGGGAAGTGACGTAGGACCCTCGACGGCAATCATTGGTGGAGCAAAAATTTCGACCAAATTGGCACTTTTGGCAAACTTGACAAAAAAAGTTGACAATTTGTTGGTAGGTGGTGCGATGGCTAATACCATCCTACTTGCCCAAGGTCATGATATTGGTAATTCACTGGTTGAGAAGGATTATTTGGATACGGCACTGGTTTTCTTGCAGGAAGCAGATAAAAACTCCTGCCAAGTGTATTTGCCCAGTGATTTTCAAATTGCCCCGGATATAAGGCATGGTTCCAGTCATATAGCAGAAATTGATGACAACTTAAACGGAATGGGCATCTACGATCTGGGTCCAAAATCGATAAATAGATTTGCAAAAGTACTAGATCAGAGTAAAAAGGTATTATGGAATGGTCCGCTCGGGGCTTTTGAATTTGTACCCTTCGACCAATCTACAAATCAACTGGGTAAAACCCTTGCGGAAAGAACGAAGGAGGATCGGGCAATATCCTTGATCGGTGGAGGTGATACAATTGCTGCATTGGCAAAAGGTGGCTTGCTGGATTATATGAGTTTCGTATCAACAGCAGGAGGTGCATTCATAGAGTATATGGAAGGCAAGGAATTACCTGGAATTGTGGCATTGCAAAACTAAAAAGTGGTTATGAATTTTCTTGAAAAAATTGTTCCATACATTGGTGGTAGGATTGCAATCCTCATTTTAATTCTAGCCTGCCTGTTTTTTGTAAATTCCACCATATTGGGTAGTAGGGGATTGATAGTTCAGATCCAGTTGAAGGATCAGTTATCCCTGCTACAAAGCGAAATTGAGATCCAGGAAGAGCAAATTGCTCTAATGGAAAACAAGTCACTTAGAATAACACCGGAATATCTCGATTTGGATTTATTGGATGAATTGGCTCGACAAAAATTGGGATATATTCATCTGGACGAGATAATAATACATTAAATGGTATAAACATATGAAAGGTACCTGGGGGTAATTGATGGTAAAAAAGAGTGTGAACAGCAAACCTAGGGAATCCAAGGACGAACTCCTTAAACTATATCGTGAGATGCTTTTGATAAGGCGGTTCGAGGAAAAATCGGGACAACTTTATGGAATGGGCCTCATTGGGGGTTTTTGTCATCTCTATATCGGTCAGGAAGCTGTTGTTGTCGGCTTGGAAGCTATAGCAGAAGATGGAGATAAGCGTATAACAGCATATCGGGATCATGGTCACATGCTAGCATGTGGAATGGACCCGAATGGTGTCATGGCTGAACTTACTGGTCGGGAAGGTGGTTTTTCCAAAGGTAAAGGTGGTTCGATGCACATGTTCAGCAAGGAAAAGAATTTTTTTGGAGGGCATGGTATCGTGGGCGCTCAGGTTCCACTTGGTGCTGGTATTGCCTTTGCCGATAAGTATCGTGGTAACAATAATGTCACTTTTACCTATTTCGGTGATGGTGCAGCTAATCAGGGCCAGATTTATGAAACATTCAACATGGCCAGCCTCTGGAAGATTCCGGTAATTTTTGTTATCGAAAACAATCAGTATGCGATGGGTACTTCCATCAAAAGAGGGTCTTCAACTCCAGATCTTTACACGCGCGGTCTTGCTTTTGGCATCAAGGGAGAGATGGTAGATGGCATGGATGTTTTGGCCGTGTCAAAAGCTGGGAAAAAAGCTGCAGATATCTGTCGCAAGGGACAAGGCCCTTATATCCTTGAAATGAAAACGTATCGCTACAGGGGTCATTCCATGTCAGATCCAGCCAAATACCGGACAAGGGAAGAAGTACAACAAGTCAGGAAACAGCAGGATCCAATTGACTCATTGCGGGATAAAATGTTGAAGTGGAAAATTGCATCCGAAGATGAATTCAAGGATATCGACAGGGATGTAAAGAAAATTGTCAATGAAGCAAGTGATTTTGCTCAGAACAGCCCTGAACCTGATGTGAGAGAGCTTTACACGGATGTCTACCTTTGACCAGGGGGTAAATGACCACCAATTCAAATGAGGAATAAATATGGGATCAAAAATTTTATTGCCAGCTTTATCACCTACGATGGAAGTGGGTAAAATTGCAAAATGGTTTGTCAAGGAAGGTGATTCCGTAGCTAGTGGTGATATACTTGCTGAAATTGAAACGGATAAGGCCATTATGGAATTTGAAGCCATTTCGGATGGGGTGGTGGAAAAACTTCTTGTGGCAGAAAATGATGAACCGATACCAGTCAACTCACCCATTGCCATAATTTCCGGAGATGATGATACATCAGGTGAAGAAAAAGCTTCTTCGGAGGAAAGTTCCATTGGTTTTAAGGAAACCACGACCGTTAGTGTAGTTCCAGAAGCCCCAAGGGAGAAATTGGAAGAGGATTTATCGCTGGAAAATGTATCGTTCAAATCCCAAACCGTTCGCGAGGCATTACGGGATGCAATGGCGGAAGAAATGGAACGGGATGAACTGGTTTTCCTTATGGGAGAAGAAGTAGCCGAATATCAGGGCGCCTATAAGGTTTCCCAAGGACTATTGGACCAGTTTGGTTCAGAAAGGGTGATTGATACGCCAATTACCGAACATGGCTTTACGGGTCTTGGTGTTGGAGCAGGTTTTGCCGGTCTCAGACCGATAGTCGAGTTCATGACTTTCAATTTTGCCATGCAAGCAATTGATCACATTATCAATTCGGCTGGAAAAACCCTTTACATGTCAGGTGGACAAATGAATTGTCCAATCGTGTTTCGTGGTCCAAATGGTGCTGCGGCAAGAGTTGCTGCCCAGCATAGTCAGGATTACGCGGCATGGTATTCCCATATACCAGGACTAAAGGTTATCCAACCCTTTTCGGCAGCTGATGCAAAGGGCTTGTTGAAGTCTGCAATTCGAGATCCCAATCCCGTGGTTTTCCTAGAAAATGAAATTCTTTACAACCGATCCTTTGATGTACCCGAGTTGGATGATTACACGGTTCCCATAGGGAAGGCAAAAATCTGGAAAGAAGGTAAGGATGTAACACTTGTTTCTTTTGGTATCGGGATGTCCCACACTTTGGAAGCCGCGAGGGAATTGGAAAATATTGGAGTTGATGCAGAGATCATTGATTTGAGAACCTTGCGACCTCTTGACAAGGATACGGTGATCGAATCGGTCAAAAAAACCAACAGGTGTGTAACCATAGAGGAAGGATTCCCTGTCTGTTCAATTGGAAATCACCTGAGTTATCTGATCATGCAGGAAGCATTTGACTGGTTGGATGCCCCGGTAATTTGTTGTACCGGCAAGGATGTTCCCATGCCCTATGCTGCTAATTTGGAAAAACTCGCGCTGGTTTCCGTACCCGAAATTGTTCAAGCTGCAAAGTCAGTACTGTATTTGGAGGAATAAACATGCCAACCAATATCCTCATGCCGGCTCTATCCCCAACAATGGAGGAAGGGATCTTAAGCAAGTGGTTTGTCAAGGAAGGTGATACAGTAGAATCGGGTGATTTGCTGGCTGAAATTGAAACTGACAAGGCCACAATGGAATTTGAATCCATTTATGAAGGCAATGTCACACAATTGCTGTTCGCAGAAGGTGCTGCAGGCATAAAGGTAAATACCCCGATTGCAGTTATAGATACAGGAGATTCCACGGTAGAAGAATCTTCTGTACCTGCTGTCGTTGATGAATCCAAACCTGAGGCAAAACCTGTCGAAACCAGTGAATCAGTCAAGCAGGTCAAACCAGTTCATGTAAACAAATCCTCCAGCAGCAGAATATTTATTTCTCCCCTTGCCAAAAGGTTGGCAAAGGAAAATGGCATTGTCCTAGAGAACCTCAAGGGATCAGGACACAAGGGACGTATAGTCAAGAGGGATATCGAAGCTTACCTTCTAGAGCAGAAAGAACAGCCCACACCTTCGGTCCCAACACAGGTTCAGGGTATTACGCCCGAGGCATTTTCGTTTGATCAGGTTACCAAAATGTACCATGACAGGGAGTACGAGGTTGTTGAACTTGAGGGCATGAGGAGAACCATCGCTACCAGACTTAGTCAGTCAAAACAAACAATTCCTCACTACTACCTCAGAAGAGAGGTTGAACTCGATTCCCTTCTGAAACTCAGGTCAAAAGTAAATTCATTTCTTGCCAAGAAAGGTAAAAAGGTTTCAATCAATGATTTCGTTATTTCAGCCGTAGCCAAGGCCTTGGAACTGGTTCCCCAGGCCAATACCGTTTGGGCAGCAGGCAATGTTCTACAGTTGAAATCCTGTGATGTGGCCGTGGCAGTATCAATCGATGATGGCTTGATCACGCCGGTTATCAAGGATGCAAATAAAAAATCGCTAGCTCAAATTTCAAATGAAATGAAGGATTTGGCTGAACGTGCAAGACAACGAAAACTACAACCAACTGAATATATCGGTGGTACTATCACTGTCTCAAATCTTGGAATGTTCGGTATTGAAAATTTTGATGCCATAATCAATCCTCCCCATGCCTCCATATTGGCCGTTGGTACAGGAAAAAGAAAACCGGTTGTCGGGCCTTCTGATGAAATAGAGATCAAAACCCTGATGTCCCTGACTTTGTCCGTTGATCACCGGATTATTGATGGTGCACTCGGTGCCCAACTATTAGGCACCATCGTTGATCTGTTGGAGAACCCAGTTTCAGTTTTGCTGAATCTGGATTAAGCCAGTTGGAATCAAGCACTGGGATGAAAGTATTGAACCATTGTCTTAGATGGCTCTGAACAACCGGCATCACCAACTATTTTCGCCGGTATCCCAGCAACTGTCTTGCATTCAGGCACATCTTCCAGAACCACTGAACCCGCTGCCACCCGGGCACAATTACCTATAGTGATATTTCCTAGTATTTTAGCCCCTGCTCCGAGCAATACACCTTTACCCACTTTGGGGTGTCGATCACCCTCTTCCTTACCTGTTCCACCCAAAGTTACAGAATGAAGCATGGAAACGTTGTTTCCAACAACAGCCGTTTCACCGATCACGATAGAGTGGGCATGATCAATCAATATGCCATGACCGATAACCGCACCAGGATGGATATCGATACCAAAAACCTCTGAGGTTCTCATTTGGATAAAATAGGCCAGATCCTTGCGATCATTTTCCCACAACCACCTGCCAATTCTATAACATTGCAAGGCCTGGAAACCCTTGAAAAACAGCAATGGCTGGTAAAAGGTCTGACAGGCAGGGTCCCTGTCAAATACGGCAATTATATCGGCCCTGGCAGAGCGTCCAATTCCCGGATCATCGTTAAGAGCCTCATCGGCAATCTCCCTGAGGAGTTGTTCCGACATTTCAAGCGAGGCCATTTTGATGGAAAAACGAAAAGCCAGGGCTTTTTCAAGTGATTCATGATGCAGAATACCTGAATAGATCAAACCTGCCAGAAGCGGTTCCCTGGAAGTAATTTCCGAGGCTTCGTCACGTAGACGGGTCCATACTGGATCAAGTGGGGCCAACTGGTTAGATACCTCAGCCATGATTTCTCCTCATTGGGAAGTGTATTTACTTGTTCTAAAAATTAGTTTGAAACAAGTCGATGTCAATGAAATTGATATTGAATAGGGGGATTCTACATGTCTGTACATATCTGATTGGATTTCCCTGATTTGATATTTGGTTGTCATTGGGTGATTTCATACTGAAAATCTTGTTTAAATAAAGGGGGCAGGAAAACCACCAGTATTCGTTAACCTTCCGTGAACTTGAAGGAAAAAGCAATTGCAGCTTGTGAAGTGTTGCATCAGGAACTCATTTTGATCTTTGGTGCAGAAAAGCTGGATTTTGAGTAACAAGAAAAGGTTAAAATCGATTTTTTTTGAACTTGAGAATCAAATCATGTTTCAATCGTTGCTGGAAGTGGTAAATGAGTTCAAAAATTGAATTTAACTAACGGATCAGGGTTTCATCAGGCTTGATGACAAGGAACTTGGAGTATACTAAATTCATTGCCCGATAATCTATAAAATGTTAATTTTCCGATGAATTAGTTAATTGGAGTGCAATTAATGCAGAAGCAAAATGATGATCTAAAAGTTGCAGTTGTTGGATATGCCTATCAAATGCCTGGTGGAATAAGGAATGACGAGGATTTCTGGAAACTGCTTTGTGATCGTTCATTTATTCAGAATCCGATCAGGGAAAGATATGGCCGAGGTTATTTGCCTATTGGAGGATATTTCGGCCCAACCAGAATGATTTCGCACTATGAAGGCCATGTTCTGGGTGAAGATGAGTGCCTTCTGGACCATAAGTTTTTCGGTATCTCTTATAATGAATTCATCAATCTGGATCCTCAGGCACGTATGCTTCTGACCAAATCATGGCAGGCAATTGAGCATGCCGGTTGGACATTGAATGAATTGCACAACAGCAAGACTGGTGTTTTCGTAGGTTCCCAGACACCTGCTGCGGCCAATTATCGTGAGTTGTATGGTGCTTCGGAATATACCGCCCCAGTTGCCAGCTTGGCTATGCTGGCAAATCGCATTTCCTATCATTTCAATCTCATGGGCACGTCAATGACATGCTGTACAGCATGCTCGGCCGGATTAAGTGCGCTTCACACGGCTATGAATGCCATCAGAAATGGAGATTGTGACCAAGCGTTGGTGGGTGCTGTGAACTTTCTTGGCATTGGAAGATTGAGTTGCAGTTTCAGTCAGATGGGTATCATCAGTCCAGATGGGGTCTGCCGATCATTCGACGCCGAAGCAAATGGCTATATGCGATCCGAAGGAGCATTTGTTTATGCCCTGAAACCACTTTCTGTCGCCGAAAATGATGGTGATCAAATCTATGCCGTCATAGAGTCTACGGCACTGAACACAGCAGGTTCAGCCGACGAGTCCATGGGGCTGGCACCTGGTCGTACTATCACGGCACCAACAATACATTCCCAGAAAAACGTGATGCATGAGGCTGCAATTCGAGCAGGTCGCGAACTTGTTGAATTCGATTACCTTGAAGCACATGCCACAGGTACCGAAGTTGGTGATGCAATAGAAGGAAATGCAATTGCTGTAGCCTTTGGAGGTCAGAACCGGGATGTTCCTCTCCGTGTTTCAAGTGTAAAGAGCAATATAGGTCATATGGAGGCTGCTGCATTTCACGGGTCCTTGTTGAAAGTTATTCTAATGATGAAGCATCGGACTTTTGCACCGATTTCGCATAATTTTGTTATACGCAATCCAGCCATTGATTTTCGCAGTTGTCCCATGGATGTACAGACAGAGTGTGAAGAGTTTCCTGAGAGAGGTACTGTTTTCGGCATTAATTCATTTGGTTTTGGTGGAGCAAATGGACATTGCGTTGTAAGCGAATACAGACCCAATAAACCAAGGCATTGGTCAATTCCACTGGCTCCTGCTGATGCTGTAACAATACCTGTTTCTGCTCGTAACTCGGAAACACTCACGTCGGTAGTAAGTGCTTTGCGTAATTCGTTGAACGGATCTTGCCCTGATCTTTACACACTGGCAGGAAACCTCAGTACTCGCCGTACACATTTTGCTTACAGAACGGCATTCACAGTGAACAATCCCCAGGAGTTGATTGAAGCACTTGATACATTTCCAGACAATCAACAAACTGCAATGGTAGACGAGAACAATGATCGGTTGGCCATGGTCTTTACAGGTCAGGGAGCCCAATGGCAAGGTTGTGGAAGAGAACTTTATGATGCGAACCCTGTATTCAAGCGTGTAATTGATACCATTGATGATTTGTGGAGAACCCATTCAAGTTTTTCTCTTCGTGACGCCTGTTTCAGTGCCGAACAAACTCGTCTTGATGAATGCGAACTGGCACAACCCGTGACTTTCATGTTGCAATGTGCCATCCTGGAATTGCTCAAGACTTGGGGTGTTTATCCTGACTGTGTCATCGGACACAGTTCTGGTGAGGTAGCTGCGGCTTATGCAACTGGTGCCTTGTCCCTTGAAGATGCAACCCATCTGGTCTATGCACGCTCGACTTTGCAGCAACGTACAGCCCAGTCAGGTCGCTTGCTGGCAATCAGTCTTGACTTAGCTGGTGTCGAAGGGTTACTCAACGAGATGGATATTATTTTCCGTCCTGAGGCTCATGGATCAATGACAGTCGAGATTGCATGCGAAAATTCACCTGCAAATACGGTTATTTGTGGTTTGGAATCGAACTTGCGACCATTCATGGACGTACTTGACTCAAGAAATATCCAGCATAGTCTCTTGCCAGGTAATATTGCATTCCATTCAACTGCCATGGAAAAAATCAAAAAAGATGTGTTGGATCAATTATCCTTTCTTGACAAGCGATCATTTACATTCGATGTACCTATGATATCATCGGTTACTGGTGAACTTGCAACCACGTTTAACAGTGGATACTGGTGGTCCAACATACGCAAGAAAGTTCGATTTTCTGCTGCTATGGCCTCAGTTGTTGGTATGTATGATCCTCGATGTGTACTTGAAATAGCTCCTCATTCGTCTCTGCAACCAGTCATAACCCAATGTCTGGGAGCTACACGTACTCAGGTCGAATCCATCCCTTCTTTTGAAAGGGGTAGTGATGCCCGAACTGACTTTGGTCGGATGTTGGGACGCCTCTACATGTCTGGTATAAATCTTGATTTTAATGCACAGTATCCAAGACCAAAACCCATTACGGCATATCTCCCGCCCTATCCTCAAGCAGGTATCCGATACGTACATCGATTCAAAGATGAGGAGTTTACACTTAAACGAGGACCTTCTGTCGATGGACCGCTGGTGGGTCGCCGCATCCAATGTGATTACCCCTTGTTTGAGAATCTGCTGTCAAGCAAGAATTTGCCTTGGCTGTTGGATCACAAAGCTCAAGGTATTGCGATCATGCCAGCAGCCGGCTATATCGAGATGATACTTGAAGCAATCGATGGCAAGCCGGCATTCTTTGAGATGGTTGAATTTCTTCAACCCTGTCCTATCCCCGATACTCCTGTTCGTTTGCAGACTCAATTGTTACCAATTGATGAAGTTGATGACGAGTTTGATTTCACAATTTCAACCAAGTCTTTCGAACCTGATGCCGATAGTATCGTACACTGCCGGGGTAAGGTTAAATTAATTGACCCTCAACCTCTCCAAGAGACCAAGATGAATCTTGTCGAAGTTGACCTTTCACAATTCGATTCATGTCCCTACCCTACAGGAGAAGAATTTTATACACGAACATCAGCAGTCTTGGGTGATGCTTTTGAATATGGTCCGAATTTTCAGTGTGTAAAAAAAATTGCAGAAAATGGAAACAGTGGTGAGTTAATCATTGATATTGATGTTGATAAGGATTTTTGGGCAGTTGGTCGGGAAGAGGGATTTGTGTTTTCTCCCAACCAGCTGGATGGAGGATTGCAATCCCTACTACACAATCTGATGATTTGTATTGATGTATTCTCAATGCCCATG
The DNA here is from genome assembly GCA_022823605.1 of Paracoccaceae bacterium. Classification (GTDB taxonomy): domain Bacteria; phylum Pseudomonadota; class Alphaproteobacteria; order Rhodobacterales; family Rhodobacteraceae; genus MPNP01. The sequence goes on from JAJEHS010000004.1 coordinate 46,535, forward strand.
CGCATGGAGCGAGTTACATTTCTGTCCCCTCCCACATCCAGCGACATGAGATGTGTGGTTGATTTGCCCTGGAATGTTCAAATCCAGATTGATGAATTTGGTCATAGGACCGTACCGATGGGTGAGAATTCCAGTGGACGGCTTAGTTTTTATGATGGTGTCACGGGCAAACTCTCACTGTATATTGATAACTATTCCTGTTCCCACACCCACATACGCCTTTCAGAACTCGAATCAAACAAACACCAGATTGTCTGGCAGGAAAAATTCCTGACAACAATTATACAACCTGAACAATTGGATGATGGCAAGATCTCATATGAATCACTGTATGCTGGTCTATTGGGAGAAATCTCTGTACGTAATTGTCGGATTGTCGAATTTGCTGGCCAGAAAAGCCCTGAAAAAACAATATTCAATAAATTCAGGGAATGTATGAACAAGGTCCATTCCGCCAGTGAATATTGGTTGATTGGAGATAATGAATCTTGCACCAACGAGTTGTTCAATGCCTTGCAAAGCAGAAAAATAGTAGTCCGCTTCCAGCATCTTAATCAGGAATATATGAACAGCATTGATCTTTCCCAGGGGTTGCTGCGTCAACATGCTGCCGATCTCATTATTGTTGATCTTGAAAATGGGAGAGTTGAAGATAATTCGTGGCAGTTTTGGGAGAAGATAGCAACGCCTGGAGGCTTGGTTTTGTTGGTTAATCCACCACGTGATGTCTCTTCTGCCAAAGGTTGGACACTGGTTGGCAACTACAGGGATACAGTCCTGTTGAGGGTTCCCGAATTGCAACGCTTGAAGGCTGATCTGGATAAAAATCCTGGAGTTAAGTGGATCTTCGGAGAATCGGATAGTCTTGCACGAAACTGGTCAGATATCCTGATTGGTAACCGGTCCATGCAGATGGATGTCTTGAATCGCGAGGAGAAATTCAAGGACGTTGACTGGTTGTCCGTTCCAGATCTGAAAGAAGTAGATATTTTCTGTGGCAACAATACCCGTGACCAAACAGGAGCAAAATTTGTTAGTTGGTTAATTGATTTCGTCAATGAACTTGTAAAGCATCGAGTTGGTAAGGTATCAGAAACATGTCGATTGACCGTTATCACAAAAAAGGCTGCGATGCAGGTCGAGGATTTACGCGGATGTGCAGTTTGGGGTGCAATACGGAGTATGGCTGCCGAAGTTATTCCAGAGGCGATGATTGATTTTTGCCTTGTTGATATCGGTGATCAAGAAGATTTGAACTGTCTGGCATGGCTCAAGAGCGTCAGTCTCCGTGAACGTGAAGTGGCAATTCACAACGGGCAGCCATGGGTACCACGATTTGTTGGTATCAAACAGGTTGAGGCATTGGTTCCTGTCAATGAAGATCCTACTTACAGGCTGCTTTTGAAACAACCCGGCCAGTTAAGCGGGTTGTGGATTCAGACTGTAACACACAATGACCCCGGACCTGATGATCTGGAGATAGAGGTCAAGGCCGTGGGGCTTAATTTCAGGGATATCATGGTAACCCTGGACATGCTACCCCCGATGGGTTATGAGCGTTCTGCCATTGGACGGGATATCGGCATGGAGGCAAGTGGCAAGGTCATTGGCAAAGGAGACAATGTATCTGAGTTCAGTATAGGCGATCCAGTTGTTCTTATGCATGGTGGATGTATCGGCAATCGTATAATTGTCAACAGGAATCATGTTTTTCCTAAACCGGATGCTTTGACCATGTATGAAGCAGCAGCATCACTTTCCGTTTATATCACGGCATATTATGCATTGATTCATCTGGCACATCTCCGCAAGGGAATGCGGGTACTTGTACATTCCGCCATGGGTGGTGTGGGGCAGGCAGCAATGCAATTGGCACAACATGTTGGTGCAGAAATCTACACAACTGCTGGCACTGATGAGAAGAGATCAAGACTCTTGGCCATGGGTGCCAAGGGGGCTTATGATTCGCACAGTCATGACTGGTATGATTCATTAATGGCTGCTACCAATGGAGAGGGTGTAGATGTCGTTCTCAATTCTCTGGCTGGCCGTCATATAAGACTTTGCCTACAATCCTTGCGCCCGGGAGGTTGGCATTGTGAAATAGGCAAGATTGATGTTTATGCTGACAGCAATCTTGGTATGAGGGTTATTAGAAAAAACTTGCGTTTTGTTACCATCGACATGGATCGTCTCATGCTGGATGATCCATTACTCTCCCGTTCCTTGTGCTTGTCATGCCTGGATCTTCTTGGACAAGGTCATGTCAAGCCCTTGCAGATAAATACCTATTCGATTGCTGAGTACGAAAAAGCAATGCGAAAAATGATATCTGGTCAACATCAGGGCAAATTGTTGCTTGAGTTACCTGACAGGAACAAGCGATACAAACTGGAAGTCACGGATCGAAGGCCATTCCTTGATCCTGAGTCAACGTATCTGATTACCGGTGGAATGGGAGGATTTGGTCTGAGTGTTTTGACTTACCTTACTCGTGTTGGTGCACGCCATATCACTCTCATGGATCGTGATCCGAATCGCCTTCGTGATTTCGAATGGATTTATCGCAATTCCAATCTGAAGCATATGGACGAAGATGTTGACATTGACATTCTCCAAGGCGACGTCCAGTCTATGGATGATGTACAACGCTGTATTGACGAGTGCAAAATGCCGATAAAGGGTATTTTCCATCTGGCAGGAACGCTTGATGATCGGTCAATGACAGAATTGACAGCAGAATCAGTTGATAAGGTTTTTGCACCAAAGGCTTTGGGAGCATTCAATCTGCACAGGGCGAGTTTGCACCTTCCACTTGACCATTTCGTAATGCTGTCCTCGACATCATCGACGTTGGGTAATCCGGGCCAAGTGAACTACAGTGCAGCAAGTGCTTTTCTGGATGGACTTGCTTCATTCCGACGAAGTAGAGGTTTGCCCGCACTTTCATTTAATATGGCCGCGGTTGCGGAAGCAGGTATGGCTTCAAGAAATCCACATGTTCTAAGGATCATGCGAGCTGCCGGTACTCCACCGATCAGTTGCGTATTTGCCCTGAACAATCTTGATTACGCACTCAGATGCATGCCTGATAGTGATCATCTTGTCACTGCCTTATTCAAGAATGTACCGTGGACTTTCAATTCACCTGATTACATGCGTTTGGGTTATCTGATCTCGAACCAGAGGTTTTTTGAGGATAACACTGGCAAACAACTGTCGGTTGAATCCGTGGTCGAACGTATCATGGAAAAGGTGGCTGAGTTGTGTGGCCATGATGAAGGGACACCTGATGAACCGTTATCTGCTTACGGCATGAATTCAATTTCAGTTGCTGAACTTGGTGCCTTTCTCCAGGGAGAATACAACGTCCAGATCAGTGCTCTGGAGTTGATGACCACAGCAACATGCGAATCCTTGGCCATGACCATCGTTCATGGTGAGGAATCCAGTTCGGAACAAGCTGATGACTTAGAGTTTGCATTACCCTTGGAAATTGATGATAAGGGCCGTGTTCGGCGCAACAGAAAACCATCCTTGTTTGCAATCCCATTGGAAGATCACTTTGGTAATGATGATAAATGCATGTCAAGAGATGTTTTGTAGGTTATCCCGGTAAATCCAATTGCCAGACTTCGTATGACTGAAAATCCACATCTTGATTCCCTGTCACTTCTTGAATCGGAAAGTATCCAGATTATTAGGGAAACAGTGGCCGAATTCAACAATCCTGTAATGCTGTATTCGGTTGGGAAGGATTCATCCGTCTTGCTTGAATTGGCGATTCGGGCTTTTGCCCCAGAAAAATTGCCATTCCCCCTACTCCATGTTGATACAGGTTGGAAATTCAAGGAAATTATTGCATTCCGTGACAGAACTGCAAAAAAACTGGATGTGGATTTGATTGTTTACACCAATAAGGATGGCAAGCGGCAGGGAATAAATCCCTTTAGTCATGGTTCCAAGGAATATACTGATGTGATGAAGACAGTTGCACTCAGACAGGCGCTGGAAAAGTATGGCTTTGATGCAGCCATCGGCGGTGCCCGTAGGGATGAAGAATTTTCCCGATCAAAAGAACAGGTATATTCCCTGCGCAAGAACCATCGGTGGTCACCGACGATTCAAAGGCCTGAACCCTGGAATTTATGCAATTCCCGCTTATCAAATGGGGAAAGCATGCGTGTCTTTCCACTTTCAAATTGGACCGAAAACGACATATGGCTTTATATATCCAGAAACAAAATCCCTGTTGTACCGCTATATTTTGCGGCTCCCAGACCTGTCCTTCAACGTCAGGGACAACTGATCATGAGAGACGATGATCGTATGGAACTTGATGATGGTGAGGTACTGCAATATTTGCAAATTCGCTTCAGGACATTGGGCTGCTGGCCCCTGACGGGTGCTATTGTTTCTGATGCGAAGTCTGTGGATGAAATCATTGCTGAATTGCAAGATTCCGGTACTTCAGAACGGGTTGGCCGGTTTATCGACAATGAGGGAAGCATGGAGCAAAAAAAGCGCGAAGGATATTTTTGATGCATGATTCTACCATAGGTACATTAGAGGTACCGTGCATCCAATTCAAAAATGATATGTTTCGGTTGGTTTTTTGTGGTGCAAGGAATAGTGGCAAGTCAACCTTACTCATGAATCTAATCAAGGACATCAAAATCATATCACGAGATGTGGATAATGACGAGAATGTTTCAAAAGTTCAAAATTCAGATGATCTTACTTGGCATTATTTTTCAACACCCCGACGCAAATATGTAGTTGCTGATATTCCAGGAGCGGATACGCAATTGAACAATTTGGTTACCGCGACTTCTATTGCCGATGTTGCTGTCATGATCTCAGACGCCAGCAAGGGTGTCGAACCACAAACCAGGCACCAAACATACCTTGCCAAACTCATGGGCATTCGCAAATTCATTCATGTTGTTACCAAAATGGACCTTTGCAATTTCCAGCAAGAGGACTTTCAATGCGCAAGTCAGGATTTCATTAACTTTGCTTCAAGTATTGACCTGCTTAATATCACTACAATTCCTGCTTCCCCAAAGAGTCAGGTATATCTTTCAAGCCTAAAGCACAGCCTAGATTGGTATGATGGACCATCGCTTTTTGAAACCCTGGAATCCATTGATACGGATTTTTCAAATTCCTCTTCGTTTCGAATGGCTGTACAACAAGTTTATAAATCCAATGAAAGTCATCAACTTCTGCGTGGAACAGTGGTTTCCGGTGTCATATCAGTAGACAGTGATGTCAGAATTGAACCAAGCGGGCAAACATCAAAAATCAAACAGCTATTGGGCTCGAATGGCTCATTGGAGAAAGCTTCCAGAGGCCAGTCAATTAGCCTTGAACTAACTGACGGTCACGAAGTCGTTCGAGGTAATATTCTGGGAGATACATTAACTCCCCCGACAGTTTCCGACCAATTTGCAGCCCATATTGTATGGCTAGATGAATATCCGATGATTCCAGGACGGAATTATGAAATCAGAATGCTTACAGCCCAAGCGAATGCATGGGTAACTGAGCTTAACCATATTATTGACATTGATACGCTTGAGACACATGCTGCCGAAGAATTACTCTGCAACCAGGTCGGTTATTGCAATCTATCAACCGATCGTGACCTTGCTTTTGATTCCTACAATGACAACAGATTTACGGGATCCTTTCTGGTCATTGACAAACAGTCCAATAGCACTGCTGGAGCAGGTCTCATAAATTGCCCGCTCGCTCAATCAGTGAATCTTACTTGGCAACATATGTCCATAAACAAGAAGGAACGTTCACTGGCCCTGAAACAGAAGCCCATGGTTCTTTGGTTTACAGGATTTTCAGGGGCTGGCAAGACAACGGTCGCCGATAGATTGGAAAAAAAACTGCATTCCATGGGAGCACATACCTACCTAATTGATGGTGACAATGTCAGACATGGTTTGAATCGGGACCTTGGCTTTACCCAGAGGGATCGTGTCGAGAATGTCAGACGTGTGGCGGAATTGGCAAGACTGATGGTTGATGCCGGTCTTGTCGTGATAGTAACACTCATATCACCCTACAGGGCTGAACGTAAGATGGCACGAGAGCTGTTGGAATCTGATGAATTTATAGAAATCCATGTCAGTACCCCTCTCCAAGTGTGCCAACAGCGTGATCCTAAGGGCTTATACAAGAAAGCATTAAAAGGGGAACTTATAAACCTGACGGGTATCGATTCATCATATGAAGAACCCCTAGCCCCAGAAATAAAGATTGATTGTACCGTGGATGATCCGGACAGTCTTGCTGAACATATTATTGCCTTTCTTGCATCAAGGGAACAAACATAGCTTTCCATTTGGTAAACTATAACTAATCCATTTGACTTTTTCGGGTTCTAACCAGCCTAATCATTTCCTAATGATATTGTAATTGGGATTGAGCAATCATCAATATTCAATTTTTAAATCACTTATACTGCTACCAAATGACCGATGAAATTTGATTGCTTGTTCCAAAGGATCCTGAAACTAACCTCTTAACAAAGCAAAAGTCAAACTTTCTTATGAAACTGGATATTAGACCTTAACGATATTATGGAGGGTTTACCGAGAGTAAATTATTCACAAATGCAAATTATTAATCCCAAGGAAAACAAAGGTTTGCGGGAATAAACTTTCTCTTGATTCCAACTAACTAATTCTACTCGTTCTTGCCATCGACAATCATGACCATCGCTGGCATCAGGAAAAGTACATACAACCCCGACATGATAAGACCACCAAGTATGCTTGTAACAAAGGGAACCATGTACAAAAGAACATCACTGCGTTCATAAAGCAATGGGGACAATCCAAGTACCGTGGTCAGGCTTGTGAGTAGTACTGGTCTGAATCTCAGGCGTGTAGCAGAAACCAAAGCAGCTATAGCTGGGAGAGATGGAGACTCTCTTCGTATCAATCCATAACGATCAAGAAGAACCAGACCATCGTTTACCACAACACCGGAAGCGGCAATTATACCAAAAACCGACATGAAGGTAAAATTCCAACCAAGTATCAAATGCGCAAGAATTGCACCTACAAAGGTTAATGGAATTCCCGCGGCTGCAATAATAGGTTTCCAATAACTTTGCAGGAATGCTGCCATCAAAAGGTAGATTGCTAGCAGGGATAATGGAACGAGTATTCCCAATGTTTCCAGGGTATCCCTTTCATCTAGCGCAGCCCCAGCCCGATCAATAATCAAGTCGGGATATTTTTCTGACAATTCCTTGACAATTCCATTTTCAAGCTGATTTCTGGCATTTCGTGGTGTGATTGTAGCCGTATCGGCTTTTGCATGCACATATACAACCCGACTGCCATCAAGTTGTGTAATCTCTTCAAGTTCCTGCTTTTCGACAATTCTGGCAATCGCTGACAACGGAACTTGTCCTGAACCTGGACGGTCCAATCGAATATTGCTTAAATCACTAATGCTGCTGCGGCTTTGTTCGGGATAATTTACAATAACCTTTATTTCCTCATTTCCACGCTGCAATCTCTGAACCTCAAGCCCATAAAGCCTTGCCCGCAATTGAGTGCCAATATTTGCGGGGGTGAAACCAGCGACTTCCCCTTCGGGAGTGATTTGGATTTCAAATTGTCGATTACCCAATTTCAAGTTGTCCGTGATGTCAAAAACCCCGGATATATTTTTCATTTCGGCCTGTATACTTGCAGCAGCATCCTGCAATACCGCAAAATCCTCATGTCGAAGTGAGTATGAAAGATTTGGTTTGGACTTGATAGATGTAGCAAAGAATTCAACATTCTCGATTTGATCCATTTGGCCTGCAAATTGCCGCCAAGCCCTTTCGATTTCAAGAATTTCGGCAGAACGTTTTTCCTTGTCAAAAAGCTGTGCATTCACCATGGCAATATTTTCACCATAGCGGTCATTCTCATCGGCTCTAGTTGTTAGAATGGATCCCACAACCGTGCTGATTGATTTGATGGCCTTACCTTCGAATTCATCATTGATCATTAACGCCGCATCCCGAAAATGATCTGCCATTCCTTCGGTGATCTCGAATGGAGTCCCTGCTGGCATTGTGATCTCAACCCGGATGGTGTTATTTACACCTTCACGACCATCGGCCAAAACTACGGGGATGGCTTCAAAACGGAGTAGCAAAATGGCCCCAATGATCAGGAAAACCGTCAGCAACAATGCAAGCCAACTATTGCGAACTGCCCATGAGGTAGTTGAAAGGACAACGGTATCACGCAATTTGTTCAAGTATTTTCGAACTGCTTTTTGCCAATTGCTGAGTGGTGGTGCACTCCACGGTTTGTCATTGGCAAGATGGGCCGGCAAGATAAGAAAAGCTTCGAGAAGTGATATTGCTAGAACAAATGCAGCAACGATTGGAATTACCTTGACTACCTGCCACACACCGGTATCGACAAACATGAGGGGCAAGAGTGCCAATAGTGTCGTGATCGCCCCTACAAAGAGTGGTCCAAAAACCACACGGGCCCCGGATATAGATGCTTCAAGACCTGATATCCCCTCTTTGCGGTGGGCAATAATGCTTTCACCGACTACCACGGCATCATCAACTACTATGCCTATCAGCAGAAAAAATGCTAAAAGCGTGCCCTGATTCAATGTCATGTCTGCGGGGTGAAAGAAAGCAAGGGAACCAATGAAAGAAATGGGAATACCTAACGTTATCCAAAATGCAGAACGCAAGTCAAATACAGCAGCAAGACATACAAAAACGAGGACAGCACCGATAATTGCGTTATCAAGTATTCCACGCAAATTTTCAAATGTAGTGGCTGCGTCATCATCCCATATGACTTGATTGACCCCATCAGAAAGATCATATCCGGCAAGAAACTCCTTTACCGTATTGCTGATCCTCAGTTGAGAATGATCCGCTGCCGCATCCACCTGGACAAAAACTGCAGGCACCCCGTCAAGTTCAGTTGTTACACGTTCATCAACGAAACCGTCCTTGATTTCAGCGACATCCTCAAGTCTGACAACAGTTCCGTCGAGCCTTGTGATTAGTGGGATGTTACCAAAATCTTCCCCGACTTTTCTTTTGGCAATGATGTTCAAGGAAATATCTCCAGCCGAAGAGCGCAGGTTTCCAAAACTCAAATTGAGAGAATTAGATCGGATTACCTTGGCCAAGTCCCTGATATCAAGTCCATGCCGTCTGAGATTTTCCTCTTCCAACTCAATACTTATTTCCCTGTCTCTGGAACCGGTAATTCTAACGAGGGTTATCCCCGGTAATGCCAACAGATGGTTTTGCAGTCTTTCTGCTTCTCCCCGTAATTCATTCTCGGTTCTGTTTGATGAATACAGGGCAATGCTCATGACAGGGCTAACATGACGAAAAAGTTCAATTTCAGGCTTGTCGGCATTCAATGGCGGGAAACTTTCTAATGCAACAACCGCATTCGCCACATCATCGAGAACATCTTTGGCATCGGTAAATGTTTCAACGGTAATTTCGACAAATCCGACATTGTCTTTTGCTATGCTTTCGACACGGTCCACACCTTCAATCCCGACAACTGCTTGCTCCAAGAATTGGTTTATGTCTTCAAAAACCTCTTCTGCCGATGATCCTGGTGAGGGTACTGTTATAGAGATTACGCCTGGGCTGAATTCCGGCCAATTTTTCACAGCCAACTGTGTTCCGGCAATAATACCGGCAATGATGAGGAAGATCATCATTAGATTGGCTGCCACAGAATTGGCAGCAAAATATGCAATCAATCCACCTGTTGATGAAGCGCTGCCATTGGCAATATTATCGTTCATGCTAATACCCTTAATTACCAACGGGAACTGTTGTCACAGTCATACCATCATGCGTATTGGGTGGAATATCAATTGCGATACCAGCACCGGCATCAAAAGCCCTGACCACCAAAAAACCATTATTACGAGCAAGAATCTGGGGCTCGAACGATTCCAATTGGCCATCACGAACGAGCCTTACCTGACCAAGCGATTTTTCTGATCTTTCGGGTAGAATAAAGACATTTTCCTCGGTTGGACCAATAATCTCAACCTCGACAAATGAATTGGGTAATGGGTACTCCGAGGGGTTCAATTCAGAATCAAATTTTATGTATACAGTGGCAAGTCTGCTTTTTGGAGCAACGATTGAACCCAAACCTGATACAACACCACTCGACTTTTCAGTTGAAGTCATTACATTGGCTGTACGACCAATAATGGGATCCAATGTTTGTATATCCTGTACCTCGATCGGTACGTCCACTCGGATAGAATCAGGTCTGTATGCCAAGCCCAAGATGGATGCGGTCCCGGTGGTTTCGGCTGTACCTGCCAATTCTCCAATCTCTACGGATGAGGAGATGACCCTGAAGCTGTATGGCAGGGAGAGTTCGGTTTTAGATAATTGCAATCGTGCAAGATCCAGTCGAATACGTGCCTGATTTCGTAGAATCTCAAGTCGATCGACATTTGCTCCAAGATTCTTCTGTTTTTCAAGTTCGATTTCATGCAAAGCAAGTTCAGAGGCTGCTTCTTCTGTCTCAAGTTCGTAAACCCTCGGGTCAATCTTGATAAATACTTCATTGGCTTCAATTGTGCCACCAGGTTCGAATTTTGAAGAAATCCAAACGACTCGACCCTTAACTTCAGATGTTATTGTAACTCTTTCTTTCAGGGTAATTGTTCCGGTTGTATCAAGCCGAAAATTATAGCTTTGACTCTCAGGTTGCATAACAGTGACAATGGGCGGTTGCCTCTCCCCCAAAGTTCCATTTTCATCAATTGCAACCTGCTCAGGTGCACGTGCGAAATATATTGCAACAGCAATGATACCAACTATGACGGCAATCTGGAGATAACCAATCCAATTGCCGCGTTCATCTTTCGTGTCTTCTTTTTCCATATTAATCAAGCCTTCCTACCTTACCATAATTAATATATTTCAATAAAAAATTGAAATTATTATTTCCGGTAATAACTCAACATAGCTGTGCTAGAAATGTCTCTGGGGCTAATCAAGAAGGAAACAAACCCCGCTGGTTGGCGAATTTCATGTAGGGATCAAATGCTTTAGCGATATCATCAGAAGATATATCATAATCAGTAATGTCATATCGATGCCTTGACTCCTTCTTTCGTGCATGTTCCTGCTTAGTCAACCAGGTTTGCATATTTGCCAAGGATGAATCATCCAATTCCCATTCGAAATTGTCATAAATCTTGTGTACAGTTTCAATTGGATCCTTGACCAGATCTTGATAACGAATATCCATGAACCGGTTATCAAGTTCGGGGGACGATTCCCGCATGGCCATTGCCTGATTGAGCATGTCACTCATAAATGCAAGTTGTTCCCTTCCAATGTCAATTCGGGATAGTTCATCCCCGAAAATGGCACGCATCCTTTCAATAAAACTAAACCAGGAGCCCATGAAAGAATCAGGTGTCCGATGAGTCTGGATAAAGACAGCATCCGGATAAGTTTCTACCAAGGTCGTCAATTCTTTAAGATGAAAGGGCATCTTGAGCAACCAGTTCCGTTGATCATGTGGAAATTTCTGTTTGCGTTGCCAACTGAAATGTTGCAGGATACGGCGATGGTGACGATAGGCTTCCCCTGATCCCGTATTCATTATCCAGTCCGCATAACCTGGTACATTATTTACTACTGTAAAAATCCAGCTTGTGAAGGCCAGGTTAAGAAGATAAAAGTCTTCTTCTGGCTCATCGGGATCAACATCATGCAAACCTGATAATCTTTCTTGAAGGCCAATTGCATCTGAAATCGATTTAAAATAATTTCTACGCGGATCACGGTTTGTCCATGCAACATCCTTGTAATTTCCATCAAGAAGAACCGGGTCGTTCATTTCATAGCGAAGCGGAGACCAGAATCGTTGACCCCTTGACATCAGCCTGTGTAACAGGGTTGTTCCTGTTCTGTTGATACCGATGATAAATACCGGCTTTGAAATTTTCTCATTTGAAATTTCAGGAAAACACTTTAGTTCGTAAGCCAACTCGGCATTTTTCAGCAAATTACGTGAGATAAGATATGCGTTGCTTGAAAACCTTTGTCTTGGGAGTTTTTCATTGGTTACTGACTTGAGAGCTTTGATATGTTGGTGAACGGCATTTTGCATCCATTCTGGAAAGGCAGTTTCATAAGGGATTTGTAGGTTTGTGGCATGTTCTGCGGCCCGCTCAAGTATAGGACCGGTTTTCAATTGAGGTTCAGGTACCGCCCATGGCCATTGTTCCGGATTATGACAAATCCAGTTGTAGGTACGGTTATGATTAATGACGAGTGGTGGCCAACGCAAATCAAACCTGCAATCCGTTCGAATAGCCATATCGCTGATTGGTTGGCCGACATTAATTGATCGATTGTTGAATATATAAGGTTGCAAGTAATCAAGCAGAGGCCAGTAACTATAAAGCGGTGAATCGCTCCCACGGGTTTGGCACGCCTGCCTAAATTCTTCGTAAGAGACCTTCCTGAAATTGATACCAAAATCACTGTATGTCAATTCCTCAAATTCTGGATTTGGATTACTGCAGTGATAAATCGGGTATCCTTTCTGCGGATTGAATGAAATCGCCGTACAGATGCGGGCAAGAATATCTGCCGGCTCATGGTACAGATGTGGTGAAAGACCCGGAGGAGCAATTTTCAGCTCCAAGGCTGCCCCAAATATACGGCAATCGATATCGTAGGCATGGTTGTAGCCATTGCTTGCCATATGGGTTTTTGGCAAACGAAAAATTGTTGCTGGCATCTTGCTGGATTGGGCATATCTGATGGCCTGTTCACTCACAAGCTTGCTCCAGAGATATCCCACGATGTTGATGGGAAATTTTCTCTTCATTTCATCGATATCCGGCTTTTCGGAATCTGAAATAAAGTACTCCGAGTATTCCTTGGCGAAACCAAAAAAATATGCCGGAAATACACCTAGTGTCGACGCATAGAAAAGATGTTTCAAGCGGTCTTGCAAACAGAGTTCCAGAATTGATGTCATGCTTCTGGCATTGACTTCACGAATTTTATCATATGATGCAATAAGTGCTACATCTGCGGCAAGATGATAAACCGCATCAATCTGTGAACAGAGGTTATCAAAAATACTTTTGTCAAACCCAAATCTTTCTAGTGTAATATCACCACATATGGCCTTGATTCGACCCGAATGATCATCATCCCAGATTTCTGCTTCGACCATGGCATCTTTAATCCGATTAAATGCCATATCATCATCATCGGCACGTACAAGGCAATGGACAATAAGATCCTCTTTTTGTTGAAGCAATTCCTTGAGCCAAAAACGACCGATCAACCCTGTTCCACCGGTCAAAAATACATTCCTGAATGCGTCTGCAGGTATTGCTGCGTCTGGTTTTGACCCGGCAAGCACCTTGCGAATTGATGTCTTGATCATGTCCAGGTCCTGCCTGCATTTCGGTGGAAGTGTACCTTGAAGCCCTGGAATTTCCATGTTTGAACCTTTCTGCATCAGTTGTACTTTCTTCAAGTTGGTATCAAATTTATCAACATATAAAACAACAATTCCACTACTACCATACAAATATTATGATCAAGAAAGTTGGTAACATGTGCATTTTTTATTCGGGATACTTACCTTGCTTCAACAATTTGGTCATATTCAGAGATAAAGTACCTGATACCAAATTCTATTACAAAAAAAGGCGGGACCTTCCCGCCTTTTTTCGTTTAAATTAACCAGATTTAACTAGAATGAAAAAACAATGGCTGAAGCAAATACGATAGATTTTCTACTTGTACCTATCTCTCTTTATCTTTGATAACAATAATTGCCAAGGATTCTTCGGGCGGAGGAATGATAGGATTCATCAGGACAAGAAGGCCCTTGCCATGGCGAATTCAGATATCATTTCCGGAATGGCCAGGGGACTGTCAATCAGGAGAATCAGTGGCCTGTTTCAGTTTCATCATCAAGCCAAGGTGACCCCATTTTGGTTTCGTCAACACTTCAAGTCCACCATTCCTGATTTGAGCCGACAGGCAAATCCGAATGACACGGATTGAAATCCACCACAAATTCAATTGCCTTTCCAGATAGTTCGAAGCTTGGTTTCCGCAGGAAACCCTGGCAGTGTAGGATTTTCCGGACTGTACTGATTGACCGGTTGTCATGTGATTTCTTCTTCCCTTTGGAATTCAGCAAACAATATTCGATTAAAAGTTTGGGAAGGAATCAGGCCAATGATTTTCCCGATCAATGTCCAGCTTGGCATGAGCAGCTTGGAATTATGATTGTTGTTAAAATGATACAGTTTGAATTGATATAAATTAACCCCTTCCCTTGTTTCCGGGCATATCTATCAATGGCCTCGGCAGTAATAACACTACCATTCAATAAATTCGATTAACAAGGATAATGGGTAGGTAATAATGAGAAAACTTATCGTATTCGCTTCAACCCTTGCCCTCTCCGGCAGCATGACCTTTGCCATGGATGAGGAGATGATGATGGAGGCCTCGGCACCTTCTGTAGTAGTGGGAGGTTCAGGCAAGATCGGGGTCAAGAACGTAGATGACAGTTCAAAACCAGATGTCGAGCAATTCCAATTGGTCTGAGCTTACAAGGTGACATTCGATTCCACTGGAACGACCGATGGTGGCCTGATGTTCGGAGCCGGTATGTCCATTCGGGATGATACCACTGAAACTGATGATGGTGGTCCTGTTGTCAAGGGTTCCTATGTATTTGTTGGCGGAGCCGATGGTTCCTGGAAACTGCAGTTCGGTGGCAATGATCCGGGTATCGACCTTGCTGGCGGCTTTGGCGTTGCCGATGATCACTTCGGTGGTGGGGATGACACGACCATTGCCCTGTCAGGTTCATTTGGAAATACCCAGTACAGGATCACAGCCGCTGATCCAGGAAATGGAAAGATAGCAAGGGTATTTGATGACACTACTACTGGTGGTGTAAATGAAAGCAATTTTAAGGCCTACCAAGCTGCCAAGGTTGCAGATGGTGACTGGTCGGTGGGTGTTAGCCATTTGATCAACACGATCAATGTTGGATTTGGTATGGATTCCGAGGGTGGTCTAGCCATTGGTTTAAGTACCAGCTTTTCCGATGTAACCACTTCTCTCTATTGGTCCAAATCCGATCATACTGATGTAATTGTTGCAGAAGATCCTGATCCTACTTGTCCCGACAAAATAGCCTCGCAAGAAAACATGGGTTTAGGTGTAATGGTTTTGATGTCAGCAGGTGAGGGTACCACTTTCTCGGTTGGTTATTCCACACGCAAACTTGAACAGTCTGGAGCGGATGAAGAAGGCAATAATGGAACCGCTAAAACCAAGTTGGTAGAGGTTGATTTCTCCTATGATCTCGGTGGTGGGGCTACCCTCAGTGCCGGTATTGACAAAAAGGATGCCGAATTCCTGACCTCAGCTGATAGTGGTAATAATGCAATTCTTGGTACAAAGGATATCACGACACTTGAAGCAACAATTGTCTTTTCCTTCTAATTCATAGAAAGCAAACAAATAGAAAGGGCGGATTATTCCGCCCTTTTTTTGTAACTGAATTTAGAAAGGTAAATTCCAAGATAAATATGAAATTCATTACACTTTAGTAATGAACTCAAATAATCTTAAAGTTATTGTAATTCAAAAAAGTGGCAAATCCGAATTTGGTATCAGGCACTCTATCTTTGGACACAGCCGAAATTGAGTTTTCAATGCAACCTAATGGTTAATTTTGTTTTAAAATACTGATACTTATGAAAAATACCTTCTAATTGTTCATGGCTCTCCAGGCACGAACATTTTTCCTATGTTCGGAATAGCTTTTTGCAAAGGCATGACCACCCTTCCCGTTTGCAACGAAAAAAAGGTAATCGGTCTCTTCAGGATGAAGGGCTGCATGGATTGACAGGCGAGAGGGGTTGGAAATGGGAGTTGGTGGCAAACCCGGATGAAGGTACGTGTTATAAGGCGTATCCTTTTTCAATTCACTTTGACGAAGCCCTCTACCCAAATACCCTTTTCCTTCGGTAAGACCATAGATAAGGGTCGGGTCAGTTTGTAAAAGCATGCGCTTGTCAAGACGATTTGAAAAAACCGAAGAAACCAATGCCTTCTCCTCGATCAAACCTGTTTCTTTTTCGATTATTGATGCAATAATTAATACTTCCGCAGGAGATTTCAGGTGGGTATCAGCAGGCCTGTTATTCCATTCTTCTTCCAAAATTCTGGCTTGATTTGATGCCAGTCGATTTAAAAACTCTGTTCGGTCGGTCGGGTATTTGACTAAATAGGTATTGGGAGCCAATGAGCCTTCTGGGGGAATGGCATCAATGTCGCCAACAAAAAATGGTGCATTTTTTAGGGAATTGACAATTTGCCAACTGGTCAAACCCTCGATAATGGTCACTGAAAGCAAAAATGGAAAGTCATTTTCCAATATGGACCGAATAACCGGGGGTATCTCTCCTTCGTAGATTTCTGAATATATTTCAGCGTAGTTGCCAGTAACTGGTATCCTTTCCCTTACCTGAAGTGTGTTCCCCGTGCCTGAAAGAATCAATTTGATGGTATATTTGTAAAGGTCTGGACCGGGTTTTGTAATGATTGTCAGGACATCTCCCATTGAAGCGCTCGGGGGAATTTCAAATAAACCGTAGTTGAGCTGATTTTGCTTGTTTGCCAAATAAGTTCCGATTTGAAAAACCAACTTGCTGTGTATTATTCCCTCTTCAAGAAGGTTGTTGGCAATTCCATCCATATTTGCCCCTTTTTCGATTGTGAAATAAACGGCATCTTGAAGGGGGCCTGCTTCCTTGAACTTGGATGTTGAATATAACAGCAGACCAGCACCGATAATTACCAAGACCAGGAGAAAGGTAATTATCTCCGAAGGAAATGACTTTAAAGACATTTTAGAATTTTGAAAAAATCAATGTTGCGTTGGAACCACCAAAACCAAAGGAGTTTGACATCACATGATTGACATTCCTTTGTTTGGCTAGGTTTGGAACTAGATCGAACTCACCTGAAACAACTGGATTTTCCAAATTGATCGTGGGAGGTACAATCTGGTCTCTAATTGCCAAGATAGAAAATATAGCTTCAACTGCACCGGCAGCACCCAGCAAATGGCCAATCGAGGATTTTGTGGATGAAATGGATACATTATCCAATTTAGAGCCAAGCAATTTGCTGACAGCACTCAATTCTATTGTATCGGCCATGGTTGAAGTACCATGTGCATTAATATAATCCAAATCAGCATTGTTAATTTTTGCCTTGTTCAGAGCCATTGCCATGGATCTCAACCCACCACTTCCATCCTCGGATGGAGCTGTGATATGATACGCATCGCCAGATAGACCATAACCGGTGATCTCGGCATAAATCTTGGCACCTCGCTTTTTGGCGTGTTCCAACTCTTCCAGTACCACAATACCGGCACCCTCACCCATGACAAATCCATCCCTGTCAGTGTCAAAGGGACGGCTAGCTCTTTCAGGTTGTTCACGCCACCGGGTTGAAAGCGCCTTGCAGGCATTAAAACCGGCTATGCCTATCTCACAGATCGGACTTTCAGAACCCCCTGCTATCATCACGTCGGCCTCGTCGGCCATGATGATTTTTGCCGCATCCCCCAAGGCATGAGCACCTGTTGCACAAGCAGTTACAGTAGACTGATTCGGCCCCTTGAAATCATATCGAATGGATACTTGACCGGAGGCGAGGTTAATAAGTGAACCGGGAATGAAAAAAGGCGAAATTCTTCGTGGTCCCTTCTCCTTGAGTTGGAGAGTGGTATCGGCAATGGTTGAAAGTCCACCAATTCCGGATCCGATCAAGACCCCGGCACGATATTGTTCCTCTTCACTGGACGGTTTCCAGCCTGAATCTTCCATGGCTTGGTCAGAAGCAACCATGGAATACAGAATGAAATCATCAATTTTCCTTCTATCCCTGGCAGGCATCCAATCATCCGGATTAAAACTCTCATTTGGACCTGAGGGAATTTCACAAGCATAATTCGTGACGAGATGGGTTGCATCAAACTTGGTAATGGTCTTACAGGCTCCCTGACCATCCAGCAGATTTTTCCAGGTAGTTTCCACTCCACAACCCAGAGGTGTGACCACTCCCAAACCTGTAACAACCACTCTTCTAACCACTCTTCAAACCCCAATTCTTGTTTTGCTTTGAAATTTATGGAAATAAATGATTATTTCCACTAGATGGCATTCAGCACATCTTCCAATTCGAAGGTCTTGTTGTAAAGTCCAGTTCCAACAATTACACCCTCAACATTGGGTATTTTGGACAATTTTTCAATGATACTTACCCTTCTCATCACACCGCTGGCAATTATCGGGCTACTGGAAATTCCTGCAAGGTAAGTCAACTGTTCGAAGGTACTGTCCCAATCCTCAATATTTGCATCGATATCAGTAATGATAATACCAGCTAGGGGAATTCGGTTATAAGCCTTGATAAAATCCTCTGGCTCAATTGGACCTGCTTCCTTCCAACCATGAATCATCACCTTGCCTTGCCAGATATCCAAGGCAATGACGATTTGATCCGGATGCAACTTGGCAATTTCCTTGACCAAATCCGGATTGAGTACGGCCAAGGTTCCAACAACAACCCGGCCAACCCCTGCATCTATCCACTCTTCAGCATGCAGGGCAGATCTTACTCCACCCCCATATTGAACAGGTATCTTGGCGTGTCTTATGATTTTGAGTACCAGATCCTTGTTTTTTTCAGACCCAGCTATGGCATCGAAATCTGTAACATGCATCCAGGAAGCCCCGGCATGTAAAAATTCCTGGGCTTTTTCAACCGGATCTACATGCCAAACAACGGGTCTGTCGGTATCGCCTCGCTCAAGACTTACACAAACCCGATCCATTAATTGAATCGTTGGGAAAATCAACATTAAGTAATCCTCGTTTAGAACAAGAAAAAAACGTAATCTCCCTTTTTACCCCATTCCTTACGCCAAATTCTCATTTTAATATTTTTATTGGTAAGCTACCCAACCTTTATGCTTGGGCCTTTTTGATAAAATTGACGGCATCCTCAAAAGTATTGATACCCTCGGCATCTTCATCCTTGATTTCAACTTCGAATTCTTCTTCGAAAGCCATTACCAATTCGACCGTATCCAAACTGTCTGCACCGAGATCCTGAATAAATGAAGCTGAATGAACTACCGCTTCCTCATCCACTCCCAAGTGGTCCACTACAATTGCTCGAACGCGAGATTCAATATCATCCATGTTTTACTCCTATTCTAAATATATCCTACTTAGGCTTTCGCCATGCTTTCAAAATGAAAATAATTTAAGAAACCAAACAAATATTAAATTCAAGGAATTTACTTGTCCAAATAAAATATGTTTATTTGCATAAGTTCGTTAATCTAGTCCATTTTCCTGAAATTAATAATTTTCTATATCATAGCAAGTCCACCATTTACGTGCAAGGATTGACCTGTAATATACGAAGCTTGCTCTGACGCCAAAAACAGTACCGGATACGATATATCCTCAGGCTGTCCCATTTTTTGCATGGGAATGTTATCCAAAAGCATTTTTTTTCTATCCTCGGACAGCTTATTGGTCATTTCAGTCTCAATAAACCCCGGGGCAAGACAATTGACCGTAATTCCACGGTTTGCAACTTCCTGGGCCAGTGATTTGGAGAATCCGAGCAATCCAGCCTTGGCGGCAGCATAATTTGCTTGTCCCGGATTGCCAGTTGAACCAACCACTGATGTAATATTGATGATCCTTCCCCACCGCTTCTTGAGCATGTTTCGCAATAGCCCCTTCGTGAGCACCATGACCGCTTTCAGGTTTATATCCAGAACAGCTTGCCAGTCCTGTTCATCCATTCTCAGTAACAATCCATCCCGGGTAATTCCGGCATTATTGACCAGAATATCGATTCCACCATCAAGACAGGATACCTGTGAAACCAAACCCGTTATATCCTCCGAGTTTCCAAGGTTACATGGTATGGTGACAATTTTCCCCTGAGTACCAAGCTTTGATTCCATCTCTGCCAGTTTCTCTACCCTTGTCCCGGTGACAACCACCTCAGCACCAGCATTTAGCAATGCAATTGTTATGGCCTCACCAATTCCTCCGGTGGCCCCCGTTACCAAAGCTCGTTTATTACTAAGATCTATTTTCATTTTACTCCATCCTTTCCAGGGCTGACTTTACCTGTTGGGAATTACCTATTGGAAAGCATTTGATATTTCTGTCGATTCTTCGGACCAAACCAGTAAGAACATTGCCAGATCCGAGTTCAAAGGCGTTGCTGATCTGCTTTTGGGACAAATGCTTGATTGAATCATGCCATCTTACAGTAGCGGTAACCTGCTTGACCAAATTGCTCCTGATTTCATCGGAATTGATTACGGGTTCAGCTGTAACATTTGCAATAATGGGTACGGAAGGGTTCCTTATTTTGGTTATTTCAAGAGCTTCCTTCATCCGTTCAGCTGCCGGATTCATCAACTGGCAATGAAAAGGGGCTGATACAGTAAGTTCAACCACACGTCTAGCTCCCTTATCAGTCGCAATTTCCATTGCCCTGTTTACCGATTCAATACTCCCGGATACAACAATCTGTTTGGGGTCATTGTCATTGGCTATATCACAAATACCTGATTCTGAAGCTAATTCAGCAATTTCCTTCACGACATTTATTTCAAGACCCAAAATCGCAGCCATCTTGCCCTCACCGATCTTAACGGCCTCTTGCATGGCCTCTCCTCGCAATCGCAATAATCTGGCTGTATCTTCCAGCGAGATTGCTCCAGCAGCACACAATGCAGAATATTCCCCCAAACTGTGTCCAGCCATATATGCTATTGAAGTCAATGAAAAGCCTTCCGCCAGTAGTGCCCGGTAGGCCGCCACGGATGCTGCCATTAAAGCAGGTTGAACATTCCTGGTCAAGGTTAATTCTTCGATGTCACCCTGCCAGATCAGGTCGGAGAGCTTTTCCTCCAAGGCTTCATCAACCATATCAAATACCTGTTTTGACGCGGAATAGTTTTCGGCTAAATCCTTCCCCATTCCAATTGCTTGAGAACCTTGTCCGGGAAACAACAATGCTGACTTCACTATTTTTCTCCTAAATTCAACTCAAACCCTTATTAGGTGTTGTAAAATCCAACCTCAATCCCACTTAAAGAAAATTAAGTTGGATAGTTCCTCTGGTAATTCAACCCCGAGGATTCCACCTTGCAAATTTATATCAGAATCACTAGTTTGTAGCGTTCCGATATGCTGTGGCTGAGGAGTCTGCATTTGAGAATACAAAATTATTTTTTGAGGTTATAAATGGCCCTATATGAACAGGTTTGCATTGCTAGACAAGAACTGTCAAGCACTCAGGTCGAGAGACTCTCCGAGGATATTGAAGGCATACTGTCTGACAAGGGAGGCTCTGTCCTTTACAAAGAATATTGGGGTGCCCGAAAACTAGCATATGCGATAAAGAAAAACCGTCGAGGGCATTATCTGTTTTTCCGCCTGGATTCACCCCCAGAAGCAGTAATCGAACTTGAAAGAAGATTGCGGTTGAATGAGGACATTCTACGTTACCTGACGACCAAAGTCGATATACATTCAGAAGAGCCCACCCCCATTATGGCTTCAAAACAAGCAAATTAATTTGATTGGAAGGACTATATTATGATGAGGCAAAATTACTTTCAGCGTAGAAGAGTTTGCCCTTTTTCAAGTGATAATTCACCAGAGATCGATTATAAGGATATAAAATTGCTTCGGAAATTCCTGACCGAGCATGGCAAAATTATTCCGCGAAGGATTTCTGCCGTTTCATCTGGGAAACAAAGGGAACTCGCACGAGCTGTAAAACGAGCACGTTTCATAGCCTTGTTGCCTTACAGCGCAAAATAGGATTGTCGTAATGGAACTTATACTTCTTGAAAAAGTAAACAATCTAGGGTTGATGGGGGATTTGGTAAGGGTTAAACCAGGTTATGCCAGAAATTACCTACTCCCCCAGAAGAAAGCATTAAAGAATACTGAAGAAAATCGAAAGTATTTTGAGGATAAAAGGGTAGAAATTGAGGCCAGAAATCTTGAACTGAGAAATGAAGCCGAGGCTGTTTCAGAAAAAATTGATGGTCAATCCTTTATTGTCATCAGATCAGCTTCTGAAACCGGATCACTTTACGGTTCCGTCTCTAAGCGGGACATTGCAACGGCTGCAACTGAAAGTGGCTTGTCCATAGACCGCAAGCAGATTGAACTCAATCGACCCTTCAAGGAAATAGGCATCTATGAAGTAAAGGTTAATTTACATCCTGAAGTAGAAACCACCATTTATGTCAACATTGCCCGAACAGTCGAGGAAGCCGAGGCTCAATCTGATGCTGGTGAAGAAGAAACTGGTGAAACCACGGTTGAAGCACACGGAGAGACTGAAGAAGATGAAGTAGTAGTTGAAGAAGCTGAAGTTGAACAGGCTGAAACGTCAGAAGAACAGGTTGAAGCCAAGGAATAATTTTGTTGTAATCCCGGGCTTTAACCCAGGTAACTAAAATTTTCTTATCCCTATTCCTGTCTCCTCCAGGGTCCGTTTGATTTGAGTTGCTATTTTCACTGCTGCCGGGCTGTCCCCATGAACACAAATCGATTCGGGCTTGATGGGAATTTCATTACCATCAATTGAAGTAAGCCGGTTGTTTTGTACTGCATTCAACATGTTATCGGCACATTGAAGCGGGTCTAAAATCATGGCACCCTTTTTGGCCCTGCTTACAAGGGTACCATCATTATTGTAAGATCTGTCTGCAAAAATTTCCCTGACATGAGGAATCCCCAGTTCCTCGGCTGCCATTTGCTGTTTGGTACCGGCGATAACAAGAATTTTCAGATCAGTGGATAGTTCCATTACAGCATCGTACAGTGGCTTGGCCAATTCAATATCCCGTGAGGACATATTGCCGAGGGCACCATGAAACTTGACATGCCTTACCTCGGTGTTCAGGGTTTTTGCTATGGCCTGGAGGGCACCGATTTGATAGATGGCTTCGGATTTCAATTCCTCAATATCATAACCCTGTATTTCTCTTCGACCAAAACCCACCAAGTCCCTGAATCCTGGATGGGCACCAATCCCAACATCATTTTGAATACAAGAAAGGCAGGTTTTCTTCATTTGCAATGGATCACCGGCATGAAATCCACAAGCTACGTTTGCCGACGAGACAATTTTCAGAATTTCCTTGTCCAGACCCTTTTTCCAAGGACCAAAACTTTCTCCTAAATCCGAATTAAGGTCAATAACTGTCATTACCCTCTCCTTTTGTTACCCCACTGATGAAATTATAGTGCAATAAGTCCTGCATCTGAAATGGATCCCTAACCAGAGGCTTCAGTGAATGCG
This sequence comes from Paracoccaceae bacterium, assembly GCA_022823605.1. GTDB lineage: Bacteria > Pseudomonadota > Alphaproteobacteria > Rhodobacterales > Rhodobacteraceae > MPNP01. The sequence continues at coordinate 70,032 of JAJEHS010000004.1, forward strand.
ACAAATCACTGATCCTACTAGATGATTTCTTGAATTCAATCTGGGCTTCCCTGTTTGAAACTAGCTGAAATTTAAATTCAGTTCCCGGTTGCATTTGAGCTACCTTGGGTAAATCCGATGTAATCACCGATGCAATTCTGGGGTACCCGCCCGTGGGTTGACTTTCAGCCAGTAATATTGCCGTGGTTCCATCTGCTGCAACTTGAATGTCACCAGCAACAATTGGATCCGATACGAGGGTTTTTCCTGCCAAGGCTGAAATTTTCCAATCTATGGGGTTGATTCTGGCCCCCATCCTGTTTCGTGAAGAACTCATTCGAAACCGTTTCAAGGTCAGGTTCTTGCGATCAGAATCCGAGAACAGTTCCGAGTGAGGGCCATATACGATACGCAGGGCTTCAACATTAAAGTATTCTGGTGCTGGCAAAGTCAATCCCTCTTTTCTAAAGAGATTTTCTGACAGGGGTGACAAGTGATATCCCACCTTGGGGACATCGCCCAAGCCCGAGGCAATATGTGTTGACCTTGAACCAAGAATTTTTGAACTGTCAATACCTCCTGGGAGGTGCAGGTAGCTGTAAATTCCCGATCGGGTTTTACGGATTTGAAGTACTTGGTTTGGATATATTGTAAAGGTACTTCTCCAGGGTAATGGCTTTTGGTCCAGAAGAATTTCCATCTGTCCACCTGATGTGGCAAGTGTCATTGTGCCGTGGGAAACAAAGGTACCTCCACCAAATTGAAATTCCAGTGCGGCCGTCTCCGGATCATCGCCGAGCAAGGCCTGCCCTTCAGCCAAGGCATAATGATCCATGGCACCTCCACGAGGTACACCATACCTTTGATAACCTATCCTGCCCTTATCCTGGATGGTTACAGGTCCAAGTAACTCCAAGATTTCAAGCGATGCCATATGAATCCCACATTTGAGCCGTATTGAAATTTGAGTATTCTTCTTCCGAGATTGGATAAAAGCGAATTTCATCCCCGGGCTGAAGAAGAAAATGCGGAGATTGATCAACCCTGAACCCGATTATTGGTGATCGGCCAATAATAGACCAACCGGTTGGAATTTCGGTCGCAGTAAATACTGTTTGCCGATTGGCAACAAGTATCGAACCAGGCAAGGCGGTTGTATTATAGGATACTTTCCTGGGTATTTTGAACTCTTTGGGCAATTGGGCCAGATAAGACAGTCCAGGTGCAAAACCCAAGCATGCAACACGTAGATTGCAGGAGCAATGCAATTCTATGAGCTTTTCCTTGGTTAACCCTGACTTAGTAGCAACATATTCAAGATCAGGGCCAAATTTCCCTTCGTAACAAACAGGAATTTCAAATTTTCTTCCATGGTCCATTGCCTTGTCAGAAAATGGCTTTGAAAGTAATTCGAGCAGGAACGACTCAACTTTTTCCATTTCTATACTCAAGGGATCTACCCTGATCAGAATTGATCGAATGGCGGGGACCACCTCTACGACCCACGGTACTCCATCAATTGCCAATTTCCTATCAAATTCCAGCACTCTTGAATTGGTTTCAATAGAATAGCTATCGCCAAAAGTTACCATAAAAGCCTGATCACCCAATGGTGATATTGTTGGAAATTCCTCTATTTGTAAATTTGTGTTCATACTTCAGTGTTATATCAAGTGGGAATGGTTATAAATTAGGTCAGCAAGTGAGTCATTTATTTTTAGGAAAATTTACATATAATACTGGTTTATATTTTGAAATAGTTAACAATCTAACCAGATAGTTTTCGGTCAGTGATTTATTGGCATCAAGCCAAATTGTTCATGAATTTATTGATTAAATTATTCTAAAGGTGCCCTAATGGAAAAATTATATCACCCTTCAGATGAATTTGTTACTTCAACACTTATTAACAATGAAAGATTAAAGGATTTGCAAAAACATGCTCAGGAAAAACCGGAACAGTTCTGGGCAATGATGGCTAAAAGGCTGGATTGGATCAAGGAATTTACCAAAGTCAAATCAGTTAATTTTTCCTATCCGGATGTCTCAATCAAGTGGTTTGAGGACGGATCATTGAATGTCGCAGCCAATTGCATTGACCGTCACTTGGAATCTAGGGGTAATCAAACAGCAATTATATGGGAACCGGATAATCCTGAGGAACCAACCAAATTTATCAGTTACAAGGAGCTTCATGAGCATACGTGCAGGATGGCTAATGTACTGAAGTCATTGGGGGTAAAAAAAGGTGACAGGGTTGTAATTTATCTCCCCATGATTCCCGAGGCTGCGTATGCCATGCTTGCATGTGCTAGGATTGGGGCCATTCACTCGGTGGTATTTGCCGGATTTAGCCCGGATGCGCTGGCAAACAGGGTAAACAATTGTGGTTCAAATTTGATAATTACAGCTGATGAAGCACCTAGGGGAGGAAGAAATACACCATTGAAGGTAAATGCCGATAAGGCGCTTAAGGATTGTAATGAAGATGTTAAACTTCTTGTTGTTAGGAGAACCAATGGAGACATTCCTTGGGATGACCATAAGAATATAGATTACAACAAGGTTACGAAAGAGGCATCTCCAGATTCCCCGGTTGAGGAAATGAATGCAGAGGACCCACTCTTCATTCTGTATACATCAGGATCAACCGGTACTCCAAAAGGTGTGGTTCATACTTCGGGTGGGTACCTGCTTTACGCTGCCTTGACCCATGAATACGTATTCGATTATCAGGAAGGGGATGTTTACTGGTGTACTGCCGACGTCGGCTGGGTAACGGGTCATAGTTACATTGTTTATGGCCCCTTGGCCAATGGGGCAACCAGTCTCATGTTTGAGGGAGTTCCAACCTTTCCTACAGCATCACGATTTTGGGAGGTATGTGACAAGCACAAAGTAAATCAGTTTTATACTGCTCCAACTGCCATAAGGGCATTAATGGGATTGGGTGATGAATGGGTAAACAAATGTGACTTGTCTACGCTTAGAGTACTGGGTACCGTGGGTGAACCTATCAATCCCGAGGCTTGGAACTGGTACAATAAGGTTATTGGAAAAGGAAATTGCCCCATCGTCGATACCTGGTGGCAAACTGAAACCGGTGGACACTTGATTACTCCCCTGCCCGGTGCTGTTCCAACAAAACCAGGATCAGCAACTTTGCCATTTCTAGGGATTGAACCTGTCATTCTGGAACCTGAAAAGGGTCATGAAATCAATTCTGTGGAAGCAGAAGGGGTATTATGCATTGGTGACAGTTGGCCTGGGCAGATGCGGACAGTATATGGGGATCACCAGCGGTTCATGGAAACTTACTTCCAGCAGTATCAGGGATATTATTTTACTGGAGATGGATGTCGCAGGGATAAGGATGGTTATTACTGGATAACCGGAAGAGTAGATGATGTACTCAACGTTTCTGGCCACAGGATGGGGACGGCTGAAATCGAGAGTGCACTTGTTGCCCATCCCGATGTGGCTGAAGCGGCGGTGGTTGGATACCCCCATTCAATTAAGGGTCAGGGCATCTATGCCTATGTTACCCTGAAAAGTAATGCTGAATATACCGATGAATTGAAAAAGACATTGGAAGTATGGGTTAGAAAGGAAATAGGGCCAATAGCCAAACCTGATATTATCCAATGGGCACCGGCACTTCCCAAAACCCGCTCGGGCAAGATCATGCGCCGTATACTCAGGAAAATTGCTGAAAATGATTATGGAAGCCTTGGGGATACCTCTACTTTGGCAGAACCGTCAGTCGTTGATGAGTTGATTGAAAATCGACCCGAAACATAAAACCGAGCTGTTAGTATTATATCGTGAGCAACAGAGAAATATTCTTTGCACCTTCAATACTGAGTGCTGATTTTTCTAACCTTGCATTGGAATGCCAGGCAGTTGAAGCGGCAGGGTGTGATTGGGTTCATCTGGATGTTATGGATGGTCATTTTGTCCCTAACCTGACCTTCGGTCCGGATGTGGTTTCAGCACTTCGAAAGCATATCACAACGGTGATGGATGTGCATTTGATGATTTCACCAACTGCCTTGCTCCTCGAAAAATTCATATCCACCCAGGCTGATGTAATTACGGTTCATGTCGAGGCTACTCCACATATATACAAGGATCTCCAGTTAATCCGCAACAGTGGAATCAAGGCAGGTGTGGCCCTTAACCCCGGAACTCCGGTCACTACAATTGCCCCCTTGCTGGACATGATTGACCTGGTCTGCGTCATGACTGTTAATCCCGGTTTTGGTGGTCAAAGGTTCATTTACAGCCAACTTCAAAAAATAAAGGAAATCAGGGAACTGATAGGCAACAGAAACATTTATCTTGAAGTGGATGGCGGAATTGATACTTCAAATGTTGCCTCGGCAGCCAAAGCTGGTGCCAATGTCTTTGTTGCGGGTACTTCCATATTCAAGGACGGTAGCTTCAAGAACCCTGACATCTACCGGGATAATATTGTAGACTTGAGGAAACAAGCATTTGGAACATAAATTGAAACTCCCTACCGAAGTTAAATGAAGGAACAAGAAAATGGCAGTCAGTCCCCCTGTTTGTAATTTTGGCTGGAAAGCTCCCGAATTCAAACTTCCTTCCACTGCTGGAAAGAAGTTGGATCTAAATCAAGTCAAGGGCCCTAACGGTACACTGATCATGTTCATATGCAACCACTGCCCATATGTAACTTCGGCCATAGACCGTATTGTCTTCGATGCAACTGAATTAATGGATCTTGGTATCGGTGTTGTTTCCATTTGTTCCAATGATGCAATCACCTATCCTGATGATTCCTTTGACAAGATGATTGAATTTGCAAGGAATAACAATTTCCCTTTCCCCTATCTACATGATGAAAACCAGGAAGTAGCCAAATCCTACGATGCCGAATGTACTCCCGACTTTTTTGGATTCAACTCAAATCTGGAACTTCAATATCGCGGTCGTTTAGACAGTTCAGGTCGAATGGGCTCATTGACACAACCCAGAACCCGTGATCTTGTAAATGCAATGAAGGAAATTGCCAATTCAGGCAATGGTCCAAAAGACCAGATTCCCTCCATGGGTTGTTCAATAAAATGGAAATAGGGATTAATCCTTTGCTTCAGTATTGAATTTCAGGATATTTCTTGCGAAAACAGGTTGTCATCATCGGAGGGGGACCGGCTGGTCTCCTCCTGGCCTGTAAATTATTAAGGAATGGAATTGATTTCGTTCTCATTGAACAAAGAACCAAGGAATATGTACTGTCAAGAATTAGGGCAGGAGTCCTTGAGTCCGGTACAGTAAATCAATTGGTTGAGGTTGGGGTCGGTGATCGATTGAAAGCCGAGGGGCAAACCCATGACGGGGTGTATATTTCAACTTCGGATGGTTTTTTTCATGTCAATTTCAAGAAGCTTGTGAACAAAACCATTACGGTATATGGGCAAACCGAGATTACCAGAGACATGTATGATGCCCTTGAAAGTTGGGGAGCAAACCTGATATTCGAGGCAAAAGGAGTTGATTTGATTGATTTCACCTCTGATAGTCCGAAAGTCTTCTATCAAAAGGATGGTGTAACCCATGAAATCCAATCGGATCTGATAATTGGGTGTGATGGGTTTCATGGTATAAGCAAATCGAAGTTAAGCGATGATTCTGACAATGGCTTTAGTGCACAACTGCCAATCGGATGGTTGGGAATTCTATCAGAGACCCCTCCCCTCAAGGATGAGTTGGTATACTCCAGAAGTGACAGGGGTTTTGCCTTAGCTTCCATGAGGTCGCAATGCCTGTCCAGATATTATATTCAGGTAGCCCTTTCTGATTTACCTGAAAACTGGTCAGATGAAGCATTCTGGCACGAGTTGAAACATAGATTTCCAGCGGGATTGGTTGAGAATCTTGTTATGGGACCCTCGATTGAAAAATCCATAGCCCCATTAAGGGCCTATGTTTCAAAATCAATGAGTAGGGGTAGATTATTGCTTTGTGGGGATGCTGCCCATATCGTTCCTCCAACAGGAGCTAAAGGGTTGAACCTTGCGGCTTCTGATGTCCATTATGCCTTTGAAGCAATTACAGGTTTCTTTCGGGATAATGATCAGACAGGATTGGAGAATTATTCAACAAAGGCCCTTCTCCGAGTGTGGAAATCGATGAGGTTTAGCTGGTGGATGACCCAAATGTTCCATACCATTCCCGACAGAAACCCCTTTGAGGAAAAAATAATGGCAAGTGAATTATCACACTTGCAAGATTCTATCGCCATGCAGAAGGTATTTTCAGAAAATTATACTGGATTACCCTATTGAGGCCTAAATCGTTACAATGGTAACCAAGAACAAAATCCATTTGTTCTGCTCCTTTGTAAGCATAATTGTCTGCCAGCTTGTTTTTACCTATCTCGCGAAAATTGGGATCGTTTCTCCTTTAGGGTTTAATCCATACTGCTGAAATAATGTAAAAAATCGAATCAATTTAAAGAGAAAAACAACACCTGTGGGGAGCCGATACAGGATTAGCGTATCAGACTGGTGGCGACTTCAGATCCATCTTTCGGTGTCGGTATGACCCGAAGGTAATCATGCATCTGGTCGACGTATTTTGCCCCGAAACCAGATGGCCAGTTCTTCATAACCAACTTGTCCATCTGCAACCCTGACAAACATGTTTTCTATTTCCTCGTCCCCTACATCAATATCCCAGTCACTATTTTCGGCTAGCAAATCAACTAGGTAGAGAGCTGTACGCTTGTTGCCATCCACGAAACCATGATTGGCGATTATTCCATGGACCAAAGCTGCCGCTTTTTGCCAGATCCAGCGGTGATAGCTATGGTAAGGGCGGGCCCCATAGTAAGGACGGGCCAAGGCCGAATGGATAGCGTTCTCGTCTCGAATTCCAGGTCTACCGCCATCCCTCATGGCATACTGGTGTCCCTCCATGGCATCGTTCCAGGTGACACGATAGTTTCTCACCTGCTAGCAAGAGCCTTCAATGCCTTGCGTCGTCTCCAATATGTTTTTTCGAATACCTGTTCCGAGGTTAGGGTTTTTCTTTTTAACCTCTGGGATTTAACTTTATTGGGACTGGTTTCTTTTCCTGCCCTGGCTTTTCTATTTGCTGTTGGTTGCCTAGTCATCGTATTTCCCATGATTGATACCACGATTACATATACACAATATATAGCGTCATCGGTCCATTGACAATATTTATACTACCCATGGATTTTGTTTTCGTGCATCTTTGTAGTGATTGGCCCTATTGAGTGCTTGCAACTATAACCTCTATGAGGGCAGCTCTTTGCTCATTCATGGTTACCTCTATTCCTTTCAGAAGCACATCCTTGAGTTCTGAAAACACATCAGCACGCTGAGACCAGGCATTGCTGGCAGAGGCAACCTTGCAAAAATCAGGTGATGGTTCAAGTGAGGTCAAGGGTACATTGTTCATTCGTGAGGCAAATCCATCAGGGAACATATTCAAGACGGAGTGTTTGACTGCACCCCATTCCCTGTTATTGAGAACCACAACCAAAATCGGCAAGCGTAAGGCTTCGGCTACCTGATGGCAAACGGTCGGGTTGGCAAATAGATAGGACCCATCTCCCATAATGGCGATAATCAGCTTTTCCGGATTTGCCATCTTTGCTCCCAGGGCCGAGGGAAAAGACCAACCCAAGCCACCGGAATATGGCTCTTGAAACCATGAACCATGGCTGGTCCTGCCCAGCAAATCAAGGTCGGCACCTAGTTCGGAAAATACGACCGAGTCAAAATCATGTAAAATTTGTCCAAATACTGAAGATACAGCCTGCTTGGTTATGACCCCGGATTGAATGGAATTCTCGACAACCCTGGTTCTGTCTGATCTTTTCTTGTTTTGACCAGTGAAAGTGTTTTTTCTCTTTTGTATCTTGTCAGCTGGAATCTTATTCCTTTTTTCCAATTGCGTCGAAAGTTCCTTTATAATTGCCGATACCTCTCCCGAGATCGTAAGATCAGAGCCAAAGTTGCGAATGGGGAATCTGGAGAAAAGTGGATCAGGGCCTAGGTTTACTATTCTAGCCTTATTGGAAATCTTGTGGATGGATGGTTGCCAAGGAGCCGGTGAATTCAATACAATTATCAAATCGGCATTTTCAAGATATGGCTGAGGGCTAGAGCCAATGTGGCAAGGGTTATCTGTAGAAACAGTCAACCCTGTAGCCCACCATGTACAGGCTGCCATACCATATTTGTCTATGAGTACATTCAGTTTCCTGAATGAAGATTCATCGTCACAATCCCTTTGGGTTATCAGTAGAGGGGAAGATGATTGTTCCAGCCAATCGCACAATAATTCAATCTTATCGGCATCGGGTGAGGTTTCGAATGTAGCAAAACTTGGTTGGGAAAATAGTTTGCGATTATCTACCTTCATGCTGATCACTTCTCTGGGGAGTGATAAATATACGGGGCCCTTTGGTGTTGAATTTGCCATTGTATAGGCTCGGTCCAGCAATTCCATCAATTGTTCGGGAAACCGAACCTCATATTCCCATTTGCAGGCTTCCCTTATCAGACTTGCCTGATCAAACATTTCCTGGCCCCACCCTATGGGAACGGTTCTTGAACCAAACCTTCCAGCTTCGGTAACGGGTGTTCTACCTGACATAACGATGATGGGAACATTTTCGCAGGCTGCATTTATTATTCCAGTTGTAGCATTGGCCAGGCCGACATTGGTATGGAGCATTACAGCCTGGGGTGATCTTGAGACCTTGTAGTTGCCATAAGCCATGCCCATGGCAACATGTTCATGTGGCACAAGTACGGGTTCTGCAAAAGGAATGCCCTTGAATGTTGCCTCGGCCAGACCTTCGATTATTGGTGGAAAGTCAGTTCCAGAATTGACATAAACATGCTGTATACCCAAAACCTTCAATCTAGGAAGTATTAACCCACCAGCAATTGATAGAGAGCTTGCAGAATTGTGATCTTCATTTTCTGACATTTTCATCAAATCCCAAGTTGCCAAGCAATCAAATCAAAAGGATTATCTATCCTGAAGAAATGGCAGGAAGCCAAAGGGTAATTATGGGAAAGGCCAAGATAAGCCCCACCCTGAGTATTTCAACGCAAAAGAAAGGAATTACCCCCTTGAATGTTTCAATCATGGGGACATCCTTGGCCATCGAAGAAATGACAAATACATTGAGCCCAACCGGAGGTGTTATCAGCCCGAGTTCGACAACAATCAAGGCCAGAATTCCAAACCAGATTTTCAAATCGTCGGTACTCATACCAAAACCTGACCCCTCGGCACCCTGATATATCCCTCCATTGATTTCACTCAGTACCGGCCAAAGGAATGGTATGACCAGGAGGATCATTGACAGGCTATCCATCAGGCAGCCAAGAATAATCAAGCCGATCAGAACCAAAATCAAAACCAAGGTGGGTGAAATACCCGCATCCATCAACCAGGATGCAGTTTCCTGGGGTAATCCAACTCTGGAAAGGAATATTTTCATCAACTCTGCCCCGAGCAGAATGAGGTATATCATCCCCGAGGTACCGGCTGTTTCCTTGATTGATTCAATGATACCATTCCAGTTCAATTGAGATGTGATTAATCCATGCCCCAATACAAGAAAAACCCCGATCGCAGCCGCGGGCGTCGGGTTATAAAAACCAAAGAATATCCCGCCAAGAACCAGGCCAAAAATCAGTAAAACCGGAAAAACTCCCTTGGTTGCCGCAATGAACTCCTCACGTTCGATTTTTGATCCTCTCGGGCCCGATTCTGGAACAACGATGACATAGGCGGCAATGGTAAGAATGAACAACAATGTGGCCATCAGGCCTGGAATGATCGAGGCAAGAAACATTGAGACAATATTGGCTTCGACAACCACTGCATAAATTATCAAAACCACTGATGGAGGTATCAGAATTCCTAGAACACCACCTGCCGCTACCGATCCCGTTGCGAGGGCTCCAGAATATTTATACTTCTTGAGTTCAGGAAGTGCTACCCTCCCCATGGTGCTGGCTGTTGCCAATGATGACCCACAAACGGCACCAAATCCTGCACAGGCAGCGATAACGGCCATGGCAGTACCACCCTTCATCCATCCCAGCCATGCGTTGGCTGCCCGGAACAAGGCAGCAGATAAACCTGATCGGGAAGCCAGACATCCCATCAGGACAAACATAGGAACTACGGTAAGGCTGTAAATGGAAAACTGAAAATAGGCTAGTGTTTTCAATTGGTTCAATACCAGCGCGGGACCATTGATGAAGGTTATTCCCAGTCCACCAACCAAAATCATTGCATAAGCAATTGGCATCCTGACCATAATCAGAAGAAGAAGGACAACAAGACCTATCAACCCCAAGAATATCGGATCCATCAAGCTGCCCTTGATAATGAATCGAGGTAAAAATCCTTAACCGAAATAATCGCTGCGAGAAGTAATAAAATCCAGGAAAACAAAACCGGTACGTATGGAATCCACATGGGTATAAGCAGGATGGCACTTGTGTATTGATAATTGTATCTGTCAACCATCCCCTGATACATACACCAGAAGAGCAGTAGGGAAAACAACAGGGCGATCAGGGATGAAGCCAGTCCAAATACTGCTATCATCCTTGGGGATGCCTTGGAGGTAAAAATATCTGCGGTTACATTCGCATTTGTCAATTGGCAATAGGGTAGAAAGGCAAAGACGGCAATCGCCACTCCCATTTCCGTCAGTTCGAAATCGCCGGGGATGGGATTTCCGACAATTCCACCTGCAACCGAAAAGGTATTCAGAAAAACGACCAGGAAGAGAAGTACCCCACCTGCCAACGCCCACCAAGTGACAAGGGACCGGATAAATTTTTCCATAAAAATCATATACCGGTCCCCGAAATGGATTTAGTTGGAATTTTCTGCTACCAACATCCTGGCTTTTTCAACAAGCCCCTGGCCATCAATACCCTTATCAACGACTTCAGAGATCCAGCGATCCACTACCGGTTCCAAGGCGGTGTTGAAAACTTCCGTTTCCTCAGGTGTCAGGACGACATGTTCGTTGCCACTTTGAACTGCCAAATTGATGCCAAAATTATCGGCTCCTCGCCAGATGTCACCTACCTGACCCCACCAATCCCTACCTGATGCATCCTTGAAGGCCTTTTGAATTTCCTCGGGTAAACTGTCCCACCGGGCCTTGTTCATGGATACCTGAAAGGTTGTGGTTCCAAACCTTGTCATATCAGATCCTTCAATCTGGTATTTAGTTTGATCCTGCAATTTCAGTGGTGGAATGATTTCCCAAGGGATGAAGGCGCCATCAACCACACCCTTTTGGAGTGCCTGGGGTAATTCCGGAACAGGCATCTGAATTGGATTTGAACCCAAGGCCTCAATGATCCATGCACCTGTTCGAGTTGGAATCCTCATATCCAGACCAACCATATCTTCAGGTGATCTTACCAGTGTATCAGTCATATGGATACCCTGTCCGGCGTGTACATGCAGGAACATGACTTCAAGACCGGTATATTCCTGTCTGAGTTCATCTTCAAACATGTCAAAAAGAGACAGATTGGCGGAGCGGGGATTGTTTACATAAACAGTTGGCAGTTCCATCACTTCAGTTCTGGGAAATAGCCCTGGGGTATATCCATTGACTGTCCAAACCAAATCCACAACACCATCCCGGGCCTGGCTGACCAGTTCGGCTGGTCGCCCACCAAGACTCATTGAGGGAAATATTTCAATCTTGACCATACCATTGGAATTCTCCTCAACCTGTCTGGCCCAAGGCTCAAGCATCTGTGTATGGGCAGGAGCCTGTGCACTTAATAGGTGGTGAAGTTTGAATTCATACTCTTGAGCAGCTAGAGGGGGTGCTGCAACAAGCAACAGAAAGGAAATTGTCGTACTGATAATTAATTTAACTCGGTTTTTCATTTTCTCTCCCTACAAATAAATAACTGAAACATAATTGGATTCTATAAAACATTGGTGTGTTTTTACAATCAAACTTTTATTTCATACCCCGGGATTTCTGGTTCATCATCCTCAATTTCTTCAGGAAAGCCCTTACCCAGCATTTTTATTCCGCATTGATCTTCATAAATTCTGATAATATTGGGAGACCACTCCCTTGATCCATATTTTTGCCCCGCTTCCAAGAAGGTTTTCACCAGCATAGGGGATAAATTTAAATCCAACCCTACTTTGTCAGCCAGGCTTTGAAACAGTGAAATATCCTTGATGACAAGATCCATGGTAAAATTGATGTTTCTGCTTCCATTGAGTATTACCTGGCTCTCCGTTTCATGAACAAAGGAGTTCCCCGAGGATATTTTAATTGCTTCGTAAGCGGTATTGAGATCGATACCATTCAACTTGGACGTAACAAGAGCTTCACTGAGGCTAAGCAGGTTTGCGGTCGCGAGATAGTTTGTTACCACTTTCAGGATGGAAGCAGATCCCAGATCTCCAGTATGCAGAATTTTTCTTCCCATTGCTGAAAGTACCGGAAATATCCTATCGAATGCTTCCCTTTTACACCCGACAAAAATGGAAATGTTTCCCGTTGCTGCCCTGTGACAACCTCCAGAAACAGGACAGTCAACTGCGAAGCCCCCTCTATCTTCGATCTTTTTTCCCAATCTCTTGACTTCTGTTTCATCCGTGGTACTCATTTCGCACCAGACCTTTCCCTCGGTGAAGGTAGAAAGGATACCATCTTCAGCCTCCAGAACCTGGGCAGAAATTGCGGGTGAAGGTAAGCAGGTAATGATTAATTCACTTGCGCTTGTTACTTCAGCAGGAGATGAGCATATTTTTGCTCCCAAGTCACGAAATTTATTTTGACACTCGGTTGATATGTCAAAAATAGCAAGGTCAAAGTTATTTCTGAGCAAGCTTGCAGCCAGTTTACCCCCAACGTTACCCAAACCAATAAAGCCAATATTTTTCATGCGATTATCCTGTGGTTAATTGATGCGTTTATACATCCACTCTTAAATGAAACAATTTGGTCAAGCACCTTAGACTTGGACAATTGAATAAGAATGTTTTACTCATTTGCATGATACCGCATCTAAGATTGTTTCATTGTTTTAATCCAATAAACCGGTTTGTAAAACACTCGTATTACCATCAGCTACAAGAAAGGCCTCAGCTGTCGAACGGCAAATCCCGCACTCAAAAGCTTTTTGTATAATTTGTGAATCGGTCATGGGGTTATTGGAGTCCCCTGGGACGTCAATAACTTCAATTTCATGAATTTGTCCTGTTTCAAGTCTAATGGTAATTTTTTCAACCGTACTAGGGCTGAATTCACCTGAATCACCAGCAGGCATATCATAGGTTTCTATCTCTACCAGATCGGTGAGTTGTTGACGTTTTTCTTCCTGAATGATCTGATCATCAAAGTCCTTGCAAGTAACCTTCTCGCTCATTAATCCCGCTGCGACACAGTATTGGACTGAGAATCGAGCTTCCGAAACTGTTGTGGGTACACCAAAATGGGCAACATCATGAAATGGTTTGGGCAATTTTACACAAATTCCTACAATTTCATCCGTCGTGGAAAACTTAGAACGAAGGCATTGAGCACCAAAAATTGCCCGATGAGTATAAGCACAACTCGGCCATATTTTTCGTGCAACAGGAAATTTTTTCACTGCCTGGCCAAGTTCCATACTTTGTGTAATAAAATCAAAACCAGATGATTGAGCAGTACTAAAAAGTTCAAAATATCCCTTACTTTGATTCCATACCTCACGGTTTGAGGTTACATTCTCCATGGCAAGAAAAGCTGCCCTTAAACCCGCCTCAGCAGCATTTCCCAAATGTATGGACTTTGTATCAGTACCAAATTGAGCTTTCAAACCAGCGGAATAACTTGCAGCCAGTGACATTGCGTACGACATTTGCAATGTTGTCAGGTCAAGCGCTTTACTCACTGCAGCAGCAACACCAATCGGTCCCAGGGTAGCACTTGAATGCCAACCTCTCTCATAATGACTATATCCGAATGCCTGCCCCAGCCATATTATAGCTTCATAGCCGATAATCCATGCATCACAAATCTGATTGATGGTTAGAGATTTAAATTGTGTCAAGCTGCAGAGAGCTCCGAAGACCGCAGCACTTGGATGGGTTGAACCCGAAAATTCAAAATCATCATAATCGATTGCATGTGCCCGAATCCCATTGACAAAGCTTGCCGCAAACAAGGATAATCCAACACCACCTCCAACTGGTTTGATCTTTCCCAAGGCTTGCCCTTTTTTCATAGCTGTCATGGCAGCTATGGATTGATGCTCTGAAGCACCAATTACCATACATGCAACCGTATCCAGGAAAGCCAGACGTGCTTCCGTGCCATCTTTATCATCAAGGTCCAGATTTGGCTGACAGGCCCATTTGGCAAATGCATCAGAAAACCCCACTACTTCTGATGACATGACAATTCTCAGAAAATCACCTGTGCCGACATGGCAATTACACCATCTTTTCTTATTGCCCATAAATCCAGACAATCATTGACTTCCTTACCTGCAATTTCAAAGGGAGCAATTCCAGCAATTGGGGTCAACGCCCGAAAAGAATATTGTTTTGGTTCCTTACCTGTTTGACGTAAGGCAAGGTCAATAAGCAAAGTGGCAGTTAATGGGCCATGAAAAACCAATCCTTCATAACCTTCTACATTTCGAGCATAATCAACATCATAGTGAATTCGATGGCCGTTAAAGGTCAAGGCAGAATACCTGAACAGCATGACTTCTGTGGGATGGATCGTTTCAGAAAAATCCGCCAATACCGGGGTAGGCTTGGGATCGGCCTTAGAAGCACCCGGCAACGGGTCTTCCCGATAGACAATATCATGTTCTTCGATGATTGCTCTTTGTCCTCCCTGACAAATAGTGTGTTCAACTGTGACAAAGCAAAGTTTTCCGGAATTCCCTTCCTTTTCCATGACAGATTTGATTGTGGAATGCCTTGTTGCCTCTTTCCCAAGAACAAGTGAATTTAAAAATTCAAACCGCCCCCCTGCCCACATTCTGCGTGGTAATTCAACAGGCGGTAGAAATCCTCCTGTTCTGGGATGCCCCTCCCTTCCAAGTTCCCTCATGGGTTTCACTTCAAGAAAATAAAGCCAATGCCAGAGTGGAGGCAAGGGATCTCCAACACAAATTGTTGGTTTGCGATCTAGGGTCGCCTGCATGAAATGAGCGGGTTCAAGCCTTAAGTTGTCCTCCAGAATCATGTCACGACCTATCCAACTTTGTAGGTTTGACTTTTCCTTGATGGGCATGTTTCTATCTAATTTATTGATTGGCCTATTCACTCCAATTACTTGATATCGAATAGTTTGTCAGGAATATTTCTTTTGCCGCAGCAAAAATTATTCCCGATTGAGCTATTGTCCCAACCAAGCTGAAGGTTATGGAACTTGCACAACTAGAATAAGTTGAAAATTTTGTCCTTGGTTTTGTATTGCTGAAATGCGGGCAAAGTAATACCTTGCATCAGATCATCATTTCCAATCGATCCAGTTCATGTCTTGATCTTTAGTCCCACTTTGTCTTGGTGGAAAGGTAACTAAACCACTTCATCCGGAAGTCTGTAACTGGTACTGCGTCCACCACCTGGATTTTGGATAAAGATTCCCCTGTTCTTCAACTCCTGTATATCTCGCAGAGCTGTATCGTTTGAGCATTTGACTATTTTGGCGTATTTCGAGGTATTCATGAATCCTTTGAAATCATCTTCAAGCATGCGGTTGATAATCAAGCGTTGACGGTCATTTACCGGTTTATGGTTGATGATATCCCAAAGTCTTGCCTTGTAAAGAACATTTCCGAGAGTAGTTTCTGAATTTGCTATGGCTCGCCCCAAACAATCAAGGAACCAAGTCAGCCATCCTGTAATATCTGGTGTCGCACGCTGCTGTTTCTCAAGTTGATCATAGTACTGCTTGCGTTCTGCCTCAATCTGGAACGATAAGCTATAAAAACGATTTTGCGTTTCATCTGCACGAGCCAATGCCATATCAGCGATGGCTCTGGCTATCCTGCCATTCCCATCTTCAAACGGATGAATGGTAACAAACCACAGGTGAGCAATGCCGGCCCTGATGACTGGATCAATATCATCGCCTTCGGCAAACCATGCTAGAAATGCTAGCATTTCCTTATCTAATCGATCAGCACTAGGTGCTTCAAAATGAACCTTTTCTTTACCAAAAGGGCCAGAAATAACCTGCATTGGACCAGAATGAATAGAGCGCCAGTCACCAACGGTAATTTTATGCATTCCACTTCGCCCACTTGGGAATAGTGCGGCATGCCAATTAAACAGACGATCTTTTGTTAATGGCATATTGTATTTCTGCGTTGCATCCAGCATCAATTCAACGATGCCTTCAACATCTCGACTTGAAGGAATCAGTCCAGCAATATCGATACCAAGTCTACGAGCAATGGAGGAACGAACCTCCTTAGGGTTCAAGTCCTCACCTTCTATGGCTGAGGATTTGACTATGTCATTGGTTAATGTTCTTAAGCTTGCTTCGAGTTTAAGTTCAAATCCAAGACCATCCAATCGACCAAGTAATCGTCCCTGACGATAACGAATATCTACTAATCTAGCGGAAAGTTTTTCTCTATCCCAAGTAAAATTTGGCCAGTTTTGATGTTCATGAATCCACATAATAATCACCGCATAATTTAAGGTGATTGTAGGTGTTATTCACCGCAAATACAAGAGCAATCACCGTAAAATATACAGTGAATAAATCCTTTATTCGCCGCATGGATATTTTAAAGACCATTTTTCTGATCTGCTCATTAGGGTCAGGATACGTTGGTTGTTAATACTGTATGGTCCGTGATTTTAATGATTTATTCTTTATGAATACGTAATTGGGATGGGTAATTGTATAGCATAGTGTGAAGAAATAAGTAATAAATAAACAAGAAAGGGGGTGTAAATCTGGTATTACGACAAAATTTAGTATAATTCCGGCATGAGATGGAGTAACGTGGTGGACAGGGAATCCTTACCATGAAGTCGTGGGTTAAATCTGACCGCTTTGACTTTATCTGGGGCCGGGTTATGGTCGAGTTTGATAACAGAATACCGGTCAACGACAATCATGAACCAATTCAAGAGTTGGATGAGGCAGCTTAAAGTGATAAATGATACGCAATACGAGATTCACACCCCTTCAAAATCGTTGAGGTTTTCTTCCGTGTAGCGAAAATTGTTGACTTCCGGATTGCCGTTTGCATATAAACCATGAACGCTCCGGGACTGCCTCTGCCATTTGATATGCACCCGGAGTGCAAGATGCCCTCCCGTACCCTGACATGACTGATTTGGACGTACAGATTGTCTGAGGTACTTTATCCCTTGGTAAATAGATATGTTATTGAACAATGGGTAAACACATCCCATAATAAATCCCCCAAGTTTAATTTTTTCGCATTATAGAAAGGTTGTGTTTCGAATGATCCCATACTGTCATGGCAAGGCCGTCATTGAACAATTCGGAACTGGTCAGCAGTTTGAAATTGAATCTGACTTGATAGATTTTCAAATTGTTGGTAGCGATATTGTCCCTAGTTCCAGTGTTATATATGAAGCCAAGATTAATCACGAGGATTTGGGCGTGCTTTCTTGGACTATAATTAAATATCCGAATCTAATCACTACGGATTTTAACGTTGGTCCTCACCATCTGGTACAAGATTTTGATTATGGCTTAATGAATGAAAATGAATTTTTTTTTGGCGACGATTACTTAACAATAAGCCCCCAAGACTTTGCAGAACTGACCGAAGAAGAACAAATCGACATGATGATAGGTTGGTTCAATCATATGTTTGAAGACCCACAAATGGAAACACCATATGCGATAGATAAGGAAAGTCCCTACAACTATAAATATATTTGGGGTGGCCCCTATTATGTCCCTGAAGAACTTCAAACCATTTTTGAAGGTATTGCTTCGGATGAGGCTATTAAGAAGGCTACTAAATTAATCCAACAAGATGGCATTTTCGAATGGGCACCGAGCAACAACCACCCAACTCGATTCAATGACGAGGATGAGTTAGCAGAACAATTTAATGATGATCTTACCCTTGAAGATATTAGACAACGGTTAAACGAGAATCCAGCACTAACCATCGGCACCGAGCAAGAAACCAAAGCCAGAAGCGAGATTTTTGAATCGGCTGATAAGTTGCGGCTTTTAATGAAATGTACTGACGGGGAAACTACTCATGGTGGAATCGGACACAATCAACCACCTGCCAAATTTGAAATTCCTTCCGACCTTAAGGTAAAGATCGACCTAAACATAAATATAATCGTTACCCAAGCCAAAGAAACCGAGCCTGATGTTAAAGCAACCACTGAAAGCATTGGAATTCTACAAGATGTGATGAATGAACTTAAAGGCTTCATCAAAGAAACAAAAGATCAAGTTATATCAAAAGGTTCGAAAGCATTGGCTTTAGCGATAGTTTCTTGTTTGGGTATTTTGATTTATAAAGGCATATCATGGCTTTCGTTGCTACTTGGGTTTGGGCTTGTCTAGCTGGTCACAATCCTTTGTTTCATACATCTTAAACTGAAGTTTTTTGACTGTAGGGCACCTCTATTATAATGTTTTTCAGAGATTCCTTCGGATCATCAAATGACAATTTTTAAGGGAATTATAAACAAAGGTACCAAAGCCTTTTGAGTCATTACAAATATATTGGCCAGTCGATCATACAAATTATCGTACGATTTATCTGACTATTATTACCACTTTCCAAAATTCCTTATTGCTTGACCATATAACCTCACTTCCGGTGACCATTTATGTGTTTCAAAGTTAGCATTGTCAAGAAGTCTCAAACAAGGATTTCGATTCATATTGAACCGTACTTCTCCGTAATGGGATGGACTATCATTACGCATCTCAAGTTCGCCAACATTATTACCTAGATGCTTGAAAACAACTTTTTGAGCATCAAATTGACCAGCTCCACGGGCTTTAGAATTAACAACCTCAAATACGTCAGCCATCTCAGTAACCACATCATCACTCCAATATACACAAAAAACATTCTCACGCAGGATTGTTAGATAGTTTACCTCTCCTCCATTAAAAATCGATTTACGTAGAAAGGCCCGGAGCAGTGTTTTGCGCTGGAAACGGTCTTTCAATTCCCGCATTGGGGTTTGAAGTCTTTCCTTTGCTTGATCTTTATTGTCTATATAGTCTTTATATCGAGGAGGAAAAGCATCAATACAGTGAATCAAGAGAGAACCAATTCCGTTTAGTGCCTGGAATCCATCATCTTCTAAAAAACGGCTACGCCTGTACAAAAAAATTTGCCATTTTTTCTTACCTGATTTTACAGAGTGGGCATCACCTGCTCGATCTATTACATCTTTTTTAGCATTTTGGTCACGCCGGTAATCTCTATCTAACCCAATAGCAAGAGCAAAAAGCAAGGCGTCATCATGCCCGGCCTGTCTGTATTCACGAGCATCTTCACTAGTGCTTCCTCTACTTGGTGTCATTCAGCATGTCTCCAGATCAATAGTTCATGCGATTTTTTAACGTGGGAACCACCGTTTAATTGTCGTCTGTTTTCGCCAATCCTGGTATCGCCCTGACCGAATGTATATTGCCATTCAGGTGTCTCAATGTTGCAGTCGGAATACCAGTCCCGTATCGTCGGGCAATCGTTGTAAGACAATACAAATCCACTCTTGTGTGAGAGTAGCAAATCGCGCAGTTTTTTATGTCGAAAACCATCATGATGTATTGGGAAATTCCTGTGCGGATACATACCGACAAAGGTTTTCCCCTCTTCAAGATAGTATGGTGGATCACAATAAAGGAAATCATTTATGTGACGTGGAATGGAATTCTCAAAACGATCACAATGAACAGTCAGTCCCGGAGCATTAAACTCTGCAACCTTTTTTACTGTTTTCGCATAGCGCTCCCTATTCAGGTAAATATCGGATGGCCATCCAAGAAAATGTGGTCCATAAGAAGTATTTGAATTAAAATAGTAATAGGCAGCAACATCTAGATAATGCAATTTATTACCATGCTTCCAATGTTGTTGAAGTCTATTTTTAACACGGGAAAATGTATCCCGGTCAGGAGTAAATTCCTGAAGCCTTCTTGCTAATGCTTTTGGATATTTTAATTGCACTTTCCAATAGGTGCAGAGTATATCAAACACATCATAAGCCATTACTTCAAGACCGAGTTCACGGGCCATGGCAATCTCAACGGATCCACCACCCATGAATGGAGAAGCAACACGACGAACATGATCAGGCAGAAGATTGATGACAAAACCGACAGCTAGGCTTTTTCCACCTGCATACCGCAACGGTGAAGCTAGATAGCGTTTATATTCAAGCTTCCCATTACTACGCAATTCAGAGAGAAAGCCTGTCTTTCGATATGACATGCCATTATTTTTATCTTCTGATAAATTATTCCCATAGATACCATGATCGTTGGTATCTACATCGGAATGGGTTTGTGAACTCATTTAATACGTTCCTGTGTAAATATTTTCTAAATTCTTACACTGTCTTTTGAATCTGATATCTGCAATACCTCGGCTTTTCAATTTATTTATTACTTCAGCCTTGGACAAATCACTAGGAAGTTTTTCCAAAACTTTGTGTCTACTAGGTTTGCTGCCGTATTCTGACTTTGTCCACAGACTTCTTGGTTCGTCAACAACAGATACCTCACGGAAGCCGTTCACAACCCGAGATACCCAAACAGTTGTGTTTTCAGGATATTTAACCATACAAATTCACAATTATTAAAATTTATCAATGTTCTCACCTATTCTTCTTCTACAACATTAACCTGTCTTAATACAGCCCTCGCTAATTCCTCGGGGGTTGCATCAATATAAAATTCTTCTTCAAGTTCTGATTTCTTGGGCTGATAGTCAAACGACTTAACCCTTACCTCAGTCTTATCTTCCTTGTATTTCATTCTTCTATTTCCTTACCTGATTATATACTCCTAGCACCACTATCCAAACCATTATCAGCAATCAAATCCGAATAACGCAATCTCTTGCCAATCATACCAGAAACTACAACTGTCATTTGGTTTACAGTACCGTGAGGTCTCTGGTTATGTCTACCAATAAATTCCTTAACATGACGATCTAAATGCTTCTTACTCATTTTGTGGTAGATACCTTTTTGACCAGGCTTGAAAATTGCCTAGAAACTCTCAACTCCGCTAGTTTGGACATTACCTACAATATACTCTCCAACTGAGTGTTTAACTGCCTTGTGATTTTCAAGACCTTCATAAGCCCTGTTTTCGACTGTGTAGATTTCGGTACCTACCTCTGTATTTTCATTGACAAATTCATGGAGGGTTGTTTTCTTAACATTGTTAACCGCTTCAGCAACAACTTCGTTAGTCTCTCTGTTTTTCATGCCAACCACTGCGGTTTTACCAACTGCACTTCGACCAGCATTGAGTTTCTTGCTTTCATGCTTGTTTCTTTCCTTGCCACCCATGTAGGTTTCGTCAACTTCAACAGTGCCTTCAAATTTGATTTCTCCGGCCTCATAGGATTTCCTTAAACGATGCAATAAATGCCAGGCTGAATTTTGGGTTATCCTGAATTTTCTATGCAACCTCATACTGGATACACCCTTAATGTTGGTTGTGAGTAAATAGATTGCGAGTGCCCAAGTCCGATGGTGAATAGAGAATTTAATCGTTACCGTATTGCTGCATTAATGTTATTACCTATTGCAGTTTACCGAATAGGTCCTTCCATTTATTTTCAAGATCATCGGCTACGTTAGATTTGAACTTTTGCTTCACTCTTTTGCTAAGCTCAACTTTCCAGCCTAATTCAAGGGTTATCTGGTTGTCTTCGGCAAACTTCTCCAGTTGAGGCACAATTGGTTTATTTGTGTCAATGGCATCAACATCAAGACCATCTTCGCTTTTGAACAAACGATCAAAACTATCTACGATGAGATCAACAGGGATTAAGTCCTCAATTTCTGATCCCGTTTTGCCTGTAAACGTATCAGATTCGATTACCTTGTCATTATCACCTTTATAAAGGCCCTGTTTTAAGCTCTGTTGAAACTGTTTTCCAGTAGCATCCGAATCCAATAAAGAAATAGGCAGATTACTATTATTGCCATGAATAATGGAAACAACAGGCTTTACACCCTTTGCCCCGCCCACAGGAATAAAGACCAACTCTTTCTTAGGTGTAAATTTACCCTTTGAAACCAGATGGTTTTTTATCATTGTCAGGTAGAATTGGTCTGAAACACCCTCCACGATGACAATATCACATCCAACAAGCAGGCTTTGAGAGGCCGTGATGCCAATCGCTGCATTAACAGGCTGAATAGCCTTTTTTTCCTTATCAGCTTTGCTTATATCGTTGGATGCTTTTGTGAGACCATTTTCTGTATAAACAGCCTTAACTCTGTCTAGGCTGTTATGATCAACAAGGAAAGGAAGATGCGTGGTGTAGATAAGCTGATTGTTCTGGGATAACTGCTCGAAAAAGCGGATTAAATCTGTTTGAGCATTGGGGTGGAGGCTTAAACCCGGCTCGTCCAGCAACAATATACAGTCACGATGGTTGTCTTTACTCTCTGCCAAGAACACGAGAAAAAAGCTGAAAAACCACTGCAAGCCTTTACTTCTGGATTCCAATTCAATTGGCGACGGTCGTTCACTATCACTAACAAAAATCCTGAAATATTCTCCGTCGGCGTTAAAGCGGAATGTGTAATCTCCTTGGGTCCACCAATCTTTGAATTGAGAAGAAAGATAGGTCGCGGCTGATTCAATTTTAGCAAAACGTTCTTGTTTATTTCGAGACTCTTTCTCAATCGCTTCAGTAGTTTTCTGTTCGGGATCATTATTTGGCTTATTCTCTTGTCCAAGAGCTAATATCTCATCCGGGTTTAGGTTTAGGTGGCCGAACAATATTTTGAGGGTTCGCGCTTTCATGCGCTCCTTACCGCCCAGAGAGTCTATACGAGCCAAGTCTTCTTTAACTCGCGGAAGATAGAGATCAGAATCCAGATTGCCGTATTCAGAGTAGTAAACAAATTTTGGAATGAGTTCACAAATCTCATCAAATAACTTGTTTCCAATAAAGTCTTGGATGTCTTCGGTTTTCTCTTGGCATTTTTCGTCAGAGACATGGATATAAAAATAACCCCTGTAATCCTTTTTGATTAGCAGGAACTTTGACAGCTCAACTTTTTCTGGAAGTTCTTTTTTAGGGGTATCTTCTCCTTCATCAGATTCTTCTGGATTCAGGAATTCATCATATTTTGTATTGAAATCGACAAGCTCTTCATCGGTAATTTCAAAAAGAACCTCGATGAAGGGTTCTACTTTGCGCTCTCCATCAATTTTCGAATATTCGTCTCGCGGATAATCTAAAAGTAAATCGATCTTAGTTGAATTATCAGCCGGGTTAAACTTCCAGAGTGGAAGCAGAAGGTTTGTTTTACCAGATTCGTTCACACCAACGAAGCACGTCCATTGATCTGTTTCGATCCAATCTGTCCCTTTGACAGAGCGAAACTTATTAACTTTGTACTTCAACAGGCGCATTATTAAACCTCCAGTATTAAATTCGTCATTGGCATCAAAACCACTTGCTTGTTTCCATATTTTCCGTTATTTTCATAATATAGCTCAATTTTGATTAAGGTTCAATGCACAATGGCAGATGATGAGATCTTTACCATTAAAGAGGTGGCAACCTATCTGAAGCTCGCTGAGAAGACAGCGTATCGCCTTGCTTCGGAAGGAAAGTTGCCGGGTTTTAAGGTGGGCGGTTCATGGCGCTTTCGGAAAAGTGAGGTTGATGCATGGATAAAAGAACAAGAACTCAAAGCTAAAGGGGTAATTAGAGGATAGCAAAAAAAAGCGGCAGCGCCGAAAAAACAGAAGTCTAATGGCGGAGGGGGTGGGATTCGAACCCACGGTGGAGAATCCCCCACTCCGGTTTTCAAGACCGGTGCATTAGACCACTCTGCCACCCCTCCAAGGTGAATTTAAAGTACAAATTCAATCCACTGATATGATTTGACTTAAATGTTTAGGGGTTTAATTCTTACCGAAGGTAGATAAGAATTAGAATATTATAATTTAAGAAGATTAAGAATAAATATTTGTATATTTGTTCTGCCCAGGAAATTCAGGAATGAGGCTATGAAATTATTCCTCAAATCTCTCACTATTTTAGTTGCAATTTCAGCCCTTGCACTACCGGCCAGTTCATTTGAAACTTCTGGCAAAACAATTCTTGTCGGGGATTTTGATTCTGGATTGATACTGGTTGAAAAAAATATCGATACCCCCTTCCCTCCAGCATCACTTTCCAAACTCATGACTCTCTACTTGGTATTTGAGGCATTGGAAGATAATCAATTGAAATTGGATGATCGATTACTGGTTTCAGATTTTGCCTACAGATCATATCGTGGTGGTTCCACAATGTATTTGGATACGACAGACAGGCCCACGGTCGAAGAATTGATACGCGGTGTTGTAGTATTATCCGGAAATGATGCCTGTGTTGTCTTGGCCGAAGCATTGTCACCTACAGGAAATGAAAAGGGCTTTGTTCAATTGATGAATGAGAAGGCCAAGGAATTGGGTTTGACCAATTCAATATTTGCAAATTCAAATGGATGGCCTGATCCAAAACAAAAAATGAGCAGTAGGGATTTATATGTTTTGACCAGGAAGTTAATCTCGGATTTCCCAGAATATTACAAGTATTTTGCGGAAAAGGAATTCCCCTTTGACAATAGAACTCCAGCCAATAGGTTCAATCGAAATCCCCTTTTGAAAAAGGATGTGGTTGGAGCCGATGGGTTGAAAACCGGATATACAAGTGATGCAGGCTACGGTCTCGTTGGGTCCGCAATACGTGATGGCAGAAGAATGATTTTTGTTATCAATGGATTGCCAAGCTCAAAGCAAAGAAGCGACGAGGGAGAAGCCATAATTGAATGGTATTTTCGTCAATTTCGACAAGTTACTTTAATTGAGAAGGAGCAGGAAATAATCGTGGCTCCGGTATGGCTTGGAAGCACTAAGGAGGTCCGATTAGGACTGGCGGAAGATTTGTCAGTCCTGATACCTGTTGCAAACAAGGATAACCTTGAAGTCAGTGCCCATATAGACAATTTTACACACGCTCCAATAAGCAAGGGTGATGAAATCGGGTATTTGAAAATTGTCATACCGGATTTTGATCAAACGATTGAAGTACCTATGATCGCCCTTGAAGATATAGAAATAGGTACGATTATCGATCGGGTTGAAGCGGCCATTTGGTCCTTGATATGGAAATATTTTCCAGAAGAAAGTGAACCTGCTAGCTGATGACTTACAAAGGGAAATTCATAACATTCGAGGGAATTGATGGAGCAGGCAAATCCACTCAGGTCAAACTTCTGCAGCAAAACCTGAAGAGCAAAGGAATTGATTGTATTGTTACCAGAGAACCTGGTGGTTCCACCGGAAGTGAAAAACTACGCAAAATTCTTGTTGATAAAAACAAATACAATTGGTCAAATCTATCCGAACTTTTACTGTTCTTTGCAGCTAGGAAAGATCATGTTGAAAAAACAATCCTTCCGGCCCTTCATGAGGGTAAAATTGTAATTTGTGATCGATTTACTGATTCCACTCGTGTCTATCAAAGTCAAGGAAAGCAGGATTTGGGTAAATTTATCGAATTGCTTCAATCCGAGGTTATTCAACTTGATCCAGACTTGACCTTCATTCTGCGGGTTAATCCTGAAATTTCACTGCAAAGAACAAACAGCCGTCAGGAAGGGGACTGGAGAGTAAGCAAACTCTCAACTGAAAGATTGATGCAAGTCATCAATGATTTTTCTGACCTGACAAAGCAATTCCCTAATCGTTGTTTTGAAATATCCACTGAAACAAGTCCAGAAGAATCGGCAAAAAAAATACTTGAACGAACAATGGAAATACTAGAGTGAACCCGGAGGAATTTGAATCTGACAAGCTTGAAGGGGTTCCCCACCCCAGATTTTCCAGACGGGTAATCGGTCAGGAAAAGGTCAAGAATCAATTCCTCCAGGCTTACAATCAGAACAGAATGCATCATGCATGGTTGATGTGTGGACCAAGAGGTATCGGCAAAGCCACATTGACTTGGCATCTTACTAAATTGCTTTTGACCAGCAATCGTTCGGGAATACTTGATACAGGTGATATCAACATCAACTTTGATGATCCGGTGGTTTCAAGGATTGAAGCCTTGTCGGAACCTCACCTTAAACTCATAAGAAAAAATTTTGATACAAAAACCAAAAAGGTCAAGGCAGAAATCACGGTCGATAATATCAGGGAACTGGTTGAATTTTTTGAGTTCACTTCTCCAGATGGCAAACCAAGGATCGCCATAATCGATTCAATAGATGAGTTAAATGTCAATGCATCCAATGCCTTATTAAAGGTATTGGAAGAACCACCATACAATTCATATTTCTTTCTTGTCAGTCACTCACCTGAATCCCTGTTGCCGACGATCAGAAGCAGATGTTTGGCCGTTCATTGCGAAAATTTGGGTGCTGAGGATCAACTGTACCTGTTGAATGAATTCGGATTTATCTTGGATGCCCAGGTCAAGAAAGTAGTAAGGGTTTCTCAGGGTTCAGTTGGTGAAGCTATCAGAATCATCAATCAGGATGGTTTGAAATTGTATGCATCGATTGTAGAAATCTATAAGGACCTACCCCAAATTGAAGTTTCCAGTATTCTTGAAATAGCTTCAAAAACAGAAGGTGCAGGAAAGCAGGAATTGACTGAAACAATCAACAAGTTAACGATCCATTTTGTATCTAGACTGGTCAAGGCCGGTGTGAAGGGTAAAATGTCGAGTGAGATTTTTTCAGGAGAAAACATCATTTTGAACAAGCTCTCGCCAAATTTTGAAAAGTCCCATGAATGGGCCATGCTTTATTCAAGAATGCTTACCAAGGCCAAGGATTATCAGGATAGTAATATTGATGGCTATTCACAGGTTTTTGAAGACCTAATTGATATCAAGAAAATAGCAACACTGTAGAAGTTCTCCCCATGTCCCCTCTTCATCAAGCCAAAATAGTGGATAGTCATTGCCATCTTGATTTTCCCGAGATTTTGGAGGAACTCGACCAGGTTATTGAGAGAGCACGACAAGCAGGGGTCAATCGGATGGTAACCATTTGTACCAAGCCTTCAAAGAATAGAGCAACCCTTGATATTGCTGAACAATATCCTGAAGTATATTTTACCCAGGGTATTCATCCACACTATGCGGCAACGGAACCCAAGTTGAGTGTTGATGAACTTCTTGCACTTTCTGTGCACCCAAAAATGATAGGGATTGGTGAAAGCGGTCTGGATTATTACTACACCAAGGAAACGGCAAAATCCCAACAGGACAGTTTTTTGAATCATATCATGGCATCACAAATAT
Organism: Paracoccaceae bacterium; assembly: GCA_022823605.1. Taxonomy (GTDB): domain Bacteria; phylum Pseudomonadota; class Alphaproteobacteria; order Rhodobacterales; family Rhodobacteraceae; genus MPNP01. The sequence continues at coordinate 97,571 of JAJEHS010000004.1, forward strand.
CGGGATTGCCCTTGATCGTACATTCCAGAAATGCAGACGAGGATATGGCCTCGATTCTGAAGCGGGAATATGAAAAAAAGCCGTTTTCATGTGTAATGCATTGTTTTTCCTCAAGTAGGAAGTTGGCAGAGGAATGCCTTGAGATGGGATTTTATCTTTCGTTTTCGGGCATTCTGACTTTTAGAAGTGCCATTGAATTGCAGGAAATTTTTCTGTTCACTCCAAGAGACAGGATACTTATTGAAACCGATTCCCCATATTTGGCCCCAGTTCCGTTTCGTGGCAAACGAAATGAGCCCGCATTTGTAAGTAAAATTGCTGATTTTGGAGCCAACCTTCTAAATCTTGAAACGGAGGCCTTTGCAGAAATAACCACGACCAATTTTTACCGTCTGTTCAGTACTGCCGGGTGAAGTCGAAGTGAGCATTCTGCATTTTACCATTTTAGGTTGTGGTTCTTCCGGGGGAGTTCCAAGAGTTGGAGGATTATGGGGTGACTGTGATCCAGAAAATCCTAAAAACAGGCGGTCGCGATGTTCTCTCTTGGTAGAACTGATTTCGAATAGTAGAACAACAAGGGTTTTGATAGACACTTCCCCAGATCTCAGGGAACAGTTGCTGAGCGCTGGTGTTGGTACCCTTGATGGTGTTGTTTTTACTCATCCACATGCTGATCATGTAAATGGGCTGGATGATCTCAGGGTAGTATATATCAACCAACGAAAGAGAGTTCCGGTCTGGGCCAACAAGTTTACAAGTGATGCCCTGCTCGCCCGTTTCAATTATGCCTTTATCCAACCAGAAGGAAGTCCCTACCCACCGATCTTGGAACTGAACAGGCTTCAGGGGCCAATAAGAGTTGATGGTGAGGCAGGTTCAATCGAATTCGTCCCTTTTGCGGTAGAACACGGGAATATCACTAGCTATGGATTTAAAATTGGACCACTGGTTTATCTACCCGACATATCGGAAATGAATGATGAAGCATGGTCATTTGTTCAGGATATTCCATGTTGGATTGTTGATGCGCTCAGAAGAGAACCTCATCCCAGTCATTCACATCTTTCAAGAACCCTGGAGTGGATAGCAAAAGCTTCTCCGAGGCGGGCAATCCTAACCAATATGCATATCGACCTGGATTATGAAACCATAGCGAATGAAACGCCGGGTAATGTCGAACCGGCTTATGATGGACTAACCATATCCTTTGAGGTTTGATTTGCAAATCCTCCTTGAAGTTACAACCCCGATATTCCTGATCATAGGAGGTGGATATCTTGTTACTCATCTGGGGTACATGAGACTATCTGCTGCCGAAGGTTTGTTGTTTTTTGTTCAGAACATTGCCCTCCCGGTCATGTTGTTTAACGCAATGTCCAAAATCGATCTGGGTGTGGGTTTCAATTATAAATTCCTGCTTTCCTTTTATACCGGATGTCTGCTTAGCTTCATAATCGCCCTGACGATTTCCTATTTATATTTCAAGCGCCCATGGGAAGATTCAGTTGTCATTGCGTTTGCTGCTCTGTTTGGCAATACAGTCCTTTTGGGTCTTGCAGTCGTTGATAGAGCATTAGGAACCGATTCATTGACCGGTACCTATATAATTGTAGCGTTGCATGCCCCCTTCTGTTTTCTTGTAGGTATAACCACCATGGAGTTATACAAATCACGCGCGACGACAGGTCGCCCCGTAATAATTTCGCTTGTATCCCTCATTTGGAAAAACGCCATCCTGATGGGCATGATTCTGGGACTGATTTTCAACTTGTTGGGATTGAGTCTACCCGAAGTCCTGGCAGTACCCGTGAATATGGTAGCAGGGTCTGCCATTCCTGCAGCCCTGTTTGCATTGGGTGGTATTCTCTCTCAATACAAACCCACCGGTGATTTTAAAATCATTGCAATGGTTTGCTTTCTGACCCTAATTTTTCATCCATTTGTCGCCTGGGTATTGTCAAGCCTAGTCTTCGACATACCCAAGCCACTTATACAAAGCGCTGTAATTACAGCCTCGATGCCACCCGGACTGAATGCCTTTTTCTTCGCTTCGATTTACGGTCGAGGTACCAGAATTGCTGCGTCCTCGGTACTGGTTGGGACAGTCATGGCAGTCTTCACTTCGTCCATTATCCTTTATCTTATTGCCTGAAATCGTCTCTAGCAGACAAAGATAAATCCATTTCTTGCTGTAGCGGTGATGATTACAAATTATCCGCAAGTGAATTGTGGATAAACGAGATTTAACTTGGTGAAATTCCCCGCAATCGTTCTGACCTTCTGCGTAGTATTTCGATTGTTGAAAGAAGTAATACGGATAGGGTTATCAAAATGGTTGCGATGGCCAAAATGGTTGGGCTGATCTGTTCCCTCAGGCCATTGAACATCTCCCAAGGTAAGGTTTTCAAACTTGCTGAACCAACAAAAAGAACAACTACGACTTCATCAAATGATGTTATGAAGGCGAACAGTCCACCTGATATCACGCCAGGCAGTATCAGGGGCATCTGTATTTTGAAGAATGTCCTGATTGGCCCAGCCCCCAAACTAGCAGAAGCTCTTGTCAGGCTTTTGTCAAATCCGGTAAGCGTGGCCGTAACGGTAATGATGACAAAGGGAATCCCAAGGGCAGCATGAGCCAGGACGACCCCGATATAGGTCCCCTGCAAGCCAATTCGTGAATAAAAGAAGTACATACCAGCCGCTGATAGGATCAGTGGAACAATCATGGGTGAGATCAGGATGGCCATGATGGTCCTGCGAAAGGGTACATGGCTTTGACTGAGCCCGATAGCGGCAAGAGTGCCAAAACCAACCGACAACAAGGTAGCTACAGGAGCAATTCTGAAGGAGTTGTACATGGCAACCTGCCAATCGGGATTGGTGAAAAAATCCCGGTAATGTTTCAGGGAAAAACCCTCGATTTCCAGCCGGAGCATTTCCGGTGTGAAGGTAAAATAATTGCCGGCATTGAAACTGAGGGGCATGATGACCAGAATGGGAAACATGAGGAAGAAAAAAATCAATCCGCAAATGACCCTGAAAATGTAATACCAAGCCTTGTCGGATTTAGTGTCATAGGGTTGAAAATTCGCCATGCTCCTACCCCAGTTTCACATTATCTATACCTACCACGCGATCATAAACCCAATACAGGGCCAGTACCACGGCTAGCAGTATGGAACCCAGGGCTGCCCCCAATCCCCAATTGAGGGAAGATGAAATATGATAGGCAATTCGGTTTGAAATAAAGGTGCCCGTGGTTCCACCCACCAATTCTGGTGTAATGTAATAACCAATCGAAAGAATAAACACCAGGATGGAACCGGCACCTATTCCAGGTATCGACTGGGGAAAGTAAACCCTTCGGAACGCTGTCCAGGGAGTTGCACCTAGGGATTTGGCTGCCCTCACATAGGATGGATGGATGGTTTTCATCACGGAAAAGAGGGGCAATATCATAAACGGCAGTAAAATATGCGACATTGCTATTATGGTACCGGTTTGATTATTGATCAATTCCAATCGTTCCAGATTGGAGATCAAGCCGATTGCTACAAGGACATCGTTGATAACCCCCTCATTCTGGAGCAATACTTTCCAGGCAGATGTTCGTACCAGCAATGAGGTCCAAAAGGGCAACAGGACCAAAATCAGGAAAAGGTTGGCATATTTCAATGGGAGATTGGCCAGGAAATACGCAACCGGATAACCCAACAGCAAACAAACCATGGTTATGGTTACCGACATGAAAAGGGTCCGTGAAAAGATCAGGACATAGAGTCTTTCGTTTTCAGGTCTGAGCTCCGGGCCATCTGACCCTTTTTTGAAATCGGCCGAATTGAGATAATATCCGTTGGTAAATGAAGGTGAATAAAGCTGGATTGTATCCCATACATCCGGTTCTGCCCAATCTTCGTCGGTTTCTAGGAAAAGCTCCTTGAACCTGATCTCAGGCAACTCGGAAATTACAGGGAGAAGTTTTTCTTCAAGAATGGTATCTGGAGAAGGAGTTGTCCCTGAAGATTTGATATCATTTGCCAGGACAACAAAAAGAAAATCGGAAGGTTTGGTTTTTTCCGAAAAATCATCATTTTCAATTAGGCGTTTCTTCCATGCATTGTATGTATCCCGGGTGTAACCATATTTTGTACCTTCTGCCAATAACTCCCAATAGTCAATCGAAGTTAATTCAGGTATTTGATCAGTGAGTGCCTTGCGATAGTCGTCAGCACCAAATCTCTTGATGCTTCGCCCAGATTTCCGGAATAATGATGAAATCCCGGTTTTCTCATAATTCAGTCTTGAACCAACCCTTGTGTGCAATTTTACTTCGGCTGCAATAGCCAGATCAACATAAAGATGCCAAAACAATTCATTTGGTGGTTCCCAGTCTTCATTTATTTGTTCCGACTTCAAATATTCAGTTGTTCTGGGAAGTACTTCTGAAACCAGCTGATTCTCAATAGAACGAAAAAGCATATCCCCAATGGGGATGACAAAACTGATCAGAATAAAAATGAACAAAGGGGCAATAAGCCCCAATGCTCTTAATTTTTGAATTCGCAGTGATCGCTGAACTTTACGGTGAAGGGAATTCCTACCGATAATAGAGTCAACACTAACCACTACGGGTTTACCTTGAAACGTAAACTACAATCAAACTTAGTTCGCTAACCAAGCCTGGAACTTGGCATCGAGATCATCCCTGTAGTCTGCCCACCAATCGTAATTGAAATAGAATACGTTGTAGGCGTTGTCAGGATGACCCGGCATATGTGGTGCCATGTCAATTCCAAGCGTGGCATGTTCGCCTACCAGGGCGTTGGAAGAAGTTCTGGCCGGGCCATAGGAAATGTACTTGGCCTGATCTGCCAGCCTTTGTGTATCAGTAGCAAATCTAACTAGGTCCAAAACAGCTGCGAGCCGGTCTTCAGGCAATCCAGTTGGAATAATCCAGCCATCATATTCGAAAACCTGAGCATCCCAAAGAATTTTAACTGGCTGCTTGGCTTCTTCGATCAAGGCAAAAAACCGACCGTTATAGGTAGATCCAAATACAACCTCACCATCAGCAAGCCATTGTGGTGTATCGGCACCAGCTGACCACCAGATTACTTCATCCTTGATGGTATCAAGTTTGGCTAAAGCCCTGTTCTGACCCTCTTCGGTTTCAAGAACGTCATAGATATCTTCCTTGGCAACACCATCACACAGCAAGGCCCATTCCAAGTTGTTGATTGGTCTCTTTTCAAGTGATCGTTTGCCCGGGAATGATTCGAGATCGAAAACATCACAGACATCATCAGGCTCGTTACCATTCCAGCTTTCAACGTCAGTTCTGAAACCAAGAGTGGTTGAATAGACAATCTGGGGAATAAAACATTCTGAGACCAGAGATGCACCAAAGTCTTCTGAAGCGGGTGTACCGTCCGGGGCCGGCTCAAGGATTTCATCAACATCGACTTCCATGGCCAAACCTTCGTCGCACAATCTAATGGCATCTGATGGTACAGCATCAACAAGATCCCAGGTCAAATTACCCGCTTCCCGCATGGCCCTCAATTTAGCAACCGCCTCATAAGAACTCTCGTCATGGATGATATTTACATCAGGATTGAGTTCCATAAATGGATTATGGTAGGCGTTGATTTGGGATTTGGAATAAGCCCCACCCCAAGAAACAACGGTCAGATCAATTGCCTGGGAAGAATTGGCGATAATAATACAACCCAGCACTAGGGTAGATAGTTTAGTTAACTTCATTAATTTTCTCCGTTAAAAAAAAGAATTAGCATTAAGTTGTTCCTTTATCATTTAGAGATGATTCAGACCAAATTAAAACTCATGATCTAACTTATCAAATTTGGATCAAAAATGAAGTCAAATTTTATGAATTCATAAAAATATGCTGAACAAATTATTGATTATGTCAAAACTTCTTTGTTGACTGTTTGATAGTCGAGGGCCCGACAATCCTTATTCATGCATCCAAGAGTTACCATTTCACCTGGTTGCAACCTTTGTTGTGAAGGAGAATTTCTTGATTTAACAATAAATTCGTCATTGCTCCCAACTCTGATTCTGGTTCTGAAAACATCCCCCATATAGATAAATTCCAAAACCTCTCCGGTTATTTTCTGTGCACCTTCGGGACATCTTTCAGCTTCTGTTTCGACTCTTTCTGGTCTTATTGATATAAGGGTTTTTTCACCCACTTTCCCAACATTGACCGCCAATGCCGAAATAACCTGACCGTTCTCAAGTCTAACATTGGCATAATCGCCTTCAAAAGACTCTACTGTCCCCTCCAATGTATTGTTTTCCCCTATGAATTGGGCTACAAAGCAATTATTGGGTGCCTCGTAAAGTTTATCGGGTGCATCAAGTTGCTGGATAATGCCGTCATTGAAGACCGCTACCCGGTCAGACATCGTAAGCGCTTCTGTTTGATCATGTGTTACATAGACGACCGTGACACCCAACCGCTCATGGAGATGCTTGATTTCAAATTGCATATGCTCACGCAATTGCTTGTCCAGTGCACCAAGTGGTTCATCCATCAATACAAGCTCGGGTTCAAACACCAGGGCTCTAGCCAGAGCAATACGCTGTTGTTGTCCGCCGGATAATTGCCCGGGTCGTCGATTTCCAAAATCGGACATTTGTACCATATCAAGGACATGATTCACTTTCTGTTCCTGATCAGACTTGGACAATGATCTGACCTGTAGGGGAAAGGCAAGATTTTCAGCAACTGTCATGTGGGGAAACAAGGCATAGTTTTGAAACACCATGCCTATCTCCCGTTTATGTGGTGGAATATTGTTGATGGGTTTACTATCCAAAAGGATTTCTCCCTGTGTCGCGGTTTCGAATCCTGCCAGCATCAAAAGACAGGTAGTCTTACCTGAACCTGATGGTCCTAACATTGTAAGGAACTCGCCCTTGGCAATGGATAGATTTAGATCCTTTACGACAAGTATTTTCCCGTCATAGCTTTTTTGCACACCAGAAAAAACTACAAATCCATTATCCTTGTCTGTCATTACCCACACTTTTATTTTAAACAATTTTTCAACATCAAGGAATATATACTAACAAGTTACACAAACAATCAAGGTGTCATTGATTTTAGGAAAACTCACTAAGTCTATTACCGGACCGAGCTGGAGTGGGATTTTGTTTTTGCTTCAATGGTATTTACCCAGTTCCCAAATCAAAAGTGGATATGCCTTGAGAAATAAAAGCAGTACTGTGTGATGTTCTCAAAGAAAGAATGGTGCGGTCGAGAAGACTCGAACTTCCACGGGTTTTATCCCACAGCGACCTCAACGCTGCGCGTCTACCAATTCCGCCACGACCGCAAGGGTAAAAACAATTAATACCCAAATATATTAATTGGAAGTTAATGGAGGATAACCACCAAGGTCCAAGATTAATATCCTTTGTCTCTAAATATAAAATAATTATTGTTTATCAACCAACCTAACTACAAGGCAGAAAAATAAATCAGATGGTTGAAATAAAAAAGTCAATTAACCCGGTCGACTATCCGGATGCTGTCCGAGTTATGAAAGAAAGAGTTAAAAGCATCTTGGAAGGAAGAGAACAGGAATTGTTATGGTTCCTTGAACATCCTCCCATTTATACTGCAGGTACAAGCTCAAGGGATGAGGATTTGATCAATCAGTTTAACTTCCCGGTTTTTGCTACGGGTAGAGGTGGACAATATACCTATCATGGTCCTGGCCAAAGAGTGGTCTATGTGATGCTGAACCTGAATATGAGAGGTAAAAGCATTCGGGGTTTTGTTAATAAATTGCAGGACTGGATAATACTTACCCTTTCAGATTATCAGGTTGCCGGAAAAGCCAACTCTGATCGAATTGGTATTTGGGTTGATCCCCAGGAAAACAAATTGGGATGCTCATTTGATGATGAGCGAAAGATTGCTGCCTTGGGTATAAGGATTAGAAAATGGATAACTTTTCATGGGATTTCCATAAACATCAATCCGGAACTCAAGCATTTCAGTGGAATTGTACCATGTGGTGTCAGGGATTATGGAGTTACTAGCTTGAGTGAACTGGGAATCGAGGTAACTACACAAGAATTTGATGAAAGACTAATCGAAAATTTCAAATTGGTATTTGATGAATAGTATTGAATTGCAATACTAAACTCAACATGTGCCTAAGTGGAGTAGGATGCTGACAATTATACGTCCAATGTGCCTTTGTCCTTGGTCAATTGTGTCAATACCAAGCAATTCACCATTGCTTGATTGATATAAGACTAATACTTCAAGAACTGATGAATAAATGATCAGGCAATATCAACAGTAAACTTTTGGTTTGCCATAAGCCAAACAAAGAATGAAGTACCACAAATAAAACCAATTTTTTTCCAATAGAAAATATCTGATAATAAGGGTTGAAATCATTATTGAGATTTCGATAAAAATTCATACTTACTGTTCTTGTTTCCAACCCAACTCTTCAAATAAAGTCCTGAAGAATATGATATACAGGGTTGAGTTTTGTTATTGATTGAAATAGTATTAGCAGTCAATTAAAGACTAGTTCTCAGCCAGATAAAAGGCCAAATAAAGAGGAATAGATGACAGACGCCACCGCCCATGAGGTACACGATAAGAACCCGGCTATAAGTTTCTTCGTTCGATGGTTCATGTCCACCAATCACAAGGACATTGGAATTCTATATATCGTTACAGCTGCATTAGTTGGTTTTGTTTCAATTTTGTTCACTGTTTACATGAGAATGGAATTGTATGAACCTGGTGTTCAATATATGTGCCTTGAAGGTACAAGAATAATAGCTGGTGCAGTAGAGGATTGTACTCCAAACGGGCATCTCTGGAACGTCTTGATCACTGGTCATGGCGTTTTGATGATGTTTTTTGTTGTTATACCTGCTCTATTTGGAGGCTTTGGAAATTATTTCATGCCTCTAATGATCGGTGCCCCGGACATGGCATTTCCGCGCTTGAACAATCTCAGCTACTGGTTATTCGTGGCGGGCTCATGTTTGGCCATAACCTCGGTTTTCGTACCAGGCGGAAACGGATTGTCGGGTACCGGGGTTGGATGGGTCCTTTATGCACCATTATCAACGAAGGAAGCCGGTTTTTCCACTGATTTGGCAATCTTCGCGGTCCATGTATCCGGTGCATCATCAATTCTTGGTGCAGTCAACATGATAACAACCTTCCTCAACATGCGTGCACCGGGCATGACTCTTCACAAGGTCCCCCTCTTTGCTTGGTCAATTTTTGTTACCGGATGGCTGATACTTCTTGCCTTACCGGTTTTGGCTGGTGCAATCACAATGTTGCTTACCGATAGAAATTTTGGAACAACATTCTTTGATGCATCCGGTGGTGGTGACCCTATTCTTTATCAACATTTGTTGTGGTTCTTTGGCCATCCAGAGGTTTATATACTCATTGTTCCCGGTTTTGGGATAATTTCCCAGGTAATCTCTACCTTTTCCAAAAAGCCAATATTCGGGTACCTGCCCATGGTCTATGCGATGGTTGCAATTGGTGCCTTGGGTTTCATTGTCTGGGCACATCACATGTATACGGTGGGAATGAGTTTGACACAACAAACCTACTTCATGCTTGCAACCATGGTGATTGCCGTTCCAACGGGAATAAAGATTTTCTCCTGGATAGCTACAATGTGGGGAGGTTCCATAGAGTTTAAAACACCCATGTTATGGGCCTTTGGATTCCTGTTTTTATTTACCTTGGGAGGTGTAACCGGAATTATTCTCAGCCAGGCAAGTCTCAGCCGAGTTTATCATGATACCTATTACGTAGTTGCACACTTCCACTATGTAATGTCACTGGGTGCGGTATTCTGTATCTTTGCAGGTGTCTATTACTGGATAGGAAAAATGTCCGGGCGACAATACCCGGAATGGGCTGGCAAGGTTCATTTTTGGGCCATGTTTATCGGTTCCAACTTGACATTCTTCCCACAGCATTTTCTTGGAAGACAGGGTATGCCGAGAAGGTACATCGACTATCCGGAAGCCTTCGCATTTTGGAACAAGGTTTCTTCCCTGGGAGCATTCCTTGCCTTTGCCTCATTTGTCTTTTTTATCGGAGTGATTGCCTATACCTTGCTTGCCGGAAAGCGAGTTGAAAAACCTGCCTATTGGGGTGATCATTCGGAAACTCTGGAGTGGACACTTCCAAACCCACCACCTGCACATACTTTTGAAATATTACCAACCCAGGACATGTGGGATAAATCGCCCAAACACTAAACCTTCCAGCCCCCTGGCATTAGGGGGGTGGGATTGCTAAGCATGGTCGTAAAGGTTCAGCTATAAATATAGTTGTATCGGGTTTCAAAGAATAATTTAGTCAGGTATTCTTGGTTTCAAACCAAGGCCTCGACTTGAAATCTATGGGGATGGGCAATGAAGTCTGGAGCCACGCCCCTTGTCCTGCCAAGGCCAGCAATGATGATAATATTTACTTGTTCTGTTCTGAGATCCATGGGGTTCACTTTAACATAGTTTTTTGACCAAATGAGAATTGGCAAATTGAAAGTTCATTTGCCCCCAACTGTAGTTTTTTCTCAAGGTGGCCATGACACGCCCCTTGTCTCGAACCCCGGTAGCCTTAAGAGCCTTGATTGTTCGATCAACTGCCTGCATGGTTTCAATATCTGTCAGTTTTCTTGGAAGGAGACCTTGTATCAATTTGATCTCGGCCCTTTCCTGATTGGCCTGATCTGTTTCGCCCTTCTCTTCATGTGATTTGAAGTTCATTTTCTTTTGTTCCAGCATTCTAACCAGAACTTCAAATATCACCCTATCTGACACACCTTCTACATTACCCTCCTCACGAGCCCGCTTGTCCCGATCGATAATTACCGTATTGATCAGCCGGAGAACAGGTAAAACATCCTTGGTATTTTCTATCTGAGCCTGACGATGGGCCTTGGCAATATTTTTCCGTAAATTCATACCAATTCCTATACTAACCACTAAATAGGTTAGGACATTTATTCTGAGTTTAAATATACCATATTTTTTGGAAATATTTTGTAATCCCTCATATAAATCTAGTTGATTGAATATCTCTGACTAAAAAATGGATAAAATATTGAATTCTTCCGAGGATAAGATTACTGGTCTCATACTACTGCCTGATGGTACAGTCATTAAAGGACAAGGATTTGGTGCCAAGGGTATTCGAGTGGGTGAACTTTGTTTCAATACATCGATGACAGGTTATCAGGAAATTATAAGCGATCCATCCTATTGCAATCAAATCGTCTGCTTTACCTTTCCCCATATAGGCAATGTGGGTTCGAATCCAGAGGACTATGAAACAGAAACACCAGTTATGGAGGGTATAATAACCAAATGGCCTCCAACAAAACCTTCCAACTGGAGAAGTCAAAGTGGTCTTGATAAATGGTTGGTCAATGAGGATTTGGTTGGAATTACGGGTGTTGATACAAGAGCGCTAACCCGATTGATTAGAAATAAAGGTGCCCTCGACATTGCAATTATCCATTCGTCCAATTGGGTTGAGGATTTGGAAAAAGCCAAGGAAATGCTCGCTTCATTCTCTGGTTTGATGAATAAGGACCTGGCCAAGGAAGTTACCCGCAAATCACCGGTAAATTGGAACAAATCCCTCTGGGATTGGCCAGATGGATATTCCGATTCAGGTTCATTAAAGTACAAGGTTGCTTCGCTGGATTTTGGAGCCAAGGACAACATACTGAGGTGCCTCAGTTCGGTTGGAGCTATTTCCAGGGTATTCCCAGCTGAAAGCACATTTGATGAAATCATGGATTGGAAACCGGATGGTATATTCCTTTCGAACGGACCGGGAGACCCCGAAGCAACTGCAACTTATATTGTACCTCTTTTGAAGAAACTGATCGCAACGGGGATACCCATATTCGGTATTTGTCTTGGCCATCAATTGCTAGCCTTTGCACTTGGAGCAAAAACAGTCAAGATGGGTCATGGTCACCATGGCGCCAACCATCCGGTCAAAGAATTGGACACGAACAAGGTAGAAATCACTACCATGAATCATGGTTTCATGGTTGACAGGAATTCCCTTCCACCCGATATCGAAGAAACCCATGTCTCCCTATTTGATGGTACAAATTGCGGCTTGAGAAGCAGGACTCATCCGGTATATTCGGTTCAGTTTCATCCCGAGGCAAGCCCAGGTCCACAGGACAGTTTTTACCTCTTCAAAAGATTTGAATCCTTAATGGAAACTTATCAAAAATCCTGAGAATTTTTACCATCGGCAAATAAAGTAGAAATTTGGCAAACAAGAATGTTTACCAAAAATCACTGCGTTTAAAGATTATGAAATCTGAATTCAGTTTGCTTAAATGGGATGATTGAATCAGTTCTTTTCCTGATCTACCAGTTTACCTTCAGTAATCCACGGCATCATTGCTCTCAGTTTTTCGCCGACTTCCTCAATTTGATGAGCATCGTTAACCCTTCTGATTGCCTTGAAGGATGGTTGACCCACAGAACACTCACGCATCCACTCACTGGTAAATTTACCGTTCTGGATATCACTTAGAATCTTCTTCATTCGTGCCTTGGTCTCATCATATGGCAATACCTTAGGTCCCGAATAGTATTCGCCATATTCGGCCGTATTCGAAATCGAATAATTCATGTTGGCAATACCACCCTCATAAATCAAGTCAACGATGAGTTTGACTTCATGCAAGCATTCGAAGTAGGCCATTTCTGGTGCATAGCCGGCCTCAACAAGTGTTTCAAAACCCTGCCTGATTAGTTCCACCATTCCACCGCAAAGGACGGCCTGTTCACCAAACAAGTCAGTTTCACATTCTTCCTTGAAATCGGTTTCAATGATTCCTGAACGGCCACCTCCAATGGCAGCACAATAGGATAATGCCGTTTCCATGGCAGAACCGGTTGCATCCCTATCGACAGCAACGAGACAGGGTACACCCCCACCCTTGACGAATTCACCCCTCACGGTATGCCCCGGGCCCTTGGGCGCAATCATTACCACATCAACACCGGACTTCGGTGTGATGAGTTGGAAGTGGATATTCAAACCATGGGCAAAGGCGATGGCTGCCCCCTCCCGAATATGATCATGAACATATTTGTAGTAGGTTTCGGCCTGCAATTCATCAGGCATAGTAAACATGATCAAATCACACCATGCCGAAGCTTCCGAAATTCCCATGACCTCCAATCCTTGAGCCTGGGCCTTGGCTGCCGAGGAAGAATTCTCCCTGAGGGCAACAACAATGTTTTTCGCTCCGGAATCCCTTAAATTCAAGGCATGGGCATGACCTTGCGACCCATAACCCAAAATAGCAACCTTCTTGTCCTTGATAAGGTTTACATCACAATCACGATCATAATACACTCGCATTTTGCTCTCCAATCTATATTTCTTGCTCTCGAAATGGAAAAGGTCATTTTTCCATCAATTTTGAATTTCAGGATATAATTACTGTTAAGGGGATTTCTAACCCCGAAGCCTGTCGTTATACACTTTATTCTGTTCGGGAAAAGGGTTTTACCTCAAAAAGCCCTTCACCAAGTCCAAATTTAATCAACATGCTTTGAAGTTGCCTGTTGTTTGCAAATATATTTACCCCCTCTTTCCGTATTATTTTCAAGGGAAGAATATTCGAGAACGACATCAGGTTCAGGAAGTTTGTACCGACAAACTTCAACAATGTTGGTAGATATCTGGTTGAGTAATAGTCCTTCAGGATCTTGAAATCACCAGGATCTTCTGATTTGGCAAGCTGTTCATTCAGCAGTTTGATATCATTTATAGTCAAATTAAGTCCCTGTGCTCCTATCGGAGGTAAATTATGGGCAGCTTCAGCAATCAATATGGCTCGTTCGTGACTTAACTTGTTGGCCATCTGATAGGTTCCCGACCATTTCAAGAGAGGAGAGGTAACTTCAATATTCCCAACCATTCCTAGTGAGCGTTTTGTTATTTCCATGGCAAAATTGCCGCTGTCCATATGGCTATAGATGTCGATATTTTTGTTTGAGTCCATCCAGATAATATTGGAAGAATAATTATCTTCGCAAGGTAGCGGAATAATCGTGAATGGCCCCCCGGACTTGTAGATTTCAATCGATTTATGACTTAGTGGTAATTGGTGCCTGACATTGAATGTAATTCCACTCTGAGGAAGGGATATGCGATTGGTATTAATCCCGAGGCATTCTCTTACCCTGGAATTCTTGCCATCTGCTCCAATCAGTAACCGGGATACCACCCTGTCTCCATTACTCAGGAGAATATGCGCCTCTTTCGTTCTGGTAATGACCTTCTTGACACCCTTCTTGGATAAAGTGGTTATTCTCCGGTTTTGTAAAACTTTGTCGATCAGTGCCTTTCGCAAGTTTTCGTTTGGTATTACCCAACCAAATTCCTCTCTATCTATGGAATGGGACTTAAAGGAAGTTGTTTGTATGAGCTGACCCTTTTCCCCTGCTTCCACAATTTCGATCTCAGACAATCTTTTTCCACAATCGGTCAATAATGTTTCCAAGGGTATCAGGTTTGCAAGATAATCCAGTGAGCTGTTGAACAGTGCCGTGACTCTCCTGTCTTGGGGCAAGTCGGTAGAATCCGACTCAAACTCCAGATTGGGGTCACAGCAGATGATTTTTGAAAACTTGTCGGCGAGTGAAAGGGCTGTCATCAGACCTGCCAACCCACCGCCCGATATAAATATATCGCAGTATTGTTTCCTGGTCATAACAACATGAGCATGAGCTGAGTTTTTCCCCGAGGGTTTAGAAAGTGACTTCTGATGTGGTACTGACCCTATTTTGCCTACTGAAGAACAGGGTCAAGCGGCCATCAATACCGCATTTTCGATTTCATTGGCAATTTCGGTAATTGAATTTATACACTCGCCGGTAACCAACACCCTTACTACAGGTTCTGTTCCAGATTTCCGAACAAAAACCTGACCTTTACCGTTAAGTTTCTCAACATTGTTGCTTATGATTTGCTGAACCTTTTCGTCCTTCGTTGGATCACCACCCTTGTAGATCCTTACATTTCGCAAGATCTGTGGCACAGGCTTAAATACATTTGCAACCTCGCTTGCCTTCTTACCTGTTTCAACCAGTGCCGAAAGAAATTGAAGGGCTGCAATAATGCCATCACCGGTTGTCGAATACTTTGAAATAATTATGTGACCTGAGTTTTCACCACCCAAACTAAAATCTCCGGTACGCATCTCCTTGGAAATATTTCGATCCCCTACTGATGCTTTGATCAGGGTTATCCCTTTTTCTTCCAAATATTTTTGCAAACCCAGATTCGACATTTTGGTTGCAACAACGGTGTTATTAATGAGTTGGCCCGTATCCGCCAGCCTGGTTGCAAACAAAGCTAGTAGTTGATCACCGTCAATTTCCCTACCTCTTTCATCACAAACCAAGATTCTGTCACCATCACCGTCCAGAGCCAAACCAACATCTGCTCTGGTTTCCTTGATTTTTTCAATCAGCAGAGCCGGGTCGGTTGATCCACAATTCTGGTTGATATTGAAGCCATTGGGAGAAACACCTATCGGTACGACTTCAGCACCGAGTTCCCATAAAATTTCAGGTGCAACCTTATATCCGGCACCATTGGCACAATCAATGACAATTCGTAGGCCATTCAGACGCAAATTCTTGGGAAAGGTTGTTTTGGCAAATTCGATATATCTTCCTAATCCCCCATCAATTCTTTCGGCACGACCGATGTTTTCGGGCAATTCCAATGGCAAGTCAGTGTCAATCAATTTTTCGATTTGCTTCTCTGCTTCCATGGAAAGTTTATATCCATCGGGGCCAAAAAATTTCATTCCATTATCTTGGAATCCATTGTGGGAAGCTGTGATCATCACTCCAAGATCAGCCCGCATCGACTTGGTCAGTAATCCGATAGCGGGGGTAGGTATGGGCCCCAAAAGATGAACGTTCATGCCGGTAGCCGTCAATCCGGCAGTCAGGGCATTTTCCAACATGTAACCTGAACGTCTGGTATCCTTGCCGATGACAACCCGGTGCTGGTTATTGGAGGTTTTACGAAAAAACATTCCTGCTGCCATGCCTACTTTCAAGGTCACTTCTGCAGTCAGGGGAAAGGTATTGGCCTGCCCTCTTATTCCGTCAGTTCCAAAATAAGAAATACCCATTTTTTTCCTTTTTCAATTTAGCTCATGCCAATTGTACAGGTATTTCATGAGCTATGGAAGGGAATTAATGAGAATAGAAATGATGTTCCCCAGCTTTCCCGAGGTATTGAAATTCGGAAACCCAAAACGGTTTTACATGGGATGCATGAAAGTGGGTGGATTCAGCAAAAATCTGTGGATATTGACCATTCATGAATTTCAGGGCCATATTTTGAATTTCCAGATAAACCTTTGATTCATGGAATATCTCGGGCTTTCCATCACAATAATAACTGAATTGACAACGGGCCTTCTTGACCCCGCCTTGACGGACTACACCACAAATCGTGTTTGGGAAATCGGGTGATTTTACCCTGTTCAAAATGACCTCAGCTACGGCCCTTTGGCCCTTTAGAGTTTCTCCTCTGGCTTCAAAATATATGGCTTCAACCAAACACCCGAAATCTTTTACAGCCTCCCTTCTCAACTTGGGTGTTCCCAGGTTAAGAAGGTTTTGTGTCTGTTGTGAAAACAAGGGTACCAGAGGCCTGTTGTAGGGTAAGGCAAACTTGTTTCTGATATCATGATACATTGTGCTGGGAAAAAATGGGTCTGGCCTTTGTTGAGGCAGGGTAAAATATTCTCTAGCATTTTGATGATTAGTGCCCGGAAAAAAGATTTTTGGCCTTTGCTGGGGTAAAGCAATCTTGTCGCGTGTAATTTCCGGTATTGGAACTGGAAAGAAGTACTGGAGTTCTGGGCGTATTTCAATATTGGCCACCAAAATCTCACTACCATCCAAAAATTCGTTTGAGTTTTTTGGTGGTGATGTAACTAATCCAGTATCATGGTCATGAGCCAAAATTGAATATGGGCTAATTACCCCTATACCCAAACCTAGGAGTATGGTAAAAATGATCTTGGACAATCTTGAAATAATAATTTTATTTAGCATCGTCAGCTTTTCATTTTACAAACAAAAACAAACAACTGCTCAAATTCCAAGTCTGTACTGATGAACTGATGGCAGATTAATTATACCTCATTCCTGCCAATTTGTTGTTAATTTTTTTCGGTATTTATTTTGTTCGGATTTAATATGAAAATTTGGATTGTCAAGTTTTGCCATTCTTATATTCATCCATAATTACACATTGGGCAGCGGCAAGTTTTGCTATTGGAATTCTGTAAGGAGTGCATGATACATAGGAAAAATTTGTTTCGCGACAAAATTGAATTGTGCCCGGATCTGCCGAATGCTCGCCACATATCGACAAGATCAAATCCTTTCTGGCCTTTCTTCCTCTTTGAACCGCCATGTGTAAAAGCTCACCGACACCATCATGATCTATACTAACAAACGGATCAGCATTCAGGACACCTTTTTTAAGGTATTCATCAATTATTCTTGAAGCATCATCCCTGCTGATGCCAAAGGCTAGTTGCGTTAGATCATTGGTACCAAAACTCAGAAAGGAAGATTTTTCGGCAAGGTCCCCAGCACGCATTGCTGCGCGGGGTGTTTCTACCATAACACCTATTTTGTATGTAAGTTCAAAACCGGTTTTGTCTTGTACATCCAAAGCAATTGTATCTACCAGATCCTTGATCAGTTCAACCTCGCGATTGGCAGAGACCAAGGGAATCATGATTTCCGGATTTGCTTGCAAACCCGAACTTTCTACTTCAGCAGCAGCTTCAAATATGGCTCTGGCCTGCATTTCATAAATTTCAGGCATTGTTATACCCAATCTTACCCCTCGCATTCCAAGCATGGGATTAAATTCCCTTAATTCATCCATCCTCGTGTAAATCTGACTTACAGGTAAATCCAATGCATCGGCCAACTCACGAATTTCTTCCTGATCCCGAGGCAGGAATTCATGAAGCGGGGGATCCAGCAGTCTGATACAAACTGGATAACCGGCCATTTGTACAAAAAGGTCTTTGAAGTCTCCCTTTTGCATTACCAAAAGATCCTTCAGTACTTCCCTTCGATCTTCAGTAGAATCCCTGAAAATCATTTCTCGCATCACGGTCAATCGGGATTCTGCAAAAAACATATGTTCAGTTCGGCACAACCCAATTCCTTCAGCCCTGAAACCCTTGGCGACTGCAACTTCATCCAAAGTATCGGCATTTGCCCTAACCCCAATATCCCTGATCTCATCTGACCATTTCAGAAAAGTATCAAAATCGGTATCCAGACTTGGCCTAACTTTTGGAACCAACCCCTCTATAACTATCCCATCGGAACCATCAATCGTTATGTGATCACCCTCACTCAATATTGTTCCACTCTTTGACACCAAGGTTTTTTCCTTGGGATCGAACTCCAGATCAGTTGCTGCCGCAACGCAGGGGACACCCAAACTCCTCGCAATAACCGCTGCATGACTGGTAAGTCCACCACGTCCAGTCAGAACACCCTTGGCAGTATACATCCCCTTAATATCTTCAGGTCCCGTTTCGGGTCGAACTAGAATACATGATTGTTCCTTGATGGCCATTTCCTCAGCGGCTCTTGAGGAAAAGACTATAACTCCTGAGGCAGCTCCAGGGCTGGCAGCGATTCCTCTGGATAATATTCTTTCGTGGTCGAAATCACCCAATTGTGTGTGGATAGCTCGAGAAAGGCTTTCCGGATCAATCCTCATCAAGGCATCCGATTTATTTATTATATTATCCTCAACCAATTTGACCGCTACCTTTATTTCAGAGTTAACGGTTCTGGTAGGGATTTTGTAATCTAGAATGACCGGTTGGTTGTTTTCAGCAACAAATAAAAGTTCGAATTCATCCTTTAATTTGCTACGAAGGGTTGTGTGGTATTTATTTAAGGTATCTCGTACCTCGTCTGTAGTGTCTAGTTTAATCTGATTCTTGCCAAGTGATACAATATCGAAATAACTGATTTCATGCCTGCATTCACAATTGCTCATGGTATGCATAAGACTTTTGCCAACCTTGAGTGCTCCATTTCCACTCTGATAGACCATTTCCTGGATGATTAGTCCAAGACCGGAATCCTCGGGTGCATCCTGGGCTCTTCTAAGCATTCTTGCGGTTGTGCCTTCCCAAATTCTGGCCATGGACCTGATACAGTGATACAGCTGTTCCCTGGGATCCTGTGTGAATTCCTCATCCATTTCAGATTGATAAAAATCCAAGGCATACTTGATTTTTTCAGCTTGTGGAATTTTTCTTCCCTGAATTTCTTCAAATTCTTCAGGATCAAGCCTGAACACCCTAACTGAATAATCAACTATAAAATTCAGGTAGTTTAATTCTGCTACCTCTTGACCCAGATTAGTAACATTTTTTTGGAATGAGCGTTTATTCATACCCACATTCAAGATCGTCTGTAATCCTCCCCATTCAACATGCTGGGCACTTGGCCTGATGGCAAGCAAGGAATCTGCCGGAAAGTGAGAAAGCAATTCATCTGTATTCAGAATTGAACCTTGTGCTACAGACCTGACCGTTTGTATCGGTAAAACGACTGATCTGGGGATCGATATACCCATTCGTGGCAGTTTGGATAATTTCGAAGCCTTGCCACCAAACTCATCCCGGTTCAGTATATTGCCATTTTCGATCAGAGAATAATGCATAATCAATAGTACGATAATTGCTTACTGAAATTTTAAAAAACAATAACCCCTAATCCATCAGAGGTTTGCTATCAAATTCAAATCAAAATCGCTGGCTAACATATTACGTATATTAGCTAGCAGATTCAGCCTGTTATTTTTTACCTTCCGGTCATCTACATCAATCATGACGTTATCAAAATAACTATCAATTTCGGCTCTCAATTTAGATACTTCTTGAAGTTTGCCCAGGAAATCATCCACCTCTTTTCTTGAAACCATGTCCAATGTCAGGCTGTATTTCTCAAACAAGGAGATTTCATGCGAAGAACTGAACAAGCTTGGATCCAGAACTGAAGCAATTTCCGATGGTTTGTCATGCTTGTCAGAATCAAGGGAAAGAAGTATTTTTGAAATTCTCTTGTCCAGATGTAAAAGATTTGTTCCGGAGGTTGTTGGCAAAAATGATTTCAATGCTTCAATTCTGTTGAAAATACTGAATAAATCGTCATTTCTTGGAACAAAAATGCATGCATCTACAATCTCTGAATCATATCCCTGTTCAACAAGATAAATTGAATACCTTCGTAAAATGAAATTTATTATATCCTCAATAGTTTTTTCCTTTTCTTCAGTATTGGTTTTCAATTCAATTCGAGAGTTTGAATCAGATTGATTCTCAACACGAAAATGTTCTTCCACAGAAAAAGTAATGATGTTACGTAATCCAAATCCGTTGATTTTGTTATCAAGGATCAAGCGAATTGTACCCAAGGCAGCTCTTCTCAAAGCATTGGGGTCACCCAATCCTGTTGGAATTTCCTTACGTAGAAAAAATCCCACCAGGTGATTGATCCTGTCAGCTAGCCCAACCGTAATGCTTATCGGGTTTTCAGGAACAATGTCTGAAACTTTGGCAGGTAGGTAATGATCCTCGATGGCTTCACAAATTCGAGGTTCTATGCCTCTGCTTAATCCATAATATTTACCCATTACTCCCTGCAATTCAGGAAATTCCCTTACCATATTAGTAACGAGATCAAATTTGGATAAACGTGCTGCTAGACTAGCATCTTTTTCTTTAACCGAAAAAATCGGTGCAATCCTCTTTGCTAGGCTGTCTATTCTTTCGACACGGTCTTTCTGGGTACCCAAACCAAAACTATAACGGACTTTGGTCAAGGCCTCAGTCATTTCAACCAAGTTTGATGGCAACGAATTCAGGTCTTCATTCAGGAAAAATTGTGCATCTGAAAGCCGTGAGGCCAGAACCCTTTGGTTTCCTTTGATAATGGACTTGCCTCCATCAAGAGCCAAAAAATTTGCAACGGCATAGAAATTGGTGATTTTACCCTTATTGGTATTCCTTACGGAAAGGTACTTTTGGTGAACCTTAATGGTTGTTTTAAGGACCTCTTCAGGCAGGCTTTGAAATGATTCCTCGATTTCGCCAATGATTGGAACTGGCCATTCAACTAGTCCGACAATTTCTTCCAGCAGTTCTTCATCATGTACCAGTTCAAGGTTTGAATAATCCTTGTTAATCGCGCTTTGAATTGACCCTAATATTCTATCCTTACGAGAATTGGGATCTATATCTACAAACGCATTCAACAATTTACTTCGATAATCTGGGAAAGAGTCTATTGATAACTCACCTGAAGCCATGAACCTGTGTCCATAGGTAGTATCACCTGCCTGCAACCCTGCAAATTGGAATGGAACGATTTCCGTTTTTTCTTTATCAAACAAGATGCCGAGTAGTGATTGTATGGGTCGAACCCATTTGGTTCTGCCTGACCCCCAAAACATCGATTTGGGTAATGACATTCTTGCCAAGGCGGAACTGATTGACTTCTGGAGAATTTCATTGACGATCGAACCAGGAACGACCTCTGTCAGAAAATAGTATTCAGTCTTTCCAGCAATTCTGGTTTCCAGATCATCAAAATTTCTATTTTGGGATTTCAAAAACCCACTGACAGCCCTTTCAGGAGCACCTACCCTTGGACCTCTTGTTTCAATAGTTTGTTGAGTACTCTGCCATGGTAAATCCTCGATGAGCAGGATGGTTCTTTGGGGTGTGGAATAACTAGTGGCCTGACCAAACTCCAACTTAAGTTCTTTGAGTTCGTCCATAACCCGGGATTTTAGCTGTTCTCCCAGCGGTTTTTGCATACTTGAAGGAATTTCTTCCGTATAAATCTCGAGTAATAAATCAGGCATTATTTCAATATTATTCCATGTCAGGATTTGTGGGACATTCCTCTAATTCTGATGCTAGAAATGCCTCACCACATTGTTTTGCCAAGGCTCGAACCCTTCCTATCATTGCAGCCCTTTCAATTGGGGAAATCACTCCCCTAGCATCCAAAAGATTGAAGAGGTGCGAGGCTTTGATGCATTGATCATAGGCCGGATGTACCATCAGATTCTTACGTCCTAGTTTTGCATCTATCTCTGGCTGGGATAGTATCTCTTTGCAAGCGGTTTCGGCGTTTTCAAAATGCCTATGAGTCATTTCAACATCACAGGCATCAAAATTCCACCTTGAATATTCGGCTTCCAATCGTTTGAATACATCACCATAGGTTTTTGAAAATGCTGCTCCTTGCCGGTTGAATGGCATGTCCATTACATGGTCAACTCCAAGTACATACATGGCCAACCTTTCCAATCCATAGGTTAATTCTCCTGAAACTGGATTGCATTCAATTCCGCACACCTGTTGAAAATAGGTAAATTGGGAAATTTCCATGCCATCACACCAGACTTCCCATCCCAATCCTGAGGCTCCCAGTGTCGGACTTTCCCAGTCATCTTCAACAAAGCGGATATCATGATACCTCTTGTCTATTCCTATGGCTTCCAACGATTTCAGATAAACTTCCTGAAAATCACTTGGAGATGGCTTCAGAATAACCTGGTATTGGTAATAATGCTGGAGTCTGTTTGGATTATCGCCATACCTCCCATCGGTAGGCCTTCGGCAAGGCTGTACATAGGCAGCACTCCATGGGTTGGGTCCCAAGGATCTCAATGTCGTGGCTGGATGAAAAGTACCTGCACCAACTTCCATATCATAGGGCTGTAATATCAGACACCCATAATCCGCCCAATAATTCTGAAGGTTCAGAATTACTTCCTGAAAACATTCTGGTTTGACGACATTCTTGGTTTTCATTTTGGGACTTTGAAAAAACTTAACTGTGGATAAATTTGATTTCTAGTTGGTATTCAAGTTCATGGAAATCAATGAAAATATTTAAATCAGCCATATCAAGGTTTCAAAGGGTACTCGACTGGCCAGCAATGATCACGATTAAATTTGCAACCCAGAATGGATAGAAATAGCAAATTGAGAATTATTTCACCTAGAGAAAATTGATTTTATTATTTTTTTCAGTTCAGCCAGTTACAGTTAAACTTGAATTGCTTGATAGTATACTGATTTTCGGTTATCAAAAATACACATCATGTTGATTCTGCCTTACTGCTCTAGTTGCAATTTTAATAATCGGATCATCAAGACAATTTAAAATGCATATAAATACCATTATAGTAAAGTGAGAAACAAAAATAACGACAAAGTGGGCATAATTTTTCTACCAATGACACTAATAAAATCACACTTAATAACAGCTAGTTTGACAATTTTCCTTGGCTTTGTTTTTGTCTCGAGCGGATTGTCGCAAGAAAAAAACACCTGGATAGAACTCTCGGTTACAGAAGGTTATATTGAGGCCTTGGCAACAGCAAATGTGCTTGGCCAGGAAATTGATTCAGTAGGTATTGTTGATACTTATGAAGACACGTACGCAGTTGTTAGTGGCCCCTTTGATCTCACTACAGCGCGAGAAAGGCTGGAACTGATTTATGTTAGCTCATATGGTGATAGTTTACAGTTAAGGATAGTTGATGGATCGCAATATAATAGTTTGCTGTGGTTAAAGGACACTCCTGTTGAGGAACTCGAGCAGGACTTGAATGCCTCTTTAGAAGATGACAATCTTGATGAATTTGATTTTTCCACTTCGGATTCGAATGACAATGAGGCTGATTTAGTAGTGGAAGAGGATGATGTTTCTGGTGGAAACCCACCTGAAACCTTGACAAACAGCACTGAAGAAACGAATAGCCAAGAAAATAATGAGGTTGTAACCGAAATCGTTCAGAGGGAAGAAAATTTACTCGATGAGGGCACTACAAATGATGTTACTGCAGACCTTGAATTGGTAGTCGAAAAAGAACCCTCTCCCCCAATTCCATTAACCGAAGAATTGGAATTCTCAGAAATAAACCAGAAAAAGCAAATTCAATTGGCTCTTCGCATAATTGGTTTATATGACGGGAAGGTTGATGGTATTATAGGTCCACAATCGGAGGCAGCAGTATCACTTTACCAAAGAAGATTGGGAGAAGAAGAAACAGGTACCCTGACCCTTGATCAGCGGTTAAGCCTGTTTTCGGATTCTGAAAAAGTCATTGGTTTCGCAGATTCCAGAATGCTAACGGATAGAAACTTTGGTCTCAAGGTGATTTTACCAACAAGCCTGTTGGAATTATCTGAAATCAGTTATCCATATGCCGTGCTAACACCAACTACTTTTCGTGACATAAATGTTGTATTAATCAGCATGGAAGGTGGTAAGGACGGCCTAAGGGCACTTTTCGAGGGTATCTTGAGGAATGGTGAAATCCCCAAGGCAGGCCAAAAAATAAATAATGGCAGTTTTGAAATCTCATATTCTGACTTCAAGAAAAATGTAGTCGCCAGTGCCAAGCTGTTTGGAGATAGGATCAGAGGTGTAATTGTGACCTGGAATCCGGATCAGGATTATTGGATGAATGATTATTCCCAAATCATTGCCAGCAGTATCGGTGAGTTCAACAGCAAGACCCTGGTCCAGGCTGAAAATACAGAACCCATTGAAAGTAGCTTGCAAATCCTTAACCGGAACAACATTCAAGAGCCAAGATCGAGTGCTTCCGGATTTTATATATCACCGAATGGAGACATACTGACAAGTTTGGAAAATGTAGATGGTTGTAATTACATTACGGCAGATTTCAAACACCCGGTGGAAATTCGACGAATTTACGAAGACTACGATCTGGCTCACCTGGTACCAGTAGATACCATTACTCCTCTCAATTATGCAGAACTCAAGGAAAACCAGCTATCTTATCTAGACAGAATAATCCTGAGTGGATATTCCTTTGGCGGTTTGGTGAAGGAATCATCAATAACCATAGGGTCATTGTCGAATGTTTTTGAAAATTCCAACGGCATGGTAAATTATATTGTTGAAATGGAATCGACCGAAGGGGATTTTGGAGGCCCCATATTGGATGAAACAGGGACCGTCATAGGGGTATTGACTAGATCAGTACCAAAAGGGAAAATTCTTCCATCCGGTATCCATTCAATACAACCATCAGCAACCGTACTTGAACTTTTGAAGGGTGAAGGGTTGGAACCGAGCACTAGTACCCAAACTGAACCCTTGGAATTTCGACAACTGAACAGAGTTGCCCGGGATATTACTGTCTTGGTCAGGTGTTTCTAATTTGCTACTGAATTGCCTAAGATAATTGAAACAAGATGGATACCTTAATGAAAAACAAGCATATCACTATTCTGGGAGTCTTTGTTGCCGATACCGCATTCAGGGCTGATCGAATGCCCAAAATGGGTGAAACGCTCATTGGAATGGATTTTAAATTGGGGCCTGGAGGAAAGGGTTCCAATCAGGCTGTGGCTGTAGCCCGCTTGGGAGCACCTGTTTCATTCATTTCCAAACTTGGGAAAGATGAATTTGCCAAAATGGCTTTATCAACTTGGAAAAGCGAAGGTGTTACTCCACGAATTCTGGAAGACAAGGACAGTTTTACCGGAGCGGCATTTATCTACGTTGATGACAAACTTGGTGACAATGCCATAATAGTCGTTCCGGGGGCGGCCCAAACGATTACTCCTGATGATATGGAAAACTACCGGGAGGAAATTGCCAGCAGTTCAATCTTCATGACTCAAATCGAAACACCATTGGATGCTTCCGTCAAGGGACTTGCAATCGCGAAGGAAGCAGGAGTGATTACAATCCTCAACCCGGCCCCGGCAGTGCCACTATCAAGAAAGGTTTTGGAATTATGCGATTATCTGACCCCGAATGAAAGTGAAGCAGAAATATTGACCGGAATGGAAGTAAAAAATGTCAATGATGCCATGGAAGCAACGGAAAAGCTTCGTTCGATGGGCGGTAATAGAATCATCATAACCCTTGGTGAACGAGGTGCCTTTTACAATGATGGTAAAATTTCCGAGCATGTTCCTGCCAGTTCAATTGGAAAGGTTGTTGAGACAACTGGTGCTGGAGATAGTTTTTGTGGTGCATTTGCCTATGCTCTATTGAATAATATGGGTCCCGTTAATTCAACAAGGTTTGCTTGTACAGCAGCTTCGATTTCCGTCACCAGACCTGGTACGGCTCCTGCCATGCCAACCCTGGAAGAAGTAAAACAGCATTTATAGTTTGCCAACATCATTGAACAGGTAAAACAGTGACTGATAATGATACCCATCACCATCACAGGCATTTGCCGCCTGACCCTGAATATACTGCCGAAAAGTTGCAGGAATTGCTGATCCAGAAGGGATTGGTGGATGAAAAGGCCTTGGATGAAATCGTAAACATCTACGAACACAAGATTGGACCTCAAAATGGATCAAGAGTAGTTGCCAAGTCATGGGTTAATGAAGAATTCAAAAAACTGCTTTTTGACAATCCAACCGAGGCAATTAAATCTCTTGGCTTCCATGGCAGGCAGGGTGAACATATTATTGCTGTCGAAAACACCAATGAAACCCACAACATGGTCGTCTGTACCCTTTGCAGTTGTTATCCCTGGCCTCTGTTGGGAATCCCACCGAATTGGTACAAATCTGATTCATATAGGAAACGGGCCGTAAGGGAACCACGAAAGGTACTTCAGGAATTTGGTGTTGAACTACAAGGTACTCAGAAAGTCAAGGTCTGGGACAGTACAGCAGAGATAAGGTATTTGGTTGTACCGATGCAACCGGAAGAATCCAAGGGATTGAGTGAAGATGAATTGGTCCCTTGGGTTACAAGAAACTCAATGATCGGAACAGGATTACCCACCGAACCAAAATGATCAAGATTCATGATATGGGTGGACTGCCCTGCGTGGAAGCCCTGCCCGTAGAAAACAAAACAGTATTTGAAAAAGAATGGCACAAAATAGTTTTGTCCTTGACCTTGGCTGTTGGAGCTTTGGGTAAATGGAACATTGACAGGTCACGGTATTTTCGGGAATCACTCCCCCCGGATGATTACAAACGGTTTACCTATTACGAGAAATGGATGGCAGGATTGGTAAACCTAATGGTTGACAGTGGTTTGGTTGATCAATCCGAGTTACGTGATTTCAAGGCAGCAAACAAACCCATGCGAGGGGTCAGCGTATCACCTGAAGCT
The DNA here is from genome assembly GCA_022823605.1 of Paracoccaceae bacterium. Taxonomy (GTDB): domain Bacteria; phylum Pseudomonadota; class Alphaproteobacteria; order Rhodobacterales; family Rhodobacteraceae; genus MPNP01. The sequence goes on from JAJEHS010000004.1 coordinate 124,883, forward strand.
CTAAAATCAATGATTGCCAAAGGTGACTCGAGCCTTTGCAGTAGCAACACATCCTTTCAACCGCATGAAATTGGAACGCCGGTTAAAACCAAATCCCCTCCCGACAACGATTATCTGGAAAACGGTCACACAAGATTGCCAGCCTATTCTTCAGGATATCAAGGTCAAATCGTTTTGTTTCATGGATTTCATCGATTACCTGACACCAACGCACATTTGTTGGGACCAAAGCCCGAGCCTCTTTATACCGTCAGTTTCACGGCAAAAAGCCTTTGGGGAAACGAAGCCGAAAATCCTGACGACGAAATTCATCTGGATTTATGGCATAGCTATTTGGAGCCACTACAAAGCGTTTAAGGAGTAAACCGCTCAACATTAATTTCCAAAATGAATTTTATTTCCTGTTTGTTTACATTTATGAAATAAATCTTAATTGCTTAGGGCAAGTAAATGTGGAGAGGTGGCCGAGTGGTCGAAGGCGCACGCCTGGAACGCGTGTAGGCGGGGAACCGTCTCCAGGGTTCGAATCCCTGTCTCTCCGCCATTTGCAACATTACCGATAGATCTGAAGAAGTGGAATTATGCGATTTAAATATACAATTCTCTATGTTGAAGATGTCACCCGCAGCATCGAGTTCTACGAAAGGGCGTTTGGACTTGAGCGAAGAATGATTGTTGAAGCCGGCGACTATGGAGAATTAGCAACTGGGATTACAACCCTGGCATTTTCTTCGCACGACCTCATGACACAACTCGGTAAAAATCCCGGGATTGCTGATGTTAAAGCCCCTGTTTTCGAGATAGCTTTTGAAACAGACGATGTACAGGGGTCTCTTAACAAAGCCAAACAGGCTGGTGCCACTGTCATTCAAGACGCCAGCGAGATGTCTTGGGGACAAACCATCTCCTATGTATCGGATTTGGACGGGTATTTGATTGAAATTTGTTCACCTGTCAGAGGTACTTAACAAAAATTATACAGACACTTGCAACAAATTTGGCACCGGTTAAAATATGCCCGGAAAACCCGTTCCCAAACATATTCGTTGCATCATTCTTGCTAGGAATCCATGGTTTCCTTGTTTTTCATCCACCATGCTGCAAGAGGTCTCATATTCAATATCGCACGACAAGTAAGTTGGCCCTTATCGTAAGCTGCGGGAGTTTGAAAAACCAAGTTTCTTCGAACATACAATTGGTGATAAAGAGTTTTTCTCAACTGTTCGGCTTCATCAAGTAATCCCCATTCCTCAAGCTGGGCAGCAAAACTGAAATTGAAACCGGGCTGAATTTCCTTCGTTTGAAAGCTAGTATCATCCTGATGAGGAAGTTTGGCGATTGCTGCAGAGGGGATTTCTGCCAATGAGACAACCCCTTCCCCTCCTCCTTCATCAAGGAAATTCCTCTCAAAAATGCTTTTTAAGGCCTTACAGGCATTTTCGTGGGGGACGATATCACCTAATCCCAGCCGTCGAGCAAGAAAAGGACCAAAAAGCTGTTCAATGAAGCAGGCCTCTGAAAAGTGACCTTGGGTATCCACCCGATACCAAGAACCAGTAAATAAACTGTCATTATATGTCTGCGTAGCCTTTTTGGCGATCTTATCCCAATGCTCCGACAAACTGCGTTCACCAGCTTCCTTTGCCAGTTTTGAACCTGCCAGTAGTGCTGCAATCCAAAGACCACCACAATAACTTGAGGCGCCAAGCATCGGAATATTGTCGAATGTTTGATCTGGGATACCTTCATTTTCAATCAATCCGTCACCATCCCGGTCAAAAATCTGTAGAAACTCTATGGCAGCCTTGACAGCGGGGAACCTACTGGTTCGCCATCCCTTTTCCATGGCCTTCCCTTCCCTGAACAGACAAAGAATGAGGTCACAATTCAAATCCTTCCAGATGGTGGCATCCCGATAGGTATAGGAGTTGGCTGTAAAGAATGGGTCCTCGCCTGGTCCTCCCAAATCGTGTGGACAAGCGTCTTGGGGATTGACAGGAAACAGGTTTTTGTCCCAGCGATGTCGTCTCATGCGAGCATCATTTTCTTGTAAGTGCATCGCATAATCACTGGCCACACTGGCAGCCAGTTCGGGAAAAAAATTGGCTACCGCTTCGGCAGCATAAATCCATAGGTCAAGAGTATTGTAAAGCGCATAGTCATGACATTCGATTATCCCGAAATGCGCCTGATTGTTCTGAGCCCCTTCAGGAATTGCGAATACCGTAAGCCCATCAACCAGAAAATAGGATTCATTGATGGCAACTCCTGCTCTATGAGGTTCATCCCCAAGTTGACTGGAGATTGAATCATGCCACTCAGAAATTTGACTCTCCCAAATCTCAACGGAATTAAATGCCAATTCCGTCAACTTTTGTGCATTGCGGCCAGTTTGTCCCCACTCCCTCGTATAGTATCTGTACCACCTCCGTCCCTGCCCGAAGGTTACCATTGGAAGGTCCCAGATCAAGGTCATGATCATCGTTCGTTCTTCACCCGGAGTCAAAGTTGTCCTTGCACAAACAGCAGCCGTAGGATGTCCTGGTGGTGTTTCCCTGAACCCACTTTCACTTAACCATCCCTCACCGAGGTCGGGAGCATCGCCAAATTGTAGAAAATGAGCCCAGAATTCATGACCATCACCTGTTCCATCAAAACATATTGTCTTGCTCAGGATTAAATCACTCTCATCTCTGACGGCAATACTCCACTCGCCTGTTCCTTCGGAGGGAATTTTATCAACACGACGCCTGTCAAGTATAACCCCTAGCCCTTGGTCAGTCTCCATCGAATGGTTGAAACAACCTGCTTCAACACGCCCTGGGCGCCCCTCCTGAAAGTCATTAAACCAACCATTCAAATTGGCAAAGTGAAAACCAAGGGATACCTCTGCCTGCGATTGTCCCCTGTTTCTCAATCGCCACCGAAACACTGCAACAGGTAAGGTTGAATTCTGCAAGTCACCTGCGATTACCGGCGAGAAAGACATGCATTCTGGAACGATATCATCTACAGCTTCATGCTTGTGCCAAGCCAGGGGAAACAAACCATTCCACTCGGGCGATGCTGTTTCAAAGTCAAATGATTCCAATTCACCTGAAGATGGCTGAGGTTGCAATGAACGGGCTTCAGGTGGGTTTCCCTCACGCTTAACTCGAAGTATGAACCCATTGGCAGGCATGTCAAATACCTTGACACCACCTCCCTTGATTGTCCAACGGCTAAACCTACCATCGGAAGAGCGTGTAATTCCCCCGGTACCTATGCCTCCGAGTGGAACTCCAGTAGAGGTTATGGGTTTGAACAGGCAGTCAATCTTGGGGGTCGAAGTAGCCAATTCGTGATTGCCTGACCGAAATAAAGAAGATAGTGGAGCTGAAAAAGGATCGTTTCGCATCTGATTAACTTTTGATCAGGGCATAATTGTGACTCAGACCATTTTATCCATTGATGTGTGCAAGATATCAAGTGAGATCTTTTGATTGGGTGATAAATCAAACTGAATTCCAAGTCAAGGCTATTGATGCATCCTTCAGGGCAATATCTGTGGAAATGGTGCTATAATCAGGACTTTAACGATGTCCCAAGTGGATACCCGGCTAATTTATTTGGATACAATCTGAATTGAAAATACAGACTCTTTTTCCTACGAAAAAACATGGAATTAATGCTCACTTAAGAACCTTTAAATAACCAAAAACTGTATCAGAGAGACAATTAACTTGGGGAATTCATTTTCCTTTGAAGTACCATGTAAATGCCAAAACCAATGGTTTTGTGGGTTGGTTTATATTTACCAAGGGTAGTAATAATTACTACTGCATTTTTATTTCATGATCTTTGGGAATTCTAATCGGAATCCCCAGTTTAGTTTTAATTGGATCTATGAAGGTTGCTTGGTTTTTCGCAAGTAAGGCAAAACCGACTCAAAGTCTCCAAACCGTTCCCTTGCATCTTCATTGGATACTGCTGGAGTAATAATGACATCCTCACCCTGTTTCCAGTTGGCTGGAGTTGCAACCTGATGATTGATCGTGAGCTGAATGGAATCCAGTGCACGCAGAATTTCATCAAAATTCCTGCCCGTTGTCATGGGATACGTCAAGGATAATTTGATTTTCTTGTCAGGTCCAATGATGAATACTGATCTGACGGTTGCATTGTCGGCTGGTGTACGTCCTTCAGAGGTTGCTCCTTCCGATGCAGGTAGCATGTCATACAACTTGGCCACTTTCAATTCCCTGTCACCGATCATCGGATAGGAAACCTTGTTGCCGGAAACAGTTTCAATGTCTGATTTCCAACGATGATGATCTTCAACGGGATCAACCGAAATGCCAATGATCTTGGCCTTGCGCTTGGCAAATTCTTCTTCCATTCCAGCCATGACACCCAATTCGGTTGTGCATACCGGGGTAAAATCCTTGGGATGGGAAAACAATACGGCGTAACCATCACCTATCCATTCATGAAAGTTGATTTCACCTTCAGTGGTGCCAATTGTAAAATCTGGAGCAGTGTCGTTAATTCGAAGTACCATGGGTTAACTCCCTGTAATAATTTAAAAATTGCTTCCCAATTATATGAGATGCGTTTAATTATTTTCCAATGGGATTAATCAACAAATAAATTTACCCGACGATTGTTTCGCCCCTTTTTCTCAATCTTGCCCAACCGGATCTTGCCTATCTCACTTGTTGACCTCACATGGGTCCCTCCACAAGGTTGCAAATCCACGGATTCCGCTGATGACCCGATTCTGACCAACCGAACCCGGCCTGACCCCATTGGAGGTTTGACCGACATGGTTTTAACCATTTCAGGTTTTTGAGCCAACTCTTCCGAACTGATCCACTCATAGGAGACGGGTAAGGCTTGATTGATTAGGTTATTCAATTGTTCCTCAATCATTTCCTTGTTTTCAAGGGGATCCGGCATATCAAAATCAAGTCGTCCCTTCAGTGTTGAAATAGAGCCACCGGTAACCGGCAGGGGAATCACGACTGAAAGGAGATGCAGTGAGGTATGAATTTTCATATGCGTGAATCTTCTGTCCCAGTCAATTTCCTGATGAACCACATCTCCTTCCCGAGGAAGGGACGAGTTTTTATCAAGAATAATTTCAATCCCGTCCAAGCCGGATTTTCTTACATCACTTACCAAAGCGCGCTGACCATTCCAAGACAAGGTTCCCAAATCGTTAGGTTGTCCTCCACTTGTTGGATAAAATATGGTTTTCTCAAGAAGAATTCCCCCATTTGGTCCATATCCAACAACTCGGGATTCTAATTCTCTCATGTATGGTTCTGTCAGATAAACTTGTTTCATGTTGATACTCTTCGGGTCTTTACTTAATCTTTCGACCAATGTTGACGGTTCACGGATTATTGACTTAAGAAAGATAGGTCAGATAAGGTACAAAATCTAGTTACTTAATGGGCCTAATTTTTACAAAAGTACTCTAAGTCAAAATCAATTTAACCTGCCCCTTGGACGCATAATCGTCTGCAGGCTTGTATTCATTCCTTTGTGATTGACTGAATCCGATTCTACATTTTCGAGCCTGTCACGTAGCCCCTGTTTCTAATCTCGTAATGTCACCTCAGGTGGATATTATCTGGTCCGGTTTTGGTGCTGATAGTGTAGTGGAAGAAGCTAATAGACAATCTTTCTTGAGCTTTTTTCTGCTTTATTCATCCCATATCAGTGACCAATACAATCCAGAAATGGCCGAGTTTATTGGGGTATCAAAATTCCATTATCTAGCTACGAATTGAACAAGACGATAACAAGCTTTCAGGATTACGAATCCAAAATATGATCCATGAAACATGCGGGTATAAAATTGAAAGAAAGATAAAATTTTGTTATAATCCCCCTATTAAGAAGTTTGAAGCAAGTAAAATGATCTCAATAATCACAAGCAGCAAAAAATTCTATGTTGAATGTCATTATTTTCTTTAATCTCTTCTACCCCCCCCCAAAAAATTGTTGTCAGAGCTTGGTTAAAAGCTGGGCAATCCAAACATCCCAACCTGATAGAAACCTCCGTTTTTATTAGCCTTTGGCCATTTATTTTATTCCTGTTTACATGGACAGTGTTGTTGTCGGTGATCGTGTCAGCCCAGACCCCAGACTGCCCCAACCCTCTTCCAAGTGGTATGATATGTGAAGCGATACAGTCAAACAGCGGCGAATCTGATGAAAATATAAATATTGAAGAATCAGAAATTACTATAGAAACAACCGAAGATTTTGCCCATGGTATTTGGGGCATTCATCAAGATAGGGGTCATATCAATATAGTTTTTTCCGGTGAAGGCATTACCACAAAAGGAAAACAAACCCATGGGATTCACGGCTATCACTCAGGTACAGGTGATATCAATATAAAATTTTCTGGCGGAAGCATTACCACTGAGGGGGATTATGCCCACGGGATTCTAGGAAGTAAACGATTAGCAGGTACAGGAATGATAGACATAGATTTTTCCGGTGGAAGCATTACCACAAAAGGGGAAAATGCTCACGGGATTCATGTCGGATTCACTGGTAATGGCGAAGTCTACATAGATTTTACTAGTGGAAGTATTTCTACGATGGGGGATTCAGCCGTCGGAATCGCCGGTTATCGTTCAGAAATTGGAAACATCAATATAAATTTTTTAGGTGGACGCATTACCACAATGGGTGATAATGGCCGCGGGATTTTCAGTAGGCATCGGGGTACAGGAGAAATTAATATAATTTTTTCGGGTGGAAGTATTTCTACGAATGGGAATAATGCAAACGGTATAACAGGTGAACAGGATCCAAGACCAGGAACAGGTAACATCAACATAGATTTTACTGCTGGAAGTATTACCACAAAAGGGGAAAATGCCTACGGGATTTTAGGATGGTATCGAGATACAGATTCTAGTGATGTCGACATAGATTTTGTCGGTGGGAGCATTATCACAAGCGGGCAAAATGCTCATGGAATTTACGGTATTAATCAAGGTACTGGGGATGTCTACATCATGACCGGCGAAGGTTCAAGCATAATCACCACGGGCAATGAATCCTATGGAATTTATGCTAGAGGTCCCACCAATATTATTCGAATTTTTGGCAGGGTAATGGGAGGCAAGGCTGGTCTCAACATTTTGGGTAAAGGAGAAGTGACCATTGGCCCCAATGGATTTGTTGGTTCTGGTGAAGGGGTTGCGATTCGTGCTGATGGTATTCTCCATGTCAATCTGTTATCAACAAACGGCAAGCCATGGGAACACTTTGGAGGGCGTTTTGACGTCAGCAAACCCGACACGACACTTTCGGTAAATCGTGTTGTACTATTGGAAAGGGAGGAATTTCAGGATGTATGGGCACCTTCCGGTTTCCATGAGGTAAAACTCAACCCCGAGTTTTCCCATGATACCAATTCATTTGACTTCTCGCAGGAAGAGGCATGGCTGAGTCGTTATGGTATCAATGCGGGTCTTTTCGAAGCTTTGCCCGGGGCAATACGAAGGATTCATATGTTTTCCTGTGGCTTTACAACCAATAGACAATCTTCGACTAGTGTGTGTGATGGCAGGGGCCAATACATTCCAAAAGGATCTGATACTGGCATGAGCTATAGCTATAATCAGAATACATTCCAAACCCATATCGCGAGACCATTGTCTGACCAAATGACAGGTTGGATTGGCGGGCGTTTGGTTAATGGCGAAACGAAAGTAACATCGGTAAGGGGACAAGGTCAACTGAAGATCAAGGGGTCCGGCTTGTATGGCGGAGTGCATTTGGAAAGAGACAATAACATTTACTTACAAACCCAATTCTCCTGGTCCCGTTATGATGCAGGTCTGTCCCCGACTCCTGCTGAAGGGGAAGAAACAACCGCAAATACGACAAGTGCGAATGGGGAAGCTTATTCTCTTGGCATTGAAGCTGGTAAAGTTTTTGAGTTGGATAATGGAATACAACTGATGGGGCTTGGCTGGTACCACCAAGCAGGCGCATCGGTTGATGCACTTGGATATACCCAACTGGACAATTTGGTTTCGGGTAAGGATAGGCAGTCAAAGATTGGTTTGGGATTGAGAGTTATTCGAACCATGGAACTTGTCAGAGACGAGAGTTATCTTGAACTCCGTGGGGTTATTGGGCTTGAACATGTTCTTGGTCAAGACAGTCATGCAACATGGTCTGGTACGAAGATAAGCAATGTAGCCAAGGAAAACAGGTTATTGGTTGATTTGGGAAGTGATTATAACATGGGAAATCATCTTGTGGTCGGTGGGGACATTTTTGCCCATGGCCTTTTGTCAGATGATACAATTTATGGATTGAAGGTTGGTATAATCTGGTCATTCTGATTGATGGTGCTAATTTGGACTTACAAACATAAAACTACCAATTACCCGAATCTTTCTGCCCTTATTCCTCGTGCTTATATTCGACTGCCGGCTTGTTATTATCCCATTTGCGATGACTGAGATCGCTTCCATAACTTCTGATACCATCTGATAAGCCTATCTCTTTTCTCAATTTGGTCGGCACAATCAAGCGGCCGTTAGTTCCAATTTTCACTCGATCCAAACTCGTCTCAGGACTCCAGATAAATATACGCAAAAAACAAATATATTGTGAGTATCTAGATTAAGGACTTAGGTGATGGTTCTAAGGCACTGTCTTGATATTTATTTGATCATTTCTTAACCAAATATCCCTTTGGGAGAAAGGTATTTCTATACCTTCTTCTTCAAACCTCTTAGCGATGTCGAAGTTGATTTCGGACCTGGCACTGATCATGAAATTGACATCCTTAAGAATTGCCCGAATATCAAATTCCAATGCATCCGCACCAAAACGCATGAAAGCAACGCTAGGAGCTGGATCATCGGCCACTGCCGGGTGTTCCTTTGCAATCTGCAAGAGTATTTCCTGGACCTGCCCCACATTCGAGCCGTAGGCCACTCCCACAGGAATAATGATACGTCCGATCCTAGTACCCAGTGTCCAGTTCTTGACGGCCTGGGCCATTAGGTCCTTGTTGGGCACTACAACTTCAGCCCTGTCAAAGGTTTCAATCGTCGTGGACCGAACTGAAATCTTGCGTACTGTTCCAGATGTCGAACCAACCTCGATCCAGTCTCCCTCTTTGACAGGTCTCTCAAACAGGAGGATAAGACCTGATATGAAATTGGAGACCACCTCTTGCAATCCAAAACCTATACCAACGGATAAAGCACCAATGACGATGGCAAGATTGGTCAAATCTATTCCAGCAAGGGAAATTGCAACTATAAAAGTAATTCCTAAACCAAGGTAACTAACAATTTTAAGGGTAGATGACTTAAGTCCCTGATCCATTTTGGTGTATGGAAAGACGTACTGGTTCAGAATAACCCTGCCGATACGAGTTAGCAGATAGCCAACCACTATAACCAATAGGAAGACCCAAACCACTTCAAGCGAAATCAGTTGCCCACCTACTTCAACTCCCTGAATGGCACTATTCCAGAATAAGGTAATTTCTTCATAGCTATAGCCCCAGGAATATAATAGCAAAATTGCAAAGGCCATGGTATTTATCACACCTATTGCCAGGATGAATGGCCCGCTCCAGCTTTGTAGAATCTCGCTTTCTGTGATTTGGCACATTGCAAAGTAGAACTTGATAAAAACATTCATGGCAAACCAATAGCCGGCAATAATCAGCAAAGTAGCCAGAGTAGCCATCAATATGGTATTTGCTCCAACAGTGAATCCTGCAGTTCCAAAGCCGATGGCAAGGACAGATACAATTATTGATACCCTTGCCAATAGGGAAATCAGTATTCCGAGTGGAGATCTTTTGTCGTCGTTATTGGAATGTTTGGGTATGTTTGTTGACAATATCCTTGCAACTCGAAACAAAAATATACCACCAAGCAAAATGACAATATAACTCAATATTACATCTACTTGAGGCAAACTTCCCTGATAGTTAACAAACTCATTGAAAAAAACATCCAACCCCAGTATCCATCCGATTATTAGGGACATGTTGAAAATTTGCCTTTGCCATGCTTGGGGTTTCTGTTCAGCCGATTTGGATACAATCAAATGGTATACCTCCTTGGCTAACCAACTTACACCCAGGACGACAACACCAAGTGAAAGCAGCGCATCAAGCAGTATCAGGCTTTGGGAGTATATGAAGCCCGTTGAAATAATTGCCCAATAAATCAGATAAAGACTCGACAGGGGTAATATCAGAGTATTGAATACTGATATGAAACTTTCAATGAAAGGTTTCGTTCGGGGGGCATTTTGATCCAGCAGGGGTAAGATGGCTTTATTTACGACTTGCCTGCCAAAAAACATGATGAAAATGCTTGAAGCAAGAAATAACAGGGTTACTCCAATATTTTGCCATGCTTGGGTTCGTTGAGCCTGGCTCCCCAAGGATTGGGACAGGTCTACAAATACGTTACTAAAAAAACTTCCAAAAAATAAAACGGTTTCTTGCCAATGAACAGGGTTCAGAGGAGAAGGACCTATCGAATATAATCTGTCTTTACTTCTAGTCGCGAGAATATTGTTGATCTCGTCTATCAAGGTATTTGTTACCTGCTCAACATCCGTGATTAAACCCTGGCGCATTTCGGCATCCGATAGATTGTCATTCAACTCAACCACTAAACGGCTCAGTCTAGATTGTTCTGCTTCCACCAGGTTTGACCCGGCAAGAGCTTCAAGTCTGCCAGTAATACGTTCGATTTCTGCCTGCGTAGGTTGTAATTGTGATTGGGCAGTGTTTTTCCAGACAACCAGTTGTGACTGCAGGTTTAGAAATGCTTCATCGGAAGCTGCCTGGTTGGTTACGACCCGTTCTGCCCTTGATGAAAAATTGAGCCAGGTTTCGATGTCAAAGGAGATCCCCTCCTGGGCAGAAAGTATCTGGGTCCAACTTATCCAAAATATTGCAATCAACCAGGTGAACGTATGAAACCTTGACCTGAGCAAGTTAGTCTCCATCATTCTACTCATAAACAGCCGGTATCTTTTTTGCCTGACCCATCATCCAGTTCGGTACCGGCAAATCCTTGGAAAGTAAAAAATCCTTGTTGAACATTTTTGATTGATATCTTGATCCATAATCACATAGAACCGTAACAATAGTATGACCAGGTCCCATGTCACGTGCCATTCTTACAGCTCCGGCAACATTTATTCCCGAACTTCCACCAAGACAAAGCCCTTCATTGGCCAATAGATCAAATACAATCCTGAGAGCTTCATCATCACCGATCTGATAGGGAAAATCTATCTTGAGGCCTTCCAGATTAGCCGTTATTCTCCCCTGCCCAATACCTTCGGTAATTGAAGTTCCTTCAGCCTTGAGTTCACCATGTGCATAATAATGATACAAGGCTGCTCCCATCGGGTCAGCCAAGCCTATCTTCACATCGGGATTTTGTTCTCTCAGTCCATCGGCAACGCCTGCCAAGGTTCCACCTGTTCCAACGGCACAGATAAATCCGTCGACCTTTCCCCCAGTCTGATTCCAGATTTCTGGGGCAGTGGTCAAATAATGTCCTTTCTTGTTGGCAATATTATCAAACTGGTTGGCCCAAATGGCACCATTTTCCTCTGTTTTGTCCAGTGCCATTGCAAGCCTTTGAGAATATTTGACATAATTGTTTGGATCTCGGTACGGTACAGCCGGGACTTCTACGAGCTCGGCCCCAGCGAGGATCAACATGTCCTTTTTTTCCTGGGTCTGTGTTTCAGGTATAACAATGACACACTTGTAGCCTAGTGAAGCACCAACAAGGGAAAGACCTATGCCGGTATTTCCGGCTGTTCCCTCAACTATGGTTCCACCCTTCTTCAGTTGTCCTCTATGCTCAGCATCACGAATTATTGCCAAGGCAGCCCTGTCCTTGACCGACTGTCCGGGATTTAGAAACTCGGCCTTTCCCAGAATTGTACATCCGGTTTCCCTGGACACTTGATTCAATCTTATCAGGGGGGTATTCCCGATTGAATCAGCCAAATTAGAGTGAATCATGCTTTCCACTTATATAAATGATTAAATTGAACTGAGATTCAATTTACAGAAATTGTTCGGGGAATAAATACATTTCCTTCAGCAATCATTCGTGCGGTTCTTACAACACCCGCCGAGTGAAAATCCAGCTCTCCATCCTTGTAATCATATGTTACCATGATTTTCATTTCCCCTAGAGGATGTTCAATTATCATCTCGAGTGGGGATTCATTCGTATTTTTTCCTAGACCATCGGAAACAGTTCCCGGGGCTAGATAACATGCTGCCAGACATTGTGAACCGGTAATGGCCATGGAAGGATGGGCATTCCAGGGCATGAAATATCTTGATGAAAAATGACCATTGTTTCTGGCTTTTGATACCAAACCGATCTTGGGAGTTACCTGTGCTCGAACATCTCCCATTCCCATCAGTTGGCCTGCTTCAACCCTTATTGCCTCCATTCTGGAAAATAATTCCTTGTTCTCGTCCAGCTCTTGGGCTGATTCATAACCCGAAATGCCAAAATCCTCGGCTCGGGAAATCATCATCGGCATGGCCACATCAATGCAGGTTACCGGAATTCCCTGTATGATATCAACCTTGTTCCCCGTTGGAAACATTTTACCCGTTTTGGAACCAACGATATTCAGGAAATTCAAAGCGACTGGTGAAGACGTTCCTGGTACACCATCAATGGCAATGTTACCTTCATAATTTACTACACCTCCAGGTGTTTCAATGACCGATTCCACCAAAGCATTGGTATTTGTAGCCCTAATCCTGACCTTCGTTTTGTCACCGGTTGTCGGAACCAAACCCATTTCCAGGGCAGCAGGTCCAACACCTACCAGAATGTTTCCACAGGTCGGACCAAAATCTACTAGCTTCTTGTCAACACCAACTTGGGCAAAAAGATATTCAACATCAGCATCTGGTTCATTGGATTTGCTTAATATGGCAACTTTGGTCGTTACCGAACTTCCACCTCCGAGGCCATCAATATTTCTTATGTTTCCGGCGCCGATAACGGCAATCAATACTTCCGAGAGCTTGTCCCTGTCCCGAGGCAAGTCATCGCTCCTGAAATACGGACCACGGGAAGTTCCTCCCCGAAAGAACATAAATGGTATGCTGTTTTGTTTCATGTCAATGGCCAAGGTAACCTAAAAAATTCCTGGAGCAATCCGGGAGGAAAGTCCCTGTTCAGGATATAGGCAAAGAAACACATAAATACCAAACCCAAAGATGTAAAAAAGTAGACCTGCAGCCAATTCAATCCGGCCCTGATTCGGAAAAACAGTAGAAGAAAAACCCCAAGGGCAAGTATAAACCCGAGTAGTGAGGTCAAAAGGAGCAGCAACCCCAACCAACCAAGAGTACCCCAGAGTCCATATGGCGCTTCCAAACCCTCCTTGCCTGTTTCGCTGTCGGCGAAAAGTGTATCACCCTCCGGTGAAATCATCATTTTGATCAGCAGGAGAACAAGGGCAATGACACCAACCGTGGCAATGGTCACCGGAAATATCTTGTCGGATGTCAAATCAATCAACGAGGCATTGATTAAGGCAATTGATGTGTAGGCCAGTAGGGCCAGCAAAAAGATCATGGGGGCCTTTTTTTTGCCGGTACTCACTTCCCCTTCGGAAAAAATCTCCTTTGCCTGTCTAATTCCGATAATGACTGAGATTAAGGTGATGACCAAAAGAACCAAAACAATAGGAGAGGCTATGTATTCAAATCCCTGCTCCAGACTGCGTCGGAATTTGAAACTGGCAATCTGATGGGCATTGTTGGAGTAATTTTCTGCTTGGGAGGATAGTACAAACCCAATCAGGAATGCCGGTCTGGACCAGTCAAACCGCTTGAGGAAGATGCCCAACACCCCTATGGAAAAGAGGGCAATCAAATCTCCGAGTGATTGTCGGGATTGAAAGGCAGCAAAGGATATCATCATGAAGAGAAAAGGTGCTAGCAATGCAAACCTAATGGTTGTCAATTTGGCGATACCACCCGAAAGGGCTATGCAGAGTCCTGCCCCAAATACATTGGCCAGTGCCAATGACCAGACGATGGTATAGGTCAGAGACAATTCATTCTGAATGAGCTGGGGTCCTGCATCAAAACCAAGTAGTGCAAGGCCTCCAATGAAAATTGCCATTGACCCGGAACCGGGTATACCGAAAATTAGGGTTGGAACAAGTCCTCCCCCTTCCTTGGCATTATTTGAACTTTCTGGTCCAATGACGCCACGGATTTCCCCTGCCCCGAATTTTGATTTATCCTTTGTAGTCTGTACTGCGTGCCCATAGGCAATCCAGTCCACCACCGAACCACCCAAGCCTGGAATGACACCGACAATGACACCGATTACTGAACATCTGATACTGAGCCAGATGTTTTTCCACCAATCCTTTACACCAGTCAACCATCCGGCACCAAGATTTGATCGTTCGGAAATTGATTTATCCTGCCTGAGGAGGGATACGATTTCGGGTATGGCAAAAATTCCCAGTCCTACAATAACCAGCTTGATACCATCGGTGAGATAAGGTATGTCATAGGTTGCCATACGCAGCGACCCACCAGCTCCAGCTTCACCAATGGTTCCAACCAAAAGCCCCAGACATGCTGCCGCCAACCCCTTCAAGGCTACCCGACCTGCAAGTATGGCCACCATTGACAGCCCAAGAAGAGTTATCATGAGCATTTCCGGAGTACCGAAAGCAAGGACGATTGGTCTAGCTATCAATATGAAGAAAGTAAGTACAGTGGCACCTAGAAGCCCCCCAAACAGGGAAGATGCGAAGGCCGCCGACAAGGCTCTGGCAGCCTCCCCTTTCTTGGCCAGGGGAAAACCGTCCAAAACCGTGGCTTGGCTAGCTGACGAACCAGGAATGCCCATCAAGACACTTGCGAATGTATCCGAAGTTGGTACTACAGCTATCAATCCTACCATCAAGGCCAAACCGGAGACTGGTTCCATGCCGTACATGAAAGGGAGAACAAGGGATAGACCGGCAATCCCGCCAAGACCAGGAAATACCCCTACGGACAGACCAAGAACAACTCCAATTACCAGATACAGTATCTGTTGTGGATGGAGGACCAACAATATGGCTTCATCCAATGCTCCAAATGCTGTAGCAATTATGTCCATAATCAGAGAATAATTCCCCCGAAATTTACCGGGGGAATTCCATAATTTTAATTATTCCAAGGTTACACCATAATCTTCGGCCAACCAATTAATGACAAACTCCTTGGCAACTGGATCAACCTGGGTACCCAGCTCAAGACTTGCAGCGGCAAGTGCCCCGGTCATTTGAGGATAAACTCCCAATCTGGCTTCCGAGATTTCGGGGAAATCCGGGCGGGCAATCACAGCATCAAAGGCCTTGGTATAGGTATCAATTGCTTCCTGGGTAGCACCTTTTGGAAGAAATACCATTTTCTGGGCAGGAAATCCTGCAATGAAGAAGGCTTTCCAGGCATCCCATGCTTCTCCGCTTGTTTCACATCCCGGAGTTGCTTCACAGACTTCCTTAAATGAAGGAATATCCGGGAATGTCGGGTCTCTTACGACATTACCATTGTCATCCAGGGCACCCCACGTCATCATGGGTACGGCCTGACCGTTCTCGACCAGTGGCACGACACTCTTCAAGTATGCCGAGGAAGTTTGGTAATCTATATTTGCCTCACCTCTTTCAAACATGAGACGACCATCGCCCCTACCTTTTATTCCAAATACGGGCTCAACCGACATTCCAAGCATTTTCCAGGCAAGCAGGGGGACAAGGTCCAATCTTGTGGCACCCTGACTGCCCCAGATGAAATCGGTTCCGGCAAGACCTGAGGCATCCATACCATTCATCATGCCTGCCAAATCGGGAGGAAGGAAGGCAACACCACCTGTACCTGAAGCCAGAACTACATTCCAGTCGGCATACTCGTACTTCACCCGAGGATCACCAAGCAAGTAAGGGAATTGAGTTGATCCGGAGGAGCCGAATATCAATGTCCCATTGGTATCTTCGTAAGTTTGCTCCTGAAACCAATTGGCACCTTTCGTGGAACCTGCTCCAGGCATGAATTTCACAACAACGGTAGGTTGCCCGGGAAGTGCCTCGCTTAGAAGTGGTGCATAAAAATTGGCCCATTTGGCAGACCCGCCTGTTTCAGAAAATGGTATTACAAATTCTACGGTTTCACCTGAAAGGTCCAAATCAGCTGCCTGCGAAGTTGCAATCGAGGCACCTGCTATAAATGTAGCCAGAACTACAAGGTGTAATACCTTGCGTATTGCCTTGTTTAAATCAATCATTAATTTCTCCAAAAAAAGTTTTCAAGGTTGTGAAGCCAAATTAAATGGTCCACTACCTTAAGGAATGAAGAGTGAAATATAACCAAGCTAGTGTAAATGTAAAACAGGTTTATTCAAATCAGCCAAACTAACTTACACTTTATGAAAAGCAGGCTAAGGAAAATCATTCTTGGGTCCTTATCCTTTTTGGTGGGTAATTGGACTTATGGAAATAGTTATACGGTAAAAAGCGGTTCCCAATTCCCTGTAGACATTAGCTATACCAAGATGATTTCAGACAACGGAGTAGCATTCTCCTTGGTGGTTCAAGTGCCAATATTCCGACTTTGCCCAACCTTCAAGTCTGATGAGAATCTACCCTCCGGCTGGAAATAAAGTGCAGAACCTCGGTAACTCTGGATGCATTGCCTTTGGCAATCCTGCCATCGTCATGATATAAATTGTTCTCAAACCCGACCCTGATGTTGTGTCCATGCTTGAATGTTGCTGACAATATCCTGGTTTCCAGCCTGCCAAAAGCACATACTGCAAGCTGTGTGTTCGGAATTTCTTTATCCACATTGGAAAGCAGTGGTTCCAGATCCTCAAATCTGGCAGGAGTGCCGCCATAAGTTCCCATGACGAGTAAAATTTGTAGCCTTGCCGAGGGCACTATGCCCTTGGCAACCATTCTGGCCAGCAAATCGACATCCTTCATGGTATACAGTATATGCTGAATATCCTTACCCGTCTCAAAGGCTTGGTGATACGCCCGGCCTGCCGACTCCCATTCACCGTCGGCCAGAAACTCCCTAATTGCAACCGATACTGACTGCGCTCCGAGCTTGGGTAGAATGCTGCGTTGTTCAGATGGGCTGTACATACCAGCACTCTCGGTCGTCAACTGGACCAACATGTCCGGTACAGCGGTTTTCAATTCTTCCATTACCTCCCGATAAAGACCGATATCAAGGGTATGTTGTCCCTTGTTGTTCCTAACATGGACATGAATTGCATCAGCCCCTGCCCGATGACATGCAATGGCATCAGAAACAAGCTCAGGTATGGTTATAGGCAGGTTGGGATGGTCATCCTTGGTCCTGCGGGCCCCGTTCGGTGCAACCATAACTTGGGGTAAACTATTACCCCATGGCATTTTCAAAAACCCTCTCAATCGCTCGGGCAAGTTTTTCTGCAAGCTCATCCACCTGGGCCTTGGTGATGATATATGCAGGTGCCAGAAGAACATGGTCTCCACGGGAACCATCTATAGTCCCTTGCATGGGGTAACAAATCAATCCTTCCGACATGGCAGCGGCTTTCAGCTTTCCTGCCATGTTCAGGTTTGGATCAAACGGTTCCTTTGTCCGGCGGTCCACAACAAATTCAATCCCCATGAATAAACCCCGCCCCCGGATGTCTCCAACATGGGGATGCTGTCCAAACTCCAAACCCAATGCTGAATGCAGGTATTGTCCAGTCTGCTTTACCTGGTCAACAAGTCCCTCTTCATCCATTTCCCGTAATACGGCAACGCCGGCAGCTGCCGCCAGAGAATGTCCATGATAGGTATGACCATGTTGAAAAAACCCGGATCCCTTTGCTATGGCATCGTGAATGTATTTCTGGCAAAGCATGGCGCCTAGCGGTTGATAACCCGCCCCCAAACCCTTTGCCATCGTGATGATGTCAGGAGTAACAGATTCTTGGTCAATGGCAAACATGCTACCGGTACGTCCGGCCCCACACATGACCTCGTCAGCAATAAACAATATGCCATGCTGATCACAGATCTTTCGGATATGCCTAAAATATCCCGTCGTGGGAGGTACAGCCCCCAACGTAGCTCCGACAACAGGTTCAGCAATAAATGCCATCACATTATCAGAACCCAATCTGGTAATTTCTTCCTCAAGCTCATTGGCCATGCGAAGACTATATTGTTCAATTGTTTCTTCCGGTTGCTGACCACGATAAGCATAACAGGGAGAAATGTGGGATGTTTCGATCAATAAAGGAGAAAATTGACGTCTACGCCATACATTGCCACCCACCGCAAGAGCCCCAAGGGTGTTACCATGAAAGCTTTGCAGGCGTGCAATTATTCGGTTTCTCTTTGGTTGTCCTATTTCAAGAAAATACTGACGGGCAAGCTTGAGTGCCGCTTCGACCGCCTCTGATCCTCCCGATACAAGATAGACCTTCTCTATACCATTTGGTGCCTTGGCAATTAATTGCTCAGCAAGAAGTTCAGCCGGTTCGGAAGTAAAAAATCCAGTGTGGGCAAATGCCAGTTTCTCAAGTTGATTCTTTAATGCCGCCCTGACCCTGGAATTGGAATGACCAAGACATGAAACTGCAGCTCCTCCAGATCCATCAAGGTAACGTTTACCGTTTTTGTCAAATAGATAAACTCCCTCACCGCTTGCCACTGTTGGCAATTCTGTCCTTGAATTCCGGCCAAAAACATTACTCATACCTACCTCGGCTGGTTCAACTAATTGAGAAAAACTTTATATCCCTGAAATCAATTGTGGCTGGTTTGGTTCAATTTGGGTAGTGCCATTCATTGTATCAGTCGACGGCGACGGAGTTGAAGCCAGACTATGAGAGCTAGCAACAAAACCGAGGGGATATAGAATGTTTCCTTGGGAATCCGGTCGGCCTCGGTTTCAATATAAAGTACCTCCCAGTCAAAATCGATACCTTTCTCCTGCGCATACTGTCCAAAATTGAGCATGTCGACAAAGACCCTGCCATCATCTTCCGTTCGAAATGACAGTCCTGCATGACGATCAAGCCTGAGGGCACCATCACCATCTGAAACTTTGCCAAGTGGAAGTTCAAGTGTCGTTGCAACTATCTCTCCAGTCACGAAGTCTTCGCCTGACATTCTGACCCTGATACTTGCCATGTCAGGTGCGATATCAGCCATTGCAACCAATTCCGAGGGGGGAATTCGATCATAAGGTTCCGATATCATATCAAGCAAGAATCCTGGACGAAAAAGGCTGAAGGCAATCAACAACAACACGGCACTCTCCCAAAGCCGTGAGCGGGTCAGGAACCAATTCTGCGATGCTGCCGCGAAAAGCAACATCGCCACAACAGAAACAAGAAATACGAAAACAGCCTTCCCGAAAGTTACATCTATCAGCAACAATTCGGTATTGAAAATAAACAAAAATGGCAGAATAGCCGTCCTGATATCGTAGGAGAATCCAATGACACCAGTTTTGATTGGGTCTCCACCCGATATGGCTGCTGCTGCAAAAGCCGCTAGACCAACAGGAGGGGTGTCATCGGCAAGAATACCAAAGTAGAACACAAACATATGAACGGCAATGAGAGGTACCACAAGACCAGATTTGGCACCGACTGCAACGATTACAGGGGCCATAAGCGATGTAATGACAATATAGGTTGCAGTTGTTGGCAATCCCATACCGAGTACCAGTGAGAAGAGAGCCACAAAAACTAGCATCAACAACAGATTACCACCGGAAAGCACCTCTATGAACTCACCGATAACCTGATGGGCACCTGTCAAGGATACCGTTCCAACTATGATACCCGCTGTACCTGTGGCTACTGCGATACCAACCATGTTGCGTGAACCAGCAACCATTCCCTCTATCAATTCATTCCATCCACGAGATACTGCCGGGGCAATTCTTCTTTCACCCCTGAACCAACCCTTGATTGGGTGCTGTGTGACCATGACGAAAATCATGGCAAATGTGGCCCAGAAGGCAGAAAGTCCTGGAGATAGACGCTCGATCATCAAATTCCAGATCAGAACAATAACTGGTAAAATATAATAGGTACCGGTTTTGGCAATAGGTCCGGGCAATGGCAACGACTTGAAGGGGGTATTGGGATCATCAACCGTCAAATCAGGTTGTAAAGATGACCATTTGAGAAGCACAAGATAGGAAACAATGAACAAAACCGATATACCAATCAATGAGTAGTTCCCGAGTACGGGTTTGAGCCAACCAAGACCATAATATGTCATGAGGCACAATGCACAAAATATTGCAATGCCCAGAGCTAGCCGGGCAAGTCTTGCCAGTAATGGCTTGGGTTCACTGGCTCTTGGCAAACCCTTCAACTGCAACTTCTCAGCCTCGAGATGAACGATATAAATCAGTGCAATGTAGGAAATAACCGCAGGCAGGAAGGCATGTTTGACAACCTCTAGATAGGATATGCCAACATATTCGACCATTAGGAAAGCAGCAGCCCCCATGACCGGTGGTGTTAATTGTCCGTTGGTTGATGAGGCGACTTCGACGGCCCCGGCTTTCTCGGCCGAAAATCCAACCCGTTTCATAAGGGGTATGGTAAATGTTCCAGTAGTAACAGTGTTGGCAATGGAAGACCCCGAAATGAGGCCAGTTGCAGCTGATGCTGCCACCGCAGCTTTTGCCGGTCCTCCAGTCAAGTGGCCCATCAGGGCAAAGGCAAGCTTGATAAAGTAGTTCCCTGCACCGGCTTTCTCAAGCAGTGAACCAAACAATACAAATAGGAATACCATTGAGGCTGATACACCCAATGCAAGCCCAAAAACTCCTTCTGTCTGCATCCAGAAATGCCACATGGCCTTACCAAAACTTGCTCCTTTCCACTGCATGGCATCCGGAAAGAAGTTGGCATCCCCAAAAAACACGTAAAGAAGGAATACACTGGCAACCACAACCATCGGTAATCCAAGGGCGCGGTAGGTTGCTACGAGCACAATAACAAGTCCAGTAGCCGATACAACTAGATCAGAAGTTGTCGGTAATCCTGAACGATTGGAAATGGCTGCCGAATTGGCTATAAGGTAAAGGGTTGCGCACAAACCTGCAACTACCAATATCCAGTCATACCATGGAATTCTATCTCGTGAAGCTGACTTAAAGAGAGGATAGGCGAAGGCTGCGAGTGTTAACCCGAATGCCAGATGCAATACCCTTTCCGTATCGGAATTGACATAAATCCAGTTTATTCCAAGTGCTTGGGCCAGAAATGCCGGTAAGGGTGAAGCGTTAATTATTTGTAATGTAGCCCAGAGCAAGGCTATACCAGTGATGACACCTGCTTGCCAATTATCAGGATTACGTCCACCTATATCCAGATCACTTGCAAGTGTTTTAGCTTCTGAGTGAGTGGTTGATCCTGATGTGTTTCTTGAGGTCATGATAGTCCCCATGGGTTACAGATTGACTTAAAACCCAACGTCCATGGGAACACAGCCGGAAATACCGGCTGTGCTGGATTTAGATTTACTCAATTAGACCTAATTCCTTGTAGGCCTTGATGGCACCTGGATGTAATGGTGCTGACAACGAATCACTGACCATTTCTTCAGCTTTCAGGTTGGCAAAAGCTGGATGCAATTTGCGAAAATCGTCAAGATTGGCAAGAACCGCCTTCGCAACAAGATACACAACCTCATCGGGCACATCGGCAGATGTAACAAAGGTCGCACCTACACCAAAGGTCGGTATATCATCAGGATTGCCTGGATACATCCCCCCTGGAATGGTTGCATTTCGATAATACGGCCTTTCAGCAATAAGTTGGTCAATTTCTGGTGCAACTGCAGGGACGATTACGGCATCACATGATGCGATGGTTTCATGCGTGAGAGCTGAAGGATGTCCAACAAGCCAGAAATACCCGTCTATTTTGTTGTCACAAAGAGCCGAGCCGGTTTCAGCCGATTTCATCTTGGCTGCAAGGGCTAGATCATCACGGCTCCATCCCATTGCTTCTTCAATAACTTCCCATGTGCCAAGTGTGCCCGATCCATCATTACCAATATTAAAACGTGTTCCGGGAATATCAGTAATATTATTTATACCAGCATCCCGGCGAGCAACAATGGTTACTGGTTCAGGATGAACTGAAAACACAGCCCGCAGACCCTCGAACTGGTTATCCTCGAATCTTGATGTACCATGGTAGGCATGGTATTGCCAGTCAGATTGGGCCACCCCAAACTCAAGTTCACCACCCTTGATAGTGTTAATATTGTAAATGGAACCACCGGTTGACTCCACAGAACATCGAATGCCATGTTCCTTGCGATCCTTGTTAACCAGTCGACAGATTGCACCTCCAGTTGGATAGTACACTCCTGTCACGCCCCCTGTCCCGATCGAAATGAATTGCTGCTGTGCTGCAACAAATGACACTGAAGCAATGCTTGTACCAATAGCAACAACAATTGCTGCAGCAAATCTAGTCAGATTATATAGTTTCATTATTTTCTCCAAATCAATTTACCATTCCAATGGTATAACCAAGGAATGGATAGTCTTAACCTCATTCTAATCCGTATGGTTGAAGTGTCAAGCATTATCAAAGAACTTGAAACATAGGGCAAAGAACTAGCAATTCTCAAAGCTTTTTCTCAAATTCAGACCATTTTTGTATCAAAAATTGTTATTTTATGCAGAATTTTAGAGAGTTTTTTAAGTCATTGAACTTCTGGAGCAAGATCTTAATGATTGAAAAGTACATCACTAATATTGGTGTATATTTAGGGGATATATACTAGTTTATCCAACTTCCCCATCTAGCCGATTTTCCTTTTTCGTTCCAGTCTTCTTTGATGAAGAATGAATTCAGTATATCCCGAGGATTGGATATCTCCCTTGAACACCAGATCACAAGCCGCTTTAAAGGCTTCTCCATCAAAGGTAGGTGCCATGGGAATATAATTGGGATCTTCCTTGTTTTGACCATCAACAACCACTGCCATTTCCTTCATCGAATTCATTACAGTTTCCTTGTCCACAGTCCCGTGATGAAGCCAATTTGCCACATGCTGAGAGGATATACGACAGGTGGCTCTATCCTCCATCAAACCAACATTGTTAATATCAGGTATTTTCGAACACCCTATACCCTGATCAACCCATCTGACAACATACCCGAGAATGCCCTGTAGATTGTTCCTGATTTCTTGGAGTATCTCGTCCCCTGACCAATCAGTTGCTTCGGCGATGGGAATTTGCAGAATGGTATCCAGTGAAGCACGTTGTCCATTATCGAGTAATCGGTCCTGGATTTCCTTGACATCAACCTTGAAATAATGAACGGCATGGAGTGTGGCAGCAGTGGGACTTGGTACCCAGGCAGTATTGGCCCCAGCCAATGGATGCTCAATCTTTTGCTCAAGCATTTCCTTCATCAAATCGGGCATTGCCCACATACCCTTGCCAATTTGACTTTTGCCTTTCAAACCACAGTTCAACCCCACATCCACATTCCAGTTTTCGTACGCAGGTAACCAGGGAGCCTGTTTTAAACTTCCCTTGCGAAGGAAAGGCCCCATTTTGAACGATGTATGGATTTCATCTCCCGTTCTGTCCAAAAACCCGGTATTAATAAAGGCAACCCTCTTCATGGCAGCCCTGATACATTCCTTTAAATTGACCGTGGTTCGTCTTTCCTCATCCATTATACCAATCTTTACCGTATACTGCTCCAATTCCAGAATTTCCTCAACGCGGGAAAATAACCGGTCAGCCAAGGCAACTTCATCTGGCCCATGCATTTTGGGTTTGACTATGTAAATCGAACCTTCCCGTGAATTACCATTTGTTCCCTTGAGATCATGTAAACCTATAAGGGTGGTACAAAGGGCATCAAGAATGGTTTCACTTACCTGATTTCCGTCTAAATCGGTTACGATGTTGGTATTGATGTGTGAAGCTGAGTTTCTAATAAGCAACAATGCTTGTCCCTTGAGGGTTAGTTTGTTCCCCTTGGGAGTAATGAATTCCTTATTCCCCTTGATTACTCTGGTTATATTTGCTCCATCCTTTTCAAATTCGGCAACCAGATCGCCTTTCATTATTCCCAGCCAGTTTTCATAGGCCAGAATTTTATCCTCTACGTCAACTACGGCTACCGAATCCTCACAATCAAGAATGGTTGTTATGGCTGATTCCAAAACTACATCAGCTATCCCGGCAGGATCTGTTTTACCAATGACATCACTTCGATCAAAAACCACAATCAAATGTATGCCGTTCCTTTGCAAAATAATGCTTTCCGGATTTGATGGTTCCCCGGTGTAACCAACGAAATGTGATTTATCGGCTAATTGGGCTTCACCTGAAGGAACCTGGATAACTAGAGTATCATCTAAAATATGATATCCTGATGCATTCTTGTGGCTATCACCAGCTAGAGGAAAACAATCATTCAGGAAATTTTTGGCCCACTCTATGACTTTCATGGCATGGTCGTTATCAAAGTCCTGTCCTGTGGGTTTACCCAGAACATTTGTTCCATAAAGAGCATCATAAAGGGAGTTCCATCGGGCATTGATTGCATTTATGGCAAATCTGGCATTGGTAATCGGCACTACCAGTTGGGGCCCGGCAATGGTAGCAATTTCAGGATCGATCCTTGTGGTTTGAATACTGAAATCAGGACCCTCATCCACCAAATATCCGATCTCGCTCAAAAAGGCTTTGTATTTCTCCGTGTCGAAAATCTGATTTCCAGCCTTCAAATGCCAATCATCAATTTGTGATTGCAACTTATCTCGAAAGGAAACGAGTTCCTTATTTTTTCCATCGAATTCCTCAATGAGTGATGCCAATCCATCCCAGAAGGTTTCCTTGGACACTCCAGTACCGGGTAGTGCTTTCTCCTCGATGAATTCTGCAAAGGAACTATCAATAGAGATTGTACGGTGAATCTTTCTTGACACTATAATTTCCAATAAAATATGAATGAATTGAATAATCGTGGATGGTTTAGGTTAGCCATTTACATCAATGACTGTTCTTCCTCTTATCTCACCCTTGAGAATTGACTTGCCCAAATCAGGGAGATCAGCAAGAGTTCTAACATCAACAACATTCTCCAGTTTGGAAATATCCAGATACCGATTGATTTTTGACCACGCACTGACACGATCATTGATAGGTTTCATCACACTATCTATCCCCAACAGGTTTACACCTCTCAAAAGGAATGGGATGACTGTCGCTGGCAATTGTGCTCCGCCAGCCAATCCGACTGCTGCAACGGAAGTTCCATATTTCATTTGTCCCAATACCCTTGCCAGCATGGCTCCACCGACGGCATCGACACACCCGGCCCAAAGTTCTTTCTCAAGGGGTCTTTTGGTCACCTCGTCAATTTCGTTACGTGGAATTACCTTGCTTGCACCCAATTCCCTGAGATAATCCCCGGAATCACTTTTCCCGGTAACCCCCGCAACCTCATATCCCATTTGGGAAAGCAAGAGGGTTGCAATTGAACCGACCCCTCCCGTAGCACCCGTTACAAGAACATGGCCGTTGTCCTTTTCCATGCCTTGATTTTCCAGGGCATCAATGGCGAGCATGGCCGTGAGTCCAGCGGTTCCAACAACCATGGCCGTTTTGGTACTCATGCCTTCAGGCAACTTAACCAGCCATTCGGATTTGACCCTGGCAATTTGTGAATAACCACCCCACCAGACCTCACCCACTCTCCATCCAGTAAGAACAACCTTGTCGCCCTTGCTGAATCCGTCTGATTGGGATTCCATTACTGTTCCGGCAAAATCAATTCCTGGAACATGTGGATAATTCCTTACCAAACCTCCACCTGAGCCCAGACATAGACCATCTTTGTAATTTACCGTAGAATAATCAACCTTGACGGTTACATCACCTTCCGGCAGGTCATCGATATTCAGTTCCTGAACTGATCCGGATGTTTTACCTTCTTCATTTTTATCAACTACAAGGGCTAAGAATCCCATAATATTTTTCCTTTATTTAAGTATAGAAACTTTGTCTGACTTTACCTTTTCGTGGATAATCGGGGGCATGTACCAATACCTCGGTATCTGGACCCCAAAAATCCTTTTCAATCATGCCGATTGCAACATTTGTTTTATATCCCGGTGACCAGGTAACCGAGGTAACATGACCGGCAAATTCACCATCAACTGTAACTTTCCAGGGCACATGACAAAGGGGGACCTTGCCACCCTCGATGTCAAGTGATCTAATTTCCCTGTCCCAACCCTCTTCAACCACTCTTTTCAAAGCGTTATATCCAATACAATTGGGAGTAGAATGAACATCACAATATTTGCCCAACCCGCTTTCGTACGGAGTGTGTTTCATTGTCATGTCAGTTCCGTAGGACAGCAAGCCACCCTCGACCCGTTCGGGATAATTTGGACCCCCTGCTCTGACAGAAAGATCTTCACCTGCCTCCATCAGGGCATCCCACATTGGAATACCGTTTTTGGTTCCCTCAACATAAATCTCAAATCCACCCCGCTTAGAATAACCCGAACGGGAAACATAGTGCTCCTTACCTTGAAATTCCAAAATCGTGAAATCAAAAAATTTCAGTTCGGTAATTTCCTTGCCGAAAACCCGTGCCATGAGCTCATCAGATTTTGGTCCCTGCACTCCTAGGGGGGATACATCGGGTTCAAAAACTCTTACATTGATTTTAAGAGCAGCGACAAGAGCCAAGACCCAAAGCAAATAATCGCTATCTGCAATGGAAATCCAATATCTGGTATCAGAAAGCTTGAGCAGGACTGGATCATTCAACATGCCACCATACTGATCAACTACCGGGAAATACAAACACTTGCCAACCTTCAAATTGTCTATTGGTCGGGGCGAAAGAAGTTCTATCAGTCTTGTTGCATCAGGACCGACTACCTCAATTTGCCTTTCACAGGCCACATCCCATAACTGAACATGTTCCTTCAAATGAAAGTAATCAATCTCTGCTGTTTCAAACCGTACCGGCAGCAACATTCTGTTATAAACGGAACAGGATTTAACTCCTGCTTCTACCACACGGTCCCAGAAGGGCGTTTTTCTTACCCTTATAGATGGGAATATATTTACATCACGCATTATTATTCTTACCTCTCTGGACCTTGCCAGTTTATGGTGCAAATTTCGGCTGATCGGCCATCAAAGTCCCATACCCGGCCAAAGGCCCTGACACGTCCTTTACTGGCCGTGGCAACCGTTATGTCGCTGCCCATCCAATAGTTTGTGTTGACAGCAACTATGTCCGTGTCCGGATTTTTTCCTTTGACCGGGAAAACTTCACCATCAATTTTCTTGCCAACCTTGAGCCTTCTGGTCTTGCCTTGCGTTTCAAAAGTAACTTCAGCCCTTTCTGCCCCCAGGAATTCACTCACCAAATTTTTAAAGAGACCAGTTGTTCCCTTAGCTTTGCCGGTCAAAATCTGGATCAAACCGTGATAAGCCTTGTGGGATGCGTTATCATCAATAAATGCAGCCGCTTTCCAATTACCTCTTGCCATCAGACCAGGTATTTCCAGGATTAATCCTATATTCAATCCCGAAAGAGATTCATCCCCATAATTGCCTTCATCAATTCGAATCCCTGCCCAAGCCTGACAATAACCCTCGGTCGGTGCATGTTTGCCCAAACTGATGACACAGGGACAAAAGATCGTGCAATTGCAGTTCAGTATTAATTCGCCCTTGATACGCCAGGAAATCATCCCCCTATCAGACTTCTCTGCACTTGGGTGGCGGTTGTCTAGTCGTTTGGAAACCTTTAATCGGTCTCTTGAAATAGCTTTCGTCATTTTACTCTCATTTATTATTGAAAAATATAAATTATCAGGGAAGTGGCAATCAAAACAATACCCAAAGGCTTGGAAACATATTTTCCCAAATCAGGTAATTTTTCGAGTATGATTATTATGGTCAAGAGACCCATCCAGGCAATATTCATCAGTCCGGTGATCAGGCACAATGCCATGAGAAAAAAGCAACACCCTAGACACCAGGCAGCAAAACTGATACCCGAATAAAATTCACCATGCAGTCCTACTTCTCCCCTTGCAAGGAAAATCAGCAGTGGATTTCGACAATATGTCAGGCATCTATCCTTGAAATTCGATAATTGATAGATTCCAGCCAACAAAAATAAAATTACAATCGGGTATATGTTCAAATCACCCATGGCGTCAGGTAGAATGTTTAGAGAAATAAGATAAACCTGAATTACCGCCATGAATATTGCATAAATCAACCAGACTGTAACATAACCTAACGTAAGGGCCCAGTAGCCTGCTCCAGAACCAGATCCTGTAGACCTTAAATCATCATAAACACGAAGTGTTGGTATAAAACTGGGTAACATCATGGCCAAGGCCATGATTCCCCACATACCGAATAGAAACATGAAATCCAGATGATGGTAATGTGGATTGATCAAGGATCCAATCAGGTCACCAAAATCAAAATAATTTACTGGATTGTGAGACTGGAAGATACCAAAAATAAATAGGGCAAGCCATGAGACGAGTATCAGGCAATATATGCCAACCCATCGGATTTCCGGTATTCTTGGGAACCAAAACCTGGGATTAATCGATTTGACCATCAGAACTTATCCCCAAGTTACATTTGTTGAACAAGGTAGTGGCGCGGCTGACGGGACTCGAACCCGCGACCTCTGGCGTGACAGGCCAGCGCTCTAACCAAACTGAGCTACAGCCACTAATTTGTTATCCAACTTTGGATAAATCAGGCGTTAAACTTTGTCAAGTGTCATTTCCTGTCCAAAGTAAATTATACCTGAATGGTCAATTATTTAAAATGGTGGGTGATGAGAGGTTCGAACTCCCGACCCCTTCGGTGTAAACGAAGTGCTCTACCAGCTGAGCTAATCACCCTTCACTTAATATAGTTTGCCAATTTGTCTACTCCATTTGGAATATTTATTTTCAATTTCAATATTCTTTTACGGTGTAAACCTGATTGAACTTCCTGCCCAAACCCTTGGCAATTAATCCCAGCCTGATGTTCCTTGAAACAAATTAGTTGATTGTTGGCTGGTGACTGGATTCAGTACTTTCAATACTGATCTTGTCCAATGGCCGCAATTTTTCTGTAAGGGCAATTTTCAACACATCGAAAACATTTGAGACAGGGATTATTTCCAATGGTGCCTTGATGTCATCGGAAATCTCGTAAAGGTCTTTTTTATTGCCCGCGGGTATGATAACGGTCTTGATTCCCCCTCTTACAGCAGCCAGCAATTTTGCTTTCAATCCCCCAATGGGAAGAACCCTTCCTCTTAATGTTACCTCACCGGTCATGGCAACATCCTTCCTGATTGGTATGCCTGTCAAAACAGAAACCACCGAGGTCACCATACCAACTCCAGCAGAAGGCCCCTCCTTCGGTGTTGCTCCTTCCGGAACATGTACATGAATATCGATTGTTTTGAATTTCGAAGGCTCTACACCAATTTGAAGTGCAATTGACTGGACATAAGAAGTTGCTGCCGTGATGGATTCCTTCATGACCTTGCCCAGGGTACCCGTGGCATTCATCTTTCCACTGCCCGGGACGACAGTTGATTCAATCAACAATAAATCCCCACCCGCCTGGGTCCAGGCCAAGCCTGTGGCAACACCAACAATGTCTTTTTCTTCGGCCAGGCCGTACCGGAATTTTTCGAGTCCAAGGAAATTATCAATATTCTTCAGGTTGACACCAACACTATCCTTATCCCCACGTACAATCTGGGTAAGGGATTTCCGCATGACCTTTTCCAATTCCCGCTTGAGATTTCGAACACCGGCTTCACGGGTATATTTCCTTATGATTTCCTCAACAACCCTATCGCTCATTTTGAATTCACCACGTCGAATGCCCTGGGTCTTCTTCAATTCGGGAATCAGATGTCTCTTGGCAATCTGGAGTTTCTCATCTTCCGTATAACCGTCAAGATGAATGATTTCCATCCTGTCTCTCAATGGCTCTGGAATATGATGGAGGTAGTTGGCCGTAGTGATGAACATGACCTCTGAAAGATCATAATCCACATCAAGATAATTGTCATGGAACTTGTTGTTCTGTTCTGGGTCAAGAACTTCAAGCATGGCACTTGCTGGGTCACCCCTACCAGCTCCCATTTTATCTATTTCATCAAGCAGAATGAGAGGATTGATTGATTTCCTTTTTCGAAAGGACTTGATAATCCGACCGGGCATGGAACCGATATAGGTTCTTCGGTGTCCCCTGATCTCAGCCTCATCATTCAAGCCACCCAGGGAAATCCTGACGAATTCCCTGCCAGTAGCTCTTGCAACTGACTGACCAAGCGAGGTTTTACCGACCCCGGGAGGGCCCACCAGACATAATATCGAGCCACCAACATTACCCTTTCTCTTCTGAACGGCAATAAACTCAACAATCCTTTCCTTGACCTTCTCCAAACCGAAGTGATCTTCATCCAGTATTTTCTCGGCGCTGGGAATATCTATTTCAATATCCTTTCTTACACCCCATGGAATTTCAAGCAACCACTCCAGATAATTTCGTGACACCTGCACTTCCGGGCCATTGGAATTCGATGTCTTGATTTTTTTCAATTCGCTCAAGGCCTTGGCCTTGGCTTCCTCGGAGAATTTTGTCTTGTTGATTCTGTCCTCAAGTTCCTCTACTTCCGATGTTTCTTCCTGTTCACCAAGTTCCTTCTGAATGGCTCTCATCTGTTCATTGAGGAAATATTCCCTATGGGTCTTTTCCATGCGGGACTTGACCTTACTCTTGATATCCATTTCGAAATCAAGTAGGGAAATTTCTGCTTCCAGGATTTCAATGATATTTTTCAATCGATCTCCCACATTTCTATTTTCAAGCAGGGTTTGCATGACCGAAACTTCTGAACTCAAGGCACCGGCAACTAAATCGGCAAATTTCGAAGGATCTTCCACTTCGGCCACCTGTGAAGCCACTTCGTTGCTGATCGTCTTTTTCGCTGAAGCATATTTCTTGAATGATTCTCTGGCCGTCTTAA
The DNA here is from genome assembly GCA_022823605.1 of Paracoccaceae bacterium. Lineage (GTDB taxonomy): Bacteria > Pseudomonadota > Alphaproteobacteria > Rhodobacterales > Rhodobacteraceae > MPNP01. The sequence continues at coordinate 156,043 of JAJEHS010000004.1, forward strand.
GATAAACTTTCAACTTGGCAGCGTTTTCATAAATATCTTCGTAAGGCTCGACCTTGACTTCAATAAAACTGTTGTCGGTGTTCCATTCAGTAATCTTAACCCTTTCGGATGCTGCAACCATCACCTTGATGGTGCCATCTGGAAGTTTGATCAGTTGAACTATCTTGGCCACCACCCCGACATCATAAACAAATGATGGATCGGTAAATTCCGAATCATGTTCACGCTGGGCACACAGGATCAATTTTTCATCTGCACTGTTTACAGTCTGCTCCAAAGCCACAATTGACATTTTCCTACCGACATAGAGAGGTGCAACCATATACGGGAAAACAACAATATCTCTCAATGGTAATAGGGGAAAGGTTTTATTTTTATATTGCATCACTCAACTTTCATGGTTTCTGTTGCTACTTTCAATATTTGGTACAAAGGAATTATATTTCAACTTTTAAACCGAAGTTACGTTCCACTTGAAGTAGACTCGTTTTCCAGCTTCAAAACCCCTGTTTTCAAGTAATCCCGGGCAAATTGAACAAAGTTTCCCTGGTTGAGAGAATTTCGAATTCGCGCCATGAGAATCTGGTAAAACCTGAGATTGTGCCAGGTTAACAACATGGATGAAATTATTTCGTTCGATTTGAAGACATGATGCAGATATGCCCGTGAATAATTGCTGCAGGTAGGACAATCACATTTGTCATCTAGCGGTTGTTCATCATCTTTGTACCTGGCATTTTTAATATTAATCAATCCAACATGGGTGAATGCCTGTCCGTTCCTGCCTGATCGGGTTGGAAGAACGCAATCAAACATGTCAATCCCCCTTAAGACTCCACCGACTATATCATCTGGCTTTCCTACACCCATCAAATATCGGGGTTTGCTTTCAGGGAGAATGGGAACGGAATAATCGAGAACTTCAAACATTTTTTCCTGACCTTCACCTACTGCCAATCCTCCTACCGCATAACCATCAAAACCGATATCAACAAGTTGCCCTGTACTATCCTCACGCAAAGACCTGTAGACTGAACCCTGCTGTATGCCAAAAAGTGCATAGCCCTGTCGATCCCCAAAGGCAATTTTACTACGTTTTGCCCACCTCATCGACAATTCCATGGATTTGGCGGCAACCTGTTTTTCAGCAGGATATGGCGTACACTCATCAAAGCACATTGAAATATCTGACCCTAAAAGCCTTTGGATTTCAATCGACCTCTCAGGTGATAAAAAATATTTTGATCCATCAATGAAGGATCTAAACTCTACACCCTGTTCATCTATCTTGCGAAGTTGTTTTAAACTCATCACCTGGAAACCGCCTGAATCGGTCAGTATGGGCTTTTGCCAATTCATGAAGCGATGCAATCCCCCTAGGTTGGAAACCCTTTCTGCCGTAGGCCGAAGCATCAGATGATAGGCATTTCCCAAAATAATCTGTGCTCCAGTAGAGGCCACATTTTCAGGGAACATTGCCTTGACGGTTGCACAGGTGCCCACTGGCATGAATGCGGGCGTATCTATAATCCCCTTGGGAGTTGCAATCTGGCCTAGCCTTGCTTTGGCTTCCTGTTTTTCCGTTTTGAAAACAAAGGATTGGTTCATAAAATTCTTTCTTTGTTGACCGATACTCAATTACAATATACTGCTTCTGGTACGTTAATCCCATTGATGTAATTTAAGGTAAAGCCGCCAAACATTATTTGATTGCTTTCAATCTCCTTAAATTCTGGGAGTGAAAATAGTAATCATGGCTTATCTGTTTCCCTGAACCTATGGAAATTCTAGGAAATTAAGCTATTTTTATAGTATATTTCAATTTAGGGAGATTAATTTAATCATGCTTCAGGAAGGATTGATGGAAGGTGCACCGCTGATCAAGCCCTCAAGCGTAGACCATCCATTATATGAGACTGTCGTCAATGCCTGCAGGACGGTTTATGATCCTGAAATTCCAGTAAATATTTATGATCTGGGCCTGATCTATACAATTGAAATTAATGCCGAACAGGATGTTCATATCATAATGACTTTGACTGCTCCCGGATGCCCGGTAGCAGAAGACATGCCCGGCTGGTTGGCCGAAGCAATTGTACCCTTGAATGGTGTAAACAAGGTTGATGTCGAATTAACCTGGGATCCACCCTGGGGAATGGAAATGATGTCTGATGAAGCCCGTTTGGAATTGGGCTTTATGTAAATTTCTGCCTCAATGATTTTGTGAAGACCTGTTCCAATGTTTGAAATACCTGGCAAAAAAGCTGTTTCCTTAACACCTTCAGCCGTCAGCCAAATAGTGAAGCTCATGAATGAAACCGAAACCGTCGGCTTGAAAATCGGTGTAAAGAAAGGCGGTTGTGCCGGAATGGAGTATACAATGGAGTATGCTAGTTCCATTGATAGTCATGATGAAGTGGTGGAGCAGGACGGAGCAAAGGTTATAATTGCCCCCATGGCACAAATGTTCCTGTTTGGTACCGAAATTGATTATTCCAAGTCCATTCTCGAAAGCGGATTTAAATTCAACAATCCCAATGTTGTTGATGCCTGCGGATGCGGTGAATCCATAAAATTCAAAGAGTAATTCATTTTGCCCCTTGTACCGTACAAACCATTAAAATTACCCTATTCCCAAGAATTCACATGAAAAACCTGATTGCCGGTAACTGGAAGTTGAAAGGTTCACCTGACCTAGCAGATTCCTATATAAGTCACCTGTCAAAAACCAAACCAGACAATTGTACTGTGGTAGTATGCCCAACATTTGACTTACTTGAGTACATCTGGGATAAATGGTCATCCGAATTTGGCCATTTGGGTGCTCAGGATTGCTTCCATGAAGATACCAATTACAATGACGGGTTGGGAGCACCTGGTGAAATTGTCTCCAGAGGTGCAACTTATATAATTCTTGGTCATTCAGACCGTAGAAACAAGTGCCATGAAACAAGTGAACTAGTCCGAAAAAAAGTGGACCTTGTCTGGGACAAAGGGTTGATTCCGATTGTTTGTGTAGGTGAAAAAAGTGATGAGCGCAAACAAAATTTAACCCAGAAGGTCGTCAACAAACAAATTACAGAGAGTCTGGACTTCGATTATCTGCGTGGCCCTTTTGTCATTGCCTACGAACCGGTTTGGGCCATTGGGTCTGGGAATACTCCTACCATGGAGGAAATCCGGGAAGTTCATGACGAAATCAGAAAATTGCTTGTTGATTTAACCTGTCCAACAAGAGGTCACAATATACCTCTATTGTATGGAGGTTCTGTGGATGACCAAAATGCTGGTTCAATTCTGTCTGTAGAAAACGTGAACGGCTTGTTGATTGGTGGAGCCTCACTCAACATTCAGAAATTTGGTGCAATTATTGAATGTGCTTAAAAACTCAAAAATTTATTTTCCAGATTCCATTCTGCCAAACTAATCATTTTGATTCCCCAATCAGATTTCTTTATCCCGTAGGAATTTACTCAATTCATCCCAAGGTTTGATATTCCAATATCTGCTTGCCCTGCCTGAGGTTGAGGGCAATACATACACCATGGTTTGCCCAATCGTTTCAGGTTGGTGTCCATAATCAACGGGTCTACGCAGATATGCCTTTCCTCCTGTTTTACTGGTAAAGGCAACAACCAAAGGCTGATATTCCATTATCTTGTCGTGGAAACTACTGGTATCGTAATCAGTCGAGAGTAAATCTGCATCACTTCCCTTGGCGTACTTGACCAGATCCGTAAATCCTAATCCAAAATCCATTACTTGCCTAAATTGCTCAGGTTGCAATTTTTTTGGCGTCAGTCGGGCATCGTATAGAACCTGCCAGAATTTATTTCCCGGATGTGCATAATAGGCTTGTTTATCAGCAGAACGAAGACTTGGAGCGGTACCACAAAATACCAGTTTCAGATTGGGTCGGAGAAGGTCCGGAAGAACGGGTTCTTGCTTGACCATTTATGCTGACAATTCGAATAGTCATTTTGGAAAGGTGAGGGATTACTTTTTCCACACCTTTCCAGATATTTAAGCCCAAAATATTTTGAGCTAAAGGGCACCCGCTTCTTTGTAATAGCGTTCTGCACCAGGGTGCAACTGAATTTGACCTCTCTGCGTGGCTGCAAAATTTACATTCAACGCCCTGGCCCAAGGGGCAGTTGATGTAACCTGGTCAATGTTTTCCCAGAATCCCTTGGTAATCTGATAAACGGTTTCATCATCCAAATCAGCCCTGACAGCGATTCCAACCGCCGTGTTGAATGAAGCCACGGCCGAGTCATTTACCTGACCCTCATATTGATTTGCTTCAACCATATCGATATAGCGAAATGGGCCAAGCCATTTTTCCACGACTTCACCTTCGGAACTTTCGGGACCAATAAATCGAATGTTTTCAGTTTCGGTAAACTGGATGAATTGACCACATGGATCTATACAGCCATTGACATATACATTGATCTTGCCATCCAGAAACGCCTGAAATCCAGTCACCCAGTTGGCCTTGATAGCTTCATAATCCTCATTTGCAACCAAGCCGGTCGTTGCTTCAACCCAACCTTTGGCTGCATTATAGGCACCTCCGCCGGCAGGACCAAGAAACACAGATGCCCCCTCAATGTCATCCAACAGTTCTATATCACTATCTGCCCTGACAGCAAAATGGTATTGACCATAGGGGTACCACATCAATAGTCTGAGATTCTTGGCAAGTTCGGGAGCTTCCGTTTCCTTGGCATACATGGCTTTACCACCGGCCATCAAATTGTAAACCACAGGTGATGTCATGGATAATTCAAGGTTTCCCCGAGCCACTTCCATCATATGCAATGTGGCGGCACCACCACCTGATACCTCGATTTCAACACCATCCACATTGTCTGTCACAATATTTGCGAATGTTGCCATGGTAATGGCAGCACCAAGGCTTGGTGCAATTGTTGCCATCCGCAAGGTTTGATTTTGGGCACTGGCAGAAATTGCCAGAAAACAAGTAGCGATCAAGACCGCAATAAACCTATTTTTCATTTTTCCTCCTAAATTGTTTTTCACTAATTTTGTTTGACTTTCCATAATTGAATTCTGTGTAAAAACAGAATTAGTATGGCAATCCCAAATGCAATAAGGGCGATTGTATAATCTGGAACAAGAAGTGCAATTCCAATTATGGATCTGACCAATCTTTCCAGAAGATTCAGTTTCCGTTTATCAAAGCCGGCCAGAGCAGATGCAAGCAACCACATGGCCACGACAAAGGCAAATATGATCCATCCCAACTCGCCCCAACTGACAGTTGAAATATCTATCATCGCCGGAGAATCAACAGCCTCTCCTTCAAACCATTCGAAAAATATCTGCAATTTGTAGATAACCGAAGGATGATAAACAAATATGAAGGGTATCAAGAATCCGGCCAAAGACAACCTTGCCGCACTCAGACCGGTTTTTATTGGATCGGCACCGGCAATTGGGGCTGCCGCAAATGCCGCCAGAGCCACTGGGGGAGTTACGGTTGAAATCACTGCAAAATAGACAACAAACAAATGCAGTGATAAAAGTGGAATTCCAACTGCTTCGATACCTGATGAAAGAGCTATCACGATTATGAAATAAGTGGCTCCGGGTGGAAGTCCCATACCTAGTACAATTGAACCCAAGGCAAGAACAATCAATACACTGAACAGTGGTCCACTTGCTGCCTGGGCCAAGAGCAGTGACAACCTGCCGCTGAATCCTGATACCTGAATCAATCCTACAATCAGGCCAATTGCTGCAACGATTACAATGATGGATGCAGCCATGCGTCCTGCAGTTACGAATGCAGTGTATATCTTGGACCAGGAACGAAACTCGGGAAACAATACAAGTGAACAAGTTAAAGCAGTAATGAAACCGTAAAATCCTGCCTTGGGAACTGATGGTTGAACAAACAGAAAATAGGAAAGTACACTTAGAGGGATAATGAAGACAAGGCATCGGGTCTGTTCTAGACGGTTCAAACCTGGTCTGCTTTCCCGGGGTAAGGGCCCTATTCCCTTTTTTCTTGCTTCAAAATAAATGGTCAGGAAGGTACCCAAATAATAGAATATCGCCGGTACAATTGCTGCTACGACAATGTAGCGGTATTCCAAACCGATTTGGCCAGCAACAAAGAAGGCAACTACCCCCATGACCGGAGGCATGATTTGCCCACCTGTTGAGGCTGAAGCCTCAACCGCGCCTGCAAAAGCCGGCTTGAAACCCGATTTCTTGATAACCGGGATAGTCATTGTCCCCGTGGAAACAACGTTTGATATTGCAGCACCTGACAGTGTCCCAAACAAGGCTGAACTTGCGACCGCAGCGTGGGCTGCCCCGCCGGTCAATCCGCCGGTTAGTCTGTTGGCAATTTTCAACAGGAGTTCTCCAGCACCTGAAGCCATCAGCACCGAACCGAAAACGATGAATATCAGAACATTTCCCGAAACCACCTGCAATGGTTGGCCGAACATACCACCTGTCTGGGACCAGAAATTGAGAACCATGGACCGCAAGCTTTGTTCAACGGTTGAACTTGAACCAGCAAATATTCCGGTCCACTCGGGAAGATACCCCCGTACAAAAAAATACAATATCCAGAACACACAGAATACAACGATAAATGTCCCAAAATACCTGTAGGTAAGGTAAAGGGTGATTATCGTCGCAATGGGAAACAGCAGATAATCGGTAGACGTTGCCGAAGGTAGGATTCCCGCATCGATTGAGAACAACTTGCCGATCCAGACAAGAAAAACCCCGGTAGAAACAAAGGTCAATGCCCAATCCAGCCAATTCAGGCGAGGGGATTTGTGGAGTGTAATGAGGGTTATGGCAAAGGAGAGGATAATGGGTAGACCCAAAATCAGACCGGTCGGTAGCAAAAATCCTCGCTCAAATGATCTGTAGGTGGCTCCCAACCAATGTTCACGGAACAATACCCGCTGTTCCCTTCTGGATAATTCCGCAAAGTCACTTGTAGTGGTTTCAATAAACCACCGAACGAATTCCGATATGGGACCTGATGCTGAATAAATCAGGATAACCAGCGTAAAAAAGACACAAAGGATGTTCTCAATTTTTATTTTGAACACATCTAAAGACGTCTTAGGTGGTTCAGTTTCAGTATCTGAGGCCATTTCAGATTCGAATATTTCCTCTTTCATTGTTTTCTACAAGAATGCCACCGAAGAAATAGGAATTTTGTGAATCCCCAGTAAAGCAACCCTGAGAACCCAAGGGGTTCACATGAAAAATCTGAACCTTGTTTGAGTTTGAAGTTATGGAATGATTAGGCATTACCACGTATTTGTCAAAGAGGTGACAAAATTTGTACTGGCAAAAATTTCTATCCGGGTCTAGACAAATACTGATTGTTACAACAAAACCAACTAGATATGAATTGCCTTATCGTAGGCGTTGAGAACACTTTCATGCATCATTTCCGACAAGGTTGGATGAGGAAAGACCGTATCCATTAATTCTGACTCAGTAGTTTCCAGCTGTCTGCCAACCACATAACCCTGGATTAATTCGGTAACTTCAGAACCAACCATATGAGCACCCAGAAGTTCGCCGGATTTTTCATCAAAGATCGTCTTGATCAAGCCTTCGGACTCGCCAAGGGCGATTGCTTTTCCGTTTCCGATGAAGGGAAATCTTCCGACCTTGTATTTGATTCCCATTTCCTTGCACTTTTCTTCAGTCAAGCCTACGGATGCAATTTGAGGCATGGAATAGGTACAACCGGGAATGGAGTTGGGAGTAATGGGATGGGGTTTGCCACCGCCGATACTCTCGGCAACCATCACACCCTCGTGACTGGCCTTGTGGGCAAGCCAGGGAGGACCTGCCACATCCCCAATGGCATACACATTGGGAACACCGGTTTGGCATAACTCATCGACAACAATATGGGTTCTGTCGACCTTGACCCCTATTCCTTCCAGATTCAAGTTTTCGACATTTCCAACAATTCCCACAGCAGAAATTATCGTATCGAAGATTACCTTACTTTCACCCTGTATATCCTTGATTGAAACTTCAATACCTTCCTTGACCTTTTTTGTACCCTTGACCTGTGCTCCTTCAATTATGGTCATCCCATGCTTTTGAAATTGTTTTTTGGCAAAGGCAGAAATCTCCCTGTCTTCAACTGGAAGAATGGTATCCAGCATCTCGACAACGGTAGTTTCAGAACCGATTGAATTAAAAAAACTAGCAAATTCGATTCCTATTGCTCCCGAACCCACTACCAATAATTTTTTTGGCACTCTTGGTGGTTGCAGTGCTTCCCGGTAGGCCCAGATATTCTTGCCATCCACTTCCAATTCAGGAACCTGTCTTGCTCTGGCTCCAGTTGCAATTACGATATTCTTGGCAGTTATGCTTGTTTCCTTGCCGGATTCCGAAATCAGCAATTCGTTCTTGGATTTGAATTTTGCTTCTCCAACGAAAACAGTAACCTTGTTTTTTCTCAGGAGATGGGTAACTCCTCCCGAAAGCTGCTTGGCTATGTTGCGCGAACGCTTAATGATTTGATTCAGGTCAAAATCGACATTTTCGGCCTTAAGACCGAATTCTGTGGCCCGATTCATCAAATGATAAATCTCGGCCGACCTGAGAATGGATTTGGTGGGTATACAGCCCCAATTCAAACAAATACCTCCCAAATCCTCCCTTTCGACAACAGCAACATTCAAACCCAATTGACTGCCTCTGATAGCAGAGACATATCCTCCTGGTCCGGTACCAATAACAACCATATCGAATTTTGTATTTGTCATCTCAAATCCTTAAATTATCTTAACCCAACCAGACAAAATGGTTGTCCGATTATACATTGCCTTCCCCGGCTTCGATCTTTCTAACAACTTGAATATACCCACCAGAATCCAGAAAAGCAGTTTCTTCAGCCGTATTTTTACGACCCAGGACGTCATTCCGATAGGGGAATCTTCCAAATTCATTGATTATGTCTGCATGCGCCTTGGCATGTATCAACATATTCTTTCCTTCTTCTCCAAGACGGGTGGCTATCAACTCGATACACTTGGCTTGGTCCTTGGGGTCTTCGGAGTGCATGTAGGGAAGATAGTAGAAACCTCGCCGTTCTTCTTCATGATCCAGATCAAAATCACGTGCAATGGCATCTTCTGCAATTTCCCGAGCAAGATGGTCAAATTTAAAGGATCTGGCATCACCCCGGAACATGTTGCGTGAAAATTGATCCAAAACCAGAATTATTGCCAAGGTACCATCCGGTGACTCTCTCCAATGGTCCAGTTTCCCTTTGGTTGCTTCCTCATAAGTGTCAAGAAACCTGTCTCTAATCAGATTGTCAACTTCTTCACCACCGAAAAAACGCTTGCCCGGTTCCAATTCTTCAAACCAAAAATGGAGAACATCCTTGATAGTCATTTTATTACTTCACTCACTCTAATTCTCTGTTCAGAAAATGTGCAGCAACACCCAACCCTACTGGCGAAATACTATGTTCAGCTCCGGTGGAGGTATAGGTATACACCTTGAAATCGTTTTGGGTAAGATTCTTTTCGGCCGCAGTCAACTCATCATATGGTACGACAGGGTCATCCTTATCGTGGACAAGTAAAACTGGAGGGCGATATTTGATATCCCCATTATTGTTGTACGGAAACAGTAATCTGCCTGAGAACCCTGCAACTCCTGCCAGTTTGTAGGAACATTTCGGGGCATATTCCAGCGATAACATGGTTCCCTGGGAAAAACCGAACAGGGCTATTTTTTCCGGCTTAATATTGTTTTCCCTTGAAACGTCCGAAATCATATTGTCAAGAGCCGTAAGGGATTCCTGCAAGGTACGGCCAACTTCAATTGCCGAAGCACCATCATAGGTTGGGATTGAAAACCACTGAAACCCATCCTTGTTGATCGGGCAGACCTGAGGACCATCCGGTGCCAGAAAAAGTGTATCCGGTAGGGATGAATTCATATGCTCGGAAAGATTCAGAAGATCCTTTCCATTGGCACCATAGCCATGAAGAAATATCACAATATTCCGGATATTGCCTGACTTCGGTTCACTTCTTTGTATGTTCAACTTTACCATTAACGAACGCCCTCCCGGCTTTTCTCTACCCTGTAATAAGCCCAAAGCAACCTTGCGGCCACACTTCTCCAGGGTGACCAATTTTCGGCCATAATCCTCAAATCTTTTTCTGTTGGTCGGTCGGGAAGTCCAAAGAGTAATTTTGCACTTTCCTGCAAAGCCAGGTCACCGGCTGCAATCACATCTCTTTTCCCAATTGAAAACATTAAATATATTTCCGAAGTCCAAATACCAATGCCGGGAATCGCTGTAAGTTTTTGAATTACTTCGTTGTCAGGTAATGTAGGGAGTAACTTGTAATTCAAATCACTCTTTGCCAGGGCAATTATATATCGGGCCTTTTGTCTTGATACCCCACATGCCCTGACCGCTTCTTCCGAGGCCGTTGATAACTTGCTTTGGTCCTTGTATCCGGCTTTCCCCAACCTTTCGCTAATGGCATTGGCCGAAGCTACCGAAACCTGTTGGCTCAGTATCATTTCCAGCAGGGCATTGAACCCTCCTTCGCCCCTTCGAAGAGGAATTTCACCTGAAACAGCCTTTGCCTTGGCAAATTTTGGCTCAACCTTTGTTAGGTATTCCAAACCTTTCTGAATGTCCTGCTGGGTTTCTATTATCTGGCTTTTTGCCATGTCTATCCTAAAGTCCCTTTAAGCAATGCAATTTTCATTCTGGTTTAATTTGTCATTTATTTTATTATTTCAACACTCGTGGTAGTTGGAGTTTGACCGCTTCCCGTATGATTGATTTTTTGCTCTTGAAAAATTTGAAAGTCGAGCGAATGCATCTCAAAAGAGAATATAAAAACGTTTTGGTTATAGTAATCGCACAGGCAATAGTCGGTGCTCAATTACCTATTGCTGTTACCATCATGGGTTTGGCAGGACAAAATCTGGCATCCAATCTATGTTGGGCAACCTTGCCGATTTCGCTCATGGTTTTCGGTTCAATGACCACAGCCCCATGGCTTGGGATCGTGATGCAAAAATTTGGCCGTAGAATAGGTTTCTGGTGTGGTTGCATAGGCGGGCTGATTGGTGGGTGTATTGGTTATTATGCTCTCTATATTTCTTCATTCGAACTCTTTTTGGTTGGTGCATATTTTACCGGGATTTACATGTCAACCAACGGGTTTCTCAGGTTTGCAGCAGCCGATACGGCAAGCCCTGCATTTCGACCCAAGGCTGTTTCCTATGCCTTGGCAGGGGGTCTGTTTGCAGCTATAATCGGTCCTCAATTGGTCAAGGTAACCTACGAGGTTGGTGCGCAACAGTATATGGGGACCTATGTTGCCGTCATGGTAGTGAACCTTCTGGGCTTTATCATTTTCACCTTCCTTGACATTCCTAAAATCGAAAAGGATACCCAGCAGGTTGTAGTAGAAAAATCCTATTTTGACTTTCTGAAAAACCCGACCATACTAGTTGCCATAATTTGTGGTAGTGTCTCCTACGCCTTGATGAATCTCGTCATGACTTCAACTCCTCTGGCTGTAGTTGGTACAGGCCATTCACATCATAGTGCAGCCAACATAGTTTCAGCACATGTTCTTGCCATGTTCATACCATCCTTCTTTACAGGACACTTGATTGCCAAGTTTGGTGCAGAAAGAGTAGTTTCCTGTGGTTTGGCCATTCTTACGTTCTCAGGTGTGGTAGGCCTTATGGGTATAGATCTGGGGCATTTCTATTTGGCACTTATCCTTCTTGGCTTGGGGTGGAATTTTGGCTTTATTGGTGCAACCAACATACTCCTGACTGCTCACAAACCTCACGAAAGGGGTAAAGTTCAGGGTCTGAATGATTTTCTAGTTTTTGGATCGGTTACCATCGCCTCCCTGACCTCGGGTACACTCATGAATTGTACGGGAGGTACTGCACAGGAAGGCTGGTCGGCCGTTAATTGGGCAATGGTTCCCTTCCTACTCCTTGCCGCAGGTTCCCTTATCTGGCTGCAAAGCCACAAGAAAAAATCCGGAGTAGTTAAAAGTACCTAAGAAACTGGAGTCAAAAAGGTATCTTTTTTTGGTTTGGTGCTGGATTTGGTTTCAATCACATCAATCAGACTGAAATTATTAGCCAATAATTGTTCAGCTGTCGGTGCTTGGTCATAATCAAGTTTCCAGATAATGGCTTCAACCAGCGCTTCAAAGGAAGCTTCAATTATATTGGGTGAAACTCCTGCTGTAGCCCAAGTCAGGCCGTCAGAATTGGTACATTCAATGACGACCCTGGTAACGGCCGAAGTACCAGCTCCACGAATTCTTACCTTGAAATCCACAAGTTTCATATCAGAGATGTATTTCTGATATGGACCAAGATCCCTTTGCAATGCCTTGGAAAGGGCATGTACAGGTCCGCTATCCAAATTGTCGGTCAACCCCTCTGATACGGAAATCTTCCTTTCATTGCCGATGTTTATCACGACAACCGCTTCGGATTCACTTTTGGATATATTATCATTGAAATGATGGGATTCCACATTGACCCTGAATCTTTGAACCGTGAAATAATTCGAAAGCGTTCCCAGCATCCTTTTTACCAGCAACTGACAGGATTCCGGTGCGACATCATAGGTATATCCCTTGTCTTCCCGCAGTTTGATCTCATCAACAATTCTCCTCAGGGTATCATCATCAACTGTGTTCAAATCCACTCCCAATTCCTTCAACCATGATCTCAAATGTGATCTGCCGGCTTGGTTTGATAGTGGAATTACCCTCTTGTTGCCAACATCTTCCGGGTCCACATGTTCATAGGTTGAAGGTTCCCTCAAAACTCCCGAACCATGCAGGCCAGCCTTATGTGCAAAGGCAGATGTACCTACATAGGCTGCGTTTTTACTGGGGATTCTATCCAGAATGTCATCCAGAAGTCTTGAAAGGTGTGTTAGTTTCTTGAGTTTCTCCAAGGTAACACCTGTATCATAAAGAGATCTATAGGGCTCCTTGAGCCTGAGATTGCCGATGATTGTTATCAAATTGGCATTACCACATCGCTCACCGATACCATTGATGGTACCCTGAATATGTCTGGCACCGGCATCTATTGCTGCCAGAGAACCCGCTACGGCATTTTCGGTATCGTTATGCGTGTGAATTCCCAACCTGTCACCAGGAATACCGTATTCGATTACAGCCTTGGTTGCTGTGCCAATGTCCTTGGGAAGGGTACCACCGTTAGTATCACATAATACAACCCATCTTGCTCCGGCCAAATAGGCTTCCTTGACGCAATCAAGGGCATATTTTTCATCGGAAAAATAGCCATCGAAGAAATGTTCGGCATCAAAAATGACTTCCTTGCCCTTGGCAACAAGGTGCTTTATTGATTGCCTGATATTGTCGAAGTTTTGTTCAAGTGTTATGCCAAGAGCTTTCTGTACATGAAACACATGGGTCTTTCCCACAATGCAAACTGTATTCGTATTTGAGTTGACCAAACTAGCCAGATTAATGTCATTATCTGCTGAATGATCTGCCCTCTTGGTCATTCCGAAGGCAGTGATTTGGGCATCCCTGGTTTTTGGCAGGTTTTCGAAATACTGCCTATCTGTTTCATTTGCACCGGTAAAACCTCCCTCGATGTAATCAATGCCAATATCATCAAGTTCCCTGGTAAGTTTTAACTTGTCCTCTAGCCCGAATAAAACCCCCAAGGTCTGAGCTCCATCTCGGAGGGTCGTGTCATATAAATATATTCTTTCCTTACTCATAACTTTACCTTCTCATTGGAGAGGAACTAAATCCCATCCTCATACCTGCTTTTCAATGATTCCAGCATTTCTGGATTGAAATTATTATCCAATTGCCACTTTGGTAATTCACCTGCCGACTGGTCTTGCAAAAGTACTCCAGCTTCACTTAGAGAATCCCTGATTTCATCGGCCTTGGTGAAATCCCGTGTTTTTCTACACTCTTCCCTGTACTCAAGTATTTGTACAAGACAATCGGTGAATTCCGTGGTATCAAGGTTCGAATTCACCAGAGCATTTATCTCCTGTTCACAAAGGCTTTCCAAACCCAAAAGGCTTAGCGACCCAAAAAGGGAATCCAATTCCTCCCTTCTTGCCAATTCATGTAGTCTTGACAATCCCTTGGGAATATTGAAATCGTTACAAACCGCTTCCATGAAATCTGGATCCATCCCGGGTTCCAGATCGCTTGTAGTTGATAAAATCCTGCGCCATCGAGCAACTATTTCGGTTGCTTCATGGACCTTGTTGTCTGTCCAATCAATTTCTGAACGATAGTGGGTTCCCAGCATTACCAACCGGATGACTTCTCCCGAAATACCCTTATCCATCAGATCCTTGATGGTAAAAAAATTCCCCAGGCTTTTTGCCATTTTCTGGCCATTTACCCTGATCATGCCATTGTGCATCCAATATCTGGAGAATTCCTCTTTAGGATATACGGCATTGCTTTGCGCCAACTCATTTTCATGATGCGGGAAACAAAGGTCGGAACCACCACCATGGAGATCAAAAGTGGGCCCAAGCAATTCCGAACTCATGGCAGAACATTCTATGTGCCATCCTGGTCTTCCTCTTCCCCAGGGACTGGCCCAACCGGGAAGATCACCACTTGATGGTTTCCAAAGAACAAAATCCAAGTCGTTTTTCTTGTATGGTGCAACTTCAACTCTTGCACCCGCCTTCATGGTTTCCAGATTTCTTCTGGCTAGATATCCGTATTGAGGGAAGGAAGAGACATCAAAAAGTACATGTCCCTCAACCACATACCCGTTTCCATTGTATAATATATCTTTGATCATGGAAATCATTTGTGGAATATAATCCGTTGCCCTAGGTTCATGGGTAGGAGCCAGATTCCCGAGAGAGTACATATCCTCATGATACCAGCCAATGGTTTCATCAGTGATTGACTTTATGATGGAAATGAGGTCTCTTTTATCTCCATCTGCCCTTACACCTTTGGCACGATTGTTTATTTTGTCATCAATATCCGTGATATTCCTGACGTAGGTTACATTCTCCTTGCCATAAAGGTATTGAAACAACCGATAGACAATATCAAAGGTAACTGCAGGTCTTGCATTACCAATATGTGCTCGATCATAAACCGTGGGACCGCATACGTATAGTCGAACGTTTTCAGGGTTTAGTGGTACAAATTTTTCTTTCCTACGAGTTTTCGTATTCCAGATGTGTAATGCAGTCATAAAAAACCATAAAGAGGTTGGTCCCTACGGCCCGAAAGAAAAATTTACTTGAATAGACAACGGGCCGACAGAGATGTCAACCGATAATGCAAATGTATATTGTAAATACTTTCGTTGTCATGGGGCTACAAATTAGCAAACTTTATCAAAAAATCAAGTACAGTTACAAAATATTACTCTGTTTGAAATCTTTGATCCAAATCACGAGATTACGTGATCTACTAAAATCAATTCCAAATCTGAAGTATTGAATTTCAATCTTTGAAACTTGATTGTATCTCTAATTTTGTGCTTTTTGTTTTTCAGAGTTTCCTTTTCGAAATTCAAACCAATCAGGAACCTCTCGCCTTGTCCAATTCATGGTAAAAAGAGCAGATTTTGATTTGTAATACTCCCGATAGCTTTCAATTGGACAAGTTGTTTTGTACTCATCTGGGAGGGCTAGAGCAAAGGGAGTCAAGTCCGCTTTCAAAATATTATCGGGCATAATAGATAGGTTTTCCCGCAATTTTTGATCGGACAAATGCGTTTTGCCATATCTGTACCGATACTCGTCACACAAACCCACAAAATGATGATAATGCCATTGATAGTTGCCACTTGTTTCCATTGTCCAAATTGTACATGGATGTTTTTGATGAGTAATTTTGTAGAAATTTTCCCGGACGGTACTACTCTCAAGCAAACGATGTGCCGCGCAAAGCATTTGGGCAGATTCAAGGACCATTTTCACAACATGCTTATCGCACTGATATTGTGCTGCTACAAAGGGATCAGAATCCAGACAAAATATATTCATTCCAACCTAAATTGCGGTTCCCTCTATAACTCAAGATTCAGCGTTATTTTGCGACAGCTCCGACGAATGATTTTTGTACTTTCCTAGTGCCTCTCTTGCGCTTGGACTTACTGGCCTTATTGTTGTTGAAAATCTCGGCAAGAAATTGGCCGGTATAGCTTTCAGGATTTGTTGCCACTTTTTCAGGGGGACCAGTTGCAATAACATTACCGCCTTTTTCACCACCCTCTGGACCCATGTCAATTATCCAGTCAGCAGTTTTGATAACATCAAGATTATGCTCAATTATGACTACGGTGTTTCCCTTGTCCACCAGTTCATGGAGAACAACAAGCAGATTGTTGATATCCTCAAAATGAAGTCCTGTTGTCGGTTCATCTAGGAGGTATATTGTTTCACCCCTTGTAACCTTCGACAATTCCGTTGCTAGTTTAACCCTTTGGGCTTCGCCACCTGACAAAAGTGGTGCCTGTTGTCCAAGCTTGATATAGCCGAGCCCTACCCTGTTCAGGGTTTTGATTTTTCTGCTGACCGCGGGAATGTTCTTGAAAAATTCATTGGCTTCCTCGACGGTCATGTCAAGAACATCGGCAATGGTTTTATCCCGGTATTTGATTTCCAGGGTTTCACGGTTATAGCGCAAGCCCTTGCAACTGTCACAAGTAACATAAACATCGGGAAGAAAATGCATGGAAATTCTCTTGACACCATCTCCAGTACAGGCTTCACATCGTCCCCCGGGCACATTGAATGAAAATCTTCCAACCTTATAACCCCTGGCCTGAGACATGGGAAGATTGGCAAACAAACCTCTTATTGGATCAAATGCCTTGGTGTATGTTGCAGGATTGGAGCGGGGAGTTTTCCCAATCGGTCTCTGATCAATATGGATCATGTCCTTGAATTTTTCGAATCCCCCAATGCTGTCATAAGTTCCTGACAGCTCCTTCCATCCCTTGTAAAGAGTTTCAAACACCAATGAGGATTTGCCACTACCCGAAACGCCAGTTACACAAATCATTTTACCTATAGGAAATGAAACATCCACATTTTTCAGGTTATGGCATTTTGCCCCAGATATATGAATATGATGATTACCTGAATTTACCTTTCTTCGGTTATCGGGTATGGGTATGGTCTTTTCACCGCTCAGGTATTTACCGGTTAGTGATTTCGGCTCATCAACAATCTCCTTTACAGAGCCCTGAGCTACTATTTCACCTCCATGAATACCTGCCCTTGGACCTATATCCACCAAATGGTCCGCTTCCCTGATTGCTTCCTCGTCATGCTCAACAACAATAACAGTATTACCCTTGTCCCGCAGATTGATCAATGTGGACAACAAGCGTTGGTTATCACGTTGATGAAGTCCTATGGAAGGTTCGTCCAGGACATATAGAACACCAGTCAAACCAGAGCCGATTTGACTGGCCAACCTAATTCTTTGGCTTTCCCCTCCGGAAAGGGTTCCGGCCTTACGGGAAAGTGTCAGATATTCAAGTCCTACATCAACAAGAAAATTCAACCTATCCCGGATTTCCTTGAAGATTGAAGCGCCTATCGTGCTTTGTTGTTCGGAAAGCTCGGCAGGAATTTCAGATATCCATTGCAGAACCTCAGTAATCGATTTTTCGACCAGTTCACCCAAATGAAGCCCACCAATCTTGACTGCCAAGGCTTCATTATTTAGCCTGTATCCATTGCAGGTATGACAGGTTTCATTTTTTTGCATAGCTTCCAATTGATGTCTACGCTTGAAAGATGTTGTTGAATGATAAATTCTTTCGAGAAAGGGAACGATTCCTTCAAAATTCACACTTTCCTTGATCAATCGACCACTTTCCTCAAGTTCGTAATTTACCTTGCCTCCATAAAAAAACACATCCCTGAATTTTTGAGGTGTGTCATGCCAAGTGGAATTATGGGGAAGATTGAAACTCTTGAGCAAAATAAGAATCTTGCTCCAGAACTCTGCTGATTTTGGTACAAACCACTCATCTACAATATCCAGAACTTCCTTATTGGGTTCACGGATGATTTCAGACTCTGCGAATACTCTTTTCATTCCCAACCCATCGCAATTTGGACATGCACCTGAAGGGGCATTGAAAGAAAACAGCCTTGGTTCGATTTCCCTAATGGTAAACCCGGATACAGGACATGCGAATTTTTCTGAAAACAGTATTGGTTCAAGACTGCTATTACCAACAAATTCAATTTCTGCGGTACCATTGCTTTGATCAAGTGCCGTTCGCAGTGATTGCGCTATTCTTTCCTCATTGCCGGGTCCGGCAACTATCCTGTCTATCACCAGAGAAATGTCATGCCGATAGTTTTTTTCCAGATTGGGAATGGTATCAAGGGTTTGTATTTCACCATCAATCTTGACACGCAGAAAGCCCTTTTTCTTGAATTCCCTGAGTTCGTTCCGGAAAGTACCTTTCCTGTCCCTTATGATTGGAGCCAGAAGCAAATACCTTGTTCCCACTTCAAATGAGGCAATTCGGTCCACCATGTCCGAGACCTGCTGTGAGGTTATCGGCAAGCCTGTTGCAGGTGAATACGGTACCCCTACCCTTGCATAAAGAAGCCGTAGGTAATCATAAACCTCGGTAATCGTTCCAACCGTGGATCTGGGATTCCGGGATGTTGTTTTCTGCTCGATGGAAATGGCTGGAGAGAGACCTGAAATATTATCCACATCCGGCTTCTCCATGACATTGAGAAATTGACGAGCATAAGCTGATAGGCTTTCGACATATCGTCTTTGACCTTCGGCATAAATCGTATCGAGAGCGAGAGAAGACTTACCTGAACCACTGAGACCAGTAAAGACAATCAACTTGTCCCTTGGTATGGTTAAATCAACTGATTTCAGATTGTGCTCCCTAGCACCGAGAACGGTGATTTCCTTCAACTCACTCATATTTGTTAATTTTCTAATTCCAAATTTTCTATTCAGGTGATTTCAATTCTTGGGGTATTTTTCAGATAATGATACTTTGAAATTATGCAATTCAAGTTTTAAACCAAACAAATGCTTGCAATTATCAAAAATTAATTGATTGATGTTAAACATAACTTTGTGATGGTCTAAATTCTCTCGATCCCAATCTACAAATTTGATAAAACCGTGTTTATTACCTCAGGGAACCGATACCTGATTGAAATCAATTAGAAGGCCGGTTTGGGTGATAGGATCGAGTAAACTTACATTGCTTGTATTTTGCAAAGTTTGAATGAATTCGGATAGTCTTATGAGCATGATATTGGACAATAAATTAAATATTACAAATCAGGTGGAACTGGCAAAGGCCGAAGAAAGAATTAGCAAGAAAAAGGCCAAACAACTTTTTGACTCTGGGGATATTAACAAGTCTGAAGTAGGTACCTTCAAAGGACTTGCGTTAATTCATGCCTATTTGTTTGAAGATATTTATGATTTTACCGGCAAAATCCGTGATGTGAACCTAGCCAAAGGGTTTTTCCGTTTTGCACCACTTTTGTATTTACGAGCAGCATTGGAACATATTGATGCCATGTCGCAAAGAACCTTTGATGAGATAATAGAAAAATATGTGGAAATGAATATCGCTCATCCCTTCCGCGAGGGAAATGGTCGTGCAACTCGTATCTGGTTAGATCTGATTTTGAAAAAGGAATTGAAGCAGGTGGTGGATTGGAACAGGGTTGATAAAGATGATTATCTTTCCGCTATGCAGCGGAGCGTAGTAAAGGATTTAGAAATCAAGGCACTGTTGAATAAGGCACTAACGGATCAAATTGATGACCGAGCTTTGTTTATGATAGGCATAGATGTCAGCTATTACTACGAGGGTTATAGCGAATTCAAAACTGAGGAGCTTTAACCATGAATGGGATTGGTTAGTAGGTAATGCCTCAATGGATTGGCTGGTTGTAGTACGATTGGCAAGTAGTTGACTTACAAAAACCAAGTCCAAGCAAAATATTTGTCAAATTTTACTCCCCCATACTTGTGGAAGAACCAATCTCACACTTTTTGCGCAATGAAAAAACCATAGCTGTAATAACAACAGTATTTCTCATACAATTCTATTTCCATATTCACAGCCTCAATCAATTGCTTGGCAACTTCTGATTGATACTTTGACAGAAACTCATCACATCTGCCTTGCAGAGGTTGGTAGTAATTATCCCACCATGCTGATTTTGGAAATGGGAAATATCCCTCAAGTACAAACCCCTGCTCTTCCAAAATTTCCATTTTCCTTGAAGGGGTAGCAATTTCCGGATATTCATTTTGCCAAAATTCATTGATTTCAGCAGGTCTATCCATGGTGAGCCATATAACTTCCGAAACTGCCATGGTTCCGCCAGGTTTCAGGAAGTGCTTCAGATATTCGATCCCATTGGAAAAACCCATGTTGTAAATCGAACCTTCGGCCCAAACAACATCAAAATTGTCTTCGGAAAAGGGTAAATCATCCATTGAACAAACTCTGGTAGATACTTTATCCGAAAGACCTTGCGATCGGGCTTTTTCCTCAAGAATTTGCAAAAAAACAGTAGACAGGTCAATGGCAAATATTTCGGCATTGAGAGATTTTGCGAGCTGCAATGTTGATGCACCTGTACCAACTCCGACATCAAGGACTTTTAATCTTTGAACACTCTTGGTTAAACCGGCCATGTTTAGGGCAAGAGAGGTCAATTCAATACTCCCAGGGCCTTGTCGTTCTCCATCCTTGTGCAAATCAATCAATAGTTCTAGATCCATAATTTTCCCTGTTGAAAAAGTTGTTTGGAGAAATTACCCGCAGCATTACAAAAGGGTTGGTTTATGACCAAGGTTACTATCCCTTTTCTTGCGTTTTTCTTGTGTCCATGAACTTGCAAACAAGCCAATAAGCCCATGCGGGTACGCTTGCTACAAGACTGTACAGAATTATTCCAATTGGACCAAACAAACCTCCAATTATAGACAGTAAACTCGTTATCGGAGCCAAAATAACAAACAAAACCTTTGCAGTTCTTTTTCGACCTGAATTATGGATTTTCAATACCGCAAAATACAGAATTAAACCAGCTATCAATGTTGGTAGAAGTAGGAAATAGATTTCTGGGTCCAGAGGTAAACTGAAACCTCTGATCAAACTGAAAACAATTATCAATAACGGATTCCATAAACTCGCTATGCAAATTGTCTTAAAATTACGCATAAGATACCCTTTGATATTGCGAAACAAAGAACAAACTCTTCGATCAAGATTAATTTTAGCTTACCATAACCAAATTTTTCATACCCTTGTTTATTTTATCTCGACTGGTAGTTTAACCTGGGATTTGCCAATATATTACATAACGGAAATTAGTTTTAAATTTTGGTGATTGGTGTTAATCGAAACAAAGTTGGTGTATCTTTGTCAGAGGATTGTTTAAAGATTGATACCATTAGGATTTTTGTGTTTCGCGTGATCAGTTGATGATCATGGTTTAAATGGATTTGGGTAAGTAAGTTATGTTGAACAATACAGTGAACAGGGTTACCATAATCGGTATCGTAGAACGGGATCCTGAAATCAGACAATTTCCTTCCGGTGGGCAGGTATGTTCGTTTTCCGTCAAAACTTCGGATAAATTCAAGGACCCCCATACAGGTGAAGACAGGGAAATCTCCCAAATCAACAGAGTTGGTGTCTATGTTCCCAATTTCATTACTGCAATACAAAATGAAGTTACCCAAGGTGATCTAGTGTATATTGAAGGTAGAATGGAAACCCGCAGGTCGACTGATGAAATGGGTAATGAAAGATTCTGGACTGAAGTCTCAATACGACCCTATCACGGTTCATTTGCCAAATTAAATTCCTCTAGTAGTGCTGAAAGCAGTTTTCCCGAGTCCAAGCCACAAAACGAGCCAAGCCAGTGGCGAAATTATGGTTCGAACAATCAACAAAACCCGGATTCCGGAGCGGGTGGAACACGCCGGGGATTTGGTTCGGATAATGATCAGGACGATAATATTCCGTTTTGAATATCAAAAGGAAATTGCAACTATTCCATGGACATTCAGTAGGTAGAAATACTTTACCTCAAAATTATGGAATCACTACCATTATCTGCAAAATAAACTATTTAATACATAGTTTAACTTCGTAAGAATTTAGTTCCAAAAATTACACATTCCGAAGCTAGCGTTTAACACATTGGAACATGGTTGAACGTTCCCCTAGTTTCGGTGATTTGAATAGCTTGATTTCTATAGTGCCAAATAGGTTGAGGATTTGACTTTGGACGATAACGACATTGATAATGAAGATGATTTCCTAGACCCTGATCAGGGTATTCCCACAATCTCATTAACCGATGAGTTGGGGTCATCCTATTTGGATTACGCCATGAGCGTAATTGTTTCTAGGGCATTACCCGATCTTCGTGATGGTTTGAAGCCAGTTCACCGTAGAATTCTCTATGCCATGCATGAATCAGGGAATACTCACGACAAGCCCTATCGAAAATCTGCCAGACCTGTTGGTGATGTCATGGGTAAATATCATCCCCATGGTGATGCCTCAATATATGATGCTCTTGTGAGGATGACGCAGGATTTTTCAATGTCCGCTCCACTGCTTGATGGTCAGGGTAATTTCGGTTCGATGGATGGGGACAATGCCGCTGCCATGCGGTATACCGAAATCCGTATGGAGAAGATTGCTCAACAACTGCTCCTAGACATTGAAAAAAATACCGTTGACTTTCAGGACAACTATGATGGCAAGGATCAGGAACCAGTTGTTCTACCGGCAAGATTTCCTAATATCCTCGTCAATGGTGGCAGTGGCATTGCTGTAGGCATGGCCAGTACAATACCATCCTACAATCTTGGCGAAATAATTGATGTAACTCTTGAGCTTATCAACAACCCTGATGTTTCTGCCGAAAGATTGATGGAACTCGCTCCGGGGCCCGACTTCCCCACAGGTGGCGTAATCATGGGAAGAGTTGGTTCAAGGCAGACCTTCATTGAGGGTCGAGGTAGAATTGTTCTTAGGGCCAAGACTCATTTTGAAGCAATGGGGAAGGATGGCACTAGGATTGTCATTGATGAAATCCCCTATCAGGTCAATAAGTCAAATTTGGTTGAACAGATTGTGGAGGTCGCTCGCAACAAGCAAGTCATAGGTATTTCCAATATTCAGGATGAATCCAACCGTTTGGGAGTTCGGGTTGCCATTGAACTCAAAAGGGACAGTACACCGGAAGTGGTATTGAACCAGCTTTGGCGTCATACCAAAATGCAGACCTCCATCGCCAGCAATCTGGTAATGCTCAATCGGGGTAAACCCGAGTTGTTGAACATAACCAAGATACTTCAGGCTTTTATTGAATTCAGAGAAGAGGTAGTAACCCGCAGGACCGCAGACAATCTCAGGAGAGCACGCGAGAGAAGCCACCTTCTTTGTGGATTGGCTGTTGCCATTTCAAATCTTGATGAGGTTGTAACCATTATCCGCGGGTCAAGTCAGCCGAGTGATGCTAGGGAATCCCTGATGGCTAGGGATTGGCAAGCCGAGGAAATTGCTGACTATATCAAGCTCATTGATGATCCTCAAAATAAAATCAATCCGGATAATACTTATAGGCTTACCGAAACCCAGGCCCGAGCAATTCTTGATCTGCGATTACAAAGATTGACTGCCATGGGGGTCAAGGAAAATACCGATGAGTTACAAGTCCTAGCCGAAAAGATAAAGGATTATCTGGACATATTGCGGTCTGGAGAACGGGTCCGGGGAATAATTTCCGAGGAATTGATTGAGGTTAAGGAAAAATATGCCATACCCCGGAGAACACTAATCGAGGAATTTGATGAAGAAATTGAGGACGAGGACCTTATACCGCAAGAGGATATGGTTATCATCATTACCAGGGAAGGATATATCAAGAGAACTCCCCTGGATGATTATCGTCAGCAATACAGGGGTGGCAAGGGTCTTGCCGGTATAAACACCAAGGACGAGGACTTTGTCAAAAACATTTTTGTGGCCAATACCCATGATGAATTGCTCTGTTTTACAACCAACGGGCTGGCCTACAAGATCAAAACCTGGAAACTTCCGCTTGGAGGAAGAAACACCAAGGGGAGACCCCTTGTAAACATACTCAACGTTGAGGGTGGTGTTTCAATTTCTGAAACCATACTGCTTTCTGAAAGGGATTTTGAAGATCCTGAGAAATTCCTGGTTTTTGCCTTTTCCAATGGAAAGGTAAGAAGATCCGCCCTATCCCACTTCCAGAAAATCCAGTCAAACGGGAAAATTGCCTTTAGCGAAGAGGAAAACTATACTCTTATAGGTACCTGTTGCTGTACGGAAGCTGATGATGTCATACTTGCTTCCAATCATGGCCAGGCAATCAGGTTTTCCACCACACGCCTTCGTGAAATCAAGTCCAGAAAATCGGTTGGTGTCTGGGGTATACGCTTGCGGAAAAAAGACCAACTTGTTGGTTTGGTCTCGGTTCCGGCCGATAAAATATCTACACCTCAACAAAGGAGCGAGTATCTCAAGTTTCGGAGAATTGATGAAGAATTCGAGGAAGAACTTGAGGAAGAAACTGAAGATAACGGGTTGAATGACCTTCCCTTGTTTGCTGATGTTTCAGAAATTTCGAACGAGGAATTGGCAGAAACAGAGGAATTAATCATCGTGATAACCAAGGAAGGCGGTGGTAAACTTACCTCCAGTCACGAATTCCCTGCCAAACGGAATAGGGGTGGATATGGTGTCAAGGGCAACAAGATCAAAGGTGTCATTGCTTTCATGAAAGTCACCCTTGATGATCAAATCATTTTGGGCACAAATTCCGGTCAGGTAATCAGATGCAATGTCAGTGATGTCTCGTACAGGTCACGTTCTGCTGGTGGGGTCAGGATTATGCGTCTTCCCGAAGATTCAGAAATAGTATCCGTTGCCAAGATAGATTCCTCCAAAATACCCGATCAGGAAGAGGATCAATTTGATGAAGATGGATCAGAAGTTTCTGAAAGTTCTACCGAGTAAACCTTTATACAGCCCCTGACGTCTGACACGGAATTAAATGCTGTAAGCAGCCAAGCCGATGGTTATCGAAAGATTTGCCCCTTCACCTACAGGCTATTTACATTTGGGTCATGCCTATTCCGCCATGACTGCCTGGCGTTCCACCAAGACCCATAGCGACAAATTCCTTATTCGCATCGAAGATTTGGATTCAACCCGTTCCAAATCACAATATACCCAGGCCATTTTTGATGATCTATCAAGGCTGGGAATCAATTGGAATATACCTGTAGTGTACCAGTCAGAAAGATATTCCGTTTATGAGGATTGCCTTTCCAAATTAATTGCCATGGGACTTTGCTTTCCTTGCAAATGTACTCGAAAGGATATCAAGGATTCCCTGGAAGCACCAAATGCTCCCCTCATTTCGGAAGGTCAGAAATTGCTTTATCCGGGTACTTGCCGAAACAGATCCTTTGATGAAATGAACAAGGGGGATGCAGTTAGGCTGAATTTTTCAAAGGTCATTGAACACTTTGGTGGTTTGGCACACTTTCCAACATTGGAAATAAGGGAACTTGGTCAATCCCATACAGGTATTCATCATGTATCACCCGAATACTTTCAGGCAAATTTTGGTGATATTGTCCTTGCCCGAAAGGATATCGGCACTTCCTATCATTTGGCCGTGGTCATTGATGATGCATTCATGGGTATCACCAATGTGACAAGGGGAGAAGATATTTTCGACTCAACTTTTATCCACAGGTTGCTACAGGAACTTCTGGGCTTGCCAGTACCAACATGGTCTCATCATGGGTTGATCAGGGATGAGGATGGCAAGAGACTGGCCAAACGAAGCCCATCCTTTACCCTCAGAAACTTATGGGATCAGGGTTTTACATCTGAGGAAATAATCTCCATGGCAGATAAACAATTATGTTGAAATTGGACCAGTATTTGTTTCATTCTTGAGTAAATGAATTGAAAGTCATGTTATCAGTCACTTTATTTAAATTGATGAAACAAGCCTTTTCAATTTGAAACTTTGCTCATGACCAGCGTTGATGAAAAAGTAACCAAACTCTATACCCAGAGGATTCTGGAACTTGCCAGCAATATCCCCCTACTCAATCGCTTGGACAACTATGAAGGGAGTTCCAAGGTTCGTTCTCCATTATGCGGTTCTACGGTTACTGTCGACCTTGTCCTCAAGGATGGCTTGATTTCTGAATTCGGGCAGGACGTCAAGGCCTGTGCTCTCGGACAAGCAACAGCCTCCATTTTCGGAAGCAGAATAATTGGCAGGTCCTTCAATGAAGTTTCCCTGGCACGAGATCAGATGGAGGCCATGTTGAAGAAAAGTGGCAATCCCCCAGGGCCGCCATTTGAAGAATTGGAAATCCTCTACCCTGCTCAGGATTATAAAAACAGGCATGCCTCAATCCTGCTGGTTTTCGATGCTACCCTCAATGCCATGGAACAAGCCCTAGGCAAAGATAACCATAAATCCCTTAACTAATCAGATCAAGCCATTCCTGCTCTGAAATTATTTCAATCCCCAACTCATTTGCCTTCTTGGATTTACTTCCACTTCCAGGTCCGGCAATAACCAGATCTATGTTTTTTGAGACTGCACTGTAAACTCGTGCTCCCAATGACTCGGCCTTAACTTGAGCTTCCTTTCTGGTCATTTGCTCCAGCTTGCCGGTAAATACCAGTGATTTTCCAGATACTGGAGTGTTTTCTGTTAAATCCGATTGTGGACTGATAAAGGTCAGTTCAGGAATTAGTTTGGCTATCCATTCGTTAAATACTTGGTTTTGAAAGGTCTCAATTATTGATTTGGCAATGATTTCACCGAGTCCACCAATACTTACCAAATCCTCTCTTGCTTCCTCATCCCCTTCTGCTGCCTTGTCTACAGCTAATTTGAAATTTTCCCAAGTTTGGTAATGATCCGCTACAAGCTGAGAGTTTTTAGAACCTAGATGTCTTATCCCGATGGCTGTAAGCAATTTGGCTAAACCTACGGTTTTTTTACGTTCAATTTCCGAAAACAGTTCCTGGACAGATCTTTCTCCCCAATTTTCCTCTTCTGTTAGATTTATGTTCTTGGCCTTGAGGTTTTCTTCCAATAGGAAAATATCTCCCGGACTTTCAATCCACCTTTCTCCGGTATCAGGAAATTTACGATCGTAGAATTGTTTGATCATTTTGATTCCCAGCCCATCAAAATTCAAACCATCCATGGAGACAAAATACTGCAACTTCCCAAGCACCTGTGCTTCACATTCATATTCAGCAGTACATCGGTGAATTGCATCTCCTTCTGGCCTGACAACAATATTGCCACACACGGGACAATTTTCAGGAAAAACAAAGCTTTTACTATCTGCAGGTCTTTTGGTTAAATCCACATCGGAAATACGTGGAATAACATCTCCACTGCGATAGACCTCGACGGTATCCCCAATTTTGATTTCCTTACCATCCCTTATGGTTTCACCCCTTGAATCCAAGGCATTAATAAAATCCTCATTATGCAAGGTGACACTTGATACCTTGACCCCACCAACGGAAACTTCCTTCAATTTACCGACAGGGGATAGGGCACCTGTTCTTCCAACCTGAATTTCGATATCCTCAAGTGTTGTCCAGACCTTTTCCGGGGGAAGTTTGTAAGCAATGGCCCACCTTGGTGAAGTTGAACTGCTTCCCAATCTTTCCTGCAAACCCAGGTCATTGACCTTGTAAACGACCCCATCAATATCAAAGGGCAAGTCAGCTCGTTTGACCAATACATTGTTATAGTAGGAAATAAGATCACTACTTCCTTTACATAGCGCACGATCCTCGATGACAGGCATTCCCATGGAATTCAATTGGTTAATTGCTTCCCATATATTGTTTCCGAGCGGTGCCGAAAGTTTACCCCAGCCGTGAGCAATGAATGAAAGGTTTCTGGATCTGGTAATTTCCGAATCCAATTGTCTAAGCGAACCAGCTGCAGCATTGCGAGGGTTGAGATACAATTTCGGGAGATTTTTCTTACCTTCTTCCTTAGCCTTATCAATAAGATCCTTTTGAGTTTCGTTTAATTGCTCAAAGTCAGCTTTCTCCATAAATACCTCACCTCGAATTTCCATAAACTCGGGACCACCGTCAAGTCGCTTGGGTATGGATCTGATGGTACTTACATTTTCTGTGACATCCTCTCCAATGTCACCACCGCCACGTGTTGCAGCCTGAACCAAAACACCCTCCATATAGGTTAGTGAAATGGCCAACCCATCTAGTTTGGTTTCGGCAACATAGGTAATTGAATAATCATCATCCAAACCAAGGAAACGCTTTATTCTTTTTTCAAATTCCTCAACATCCTCGTTGTTGAATGCATTATCGAGTGAAAGCATTATCTGAGCATGTTTGACCTTTCTAAACCCCCTTGCTGTATCACTTCCAACTTTTCCTGTAGGACTGTTCTCATGCTTGAATTGTGGATACAAATTTTCAAGCTTGATTAACTCCAATCTTTGCTGGTCAAACTCATAATCTGACATGATTGGTGCATCATCAGTATGATATGCCGAATTAGCCTCCGTAAGCTTCAGGGTTAATTCATCAATTCGTTCCTTTGGATCGTATTCAGTATTGGTCAATTTGATGCTTTCATAAGTCGATTTCAAATAATGCAGTCCTCAATCGGTACTGACTTGACTAGTACTGATTATAGCCTGAAAACATGATCAAAATATAAAATAAAGCAGGGAATTTCCCTGATCGGCGAGCTAAATTAAATTATTTGGCTCATTTATCATTTCCGGCGACTATTTCCACTTGATTCGATTATCCAGTCAAAAAAATTGATTTTGGACCTCTTTTTGTTAATCAAAAACCATCTTTTCTAATCCAGTCGGCAATATTCCACAGTTCGGCATCCCATGTATTCATTTTTACACCTCCAAGTGAATTGGAGTGGGCAGAAACCCTTCCCCTGTGGATCAACGGGATGATAATGTATTCCTGAACGATTTTGTCATTCATTGTTTTGGCTAGTTCATTTCTTGCAATTCCTTGACCAGTAGTTTGCAATCTGGCTGCAAGTATATCATAGTCAGGATCACAATAACGGGGAATATTGGGTCCCCGCCAATTGGATTGTGGTGAAGGTTCGTAGCCACAAATCCAGGATCTGAGAGCACTCTCGGGGTCTGTACCTGGAAATCTACTGGTATACATTTGTAGGTCAGCGTGAAACTTTGAGAGAGTATCAGGGTTACCAGGGTCTCCTCCAAAATATACCGATGCATTAATGTTTCTGAGTTCTGTTTCAACACCTATTTCTGACCACCATTGCTTGATCAGGGCCTGGAAATCCTGCCGGACAGGGTTTGTTGAGGTTTGGAAAAGAACAGAAAGCCTTATTCCATTTTTTGACCTGACACCATCCGAACCCAATTTCCAACCTGCCTCATCCAATAACCTGTTTGCTTCGGAAATATTTTGCACCAGGCAGGAATCATTTTTCCTTGAAACCTGATGTGGTGGAGCAGCAATAACATTGCAGTTCGGTTTCCCGGAAATGCCATAACCAATTTCATTCAGGATGTTGCGGTCAATGGCTAGAGAAAGTGCTTTTCTGACATTAATGTCGGTTAGGAAGGGGTGGGGATGGGCCGTGGTTGATCTTTCGTCCCCCAGTTCGGAAGAAGGGTTTGTCAAATTGACGATGATGGATTCAACTGATGTTCCAAAGGATGAAATGATTTTTCCCTTGCCATTGGATTCCAATTGGGTCAGGATATCGGGTTTGAGTTGCAAATTCCATGCATAGTCGAACTCGCCTGTAACCAAAACGGCTCTACCGGCTCCAATTGCATCACCACCACCTTTAAAGGTTACATTTGCAAATCCCGGTTTATCAGGAAAACGATAATTTTCATTTACTTCGAGTTCGATTATATCATTTGGTCGAAATTCGGTTACCCTGAATGGACCAGTACCAATCGGGTAAAAATTTTCTTCACTGCACTCGATTGCCTTGCTTCCAATACAATTTTCAAATTGCTTCTTTTGCAGTATGGGTGTCGATGAACCAACAAAGGCTACATAAGGATAGGGTGTAGGATCATTGAACGTAATTTCGATCGTTTCCTTGTCGATTGCCTCAATCGTTTTGACATTGTCAAAATCGGCAATACTATTACATCCGCTTTCAGGATTGGTACAAAATCTGTATGTAAAAAGTATGTCATCGGTTGTTACCGATGTACCATCTGCCCATAGAATGCCTTCAGCGAGTGTCCATGTAATTGACATCAAGTCAGGGGGGATACCCCCATTTTCAAGTGTTGGGATATTCTTTGCCAGCCAGGGGGTTAGCATTCCATCCTGATCATAGCGTGCCAAGGGTTCAAGAACCATTGAGGATGCCTCGGTTTCTTTGATGCCACCGGAAAAATATGGATTCATGGTCGAAGGTGCTTGCCAAAACAATATTTTGACAGTGCCAGAATCCCCTCTTTCAGCCTGGGCAATACCAGTCATGGTGAACCATAATACAACCATCGAACTCAAAAGAACCTTTTTAGCTTTTTCCATTTTGTAATCCTGCTACCTTTGATTTTTTTCCGTAATTGAAGGAAGGGTTATAACATTTTGGGATTGAATTGTTAATGGAGTGACAGTCATAAGAATCCCCAATGAATTGGCTAGTTTCAAGGGTCAGAGCGATGATGATTGTTAAAGAATTCAAAAGATACCCTATATTATTCAGCATCTTTCAATTACTTGGATTTCAATACAATTTGGATTGATGTTTGCCCGAATTACTGGCAAGAATTCATTTGTATTGATTTCAAAGGGAACATGGTACCTCGTTAGGAAAAATGCCTACTTCATTTAGAAACAGTTTGGGATTTACAAAAAAACCGGAAAATACCCGGGTGGTGGTTGCCATGTCCGGTGGTGTTGACAGTTCTGTCGTTGCGGCCAAACTGCATGAAGAAAACTATGAGGTGATTGGCATTACGATGCAGTTGTATGATCATGGATCCATGATTGCCAAGAAAGGTGCCTGCTGTGCCGGAAGAGATATTCATGATGCCCGTAGAATAGCTGACGAAATCGGATTTCCCCACTATGTTCTGGATTATGAAAGCTATTTCAAACAACAGGTCATACAGGAATTTGTTGAGAGTTATACCAACGGATATACACCCATACCTTGTATTCGATGCAATGAAAGAGTCAAGTTCCGGGAACTTCTTGACATGGCCAAAAGTCTGGATGCAGACTGTCTGGCAACGGGTCATTATATTCATCGGGTTGTGGGTAAAAATGGGGTCGAACTTCACAGGGCCAAGGATTTGACCAAAGACCAATCCTATTTTCTCTTTACAACCACAAGGGAGCAGCTAAATTTCCTGCGTTTTCCTCTGGGAGAAATGAATTCAAAAAGCGAAACCAGAGACCTAGCTAGAAAATATGGCTTGGCAGTCGCTCACAAACCCGACAGCCAGGATATTTGCTTTGTACCTGATGGGGATTACGCAAGACTGGTAAAACGCATTAAACCTGAGGCTCTCAAACCAGGCAATATTGTTGATTTAAAAGGTAATGTGTTGGGTACACATGAAGGAATATCCCACTTTACCATTGGTCAGAGGAGAGGTTTGGGTATCAGCGGTTTTTCGGAACCCCAATATGTTGTCAGAATCGATTCCTCCAATGCTGAAGTCATCGTTGGTCCTCAATCTGCACTTAGCACCTATGATTTCGAGATTTCCAATGTCAACTGGTTGGGTGATCTTCCTTTTGAAAAAGAGGATTCAATCAATGTTGATGTTAAGGTCAGATCAACCCGGACGCCAACACCGGCCTTTGTCATTCCCTTGGATGAAACCAAGGCAAAAATACAATTGGTTGATCCCGAATTGGCCGTTTCACCAGGTCAGGCATGCGTGTTTTACGCTCAGGATAGTTCCAGGGTTCTTGGAGGTGGCTGGATTTCCAGGAAAAACCTGAATACTTCTGCCAAGTCAATAAATTAACTACTATAGATAACTCAGCAAATTATTCTGAAAGTAACCAGAAGAATAGATTTAGAATTAAGGGAAAAGTAATGACTTTAGATGACCTCCTTAATCAGGTGGACAGGCAATTTCAGGACTCACTTGACAGGCTTTGTGATCTTCTGAAAATCCCCTCGATATCAACCGACCCCCAATACAGGGATGAATGCCGTAGAGCAGCTGACTGGCTGGAATCTGACCTGAATTCAATTGGATTTTCAGCGAGTGTAAGAGAAACGGATGGTCATCCCATGGTGGTGGCACATGGCGAACGTTCTTCATCCAATATCCTGTTTTATGGTCATTATGATGTACAGCCAGTTGATCCTTTGGATAAGTGGCATAATGCACCATTTGAACCAATCATTGTTTCAGAAAATGGCCAAAAGGCGATACATGCCAGGGGAGCATCAGATGATAAAGGACAATTGATGACTTTTGTCGAAGCCTGCCGAGTTTGGAAGGATGTCACAGGAAAACCACCCGCCGGTATTTCTATCTTACTTGAGGGTGAGGAAGAATCTGGATCACCTTCACTAATTCCATTTTTGAAGGAAAATGCTGAGGAACTCAAAGCTGATCTGGCTTTCATTTGCGATACAGGACTATTTGAATCTGAAATTCCTGCCATCATTACCCAACTCAGGGGCTTGATGGGTATTGAATTTGAAATCACAGGCCCATCAATTGATCTTCACTCCGGAATGTATGGTGGTTTGGCAGTAAATCCAATCCAGCTTCTGGGAAACATTGTTTCGGATCTTTTTGATGCAGATGGAAGAGTCACGATCGAGAACTTTTATGACGGAGTCCTGGAACTTGAGCCTTTGCACAAGGCCCAATGGGATAATTTGAATTTCGACCAGCAGGGATTTCTTGGTGATATTGGCTTGCAATTGCCTATTGGTGAAATAGATCGAACTCCCCTCGAAAAGCTCTGGTCCAGGCCAACATGTGAAATTAACGGTATCAATGGTGGATATATTGGTGACGGTTTCAAAACAGTAATACCTTCAAAAGCCTCGGCCAAAGTAAGTTGCAGATTGGTTGGCAACCAGGACCCTCGACAAATACGTGATAATTTCCGTTCATTCGTTGAATCAAGAATACCCTCTGATTGTTCGGTGAAATTTATCAACCATGGCCTAGGTGGGGCCTGCCAAATGCCAACCAGTGATCCGATGTTCGAAATTGTCAGGTCGGCACTTACTGAAGAATGGCAAAAGGAAGCTGTTTTTGCCGGCTGTGGTGGTTCAATACCGATAGCCGGATATTTCCAGGAACTTTTGGGGATGGATTCATTGTTGACCGGATTTGGCAAGGACAATGACAACATTCACTCACCCAATGAGAAGTATGACTTTGAATCCTTTTATCGTGGTATCAGAAGCTGGATTAGGGTACTTTATAATTCTCAGGCCTAATTGCAGGTTAAAAAATCTAGCGAAAGGAGAATCGAAAAAATGCAGGAAATCTCAGAAGTTGATTTGAGGGAATATTATAAGGCTCCTCATGAAGGAAAGACCTGTCGAATTGTCCGTATGGGCAAAGCATATCAAATGGATTTAAATAAAATCTGGGATGCAATTACCCAGGAAAATCATATTCCAAACTGGTTTCTACCCATATCAGGTGATTTGACCGAAGGTGGTAATTTCGATTTGGTTGGTAATGCAAGTGGAAAGATACTTGAGTGCAAGGTTCCTTTTGAATTTAAGATAACCTGGGAATTCATGGGAGATGTAAGTTGGGTTGCAGTCAAATTGAAAGAGGAAAACAATTCAGCCAATCTTACCCTCAGCCACATAATGAATTATGGCGAGGGTGATCCTTTTTGGGCAAAATATGGCCCCGGGGCAACCGGCGTGGGATGGGGATTGTGTTTTCTTGGACTTACCAATTATCTTTTAACCGGTACTTCAGTGGTAGAGGATGGCAAGACATGGCTTGGTACAGACGAAGGCGGGGAATACTTGAAAAACGAAGCAGAATCATGGGCCAAAGTCCACATTGCAACTGGCGAAGATCCAGAAACTGCCCGAAACATGGCTGATGAAACCTATAAGTTTTATGCAGGTTTAGCCGGCTGAATACCTTTCGATTAGCTTTACGGTAAAATTTAGTCCATAAATCTTATGGTGGAACTTTTGTGGGCCTGAATAGCAATTGGTTTTTCATTATACCTGATTTTTTCTCAATTCTTAAATAACTACTTGTTTATCAGTTAAAAATACAGTGTGAGTACCCAATGCTGTATATCACAATATGCAGTGAAACCAATCAACCAAGACGTCAAACTCCTATCCGGTTCAGTGGCTGACCCTCCGGCCAGATTTGTGCCCCAAGGCCACAAATCTGGTAGTGGTACTCAGGGGGTCAAACCTACCGATCAAGTCCCTTTTGAAAAATACGCCAACGCAGCAAAATCATTACTGAAAACATCTTCTGCCGCTCGGGCCATTTTGCCGGCGTGCCTAAAAACGAGCGAGTTGACAAACTCGTTCAAGCAATTGCCAGAAATCTAGGGATGATACATCCTGTAGTTGATACGAATGTAAATATGGTGGATTCTAAGCTCGCAGAAAATCTTAATAAGATCTAATCCTTGTAAATGTTTCCGGCCCATAACATCAAAATTGGTTGTATTGAGTTCAGTGAATGCACCAATCAGTCCTCATCATCAATAAGTTGAAATTGTAGTTAATGACTACATAGCATCACAAAAATTAATCACATTTCGTGATGAAAGGGTGTATTTACAACTTCCTTGCAATTATGAAGCATGCTTTTGTTTGTGATGGTTGCCATTCATGTATGATGGAAAAATTATTAGCTTCAATTACTGTCAATAGTTCTTTCTTTTTGAGAAAATGTACCTTTGATGGTGCATAACCGACTAGCCTCATAAAAGGGAGAAGAACTTTAAGGAACTGCATTTTATCCCCTAAGCATGCCGTGCTGCTGATAAATAAAGCTCCTGATTTTAATTTCTTGCCTATTTCATCAATTCCATCGTGAACATTATCTAGCAGATGAAGTACACTCATAGCTAGCACCGCATCCTTACTGTTATTTTTTACTGACAAATTCAAAATATCATTCACTTCAAAGCTGATGTTTTCAATTTGATTTTCTTTTGCTCTGTTTTTGGCAATTTCAATCATTGCTGAGGAAATGTCTGTTGCATGGTAATGGTTAACAAATGGCGAGTGCTTAACGGCTGTCATCCCCGTACCGCATCCTATTTCAAGAACATTCATGTTCCTTGTCAAATGCCCTTGGGTTATCTTCAATTTCCTTTCATAGGATTCGATATCCTTGATTTTACTCTTGGCATAACCCGGAGCTATCTTATCCCAAAACTTACTACTACTCATTGTATATCTTTCTATTTGATAACCCTACCCCACCAAAAACAATCATCCATTTCAATGAATTTGAATGCGTCGATTAAAAAATTAAGTGAACACTTATGGGCCTTTATTACGACAAGTTTTTTTCATGATACCTATTTTTTCTCAATTCAAAAATAACTCCCCAAACCATCAGTTGCAAAAAATCCCGTGTAAGTAACCCAATGCTGCATGACTCCATATGCAGGGACACCATTCACCCATGGCACCAAACTCTCATCCGGTTCGGTTGCTAGCCCTTCGGCTAGCTCCATGACCCAAATCCCACATTCGTGACGATGGCATTCCGGGGAGCCAAACCCATCTATGATTACGGTGCCATTTCTGGCAAACCCTTCCCCAAAAAGCGGTTGGTCCGTCCCGGTTTCCTCTACAACCGCGTCCGGTTGACAGTGGAAACTCTTTGTTTCAAGGTGTTCATTAAATGATTGCCTCAGTACGTTAGGCAAAGAATATTCACTCATCACTCTACGTTGAACACCTTCAGGAAGGCATCGGCCCGACAAACGAAGGGCATTGGTAATGGTTTCCGTAAGCTGGTGTTAGACAATGGAGTGATAGGTGGTTATAGAGCAGGGCTTTTCCGGTAGTCTTGTTGGAAAACGGTTGTTCCTCGGAACAATGCAATAGGTATACGAGACAGGAAAAACAAGAAACAGGGTAGTTTGGTTTCGGGTGGGTGGACTTGTCAACTCATGTTAATATTTTCTTAATTTTCACAAGATATTCGGTGTAAATAAAAACTATCTTCCCTCGAATTTGGGAAGTCTTTTTTCAACAAAGGCCATTATTCCCTCCCGGAAATCACGGGATTTTCCGAGTTTGCCCTGCAGTTTTGCCTCCAGTCTGAATTGTTCCTTGAGATTATTATCATAGGTCTTTCTAAACGCCTGTTTCAGGTTGTAATAGGCAAGCGTTGGACCTTCGGACAGTTGTTGGGCACGCAATAACCAATGTTCATCAAATTGATCATCTGGTATTGCTTCCCAAATCATTCCCCAATTACTGGCCTCAACTGCCGAAATCCTTTCAGCAAACAGGGAAGCTCCCATCGCCTTGGCCAAACCTATTTTTCGTGGCAAGTACCAGGTACCACCTGCATCTGGTATTAGGCCAATTCTTGTAAAAGCCTGCAGGAAATAGGCACTTTCAGCCGCAATGACCACATCCGTGGCCAAGGCCAAATTTGCACCAGCCCCGGCAGCAGCACCATTAACTGCGGCAATGCTGGGTATTCTGGAGTTATATATTGCATCTATTATGGGGTAATATTCATCACGTAGGGTTTGTTCAAGATCAGCATTCCCAAGGTTGATATTATCTCCCAGATCCTGACCTGAACAAAAAGCATTCCCTTCTCCTGTCAAAACCATTACCCTGCCCTTGGATTCTGCCCTCTTGATGGCATCGGTCAGTTCCCGTCGCATTTCAGAATTCAGGGCATTTCTGACCTCAGGCCTGTTCATTTTTACGATTGCAATACCGCTATCAATTGTCATTGTTATGGATTTGTATTCCACCTTAGCACCCTTTTGTAGATTACTATTCGCTATAACCAGGTTTCAAGAATTCTACACAATAACTCATTTGGAAATTAGCTCTTCAATTTTTTGTTTCTCCTCCGGAGTTAAATCGTTTGCAGGCAATTCTTCAAATTTACTGTTTCTGTATCTTCTATAGATGAGGACCAGGCAAAGTATAATCAAAATGGGTCCGGATAAATACAAAATCCAGTTTTTTGGACTGAACCTGGGCTGGAGCAAGGCAAATTCGCCATATCGATCCTCGATATAATCATAAATCTGTTGATCCGTATTGCCTTCTACCAGCATTTCCCGAATTAGAATTCGAAAATCCCTAGCAAGTTCTGCTGCAGAATCATCTATATTTTCGTTTTGACAAACCATGCACCGGATATTTTGGGAAATATCCCTTGCTCTTTGCTCCAGTTGAGGATCATCAAGGATTTCATTCGGTTCAACCCCCAATACACTTAAGGGCAAGAAAATCAGCAAAACAAATAATGTGATGAACCTTCTCAACTTACTTTTCTCAACTCTCTGCTACGAAATGCTGGAAATCTGGCGCTCAAACTGATGCAACCACCCAGAGCCATTACAAATGCACCTATCCAAATCCAGTTGACCATAGGCTTGATATAAGTTCTGACGGCCCAAGCATTCTCTCCCTGAAAATCACCAAGGACTATATAAAGATCTCTAAGCAAACCCATGTCTATGGCTGCCTCGGTAGTTGTTGTACTGGCTACTGGATATACCCTTTTTTCCGGGAACATCCTTGCTTCAAGCGAATTGTCCTGAAATACCTCAAATTCTCCCATTTGTGCAAAGTAATTGGGTCCTCTTATCTCCTTCACATCCAGTAATTGAAATTCATAGGAACCGACCTGATAGGTGTTGCCAATTTGAACAACCCTGATATCTTCTATTTCCCAGGAGGTAATCGAGGCTATCCCAATAATGGTAAATCCGAATCCCAGGTGAGCCATTGATTTTCCATATTCTGTTCTAGGAAGTAGTTTCAACCATCTTAGGGATTTGCCCAGCGGATGCTTCCCGAAACCCACCTTAACGGCGAGTTCCCACAACGTACCGAAAATAATCCAGGCCGCCAACATCAAACCGACTGGACCCAACATCCTCATGCCTGTCTGCAGGGACAAAATCAAAATGGCCAGTACAAGTGCCAGGATAGCTGGAGCAATCAGACTTTTAAGGGCTCTGGAGATATTCCCCCGTTTCCAGGCGAGTGAAACACCAATGGGCAATAACAGCGAAAGGGCTATCATGAAGGGAGTAAAGGTCAAGTTGAAGTATGGGGGACCCACCGAGATTTTATCTCCATGAATCGTTTCTATTATAAGGGGCCAAAAGGTTCCGATAAAGACAACCATCGCTGAAATCACCAGAAGAAAGTTGTTTGAAATCAGGGCTGATTCCCTGCTCCAAAATGAAAACACCAGACCACCCCTTATCTTCCTTCCCAAAAGAAGGTAGAGGGCAAATGCTCCCCCTGTAAAAAGAAGCATGATCGCCAGAATATATATTCCTCTCGTCGGGTCACTTGCAAAGGAATGGACTGAGGTAATTATGCCTGATCTCACCAAA
The DNA here is from genome assembly GCA_022823605.1 of Paracoccaceae bacterium. Classification (GTDB taxonomy): domain Bacteria; phylum Pseudomonadota; class Alphaproteobacteria; order Rhodobacterales; family Rhodobacteraceae; genus MPNP01. Next base: position 194,770 of record JAJEHS010000004.1, read on the forward strand.
AAAGTGCCAATGAGTGACAATGAAAATGCAAGGATTGACAACAGGACAGTCCATTTGGCAAGTTGCTCTCTTTTTTCCAATACAAGTGTAGAATGCAGTAGGGCAGTTGTAATAAGCCACGGCATGAAGGAAGCGTTCTCAACCGGATCCCAAAACCACCAACCTCCCCAGCCAAGTTCATAATATGCCCACCAGGAACCAAGGGCTATACCGAGAGTTAGGAAAACCCATGAAAGAAGGGTCCAGGGACGAACCCAACTTGCCCAGGCAGAATTGATGTTTCCATTGGCAAGTCCTGCCAGTGCAAAACTGAAGGAAATCGATAAACCGACATAACCCAAATAGAGTAGCGGTGGATGAAATGCCAAACCTGGATCCTGCAACAACGGATTCAAGTCATAGCCATTGAATGGCGGGAACTCCAAGCGGTCAAACGGATTTGAAGTGAACAAGATGAAGGACAGAAAAGCAAGGGTTATCGCTGATTGAAAAAACAGTACAAGTGCCTTGATCCTGAGGGGAATTTGTCTTTGCAAAACAGCCAGCAGAAACCCAAAGAAAGATAATACCAGCACCCATAGAAGCATGGATCCCTCGTGATTGCCCCAAACTCCCGAAATCTTGTACAAGAGTGGTTTCAGTGTATGGGAATTGTTAGTTACAAGGGCTAGGGAAAAATCCGAATTGACAAAGGCCCAAGTGATTGACAGGAAGGATATTCCTATAAATCCAAATTGCACAACTGCTATCAGGGTACCGGCATATTGCCAGTTGAATATTTTTTTGGTGTATCCCACACCGAGAACACCAATTTGCAGGACAGAAACAAGCAAGGCCAAAATTAGTGAAAGATGCCCGATTTCAGTAATCATTGCTTTCTACTTGGATGATGGTTTTCATAAATATTGGTGATGATGATGAACCAAATGTTAACAATCACCTAATCGGAGGTTTCCCCACTAGGCTTGAAAAGACCTTGTTCCTTGAGGGTATCGGCGATTTCCTTGGGCATATACTTTTCATCATGCTTGGCAAGGATTTCAGTGGCTTCAAAAATACCATTGACATAATTGCCAAGAGCAATTGCCCCCTGCCCTTCAGCAAACAAATCTGGCAGTATACCGGTGTAAACAACCCTAATTGAAGATTCCAAATCACCAATTTCAAATCCGATTGAGCCATCTGTGTTTTTCTGAATGGAATTTGGCTGAACCAAGCCCCCAACCCTGAATGTTTCCTCAGGTTCCGGCAAGTCGGCCAGAACCTGGGTGGGATTTCTGAAATACGATATTCCTTCCCTGAACCCGTAGCCTATCAAAACCGATGCAATAATCAATAGGATGGCAGAAACGGCCAGAAGTTGAATTCTCCCTTTTTTTCTCAAGGTTTTCATAAATTATGGCACCAGGGGGATCATTGACAATCCTGTTCCTTCGTCAAGCCCCAGCATGATATTGGCATTTTGAATGGCTTGTCCGGAAGATCCCTTGGTAAGATTGTCTAATACGGAGAACAACTTTACCTTGCCGGCAATTCGATCTTCCATTACCCCCAGATATACGAAGTTTGATCCCCTTACATGTCTGGTTGAAGGGATTTTACCCATGGGCAATACATGAATAAACCTTTCTTCTGAATATCTTTCAACTAGGGTCTGGTATATCTCGTTGACCTTTCCTTCAACATAAATCGTGGCAAGAATTCCTCGATTCATTGGAATCAGGTGGGGAGTAAATGAAACTTCAACATGCTTGTTGGCAAACTTGGTCAGTTCTTGATCGAATTCAGCCAAGTGTCGATGGTAAACCGGGTTATAGGGCTGGCACCCTTCGGATAATTCGGCAAAAAGGGTGTTGACTTTGGCAGCCCTGCCTGCACCTGATACCCCTGCCTTTAAATCAAGGATAATCCCTTCTGATGATATAACCCCCTTTTCCAATAATGGGATAAGTGGATAAAGGCCTGTAGCTGCATTACAGCCGGTACAGGCTACAAGATATGCTGAAGATATTTCCTCTCGGTAAAATTCAGTCAGCCCATAAACAGCTTCTTCCTGAATTTCAGGGGCCAAATGTTGGTTGTCATACCATTTTTGATATTCCGATATGCTTTGCAACCTGAAATCAGCAGACAAATCAACAATCCTAGTTCTTCCGAAGAGATCCTTGATTATCCTTTGACTGGTAGTATGGGGAAGACCACAGAATATCAAATCACACTCTTCAGGATTTAGTTCACTCAGAGAAATGAGACCAGGCAAGTCGACATTCTCGAAACTTGGATATACTTCTGAATAAGCCTTACCAGCATTACTATCCGCCACCAGATTAGTAATTTCAAAATGGGGATGGTTAAGAGCAATTCTTACCAATTCGAGCCCGGTATAACCGCTCGCACCAATTATAGCTATTTTTTTCATGACCATAATTTCTTGCTTCTTTTCAATCAGGTAAACTGAATCGATCTCTTTAAAAACAATGTTGCCCTGTTGGATACTGAACTGGGATTTCCAGAAGTAATAAACTTGTTGTCACCGTATTGATATTCAATCCATTTATTTCTTTGCAAGTAATCCGCAAGGCTGTCGGCAACTACCTCGGATTGGTTGATAATCCTTACCTCTTGCCCCAATGCCCCCTGAAATGCCTTCTGCACAATTGGATAATGAGTACATCCGAGCACGGCTACCTGCGGGTTGGGCATTCTTCTGAGTAATGCTTCAGCATGACTTTTGGCTATCGCTTCAGCAAGAATTATATCACCCTCCTCAATGGCATCTACAAGACCCCCGCAAGGCTGGGATTCCACATCCACTCCTATTGCCCTGAAGGAAAGTTCTCTCTGGAATGCCCGTGAGGCAACTGTAGCCGGTGTGGCAAATAGTGCAACCCGATTGACCGATGTTTCCCTTGGTGCCGAATTATCCCCCCAGTTTCTTTCAATGATTGTTTCAATTGTTGGAACAAATATCCCCAGAACTCTCTTGTTGCCGGATACAATCTCTTCCTGCAATTTCCTTAATGATACGGCTGACGCAGTGTTACAGGCAAGAATTACAAGTTGGCAACCTTCCTTCCATAATTCATTGACTCCATCGCAGGTAAACTGAAAAATTTCATCCTGGTTTCGAACCCCATATGGCGCCCTGTGATTGTCACCGTAATACACAAATCCGATTTCAGGGTGGCGTTTCGAAATGGAATCGAAAATTGTCAGCCCACCCAATCCAGAATCAAAAATCCCGATAGGAATAATCCACCTGCCTTTACTATGAAATTTCTATTATATGGATATAGAGTTTCAAGCAAAAACTCCAAACTGCAACATTCAGAAATTGTTAACTGGTATTCAGAGGGGCTTGGATTTCAAAAACCCAAACCATTTGTGTCTGGTATAAATCCAGAAAATCTTGAAAAAATATGGCCTAAATGAAAATTCCGCTTGAAGAAATTTGCTACACACCTTCTTTGGCATTAAGCTTAAATAGTAAATAAATTGGCAAGGATAGGGACAGTCCAACACAACAACTAGCCAACAAAAGAATTAACCATTTTTTCAAATCGTTTTTGAATTCAACAAATACCCAAACCAAAAATACAAAAATACAAAAATCGATAGGAACAAACCCAATGTAAAACCACTAGTAAGTGGATTGCCAAACAATGAATTGAAAATATGAACTGGGTAAAAACCCGTACTCGAAAAATAAAGAGCAAAAAAGAAGATTGGTACCGCACCTCCCGAAAATATCATTGAATACAAGAATATTCTCAAGTGAATATCTCCCCAAAGCCAGATAAGAATTTAGTGATTACCAACCATCATACACTTAAAAAGTGTGAAACACCTCATCTGGCAAAAATACGATTGGTAGTGATCAAATGCACTTTGATAGTACCACGGATGATAGCGGCGAAGTCAGTAAAGCAAGTGCCCCAATTTGCTTAAGCGCTTGCCTCAAATGGATAAATGGAAAATAATTGAATTACCGCTTTGAGAACTGGAAACTTCTTCTAGCTTTTCTCTTGCCGTACTTTTTCCGTTCAACAACTCTGGAATCTCTTGTCAAAAAGCCGGAACTTTTCAATGCAGGGCGATAATCAGGTTCATAAAGTTGCAGCGCCTTGGATATACCATGCCTTAAAGCACCTGCTTGACCTGAAAGTCCACCTCCCTTGACAGTTGCTACAACATCGAATTGATTTTCGGCATCAAATAGTTTGAATGGCTGCAAGATAATCATTCTTAGAACGGGCCTTACAAAATAGGTATCAAGGTCCTTTTTGTTGATGACAATCTTTCCCTTGCCTGGTTTGATCCAAACTCGGGCAACGGCATCCTTCCTCTTGCCGGTAGCATAGGATCTACCCAAATCATCTCTGACAGGCTCGCGTTTTTCTTCCTCAGCGAGAGCCAAATCACTTTCAGGTTCAGCAGACTGCTCCTGAAGTGCTTCCAATGGGTTGGTTTCTTCGTTCATCAAACTTTACTCCGGGTATTTTTGCGGTTCATCGAACCCATATCTATGATTTCTGGGTTTTGTGCCGCATGCGGATGTTCTGAACCAGCATAAACCCTTAAATTTGTCATTAATTTTCTGGACAGTTTATTAGTCGGCAGCATTCTCTGGATGGCCTTAGATACAACCCTTTCAGGAAACTGTCCCTTGAGTATTTGGCCAGGGGTTCGGGATTTGATGCCACCAGGATAACCCGTATGCCAATAATAAATCTTGTCCTTTAACTTATTCCCGGTAAGTTCAACCTTGTCGGCATTGATGATAATGACATTGTCACCTGTATCCATGTGAGGGGAATATTTGGCCAAATGCTTTCCTCTCAGCCTGGTTGCGACGAAAGCTGCCAAACGCCCTAGGACAAGTCCTTCAGCATCAATCAGTATCCACTTTTTTTCAATATCTTTGGGCGTTGTTGAATAAGTAATCATTTGGAAATCACAAAGAAATATTCTGCTATCAATGAAGTCGTAGCGAAGGAGCCTTATGCCGTTATTCGGGTTGTTTCAGCCCATTACCACACACACGAATGTGAAAAATGGTGTAAATGCCTATTTTTTCAAGTTGCATCCAAATATTTTTTCTGGAATAAAAATTTCGGAACCCGACCCAATCAATCCGGAATGGAATAGGTAAGACTAGCTCTGGCAACTGGACTATTCTGCCCTTCAGAATATATCAATACTTCACCCACGGCCAACCTCCTTCCAAGTTTCAATAACCTGGTTTTGGCACTCAGGATGCCCGGGGATGGACGTCTCATGAAATCTATGGAACAATTCGTCGTAACCGCCAATGCCTTTGGACCGATATAGGCAAGTACAATCAGATAAACCGAAACATCTGCCAAGGTAAACAAGGTGGGCCCTGAAACAGTTCCGCCGGGTCTCAAATGACGATCTGAAGTATCCATTTGGACCACCATGGCATCGTCGTCAAAACTCTTGATGCTGTATAAGGGAGCCGCTTGAGGAAATTCCCTTTCAAGAAAATTCTCTAACTCCACTATAGTCATTTTTTGTTCCATAAATATCCTTTGACTAACTTACTCTCAGGTAAAATTTTGAATATAAAATGCTTAATTTAGGATTTTACCCCTCTAATAATGATTTGGATCGATTATTTTGTTCTGATATTTTTTCAACCGGAACAAATATGGGTATCAGTATTTTGTGATCACAAATATATTTCAACAAACAGTACCTTATAAGGAATTGAAAATAGATTTTTGAGAATGGGTATTACAGGAACAGTGAAATGAACGAAGAAATTTTACTACGAAATGATAAGAACAAAATTGCTTATCTAGTCTTTAACAAGCCGGAAAAGTTGAATGTATTGTCAGAGAAAATGCTTGAGGCTCTTTACGATCAATTGATCAAACTTGAAAATGATGAAGCTATTAAATGTATCGTACTTACAGGAAAGGGCAACGCCTTTTGTGCAGGTCATGATTTGTCGGAACTAACCTTGGGGCGACAAGCTCCGGATGGTGGTCAGGAGTATTTTCAGAAAATCTTCGAGATGTGTTCCAGGGTAATGCAAAAAATACAGGAAGTTCCTCAACCGGTCATTGCCCAGGTTAATGGCCCAGCTGTGGCTGCAGGATGTCAGCTGGTTGCAACCTGTGACCTTGCCATTGCTGGTGAATCTGCCAAATTTGGGGTCAACGGTGTCAATATCGGGTTGTTTTGCTCCACTCCCATGGTGGCCTTGACCAGGAACATACATTTAAAAAATGCCTTTGAATTGCTGGTATCGGGTAAAATCATCAAACCAGAAGAAGCACAAAACCTTGGACTGATAAACAGGGTTGTATCAGATGAGTCCCTTGAGGAAGAGGTCAATGAATTGGCTACTCTTATATCCTCCAAACTGTCTGCGGCTGTAAAAATTGGAAAAAAGGCATTCTACAAACAAGCACAAATGCCTTTGGACGAGGCTTATGATTTTGCCGGTGAAGTAATGGTCACCAATATGCTTTACAGGGATACCAGGGAAGGTATAAATGCTTTTCTGGAGAAGCGAAAACCCGATTGGAAATAAGGGTTGAATTACAGCGAGTAGATCTCGGTAAATTTGTTTTCCAGATAATCCAGAAGATAAGTTGAACTGATCGTTGCACCTGTTGCCCATTCGATTGTTTCCCTTGGTTCTCGCAAGGCTCCGAATTGATGGATATTTTCCCTGAGCCATTTAGTAGCAGAAGTCGTATTACCTTTCGCCAGTGATGATCCCAAATCATCGATCTGTTTATTCATGGTATCATAGAGACATCCAGCATAAACGTTTCCCAAGGCATAGGTAGGAAAGTAGCCAAAAAGTCCCAGGGACCAATGGACATCTTGCAAGACACCATCTTTAGGACTTTTGACAGGATAGCCGAAATACTCCAGGAATTTCTGATTCCAGGCATCTTCCAGATCATCGGCATCAAGTGATCCCGTGATTAGAAGTTTCTCAAGTTCGTACCTCAAGATAATGTGTAAATTATATTGAACTTCATCTGCTTCCGTTCTGATGTACCCCTTCTTTACCTGGTTAATCCAACGGTAGAATTCGTCAATTGAAGAAAGTCCGATTTCTCCAAATACTTCCCTCATTCTCTGATACAGCCATCCTGCGAATTCCCGGCTTCGTCCCAATTGGTTCTCACAGATCCTTGATTGGCTTTCATGAACTCCAAAGGAGACCCCCTTACCTATCGGGGTCAGGCAAAATTTCTGGTCAATGTTCTGTTCGTACGATCCATGACCCGCCTCGTGAATTGTTGAGTAAAGACAGTTGAAGGGATCTTGCTCATCAACTCTCGTGGTCAATCTGACATCACTTCCGGCACCTACACAAAAGGGGTGAGTTACAGTATCTATTCTTCCCCTGTCAAAATCGTAGCCAAAAAGCCTTGCAAGTTCCTTAGCAAGTTTGATCTGCTCCTCCTTGGAGTACCTTTTTCCTGAAGGTGCCTGAAATTCTTCCCTTGCCAGAATTTGATCCCTGAGCTTGTTCAGTCTTGGTTTCAACTCCCCAAAAAGCACATCAAGATTTTCCGATGTCATGCCTGCCTCGTAATCTTCCAGAAGACCATCGTAGGGATTTCCTCCTGAAGAAAGGATGGCTCCTTGTTCCCGTTTCAGTTGGATTACCTTTTCCAATTCCGGTTTGAACTTTTGAAAATCATTGGCTTTCAGCGCTTGTTCCCATGCAATATTCGCCCTCGCAGTAGTTTCTTCGATGGCTCGTTCCAACTTTGATGGAATCTTGTTGGCACGTTCAAATGATCTCTTGACTTCCCTGATTTGGGCTTTTCTCTTTGAGCTAAGTTTGGCGGTATCAATCTTGGCAAGCATTTCGCCAATCAGTGAAGATTTATGCCTGTCATGAATGATACTTGTTAAAGCACCTAGACTGTCTGCCCTTTGCTCAATTGCGGAGTGTGGCATTTTAGCAGCCTGATCCCATTCGAGGATTTCTGCTAGATATTCAAGAGATCGGGTATCTTTAACATATGACATCAGGCTGGAAAAAGGATCCATTTCAACCTCTAAAATCTATTTGACCCGGATATCTGCTCTGAAACAGAATTTGGGTATACAGTACGATCAAAAGAACTGCCGTAACCTGATGACCCAACGCCGGCAGGAAAGGTACCGAATAAAGGGCAGTCAAAATTCCAAGGCAAATCTGAATGACAACAAGAATTGCTCCGGCATTCCCCAGCAGTTTCAACCGGGCATGGGGAGATTTTCGACATTTAAGCCATATCCAGACCGTTGGAATTATTAACAGATAGGCCATCGTTCGGTGGTTAAAGTGTACTAGACTTGGATTCTCCAGAAAGTTCGATATCCATGGGGTATATTCAAAACTGTTCGAGGGTAAGAATTCGCCATTCATCAATGGCCATGTTGGAAAACCCAAACCAGCATCAATACCGGCAACCAAAGCTCCCAAAATGGATTGCAGGAATATGAGACAAATAAGTATCAGGGACAGGTTTTCTATTTCCCTGACACGAACACGTCTGGCCTGATAGAGTTCATGCGGTTGGTAATAGGTCAAACTGAATTGCCATGAAATAAGGAGAAGAATAAAAAATGAGAGTGCCAGATGAATGGCAAGTCGGTAGGAAGCAACATCTACGGCATTACCGGTCAAGCCGCTACGAACCATCCACCAGCCGATAACACCCTGCAGGAGTCCAAGCCCGCCCAAAACCAGCAACCTTTTGGCCCAGTTCTTATCAATTTTACGTGAAATCGCCAAGATGCCAAAACCGAGAATAAACACCAGACCCAACATTCTTCCCAATTGCCTATGCCACCATTCCCACCAGTAAATTTGCTTGAAATCAGCCAACTGCATGGATTTGTTGATAAGTTTGTATTCTGATGTTTCCTGATATTTTAGGAATTCTTCATTCCAGATTTCTTCGGAAAGTGGTGGAATGAAACCGGTAACCGGATGCCATTCGGTCATTGACAAGCCGGAGTCAGTTTGCCTTGTTGTCCCGCCCAACAAGATCATACCCAAGACCAGGGCAAATAAAATACCTAGGAATATGCGTATGGCCAAGTTACTTCCGGATTTTTCAATGGGCCCCGGCTGAGACTGTTTTTCGGAAGCGGTTTTTGAGTCGGAAACCTCTTCAAACAATTTTCTGCTTTGTTTCATAATTTACCTAAACTACTATGGGAAACCCAAAATGGATTTATTCATTTTTACCGGAAAGTGCCTTTCGTATTCTATGAAAGGTTTTGATTTCGCCTTCGGTCATGTCCATTCTTAATATGAGGTTTCTCAAGTATTCCTTCATGGAATCAATCCTGTTTTCCGGTTCAAAATAACCCGTACCCTCTAGATCACGTATAAAATAATTAGCCAAAACCATTTTGGAAGCAACCGACGCCAAGTACTCTTTATCCACCGCTGAGAGCTGTGAGGATTTATATTTCTGTTGACGCCATTCATAGGCTAGCAGCACTGCACTATGGGCAAGATTCAGTGAACTGAATTCTGGATTGGTCGGTATAAATACATATTCATTGGCCAAGGTGATATCCTTGTTTTCCAAACCTGTCCTTTCGGGACCAAACAAAAATGCCACCTTATTTCCTTCGGCCAGCAATCGCATGGTTTTGTTCATGGCAATCTCGGGCGTCGTAACCTCTTTGACCAATCCCCTGCGACGGGCTGTGGTTGCAAATACATAGGAATAATTCTGAATTGCACTTTCTACATCCTGGTAAATTCGGGCTTCGTCCAATAGCGATGATGCACCACTTGCCCGTGCAATGGCCTGTGATGACAGCCACCCTTCTCTCGGTGACACCAAAACCATTTTTGTTATACCAAAATTAAGCATGCCACGTGCAGCAGACCCAATGTTTTCACCCAATTGGGGATTGACAAAAACAAAATCCGGGTGGGTTTCGAAATTGCTGGTTGGTTCTGAAGTCATGAAAGAATAAATTCAAATCTTAAACGAGGGATATTCAAATTGGCTTGAACTCCTCTGAAATAATGGTAAGGATGGCAATAACAAACAACAAAAATTTTAACAGGCTGAATTTGGTATAATTTTCCTGATTCCGGCTCTAAGGCAGCAATCAACCATGGATAAAAACTTTTTCCCTGCATTGTCTGACCGTATTTATCATTTGGTTGGTTTGTGAATATATAATGAAAACATAAAAACTTGAATTGGTTGTAAAATTCAATGAATGAAACTCTTAACGAACGATTGCTGATCATCCTTTCCTCCCCATCTGGAGCGGGCAAGTCCACACTTGCCAGGCTTCTTGCCAAGGACGATCCCGAGATTCAGGTCTCAATATCGGCAACCACACGTTCTCCCAGGGACAATGAAAATGAAGGCAAGGAATATTTCTTTCTCACCAGGAAGGAATTTGAGAGCCAAATAGAAAGTGGTGACTTTCTTGAGTATGCAGAAGTATTCGGTAACCTTTATGGAACTCCCCTAAAGTTCATTGAAGATTGCCAGATGAATAAATTGGATGTGGTTTTTGATATTGACTGGCAGGGTAGCCTACAGATCAAAAACTCCAAGTACAAAAATAATGTGGTGTCAATATTCATTCTCCCTCCTTCCATCAAGGAACTTAACAATAGACTGCATTGCAGGGGTGCTGATTCCAGGTCGATGATCAAGGGACGGATGGAGAAATGCAAGGATGAAATCAGCCATTGGAAAGATTATCAATATGTTTTGATCAACACTCAGGTTGATGAGGTCATGGAACAAATCAAGTCCATTGTATCGGCCGAGAGGTTGAAGCGCTCCCGACGAAAAGGTCTTGCGAATTTTATCGACAAACTGAATAATGAATTGAAGGATAATGATTCATGACACTTTATGCCCTGGATGATATCGAACCTAGTTTGCCGGAATCGGGCAATTGCTGGATTGCCGATAGTGCCGAACTGATAGGGAAGGTAATCCTTGCTGACCGGGTATCCATCTGGTTTGGTTCGGTATTGCGAGGGGATAACGAACCAATTACCATTGGCAAGGGATCAAATATTCAGGATTGTTGTGTACTTCATACCGACATGGGTTTTCCATTGACAATAGGTACCAATTGTACGGTTGGACACAAGGCCCTACTACATGGATGCATCATTGAAGATGGTGCGTTGATTGGCATGGGGGCAACCATACTGAATGGAGCAACCATCGGCAGGAATTCAGTAATTGGTGCGGGATCCCTGGTTCCCGAAGGCAAGACAATTCCTGAAAATTCCCTGTTCATAGGTACTCCGGCAAGGTTAGTTCGAACAATTTCAGATGACGAGCACAAGGAGTTCATGAAAGCAGCACTTCATTATCAGGAAAATATCACCCGTTACAGAAATGGCCTAACAAGCATGGGGTAGAAAGTCGTGAATTTGACCAATAACTTCCTTGAGCCAGGTCTGCTCGTCAAGAATCCTTCACAACCCGACTGGGGCATCGGACAGATTCAATCTATCATCGAAAACAGAATTACCGTCAATTTTGAAAACATGGGGAAAGTTGTCCTGAACGGTAATGAAGTTACCCTGGAAGAATATTTTGATCGGGAATCCCAATGAGACCAATCAAAACCAGGGAGAATATGCAGTCAGAAATAAAGACTGTGGAGGGTGAATTTTTTCATGGCATTGAATGAGTCCGATTTTGAGTTGAAAATTGCCTCTTCTCAAGAAGAGATACTTTCATCCCAAAGGTTGCGCTTCAAGGTTTTTGTCGAAGAACTTGGAGCCCAGAGTAATGCGGATAACCATGACCTGAAGATTGAAACCGATGAATACGATAAGTGGTTTGAACATCTCATCCTGATTGACAGGAGCATCGATCCTGCCACGATGGATCATGTTGTCGGGGTCTATCGCCTCCTGAGAGGTGACATTGCCCTTGATAATTGTGGCTTTTACTCCGATGCGGAATTTGATCTTACCCCCTTGACCAACTCCGGCAGAAAACTCTTGGAACTGGGCAGATCCTGTGTTCATCCGAACTATCGTTCTGGAATAGCCATGTATCATCTTTGGAATCGTTTGGCCCAGTATGTTATCGAGAATAATATCGAGATACTGTTCGGTGTGGCAAGTTTTCATGGAATCAATCCAATGGATTATGCTCACCAGTTGGCCTACCTGCATCAAAACCATTTGGCCCCAGAGGATTTGAGGGTATCCGTAAGAAATGAACAGGGAACCAACCTAGACCTTATTCCGGCCGACCAGATTGATCAAAAGAAGGCCCTCTTGGACATGCCCTCCTTGATTAGGGGATATCTTCGTTTGGGTGGATTTGTCGGAAATGGTGCCTTTCTGGATTATTCGTTTAATACCATTGATGTATGCATAGTAATTGATACCAACCGAATGGCAACCACCCGAAGGGAATTTTTTCACCGTTCGGTCGGATCAAATAGCAACACTTAAGAATAATGACACTGTATTTGAAATGGGTGCTGTTCGCTTCTTTGTCAGGTTAATTCTACTGATAGCTGTCATTTACGGTCTGTTGGCAGTCTTTCTGCTAATCAGGGCTTTCGAGTGGCCATTTGGACGTAAACTCACCCCGGAAATAACCCGCCTTGTTTGCCACCTTTGCCTAAAAATCCTTGGGATCACTCAAAAGGTTCAGGGGACTCCCATGAATCGAATGGGCAGTGTCGTTGCCAATCATTCCTCATGGATTGATATTTTTGTTTTGAATGCATCGCAACGGATATATTTTGTATCCAAAAGCGAGGTCAGAAACTGGTTTGGGATAGGTATCCTTGGACGGGTTACAGGTACTGTATTCATCGAGCGAAGGATGAGGCAATCACTGGTTCAAAAGGGTATCTTTTTCGAAAGATTACAAAAGGGTGACAAATTGCTGTTTTTTCCTGAAGGAACAAGTACCGATGGCCAGCAGGTGGTACCATTCAAGTCAACACTCTTTGCCGCTCTGTTCGAACCCGAATTGAAGGACCGATTATTTGTCCAGCCGGTGAGTGTATATTACAAGGCCCCAGCAGGAGAGGATCCAAGGTTTTATGCCTGGTGGGGGAACTTGAACATGTGGCAACATCTTCAATCGGTTCTATCTGCTTCCGGCAATGGTTCTGTTTCAGTTACTTATCATGAGCCCATAAGGGTTTCCGATTATGCCAATCGCAAGGAGTTAGCCAAAAAATGTGAAGATATCGTTGGCAGCGGTTACGAACACTCAAGAGAGACCACTTAATTATGGGAATCAATCATTTTCTATGGGTTGGATGCCAGAAGGTTACCTTTTCCTCCCCAAGGGATACAATCCAGAAGAATAGTGTACCTGCTATTGCTGCCACTACAATTTCAGCCCAAACGACATCCAGGGCCAACCGCCCTACTTCGGTGGATATTCTGAAGCCCATTCCGAGAATGGGGGATCCAAAGAACTCGGCAACAATCGCCCCAATCAAAGACAATGTTGTACAGATCTTCAGCCCATTGAAGGCGAAGGGCATGGCAGCAGGTAGTTTCAACTTCCAGATTTCCTGCCAATAGGTGGCGTTGTAAGTTTTAAGGATATCCCTTTGCATGACATCCGTGGAGGCCAGACCCTGGACCATGTTGACCAGCATGGGAAAGAAAACCATGGCAACCACGACAGCTGCCTTTGATTGCCAGCCGAATCCAAACCACATGACAAATATCGGTGCCGTACCAACGATAGGTAATGCTGCCACAAAATTACCAAGTGGGAGAATTCCCCTTTGCAGAAAGGGATAGCGATTAACTGCAATCGCCACGATTATAGCCGAACCACATCCAATCAAATAGCCCGATAAAGCCCCCTTGAATACTGTCTGAACCAGATCAATCCACAAAATGTCCAGACTATTGACGAAGGTTATCCCAATGATACTGGGAGGTGGCAGGATGACGCCCGGGACATTAAAAGCCCTGACTATACCTTCCCAGATGACCAAAAGTGATATGCCAAAAATAACGGGTATGGCTACTCGTATGGCTCGGTTGGGAGGCAGTGAGGAGAGGTATATGTTCAAACCCCAGGCACAAAACCAAAACAGCAGGATCAGGATAATGGCAGTCATCTGGCCAACCCCATTCTATTGAGAGTATGTTTTTGTATCAAGCCGATCAAGCCGACCAGTATGGCAGCCAAAATTGCCGACCCAATCAGGGCCGACCAAATCTGTACAGTCTGACCATAATAACTTCCGGTCAGTAATCTTGCTCCCAAGCCTGCTACGGCACCCGTCGGCAGTTCTCCAACTATCGCTCCAACCAAGGATGCCGCAACCCCGATCTTCAGGGATGTAAACAAATAGGGCATGGAAATTGGCACCCGTAATTTCCAAAATAGTTGGCTTTTTTTGGCAGCATATGTTTTCAGCAAATCCATTTGAGTTGGATCAGGACAACGAAATCCTGCAACCATACCTACTGAAACCGGAAAGAAACTCAGATAAGCAGAGATGATTGCCTTGGGCACTAGACCGGATAATCCTATCGAATACAAGACCACAATGATCATGGGTGCCAAAGCAAGTATGGGAACAGTTTGGCTGGCAATTATCCAGGGCATGACACCATAATCCATTGCCTTGTTATGGACAATCCCAATGGCCAGCATTACCCCTAGTCCGGTTCCGATTACAAAACCGAGGAGTGTTGCGGAAAGGGTTATCCATCCATGATAAACCAGACTTCTCTTGGAGGTTATCTTCTTGTTTACGGTGGTATCCCAGAGTTCGATGATAACTTGATGAGGTGCAGGTAACAAAGGTCTTTGCTGAACCATGGTATCCTTGAGGATTTCCGAAAAGGTAACTTCAACCCCTGCCCTGTTGGCCTGATCCTTGGTCCAAGTGGAATTGAGAACAACCGAAAACCCATACCATAGAATTACAATAACTATGGAAACCGTGGTTATTGGCAGAATGGATTTCATTGTCTCAGCCCGGCAGTTTTGCCAATCCACTCATTCATAGGAATGACTCATGCGCAAGTCCATGCGAACCCTTTGTGCTATTTCTATGAATTCAGGACTGTCCCTTATATCCAGCGGCCGTTCCCTCGGAAGCGAACTTTCAATGACTTCAACCACCTTCCCCGGGCGATTGCTCATTACCACAATCCTGGTTGAAAGGTATACGGCCTCGGGTATCGAATGCGTTACAAAACAAATGGTTTTACCGGTACTTTTCCATAGTTCAAGCAGTTGTTCATTCAAATGGTCCCTGACTATTTCATCAAGGGCGCCAAAAGGTTCATCCATCAGGAGAATGTCTGCATCAAAGGATAAGGCCCGGGCTATGGAGGCCCGCTGCTGCATGCCACCTGACAGTTGCCACGGAAACTTGTTTTCAAATCCGGACAGGTGAACCAAATCCAATACCTTCTTGACCCTTTCATTCATTTCTGTCTTGCTGAACCCCATTATTTCAAGTGGCAGCTTGACGTTTCCCGCAATCGTACGCCATGGATAGAGGCTGGCTGCTTGAAATACATAGCCATAAGCTCTTTGCAACCGCGCCTCCTCGGGTGTCATACCGTTAACCGTAATGTCACCTGCCGTGGGTTTATCAAGTGAGGCTATGATCCGCAAGAGCGTGGTCTTGCCACAACCTGATGGGCCAATCAGGGACACAAAATCCCCCTGTTCGATATCAATATTGACATCCTTCAAAGCTTCAACGGGGCTATCCTTGGTTTGAAAAACCAAACCCAGTTTACGGGCCTTAATTACAGGTTCGGTATCCATCACAACAGTGCTATTCATATTGGCCGTTTAATTCTAATAATCGCAACAAACTAAATGCCGGCCGGAATATTCAGTGGATCCCTGTCTATTTTCCTTGGAGTGTTCAATTCCTTCCACTTTGAAACAGCAGCATGGGGAGCGGGAAATGGCGGTCGTGGTACAAATCTGCCCCTGCCTGGTTGGGGCTGTGAATTTTGCCCCCAAGACCATATGACTTCTCCTCTGGACAGTGTATGGCGAGGTTGGGCATTGACCTTGAATCCTTCAAACACGTTGTAATCCAGAACGGATTTATGGGTGGTTGAGGTTATCGTTTTTGAAATTTTCGGATCCCAAACCACGATATCCGCATCGGCCCCCGGTACCAATGCCCCCTTCCTGGGATAGATATTCAGGATTTTGGCGATATTGGTGGAGGTAACAGCTACAAACTCGTTTGGTGTCAAGCGTCCCTTTTCAACACCTTCGGTCCACAGGACTCCCAATCTTTCTTCCAAACCGCCAGTACCATTGGGAATCAGGGTGAAATTGTCCCGTCCCATATGCTTTTGCTCGGTCGTGAATGCTGCGTGATCCGTGGCAACCACCTGTAAGGAACCAGCTGCAAGTCCGTTCCAGAGTCCATCCTGATGTTCCTTGTTTCTGAATGGCGGGGACATGACACGGCGGGCGGCATGCTCCCAATCCTTGGAAAAATACTCGCTTTCATCCAAGGTAAGAAACTGGATAAGTGGTTCGCCATAAACACGCATTCCCTTTTGCCTTGCTCTCCTGATGGCTTCATGTGCCTGCTCGCAGGATACATGTACGATATAGAGTGGTACCGAGGCGGCATCGGCAATCATGATTGCCCGATTGGCTGCTTCACCTTCCACCTCTGGTGGTCGTGAATAGGCGTGACCTTCCGGTCCGGTAATACCCTGTTTCAGATACTTTGCCTGAAGCTCGGCAACAATATCACCGTTTTCCGCATGAACCATTGGTAACGCCCCAAGTTCACGGCACCGATTGAACGAGGCATACATTTCATCATCCTCAATCATCAGGGCTCCCTTATAGGCCATGAAGTGCTTGAAGGAATTGACACCCATCTCGACGGCATTGCCCATTTCGTTGAATATGCTTTCATTCCAACCGGTAATGGCCATGTGATAGCCGATATCGGAGCAAATCTGCGGTTGTGACTTGCGATGCCATTCGTTGATGGCGTTCTTGATTGAACCATCCTCACCAGGCAGACAAAAATCGATAAGCATGGTGGTTCCACCAACCGCTGCGGCCCAGGTTCCCGATTCAAATGTCTCGGCCGCGGTCGTTCCCATAAAGGGCATTTCGAGATGGGTATGGGGGTCAATACCACCAGGTATTACGTAGGCATCCTCGGCATCAACATACTCATCACCCTTCAAATCATCGCCAATCTCCTTGATGGTTTCACCCTCAACAAGTACATCCGCCTTGAAGGTACGGTCCGCCGTAATGATTGTTCCACCCTTGATTACTCTAGACATACAAATACCCCTGAAATCTAACTGAATATTATCAATTTACCACAATAGCTGTATCAACTACAGCATGAAACAGAACATTGGTTCCCTTTGCCGCCCACTCAACGGAAATTTCCTCGGCCTCGTTGTGGGACAGACCATCGACACAGGGACACATGATCATGGCCGTGGGTGCCACCCTGTTGATCCAGCAGGCATCGTGTCCTGCTCCCGAAATTATGTTGCGATGGGAATAACCCAACCGTTCGGCAGCTTTCCTGACTGCTGAGACACAATTCTCATCGAATTTGACCGGATCAAATCCGCCGACTTTTTCGAAGGCGATTTCCAGATCCATTTTTTTGCAAATCTCTTCACCCCCATTGCGAAGCCTATTTTCCATGTCCCTGATTACGGCAAGCTCGGGTGATCTGAAGTCTACGGTAAAGACGACCTTTCCCGGTATCACATTGCGACTATTGGGAAATACCTCGATATGTCCGGCAGCTCCCACTGCATCCGGCTTGTGACTCCAGGCGATTTCATCTACCAGCTCCAATACCCTGGCCATCCCCAACCCGGCATTTCTTCTCATTGGCATGGGAGTTGAGCCTGTATGGCTGTCCTTGCCGGTAATGGTGACCTGCGTCCATGACAATCCCTGACCATGGGTAACGACACCTATATCCTTGTTTTCTGCCTCCAGGATGGGCCCCTGCTCAATATGCAGTTCAAAAAAAGCATGCATTTTTCTGTTGCCAACCACCTCATCACCCTGCCAGCCAATCCTGACCAGTTCATCACCGAATTTCTTGCCTTCAATGTCTTCCCTGTCGTAGGCCCATTGTTCATCATGCATTCCCGCAAAGACACCGGAAGCAAGCATTGGGGGTGCGAAACGGGTTCCCTCTTCGTTGGTCCAGTTGGTAACCACTATCGGATGCTTTGTCCTGATGTTCAGATCATTCAGTGAACGGATAATCTCCAGCGCTCCCAAAACTCCCAGTACACCATCATATTTACCGCCCGTAGGCTGGGTATCGAGATGTGAACCAACATATACCGGAAGGGCTTCAGGATCTTCACCCTTTCTGGTCGCAAACATCGTACCCATGCGATCGATACCGAGAGTCATCCCTGCCTGTTCGCACCAGGACTTGAACAGATCCCTGCCCTTGGCGTCATCATCGGTCAGGGTCTGACGATTATTTCCACCGGCAACACCAGGGCCGATTTTTGCCATTTCCATAATCGAATCCCACAACCTCTCCTGGTTGATCAACAAATTTCCCATTGGAGAATTCATGCTTTTTCCTTAATTATCCACCTATTGTTATTCAATTTAAACCTTGTTCCGAATTGGTCCGGATAGTTCCCTTCCCTTCAATCGGAAAAATAATTCAATCTGTCGTACAGGCAAGAACATTGTTGGGATGCTGTGTCCAATTCAAGGGATTTTCATCAACTGTTTGACCTGTCCTCTTGTCAACCATACCAGGTTTGAGCTGCTCCATTGTAATGCATCCCTCAACGGGACAAACATTGACACAAAGGTTGCATGCAACGCATTCCTCGTCAATGACTTCAAAGGTCCGACCAGAATTTATCACGATAGCCTGATGGGATGTATCCTCACAAACTGCAAAGCACCTGCCGCACTTTATGCATAGGTCCTGATCTATTCTTGCCTTGGTCACAAAATTCAGATTAAGGTTCTGCCAATCTGTGACATTACTTACAGCCAAACCCCGATAATCAGTGACACTCTCGAACCGCTTGTCATTCATCCATTCCAATAGACCGGATTGCAACTCGCTGACAATTCGAAAGCCATATGCCATGGCTGCAGTACATACCTGCACATTTCCTGCTCCAAGCAATAGGAATTCCGTAGCATCCCGCCAGGTGGAAATACCTCCTATGCCCGAAATCGGTAGATCACTGGTTTCTGCATCTCTTGCTATTTCAGCCACCATATTCAGGGCAATCGGTTTTACTGCCGGTCCACAATAACCCCCATGTGTCCCTTTCCCGTCAATCGACGGTTCCGGGCTGAAAGTATCAAGATTGACCGAGGTTATTGAGGAAACTGTATTTATTAATGAAACAGCGTCTGCTCCACCCTTTTTGGCAGCTCTTGCCGGATACCGAATATCAGTTATGTTTGGTGTCAGCTTTACGATTACCGGCATTCGCGTATTGGACTTGACCCAACGGGTGACCATTTCGATATAGTCGGGAACCTGACCAACAGCAGATCCCATACCTCTTTCACTCATGCCGTGGGGACAACCGAAATTAAGTTCCACTCCATCAGCATTCGTTTCCTCTACCTGGGGAAGTATCCCTTGCCAAGACGCTTCATCACAAGGTACCATCAAACTTACGACAACAGCTCTATCGGGATAATTTCGCTTGACCGATTTTATTTCCTTGAGATTGACACCAAGCGGGCGATCGGTAATCAACTCAATGTTGTTCAATCCCATCAGGCTTCTGTCAGGACCCCAAACGGCTCCATACCTTGGACCATTGACATTGACAATATGCGGATCCAGTCCGAGGGTTTTCCAGACAACTCCTCCCCAACCGGCCTCAAACGCCCTGGATACATTGTATTCCTTGTCTGTTGGTGGTGCAGAAGCCAACCAAAAGGGATTGGGGGATTTGATTCCTGCAAAAGTCGAATTCAAACTTGGCATTGTTCTACCTCAAATCTTGGGTTGCTGACCTATTTACTCAAATGACGGTGAATATCCTCGGCGGCATCACGACCTTGGGCCACTGCTGTTACGGTTAAATCTTCTCCCAAGTTCGTACAATCCCCACCAGCCCAAATTCCCGGAACACTTGTTCTTCCATGAGAATCGACAACAATCTTTCCGGCATCAATCGCCAAGCTGCCAGGGCCAAATTCAAGTTTCTGACCTATGGCCATGAACACCTGATCAACAGGGAGTTCGATCGTATCCTCGATTTGTTGAATTTTACCACCTATGATTTCTGTTCTACCCAATATAAGTTTCTCGTCAGTACCATCCCCAGACATACCCAATGGAACAGCGTTGGTTAACAACTTGACACCATTTTTGAGGGCAAGATTTATTTCATGCTCTGAAGCACCCATTTCAGATCTACTTCTGCGATAAGCAATAGTTACATTCTCAGACCCAAGCAGTTTTGATTGAACCCCTGCATCAATAGCAGTCATACCACCTCCGATAACGACAACGTTTCTTCCGATGGGAATGTTTCCATAATCGCTTGCCAGTCGCAATTCCTCTATAAATGTTACTGCCTCCTGAAATTTGTCAGAACCAATATTTAACCTGTTTACATCACCCAATCCTGCTCCCACAAAGACAGCATCATAATCTTGAGTTAATTTATGCAGGTCCTCAAGGTCCTTGACCGTTTTATTCAACTGGAATTTGATTCCCCCGATTTTCAGCAACCATTCGACTTCCTGCTGTGCAAAATCATTGACGGTCTTATACGTTGCTATACCGGTTTGATTTAACCCTCCAAGAAAGGGTTTTTCTTCAAATATCTCAACATTATGCCCATGCATGGCCAGCCTATGGGAACAAGCCAAACCGGCTGGTCCGGACCCGATTACAGCAATAATCTTGCCAGTCTCATGTGCTCGCTTGTAGGGGTGGATGTTTTCGTCCATCAAGGTATCAGTGGCAAATCTTTGCAACCTACCGATTTCAACAGGTTCACTTTCTGCCACTTCTCTTACACAGGCACCCTCGCACAGGTTTTCAGTTGGACATGACCGTGCACACATACCTCCCAAGATGTTGCTGTCGAATATGGTCTTGGCAGCTGCCCTCGGGGTACCTGTAGAAATTTGCCTGATAAATAGTGGAATATCTATTCCCGTCGGACAAGCCGTTACACAGGGGGCATCATAACAGAAATAACACCGGTCAGCCTCAACCATGGCTTCATGGAGACTTAGCCCGGGATTTATGTCTGAAAAGTTTACTTCATATTCGTGAGGTGTCAACCTAGCCGGAAGTGTTCCAGGAGAATAGACTGAATTACCCATTGCTCTATAACCGAAAAACCTTCTTGATTGTGTTATGGGGTTGGATTACAAAACTGATATTTTGGCTTTCCAATCCTATTGTAGAAGAGTGGCGGCAGAGATTCCACCGCCACTCTTGTGAATTAATTGCCCAAAGCCTCGTCGGTAATGGCATGTGTCCATGCACCTTCAGGTGCAGCGGTAATTACCGGATCAGAACCACCAGCCAAAAGGGTGGCTACGGTTCTTTCATAATCCGCGGGGTCGAGCGTACCATTTGAACCTGCTGTCAATTTGGCAATCTCTCCCATCATACGCTTTTGATGGACTTCGGTCTGAGCTCCGGTAGCATCATTGTCCAGGACAATTTCCGCGGCTTCATCCGGATTTTCCTCGGCATATTTCCAGCCCTTCATGGAAGCTCTGACAAAACGTACCATTTTATCAACAAAGGCAGGATCATTCAGGCTGTCTTCATGAACATAAATTCCATCCTCAAGGGTGGCAACACCCTGATCTTCGTACTTGAATGTAATTAGATCATCAGGTGAAATACCTGCATCCACAACTTGCCAGTATTCATTGTAGGTCATTGTGGAAATACAATCAGCCTGCTTCTGAAGCAATGGATCAACATTAAATCCCTGCTTGAGAACTGTGACCCCATCATCACCACCTTCTGTTGAGATACCTAGTTGGCTCATCCAGCTCAGGAACGGGTATTCATTACCGAAAAACCAGACTCCCAATGTTCTTCCCGGAAAATCTGCGGGAGAGGTCACACCAGATTCCTCCAGACATGTCAGCATCATGCCGGATGATTTGAATGGCTGTGCAATATTTACCAAAGGAAGTCCTTTTTCACGGCTGGCAAGAGCCGAAGGCATCCATTCGATTATCACGTCGGCACCTCCACCTGCTAATACCTGGGGAGGAGCAATATCCGGGCCACCGGCATTGATTTCCACATCAAGATTTTCCTCATCGTAGAAACCCTTGTCCTGAGCAACATAATAGCCTGCGAACTGGGCTTGCGTAACCCACTTCAATTGAAGCGTTACCTTGTCTGCAGCATGTGCAGAAATAGCCAACGAACCGAATAGAACGACTAAAACAGATAATATTTTTACCTTCATGATTTCACCTTTCATAAATTCAGCATACAATAATTCATACAATCATATACTTCCTAAATCCCAGCAATTTTCAAAAATCAAAAATTGTTGATTTATAAATTTTCAGGTCATAACCTGAGAATAAGGTTTGAGATTATACCTTATTTTGCAAGAATTCAAAAAAAGTTCGTTGCAAATAAAACCAATTAAATTCAGAAGCATTTATCCGAAGGTATTCAACAGCATACAAATCCGTATACTCCGAGACTATTGTGAGAATGTTTTAACGGCAACACTAACAGTCATCAATGCCATCTTTGAATACAATCAAGATCACTTGCTGTTTTGCAGGCTATTGGTATGGACTCTGACTATAAAAACAAATTAACCAGATTGTAATTCCAGCAATAGTATCCGGGTTGGGATACGATTTACTTGTTTACTTTGTTCAAGCTGCACGAACCTTATTTGGGCCGTTGTTTCTGGATATCCTGCTGGCTAATTCCTCTGAAACAAGAAAAGCCAATTCCAAAGCCTGCGAGGAATTCAACCGAGGATCACAGACCGTATGGTATCGATCGCCTAGATCTTCATCAGATACTGCACTCAATCCACCAGTGCATTCGGTAACATCCTTACCAGTCATTTCAAAATGCACTCCACCTGGAATTGTTCCTTCATCGTGGTGAACATCGAAAAACTGGCGAACTTCACCAAGCACATTTTCGAACCGTCTCGTTTTGTAACCAGAAGAGGATTTTTCAGTGTTTCCATGCATAGGGTCACAAGACCAGATAACATTCGCTCCAACTTCCTTTACCGCTTTGATCAGATTGGGGAGATAATCCGCGACCTTGTTGTTGCCAAAACGAGCAATCAAGGTAATCCGGCCAGCTTCGTTTTTAGGATTGAGTTTTTCCAATAGGACTTTTAAATCTTCTGGGGTACTACTCGGGCCGCACTTGATACCCAAAGGATTTTGTACTCCCCTACAAAATTCGACATGTGCCCCATCTGGCTGCCGAGTTCGATCACCAATCCAAATGAAGTGACCGGAACCAGCTATGATATCCCCTGTCAAGGAATCAACACGACTGAGCATTTCCTCATATTCCAGCAACAGTGCTTCATGGCTGGTGTAGAAATCGACCTGTCTAAGGGTATTCAATTTTTCAGCATTGACTCCTGCGGCTTCCATAAACTCCAAGGCATCAGTGATGCGGTTGGCAACTTGATGATACTTTTCAGAATCACTTTTCTCGGTGAATTCTAGATTCCAGGTATGCACCCTCGTGATATCAGCATAACCCCCATGACTGAAAGCCCTGAGCAAGTTCAGGGTTGCAGCAGACTGAGAATATGCAGCTAGCATTCTTTCAGGATCGGGTATCCTGGAAGATTCATTAAATTCAATATCGTTTATCATATCCCCCCGGTAGCTGGGAAGTTCGACACCATCAACAGTTTCAACAGATGATGATCTTGGTTTGGCAAACTGACCTGCCATCCTTCCAATCTTGACTATTGGACGTTTGGCACCAAAGGTAAGGACAATAGCCATTTGTAGAAGAACCCTGAACGTATCCCTGATGGAATCAGCATTGTATTCCTGAAAACTTTCGGCACAGTCGCCCCCCTGCAGCAAAAAAGCCTTGCCTTCACATACTTTTGCAAGTTCATTTCTCAGCTGTCTGACTTCCCCGGCAAACACCAATGGTGGACTCATTGCCAGTTGGTTTTGTACCCGATCAAGCTTATCCTGGTCAGGATAATCAGGCATTTGAATACGTGGCTTGCTTCTCCATGCCGATTTAGTCCAATCACCAGTCATTATTCATCTCCATCTACTGAATTTACACTTGATATAATCCGGTAGAAGTCAAAATCCAGACTGAAAAAACCACAATATTTCCAGAACGGGTTCGGAGCAGGCAATTTATGCTGGTACAATCTGGGTCTAACGGATAAGGAATTTACAGGCTTCCCCTGCATCAGAATAGTTATCAGGTACCATTCTGTAGATACTTCCCCTGTCCTCGGATATAAACCAAATTGACCCATCCGAAGCTTCCCTAACGTCTCTTACCCTTTTGGTTTCGGGTAGGGATATCTGTTCGGCTTCCCGAAAATTCCGATCTGGATCTATTCTGGAAATGTAATCAAACTTGAGTGAGCCCACAAATACATGACCTTCCCAATCCGGCCATAGTTTTCCAGAGTAAACCATCAATCCTGATGGAGCTATGGATGGATCCCAATATAACTCGGGTTGTTCCATGCCTTCATTTGATGTACCGATACCGACTTTCTGGCCAGAGTAATGAACTCCATAGCCGATTATTGGCCATCCATAATTCCTTCCCCCAAATACCAGATTAACTTCATCACCACCCCGAGGTCCATGTTCAGAAACCAAAAGATTACCTTGTAAATCTAACCCTGCTCCTTGTGGATTACGGTGACCATAGGACCAGATTTCCGGTAGGATACCGTCATTATTTACGAATGGATTGTTCTCTGGAACCGACCCGTCGGGATTAATTCGAACAACAGTTCCGTTATGTGAAGTTAAGTCCTGAGAGGACTCTCGTTCTCCCCGGTCTCCCAAGGTAATAAAAATTGATCCATCGTTGTTTTCAACAATTCTGGACCCGAAATGCCGATTCCCATTCGTACCTGGAACCATTTCAAAAATTTTGGTTTCATCCCTTAACTGGTCATTGTTGCGTGATAGTATTCCCCGACTGACAGAAGTTCCGACCAACCCCCTCTGGTTTGTTGCAGAATAGGAAAGAAAGATTTCCCTGGAATTCGGGAAATCACTTTTGATAACTACGTCCAGTAGCCCACCCTGACCTTTGGCAAAAATCTTCAGACCATGCTCAACCTTTGTTTTCCTTCCTCTAGAGTCAAAGTGAAATAGATTCCCCCTCCTTTCTGTAACGAGTATTTCACATTCGGGAAGAAAAGCTACACTCCATGGTATCTTCAGCTTTGAAACAACCCTTTCAACTTTGACCTTGGTGGATTCCAATTGGTATTGGGCTCCATGTGATGATTGCAAACCCAAAGCCAGCAAACATGCTGACGTTACAATCAGATATAATTGCCTAATCCCAATAAATTTAAACATTCCTAACTTCTCATTCTTTTACCCATCGGATCATGGGGTGAGGGCTTGATGACTTCGGCCGGAAATTCCTCGCTGATGATATGGGTTGTCAATTTAGTTCCTGGTTCGGAGAATTCAGAATCAACATAACCCATGGCGAGGCTTTTTTGTATGGTGTGACCATATCCGCCAGATGTGATAAATCCAACTCTTCTTGATCCATGCCAGATGGGCTCATACCCGGTAGCATCAGAATTTTCGGTCTTGACTTCCATGGTTATCAATCTTCGCTTTGGAGTTCCCCTGGATTCCTTCAAAGCTGCTGATCGGCCAATAAAATCTCCCTTGTCAAAATCAATCCACCTGGTTACACCAGCTTCCCCAGGGGTATATTCATTTCGGAATTCGGCACTCCAAATTCCAAAACTCTTCTCCAAACGCAAAGAACCCACGGCATAGAACCCTACTTCCCGGCCCCCGATTTTATCACAGGCGTCCTTCAGGATGTTGTAAAGTGTCAGGTGATCAACAGCTGCACAATTTATTTCATACCCCAGTTCACCGGTTACGGTTATTCTGGCAGTTTTTGTTCTGATCAATCCAATATCAAGTGATTTCAGTCCCATGAAGGGAATTTTTTCATTTGAAACATCCTTGTCGGCAACCATTTGAAGCAATTCTCGAGATTTTGGACCAAAAATGGAAAAGCCCAGAGTGGCATCGGAAATGTCTGTCACCTCAACATTATCCATACGGTTTTGGGCAAACCATCTCATGTGCCATTCCCGCAGATAATAGCTACCCATTATCCACCACTCATCATCATCCCAGTTCAACACGACCAGATCACCCATCAAACGGCCGGATTTAGCTAGGGCAGGTGCCAGTCGACAATGTCCTTTTCCGGGTAACCTGCTGGCAAACATCCAGTCAAGCCATTTCCTTGCATTGGTACCCGTTACTTTGAATCGTGAATATCCGGATATATCCAAAAGCCCAACCTGGTTTCGAGATGCCTTGCATTCTTCCGATATAATATCAAATGCGTTTGACCTTCTGAGTGTTGGTATTTCCTCGAATTCCCGCGGTCCGAAAAAGATGGGGACTTCCATTCCCCAACTTTCACCCCACCTGGCACCGTTTTTGGTCATCTCGTTATAGCTTGGTGAAGTTTTGAGCGGACGACCACCCCATAATTGTTCATTGGGATAGGTCATGACAAACCTGCGGGAATAAAACTGACCGGTTGTTTGTTTTATGTACTCCCGATTGCTGGCAAATTTTCCATACCTGCCAATATCCATGGCCCAGGGATCCGTTTCGGGTTCACCATGAATTATCCATTCGGCAAGGGTCTTGCCAACACCACCACCTTGCAGGAACCCGGCCATGACCCCACAGGCCAACCAGTAATTGGGTACTTCCCGGACCGGTCCCACCAGAGGGTTGCCATCTGGAGAGAAGGTAAATGCCCCATGGATCCAGGTCTTTACCCCGACCCGCCCCAATACGGGATACCTTCTTATGGCCCAATCCAACTCGTCTGATATTCTGTCCACATCAGGCTCAAACAGCTCCATGCCGTAATCCCATGGCGCGCCATCCATACACCAGTGTTCATGCTCTAGTTCATAAAATCCGACCAGCATGCCGTCCTGGTCCCGACGAGAATAAGTAAATCCTTCCGGGTCGACCGATGCGCAGATATTCATGCTGCCATCCGCAAGCTCAGGTATCGAATCTGTAATGAAATAATGATGCTTGAGTGGGGAAACCGGCAGTTCCAAACCCACCATTCTGCCAACTTGCTTGGCCCACAAACCAGCAGCATTAATTACATGCTCCGTATGGATCGTTCCCTTTTCGGTTACCACTTCCCAACTACTGTCAGACCTTTGGATCAACTCGAGTACCCTGTTGTTCTCGATTACGTCAGCCCCCCGTTTCTTGGCAGCAGAAGCATACCCCCTGACAGTTCCCGTGGTATCAACGAAACCTTCCCGATCAGTCCACAATCCACCAGCCACATCGTCGACATTCATGAAGGGATGCAGATCCTTGATTTCATCTCTGGTCATCAGACGGGAATCCTCGATGCCAATTGTCTGGAAAATTCTGTAGCGGGACAACAGCCATTCCCACCGTTCGGGAGCACAGGCGATGGTAACGCCCCCTTCCATGTGATACCCTATTGGTTCTTCCGATTCTTTTTCGATTTCATGAAGTAAATCGATGGTGTAAGCCTGAAGTGCTGCCATATTCGGATCAGCATTAATCGGGTGGACACCACCTGCAGCATGCCATGAGGAACCAGCCGCCAAAACCGATCTTTCCAGCAGACAACAGTCGCTCCATCCAAATTTTGCCAAATGATAAAGGACGGATGTACCCACGACTCCTCCGCCGATCACGACAACCCTGTAATTTTGTTTCATATGCTTCGCCTATCTACAAGTATTTATTATCCTTACCTTTCCTGATTATTCTGCAAGAATTCAACCAAAATTTTTGAATTGCTAAATTTGATTGTGGATAACATGTGAAACCCTAAATTCAACTCTGTTAATATTAGAAACCCAAATGGTAATTTATGAACAATCAGGTAAATCATAGCAGGATAACAATCGTCATTCCTGCGGCCGGTCTTTCCACAAGAATGGCAGGTAAGGATAAACTGACTATGCCAGTAGGTAATTCCAATTTACTCAGACTTACCACCGAAAAGGCCCTTTCCTCAATGGCCAGTGAGGTAATCGTTGTCACCGGAAGAACACAGCATGAAAGAATCAGGACAATTGATGGCTTGGGTATAAAACTTGTACATCCTGATTCAAAAATAAATCAAATGTCGGTTTCCATCATTACCGGATTGAATGCTGCAAATCATTCTTCGGAAGGAATATTGATCCTCCTTCCGGATATGCCCCTGATTGAAACGGCAGACATCAATGAGCTTATTGAAAATTTTCATCATGAGAAAATCATCAGAGCCACCAATGAGCATGAGGAGCCGGGACACCCTGTCCTGTTCCCCAAATCCCTGTTTCCTGCCATCAAGGCCACCAAGGGGGACAATGGCCCACGTCAAGTCATTGCCATGAATGAAGACTTGCTGAAACTTGTCAAACTCGACAATGAAAAAGCGATGGTCGATGTTGACACACCCGAAAGCTGGGATCAATGGATTTCTGAATATAATAAAACTGGTGCGGGCGAAGGGACTTGAACCCCCACTCCCTTTCGGGACACGGATTTTCATACCAACTACAACTTTCGTTGCCCTTTACAGGTTTGTGGTCTGGACTATCCCTTCACCTTAGCTCATCACCTTAGGTGCTGTCCGTCTAGTCTCTACACCTCCCCTGGAAACCAAGGTTTGGCTCGGGATTACCATTTTAAAGGCTTCCCCGAATTTGAACAGTTCTACTTTATCGTTTCCAACTAAAGCACTCAAATCCTTAAGTCCGTTGCGTCTACCGATTCCGCCACGCCCGCATCTTTACCAATTGAAGGTTATTTAGAATTATAACCTGATTGGTCTCATTATTGGTTTGCAATTATAATATTCAAGTGTTTTTGGGACTATTATCCAAAAATTCCTATCTTCAGAAATTATTCCGGTAGGGATGCCAGACAAAAACCCATTACGTGAGGAAATTCAAAATCAGAGTTTACAAATTCCTGTTCAATTAGGTCAGGCAAGAATATTTTCGGATTCTTGAAACCAAGTTCATCCAAATCAGCCATTATATCGCTTTCATTCATCCTGTTTATCCAGGGCTCTCCCCTTATTGCGACAAAATCACCACATTTTTCAGCCACAATTTTCCACTCACCTGGTATATCATCAGGTGGTAGCAGGAAGTCGAAAATGATCGCAGAGCCCGGAGCCAAGTGTTCTTTCACAAATCGCAAGGTGTTCAAATAACCTTCCTTGGGAATGTAATAAGTAACCCCAAACCATGACAGGAGTGCTTTTTTGGAAAAATCAAATTCACTATTGCCAAGTACCTTTTCAAGGGATTCGACAGAAAGATCTGCCGGGAGGTAGCATATATGTGGTAGATTGTTTTTGTTTATTGGAGTCAATCTGGCCAATTTTTCAGTTTGGGTTACCGCAAGATCAATTTCGAATACCTTAATGTCGGTCGGGAATTCGTCACCGTATGGTAAACTGTCATAACCTGCACCAAGGATGACAAATTGCTTCAAGCCATTACGGGCATAATCATCAAAGACTTCCCGGCAAAACTTCGCCCTGACAATAATTTCAGGAATGATTGGTGAAATTTTCTTCAAAGCAATATTCATCATGAACCGGTTCAGGCTTCTGTACTGGGCAACCCATTTCCAAAATCCTCTGCACAGTTCAATTGCCAATGGATCAGAATAAATCGGATTTTTTTCATGTAATGTATGCCCTGCTCTAGCTGCACACACCAACTCAGCAGTTTTACTAGGTTTTTTCATGGTACTTGCCATTAGAAGCCTTCCCTTAATTTAATCATGACCAATACGGGTAAAGATTAATGGTGCCCGAGGCGAGACTCGAACTCGCATGACCGAAGTCGGGGGATTTTGAGTCCCCTGCGTCTACCAATTCCGCCACTCGGGCCCAAACACTTCAATATTATCATTTGTGGGTAACTTCAAGTGTTGTTCGTAAGTTAAAGTGGATGGAGAACACTCATAATAATGAATATTGTTTCCAGAAAACCTAGCAGTATGATTCCAATCCTTGCTTTAAGCGAGCGAAACCTGAAGAAAAGAATGCAACATAATACTATACTTAACAATGCTTCCAATGGACCGAAAAAATTACCATAATGGTCTGGGTCCCAATAGCTTACAGGACTGGAGTAAATCCAGTCACTCAGAGGCCAAAAATGTGCCCGACCATCGTCATTATGAAGTGGTAAATCCAGGGCAAGATGTAGGCATCCAGCCAATCCAAAAATTTTAACAACATCATTCTTAAAATAGAAACCCACCACTACGATAATCCCCCACACGATAAAGGAATTGTCGACTGAAAAAATGCTTTGCCATTGATCGGAGTAATACATTTGCCCGTATACAATATCCGGTGAAACACCAGCAAAGAATAGATAATATACGGATAGTAAATAAAGGGAGAGATCTGGTACCAGTGACCCGATAATGGCAGCTAGATTAATTTTCCACTGGTTTGGTTTGGCAAAAGCAGCTGTACCAATGATCAGGTGAGCCTGAGTATGCAAGTTATTTTTCCGTAATTCATTGGAGTAAATCCATGGTTGCTATATTTACTTTAACTATTGAATGAACAAAACCAGCTGAAAACACCAGAAGAATTTTGAACCTATTACTCTGATACGAATAGCAATGAAAACTTTGTACTACAAGGTAAAGGAGAGAGCCGGAACAAAATACGCTCTCTGGTTTTTAGCACTCGTGAGTTTTTTTGAAAGTTCAATTTTCCCGATACCTCCGGATGTGCTATTGATACCAATGATTCTTGCTTACCCCTCAAGAGCCTTCCTTTTTGCAGGTGTGTGTCTGGCTGCATCAGTTTTGGGAGGCATAGGGGGATATTTCATCGGGGCTTTTCTGTATGATGAAATTGGGCAACCTATTCTTAATGCCCTCGGGAAGGAAGCCTATTACAGTCAATTTGCAGATCATTATAACAATTTTGGTAATTGGGCGGTGATCATCGCTGGAATTACCCCCTTTCCCTACAAGGTAATCACAATTCTATCAGGATTCACCGGCTTGAATTTCATGGTTTTCGTGATTTGCAGCATTTTGGCACGAGGATTGAGATTTTTCCTGATCGCCATTCTCCTTTGGCATTTCGGTGATAAAATTCAGAACTTTATCGAAGAAAGATTGGGCTTCTTTTCAATTATTTTTGTATTTATCCTGATCGGTTCGTTTATATTTATAAGTCTTATATGACTAGAGTTCTAAATCATAGTGCACTTTTGGCCACCATGGGCTCCATAGCTTTGTTGCTTGGTGCCTTTATTTTTCAGGAAATATTTGGTTTCGAGCCTTGTACCCTCTGTATCTGGCAAAGATGGCCTCACGCAATAATTCCATTGGTTTTTTTCTTTTCAATCGTACTTCCACATCAAATTTGGTTTCTGAGCGGTTCCCTTGTTATGATCATCAGTTCACTACTGGCAGGTTACCATGTAGGAGTTGAACAGGATTGGTGGGAAGGTCTTGCTAGTTGTTCAACTTCAGATACAGGATTGTCCACAGAAATGATTCTTGATTTTTCGGAAGAAATTTCAGTGGTCATGTGTGATGAGATCGTATGGAGTTTCCTAAATCTCAGTATGGCTGGCTGGAATACGGTTTTATCGCTTGTTTGGGCTTCCCTCTGGATCCTGGCATTCAGAAATTACCAAAACATTAAGCAGTAGTCAGTATCCAATCTATATTATTATGTTGGACAGAAATTCTTATATATTTTACCACCTAACCTGTTCATATTTTAATTTGTAACATATTGCTTTTACACTATCCTCAAAACTCTCTTTAACATGCACTCGTAATTGAGAGAATCCAAGCAAAGATGGTAGTCAATAAGATTACAATGTTGCTAAAAACACCCTAATTTGGTTCAAGCCACAAGCTTTTCTTAATCCCTCCGAATAGAATCTGAAATAAATGAGCATCCATTTAGGTAAACTCGTTATTCATAACCTGTTCAGTGGATAATAAACCGATTAGTAACCTGGTTAAGGCACAAATACTCCATGGAAAGAATTCAAGGGGAATTATAGGAATCAGGAAAGTCTGTTTGCAAATTAGATTGATTAGTTATAAAAGAGAAAGCCAATTCTTCAAATAAACTACAGGAGTGTGTTAATGAAAGAAATTAAAGAAAAGTTTCCTAGTGCAGTACATATGTATGCCAAGGAATGCCTTGATGGTAAACTCTCTCGAAGGGAGTTCATGACCAGGGCTACCGCACTGGGTGCTACTTCGGCAACCGCTTATAGCCTGATTGGCCTATCCGCACCACAAGCGGAAACCATGGCCATCCAGGAAGGCGGAACAGTAAGAATTCAAATGAATGTTCGGGCCCTTAAGGATCCACGAACCTATGACTGGTCTGAGATGGCCAATTTTACTCGTGGCTGGCTGGAATACCTTGTACAACTTAATGCTGACGGATCTATTGAAGGCAGACTGTTGGAAAGTTGGAGTGCCAATGAAGATGCTACCCAGATTACACTAAATGTTCGTAAAGGTGTGAAATGGAACAATGGTGACGATTTCACTGCTGACGATGTTGCCAGAAACATTGCTGGTTGGTGTGAAAAGGATGTTGCAGGCAATTCAATGGCTGGCCGCATGGGTACCCTGATTGACCCTGATACCGGAGTTGCCAGTGATGGTGCAATCGTCGTTGTGGATAGTCATACCGTACAACTTAATCCCTCACAATCCGACATAACTCTGATTGTTGGCATGTTGGATTATCCGGGTGCAATAGTACATTCATCCCACGACGCTGCGACAATGCTTGACAATCCGATTGGTACTGGCCCCTACCTCCCTGAATCCTTTGAAGTAGGTGTCAAGGGAGTGTTGGTAAAAAATAACAATCATGAGTGGTGGGACGCCGGTAACGGAGCCTATCTGGACCGCATCGAGTTCTTGGACTATGGTACGGACTTTTCAGCCCATGTTGCTGGTGCTGAAGCTGATGAATTTGATATGTGTTATCAGGCCACCGGTGAATTTATCGAGCTTTATGAAACACTTGATGGCTGGACCAGATCCTCGGTTGGTACAAATGCAACCTTGATCTGCAGATCACGTCAGGATGGTTTGGTAGACATGGAGGATGGAACTCAGGTTCAGCCCTACGCTGACGTGAGGGTTCGAACCGGTTTTGCCAAAGCAGTCGATAATGCCATTTGTCTGGAACTTGGTTTCAACAACAATGGTGGATTGGCCGAAAATCACCATGTATCTCCTTCTCATCCCGAATATGCAGCACTAGCACCATTAACTGTTGATAAAGACGCTGCAAGGGCAATGGTAGAAGAAGCAGGCATGCTTGATTTCGAACATGAGTTGATTTCAATTGACACTGATTGGGTCAGCGCAACTGCTGATGCAATTGCCAGTCAAATGAGAGAAGCCGGTATCAAGGTCAAGAGAACCAATTTGCCTGGGGGGACTTTCTGGGATGATTGGCAAACTCACCTTTTCAGCATGACTGAATGGAATCCAAGACCTCTTGGAGTCCAGATTTATGTATTGGCTTACCGTTCTGATGGTCCATGGAATGAAACTGCCTTTGCCAGTGAAGAGTTTGATACACTTCTAGGCAAGGCATTGACATTGAGTAATGCCGACGACAGACGTCAAGTCATGGAGCGTCTGGAAACCATCATGCAGGAAGAGGGAGTAATCATTCAACCCTATTGGAGGAACCTCAACCGTTTCTACAAATCCAATCTGGTTGGAGCCGAAATGCATCCACAGTTTGAAATCCACAGTTTCAAATACGGATGGGCCGCGTAATCCATTTGCCCCTATAAAAGATATGAACGGAGGAGAAAACTTCTCCGTTCATGAATTCCAACCTACTCTGCCTTAAACAGACAAATCATTTGCCAAAATGTTCAGGTTTATTTTAAGACGTCTTGGGATTACAGTAATCTCAGTACTTTGCCTGACTTTTGTTGTTTTCATCCTAACCAATCTTGATGGGAATCTGGTCAAACTTGCCAAATTCCTGGGTAGCCAGCGCATGTCGGCAGAACAGGTTGATACCTGGCTTGATTTGAATGGTTTCAACCAGCCGGATGTCATAAGGTATGGTGAATGGTTGGGTGTCTTGCCATCCTATCAACTGGTACAGGATGACGGCAAGATATTGGGTCGTTGTACCCGTCCTGGTGTTTCCCTTGAAGATACACCGAGATATTGCGGAATTTTTCAGGGCAATTGGGGATGGTCGGTTATTTTCAGGGAAGAAGTCGACTCGATAATTTTCAAGCGACTTGCACTTACCGGATGGCTGATGCTTTACGTTATGTTGATTATGGTTCCAATTGCATTGGTGATCGGAATACTTGCCGGCATGCGAGAAGGTACCAGAACAGACCGAACCCTTTCCACTTTTTCAATAATGACCACGGCAACCCCCGAGTATGTTTCCGGTGTATTGCTGGTAGCCCTTTTTTCGAGCAATGCGGTTGGTTTGAAATGGTTCAAGGGTTCCGCTGCCTCGGCCATGGAAAACATTACTTTTGAAAACTTTACCCTCCCCGTTGCCACAATGGCTCTATACGGTATGGGTTATATCGCAAGAATGACCAGGGCTTCCATGGCTGAAGTCATGACTTCGCAATACATTAGGACCGCCCGTTTGAAGGGTGTCAGTTTTACTGCCATTGTATTGAAGCATGCACTGAGAAATGCCCTGATTGCACCATTTACGGTAATTATGTTGCAATTTCCATGGTTGCTTACCGGTGTGGTTATTGTCGAAACACTTTTCAACTACAAGGGCTTTGGCTGGACCCTTGTTCAAGCGGCATCAAACAATGACATCAATCTACTATTGGGATGTTCCATCATTGCCGTTATCGTCGTACTGATTACTC
This sequence comes from Paracoccaceae bacterium, assembly GCA_022823605.1. Lineage (GTDB taxonomy): Bacteria > Pseudomonadota > Alphaproteobacteria > Rhodobacterales > Rhodobacteraceae > MPNP01. The sequence continues at coordinate 229,922 of JAJEHS010000004.1, forward strand.
AACTCATATCCGATATCGGCTACGTCTTCCTGAATCCAAGAATTAGGGTCAGTTAAGGTCAGCCCATGGAACGATTGTCGTATTTCGAAATATTCAGCCAAATTACCGGGCATTTCTGGCCGGTTTGGATCGCTCTGGTTGTATTTTTTATTGTTTCATATGTAACCAGAAACTATACGGGGCTTTATGGCAAGTTGTTTGCCAGTCCAATCGGATTGATTGGACTCGGTATTGTCATGTTCTGGGTATTTACAGCCATTTTTGCCGATTTGATTATTACCTTCGATCCCTACGGACAAATATCAGGTATGAAAAACAAGGTTCCAGGTACGCCCGTACGCGGTCTTGAAGGGGAATACTACCTCCTTGGTGGAGATCGACTGGCAAGGGATGTATTCTCCCGGGTAGTCATGGGAAGCCGTAGTGTATTGACGATTGCCCCAGCTGCGACAATGTTTGCCTTCATGGTTGGAATAATGCTTGGACTTGTGGCAGGATACCTTCCTGGCAAGTTTGACACCATGGTCAGTTTTCTGGCCAATCTTGTATTGGCCTTTCCTGTCATCCTGCTGTTTTACCTCATGGTTTCCCCGGCAATTCAGGAAACGGGACTACCAACCATACTTGCGGCTGTAATGTTCCTTTTTCCGATCGCGTTCTTTGCTGTGCTGGTCAATTCGAGGCTTTATACCCAGCCAATGAAACGTAATATTATCGTCGGACTTATTCTGTTGGTTGGCTTCTGGATTTATCTGGGTCTTGCATTTGACAGCGACCCCTTCGGAGTATTTAGCATGGACCCAAATCTCCTGAATGTATTTGTTTCGGTGGTATTTGCAAACTCACCAACAATTTTCAGGATTGTTCGAAGCCTCGCTCTGGAAATCAAAACCCGGGATTATGTTGCAGCTGCTCAAACCAGGGGTGAAGGCACTTGGTATATTCTGCTTTGGGAAATCCTGCCAAATGCCAGAGGACCCCTGATCGTCGATTTCTGTTTGCGTATTGGCTATACAACCATTCTTCTGGGTACCCTCGGATTTTTTGGCCTGGGAGTTTCACCGGAAAGCCCCGACTGGGGTTCAACAATCAATGAAGGTCGAAAAATATTGGCACTTTACCCACATGGCGCCGTCCCCCCTGCACTTTCACTGATGAGCCTGGTATTGGGGCTGAATCTCCTGGCAGATGGTCTCAGGGAACAATCACTAAAGGACTGAGAGGGTTATGGCTAGCAACGGTAAAGAAAACAAAACCCCAATCCTTGAGATAGAAAATCTGTCCATCTCCTTTTTTACACGGGCAGGTGAAATACCTGCCGTGATGGATTTTTCCTGCACGGTTTACGAAGGTGAGGCCATGGGGTTGGTTGGTGAATCGGGATGTGGCAAATCCACGGTTGCACTGGGAGTAATGCAGGACCTTGGCGTAAACGGAAAGATTGTGGGAGGTTCCATCAAGTTCAAGGGCAGAAACCTGCAGGAGTATACCCCAAAGGAATTGAGGGAGTTGCGAGGTTCCGAAATTGCCATGATCTATCAGGAGCCCATGGCATCCCTAAATCCGGCCATGAAAATTGCAACCCAGCTTATGGAAGTACCAATCATTCACGATGGACTTTCCAAGGCCAAGGCCAGGGAGTTGGCTATTGAAGTGGTTGAATCGGTCAGGTTACCTGATCCTGAGCGAATTCTCAACTCATATCCCCACCAGCTTTCAGGCGGACAGCAGCAAAGAATTGTCATTGCCATGGCCCTCATGTCCAAGCCCTCATTATTGATACTTGATGAACCAACGACCGCATTGGATGTTACGGTTGAAGCAGGCATCGTGGAACTGGTCAAGGATTTAGGCAAGCAATTTGGAACCTCGATGCTTTTTATAAGCCATAACCTGGGTCTAATACTGGAAACCTGTGGCAGAATTTGCGTTATGTATTCTGGTGAAGCGGTTGAAACGGGTTCCATCAATGATGTCTTCGACAAGATGAGACATCCGTATACTGAGGCCTTGTTCCGATCCATACCCTTGCCGGGTGCCGATAAGAATTCTCGCCCCCTGGTGGCCATTCAGGGTAATTTTCCTCTGCCCCATGAAAGACCTCCCGGTTGCAATTTTGGACCACGTTGCAACTATTTTGAAGAAGGAAGGTGCAACACCGGAGTCATTCCGATGCGTGATGTTCCGGGATTTGAAAGACATGGCTCAAGATGTCTGAAATTTGAAGAAATTGATTGGGGACAATTTGAACAAGTTTCAGAAAGTGATGAAGAAAGCAATTTCGGCAGGGAAGTCCTCAAGGTCAACAATTTGAAAAAATACTATGAAGTTGCTGCCAATGAACTTTTCGGTGGGGGTGAAAAACGGGTTGTCAAGGCCAATGAAACCCTTACTTTTTCTGCCCGGGAGTCTGAAACACTGGCCATAGTGGGTGAATCCGGTTGTGGCAAATCCACACTGGCAAAAGTCTTGATGGGTCTGGAAGTTGCCACTGACGGGGATATTGAATTGAATGGCACGCCAATTCAATCGGTACCAATCGAAAACAGGGATGTTGGAACGGTTTCATCCATTCAGATGGTTTTTCAAAATCCTTTTGATACCTTGAACCCTTCAATGACAGTCGGTAATCAGATCATAAGAGCCCTGGAGATTTTCCGTGTAGGCAATTCTCCCCAGGAGCGGGAAGATAGGATGCTTGAGTTGTTGGACCTTGTCAAACTGCCAAGGGAGTTTGCCAACAGGTTACCGAGACAACTGTCAGGCGGTCAAAAGCAACGGGTTGGCATAGCCCGGGCCTTTGCGGGGTCAGCACAAATTGTGGTGGCTGACGAACCGGTTTCCGCCTTGGATGTCTCTGTTCAGGCAGCCGTTACTGATCTTTTGCTCGAAATTCAGAAAAAAAACCTTACAACGCTTCTGTTCATCAGTCATGATTTGTCCATCGTAAGATACCTGTCCGACAGGGTTCTGGTCATGTATCTGGGGCATATTGTTGAAATGGGCACAACGGATCAAATCTTTTCGCCTCCCTATCATCCCTATACAGAAGCCCTACTTTCTGCCGTCCCGATCGCCGACACCAGTGTGTCGAAAAAGCACATCGTCCTGGAAGGTGAAATACCATCAGCCCTCAATCCTCCTTCAGGTTGCCCTTTCCAGACAAGGTGCATGCACAAGCACAAGGTTGAAGGCAATCTTTGTGAAACGGTAGTCCCTGAAATGCGAACTCTTTCGGGCGGTCTTCAAATTAAATGCCACCTACCCCAGGAAGTTCTGGATGAGATGGATCTTGTTATTCAGATCCCTGCTTCTGAAAAATCAGAAGCAGGTCAAATTTCCTAATGTACTGAAATCAATCCGGATTTACTGTTCCAGTTCAACATCCCAGTACAGGAAGTCCATCCAGGTTTCATGCAGGTAATTGGGTGGAAATTTCCTTCCGGTATTTCTCAATTCCTGATTGGTCGGTTCAAGAGGTTTCTTGCGCAGTTCCATGCCAGCCAACTTCAGGGACTTTGAACCCTTCTTGAAATTGCACTCCTGACAGGCTGCTACGACATTCTCCCAACATGTGATACCACCCATTGAAATCGGCTTGACATGGTCAAATGTAAGATTACCCGTATTCTTGCAGTATTGACAGGTAAACTCGTCCCTGAGAAACAGGTTGAATCTTGTAAATGCAACACTTTTCTGGGGTCGAATATATTCCTTGAGGGCAATAACCGATGGTAACCTGAAGGTTGTTGAAGGTGATTGAACAACATGGTTGTATTCATAGATCACGTTTACCCTGTCCAGGAATACAGCCTTCAGGGCTTCCTGCCATGACCAGAGGGACAGCGGGAAATAGGACAATGGTTGATAATCTGCATTCAATACCAATGCAGAAAAATTATTCTGTACATTGGTTCGTTGCAACATGAAGGTAACCTTGTCCTTATTTTATATTCAGTAAATCACATTCGATATTAAATTTAGGAACTCGCCTGCAAATCTCCTACAAATTAATTTAAATTTAATTTTATTGTTATTTTTATGTCTCGGTCACATCTCTGATTCATAGTGAATCTATTCCCCTTCTTCTGATTGTTGATCAATGGCATGTTCCTGGGCCATATCTACCACAACAGGCGTTGAAGTTGGACTGATGGGAGTGTAAGACATTGTTTCAGCAGGATCCGGTCGCTGGCGTACGGTCATTCTGAATGCACAGAATAATGCCAGCAATGCCATGGTAAGTGATATGTAAATGAAGAAACCATGTGGACCAATGAAATCCATAATCCAGCCAACCAAAAAGGGACCACTGATTGCCCCCATGCCATTGACAAAAATCAAACCGCTTGCACCAGCTGGCATGTCACTTACATCCAGATAATCATTGGTATAGGCAATCATTAGTGAATACAAGGGGGTGGTTGTAGCACCAATTACAAAGGTCACAACCAGAAGAATTGTAAAGAAGGAACCCGTAAACACACCGATACTGGCAAAGCCAGTGCAGATACCCGCAACAATTAGAATCAATATCCTTCGATCCATTCTATCCGATATGTACCCGATCGGATACTGCATGACCAACCCGCCAAGGTAAATCATACTGACAAAGAGGGCAATTTCCGAGGGTGACATTTCTATTCTGGCTCCATATACCGCAGCCATGCCGAACAATGCTGAAAATACGGCCCCAAGACAGAAGGCCCCAACCACTCCAAGTGGTGAGACATTGAACAACTGGGTAATTTTCATGGGCCTTGTTGCTTCCAGCCGCGGGGTTGGTGATACCGAAAGCAATATCGGGGTGAAGGACAGGGAAACCAGAACCGAGGCAATTACAAAAAGCAAAAACCCAGTGGTATCGGCAAAGTTGAATAACACCTGTGCCGAAATAATACCGAACATCTGAATGGATATATAGATGGCCAGAACTTTTCCCCTGTTCTCATTGGTAGAGCTATCATTGAGCCAGCTTTCAGCAACTACATAAACACCTGAAAAACCAACCCCAATCAAAACTCTGAGGAAGAACCATACCCAGGGATAGGGAAATTGGGCAAACAGTATCAAGGCAGCAGAAATCAGTGAACCCAAGGCAGCGAATACCCTGACGTGGCCCACACGCATGATCATGTGTGGAGTTAGCCTCGACCCAAACAGAAATCCTATGAAATATCCTGACATGATAATGGAAAGTTCCAAGGTCGAAAAATCTTCCTGTACACCCCTGATACCAATGAGAGTACCATGGATTCCATTCCCTACCATCAAAAGGAAAATCCCAAAGAGCAAAGCCCAAATTTGCCCCAGAATTGCCAACATCACATTTCCTTTCGAAAAAATCCGAATATTGGAATTTAATTTATTATTTAAAGGGGATTATGAAGCAATATTTTTTACTCTTACAGCCCGGCTCCTACACCGGTAAATAATACCAATTCAACTTCAAAATAACTTATAATTAATTTTCGATTTTGGGTACCCCGCCTACTTTCGATGCATGATTGATGCCATGCAGTCTGGGCCATTAACCAGAGCCTGCCATGCCAGCTGGACATTGACCTTCACATCCTCTAGGGTCTCATGGAACCGATTGGTATGGTGATTTGTTTTCAGGCAATTGTAGACGCTTTCCATGGGATTGAACTTCGTGAATAGGGAGGCAGGTGCAACAGGGAATGTGCGAGAAACGGAGTTCGGGTATATGTATGCGTCTCTTCAGCACGCCCGAACATCCTTTCAAGGTGCTTGCTGGCTTATGAATATACTGGAAACTGTTTGCACAACTTTGAAACCGTTGCAATAGCATCCTTGACTGCGGTATCGGCGTCTCCTGCGGCTTCGGATTCAATTAAGTCTGCAATTGTATTTGCAAGCGAGATAAACTCTCCCTCTCTAAGGCCACGAGTAGTAGCAGCCCCAGTTCCTAGACGCAAGCCGACCCATTCAGGTGGGCGCGGGCTGTCATTTGGAATTGCATTTTTATTTGAAGTGATGTTTGCGCGCTCCAGAACGACTTCTGCGCGCTTTCCAGTCATCCCTTTTGAACTCAAGTCAAGCAAGGCAAGATGTGAATCAGTGCCACCTGATACCAACCGAATACCACGATCCTGTAATGTGGCACATAACGTGCGCGCATTTGCAATAACCTGTTCGGTGTAAGCTTTGAAATCTTCTGTAAGAGCTTCGCCGAGGCAGATAGCCTTGGCAGCAAGAACCTGTGTGTGGATAGAACCTTGGACACCAGGAAAAACAGCGGACTCCAATTTCTTAAACCAGTTTTCATTGTTGGTTAGAATCAGGCCACCACGGGGACCACGGAGTGTTTTTGTTGTCGTACATGTTATGATGTCAGCATGCGGGATCGGAGAGGGGTGCACACCACCTGCTACAAGACCTGCAATATGTGCCATATCGACATGCAGCCAAGCCCTAACATTTTTGGCAATTTGAGCCATACGCGCAAAATCAATCTGACGTGGATATGCGGAACCTCCAGCAATTAACAACTTCGGTTTAACTTCCTCTGCTCGGGCTTCAAGCGCGTCATAGTCAATGACTTCGCTGTTTGCGTTGACGCCGTAGTGGTGGGATTCAAACCAACGACCAGATAAGTTTGCTTTAAGTCCATGACTCAGGTGACCTCCCGCAGCTAGGTCAAGAGACAAAACTCTATCACCAGGCTTTAAAAGCAAGAAAAAGACGGCAAGATTCGCTTGACTGCCGGAATGCGGCTGTACATTAGCATAGCTACAACCAAACAGCGCTTTGGCACGATCAATTGCTGCCTGTTCGACAATGTCGACAAACTTGCCACCACCGTGGAAACGCTTACCTGGATATCCCTCAAGTGTCTTATTGGTCATCTCATGACCAAGTGCGTCCAAAACGGCACGACTTACGATATTCTCTGACGCAATCAACTCAATCTGATCTTGCTGACGTGTTTTCTCTTGCGCCAAAGCGTCGGCGACCAGACGGTCGGTGGTTCCAACACCAGTATGGAAATGGGAGTGTCGATGAGTATTTATATGCGACTCCTTTGACGTTAATTTTGTAATTAGGGTTGGACAGTCAACTGAAAGTTACAATTTTTTGATGAGTTCATCAAACCAAATTTGCCATAAAATTTACGCAGAAAAGCTAAGTCTGAAGATGTCTGGTAATCCCAGCCCTCTCAGCCTTGTTCTGAAGCGTGGCACTGATATATTCTGGGCTATTATCAGCCCTGATCGTCATTGGCTTGCCACGCCATGAGATGATCTGGTTCAGGGCACGCACCACGCGCTCTGAGGGCAACGAAAAGTCGACCTCGATGCCTAAACCTTCGCGATTGAAGGTCATTCGAGCATGTCCCTCAAAACTGACCAATCCAGACGAAGGTGATCAGGGCACTGAAATAGAAAAACCCCTCATTTCGGACTGTCAGTCGCGCCCGGCAGGTTGTTTTGTCGCTACGCAAGATGGGCTTATGACACTTGATTCCCATAATAGATCCTCCTCCATGGCAAATGCCATGCTGCAGAAGGAGGCAGGGTGAACCGAGTATCATGAGTTTTTCATTTTTACCTGTCCCTTTTTCCGGATAGTTGAAATACAAATTCAAACGGTCTTCAACCCTTGTGACCGAGCACAGGGGTACTTTCACGACAATCACCTGGATTTGCCGATCCAATTTTGTGGCAAGTGAGTATTCATGGGACATTGACAGGTTTTCTTATAGCAGTGTGACTGGCATTCCCGACAGATCCGAATTTTTTCCGGGATGCATCAACAAACTGTTGGCTTTGTCAATGACAGGGGACTAAAATCCAAGCAGGAGTTACTTAATGGCTAGATAGGTATGCAAGCACCTTTTTTTATTTGGGGAGAAGTTATTTAAATCTTGGGTATTAGGTTGAATTGAGAAGCAGGGAACTGTCACCATATGACAAGAAGCGATACTCATTGTTTACTGCATGATGGTAAATCTCTTTCATTTTCTCGCCACCCACAAATGCGGCAACGAGTACCAGAAGGGAGGATTTCGGGAGATGAAAGTTGGTCAACAATCCATCGGCAACATTAAAGGCAAATCCCGGAGTTATATATAGATCCGTCATGCCTTCCCAAGCTTCGATCCGACCACTCCTAGCAGCAGTTTCAATCAATCTGAGAGAAGTTGTACCTACGGCAATTACTCTCTTGTTTTTCAGTTTGGCAGTTAGAATCTCATCGACTGCAGATTGCGTAATACTGCCCCACTCACCATGGATTTTATGATCCGAAATTCTTTCTGAAGTCATCGGTAGAAAGGTCCCGGCACCTACATGAAGTGTTAATTCGACGAATTTGATACCTTTTTGCAATAGCTTGGAAACAATCTTCTCGTCAAAATGAAGTGATGCCGTGGGAGCAGCCACAGCTCCGGTTTGCCGAGCAAAATAGGATTGATAATCGGTTTGGTCAGCAGGCAACTCAGGCCTCTTGGTAATAATATAACCCGGAAGAGGTGTATGACCTATTGCTTGTACTTCCCTAAAAAAATCTTCACCTTGCAGATTGAAGGCAACCTTACACCATCTGCCATCAATATGGACAATTTTGCCCTCAATGTTCATGCCAAATCGAACGACGTCATCGATTCGCAATTTTTTCATTGGCTTGCCAAGGCAGGACCAGGTTCCATCCCGGTTTTGAGAATCAAGGTTAAGGGATATTCTTGCCCCGGGAACCATGACGGTAGAAATGGGCCCGGATTTCATTTTGTGTCCGACCAACAGGGCTGGAAATACCTTGGTGTTGTTAACAACCAGCAGATCCCCTTCTTTCAGAAAAGAAGGTAGATCCTTGAAACCTGCATCAACGATCCTATTCATGTGCGATACGAGCAATCGGGAGGAACTTCGCGGATTTACAGGATTTTGTGCGATTAGGCGTTCAGGAAGCTCATAATCAAAATAGTTTAGTTCCATGGTAATGACAGGGTTCAGGGTGCAATATTCAAAAAGAGAAAGCCTGTTAAATTACTTGGATTGATTATGGAAGTTGGTTCTATGTTAAAGTCCGGTTCGGATAGCGTGCCCTTGAGGGTAAAATCAAATGTACCAATCTCACCGGAGATTCGCCGAGGTACCAGGAAACTGATTGGGTTGACGATCTTTATCAGGGTGGTAATGACTCTGAGAGGTGCTACCGTACCCTCAAAATTCATGGATTTGTCCACAAGGGAATATTCACCCGAAAATGAAAATCCCACCTGTGTACCCATACCGGCAGCCTCGTTCAAAACCAGTTTTTCCCTGGTCACCAGAAAATTCGACCTAATCTGGTCCATTTTTATCCCAGTGGTCTCTTCATTTGACAAATTACTATCATCCGCTTGGTCAGTACCCAACTCGTAAAACGGAGGTATTGTTATGTCACTGATTATGATTGTGCCCCGGAATTCACCCTCTTCCTCACCGGGGCTTACATCCACCCAAACTTTACCACCACCCAATGAGGCGATAATTTCTGCATCACGTGCCACCTGACCAGCATTGTCGGAGGCAATTCTGAACATCCATGACCCTTCCCTATCAAAGAGCCAACCATTCAGGGTAGCCCCGCCATTCATTTTACCATTGAAATTCGCCCTTAAATCCCCATCCCTCTGAATCATGCCTGTGATTTCGGTTATGGATAGTTGGGGAGAGATTTTCAACTCACCCAAATAAATATTGAAAGTGCGGTCAGAATCTTCATCTGATGAAGTGTATTGGGACAGCATTTCAGAATTAACCAATTCAATGGTACCAGGTATTTCAAGTTGCAAATTGCCATTTTCAGTCAACGAAATACCTAGTTCCCCGGAGTAAAAATCCTTCAATTCAACCCGGTCGAAATTAAATGATTCAAAACCTCCATCCTGTGTGAGGTTAAGCCTTCCTGTTGCATCTAATCCCTTGGCTGAAATTTCAAATGAATATAAATCAAGTGGATTGGTGATTCTGACACCAATTTCCATCCTGCCAATTTCTTCAGAGGATTTTTGCCAATCAAGAACCGGAATATCCACACTGGTACCATAAAGGTCGGATTCAAGATTCATTATCGCTGGTGCATCCCGAGGAAAGTTCAAATTGAAATTCACCCTGCTTGAACCAGAAACCATCTCTGGTACAAAATCTACATTGAACTCCTCAAAGAAGATGTCGGACATTTCAAAGGAACCGTTAATATTCAGGCGTTCAGTTACTCCTGGTTCAAAATTTTGAATCATTGACGTTTGAACCGGCAAATTACCAAATTTTCCAGCCCCCTCGATAACCAACCCCTTTTCATCAAACTCAATTTTCAACCTGTCTGATTGAAAGGATTTTCCATAAAACAACCCGATTGTTTCAAAGGTGCTGAACTCACCAGCTCCCTCCATGGTAATATGATCCAAGGTTATTTTATCGATGAGAGGAAATCTGATTCTGATCTCGCCCTTGGCATCACCACTGACAAAGACCGGTGTCAGATTTGCCTTAGCAATGAAATTGAAAGGATCCAGATCAAGCAGTACAAACAAGGGGTAAATTTTGCCATCCACCTTCAAGTGAACCTCTGAAGGGATTTTGTTGTTGGTTATCTTGGGTATATAAAAACTGCTGCCATCGAGAGTCAGTGTGCCATTTTCAAATGCTTCGGTATATCCCTCTTCCATTTGAAGGGACAGATCATTTTCGGTCAGGGTAGCATAACCGCTCCCATTGACTATCGGAGGAAATCCTTTCAGATAGTTAAAATCAACATCAGAAAAGGTATAGGAGACTTCCAGTCGAGATTTTTCATTGCGAAGCAAGGTCAATCCACCTGTCAAATCATTGATTTTGCCGGAATGAATGTTCGTTTTCAACCAGGCTCTAGTCTTTGCCACAAGATTCAATGGCCAGAACCTGATTAGTTCATCCTTGGCCAGATTCCTTGACCAAAACTGGATGGTTCCAAGTTTTCCCTGATTATCAAGTGTAAAATTGCCTACACCCCAAACCTGTGTCTCCTTTTGCCGGATATGGGCTTGAGCTATCTTCAGCTGTCTTTTCTCCAGGTCAAGTTGCAAATCAAAATTCCCTGTAATGTTATCCAGCGTTTCCTCAAATATCTGGCCTTCTTTCAAAGTCCCCTTTTCCAGAACAATGTTGCCAACTAATTGTGGATAAAAATTGGATGTTTCAGCATATAGATTTCCATTTGCCAAAATTGAAAAATACTCGGATTCCGCAGACAACTCATCAATTTTGATAATATTTTGCCCTGTACCCAAAGGATTGTTAAAGGACAGATACAGATTGTCGACATGGAGGTTATTATTGTTGACAGGCAATACAAGTGATGAACCCTTGAATTCACCTCCCAATTCAGAAGTAATCCAGTTGTACCCTGCCCTAAGAGAAATTTGCCCCTCGCCATTTCTCTGCTGAAACAGTCCGGGAACTTCATTAGCCTGCAGACTGTAAAGTGTTGAAAGCAGTTTTTGAGGTGCGGTAATTTCACCAGAAATGGTTTCATCATCAAATGATAACTGCAATTTGATATCATCAGCTGTACCAATGGTTAATTGTTGTTCCGAACCCCAGTAATCAATTTGCCTAATGTCGAAGAAACCTGAAAATGGTGATGAACTTTCATCATTGGAAATTTCCATCTTGCCGGAGGCTATCAAAGAGACCGGATCCAATTCTATAATCAATTCATCAAAGTTGAATTCCCGTCGCTGGAGTTCTCCGGCAAAATTTACTTGCATTTCATTATTTCGATTGGAGGTGGTCAAGGCCAATTCGATCGAACCTCCAACCCCTATCCCATCGTCAGACAAGGTATTTAGATTGATGTTACCTCTCGAGGAAAAGGCAGGTGAATTTCTGTCCCAAATTGAAACGCTACTCTCGTCCAAGGTCAGATTGTATGAAAAATTCAAACCCTTGGATTCAAGAATTCCATTTGCCTCTATCTTTCCAACCGATTCGGACAAGGGATTAACCTGTGCTTTTTCTCGTAAATCAAATACACCATAATATGATGGGCCGGCGTCAACATTTGCCTGTCCCAATACAAACTTGCCCTCTATATCCAGGGGTAATTCTGCAACTGATATATTAATTCCCTCGGCAATCAAGCCGTCAATTTGTTCATCATACCTCAAGGGTATGTCAAAACTGGATCTTCTGGCATCATTGGCCGGAATGTCTGGGTCATTAATCCAACCTAAGTGACCATTCAACGATTTGATGTTTCGTTGTGAACTCAACTCCCCTGATACATTTCCGGTAAATTTGCTATTTTCCTGCAATAGATAGGCGATTAATGAACCTTCCTCATAGTCAGAAGTAAAGCCTGTGAATTCTGTCTCAATGTTATACCTTCCCGTTTGGCCTTCGTAGGGTATCAGAAATGCGAAGGATACTTTTCCAGAATGATCTATTCCCTCACTTACACCCACATTGTCGGCTAATATGGTCTCAAGTGCGGTTTTTCCTTTAATATCTATACCCTCATTCAGAAACTGTAGGCTTATTGTTCCATCACCTCTGGACGTAAACAAATTTGACCGCAGATACATGGTTTCCAGATTAATCGTGCCCTGGTTCAACAGATACTGAAATTGAATATTCATGCTATCGACATGCCAAGGGGTGAGGACATTTCCTAATTCAAAATTGGAATCGAGGACATTGAATGACCCCTCGATTGTCTCATAGGGTTGATTGGTGTTTAACTCCAAAAGCACGGTACCGTAATCCAACCCGCCATTAATTTCAGGTTGGTATTTACCCGTGTTGATAAGATCATTCAAAATACTAGCATCACCAGCAATATTCAGCCTGTATGAATAATCCTGATTATTTAAGTACCGCTGGAGGCTCAACTTGACCTTGGCTTCCTCCGATTCATCAGGGTAGTAATAATTCCCATCAAAGCCGGTTTCATTCCTGACCAGTTGAAACAGACCTTCAAAGATCAATTCCTCTTGCCCAGCCTTTGATACATATGGAATGATAATTTTTTTGAATTCAATCAATTCCAGAGTGGTAATTTGAAGTGATTCAAGAATATTAATGGTGTTTGATAACGGTGCGTAACCGGTTCGGGAATCAACGGTTTCTCCATCACTTGTAGACAATCCCAATTCACCTGAAGAAATTGCGATGGTAATTTCATTAACTGTAATGTTTGTCGGAACAAATGAACCCTTGATTAAGGATATCAAACTGAAAGAAACTTCTCCATCGGTAAGTCTTACCTTGTTTTCTCGCTGTATTAATTGAATTTCTGCTTCAGTAAAGTGTATTTCAGGACGAAACCTGCCAATATCAAGTGATATTTTGGAATCACTGATTTCCATGCTTTCAATGTTGGCAATCGCAATTGCCCTTTCGGTAACAATATTTTCAACGAATTTGGGAATGGAAATCGAACCAACTATCAACCATACAAAAGCAACAAGGAATAAACCCAACACTCCCAGTAAAATCCATCGAACGAGTGACCAGGCGAATGATATGTTTATGTCAAGAAACTTCACAATTATTTCGTAATTACTGCTGCAAACCCATGCAATTGAATGAAACTTTTCCCGAGGTTATTCGATCACTGCAAATTACCAATGGAATAACTGGTAATAAAAAAATCGAGGTCCCATTTCCAAACAATTTAAACTTGTACTGCCAATCTCTTTGGAACAAAGATATCTCTTGATTTAGTTTTGAGATTGTTATTTCCAATTGACAAATTCTTTTACTAGATTAGGATAACATAAAACTATTGGCTTTATACAGCCGGAAGCAGCAGGACAGTGCGAGCAATCCAAAATAAATTATCTTTTGTTGAGATGAATGATTGGATAATTTCCATTCAATCAAGGGGTGATACCAGGTACATATTTCTTGGTACCAAGTCCAGACTTTTGCTGGTTACCCTGACAGTAATCATTTTGTCGTGGGCTGTCATTGCCTCCTTTATGGTTGTAAGCAATAAGTATCAAAGCGGTGTTGATCAAATCATTTCAAATGACGATTTGAACAGCAATCTTGTCACTCTGCTCAGGGAACGAGATAGTCTTATAGTTGAAAACAAGACCTTGATCAACCAAACCCAAAAAGCGATTGATCTTGTATATCAACAGGAACAGGAACTGAATCTGCTAAGGAAGGAGATTGCCGAGTTAAATGACTTTGCCGGCGTTGGATTCCAAAATCCCGGTAATACAAATCCATTGGGTATTATTGGAGGTGAAACTGATTTTGCACATGATCCTGCCCTTGTTTCTACCCTGTCAAAGGTTCTTTCCGATAGCACGGAAAATTTAAAGAAATCTCAGGATAGAATAACAGCTCTCGAGACCGAAGTTCAAAAAGGACAAAACTTGGTTAATGCTAGCAACCGACGAATGGTAAACCTTTTGAATGACCTTTCAGTCAATATCGCTGTGGCAACCAGCGGAATTGAAGATGTGTTGGGCCGGGTGAATGTATCACCTACCAGAATTCAGGAGGAACTCAGAACCCTGTTTCGCAATCAAGATCAAGTCATGCGAGGCGATCTGGAGCTGGAAACCCTGAGGAATTTGTCCGATTCACCGTTATCTGATGACGCAATCCAACTTGAAGTAGCTTTCGAGTACATGAATCTTTTGAATACGGGTTATCATTCACTGCCATTCGGCAAACCCTTGAAAGGTACTCTGCGAACAACCTCAGGATATGGAATGCGCAAGCATCCGATATCGGGTATAGTAAAAATGCATAATGGAATAGACTTTAGTGCCAGAACAGGAACACCCGTATATGCCACTGGTAACGGTATTGTGGAATTTGTAGGTACCAATGGTGGCTTTGGAAAAACAATTATTATTCGTCATATCTCTGGATTGCGAACAGTTTATGCCCATTTAAATAGTATTAGTGTAAAGAAAGGTGAGTTTGTTGCCCATGATAAAAAAATTGGTACAGTTGGCTCTACTGGTATTTCAACCGGACCTCATTTGCATTATGAAATAACACGCAATAAAAAAGCGGTAAATCCCCTTATATTCATGGAAGTATAAAATGTTTGCATCTAAAGAGAAAAGTAGAGAACCTGTCAAAAGCCAACGAAAGGAGAATGAAAACATGCCAGAAATTAGTTCTATTCAAAGACCGGCCCCTTCAGGATCGGTTTCCCAGTCTCGAACTTCAAACAACCCTTCAATTATATCAAAGGATCTCAAGATCGTGGGTAATCTTCAGACACCACATGATATTCTCATTGAAGGTAAGGTTGAGGGTGATATTTCCGCCCGTGTATTGACGGTCAAGGAAACTTCCGAGATTGAAGGCCATATCAGGGCTGAAGAGGCTATTTTGGAAGGATTCGTCAAGGGCGAGGTTCGTGGTTCAAAAATTCGATTGAACAAGTCTGCCCGTGTGCAGGGTGATATCATTCATGGTACAATTGCAATCGAGGCGGGTGCACATTTCGAGGGAACCGTAAAACGAACAGAAGAGCCCCTTGGGTTTGCTGGTAAAAAGGAAATCAACAGCGGGGCCAAAAAAACTACATCGGCTACCCCGACAAAAACTCCTGCCCCCTTGCAAAAGCCACTACCAGGCAAGTTTTAATCGTTTAAAGGCTTTGTCCCATCTGTTCATTTCAGATTTGGTCATCCTTAATCGGGGGAAATTCCAGTCAAGTCGATTATCTTGAACGACCAGCGGCATTATGTGCCAATACGGAAGCCATGAATCCATCCAAATCCCCATCAAGTACAGCTTGGGGATTTGGTGATTCGAAATTGGTTCGTAAATCCTTAACCATTTGGTAGGGCGTCAAAACATACGACCGAATTTGATTCCCCCAACCCGCTTCTCCCTTGTTTTGATGCAATTCCTGTTGCTTCTCGTTGCGTTTGCGAAGTTCAAGTTCATAAAGTCTTGACCTTAGGGCATCCATACAATTGGCCCTGTTCATGTGTTGTGATTTTTCAGATGAAGTTACAACAATTCCTGTTGGAAGATGTGTCATTCTGACAGCCGAATCTGTTTTGTTCACATGTTGTCCACCTGCTCCCGATGCGCGGTAAGTGTCAACTCGCAAATCACTGGGATTGATTTCAATCTCTATGTTCTCGTCAATCACTGGGAAGGCACCAACGGAACTGAAGGATGTATGTCTCCTTGAAGCACTGTCAAATGGGGAAATTCGAACCAAACGATGAACACCGGATTCGGATTTCAACCACCCGTAAGCATTCATGCCTTTTATTTTGAAAGTAATTGACCGCAACCCTGCTTCTGCATCTCTGTTTTGAGATATCAGTTCAATCTTGAACCCCCGGCTCTGGGCCCATCTTTCATACATTCTTGATAACATCTGGGCCCAATCACATGACTCCGTCCCACCTGCACCAGCCTTAATTTCAAGAAAGGCATCGTTTTTATCTGCCTCATCATCAAGAAGTGCTTCTACAACTATTTTCTCGATTTCCACATGCAGGTCGCTGATTGACTTTTCTGCTTCCAGAACAATCTCCTCATCACCCTCTTCTTCACCCAATTCAATCAGTCCAGTATTATCTTCAACTGTCGAACGTAAACGTTCAAACGTTTCCATCCTTTCAATAATGCTTTGTCTTTCCTTCATTATCGCAGTCGCAGCAAGTTGATCATCCCATAACTTAGGGTCCTCTATTTTCGTATTGAGGTCATTGAGTTTTTGTTCCAAGTCATCCCGTTTGTTTTTTTCCTTGAGTAGGTCCAGGGAATTGTTGATTTCTTCCAGTAACTTGAGGGTATCCGTACGCATTCGATTTTACTTTTCATATTACAAAACGATTCATCGAGTTGAAGAATTATACAAATTCAGCATCAAAATAACTCCCGATAAGTGCAAAATATTTCTTGCAGTGGTGGTGAACTTTCCTAAGTTGTCTTGATGTTAACCGTATATTTCCTCATGCCAAATGGCATTTCCATTTTCAAATAGAAAAAAATTCCTTTCATTCGACCAGTACAATTCTTTATTTTTTATTCCTATCAGGAAGTATAGATGTTGAACCATCAATAGACATACTATCAGGTAGGGTTTAGCGAAAAACGATTAAGCTTCAGGGTCAAATTCGCTATGAATGCTCCCGCTGAACAAAGAGCAACACCTAATATAAGTGGCAATCCTGTTCCATCAAATAGTTGACCGATTGGAATGGATAGAACAACGCAGATCAATGTAGAAACAGCACCAATAATCGATGCCGCCATACCTGCAATATGTCCCATCGGTTCAAGAGCCAGTGCAGTAAGGTTGGCCAAACACAATCCAAGTAGGAAAAACATGCTGGCTGACCATGCAATAAACAGCCACAACAACCAATGAATAGGTAAATTGCCTGTAATAATTATGAATGAACAAACAAGTGAAAGCAGGCAAATGGCAAAATATCCGAATGTTGACAAGGCCCACATTCCCAAGCGTAATACCAGTGCAGCATTCAGAAAACTCGCACTCCCTGAGATGAGTGCAACGATGGCAAAATAAAGTGGAAAATCATGGCCGGTATCCAACCAGACCACATAAATCTGCTGGGCCGAGACAAGGTATGAAAAAATACAGGTTAATCCCAATGCAAGACTGAATGTACAGATAATTACCCTCGGGAAGGAGAATACTTCTACAACTGATTTTGCGATGTTGGCCGTTCTGAATTTGATACGCTGATGAGGGAGATGTGTTTCGGGTTGCCTGATCATAAACCAGACTAGGGCAACAAGTGCTACTATCTGAAACGAAACGAATATAAACCGCCATCCTAGGGAAAGCATAATGGTTTGTCCAATAAATGGGGCTACTGCTGGCACCAGTACAAAAAGCATCATTGAAAGGGATATGACACGAGCCATGTCCCTGCCTTTATAAAGGTCACGTATCAAAGCCTGGGTAACTGTTCTTGGTGCAGAGATTCCTAACCCCTGTACGAAACGCGACAGGAGTAATCCATAAAAAGAATCCGTGAAGAATGACCATCCACTCGCAAGAACAAACAGAATTATTCCCAAATTGGTTATAGGCTTTCGGCCAAAGGAATCTGAAAGGGGACCCATGATTAACTGCCCAATACCCGTTCCAGCTACAAAAACAATGATTACCAGTTGGGTATTGTTTATATCCAAAAGACCAAACTCACTGCCAATGGCAGGGAAGGATGGCAATACGGCATCTGTAGCAAAAGCCACCAGAGACCAAAGCAAGGCAATCATTGCTACAAATTCGTAATATGGTGGTTGTTTGGTCACTTGCTCTGGCTAATCCACAAAAATTTAGTTAACAACTGATAACCATGTAAAGGGAAGATTACAATTTCCCAGATTTCGTATTTATTGATTCAAACCATTTTTCAGGAAAATTTCCATTAACCCGATCCCTTCTAATTTTACTTACAGCCCCATACTCTATTCTGCCCCACAATTTCGATTAGTAACTCCTATTTCAGCCACTGAAAATATCTGTACATTAGACAACAAATTGAAGGCTGGTGCATAACTGGTAGATGGTGGGACTCAGACTTATGCAATGGGGTAATTTGGAATAATCATGGAATCATTCATTGATGGTTGGGAATGGAATTTGATCTTTTATGAGGGTAAAACCTAAATTTGTTTGAAATACTTTAGGTTAATCCTGGTTTTCAATTTATGACAAAAAATCAATAAAGCCCACCGGCAGAAATGGATCCAAATGATCCCCTTTCCTCCTGCTTTTCTGGTGTGTTCGTTTCGGGTACATTCAAATCCTGACTACTGGTTTCAGATGCAACTTCCACAGCTTGATAAATTCCTTCGTCCCAATCTTCAAACTTGATTACCGGCAAATCGGAAGCCATTGGAAATCCACCATCGATTACGCGAAGGTCTCCTTCACGAGGTTCGGTGCCCAGACGGAAGAATTCAGCAATTACCGTCCCTTCCTCCTCCTTGCCACTTAACCGTACAGGCTCACCGGTAAACCTGTTTATATCTACGAATACTCCACCTTCAGGAATCTTGAAATCCGAATTGCCGTAGATCTCGACAGCCCTGTTCATGAAATTACTGAAGACTGGAGCACAGAGACTGCCTCCGGTTGCACGCTTGCCCATGGGTCTTGGATCGTCATAACCAATATAACACCCGGCAACGATTTCGGGGGTATAACCAATAAACCATACATCATTTGCATTATTGGTCGTTCCAGTTTTCCCGGCAACTGGAAAATCCGCCTTGACTGTTCTAGAAGCAGTTCCTCGTTCCACAACCCCCTGCATCATTGAGGTAATCTGATAGGCAGTAACAGGATCTATGACCTGGGGGCTTAGGGATAGAACTTCCGGAATTTCGCCCTTGGGTAATACGGGATTTGTACAATCGCTGCATACCTGCATAGTTGCCTTGTAAATGGTATTGCCATTCGTGTCCTGAACCCGGTCAACAAGTGTCGGGGTGACCTTGAACCCTCCATTGGCAAACATGGCATAGGAAACAACGAGTTTTATGAGAGTTGTTTCCATAGCTCCCAAGGAGTTGGCCAAATACGGAGGCATTGCATCATAAACACCAACCCTTTCGGCAAACCTAGATATTTTTTCCAATCCAATGTCATTGGCAAGGCGGACCGTCATTAGATTTCTTGACTGTTCAATACCTGTTCTGAGGGGAACAGGACCATAAAACTTGTTACTGTAATTGACCGGTCGCCAAATGCCTTGAGGAGTATCCAGGTTGATCGGTGCATCAAATATAATGCTCGTCGGTGTAAAGCCTGAATCAAGGGCAGAAGCATAAACAATGGGCTTAAATGCCGATCCTGGTTGGCGGAGGGCCTGGGTTGCCCGATTGAAACTTGACTGCTGGTAGGAAAAACCTCCAACCATGGTAAGTACCCTGGCAGTGGTTGTATCCATTGCAATGAAAGCACCCTGAACTTCAGGCAGTTGATGCAAATTCCATGAAACAAAATTACCTTCATCATTTCTGTTGGGTGAAACGTAAACATATTCACCTTCCTGCAGAAACTCATTGGCCTTGCGGTTCCCTTCCGGCAGCCTGTCCTGATCCAAACTCTGAACCCACTGATAACTGGTTTCATCTAAAAAACTGGTAGACTCTTTCGGATGACTTTCAATGGATAAGTATGCCTTATTGCCCTCAAGCCGGACAACATATGCCAATGACCACCCCTCAATATCCCTAGGCAAATCCACCTCGAAGGGTTCCTTTCCTTTCCGGGAACTTGAAAAAACATTCTGCCTTGTACCTATCCAATTTCCCGTAGAGCGGTCATAATCCTCCAAGCTATGACGAAGTGCAGTAATGGCTATTTCCTGCAACTGAGGATCAATGGTTGCACGAATATTCAAACCGCCTTCAAAAAATTCGTCAACCCCAAACTCCCTGGAGAGCTGCCTGCGGATTTCATCGGTGAAGTAACTTCTTGGTGGGAGCGATTGCTTGAATGAGGGATAATCACCATTCATTACGGTTTTCAGACTCTGCAACTTGGCAAATTTACCCTCTTCATCAGAAATGTGCTTGTTTTGAACCATTTCGGTTATCACAAAATTTCTACGGGTTATGGCTCGAACATGATCCCTGACAGGATGGTAGTTCGAGGGTGCCTTTGGCAGAGCTGCCAGATAGGCAGCATCCTCGATGGAAAGTTCATCTAGTGACTTGTTGAAATAAGTTTGGGCTGCAGCTGTAATGCCATAGGAATTCTGACCCAAAAAGATTTCGTTCAGATACAGTTCCAGGATTTTTTCCTTACCAAGTGCCTTTTCGATCTTTACTGCCAGAATGATTTCCTTGAGTTTCCGCTCCACTGAACGTTCTCTGGACAAAAGAAAATTTTTCATTACCTGCTGGGTGATGGTTGATGCACCTCTTAGACGTTCACCCCGCATTGCCTGAACTCCAGCCTTGATTATTCCCAATGGGTCAAGACCTTGGTGTTGAAAGAAATATTTGTCTTCGGCAGAGACGACAGCATGAATGACCAAATCAGGTATTTCCTCGTACGGGCTATACAACCTTCGTTCCTTGGCGAATTCATCAACTAGTTTTCCTTCGGAAGAAAAGACCCTGCTTATGGTTGGAGGAGAATAATTTTCCAACTCTTCGAAGGTAGGCAGATTGGAACCTACAGCTACAATCATACCGGTCAAGGCAACAAAGGCAAATATGGTACCGAGGCAAACTTCACTGAATCCCCAAGCAATTACTCCCAGAGCTTTTTGCCATAATTCTTTGGTTTTTGGCGGTACTTCCTTGAGTGGCTCCTTGTGGTATCTGGTGAATGGACGGACGGGCTTCATGGCTTGCTGCAGGGATAATCGCCGATAATCATTGATATTTTCAATTTTGCACTACATTTAAATAGTAATTATTCTTGGGTTTGTTCACTTTCTGAAAGATAAATTTTCTTTGAACAAATTTTTTTGATATTTTGTTGACTTTGAGTTGTGTATCAGTAGTTAACTTATATTGTCGCTACTCATTTAAAAAATAATAATTCGGGTAGCAGAATGGATGTGTAGATAAAATCATCCTTGTTGTCGCAATGGCAAAACATGTCTGTTCACAATTATACTTAATAACTTACCCAAGATTTTTATTTTGGTCCGATAAACGGCAAACAAATTTCTGGTGATTTGCGAAATACATAGTGAAATGAAGACCAACAAAACGTCAACCACCTTTGCTCCACCTCATAAGTTGTGGCCGCGGATTACGGAAAAAAGCAAACGAATGAAAATTCAACAAAACAATTTTGGCACTACCCAGTTATTCAAACTTGGATGGGAAAGTGCACTGATTTTAAAGAGAAAAATATGCATTCTTCAATACTTATTGATACCGCCGGAGGAGATGAAACCCGGATATTGGTACTTGAAGGAGGTAAGGTACAGGAATTCAAAAGGGAAGCCAAGACCTCCAATCGACTGGCAGGAAATATTTATCTTGCCAGAATTGATAAAATCGAACCGTCAATTCAGGCTGCTTTCGTAAACATCGGTACGGACAAGCACGGTTTCTTACCGTTCCGGGCCATTCATCCTGACTATTACAATATAGATATTAATAGTCTGGATTCTGAACCAGCCGATACAGAAGAAGCCTCGATAGATGGTACCAATGCAGTAGACTCAAATTTCCTCAGGGAGTTTGAAGATTACACGACCGATTTTGGCATCATTACCCGTACCATGAATTTGCAGGGTACCCCTGATAATCAAAGGCATTTGAATGGCAATGAGATAAAGGGCAGAAACAAATACCACAGAAGGTCTTCACGCAAAATACCCAGGAACGTTCTGATACAGGATGTCATAACCAAGGGACAGGTTGTACTTGTCCAGGTATCCAGGGACGAATTGAATGCCAAAGGGGCTACCTTAACCACCTTTATTAGTTTGCCAAGCAGATATTGTGTACTGCTTCCAAACAGTGATAAGGGATTTTCAATCAGCAGCAAGATCAATTCGGCGGAAACTAGTCAGCATTTGAAATCAATTTTCAATAACTTCAATTTCCCTCAGGGGGCTGGCCTGATAATGAGAACAATCAATGCAATTCCTCCTGGGGAGGTTATTGAAGCTGATATCAACCGTCAGGTGAATGCTTGGAAGGATATTCTTGAAAAGGCCAAGGTTTCCAAGGCCCCGGTACTTTTGAAACCGGCAAGTGACCTGATTGAAACAACCATCAGGGATTACTTCCGTGATTCAATAGATGAAATTATAGTTGCCGGGGACAGGGGATACGAACGCACCGTTGAGGTAGTCAACTCACTGGTTCCACATGAATCCGGTAAGATCATCAAACACAACAGTTTGAAACCATTGTTTGTTTTGCATGATGTTCATGAAGACCTCAGAAATCTTCATAATCCGCGTGTAGAATTGGCTTCTGGTGGTCACCTGATAATTCAGCCAACTGAAGCCTTGGTATCAATTGATGTCAACTCGGCCAAATCAAACCAGGGAAAAACCCTTTCCGAAACTGCACTAAGAACCAATATTGAAGCAGCCAAGGAAATTGCAAGGCAATTACGGTTGCGGGATTTGGCAGGTATCATTGTAATTGATTTTATAGACATGGAATACCAACCTCATCGCAAGGAGGTTGAAACTGCCCTTCGTACTGCCCTGAGAAGGGATCAGGCCTGGATCAACTGCGGATATATTTCCAAATTGGGCTTATTGGAAATGACACGCCAGAGGGCTGGTGAAAATCTGGCGACCAATACAACCAAGGTCTGCCCTGCCTGTAGCGGTACCGGCCGGGTAATACTGGACGAAACCCTTGCAGTAATAATTCTCCGGCATATTGAGGCAGAATGTTCGCTTAAAAGACCAGGAAATGTCCAGGTATCCGTTTCGGCTACACTTGAAAATTATTTTCTCAACGAAATGCGAAGGGAGATTTCCCGGTTGGAAGATGTTCACGGATGCCGTATTAGATTCGAAACAACCGACAATCTGTTCTCCCAGGAATACAGTATCATTTTATACAGTGCAGATAAAAACAAGGAGATCTTCCGATATCCTCAGAAATATGCACAAAACAGCCATAATACTCCCAAACCGACCTGGTCGTCCAAGAAAACGTCCAGAAATTCATCCAAGACGGGTTCGGAAGCAAGATCATATAATGGTAACACCAAAATTTCCGATGAAAACAACAACAAAAAGGATAACAATTCCTCAAATGCAGCCATTGATCAAATCCCTGCCAATTTGTCTGCAACCAAGGAGAAACAGGTTACTTCAAAACCAGAAGATGATCTTTCCGACAACAATTCCTCTAAGGAAATTGAAAGTGCCTTGTTGGCAGATTCGGAACAGGGCGATGGTGGTAGAGCTGTTGAAAAAACAACTAAGGAGGAGAAGTCAAGTAAGCCAGTAAAAAGAAAAAGAGCCAAGACCAAGGCTAGGCAATACAACACTCCCGAGAAAGAAACCGAGAAGGAAGTAACGGTCAATGAATCAACGGCACCTGCCAAAGATCAACAGAAAGAATCGATAAAGGCGGATACTTCCGAAAAATCGACATCCAAGGTTGCGAAAGCTGGCAAGGAAACCTTCAAACGAAGAAAATCCATACAAAAAAAGAGACCAGTTTCCAAAAAGATTTCTCAGAATAAGGATTCAAAGCCCCCCAAATCTCACGGTAACAACGAATTTGAAAACACAATACACCAAATTGCTCCGGAGGATGAAACCGACTGGGGGGATATCAGAGCCAATTTGAGTTTTTATTCTCCGTCAGACCTAGAATAGCCCAAATGATTACAGGTAAAAAAAAATGCTTTGAAGTTTCATGAAACTTGAAAATAATGAATCTTAGAACTTCAAACTTATCCCAATAGCACAAGGAGTATCAATATCATGAGAAGCACATTCAGCATGTTTCGTTATATTTACCTATTAGGTATTGGATTAACCGGACCAATGAGACGGCTAATTGGTATTGGGTTTCTTCTTTTGTTCATGGCATCACCTATCAATGCCTTTGATCTGGAAAACCTCAGTTCTGACGAAAAGGCAATATTTGGTGAGCTGGTAAAGGAATATTTATTGAATAATCCTGAAATATTACTTGATGTTATTGAAAGGTTGGAAGAGCTGGAAAATGAGGCAAACCTGGAAATGGATAGGGAATTTATTGAATTCTATGCAGACGAAATATTCCATGACCCGAATTCCTGGGTAGGTGGCAATCCCGAAGGAGAGCTTAATCTGGTTGAATTTGTTGATTATCGCTGTGGCTATTGTCGTAGGGCCCAACAGGTCATTCAAGACCTCATCGAAGCTAATTCCGACCTGCGTCTGGTAATCAGGGAATTTCCAATTCTTGGTGAACAATCGGATATTTCATCCAGGCTCGCCATAGCCGTATTTCAACTTGCCGGTCCCGAACATTACGAGATGATTCATGATCTTCTTCTGTCCCTTGAGGGGCCAGTCAGTGAGAAGGTTATTTCTGAAGTCGCGGAAATGACCTCTTTGGATTTGCAGACTTTGATGGATAAAATGGTTGATTCCTCGGTTCTGGATGTTTTGGATACCAATTATCAGCTAGCCCAAGCGTTGGAGATCAATGCAACTCCAACATTTATATTGGGTGGAGAGGTCATCAGGGGTTTTCTGACTCTTGAAGAATTCCAATATGAGTTGGATCAATTGAAAACAGCAACAAACTAGTAAATATAAAAAGTTAATGTTCGGAGGTTTAGGTGGCCAAGCAAGACTCGAAATTGGAAATGATTTCCAAACTCATGGAAATGTTCAAGGAAAAGGAACTTGGAGAATTTGAGGTGGAAATCAAGGAAGGGGATACGTCCCAACTTAAATTGAGGATGGCAAATTATTCAAGCGGATACCAGGTTCCCAGCAGTGCACCCCAGCCTGCTCCAAATCCCGAATTACATAACCCCTCACCCCAGTTGGAAGAGACCCAATACGAAAAAGGCGGATTGGTTTCATCAGAGATGGTTGGAACCGTTTATCTCAAGCAAAGTCCCGAGGCCCCAGCTCCCTTTGTCCAGGTAGGTCAAAGTGTCAAGGAGGGTGATACAATTCTTATCATTGAGGCGATGAAGACAATGAATTTCATCGGTGCACCCCATGCAGGTACCGTCCGAAAAGTCATGGTGGATGATGGGGAACCGGTACAGTTCGGTTCTGAACTGATGATTATTGATTGACGTCAATCCAGTGACAATTGAATCTCCCGTCAAGCTAAACGAACTTTAACAAAATGATTTCAAAAATACTCATTGCCAACCGTGGCGAAATATCCCTTAGAATAATCAGGACTTGCAAGGAAATGGGGATTGCTACCGTCGCTGTCCACACGACAGTTGATCAGGACGCCATGCATGTCAGGATGGCCGACGAAGCCGTATGCATAGGCAAACCCAGATCCCCGGGGAACAAGGAAAGCTACTTGTCAATCTCCGCCATTATTTCAGCTTGTGAAATAACCGGTTCGCATGCCGTTCATCCGGGCTATGGTTTTCTGTCTGAAAATTCTGAATTTGTCGAACAGTTGGAGGACCATGACATCACCTTCATTGGTCCTTCCTCCAAGCATATCAAACTCATGGGAGACAAGATAACTGCCAAGGAAACAATGCTGGGTCTTGGTGTTCCATGTGTGCCAGGGCCAAATGAAAGCATCGATTCAGTTGAAATGGCCCGGAGTGTCGCCAGAGACATCGGTTATCCAGTCATTGTAAAGGCTTCTGCCGGTGGTGGAGGCCGAGGCATGAAAGTGGTCAGATCCGAAGATGATCTTG
Organism: Paracoccaceae bacterium; assembly: GCA_022823605.1. Lineage (GTDB taxonomy): Bacteria > Pseudomonadota > Alphaproteobacteria > Rhodobacterales > Rhodobacteraceae > MPNP01. Next base: position 256,238 of record JAJEHS010000004.1, read on the forward strand.
TACAGGCCTATCATGGCGCCCAACAGGAAGCTGGGGCCAGTTTTGGCAATGAAGAAGTTTATTTGGAAAAGTTTCTCCCACATGGTCGACATATCGAAATCCAGGTTTTGGGTGATGGTCAGGGAAATGCTGTTCACTTGGGAGAACGGGATTGTACGATCCAAAGACGTCATCAGAAACTGCTTGAAGAAGCACCCTGCCCAGTCCTTGATGACCAAACCAGAATGGAAATAGGTGGAATTTGTTCAAAGGCAATTGCCGAGATGGGCTACAAGGGGGTGGGAACCATTGAGTTTTTGTATGATAGCGGACAATTTTATTTCATTGAAATGAATACCCGTCTGCAGGTCGAACATCCGGTTACCGAAGCGATATATGGCATTGACCTGGTCAAGGAACAGATCAAGGTTGCTTCTGGTAATGCCTTGGATATTATGCAGGAAGACCTCAAGGCCAGGGGACACTCCATCGAGGTTAGAATTAATGCCGAAACCGTACCTGATTTCATTCCCTGTCCAGGCAAGGTTGGCTTATACCATTCCCCCGGGGGCTTGGGTATCAGAATGGACTCGTTCCTTTACAACGGTTATTCAGTACCTCCTAACTATGACAGCCTAATTGGCAAATTGATATCCCATGGTGAAAACAGAACCTTGGCTATTGCCAAATTGAAGCGGGCATTGGAGGAGTTGATCGTTCACCCAATCAGCACTACCGCACCTCTTTTCCAGTTGCTTCTTGAAGACAAGGATTTCCTGAAATCAAGATATGATATCCATTGGCTGGAGAAATGGCTAAAGGAAAATGGCGATTTGTTGAAAAACAATTAGGAGCTGCAATTATTATTACATGACTGATGGGTTTGTCGAACAATTCATACTGAACTATCATCAGGGTAATTTCATCATGGGCGATGAAAATGACCCATATTCCTTCACATGGGTAAGGTCAAGGGAACGATTCATCATACCGCTGGATAATTTGCAGGTTTCAAAAAGGTTAACGCGAAAAATCAGGTCAAACCCATTTCAATTGACAACGAACAAGAACGTTCATCAGGTCATTGACCAGTGCTCCAAGCGACAATCAACCTGGATCAATCCAGCAGTAAAGCACATCTATATCCAGCTGAGCAAAATAGACCTTGTTCATTCTCTTGAAGTATGGGATGGTGATGATCTTGTCGGCGGGCTTTACGGGGTTACCATCGGGGGTGTATTTTTTGGGGAAAGCATGTTCTTCGTCAAATCGGATGCTTCCAAGATTGCCCTCGTTTATCTTGTTGATCACCTGAATCGTACAGGCTTTGAGGTTTTGGATGCTCAGATGCCCAGTTTGCATCTGGCAAAAATGGGCGGAAGGGAAATTTCGGAAAGCAAGTTTCTGAGCTTGATTGGTAAGGCCTGTCTCAAGACAAATGTTCAGTTTTCTTCCATACCATTGGAAGTTTCCGGTGCAAGCGTGGTACAGCGGATTAACCAGAAATCAAAACGTGGATGTTCGAATGCCGATAAGGCTGGTGAGTGTGAAATCATCCAGGCGGAATATAAAACCGATTGATTTCTCTGATCTGCGACGATGACATAGGCATAGGAAAATTTTACCGGGTTTTCAGGTAGAAACCTACACTCCTCAAGGGTAATTTCAAAGTGCTTGAATTCGGTGCTTTGCCCAACTTCCATTATTAGATCCATGACCCTGCCGGTAATGGTATCAAGTGATCTCAATATGGCTCCATCACCTTGGATGCTTGTCTGTGGAAAGGCAATGCCTGGAAGCAAGAGACCTGCCAGGAAAATATATGCCAGACGCCGCATCTTCAGTTTTGTGAATTTGCAAAACCTGCCATAACACTCATAAAATCAACAGATGATTGGGTTTGAACCACTTTTTCACCAGGTTGAAAGTACTCGAAATCAATGCCCGGGAGGATTTCAATAAAATTACCTCCGAGCAATCCCTCGGATGACACAGCAAGAAAACTGTCAACGGGTATGTCCAAGTTCGAACTGATTATCAATTTCACATCTGCCTTGTAGGTCTCCGGATTTATGGCCATGTCCGTAACCGAACCCACCGCTATTCCTGCCAGCTTGACATCGGTACCGACTGAAACGCCTTGGGCGGAATTGAATTCTGCCACCAACTCATACCCCCCATCTTCTGGGAAGGTGTCGTTTTCAAGCAGGAGAAGGTAGAAAAAAATTCCGGCAATCAATAGGACAGCTGCACCAACAACTATTTCCAATTTGTTTTCACCCATGATTCTACCTGACTTATTCAGGACTCCAGGGAATATAATCCCGGGTCAAATCCTTCCGCTTTCCTCGTAATGATCCAAGCGGAGAATATGCTTCCGGCATACCGGTCTTGTTTTCAAGATGGGGTTTTTCCCATGCATTCATTGGAAGCGGATCCTCGGTTGGTGGATGTTCAAAGGTATGATGCAGCCAGCCATGCCATTGTGGTGAAACCCTGCTGGCCTCTATATTGCCTCGATAGACCACCCACCTTCTTTTGCCATCCTTAGTCTGGTAAAAGACGTTGCCCTCGGGATCCTCACCTACCTTCTGCCCCTTGCGCCAAGTGTAGATCTGGGTTCCCAAAGTCTGGGAATTCCACCAGGTCAGCAAGCGAATAACAAAGTTAATCAATCCTGACATGTTCAGGAACCCACAACCTTGGAAAGGTTACTTTCAGAATAGAACTTCATTGGGGCAGTGTTCGATACGACACATTCCTCATTGACAACAATTTCAACCACGCTTTCGTCAAGTGGCAATTCAAACATGGTATCCAGCAATATTTCCTCGATGATGGATCTCAGCCCCCTAGCACCGGTCTTCAATTCAGTCGTCTTTCGAGCTACGGCCCTGATTGCTTCGTCCGTGAAAGTCAACTTTATACCATCCAGTTCAAAAAGTTTTTTGAATTGCTTGATAAGTGAATTCTTCGGTTCTGCAAGTACCTTGACCAAGGCGTCCTCATCGAGTTCATTCAAGGTTGCAACGACTGGCAATCTACCGACAAATTCTGGGATCAGGCCGAATTTCATCAAATCCTCGGGTTCCATATCCTCCAGAAGTTCACTCAACCCCTTGGTTTCCAGATCGGAAATTGCCACCTCAAATCCAAGGGCTGAGGGTCTGGTACGCTTTTGAATTACCTTCTCCAAACCGGCAAAGGCGCCACCACAAATAAACAGAATATTCGTGGTATCCACCTGCAGGAATTCCTGTTGGGGATGTTTTCTTCCTCCCCTGGGCGGGATGGAGGTAATCGTGCCCTCAATTATCTTGAGCAATGCCTGTTGGACCCCTTCTCCACTTACATCTCTGGTAATCGAGGGATTGTCGGTTTTGCGGGTAATCTTGTCCAACTCATCAATATAAACAATTCCCCGCTGGGCTTTCGATACATTATATTCTGCGGCCTGCAGCAATCTGAGGATTATGTTTTCGACATCCTCACCCACGTATCCGGCTTCCGTAAGCGTTGTAGCGTCAGCCATGGTAAAGGGAACATCCAACAGTTTGGCCAATGTCTGGGCAAGCAGGGTTTTGCCACAACCAGTGGGACCAATCAACAGGATATTGGACTTGGCGATTTCAACGCCGAGATCGGTATCCAGGTTATTCAGCATCTTGTAATGATTGTAAACGGCTACGGATAGCACTTTCTTGGCATGGGACTGGCCGATTACATAATCATCAAGAAACCGGTAGATTTCCTGTGGTGGTGTCGACTGATGTCCCTGCTTTCGTGAAATTACTTCCTTATCCTGTTTGATTATCTCCACAGAAAGTTCTACGCATTCATCACACATGTAGACCTTGGGACCAGCAATTAACTTCTTGACCTCACTTTTGCTTTTACTGCAGAATGAACAGAGAAGTTCACTATCTTCAGATGGAGTCTGATTTACCATGAGCGAACACCCAATTTACTATCAAAACGATTATAGCTGATATTACCCTAATACCAAAAAAATGGAAAAAGGTTTATTGCCCTGACTCATTTGAACGAGTTGTAACAATTTTGTCAATTAACCCCCACTCAAGAGCCTGCTGGGGACTGAGATGCTTGTCACCATCCCTGATGGCATCACTCACTTCCTTCCTGGTCCTTCCCGTATGCTTCATGAGTATGTCCCGCAAGGTGTTTTCTCGTTGTTTCATATGATCATAATGTATGGTAACATCACTGAATCTTCCCCGGAATCCTCCCATTGATTGATGTACCATAAGCGAGCAATGGGGTAGCGAATATCGCTTGCCAGGCGCTCCGGCTGTCAACAACAGGGCTCCCATTGAGGCGGCCCGGCCAAATGCCAGCGTGGAGACCGGCGGGGAAACATATTGCATGGCATCATAGATGGCCAGACCCGAATCCACTTCACCTCCGGGACTGTTGATGTACATGAAGATTTCCGATTTTGGATTTTCAGATTCCAGAAACAGCAATTGGGCAACGGCAAGTGTCGATACTTCCTCGTTTATTTCACCACATACAAATACAATTCTCTCCTTCAACAGCTTGGAGAAAATATCATATCTTTTTTCTCCTCGTGGAGTTTGTTCATCTACAGTAGGAATCAATGCATTTTTCAAAGGGTTCATTTCACCTGCCTCACTTCAACTTTTGTTAATCCTTTTCCGGTTCGCTCTCATGGTCCGTATGATCTGATTCCATAAATGCAATCAATTTATCTCTTTCCATTTGCCGTATTTCCATAAGTTTTTCAAAACTTACTTTTCTTTCGGTGGTGCCTACCTTACCCATAATAAACTGTTCTACCTTGTATGAAACAATTTTGTTTTGGGAACTTAAGGCAAAATAATCCGGAATGTCCTCATACTTAATTCTACTTCTGAGTTCTTCCATATTTATATGAGGAGATTGATTGTAGCGGGCAAGCATAACAGCCCACTCATCAACAATCTCTTCCCTGGTTGCTTTTATATCTTCCTTTTTTGCTATGTTTTTCAGGAGGATCATGTACCTGACCTGGTTGAGTGCGAGATTCCTTATCTCAGTAACTTTTTCGGCATCAATGGTATCCCAATCAACTCTTTTCGGGGCTTCATTTGTATCATTATTCGAGGAATCTTCATCATTCTGCTCTGATAAGCCGTCTCCAGTTTCCCCATTCTCTATATTCTTGGCAACCTTTTCATTCTTTTCATCATCCTCTTCGGGATTTGTAGTTTCGGATTTTGTATCATCCTTGTACTCCTCAAACCAAAGATTTTCCATCGTTGAATTGAGTACCTTTTTCGGAACATCAAAATCCAGCTCCTTTTCCATTTTAAGTCCGAATTGATCAGTCATGAGGTGTGCGGAAATGCTTTCAAATTGTTGCAATTTCCTATTCAAAAGCTCTACATCCAATTCCTCAACCGACTGGAAGCCGAATTTTTTTGCCATTTCCATGGTAGGCTCGTCAATAATATTGGATTTGAGCACTTCTGCTATTTTGAAATGAAACTTGCAAGGTTTACCCGCTTCCTCAAAACCATCATAAAATGAAGGTAATTCCGATTCAATCGTGAACTCCTCATCCTTAACCAATCCGATGGAATTGAACCTCACGTCATAAATACTTGAGCTTTCTTCGACCAATACCTCTCTGGCCTTGTCAATATACCCATCAGCACTTGTACCCGGTGCCACTATGGTCATGTCAACCATCAGGTAATCTCCAATTTCAGATTTATAATCCTTGTCCTGGGTTACCTTTTCCGGGTTGGCGGCCAAAAAATCCTGTCTGATCTTTTCCAGCAACTTTTCCCTATCCTCCGGTACAAACTTTAGGATGGAATACTTGTCATAATCCAAGTCCTTGACTTCAGGAGACACCTCGTAGGAAACCGATATCTTGGCAACCATATCGGTTTCGTTTGCATAGTCTGTATCTATTTCAGGTGTACCAATGACAATTTTGTCAGAATCGTGCAAATGTTCCTGAATTTGCTCACTGACATATCTCTGCAGGAATTCTTCCTTTTCCTTCTCTGGAACACGATTAAGAATGACACTCAATGGGGCCTTCCCCTTACGGAATCCTGGAATATTGAACCTGTCCTTGTATTCCAAAATTTCTTGTGTGAGTTTCTTGTTCAGAAGACCCTTCGTTACGCCTAATCGATACACTCGACTGAAACCATCCTCAGCCACGTGGATTTGGGGCTCATCTAAATCTTCTTGAAAAACAATTTCACTGTCTGACATTAGCAACTTTCATTTCTTGGTGCGGGTGGAGGGACTTGAACCCCCACGCATTAAAGCGCCAGATCCTAAATCTGGTGCGTCTACCAATTCCGCCACACCCGCATTCTGTTTGTTTGGAATAGTTTGGTTTTAAATCACCCCTATTTGGAGTACAAATTCTCCTAGCTTGATCTACTTTGAATTACCGGTATTCACCATTTGTTCTCAAGAAGTTGAAGTTAGGTATTTGTTGGCTTTAATTCAATTATTTGCAAATGAAAATCCTGAATATCAAAAAGGTGATTTGACCTGTTTCAGGGAAAAGCTGATATATTTTTACCAACACTGTAACTGTAATTCCAGGCAAATTTAGTAATCCCGGTATGAAAAATCCTAGGGGCTGGGGTTGGTTGCCTGATGTAAAAATGAATATCCTTATTTTCGCCACAATTCGTTTTGTTCATGATGATGAATGATCGCACTAGACTCTTGAATTCTGTCGTAATGTAATTCATGAGCCTCTTGGCGGCAGGCTCAAGAAGATTATTGGTCAAGGTCAGTATCTCCAGATGACGTTCGGGATCACCAATTCGTATGCTTAATGCAGTCAGCCTGTTTTGAGGACGCATTCGGAAAACGAAAGAGTATGGAAGCACTGTCAAGGCATCCGATTCAGACAGGATGTTGATCACTGCACTCAAACTTCCACCGGTGAAACTGATCTTGAAGTGCTTGACACCAATTCCTTCCAGACCTGCTCTCAAATCATGATATAAAGGGCTATCAACAGGCGGTGCAATCCAGGGATAAGAGGTCAGGTCGTTCATTCTTACCACCGATTTAAAGGTAAGTGAAAATAGGAGAAAATAATGGCTGTGGATACAGGATATTTAACCGAACAGGATTCTGCAGAGGTTGTAGCGGGCCGCATTTCTGAGGATACCGACCCAAGGCTCAGGCAAATCATCACTGTTCTTGTCAAGCACATGCATGCTGCTGTCAGGGAATTGGAATTGACGTAAGAGGAATGGTTTGAGGGTATAAAGTTTTTGACCGAAACCGGACATAAAAGTGACGAGTGGCGATAGGAATTCATACTACTTTCCGATGTCCTGGGGGTTTCCATGCTAGTGGATGCCATAAACAATCCAAAGCCTTCCGGTGCTTCGGAATCCACTGTTCTGGGGCACTTTCATTTAGCCGATGCGCCGGAATTGAAAATGGGTTCTGGTATTTGCCACGATCAGAAGGGAGAACCAATGCTTGTTGTGGGTCGAATTCTGGACACCCAGGGCAATCCTGTTGCCTAGGCCAATCTGGATGTTTGGCAAGCCAATGATGAAGGCTTTTATGATGTTCAGCAAAAGGGCATTCAACCTGATTTCAACCTCAGGTGACTATTCAGGACCTCAGTTGATGGAGCCTATTGATTCCGGTGTGTCAAACCCAAATATTATCCCATACCCGGAGACGGACCGGTTGGCAGGATGTTGGCTGCCCTAGGTTGGCATTGCTATCGCCCTGCACACCTGCACTATATTATTTCGGCAGAGGGATACAAGAGTTTGACAACCCATATATTTGATCCCGATGATCCCAACATCCATTCCGATGCAGTATTTGGGGTCAAGGAAAGTTTGATGGCCAAGTTTGATTGGATAGAAGACCTGTCATCAATGGAGGCCCCGGGAAAGACTACCCCCTTCTACCATGTTATTCATGACTTTATTTTGGTACACGCATAATCGGAATGATTACCTGTTTTTGGATAAAACAATCCCATTAGTGGTATATCATCTCGATTGAGTCAGTATCTGCCCAATGACTTGGGGGATAGTATTGGGGATATCATCTGCTATTAATCCCGGTCCTAGCAAACTGGCAGCCTTGAGGTGGAGGTAGGTAGCAAGTACGGTGCACTTTAGTGGTGCAATGTTTCTGGCCATCAAGCCGGTGATCATTCCTGCCAGCACATCTCCCGACCCGGCTGTGGCCAACCAGGAGGAATTTTCAAATTTTTCCCCGTTGACGAGATAAGTTTTACCGAAGGGTGAGGCAACAACTGTTTGCCTGCCTTTCAAGAGAACGATTGCACCTGCTCTCATACTAGCTGTTTGAACCGCGGTCAGGACAGAATAATTGTCAGATTTCATTTTATTGGCCAAATCGGGAAATAATTTGGCAAACTCACCAAAATGGGGTGTGATCACGGTTTTTTCATGAAGTTGCTTGAATAACGATTCGGGATTGTCCTCAAACGACGTCAAAGCATCAGCATCCAAGACAACATTTCGCCCGGATTCCAGTGCCGCATTCGTGAATTCCCTAGTTTTCCCACCGAGTCCCAGACCGGGTCCAAGGCATAAGGCATTAATCCTTTTGTCTAGAAGGCAGTCCTGCAAATCCTTTGGATTATCGGCCAGGGTCACCATAAGAGCTTTCACTTTGCTGGAATGAATCTGTAAAACATTCCTTGGCAAACCGAGAGTTACCAATCCCGAGCCTATCCTGAGGGCTGACGTACCGGCTAATTCGGCAGCACCCATTTTTCCCTGCGGACCGGATAATATCAGGGAGTGCCCGTGATCGTATTTGTGACTTGCCCTATGCTTATCCAAATGGTTAGCAAAATCAGGTGGATTGGCTTCCACCAATTCAACTAGAGGTGAATTTTCAGTGGAGTATTCTCTCATTCCTCTATCCAATCCTATGGGTAAAACCTTGATTTTTCCTGATCTTACAGATCCTTCCTGTAAGTAATGACCCCATTTGGCTAATTGGAAGGTAAGAGTCAGGGTAGCTTTATAATCGGGTAAATCACAAACGGATAGTAATTTGCCAGAGGTGGAATCAAGTCCTGAAAGAATATCAATTGCGATAATTGGGATGTCGGCGGGTATTTTTTCAAAAATAATTGAACATTGTTTATTCAACGGTCTGGTAAGCCCAATACCGAACAGAGCATCAACGACGATATCACCATTTTTCAATTCTGCCTTCTGGAATCGGTCAATAGGGGAAATCGATCCCCGATGAAGCCATTTTGAACGCATCAACGCGGATGAAGAAGACATTCTCGTCTTGTTCCCCAATTCCCAGCAAGATACCTTCTTGCCCAAGTCGAATAGTATTCTGGCTATAACAAAGCCATCTCCACCATTGTTTCCCGGACCACACAATACATGATAATGGTTTCTTTTTTTCTTTTGTGCTTCCTGATTCCATTCAACTATTGATTCGGCTGCCTTTGTTCCAGCACATTCCATTAGATCGGTGACAACCTGAATATCATCCTTGATTTGTAAATGCTCAATTTTCTGAATTTCTTCAGTCGAACAAATTTGTGGCATGGATACTATCCTCAATTGTGATTTAACAACTTCTAGCCTTGAAATAAGTTAAATACCAATCTTAAATGTTGAAATGTAAATTACCATCATAAGTTCGGTAACTTTAAGGGTTGATTTGATTTGCTTGTCATGGAAAAGTCACTCTGTTAGCCCTAGGTTTAAGGTAAATGTTGCAGATTGGGAAATTGTATGTATTATTGGAGGGTCAAGTTTCGGTTAATTTGCCCTGAATCGTTGACGAGCAAATGCGAAATCCTACCGAACACTTTGATTTCCACAAAGGCTGCTATTAGAGAAAGGTGCTAACCTGTTCTCGTTGTTAATTAGGAAAATAAAATGAAAAAAGTCGAAGCTGTAATCAAGCCATTCAAATTAGATGAAGTCAAGGAAGCCCTTCAAGATGTGGGTGTTCAGGGCTTAACAGTCATAGAGGTAAAAGGGTTCGGAAGACAAAAGGGACATACCGAACTTTATCGAGGTGCTGAGTATGTTGTCGACTTTCTGCCCAAGGTGAAGTTGGAAATCGTTTTACCGGATGATTTGCTTGACAGCGCTCTGGAGGTCATACTGTCCAGTGCCAGCACGGAAAAAATCGGTGATGGAAAGATTTTCGTTTCCGATATTGAACAGGCTATCAGAATCAGAACTGGGGAATCAGGTGATGAAGCCCTTTAATTTGCAATTGGATTTAATATGAAAGGAGAATCTTGTGAGTTCCAATGAAGAAATAATATCTATGATCGGGGAAGAGGAGATTGATTTTGTCGATCTTCGGTTTACCGACCCACGGGGGAAACTTCAGCATGTAACAATTATGGCTGACCAGGTTGACGAGGATTTTCTTGAAGAAGGAATGATGTTTGACGGATCTTCCATCGCAGGTTGGAAATCAATTGAAGCATCTGACATGAAACTCATGCCCGACCTCAATTCCCACTATATTGATCCTTTCTACTCTGAAAGGACAATGTGCCTCCATTGTTCGGTCGTTGAACCTGATACAGGCGAACCTTACGAGCGTGATCCAAGAAGTACTGCCGAAAAAGCCGAAGCCTTTCTCAAGAATTCAGGTGTGGGTGATGTTGCTTATTTTGGACCGGAAGCCGAGTTTTTCATGTTTGATGATGTTAGGTTCAGCAACGAGATGCAAAAGGTTTCGTTCGAAGTGGATGCCGTTGATGCCCCTTGGAACAGTGACACCAAATATCCAACGGGCAATACCGGCTTTCGACCGGGCGTCAAGGGTGGTTACTTTCCTGTAAACCCGACAGATTCAGCCCAGAATATTCGCTCGGAAATGCTTTCAACCATGAAAAGCATCGGCATGAATGTCGACAAGCATCACCACGAAGTGGCTGCAAGCCAACATGAACTCGGATTGATCTTTTCTTCTCTGACCAATCAGGGTGATCAACTTCAAAAGTACAAATATGTTGTTCAGAATGTCGCTGATTTCTATGGACGTTCAGCAACCTTCATGCCCAAGCCAATCGCCGGGGACAACGGTACTGGCATGCATGTCAACATGTCTATTTGGAAGGATGGCAATCCTTTGTTCTCGGGAGACAGGTATGCTGACTTAAGTGACGAAGGTCTGTGGTTCATTGGTGGTTTGTTGAAGCATGCAAAATCCCTGAATGCCTTTACCAATCCCACAACCAATTCCTACAAAAGGTTGATTCCGGGTTTTGAAGCTCCAGTGCTCAGGGCATATTCAGCCCGCAACCGTTCCGGTTGTATTCGAATACCATGGACTGAAAATCCCAAGGCAAAGAGGGTTGAAGCCCGCTTTCCTGATCCCATGGCCAACCCCTATCTCTGCTTTGCAGCACTCATGATGGCTGGGGTTGATGGAATCCTTAACAGGACCAATCCAGGTGAAGCCATGGACAAGAACCTGTATGACCTTCCACCCGAAGAGTTGCAAGGCATACCAACGGTTTGTTCCTCTTTGCGTGAGGCACTGGATTCTTTGAATGAAGACATGGATTATCTTCTGGCCGGTGATGTATTCACAAAGGACCAAATCGAAGGTTACAGTGAATTGAAATGGGAAGAGGTTTACAATTTTGAACATACACCTCATCCAGTTGAATACCAAATGTATTATACTGGATAACTAACCTCCTTAGTGGTGGAATTTCAAATTCCACCACATCCTCCCACCTACACTAATGATGAACCATCTCCCGAACCTGATTTGGACAGTTTTCTTCGAAATCTGAAGAAAAACAGAATAGAAGCAAAGCCCAGACCAATTATAAAGCCACCATATACTCCCTCCCCCTCGAGACCAACATTAAAAGCAAGAAAATAACTCGCGGGTATACCCACTACCCAGTAACTTATTGCAGCTATGATCATGGGGATCAGTGTGTCCTTCAATCCCCTCAAGAAACCAAGCAACACAGCCTGAAAGGCATCAAACAGCTGAAAAAAGGCAGCAAATAGCAGGATTTTCATTCCAATGCCCAGAACATCTCTAGTTTCAGGTGTGTCCTCTTTCAGGAAGACGGAAATAAGTGTTTCGGGGAATAGAAGGAATATGGTTATAACAACACAGGCAGCCATCAGATTCAACTCGAGAATTGCATTCGCAATGGTTTTTATTTCTATCGGATCATTTCTCCCCAGGGCACTGCTGATTTGGGTTGTTCCGGCATAGGACAGGCCGTAATAAATCATGAATACCATGGCACAAATCTCAATCACGATGCCATGGGCAGCAAGTGAAGCAGTATTGATCCAGCCCATCATGATGGCAGCCCCTGAAAAAAAGGATGCCTCGGCAATCATGGCTGCACAGATGGGCCATCCCAGATTGAAAATTTCCCTGAAACTCGAAGAGTGAAAGGAAAGGAAATTCGAAAACAACTTATAGGGCAGGAAATCCCTTACCCTAATCAGAAAAGCAAGCATGATCAGCAAGGCCAGTGAATGGGAAACAGTCGAAGCTATTGCAGCACCCCTTACACCCAACTCAGGAAAGCCGAAATTTCCGAAAATCAACAGATAGTTAGCAAAAATGTTGAACAGCGCACCAAGCAGAGTTGAAACGAAAATGATCTTCGGTCTAACCAGGGCCAGAAAAAAGGCCTTGAACACCATCAAAATCAGTGCCGGAAAAAGTCCCCACATGGCATAAAGAAGATAATCAGCGGCCAATTCGGATATTGCCGGATCTTGTCCCATCAGCAGGAATATGGGCTGTGAAAACCACATGGGTATCAACATGACCAAACAATAGAGAATGGTAATCCAGCAACCCATGCGAATGTAACGGCGAACCATCCATGATTTGTGACTGCCCTCGGCATTTGAAGCCAGCGAGATTACAGCTACAGAAAAACCTGATCCGGTTATCATCAGAAAAACAAAAATGGTTGCTCCCAGTACACCTGCTGCAAGGGCATCAACACTATACCGTCCAAGCATGATGGTATCTGTCAAATGCTTGACTGCATGTGCAATGTTACTCCCTATTAGGGGAATCGCCAATGCCAAGGTAGCCCGATAGGCATCAATTCTATTGCCGGAAAGTAGTTTCTGTACAAGCATGATTAAATTTCTGGAGCAATCAGTTTTCCCTGAGACATGAATTAAACCAAAGCTAGTGGTTTAAAAATTAGAATCTCTTTTGTTTGAAATCAGAAGGAGAATGTCCAATATATATTGTTGCAGGAACAATAATTTACGCCGTGAGAATAATAAGTTGTAAAAATTTGGATTTTCAGGGTTATCCACAACAAAATTTAATGAACAGTCCACAATATATTGCATTAAGTATGCATTTTTTACTATATATAGTGGTAAGCAGACATATTGAGCAGAAAAATGGATTTATTTTCACAAGACCAACTTGAAGATAATTCTTATAGTGCTGAAGATATAGAAGTCCTTGAGGGTTTAACTCCTGTACGACGTCATCCCGGGATGTATATTGGTGGCACCGATGAGAAATCGCTTCATCACTTGGCCGCAGAAATTATAGATAACGCAATGGACGAAGCCGTCGCCGGCTTTGCCGACCGGATTGATATTGAATTTCACGAGGATTGCAGTTTGACCGTCAGGGATAACGGCCGGGGTATTCCCATTGATCCCCATCCAAAATTCCCAGACAAGTCGGCCCTTGAAGTAATTCTTACCACTCTTCATGCTGGTGGTAAATTCTCCAACAAGATTTATACCACTTCCGGTGGTCTCCATGGGGTTGGCATTTCCGTTGTAAATGCCCTTTCCGAATATATGGAAGTGGAAGTAGCCCGTAATCAGGAATTGTACACCCAGAGTTTTTCCAGAGGCATACCCACAAATGAACTAGCCCATGCCGGCAAGATTTACAATCGGCGGGGAACTTCCGTGAGGTTTTTGCCGGACAAGGAAATCTTTGGTAACAAGATCAAATTGAAACCAGGCATCATATTCAAGTTGGTACGGGCCAAGGCATTCCTTTTTTCCGGGGTCAAAATCACCTGGGTTTGCAATTATGAAACACCGGAGATTCCACCTAAGGCAGTTTTTCACTTTCCCGGAGGACTTTCCGACTTTTTATCGGAAACAACAAATGATTCGGAAATGCTCGCGGAAAACCATTTTGTCGGCAAGGTTGATTTTTCAGAAAAGTTTGGCAAAAAATCCGTAGGTTCCGTTGAATGGGCCCTCAACTGGGGGCCCTATTTGGATGGTTATAGCCATTCCTTTTGCAATACCATACCGACATCATTGGGTGGAACTCATGAATCGGGCTTCTGGGCAGCCATTCTCAAGGGGTTGAAAACCTACGGTGGGATAATCGGGAACAAACAGATCGAGCAAATTATCAGGGAGGACATACAATCCAATGGATGTGCCCTATTGTCCTGCTTTATCCAAGATCCAAGATTCTCGGGACAAACCAAGGAACGACTGGTAACCTCTGGTGCCCAACGGCTGGTTGAAAATTCCGTCAGGGATCATTTCGAAAACTGGCTGGTCGGAAATCCCAAGGTCTCCAACCAGTTGATTGATTTGGTTACCCTGAGGGCTGATGAAAGAATACGAAGGAAAAAGGCTAAGATCGCAAGTCGCAAGACTGCGATCAATAAATTGAGACTGCCTGGCAAACTGGTCGATTGTTCGTGTACGGATCCAGAAAATTCGGAAATTTTTCTGGTGGAAGGTGATTCGGCTGGTGGCTCAGCCAAAATGGCCAGAGACAGAAATACCCAAGCCTTGCTTCCCTTGCGAGGTAAGATTTTGAATGTCCTTGGTGCTGCCTCCTCCAAGATCACGACCAATAATGAAATAAAGGATATTTGTCAGGCACTCGGCGTTGAAATGGGCAGTGGCTTCAGGTTGGAAGATTTGCGTTATGAGAAGATCATCATCATGACCGATGCTGATGTCGATGGTGCTCATATTGCTTCCCTTTTGATGACCTTTTTCTATTCCCAAATGAAACCAATCGTCGAGAATGGACATCTGTATCTCGCCTGCCCTCCCCTGTACCGTCTTTCCCAAGGGCCGATAAAGGTTTATGCTCTCGATGATAGTACCAAGGAAGAGCTTATGGAAAAGGGGTTGGGAGGTCGTGGTCCTGTCAGGGTTTCCAGATTCAAGGGTCTGGGTGAAATGGATGCCAAGGATTTGAAAAATACCACCATGAACCCTGATTCCCGCACGCTTCTCAAAGTTTCTGTCGCTCCTGAAGAGGATGATGATACAGACGATCTAATTTCACGGCTGATGGGTAGAAAGGCCGAGGAAAGGTTCATGTTCATCCAGGAAAAGGCTTCTTTTGCCGAGAATCTGGATATTTGATCCTTATTCTTCCTGCTTACTTGCAAGTTGATACCATTCCTCTTCCAGGGAAATCAATTTGGCCTGCTCAGCTACCAAATCGTTGGTTAACGCTTCAAACAAACTGGAATTATTTGAATAAAGGTTTGGATCTTCCAGTTTGACCGTCAATTCGGATATCCTTGCTTCCTTGTTTTCTATAAGATCAGGCAGGATTTCCAAGCGATGCCTTTCAGTAAAGGAAAGCAAATTCCCATTGATTGATTTGGGTGTCGGTTTTTCTTTTTTCTTTTGGATTTTGGCTGTTGGTAAATAGGTATTTCCAGTACCGACAGGATTCTTTTTCTGCTTCAGGTAATCAGACCAGCCTCCACTGTAGGCCTGCCATTTGCCATTACCTTCATAAGCAATGGTGATGTTGGCCACATTATCGATAAAATCTCGGTCGTGGGATACGAATGCCACTGTACCCCTGTAGTTGGCCAGAATTTCCTTCAACATATCCAGGGTTTCAACATCCAAATCATTTGTTGGTTCATCAAGTGCCAGAAAATTGCTTTCCCGCAAGAATATCTTGGCCAGCAACATTCTACCCAATTCACCACCTGACAGGGACTTCAACGGAGATTTTGCTTTCCAATATTCGAATTGGAACTTCTTGATATAGGAAATTATGTGGAGGCCCCTTCCCTGAAAAATCACCTGGTCAGGCTGATCCCTTGTATTTGCTCCCTTACCGACCAAGAATTCCTGGACACTGATGTTCAAATTTTCCAGAGTCCTGTCCTGCCACATTGCTGCCAGATCAAAATTGTATCCCAACCTGACTTTCCCCCGGTCAACTCCGATTTCCTTTGTCAGTGATTTTAACAAAGTCGATTTGCCGGCCCCATTAGGGCCAACGATGGCAATTCTGTCACCTTTCAGAATCCGCAATGAAAAATCCCTGATGATCTCCCTATCACCGAGAGTCTTATCGATATTGAACGCTTCCAATACCATTTGGGTGTCACTTTTCGGCTGGTTGATATTTACAGAAAAGGTAGTTTCCCGCTGGGCAAACTCAGCTCTTTTCTCCCTCAGTTTTTCCAAGGCCTTCAATCTGCCTTGATTTCTTTTTCGTCGCGCACTAATCCCTTCCCTCGACCAAAGGGTTTCCGTTCTTATCCGTCGGTCCAACTTGGTTCGATGGGTATTTTCCAGATCAAGGATTTCCTCCTGCCACTCCTCAAACCTGCCGTATCCATAGGGGCAAATACGCAATTTTCCACGATCCAGCCAAAAGGTTCTACCTCCCATGTTTGACAAAAGCTTCCTGTCGTGACTTATCACGACAAAGGTTTTGGCAGAGGTCTTGATTGTTTCCTCCAACCAGAGAATGGCATTGATATCCAAATGGTTTGTTGGTTCATCCAGCAGATACAGGTCCCGTTCCTTGGCAAAAACCCTGGCTAGTGCTGCCTTTCGCTTCTCTCCACCTGAGGATTCATCAACAAGGGCATCAGGATTAAATCCCAATACCTGTGCTGTAACATCAACCAGATATTTTTCACTATCAGCAAGTCCTCTGGAGGTAAAATCACCCAAGGTACGGCAGTTGTCAAAATTTTCCTTTTGACCCAGATAGGCAACCCTTAGGCCTTTGCTATTGTCTATTTCACCATGATCAGGTTCGATATCTCCAGAGATTACCTTGAACAAGGTGGATTTGCCACAACCATTGCGCCCCACCAGAGATACCTTATCCCCCTCATGAAGGTTAAAGGAAATGCTTGAGAACAACGGATCACTACCAAAGTTCACTTCCACTTCCTGAACACGTGTCTGGAGATTTAACTGCATCAATTACTTCGAGAATTCATTTTACCATTTTAGCCAATGTAATAATCTATATTTGATTAGTATTTAAGTGGTTAGGCCATGACATAAAAAATATGGGATTCTTATGGGCCTAATTGCAACGGGTTTTTCATTTTACCTGATTTTTTCTCAATTCATAAATAACTTCCCATTCAATCAGTTGCAAAAAGATGCCGGGCGAGTACCCAATGCTGCATGACTCCATAATGCATGAACACCATTCAACCATGGTGCCAAACTCTTATCCGGTTCGGTGGATGGCCCTCCGGCCAGCTCCGGGACCCAAACCCATCCCCAAAGCGGTTGGCACGATTTGGCTCGATGAACATGTACGCGATCATGATGATAATCCGCAAGCGCAATGTTTTGGCAGCAGGGTTGTACAGGCGCGTATCTCGCGGTAGGCATTTCTCCGCCGCGATGGCATTCTCAAGGACATAGGCGAAAAGGTTGATGTTTAGGTTCTTGCGACGCTTGAACGGCGTGATTTGGAAACCGCTTCCAAAACCATTGCTCGCAAACTAGGAAAAGAGTTCACAGATGCGCCTTGATCAGGACTGATCAACAGCAATTATATGGGGCGTTTTGATCGGTCAAGCGGACGCTATGCAGTTGTCGAACGAAGCAAAGACTTTTCCCTCTTACCATGGCACAAAGAGTGATGGACCACAATCTCGACAAATAGATCAGCGGTATCGTCCGTGGGCGTCAAATTTCTTGGAGGTTCACGAGAGACCGGAGATTGAATGATGAAGCTGTCAATCAGAGCGATGATGGCTTGAAGGAAGTTTATGCCCCAACCACATAAACTTGTCAGAAGTCTGCCCAGCCTATTCGATAGCTTGTTTTTTATGGAATCTATTACCAAGAAAGGCGGAGGGTGCACAATACATGGTCCTGTAATGCCTTTGGTATATCTAGCTCTATTGCTTTTTGGTGCCAAGTCGAGAACGCATCAACGGTTTGTTCAAGGACAATTTTTTCGTGGTTGCGCGGTAGCCCTGCAAATTTTGCAAGACGCTTCAGGTCTTCTACGGTGAAATCGCTTGTTTTGTTGTTGATGCTCAACTGGTGGAATCTTGTGAAATCGCTACCTTCGGCATGACAAAGATCATAAGCGGGCGCAATGCCCCAATTGCCCTGACGATCCATCATGAACCCAAAGTTTTTCACATGGTCATCCTGATTACACCCGACTACATTAAAGACGATACGACGAAACTGCTCTTCAATCGCACTTTGCGACATGTCCAATTGTCGCATTGTCGTTAAGAGCTGCTCATAAGAATGAACACCACTTTCATAATAATCAAAATGACCTATGGCTGCGAAAGTTTGTACAAATTTCTTGCCACCTTTCTCATCACGGTCAAAACGTCTCGTCATGAAATGATTGCGCCCATTCTCACTGAAGATACGACTTTCCATCATGTCGATACCGCAGGCTTTTGCCATAAGGTGATAGCTGTATTCCAAAAGGCCGTAACCAGATGGGTCAGCCACCCCCCAGTCTCCACTGAAAGCAACACCGTCAAATTTAATCAGCCAATGTTCAAAGTTGGGTGGAAGGTCTAGCTGCCCTGAACGAACTTCGGTTGTCTCCGGGTTATAGGCAATAACAGCCTTGGCCCGAGCGCCGCCTGCGGATGTTCCAACACTGAGAATATCCAGTAAGGTGTTTTCTTCCTTACCGGGTGGTAGCTTGGTGTTGAGTGTTTTTTTATCTGCAAATGCCATTGACGCAAGATCAATAAGGTCACGAATTTCAAGGCTCCTGTCTTTCGTTGTTTCAGTTTCGATGACAGGCTCAAATTCCAGCGCACCCATACCGCGTACACCGGTGTAACAAAGGCGATCAACAGCGTTGAACTCTGTTTGCTTCCGTCCGGTCTGATTGAGCCAGACATCAATAAGTTTGTTGCCGTATTTGTCGGGCAGACTGTCGGCAATCATGCCAGGCAGTCCGTGAAATGATCTGGGGTGTAAATCTGTAAACTGGTAAATGTAACCCTTCTCGAGTGGCATCTGTATCGGTGCAGGTTCTATCCTGAAGTCGACAAATGCAGGATCATATTCAAATCGCGCATATCGTTCGCCATGATTCATTGAGATGTATCCGATTACGGTGCCCCATAGTTTGACTGTCGCTGTACTCATTGGGCTTCATCTCCCCATACGATACCGGATGTGGGGGAAAGCTTTTTGCGTTTCCGGGATTTTCCAGCAAGGGCTTCCGCCATTGGAGAATTGAATGTTTCCGGTAGGAGCGTATCAATGGCAGCCACCCGATTCAAGGCTTTCAGAATTTTTAACCATGTCTCAAATTGGCTATCCTGTCCGCCTTCAATCCGGCGGAGTGTGGCGACGCCGATGCCAGTTTCCTTTGCAAGTTCGGTTTGAGTGTAACCTTGCGCCTTACGCATCCTTGCAAGACGTTTAGCAAACTCCTTCAGAATTTCATCTTCTGGCATAAATTTGGTAATCTTCATCATATCACTCATGATAGGTTTTGTAGATTTTTAAACAGTTACATATCATAAATGATATAATTTTGTGTTAAAATTTCAAGTATTTTTCATGAAAAAAAATCACAAGTGATATTTTTATGGATTTATATAGCTATTTTATATCACTTATGATATTTTTTACTTTATATATCTTTTCAATTATCCCCCAAGGCGAGGAATGCGTGCGTCATTCGACACAATAAAGCTAATTTTTGAACGGCAAGGTTAATCGAGCTGAATGGATGAATATTATCAGCTTCGCAGAATGCTCTTAAACAGATGTACACCGTCAACATTTAATGATTTACATGACCTGCTTCATTGTCATGAACATGCGCGCCTCTTACTGGCAAAGCGCTGAAAATCAAACGCCTCATATCAGACCTTAAGCTGTGCAAAGGCGTCGTTCCAGCCGTCTGACATCACGTTGAGCAAGACAGCATGGCAAGCGAATTTCATCAGTTGCGCGGCCGGACATGAATGTCTTTGACAGGCTTGATCCTTCTGCACGATTTTTCCTCGCAGCCATGCCAATCCTTGCCTAGTTGGATGCCTTGTAGGAAGCGCCGTTGAAACAGGTGGGATCCACAAAGGTTTCCATCAGCACCGGCCGGTATTGGAGTCTGTAAAAAAATTGAGTAATCAGGAATTTTCTGGACGAGCCTAATAGTTTCACAGTGTCCAGTTGAAGGAGTTAGCAGAT
This sequence comes from Paracoccaceae bacterium, assembly GCA_022823605.1. Lineage (GTDB taxonomy): Bacteria > Pseudomonadota > Alphaproteobacteria > Rhodobacterales > Rhodobacteraceae > MPNP01. The sequence continues at coordinate 276,649 of JAJEHS010000004.1, forward strand.
ATCATTACCCACCATCATGGATGGAGAACCAAATTTAGTTTAGGCCCAAAAGAATACCAAAAATTAAGCGGAGAAAGAGTACCAGAATTTTTTTAACTGCAAATAAAGAAAAATGTATAGTATACTCGGACATGAGCAATAGAATTTGGAGGAAACATGAAAAATGAAACCATAAGGGAAAGAAGTCTACATCGTAGGTCGTTCTTGAAGACAATTGGAGCAAGTAGCACGGTACTCATGGCTCCAAACTTGATTAGGCCATTAATGGCAATGGAAAAACTCAATGTTGCTGCAATCTATACCCTTCCTGTTGAACAGCAATGGATAAGCCGGATCCATAAAGCAGCTGTTTTCCTTCAGGATCAGGGAATGATCAACTATGATTTTTCAGAAAATATTTCGAACACTGATTACGAACGAGCTATGCGTGAGTTTTCAGAGGGCGATCATGATTTGATAGTAGGAGAAGTTTTTGGACTGGAACAGGCTTCAAGACAAGTTGCTTTAGATTATCCTGACAAGGCTTATTTAATGGGGTCCAGTTTCCTGCCAGATGATAATTCTCCACAAAATTTTGCTGTTTTTGACAATTACATTCAGGATGCCTCTTACTTGACAGGCATTATTGCCGGAGCTCTTACCAAGAGTAAAATCATAGGCATGGTAGGTGGTTACCCAATCCCGGAGGTTAACCGACTTATGAATGCTTTCAAGGCAGGTGCTCATGAAATGCAGCCCGACATAGAATTCAAGGTTGCTTTTATTGGGTCCTGGTACGATCCACCCAAGGCCAAAGAAACAGCTTTTGCTCAAATTGATGCTGGTGCTGATGTCATGTATGCAGAACGTTTCGGGGTTTCCGATGCAGCTCAGGAGCGGGGCATTCCTGCAATCGGAAACGTAATCGACACTCAATCCGATTACCCCGATACGGTCGTGGCTTCTGCCTTATGGCATTTTGAGCCTACTCTGACGGCGGCAGTTGAAGCAGTAAAAGCAGGTACCTTTATAGCAGATAACTACGGGGTTTATTCCTACATGAAGCATGGTGGTTGTTCACTTGCTCCTCTTGGAACCTGGGAAGGAAAAGTTCCTCAGGAAGCTTTGGATCTTGTTGCACAGCGTGAGAGCGAAATCAAAGCTGGAAGTTATACTGTAACAATTGACGATAACGACCCGACCACAACAGGGTGATCAGTAATAAAATTGAAGAGCGAAGGGATTTAGCCCTTCGCCTTACTAGAATTACCAAGCGTTTTGGTACCCTTACAGCAAATGACAATGTAGACCTTTCTCTTCACGAAGGTGAGGTTGTGGCTTTGCTTGGCGAAAATGGAGCTGGTAAGACCACCTTGATGAACATTCTCTTTGGTCATTATCTTGCTGACCAGGGAGAGATAGAAGTGTTTGGAAAATCTATTCCAAAAGGTGATCCCAGGGCAGCTCTGGATTCAGGAATAGGTATGGTTCACCAACATTTTGCCTTGGTTGAGGAGATGAATGTTCTGGAGAACATAGTCCTTGGAACTGAGAATCTATTGGCGATTAAATCCCAAAAGAATACTGCCAGGGAAAAAATCAGAGATCTTTCATCCTCCGTAGGTCTGGATGTAAATCCTGATGCGATTGTAGGAAGTCTATCGGTTGGTGAAAAGCAGAGGGTGGAAATACTTAAGGCACTGTACCGGGGAGCTCGAATCCTGATACTAGATGAACCTACGGCAGTGCTTACTCCCTTTGAAGCAGAGAAACTGTTTGCTACCTTAAAAGTATTGGTTTCTGATGGTCTATCCGCAATATTTATTTCCCATAAACTTAACGAGGCTATGGAAATAAGTGATCGGGTTGTGGTTCTACGCAAGGGTAGGGTTGTCGGAGAAAAGATAACGAGAGATTCCAATCCTGAAGAATTATCATCACTTATGGTTGGGGCTGAAATCGAAGCTCCCGATATTTCTGACCCTGTTCTGGGAGAAGTTGCACTAGAGTTAGAAAACATTTCAACTAGTATTCCTGAAATGCGGATCAACTTGCGGAAGGTTTCACTGAGACTGAATTGCGGCAAAATTACTGGCTTGGCAGGTGTATCCGGTAATGGGCAGGCCGCTTTGGCCTCTTTAATTTCAGGTACAACGCAGGTCAAGGAGGGAACAATGCGAATTTTTGGAGAAATTCCAGAGCGTTGGTCCCCTAAGGTGGCCATTTCCAAAAGTATAGCCAGAATCCCAGAAGATCGCCTCCATACCGGTATGATCGGAGACATGAGTGTCGTGGAAAATATTATATCTGAGAAATACTGGACTGACCGATTTAGCCGGTTCGGGTTTTTAACCCGCCAAGCAAGTGAAGATTTTTCCCGTGAAGTCATTAAGAATTACGATGTTAAATGCCCCTCCATTGAAACACCTGTCAGGCTGCTTTCAGGTGGGAATATCCAAAAACTTATCTTGGGGAGAGTATTGGATGAATCACCTTTGATTATTCTTGCCAATCAGCCAACAAGAGGGCTGGATGTCGGTGCCGTTGCCTATGTACACAGTCAGTTGCTAAAGGCTAGAGACAGGGGAGCGGCAATTTTACTAATCTCTGATGATTTGGAAGAAATCCTTCAGTTATCCGATCGAATTTCTGTAATTTCAAACGGAAGATTATCAAAAATCACCAGAAGGGGAGAATTAGGTGTCAAGGAACTTGGAGCTTTGATGACAAGGCATGTACCAAGTAGCGAAAGGCTAAATGATGCGGCTTGAACCAAGAACTGAAACAACATTGGTTCGAGCGGTTTTAATGCCTTGTCTTGCCATTTTGGTAACCCTGATTATAGCTGGCATTCTGGTGATGTTGGCTGATGCTTCACCCCTTCAGGCATTCAGCCTGGTTTTAAAAGGGGCTGCTGGTTCTCAATTTGCTATTCTAGAAACTCTGACAAGGGCCACACCATTGATATTTACCGGACTTTCTGTAGCCGTTGCCTTTCGAGCCAAACTTTGGAACATTGGAGCTGAGGCCCAACTTTACATTGGTGCGGTTTTAACCGTCATTATCGGTACCCAAACACTTGGGTTGCCCCCGGTTATACTTATTGCCCTGATGATGATTATTTCCATGATCGGTGGGTCGATAATGCTTTACGGCCCTGCCTTACTAAAGACAAGATTTGGGGTTGATGAAGTGGTTACAACCCTTCTTTTAAATTTTATTACCCTTCTTTTTGTATCATTGCTTCTGGAAGGTGTATTAAAGGACCCCATGGGTTTGGGATGGCCTCAAACTGAAACGGTTAACGGTGAAGCGAGGTTACCAAGGCTGGTACAGGGTAAAAGGCTCCATTTCGGTTTTGTAATCGCTCTTTTCAGTTCTATTGTTGTCTGGGTAATTATGGCCAGAACGGTACTTGGATACGAAATGCGTGCAGTTGGACATAATATTGTTGCTGCACGATTTTCCGGTATCTCCGTCAACAAGGTTCTCCTGAAGACAGCAGTTATTTCAGGAGGATTGGCTGCTTTGGCCGGGTTTTCGGAGGTGGCTGGAACCAAGGGCAACCTGACTTTGGATCTTTCTCCCGGCTTTGGGTATACTGGAATTGTTGTAGCAATGCTGGCTTTATTACATCCAATTGGAGTTGTGTTTTCAGCTGTTTTCATAGCTGGTGTATTTGTGGGAGCTGATGCAATGGGAAGGGCAACTGGGGTACCAAGTTTCATTGCCGATGTCATTGTCGCGATTTCGCTGATGACCATGGTTGTTGCCATAATGTTAACCAAGTTCAGGGTAAGGTTCGCTTAATCAATGGAAGCCTTAGAAATTCTGTTATCGGCTAGTTTTTGGATTGCCACAATCAGAATCGCTTCACCATTGATTTTTGCCACGATGGGAGAGTTGCTCTGCGAACGGGCTGGTGTACTCAATCTGGGTATTGAGGGCATTATGACTGCCGGTGCCTTTGCTGGGTGGTACACTGTTTACGCTGGTGGGGATCTTTGGTTGGGAGTAGCGATTGCAGCCTTAACAGGAATGATGTTTGGGCTTATTCACGGTTTTTTAACTGTTCCTTTAGGCCTGTCACAACATGTAACCGGTATTGGAACGACGTTATTGGCTACCAGTATTACCTACTTTATTTACCGGGTTCTTCTTCCTCAGGAGACATCTCCTCCCAAGATTGACCCGTTTGCCCCCCTGCCGATTCCCTTTCTTTCGGAAATCCCGTTAATAGGTCAGGCTCTATTTGCCCAGACCCCCTTAACTTATCTTGCCTTTATTCTGGTTGGGACAATCGCTTGGATACTGAACAGAACCCCTGCTGGTACAGCTATTCGGGCGGTAGGAGAAAATCCAGCCGCTGTGGAATCTCAGGGAATTAGTGTTACGCTAGTTAGGATGTCTGCTGTTGCGGTCGGGTCCGCCTTAATGGCAGTAGGAGGTGCCTTCCTTACCATGTCGGCATTCAACTCATTCTTTTTTGAAATGATTAACGGACGGGGATGGGTTTGCATAGCACTTGTTGTCTTTGGGTCTTGGAAGCCAGGGAAGGCCCTGCTCGGTGCAATTCTTTTTGCGGCTTTTGATGCTTATCAAGTAAGATTGCAATCGGTAGTTGGAAATGTAGTTCCTTACCAGGTATTTCTTATGATGCCGTATGTATTATCCATTCTAGCATTGATTGTCATGTCTAGGCGGGCTGGTTATCCTAAGGCTCTAATGATTCCCTATCTAAAAGGTGAACGGTGATTTTTGATCTTATTGTCAGGGGAGTAAACCTCACCAAAGGGAAAATTACCGATATCGCTATTTCTGGGATAGAATTGCTGTTATTGAACCCAATATAATGGCTGTAGCTCTTGAAATAATTTCCTTTGTGGAGTGTCTGCTTTCACCCGCATTTGTTGATCTGCATTTTCACATGGATGCAACTCTTTCACGGGGCATTCCTCGGGTTAACAAATCTGGTACCCTTCTTGAAGGAATACAACTCTGGGGTGAGTAAATGGAAATACTTGCACACGAAGCCGTAATGCAACGCGCTTTACAATACTGCGATTGGACCGTTTCCATGGATTTAATGACGATCCGTACCCTGCTTAATGCTTGTAATAACCGGCTATTGGCAGGAGAAACTTTGAAGGAAGTTCGAAGGGGGTATCTCCTTATTTGGAATAACAGTTGGTTGCCTTTCCACAAGATGGATTTTACAGATCAAAAAAGCCAGGGAAAATACCATTCGTGCTTTGGATATGGAGGTAGAAGTTGTCGGTGGAATTAACCCCCTTCCAGTGAAAGTTGCTTGGTGTACAGGTTACCTGTGCAAGTGTGGACTTACCACATTGACGAGGACCATGAATTAACAGTACCGGTGCATCGAGAAGGGTTTCAATGAGCCTTCCCTGTATTAATCGATGATATAGGATAGATTTTACCATCGACCAATTGTAAAATTACTTTACGGCCAATTGCAAGTTTAGGCTCTGACTATTTGAAAATTTATTGATTGGGGAACAACTGTTTTTTGCTATTGTAAGGACTGATTTGTACAGTCAAGACAAAATGCTGGAAAGTCAATATGGATTTGGTAATCGGCAAGGTTATAGATCGAGATTATTGATAAACAGTCATCTGATTGACCTATATCTATTAATAAATCTGTTTTTCATGAAGAGTGCCTAAATTTTTTGGCCAATAGTTGAAGCTTAACTCTTAAAAGTAGAAAATATTGTAGCAATATAATTCATATCCTAATGCTCAATTACATTGAGTAAAATATCCGTGTTGGCATCTATAGAATTAATTTTACGTTGTAACCACGGTCTTGCAGGTGTATTTTTGGCCACTTCTCACTGAATTACAATTCATTTGACTTACTTGAACAGAAAATTGAATAACTTAATGATACAATCTTGATGATAAGCATCATTGGTTTAGAATTTGTTGGATATGGCAAGAATTTTTGCATTTGGTCTCGCTGTTGTCGATTTTGTTTATCGGGTTGAAACCCTTCCCGATACCGGAGACAAGTACTTTACAACTGATGCCTATATCATCGGTGGAGGGTGTGCCGCCAACGCTGCAGTGGCCATCAGCAAATTGGGTGGTGAGGTTTCATTTGGTGGAAGGGTTGGCAGTGATGTAATAGGTGATCTGATCATCAAGGATCTGGAAGACCATGGTTTGGAATCATCCATGATTTCCAGGGCACCCAATTCAAGGTCTTCGTTTTCTTCGGTTGCCATAGACCCGAGTGGGGAAAGGCAGATTATTAATTTCAGGGGTGAAAGCTTGATTGAAGAAACCGATTGGATCTGGGATGCACCCGATGTAGATGCTTACCTGACTGATGTTATCTGGCCAAAGGGAGCTCAAACAACAATGGAAGTTGCCAAAAAACGAGATAAGCCAGGCATCATTGATGTTGAAACTCTGAAAGATTATACCTGTCTCAAGGATGCCAGCCATGTAGCATTTTCATACCAGGGTTTATATTCGCTTACTCAATCCAAGGATCCCGTGAAGGGATTGAAAATGATCAAGGACAAATTGCCTGGTTGGCTATGTGTGACCAATGGTGAAAAGGGAGTATACTTTCTTGATGGCAACAAGGTAGAACATATACCAGGACACACAATTCAACCCCAGGAAACCCTGGGAGCTGGTGATGTTTGGCATGGAGCATTTGCGTTAAAATTGGCTGAGGGTGGTTCGGAAATACAGGCCATGGAATTTGCCAATGGCACTGCTGCTCTGAAGTGTCAAACAACAAAGGGAAGGGAAAACTATCCAACTCGTCAGGAAGTAGAGACTTTTATTGGCAAAATGTAATGGAATTGCGTAGTAATACGAATTCGAATTGAAATCCAAGCAAAGAAAGAAATTTAGTTGAAGTTAGCTATTTTCCCACTTGCCCGGTCGACCTTTGACATGGCTTTGGCAGAGCAGGTTTGCTCCCAGAAGATGGAAGTTCTTAAACAACTCAATCTTGAGTTGATTAACCCACACGAAATTCTGCTGGATGAAGATGATGCCCAGGATTTCATACAATATCTATCGGAAATTGAATTCGATGCCATTCTAATTCTCCAACTTACTTTTAGGGACGCTGAAACTATCTGTAAAATAGGGTCAGTATTTGAACAACCAATAACGATATGGGCTACCAATGAACCTCGTGATGGAGATCGCCTTAGACTGAATTCTTTTTGTGGGTTAAACCTTGCCAGCCATGCGCTTGGTCTTAGAAACAGGGATTTCAACTGGATCTATAAAAATCCCTCCACCACCACATCAGATGGCTTGATTTCAGCCTTGAGCGGTATAGATAGAAAGCGAAGAGAATTCCAGCCAACCGGATCTTTGGAAAATCACACTTGGGAAAACAAGAGCAAGGAAGCATTCAAGATTGGACTGCTGGGGCAACACCCACCTGGCTTTGATACGTGTAAATATAACGATCAATCTTTGGAAAATATATTCAATACCCAGATAACTCAATTTACCTTGGATGAATTGTTTAAATCTGCTGAAACATCTACCGATGAGGAAGTAAACCAGATTAGGGATAGCATTTCACATGTTGCCGGTTTGGATGGAGTAGATCAGAAAGAGTTAAAAAAATCTCTTAAACTGAAACTTGCGTTGGAAAACCTACAGAAGAAGCAATCTCTGGATGCCTTTGCCATAAGATGTTGGCCGGAAACCTTCACCAAATACGGTGCAGCCGTTTGTGGACCGGTTTCCTTAATGGGGGAAAAGAAAGTTCCCTGTGCTTGTGAAGCCGATGTCATGGGTGCACTGTCCCAACTTTATTTACAAAAAATAACCCATGAGCCTACTTTCCTGGTTGATCTAGTGGATATGGATATCTTAGATGATACGGGCGTGGTTTGGCACTGTGGACAGGCACCTTTTTCAATGAGAAGCCCTTCCTATGATATTGAAGCAACCGTTCATACCAACAGGAAAAAGCCCCTGCTCTTTCAGTTTCCCCTCAAAAAAGGGGATATTACCTTATTCCGAATTACCCAGTCATTGGGCAGTTTGAGGATAGTTCGAATTAATGGAGAGGTTCTTGACAAACCCATGGCCTATACCGGTACTTCAGGAGTGATCAAATTTGATAAGGGTGTTGAAAATGTACTGGAGGGTTTGATCGAAGAACGGATTGAACATCATCTGGTATTGGCATATGGCAAACATGACAGGGAAATAAGCAAGTTTGCTTCTGAATTTGGACTATCGGTTTTGGAGCTGTAATGGCATTGAAGTATGGGCTTATCGGCTGTGGGATGATTGCGCAGGAACATCTTGAGAATATCAAGATAATCGGTGATATTGATGTTATTGCACTGGCTGATCCGGTTGAAGAAATGAGCAGAGCGGCCTGTGATATTCTACCCAACAATCCTTCGGTCTTTACCGACTATCGGGAATTGCTCTCGAATGTTTCCTGTGATGCTTTCATTATTGCAACTCCAAACCACACACATCATGAAGTACTGAAGGACGTTCTACTTACCAACACCCCGGTGTTGGTTGAAAAACCACTATGCATTAATCTGAAACAATGCCGGGATATTCTTGACCTGCAGGCAAGACTTGGAGTACCGGTCTGGGTAGCTATGGAATACAGATTTATGCCCCCGGTGGCCAGATTGGTGGAAATGTGTAACCAGAACCTGGTTGGTAATCCTATCATGGCTTCCATACGCGAACACCGATTCCCCTTTCTTCCCAAAGTCGGTGATTGGAACCGCTTTAACCGAAATACAGGCGGTACGATGGTTGAAAAATGCTGCCATTATTGGGATCTGTTGAGGTTGTTTTTCAAGAGCAATCCCACTCGGGTTTACTGTTCCAGTGGCATGGATGTGAATCATTTGGATGAAACCTATGATGGCCAGTCTCCAGACATCCACGATAACTCCTTTACCATTGTTGAATTTGAAAACAACAGCCGGGGAATGCTTGATCTCTGCATGTTTTCGGACACCGTTCCCTGGCAGGAGGAGATAAGCATAACCGGACCCAAAGGCCGGGCTGATGCCTTTGTACCAGCTTCATGGCAATTCAAGAAGGATTCTGACAACCAGACTTCACTGGTTCAACATTCAAATCGTGCAACCGCTGAGGTTGTGAAGGAAGAAATCAACCTAAGTGATGACGTATTGAAAGCTGGTTCGCATTATGGTGCAACATTTTACCAGCAGGAACAGTTTGCAAAAATGATTCATTCAGGCGGAACCGTACCCGAAGTTACTTTAAGCGATGGTTATTGGGCAGTTGCAGTCGGTGTTGCAGCAGAAAATTCAATAAAATCCGGGCAAGCGGAAATAGTAGACCAAATTTAAATCAAGATCGATGGATTAAAACTTAATCCACAACAAGCCCACTAGGTACTTCGTTTGGCCTTCCCAATCTCCCTTTTATGCTTTCTTCTCCAGTCAGAGCATGCAAAAAGGCAATCAGTTGCTGTATTTCATGTTCGCTTAGTTCAAGGGGTTCAATGTCGATGAAATTTTTGAAGCGAGCCATTTCCAGGCGATCTTCGTGGATAATGAAATCCAATCTTTCGGCTTTTTCAAATGTAGGCAGAATGACCTGTGATGAGTCCCAGTTCTCAAGACTTTCGATGGGATTGAGGTGATGCCTGATTATTCCCTCCAAAGTAGCATAGGCACCATTATGGCCATAGGGTGCAGTAAGGCTTACATTCCTCAATGAAGGTGTCCGAAACCTGTAGGAATCCTCCCATCGGTCACTCTCACCCAATCTTCCAACATCCCTGACATGGAGATCAAACTTGCGGGTTCTGCCAGGTCCCAAGGGTGGTATCGCCAAAGCATGAAACCTCTGATCGGCAAACAATTTACCACTATGACAGGATGAACAATTTCCCTTGCCAAAGAAAATTTCCATTCCCGCAAGTTCCTCAGCATTCAAGGCATCCAAATCACCATTCAAATATTGATCAAAGGGACTGTCGAAACTTCTCCATTCACTTCCCATGAATGCTCCAAGTGCATTGCCAACATGAGTGATATCAATGTCCTTGAATGAAACCACATCATCGAATGCATTGATGAAAAGTGATTCATAGTCGGGTATGCCCCTGATCCGGTCAATGAGAAGCGGCCAGCCATAGTCAATTCTTTCATTGACTGCCGGAGAAATTTCATTTTCCTCTAGGTTCCCCATCATTTCAACTTCACCAATCAAGGGAAATAATGATTGTGCTGCAAGAAGTGTTTCCAAGCCTTCAGGCAAAAACTCTTCGGCCGGAGTGTTGAAACCTTTTTCAAAGTAATCATCGGTACTGACCCTGCCGTCATTAAACATCTGGGTGATTTCTCTGGCCCCTACATTAAAGAGGGCTTGGGAATTTCTGGGCATTCTACGCCTGATGGTTTGATTGTCAGACGGTACGGTCCGATTTTCTCCTATTCCTATACCTCCCTGCCCCAACCCTAGAGACAAACCATCAGCGCTGTGCAAATCATGATGATGGCAGGTTCCACAAGAAATGTTTCTGTTGCCGGACAATATGGGATCGTAAAACAGCAATTGCCCCAGTTTCGCCTGATTTTCGTCAAATGGCAGAAAATCACTTTCTTCCAGTTTCAGGGATTCCATCAATTCCCGAGAAAGGTAAAATTCTCCTGCCCTGGCAAGTCCGGAAAGGGCAAAAATCAAAAAAAACGTAAAAAACGAAAATTGAACTATTTTGAAAAATCTCATTTTTGGTAAATTTGCATAATTATGATTCAGACAAAATTCCTGTTTTTCTCGATTATCCTTATTATCCTGATTCCGCTTCATGGCAGTAGTGATATCGAATATGCCAGAGATCTCATGGAATCCAACAGATTTGAGGAAGCCATGGCCGAGCTTCTTCCCGCCGCTCATTCCGGCAATGCCGATGCTGAGGAATTGATCGGTATCATGTACGCCTTGGGACTTGGCGTTCCCCAGGATGATGTCAGAGCCTTTGAATGGTATCTCAGATCTTCCATGAAAGCCCACCCGGGAGCCCAATCTGGAGTAGGCTGGTATTATGAAACGGGAAGAGGCTTGGAAAAGCCCGATATCGTCAGGGCTTACATGTGGTACACTCTTTCGGCAATAGGAGGTGATCCTGATGCCAAGATCAGTCTTGAATTTCTTGTAACGAAAATGACGCTTGAGGAAATAAATCAGGGAAAAATTTTGGTACAAGATTACAGACCCTGGATGTATCCCTTGAGGTAATCCCCTCTGTTAATAGTTAAATCATTCAAAGGTTAACCGGCTTGGCAAACCTTTTCAATTGACCCGATTCAGGATCCCGCAAAGGTTCTGAACTGTATTGAATTAGATAGGCACGTCGGCTTTTGTCAGTGATGTTTTCCCCTGAACTATGCAGGGTAAGGCTGGAAAAAACAACGATCATTCCTTCTGGACCAATAACCATTGATCCTTCATCTGAACCGTCATAACCAACCAATTCCTTTGAACCCTCATCCCAATTGTGGGTATCGATATAATTTTGTTCCTTGAGGTTACGTGGTAGAATTCTGAGGCACCCGTTTTGTTTATTTGCCTCATCAATGGCCATCCAGACACTAATATATGGTTTATGTTCAAACCCGACATAGGCACTGTCCTGATGCCAGGCAAAACTTGCTCCGGTTTTTGGTCCCTTGACTACGAATTGCTCGTTGAACAGATAGCATTCACTACCCAATATCCTGGAAGCAACCTTGGCTGGTGGTCCAGAGAGAATAAATGATTCCAAGCCATCAAACTCTTCATGACGATGGGCAAGAAACCTTCTCCTTTTCCCCAAACCGATTTCATGACGGTCACCACCACCATCATCCACCGGTTCATCAAGAAGGGCATTACAACAGTTTCCAAGAAGTTTCAGGTCATTCTCGGACAAGGCTTCTTCGGCAATGAAATAACCTTGATTGTCAAACTTGTCCAATTCAAGCTCCTGTAACTAAAAAAGGAGGCCATCATGGTTGGCCTCCTTAATATTGACAAAATTTAGTTGATGATTGATGCGTTCAGCATGTCAATCTCGGCCTCGGCAGCTGCGGCCGCTTCAACCAAGGCATCAAACACTTCCTGACCACCCTTTACGTTGGACTTGAACCAATCATAAACGGGAGCAGCAGCATCCTTGAACATCTGCTTTTGTTCAGGGGTTGGGACATAGATGTTACCACCGATCTCAACAAAATCAGTATAGGCCTGAATGGATTTTCTCTTTGGAGAAGCAAATGTTGCCTGCTGCAACTCGGTGAAGCCATTGGCAACAACCGCCCTTAGTGAATCGGGCATGCTCATCAACTTCTCGTTATTCATCCACCACAGGGCACCCATGTAGGCATGACCATCAAGAGTGATGTATTTCAATCCGGCATCGGGGAATTTCATACCCATGATGTCGGTAATACCGTTCTTGGAACCTTCAACGACACCAGTCTGGAATGATGTGAACAACTCGGGCCAGGGAATTGGAGTTGGGCTGGCACCCAATGCCTTGACCAATTCCTGTGGAAGGTCGGCAACGACTGTCCTTATTTTCAAGCCTTCCATGTCGGCTGGCTCCTGAATGACTTTTTGAGTATTGGCAAAGTTTCTCCAACCTCCGGTATTACCAATGGTCATCAGTCGAATAGTACCGTTTGAATCTTCCAGGGCCATTTGACGAAGAATATCAACAAATTCACCACGAAGAACAGTTTCGGCGACCCGGTCATCCCTCAGAAGATAAGGCAGGTCAAAGATCTGGACATAGGGGAAGATGCCTGCTGCACCACCTGATGTGGAGATATATACATCCATGGTGCCATCAGAAATTCCCTGAAGACATTCAGCACCGTTGGCACACAGCTGGGTTCCGGCAAAGATTTCGACCGAAATCGCACCATTTGAACGGGATTCTACATAATCCTTGAAAACGACAATCCCGTCATAGTCTTCATCGTTCAAGTCTGGACCAACAACAGCTCTCAGATTATAATCTGCGGCGGTTACAGAACCCAAGCCAATCATCAAGCCGAACAGTACTGCCACACCCAATTTAACAGGGTTAAACAATCTACTTAACATTCTAGTTTTCTCCTAAATACTCAAAAAACGGGACTATGGTAAACTGGAAAACAATACCAGTTTCCTTGCGGAAACCGATTGCCTCACATCCCGTTCTTATATTACTTTTTTGTATATGGAATAAGAATTCTATCCAACTCCATCAGCCCTCTTATATATATTTTGGCAGCAATCTGCAACACAATTTCGCAATTACCTGATAAACCCAAATAATTCGGGAATAAACAGGGAAATAGGCGGTATATAAGTGATCATAAATATAACCAGTATTTCTACAGCCAGGAAGGGCAATATGGTTTTGGCAAGGGATTCAACCCTGACACCAGATATGCTTGATGCTACAAACAGAACCAGTCCCATTGGTGGTGTAACCAGTCCAACAGTCAAATTGACGGACATGATGATGGCAAAGTGAACCGGATGAACTCCCATTTCAATGAAAATCGGTGCAAGTATTGGTCCCAGGATGATTATGGCCGGACCGGCATCCAGAAACATGCCAATAATGAAAAGCAAAATATTGATGAGAAACAACAAAACCAGGGGATTGGAAGAGAGGCTCAATACCCATCCGGCCAGAATTTCAGGGAGATGACTCAATCCCACGATAGCCTTGAAGGCCATGGCAGCTCCTACCAGCAAGAGAACCACAGTGGATGACAAAGCAGCCCTGACCAGTACTTCCGGCAGATCTCTCCAAGTCATGGTCTTGAGCATGAAAATACTGATGATCAACGCATAGGCAACGGCAACGGCAGAGGCCTCCGTCGGTGTAAATACACCAGCGAGGATTCCACCCAAGATGATTACAGGCGTCAATAACGGGAAAAAGGCCCTGGCTGCAGCTCCAAGCCGCTCTCGCCAAGTTGCCCGTTTTGAGGCAACGGGGAAATCATTTTTCTTGGCAAGATAGCCTGTTACTATCATCAAGCCAACCCCAACCATGATACCGGGAATCATGCCACCGAGGAAAAGGGCGGCAACGGATTCTCCCATGACATAGGCATAGATAATCATGATACCTGATGGTGGTATGATTGGACCTATAACCGAGGATGCGGCAGTGACGGCAGCTGCAAATCTTCTGGTGTAACCATTTTTCTCCATGGCGGGTATTAGCATCGAACCCAAGGCCGAAGTATCGGCAACAGCAGATCCCGAAAGCCCTGCAAACAACATCGAGGAAAGAATGTTTACATGCGCAAGTCCACCCCTGAAATGTCCCATCATGACTTGGGCAAAATCAACCAGCCTTCTGGTAATCCCTCCCCTGTTCATCAACTCGCCGGCAAGCATGAAGAAGGGAATTGCCATCAGGGGAAAAGAATCAATGCCGTTATAGATGTTCCGATACAAAAAGGCGATGTCTCTTTCCTGACCGATACCCCACAGAATCAGACCGGGTCCGGCCAACATGGCAAAAAAGACCGGCACTCCCACAAACAGGAAAACCAGAAACAGCGGTAGAAACAGAATCATCATTTGATTTACTCGGTTGCAGAAGAGATTTTATCGTAGGGACTGGAATAACTGACATTTGAATTCAGCAGCGTGTGAACCTGCTGAATGATCAATTCGAGACCAACCAAGACCATCAGTACAAACCCTGTTGGCAGTGACATGTACATCCAGGCCAATTTGATTCGGATTGATTCCATCCCGATCAAGGAGAGAGGTATCTTCAAGGAGCTGGAGTTGAACAACCACCCGCTGGCAATGTGCTTGTTGGCAAACCACAAGGCAACGAATAGGGTAACGAGCCCGAGAACAAGGATCAGGAGATTGAACATACCACCGAGTGTTTTGCCCATAAAGTCCTTGATTATGTCAATGGAAACAAAACTACCCCATCTGTATGCGGATGGAGCCATTAGGCCCGTCATCCAAAGCATGCAAAAGCGGGCTGCTTCATCAGGCCATGGCAAGGCATTATTCAGAATGTACCTGAAGAATACCTGTATCAGGATACAGACAACCATCAGACCTAGGGCAATTATGGCCAAAACCCGACACCAAGCCAGTATTCGGGTCAGGATATTCCCGTACATTTTTACAAAATCAGTTAATTCCATACGAATTCCCAAGCATAAACACTAATCTGCCATAACCGATGAAAACTGAAGATCATGCCACGGGCAATCTTTGTTCGGCCATCTCAACCCACCAAGAACAACCTGCTGGTATGACCTCATCGTTAAAATCATACTGCGGGTGATGCAAGGGTGCTGTGTCGCCATTGCCGATCAGGATAAAGGCACCTGGCCTGGCATTGAGCATATATGAGAAATCCTCTGCTCCCATTACGATCGGGTGGTTGTCATCAACTCCATTTGAGACCTTATGGGCAGCCCTTACCGCAAACTCGGTTTCCTGTTCATGGTTTTCCGTAACCGGATAACCATGCTCATATTCCACCGTTGCCGTGCCACCAAAGGATTTTGCAATTCCCTCGGATATTTCATGTATCTTGTCATAAACCGCATCCTTGACATCCTTGTCCATTGTACGGACGGTACCCTTCAGCAGAACATTTTGTGGTATGACATTGCTGGCCTTGGTATCAGTTTCAAATGAAGTGACAGATACGACAACCGTTTTGACCGGATCAATATTTCTTGAAGCTATCGCTTGCAAGGCGATAACAATATGGGAAGCAATCAGGGTTGTATCTACAGCGATGTCTGGTTGGGCTGCATGACCTCCTTTACCTACAACCTTGATGTGAAAGGTATCTGCTGCGGCAAAAAACGGTCCTGACCTGATTGCGAAATCTCCAACTTCCATGGCTGGTACGTTGTGCATCCCATAAACTTCACTGATGCCAAATCTTTCCATCATCCCGTCATCAACCATTTCCTTGCCACCACCGCCGCCTTCTTCAGCGGGTTGGAAGATGACTGCAATCCTGCCATTGAAGTTTCTTGTTTCGGCAAAATACTTTGCCGCACCCAACAACATTGCGGTGTGCCCATCATGCCCGCAGGCATGCATGACACCTGGCGTTTTGGATGTATAAGGAACCGATGTATCCTCCTTGATCGGTAGGGCATCCATATCCGCTCTCATGCCGATCGTTTTGCCAGAGGTGTTCACGCGGCCATTTATGATTCCGACGACCCCAGTGCGGCCGATACCACGAACAATTTCATCACAACCAAATTCCTCAAGCTTGTTGGCAACAAAATCCGAGGTTCGGAAAACATCAAACATCAATTCCGGATTTTGGTGAATATCCCTTCGCCATTCACTAATTTCGCCATGCATTTCTGAAAAACGATTTCGAATTGCCACCTTGTTCTCCCTAAGTCAATTCCCTGATGATTTTACCAATGAACCGTTCCCCGGCTTCCAGCTGGGAAATGGAAATAAATTCGTCTGCTCCATGAGCCTGTTCAATGCTTCCCGGTCCACATACTACTGCTGAATATCCCTTTTCCTGAAACTGACCGGCTTCGGTGGCATAGGATACAACATTGATACTGTTGTCGCCAGTAATCCTTCTTGCCATTTCTTCTGCAGCTCCATTCGTTTCAGGTTTCAAAGGAGGTACGTTGAACCAATTGCCTGTATTGATCCCTGTATCTTCATTAACCTTTTTCATTTCCGATTCAAGTTGAACAGCATATTGCTGAAACTCGGACACCCACCTTTCCGGCTCTTCTCCAGGTACACATCGTATCTCGACAAAAAACCTGCAATCCCTTGCCGTTATGTTTTGTGCCGTTCCACCCTTGATCTTGCCGACATGGAGTGTCGTATAGGGCGGAACGAATTGACTGGTTATGCTGTCTTTCCTTTTCTCGCTGTTTTCCCTGTTGCGTTGATTGGCCCATTCAATCAGCTTGGCACCATACATGATGGCAGAAACACCCAGATGCATGATGGATGAATGTACCTCAAAGCCTCTGACATGGACTGAAATGGCCGTTCCACCCTTATGACCGGTGACCACCTTGAGCATCGAAGGTTCCCCAATAATCGCAAGCTTGGCCGGTGGCAATTGATCTCTGATCTTGCTGATCATGGGAGGGGCACCGATACAACCGACCTCTTCATCCCTTGAAAAGGCAAGCTGAATTGGACGCTTGAGTTCAACCTCGGTCATTTCGGGAACCATGGTAAGTACGTTGGCCAGAAACCCTTTCATATCACAGGTTCCCCTGCCATAAAGCTTGCCATCGCTTTCGGTTAGTTTCCAAGGGTCAGTTTGCCATTTCTGACCCACGACTGGAACGACATCGGTATGTCCCGAGAGAATGACTCCATCCGGTTCTTCTGGCCCGATCAAGGCATAGATACTTGCCTTTGTACCGTCAGAGTTATAATCAAGATGGCAGTCGATATTATAGCCTTCCAGGTAGTCACAGATCCAACTAACCAGATCCAAATTGGAACTATTTGATACTGTTGGATACGAGACCAAAGTCTCCAATATACTCCTGGATTTGCTTGTCATTAAGTTACAATTATCTTTTGAAGGAGATTTTGTTCAATTTAACTTTTCTAGAAGATTGAATAATAAAACTAATCAAAAAAAAGGGCATCACTATTTTTAAATCCTCTACAATCCCTATTATTCTAAATTTTCCTAGCGAAAAGGAGAAGCGATGCTTGCAAATATTGCTTTGACCATATTAATCGAGTTCAATTTGTTGTGAAATACTTAAGCAAAAGAGAGTTTATTACTGGTACACTTGGGCTAATGGCTTCAACCCGGGTAGCCAGAACACAATCAATCAGACCGTATGAACTCAAGGTGGCGGGACTATACCCCGAAGCACAACAATTGGCCATTTCCGACACCATCCATAACTCGGCTATAAAATCGGCAATTCGTGGTGATATCAAATATGATTTCTATCGTGGCGTACCGGAACGGGAATTTGAAACCATCCTACGCGAAATTTCCGAACAGGATTATGACCTGATTATCGGGTCGATATTCAATCATGAGGAACTCGCCAGAGCAGTGGCTCTCGATTATCGTAGCCAATCCTTCCTCTTTGGTTCATACCAGCCAACGCCTGAATTCCTCACTTCATTTTCCATCTTTGAAAATTATACGCATGATGCCTCGTATCTTGCCGGGATAATTGCGAGTGGTCTCAGCGAAACCAAGGTTTTGGGCGTTTTCGGCACTTTGTATTCCCTGAATTCCTACCGAAACCTGAATGCCTTTACACAAGGAGCGAAGGAAGTCAATTCGCAAATTAATATTCTGGTTGAACTGATTGATGGTGCCATTGATCCGGCAATCATGGCAGAAAAGCTGGAGTTTCAGAAAGCATTCGGGGTGGATTTGATTTATGCTGAACGGGTCGGGGTGGAAAAATATTCCACTGAAAATGAAATTCTCACCATTGGCAATATTCATAACCATGCAAAACAATATCCCGACCTTATGGTATCTTCGACCCTATGGCATTTTCAACCGACACTCAATGTCGCTTTGAACAGATTGAGAAATAACGATTTCAAAGCCGAAAACTTGCGACAATATTCGGGCCTGAAACATGGAGGCTGTTCGCTGGCGTCCCTTGGCTCATTCATCAACCGGGTACCACCGGATGTGATTGAGAAAGCTGCCCGGAGAATAAATGAAATCAAAAACGAAAACTATGAGGTTGCAACAATTGAACTATTGCCTGTAACAGAATTGGGACAGTGATACGGATATCAGTTTGAAAACGGAAAATTCATGAGAATCGATGCTCATCACCATCTATGGGATTTGAATAAAGTCGATTATCCCTGGTTGATGGAATTTGGAAAGGAGAGGTTTTTCGGCAATCCCGAGCCAATACAGAGAAACTATCTCATCGAAGAATTCAGGTCAGTTGCCAAGAACGAGGGCTTTGAGGGGTCAGTGCATATTCAGGTTGGTGCTGCTGATGGTCTGGAAGAAGCCAGATGGGTGCAGGAAGTTGCCGTCAAAAATCCTGATTGGAATCTGGTTCAGGTGGCGTTTTGCGATCTAACTTCTTCCTCAAGGAAAAGCGTATTGAAGCAGTATTCTGACATGTCAACCGTTGTAGGAATCAGGCAAATTGTAGGCAGGTCTGAAGAGGAAGATAAGCTTTCAGGAACCAACAACCTTTTGTTTGACAGTGAATTCCTCAGGGGGTTGGAAATAATAGCCAACTTGGGTTATTCATTTGACCTGCAACTTACCCCATCTCTGATGTCTGCTGCTGCCAGGACATTTTCGAGAATACCTGAACTCAAAGTAGTCCTGTGTCATGCCGGTTCTCCCAAAGCCACCGAAGGTGAGGGATTCGAGTTGTGGAAGGAAGGCATTTCCGAATTGGCTTCCCTTCCAAATTTGAGTTGCAAGATTTCCGGATTGCCCATGTTTTTCAGGGAAAATGATACAAGCGTTTACCAGCCAATTATTGATACATGCCTTCAATCATTCGGTGTCGATCAATGCATGTATGGCTCCAACTTCCCGGTTGACAGTTTGTACAAGGACTACGGAACACTGGTAAATGGTTATGAAGCCTGTATCCCCGAGGAGTTGCATCCCCGGGTTTTCGGTCGGAATGCCTGGAATACATATTTTTCGGTGCGATAGCCCTACCAAAATAACTTGCAAACGCATTAGTAGACTTCCTATGGAAGAATTCGAATTTCAATTCAACTGACAGGAGAAAACATCATGCCCTGGACCGAGAAATATCTCGACTACTCAACGACGAACCAAAGACTGCCTTGCAACATTCAGTATACGCTGAAAACGATCTCACAACTGAGGGTTTGTCGGACTCTTGCTTTGCCTTCAACTTTGTTTCTTGCAGTTTGCATTGTTTTCTTTTCTTTCGCAATATCAACTCTTGCGGAGGAAAGTGCGCTGGACTTGCGTGTTGGCACATGGAATTTGGAACATCTGGACGACTCGAACGGCGAAGGTTGTGTTAGTCGTTCAAACGACGACTATGTCGCTTTGGCTCAACGTATTGAAGACCTTGGTCTAGATGTCCTCGCATTTCAAGAGGTCGAGAACTTCGCGGCCGCCAAGCGTGTTTTCTCAGAAAAATGGAACATCGAAGTATCCAATAGACCTATGGTGTCCGGTCCGCCCTGTAGGGAAAATCGCAATAATCGATTGGGGCATTTAGCCACCGGTATTGCCGTACGTGACGGATTGGAGTATCACCGTAATCCCGACTTGATGGATCTTGATGTTGATCACCCGAGCCGACGATGGGGCACAGACATTACCATAATCGTCGACAATGAAGAACTTCGCGTACTCTCGGTGCATCTGAAGTCAGGTTGCTGGAGCAAGCGCGAAGACGCCAACGAGTCGGCAAAGGTGGCATGTACTACTTTGCGAGAACAAATTTTGGTTCTCAAAAAGTGGATAGCTGAGCGACATGAAGACGGGCAGGCCTACATCATTGTAGGAGATTTCAATCGGCGATTCACGGCACCCAATGATTGGGCTTGGGAACTCCTAACCCAGAAAGTGCCTACACTTGCGCTCGCGTCAAATATGAAATCGTCGATCTGTAATCCAAAATACCCTCTCTTTATCGACCACATTATCTTTGATTCTGCCACCAACGTAACCATGGTTCCAGGATCCTTCAAAGAAGTTGGGCGCGTTGGAAAACATCCAGATCACTGCGCGATATCGGCTCGCTTTTCGTCCGAACGAGGCGTATATTCCTCTTCGCGTCTCCACGCCTCCTTAGCTAGTAAGGGGGTTCGGATCCTATCCCATGAAGCGTGCAGAAAACAGGCTACTGTTCAGTATTTGTACCTTTTATAGGAGAGCCTGAAACGCCTTCACATGATGATGTCATTAACTGTTTAAATTTGTATCACTTTTTCTTGGGATCCCGAGAGCTATCGCATTTGAAATCTAACGTGGACATTCATATCAATAATTCTCCTTTAGGGATAGTTCGGGCTAATGAACAATGGATTCACAAAAAAGACAAATCATATCACCCAACTATGTCAATGCGATAGCCGTAGTGTTTTAGAAACTTTGATTGAAATAATTAACATATCCTGTATTAAGTATATTTCGCTTATTGATTAATGTTTCTTAACATCAACCATAAAATTAGGACTTCTATTTGTTTCTAGTAGTGAATTCAAAGGGAAATGGCTGAGGATATTTCCCCAGTACTTTCCGTAAAGGACCTCAAGGTTGTCTTTTCGACCAGAAAGGGTGAGGTTCATGCTGTCAATACGATCAATTTTGACCTTAACTCGGGTGAACTCCTTGGAGTTGTCGGTGAGTCCGGCTCCGGTAAATCCGTAACCATGATGTCACTTTTGGGTCTTTTGCCATCACCACCCGCAAGAATCAATGGTGGAACCGTATCCTTCGAGGGCAAGGACCTCTTGAAGGTCAATCCGAAGGAAATCAGAAAGATACGGGGAGGTGAAATCGGATTTATCTTCCAGGATCCAATGACATCCCTCAATCCGGTTTTTTCCGTTGGGTTTCAAATCATGGAACCACTTAAGAAACATATGGGGCTGACAGGTAGAAAAGCACAAGACCGAGCTTTAGAATTGCTGGACCTTGTGGGCATACCTGATCCCAAAAAGAGATTCAAGGACTATCCTCACCAATTTTCCGGAGGCATGAGGCAACGGGTCATGATTGCCATCGCCCTGGCTTGTGATCCGAAATTGCTGATTGCAGATGAACCGACGACTGCCCTTGATGTTACAATCCAGGCACAAATTCTCGAACTTGTCAGGGACTTGCGAAAAAAGCTAGGTATGGCGATTATCTGGATTACCCATGATTTGGGAGTCATCGCTGGCATTGCCACCAGGGTGATCGTTATGTATGCCGGTCAAATTGTCGAACAGGCAAATGTCGAGGAATTGTTTGCCAATCCACAACATCCCTATACCAAGGCACTTATCGGTACCATTCCAGCTGTTAGGGGTGAACGGGCCAAAAGGTTGAATTCAATAAGGGGACAGGCACCCACAACCCTGAGGGAACCACATTTCTGTTCCTTTCATCCAAGATGTGATTTCGCCTTTGATAAATGTACTTCCATCAATCCACAGTTGATCGAGCAACGAAAAAACCATCTTGTTGCCTGTCATCTATTCGAAGACAAGGGAGTGACAGTTGGCTGATCATCAACCAGAAAATGAACCCCTGGTGGAAGTCAGGGACCTGAAGGTCTATTTTCCCGTTTTGGCAGGAGTATTGCGACGCAAGGTAGGTGAAGTCAAGGCTGTGGACAAGGTCTCCCTTGATATCATGCAAGGTGAAACACTTGGTTTGGTCGGAGAATCGGGTTGCGGGAAAACAACAGCCGGCAGGGCCATATTGAGATTGAATGACATTACCGACGGAACCGTCAAGATAAAAGGCAAATACATCCATAAATCTTCTCTAAAGGAAATCAGGAAAATTCGCCCCACAATGCAAATGATCTTTCAGGACCCACAGGAATCACTCAATCCGAGAATGACCGTGTCTGCCATAATTTCCGAACCCTTGACCGAACATCAAAACCTGTCGAAAAAGGAGCGGGAAGAACGGGTTTTTGACCTCATGGATTCAGTTGGCTTGAATAGGGATTTTGCAACTCGTTATCCACATGAATTTTCGGGCGGTCAACGTCAGCGTATCGGAATTGCCCGAGCCCTAGCACTCAATCCAGAACTGATTGTTTGCGATGAACCCATAGCGGCATTGGATGTTTCAATCCAGGCTCAGGTGGTGAATTTGCTGGAAGACCTGCAGGAAGAGCGGAATTTGACCTATCTGTTCATAAGCCATGATCTAGGAATGGTCAGGCACATTGCAACAAGGGTCGCCGTCATGTATCTGGGCCAGATTGTCGAAATTGGCAAAAGTGAAAGCCTCTACTCGTCTCCCCTGCACCCCTATACCGAAGCCTTGCTCTCGGCAGTTCCGGAGGCTGATCCGGAAATCGAAAGAACCAGAAAGGCCATAGTCCTGAGTGGTGATGTGCCCTCACCTGCGAATCCGCCCGAAGGATGCAATTTTTGCAACAGATGTCCCAAGGCATTTGATATCTGCCACAAGGTAGAACCTACACTAACCGAAATCGAGCCCGGAAGGTTCGTTTCATGCCACCTTTATAATGGCTAGTGTGCATTTGTGTTCGTACACAAAGACATAATTTGAAAAAAGGAGAAAAAGATGAAAAAACTTTTTGTAATTACCCTCGCACTGATCGTGATGGCAACATCGGGATTTGCCATGAGAGGGTCGTCCGGTCATGTGAATATTCTTTATTGGCAGGCACCTTCAATTCTGAATCCATACCTCTCGGGAGGAACCAAGGAAATTGAAGCGGCGTCGCTGATAATTGAACCGCTGGCCAGATATGACGAAAGCGGTAATATGGTTCCGTGGCTAGCAGAATCGATTCCAACAACCGAAAACGGTGGAGTATCGGATGATCTCAAGACCATTACCTGGAAAATCCGTGATGGTTTGGTTTGGTCGGACGGTTCTTCCTTTACATCGGCAGATGTTGTATTCACGCATGAATATTGCACACATCCCGAAGGAGGATGTGCCCAAGGTCAGAAATTCGAGGATGTCGTTTCCGTCGAGGCACTTGATGACTTGACGGTCAAGGTAACCTTCAGTATTGAAAAGCCCTTCCCTTATGGTCCATTCGTTGGTGCCCAGTCACCAATCATCCAGAAGGCCCAGTTTGAAGATTGTCTCGGTACCGCTGCACCCGGTTGTACCGATCAGAACTTCATGCCCATTGGTACAGGTCCCTATGTTGTCACCGAGTTCCGCCCGAATGACGTTATTTCGCTGGAGGCCAATGCCAATTACCGTGATTCCGCCAAGCCTGGATTTGCCACCGTAACCTTCAAGGGTGGCGGCGATGCCACGGCTGCAGGTCGTGCCGTTCTGGAAACCGGCGAGTTTGATTATGCCTGGAATCTCCAGCTGGCACCCCAAGTTCTTCAACAAATGTCGGAAGCCGGTAAGGGTCAGGTGATTTCTGCCTTTGGAACCGCGGTTGAAAGAATCATGGTCAACATGACTGACCCCTCACCTGAAAGAGGAGAGGAAAGATCAACCCGGGCCCATCCGCATCCATTCCTTTCCGACATCAATGTCAGAAAGGCACTTTCGCTGGCTATTGACCGGAACATTCTGAATGAAATCGGTTATGGCATCACCGGAAAGCCAACCTGTAATGTCGTTCCGGCCCCAGCCATCTATGCCTCCACGGCCAATGAGGGTTGTCTGGTACAGGACATGGACATGGCCAATCAGATTCTTGATGAGGCCGGTTGGGTCAAGGGCAGTGATGGTGTCCGTGAAAAGGATGGAATGAGACTTTCCATACTTTATCAGACCTCAACCAATGCCGTTCGCCAGGATTTCCAGGCCCTGATCAAGCAATGGTGGTCCGAGATTGGTGTTGAAACCGAACTCCGGAACCTTGACGCATCGGTTTTCTTTGGTGGCGATCCGGGAAGTCCCGATACCTTCCAGAAGTTTTTTGCCGATGTTGAAATGTACACCAATATCTTTGATGGTACCGACCCAGAGCCTTACTTCAACCTTTGGAAGTGTGGTCGTGAACCATCACCGGAGAATGGTTGGCAAGGCGGCAATATTCCCCGGTATTGTGATGAGGGTTATGATGCCAATCTCAGCGAACTCTCCAAAACGGGTGACCTGAACCGAAGGATCGAGTTGTCCAAGGCATTGAATGATCAGTTGATGCAGGAATACATCATGATTCCCTTGATCCATCGTGGTCGTGTTTCCGCTCATTCCAACTCGCTCGGTGGTGTGGTTCTGAATCCATGGGATTCCGAACTCTGGAATATTGCCGACTGGTACAGGCAGTAATTTAAGTCCAGGGCTCAGGGTTCAGGCCCTGAGTCTCCTGAGCCGTAGGACGCTGGATATCAAGTCCTGATATAGCAAGATGTTCAACTACACTATTCGACGAACTTTGTTGGCTATACCAACCTTGTTTTTCATCAGTCTGGTGTTGTTTCTGTTGCTTGACCTGGCACCAGGCGATCCTACGGCTCAACTTCCCCTAACCATTCCTCCGGAAGTAAGGGAGAAAATCCGTCTTGCGCTCGGATTGGGGGAACCTTTTCACATACGCTTTCTGCTCTGGCTTGAGCAATTCTTCATCAATGAACCGTTGCATCTTCTGACCGAATTGACCGGAGTTGATTTCTCGGGAGACAGGCAAAGGGTAATCTCCTGGCAGTCCCGATCACCGGTCATGGATATCGTTGTTCAAAGACTACCCCAGACCTTGTGGGTTGTCGGAATGTCCTATGTCATAGGAACAATCATTGCCCTCCCCATTGGCATAATTTCGGCCTACAGGCAATACAGTTGGTTTGATCAGATTGGAACCTTTGTTTCAATGGTTGGATTTTCGATCCCCACCTTTTTCACCGGCGTCTTGCTCATCGTCATATTTTCTGTCCATCTGGGCTGGTTCCCATCCATTTATGACACGACTCATGTTGTTACCGACTGGAGCAGTCTGATTGTACAGATCAAGCAGATGATTATGCCAACCATGGTTCTAGCCCTTTACAATGCCGCCCAAATCAGCCGTTTCATGCGGGCCTCCATGCTGGACAATCTGAATCAGGATTATGTACGTACCGCCAGGGCCAAGGGCTTGCGGGAGAATGTCGTACTTCTGGTTCATGTCCTCAGGAATTCAATGATACCCGTTGTGACTGTCATTGCCATTGGTGTTCCAACCGTCTTTGGTGGAGCTATCATTACCGAACAAGTATTCAAGGTAAATGGACTTGGACAACTTCTGATTACGGCCATTCAGGCCAACGACATACCGATGGTTCAAACCCTGACCTTCATTTTTGCCGTCTTGATTGTTCTCTTCAATCTACTGGCTGATATTTTGTACGGCATCCTTGATCCGAGGATCAGATATGAGTGATGTGACCACCTCCATTACCTTGCAATCGGCGCCATCATCCCAATGGCGAGACATCTGGGATCAATTCAAGACCCATAGGGGTGCCTTGTTTGGAGCCATCTTCTTCCTGTTCATCATGGGAGCCGTATTTCTGGGACCGTTTGTCTGGACCATTGATCCGCAATACATTGATATTCTGTCAAGGGATCAGGGGATGAGTTTGGCTCACCCCATGGGAACCGATCAATTGGGGCGAGACACCCTTGCCAGAATTCTTGTCGGCGGGCAGACCACCGTAGCTGTTGGTATCACTGCCATGTTGCTTTCCCTTGTATTAGGAACACTCGTTGGTGTATTGGCCGGTTTCGTGAAATGGATGGATGGACCATTGATGCGACTGACCGATTTGTTTCTTGCTCTCCCTATCCTTCCCCTTTTGCTCGTTATCATCCTGTTATTCAGGGATCCGTTGAGGGCAGCCTTTGGACCCGAAACCGGCATATTCATCCTAATTGTCTTTGTCATCGGGATTACCAGTTGGATGCAGGCAGCAAGGATTGTCCGGGGTGATGTCCTGACCATCAAGGAACGGGAATTCGTATTGGCTGCCAAATCAATCGGTACTCCTTCCAGCAGGATCATTCTCAGACACATTCTACCGAATGTCTTATCTCCGATCATGGTTTCAGCCACCATCGGTATTGCCAATGCCATCATTACCGAATCGGCCCTCTCATTCCTTGGATTGGGATTTCCATCGGATTTTCCGACCTGGGGCAGATTGCTATTTGATGCTACCGATTATCTGCAGAGTTTCCCTGAAAGGGTTCTATGGCCCGGTGTCGCCATATCCTTCACCGTCCTGTCGGTCAACTATTTGGGGGATGGGCTACGTGATGCTCTCGACCCCCGCATTCGAGGACGGTAAATCTTCAA
Source organism: Paracoccaceae bacterium (assembly GCA_022823605.1). Lineage (GTDB taxonomy): Bacteria > Pseudomonadota > Alphaproteobacteria > Rhodobacterales > Rhodobacteraceae > MPNP01. Next base: position 303,585 of record JAJEHS010000004.1, read on the forward strand.
CAAAACCCGGCTTCAGGAAATAAGTGTCAACAGCTTGTTGACTGAATCCTTGGCATCTCCAAAGAACATTCGGGTGTTTTCCTTGAAGAACAGGGAGTTTTCAATACCGGAATAGCCGGTTCCTTGACCTCGCTTGGAGACAATCACCTGGTTGGCCTTCCAGACCTCAAGGACTGGCATCCCCGCAATCGGTGAATTGGGATCTTCCTGGGCTGCCGGATTGACTATGTCATTGGACCCAATAATGATGGCCAGGTCTGTACTCGGGAAATCCTCATTTATTTCGTCCATTTCCAGCACGATGTCATAAGGGACCTTGGCCTCTGCCAAAAGAACATTCATGTGTCCGGGCAATCTTCCGGCAACTGGATGAATGGCAAATCTAACCGTCTTGCCCTGAGCAACAAGTCTTTGGGTCAGCTCACTGATCGGCCCCTGGGCCTGGGCAACAGCCATACCATAACCTGGTACAATTATAATGCTGTCAGCATCGGTAATCAGGGTGGCTACTCCATCAGCATCAATGGCAATCTGTTCTCCCCCCACGCTCTGGATGGCTTCACCACTTCCACCAAACCCACCCAGGATAACACTGACGAAGTTTCGGTTCATGGCCCTGCACATGATGTAGGAAAGAATGGCACCCGAGGAACCTACCAAGGCACCGGTTACGATCAGCAAATCATTGCTCAAGGTAAATCCTATGGCAGCAGCAGCCCACCCCGAGTAGGAATTGAGCATGGAAACAACAACAGGCATATCGGCCCCACCTATGCCCATGATAAGCAATATCCCGATTATACCTGCCAAAATCGATACATAAACGAGGAGGTCCACGCCCTGATCCCCGACAAAGTAAAGATAGCCAAGAACAATACAGCCAATCAACAACAAAATGTTCCAGATGTGACCTCCCGGGAATTTAAAGGGTTTGCTGGTAATTCTGCCGGCAAGTTTACCGAAGGCTATGACTGATCCGGTAAAGGTAATTGCTCCGATAAACACACCCAATAGAACTTCAATTTTCAGGATGTTCAACTCGACAGCATCCTTGGATACAATTTTCTTGGCAAACCCGAAAAGGTCCTGGTTGTTGCCCAGCACATGAACAGACTCAACGACTATTTGGGCGTTGATACCAGTAAATACTGCCGCCAAGCCGACAAAAGAATGCAAGGCGGCAACCAATTGGGGCATTCCGGTCATTTCGACCCTTTGAGCCACAATGATTCCAATTATGGAACCAACAAGAAGTGCTGCCCCTATGATTTCGATGTTCTGAATACCCAGCAAACTGTCTTCTGAAACAAAGGCAATGGAACCCAAGGTGGAAATGACAGCAATGGCCATACCAACCATCCCGTACCAAATAGCCCTTTTGGCCTTTTCCTGATTGGACAGTCCTCCAAGGGAGAGGATAAACAGAACCGAGGCTGCTATATAAATGGAGGCCAATAATCCTTCAGACATAACCTAACCTCTAGCTCCTTTGAAACATTGCCAACATTCGTCTGGTTACATAGAACCCACCGACAATGTTTATTGTAGCTATCAGAAGTGAAATCCCCGAAAGTATCAGGATTGTCGTGTTCAGAGTGCCTATCTGAAGTATGGCTCCGATTATGATGATACCGGAGATGGCATTTGTTACCGACATCAAGGGGGTATGCAATGAATGGCTTACGTTCCAGATAACCTGATAACCGACAAAGCAACTCAGTACAAAGACAACAAAATGTTGCATGAAACTCACCGGTGCTACCAAGCCCAATAGGGCCGTTACAATTCCACCTGCAATCAAGAAGCTGATCTGTCGTTTCGTATCCTTACGAAACTTAACAAGTTCCTCCTGCCTTTTTTCCTCAGGCGTCAATTCCTTGGTGGCAGTCTTGGGTTGAACTGCGATTGCCTGAATTTTTGGTGGAGGAGGTGGATATGTGATTTCACCATCATGAGCAACGGTTGCCCCACGGATGACATCATCCTCCATATTGATGAAGGGTATACCATTTTTGTCAGGGGTCAGATCGGACAGGAGGTGAAAAATATTGGTTGCATACAGTAGCGAGGATTGTGTTGCCATTCTGGAAGGAAAGTCAGTGTATCCAATCACCGTGACCTTATTTTCGGTAACAATTTTCTCCCTGGGTTGGGTCAGGTCACAATTCCCACCCTTCTCTGCTGCCAGATCAACGATAACCGAACCGGGTTTCATGGCCTCGACCATGTCAGCCAGCCATAATTTGGGTGCCCCAACTCCAGGTATCAGGGCAGTTGTGATGACTATATCAATTTCTGGAGCAACCTTGCGGAACAATTCCAGCTGTTTTTCCCTGAATTCTGGTGAGGAAGGCTTGGCATATCCTCCCGACCCACTGGCATCCTCTTCAAAATCCAGAAGCAGGAACTGTGCACCCATTGACTCGATTTGCTCAGCAACTTCAGGTCGAACATCAAAAGCCTTGACAATTGCTCCTAGTGATGTGGCTGTTCCAATTGCTGATAAACCGGCAACTCCTGCCCCGATTACCAAAACCTGTGCAGGAGGAACCTTACCAGCGGCAGTAACCTGACCGGTAAAAAATCTTCCGAAATTGTTTCCTGCTTCAATGACGGCCCGATAACCTGCTATATTGGCCATCGAAGAAAGAGCATCCATCTTTTGTGCTCGTGAAATCCTCGGAACCATATCCATGGCCAATAATGAAATGTTTGTGGAGGCACACAGATCCAAAAGTTCTTGTCTTTCCTGGGGGTAAACGAAGGAAATTACCGTTTTTCCCTCAACTAAATCCTCTATTTCCCCGGTATCAGGTGGATTAACTTTGACAATTATTTCCGAAGTGTCCCTCAACTCATCAGCAGTAGATAAAACACTGACTCCGGCTTCTTCATATTGCCTATCCTCGAAACCGGCAATCTTTCCTGCTCCGGTTTCAATCGCCACATCATAACCAAGATTGATTATTCGTTTGGCTGAATCGGGTGTTATTGCTACACGGGCTTCACCATCGGTGATTTCCTTTACCGTACCAACTCTCACAATTCTATCACTCACACCTTAATGATTGTCCATAATCCAGTAATTGCAGATATGCTTCATACTGAATTTAGGTTTAAACCGACCTATTCAGGTAGTCAATTAAATTTCATTCCTTACGATATTTAAACCAATATTTTTTGAAAACAACATTCAGAATAATCGGTTATATACTTAGACAAAAATTTGTTCAGCTTTTCATTAGCAGTCAGGTTGTTTACTGCATAAAAAATTTACCAATAATTGATAGTGGTTTTTGTTATTAATTGAGAATAGAAAAAATGAATCATTACATTCCATCCAATCCTCATGCGCTCATTACCGGTGGAGGAACAGGTATAGGATTGGCAATAGCCAAAGAACTCAAGTCTTCAGGAGCCAAGGTAACTGTTTGCGGAAGAAATCTAAGCAGACTTCAGGAAGTTTCAGAAGTTCATGGATTCATTCCTCTTGAAATGGATGTGACCTCCGAGAGTTCTGTAAAGCAAGCAACCAAGGAAGCAGAGGAAATTTCAGGTATCATCAATATCCATGTTGCCAATGCCGGTATTGCCGAGGGGTTGGATTTTGCTGAGATGGATTTCGGCTTCTGGCGAAAAATAATGTCCACCAACCTAGATGGTGCCTACCTCTCTATCAAGTATTCCCTTGCATCGATGACCCAGAGTAATTGGGGTAGAATCATTGCTATATCCTCCGTCGCCGGTTTGCGGGGTTTGAAGGGGGCATCAGCTTATACGGCTTCAAAGCATGCCTTGATCGGTTTGGTGAGAGGAATCTCCGAAGAATATCTCTACTCCGGCATTACAGCCAATGCCATTTGTCCTGGTTATGTAGAAACTCCCCTGGTTGATCGTAATGTGGAAAAGATGGCGGAAAGTCTGAAAATCAGTCCCGAGGAGGCACGACAAAAGCTCAGCAGATTGAACAGGAACAAGAAAATGCTTAAACCGGAAGAGGTTGCCAAAACTGTAAAGTGGCTATGTTCCAAAGGTTCAAACAACATAAACGGGCAAGTAATACCAATAGCTGGTGGTCAAGTATAAAAAGGGGGTGTTTGTTGCCTCAAGGATGATATAAATTTCAATCCCCATATCTCCATTGTTCGATAATAATATTTATTGCCTTGGTATTTCCACATTAAATTGGAAAAGACGGCTTAGTTACATGGATTCAAACTCAATAAAAGATAATTATCTTGATTTATCACAGATAGTATTGAATGGGCTGTTTCTAATTGGTGTCGATATAGGGGGCTAATCAAAGTATGAGAAAAAGAACCTTGAAGTTGCAAATTTAGGTTTATCATACTTGTGATTTAATTTCATTTACAAAAGGAGTTATTTATGTCTAAGATAGATAATACGGACAAGACGACTCCAGAATTCTTTATTCCAATTAATGCTCTTGATGACATCAAAACTAGAAAACAATTGTCTCCATCAGGATTCAGATTATTCACTGGTTTTTGTAATTGTTGGGGGTTTAATAAAAATCAGCGATTGGCCCTGCTAGATGATGTTCATCCACAAACTTATCGAAAATGGGAAAGAATCTCACTACTTCTTGGCATCCATAAAGATTTGAAAATTCTGTTTGCGGATCATGACAGTGCTAGAAGATGGTTTTTCAGTGTGAGCCATGACGTACCATTTGGTGGTATTTCACCATTTGATTACTTGTTTCAAGGAAATAAAAATAACTTATATGGGGATCTAAGTTATCTTGATGCTTGGATAGAAATGAAATAAGTAATTTACTAAATCTTACCACATCGGTTAAGAAATATTACAATATCTTACCCCAAATTCTATTTGAAAATAGCCGACTCATTTATTCAACAAATTGGAAACTTAGGGATGGAAATCGTGCTTCCATTTTCTTTTTGAACTTCTCAGAACTACTACGACGCCAATTTCTAGCTACATAGTAACCTTCTCCTTGAAATTGAACTTCCGATTCAGAAGATATTCTATATCTTTTGTATTTTTCTTCATTTTCTGTCACTTGATCCTTTTTTTTGATTAATTCAAAACCACAAGTTCGATCTTTTCGTAAAAAATCAAATACCTCAGAATTAAGCTCACCATTTTCTTGTAGGGTTAAAATCGTTATCAACCCAATATCCGCCTTGAGGATCTTTTCATGTTGAAGCTTTTCATTATAGTATAAATTTACTTTGGAAATATCACGAGAACTTGATCTGGACTGACGTTCTTTTTGTTTCTTTTCTTGTATTTGGACTTGATAATCAGCAACTTCAGGTATAGGAATAACCGATTGAACATCAAGTAAAGTATCACCGTTATAATTATACGGATGCATTCTTATACATCGTATGTCTAAACCAAAGTCATTGAGCCACATTACTGACGTTGTAAGTTCTTTTGAGAATTCTGCAGAAGCTAGAACAATTTTAACTTCCTGGGCAAAATTATCTTCGTCTGGTTCTATCCACTCTAAAAAGTCTAAAATCTGCTGCGCAGCATCACCCTTAATATTATTATTTGATTGATAATTTCCATAGATTTGTACTAACTTTTCAAAAGTTAAAGTCGAAATCATGGCTGCATAGCGAATACTTTGTAGTTCCATATAACCACCATCTTCTGTGCGCTTGAGTTCAATTACAACTAAGTTGGCATCTTTATCAATTCCTAGAAGATCTATACGTCTCCGGCTACCATCCCAATCACCAAACTCTTCTGCAACCACAAGTGTATCAGGGGAAATAATTTCAATCTGTTGTTTAAGCATCGCCTGTAATTCAGGACGCTCCTGAACATTTTGCTCAGCAAAAGTTGTTCTCTCAATTTCAGTTAACTGTTGGTCTGATATTTTATAAAGCGTCATATTAAATTCTTTTAATTTCCTAAATTAATTTTCCCTTTATTTAGAATTTCCAGAAAAATTTAACTAAACGCCATTTTCTTCTAAAGAATTTACCGGGAATAGTTCAATTTGGATTGTATTTTCTATATCTTCAATTAGAGGTTTTATGACATTTTTTTCCTTTTCATATGCATCAAGTTCTGAAACTCCTTGTTTATCTTGAATTTCCTTCCTTCTAGATAACCAAGCTGACCAAATATGATCGGCAACTGCTTGAAATTTATTCTTTATATTTGGACTGAGAAAAATCCTATTTTCATTAAAGTACTTATGAAAATCACTTAAAGTAGATCTTGCTTCCTCTAATTTTCGATAATCTAAGATTTTTGATAATGCTAATGACTTATCTGAAATATTATTCATAGATTCTTTTTCAATTTCGGTGAATTGGTTATTTTCCATAAATTTGTATAACTGTACGTCATTATATTTGTTTAAATCTGGTAGTTTTGAATATTCACTGACAGCTACATTAATTGATGCATGAGCTATAGCTAATTTTTTCCAAGCCTCGGATAGGACTTCATGCTCTTTTTCGTGCCATTTAGTTTTACGGGTAAGTAATATACTAAATTCATGTAACATTTGAGCTTTATACTGTTCTAGATCTTTAGTGAAATTACTTTCAACCCATTTTTGCCCCCAAAACTTTAATAAAAGTAATGCACCACCAGCACCAAAAACAATATTGGTAAACACCATTCCAACAGGTTCATAAAGTTGTTCAATCATGCTTTAATCCTCTTCGCACTTTGTATATAAATAAGTGAAGTGGAAAGATCACTTCTTGTAGGATGTATAAAATACTAGTTCTTTGTAGCTTTTCTTTAGCCCAAAGGATGGATTTTTATTTGGGGCAAAATGGTGCCGCAACACGGATTCGAACCGCGGACCTGATGATTACAAATCAACTGCTCTACCAACTGAGCTATTGCGGCACACCAGCTAAAAATTATATAGCCGATCTTTTATTTCCAAAGGTATGGATATGATTAGACCTAAAACCCACTTAACCCAAATACTTAGTAGTTTTAAACATATAATTTGAAATATGTTCTACTGGTTGAGCTATTTTGGGGTACTAAATTAGCTTTTAACAATAACTGAAAATAGTATCCTGATGAAACCTTGCAACCACCCTTAAACTGAATTTCCTGCCCTGTCAGTATTTATTAACAAAAATACTCCACAACACCCTATCAAAACTATCAACAAGGCAGCTGGCGCAGCTTGACTCAGATTTTCAAGTGAAGCCCTGTCATATACCCTTGTGGCCAAGGTATTAAAGTCAAAGGGACGCAAAAGTAAAGTTGCTGGCAACTCCTTGATACAATCCACAAAAACCAAAATCAATCCAGTAACTAGTGATCCTCGAATTATTGGCAAATGAACTGAGAATAAAGACTCTTGAGCAGATTTGCCCAAGGATCTTGGTACCATTATCAACGTAGGAGGCACCCTTCCAAAAGCAGCCTCAACAATGTTTTGTGCTATGGCATAAAACCTGATGAAATAAGCAAAAATAACAGCAAATGCTGTGCCGGTCAGCAATAACCCCGGATCATAGCCAAATCTCATCGAAATCCAATCTGCAAGAGTGTGATCGAATGAGGCCAAGGAAATCAATATCCCAATCCCGATTACCGCTCCTGGAATGGCATAGCCAAGAGTTAGGGTAGGCATGAGAAATCTGGAAAAACTATACTTTGTTATGGTTTGGCCATAAACAAGTATAATTGCTATAGCCAAGGTTAAAATTGCTGCGATGCCACTCGTATATAAACTATTTACAAATGCATCAATCAACTCCTTCTCAAACCAGAGCTCCCAACTTGAGAGTGCATGAGTAATCATGATTGATACGGGCAGAATGAACCCTAGCCCAACAAGTAAAAAGCAAAATCCTGTAGCAAGCCAAGCTGCAAATCTAGGGAGATCATTTCTTTTCGAAAAAATTGGGGCGTGTAAAACCTTATGGAACTCTGAATTGAACCTTAAGGTTCTCTCACCGAGTATAATGATCAATATGAATACCAATACTATCACGGAAAGTATGGCTGCAGCACTCAAATCATAGGCCTCAAGCCATACGGTATAGATTCCTGTAGTAACAGTTTGAACTGCAAAATATTCAACAACTCCAAAATCGGCAATCGTTTCCATCATGACAATTATCAGGCCGGCAAAAATTCCAGGTCTGACCAGAGGAATGATTACTCTGAACAGCCTGATAAAAGGCCCCTTCCCCAAAGTGCTGGCAATGTCTATGATCGCTGAGGATTGCTCTCGCAAGGCTACCCTTGTAAAAAGATATACATATGGAAAGAGTACCAGAGAAAGGGTTATCGAAGCTCCACCGAGGCTTCTGATCTCAGGGAAAAAATAATCTGATGCATCTTTCCAGCCAAAGATTTCTCTTAGCAAACCCTGAACCGGACCGGCATATTCGAAAAAATCCACAAGTGCATAAGCACCTACATAGGCAGGTATGGCCAGCGGAAAGAATAGTGAATATTCAAGAATCCTTCTGAATGGAAAATCATATATGGTTACGAGGCAAGCAGTGGCTACACCAAATATACTTGCCAAAACCGATACCAAAATCACCAGATAAATGGTGTTGACAATATATCGTCTGAAAGCACCGTTTTGGATATACTCCTGAAGATCACCCCCTCCAAACAATGCTATGTAAACAATTGAACCCATGGGGAGCAAAATAACCAGGCACATTAGTACCATTACCAACCCGATCAAAATTTGTTTGGAAAAATTCATTGCTTAAACCAAAATTCTTATTTCCTCGACAAATCGAAATTGTTGAATGAATAACACCTTCTATTGTACAAATCCCGTTAAAGCCAATATATGCGATTTTGACTTAGTAAATAGATCGGAAAATGGAGCAAAATACTTTCAAACATTGGGTTTGCCTTTGAACGGGATTGAAACTCATTCATCGATTTTAGGACATATGTGTCATGGCATGACCAATGCCACCTATTTCAATATCCTGTTGAAGAAATGGATTCTATCGCTTCAATGATTAATTTCTGACAATAGTCATCACTAAACCTGTGGTCAGCCCCCTCGACGAGCTTCATCGCAATATCATTGGAATTGACGTGATTGAGAATTTTCCTTGAAACTGATGGCGAAACATCAACATCATCGAGGCCGTGAAGCAATCTGATGGGACATTGATAGTTTACCTCCTTGTCGAAAAGTCGAAATTGCTTTCCGTCCTCCAATAGTTGGGCAGAAATATAATAGGCACCATCTTCATAATCCGATGGTAATTCGACATAACCTTTCCGAGACAAATCCACTCTTTCTGAATCACTCAACCCTTCGTAAATTTCATCGGTAAATTGTACGGCACTGGCAATACCGACAAAACCATGGACCTTGTCAGGGTTTTCATAAGCATAATGCAAACCAATCCATCCTCCCAAGGAAGACCCTACGAGGATTTGTGGACCCAAATCCAGCTCCTTGAACATGATATCCACACTGGAATGCCAGTCCTTGATCGTGGTCTCTTCAAATTTTACCGAGGATTTGCCATGCCCGAAATAATCAAATCTCAGGTATGACCTACCCTTCTCTTCACAATAAGCCTTGAGAGCCATTGCCTTGGTACCTTCCATGTCGGATTTCAAACCGGGAAGGAATAGGATGCCCGGTCCACTGCCTTCCAGTTTGTCATAGGCCAGATAGGATTTTGGAGTTTCCGATAATGTAATGTAGTTTGTCATTCCACCTCTGTTTCAATACAAATTATTGTCTTGATAGTGCCTTATTCATAACAGGTTAAGAATAATCTTATTTCCAACCTTTAAAACTCTTTACAATTCCTTATAGTCTACTGATCAAATTTTCCCACAACCGGGTGCATCGTGGGTGCCGAATAGATGAGGATAAGTCAATGACTGAAAATATTTCAATTACCTTCCCCGATAACGTTTCCAGACAATACCACATAGGTATTACACCAGCTGAAATCGCTCGATCCATCTCTCCCTCGCTGGAGAAGAGGGCAGTATCAGCACTTGTGAATGAAACCCATTGGGACCTTCAATGGCCGATATGTACGGATGCCACAATAGAGATCAACCAAATGGGGGACAACCCCTATTCCCTTGAACTCATTCGCCACGACTTTGCTCATGTTATGGCCCGGGCAGTACAGGAATTATGGCCGGAAACCAAGGTCACCATCGGACCGGTCATCGAAAGGGGATGGTTTTACGATTTTGACAGAGACACTCCGTTTACACCTGGCGATCTGCAAATCATCGAAAAGAAAATGAAGGAGATCATCAATCTTAGGGACAAGGTTTCATTCGATGTCTGGGATCGTGAACGAGCCATGGAACATTATCGTGAGAACAATGAGCCATACAAGTTGGAACTCGTAGAAGCCATTCCCGAAGATCAGGAAATCAAGATGTATTGGCATGGGGACTGGCAGGATCTGTGTCGTGGTCCTCACCTTGCTCATACGGGCCAACTTCCGGCTGATGCCTTCAAGTTGACCAGCATTGCCGGAGCCTATTGGCGGGGTGACAGCAGAAACAAGATGCTGCAACGGATTTACGGAATTGCATTCAGGAATCGCAAGGACCTGAAGGATTATCTGACATTCCTTGAAGAGGCAAAGAAAAGAGACCACCGGAAATTGGGTGGCGAAATGAAATTGTTCCATTTTCAGGATGAAGCACCCGGAATGGTTTTTTGGCATCCGGATGGATGGACCATCTGCAAGGAAATGAAATCCTACATGTCACGAAGGCAAACCGAATACGGGTATCAGGAAGTCAACACACCTGCTGTGCTGGACCGTGCCCTGTGGGAAAAATCGGGTCACTGGGAAAAGTTTCATGATCATATGTTCCTGGTTGATATCGATAAGGAAACAGATCCGACAAAAAGAATAAGTGCCTTGAAACCCATGAACTGTCCAGGTCATGTCCAGATATTCAACAAGGGATTGAAGAGCTATCGTGATTTACCTCTTCGGATTTCGGAATTTGGTTCCTGTACAAGATTTGAACCATCGGGAGCTTTGCATGGCCTGATGAGGGTTCGTGGATTTGTGCAGGATGATGCCCACATTTTTTGCGAGGAATCACATATTGAGGAAGAAACCAAATATTTCATAGAGATGTTATCGACGATTTATAAGGATTTCGGGTTCGATAAATTCAAAATCCTGTTTTCTGACCGACCGGAAGTCAGAGCAGGTGCGGATGAAACCTGGGACAGAGCAGAAGAGGCCCTGAAGAGTGCCACAATAGCAACTGGTAGTACCTTTGGACTGAATCCAGGGGAAGGAGCATTCTATGGTCCCAAGCTTGAATTTCTATTGACCGATTCACTTGGCCGTGAATGGCAATGTGGAACACTACAGGTGGATTTTGTATTGCCTGAAAGGCTGGAAGCAAGCTTTATTGGCAGGGATGGCAACAAGCATCGTCCTGTTATTCTTCACCGGGCCATACTCGGAAGTTTTGAAAGGTTTTTGGGTATCCTGATTGAAAATTATGCCGGTAAACTTCCGCTGTGGCTCGCACCCACCCAAGTGGTTGTTGCAACCATTGTTTCCGATGCCGATGATTTTGCCGAGGAAGTGGTTGGAAAACTCAATGCAGCCGGGATCAGGACCAAGCCCGATACGCGTAATGAGAAAATCGGTTACAAGGTTCGGGAACACTCGCTGGCAAAGGTTCCCCATATTTTCGCCGTTGGTACCAGGGAAGTGGAAGAAAACACGGTATCGGTCAGAACCCTGGGTGAAAAACGGGTACGGAATATGACCGTTGATGAGGCTGTTGAGGAATTTACCGAACTGGTCAAGCCTCCCGATTTTCAAAACTGACCATATTGTTTGAAAAATATCACTATGGCGTGAAATTGATTGACCTTGATATTGAAAAATCAAACTACATGGTTAAAATTGAATTACCAAATCGGTATAAAATAAGGAAATAACCCATAGCAAGAAAACCATTCCAACCCAATTCTGAAAGAAAAGTTGGGCCCCGTGCAAATGAAGAAATTGATGCACGAAAAATTCGCCTGATTGGGGCAAACGGCGAAAACCTCGGAATATTATCTCCCAATGAAGGTCTTGACATGGCTAATCGTGTCGGCCTGGATTTGGTGGAAATTTCAGCCAATGCCGATCCTCCCGTGTGCAAGATCATGGATTATGGCAAATACAAATATACCCAGCAAAAGAAGGAATCCCTTGCCCGAAAGAAACAGAAAATCATCGAGGTAAAGGAAGTGAAATTCCGGCCAAACACCGGGATCCATGACTACAATGTAAAACTGCGGAATGTTCTAAGGTTTCTGGAGAACGGTGACCAAGTCAAGGTTACATTGCGGTTCAGAGGTCGTGAAATGGCTCACCAGTCACTCGGCAAGGATTTACTGGATAGAGTCAAGGAAGATGTCGGTGAAATGGGCAAGATGGTAGCTACACCCAAATATGAAGGCCGGCAGATATTCATGGTTTTGGGACCGACAAAATAAATTGTTGATAGCAGGCGATTACCACCTTTCAACCTTATTCCCGGATATTTGATTCCGTCAGGGACAGTCAACAATGGATAATATTGTAATAGCTGGTACCAAAAGAACCCCGATCGGTAAGTTCCAAGGTGCTCTCAGTCATCTTACGGCCCCTCAACTTGGAGGACTTTCCATTGAAGGCTCCCTCAAACATGCAGGAATTGATCCTCACCTGGTGGATGAAGTATACATGGGATGTGTTCTTCCGGCGGGGTTGGGTCAGGCTCCGGCCCGTCAGGCCGGAATGATTGGAGGTATACCTAAGCAAACACCTGCCACAACGATCAACAAGATGTGCGGTTCAGGGATGAAGGCCATCATGACTGGCGTCGACCAGTTGAATCTGGATCAGGCTGAGATCATTGTTGCAGGAGGCATGGAAAGCATGTCAAAGGCCCCATTCTATAGTCCCGACGTGCGTAACGGCAAGCGGTTGGGACACACCAGAATGATGGATCACATGTTAACCGACGGTTTGACGGATGCCTACGGCGATCATGCCCATATGGGTGTATTTGCTGATGATTGTGCAACCCGGTACAAAATTACCAGGGAAGATCAGGATAGGTATGCCCATGAATCCTATTGTCGGTGCTTGAATGCCCAATTATCAGGTCAGGCACGAAAGGAAATTGTTCCTGTATTATCTTCAAATGATGAAGTTATCGAGTTGGATGAGGAACCATTCGAACCGAATTTGGAAAAAATGGGGAAGCTCAAACCCGCATTCAAGACAACGGGCTCGGTCACACCTGCCAACTCTTCAAAAATATCCGATGGTGCTGCCTCGGTCGTTTTGGGTAAGGAATCTGTCATCAGAAAATCAGAAAGTCCTGTTTTAGCCCGCATTGTTGGGCATGATACCTTCGCACAGGAGCCGGGGAATTTTCCCACTTCTCCAATTTATACCGCGCAGAAACTTTTGGACAAACTTTCCTGGAAGAAGGAGGATGTTGATCTTTGGGAGGTCAATGAAGCCTTTGCAGTCGTGGCCCTTGTCTTCATGAAGGTATTGGGAATACCCCATGAAAAGATCAATGTGAATGGTGGTGCCTGTTCACTTGGACATCCCATTGGATGTTCCGGTGCTCGTATTGTAACTTCACTTGTTCATGGAATGCACAGCAGAAATGCCAAGCGGGGAATTGCAGCAATTTGCATTGGTGGTGGTGAGGCAACCTCCATTGCCCTGGAAATTTCATCCTCCTGAGAGGTTTTTCCAACGGCGGTGGATCCAATACCACTGTTCAGGATAATTCAGTACCATTGATTCCAGACTGTGATTCAATTCCTGGGTTACCGTTTTCGGATCGGTCAACGGTATGGATGATTCCAAGACGATTTCAAAATTCAGGCCATCCTCCTTTCTGATACCATAGCAGGGTATCACCAGGGCATTGTATCTGATTGCCAATTGCCCTACCCCGATTCTGGTTTTTGTCGGTACTCCCAGAAATTCCACTTCCTCTCCTTGGCTGGCATACTGGTCATTCAGTAGTGATACTATACCCCCCTTCTTGAGATGTCTGATCATCTTGAGGGTTCCCTTCTTTTTCGTTGAAAAGAGCGGAGCACCCTTCTTTTTGATGTTCTTGACGTAATGCTCGTTGAAAAAGGAATTACGCATGGGTTGATAGACTCCCGAAACAACATGTCCCTTCATGGTAAGGTAGGCCCTGACAGCTTCAAAATTACCGAAATGACCACTGACCAGGAATACCGGTTGCTTTTCCATTTGTGCCTGCCTCAACTCCTCAAATCCAGACCCCCGGATCGAATACATATTTGCTCTATTCGTGAACTCATTGCCGCTATAGTTTTCACAAAACAGCCTGCCGAAATTGTTTATGACTCCCTTGGTGATATTTTCCCTTTCTTCACTATTCATATCGGGAAAAATCAATTTGAGATTGTTGTGAACCCGTTGATTCATGTCAGTCAGGGGCGCGATCACCTTTTCCATTGTCTGACCACTGATAGCCACCCTTTTCTCGTAAGGGATAAACCGCATCCCAAGGAGCAAGGACCTCAGGGACAGATAAACAAGATAATCATAAAATACGGACATTTATATGTCACCTTGAACAATGGTTAGCCGTGCTGCTTCTTGAACTCGTACCACCAGATATATAAACCTGCGAAAATAATGATCAATGCCCCAATATAAGTCCAAATGTCTGGAAACTCATCAAAAAACAACATTCCGAATATCGTCGAAAAGATTATCGAAGCATAGGTGAAGGGTGAAAGGATCGAGGCATGTACTTTGAAAAGGGAATAAATTATCAACAATTGACCTATGGTTCCGAGAATGGCAATCATGCCTATGAATTTCAAATCACCCAAACTAGGCGTGGTCCAGTAGAAAGGTACAATCAACGATGATACCACGGCTCCAATGATGGTCGTATAAAACAAGCTGCTCCAAACGGTTTCCGATTTGCTAAGATACTTTGTGGCAATAAAATAGCCGGCAAACCCCAAGGCCCCTCCAATCGGGTAAAGGGCATATGGAGTGAACACCTCTGTTCCAGGGCGAATGATAATGAGGGCACCCAGCAATCCGATACAAACACCAAGTATTTTTCGCCATCCCAGACTCTCACCCAGAAAATAATAGGCCGCAAGTACGACAAATAAGGGATTGATTTGAAGAATAGCCGTTGCCGCACCCAATTCGATTGATGAAAAGCCCATGAAGAAACATATCGTCCCCAGAAACAAGAACAGGGACCGCAGTAATTGCAGGCCCAATTGATTTGTTGCCAGGGTAGATTTCAGGCTGGGGAGGATGATTATGATTACCAGGAGGCATTGGCCGAGGTATCGAATCCAGACCAGATTGAGTATTTCATAGTCACTTGAAAGATACTTTACAGTGGCATCCATGGACGAAAGGAAAAAGATGGCCAGAATTATCGAAACAATCCCGATGGTGAGTGGGGAAAATTTCTGCAAAGGTGAAATCATAAATTAAAGCATCAAAAAATCGGGTGTTTTCCACAAATCAATTATTTTTCTCTAACAAAAATGCCATGAACAAATAATGGTTATAAAAAAATATGTATTCTGATAGAGAATATAATTCTGTTTTTGTGACAAGTTTCAGATACTTTCAAAATTGGGAAGGAAACCATGATTAGAACCGGAGATGAATATATCGAATCCATACGGGATGGAAGAGAAGTGCATATTAACGGGGAAAAGGTAAAGGATGTTCCAACACATCCAATGTTCAAGCCTATCGTGGATATTCGTGCCAGAATTTACGACATGCAAAGTGAATCCCCCTTCGAGTCCCTGCTCACCTACGAGGAAAATGGCGAGAAGTATGCAACTTCCCTTAAACCGCCGAAGACCCAGAATGACTGGTGGCAGAAAAGAAAAATCACCAACACCGTTTTTGCCGAAATTGGAGGTGTCGTTACCCGGATCGGTGACGAAACTGTAGGAGAAATGTGGTCCCTCTTCGATGGTCAGGATATACTTAACCAGGTTGACCCCCAATTTTCGGAAAACATCAAGCGGCATATTGACCTTGTTACCTGCAACGACCCCTTTCATGTTTCGGCCAATACCGACCCCAAGGGTGACCGCTCCAAACATCCCAAGGACCAGGACCCGGACATGCTGCTCCATGTGATCAAGGAAACCGATACTGGTCTGATAGTCCGGGGAGCCAAGTTTGAAACGGCTGCGGCATATGCCAATCAGGCCTTTACCAAACCGACCATTGCCAATTGGGGAAATGAAGCCTATTCGGATTATGCGGTTGGATTTATCTGCGATTTAGCCTCACCGGGGATTAAAATGATTTGCCGAACCGGCTTTGCGGGTGAATCTCCTGCCGAAGATTATCCGCTTGGCAACAAGTTTGATGAGGTGGACAGCCTGGTGATTTTTGACAATGTTCTTGTACCTTGGGAAAATGTCCTGTTTTACAGGCATACCAAGGCGGCCATGTTTATTAGGGCAACCCTGCACAGGTATTCCGCCTTCGCTTTTGTCCAGAGAAACCTGGCCTTTACCGATCTGATGATCGGTGCAGCCCTCTTCAATGCCCGACAGACAGGATTGGACAAGCAACCTGCTGTACAGGAAAAACTGGCCCATATGGCTGTTTACCGTGAAGGAATAAACGCTCACCTGACAGCTGCCATTGCACTGGCCGAACCAAGCCCGGGCGGACTGCTCATGCCCAACCAGTCCCTGCTTTACACTGGACGGGTTCATGCCTGTTCAAATTATCACCAGATAATGCATATCGCAAGGGAACTTTGTGGTGGCCAGATTTGCATCACTCCCGATCACGCCTGTTTCCAGGATGAAGAGTCCGGACCATGGATGGACAAATTCTATACCATCAACGAAAGCTGGTGTGCCGAGGACCGCAGAAAACTGCTGGCGTTCGCCAGGGATCTCCTCAATTCCGATTACGCAGGACATCGCCTAACCTTTCAACTGTTTGCCCAATCACCCCCGTTTGCCCATCTGGGTGCAGTTTACAGAAATTTTGGTTGGGATGGTCCGCTCGATCTGGTCAAGAATGCCGCCGAACTTTCCGATCAGGTTGTTCAGGATTCCAAATTGCGCAAATGGCTGGATTGTGAACCTGACCTGAGTGAGGAAGATGAATGAAATCGTTATTTGCCTAAATTGAATTTAACAAGGTATTTCATTGGTAACAACAGACAACAGGGATCGAGAGAAGTTTCTTGAGGGGATGCGCTATACAGCATCCGCCGTCAACATTGTCACCACTGATGGCAGTGCTGGCAAGGCAGGTGTTACCGTCTCGGCAATGACGCCGGTTTCCGCTGATGGAGACAAACCAACCTTACTTGTATGCGTTCATCATCTGAGTCCTGCCTGCAAGGCTATTTTGGAAAATAAGGTTTTCGGGGTCAGTATATTGTCCCAGAAGCAATCCTTTATAGCAGACACCTTTGCCGGTCGTATACAGGCCGAGGGAAATGACAAGTTCACCTGTACAGATTGGATAATTGGTGAAACGGGTGTTCCCCTGGTCTTGAACTCATTGGTATCTTTCGAATGTCATGTGCTTGAAAATACACGAGTTGGATCACACCATATTTTCATTGGTGGGGTACAAAATACGGGATTCCAGGAGGACGAACTTCCCCTGATCTATTCAAACAGGGCTTATGGATCCCCTGCATCCATAAGCATGGGCAAGGATCCTGATTATATGGAAGGAGATAGTGTGATACATCAGCGAATTAGACCATTTAATACGAAGGATACATATCCTGAACAAAATTTGAACAATGATCTCAGCCAGGGTGTAGTGGCCAAGGGGACAATGGTCTTTTTGCGTGGACAGGTATCGCAGGATCTGGAAACGAGGGAATCATTGCACCCTTCCAACCCAATTCTCCAAACCCGCAAGACCATGGAAAATATTAAAATGCTCCTTGAAGAAGCTGGCAGTGATCTTGATCATGTCTGCCGAATCGTGGTCTATCTCACCGATATCAGGTACAGGGAAGAGGTATACCAAGAGATGGGAACATGGTTGAAGGGCGTATTTCCCTGTTCTACCGGATTAGTGGTTTCCAGTCTAGCCAGACCCGAATGGTTGGTCGAAATTGAAGTAACCGCTGTAATACCGGAGGAATAAAATGACATTCTCGATAGCAGGTTATTGTTCAAAAACGAGCCAGTTTGGTATAGCAATCACTACCTCGTCAATTGCAGTTGGCAGTAGGTGTCCATGGGCTAGAGCCGGAGTTGGAGCTGTTTCGTCACAAAACATTACCCTTCCTTCCATAGGGAATATGGTTCTGGACAGTATTGAAACTGGAGACCATGCTCCCGAGGCGTTAAATTCCATCATGAAGAATATGGAATTCAATGAATATCGACAGGTAATCGCGATTGATACAAAAGGGAACACAGCCCATTACAGTGGTAAATTTACCTTGGGTACCAATAGTGTGGCACATGGATTAAACTGCATCGCGGCTGGTAATTTGTTGAAGTCAACCAAACTCCCCGGAGTGATGATTAAAACCTTCGAGGATAATTCATCAGCCACACTACCGGAAAGATTATTGATGTCGCTTGAAAGCGGGTTGTATGAAGGCGGTGGCGAAATGGGGCCCACCCATTCGGCCTCGCTGTTGGTAGTGGATAAGGAACCTTGGCCATTAGTGGATTTAAGGGTAGATTGGAATGAAATTGATCCAGTCAAGGAGCTGAGGGAGCTATGGACAGCCTATGAACCACAAATGCTGGATTATTTGCTACGGGCAAAATACCCCGAAGGAGCACCAAGTTTTGGTGTACCGGGTGATGAATAGGTTGAGTTGCCAGTTACGTTTTTAGCCGAACTGTTGATATCAACATTTTAGTTATGATCATGCCCCAGGCGAACTGACAAGACGGCCGGAAGCGTGTTTTCCCTCACCCCGTTCCATTCATGTCTGGCTGTTGCGGTTTCATGAAGACGCAGCCGGAGCAGAAAGGGCATACAGAACCTCCCATATTCCCCAACTGTCCGAGGCCTTTCACCCCTTGCGGGTTGTGTGGCAAGTCTTCTTGATGATCTGATCTCGTCACTTGATATCAGGCATGTTACCATTGGTATGGATGCGACCATCATTACGTCCGGCAAGGGGTCCTGTCTTCAAACCTTCCGAGCGGCAACGGGGGAGGTTCCGTTTGAGCGTGGCTACCAGCCGATGATGGCCTACTGCCCGGAGTTGGGAATGATTGTGCACCAGGAATTCCGGAATGGGAATGTTGTTGCCAAGACCGATGTTGTCCGTTTCGGTAACGGTTTGGAAGTATAATAAATTGGTGAAAAATCATTTCCTTGATCGTGTTTTTCGAATCAACAATCAGGATTTGAGTAAATCCGTATTTTTGCTAATCAGTACGAAATAGCTCGCTGATTATGGATAAAAAAAATCTTGAATGTAAATGTATTAATTCGATATACTAGATATGGATTTTGAATGGAGACTAGGACCATGGGAAGACTGTCTGAGGAAATAAAAGCCTATGAAGCCATGGAATCAACTCTCAAGGCTGATCATTCGGGAAAATGGGTAGTCATCCACGGGAAAAAACTTATAGGGGCTTTTGATAAATTTGAAACGGCTGCAGATGCAGCTGTCCGGAAATTCGGGTCCGGGCCTTATCTAATTCGGCAAGTCGGGGCAAAACCAATAACTATTCCTGCATCCCTGCTTTACCGTCCCGTGGCAAACAATGCCTGAAATAGAATGTGGATTTGAAAATAATTCAAACATCCTGAAGAGTTTGGGGCCAACAATAAATCTTCAAATAGGGTTTGATTCAAATTTCAAACCGGAGAATAAGGTCAGGCCTGCCTTGCCCGAGATTGAATATCATGGACTAATCGATACTGGTGCATCAAACAGTTGCATTGATTCGGATTTGGCGGATGCCTTGCAATTGCCGGTAATAGACCAGCAAACTATGGCAGGAGCACAGGGGCAGTTTAAGGCAAATATATATTTGGCTCAGTTATATTTTCCTGGTTTAGGGTTCTATGCCTATGGAAGGGTCGGGGGTGTGCATCTCCTTGCAGGAGATCAGTCTCACCTTGCCCTATTGGGAAGGGATTTCCTGCAGCATATGAAAATGGTGTACGACGGTTCAACCGGTTCGGTAATTCTTTCAAGGCATGGTAATAACTAGTGGTTGTTTCAATACAAAGGATTCCAATTTAAATTCTTTATCTCATATACTTTTCATTGCCTTCGGGTGATAACAATATCCACCATTATGGATGAATATCCTTATGTTAATTTATCGGATTATTACTAAGCTCGGCAATTTCTCTCCTGAAAGGTACAATTTCCCCTTGGGGAGGTTTTGCTTCCATTTCCTCGGCAAATCTGCGACCAGCATAGACGGCATGGGCAATTGTAGCAGGGGCCTCACAATCCCCGAAGGATTTTACCATTTCCAATCCATGGTCTTTCCATTCACCTTCTCTTTCCATAATTCCCCTGAACAATGAATCATTGGGATATCTGGACGTTACCAGCAGGATGGAATCCATCTCGAAATTTTGTTCCTTGCCAGTATAGGAACAATTGAATTTGGCTGTTCCTTCGTCAATGCTTGCCAGAATGAGGTTGGTATGAATTGTTACACCCAATTCCATGATTTGTTTTTGGATGCGATGCTGCTCCATCGTATTTTGGGTCCAGGTTGCAACTTCCGGGGCCGGCGTCGTATAACTGACTTCATATCCCCTTTGAATCAATAGTTCTGCGAGAACATTACCCATATAGTAATGATCATCATCCCAGATCAGAACATGATTGCCATACGGCAGGTTTCCGGCCATTATATCGTCAGGAGTATAGACAGAAGTACCCGGATCATTGTCTAAAGGCTCCTTCAGGTTGAATCCAAGACCATTATTGTGCCAAGTTGAACCAGTACAAATTCCAATCAGGGAGATACCGAATTCAAGCAGATGATCTGGTGTAAGGTCGGAATCCAGATAGGTTTCAACATTGGGCAATTTGTTAAATTGGCTCAACCGGTAATCAACCACCCTACCCCAAGCAGCCAATCCCGGAAGTTTTGATTCCTTGAAAACCCTACCTCCCAGATTGAGTTCCTTTTCGGCAAGAGTTACATCATATCCCCTCTTGCCAAGCATCTGGGCAGCTTCAAGTCCGGCTGGGCCACCTCCGACAATCAGGACTGGCTTGCTGGATACTTTCTTCTTTATATATTCGGGATGCCAACCTTTTCGCCATTCCTCTCCCATACTGGGATTTTGGGTACATCTGATCGGGGACATGGTAAAATCTCCCGACACACAAATATTGCAACCGATGCATTCCCGAATATCCTCAATCCGACCTTCCTCTATTTTCTTAGGCAAAAAGGGATCGGCAATGGAAGGTCTGGCACATCCGATCAAATCAAGTTCTCCAGATTTGATCAATGAAACCATCTTGTCGGGTGAAGTATATCTTCCAACTCCGACAACAGGCTTGGTTGTCAAAGCCTTGAAACCCTTGCGGTACTCGTCCTGAAACCCTTCCTGACTGAAGCGGGATGTCTGGCTGTCATTTTCCCATCCGGCAAGGCAAAAATCCCAAAGGTCCGGCAATTCGGCAAGAGCTGAAATAATGTCCTTGGCCTCTTCGGTCTCCAGACCAGCATTTCCCATGAGCTCATTTATTGTTATCCTGCAAGGTACAGCACATGTATCACCAACTGCTTCCTTGGTATCTATGATAATCTCTTTCAGGATTCTGATCCTGTTTTCCAGATTGCCACCATATTCATCACTCCTTCGGTTGTACCGTTTGCTTATGAAGTGGTGAAAAAATCCCAACCCATGACCTGCATACACATACACCAGATCGTATCCGGCATTCTTGCCTCGAATGGCAGCATCTCGATGCCATTTTCTCAGATTTCTGATGTCCTGCTTATCCATGGTCTTGGCAGAAACCGGATCATAGGTGAAGGATTCTACCGGCATGCCTGTTGGTGCCATGGGCACCTCCCTGCCGTAGAGATTTGGTCCATTCAATCCATTATAGGCAAGTTCTATTCCTGCAAGGGCATCATGCTCGTGAATTTTTTCGGCCATTTGAGCCAACATTGGCACATCACGATCATCCCAGATACGTAATTCAATGAATGGCGTGATATCAGAGGTGTGGTGGATTTCAACCTGCTCCGTACAAACCGTTCCCCATCCACCTTGGGCTTTGATACCCCTTAGCCAAGCATTGGCCGAGGGGTCTCGATAACCCAGGCCGGTACAATGAGGTACCTGAAAAAACCTGTTTTTTGCGGTTACCGGTCCAATCTGGATTGGTTCGAACAAAATATCATAATAAGGATCTCTGCTCATTTTCTGCCCTGAGGTTGCCAGGCCATAAAATGACCTGGCGACAAATTTAGTTTATTGCTTGACCCTGGTCCAGATCTGATTGTATACGACCTGCACTTCTTCATCACAGGGTTCAACAAATGATCCGGCAGGAGCATCAGCAGGTGGTACGGATTCAGGTTGTGATTTCAAATCTGCATCCAGAAACACATCAACCCCTTCAACACCCGCACTATACCTGGCATAATTGGTAACCGCAGCAATGTTTTCAGGTTCCAGAAGGAAATCCATGAACTTCAAGGCATTTTCCCTGTTAGGTGCGTCCTTCAGGAGAACAACATTATCCATCCAGACAACCAATCCCTCACGAGGATAGGAATATTCAATATTGGCTCCCTCGGCCCTGGCCTTGGCTCCGAAACCATTCCAGATCATCCCGACGGCAGCATCACCCGATACCAGTACATCCTTGGCACCATCGGAATTGAAGGACGCCCAATTTTCCTTAGCACCCTGCAACAATTCATCAAGAGCTTGCAATTGATCCCTGTCACTCGTACATTGGGGAATACCCAGATACAGTGAAGCCATGGCAATAACCTCACCCTGGGAATCCAGTACATTTATTTTGCCTTTCAATTCGTCAGGTGGATCAAAAATGATGCCCATAGTTCTAATATCTCCCCCAAAAACATCCCTGCTGACGGAAAAACTTGTTGATCCCCATTGATAGGGAATGGAGTATTTTCTTCCGGGATCAAAGGAGACATCCATCCATTGTGGCTGGATATTTCCCATATTACTCAATTCACCAGGCTGGATTTCATCAAGCAATCCTTCCGAATTCATGATCGAAACCATGTAATCACCGGGTACTGCGACATCGAATGAGCCGAGTTTCCCTCCTTTGAGGTTTGCCAAAAGTGTTTCGTTGGAATCATAGGTATCCATGGTTACCTCGATTCCGGTCTCTTCCGAAAACTTGTTCAGCAATTCCTGGGGGATATACTCGAACCAGTGATAAATCGATAGTTTTCCCTGAGCAAAGCCAGATGATGCTCCAAAGGTCAAAACAATAGCCGAAACTACTAAAATCTTCTTTAACATTTTTCCTTCCACTATTTTAAAGTTGAATTCAATTTACTGTTTTTTCAGTAAAAACTGAATTTAGGGAATACTTATCCAAATGACCAATACAAAAGAACAGATTTAGGATTACTTTGTTACCAACTTAGTTAAGCTTGTTCTTCAGATCTGCCCGGCTGAGAAAATAGGATATCGTTACTAAAATTGTTGATACCAAAAGCAGCAAGGTAGACAGGGCCATTATATCGGGCTTAATTCCCTGCTTGATGGAACCGAAAATTGCCGTGGGTAACGTTTCAACACCAGCTCCCTTTACAAAACTGGTGATGATGAAATCATCCAGAGAAATGATAAAGGCCAAAAGAAATCCTGAAATGATCCCTGGGATCATCAAGGGAAGCAATATGCTGCGAAATATCTGCTTGCGGTTGGCATAGAGGTCCATGGCCGCCTCTTCATAAACCTTTTCAATACTTTGCATCCTAGCCGAAATCGGCAGGTAGGCGAAGGGAATGCAGAAGACAATATGAGCAACCAGAATTGAGGTATAACCAAGTTTGAAACTGATCATGCTGAAGAAAATCAAGGTCGCAACTGCAGTTACGATTTCCGGCACCATGATGGGCAGGCTCAGCAGGGAAATATTTAGGTTTTTGCCCTTGAAGGGGGATGTTCTGACAACCCCGATGGCTGCCGAAAAGGCTATTGTGGTTGCAACGACAGCAGCCATAAAGGCTATTGTAATGGAGTTCCAGGCTGCCTTCTGAAACTTTTCCGCCTCCAAGCCGAAAAAGATTTGTTCATACCATCTCAGACTGAAACCACCCCATATTGTTATGGACAACGAGTCGTTGAAACTGTAAACCATGACAACCAGTAGTGGGGCGTAAAGGATTACCAGGCAAAGTATTGCCAACAGGGAAAATCCCGGTATGCTCCGTACTGAACTTGCTACCTGCATCTTATTACACTTCGCCCTTGGATTGTTGCCTGGTGTAAAACAACAGTGCAATTAAAACCATCGTCAGCAATATCATTGAAGCGGCTGCTCCAAAGGGCCAGTTGCCGGCATTCCCCTTGAACTGCTCTTCAATCAGGGAACCAATCATGAAATTCTTTGCACCTCCCAAAAGATCCGGAGCAATAAATGCTCCCAAGCTTGGAATGAATACCAAAATACAGCCTGCTGCGATACCGGGTACCACATTCGGGAGAACAATCCTTCGTAGGGTACTCCATTTGTCTGCATAGAGATCAGCAGCAGCTTCCGAATAGGTAAAGTTGAATCTTTCCACGGAAGCATAGATCGGTAATACCATGAAGGGGAGATAAGAGTAAAACAACCCGAGTTGGACGGCAATATTGGTATTGATCAATCCCAAGGGCTCGGATAACAATCCGAATGAAAGCAGGAATTCGTTGATCGGCCCATTATCCCTGATCAGGAATTTCAGGGATACTGTTCTGATGAGCAGGTTGACCCAATAGGGAACGGTTACCAGGAAAATCCAGAAAGTCCTGTTTTGGGGTTCCCTAGTAGCAATGAAATATGCCGTTGGGAAACCAATTATCAGACAGAAAATCGTTGCGATGGTGGCCTGTACAATTGACCGCAGGAAAATGACAATATAAGTCCATTCGATTGTGGGTGGATCATCACCGAAAAGACCTCTGTCAATCAAAAACTGATCGTAGGCTGCCAGTGAAAATTCCCATATTACACCACCACGAAATTCCTTTGTCATGAAAGAGATCAACAGCATCAAACCAACTGGTATGAGCAAGAAAACACCAATAACCACCCAGGATGGTAGCAATAGCCATATTCTCAGTGGGTCAAAGGCTCTCTTTTGATGATAAACTGGTTCCATGGATTTTCCTAGGATCGCAAGATCCTGATTGAATCCTTGCTGAAACTGAGACTTACCTCACTTCCGGCAGGTAATAATTTCCTCCTTTCAAATCCATTTTGATCACGAACCTTGAGGGTCTTCTCACCAGGAACTCGAACCTGGTATTCCGTATCTGTACCCAAATACATTGATTGCTGTATTGTTCCCGGGATTGAATCAATCTGGTTGTCCGAGGTGCCAATTCTGATTTTTTCAGGCCTGAGAAGAATCTTGACCTCCTGATTTTTGACCAACCCCGACGCACCACCACCTGATATGATGAAATCTTCAGCAATCTGGTATTTTGCTTCTTCATCATTCAATTCCACCAGAGTTGCTTGCAGAATATTCGTTTCACCTATGAAGTTTGCCACAATCTCGTTTTTGGGGCTTTCATAAATTTCCTGAGCTTTTCCAATTTGTTGAATTACTCCTTCGGACATGACGGCAATTCTGTCAGACATGGCCAGTGCCTCTTCCTGGTCATGAGTTACAAAAACAAAAGTAATCCCTGTTTCCTGTTGGAGTTGCTTCAATTCTAGCCGCATGGCTTGTCGAAGTTTTAAATCAAGGGCCGATAATGGTTCGTCAAGCAACAGTACCTTGGGTCGAGGAGCAATGGCCCTTACTAGGGCGGCACGCTGCTGCTGGCCGCCTGACAATTGATTGGGTTTTCTTTCGGCAAAAGGTCGCAATCTTACCAAATCAAGCATTTTCCAGACGGTTGGTTGGATATCATCCTTGACCCACCCTCTCATCTTCAAACCAAATGCGACATTTTCGAATACTGTCATGTGGGGAAACAGGGCATATTGTTGAAAAACCGTATTCACAGACCTCTTGTTGGGAGGAAGATGCATAAACTCCTTGCCGAAAAGAAAAATGTTACCCTCGGTAACATTCTCGAAACCGGCAACCATCCTGAGCAAGGTTGTTTTACCACACCCCGAGGGACCCAGCAGGGTAAAGAATTCATTGTCGTGAATTTTCAGGTTGGCATTATGGATTGCAGTGAAACTGCCGAATTTCTTAACAACCTCCTGAAATTCTATTGCTACTAATTGATTATTGTCCAATTTCCTGAATTGCTCCTTTTAACAATAATCATCCAATTGTAAAATCTGGCAGAATCTGTAATTGGCTAGCCAATTCAATTCTCAACCAAAGCCGTTTTCCAGTAAAATATTTCATGATTAACAAAATGTTGTTTTGTATTTACATCTAACTGAAACATGATTGTTAGAAATCAGATGAATTTAACTTACCATGAAAACCAATGATAAACATTTCTTGCTTTCTAGATTAGTAGTATATTTTAACAGAATGAGCAAATTTCAGCATAAAGTCTGTTGTATGCTCATTTTGATTTTAATTGGGAACATTTCCTTTGCTAGTGGGGATATGCCACAGGATTTGGTGGGGACAATGAATCCTATTAGGCTTGTGACAATCCATATGATTAAGTGATCATCTAGTCTGATGAATGACAACAACAAGATGAGGTATGGTGGAATGTATGAATTTATGACAGATGGTAGATCTTGGTAAGCGATTTACACGAAGATTAAGAATTAAATTTGATGAATTTAAAAATGAAATCACCAAAAAAGTGGTTAGGAGAATTTGCCCATAGCAAGGTTGTCTTTATTCCCGTGATGAATAAATCAATCTCAGTTGCTTTGGTTACGGTATCGTAAACCAAAACTGAAAATAGATCCTGACACTAATGAATTATTCTACAAGTACAGTAAAGAATCGCTAAATCCTAAAAAAAAGCTTACAATTATGGCTCATAAGAATCTCCAATCGTATAGGTAATTATATTTTAGTTTTGGTACAAAAACCCACCCTCCCCGTGATCCACTCCCGGGAAAAGTGGTACATATGTAAACGGTAAGTAACAAATGTATCATATGGCACAGAAACAGAACTGATAATTTAGGGGATTACACACTTACCAATGCCAGGTAAACCCTAAGCCCGAACTCGTATCCGAATCATCAGCCTTAGGGTTTGTCCATAAATCCAAGTAAATATTTGCTGCCTGTTCCGTATCAGGTTCAATCCTATAACCTAGCTTCGATGATTTTACCCCCTCAGAAGATTCCCCTGAAACCGCCGCATAAGGAGAACCAACCATGCCTCCGCCTCGATTTACTCCATAAGCCGCTTCAGCTGACCAACTACCCTCACTTTCTGTTTCACTCAGACCAGGGAATGTATCTGGACCTATCAAGGCTTGCCGCCCTCCAGAAGCACTTCCTCCTAGGGCGTACCCCATCTGAACTGATAATCCTTCTTTAGTCTTTGGATTTGGATCGTAAATAACTCCCAAGGCAATTCCCCAATCCTCAAAATTACCATCCTCATGAACAGCTAAGGTACGTCCTTGCAAAATTACAGTGAGACCACTTTCTGAATTTGTCCACTCTATACCTCCTCCTACTTCTAAACCAATACCAGTCTCAGCATCACCCCCATCATATCGAATTCCGACTTCTACTGTTGGCTTAACGCTTATACCTGATTCCATTTGGTTTTCCCAATCAGCAACTATACCAGTACGGAATCTTGTAGTTTCATTGCTAGATGCCATCAGTCCTGGATCTTCATCAGAGTCGGTTTGCGTCCAAAGGAAATCTGTGGTCCAGTTCAAATTGATACCTCCATCATGCAATCTTGGAACCAAAGTTCCCTCTGCTCCGGCAGCAAGCATTTTCCAGTCAATATCTGTTTTGATCATGTCACCGAGATGTGTATCAATTGCCATCTCTCCACTACCGATGCCAAATGCTCCCCAGACTGAAAGATTATCATTAATCTGGTGGGTTGTATAGGGTACAAAACTCGTGAGGGTAGCTTCAATTTCTCCTTTCCGCGTAGTACCGAAGGTACCCTTGCCTTTACTTCTGGCAGCCATCACACCAAATAATGTTTTATTTCTTTGCCAATCTGCTCCAAACATTATGCTGGTAACTTCCCCATCAACAGTTTTTTCGTCTTTGCCACCACTATAAACTGATTTTGCTGCACGACCCCATATCCCGAAAGAAAGATCATTTTCATTAATTTTGGTTAAAGCAAAGGATGTACCAAGGAGGATTTCATCATCAGTAACTTCTCTACTTTCCGGGGTAGGATTATCAAAGCCACCAACACCCCATGTGTCTCTAACCGAATTAATCTGCTGGGAAGTTTCTTGTGATACAGATTCATCTTGGTTGTTGATATTGTCATCTATATCACCTGAAACCTGTGCGTTTGCTTTACCAGACTTTCGCAAAGGTTGACTAATAAACTGTCCAGTGAAACCATTACTTCGGTCAGCAGTAACACGATCTCTTATTGCTTCCAAATTCTGTTCCGCAACCGTTCGGCCAAACCTTGATAACCATTGGGGAGGCTGTGAGTCCATATTCATTATCGTACCAACGGCCACAACATCATCCAACTCTTTACTGGAAACAACTAATTCGAAGGTTTCAGACCTTTCCTGATGATAATCGTCGTAAATCTCTACCACTATCTGTTTTTCAGTTTCCCCGGGACTAAAGCTCGTGTTTCCACTTAATTCCTTATAATCAATATTTTGGCGAGCCGATATGGGATTTGATTCACGGGTGTAATAATTAATATCAATTTTCTTGGTCAAAGGTTTTTCTAACATTACCTTGAAGCGTATTTCCAAGTCACTTTCATTAGCTGAGGCATCTTTCACAATTATATTTGTTGTACTTACTTCGTTTTTATCGTCATCATTTATCATGATTTTGGAGTCAATTACGTTTGACTGCGTTTCATGCATGACCGTTCCAGAGACGGAAATAGCTTCCGTAATTTCTTCAACATTATCGTCCATAGGTGTAAGCATGAAAGTACTTGAACCACTGCCCGAACCTGCTTTGATGACAATATTAAACGGTTTAACTTGAACAAAATCTGTTCCAGTAACAGCCGTGTCATCTACTATAGAAACCTCTATTATCATATCTTTTGCGTAGGTTGTTCCACCCATTACATTTGCAGATATACCAACCGATACTGGTCCTGTATTCTCGTCGATGCTATTCTGATTGCCATCAGTCTGACTATCAGTATCAACTACAAGCATTATGCTTTCAGGAGCGTCATCATCATCGGTGATGGTTAGCGTTACATCACTTGGGTTAGCCACACCTCCTGAAACTGTCGCCGATACAGTAATGGACTTGTCAGGATTATCCATTGAATTGTCTATTGAAGCTATCGTTACCAGGCCTGTGCTACTAGTTGAATTCGCTTTTATAGTTAAGGTTTTATTCTGGCTCAGTGTGAAGTCACTGGTTGTCGCAGGTGAGGTTGGTGTTGCTGAAACAGTTACGATAACATCTTCACTGACCGATTTATCCAGACTTGCGGTCACTGTCGCTTGACCTCCATTTTCAGAAATACTCGTCGAAGATAGTATCAAGGTTACTGTACGCGCACTTAATGGTACCGCATCATCATTGATAATCTTCCCCGTCGTATCAAGCGTGGACTGGACGGCTCCATCCTTCTTGGGGAAGGTGGCATTGACCACAGACGACAAACGCAGAATGATCGTCTCGTTTTCTTCATCCAGCGTATCACCGGTGATCGCCACCTCTACCGTCTTGGACGTCTCACCCGCCGCAAACGTGACCGTCCCCGAAGCAATCGCCGTATAATCCACACCCGAGGTCGCGGTGCCTGTCCGTGTATCCGCATAGTCAACCGAAACCGCCTTGCCACTCGTCGTCGACAGCACCAGCGTGAAGGTCATGGGTGTCGTCCCACTGTTACCTTCCTCAATTTGTAGTGCATCAATGGTTACAACCGGCGGGCCATCATCATCGGTCAAGCCGATCGCCGTCTTGGTAATGAGGATGAAACCGGAGGTCCCGTCAACACTGATCTCCTCTTCTGCCTCATCAAGCATGTCATCGGTCGGCGTCAGGGTGAAGGTCTGGCCGGCACTGCTTGCACCCGCCGGAATGGTGATGTCAAAGTCTGCCACCGACGCATAGTCCACACCCGGTGTCGCACTGTCATCCTTGGTGCCAACCTTGACACTGACC